>OY762937.1:0-3921064 GCA_963667005.1 Ignavibacteriaceae bacterium | reverse complement strand
ATCATCTACCCACTCGCCGCGTGAAATATAAAATGTATCACCGATGTTTTTGTGCCATAAGCCGGGATCTATACCGGCGGCAGTTGCATGTCCGATACGGTCGCCGGAGCGTAAATCAAGAAAATCTACAGCCTCATATATTGCTCTCAATCCTCCGATGAGGTGATGAAAGTCTTCCCCAACATGGTAAGTGAAGTGTTGAAAATCTTTTCTTCGCAGATAGCGATAAACGGGAGCAAAAACTTCAGGGGGGGTATCAAGTTCATTGGCGGCTGCATCAATGCCGACGAGTAATGAAGAGAATTTCTTTTGCTCGTGAAGAATTGTCAATGCTCGGGCGGTTTTATAGTAATCTAACCGGTTCTTATGATGGCGTATTCTCAAAGAGAATGCGTTTTGCTCTTCGACTTTATAATCGTCGGGCTTTTTAATGAGGTGGGCGATAAGTTGTAACCTAAACGAATTGCTCTCCTCTTCATTTTGGAATTTATCAAAGCCTTTCTTGATTTCCATAAGTTGTTTGAAGTTCTTTGCAACTTCGGATTTTGGCGAAAATCTGCCCTCAAGATGCTTTAGGTTTCTTTTTCTATTCCCATGTAATTGCCTGAAACGATTAAAGTATTCTTTTTCGGAGAAATCACGGAAACCATTGACGGTTATTTTCTGAAACTGATCAAACCCGTTTTGATGCATTTGTTGCACAATAAAACGATTTACGAAGCCGAGAATAAGAAGATAAAAATGGAATACGTGCGCCAATTGCTTGTTGTTGTTTTTCTTAATCTCATCAATGACGAGAATGTACATAAGCGATTCAAGACATATATCCATTTCTTTGGAATACGGTGTAAGCTTCCCTTCAAATATTTTTTCCATGGGATGATTGACTATGCGGGGCATGTCATACTCATATATACTATCTATTCGCATGAATTCGGCAAAATCGAATTCATGTCCATTGCTTTGATTAAATATCCGGCAGACCATCAATTTTCTAAGCCGTTGAGCTGTTCTGAGCCGGCGGTAGAAAAGATACGGGGTTAGTTCTGAGTCTTCAGCCTCAATTTGCTCTCTGACTTTTTCCCGGGAATGCCTATTATTATACTCTCCCTGTATAATTCTATAGACCGCTATTGGTTGTCGAATAATGTCCTGCCAAAGAACGTCGGTTTCAGTTGAGCCGTTGAGGTGAATGTGCAAATCATATAATCCTTGATCGGCAGTCAGAGATTCCATTTGATTGAAAAAAGGGGATGGCAGGGCAGTTATATGCGCATTGGGGGCAATATACTGTTCGGCAAAATCTAATAAATATTCTGCATTTCTGTTCCCATGCAAGAAATTGCCATACTTAAAAATTGCCGAAGAAACATGTAAAAGTGGCGAACTCAAGGTCAGCAAAATCTGCCAATCGTCTAAAGCCTTGGTATTAATTATAATAATACCATCCCTTAATTCAAGGTGTGCAGTACTGAGTTTGATAAGTCCTTCGGACATCAATTCTTCAAATGTCTTGATCCCCTCAAGCGAATTATCCTCCGCATTTTTATAATAATGATCCGGCAAATTCCTATTAAGAGAACGCTCCAATAAGAACAACCTTCTTTTTACATCGTCAAAATCCGGCAGCACACCCTGCGAATACTCACGTAAGGAGATTTTGTCCATAAATAATTGACGCAAAACCGGAGAGATTACCATGTCAGTTTGCCGCTGCTAATTCGTCTAATAATTGCACCTGCATTATTTTTCCGAAAATCGTACTGACCTTTCCATTTATCTCTAAGTTTGTCAACGAGATATTTCTCTCCCTCACGCATGATGTCATTAGGTGTCAATTTTTCTTGGCGACAATAGTCAATGAAAAATTTTACATGTTCTGGATTGTCAATTTTAAATTGTGTTTTCCTATTTGCATTTGAGTCCATTAATCTGGACAAGGTGGCAAAAACCGCACTATCTAAGTTTGTTTGCGGCCTATTGAATGCAAAATGACCTAATAAATATAAAGTTTTCTTCTCTTTGGGGTTAATAAAATAATACCATAGAGGGCAAGCACATAGCCATTTTGATAGTGGCAAAGCGTTGAGGTTGTTACCTGCTTCCATTATTTTCTGTAGGTTATGAATGAGAATAAAATCAGTCTGAATTGGATTTCTAATTTCAATAGCAGGACTATATAAATCTGTTGATTCTAAGTATTCCTCTATTATTACAGAATGTAGAAAAGCTATTATATATCTATGCATCATCGTTGCCGGGTTTTGTTTTTGACCATCCTTATCGCTTTCAATATCTTTGCTTTTACTGTCAATTGCATTTAGAATATAAAAAAACCTGGTTATTGATTTAGCTAACAGGTTTGGGTGAATTGGAGTTTTTGGATGATCATTATACCAACTAAATATCAAAGCCGACACATTTTGAAGGCCAAGCAAATCCTCTTCTGCTATTACATCCTCTGGTTCTGCTTCATTCGCCATTATGCTATTTCTTGAATTTAACCAGCTTGGTAGCGGATAATCGCGCGATTGAGCACTTTTAAATAAAATATTTGAAATAATTTTAACACGCTTATCATAGGATAATCCTTGAACTCCATCCTGTGATTCAAGAATCTCGCCAAATATAGCCACTAAGCCATGAATTGACAATATTGGTACTCTGTATCCCCGGTGGTCGATAGCATTGGAGAATGCTAAATTTGCGATTATTTTTGATGGCGGAGAAAGGTAAGATAGCTCTTTCTCAAGATTCAACTGTTTATTGTTTAAGGGGAGAGTTCCAAGCCATGAACTAGTCGTAAGCCGGGTCTTGCCCTTGGTTTTTTTATCCAATGAATTCCAATTGCAAATACCATGGATGTATGAAATAACCATTCTGGTAGTATTGATGCTATTTTTTTTGCTCAAAATACTACAGTGAGATAAAAAATTTTCTAGCGAAGGCCCAACCGGGAGCGATTGTTGTTCCTTTATCTTTGGGGTAAACAATGATGATATTTCTCTTGTTAAACCGATCCTCAGCCAGTATTCAAATATTAAACCCGGCTTCAAACTTGTATTTATACTGAATACTAGCCCTGCTGCAAATTGAGATCCATTTAAATTCACATCGCTGAAAGATGGTCTGAATGAATATCCCTGAGTCAAAATATCGTTTTTTAAAAGATATTGCAATAAATGGATATTTAATAAATCGCTATGATCTCTGATTATAGCCGGGTCAATCCCCTTGTTGGTTAAATCACTCCAGAAGATTGGAATTAATGCCTTTGTAGCATCGGAATCTGATGCTTGAGCAGGGATGCCATTTTGAAAGTTGGCTCGCGACATTATTTTAAGAAACTGAATCTGGCTTCTTATAGGCAGATTAGTTAAAAACTGATGGAAGTCTATCTGAATCCGTACATCTCTTATGCCAAGTTTACTGAATATTTCGCTATAGTGGTCTTGTAAAGAAAGAGTCGACGTTTCAGACTTTGAAACTTCAATCTTATATAAACCAGAATCTAATTTCTGCTGAAGTGTCGCAAGTGTAATGCGCCTCTCGGCCTTGAGAATTTTTAATAAGTATTGTTCTTCTAAGTGAGTCACCATGGAATTATATTTTTGAAAATCTTCGTCGTTGTGCACCTCGATTTCCATTAATTCTTTTCCAAATTGCTGCCATTGGTGTTTTCTTGACAACACAGTGAATAAACTCACGTCACCACACAGCACGGTGATAATTTGAGGAGTGGTTAAGTATTTTCTAATTGTTTCCAACACGGGCCAACCCTTGGAGAAATTTGTGTCTGTGTCGTCAATGCAAATTAAAAAGGCCTTTTTACAAAGAATTTCAAGACTCTTTTGTACAAAAAGATGGAATCTTTCTTCAAGCCAATTGGCGGCAGTGACTTGATTTATTCCTTGCTCCATTGCGAATTCCGGATCAAGCCAGTCTTGATTTTTGACTGCGTCGTTAGCAACTCCATCAATGCTCGGGAGCCCCGCGGCTAACTTTTTTAAAGAGTCCTCCCAAGAATGGTAGTTTTCTAAAAGTTTCTTATTAGGAGTACAGTTTATCCCCATTGTCTTTTTAATAACTTTATCTTTTATCCGCGCTATTATATTTACAAATATGTGTGCTTTTTCTTCAATGAGTGTTGGATCCAGTAACTCAATTACCTCAACTTTGTTGAGATCAAACATTTTTTTAGGAAAGGTTAGTTCACCAGGGTATTTCCCTTTGTTTATTGTAGATAAGAGTTTATAGATAAATGTCGTTTTCCCGCTGCCTCTTGATCCCTCCAAAAGAATTGTATCATGATATCTATTCCTGACGATTTCCGGTTCGATTTTTTGACAATCATCTGGTTGCCCAAGTCTCTCGATTTTCTCAAATGTATTATCCATGAGGAGAAGAATCTCCTGAAACTCCTTTTTGTGGATGAAATTATCGAAATTTATTCCGACCGAGGTATCGTTTTCACTATCAAGATTGATAACGACACGATAATATTCATTTTTTGAGATAGTTTCATCAGCCATAGTAGCTCCTTTGAATAAAAACGAAATGTAACGTAGGTTTGCTACGCATAAGATGTTTGGTCAAATTATAATTGAGTATTCAGGCTTTGTCAACAGCTTGCTCTAACAACAGACAAACCTTTAAGTCAAAATATTAAGTTTTGGGATTGATTCAAACAGGTTTTTACCGAATTATGCCAAAATTCGAGGCTATTTAGGAGAATGACAGGGCAAACCAAGCCGTCGCAACCGGAGTCATGCTCTTCGAAATACTAAGACAAAAATCGATCTAACCCCATGAGTTAACTCATGGGTTAGGAAATATTAAGGTAGGCTGATGCCCATCTACCGTGCTTATATATTCACTTCTCCGCATAACTATACATCAAGAAAATTCGGCAAATCCTGCTTTTCAAAACTTTCACATGGAAAAATTTTCTTATCTTTCCTTAATTAATTAGGATGGTTTTTTATGGTTCAGAAAGTTGTTCGTCCCGCCAGAAGAACGGATTACATCACGTATGCAGTGCGGGATATTGTTGTCCTTGCCAATCAGGTTGCCGCTACAGGGAAAGAAATGCTGTACCTCAATATCGGTGATCCGAATCTTTATGATTTTGCTCCTCCCGCGCACGTTGTTGATACCGTGCACAAAGCAATGCTTCAAAATCACAATGGTTATGCCCCTTCAAGCGGCATTCCCGAAGCCATAAAAGCTATTGAGCATGAAGCCAACTGCAAAGGCATTAAAAACATTCAGGATATTTTTATTACTACCGGCGCGAGTGAAGCAATTGAAATCTGCCTTACTGCATTAGTTGATTCAGGCGAAAACGTGCTTGCACCGGCTCCGGGTTATCCGCTCTACACTGCGGTCTCCAGCAAACTGCAGGCTATTGAGGTCCCGTATTATCTTGATGAAGCCAACGATTGGCAGCCCGACATTGAAGATATCAGACGGAAAATCAACGAGCGGACCCGCGGTATCATTCTTATTAATCCGAACAATCCGACGGGATCGTTGTATTCAAAAGAAGTACTGCAAAAAATTATTGATATAGCGCTCGAATTCGATTTAATAATCTTCACCGATGAAATATACGATAAGCTGCTGCTTGATGACAGCGAATATACTTCTATCGCATCAATGAATCCGGATGTCAGCTGCATTACATTCGGCGGACTCTCAAAAAATTATTTCGTACCCGGATTCAGAATCGGATGGGGTATTGTTAGTGGTAAATCGGCAATTTTGAAAGAGTACATTGAGGCACTCAACAAAATTTTACGCGCGAGATTGTCAGCCAATCATCCTGAGCAGTACGCAATCAAACCGGCTTTGGAAGGTATTCAGGACCATCTTATTACGGCAAAAGAAAAACTTACCAGACGACGCGACATCACGTATCAGATGCTGAATTCATTCCCGGGAATTTCATGCACAAAGCCCGAAGGAGCATTTTATGCATTCCCGAGGCTGCACATGGAATATAGTGATGAAGAGTTCGTACAGGGACTTATCAGAGAAACCGGAGTAGTTGTCGTCCCCGGGACGGGTTTTGTTCAGTATCCGTTCACGCACCACTTCCGTGTGGCATTTTTACCGCAGGAAGATAAACTCGAAAAAGCTTACAAGAGTATTGGGGACTATTTCCAGAAATTCATGAACGAGCACAAGTAAGGGCTATGTCCTTCAGGTTTGCTTCCGTGGCGCCTATTCTCTATATTTAGCTTTTTAATTATTAGAAAAAGCGTGCAGAAAATAGTACAGAATTTTGAATATAGTGAATTAGACAACGGCATTCGTATTGTAAGTGAGCAAATTCCGTACGTCCAGTCATTTTCTCTAGGTTTCTGGTTCAATGTTGGAACTAGAGACGAACAGAGAAAAGTCAACGGCATTTCCCATTTTATCGAACATATGCTTTTCAAAGGAACCAAGAAGCGTTCCGCCCGTGCAATTTCAGAGACAATTGAATCTTTCGGCGGATACCTTAACGCATTCACTTCCAAAGAACATACCTGCTATTACGGACGCGGGCTGGCGCAGCATCTTCCCAAAACCCTGGATGTTATTGCCGACATGATTCAGCACCCGTTATTCCGTCAGGCGGATATTCGGAAAGAAGCCGGCGTTATCCTTGATGAGCTGAAAGACATTGACGACAACCCGGAAGAACTGATATTTGATAAATTTGAAGAGATCATTTTTAAGGGCAATCCTCTCGCGCTACCGATTGTCGGTAACGAATTTACCATTGCTTCATTCGACCATAAAACCCTTTCCGATTTTCACAAAAGTCATTACGGCATAAACAATCTGTTGATTACCGCATCCGGAAACATTGACCACAAGCAGCTTATCCATCTGGCTGAAAAGCATATACTCTCTCCGGGTAAGTCCACACCGAAAAAACGGCAGTGGGTTGGTGAAGTGCAGAGTGCCAATATGACGTTTGACCGGGAAATATCCCAGGTCCATTGCATTTTAGGGACGAAAACCTACGGATACCGCCACGAAGAGCGGATGATCCTCAATTTGCTCTCAATCGTGCTCGGCGAGGGAAGTTCTTCGCGCCTGTATCAGGCGGTGCGGGAAAAAACCGGAATAACCTATCAAATCAACTCTTTTATCAACTCCTATTACGATGCATCCGCTTTTGGGGTATATTTTTCGACAAATGAGCGGAATTTTGACAAAGCTCTGCTGATTATTTCCAAAGAAATGGCGAAATTGAGGTCAAAAAAGATAGGTGATAGGGAACTTAGACGCGTAAAAGAATATTTAAAAGGTACAATCCTTCTCGGAATGGAAAATACCACGAACCGGATGATACGGTTGGCTAACAGCATCATGAATTACAACCGTCTCGTCAGTATAGATGAAGTGATTACAAAAATTGAAAAAATTACAGCTGAACAAATTTTAGAAATGGCTTGTGAAGTGCTTAATGAGGATTCACTCACAAAGGTGATACTCAAATCTGCTACGCGCTCAGGCAAAGCATAATCAATCGGATAACGATATGCCAAAGTTTACATTAGACGAAAAAGAAATAGAATTTAAACCGGGACAGACTATTATTGAAGCTGCCGCAGAAGCCGGAATCACTATTCCGCATTTTTGCTGGCACGAATCGCTTTCGGTATCCGGCAACTGCCGTGTATGTCTCGTTGATATTGAAAAGATGCCGAAACTGGCAATCGCATGCTCCACGCAAGCCGCTGATGGTATGGTGGTTCATACGGCAAATGAAAAGACTCTTGCCGCAAGGAATGCGGTCATGGAATTCCTGCTGATTAACCATCCACTTGATTGTCCTATTTGTGATGAAGCCGGTGAATGTAAATTGCAGGACTACGCCTACAAACACAGTAAAGGTGAAAGCCGTTTTACTGAACCGAAACAGCATAAGGATAAACGCGTCCCGCTCGGACCTCATGTGATGTTCGACGGCGAACGCTGCATTTCTTGTTCGCGATGTATCCGTTTTTGCGATGAGATTGCAGGAGAAAAACAACTTACCTTCACACAGCGCGGCGACCGCGTTACCATTACTACCTTTCCCGGAAAAGAACTTGATAACCCTTACTCGATGAACGTTACGGACATTTGTCCGGTTGGTGCACTTACCAGCCGCGACTTCCGCTTCCAGTCCCGCGTATGGGATATGTCATCGACGAAGACGATCTGCTCCGGCTGCTCACGTGGATGCAACATTGATATGTGGGTAAAGAGTAATGAAATTCAGAGATTGACACCGCGTTTCAACAAAGACGTGAATAGTTTCTGGATGTGCGATGAAGGTAGATTAGACACGTTTAAGCATGTGAATGCTGAGACCCGTGTCAACGGTCCTCACTTGAGAAGAAACGGCGAAATGACCAAGGTAACTTGGGACGAAGCCTGTGCCGGTGCGGTATCCGAGTTAAAAGTTTTTGGGAAAGACGAAGTCGCAGTTTTTGCCTCCGCATTTTCAACATGCGAAGATAATTATCTGCTTAGTAAATTTACAAAGAACACAATCAACACAAAGTACATTGACTATCAGCGCATTATAAAGAAGGACAGCGGTGATGATCTTTTACGGCGTGAAGATAAAATGCCTAACGCGCTGGGTTCTGAAATTGTCGGCATCAATAAATATCAGGAAGGTGAATTTGTTCCCGCGGTGCTTGAAGGAATCAAGGCCGGAAAAATCAAAGCGCTTATTATTGTCGGGAATGATATTTTCTCAATGTATCCCGAGTTGCGTGAACTCGCGGCAAAGCTTGATCTTATTATCGTTTTTGCAGTGAATGAAAACACGACGAGCAAATATGCCCATATTCTCTTTCCGCTTTCCTCATATGCCGAGCAGAACGGCACCTGGGTGAATTTTCAGGGCAGGCTGCAAAGAATACGTCCCGCGGTTGCTATTGTTGATCGCGACCGTTCGCTTGACAACATGGCTGTCAGCCGTTTGGATAAATTCGGAACCGACTTTGACCGCTGGGGCAAGACCAAGAGGATTGATGCCCGTTCAGTCGGCAAAGTAGTACTCGGCTTGCAGATCGCGTTCGGACATAAAAGCAAGATTACAACTGCAGATGAAATATTTAACGAACTCGCCCAGCAAAATCCGGTCTTTAAAGGGTTGGATTATTCAGCTATCGGCGAGAGCGGCGTTCAGTTAAAAATTACCAAGTAACAAATACTAATTGTATGAGCACTTTAACAATAGCGATTATAGCACTTATTAAAATACTTGTTATCGCTAACATAATATTACTCGTGGTCTCGTATCTGGTGTATTTCGAAAGAAAGATCAGCGCGTGGGCACAATCCCGTGTTGGTCCCAACAGAGTCGGATGGTGGGGTGCCCTTCAGCCGTTTGCGGATGTATTGAAGCTTTTATTAAAGGAAGATATTGTTCCGGATGCTGCGAATAAACCCATACATACACTTGCGCCGATCATCGCGCTTGTTGTTGCATTTACCACCTACGCCGTTATTCCTTTTGGGCCACCTGCAACTTTATTCGGGTATACAATTCCGCTTGTTGTAGCGGATGTAAACATAGGCATCTTATATGTACTCGCTTTGACATCACTTGGCGTGTATGCAATTACATTTTCTGGCTGGTCTTCAGGCAGCAAATATTCGCTTATCGGTGGTATCCGTTCTTCTGCTCAAATGATATCGTATGAAATTTCAATGGGCTTTTCAGTAGCTGGAGTCATACTTGCCGCCAGCTCTCTTCGCCCGATGGATATTGTTGCTTCACAATACGGATGGATGTGGAACGCGGTTGTTCAGCCGATAGGCTTTATAACGTTTTTGGTGTCGTCGTTTGCTGAGACAAACAGACTGCCGTTCGATTTACCTGAAGCTGAACCCGAATTAGTCGGCGGCTACCACACGGAATATAGCAGTATGAAATTTGCCGCATTCTTTCTCGCAGAGTACGCAAACATGATTATCGCCAGCGCGATGATCGTTACTTTATATCTCGGCGGATGGCAGATTCCATATGTAGACAAACTCGGACTCTCATACGGTTTGACAACGGCATTGCAGGTCGGCGCCTTTATATTTAAGGTTATTGCACTGTTATTCTTTTTCATTTGGGTACGCTGGAGTATTCCGCGTTTCCGTTATGACCAGTTGATGAACATCGGCTGGAAAGTTATGTTCCCGCTCTCACTGATTAACCTCGTGTGGGTCGCGGTATACGTGATGTTGTTTAGATAGGATTGTGTACTGGGTTATCGGGTTAGAATGTGGTGAAGTGGTAGTATCTGCCCTCACCCTTAATCTCTCTCCCAAAGGGCGAGGGAAACTGACACGATTTTAGGTTGCATTGGTGGCCTATTGCAAAGGTTTATTCATTAACACGGTGCTTTAGCGCCGTGATAGTGAAGCCCCCACCATCGCCGGACTTTAGTCCAAGCTCTGCAGGTATATTGGGCTAAAGCCCATATGACTTAGTATACGTGATTGTCACGGCGATAGAGAGTCTGATGCTTAAGTACATTTTTGAAGTGAACTCACCCCCGTCCCCTCTCTTACCAAGAGAGGGGAGAGCCGGAAGATGTAGGATTAGCTTAAATTCAGCTGGCGAGGGTGAGTTCGGTGTTGCTGCAGAAGGTGAAAACCAAGTACAAAGAGTTCTGCAACACACGCTTAAGCACCGTGTTAATGTTGAACACATTAGCATGATTAATTGATATTTAATATGTACCGTTGTATTAACTAACAACGTTTAGTGAAATTATGAGCGAAGTAAAAAGCAATAAAAAGAGATTAAAAGACCTTACTTTCTGGCAGAAGATTTACATCCCGGAAATCATCAAAGGTCTTAACATAACCCTGCACAATATGTTCAGACCTCCGTTTACTATGCAGTATCCTGAGGTCAAATTCCAGCCGCCTTCATCATACCGCGGCAGACCCGTCCTTGCACAGGAAGAGAACGGCGAAGAGCGCTGTGTCGCCTGCGGATTGTGTTCGCGCGTTTGTCCCGCTATTGCGATTGACGTTCAGGCTGCCGAAACCGACCGCGAAAAAGAACGCTATCCCGAACGCTTCGAAATTAATATGCTCAGATGTATTTTCTGCGGATTCTGCGAAGAAGTATGTCCCGAAGAAGCGATTCTCATGAGCAAGGATTACGAGCTTGTTTTCCATAACCGCGAAGATGCAATCTATGGTAAAGATAAACTACTGACCCCGGTATCTCAACTCAAAGACCGTATCGAGTTCCTGCGTCAGTACAAGTAGCAGCAATAGACCGCGGATCCGCCCGACCGCTGACGCAGTCATGCGGGCAGGTGACCACGCCTCCGGCGGGCAAGCACGGATGACACAGATCCCCACGGATCATCTTGTGGTCTGAAATTAATATCATCTTCCGCGTAGCGGATTAATCCTTGTAGAAAGCATTGCAGCAATTCCTCTAATATTCCGGAGGAATTATATCACACATCTCAAAACGCGAAAATTTCTCCAAATCTTGTTTTCCAGCGATGTCTGCTTTGTCTTAACCAAATATAAATCTGTGAAAATCTGTGTTATCCGCGTTCTATTTTAGCTATTTTCCTCATAACGTTTAAAATATTTTTTTCACCTGTCCGTCCTAGATAATAGAAACATTGACAATATTGAAAATGACGGACAATACACTAGCATTAAAAATGCAGGAACTCGCAGACAAACATACTTCAGGCAGCGGCCGTAAAAAGTTGTTTGACTACATAAAGCGGAAGATTTCCAACGAAGATGATGCTGAAGACATTTTACAGGATGTTTTCTATCAATTCTGGAACGCACTTCAGAAAGGGCCTATCGAACAGGCCGGGGCATGGCTATATCGTGTTGCGGAGAATAGGATCATTGACTGGTACCGCAAGCGCAAACCGGTCTCGCTGGACGCGATGAATGAGTTCTCTACAAAAGACGAGGACGACAGTATCTTGGTGCGATTAGAAGATTCTCTAACTGATCTTGCCGAACTTCCTGATGAAATCCTGTCACGGGCATCATTTTGGGAAATACTCAACGAGGCGCTCGATGATTTACCACTAGAACAGCGGCAGGTGTTCGAGATGTATGAGATACAGGGATTGAGTTTTAAAGAGATTGAGAAAGAAACGGGAGTACCGCTTAATACATTGCTCTCCCGGAAACACTACGCCGTTTTGTTTTTACGCAAACGGTTGGGTGCATTATACGACGAATATTTAAATTGAATTTTATAAACTAAGAAATGGAAACTACTATGCATAGAAGAGCATATAAAATACCTGCAATGATTTTTATGGGAAGCGTTGCCCTGCTCGGCGGTTCGGTTATCGCGATGCTCCTGTGGAATGCACTCATGCCGCAAATCTTTCATCTTCCGGCGTTGACGTATTGGCAGACAATAGGACTGTTATTGCTTTCGAGACTTATTTTCGGCTTCGGGTGTCACGGCGGACATGGGCACAGAGGAAGAGGCTTCGGTGGCTGGGGCAGAAATTTTGACCATCTGTCGCCTGAAGAAAAGGAAAGAATATTCCACCGTATGTGGGATGATGACTGCTGCAGTCCTCGCGGATGGCACAAAGACAGACCTTCGGAAGATCCGAAGCCACAAGAATAATAATTGTAGGGCGACTCTCCGAGTCGCCCACATAAAAAGATTGGAATGGACGATTCGGAGAATCATCCTACAATATTTCACTTTGCCTCTCAGTAATTCTTTTCATAATTTGGTATGGATGTTTTTACATACCTGTATGTACAGTGGAATTAAACTATATAAGGGGAGTTATGATTTCGAAAGTCTTTTCCGGAGCCACCTACGGCATAGATGCCTACATCGTTGAAGTTGAAACCCATTGCGAAAAACAAATACCTTCGTTTACTATTGTTGGATTACCCGATAATACCGTAAAGGAAAGCCGTGAACGCGTTATGGCCGCGGTGAAAAACAGCGGTTATCAATTTCCCCGGCACAAAATCACCGTTAACCTTGCCCCCGCGGATATTCGAAAAGAGGGAAGTGCATTTGATCTCCCAATTGCCATTGGTATTCTTGCATCAATAACCGATATACGTCCCGATATGCTTACCGATACCGTTATCCTCGGCGAGCTTGCGCTTGATGGGCAGATTCGTCCGGTTAAGGGCGGACTTCCTGTGGCGGTTGAAATCCGTAACAAACAATTAAAACGATTGATACTGCCGAAAGATTCGGTACGTGAAGCCTCTATTGTTGAAGGCGTTGAAGTGTATGGCGTTTCATCATTGCGGGAGACTGTCGAATTGCTGAATGGCAACGCAACACTTCAGCCGTCGTTTACGCCGCTTGAGGAAGTCTTTGCCGAGGTGAATTCGTACAATATAGATTTCCGTGATGTGAAGGGGCAGGAGAATGTTAAACGCTCACTTGAAGTTGCCGCGGCAGGTGGACATAATATTATTATGATAGGACCTCCCGGGTCGGGTAAATCTCTTCTGGCAAAACGCATTCCGACAATCCTACCGCCATTGGCATTTGAAGAAGCCCTCGAAACGACAAAGATACATTCTGTTGCCGGCATACTTCCGCCCGGCAGGGCATTAGTTACCGAGCGGCCCTTCCGCAGCCCGCATCATACGGTATCCGATGCAGCTTTAGTTGGTGGCGGATCATTCCCCAGACCGGGTGAAGTATCATTTGCTCATCACGGTGTTTTATTCCTTGATGAGCTCCCGGAATTCAAAAAGAATGTACTTGAAGTAATGCGTCAGCCGCTTGAAGACGGCCGGGTAACCGTGAGCCGCTCGAAAATGACCGTTGCCTTCCCGGCGAATTTCATGCTGGTTGCGGCGATGAATCCTTGTCCCTGCGGCTTTTATACTGATCCGAATAAACGGTGCACATGTATTCCACCAATGATTCAGCGGTATATGGCGCGCATATCGGGACCATTGCTCGACCGCATTGATATTCACGTTGAAGTCCTTCCGGTTAAGTATAAAGAACTCTCCTCCGAAGCAGGAGGTGAGACCTCTGCTGAAATTCGTGAGCGCGTTAACAAAGCACGCAAAATTCAGGAAGCCAGATTCCAGGCGTATAATTCCATTTATAAAAATGCCGATATGCGAACTGCAGAAGTCCGAAAGTTTTGCAAGCTCGATAGCGCCGGCTCTGAAATATTAAAAACCGCGATGACAAAACACGGACTCTCCGCCCGCGCGTATGACCGCATACTTAAGGTTAGCCGCACTATCGCCGATCTTGATGGCTGTGAAAACATCCAGGCCGCACACGTCAGCGAAGCAATACAATACAGGAGTTTAGATAGAGAATTGTGGAAGCATTAGACCACACAAAATTATACACGGTTTGGAATTTGTATTGAAATGGTTAATTTTGTATCAAATTGTAAGGTGCGGCAAAAACTACTCTTTTAAGAAAACATTTTAATTCCACACAATGCCGTATATACAATCTTTGATATAATTATTTAGTTAATATGGAACTTATAATACATCACAGTATTTCAGATATGTATAAGTATCTGAATCTACCTTTTGAACAGGAAATGGACTTCACTATTCATTTTAAACCTTCTATCATCCGGCAAATTCCATTTAAATCTCCAAAATTTCGCGAGGACTACTTTTCTGTTAGTTTCATAAAAGACGGTGCGGGATTTTATACGATTGATGAAAATAAGTTTTCTTTCAATTCCGGATCTGTTTATTTCACCAATCCGGGACATATTAAATCCTTTGAGATAAATGAATTGCGCGATGCGTATATGATAACGTTTACGGAAAGCTTTCTCGAGGAATATGTACACTCTGAAATTTTTGATGAGTTCCCGTTTCTTCTGGCCGAGATAGCTCCTCCAAAAACTCTTTCAGAAAAAAACTTCGCTGAATTCGAGATTTTGTATAAGCAGATATTTGCGGAGTATCAGAAATCATCAGTATATAAAAATAAGATATTAGGGAATTTATTTGTAGTGCTGTTGTTAAAGCTGAAAGAAAATTTTTGGCTGGACTATAATCCGATACTTGAGGGGAGCAGGAATTCACAAATTGTCAAATCATTTAAGCAGCTTTTAGAATCGGAGTTCAGGAAAATCAGGCGGAAACAGCAAAACGAAGTAAAATTACAAGCTCAATATTTTGCTGAAAAGTTAAACCTTCATCCCAATTATTTAAACTCTGTGATCAAAACCAAAACAGGTAAATCCTTGAACGAATGGGTTGCTTTAAGGACTCTATCCACCGCTAAAGAGCTATTAAAGAATACAACATTAAGTGTCAAAGAAATTGCCTATCACTTGGGGTTCAGTGAGCCGACGCATTTTAACCGCTTTTTCAAGAAACAGCAGAAAACCACACCAAATTCCTATAGAAAAAACATACATTCTTTGAAATAGGTCATTTATCCTTTGAAAAAGGTCATTTCAATTTGACTACTACTATGGATATTTGTGTTGTAAAAATGATAATGGTGTCGGCTTCGACATTGCAGCCTTTACCATCTTGTGTAATACTTTGAAAAGGAGAATATCATGGATATATCCAAAACAGCACGCAATGGAATAGGAATGCCTTTGGTGGGTTTCGGTACATACCAGCTATCAATCGCTCAGGCAGAATTTTGTGTATCTGAGGCGATTAAAGCAGGATGCAGACATATTGATACGGCTGAAAGTTACTATAATGAAGAGGGTACCGGCAAAGGGATAAAAAAAGGTATAGAATCGGCAGGCATTTCCAGAGATGATATTTTTGTAACAACCAAACTCTTTCCCGGATATCAACAATGGAGCGCTCCGGAAAAAAATTACGGACAGACAATTGAAACACTAAAAGCTCAACTCGTAAAACTCCGGCTTGATTATGTTGACCTTTATCTTATACATGCCCCGATATCTGAATTGAGACTTGAACAGTGGAATGCTCTTGTAGAGCTAAAAAAATCGGGACTGACAAAATATATCGGAGTGTCAAATTACAGTGAAGAGAGCATTGAAGAGATTATCACTGCCGGATTAGTCAAGCCCGACGCAAACCAGATTGAATTTCATCCGATGTATACTCAAAGAAGCTTAACTAAATACATGAAAGATAATGCAATTGCCCCGATTGCCTATAGTTCGCTAGCTCCACTCTCAACATGGCGCGCCGAGGCAGGGCAACATGGAGAACTTCTTGCAGGGATAAAAAAAGAATGTCAAGCAATTACAAGTGAAATTGCAAAAAAAATTAAAGTAACGGAAGCCCGGGTACTTTTACGGTGGGGATTGCAGCACGGCTATTCGGTATTGGCGAAAAGCCGTAATCTTAACCGCATTAAAGAAAATTTGGATTTATTCGATTTTGAAATTCCCGCTGAAGAAATGGAACGTTTGGACGGGATGAATCAGAATCAACCGATCGCCTGGGCCGCAAGCGGTATAGATCCGATGAAAACTGCTCCTTCTGTCAAATAAGCTTTTATTCGTTTAAATTAGGAGATTATATATGCCGGCAATAACTGTCGCAATAGATAAATTGAGTGAAGAGAAAAGAAACAATTAGTAGAAAATCTTACTAAAGAAGCTGCTAAAATTACCGGGTACCCGCCTGATTTCTTTTTCGTTTATATACAGGAACATCCGGCAGAAAACATTGGTGTCGGAGGCAAAACTTTAAAGGAAATGAGGAAGCTTTAATTTATCAATTTAAGGTGTGTCGGTTTCGCAATACATACCGGCTTCAGTCAGGATGTATCGAGAATGTCGAAAACTAAAAATTGAAAATTAATAATTGAGAATTGAAAATTAGCTCCTCAGTCATCCATCCCTTTACCTTTGAGGATTTTAGGAATGAACTTCGCGACGCGGGCTTCGCGTGTTTGTGATTGTTTGGCTGATGAGAAGAATATGAGGTACATGCGCTGTCTTCCGGGAGTGAGAGATTCGAATGATGTTTTGAGTTTAGGATTTTTATCGAATTGGATTTTTAATTCATCCGGGATAGTATACTCCGAAATTTTTTTCGTTTCGACTTTCAATCCGGCTTTCTCAATTGCCGCCGCTTCTTTGACGTACGATTTGATAGTTTTTTCAAGTTTTACGATTTGTGATATGTCGGTAAAACGTAACTGACGACCGGCTTGAGTATTTTCTCCCGTCTTAATTAATACTTGTCTCGAGTCCTTTAAGAGTGCTCCTTTGAAAAACATAAGTGCGCAGTATTCTTTGAAACCTTGTATAACGAGGACGTTTTTATTTTCTATTGTATAGCAAGGATGTCCCCACTTGAAGTCCTCAGCTAATCCGCAATCAAGGACAGTGCTTCGTAATAATCCGAGCTCTTCCTGCCACTTTTTCGCTCTGCCGATAAACGCGTCAACTTTTGGATTCGAATCGTTCTTCATGCTGAACTCCGGGTAATCTAATTTTCATGTATAACCAATATTCGGGCCGTTTAGTTTCCGGGCCATTCGCCGTGACTTGTATAACGGGAAGGAGAGAAATCACGCAAAGGCGCCAAGGCGCAAATAATTATATGAGGAGTTTGATCATATTTGTTGTCCCATTATAAATTCCTTCGCGACTTTGCGGCTTGGCGTGAATCGTTTGATTATTCTTTATGAATTCCTTACAATTACAATTCTGTTAAAGTATTTGAAATGAAATTGTTATGAAATTTGAAGGCATAATCTTCGACCTCGACGGGACCCTAGTAAATTCACTTGATGATCTGGCAGATTCTATGAACGAAATACTAAGGAATGCCGGTTATCCGGTTCATGATGTTGAAACATATAAGTATTTCATAGGCAACGGAATCCGCAATCTGGTTAAAAAGGCATTGCCGGAAGAGTGCCGTGATGAAGAAACTGTCTCCTCATATCATAAACTTATGACCGCGACTTACCGGAAAAACTGTCTGGTTAAATCACAGCCATATCCTGGAATTATTGGACTGCTTGATGAATTGAAAATGCGAAAGCTGAAACTTGCCGTTTTATCAAACAAAGCCGACGAACTGACAAAGAAAATAATTGAGGCATTGCTTCCGGGATATTTTGATATAGTCATAGGCATGACGAGTGAGGAATATCGAAAGCCAAATCCTGCCGGAGCCCTGGAAATTAGCAAACGGTGGAGTATCCGGCCTAAGCACATTGCATATATAGGCGATACAAGTACCGATATGCAAACAGCAAAGAATGCCGGAATGTTTGCAGTCGGTGTTACATGGGGCTTCAGAACAAAAGAAGAACTGCTGGAAAGCGGGGCAAAAATGATATTAGATAAGCCCGCAGAGTTATCAATAGCAGTGAACCTTTAATATTTTATTCGCCGAATTAAAGCAAATATTATACTAAAAATGCTCGCTAATGATGCACAAGTGTTGGAAATTTAAATAATTCTACCGAAATTATCGGAAGAATAAGCTGTATTGAGGCAATCTGTTGTTAATCCTTTTCCTGTCTCAGATAGAATCTTTTTTCATGATGATTGCACTAAACTTTTTTAATAATAACGGATAACTAAATATTATCAATGGAAAATATTGACACAAAAAAGGTTGCCAACAAGTATGATCAAATTGATATTATTTGGGATAAAGATGATAGTTGGCATTGGCACACCTATACCCAGATTAGGGCATTCATTCATGAGATGTTTCAAGTCATTCCTCATGACGAAACAAAACTAATTTTAAACGCAGGTTCAGCTGGGCATAATTGGGATTTATCGCATAAAAATATATTTCATATTGATCTATCCAGAATGAAACTACAAAACATTCAATACTCATCCGTTGCAAATTTGGAGAACTGCCCTTATAAAGCGCACTCATTTGACATTATTATTTGCGTGGGTAGTGTAATTAACTATTGTGATCCATATAAGGTAATGGATGAATTAGCGAGAATAATTAAAAAAGGTGGGTACTTATATCTTGAATATGAAAGTAGTCTAACACTTGAGTTAATCGGGAATCAAGACTTTAATGCTGAAAGCGTTTTTATGGAAACATTTTATCGGGGTGAAAAAGAGTCAATATGGTATTATTCAAATTTTTTGATTAGACAACTCTCGAAATTATATGGTTTCAAGGTATGTAAAAAGAGGAAAATACACATTTTCTCTCCATTGGTTTATCGGCTAACGAAAAACGAAAACTTATCTTCTAAATTTGGAGCACTTGATACCTTTTTAAGATTCATTCCAATAATGAATATTTTTGCATCAAATGTAATGTGTTTAATGAAGAAAGATTAGGATATATTTCAATCAAATAATTTAGAAATAAATGAAGACACCACTTTTCTCCTACCCTTGAATGAAATAACAACCAAAAGTACGGTAATTCCTATCGCCGTGTATATCAGGGTAGATATGGTTGTAATATCTATGTTGAATTTGAACTTGGCATAGAGAAAAATGGAAATGACAGAAATTAAAACAATAGAAAAAATAAGAATCCGAGTCAATGATACGTTAATTTTATGACTGGCTGAGCTTCCTATGTTTTCTTCGAATAGGTGATTGAATCCATTAATCTCAATGAATTTTTTACCTTTTAATTCTTTTTTTATTCGCTGTTTAAGTTTATTTAAGCTCTCCAGATACTCAATTTTTTCATCTTCTGACAAAAACGCATTATACCATCGTTGGTTGTATTTATAGTAAATTGCGTCAACAATTTGAAAAAATGTGGCTGTTTTAATTGATTTTGGTCTCGCTTTTGAATATATCATCAAAACGGATTTCATCTCACTTTCAATGTTGTCTATTCCGAGTCGAGCTGTAAAATAAGAACATTTCAACACTCCAAAATTCGCCATTTTCAATAATTTTATAAGTTGACGGGATTTTTCTGGAGGCGCCAGCTTTTCATTAAAATATCCTATCTCAACCACTACATAGTCATATTCCATTTCCGACTCGGCCAGAAAGTCATAAACGAGATTTAAGAAAGTGTAGAAAGTATGTAAGCCCCTGTATTTTTTTTCGATCACAAGATAGTCAACAATAATAAAATTTTCTCTTTTAAAATAAGCGATTTCACAAAATCCTGCCAGAATACTATTGTAGTACAATCCTAAAATAAAAAACGAATCTTCAAACTGTTTATTATACCGCGGTAGCCAGTGAAGTATTTCTTTTGTGCTGGTTCTATAGGCAGGTTCAATATTATCACTATATAGCTTCAATGCCTTAATTAATTCATTGTCTCGGGTGTTTTTAAACACTTTTAATGTATATGATGTTTCCATTGATAATATTTAGTTATCCGTTATAAAACCATAGCGTCAAATCGTTGATTCATAAAGCTATTTTATTCCTTGGGTGCCTTAATTTTAATATCCGTCTTTTAGGAGCTTCATTTACCTGAACATATATTTGAGTGGTGTTTATGCTGCTATGTCCTAGGATGTTTTGGATAAAGCGTATATCGACACCGTTTTCCAAAAGTAGAGTTGCAACAGAATGGCGAAACATGTGAGGTGT
Organism: Ignavibacteriaceae bacterium; assembly: GCA_963667005.1. Taxonomy (GTDB): domain Bacteria; phylum Bacteroidota; class Ignavibacteria; order Ignavibacteriales; family Ignavibacteriaceae. The sequence continues at coordinate 3,900,569 of OY762937.1, read as the reverse complement.
AACATGGGGGATGTTCGATTTTCGCGCGTATTTTCGAATCATTAGCCTTATTGACTGCTCTGACATGCGATGGTCTAAGCGGTTGAGGAAGAAATATTTGCCATTTGATAAATCCGGCCGGAATAGACGGAAATATTCTGAAAGCGCTTTTATTGTACTCGAATGTACTATGGGGATAATCCGTTCTCGATTACCCTTTCCTTTTACAAGGACACTTTCTTTAGTAAGATTTATATTCTTAATAGAGAGTGTTGATAGCTCCGCGACTCTCATTCCAGTTGAAAAAAGCAATTCCAAAATAGCGATATCACGAATAATGGTGTTTCGACTTCGGCTATTGCTGTTTTGAAGATTGTACAAAAACTTAAATAATTTGTTAATATTCTTAAAATCTATTGTTTTGGGAAGTTTTTTCCCTTCATGGATGTTGATCTTAAGCTTCCGGAAAGGACTGACTAGTATATAGTCCTCACACTCAAGAAAGTTCATATAAGCTTTTAACGTTGCGATTTTGCGCTTTAGCGATTTTGGTTTGTAGTTGTTATACATATACTTTAAATAATCTCGCACTACTACTTTATCTACTAACTCGATTCTATCTAATGATGGGAATTTCGACAAATAATTCGAAAATTGACACAGGTCTATCGTATATGCTTTTATAGTCAATGGAGCCAAGTTCTTTTCAAACTTGCAAAAAGCTAAAAAATCATCTGTGGTTTTTGAGATTTGGTTCATTTTGGCACCGGATAAGTTTAAAAATTTTTGTGGATTTTGAGCGGTCGGTGAATCAATAAGATTGCGGAAAGTAAGCTAATTATTGCATGTCCGTTTTGGATGTATTTGTGGTATATAATTAATAATTTTCAACGCTAATTTAATAATATCTGCGAAGTACGAAACCTATTGTAATTTTGTAACTAAGTAATTAATATTTGTGGAATTAATTATTGAAGAACGATTAAATTGTAGTACTAATACACAAAAATACTAAATATCGGCAGTCGTGATTGAGTTTATTCAAGTATAAAATATTTGTCTGTATTTTCTCTCTTGTTTTGATGTTGTTCAATTCTTGCGGGCGTGGCACATCCGAAAATCAGAGAGCCTTTTATTATTGGAAGACGAATTTTCATTTGACTGCTTATGAAAAGCACTCTTTACATGAGCTCGGGATAACAAAACTCTATGTCCGGTTGTTTGATGTTGACTGGGCGGCAGAGTTAGATGATATAATTCCCGTTGGAGAGATTACTTTTTCCGAAAAGCCTCCGGTAAGCACGGAGATCATCCCGACGGTTTTTATTACGAATAGAGCGATACAAAATCTGAAGCTACAAAATATAGACACTGCCGCACAAAAAATCATGTCACAAATTGAAGGAATGTGCAATAAGAATTCCATTGCCTTCAAAGAAGTTCAAATTGACTGCGATTGGAGTGACGGAACACGAGTAAAGTACTTCACGCTTCTCGATAAGATGAAAAATCATCTGCACCTCCAGCGTAAACAAATTAGTGCGACCATCCGGCTGCATCAAATCAAATACTCGAAAAGAACCGGAGTGCCCCCTGTTGACCGCGGGATGTTGATGTTTTATAACATAGGTAAGTTAGAAGCAACGACTCAGCGCAACTCTATTTACAACAAGGACGATGCAGGCTTATATATAAGCTATCTGCAAGGTTATAAGCTTCCCCTGGATGCAGCTCTTCCGATATTCAGTCAAATATTGCAGATTAGACAACAAAAAATTGTTGACCTGATAAATAAATCATTTGTTTGTGATATTTTAAAGGATGACAGATTTCGAAAAATGCCGAACGGGACCTATATTGTGCAGAGTTCCTTTTTCCTCCACGGCGTTTATTTTATGAAAAATGATATTTTACAGATTGAACGGCTGAGCGGTGATGAATTATTAGAGGCGGCCGAAAGCTTAGCCGGTCATATAAATAAATCGAAAAGAACAATTACATTATTTGATTTGGATTCACTAAATCTCGGGAATTTTAATGAAAAAGATATTCAACAAACCTTTTCTTATTTCGATTAGCGTATTTGTCATCGGATTTACTGCGTACTTGCTTTCATGCGCCATAGATTCCTGGGGCATGGCATATTATTTCAATCCCGAGATTACTCAGTCAAAAACCTATAAGCCTTTTTATCGGATAACTTCACAAACATTATACGGTATAGAAAAATATTCAACGATTGCCGACGGCGATTCTTTGAATATTTTAGAGTGGCAAGGCTATTTTAAGAACAAGCTCACCTATGATGAACTCGCGTATATACTTTACAAAATCAGGGTGGAAGACGTTGATGCTATTATGCATATGCAAAATCCGGGTACGGATTTGAAGGATTCACTCCGAGCCGTGGCTGCAGCACTAGCGGCAAATAAAGCGACAGCCGGTGAATTTCTTGCATACTTGCGCGTGGCAAAAGAGTGTGAGCCGGTGGCGGTGTACGGTGCGCAGTATTGGTATGATTACGATGATGAAGCAACGAAGAACGCAAAAGATCCCCGGAAAAATGAGCAATTAACATCCGGACTTATCAGCAAGGTACTGACTGCTTTGCCATTGGCAAAGAATACATTTATCCGCCAGCGATATGAATTTCAAGCGATACGTCTGTATTATTATTCTAGAAAATTTCAGGAGTGTTACAATTCTTACCGGCAGTACGCTGAGAGTTTTCCTTCCGGTATTACAAAGTACCGTGCAATGAGTTATGCGGCAGGGGCGTTAGTCGGGCTGAAGCGTTACGCTGAAGCAAATTACATTTTCTCTCGTATCTATGATAACTGTGAACCGATGCGTATCGGCGCATATTACAGTTTTCATCCTGTAGAGGAGGCCGATTGGAATCAATGTTTGCGATTGGCAAAGAGCAACAGGGAAAAAGCGGTGCTTTGGCATTTGCTCGGTATATACAAAGATCCGCTTCGCGCCATGCAAGAAATTTACGCGCTTGATACTAAATCCGACCTGCTTGATGTTCTTGTCAGCCGGTATATCAATCAGTTGGAAGAAAGTTTATGGTTGGGAAATGATCAATCATTACGGTCGTATCAAATTTCCTATATTCCACGTTCTGAAGTTATTCCTGCGGATGCTATGAACTTTATCGTTTCTGTTGCTAAAAACGGAAATACAAATAAACCGCAGTTGTGGGATTTGGCCTCGTCGTATTTGCTGACGGCGAAAGGGCGATTTGATGAAGCACTTGCAGTCCTCGCAAAGGTACAAGTATCGGGTGAAAAAGATGTAGATATATGCCGGCAGGTTTGCATCACACGCTTGATGTGCGTACTTAACTCCGTATCGAAAATTGACGCCGAAGTTGAAAAGAAAATAACACCTGACTTTATGTATCTTACATTGCATCAACCCGAATCATACTATGTGAGTGATCCGTTGAATTGGGCTAAATCACGGCTCGCGGAATGCTACCGGAAACAAGGTGATGTGGTTAAAGGAGAACTGCTAGATCCTCGTGGACGCTATTTTTATGATAAAGCCGCACAAATGAAAAAGATGATAGCATTTATGGATAAACCGGAAAAATCGGAGATCGAGCGCTATTATTTATTGCAATACCCCATGAGCCGCAAATCGCTATATGATTATATGGCCGTCAATGAGTTTTATTACGGCAGTATTGAAAAAGCGCTGGCACTGTACAAAGAGGGAAATAACGCTGAAAAATATCAGGTGAAAAAGGCTGTCCTTGACGGATATTACGACTCCCTGAAAAAAGTTTATAACGGACCTAATATCTTTGCAGAAACCAAATTACTCGGTGAACCTTTTATTATTCACATTAACGATTGCCACGACTGCGACCATGCCGCCGAGATTCCAGTCCATATGACAAAGGTCGAGTTTGTTAATAAAATTTTGCTGCTGAAAAACATGGTGGATAAAGATCCGAAAAAGCATGCTATGCAGGCTTATGAACTGGCAAACGGATTCTATAATGCTACCTATTACGGAAATGCAAGGGTCTTTTATGTTACTGACGTTGGTCACAACTATACCAGCTGGTATGACGATGTTGACACTCTAAAAGTAAAGCCGCTTAAGGAGCTGCCGATATATGACTGCTCACGTGCAGCATATTACTATAAGCTCGCGTACGATAATGTAACAAACCGCGAGATAAAAGCTGAATGTGCATTTATGTTGGCGAAGTGTGAACAAAACGCGTTCTTTTATTCGAAACCTGCCGATTATCCCGGCGATTTTAAGGCGGGTAAATATTTTAGGCTGCTGAAAAAAGAATATTCCCAAACAAATTATTATAAAGAAATCATTCAGGAATGCGGATACTTCAGAACTTTTTTAAGCAGTAAATAGAAGAAAAATTAACCCAAAGGCGCCAGGTCGCTATTAAAATTGGCTAGCAATCGCAAAAACAAACGCCGCAAAGCATGTTTGTTTTTGATGTAAGGAGTAGTTGAAAAGTCTCGATTGAGATTTCACTGGTGTATGTGATTTGCTTTAAATAAAATTCTTTGCGTCTCTGCGGTACGTTCCAAAAACGATCTTTGCGCAAGTTCTACAGCGTTCGGGGTATTTGCGAGGAATGATGCTGAATAATAGGTGCCGGCAACGAAAGATCAAGTAAAAAGCTGAACCGCGCTTCAAAACTCAACAGCTCCTCATCAACTTCATGGCGCCAGCAATAAATTCCACTCATTGAGTAAACATTGTCCGTTATTTTGTGGGAGGCAACTGTTTTTTCATGCACAACAACACTTAATTCTTTTCGTGAAGTGAGTTTTTCGAAATAATCCCGGATTTTTTCAGGTGTATCAAGAATCCGATTTGAAAAAGTCGGTATTAAAACGGAGGATTGTTGATATAAGGCAAGAAGTTCCTCCAAATAACCGTTATTTACGAATAGAATCCATGTTGCTAAAAATTTTTCGGGAGTTATCATATTATCATACCTATTTTAAATCTACCTATATAACCTGTTGGATATATAGTTGGTTCCAATTTGAACCCCATGTACATCGGTTTTGTTTACTGGGGCATAATAGTAATTCGACTTATTTTGACAAAGATGAATAAGAAACAGATGAAATTTTCCGTGTTTATTGCCACAAGTTTAGATGGCTACATCGCCAAAGAAGACGGCAGCCTTGATTGGCTGACATCAATTCCTACACCTGCAAATAATGATTTAGGGTACGGAGAATTTATAAGCGGCATTGACGCTATTCTCATGGGGCGGAATACTTTCAATGTGGTGAAATCTTTTGGGCAATGGCCATATGAAGTACCTGTCTTCGTCTGGTCTAAAACGTTGTCATTTTTGCCCGATGATTACAGTGGTCGGGCTTCGGTTATCACCGGCGATGTGAACGAAGTTGTCCGGAAACTTAAAGAATGTGGTAAAAATTCAATTTACGTAGATGGAGGAAAAACAATCCAGACATTTCTCAATATGGATATGATAGATCAAATGATCATTACCATAATTCCGGTTCTTTTAGGTAAGGGAATACCGTTATTCGGAACTGTTGATAAAGAAAAGTCATTTATACCCGTTAAATCTGAAGTACTGAATAACACTTTTATTCAGTTAACTTTAAAAAGATATTCTCAAGATTTGACGACATAACTTCAAGGCGAAAACCCTACAGTACGGGTCTTAAAGGCACCATTTTCAAAGTTCCCACCCAATACTGCTTCAATGTAAAAGCATCAACCTGCGGACACAATCCTTCTGGCATTTTACTTGTGAGGGTATGCACATCCGGCCGCGAGGAGTATTATTTAATTGACTTTCATATGTCCGCTGATTTATATTAAAATACTTTAATTATTTGTTACAACAAATAACGGTAAACTCGCCCTATCCGGGTAGAGTTTGTTCCATTTGTATGGTTTATTTGTTCACAATTTAACACATACTTCTATTGCAATGGGAGAACGCTATGGAAAATTGTACCTCTGTCCTCGATTCAAAAAACCTTTCAAAAAATCGCTTTTCAGTATTCCTTTTGTTCTTTATTCTTGCCCCTGCGTTTTATCTGAACGCGCAGATAATTTCTCAAAACTTTGACGGCTTAACAGCCGGAACACTGCCTGCGGGTTGGACAGTCTTGCCGTATTCTTCAAACCCTGCACAAGCTGATAATAACAGTGCGCCGGCTACCGGAACGGGGTGGAAAGTAATTCAGGGCAGTTCGGCAGGATTGGGGGCGGCCTCTTCACCTAACGCGATTATATGTGGTGCAAGTGTAAACCAGACTTCCTCAGACTGGTTTTTTACCAATTCCGTCTCACTGCAAAGCGGAACGTTTTATAAATTGTCTGTGTCTGCCGCATGGACGAGCCCTATGGGATTGTCAGGAGCTCCGCCTGTCGAATTTGGATATTTGCGTGATGTTAACGGTAATGGTATTCCGGAGCCTTTGGGTGCGGATGCGTCGGGATATGTAGATTGGAGCGGCCTTGGCAGTGGTACATATACGTGGAACACGTACAATGTCGGTTTTACTGTTCCGGCTTCCGGTAACTATTTTATATTTGTTCTTTCACTTGTAGCCGGATCGGTAATTACCGAGTTAGGCCCTATTTATGTTGGAATTGATAACTTCATTCTTGATAAAGGAACAGGAATTCAACTAACCTCTCCGGTTGGAGGTGAAGTGTGGAACTCCGGTTCGACTCATAATATAACATGGGCAAGCAATGGGGTAAACAATGTTAAAATCGAATACTCTCTGGACTTTGGAAGCAGCTGGACTGTTATCACCGCGAGTACCGCTGCAAGCAGCGGCAGCTATACATGGAATCTTCCTGTGGTGAGTGAAACAAAAAACGCATGTCTGGTTAGAATTACAGACGTTTCAAATACTTCGGTTAAATCTGAAAGCTCGCCGTTTACCATTCAGGTAAAAGAGCCTGGCTCAATCAGTATTTATGCTCCGCAAGGTGGTGAGACTTGGGCTCCCGGTACCCAGCAATGGATAGGTTTTACTGCAAGCAATGTAGGCGCTGTGGATTTATATTACTCGACCGATAACGGCGTAAACTGGATTAAAATTACCGGCAATCTGGCGACCGGTGCCGGGGGGTACGCGTGGACTGTTCCGAATACGTCCTCGCAGCAATGCAGGATAAAAGTGATTGACTCGGCGGATAACACTGTATACGCTATTAGTAATATTTTTAGCATAAGTGGAACAGCCGTTAAGTCTATTTCATTAATTGTCCCGAACGGCGGCGAAGTATGGGCACCGAATACATCTCACAACATCCAATGGATAAGCTCATTAGTAACAAATGTAAAACTTGAGTACAGTTCGAATAGCGGGACAAGCTGGAATACCATAACTTCATCTGTGGCGGCAAGTCCGGCATCGTACTTATGGACTACGCCAAACATAGCCTCGTCAAATTGCCTCGTGAGAGTTTCCGATGCGACGAGCAGTCTGACGTACGATGTAAGTGATGCCGTATTTACAATTGATGCAGTTAAATCGGTCACAGTAATTTCACCTAATGGCGGAGAAAGCTGGGATGCTGGAACTGTGCATCAGATAACCTGGAATAGCAGTGGACTGACGGCCGTTAAGATTGAATATTCTTCCAATAGCGGAAGTACCTGGAATGTGATACATTCCGCATTTAGCGCTGCTGCCGGCAGTTATGACTGGACACTTCCGAATGTTAATTCAACAACTTGCCTTGTCCGGGTATCAGATTACTCCAACGCGGCAATTTCAGATATAAGTAACGCGGTTTTTTCAATAAACTATGACCCGAATCCCTGGATAACGATTGCAAAACCGGTATTGAACGATAAGTATTTTGTCGGGGATACTATCACGGTTATCTGGTCAAGCCATCTTGTGGGCAATTGCAAGATCGAATTATCAAAAGATGATGGTGTAAGTTGGAGTACTATGCTTTCTTCAATTCCTGCTGTTAACGGCAAGTATGCTTTCATTGCTCCCAATACTCCCTCAACAGTTTGCAAGGTGCGGGTCAGCAATGCTGATGCCTCAATAATAAATTCCGTGAGTGAGCGGTTTACGATTGCAAGATCTATTATTGTTAAAACTCCGGTAGCAGGTGCAACATATCCGTTTTATTCATTGATAAACGTAACCTGGGAAAGTAGAGGTGTTGAGAAAGTAAATGTAAAATACTACTCGGGAGGAACCCTTTTCTATAGTAAAGATTCCGTTAGCGCCGCCGATGGCTGGTTTGCATTTACTCCGCCAAACACTTCAACATCATGGGGCAGGATTGTTGTCTCCGATGTGGCTGACGATAGTGTGTATGGTGAAGTTAAATACTTTTCAGTTGACCTTAAATATTTTATCCAGATTACTTCACCAAGAGGAGGGGAGCAGTGGGAAGTCGGCACTACACAAAAAATAACATGGACACAATATGGTGTTTATAATTTGCAAATACTGTATTCAACCAATAATGGAAGTACATGGCTCGCTGCGTATCCCACGAAGTATAATTTATATGCCACCTGGATAATTCCCAACACAGTATCGGATAACTGCGTAATCAAAATAGGCGGGGCCGGTTCGGTCACTTCGGTATATGATACCAGCGAGATTTTTTCAATTGTCCCGAAAAAGATTCATACACTCGCGCTTACCTCTCCTGCTGGCGGTGAATTGTATCCGAAAGGTTCGACTCAGCAGATAACGTGGACTTCGGCAAACGTCACGGATATTAAAATTGAGTATTCGATTGATGGAGGAAGCAGCTGGGTTGTCGGAACCGCGTCGGTTAAGGCGACGGACGGGAAATACATGCTTACATTTCCTTCGAGTGCTTCAAATCAATGCCTGATCCGTCTGACTGATCTCAGCGATGCCTCTATTCAGTCGGTGAGCAGCAAACCGTTTACTCTATTCGGTATTGCATTAACAGCACCTGCCGGGGGTGAAAGTCTTCAAGGTAGACAGGTTTTCCGCATAAAGTGGACAAGTGAAAACCTTACACTAGTTAAGTTGGAATATACATTCGATGGTGGAACAACATGGCGGTTGATTAAAGACAGTGTTGACGCATCAGCTAAGCAATTTGATTGGAGTGTTCCGAATCTGTCCACCGCTTCAGGATATATTCGTGTGGTAACTATAAACGCAGCACCATACACGGTCACATGCGACACCCCATTTTCAGTAACCAAAACTACTTTCCCCAATCTTATCGTAAACGGGGATTTTGCCAATGGTGCGGCAAATTGGAATAGTTACATTGACGCGAGCGCGACAGCTTCCTTTACCTTTACAGGAGGAGCGGCAAATTTAACAATAACAAAAGGGGGTACTCAGGGCTGGCATATTCAGCTGCTGCAAAACAACATCGCGGTTGAGAACGGCAAAACATATGATCTCATATTTCAGGCATCCGCAGCAGCCACAAGAACAGTGGATGTGGGCATTTCTCAGAACTCGGGAAATTATACAGCTTATGGTAGTCAGATATTCACCATTGGAACTACACCGCAGACTTACTCATTCAGTTTTAAAATGACAGCGGCGACTGATAATCAAGCACGCTTCTGTGCAAATTTGGGTAATTCAAATTACGGAGTCCGGTTTGATGACATAATCCTACGTGAGCATGATTTTGAGAAAGATGTGAAGGTAATAGCTCCGGTTAAAGGAGCGCAGTATTTACTTAATGATAAGCCTGTTATTTCCTGGACTACTCAAAATATCAGCTTGGTAAATATTTACTATAAACTATCAAGTAATACTTTGTGGAGTTCGATTGTTCAAAAAGTAACAGCCGGACTGGGAAATTACACGTGGAGTATACCGGCGATGTTGCAGGATTCCTGCCAAATTAAAATTGAAGACAGTGCCGATCCGCAGATGTTTGCATTATCCGATAAGTTCTACGTTAATACCGTCACGGCAGTGAGCGATGAAAATGGAGTTGTTTCGAAGACATATAATGTTTCTCAAAACTATCCAAATCCGTTTAATCCAACTACAACTATCAGTTATGAATTGCCGGCGAGGAGCCATGTCACAATCGAAATCTTTAATCTGACAGGTGAGTATCGAGAAAACCTTTTCGACAATGAGCAAGAAGAAGGCGTTCATTTCATCATGTGGAAAGCTAAAGGGCCAAGCGGAGTTTATATATACAGAATTGATATTAAACCGAATGACCCATCCGTGAAACCTTATACGGCTATCAGAAAAATGATATTCATGAAATAAAATCATCACTTTCGAAAAAGGCTGTTCCTGAAAACCTCCGGAGCAGCCTTTTTGCAGTTAAATATGTGATACTCCCAAAAGAATGGGGGCATTCATCTCATATGACAATTTGTAGGATTTATTTTCAAAACAGTTTGGCTATCCGGCAAAAAAGTCGTAAATTTGTTATCTAAATATCGCGGGGTGGAGTCCCGACAAGTCGGGAGTAGCTCGTCCGCCGAAGGCGGATAAATCGGGCTCATAATTCGCCAAAAATAATTGGTTATCGCGATTCCAATAAAGATTTTTATACCGCGGGGTGGAGCAATTGGTAGCTCGTCGGGCTCATAACCCGAAGGTTGTAGGTTCAAGTCCTGCCCCCGCTACTAAGAGACAAGGTTACCCGAAAAGGTAGCCTTTTTTCGTTTCATAACAGGAGGAGTCATGAATCATGTGTATGTACTTGAGTCTGCAGAGGGGTATAGATATATCGGCAGCACAACTGACCTAAATAAACGATTATACCAACACCAAAATCACTTAGCCGGATGGACCAAACGAGGAACTGACTGGAAATTAATATATTCGGAAGAATATATTACATATCAAGAGGCGCGACGAAGAGAAATGTGGTTAAAAACCGGGGTTGGCAGAGAATTTATTAACAAGGTACTATCGGCGGGCACATAATTCGCCGCGGCGAATTGTAGGTTCAAGTCCTGCCCCCGCTACCAATGAAAGGGCTGTCCGAAAGGGCAGCCCTTTCATTGGTAGTAATGGGAAAGAACTCGTGGCAAGTTGAGGAATCCCGCATTGCGGGATGACGAAATCCCGATAGCCGAAGGCGTATCGGGATCCTGCCCAATTCATTATTATCGGACTCATCCCGCCAACGGCGGGATAGGTTCAAGTTACTCGCAAATACCTTTTTCGCTGAATGTTGAAAACCCTCATGCATCGCATGAGGGTTTTTTATTTAATGGTGGAACCGAAAGGAATTAGTGTGCAAGTTGAGCCCCGGCCATAGACGGGGCGAAATCCCGATAGCCGCAGGCGTATCGGGATCCTGCCTGGTGGTTTTCTTTTTGCAGAATTTTATATATTATTCACTTTAATTTTAAAGAAGATATTTTCATGAGCGTTAAAGAAGCGTATAACAATTGGGCGGAAATATACGATACCAATGTAAATGCAACTCGCGATACCGAGCGAGGTGTCCTTAAAGAGATGTTAAGCGGAATGCAATTCAATCGTACTCTGGAAATTGGATGCGGTACGGGCAAGAACACTGCTTTTTTATCCTCGATTTCAGGACATGTCACGGCTGTTGATTTTTCCGAGCAAATGATATGCAAGGCAAAAGAAAAGCAGTATCCCTCATCAGTCGAGTTTTTACTTGGTGATATTAAAGGCGAATGGGTATTCGCTTCCGGCGCATATGATCTTATCACCTTCAGCCTTGTGCTTGAACATATTGAGCATCTTGAACCAGTCTTCGAAAAAGCACGTAAAGTTTTAGCTCCCGGAGGATGTATTTATATCGGCGAGCTCCATCCGTATAAACAATACGCGGGGTCAAAAGCCAGATTTGAATCATCTGAAGGTATTCAGATACTCGAATGTTACACGCATCAGGTATCCGATTTTATTCAACCGCTCATTGATATGAAAATTAAACTAGTTCAAATAGTTGAATACTCTATTAAAGGTGAGGAGTTGCCGAGAATTCTCGCCTTATTACTTGCCAAGTGAAATAGTTGAGCGCGGAACAAAATTCCACGCTCAATAATTCTGCTTCCATTACATTCACTTTCCTAATCACATCAGGAAATATTTTCCAATCTTGATTTGTATCATACCTGATTAAATTCTCAATGAATCGGGGAACTATTTTATTCATTAATTGTTTTTAATGTTGAACCAAGTTTACTTATACATTATTTATTGGAGTGATTTTGAAGAAATCAACTTTTCTGCTCGTATTCTATGCTCTTTTCTTAACTATTGCAACTCCCATGAAATTATCAGCACAGTGGGTCGCGACGGGAACTTTAAGTCCTGCGTATGCTAACTGTATAGGTGCAAAAGGCGATATTGTGTATGTCGGAACCCTTTCGAACGGGGTTTATCTGTCCAGTGATAAAGGAGCAACCTGGACTCTGGCAAATACCGGATTGACCAAACTATCAGTGTATTCAATCAGCATTATCGGCGATTCAGTATATGCCGGTACAACAGGAGGGGGATTGTTCAAGACAAATCTGGGTGGAAGCAGTTGGACGGCATCAAACAGCGGCATACCAACTACGCCCATTATCAACACCGTTTATGAGTACTTCTCAAAACTTCACACGGCAACTTCAAACGGCGGCGTATATGTTTCCAACGACCGCGGTAGTTCATGGACCGTGAATAATTCAGGGCTGCCGAGTTATATTATCAATGGCTTTCTCGGACTGGACACTACTTTGTATATTGCCACGGGAGGCTCCAAGGGATTATACAAGTCGGGACCAAACTCAGGCTGGGTAAAAAGCAATACCGGGCTGCCGGCAAATGGCATAAATGCGATAACGTATATTCGCGATAATACTGCAACAACACTGTTTGCAGCAACCGGCGGCGGCGGTGTTTACACGTCAACCGACGGCGGCGCAAACTGGACAGTAGCAAATACCGGTTTGGATAATCTTTTTGTTTCTACACTGATCGTTGTTAACGGTGTACTTTATGCCGGTAATGATTACAGTGTGTATGTTTCTTCAAATAAAGGTGCAAGCTGGAGTGCTTTGAATGACGGGTTGAGCAGCGCTTCCTATGCAACCTCGTTAAAAGCTACAAATAACTCTATTTATGTCATATACAAAGGGCAAGTATTCCGCCGTGCAATAAATACATCGGAAGTTAAAGAACAAAAGACAGGTGAAAAACCGGCGACTTTCAATTTATCGCAGAATTATCCCAATCCTTTTAATCCTTCAACTACAATCAGTTTTTCATTACCCGAAAAAATGAATGCGAAATTAACCGTGTACAATGCTATCGGGCAAGTGGTTGATGTTTTAGCAGACCATGAGTTCTCAGCAGGAACGCATTCACTCAACTGGACAGCAAGTCATCTCAGTTCGGGAATTTATTTTTACGAATTACGGACCGAAAAATTTTCTTCGGTTAAAAAACTCATCTTGACGAAATAACGTCGTCTTGGCATAAAAAAGCCTCTCGAAGTTCGGGAGGCTTTATTATTGCATCAAACTAATCTTCTTTAAAACCAATATCCTAATAAATTCCACACGTAGAAAAACCATACAGCTGAAATGCAAATCAAGAAATATAGCGAATATCCTACTGCCTTATAAAACTCCATTGCTTTGTTTTTCACTGCCTGAATAATCCGGTAACCAAATAGCACGGTTACGAGCGCAAATAAAATCGGGATTGTCTGTATGAGATAAAAATACCACGGAATGCCGTATCCGAATCCGATTTGCAATTCAATCGGCTCCATAATTACAAAGACTGCGATGCCGAGTGATAAAAGATACAGCATATACAGATCAGCAAGCCGGTTGGCATATGTGTTCAGTGTACTTCTTTTGATTTCCTGTTTGCGGACTTTTGCCCATAATTTTCTTGCCAGTACGGTAAGAATCCAAAATGAAAAAAAGAACGTCAGGCCGAGCAGCAGCCATCCTTGAAATGAGGTGGTTAACATGTAAGGTAATTTGTCAAAGGCTGTTGTTCCGTTTGTAAATAGATGTGTAATGCGGCCATTTTCATCCTGCCGGAATTTGATATAATAGTTGTCATCAATAGAGCGGAATAACAACGGTTCAACCTGAATGAGCCTGCGTGGTTTTCCGAAAAGATCAGGCATCATCAACATGCCCTTGTTGTTTTTCCAGATTTTTAAATCAAATCCCGTCATTCCGAGTAGTACACCCGTTTTGGTAATTTCGTTACGTGAGTACCTGCTGAGAAAATACGTACCGACAAATCTATCTATATTGCCGTCATACGCAGGAAGTGGGCTTATCGGGTAACGGATAGTATCGGGGTCTCTGGTAAACGTAAAAAAGTGTTTCAGAAATGCGTCCGTGACGATGGGGTTAATATATGAGCCGGAGCTGTTTGTTACTGAATATATGCCGAGCCCGATTTGAGGCAGGAGCAGCATTCTTGTGAGTATCCCCGGGTAACCGCCGTCATGATATATAAGGTTTGCTCCTTCATAGTTATCAATAAAAAATCCGTAACCCATTGCACCGTGAAGTTTTTTGTGATGCGTAAATTGCGGCGACTGCATTTCTGCTATCGTTGCAGGAGCAATAATTTGTTTCCCGTTGTATACTCCCTTATTAAGCTGCATAATCATAAAATGGGTAAACTCATCAAGGGTGGTAAGCATTTGACCGGCTGGATAATCATTGATGAAATCAAACTGAATTTCTTTTTGTACTCCTTTTGAAAATTCATATCCGTGATATACATCCTGCTTAAATTGCGGCTGCGTTTTATATGATGCATGATACATTTCAAGCGGCGTGAATAACCGCTCGCGCATATACGACGCAAAATCTTTTCCAGTTATATCTTCAATTAAGACAGCAGCAAGAGCCATTCCCAAGTTAGAGTACATCATGACTTCGCCCGGAGGGACTATTCGTTCGGGCAGATGTTTCTTCACAAATTCGGAGAGCTTCGGCGCCGTGTTTTCATCCCGTGATGACTTACCGATAGTGAAATCATCAAAGCCTGGTGTGTGCGTAAGCAAATGTGCGGCGGTTACCGGTTTACCGAACCGCTCCGGTACTTTTAATGAGCGAAGATATACATTAACATCCTTGTGAATATCAAGTAATCCTCGGTCGCGAAGATCAAGCAGGGCAGTTGCCAGAAGTACTTTGCAAACCGACGCGGTTCTGAACAAAGTTGTTTTCGGATCTACCGTCTTTTTGTTTTTAATATCCGCGTATCCGTAACCTTTCGTTAAAAACACTTCGTTGTTATAAACAATCGCGATTCCGTATCCGGCCGTATGCTGCTGCTGCATGACAGAAGGCACTAACGAATCCAAAAATGCCTGAGTGTTTTGCGGAGTGAATTTCTCCGAGATTGAGATGGAAGCTTGGGGGTAAGACAGTGTGCACAAAATAATTATCAAGCCAAGACTGGCTTTTAATGAAAATCCCGTGTATTTCATAGCCTGACTTTGAAGTTAGTTTAAGGGTTACTAAATATATCAAAATCCGGAAGCCCTGCAAAATACGCAGGGGGTTCTCAATATGGTGATTTTAACGGCTGTCGTTGGCACGATATTGAAGGGGAGAAACCCTGAAGGCATTTTTAAATGTCCGGTTGAAGTAGGGGATATTATCAAATCCACTCTCATAACAAATATCGGAAACCGGTCTGCCTGTATTGAGTAGTAGTTCTGCTGCGTGGTTCAACCGGTACTCAATGACATATGAAAAAAACGATTTACCTGTAACCTTCTTGAAATATTTACAGAAGGAATTGGGCGTTAGATTAATTACGGCAGCAGCTTTTTCCAGAGATACCTCTCCCCGGTAGTTTTCGATGAGATACGAAAAAACCAGATTCATTTTATTCCGGTCTTTCGGATTGAATGTTGAAATATCAAAGTTCCTATCAATGATAGAATACTCTTTAGAGTCTGCAAGATAATCAATTATTTCATAGAGCCGGATTAATCTTCTGAGATCATCCGTTTCACGTATGAGAGACAGGATTTTTTCCGGAATGACTTCTACGGCTTCACCGGTGAATTGCATCCCATGCTGGCTATGCTCAAGAAGTGATGTGACTTTAGGAAATGCCAAGTTGAAGTGCGGCGTTTTGGAGAACAGATTCCCACCGAATTGTATATACATAGCACTAAGCAAGCCCTCAGCATTTTTTTCGGGTATACTCTTCCATTTGTGAGGAAGGTTTGAGCCGAGAAACACAAGATCGCCTCCCGCAAACTGTGACATTGTTTTACCCACAAATCTTTCACCGTTTCCTTTTTCAATGTAGGTTAGCTCGTATTGGGCATGGTAGTGGTATGGTCCGTCAAAAGTTTCCTGCTCTAACCTTCGGGCCAGTATCTGCGAGGAATCAAATTCAACAAATTCGTAAACAGGAGCTTTCATTTAACTTAAATGGTTAAATATCGAGTAATATTTATTAATTATAGATAATATACAACAATACTCTGGAAATCTTGTTATATTTTTCAACCTCACCGTGTCGTAAATTCGTAAAGAAAATCATAGTTATTAATCTTTTATTATAACTGTTAGTCTTACCGTTTGATCCTTATTCCATTTCGGAGGCACAATGCGAAATAAATGGTTTCTAAGCGTTTTTTTCATCATAATAATTCTATCGCAGATTGTTCCCATTCAGGTATCATTTGCACAGACAAATGTACAGATTACTATCAAGAATCTCCCGTCGCGTCTTGAGGGTGCGCAACTTGCTTTTGCCGGAACCTGCAACGCGTGGAGTAATTCGACAAATACGTCAACAGTGTCAGGCAATGCAGTATCATTTTCGTTTTCCGGAATTACTTTGCCTGCATTAGGTAGTGATTGGAGAGAAATTCCGCAGGGAGCGAATTTCGCTTTTTGTTTGGTAAGTCCGGGCACTTGGACGCGTGTGCTTTATACCAGTATATGCTCTAATGATGCAAACATCCGTTGTGCACTTCAGGAAAATATTGCAAACACAATTGTTGTTGATGCTCAAAGTCCGCTCTCGGATGATCCGCTCATCATCGATCATGAAAATAAAGTATTAATAAACGGTTCTGCTCAAAAAATCCTGCATACCGAGACCTTCGCCATTGATCCGGAAAAATTCGCATGGCCGGGCGGAAAATGGAAAGCACTGATAATGAGCTTTGATGATGCAGGGACACAGGACCGGCAGTTAGTCTCGATATTTAATACATACGGTATCGTCGGTTCTTTTAATCTTACATCCGGAAAACTGGACCAAGCTAATTATATAACATCTTCCGAACTTTCTGCACTCTATAAGAACCACGAGGTCGCAGGACACTCAGTTGATCATCCATACCTGGAAACGCAAAGCAAAGCTCAGGTGATATCGGAGATTGGTGATTGCAAAACAAAACTATCCAACATTACCGGATATGAGGTGCGGGGATTCGCGTATCCTTTCGGTACGTTCAACGATACAGTCGTTCAGGTTGAAAAGGATTTGAACATTGCGTACGCGAGGGTTACTAATGACCGGTACGATTTTGAAATTCCTCCAGCCTTGCCTTATGAATTACTTACCTGGCGTGCGACAGCGCATTTCAACAATGCAGATTACTTCGCCAATCAGTTAATCATTAATAAAAAAGAACGCATGGCCTGTATGTTTATCTGGGGGCATAGCTGGGAGCTTGACGGCAATGACGGATGGAATCGTATGACGGCGTTCTGTAAAAAGATAACCGGAAAAAGCGACATCTGGTACGCTAAGGCAATTGATGCTGCCGATTATCTTAACGCGATATATAATCTTCAGTATTCCGGCAGCTCGGTATATAATCCTTCGGCAACAATAACAATCTGGATCAAGAATGGCGGTACGCTTCAACAGCTTGCGCCAAAGCAAACGATAACACTTTCCGAGGCTTATAATAAAGTCGAGAGTGTTACTCTTGATAACGCGTCGTTGACTTTAAATGCCGGGGGATGCAAACATCTTACGGCATCTGTGAAACCTTCAACAGCATTAAACAAGAAAATCGTTTGGGCATCGAGCAATACGAAGGTTGCCGATGTCAATTCCTTAGGTCTGGTATCCGCATTTGGTGCCGGTACGACTGTTATTACAGCAACGTCTGCGGATAATAATATAGCTGCCGCGTGTACAGTAACAGTTACAAGCAGCATTCCGCATCAAGCCGCAATGTATATCGGTGGTAGTTTTAACAATTGGACACCGTCTGCAATGCAGATGGCACTGAAAGATGATATCTGGATAAAAACCGGAGTTGCACTCGGCGCGGGAAGCTATCAAATGAAATTTGTAAATACAGGGAATTGGACGGGAATAGACTGGGGCAACACATCAGGCCTCTCCGGCACTGCTGTTGTCGCAACAGGAGGAGGTCCTAATATTTCTTTTGCCATTACCGACAGCGGCTCATATACAATTTCATTCAGCGATCAATCACTTGCCTATTCCGTTACGAAGGAAATTGTTAGTTCCATAACCTCAAGTGATAATGCAAACTATGCATTCGCACTGGACGCTTATCCTAATCCTTTTAACCCTTCAACAACCATCAGCTATAGTCTGACCGAAAAAAGTACTGTCTCCCTGCACGTGTATAATATGCTTGGGCAAATTATTCGAAATATGAACTTGGGCACGAAAGAACGCGGCAGATATACATGTTCCTTCAATGGTAACGATCTTTCATCGGGTGTCTATATTGTCAGACTGAACCTGGCTCCTGAAAAATCCGGAAACAAAACCATTGCACTTACCAGAAAGATCCTTCTGCAAAAATAACGGTGATTTATTAGATTAATTTGATTCTGTGATTTATGAACTATGGGGAATTTGCGCTACATTTAAAATAGTTGTGAATCATTTTCTTTTAATAAGTCGGGTTTGCTATGTCTCCAAAGTATAAGAAAAATAATGAGCCGTTGAATCCGGAGACTCCTTTTCAGGAACTGCTTTTAAGTTCGTACAAAGACGGGATGATTGCATACATGAATACACATCCCGAAGCCTATGATGAGGCGGCAAAATTGGCAGTGACGGATAATCAACCATACGCATGGCGTTCGGCGTGGCTATTGTGGAGCTGTATAACTCCCGATGACGCGCGTGCGAAAAAACATCTCAATAATTTTATTAAATACATTCCCGCCGCGCAGGAAAACCAGAAACGCGAACTTTTAAAAATTGCACTTTCGATGAAATTATCGGAACGGCAGGAATCCCGGCTTTTCGATATAAGTATTGATCTGTGGAAAGATATTTCGAAAGACCCTTCGATTAGGATGATGGCATTCAGAATGCTCGTTAAAATTGCAGAAAAGTATCCGGAACTGAAAACTGAAATTTTGCTTCTTGCTGATGAACATTATTTAAAAACATTGTCACCCGGAATTCAGCATTCTATTCGCCAGCTGCTTAGACAAATAAAGACAGAGGAGAAGTCTTTAAAACGTTGAAAATATCGAGAAATACAGCTTATTGATTTTGTCCCGTGTTTTATTCCGGGCGGTAAATATATTCAGTGTATCAGACGCATATGTTGAGACTGACCAAGTACTATTGGTAAAGAGCGTTTTGAAATCCTTTAACGCAGTGCGCGTGGTAAAGCGCGAAGAAAAATTATTCCCGCTTCTTTCGATGTACATAGTCGAAAAATTTTTCATGACAACATTCGCGGAATCGTTTTTTATCACAATGCTGTCTAAACTTTTGTAAGCTTTGTCGGAAATTATCGTTAGGTTAATTATTGAGGAATCTTTAATAACTGTGCGATATCTCAAGGTGAAGTCCATTTGCAGTTCGGAGTCATCGGTTCCGGTAAAAGATAAGGGGCGGATATAGTACTGAATGCCTTCGTCTCCCACATAAAAAGTCTCATATAAGGAATTAGAAGAAGGGGAACAGCTTATATTCAGAAGCATCACAAAAACTGTGAGTCCCCATAACAAAACAATGTACTTTTTTCTTTTCATAAAATTCCGGATGGATAATGTGGTTTCCATGATGAAGAATCAGGAAGCGCCGTGGGGCGCTTCCTGAAGTAAGAAATTATTCTCCTGTAACAACAGTTTCATAATTTACTAATAAGTTAAGAATAGAACTGGATTTGATATCAACAGTAGAAATTTTTGTGATACCACCGTTCTTTGCAGCCGTTTTGATACTTGCATCTTGATCAAAGAATAAAACGCCTAAATATCCGGTAGCCTTTGCAGTTCCAACCTTATGTCCTATGGTATTGCTTGTTGCATTGACAGGCATTGTTATTGAACATCCGGCAAAGAATATGCCTACGATTAAAAGAAGAAGGATGCTTTTTAATGATTTAACCATTGTAACCTCACTATATTGTGTTTGCCTACTCGTATGGCTTTTCGGTATTCGCCCTGTTTTTTTTAGTGGTTGCTTGCCTCCACTGTGTAATTTGACCGGGGGTATGGTCAAATCATTTACAAAACCGACTTGCAAGCAGATGTATAAAATCTAATCGTCATAATTCGAGATTAGGTTGGTGTAAATATATGTGAATAAAGACTCTTAATCAAATTTCTGATTTGGATTTGCCGTGGAGAATACGAAACAGTCGTGTGGCAAAGAAATTCACTTTGCAAAAATAATTTTCCATGTTGCACTGTAGCTGAACAAGCCCGGCAGTTTAAACCGGGAACAATATCATCGTATAATATTCCACTCTATTATTTTGCTAGTAAAGCGTCATAATCCAGACTGAGAAGTAACGGTCATTAGTAATGACCTTGCGACTTTAAAAATTTATTTTTATTTTTCGACTATTCAAGTAAAAAAGTCGAAAAATGGAGCACTGTATGTCCGAAAAGAATACTGCAAAAGTCAATGCTATTGTGCAGGCGGCAAAACAACTGTTTGCGAGATATGGTTTTTCTAAAGTAACGATGGATGAAATCGCTGCAGAAGTGGATCTGGGTAAAGCATCATTGTATTACTATTTCCCCACAAAAGAAGATTTGTTCCGTGCCGTTATAAAAAACGAGCAGGAAGAACTCCTGCGGAATTTACTTCCTATTCTCGATAAGAAATGCTCTGCTGCTCACAAATTAGAACAGTATACCGAAATAAGGCTGCAACATTTTCGAAAATTGCTCAATCTCGGTTCAATAGTATATTTTGCCACCACAACAGGGAATTCATTAAATAAACAGCTTTTCATCGAACTTGAAATACAGGAAAAAGCGCTCATTGAGAAAATTGTTGATATGGGCATTCAGTCCGGAGAGTTTGATGCGAAGATTTGTAAAAAAACAATTATGGTGTTTCTGCATATGCTTCATGGCTTGCGAATTCGTTACACGAAAATGCATGGCGGAGACATTTCGACTGATACTCTAAAAGAATTGGAAACAGAAATGCGTGTTGCGACCGATATATACATTCGCAGCATCAAATCTGGTAAATAAAATTGGAAACGAAAATTAAGGATTACTTATATGGCTCAAAAAGAATTGGATCCTCTTGGAAATGAAATCGAAGCTCCGGAGGAAGTAGACAAAAACAGACCCTTCTATAAAAGAAAAACATTCTGGGTACCTCTCATTTTGTTTATCGGAGTCGGAATTGCCGGATGGTACTGGTACAAAAGCAATGCCGGTTTCGTATCATCTGATGACGCGTATGTTGATGCTGACCGTATGTCGGTGAGTTCAAAAATATTAGGCAGAATTACAAACTTATATGTTACTGACGGAGATACGGTTACTGCCGGGCATGTACTTGCCAGACTCGACTCTACTGATCTTATTGCACAGAAAAAACAGGCAATCGCCGCTCTCAATCTAGCGAATGAGACCATACCGTTGAGCAAGGTTACTATTGCCAAGGCTGTGGATGATTTTAACCGGGCAAAAATGCAGTTGCAGAAAAGTATAATTACTAAAGAACAATATGATCATGCCCAGAAAGCTCTTGAAGCTGCTGAGGCTGAGTTTAATATCAATAAGTCCAGAATTGAAACTGCGAAAGCCCAACTTGATGTCATTATGACACAATTAAAGAATACGACAATCTATTCACCAATGGATGGCGTTGTTGCAAAACGCTGGGTGCTTGAAGGGAATGTTGTTCAACCCGGCGAACCGATATTCTCCGTGTACAATATGAAGGATGTTTGGGTTACAGCCAATCTTGAGGAAACCGACTTAGGGCATTTATCACTCGGTGATAGTGTATCCATTTCAGTTGACTCATATCCTGCTTTACAGTATGCCGGCGTTATTTATAAAATGGGTACAAACACCGCATCACAGTTTTCGCTTATTCCGCCGAACAACGCGTCAGGTAATTTCACAAAAGTAACTCAGCGGATACCAGTGAAAATTTCCATTAAACAAGTCAGTGGCAGGTATCATCCTGCATTATTGCCCGGAATGTCAACGGAAATTAAGATCAAGATTAAAGGTTAGGTGCCGCTTTGCAAGAACGTTTAAGATCATTTATACCCTCTTTGCATCATGAGCATGAATCCTTTAGCTGGTGGGTATTGTTTAGTGTTATGATCGGTACATTCATGTCGGTTTTGGATTCCACTATCGTGAACGTGGGACTTCCAAAAATGATGGCAATCTTCGGCACTAGTGTTGATAAAATTGAGTGGGTGCTTACCGCTTACATGTTGATATTTGCCGTTGTTCTGCCTACGTCAGGGTGGGTCGCCGATCATTTCGGTTATAAAAGGACATATTTCATGGGGATGGCGTTATTTACACTTGGTTCTTTCCTGTGCAGTTTGTCATGGAATGAAAACGCCCTTATCGTATTCAGAGTAATTCAAGGCGCAGGCGCAGGTTTCCTCATGCCGGTCGGCCTCGCTATCGTAACGCGGGAATTTCCTCCGGAAAAGCGGGGCATTGCAGTCGGGTTTTGGGGCATAGCAGCAGCTGCATCCGTCTCGCTCGGGCCATTGGTCGGCGGATTCCTCATTGATAATTTTTCATGGCACGCCATCTTTGATGTAAATATACCCGTCGGTATTGTTGGCCTGTTTGCTATCTGGCTTATTCAGCGTGAACACCGCGCGAAGGCTGCACGGGATTTTGACTACATCGGTTTCTTTTCAATGGCTGTTTTTCTTGTCGCGTTGTTGCTCGGACTTGCGGATGGCAATGCGGCATGGAACACCGGCGGCTGGACATCGAATTTTATTCTAAGTTGTTTCGCGATTTCATTTGCCGGATTTGTTGTTTTTATAACTGCAGAGCTCAATGTAAAACATCCGATATTGGATTTGAGTTTATTGAAGATCAGGAACTTCGGCATAGCCAATATCATGTTCTTCTTTATCGGTATCGTGTTATTCGGAAATGCCTTTCTGATACCGTTGTATTTGCAGAACTCATTAGATTTTACCGCGACACAATCAGGTATGGTATTTTTACCTCTCGGTGTGGTACAGGCTCTAATCTCACCGGTGTCCGGATATATCAGCGATAATTACAGTAAGAGAGTGCCGATAGCGGTTGGAATAATTATTGTTGCTGTCAGTTTTTACTTGTTTCATTTTCTCTCATTGACGACTGAACACGCGCAATTTATGATTCCGATGTATATGCGCGGATTCGGTATAGGGTTATTATTCACCCCATTAAGCTCAATTGCGTTAATGGATATACCCCGTGAAAAAATGGCGCAGGCATCGGGGCTATTTAACACCGTGCGGCAAATAGGCGGCAGTGTCGGGGTTGCCGTTTTGGGAAGCATGCTGGTCCGGCGGAACAATTTTCACACGCAGGCATTTGCTCAAGCAGTGAATACTCGCTCTGAAGTTTTTCAGCATACCATAAACACGGCAAAGTATTATATAAAAGATGCGACCGGGGCAGTAGGGAGTAACGCTTTAACACAGGCGAAATCACTTATCGCCCGTAATTTGGCATCGCAATCATTTGTACAAAGCATAAACGATGATTTCTTTATCGGTGCAATACTTGCTATTATTTTACTTATTCCACTTGTCTTGTTAAAAACAGGGAAGAGCCGCCCTTCTGCTAAAGTTTAAATTATGGACTAATTGAATCATACATGGATTTTTTATGAGAAATATTTTTATTTATACACTATTACTCCTATCGATTAGTGTCTTCGGATTGAAGGCGCAAAGCAAAACCGATAAAGATGATATAGTTACGCTTAATCAGGCATTGAAATTATCGGTGCAAAATCGTCCTTTGCTAAAACAAAAAGAGGAAGACCTCAGAACTCTGCACTACCGTATAGAGCAGCAAAAAAGTGCGTACCTTCCTGAAGTTGATGCTCAAATTTCATACCTGCTGATGGGACCTTTGCCGGAGTTTGCTTTCGGAGGCAAAAATCTTGAGTTGGCACCTTCCAACAATTATAACGCCCTTGTAGCAGCACATTATATTTTATATGACTTTGGAAAACGTGATGCACAGATCGATGCTTTGCGTTCTCACCGGGAGTCAATCCTTGATGAACAAAATTTGATTAAGTCGAGACTTACCAATCAGACTGTCCGCATTTTTTATACTATTTTGTTTCTCAAACAAAGTATCATTGAAAAGCAGGCGGAAGCCGCAACGCTTCGCGAACACCTGAAAATTACCGAAGGTAAAATTGCAAGTGGTACTGCAACTGAGTATGATGTGTTGAGCACCAACACACGTTTAGCGGATAATGAAAATGCGGTTGTAGAACTAAAAAATGAACTGGTGAAACAGGAAGTCGCCTTGAAAGAACTTATCGGTTACGATAGAAAACAGAACATTGAAGTAGCAGGAGAATTTTTCGCTGTCCCCTCAATTGTTAATTCGGATTCCCTTATGAATGTCGCCGCTGCCCAGCGGATGGAATTTAAATTAATCGCTGATGCCCAAAATTCGGCACGGATGCAGAAGGCTTCCATCGCATTAATGGATAAGCCGGTAATAAATACACAGGCAATGTACGGAATTAAAAACGGGTTTGAGCCAAATCTTGATGTTCTTCGTGGTAATTGGGCGGTTGGTGTGTCACTGGGGATTCCGATTTTTAACGGAAACATAAGAGAAAACCGGGAAATGGAAATTGAGACCGGAGTACTTGCAAGCGACCAGCAGCTCGAACAAACAAAAGAAAGTGTTAAAACGGAGATTTATCAGTCCGTGAGTGATCTTTCTTCGAATAATGAAAAGCTCTCCATTACGCTAAAGCAAATTTCGTATGCGGAAAAATCTCTTGAACGCGCTCAACTGCAATATGAAAGTGGGGCGGGTACAAATCTTGAGGTCTTAGATGCTTCCACTATGTTGACGCAGGCCAAACTCATGCACTTACAGGTCATGTTCCGTGAAGTATTAAATTATTATACACTCAAAAATGCGATCGGGGATAAACTCTTCGAATAGGTTGCAGGAATTCTTAACACAATTTCACTAAGCATACCTCAAAATACTTTATATCCGGTATTCAGTACGAATACCGGATATAAAATTGTTATGATAAATTCATTTCTTTTTGCAGCTGCTAATTATGGTCTTGATTTAACCTTCGTATCTTGTCTCCCTTCGTCCGGCTGTTGACGGGTTTTTACCTGAACAGCTTTTTTTACATTTTGAGATTCTCTGGCAGGCTGTTGCTGTCCTTTGGACGGTGTCGTGCTCCTGGTGCTTTTATTGGAAGAGCGAATAGTTTTTACTGTTGATTTTCCCGATTGAGGCTTTACAGGCGTTGGTTCTAAGCTTTGGCCGCCTACTACAGGGTGTTTCGTACCCGTTGTGGTAGTCGTGCCGGTATTCGTTCTGCCCGGTTCATTTCTATCCGGAGTCACATTACCTCTGCCCGGAGCCGGAGTGGAGGGGGGCTGAGTTGCGGGCTGCTGCGTGGCAGGAGTTTGTGTTGACGGAGTATGAATTGCCGGCGGTTGTGCTGATGGTGTCTGCGGTGTCGGAGTTTGGTTTGTTGTTGCCGAAGGCCTTCCAACCGTTGTTCCGGTTGCCGGAGCCGGATTATTATGTGCCGGTGTCGGAGTATTTTCGACCGGCCGGTTTGGACGGAGTGTTCCGTTTCGGCTGATACCTTGCGTGACCGGGATAGAAGTATTCGTATGGTCCCTAACGTACTTTACCGAAGGCTGATTCCTGGTGATTTGATCATCACGGTATCTGCCTTTATCACGCGAAACATCGGTGATTCTGTGATTGTTAACATGATTATCATAAAAATTTTCATTATGGACTACAATCCATCCTTGATGTGGTTGATCATCCCAGGGATTGCCAAAGTCATGTCCAGGACGCGGACGTGGTGCCCATGCAACTTCATTACCATAGTAGGTCCATACAACGCAAGCAGGTGACCAGCCGGCGCGATTTGGAATCCAAATCCAGCGATGGTTTGAAACATATTCCCAGTATCCATAATGATAAACGATTGCACCATAAGGTTCGTATGAATCCCATACCCAATCATTGCCATCATAAACCCAGTGTCCGTCGGCAAACGGCTGCCATTGCGTATTAACTGAAGGTCTCCAAACTCTTCCGTAATCGGGAAGAACGATCCATTCGCCATAAGCATCTAAATCGTTCGGGTTATATTCGGAATAGTTTGTCTGGGAGTTATTGCTTTGTTTGTAATTTCCATCCTGAGATACAGTCCAGCACCCATATGTGCCGGTAAGCAGAACGATGGAAAATATCATATAGAAAAATTTTGTTTTCATAATGATTCCTGATTTTTGAATAAATACATTAAATGTAATAATGCATGCTGTAAGATAAAACAATTTATGAGTTCATGTTCAATAATATGAAGGTACTAAATTTTGCAGTGATAGCTCTCTTTCTGATAAGATTTGCGGTAAGGCTTACCGTTTTACCTGTTTCACTATTTTGTATCTTTGTATTATTAGTTTTAATTATTCGGAGAAAGACAATGCTTAAAAACGTTCTGGTAGCTCTCGTATTAATAACGTTCACACTTTCTGTCAGTGCACAAAATCCAAAACCGCTATCGGCAGATAAAATTATGAAAACCGCTTTGAAAGAAGCAAAGGCAGAAAAAAAGAATGTAATGATTATCTTTCACGCTTCATGGTGCAAGTGGTGTACACGATTAGAAAAAGCTATTAGCAGTCCCGAACTTAAAGATATATTTAAAGATAACTGGGTAGTGACATATTTAGACGTTATGGAACGCGGCGGGAAAATAGATTCACTTGAAAATCCCGGTGGCAAAGAAATAATGAAAAAGTACGGCGGAGAAAATGCGGGCTTACCGTTCTGTGCCTTTGTGGACAAATCAGGAAAGCTCATCGCAAACACAAACGTTATGCCTGATAAAACAAACATCGGATATCCCGGTGCCCCGGACGAGATTGTCCGCTTTACCGACCTGTTGAAAAAGTCTTCTTCAAAGTTTACTGAACTGCAACGTACTGCAATAGTGAACTATTTTATTAGAAATGCTCCGAAGCAATAAGAGAGATTACTAATGCTGCACATTGAAATTCGGGGCGTATTACCGAAAGAAAATCTCATGATTCACGATATCGACGATGGAGAAATTCCCGGCGAGGTGGAGTTCGATCCGGCATCTGCGGAGCGTGGATGATGTCTGATAAAAATACTTTGGTTAAACTCAGAAAGCTGATTCCAACTGATGCCGCTCAAGTTGCAGCATTGTGCAATAACAAAAGAATCTGGGATTGCCTGCGTGATCATGTCCCATATCCGTATCATGAATCGGATGCGCTTTTATTCATTGAGGATTGTATGACGGATGATCCTCCGGTACGGTTTGGAGTAGAATATGAAGGCGTATTATGCGGTTGTATCGGTCTCGTTCCGCAGGTTGATATATACCGGTTAAGCGCGGAAATGGGCTATTGGTTTGGCGAGCCGTTTTGGGGCAGAGGCATTGCTACGGTTGCAGTCAAACTGATTCTGGAGTATGGATTCTTCGCTTTGAATCTGGAACGTATATATGCGAGTGTTTTCGATTTTAACGAAGCTTCAAAACGTGTTCTTCTGAAAAATGGTTTTGAACTCGAGGGTATTCTGAAAAATGCGATTTTTAAAAATGAAAAGATTATAAACGAGTGCAGGTTCGGCATTACGAAAGATGACTTTATTCATTTCTCAAAACAGCATTAATGGAAATTGGGAATTAAATATTCCGGTATAATGTTTATGGATGGAAATTGAACAACGAACGAGTTATGAATAGAAAGTCCTTTCTGAAAAAGTCCATGGCCGCCGCAGGTGCATTGTTTTTTATGCCCGCGCTTGATAAGACTGCCAATACAAAAGCCGCCACAATTACCGCCCCTGATGCAAAACCAGAACCGCATCTATGGAAAAACACAGGAATAGATCTTGCCTGGATAGGGCATTCAACCGTACTCATCAATTTTTTTGGTGTTAAGATATTAACTGATCCGATTCTATTTCAAAGAATCGGTATATATTTTCTTGGTACTACATTAGGTCAAAGCCGCTACACGCATCCCGCTCTTACACCGGAAGAGATGATTCAGCCGGACATTGTTTTGCTTTCTCACGCTCACATGGATCATATGGATTACCGGTCGCTGCTGCACCTGACGGAAAAATATCCCCATAAAATCAGTTGCATCACAGCTAAAAACACCGCTGATGTCATTGATGACTTGAAGTGGAATACGCTGCAGGAACTCGACTGGAACGAAACAACCTCTACACACGGCATCCAATTCAAAGCTCTTCAGGTGCCGCATTTCGGATTCAGATTCCCATGGGAAAACGACCGCTCCAGAGGTGCATGGAACGGGCGCAGTTTTAATGCCTACGCATTGGAAATGAACGGCAGGAGAATCGTGTTCGGCGGAGATACTGCTTACACGGAGAATTTTAAGAAAGCCGGATTCAGTAATGTTGATGTTGCTATTATGCCTATTGGTGCGTACAACCCCTGGCATCGCGTTCATGCAACTCCTGAAGAATCACTCGCCATGGCACAGCACATGAATGCGAAGTATGTAGTCCCAATACACTTTTACACATTCAGACAAGGTCAGGAACCGATAACCGAACCGTTGGCGAGATTAAAGGCATCGGCAGATCAATACAACATTCACGTCGGCTGGGATACCATCGGCGGAACATTTCATCTTCCTGATGCATAGACATTAAACAAGGAAAAGCATATGAATAAGGCAAAAGATGTTGATGAATATATCGCGGCATTCCCTGATAATTCCGGGGAAAAACTGAAACAACTTCGTACTCTAATCAAAAAGGCGGCCCCCGAAGCCGTTGAATCTATCAGCTACGGTATGCCGTATTATAGTCTGCACGGAAGACTTATGTACTTTGCGGCATTCAAAAATCATATCGGATTTTACCCTCTGACTTCTGCAATTAAGGAATTTGAAGCTGAAATTTCGAAGTTTAAGTATGCAAAGGGGTCAGTGCAATTTCCGCTTGATAAAAAACTTCCGGCGGGACTTATCTCGCGAATTGTGAAATTCCGCGTAAAAGAAAATCTGGAACGGGCGAAGGCAAAGGGGAAAAAGTAATTACTCGATAATAATATCGTGTTTGGATAGGAGCCCCAGCGCACCTTGTGCTGAGAATTTTGTTTTCTTTAATTTATTGTTCTCAGGATCCAAAGTGTAGTTATATGAGGTAATAAAATCAGTCTTCTCAAGATTTGATGCAGCAAATACGGCATTCTGCAGATCACAATTATCAAAAACTGTACCGCTTACATCACACTCCGTAAAATCAACTTCATGCATGCGGCAATTGAGAAAATTTGTCTTCTTCATTTTTGTTTTATAAAATGAGGAGTGGTCCAATTCACTGCTGTCAAATGAAACTGAAAGGACTAATTGATTGCACGTCTCGAAATGGAGTCCAAGCATTTTACAGTCCTTGAAAGTAACATCTCTGAAGTTTGTTTTGTTAAGTTTTACATTACTCAGGTTGCATGACTCAAATACGCAATCAATAAAGGAGATTTCAGAAATATCAGAGCCGGCAAAATTACATTGTACAAAACGGCAGTTTTCGTATTCACCCCGCTTAAGATAAGGAAATACGAATGACTCATTTTTAAAAGTTTGATCGGAGATGTATAAAGATTCCATATAATTGAATATCAACGTTAGATTAGATGAAAAACATACTACATGTTATAGCTTTGGAAGTACGGTGCCGAATCCGATTGACCAGAAAAAATTCTGTCTGATGTCAACATGGCTTTTATCGTTTTGGAAGCCTTGATAGTATTGAGTACTTCCGAAATCAGGCATAATAAATACACCCCTCCCAATAGGAATTAAAGCACCTAGGGCCGCACTTGCGTATTGTTTGGCAAATGAAACGTGAATCAGCGGTTTGAAGATGTCTGTAACTGACGGTAGGAACATTGCAAAGGTAAGACCAACAGACAAGTTGCTGGTAAAATTATCCTTTGGGCTCATGTATATACCGGCAGATAAGTAGTCGTGAATTGTGTAAGCCATCGAAAACATTAATACATTGGGTACGCCACCGGCAGCTTCAACATATAACTCATTGTATAGCGGGAAAATTTTCTTGTACTCTATTAAATGTGTCGCAAGAGAGTCCTCTTTTTGTTTGTTGCGTATTACAGAAAGCGCGATTATCGAATCTGTATATGCTTTGTAGATCTCTTGAGAGTATATCTCAAATACTTTACTAACGTTTAAATCGGCTTTTTTTATATCCATACGCACGATTTGCGAAAATCTAATAGTGGTGGTATCATCTTTACTTAGCAATCGTACCCATGAATTTGTTGTGTCGAGAACAACAACATTTTTATAAACATAGCCCGATCTCAGATAGACATCATCGGCAAAAGCGAAATGGGTAATGCTGATGCAGCAAATCGCGACAAACAAGAAGTATTTCATTACAGCCCCAAAGGATTAATAAAAAAATTACTTTCCTAAAAGATAAGGAAATCTTTTATTTATCAATAATTCGGTAAAAACGATAAGAAATGACCTCGCGATGAGACATTATGAAATAACGGCAATAATGTATATTTTTCATGCGAATTTGAAAATGACTTTTCGCTGTGTGGCTCCGTTCCACAAACGTTAATCACAGAGCAGATAAAATTTAAGACTGTGAGGATGCAATGTACAATTGTCCTAAATGTCAGACTCCATTTGAACCGGGGACCAGATTTTGTTCGGGCTGTGGCTTGAATCTGGAAAATGAATTTCTCATCAACCCGGTTTGTCCGAAATGTAAAAATCATTATCCTGACGGCACAAAATATTGCGATGCCGACGGTGCCCGGCTTACAACCGAAGATAAGCTTATTCCCAAATGCGTTCGATGCGGAACAGAATATCCGGAAGGTGTTCGTTTTTGTCCTATTGACGGTGGCGCAGTAATAGCAGAAGCATTCCAGCAGTACCAACAGCAGTCTCCAAATATTACATATACCGCTTCCGGAAGTATGCAGGTATATCCTAAAGCAAGTATGGGTTCGCGTTTTGTTGCGATGCTTCTCGACGGGCTTATCGGTTTTGCGCTGGCGATTCCGGCAATCGTTTGCCTTGTTATCGGAATTGTAATGGCAACATCGAACCGATATTCGTACGATGAATTCGGTAATTGCTATAGAAACCCAATGGGTACAGGATTCATCGGGTTTATTATCCTGGGTGTATTTCTCATGATCGTGCCCGGAATATACAGTTTTATTAAAGACGGACTCGGCAGAGGCCAGAGTATCGGGAAAAAGGCAATGGGATTGATGGTTGTTCATTTGGACGACAACACACCGTGCACAAAAGGGCGTTCCGCTTTGCGGCAGTTGATCTCAACCCTTATTAACATTGTGCCTTATCTTAATATTCTAACCATGTGGATTGAGCCTATTATGGTTTTGGCAACGGAAGACGGTAGAAAAGCCGCCGACTTCGCCGCACATACACAGGTGATTGAACTGCAGCATTATAAGGGCAATCAGATTTAATTGTACATATGCAGATAGTAAGTTTTGATAATGCGCTGTTGCGCTTCTGATTTGATTTTTATAAATGAAATTACCTTTTGAAATACATAAAATTAACGCCGAGCATGCAAAAAAAATTGCCGGATCGCCGAACGAACCTCATATACACGATTTTGAAGAGTTGTTGATCGGTATAGAAGGCCGGCTTGAGCATTTTATTGATTTCAAGGCGGCTATATTTTGCGCGCCCTACGTAAGTTTTGTTACTAAAGGTAAACTGCACAGAGTTAAACCGCTTCTCCATGATGGCAAGTGCAGTTTGTGGCAAATACGCTTCGCTTCAGACTTTATTCCCGAAACTACATTCAAGTTATATTCCTTTTATCATGAGCACGCCAATCTTGAAATTTCCGACAGTATTTGCTTTCAACGGATTACTACTCTATGCGAGTTAATGGCCGGGGAATTGCAGCAATCAAGTCCAAAATTGGTTATCGTGCACGATCTGCTTAAAGCCCTCTTCGCGATGATAGAGGCAGAGTTTGAAAAAAAATTGGCACCGGAAGAAGTAGTTGCAAAAACCCAAAGTACAACCTTTAAAAACTTTCTTAAAATATTGGAAGATAATTTCAAACGGCCTGAAGGCGTGGATTTTTATGCGGATAAACTCTTCATGTCGTCAAGGAATCTGAACAATATTTGTCAGACAATTTTGCATAAAAGCGTTTCTGAAATTATTGAGACGCGTAAATTGACCGAAGCCAAAAATCTCCTGATATATTCGGAATTAAGCGTTTCAGAAATCGGCTTTGAACTTGGTTATAACGAAAAAGCCTATTTTACCAACGTTTTTAAAAAGAGAACCGGGATGACACCAACCGATTTTCGCGAGGAAATGCACCGAATAATTTCATAGTTCCGTTTTTCGCTTAATTCTTAACTTTGTTACCGGATTTATGCCGGATTACCGAAAATTACAACTCTTCTTCCGATAACTATTACCACCGGCCTCGCTGCGCAATGTATTTTTGTATCAGATGTTTCAATAAAAACAATGTAAACAAAGGATACAAAAATGAAAGCTCTACAGACAATTAAAATGTTCGCAGTTATACTGCTCGTCGCTTCAGTTTCTTTACTTGCCCAATCCCATTCTAAGGTCAGTGGTAAAAAACAGGCTGAAGTTGATTCGCTTAAAAACGTCATTAAAGAATTAACGGCCAATGATAAACTTATTGCACAATACCTCGAAAAATTCGACACTCTGGATTTCGTGGTTTTTAGCAAGCAGCAATGGGTACGCTTACACGAATCACATGCGAAAGATATCATAGTTTACTGGCCTGACGGACATATGACGCAAGGTATTGAACAGCATATCAAAGATTTGCAGTCAATGTTTGTTTTCGCTCCCGACACAAGAATTACCGAACATCCTATAAAATTCGGAAATAAGAATTTTACTGCTGTCACTGGTGTTTTTGAAGGAACTTTCACAAAACCGATGCCCATCGGTGATGGAAAATTTATTCAACCAACCGGTAAGGCTGTCAAAATGCCGATGGCGACAATCGGAATTTGGAAAGACGGAGTCATGGTTGAAGAACATTTGTTTTGGGACAATCAGACATACATGAATCAACTTGGTCTCGGTAAGTAATAACAACTCAATATTTAAAAATTATTTATAAAGGAATAGTAAAATGAAACTCGCAGTAATTGGATCTGGTAATATTGGTAAATCAATCGGCAGCTGGGCTGCAAAAGTAGGATATGAAGTTATCTTTTCAGCAAAGAATGAAGCACATGCTATAGCCGCTGCGAAAGAGGCCGGGAATGGAGCCTCCGCCGCAACGATTGAAAATGCAGTCTCTGCAGCCGAACTCGTTTTATTTGCAGCGCCATATGGTGCCGCACAAGAAATTCTTCCGGCATTGAAGGCGGCGCTTAACGGCAAAACACTGATTGATGCGACGAATGCACTCGCTGCTGATTTCAGCGGTCTAACGGTGGGATTCACTTCTTCCGCTGCTGAAGAAATCGCAAAACTGGTTCCGGGTGTAAAAGTAGTAAAAGCCTTTAACACGGTGTTTGCTCAAGTATACGCATCTCAGAATCCTTCGGTAAACGGTACTAAAATATCGGTCTTTGTTGCAGGAGATGATGCTGCCGCAAAGAAAAGTGTTGTTGACTTGGTTTCCGCATTAGGATTTGATGCCGTTGACGCGGGTCCGCTTGCAGCATCTAGAAACATTGAACCGCTTGCAATGCTGAATATCTCTCTCGGTTACGGTATGGGATATGGCACATCGGTCGGTTTCACATTTAACAGATAAATAGTAAATTGGTGCGGAGATGCTCATACATCTCCGCATTGTATTATGAAACGTAGAAAGTTTTTACAAACATTAGCAGCCGCTTCCGCGGCAGGTGTAATTATGAACACAAAAGAATTGTTTACGATGACGGAAAAATTCGGGGCGACAGATAAAATGCCTGTTCTATTTGTCGGACATGGAAGTCCCATGAATGCGATTGAGGAAAATGAATTTACTGAAGGATGGAGAAAAGCGGGTGAGGCGATACCGAAGCCTAACGCGATACTTGCAATCTCGGCACATTGGGAAACTCGCGGGACATTTGTAACCGCGATGAAAGAACCTCCGACAATTCATGACTTCGGTGGGTTTCCACAGGAGTTATACAACGTGCAATATCCTGCACCCGGAAGTCCAGAACTTGCTAAAGAAGTTACACAAAACGTAAAGAAGACAGATGTGCGTCCCGATGAAAAATGGGGACTTGATCACGGTACGTGGAGTGTCGTTAGGCATATTTACCCTAAGGCCGATATACCAGTGGTCCAGTTAAGTTTGGATTATTACCGTACACCTGAAGAGCATTACGCGCTTGCAAAAGAGCTTTCATGGCTTCGCAAAAAAGGCGTGTTGATCCTCGGCAGCGGCAATATTGTCCACAATCTGCGCATGGTTGCGTGGGATAAGATAGAAGAAATCGGTTATGGTTTTGATTGGGCGAATGAAGCTAACGACAAAGTTAAAAGTTTGATTATAAATCACGACCATACATCGCTCATAAATTATCAGTCATTAGGAACTGCAATGAAATTATCGGCACCGACACCCGAACATTACTTGCCGCTCTTGTACACACTCGCATTGCAGGAAAAAGACGAACAAGTTTCTTTCTTCAACGACAAACCTGTGGCAGGTTCACTTACCATGACATCGCTTATCATTGCATGAAATTTTATTTCCTAACCCAAGGGTTAACCCTTGGGTTAGGAATATTCATTTATCGGCTTTGATTATTCTCCCACCCTCACTATATTCCTTCCAAGAATCAGGCAAGATTTCTTTTGTGTGTGTTATAATTGAAATATCCCGTAAGGAGGCGTTATGCGTATAGCTATCGTGGCTCTTTCTGTCCTGTGTTTTAGTGCTGTTGCACGAGCCGATTCCTTATATGTCAGTCCTTCCGCCTATTATACGCATGGTGAATACACCAGCGGTCAATTTCTCAATATGTATTCATTATTTTTCTCTCATCAGCTTCCGGGCAATAACTTCATTACCGCGGGCTACGATAATATGAAAATCAACGCGGCGAAATACGGCTATCTTCAATGGAGTGGAAAGTTTAATCTGAGGAGGAATTTTTCAGACGCACTGTTCATCTTAAATTATTCATATGTACATGGCGATTACTCGGCGAAGCAAATCAATTATTCCTATAACGACAATACGAATATCTATAATCCTGAAATAAGCTATCCGATGCATGATATGAACCTGGGGGCATCATATACCCTGATCAATTTCACCGGGACTGCCGGTGGTGGTAAAATAAAACATCTCATGGTTCAGCATTTGGGAATAAAGTTTCAGAAAAACTTCGGACCGAAATGGAGTGCCACACTAAGGCCGTATTATTCCGACCTTGATGATGGAAGACGCTTGTACTCTGCTCTGTTAAAAGTGCAATATAAAGATGAGGTAAATTTAACGGGTGGAAGTCCGACTGCTTACATGCTACGGTTTGGAGGAATGGCAGGAAAGCGTTGTTATTTCTTCGATCCTGATAATTTATCTCTCTATAACCAGTACGAAACCCAGCGCCTCCAGCTTCTCGCGGACATGAGCGTGTACTTCTGGCGTGGATACAGCCTCAGCCTGATGTATCAGTATAATAAATTTATGACATATTCTATCAGCTATTATACCGTTGGCATAAAAGCAGAATTGTTTGAATAACGTCCGGTAGAATTTGTCTTAATTTTCCAAGGTGGTGTTTGTTGTAACGATAATTCATAGGCCTATGCCATAGGCATTATATCCTTGTAGAACACGATACAAAAAAAGGATGTATTTCCCGTAGGGAATATATCTGATCATAAATCCATTTAGTGACACAAAAGATATATTTCCTCCGGAAAATAATTGTGTATGGTCTATGCTATTCTACAAGGATTGAATACCTACGGTATAAACGCATGTGGTATTGTCACGAAGAGACGTAATTTGAACCTGCCCGACTGCGCTATGCAGGCGGGTAACCCTGCCCGTCCGGCTGGCGGGCCCCGGTGGAGCTTGCGGAACCGGGCGAAAAGAACACAACCAAAACCACATTCCCGGACTTGGGTAAATCCCATAACTTATATTATCCAGTCTAACCTTATATAGAGAGGGACATCGAGTAACCCGCCAGAGGCGGGTGCATCGAGATGCCCGTCGCCTGTTGTTATTTTCTTGCGCTTGCCTATAAAATAACCTACTTTTGCGATAACTCTTATTCTGGGGCTGAAACGTGGCGGGATTTTCTGGAATTAATACATTCTTTTGGTCGCAAAATACTTTTTCAATTTTTGAAGACTTATAAAGTCACCAAATAAAAGTTATGATAGAATATTGAATAATTATAAAACAAGAGTAAGTTTGTCGAAAAGAATTCTCAATGGGCAATTCATTAAAAACACATAAGTTTGAGGAAATAAAAGAGCAGCTTGAAAAAGCAACGGATTGGGTGATTGGTTTAGAGCTTGAGTATAAAACGACAAGAATAGGGAAATATAAAAAAGATATCGAATTAGTAGTCGCTTCACTTAAAGAAAACAGGATAGATAAATTAACAACGGATGAAGCTTTCCCTCAAGTAATGAATTCTCTTTACGAAATAGATGAATTCATACAAATTTATAAAACCTTGCATAGTGTTAACAATTTGAACTTCCTGAAACCCAAATTAAAATATGTTTTAGGCGGACCACCTAGTTTGTCGAGTGAAAATGAGGGTACGTGATCTCATCATGCAAGAGATATTGCATTTGAGTTATTAATGGCGGGATTATTGAATATCAGTGGCTTTGAACTGGATTTGACTTCAGATGCGGATATAGTTTTAAAATCTTCCGGACAAACACTGTTTTTTGAATGCAAGCGACCAAATAAATTGTCTGCATTAAGAAATAATATAAGCAGAGCGTCAAAGCAACTCAAGAAACGCTATGATATGAGTGGGTATGCGACGCCTAAATATGGCGTTATTGTAGTTTCACTAGAAAAAATTTTGAATCCATATCATTATCGTTTAATTGTTGATGATGAAAATGATATCAAGAGAATTATGGAAAATATGGTTCTGAGTTTTATTGATAAATATAAATTGTTTTGGTCTATGTTAAATAATAATGAATTAATAGGAGTGCTTTTTTTCTTTAAAACTTTTGCTTTGTTAAAAGCGAAACACATGCTTTCTAATTGCCAATACATGGCAATGCATCAGCTTTGTAGGTCGGGATCTTATGAGTCGATATTAATAAGTCATGTTGTTAAGCGTATTCGAGAAAATTTGTAGAATAAATACCCCGCATAACTATTATGCTATGCATCACCAACGTTGGATTGACTTTATTTTTCTATTAAAAAGGAAATTAAAATGAAGTGTTTCTTAGACACTAACACACTTATTCATTATAAATTATTTACAGAGATTGATTGGACTAATGTGCTTGATTTTTCCGAAGTTGAACTGATAATTTGTCCTATGGTTCTTACCGAATTAGACCAAAAAAAGATGCATCATAGTGACTTGGATATCAGGAATCGTTGTCGACAGATTGTTGGAAAACTACGTGAGTGTGCCAATAATGAGCTACGGTTGAAGAATAGTCAACTCACCTTTATTAGCAGAGAACCTCGTGTGAATTGGATAGATTTGGGTCTAGATCCAAGCATCAATGATGACAGAATAATAGCCTCGATTATAGAATGCGGTGATACACAGAATTCAATATTAATCACCTCGGATTTTGGACTGGAACTCAAGGCGAAATCACATGGGATTTTGACTAAATCAATGAGTGATAATCTACGTGCTGAACTAAAAAACAGCAACGAAAAAGAATTTTTAAAGTTAAAAGAAAAAATTGCTATCCTTGAAAACGCAAAACCAAAATTGCAATTAAAGTTTACGCAGGCTGCAAATCTCCTGAGACAAGAATACCAAATATTGATGCCAAAAGATAAATTTAATTCGGATGTCGCCATAGCCAAATTGCAAGCTTATCTTGATAAAAAAGTAAATAGAGTAGTGAGTTCAAAATTTATTCCATCTAGTATAGGGCAGATGACTAATCCATTGATCTACGATTATTTTCTTTCGGAAAACGATATTTTTCGCTATAAAGAAGAAAATAAAAAATATCTGGAGAGAATGAAAATTTATTTTGATGACTATTGGGACTACAAGAACTTATTAGCAAGAATTTTTAAAATTCAGTTGAGCCTAGTAAACGACGGTGGAGTGCCAGCAGACGATATTGATATCTCATTGCATCTCCCTGATGGCTTTGAAGTGTTTGAAAAAGCGGGATTACCTGTAAAACCCAAGTCACCTACAATACCTGCTGAGCCATTGACATTATCTCAAAAATTGAAAAACAATTTTGCTTTATCTATGAGACCGAACTATATTCCTTCAGGTTATCTCACAGGTTTTAATAATGGAAAATCGAAAGACGATTGTTCTCCAAAAATAAAAAAAAGCCATAGTTATGATGTTAGCTATAAAATTACCAGACTTAAACATAAAACAAGTTTCGAATTGGATCCGCTTTATATTTTTTTTGAGGATAATAATTTGATTAAGTCCTTTTCTTTTACATATCAAATATTAGATTCTAAAAATCCAGAATATCAGCGCGGCACCCTGAATGTCGTATTAGAAAAGAAAAA
Organism: Ignavibacteriaceae bacterium; assembly: GCA_963667005.1. Lineage (GTDB taxonomy): Bacteria > Bacteroidota > Ignavibacteria > Ignavibacteriales > Ignavibacteriaceae. The sequence goes on along the minus strand of OY762937.1, from coordinate 3,861,391 downwards.
TTGAATAGACTTTAGTTCATTTTAATAATAACGTATCTCGACATAAATTCCGCAAGTTTATCAACATACATTGAGGATTGTCTATAAACCCTTTTTTTTGCTGTGGGCGGGTAGCAAACCCACCCTACAATTATTTCAGCAATGTTGATTTTTTTGTTTGGTATTGGTTGCCGGCTTTGAGTTGATAGAAATATACTCCGCCGACAGGTCGATGCGATTTTGTAGGTTGAGTCTCCGACTCGACCATGCAATATAGCGATGATTCGAATTGTTGGTGAGAATTTGTGGGCGACTCGGAGAGTCGCCCTACAATTATTTGAGCAATGTTAATTTTTTTGTCTGGGATTGATTGCCGGCTTTGAGTTGATAGAAATAGATTCCACTTGGCAGTCCTGCAGCGTTGAAGATTGCTTCGTAGTGTCCCGCTGTTTTTTCTTCGCTAACTAATGTCGCAACTTCCTTGCCTAACAGATTAAATATTTTCAAACTGACCTGCTGCGTTTTGTCCAGCGAGTATGCAATTCTTGTTGTTGGGTTAAAAGGATTCGGATAGTTCTGTGATAAACTGAATCCCTGCGGTTTTTGAATTTCATTATTCTGAACATCGGTTACAAACGCACCTAACTCGTTAAGGTATTCTTCAATATACGTGTACCCGCTTGGAGCAATAGTATTGCGGTCAGTCGCAAGGTTCGGATTTAATCCGTGTGCGGTTTCCCAGGTGTCTGGCATACCATCATGATCGGAATCGGTGGGGGGAGTGGTTGAGCTCAATACCGGCCATCCGCCAACATCCTTTTGTGAATCTATAATGCCGCATTTCAAAGAAGAGTTGGGAGTGCTATGATCAATCTCGTACTGTGTCCCTTCATAATGACAAACACCTGTTGTTACTTCATCAATAATGCGTGTATCAACCGTGTCGCGTTTTGGAAGTGTAGCTCCTGCCGTATATAAAACTTTTCCGTATGCAACTTCCGGACTTTGTTGATTGATCGCTTCATAAGCGAACGGGGATGCCGCTTTTGCATATGAAGTATACGTACCTTGTACGCCGCCATTCCAGTTATTTGCCGTTATTGTTGCGCTGCCATTAACATAATTGCCGTCAACAAACCATCTGCCTACAGAATCCGAAGGTTCAAGTATTTTATATTTTGTCCCGCTTGTTGTCGCGGGGCCGGATTTATAATAATTGCCGACCATGTTGAATGTTCCGCTTTCGCCGCCATACGAGCTATTGAATCCCCAATTGAAAATAACATTGTTGCGGAAATCAATATTGTACGCACCCACTGTTGTGCCGACTCCGGAAAATCGGGGATTACGGCTTGAGTGGTTTGCCATTAAATTATGGTGGAACGATGCTTTTGATCCTCCCCAGATGCCACCGTAACCGTGATTGCCTTTTGGATGATGTGATTTGTACAAGCTTTCACTCGCGATGCACCATTGCATAGTGAAGTTGGTGTTTTCATAGAATGAGATTGTTTCGTCAATACTCCAGCTGGCCGAACAATGATCGATAATAACATTATTGCCGCCGCGTCCGCCGAATCCGTCATCAACACAAGCGGTGGTATCTCCGGTACGGACTCTAAGATATCTGATGATAACATTACTGGCTGAATTGGTGAATGTCCAGTTGGCAATACAGATTCCATCACCGGGTGCTGTTTGTCCCGCGATGTAAATTGAATCCTTGGATATATCAAGTGCTGACTTTAAGAAAATGGTGCCTGAAACCCGGAACACTACAATTCTTGCACCGCTCGCGGTGACTGCAGCGCGCAGACTTCCTGTACCGGAATCATTCAGATTAGTTACCTCAATAACTTTTCCGAATCTGCCCCCGGCAGAATATTTACCGTACCCTTCGGCTTCCGGAAATGCCAATAATTGTGAAAAGATTTGTGCGGGTAATAAAAGCAATATAGTTATAAGCAAATAACGCATGAATATCTTTCGATAATGTAAATTCAGGGAATCAGGAAAAGCAGTTTTTTATTAGTGTCCAATATACACTAATAAAAAGATTCTGCAAAATGAGTCGAATTGATGAGGCGGGTTAGAAATAGAAAACAAAACAGCAAAACTAATCGGGGCAATCGGATCAGAAATGCAGAATACCCGAAACCAACTTTTGCAGATCGTTCTTTTTGAAAGGCTTCGAGATTGAATGCGTACATCCTTTTAAAAGAAGTTCTATCTGCTTTTGTGCCATAGTGAAAGCGGTTATCCCGATAATGGGTACATTTTCGTAATCAGGGAATGTACGTATGTATTGCGCAATGTTTAATCCGTCAAGGCCCTCTTCGGGATTTGTGTCAATAAATATTGCTTCAAATTTTTGTCTTTTGATCTTTTCTGCAATCTCTTCTATTGTCCGGGCTGAATGAAGGACACAATAGTCGCGTAAGAAATGTTTCGCGACCGATACGGCGTAAGAATCGTTTTCGATATAGAGGACTTCCGGTTTTGGATGGCCGTCTGTGTTAGTGCGGGCGACATACTGCTGTACCTCTGTGCCTTCGCGCAAATACTCCGGTGCAGGTTGTGCAATCGGAATTAATACAGTGAACGTTGAACCGCTACCGGGTTCGCTCTCAAGAATTATTTCACCATTCAGCAGCTCGATATATTTTCTAACTAAAGCCAAACCTAAGCCAACGCCTTCAAATGCGCGGCTGTATCCCTCGCTGCCTTGGCGGAACTCCTCCCAGATGGCAGATTGTTTTTCAATCGGTATACCGATGCCGGTATCCTGAATTGAGATGCTGACGAATTCGCCGTCGGTGTTAACTCCTTCGCCGATCCGCACAAAAATATTTCCGGAATGAGTAAATTTTATCGCGTTATGGACAAGATTCTTAATAATATTTCCGACAATGTTTTTGTCTAAGCACACATTGATTTCATGCCTGTCTGCTTTAAGCTGTAATAGTAGATTCTTTTTCTCAATGAGTGATTTGAAGCTTTGTAAATTATCTTTTACCAGATCCAGAATATTGAATTCCGATGCCTGAATTTTGACCGCCTCCGAGTGAAGCCGTGTTAACTCCAACACCTGATTGAATGTATCAAGCAGTCTTCCACCATTTTCACGGATAATACCGGCAAACTCTTTATCCTTATCTTCATTGAGGTTTTCTTGAAGCATTTCCGCGTACCCGAGAATTCCAATAAGAGGCGTACGCAATTCATGGCTGATATTTGCCAGGAACGCGGATTTCAATTTATTCAATTCATCTGCTCTTTGCCGTGCACTGATTAGAGCTTCTTCTATCTTTTTTCTTTCTGTTATGTCATAGAACGAAATGAATATCGCGGGCTGATTTGCATATTGAGCGTATGAGATATCAACTAAAGCCCAGAACTTTTTTCCATAGAAGGAATGAAGTTCAATTTCTTGAAGCTGATTAGCTCCGCCGCTCTCCGGTGATGTTGCAGCTTGTTTCCAGAAGTCAGGCGCTGAACAGAATTCTCTGATATGCCTTCCGAAGGCTTCGTCCTTACTAAGATCAAACTTTTTCAATGCCGCGGTATTTGCGTATAGAATCGTATTCTCAACTTTGTGCAGCAGAATAACCGGGAAGGGTGCATGGTGTGCGAGTGATTTGTACCGGCGTTCACTTTCCCAAAGAGCGCGCTGAAAGTTTTGTCGAAGTGTAACATCCTGAACAATGGATATAAATCCGGCAAACTTGCCTTCGAAATTATTATACGGGATATTCGTCCACTCACAAAGAATGACATCCCCGTTCTTTGTGATATTTTCGTTCGAACATCTGGGCTGCATATCTCCGGATAACATGCGTTCTGCGAATACCTGAATATTCTCACGAATAGCAGGGCTCGTAAAAAACTCGGCGGCATGTTTTCCAAGAACTTCATCCAACGCATAGCCGAAAAGCTTAAGTGCCGCGGGATTGCAATCAATCAACAATCCTTTTGCATTCCAATACATCAGTGCGATCGGCATTCTGCTGCTTTGCAAATTGAGCAGGTCTATATTTTCCTGCAGTGCCCGCTCAGCCAATTTTCTTTCAGTGATGTTTTCAACGGTGCCTTCATAATAGAGGATATCGCCGGATTGATTTTTAACAATCCTGGCGTGTTCCCGAATAAATACCCGCTGGCCGTTTTTCTTCAACCAAACTGATTCTCTTCCGGAGATCACGCCTTTGCTTTGTATTTCACTTTTGAATTCCTCCCTTGCATAGCCTGATAAAAAACCATCCTTCTCAAGATTTCTTGTTTTCAACTCTGCCGGTGAAGAGTATCCAAGTATATCGCACAAAGCTCTGTTCACGCGTAAGATGGTTCCGTCGGGAGATGTTTGATACATACCGACAACAGAGTTCTCAAATAAATTACGGTATTGTTCCTCGCTCTCAATCAGATCCAATTCAAGAATCTTTTTCTCTGTGATGTCTTGTATAGTGCTGGTTACCGAGATAGGCTTTCCGAAAGTATCGTATGTAATTTCGCCTAATCCCATAATCCAGCGTTCAGCTTTATCATTATAGCGGATTATGCGGAAATCGAAATTAAAGTTTAATTTGTCTTTAAGAGTCTGATCAATATGCGCCATAACCGGCTCTAAATCATCAGGATGGATTAACATTCTCCAGGCTTCTAACACCTTAGGAAATGCATCGTTAATACCCAATATGCTATGAATTTCTTCCGTGCAAACCCATGTCCGTCTTTCCAGATCAACATAACAGGATCCGATGCGGGTTCGGCTCTCGGACGTACTGAAGAATTCCTGAATATCTTGCACAGTTTCCGCCAGGGAGGATACCCGGCTTTCGATACGGTCGAGGAGTTGCTTTACCTCGTCGGCATGCACAGGTTCATTGGGGTCAATGTGAAAACTTCCGGTAAGTCCGAGAATATCACGGATGATGTTGGAAATCTCATTGTGCTGAAGAGATAGTTTTTTGCTGTCCGGTTCCATGGTGACGACTCGCTTAACTAAAATAAATTTATTTAATCCGCGGGAAAGTACTAAAATTTACATGGCCTTTGCCATTGACCTACGTATCACGATTCCAGAGTGCATTTGGTGTAGAGCTAATTTAAATATCATACATCAACACAGCTTTCTTTAAACCGATACAGCAAACGGACAAAGTAAAAATAATCTCGACAAACGAAGATAGTAAAGTATATTCGAAAACAACAGTGTCGAGGTCGGAAAATATATAATATTCAAAATACGAAAAAATAATTGTAAAAACATTGTTCCATATCATAAGAATAAACATTAAAATCGGTCATAAAGTTCTATATGTATGGGGTTGTAAAAATTACAATTTGCAAACCAAAGCTTGATTTTCTAACTAATTGATGCTATTTTGACAACTAGACTTTATGTCTGAAAAGTGGGGGGCTCTCATTTTAGAACCACTCTTCAGAAATCACACGAAAATGATGTATCTATTTTATGTGATTAATTACCATTGAATACATTGAAATTTGACCGGCGGACACAATTTGCCGACATCAAGTATATTATCCGGACAGGATGAGAATTTTTACACATATAAGGAGGCTCGAGATGAATAAAGCACTCGCACTGCTGGCTGTCGTTCTGTGCGTTTTTTTTCAGGCTTGTACAACCGTTAGACCACCTGAAACCAAGGTTATCCCACAAAATTCACCCTCAATCAGCAAATCATTACAAAACCCTGAGCGTTCACTAAAACGCAAAGTTGCAATTGCACGCTTTACCAATGAAACTAAATACGGACAGGGCTTTTTCCATGACGAGAATGATGATCGCCTGGGTAAACAGGCCATGGACATTTTTTCGGCAAAATTGACTGCCACTGATAAATTTATCATGCTTGAAAGAGCTGACCTGGCACACCTCAATAAAGAGAAGCAGATGGCGAATCTGACAGAGTTAAACATTCCTGCAGATTATCTTATTCTTGGATCCGTTTCGGAATTTGGCAGGAAGACGACGAGCGATGTTGGCGTGTTTAGCCGGACAAAAACACAAACTGCATATGCAAAAGTGTATGTAAGATTGGTTGATGTAAAGACAGGTCAAATTATTTACTCGGAAGAAGGAGCCGGCGAGGCCTCATCAGAAGCGGGTACGGTTTTGGGAGTCGGCAGCAATGCTGATTACGATGCTACGCTAAATGATAAGGTAATCTCGGCAGCAATTGGTAAACTGGTTAATAATATATACGAGAAACTGATTGACAAACCATGGAAATCATATCTGCTTGCCTACGATCAGGGAAACTATATGATATCCGGTGGCCAGCTGCAGGGCATTAAAGAAAACGATGTCTTTACAGTATATAAAAAGGGTCAGAAAGTGCCGAATCCACAAACCGGCATTATGATCGAGCTGCCGGGCAAAGAAGTCGGCAAGATTAAAGTTATTTCTCTCGTGCCCGGTGAGGTTACAACCGAACTTTCCGTTTGCAGTAAAGTATCGGGCGAACTGCCAACGGCAAATTTTGAAGAATATTATATACTCGAAAAGTAGGAGGATCGCATGAAAAAGTTTGCAGCCGTTCTTATGCTGGCTTTTTTGCTGGCATCATGTGGCGGATATAATGAAACTATTACCCAGAAGGCCGATAAGAGCTTTCTAAAATTTGTCGGAGTCACTACAGAAGCAACCGTGTCCATTGACGGGGGCAATGCTTTCATTTTGGATCCCAAAATTGAAGTTTATCAACTAACGCCCGGAAAACATAGAGTTACGGTTTACAGATATAATAAACTTGTTGTCGACCGGAATATTGTTCTGGATAATCAAGCCACTATGGAGGTTCAAATACCATGAAGATGAAGTTTTTGCTTCTTGCCCTGATTTTAGTTTTCTTTTACGGATGTCAGACGCACCAACGATCAATGTATTATTGGTCAGACTATTCGGGGAACTATTACAAGTATAAAAAGACCACGACCGATACTACCAAGGCGCTTTTCAAAAAAACGCTGAAAGATATTATCGTAAACGCTTCAACACAGCACAAGAAAATACCACCTGGAATTTGTGCAGAATACGGCTTTATGCTCATTCAGGGCGGCGAGCAGAGCGAGGGATTGCAGTATATGGATCAAGAAGCCGCATTATATCCTGAATCACTGGTGTTTGTGCAAAGAATTAAAAAGGAAGCAATGAAAGGGGGTAAACAATGAAAAAGATAGTATTATCATTTGCCCTTATTGCACTATTACTGGCTGGCTGTGCTCCTAAGATTACGAAAGAGGAGTTTGCCCCAAATATGTATAAAACGCATCCGGTCTCTATTCTCGTCCTTCCACCAATTAATAAATCCACTGCCGCGGAAGCGAAAGAATATTATCTTACAACGATTACAGAGCCATTGGCAGAAGCCGGTTATTATGTTTACCCCATAGAAATGGTCTCGGAAATTCTGAAAGAAGAAGGATTGTTCGACACTGAAACAATGAATAATGTTCCTTTGAGTAAATTTAGGGATTTCTTTGGGGCAGATGCTGTTCTCTACGTGAAAATTGAGGAATGGAACACTAGTTACTTTATTACCTCAGGTAGTGTGACAGTAAAGCTTGCTTGCGAACTGAAATCGACGGTGAGCGGAGAGACCCTCTGGTTCTATGATAATAAGGTTACGATTAATACATCTGCCAGTAATACCGGAGGCGGTTTAGCAGGTCTGTTGGTTGCGGCAGTTGCAACTGCGATTCAGACTGCTACTCAGGATTATGTTCCGATTGCCAAGCAGGTCAATGAAAACATCATGAAAGCGATGCCGGCAGGTAAATATAGTCCTCAATACAATCAAGACCAGCTGGTCAAAATCGAAAAGAGGGACAAAACTAAATAGCAATTTGATCTTTTCAATTGTTCCAGATATTCAAGGCTGTCCGTCAAGCGGGCAGCCTTTTTTTTGAGGCAATGCTGACTCTTTACATAGTTCCTGCTAAATTTGGTGCTAAGTTTTTAAAATAACCCCAAAAACAGACAATAAAGCTGTGTGAAGGGATATTCTACTACGAAAGTTCTTGGAAATGGAAAAAAATAGTAATAAATTACGTAGCTAAAGCAAAAAAATACAGAACGAAGTTGCATTTAAGAAAAAAAATAGATAATTTTAAAGTCTGTTTCCCTTTTGAAACGGGCGGACGCCGGAGTTGGAGAGCCGGGGCGGACTGTAAATCCGTTGGCATACGCCTTTGGGGGTTCGAATCCCTCGCCGCCCACTGCTTTTTTTGCTTTTAACAAGGTATCCCGCTTGTGCGGGATTATTGTGTTTTTAAATGTTCTTTGATATGCGCGGAAGTAACTCAGTTGGTAGAGTCACAGCCTTCCAAGCTGTTGGTCGCGGGTTCGAGTCCCGTCTTCCGCTCACGTTGCTGACGTAGCTCAGTTGGTAGAGCACATCCTTGGTAAGGATGAGGTCACCGGTTCAATCCCGGTCGTCAGCTCTAACATTAATTTTATTTGCTATTTATAATTTCTTCTGAGATGGAATATGAGAGAGATCATAACTTTAGAATGCACAGAGTGTAAAAATCGTAATTACACAACGACAAAAAACAAAAGAACTCATCCGAGCCGTGTTGAGTTTAAAAAATATTGCCCGACGTGCAGAAAACATCATATTCATAAAGAAACCAAATAATTTTCCATACGTCAGTGGCTCAATTGGTAGAGCAGCGGTCTCCAAAACCGCAGGTTGGGGGTTCGAGTCCCTCCTGACGTGCCAATAATATCGTGGTATTATGATAGAAAAAATTAAAGCAATCGTTAGTGACGTCGTAAAGGAAATGAAAAAAGTTACCTGGCCGACACAAGAAGAACTGAAAGAATCGACCATGATCGTAATTGTCATGTGCATTATTCTTGCGGTTTTCACCTATGTCATAGACATGGGAATCTCAAAATTATTTACGGGAATCTTTTAATCCATGTCTGATAAATGGTATGTCGTAAAAACGTTTTCGGGACATGAGAACAAGGTAAAGAACATTATTGATGCAGAAATGCGCGATAATGAAAGACTTCACTCGAAGATTACCGAAGTTCTTGTACCGACCGAGCGCGTCTATGAAGTGAAGGACGGAAAAAAGAAAAGCAAAACAAAGAATTTCTTTCCCGGCTATATCCTTGTGCAGGCTGAATTAGACATTCAGGTCAAGGATTTCATTCTTAATACTCCTTCAGTTATGGGCTTTTTGGGCAATAAGAACAATCCTCAGCCCCTTCAGCCTGAAGAAGTAAAGAGAATCGTCGGTAGAATTAAACAGGGTGCCGAAGGCGAAAGAATGGATACCATTTTCCGCGCCGGTGATCTCGTTAAAATTATTGATGGCCCGTTCAACAACTTCTCAGGTACCATTGAAGAAGTTTCCGAAGAAAAAATGAAAATTAAGGTTCTGGTCTCAATTTTCGGCAGAAAAACGCCGGTTGAGATAGATTTTGTACAAGCAGAATTAGAAAAATAATAGAACGTTCTAAAAGGTAGAGAATACTATGGCAAAAAAAATCACCGGATATGTAAAATTACAGATCCCCGCAGGTAAAGCTAATCCGTCACCACCGGTAGGTCCTGCACTCGGTCAAAAAGGCGTTAATATCATGGAATTCTGTAAGCAGTTCAACGCCCGTACTGCCGACAAAGATGGTCTGATAATTCCAGTTGTGATTACGGTTTATTCCGATAAATCATTTACATTTATAACCAAAACCCCTCCGGCAGCAGTTTTATTGAAAAAAGCAGCTAAAGTTGAGAAGGGTTCACCTGAATCAAACCGTACAAAGGTTGGTAAAGTTACCAAAGCTCAGGTTGAGGAAATCGCCAAATTAAAGATGCCCGATTTAAATGCGAACGATCTTGCTGAAGCCGCAAGCATGGTAGCGGGAACTGCCCGCAGCATGGGTATTAATGTTGAAGGTTAATTTTTTAAGTAAGAGTTGAGTTTATGAAAATTTCAAAACGAGTACAGGCAATTCAGAAAAAGGTCGATGTTAAGAAAGAGTACGCTCTTGAAGATGCCGTAAAGCTTCTGAAGGAGAGCACTTCCGTTAAATTCACAGAATCGCTTGACTGCGCAATCCGCTTGGGCGTTGATCCCCGTCATGCAGACCAGATGGTCCGCGGCACGGTAAGCCTTCCCCACGGAACAGGTAAAGAGGTAAAAGTTTTGGTGGTTTGTAAAGGCCCCAAAATTCAGGAAGCTCTTGATGCCGGTGCAGACCATGCCGGTCATGAAGATTACCTTGAGAAGATCAAAGGCGGATGGGCTGACGTTGACGTTGTTATCGCTACCCCGGACGTTATGGCCGACCTTGGTAAATTAGGTAAAATCTTAGGCCCTAAGGGTTTGATGCCAAACCCGAAGAGCGGTACCGTTACCATGGACGTTGCTAAAGCAGTAAAAGAAGTTAAAGCTGGAAAGATTGAATTCCGTGTTGAGAAAGCCGGAATTGTCCATACTTCAGTCGGAAAACTTTCTTTTGACGAAAATGCACTGGTTGAAAATACCCGCGCTTTTCTTGCGATGATCATGAAATTAAAACCTTCATCAGCAAAGGGTGTATACGTAAAAAGTATCTTCCTTTCTTCAACGATGGGACCCGGACTCCGGATTTCCAAAGATGAAGTTGGTGCATAAGGTTATTAACAAGTATTACGCACAATATAAAATAAATGCTTCACGGTTCTAGTATATTAATTAACAAAAATTCAAATTCAGGAGCAAGATGAATAAGGCTGAAAAAGCAGAAGCAATTGCTCAAATTGCTGAGTTGATCAACAACAGTACTGCAGTCTACGTAGTAGATTACAGCAGTATTAATGTTGAGGATATCAGCAAGATTCGTAGAGAATTCCGCAAAGAAGGCGTTACTTATAAAGTATTGAAAAATACCTTGGTAAAACGCGCTCTTGCTGAAACAGGAAAATACGAGAAGCTTGCAGATAATCTTAAAGGTATGGCCGGTTTCGCTTTCGTTAGCGATAATCCGGGTGCACCTGCAAAAGTCATCAAAAAATATTTTGATGATAAACAAAAATTGTCCTTGAAAGCCGCATACATTGAAACCCAATTCTATGCAGGCAGTCAGCTTAATGAACTCGCCAGCCTTCCTTCAAAACCAGAGATCATTGCCGGTATTCTTGGCAGCATAAATGCGCCAGCTTCAGGTATCGTCGGTGTTCTTAACGCGGTTATGAGAGACCTGGTAAGTGTTATTGATGAAATAGCAAAACAAAAAGCTGCATAAAGTTTTTAATTATAAAATTTAATTGTTAGGAGAATCTAAAAATGTCAGAAAAAGTTGCTGAATTAGTAGAGAAAATCAAAGCTTTAACTTTAGTTGAAGCTGCCGAATTAAAAAAAGCATTAGAAGCTGAATTTGGTGTTTCAGCTGCCGCTCCTGTTGTTGTTGCTGCTGCCGGCGCTGCCGCTGCTGCTGCTCCTGTTGAAGAACAGACAGAATTCAACGTCAACCTTATTGGTGCTGGCGACAAAAAAATCAACGTTATCAAGGTTGTTAGAGCTCATACCGGTCTCGGTTTGAAAGAAGCTAAAGACCTCGTTGACGGTGCGCCTAAGACAGTAAAAGAAGGCGTCTCAAAAGAAGAAGCTGAAAAGATCAAGAAAGAACTCGAAGAAGCCGGCGCAGCTGTAGAAGTAAAGTAAAGACTTTATTCTGAAAACAGTGCGTTTTTGGTCGTTTTTAAAGTGATAGGGTGGTCTCAACCACCTTATCACTTTTTGTATTGTTAACGATTTCTTCTTTTTTTGCCAGTTTAGTAAGTTTTATATCGGAGGTTAAGTTTGGATAATCAAAGAATTTCTTTCGGCCGTATTAAGTCAGTTCTCGATATTCCAGATCTGTTGGCTGTCCAGAAGGACTCATTTGAAGACTTTTTACAGCTGAACGTAGCACCTTTAAAACGTGAAAATAAAGGTCTACAATCAACTTTTACATCGAATTTTCCGATTTTTGATAATAAGGAAAATTACAGACTCGATTTTATCGAGTATTTCGTGGATAAACCGCGGTATTCATTGACAGAATGCCTTGAGAAAGGTTTATCTTTTTCGGCTCCTTTAAAGGCAAAATTACGCCTTTCGACAAAGGACCCGGACACTGAAGAATTTGTCAATACGGTCGAACAAGAGGTTTACTTAGGAAACCTTCCGTTCATGACCCAGAAAGCCACCTTTGTTATCAACGGTGCTGAGCGCGTTGTCGTTACTCAGCTGCACCGTTCACCGGGTGTTGCTTTTTCACAGAACGTTCACCCGAATGGAACCCCATTGTATTCAGCAAGAATCATTCCGCTGAAGGGTTCATGGGTTGAGTTCTCTACAGATATTAATTACATTTTGTACTGCTATGTTGACCGCAGAAAGAAATTCCCGGCTACAACATTGCTCCGTGCTCTCGGTTATGTAACCGATGAAGAAATCCTCGATTTATTCCAGCTTACTGAAGAGGTTGATGCGGCAAAGGTTGACCTCAGCAAATATGTCGGAAGATTGATCGCCAATGACGTATTCGATATGTCAACAGGTGAAATCTTCCTTTCACGCGAAAGTGTGCTTACTGAAGAAGATATCGAAAGAATCAACTCCGCAGAAGTTGATTCGATTAAATTTATCCGCGACGATATTAATATCGAACAAAATTTTATTCTGAATACACTGCGCAAAGATCCTTCACACACGAGGGAAGAAGCTCTGTATTCGATTTACCGTCAGTTAAGAACCGGTGAGCCACCGGATTTAGACACTGCTCAAGCATTGCTTGACAAGATGTTCTTTAATGACAAACGGTATGATCTCGGCGATGTCGGCAGACACCGCATGAACAACAAGTTGAAACTCAACGTTGCTGAAGAGATCACCGTACTGACGAAAGAAGACATTATCGAAATTATCGCGTACCTCATGAGGTTGAAAGAAAATCTCGAGGCGTTTGATGATATCGATCACCTTGGTAACAGACGTGTCCGCACAGTAGGCGAACAGTTACAGCAGCAGTTCAACGTTGGTATTGCACGTATGGCAAGAACCATCAAAGAGCGCATGAACATTCGCGATACTGAAAACTTTACTCCACAGGAATTGGTAAACGCAAGAACTATCAGCAGCGTTATCAATGCCTTCTTCGGAACGAATCAGCTTTCCCAGTTCATGGATCAGACCAATCCTCTTGCTGAATTAACACACAAGAGAAGAATGTCTGCCCTTGGACCAGGCGGTCTAACAAGAGAGCGTGCAGGATTCGAAGTACGTGACGTTCACTATACGCACTACGGCCGTTTGTGTCCGATTGAAACTCCTGAAGGACCGAATATCGGTCTTATTTCCTCGTTAACCATCTTTTCACGTGTTAACAAATACGGATTCCTCGAAACTCCTTACCGCAAGGTTGAGAAGGGCCGCGTTACGGATGAGGTTGAATTCCTTACCGCTGAGCAGGAAGACTTGTTCACGATTGCTCAGGCAAACGCTCCGTTAAAAGACAACGGTGAATTCGTTAACGAAAGAGTTACCTCACGTTTCAGAGGTGAGTTTCCAATCGTACCACCGAAACAATTACAGTACATGGACGTTGCTCCGGCACAGATTGTAAGTGCGGCTGCCGCACTCATTCCGTTCCTCGAGCACGATGATGCTAACCGTGCGCTCATGGGTTCAAACATGCAACGCCAGGCAGTACCATTGATGCGTCCGCAGGCTCCGCTTGTCGGAACCGGCCTTGAAGGCAGAGTCGCTCGTGATTCACGCGCGGTTATCGTTGCCGAAGGCGACGGCGTTGTTGAATACGTTGACGCAGAAAAGGTTATTGTTAATTATGATATTAAACCGGAATCTTCAGAAGTTGTCACAAACTTCTATGATGTTAAACATGTAACATATCGTCTCATCAAGTTTTCCGGAACGAACCAGGAAACATCAATCAATCAAAAGCCAATCGTAGCGGTCGGCCAGAGAGTAAAGAAAAATGATGTTATCGCCGACGGTTTCGCAACTCAAGGCGGTGAACTTGCACTGGGTCGCAACGTATTTGTTGCGTTCATGCCCTGGAGAGGTTATAACTTCGAGGATGCTATCATCCTGAGCGAACGTCTTGTTATGGACGACGTCTTTACCTCAATTCACATTGAAGAATTTGAACTTCAGGTACGCGAAACAAAACGCGGTGAAGAAGAGTTAACACGTGAAATTCCTAACGTAAGCGACGAAGCAGTTAAGAACCTTGACGAAAACGGTATCATCCGTGTTGGTGCAGAAGTTAAAGAAGGTGATATCCTTATCGGTAAAATCACTCCTAAGGGTGAAACCGATCCGACACCTGAAGAAAAACTTCTCCGCGCTATCTTCGGTGATAAAGCAGGTGATGTAAAAGATGCATCATTGCGCGCTACCCCGGGCTTACGTGGTACGGTTATCAAAACAAGATTATTCAGCCGTAAACGTAAAGATACGGACACGAAGAAACTTGAAAAGAAATTATCCGAACAGCTTGAAGTTACTCATGCCCAGAAGAAAGAAGACGCTTATCAGAGACTTATCGATAAGCTTACTTCAATCACCATGGGTCAGACAACAACAGGCATCAGAGATCTTGATGGTTCAGTCAAATTGAGAAGCGGAAGTGCAATTAAAGATAAAACTTTCGCAGATCTTGAAGACGTAACCAAACTTGATTACACCATGGACTGGTTTGAATCAAAGAAAATCAACGGTCTCATTAAAGCATTATATAGAAATTACTTCTCGTACGCTTCTGATATCGAAGAAGAATACAAACGCGAGAAACTGAAAATTCAATCAGGTGATGAACTGCCTCCGGGTATTGTTCAGCTGGCAAAAGTATATGTCGCCAAGAAACGTAAAGTTTCTGTGGGTGATAAGATGGCAGGTCGCCACGGTAACAAAGGTGTTGTTGCTAAGGTCGTTCCTGTTGAAGATATGCCGCACCTGGCAGACGGAACTCCGATGGACATTATTCTTAACCCGCTTGGCGTGCCTTCACGTATGAACCTCGGGCAGCTGTATGAAACAGCTCTCGGCTGGGTAGGAAAGAAACTCGGTGTACGTTTTGCAACCCCTGTCTTCGATGGCGCAAAATTGTCGGAAGTTGAAGACTGGTTGGATAAAGCCGGTATTGATGTAGGCTGTAAAACACAACTTATCAACGGTAGAACCGGTGAGAAGTTCCAGCAAAAGGTTACTTGCGGATACATTTACATGTTGAAGCTGAGCCATCTTGTTGATGATAAATTACATGCCCGCTCAACTGGTCCATACTCGCTGATTACACAGCAGCCTCTCGGCGGTAAAGCTCAATTCGGCGGTCAGAGATTTGGAGAAATGGAAGTCTGGGCTCTCGAAGCCTACGGTGCTTCTCATATCCTCCAGGAAATTCTGACTGTGAAGAGCGATGACGTGCCTGGCCGTGCTAAGGTATATGAAGCGATCGTTAAAGGTCAAAATGTTCAGGAGCCGAACGTTCCTGAAGCGTTTAACGTATTAGTTAAAGAGCTCCAAGGTTTAGGACTCGATATAAAGATAGACTAACGTTAAACATTTGATAAAAGAATTGAGGAGTTTTTTATGTTAATAAGTAGAAGTCCGGAAAGCTCATTAAAAGATATTTCCCAACTTTCAATCACCCTGGCGAGCCCTGATGATATTTTATCACGCTCACATGGTGAAGTAACAAAACCTGAAACTATAAATTACCGTTCTTTCAGACCTGAAAAAGACGGCTTGTTCTGCGAAAAAATCTTTGGTCCGACACGCGACTGGGAATGCTATTGCGGTAAGTACAAGAGAATCCGTTACAAAGGTATCATCTGCGATAGATGCGGTGTTGAAGTAACTCAGAAGAGCGTTCGCCGCGAGCGCATGGGTCATATCGCCCTTGCAGTTCCGGTTGTTCATATCTGGTTCTTTAAATCGCTTCCTTCAAAGATCGGAAACCTTCTCGGTTTCAGTTCGAAAGAATTGGAAAGAATTATTTATTACGAATCTTATGTAGTATTGAATCCGGGTCCGACAGGATTGAATAGAAAAGATTTGATTACTGAAGAACAGTATTTCGAAATCTTGAATTCACTCCCGGCAGGCAATGAAAAATTACCTGATACCGATCCGAATAAATTCTATGCTAAGATCGGCGGCGACGCTATTAAAGAACTGCTGAAGAATACTGAAATTGAAAACTTGTTTACTGCTTTACATGAGCAGAATAAAGTTGAAACTTCACAGCAGAAAAAAGACGACATTCTCAAACGCCTTAAAGTAATTGAAGCGTTCAGAGAAAAAGAAGGTAAGGCGATGAATAAACCTGAGTGGATGGTGTTAAGTTACATCCCGGTTATTCCACCTGAACTTCGTCCGTTGGTTCCTCTCGAAGGCGGAAGATTCGCTACCAGCGATTTGAACGACTTGTACCGCAGAGTAATCATCCGTAACAATCGTCTCCGTAGATTAATTGATATTAAAGCTCCTGAAGTCATCTTACGTAACGAAAAAAGAATGCTTCAGGAATCAGTTGACGCTCTCTTCGATAACTCAAGAAGAGGAAGCGCAGTACGCAGCGACAATAACCGTCCGTTGAAATCATTGAGCGACATGCTCAAAGGTAAACAAGGACGTTTCCGTCAGAACCTGCTTGGTAAACGTGTTGACTATTCCGGCCGTTCGGTTATCGTCGTAGGACCTGAATTGAAACTGCACCAGTGCGGTCTTCCGAAAGATATGGCTGTTGAATTATTCAAGCCTTTCATTATCCGCAAGCTTATTGAAAGAGGCCATAACAAAACCGTTAAGAGCGCAAAGAAGGTAGTTGAGAGAAAAGACCCGATCATTTGGGAAATTCTTGAAAAGATCATTGACGGACACCCAGTAATGCTTAACCGCGCTCCTACGCTTCACCGTTTGGGTATTCAGGCATTCCAGCCTGTTCTTATTGACGAAAAAGCTATTCGTCTACACCCGATGGTATGTACAGCGTTCAACGCGGATTTTGACGGTGACCAGATGGCGGTTCATATTCCGCTTTCACACGAAGCACAACTTGAAGCGCATCTGCTCATGCTTAGCAGCCATAACATTCTTTCACCTCAGCACGGTAACCCGATTGTTATTCCTACACAGGATATCGTATTGGGTGCTTATTACCTCACGAAAAAACGTGACGGTGATGTAGGCGAAGGTATGACATTCAGCAACGCTGATGAAGTTATCATGGCTTACAACAGTAGAGTTGTCGGTCTGCATGCAAGAATTAAATACAAATATCACGGCGAGTTTATTGAAACCACTACCGGACGCGTTATCTTTAACCAGATCGTTCCGGATGAAATGGGCTTCTATAATCAATTGCTCGTTAAAAAATCATTTGGCGGATTTATCGGCCAGATGTTTATGAAATTAGGTAATAAGGTTACAGCCAAATTCCTTGATGATTTGAAAGACATCGGATTCCGTTATGCAACGGCAGGCGGCCTTTCAATCAGCTTCAGCGATTTGCTTATTCCTGAAGAAAAAGCTAACCTTATTAAGTCTGCTAACTCGAAGGTTGAAAACGTATTGGAACAGCACGAAATGGGTATCATTACCGATAACGAGCGTTACAATATTATTATTGATACATGGACACATACAACCAACGACGTTGCAGTTGCTCTCATGAAAAAATTAAAGAGTGCCGACGGCGGATTCAACCCGATCTTCATGATGGTTGACTCAGGCGCTAGAGGTTCTCAGGAACAGGTTCGTCAGCTCGCAGGTATGAGAGGATTGATGATGAAACCGCAGAAGACCTTATCAGGTCAAGCGGGTGAAATTATCGAGAACCCGATTATCGCTAACTTTAAAGAAGGTTTGTCGGTACTCGAGTACTTCATCTCTACTCACGGTGCTCGTAAAGGTTTGGCAGATACAGCGTTGAAAACAGCTGATGCCGGTTACCTTACAAGAAGACTTGTTGACGTTGCTCAGGATGTTATCATAAGCGAAATCGACTGCGGTACTATCCTTGGTGTTAACGTAACTGCTATTAAAGACGTTGAAGAAGAACGCGAATCATTGGCTGAAAGAATTACCGGCCGTGTTACACAGGATGCTATCTATGATCCTCGTACCGACGATTTAATTCTCGACGCAGGTGAAATGATTACTGAAGACGCTGCTAAAGCTATTGAAGAAGCAAACATTGACTCTGTAAACATCCGCACTGTATTAACCTGCGAATCAAAGCATGGTGTATGCGCTAAATGTTACGGAAGAAACCTTGCCAACGGTAAACTCGTTGAAGTTGGTGAAGCGGTTGGTGTTATCGCTGCTCAGTCAATCGGTGAGCCTGGTACACAGCTTACACTTCGTACATTCCACTTTGGTGGTACGTCATCACGTATCGCAACGCAGTCACAGGTTGAAACTAACATCGAAGGTTATGTTAAATTCCACCGTGTTAACTACGTTGAAAGAAAGAATGGACCGGTTGTTGAAAAAATCGTTACCGGTAGAAGAGGCGTTCTCGAAGTTTATGATGATCACGAATCATTATTAAAGAAGTATAACGTACCATACGGTGCGCAGGTACTCGTATCCGAAGGACAGAAAGTTTCGAAGAAACAACCATTGTACTATCACGATCCTTACAATGATGTAATCCTCGCTGATATCAACGGTAAAGCGAAGTTCGTTGACTTGATTGAAAACGTAACAATGCAGCAGTTGACTGATGAACAAACAGGTCACGCGCAGAAAGTTGTTATCGAGCCTAAGGATAAAACACTGACACCAAGTATCGTTATTGAAAGCGAAGACGGTAACGTTAAAACATTCAGCATTCCTTCAAAAGCATATCTTGCAGTTGAAGAAGGTGAAATTGTTGCAGCAGGTACTATCCTTGCTAAGATTTCAAAGCAGACAACAAAGACCCGTGACATCACCGGTGGTCTGCCGAGAGTAACTGAATTATTCGAAGCCCGCAGCCCGCAGGATCCTGCTATCGTTGCTGACATCGAAGGTATCGTTAAATTCGGCGCACGTAAAAAAGGTTATCGCGAAATTCTTGTTACTGCACTTGATAACTCAGATGAAAAGAAATATAACGTTCCGCTCGGCAAGCACGTACTTGTTCAGGACGGCGATGAAATTCCTGTAGGTGAAAAAATTACAGACGGTCCTATCAATCCTCATGACATCTTGAGAATTAAAGGTCCGAACGCTGTGCAGGAATATCTCGTAAATGAAATCCAGGACGTTTACCGTTTGCAGGGTGTGAAGATTAATGACAAACATATTGAAGTAATTGTAAAACAGATGCTTCAAAAAGTTCGCGTCGTTACTCCGGGCGATAGCAAATTCCTCGAAGAAGATATTATTGATAAATCTGAATTCGTAGAAGAGAACGAAAGAGTAATGGATTCAGTCGTAATTACCGAAAAAGGTGACTCACGGTTCAAAGAACACCAAATCTTGCCGAAAAGCAAGGTTCGTGAGGCAGCGGCTGATCTTAAGAGAAAAAGTAAAAAAGCGCTCGATTACCGTGCAGCTGAGCCGGCAACTTTCGACAGAATTTTGCTCGGAATTACCTCGGCAGCCCTTTCAACCGAAAGCTTTATCTCTGCCGCTTCGTTCCAGGAGACGACAAAAGTATTGACAAATGCCGCAATTGCCGCTAAAATCGACACTTTGCGTGGTTTGAAAGAGAACGTGGTCATGGGTCGTTTGATCCCTGCCGGTACCGGATTGAGAAAATATTCCCATATCCAGCTTGCAGGAATTGAAGAGCCCGCAGCCGAGGAAAATGCCGCCCCAGTCGTAGAAACTGAATCGGCATCATAATAGACTGATTAAATATTTACGGAAACTTGACAAAATAAATGTCTTTCCGTATATTAAAAGGCTAAATTTTTTTAACTTTGTAATTTTTGGAGTGGTTTTTGCCAACGATTAATCAATTAGTACGTAAAGGACGCGAAGCAATAGTAGGAAAGAATAAGGCTCCGGCGCTCCAGAGTTGCCCTCAGCGTCGTGGTGTATGTACAAGAGTATATACTACTACACCGAAGAAACCTAATTCAGCTTTGCGTAAAGTTGCACGTGTTCGTTTAACAAACAACATTGAAGTGACTGCATATATCCCGGGTGAAGGGCACAACCTTCAGGAACACTCAATCGTTCTTATCAGAGGCGGTAGAGTAAAAGATTTGCCGGGTGTTCGGTATCACATTATTCGTGGCACTCTCGATGCCAACGGCGTTGAAGATAGAAAACAGGCCCGCTCTAAATATGGAGCCAAAAAACCAAAAGCAGGTAAGTAGAAGAATCTATGAGAAAGAAAAGAGCCGAGAAAAGATATATTAAGCCCGATCCAAGATTCAACGATCTGGTCGTGGCTAAATTTGTTAATTCCATTATGCTTGATGGTAAAAAATCTACCGCAAGAAACATTGTATACAATGCTTTTGGAATTATTGAAGAAAAAACAAAAAAGCCGGGAGTTGAAGTTTTCAAAAAAGCTCTCTCCAACATTCAGCCTGTGATTGAAGTTCGCAGTAGAAGAGTTGGCGGCGCCACTTATCAGGTTCCGATGGAAGTTAGACCTGAAAGACGTTTGGCTTTGGCTTTCCGTTGGATTCGTGAATACTCACGCTCAAGAGGCGAAAAATCAATGGCTGCTAAATTGGCAGGTGAATTGATCTCCGCTTCCAACAACGAAGGTAACTCGATTAAGAAAAAAGAAGACACCCACAAAATGGCTGAAGCTAACAAAGCTTTCGCTCATTTTAAGTGGTAATATTTATAAGACAAGAGATAGAATTAGGAAATTAGATTTTAGATGGCTACACAAACTCCAATTGAAAAAGTACGCAATATCGGTATCATGGCACACATTGACGCCGGTAAAACTACGACTACTGAGCGTATTCTTTTCTATACAGGTAAACTTCACCGCATTGGCGAAGTTCACGATGGAGCGGCTACGATGGATTGGATGGAGCAGGAAAAAGAACGCGGCATCACCATTACAAGTGCTGCAACGACCTGCTATTGGAAAGATCATCAGATTAATATTATTGATACTCCAGGTCACGTTGATTTTACAGCTGAAGTTGAACGTTCACTCCGTGTTTTGGACGGAGCGATCGCTCTTTTCTGCGCTGTAGGCGGCGTTGAACCACAGTCTGAAACCGTATGGCGTCAGGCTGACAAGTACGGCGTTCCGAGAATCGCGTTCATCAATAAAATGGATCGTATCGGTGCCGACTTCTTTAATGCTTTAAATATGATCAAAGAACGCTTAGGCGCAAATGCTATTCCGGTTAATTTACCTATCGGCGATGGCGATTTGTTCTCCGGTGTTATTGATTTAATGACATTCAAAGCGTTGATGTATCGCGAAGATAATCTTGGAACTCACTTCGATGTCCAGGACATTCCAGCCGATCTTATGGAAAGCGCAAAAAAATATCGTACTGAGATGCTCGAAGCGGTATCTGAAGTTGACGATACGCTTTTAGAAAAATATTTGAATGGTGAAGAAATCACCTATGAAGAGGTTATCCGCGTTTTACGTGAAGCAACAATCTCTTCAAAAATCATCCCTGTTCTTTGTGGTTCTTCATTCAAGAACAAGGGTGTTCAGAGTTTATTGGATGCTGTGATTGACTTCCTTCCTTCACCGGTTAACAATCCCGTCATTGAAGCACATCATGTCGGAATTAACGATACTGTTGAAAGAAAAGTTGACGAAAAAGAAAGCTTTACGGCTTTGGCATTCAAGTTAATGACTGATCCTTATGTTGGTAAATTAACATTTTTCAGAGTTTATACAGGTACACTCCATTCCGGCTCATATATCTATAATTCCGTGAGCGGAAAAAAAGAGCGTATCAGCAGATTGCTGCGTATGCATGCTAATCACCGCGAAGAAATTGATACAGTAAGAGCCGGTGATATTGCTGCTGCCGTCGGATTGAAATATACCAGAACCGGTGATACGCTTTGCGTTGAAGACGAACCGGTTATCATGGAAAAGATAACATTCCCAGAGCCTGTTATTCAGATTGCTATTGAGCCTAAAACCAAAGCAGATCAGGATAAACTTTCAGACGCTCTCGTTAAGTTATCCGATGAAGATCCTACGTTTAGAGTTAATATTGACGAAGAAACCGGACAAACACTCATCAGCGGTATGGGCGAACTTCACCTCGAAATTCTTGTTGACCGTATGCGTCGCGAATTTAAGGTTGAAGCTAACGTCGGTAAACCGCAGGTTGCTTATCGCGAAACAATTACTCAGACCGTTAGCGCTCAGGGTAAATTTGTTAAGCAGAGCGGTGGCCGTGGTAAATACGGTGATGTTTGGATTGAAGTTACTCCGAATGAACCGGGTAAAGGTTATGAATTTGAAAACGCTATTATCGGCGGTTCGGTTCCTAAAGAATACATCGCTCCGGTATCTGCCGGTATTCAAGAAGCCATGCGGAATGGTGTTGTTGCCGGATTCCCTGTAGTGGATGTAAAAGTCAAATTGTATGATGGTTCATATCATGATGTTGACTCAGACGAGATTTCATTCAAAGTTGCAGGTTCTATGGCCTTTAAAGAGGCTGCAAGAAAAGCTAAACCGGTCTTGCTTGAACCTATTATGTCCGTTGAAGTTATTACCCCTGAAGAGTATTTAGGCGACGTTATGGGCGACCTGAACTCAAGAAGAGGTAGAATCGAAGGATTTTCAGCACGTAAAGACGCCCAGGTTATCAAAGCACATGTACCGCTGTCAGAAATGTTCGGATATGCGACAGTACTTCGCTCTATGACCCAAGGACGCGCAATTTATACCATGCAGTTCTCGCATTATTCCGAAGTACCGAAAAGCGTAGCGGAAGAAATTGCAGAAAAATCCGCCGGTAAAAAGTAAGCATCATATTTTTATTTAGATATTATTAAAGTAACAAAGGAGTTATATAACAATGGCAAAAGAGAAATTTGACCGTAGTAAACCGCACGTAAATATCGGTACTATCGGACACGTAGATCATGGTAAAACAACCCTTACAGCTGCCATCACTATGGCTTTAGCTAAAAAAGGACTTTCCTCTGTCCGTACTTTCGACAGTATTGACAACGCACCTGAAGAAAAAGCACGTGGAATCACGATTGCAACAGCACACGTTGAGTATGCTACTGCAAATCGTCACTATGCACACGTTGACTGCCCAGGTCACGCTGATTACGTTAAAAACATGATCACCGGTGCTGCTCAGATGGACGGCGCTATTCTCGTAGTTGCTGCAACTGACGGTCCTATGCCTCAAACAAGAGAGCACATCCTTCTTGCACGCCAGGTAGGTGTACCTAAAATTGTTGTATTCTTGAATAAAGTTGACGCAGTTGATGATGAAGAACTCATCGAACTCGTTAAAGAAGAATTAAAAGACCTCTTGAAGGCCTATGAATTCCCTGGAGACGAAATTCCGATTATCGCTGGTTCAGCTTTGAAAGCTCTTGAAGCCGGCGCTAGCGATGCTCCGCTTGATGATCCACGTTATACATGTATCTGGGAGCTGATGGATGCTGTTGACTCATATATTCCGATTCCGGATCGTATGACCGACAAACCTTTCTTGATGCCGGTTGAAGACGTTTTCTCAATCACAGGCCGTGGTACAGTTGCTACAGGTCGTGTTGAAAGAGGACAGGTTAAAGTTGGCGAAGAAGTTGAATTAATCGGTCTCGGCGCTCACAAGAAAACTGTTATCACCGGTGTTGAAATGTTCAGAAAAGAACTCGACGCTGCTATGGCAGGTGACAACGCTGGTCTCTTGATGCGTGGTGTTGACAAAAAAGAAATCGAACGCGGAATGGTTCTTGCTAAACCGGGTTCAATTACACCTCACAAGAAATTCATCGGTAAAGCTTACATCTTGACAAAAGAAGAAGGCGGCCGTCATACATCATTTACAAGCGGTTACAGACCACAGTTCTATTTCAGAACAACTGACGTTACCGGTGTTGCTACATTACCGGAAGGTGTTGAAGTTGTTATCCCTGGTGATAGCGTTGAATTAAGCATCGAGCTTATCACAACTATCGCTATGGAAGAAGGTCTCAAGTTCGCTATCCGTGAAGGCGGAAGAACTGTAGGCGCTGGATTTGTAACTAAGATTATTGAATAAAATTTATGCTATCTCGAAAACGGGAGAACACCTCCCGTTTTCTGTCTATTTAAGTAAGGAGTCTTAGAGTGCCAGGTCAAAAAATAAGAATTAGGTTAAAATCGTACGATCATATTTTGATTGACAAGTCAACAGAAAAGATCATTAAAACGGTTAAAAGTACGGGAGCTGTAGTTTCCGGACCAATACCGCTGCCGACAAAGCGTACGATCGTAACAGTTTTACGTTCACCCCATGTTGATAAAAAGTCACGTGAACAGTTTCAATTATGTTCTCACAAAAGAATAATTGACATACATAATTCGAACTCAAAAACGATTGACTCCTTAAGTAAATTAGATATACCTGCGGGTGTAGATATAGAAATTAAATTATAAAGTTTGCGGAGTTAAGATGCCCGGGTTGCTCGGAAAAAAATTAGGTATGTCAAACATTTTCAACGCTGATGGTAACAGAATTCCGGTTACTGTCATCGAAGTTGGACCCTGCACGGTTCTTCAGGTAAGAACAGCAGAGAAGAACGGTTATACCGCTGTTCAATTAGGGTTTGGCGTCAAAAAAAGAAGTGTAAAAAAACCGGCTGCCGGTTTTTATGCTAAGCTTAACCTTGAAGCTGCAGCTACTGTAAAAGAATTCGATTTTAACGGCGCAGATTATAAAGTCGGCGATCAGATTAAAGTTGACCTCTTCACAGAAGGCGAAAAGATCAAAGTTCGCGGCTTAAGCAAAGGTAAAGGATTTCAAGGTGTTATGAGACGTCACGGCTTTGGTGGTGTTGGTGGTACAACTCACGGACAAAGCGATCGTCTTCGTGCTCCTGGTTCTATTGGAGCTTCATCATATCCTTCGCGTGTTTTTAAAGGTCAGAGAATGGCCGGAAGAATGGGACACACAAACATTACCGTTCATAATTTACAGGTAGTAAAGGTTGTTTCTGAAAAGAATATCCTTTTGGTTAAAGGTGCTATCCCTGGTGCGGTAAATTCAATTGTTGAATTGTATAAAAAATAATATTGCGGTAAAATGGAATTAGATGTTTATAAAATAGATGGTACTGCCTCAGGTACAAAAGTAAAATTGCTTGACAGCGTATTTGGTATGTCTCCAAATGATCATGCTATCTACCTTGCTGTTAAACAATATAATGCGAACCAGAGACAAGGTACAAGCAAGTCCAAAGAACGCGCCGAAGTATCCGGCGGTGGAAAGAAACCGTGGAAACAAAAGGGAAGAGGCGGAGCCCGTGCAGGTACGAGCCGTTCACCTTTATGGTCTGGCGGTGGAACGATCTTCGGACCTCGTCCTCGCGATCATCGCGAATATTTGCCGAAAAAAGTAAAAACTTTGGCTAAAGTTTCCGCTTTGTCTTACAAAGTTAAAGACGAACAGCTTGTTGTGGTTGAGGATTTCAACCTCGAAACACCAAAGACTCAGGAATTTGCAGGCATTTTAGCTGCTCTTAAACTGCAAGGCAAAAAAGTACTGCTCTTGACCGGTGCACATCAGGATTCTGTTTATAAATCCGGTAGAAATATTCATAAAGTGCAGGTATTGGAAGTTGCTAAAGCATCTACCTACGATATCCTCAATAATCAGGTTTTGCTTGTTCAAAAAAGCGCCGTTGATTATTTGAATACAAAATATGAAGGAAGAGCAAAAGAAGAGGTAGCTAATGCATAATGTTATCATTAAACCTATTTTCACTGAAAAAGTGAGCGGTTTAACAGCAGATCAGAATAAATATGCGTTTGTTGTTGACATCAAAGCAAATAAAATTGAAATCAAACGTGCAATTGAAAAGAAATTCAATGTTACGGTTGAGTCAGTTACAACTGCTACATTCCTCGGCAAAACAAAAATGATTTTACGTAAAGCCGGTAGATTTGCCGGAAAAAAACCGGATTTCAAAAAAGCATATATTGTTTTGAAGGCCGGTGATAAAATTGATTTATTTGAACAAGTATAGTAAAAGCTGAGCTGGAGATTTTTCAATGGCAATTAAAAAATTAAAACCGACCACCCCCGGAACACGGCATATGACAATTTCGGCTTTCACCGAAATTACCCGTTCAATTCCGGAAGAGTCCTTATTAGCTCCGATCAAAAAGAGCGGCGGCCGTAATAATTTAGGACGTGTCACATCAAGACACCGTGGCGGCGGACATAAACGTCAATACAGAATTATTGACTTTAAAAGAAACAAATTAGGTGTTCCCGGAACTGTTCAATCAATTGAATACGATCCAAACAGAACATCAAGAATCGCCCTTATCTATTACAAAGATGGCGAAAAAAGATATATCATCGCTCCTGAAGGTTTAAAAGTTGGTGATGTTGTCACTGCCGGTTCAGGTGTTGATATTAAAGTCGGTAATGCAATGCCGTTGAAAGAAATTCCGTTGGGAAGTTTTATCCACAACGTAGAATTAAAGCCTGGAAAAGGTGGCCAGATTGGAAGAAGCGCAGGTAGCTCTTTACAGTTGGTTGCTAAAGAAGGCGATTATGCTCAGTTGCGTCTCCCTTCAGGTGAAGTTCGCCTGGTACGCTTGGTTTGCATGGCAACATACGGTGTTGTCGGTAATGCAGATCACGAAAATATCAGCTATGGTAAAGCAGGACGCAGCCGCTGGTTAGGAATTCGTCCTCATAACAGAGGCGTTACGATGAACCCGGTAGATCACCCTATGGGTGGTGGTGAAGGTAAAACCTCAGGTGGTGGACATCCGGTATCACCTTGGGGCACGAAGGCAAAAGGATTCAAAACCCGTAAGCCTAAAAAACAATCTAATAAGCAAATTATTAAACGTCGTAAGTAGTTGTGAGATAAAGTATGCCACGTTCTGTCAAAAAAGGTCCTTTTATAGATTTGAAGTTATTGAAGAAAGTTCAAACACAAGTTGAGAAGAATGACAAGAAGATCATCAAAACATGGTCACGTTCCTCAACAATTTCGCCGGAATTTGTAGGGCTTACAATCTCGGTACACAACGGTCATAAAATGATTCCGGTATTTGTCACCGAAAATATGGTTGGCCATAAATTAGGTGAATTTGCTCCGACAAGAATTTTCAGAGCGCACCCGGGTACTAAAGCCGAAAAAGCATCAAAAGCGAAATAATTCGAAAGTAAGTTAAAGTTTATGGAAGCAAAAGCATTAGCTAGATATATACCGTCATCACCGAGAAAGATGCGTTTAGTCGTAGATCTTATTCGCGGTGTTTCGGTAGACCAAGCATTGGAGATTCTCCATTTTCAGACAAAGCACGCAGCAAGAGATGCTCAAAAAGCATTACGTTCTGCAGTTGCCAATCTGATAAATGTTAAAAGTGAGGAAAGATTAAGTCCTTCTGATTTATATGTTAAAGAAGCATACGTAAACCAGGGACCTACAATGAAACGTATTTCCCCTGCGCCTATGGGTCGTGCATATAGAATTAGAAAAAGATCCTGCCATTTAACAGTCGTTGTTGCGACTAAAAATAATTAAGGAGGTCGTTTTTGGGACAGAAGACTAATCCAATAGGTTTTCGAGTAGGAATTAATCGTGGCTGGGAATCTAATTGGTTTGAAAAAAGAAGTTACGGCGTAAAGCTAAAAGAAGACGATAAACTCAGAGAGTATATCCGTCAGAGATTGAAAAAAGCCGGAATATCAAGAATTATTATTGACAGAACGTCAAAGAACATTCAATTGATCATACATACATCAAGACCTGGTGTTGTTATCGGAAGAAGCGGTAAAGAAATCACTTCTCTCGAACAAGAATTGAAACAGGTTACCGGTAAGGACGTTAAAGTCCAGATCAACGAAATTAAACGCCCTGAATTGGATGCATATCTGGTAGCAGAAAACATTGCTACTCAGCTTCAGGGTAGAGTATCTTTCAGACGCGCCATGAAGCAGGCTATTACAGCTGCAATGCGCATGGGTGCTGAAGGAATCAAAATTATGTGTGCCGGTCGTTTGGGCGGAGCTGAAATGGCTAGAACCGAACAGTACAAAGAGGGAAGAATTCCTCTGCATACTATCCGCGCAGATATTGACTTTGCAAATGGCAGAGCGGAAACTATTTATGGCTCGATTGGCATAAAAGTTTGGATTTGCCGTGGTGAGATTTTAGGAAAAAGAGTTTCAGAATAAAGGTACCGGAGAGTAATTCCCATGTTAATGCCGAAAAGAGTTAAGTATAGAAAATCGCAGCGTGGCCGTATGAAGGGTAAGGCAACCCGTGGAGCCAATGTTGCATTTGGAGATTTTGGATTAAAAGCTTTAGAGCCAGCCTGGATCACCAGCCGTCAGCTTGAAGCTTGCCGTGTTGCCCTTACGAGAAAAATGAAGAGAGACGGTAAGGTTTGGATTAGAGTTTTCCCGGATAAACCGGTATCTAAAAAGCCTCTTGAAACTCGTATGGGAAAAGGAAAAGGCGCCCCCGAATTTTGGGTTGTCGTTATTAAACCCGGTCGCATCATGTTTGAGATTTCAGGCGTTTCTGCCGAGCTCGCTCATGAAGCATTAAAACTTTGCGGCCATAAGTTACCAATCAAAACCAAGGTTGTTCAAAGACCTGATTTTGAAGAAAAGTAAGAGGATTTGATAGATATGAAGATTTATGAAATTCGGCAGTTGTCCGATACCGAAATCCAGAAAAGAATTGAAGAAGAACAGGGTCTTTTGTTAGACATGCGTTTTTCTCATTCATTAAAACAATTAGTGAATTCAGCAAAAATGAAAGCCAGCAAAAGAACAATTGCTCGATTAAAGACTGTTCTTGCAGAACGTCAAAAAAATGTTCCGGCTCAAGAAGGAGTTCAGAGTAAATGACACAGGAAGTTAGACCACTCAGAAAAACACGTGTTGGAACGGTTGTAAGCAATAAGATGGAAAAAACCATCACAGTAGCTATTGAAAGACGCGTTGCGCACCCGATCTACAAAAAGTACTTTAAGAAAACAACCAAGCTTATGGCTCATGACGAGAAAAACGAATGCGCTATCGGAGATGTTGTAAAAATTATGGAAACACGGCCTTTGAGCAAAAGCAAACGCTGGCGTTTAGTTGAAATTGTTGAAAAAGCTAAATAGGTTAGGAGAAATTAACGATGATTCAAGAAGAAACCAATTTAGTCGTTGCCGATAATTCCGGTGCTAAGCGCGTGCGCTGCATCAGAGTATTGGGCGGAAGCGGAAGACAATACGCATCTGTAGGAGATCTTATCGTTGTTGCAGTTAAGTCTGCTATTCCTAACGGCCAAGTAAAAAAAGGTGAAGTATCCAAAGCTGTTATCGTTCGTACAAAAAAAGAAGTAAGAAGAAAAGACGGTTCTTACATTCGTTTTGACGAAAATGCCGCAGTTTTAATTAACGCACAGAATGAGCCTAAAGGCACACGTATCTTCGGCCCGGTTGCCAGAGAACTTCGTGAAAAACAATTTATGAAAATTGTTTCTTTAGCTCCTGAAGTATTATAAGTGGATGTGGTATGAAATTAAAAATTAAAAAAGAAGATAAAGTAATAGTAGTAGCCGGAAACGACCGTGGAAGAACCGGAAAAGTTTTAAAGGTTTTCCCGAAAACTCTGAGAGTGATTGTTGAAGGTGTCAACTTGCGTAAAAAACACACAAAGCCGACACAGAAATCACCACAGGGCGGAATCGTTGAGAAAGAAGCTCCTATTCACATTTCAAATGTTATGATCGTTGATCCTAAGTCTGGTAAACAAACCCGCCTTGGTTCACAGATTATCATGGACGAGAAGACCGGCAAAAAGAAAATTGCCCGTGTTACCAAAAAGTCCAACGAAATGTTATAAATCAAACTAATTAAAGAAACAGGACTTACGAGTAATGGCTGAAAAGAAAAATGTGAAACCTGCATCCCCTAAAGGGAAAAAGGATAAACAGGAAAAAGTTGAAGAGCAGAAGCCGGTTGCAGTTGAACCGGAAGTAAAAGTACCTTCTCGCCTCGGCATCTTTTATCAAAAAGAAATTATTCCTGCGTTAAAAAAGAAGTTTGAATACTCCAGTATCATGCAGGTTCCCAAACTTGATAAGATCGTAGTCAACATGGGTGTTGGTGCTGCGGTTAGCGATCCGAAGATTTTGGAAGAAGCTGTTCGCGATCTGGAAGCTATCACAGGACAGAAGAGCACGGTTCGCAAATCGAAAAAAGCGATATCAAACTTCAAGCTGCGTGAAGGCATGAGCATTGGTGCAAAAGTTACCTTGCGCGGTGCACGCATGTTTGAGTTTTTAGATCGCCTGATCAATGTCGCCATGCCGCGTGTTCGTGACTTCCGTGGCTTGTCAGATAAATCATTTGACGGACGTGGAAATTATACACTCGGTATCAAAGAGCAGATGATCTTCCCTGAGATCAACGCTGAAAAGATTACCAAAGTGTTGGGTATGGATATTACGTTAGTAACTACAGCGAAAACCGACAATGAAGCATATGAACTGCTTTTAGCGTTTGGTTTCCCATTTAGAAAAAAAGAATTGAGATAATCGAGAAGGAATTCTGATGGCAAGAAAAAGTTTGTTTGCCCGGGAAGAAAAAAGAAAAAAATTATACGAAAAGTATAAAGAGCAAAGAGCTAAACTGAAAAAAGAAGGTGATTGGGATGCGCTTCAGGAGCTTCCAAGAAACTCTTCTGTGCTTCGGCAAAGAAATCGTTGCATTGAAACCGGACGTTCGCGTGCTTTCTTAAGAAAGTTTGGCGTATCACGTTTAGTATTTCGCGAGAAGGCTCTCCGTGGTGAAATCCCGGGAGTTAAGAAAGCAAGCTGGTAAAAGGAGAAGGTAATATATGTCAGCAGTAAATGATCCAATTTCAGATTTATTAACAAGATTAAGAAACGCTCTCAAAGCAAAAAAGAGACGCGTAGATATTCCTTCTTCAAACCTGAAAAAGGGATTAGTACAGTTGCTCAAAGAGCAGGGTTACATAGTTGACTTTGAGGAAATCAAAGACAACAAGCAGAACATCCTGAGAGTTGTACTTAAATATACCGACGGTGTTCCTGCTATTTCAGGCCTTCACCGCGTAAGCAGCCCTGGTTTACGCCGTTATACGGACGTAGAGAAATTGCCTCGCGTATTAAATGGTTATGGAACAGCAATCATTTCGACCTCCAGAGGATTAATGACCGACAAACAAGCAAGTCGGGAATCAGTCGGCGGCGAAATTTTATGTGAAATTTGGTAATTCATTCTTTGGAGTTTAAAAGTGTCAAGAATAGGTAAAAAACCGGTAACGTTACCCCAGGGTGTATCAGTCTCTGTTTCAGAGAAAGCAGTATCTGTCAAAGGACCGAAAGGCGAATTGTCTTTCCCGGTTTACGACAACATTACTGTAGTTGTTGAAAACGGAGAAGTGGTTGTTACCCGCGCAAATGATTTGAAAGAAAACAGAGCCTTACACGGATTAACCAGAGCTTGTATTCAGAATATGGTTACTGGCGTTACTGAAGGTTTTTCAAAAACGCTTGATATCGTTGGCGTTGGATACAGAGCTGAAATGAAAGGTCAAAACCTTTTATTGACAGTCGGTTACTCGCATCCGATTTATTTCATGCCTCCGGACGGCATCACTTTGCTTACCCCAACTGCAACTCAGATTGTTGTCAGCGGTGTTGACAAGCAGGTTGTTGGCCAGGTAGCATCAAAATTACGCTCGTTCAGAAAACCTGAACCTTACAAAGGAAAAGGTATTAAATACTCAACTGAAGTTATTAGAAGAAAAGCCGGAAAGACGGCGGGTAAATAGTCCTAAAGGAAGAATATGATAACGAAACAAGCAAATAAACGGGAACGCTCGAAAATCAAGATTAGAAAAAAAATCAGCGGCACATCTGAAAAACCGCGTATGACTGTATTTCGCAGTAATACCCAGATCTATGCTCAGCTGATTGACGATACTACCGGTAATGTACTCCTTTCGGTTTCTTCATTATCAAAAGCAGTTGCTGAAAAAATAGTATCTGCAAAAGGTAAAGTATCAAAGAGCGCTATCGTAGGCAGTGAATTAGCTGCTTTGGCACTCCAGAAAAATATTTCAACGGTTGTTTTCGACCGTAACGGCTACCGCTACCATGGTAGAGTAAAAGCAATTGCCGACGGTGCACGTAAGGGCGGCTTAAAATTCTAATTAGTTTATTTTGCCGGGTCGTCTAATGGTAGGACAGCGGCCTTTGGAGCCGTATGCGGAGGTTCGAATCCTCCCCCGGCAGCCAAAAAGAATTGTTAAAGTTGATCGGAGAATCAAGTGAGTAAAGTTCGCACAATTAAGGCAACAGACATTGAAAATCTGAAAGAAAAAGTTGTCTATATTAACCGCGTAGCCAAAGTTGTAAAAGGTGGTCGCCGGTTTAGTTTTAATGCGATTGTCGTTGTAGGTAACGGCTCAGGTATCGTCGGTATCGGTCTTGGAAAAGCAAACGAAGTTACAGATGCTATCTCCAAGGGTATTGATGATGCTAAGAAAAGTTTGGTACAAGTATATGTTCATAAAGGAACAGTACCTCACACAATTATCGGTAAATTCGGCGCTGGAAGAGTTTTATTGAAACCTGCTTCACCGGGTACCGGACTTATCGCCGGTGGCGGAGTTCGTGCGGTTCTTGAAGCTGCTGGTGTTCAGGATGTATTGACAAAATCATTAGGTTCAAGCAATCCTCACAACCAGGTTAAAGCAACCTTGCAGGCACTGTTAGGATTAATTGACGCCGGTACTATGGCAAAAAGAAGAAGTTTATCATTACAAGCGCTTTTCAACGGTTGAGGATATAATGGCTAAAAAATTGAAAATCACACAGATTAGAAGTATTATTGATCGCCCTATCGATCAAAAGAGAACCATCGAAGCTTTAGGCTTGGGTCGTCCTCACTACAGTACAATTAAGAATGATACTCCGCAGATCCGCGGCATGATCAGAAAAGTTGCACATTTGTTAAAAGTAGAAGATTACAACGAATAGTTTATAAAGGTTTAACATGGATATTTTGAGTAATTTACATTATAACTCAGGCTCACGCAAAAAGAGAAAACGTGTTGGTCGTGGTGAAGGATCAGGACACGGTGGAACTGCTATTCGTGGTATGAACGGTCAGCTTTCACGCTCCGGAGCTAAACACAGAATGTGGTTTGAAGGCGGTCAGATGCCTTTGCAGAGAAGAGTTCCGAAAGTTGGATTCAAGAGCCCGTTCAAGGTAGTTAATCAGGTCGTTAACTTGTATCAATTACAAGAAATGGCAGAAGCCAAGAAAATCGGCGCTGAAAAAATTACTGCAGTTGTCTTGTATAAAGTCGGTCTCATTTCATCACTTCGTCCGTATAAAATTCTCGGACACGGTGAATTGAAAGCTAAGTTAGAAATTGAAGCTAATTATGTTAGCAAATCAGCACAAGAAAAAATTGAAGCCGTTGGCGGTTCAGTAACCCTAATATAGAAGATTACAAGAAATGTCACGATTCACGGAATCATTCAGAAACATCTTTAAAATACACGAGCTGCGTCAGAGAATCCTGTATACCTTGCTTCTTCTGATCATTGTGCGTTTGGGTGCACACATTACTCTTCCTGGTGTTGACGGAAAATTGCTTGCAGCTGCCATGAACAGCAGCTCAAACTCAGACAGTCTTTTCGGATTGTACGATTTGTTCGTTGGCGGTGCATTTCACAATGCTGCTATATTCGCTCTCGGAATTATGCCTTATATCAGCTCATCAATTATCATTCAGCTGCTCGGTGCATTTGTTCCGTACTTCCAGAAATTACAGAAGGAAGGCGAAGAGGGAAGAAAGAAAGTAACTCAGTTAACACGCTATGGCACGGTATTTATTGCTGCTCTTCAGGCATACGGAGTTACGATTAAATTGCGCAGTATGGAGTTTCAGGGAGCAAGAATAATTCCTGATCAAATTCAGGGTGCTCTTTGGGTTCTTTCAGCTATTATCATTCTCACCGCCGGTACCATCTTTATGATGTGGATGGGTGAACAGATTACTGAACGCGGTATCGGTAACGGTATCTCACTTATTATCTTCATCGGTATTATTGACCGTTTCCCATACGCGATCTTAAGTGAATATCAGGATTTACGCGTCGGTTCACGTTTAGTTATCGTTGAAATTATCATCGTTCTTCTCATGGTTCTTATTATTGCCGGTGTAATCGTTGTAACACAGGGCACGAGAAGAATCCCGGTTCAATACGCGAAACGTGTTGTCGGAAGAAAAGTTTATGGCGGAGTTACACAGTATATTCCGTTAAAGGTTAACACTGCAGGTGTTATGCCTATCATCTTTGCTCAGTCAATTATGTTTATACCCAACACTGTTCTGTCATTCTTCCCTGATAATGCGACATTACAGAAGGTTGCTACATATTTTAACTATACATCGCCTGTTTATTCGGCATTGTACGCTCTGATGATCGTGTTCTTTACATATTTTTATACTGCTATTGCATTCAACCCGAAAGAAGTTTCGGAGAATATGCAGAAGCAGGGTGGGTTTATCCCCGGTATTCGTCCAGGCAAGCAGACCGCTGATTATGTAGATAATATCCTTACCAAGATTACTCTTCCTGGTTCGATATTCCTGGCTATCATTGCTATTCTGCCAACGTTTGTCGGTAACTTTGGTGTCTCACATCAATTTGCCCAGTTCTTTGGTGGTACAAGTTTGCTTATCGTAGTTGGTGTGGCTTTGGATTCATTACAGCAGATTGAAAGCCACCTGCTCATGAGACACTATGATGGTTTCATGAAAAGTGGAAAATTAAAAGGCCGGCGTTCGTAGTTTTGATTTACATTAAAACAGGCAAGGCAGTAGATTATATAAGGGAAAGCTGCAAGATAGTTGCAGAAACCTTACAAGTTCTGAAAAAAAGTGTGAAGCCCGGAATGGCAACATCCGAGCTGGATAAGATTGCAGAGGATTACATAGTATCCCGTGGCGGTTACCCTGCGTTTAAGGGCTACGGTCCGAGTGATAATCCTTTCCCTGCAGCATTATGTTGTTCTGTAAATGACGAAGTCGTTCACGGAATTCCGGGAGCCTATATTTTGAAAGAAGGCGACATCGTATCACTTGATATCGGAGTTCTGAAAAATAATTATTATGGCGATGGAGCTCTCACAGCAGCGGTCGGTACAATCTCCGATGAAGCTAAGCGCTTGATGGAAGTAACTGAAAAGTCGCTTTTATTAGGAATAGAGCAGGCAGTACAGAATAACAGAGTTCAAGATATCTCATTTGCTGTGCAGGAATACGTTGAATCAAATGGATTTTTTGTTGTCCGGGATTTAGTTGGCCACGGAGTTGGCAAAAAATTGCATGAAGAACCGAATATTCCTAATTACGGCAGAAAAGGTATAGGACCGAAATTGAAAACAGGTATGACGCTGGCAATTGAACCGATGATTAATGCCGGTACATATGCGGTTACCTGGGGTAAAGATGGCTGGTCTGTCAGAACAAGAGATGGTTCATTATCTGCGCATTTCGAACATACAGTATTGGTGAACGAAAATTCACCGGAAATTTTAACGGTTTGTTAGAATGGCAAAACAAGACGGAATTAAAGTTGATGGAATAGTACAGGAAACATTGCCCAATGCGCACTTTCGGGTGAAATTGGATAATGGGCATGTTATCCTTGCGCACGTATCTGGTAAAATGCGTATGCACTTTATTAAGATACTGGTTGGAGATAAAGTCTCAATAGAGCTTTCTCCATACGATTTGGAAAAAGGTAGAATTACATATCGTTATAAATAACGGAGAAGATATGAAAGTAAGATCATCTGTAAAAAAGATCTGCGAACATTGTAAGATTATAAAAAGAAAAGGCGTTGTCCGGGTTATATGCAAAACTCCAAAACACAAACAACGTCAAGGTTAATTTAATAAAGGAGAATGATACTTGGCACGTATAGCTGGCGTTGATCTTCCGAAAAGTAAGAAGGTTTATTTTGGACTTCAATACATCTTTGGTATTGGTTCACAGGTAGCGGCTGAAATTTTGGAAAAAGCTAAAATTAATCCTGATAAAAGGGTTTCCGCTTTATCGGAAGATGAAGTTGCGGCAATCCGTTCAGTAATTCAAGCGGATTATAAAGTTGAAGGAGCGCTCCGTTCAGAAGTTCAACAGAACATTAAGCGCTTAATGGATATTGGTTCTTATCGTGGTTTACGTCACCGGAGAGGCTTACCTGTCCGTGGACAACGCACAAGAACAAACTCTCGTACCCGTAAAGGAAAGAGAAAAACAGTAGCAGGTAAGAAAAAAGTTGCTGCCAAGAAATAAGATTATAGGAGGTTTACTCATTGGCTAAATCAGCAAAAAAAACTAAGAAAAAAACAGTCGTTGACGCCC
Source organism: Ignavibacteriaceae bacterium (assembly GCA_963667005.1). Taxonomy (GTDB): domain Bacteria; phylum Bacteroidota; class Ignavibacteria; order Ignavibacteriales; family Ignavibacteriaceae. Next base: position 3,824,824 of record OY762937.1, on the reverse strand, counting down.
ACGGTATCGCGCACGTTAAGGCGACCTTTAACAATGTCCTGGTTGTGTTAACCGATATTTATGGTAACACCATCTCATGGTCATCAGCCGGTAGAAATGGTTTTAAAGGTTCAAGAAAAAATACCCCCTATGCTGCTCAGGTTACTTGTGAAGCCGCGGCAAAAGAAGCACACGATTTGGGTTTGAGAAAAGTTGAAGTTCGTGTTAAAGGACCGGGATCCGGACGTGAATCAGCTATCCGTGCTTTAACAACAGCAGGACTCGAAGTGTCATCTATTAAAGATGTTACACCAATTCCTCACAACGGTTGCAGACCACCTAAGCGTCGTAGAGTATAATTTAACGGAGATTTTAAATGGCGAGATATACCGGATCAGTTTGTAAATTATGTAGAAGAGAACGTCAAAAACTTTTTCTCAAAGGACAGAAGTGTTTCACTGAAAAATGCCCTATTGAGAACGAGAGAAATTTTCCTCCGGGACAGCATGGAAACTCCCGTAGAGCAAAAATTTCTGAGTACGGCGTTCAGTTACGCGAAAAACAGAAAATTAAAAGAATATACGGATTACTGGAAACACAATTCCGCAACGATTTTGAAAAAGCTTCAAGACAAAAAGGCCGTACAGGTGAAAACCTTGTAAAACTTCTTGAAAGACGCTTGGATAACGTTGTTTACCGCTTGGGCTTCGCTTCATCAAGAAAAGCCGCAAGACAATTAGTAAGACATCGTCATATTATTGTGAACGACGTTTTGGTTGATATCCCATCATACCAGGTTGCTCCCGGCGATGTTATCAAAATTAAAGATAAAAGCAAAAAACTGGATCTTATCCACAACTCATTAAAGAGAACAAAGGATAATCAGTATTCATGGCTTTCAGTCGACAAGGCCACATTAAGCGGAACTTTCCTTCAGGTTCCGGAACGCTCAGAAATACCGCTTAACGCGAATGAGCAATTAGTTGTCGAATTGTACTCCAAGTAAGATTTTATTATAAAAGTGAGGTTTAAATAAATGAGTATCTCCAATCTTAAGATGCCTGAGGGTGTAGTACTGGATGAGTCAAGTTACTCAACCACCTATGGAAAGTTTACTCTTCAGCCTTTAGAAAGAGGTTACGGTGTTACATTAGGAAATTCTCTGCGCCGTGTCTTGTTATCATCTCTGGGTGGTGCAGCTATTGTAGCAATAAAGATCAGCGATGTATTGCATGAGTTCACTTCTATTCCTGGGGTTGTTGAAGACGTAACCGAAATGGTTTTGAACTTAAAGCAAGTCCGCATGAAATTGATCAACAAGAAACCTTCAAAAATTGAAATTTCTTTCAACGGCGAAGGCGAATTTACCGCTGCTGATATTCAGAAGAACAGCGCCGACGTTGAAATATTGAATCCGGAGTTACATATTGCAACTTTGAACAAAGGTGCAAAGTTTGACATCGAAATCCGTGTTGGCCGTGGAAGAGGATATGTTCCGGCTATTGAAAATAAATCACCTGAATTTCCATTAGGAACAATTCCGATTGACTCAATTTTCACACCGATTAAGAATGTTAAATATGATATCGAAAACGTTCGTATCGGTGACAACAACGATTATGAAAAATTAACTCTTGAAGTTCTTACAGACGGTTCAATTGCTCCTGATGATGCTTTGACCCAGGCTGCAAAAATTCTCCGCGATCACTTACAGCTCTTTATCAATATGGATATGGAACCTGAAGAAAATCCGGTTGAACAAAAGAAAGACACAGAAAAAGAACGTATCAAGAAAATATTACTGACTAACGTTGACGATCTCGAACTCAGCGTCCGGGCACACAACTGCCTGAAAGCAGCTAATATTAAAACTATCTCTGACCTCGTGCATCGTGATGAATCAGAAATGCTCAAGTTCAGAAATTTCGGACGCAAATCACTTGCCGAACTAACCGAAATAGTTGAAGGTTTAGGTTTGGAATTTGGTATGGATGTCGAGAAATATCTTAAAGACGAAAACGAATCTAATTAAATTTGGACACAAGGTAGATTATGAGACACGGAGTTCACGGTAGAAAATTAAAAAGAACAAGCGCCCACAAGAAAGCATTACTCCGCAATATGGCGACTTCTCTTTTGAAACATAAAAGAATTCATACAACTCTTGCTAAAGCTAAAGAACTGCGCGAATTTGTTGAACCGATCATTACAAAAGCCCGCAAAGGCGATTTGCATAATCAACGTTTGATTATGGATGCAATCAAAGATAAAGCTGTTGTTAAAGAGCTTTTATCTGAGATCGTTACTACAATCGGCGACAGAAAAGGCGGTTATACAAGAATCGTACGTATCGGTAACCGTCGTGGAGACGGTGCTGAAGCTGCAATGATTGAACTCGTAGATTACAATGCCGTTATGAATGAAAAGGCAAAGGAAAACCACGAGAACAAACAGAAAGCTAAGGAAGCTAAAGAAGAGCAGAAACGCCGCAACGTCGAGGAAGCTCAAGTTCTCGAAGAAACTAAAGCGTAACATTAGCAACTATTATAAAGGAAAGAGTAGCAGACGTCTGCTACTCTTTTTTTATTATGCTCCAACATGTTGAATTTATACAACCGGTTTTTAATCTCTCGCAGATCCCAAAATTGAGACTGCCGGAGGTGATTGTCTGCGGACGCTCAAACGTCGGCAAATCGTCGTTTCTGAATTCGATCAGCGGAAGAAAAAAACTGGCCCTCGTAAGTTCAACCCCCGGCAAAACCCGCTCCTTAAACTACTTCAAGGTGAATGACTTATTTTATCTTGTTGATCTTCCGGGCTTTGGATATGCCCAGGCAGGTAAAGCGGAGATTGCAAAGTGGGAAAAGCTCATTGCTCAGTATTTTGCCGAATCTAATCATATTCGCTTGGTTATCCACTTGGTTGATAGCCGTCATGAACCGACAAAGCTGGATAAAGACTTTCAGGAGTTGATACACTTTTACGGGTTTGAGAGCATGATAATTCTGACGAAGTCCGATAAACTTAAGCAGTCAGAGAGAAATAAAGCAGTTCAAAATATCCACAAATTTTTTCAGGGTTATACCTTAAACGAGAATCTCTTTTTGCATTCTTCAGAGACAGGGGACGGCAAGAAAGAAATATCGAAAAAAATCTTATCCGGCTTCGTTTCCGAGTAAAAAACGTATGGAATATTTCTTTATATTTGTATTTTAAAGTTGGAAACGTCTAATCCTTTTAAGCGGTTTGTAATCAGCGATGCAAAAAAGTCAAAAAAAACGAATCCTTATTTTCCTCATATTTCCGATTCTACTCGTAGTATTCTTTGAGGTCGACAACCTTTTTGTAAAGATACTCGTTGGCCTTGCAATGCTCGGATACGCAGGTTTATTAATATTTCTGCGCAGCCCGTTGGGAGGGAAGGATGATGAAATTGCCGAAGATGCACTCAGGGATAATCCGGTGGATAGTGAAACCGGAGAAACAGCAGTTCGTCACACAAGTGAAGATCCGGATGGTTCGTTCACCATTATCCGGGCGCCCAAAGACGACATCATAACCGATGAAAACTTCATCGTCACAAATAAATATAACTACACAGAGCCGATTCCGGCTGACCTCAAAGTCCGGTTTGAAGAAATAGCTAACGAATCTATCCCCGCCGAGTTGGATGAAGGTGGTGCATTTACATTCGTCTTAGAAAAAATCCTCGGGATAGTCAAGGAATCTTTCAGCGCTCATTCAGCAATATTCTTTTGGTACTTAAAGAAAAAGAGCAAGCTGTCTGTTGCGAAGTACGCTTCGAATACCAAAGATATCGGCACAAAAAAATATGATATCGAAAATGATATTCTTAGCCATGTTGCAGAAAAGGGCGAACCGGAAATTCTTACCAATATTCTGCTGGCAGCAGAATCTGATATCATCCGGTACTATACAAAGCCACAGGGAATTAAGAGCGTCGTCGGCGTGCCTGTTTATCACAACAAACAATTAATAGGCGTACTCGTAATTGACTCCAAAGAATCCGATTTGTTCGGTATGGAGACCATTTACCTGCTCGGTAGATTTGTACGTTTGTTTACGATACTTATCGGCTTATTTGAGGAACAGTATTCGGAGACGATTTCACAGACCCGCTTAAGAGGACTGTTGAAATTTATTTCTCCGTTGAATGCCATTTCGAATGAAGGGCAAATACTTGAGATCATCGAGAATTCGATTGAGTCCATTATCAATTGGGATGCGTTTGTTCTTGTGTTCTTCCAGCCGGATACACAAAAGTTTGTTACTAAAAAAGTTTTGAATAAAACTTCGCTGAAGTTTGTCGGCGAAAATCTTGAAATTGATATTAAGGGTACACTTGCAGGCAAGTGCATTATGTCAGGCACTCCTGTTAAGATTGATGATACATCGACACTTCAGACAAAACGCTTCACCAGAAAAGAAGACGTCAGTTTTGAAGGCTCTTTTGTTTGCGTTCCGTTGATTTACCAGAAACAGAATTTCGGCTTGCTTTGCTTCGAAAGCTTGAAGAAAAATGCTTATTCTGTTGATGACATTAATTATTTGCTGAGCATTACTTCAATGCTCTCGTTTGTTGTATATGCATATTCTTCGCAAGTGCTTTTAAAAAGCTTATCTGCATTTGATGTTGAAACAAGATTATATAACAAGAAAATGTTTGAAAAATTGCTGGCTGTTGAACTGGAAAAATCCAGTCGTCGTGAGATTCCTACAGTACTCTTACTGATGAGTCTGGACGAAGCTTTTCAGCAGGAATCTTTGTTTGAGGAAAATCCTGTTTCAAAGATTATGAAGGCAGTGGGAGAGAGTATTAAGGAGGAACTTCCACCTACCGCGTTATTGGGCAGACTCGATGATAAATTATTTGGAATACATTTTTATGATATAACAGCTCAAGATGTATATCTTTGGGCAGAACGCGTTAGGATTAAGATTGCACGGTTGAACTTTCCAACTGCTTCCGGGCAATCAACTTTTACAGTATCGATGGGCATAGCATCTTGTGCAGGCAGAAATTCTGTGGCTGAGGTTTTCGAAAACGCTGACCTTGCGTTGCAGAAGGCCATACAGGATGGCGGCAATAAAGTGAACAATATTAATTAGGAGGTCGTATCAATAACTTTTATTTGATCGTACTTGACGGCGTCGGCGTGGGTGAATTGCCGGACGCAGCTGCATATTATGATACAGGTAGCAATACCTTAGGAAACATATCAAAAAAGGTTCGCAATTTTAGATTACCCAATATGAAATCGCTTGGACTGGGAAACATTATCGATATCGTCGGCGTTGACCCGGTATCATTCCCGACGGCTTCATATGGTAAACTTGCAGAAATGTCTAAAGGAAAAGATTCCACAACCGGCCATTGGGAGTTGGGTGGAATTCACATTGACTTTGACTTCTCATATTTTCCTGCAGGCTTTCCGCGCGAAATGACTGATAAATTTATCGAGTTGACCGGTTGTAAAGGTTTCCTCGGTAATAAGGCGGCCTCAGGCACTGAAATTATCAAAGAACTCGGTGATGAACATCTCCGCACAGGATATCCGATAATTTATACTTCAGCTGATTCAGTATTTCAAATAGCGGCACACGAAGAGGTCATACCTTTAGACAGGTTATATGAAATCTGTAAAATTACCCGAGAAGAAATTCTTGTGCATCCTTACGTTGTGGGTAGAGTAATCGCCCGTCCGTTCCTCGGAAAACCGGGTGAATATAAGAGAACCACAAACAGGAAAGATTTTTCTCTCGATCCGCCGTCTGCTACAGTCCTGGACTTTTTATATGATGCAAAAATTAAGACCATTTCTGTTGGAAAAGTTGCTGAATTGTTCGCAGGACGAGGAATTTTGCAGAAAGAAGTCAGTAAATCAAATGCGGAAGGTTGTCGCATTTTGTCAAAACTTGCGTCTAAAGAGACAAACAGTTTTATTTTTGCAAATTTGGTTGACTTTGACGTGTATTTCGGACATAGAAACGATCCGGTCGGTTTTGCAGATGCATTGATGCAATTCGATCACTTTTTGCCGGGTTTTCTGGAAAAATTGGATCCTTCGGATGCTGTTGTTATCACAGCGGATCACGGAAATGACCCGACGACGGATAGCACAGACCATAGCAGGGAATACATTCCGCTTATTTATTACCGGAAAGAGAGATTCGGTAAAGATCTGGGAACCAGAAAGACATTTGCCGATGTTGGAAAAACAGTGGCAGACTTCTTTAAGGTTGACAATGATTTGCAAGGTATCAGCTTTTTAAATGAATAAAACCGGAACAGGTAAAATCAATGATTATCGGTAGAGTTATAGGGACCGTCTGGTCCACAAAAAAGGATGATAGTTTAGTCGGCTCGAAATTGCTGATAGTCCGCCATCTTGACCTTGAATACAAGGAATTAAGCGGTTTTGTCGTGGCGGTTGATAGCTGCGGAGCCGGAGAGGGCGAAATCGTGCTTGTGGCGACCGGAAGCTCCGCGCGTCAGACGACTATTACCAAAAGTAAGCCGGTAGATGCCGTGGTAATGGCAATTATTGACAAACTTGACGTGAAAAAGACCCCAAATGAGTAGATTTCTCGCTCCAAAGATGACCGAATTTTTGGGTAGAATTAGTCCCGTTTTATTGGTATTTTTGCACCTCGAAATTGTTTTTGCTCCAAATGTGGCAAATGTATGTTTGTAGCAAAAGTAATAGGAAATATTTGGGCAACGAAGAAGTATGAGTCTCTTCATGGTATGAAGATGATGATTATTCAGCCGCTCAACGGAGATTATGAGAAAACAGGCGACCCGATTGTTGCTATTGATACAGTGGGTGCCGGCGCAGGCGAATATGTAATTTATATTACTGCCAGCGAAGCAGTTATTCCGTTACCGGTGGATTTTGCCCCCGTTGATGCTTCAATTGTAGGCATCATAGATTCTGTTTATAATGATATTAGACAAGGAAATAATACGTGAGAATTACAAAACAGTATACAAATCGTGAAAGCCAATCACTTGATAAATATTTACAGGAAATCGGAAAAGTTGACCTTTTAACTCCTGAACAAGAGATTGAGCTTGCTATACGTATTAAGAAAGGTGACCAATCTGCTTTGGAATCGCTTACTAAAGCGAACTTGCGCTTCGTAGTCAGCGTTGCTAAGCAGTATCAGAATCAGGGACTTTCTCTTGGCGATTTAATTAACGAGGGAAACCTTGGTCTTATTAAGGCAGCTAAAAGATTTGACGAAACACGTGGATTCAAATTCATTTCATACGCTGTATGGTGGATTCGTCAATCAATCCTTCAGGCACTTGCTGAGCAATCACGTATTGTCCGTCTCCCGCTCAACCGTGTAGGCGCATTGAACAAAATCGGTAAAGCATACAGCAACATGGAGCAGGAACTCGAAAGAGAACCAAGTGCTGCTGAACTTGCCGTTGAACTTGAAATGGACGTGAATGAAGTTGCAGATACTCTGAAAATTTCAGGCCGTCACGTTTCTATGGATGCTCCTTTTGCACAGGGCGAAGACAACCGATTGCTCGACGTATTGCAGAATGATCAGCAGCCGACACCGGATTTCAAACTGATGACTGAATCACTGAAGATGGAAATTGAAAGAGCGCTTTCAACTCTTACTGAACGTGAAGCAGAAGTTATTAGATTGTATTTCGGATTAAACAAAGAACATTCACTTACTCTTGAAGAAATCGGCGAACGCTTTAATTTAACCAGAGAGCGTGTCCGCCAGATCAAAGAAAAAGCTATTCGCAGATTACGCCACGCCTCCAGAAGTAAAAATCTACGCGCGTATCTCGGATAGACGATGAAATCGTACTTTTATATTCTTATTTTTACAATAGCCGGAGCAGGTATATTCTTCTCCGGCTGTTCTGCTTCTAGTGCTTCAAGGCGTTACGGCAAAGAAGAGCATGTCGAAACTAAAACCAAAGCCAAAACAAAACCTCAGCAAATTCAACAGGATACAAGTTTTGCCGCTAACGACACTCTTTCCGACGCAAACGATCCAGACCAAGTAATGGTTGATAAGGAAGCGCAGAAAGCTCCTAAATACGACCTCCAGCAATCTCTCGCGAATTTACAGAATTCATCTGCCAATCTTGGTTTAGGTGCTAATTTTGCCAATCTCGTTGAAGGAGTCACTATGGCCATCATCAAGTACAAAGATACGCAGTATCAATATGGCGGCTCTTCGCTTGATGGAATTGACTGTTCCGGATTTACTATGAATGTGTATCAGCAGGCTTTTAGTGTTTCCTTACCCCGCTCGGCACGCGAGCAATATCAGGTTGGTGATGTTGTAGATGAGCGTGGGAATTTGAAATTCGGCGATCTGGTCTTCTTTAATACCCGCAGGAGAGTTCGTCCCGGTCACGTTGGTATTTATATCGGAGATGGAAAATTTGTGCATGCGAGCAGCAGTGTCGGCGTAAGTATTTCGTCATTGGATGATGACTATTATAACCGGAAGTACATGGGTGGCAGGCACATTTTGAATGTCGAAGCGCAAGCCGACAAAAAGTAATTACTTTTTTCTTCTCGGCGTAACCTGATTATAGATTGCGATAACCTTCTCGGTCAAATACTCCAGATCAAAATGAGCTTCGGCACGCTTTCTGGCATTTTCGCCAAATTGTTTTCTCTTTTCAGGCGAGACAATGAGCATTTCCAATTTCTCAGCTAAGTCTTTTTCATTCTGCTTTTGAAATAGATAGCCTGTTTCACCGTCAACAGTAATATCAAGTACACCATCTGAATTTGTGCACACCGAGGGGACACCCATAGACATTGCTTCAACCAGCGAAATACCGAATGCTTCCGAATGCGAAGGGAAGGCAAAAATATCCATCGCTGAGAATACGCGTGCGGTGTCTTTTCTAAAGCCGGCAAACAGAATGCTGCGCAGATTTAAATCTGTTGCAAGCTGCTTAATAGAATTTGCGTAGGCATCTTCACCGCGGCTTGCTTCGCCGACTACTAAGCCTTTAACCCCGGGATATTTCCTTTCAAGAATTGCCATGGCTTTCAAAAACTCTTCATGTCCTTTACCGGGGGAGAACCGTGCCATCATACCGATGACTACATCGTTTTCCGTGAATCCGAATTCTGTCCGTGCTTCAACAGGGTTGAAAAGTGCCGGATTAAATTTTTGTGTATCAATGCCGTTGTGGAGAAGGAGAATTTGCGACTCTTTCAGTGGACACGTATCGAGCAAATTCTGCTTGATAACCTCACTTATTGCAAGTGCGTAATTCACGTTGCGATAGATGAACTTATGCAGGAAATCCTTTTTAACAATAAACGAACCGACCTGTTTAGTCATAAGCAGAGGAATACCTGTCAATGAAAGCTTTTTGGCAGGAACAAGAACCCATAAATCCTTTGATGCCTGCGTGTGAATCAAATCAAATTCACCTTCGCTGATGAGGCGTGCAAGGCGCCACGATACTACAGGATGAAAATAACCCTTAGCTTTTATGGGATGTACGACTATACCTTCCTCAGCGGCTTGTGTATGTATGCGTGAATTGCGATAGCAAAGGAGCTCAACCTCATGTCCGCGTTTTTTTAGCTGATGAATGGCAGTAATGGTGAACATTTCCATTCCGCCCCAGCTTTGCGAAAGACACGAGTATAGGATTTTCATAGTAGGGTAACGACTTAATAAACTTTAGTGATTTGAGCGTCTTTGTAATAATGAATAAGTATCTCATCAAAGAAGTAACCTTTTTCAGCCATCACTGCCGCCCCAATTTGGCAAAGACCGACTCCGTGCCCCAGCCCGCTCCTCGAATGATAAATCTGCCGGGGATGTTGTCTTTTATCTCACGTTTTTCAACGATAAATGCGCTGCTGTAAAGATGAGATTTGGATAAAATTCTACGTATTTCAAGTTCCTTGCCGACAATAAATTCTTTTTTGGTGCCGACTATTTTCAACCGGATCAATCGTCCGCTGTCACCACGCTCAAGTGGTATCAAATCAACAATACTTCCAAAATCATAGCCGGATTTTTTTAGTATCAATTTAGCGAGATCCTCCTGAGTATAGCTGATACTCCAGCGGTAAAAATCCTTGGTTTCCTGGTCGAATTCAAGGAGAATCTGTTCAAGGATTTTTTTATCATTGGTATTGCAAAATGCATGAGGCCACCCTTTGATCCATGCTTCAGCGTTCTTTTCAACTTTCAAGTCAAGATTAAAATCATCCTGCGGAAACTTGTAATCGCTGACCGAGGAGAGATAGTCAAAATGCTGATTATCCCAAACATTTTCGTATGCTTCTGTTATGCCGCCACATGATTTGGAGAAACGCGCATCGCAAATTTTCCCGTTACTTTCAATCACCAATCCGTAAGTTTCACCGACGGCTTGCATGGCTGTATCAGTATGGATTTTTGTAATGCCCTGATACCGCTGGCAATGGTCATCGGCACAAACATCGAATAGTGTATGGTCTTCACGGCCGTACCATTTGCTGATTTCTTCTTCCGTCTCTAAGCCTATTGTGCTCGCTTCACCATGTGAATTTTTCTTACGCTCGATTTGCGCGAGCAGCCAGCTTCTGGATATTACCGCATGAGCCTTGAGTAAGTGTATATTGCTTTTGGGACTCATCTCCGATGAGATCACGCTTTGCAAATAATCTTCGACCGATACGATATTTATAGCCCACAGTGCGTCGTTATCAATAATTATTTTGAGAGAACCGCGAAAACTTTGTTTTTCTTTGCGTTCCCAGTGAAATTCAGAGCCGATGATAACGTCTTTTATGGAAAAATATTCTGAGTGGGGTATTGAAGGGGAGAAGTAAAGTTCTTTTGAGGATTCGATTTTTTGGCCGGAGATGTTACAAATGATCTTGCCGTTTTTTAGCTCCGCCTGACAGATTCCATTTACCGATTTTTGTGTCAGCGACGATGAAAAATCACCGAACAGCACGAAGGTGATTTTTTTTGCGCGCACAATGCCAACATGAATAAAAGGAATCGGATCCATTTCGAAAATGCTCTAAATTTTGATTAATTGAACTTCAAGTTAGCGAATTAAGGCGAATATCTCAACCACCCCTGCGTTTCACCGAATTATAACTGGTGGATTAAGGAATGCGCACATCAAACCCCTCACCCTCAGTCCCTCTCCCAAGGGGAGAGGGAAGTAGAAAGCTATGTTTTATTTGTCCCTGGTCTTCTATTCCTCTTCTCCCTCTGTTCGCAGAATCCTGCGGAGGAGAAGAGATTACCTGCCCGACTACGTCAGTCAGGCGGGGGTGATGAGGGGGTTTTCCTTAAACAACTTGCATATATAAATTGTGACAGACTAAGTATAAGGGATATTTGAACTTATCTGTTTAGCAGAACCTTATACACCCTCAACCAATTTCCACCGGAGTCTCAACACCTCATTTTCAAAAGATGATGATATCACCTTAAATCCGCCGATTTCTCCCGAGGCCGCGACATGTGGGCCTATACATGGACAAGCATCATACTCACCAACCCTGATAATGCGCAACGGATCGCCCGCATCGTCCGGCAATCTGCCTAAGTTGAAAATTTTTTCAGCTTCTGAACGCGGCATAAATTCTGCTGTGACAGGCATATTTGCTTTAATCACTTCGTTAATATTCTTTTCCAAACCGCCAATCTCTTCTTCCGTAAGGTTTCTTGTGAAGTGATAGTCGCATTTGGACTTCTTCTTTTCAATATGCGCACTGAACGCTCTGCCGGTTTGAAACATTCTGCACATTGTTTGATTAAGAATGTGCTCGGCAGTGTGCATTCTCGGGTCGTAATCTTTGCTCATAACTCAAATTTAATTATTCTAAAAACCGTAATATAGAAAATTTCAGATATGATGCCAGCCTTTGTAAAAATGGCGTTGTTTTTACTATCTTGTTGGTGAAATATAATTTTCTTACGTAATTTTTATTTAGGGTGGGATGAACACTCCCTTGTTGTCGAATATTTCCTCTCGGTTGCTGCATGCAATATCAAAAAAGTACTATTTGCACGTTGTTTTGGGTGCTGCTTTTTTAGTAAGAGTTCTTTGGATTTTGGTATTTGACGTCGGACAAACCAGTGATTATCTCTGGTATTCTCAAAGAGCTCTTTCCATCGCTTCCGGGGAAGGGTACGTTATGAACGGTGCCCCAACGGCATACTGGCCGGTGGGATATCCCGCATTTCTCGGAGCAATATTTTATCTTTTTCATAATTCGTTTTTCCTGGCGAAATTAATCAATGTGCTGCTCGCAACACTGACTGTTTATGTGTTCTACAGGATTTCTCTATGGGTTAGCGGATCCGAAGAAATCTCACGTTTGAGTGCATTATTGTTAGCGCTTTATCCTAATCAATTAGCCTACTGTTCTATTTTTGCAAGTGAAATTACCTTCGTATTCTTTTATTTTTGTGCTATCTATTTTATGCTGGTCGAAACCCGGCATGAACGACTCCGCTTAATTCTATCAGGCATATTGTTTGCTGCTGCGATAATGATTAAACCGATTGTCCTTTTCTTTCCGTTTTTAGTAATTCTCATTTACAAATTGCAAAGAAATAGGTTTTTGAGTCTCATTTTGGTATACACACCGGTGTGTATTATCATGATTTTATGGTCTTACAGGAATTACAATATTTACAAGGAGGTTTTCTTCGATTCATCAAACGTTGGAGTTAACTTGCTGATTGGAAATAATCCGTATGCAAACGGGACTTATAAGTATAATAGTGCCACGCTGGCTCTAATAGGCGGCGACCCGCATAATGAATATATCGAAGGTAAACTTTCAAAAGAATATGCGGTGCGATATATTCTTCAGCATCCGGTCAAAACCGTCGCGATGATGCCGCTCAAAGTTTGGCACATTTTCATAACAGACTATGACGGTGTCGCTGCGAACTTCCATGGTGTTGACAAGACGGCCTGGCACAAAGTCCAATTTTTGAAGCTATATGCACTTCTGTCGCAGGGTTTTTATACTATAATCATGTTTTTAAGTATTTGCGGTATTTGGTTGGAGAGAAAGAAAATCTTCAGAGAGTATAAATTTGCGACAGCAGTCATTGTTTTTTTTCTTGTGATGTATATGCCATTTTTCGGTATTGACCGTTTCCATTATCCGATTATGGCATTTTTTTTACTATTCTCCTCAATCACGATCCACTACTTTTTGAAAAAACACGCCTCGGAGTCGACTCAATAGCGTTTGTCAAGAAAACCCGGAGTAGTATATTATTCCGTAATCCATCATGGCGGAATGACACTACAAAATTGAAACATTCTGCACAACGTTTGATCCAGAATGTTCTCTGTTGTGTGCGCGCTTGAGTCATAATCTTTGCTTGCAACTCAAAGAAATTATCCTAAAGACCATAATATAGCAAAACCCTAGATTGATGCTAGTGTCTCGTAAGCTATGTTACCTGCATGAAGATGAAACAATAGCCTAATTATAAGGATTAGGGTAACAATTACTTAGTTTAGTTGATGAAGGCATCGCAATTGTGCTTGTCACTTGTAGTGAAAAGCTGGAACTCCCATCATTATTAACCAGCTGCAAACGATAATAAAATTTCCCCACGGTCAAATTCTTATCAATATATGAGTACGGTTTGGGTGAGTTGCTATTTCCAGATGCTTGAACATATCCAATTGTGCTAAAATTTGTCTGATCTGTAGATCGTTGAACGTTGAACCGATACATATCATGCTCGGTGGCTGTTGCCCAGGTAAGCTCTATATCTCTATTATTTGTGGAACAGGCAAAAGACGTCAAGTCTGCGTCACGGGGATTCATTATTGACTTCTCGTTAATTGCTCTTTTGTATAAGTTGTTTTGGACAGATGAGCCATTTTTCGACAAAGTTGGTGCCCAGACGATTCCAAAGTGGTTGCTCTTTGTCCCAGCGGTCATTCTTTTTGTTAACTGCATGTATTTGCCGGTAAGCGTATCTGTCACGGTAATTACAATGGAATCTGATAAAGTAAAGGTTCCAATTGAAGTTGGTCCATTTTCGGAAGTCTTATTAAAAGCAGGCAAATTAAACAAATGCGGAAAAGCCAAGCTATCATTAGATGAAAATTCTCCTTTATCCGACGTAAACCCAAGATAACCTGCGTTACTGTCGGGAGCCCAGTATACCAAATATGTTGAATCTCTGAGAATTATACCGGAAGAAATAGCTGTTGCAGTCATTAGGCATTTATGAACACGTTCGTTAAAGTGTCCATCTTCAAAATTGTTTAGGATACTATAATAGCCGGGATTCAAAGTATCGTGGATAAGCTCTTTACTTAATTTGCCATCTAAATTATATAAAGCTATAGTGACAAATGACCGTTCTGGTAGCTGATAGTCCACACGATTCGAGGCCATGACCTGCTGGACTTTCATTTGAAAATTTGCCTTACGAGCTGACAGTGGAAAGTAATTCCACACGTTTATTTTTAAATTCTTTACAGGCTGTCCGTTGCCATCTTTAACGCTAATTGAAAATAAAGAGTTATCGCTAGTGGATTCAGGTTCGGTAGATGTAGTCGTACATGAATTAAGAGATGCAGCTGCAGTAAATAGAAAAAGAAGAAGAAAAAATCGCATTACATGACTCATAAATTATCTCCCGCGAGATTAGTAATAAGGTGTTATATAAATTAAATATATCTTTTGTTCTATGCAACGATTAGCCATAAAAGACCAGTTTAAGTCAAAAACACACACAATTCAGGGCAAATACCTCTGATTTGCACGCCAATTGTTTCCCATTTTGTCAGAATTTCCGTAAATTTATGTTTTATAATAATTTAGTTATGGTTTAAAGGAATATAGGTATATGGCATCAACCGCTGATTTTCGTCCGGGTATGGTTATCCGTTGGAATAATGAATTATGGACACTCGTTGAATTTCAACACGTTAACCCGGGTAACTGGCGTGCATTTGTAAGAGCAAAATTAAAGAGTTTAAAATCCGGCAAAGTTATCGAGAACAGATTCCGCGCAGGTGAGAGCATTGATCAGATCCGCGTTGAAAGAAAAACTTGCCAGTATTTATATCGTGAAGGCGCTGATTTTGTCGTTATGGATACTGAAACCTACGACCAGTTTAATTTAGCTCCGGAAGTTATCGGCGAAGGCGAGAAATTCCTTAAAGAAAACACCAACATTGACATTCTTTTTGACGGTACACAGATCATCGCAGTTGAAATGCCCGTATTTGTGGTTCTGGAAGTCACCATGACCGAACCGGGTCTCAAGGGTGATACTGTTTCCAACACGTTAAAACCGGCTACGGTTGAAACAGGAGCCACCGTTATGGTGCCGTTGTTCGTCAACATTGGTACAAAATTGAAAATTGATACCCGTACCGGGGATTACGTAGAACGCGTAAAGTAATTTAGGGTTTTGCATGAAAGCCGTCCCATTCGGGACGGCTTTTTTAATTTTTCCCGCAACCTTTTGTCGCGTTTTTGCGTCTAAACAAAAGATTCCAACAGTTTAACAATAACGAGGTATATAACGTGGATATTAGTGCCTTAAATGAAAAAATAAAGAACGAATCAGCTTTTATTGACCTGCTGATGACCGAAATCAGCAAGACTATTGTCGGTCAAAAAATGATGGTCGAGCGCCTGGTAATCGGACTGCTCGGAAACGGCCATGTGCTTTTGGAAGGTGTGCCGGGATTGGCAAAGACCCTTGCGATCAAATCACTTTCGGCTGCGATGAAGGCTGAGTTTAGAAGAATTCAATTCACTCCTGATCTGCTTCCTGCAGATTTGATCGGTACACAAATTTATAATCAGAAAGACGGAAACTTTCTTATTAAGAAAGGTCCGATCTTCTCAAATTTCATTCTCGCTGATGAAATCAACCGTGCCCCTGCCAAAGTGCAGAGCGCTTTGCTTGAGGCAATGCAGGAACGCCAGATTACAATCGGAGATCAAACCTTCAAACTTCAAGAGCCATTCCTGGTTCTTGCGACACAAAACCCTATTGAACAGGAAGGTACTTATCCGCTTCCCGAAGCTCAGGTTGACCGTTTCATGCTGAAAGTGAAAATCGGTTATCCTTCGCGTGAAGAAGAATTGAAAATCATGCGTCAGAATATGTCGCCTGAAGGCATTGCAATTAATCCGGTTATTTCTCCGAGTGATATCCTTAAAGGGCGCGAACTCATTCAGGAAATTTACGTTGATGAAAAGATAGAAAGATATATTCTTGATATCGTATTCGCGACCCGTAATCCTAAAGAGTACAAATTAGGCAAGTTGGAAAATCTTATTACCTATGGCGCTTCACCGCGTGCTACGATTAACCTCGGATTGGCAGCCCGCGCATTGGCGTTTATCAGAAGAAGAGGATATGTTATTCCGGAAGACGTACGCACCATCGCATTTGATGTGTTGCGTCACCGTATAGCTCTGTCTTACGAAGCGGAAGCTGAAGAAATGACAACGGAAAACATCATTCAGGAAATCTTAAACACTATTGAAGTTCCGTAATAACCGCGTATGAGGAATCAGGAATTATTCAAGAAGGTGCGGGAGCTTGAGATAACTACCCGCGGCCTGGTCAATCAGGTATTTTCGGGCGAGTACCATTCTGTGTTCAAAGGACGTGGAATGGAATTCTCGGAAGTTCGTGAATATCAGATCGGCGACGATATACGTAACATTGACTGGAACGTAACAGCGCGCCTTGGGCATCCGTTTATCAAGGTGTTCGAAGAAGAACGCGAACTGACCCTGATGCTGCTTATTGATATGAGCGGCTCGCAGGATTTCGGCAGTAAGAAGAAAACCAAGCGGGATATCGCGGCTGAAATCAGTGCAATCCTTTCTTTTTCCGCTTTGAAGAATAACGATAAAGTCGGATGCATCATTTTTACTGATGTAATTGAAAAATTCATCCCACCCGGAAAGAAAAAGACACATATCCTGCGTATTATTCGTGAAATCCTCAGCTTCGAACCGACTCATAAAGGTACAAGTATTAAGGGTGCTCTCGAGTACTTGAATTCGGTTATCAAGAAGCGAAGCATTGTCTTCGTGATTTCAGATTTTATGGATAAAGGGTATGAACAGAACATGCGCATTATCGGCAGAAAACACGATTTGGTCGGAATTGTGTTGAATGATGAACGCGAAAAGGATTTTCCTGCATCGGGATTTATCAAATTTATTGACCCTGAAACGAGTGAAACCAGATTTATGGACACTTCAGATCCGCAATTTAAAAGATTGTTCCAGTTCAGGCTTGCGGACGATATGGCAGATATGAAGCGCAGTTTCAACGCGAGCAAGTTAGACAGTGTGACAATTTCAACTCCAGATGTGAGAGATGATTTCAGCTATATCAAACCACTAATTCAGTTTTTCAAACAACGGGCAAAACGCTGGTAATGAAAAAGATATTCGTATTCTGCCTTTTAGCAGTTTCATTAATATATGCACAACCGCTATCTGTAAAAGTTACAACAGATTCGCGCCAGTATCTTATCGGCGATTATATTAAACTATCCGTTACTGTTACGAATTCGCCGGATGTAAAGTATGCATTCCCCGCAATTAAGGATTCTCTGAGTCCGCTTGAATTTATCAGCAAAGACACGGTTATTACTAAAACTCTTGGCGACGGAAGAACCGAATCAGAGTACCGGTTTACGTTTGCTGCATATGACTCTGCAGATTTTTATCTGCACTCTTTTAGTATCCCATACATAAATAAAAAAGATAATACACAGTATAGTGTTAAAACGGACTCAATTTATTTGACCGTTAGAAGAATCGCTGTGGATACGACGGCAGAAATCAAAGATATTAAAGCCCCTGTAAGGGAGCCTTACAACTGGTTCATGATTTTGATTATCGTTTTAATTATTGTCTCAGCCGCATTTGCCGGATATCAGATATATCTGCAATATTTCAAAAAGAGAACAACAGAAAAAGCTGAACCGGTCATTATTAAAACCCCGTATGAAATTGCTCTGGAACGCCTGAAAGAACTGGAAGATAAAAAACTATGGCAGTCCGGACAGATTAAAGAATATCACTCGGCGATCACGGATATTATCCGCAGGTATTTTGAAACAGTATTCCACTTCCCGGCACTTGAACAAACATCGGGCGAAATTATTGTGCATCTGAAGAATGCAAATGCTCCGTGGGATTTAATTTCTACTACTGACGAATTTTTATCAAATGCAGACATGGTGAAATTTGCCAAGTTCACACCGCTCCCGCACGTCAATACTGCTATGATGGAGCAGGCATATAAAATTATTGAGGGTGAAAAGGAGCGTATGAAAGCGAAACAGCAGGGAGGAGCGCATGAAGCTCTTTAATATAACGTTCGCTTACCCCTGGTTCTTTCTTTTACTCCTCGCCATTCCGGCAATGATTGTATGGTATATGTACCGGGGTGAAAAAAAGCAATCCGGATTTATATTTTCAAATTTTAAGTTGATTAATTACAAGACTAAGAATTTAAAAGAGCGCTTAGTTCTTGCTCCGATGGTACTCCGGTCGCTTGTTGTTCTCTGTCTTACCATTGCACTTGCCAGACCCCAAAGCTTCAACAGCGGCGAAAATGTATCAACCGAAGGAATAGATATTGTATTAGTGCTCGATCTTTCCGGCAGTATGCTTGCTGAAGATTTTAAACCGAACCGGATTGAAGCTGCTAAAAAAATAACACAGAATTTTATTGACGGGCGCCTTTCAGACCGCATAGGACTTGTCGTATTCTCGCGTGAGGCTTTTACCCAGTGTCCGGTCACCATTGATTATACTGTGCTCAAAGGATTGCTGCGGGAAGTCAAAAGCGGCATGATTGAAGACGGAACCGCAATTGGTAACGCGATTGCGAACGGTGTTAACCGCTTGAAAGATAGTAAGGCAAAAAGTAAGGTGATGATTTTGTTAACCGACGGTGTGAATAATGCCGGAGAGGTTGATCCGATGACTGCTGCAGAGATTGCTAGAACATTCGGTATCCGTGTATATACTATCGGTATCGGTACTATGGGTATGGCGCCATATCCGGTTCCGACTCCGTTCGGTGTCCGTTATCAGATGATGCCTGTTGAAATTGATGAGGCGATGCTAAGAAATATCTCAGCGGCAACCGGTGGAAAGTATTTCCGTGCGACCGGCAACCAGAAGCTCGAAGGCATCTACAGCGAGATTGATAAACTTGAAAAAACCAGAATCGAAATAACATCGTATAGAAGCAAAAAAGAATTGTTTTATCCCTGGGCTGCTGCCGCGGGATTACTGCTATTGCTTGAACTGGTTTTAACTCAAACATATTTAAGAAAATTACCTTAATCATATATGATTAGATTCGAACATCCGGAATTTTTGCATCTACTGTACATACTGCCTTTACTGGTCGGACTGATTATATGGCAGATGAATGCGAAGAAGAAAGCACTCAGCAAGATTGCTCATGTTGAGTCGTTTGCCGTTCTATTTAAATCAAAAAGTTTTGTTAAGGATTACGGCAAGGCAGGCATGCTGGTGCTTGCATTGGCGTTTGTGATTTTGGGATTTGCCAATCCACAGATAGGTACGCGCGTTGAAGATGTGAAGCAGGTCGGTATAGATGTTTATATCTGTCTTGATGTCTCGGCCAGTATGAAAGCAGAGGATCTGAAACCCAATCGTCTTGAGAAAGCAAAAAAAGAAATTTCTGAGTTGATCAAAAAACTGCAAGGCGACAGAATCGGACTGATAGTATTCGCCGGCGGTGCATATGTACAATTTCCCTTAACAGCGGATTATTCAGCTGCGAATTTGTTCCTCTCCTCGGTAGATGTCAATTCAGTTCCGGAACCGGGTACGGCAATTGCTTCAGCAATCAATCTTGCAGTTGATTCATTCGATAAAAAAGCAGCCACTAGAAAGATTATCGTTGTTATAACAGACGGCGAAGATCATGAGGGCGATATTAGTAAAGCATTACAGAATGCCAAAGACAACAACATTGTCGTTGATGCAATAGGCATGGGATCTCCAGATGGTGCTCCGATTCCTGTATATGACGGAGCCGGGAAGCAGGTCGGATTTAAGCAGGATAATCAAGGCAACACCGTTTTGACAAAACTTGATGAGGTAACCCTGCGTCAGTTGGCAAGCGAATCAGGTGGTAAGTATTATTTAGCTCTAAATAACGGCAATGAGCTTGATGCTATTTACCGTGATTTGGCTGCAGTTGAAAAAACTGAATTCGGCATGAAAAAGGTTACAGATTATGATGATAAGTTCTTTTACTTTCTCATTCCCGCATTGCTGCTGTTGATAAGTGAGTTTTTTATTTCAGACAAGAAAGTTATTTGGCTTAAGGATCTTATGGTTAGATTAAAGTTACGGAGTGAAGAATGAAAAAAGTAATGTTCGGCATTCTTATTCTGAGCGGCCTTTCCGTAGTCCCCGCGTTTGGCCAGTCCTTCCGTTCTTTGAATAACGATGGTGTTGACCAGTACAACGATAAAAAGTATGGCGATGCTGAAATTAATTTCAGAAAAGGAATTGAGAAAGAGCCGGGGAAATTCAAAGGCTATTTTAACCTCGGTGATAATTATTATAAACTCGGTAAGTATGACGAGGCAATAAAATCATACAAAGACGCCATCGGAAAAGCTAAATCGAGCACGGAAAAAGCCGACGCGTTCCATAACATCGGCAATGCTTTGCTTAAAAAAAATCAATATCAGGAAAGTATTGATGCGTTCAAAAATTCACTTAAGTTGAATCCCAAAGACAAAGAAACAAAGTATAATTTATCCTATGCGTTGAATATGCTGAAGAATCAACAGAATCAGCAAAATAAAAACCAGAACAACAAGGATAAGAATCAGGACAAGAACAAAGACAAGCAGAACCAGGATCAGAAGAAGAACGACCAGAACAAGAATAACGATAAAAATAAGAACGATCAGAATAAAAATGATCAGAACAAGGACGATCAGCAGAAACAACAGCCACAGCCACAGCAGGCACCGCCTATAGTGAAAAAAGAGGAAGCTGAGAGAATGCTTGAGGCCTTGAAAAACAATGAACAGGATTTGCAGAAAAAGCTGCGTAAAAAAGCAGTTGTGAAAGTCAAGACGGACAAAGATTGGTGAGATGATGAACGATTTTTACAATTTACATTTTGTGCGTTTGAGAAGTTTTTATGTTTTGATGGCTCTGCTTTTGACCGTTTCGACAGGGTATGCGCAAAACTTCACTGCCACAGTAAGTCAAAATCCGGTAAGCACGACAGAACCATTCGAAATCACCTTCACGTTTTCGGGAAGCGATGTTAACGGAATAAGCAATTTCCAGGCTCCGTCGTTTGGTAATTTCAGTGTTCTTCAGGGACCTAATCAGTCAACTAGCATGCAAATTATCAATGGCGCAATGTCAGGCTCAAGAAGCTTCGCATATTATGTGCAGGCAAAAGAGAAGGGCAAATTCACTATCGGGAGTGCTTCGATTACCAATAGAGGGACAGTTCTAAAAACGCATCCTATTACGATTGAAGTTGTACAGGGTTCTGCAAAACCGAACGCTCAAAAAGGTGGACAGCAGGGTAACGAAAAGCAGGTCAGCGCTGCGGAGATTGGCGATAATGTCTTTATTCGCGCGAGTGCCGATAAATCGAGTGCGTATATCGGCGAGCAGGTGACCGTTGTATATAAACTCTACACACGTCTTAATATTGCTTCGCTGCAGGTTGTTAAAATGCCTTCATATACCGGGTTCTGGTCTGAAGATATAACGACCTCACAAAATATTACTTTTACTAACGAAACTTTGAACGGAAAACAATACAGCGTTGCCGTTCTCAAAAAGGTTGCTTTATTCCCGTCACAGTCCGGTGAACTGACCGTAACACCTTTGAGCTTGAAACTACCCGTTATTCTCCAAAGGAAAAGAAAAAGCCAAAGTCTGTTTGATGACTTCTTTAATGATCCCTTCTTTCAGCAAACGCAAACAGTCGAGTTTAATGCTGTATCCAATAACGTACGCGTAAGAGCTATACCGCTTCCTGAGGCAAAAAAACCGGCAGGATTTAATGGCGCGGTGGGTTCATTCACTATGAATGCCGTTCTGGATAAAAAAACGGTAAAACAACACGAGCCGGTATCACTGAAACTTACGATAAGCGGAGCCGGAAATATCCAGCTCTTAACGACACCTGACATTCAAATACCCGCAGCATTTGAAAAATATGATCCGAAAATTAATGACGATATTCAGCGTTCAGGTGTAATATCCGGAA
This sequence comes from Ignavibacteriaceae bacterium, assembly GCA_963667005.1. Lineage (GTDB taxonomy): Bacteria > Bacteroidota > Ignavibacteria > Ignavibacteriales > Ignavibacteriaceae. The sequence goes on along the minus strand of OY762937.1, from coordinate 3,802,531 downwards.
AAAAATCATTTGAGTATTTACTTATTCCCCGCGTCGAAGGTAAGCAGGAACTTCCACCTGTCACTTTCAGCTATTTCGATGTGAAGAAGAAAGATTATGTAACACTAACCGCGCACCCGGGAACAGTTGAAGTAACCAAGGGTGATGCTGAGTATACAGGAAAGGGCTCCAACTACTCCAAAGAAGAAATTAGACTTCTTGGTGAGGATGTACGATATATTAAAAGCAAGGCTCATGACATTCAGTCTGTCGGCTCGTACATGGCGAATAGTGTGTTTGCATGGTTTCTTCTGTTATTCCCGATTGCAGGTATCGCGGGAGTTATGGTTTGGAAATCCAGAGAGGCAAAACTTGCCGGAAATCTCGAACTGTTACGTAACAGGAAAGCAGAGAAGCTTGCAAGAACACGTTTGAAAGCAGCACAAAAAGCGTTGATTGCTCACAAAGTGGACTCATTTTACGATGAGATTTCATTTGCACTGCTTGGTTATATCGAATACAAAATGAACATACCGCGAGCTGAGTTAAGTATGGAAAAAATAACCGAAGTGTTATCGAATGCTGCCATTTCCGAAGAAAGAATTAGCGGATTTACAAAATCTCTTGAGGAATGTGAGTTCATTAGATTTGCTCCGACGCAGGATAAAGAAAACAGAATGAAGCCACTGTATGATAGTTGTGTGTCACTCATCGTCGGTATGGAAGCAGAACTTGCACAATTAAAAGGAGGACGCAAATCATGAAGCATTTTATCCTTTTGATTGTATTGGTCACTATGCGATTGTTCGCATCGGATGTTGATGTAAAACTTCAATCTGCAAATTCATTATATCAGCAAAAGAAATATGCCGAAGCAGTTGTTGCATACAAATCCATACTTGGAATTCAGAACGAAAGCGCTTCGATCTATTTTAATATTGGTAACGCGTACTTCAAAATGGGGCAGTGGGGATATGCTGTTCTGTATTTTGAGAAGGCGCATAAATTGGATCCGGGTGATGAAGATATCCGCCATAACTTGCTTGTTGCTAAAAGCCGGACAGTCGACAAAATAGATGCCGTTCCGCAGCTTTTCTTGTACCGGTGGGCTGACTCAATCTCATCTATGTATTCTGCTGATGGGTGGATGAAATTTGCTATTATCATAAGCTTTATATTTGGCGGGTTAATTACAGGTTTCCTTTTATCAGGTGACATGAGGTTAAAACGCTACCTGCTTTTTACCTCTGCTCCATTCTTATTAATGCTGCTTTTTGGCATTTTTATGACTTTTTCGCGCTATAATGCAGAAAAGCAGAGAGATTATGCCATCGTCACCATACCGGTTTCCGGTATAAAAAATTCGCCTGAAGATGGAGTAAAAGACGCTTTTGTAGTGCATGAGGGATTAAAAGTCAAGGTTGAGGACGGCGTTGACAAATGGTACCGGATACGTCTTGAAGACGGGAAAGTAGGATGGGTACTAAAAGCTCACGTGGAACTCATTTGACATTATGCCATGTTTATGTATTTTAATTGCTGCAATTTTTAGATTCATTCAAACACTATAATCAAAGGATAATTCGTATGAAGTTATTTCGTTATTTCATGGTAGTTTTGCTTGCTGTTACTTTCAGCCTTTCAGCTCAAGATAAACCAGCTGCTTCTGCTCCTGCAAAAGAAGTTAAAAAAGTTGTAAAGAAAGAAGTTGTTAAAAAAGAAGTCAAAAAAGACGCAAAAGACGACAAAGCTTGCAAAAAAGAGTGTAAGAAAAAATGTGACAGCGCTTGTAAAGAAAAATGCAAAAAAGAATGCCCGAAAGCCGGCAAAAAAGAATGCGTAAAAGAATGTCAGAAAGACTGTAAAAAAGATTGCGCAAAAGAATGTAAAAAGGAATGCAAGAAAGAATGTCCGAAAGACATGAAAGATTGCCCCAAAGACAAAAAAGAATGTTCCAAAGACATGAAGAATTGTCCGAAAAAAGACGATATGAAAGCTCCAAAAGCCGACGATACCAAGCCAGCTGACAAAAAATAATTTGTCCCTGAATTTTTGTAAAACCTCCCGCGAAGTAATTCCCGGGAGGTTTTCTTTTTATGTATTGGGTTCTGAATTCCGGGGGTGTTATTTTAGTGTATGAAAATGAAGAAAAAAGGTAAATTCAAATTCCGCGAAACTGAACTGCTTTCGATTCTTGGGCTGCTCGTGCTGCATCTTGGATTGCTCTGGTATTTTAAGTACCACAACCAGCATTTAAGTCTGGAAGAGTTTCGCTTGAGTTACCCGGGGAATATCGTAAACCTTATTATTGTATTAACTATTGCGATTGAGCTGGTTATTCTTCGTTTTATCAAGGGGACTGCCTACATTACGGTATATAAAAGAGGCATTATATTTGGTTTTATATCAATATTCCTGCTGCTTGTTGCAAGAGCACTAAGCCTCGATTATTTTGATTTTCCCCGGGCATACTGGATTGGTCAACCGGTAAAAAAGGTGGCCGTTGCTTGTATGTATTTAGGGGGTCTGGGTATACAGATTTTTTCCATCAGTTATTTGTGGTTTAAGTTGTTCAAGGTTGAAAATCGCTTTTTTATCCGTGGATTTTCCCAGAGTATACTGATTTTTGTCTTAATATTGAGCATTGTTGCATTATATGATGTTCGCGAACCACGCTCGGGCAGGACAAAAGAGAAATATGAAGTAGGTGTTGTCCTTGGAGCCGCTGTGTGGTCAAAGAACAGGCCGAGTCCCATTCTGGTGACAAGAGTAAATAAGGCAATTGAGTTATATCAGAATAAATCAATTGCGAACATACAGTTAACGGGTTCAAATGCCCCCGGTGAAATTTCTGAAGCGGATGCGGCTTTCAACTACATCAAGGATTTTGATATACCGCTTAATAACGTTTGGATCGAAAAGCAGACTACATCAACAACAGAACAGATACGTTTTATTAAAAATTCGCTCGCGTTAGATCATGAACTACCTAGCATATGCGTTATTACCGACACATACCATATGAATAGGGTGGATCAGATTGCAAAGTTTTACAACCTCGATATCAGTATTATCGGGGCATCAATACACCTGAGTCCCGAAAAAAAGATCGCGTATCACTTTAGGGAAAGTTTCGGGCTTTTGATATTTTGGTTATTCGGATTATAGAAATTATTTACGTTGGATATATGGCAGAAAAATCAGTTAGAAGATTAGTAAGAGAAAAAGCAGTACAAGTATTATTCGCAATTGAGTACAATCGCGAGGGAAGAGAAGCATTAATCCAATCCTTCCGGGGTGAGTTAAGCGACGAAACGGCAGTTGCATTTTTTCAGCATCTCATTGACCGGGTTATCATTCACAGTGAAGAATTTGATAAAATTATAGCTGCACAGGTTGAAAACTGGGAGCTTGAAAGAATCGCGGTGATTGACCGCATTATCCTCCGTCTTGGTTTATGCGAGTTCCTGTATTTTTCAGATATTCCACCCAAAGTTACTATCAATGAAATGATCGAACTTGGTAAGGAATTCAGCACACCGGAAAGCGGTAAGTTTATTAACGGCATCATGGATAGATTGTTGAATATGCTTCAATCTGAAAACAAAATCCAAAAAACCGGCCGAGGATTAGTTGCAGCCTCAAAAAAACCAAACTGATACTGCCGAATATCCACGGAAGAAAATTTTCGCGTGGACGCTATTTGACTTTGCGAACACATCATTTTCCATCATTGTTGTTACCTTTCTGTATGCCATCTACTTCAAAAAAGTAGTTGCCGGCAATCAGTCCATCGGTGATTTTTATTGGAGCCTTGGCACCAGCGCGGCGATGCTGGTCACAGCGATTATTGCGCCCGTGCTCGGAGCTATTGCTGATTATTCTACGGGCAAAAAGCGTTTTCTCCTTTTTTTTACAGCACTATGCATTGTTTTTACCGGGCTGTTGTTTTTTGTTCAGAAGGGCGATGTATTTCTTGGACTCCTTTTCTTTATTATTGCCAATATCGGCTTTGAGGCCGGGTTGGTTTTTTACGACGCATTCCTGCCTGAGATAACTACACCTAAGAATTACGGCAGAGTCAGCGGATACGGTTTTGCCATGGGCTATCTTGGTTCACTCGCTACACTGCTTATCGTATACCCGTTTATAAAAGTAAACGAGATCCGTTTAACATTCATAGTCGCGGCACTTTTCTTTCTCGTGTTTTCCATCCCGATTTTCATCGCTCTGAAGGATAACAGAAAACCAAGGAGCACAAAAGAGTCATATATCAAAATCGGTTTTTCAAGAGTTTTCAGTACCATATCACATCTGAAGCACGTAAAGAATCTTGCCACATTTTTGCTCGCGTACTTTTTTTACATTGAGGGTGTTAACACGGTAATATTTTTCGCGGGTAATTACGCGAGCACTACTTTAGGCTTTTCTACACAGGACATTCTGATCTTCTTTGCTACCGTGCAAACGACAGCAATTATTGGGTCGGTACTGCTCGGTATTATATCCGATGCGGTCGGGCAGAAGAAGACTCTCATCGTAACCTTGATTATTTGGCTCATTACCGTAGGCATTGCCTACACAACAACAAGTACGCTTGGGTTTTATATAACCGGACTGCTTGCCGGTGCGGCGATGGGGTCATCACAATCTACAAGTCGCTCTTTGATGTCCAAACTTACACCGCCGGATAGAAAAACGGAATTTTTCGGCTTCTACTCGTTCTTCGGTAAAAGTTCGGCAATCGTAGGGCCTGTTGTATTCGGGTTGATAAGTTATGGTACCGGAAACCAAAAATGGGCGATTCTCTCAACTGCATTCTTCTTTGTAGTTGGATTAATAGTGCTGCTGTTTGTTAAGGATGATGTAGATACGGTAACTAACAAAGATAGTGTACTTGAATAATATATTTGCGTTTGGCAAATAATTCGGGTAATTTCAAAATATTCTTAAGCTGATTTATTGGGAGGCTCTATGCGCGTTGTTGGTTTTTTTGTAATCCTGATTTGCATTTCTGTTCAGACTTTTGCACAATTACGTGCGTATGAGGTGCATCAAAGAGGTATGCTCCATGAGACCATATATAACACCGGAGAAATCGGCCGGGCTATGGATGGCGGAACGGATGGAATTCCAAACGGATATCCACCTTCGATGGAGTGGCCGCCAAATCAGCATCAAATATTGGATAGAATTGAGTATTCCGGCCAGCATAATTCCTTAGGTGGTGGTGTATGGGTTTGTGCAACAAAGGATACGACGCGATATTATTCCTATTGCGGGGCACTCTCAACATCGATGGCTATTTCTCGAACAATTGAAGGGGTTTACAGTAATCCTATTTCAATAACAAGAACAGAAAATTATCCGATATTGGCAGACGGCAGCCTGAATCCCGCGTATGACCCGAACGAGGCAGAAGAAATAATCATTTCGAAATGGAATACTGTAGACTCAAATTTCAGAATAACCCGCACCAGCCGGGCATGGAGTGCTCCGGGTTACAACAACTTCATTATTTTCGAATACGCCTTTGAAAACACTTCTATAGACACACTGAAAGATGCTTTTATTGTTTTTACTAACGCATTAGCCCCTTCGAGTTTTGGTTACTCCAGGAAGTTTGGCCAGTGGTATGAAAAAAATTTTCGTAATAACGCTTTCGCCCGGCTTGATACAAAGCGTTACTTATCGTATAACCATGATTGGAATGGTAAACCTGATTCAGTAGTCTCCAATTTCACAGCATGGTCGCAGCAAGGGGGCAGAGGCGGTCTAAATTCACCTCAAGCAGTTGGGGTTCTGATGCTGCATTATGATTATAGTCATCTTGAGGATTCGCTTCATACAAATGTGACTGTTACCACAGATCAGAGAAAAGTCGTATGGGATGAAAACGGGAAAATGAAGCAACCTTATCTTCTGCGTTATGAAAACAGTAATTGCGATGAGGGAAAAGTTCAGACATGGATAGATATTACTGCAAGAAAAACCGGTCCCATAAGATCTTCCGATTCTGCTAAAGTGGGTAATTATTGGGTAGGGCGTGTGAAGCCAAATTATTCAAATGGTTGGAGCATGCCGGTTGTTCACGGATATGGTTTTGGTCCATATATTTTAGCTCCGGGCGAGACAGCGAAGTTTACCGTTGCAGAAGTCGTCGGTTATGGCGCTGGTGTAGCCGGAGACAGCATTTATAAAGATTTGGGAGGCTCAACCAATACCAGTGAAACAGCGATGGTGCATCCCGTACCAAGTTGGTATAAGGCATTATCATATGCTGACGTGTCCAGTCCGATAGGCAGTGATTATCTGCAAACACACCCACTGCCCTGGTATGTTGATACATGCGCAATTTCAATCCGAGATAATGCCGATCGTTGCATTCAGATGTATACCGGAACGCCATTAATGAAGCATGACGGCTCTGTAAATGACATGACTACACAATTTGAGCCAAAATCCTCTCCCGAACATGGTGCTTATGGGGTAACAAAAATGACATTCCCGTCGCCTGTATATTCGATTAATCGGCTGGATTCTTGTACCTTTAGTTTAAGCTGGCCCCAAAAAATTGAATCTTTCAATTCTCCAAATTTACGCGCGCCTGTCGATCACTATCTCATTTATCGGGCGTTTGATGCCTTAGGGCCGTGGGCTGTAGTTGGCAATGTTTCTAAAGGTGATGCGAAATTTTTAAAAGACGGGCAGTACGCGTATAACGACACCCTCACATCAAATTTTACAGACCTCTATTATTATGTGTTGTCGGTTGATACTACGGGACAAAAAAGCGGATTTACAAATCTTACTCACGTGAATTTTATTTCGACTCCATTGGGCATTGAATTGGAACAACTTAAGAATGAAAAATTCTTTGTCTCGCAGAACTATCCGAATCCATTTAACCCCAGTACGATAATTAATTACTCTGTACCGCGTGAAAGCAAAGTTGAATTACGAGTGTTCAATTTACTTGGACAGGTTGTAAGGACTCTTGTAAACGAGACTAAACAAAAAGGCAGCTACTCTGTTGAGTTTAATGCAGGCAATCTACCAAGCGGGGTTTATATTTATAAATTCAACGGACAGGGATTCAGCACATCGAAAAAGATGGTGGTGGTAAAGTAGATTTGAATTTCCTAACCCAGGGGTTAACCCCTGGGTTAGGAAATATCTAATTGGTTGGGGATAATAAATTTATTATTTCCTGTTCTAAATCTTTTCCTCTGTTTCTGGCATACCATAAGTGAAGTTGCTCTTCCCAGACTTTCTTTTCAATTCCAGAATCAATTGCATTTCGTACAAGTGCCTGAGCGGCTTTGGGCCGGCTGCCCCAGGAAAACAGTATTTCTCCGTTTTCCTCCAGCGCAATTAATTTAGGAATGCTGCGTTTGCCGTCGGTCAGAAATTGATCCATAATTTCAAGATTCTCATCGCGCTCAATTAACTTCACCGTAATCAATGGATTCTTCTCTGCCATTTTAACTACCAGGGGAACATTCTGCGCTGAATCGCCGCACCAAACTGCGGTTAGTATGAGCCATGTCTGCGGTACAGTTATTTTGCTCACCGCATCTGTAATTTCGGGAGAAGGGGAGTAAGTTTTATCAATTCTGTTAACGCGGGTCTGGTTTAACTTAGTGAAATTAAACTTATCCCGTTCATCATCGCTCATGGAATCATTTTCACCCAGATCAATAACAGACGCAATTTTTTCTTTATAGGTTTGATAGCTTAATCCGTTTTTTAAGATTTGTTCTAGTAATTCTTTTGACATGAAAGATTCTCTTTATTTTTCATTATAAGATGCAAATTTAAGGTTTAGGTTTCACCAATACGAATTATTTAGCTTTTTTGCCGAATACTTCTTTCCCCACTAGGGGAACAATCCTTGTAGAATAATCAATTAATGATAAATTATTTTCCGGCAGGAAATATATTTCCTACGGAAAACATACATGGGCACGACATTTATTCTACAAGGATAAATCCCCTAACGGGGAATAACAATAAATCGTTTCAGCTAGTTGAGGCTTTTAGCGGGAGCAATAAGAAAATCCGAAACCCTTTCGGGTTCCGGATGAATTATGTAAGATCGCATCAAGGAATTATAAAATGTACTTACTCAAATCCCGGTTTTTTACAATTGCGTTGAGCTTGTCATTTACCTTTGCCGCTGTGATGGATATTTTCTTTTCCGGCATCTTATCCGGTACTTCAAAAAGAATATCATCAAGCAGGGTAGTGAGTATTGTATGCAATCTCCGCGCACCAATGTTTTCAACCTGTTCATTCACTTCAAATGCGATTTTTGCAATGGCAGTAATAGAGTCCTTCTTAAACTCAATATTGACGCCTTCTGTTTGAAGCAATGCGGCATATTGTTTTAATAACGCATTCTGGGGAATGGTTAGAATTTTAACAAAGTCAGATTCAGTCAGACTTTTCAATTCTACACGTATAGGGAAGCGACCCTGCAATTCAGGAATCAAATCTGAAGGTTTCGATACATGGAAAGCTCCGGATGCAATAAACAGAATGTGATCAGTGTTAACCATTCCGTATTTTGTGTTCACTGTTGAGCCTTCTACGATTGGGAGCAAGTCGCGTTGAACGCCTTCGCGGGAAACATCAGGTCCGTTTGAACCCTTACTGCTGCCGGCAATCTTATCAATCTCGTCAATAAAAACGATGCCTGAATTCTCAACACGCTGAATGGCTTCTTTCTGTACTGCGTCCATATCAATTAGTTTAGCGGCCTCTTCTTGAACCATGACCTCACGGGCTTCAGAGATTTTAGTTTTTCTTTTCTTCTGTTTCTTCGGCACCATGTTTTCCATGATCTCTTGGAGGTTTATCCCGAGGTCATCAGCACCGAATGGACCCATGACTTGCATGCCTATAGCAGGCTGCATAACATCAAACTCGATCATTTTATCATCAAGGTCGCCGTTTTTCAGTTTCTCGCGCATCCAGTCACGGGTCTTCTGATTCTGCAAAGCCTCATCTTCTTCCTGTTCTCCGTTTTCGGGTGCATGAACAGGCTTGCGGACAGGTGGAATCATGATATCCAGAATTCTTTCGTTTGCCAGATTTTCCGCCTTCTCTTTTACTTGTGCGGCTTTTTCAGATTTCACCATGTTCACCGAACTTTCGGTCAAGTCGCGGATAATGGCTTCAACATCTCTTCCCACATATCCTACTTCAGTAAACTTCGAGGCTTCGACTTTGACAAACGGGGCGTTGGAAAGCTTTGCAAGCCTTCTCGCAATTTCTGTTTTACCGACCCCCGTTGGTCCGATAAGAATAATGTTGTTCGGCATGATTTCGTTTTGCAAATCGCCCTGTACCTGCTGCCTGCGCCATCTGTTTCGTAATGCGATAGCAACCGCACGTTTAGCTTCATCCTGACCGATAATATATTTATCTAATTCTTCAACAATTTGAATCGGTGTTAATTCTTTATCCGAAATTTTCATTGTAATCTCAATATCCTATTTTTTTGTTTCAATTGTCTCAACGACAATTTTATCGTTTGTGAAGATGCATATTTCCGAGGCTGTTTTCAATGATTCAACAACAATAGATTTTGCATCAAGTTTGGAATGTTTAACCAGCATCTTTGCTGCGGCCAGGGCATACATACCGCCGGAGCCGATAGCAACTATTTTGTCATCAGGTTCAATGACGTCTCCGTTGCCTGAGATAACAAGAGCTACATCTGGTGAAACTACGGCGAGCATAGCTTCGAGCTTCCGCAAATATTTATCAGTCCGCCATTCCTTGGCAAGTTCAACCGCGGCTCTAGAAACATTTCCTCTGAACTGTTCAAGTTTGTCTTCAAATCTTTCCATAAGGGTGAAAGCATCGGCAGAAGCCCCCGCGAATCCGCAGAGGACTTTACCTTGGGATAGTTTTCTGATTTTCATGGCGTTATGCTTCATTACGGTATTTCCTAAGGTGACCTGTCCGTCGCCTCCGATTGCAGCCATATTATCTTTAATAACGCCTATAATGGTTGTTGCCTTAATAACTTCAGGCATACGTATCTCTCCAATTGTATAGTAATAACGAAATGAAATTTAATCAAATTTCTCAAATATTTTCAGGCATAAGGATAGGCGGTAAAGAAGAGAGGATGAACGTACTACGATTCGACGGTTATTGAATCGCTGATAATTCCACCACCAAGGCAATAATCCCCATCATAAAAAACCGCAAATTGACCCGCGGCGATGCCTTTATCAGACCCCTGTAATTTTACAGATAATAGATTCGCATCTGTGTACTCTATTGCGCAAGGATAACGATGCGCCCCATGCCGGATTTTTACATGTAATGCGGATCCGGATTCGGGAATTTCATTAAGCCAATTGATCTTTGTGACATTGAACTCGTTCCGGTACGCGGCAATAACATCTTTTTTCTGAGATATGTAGATAATATTGTTTACAATATCTTTCCGTACTACATACCATGGCCCTGCATTGAGACCGATCCCTTCACGCTGTCCTATAGTGTAGTAATAATAACCAGGGTGCGTACCGACTTTTTTCATCGTTTCAAAGTTGACGATGTCGCCGGGTAACTCACCTAAATGCTCTTTGACAAAATCTTTAAATTTGATTTTGCCCAAAAAGCAGATACCCTGACTGTCTTTTCTAACCTGATTCGGAAGATCAAATTCTTTTGCCAGCTGCCGGACTTGTTTTTTTTCATAAATGCCGATAGGGAAAAGCGCCCGGGCAAGCTGCTCCTGTTTTAAATATGCAAGAAAGTAGGTTTGATCTTTAACGGCATCAGGTGAGCGCTTTAAATAGAAGCGGTTGTTTTTTTCTTCAATAGTCGCGTAATGACCCGATGCGACTTTCTCATATGAAGGATCAATCTTATCTAAAAATGCACCGAATTTTACAAGGCTGTTGCAAAACATATCGGGATTTGGTGTGCGTCCGTCCTTGATTTCTTTTATCGTATAGCTGACAACCCTGTCCCAGTATTCATCCTGCAAGGGAATAACTTGCAAGGGGACATCGGCCTGTGCACAAACGGCACGAGCGTACTCAAGGTCTTCTTCCCAAGGGCAGTCCCCAAGGAAAGAATACTCTTCCTGAAGCCAGATCTTCAAATAAAAAGCGGTGATATCATGTCCCTGTTCCTTCAACAATCGTAAGGCTACAGAGCTATCAACTCCACCGGATAATAAAACTGCTATTTTCATGATTAATATTTAAGCTTTGAATTCCTTCGCGGAGGAAAACGATTTTATGTCATAACTAATAATTTTGTCGGGCATTGGTAACCGCTTAATAGAAACTTTACTGATTGCGAAGAACTCTTCAGCATGCGTATCATGATAATCAGAGAAAATCACTATTTCTTTAATTCCTGCAGCGATGAGCGCTTTTGCACAATTAGTGCAAGGCATATTGGTTATGTATGCTATTGCATCCTTTGTGTTAACACCGTGCGATGAGCACTGTAAAATTGCATTCATCTCGGCGTGGATAGTCCGGATACAATGTCCGTCAACAACTTTACATCCGTCATCTTCACAGTGTTTGTCCCCCGGAATACTACCGTTGTAGCCTGTTGACAATATTTGACGGTCGCGGACAAGTACACATCCGCAATGCATCCGCGGACAAGTTGCCCGTTCTGAGACCAACATTGCAACTTTTAGAAAATATTCATCCCATGGGGGCCTTATAATGCTCATTCGCTCCTCAATTCAGAAAAATTAAAAACATCATGCAATTTAAATAAAATTGTCGAAAGTTGCCCCGAATAGGTTTAGCAAAGGTGAACTCACCCCCGTCCCCTCTCTTACCAAGAGAGGGGAGAGCCCGAAGATTTAAGTTTGGTTTTTCTTCATCTGGCGAGGGTGAGTTCGTGTTTACCTTAAGAAGGGGCAGTTGTGATAGATTCAATCCGAGAGAGGAAGAGCGAGAGCCCCGCATTTTGCATAAAATCCCAAAATAAAGTCTCTGAACCTGCAGTAACTTTATTGGCGGCGGTTTGAAAGGATAACTAATAACTTGATTTAACTTAAAACGATAGTCATAAAGTTTTTCTTAATATTTTACTGCTTTGCGCTTGGTAATAAATGGAAAAAAATCATATAATTTAAGTGCGAAATCAGTATTTTTGTAAGTTCTTTCAGATAAAGTCTCTACGCATAATTTATTTAAGGAAACTTGATTGAAGACCAGTAAAAAAGCCGATTTAAAGAAGAAATTAGCAAAAATTAAGGCTTTTCTAACCGATGTTGACGGTGTTCTAACGGACGGGGGAATGTACTACAGTCCCGAGGGTTTGGTCATGAAAAAGTATTTTGTGAGAGACGGCATGGGATCAGTCATACTGCAAAAATCCGGTATTGAGACTGGCATGATAACATCGGATACTTCACCAATTGGCCGTACAAGGGCTGAGCGTCTGAAATTCGACCATATATATATCGGTATTAGGGATAAATGCGAGGCGCTTGATGATGTATGTTCCCAAAAGAACTATACTTACGAAAATATCGCATTTATCGGAGATGATATCAATGATATAGAAATTCTCAAGCACGTGGGATTCAGCGCTGCACCAGCTGATGCTATTGATGAAGTTAAAAAAATAGTAGATTATGTCTGCGCAAAAAAGGGTGGAGAAGGTGCATATAGGGAGGTTGTGGATATGATTATGAAGGCTCAGAAAAAGAAAATTGAATATATACAAAACAATAAGTGATAAGTAGATTGATTATGAAAAAAGTATTGATGCTTATTTGTATTCTGGCATTCGAGTTTTTTCCTCAAGGGAAAACGTTTTTTGATTCTCCGTTTGCTTTAGGCGGTGGTTATCAGCCGGGATGGATTGTGCCGAATGTCAGTGCGGTGAATGACAATGTTGCTGGCTTTGGCGCACCAAAGCTTACCGAAAAAGGATTTTTTGCTTCGGGTGGAGCCGGATTCGTCTATATCGGTGTTGTACCAAATCTAAGAATTGGTGGAATGGGCATCAGCGGTTCTACAAAAGAAGGAATCTGGGCTAATGGATTCAATAATGAAGTTGAGTACTCGGCAGGATTTGGCGGACTGACCATAGAATATACACTACCGTTCTTACATAAACCGGCCATTTCCATCGGCGCAATTATTGGTGGTGGTAGTACCGAAATAATTATATCCAGGCATCAGGGTTCATTACCTTGGAATACCATCTGGGCGGAAATTTCTGATCCCAAGAAAACAACGGCCAATTATTCGAGAACTTTAAAAAATTCGTATTTTGCGATTGCTCCGACGATAAATTTGGATATCCCTGTTTACCGTATAGTAGATCTGCGAGTTGGTGTGGGTTATACTTTCGCATTGGGCAACAAATGGACAATGGATAATAATATTAATTTAGACGATGTGCCTGAAAGTTTGAACGGCGGTGGTTTGTTTATTACGACGGGCGTTTTTCTCGGATTTTTCTCATTTTAGGAATCTTACATGAAAACAATTTTGGTAACAGGCGGCGCGGGTTTTATCGGCAGTAATTATGTGAACCACATTCTTAAAGAACGTGATGATTATTTTATTGTCAACTTAGATAAACTTACGTACGCCGGAAATTTGGCGAATCTTCAGGAAAGTGAAAATAATCCGCGCTATCGTTTCGTTAAGGGCGATATCGGAAACGCTGAATTGGTCTCTTACTTATTCGAAAAATATAAAATTAAACATGTTATTAATTTTGCGGCTGAATCTCATGTAGATAGAAGCATTTTAGGTTCATCGGTATTTTACCAAACCAACGTTATGGGTACAAACGTGCTTCTCGAAACGGCCCGCAGATTTGAAGTCGAAAAGTTTTTGCAGATATCTACAGATGAAGTTTATGGAAGTTTAGGCAAGACAGGTTTATTCACTGAATCAACGCCACTTTCACCAAACAGCCCGTATTCATCTTCCAAGGCTGCATCAGATATGATGGCGATGGCCTTCTATCATACTTACGGCATGCCGATTGTAATTACGAGATGTTCGAATAATTATGGTCCGCTGCAATTTCCGGAAAAACTTATTCCGTTGATTATCATGAACGCCCTGCATGATAAAAAGCTGCCGGTATATGGCGATGGTATGTATGTACGTGATTGGATCTATGTAATAGATCATAACCGTGCTATCGATATGGTATTCAATGACGGTCGTATCGGCGAAATTTATAATGTCGGGGCAAGTAACGAAATGCCTAATATTGAGATTATCAAGTTGATCTTGAAAAATCTGAATAAGCCGGAGTCGCTCATTGAATTTGTTAAAGATCGTCCCGGACATGACCGCAGATATGCAATAGATTCATCAAAAATTCAAAATGAATTGGGATGGAAGCCGAAATTTCAATTTGCGGAAGCGATTGAGCATACTATTCAGTGGTATCTAAAAAATGAACAGTGGTGGAAGTCTATTATTTCAGGCGAATACACCTCTTACTATGAAAAACAGTATAGTAATAGATAACATCAAAAGATTTGAAAGGTTAGAATCTGAATGACAATATTTCGAAAGATAAAACTCGCATTCCTTGTAGTATTGATGTCGGTATGCTTGATGGAATTGAATGGACAGTCCCTACCAAAACAAAACACGATGATTGAGATTAATGGTCCTCAAATATCGGTAAGCGTTGCCGGTGGTTCTCCGATAAAAGGTACTTTTGCTGCCTCCGCCTATGAAAGAGTCGATCAACTTATTACTCGACTCTCTGAAAAGTATGGAAATTTCCCATTGCGCGATGTAACTGTTAAACATCTTAACGGGGCGAGTGAGAAAATCGATATACAGAAATTTCGGATTACGGGTGATTTTAAAGATAATCCGTATTTGAAGAACGAAGATGTTCTTATTTTCCCTTTCTATGACGAAAATCGTGGTTTTATTTCCGTGATTGGTGCCGTTACAAACTCACAGCGTTTGCAATATGTTGAAGGAGATAAACTTGCCGATGTACTTTTGTTATGTGGTGGAATAAACAAGGCATTTGAAAACATTAAAGGCATAGAAATTTCACGCCTGTCATATGACGGAACGAAAGAAACATTAGTACAAGCAAAACTCACCGACAACATATCTCTGGAAAGAGGTGATCGCATCCGTGTTGTTGCAGATGAGGATCTTCGCCGTGATTATGCTGTGTATATCTCAGGTGAGGTGGTTATGCCTGGTTATATTCCTGCAAATAAAGGTCACAATACTTTAGCCGATGTCATTAAAAAAGCCGGTGGATTAACTAAGTTTGCCTCAAAAGGAAAAGCGATAGTATTTAACTATAATGATCTTTCCCCGATGTACTTGCAAAAAGAATTCGGATGGACTTACGAAGACAAAAATCAGATTGATAAACTTCAATCCGGGCTTCTTGATAAAATGAACGCTATTGAAAACAGCATGTTTCTTCGAACTGCCAATCTTACTGAAGAAGACACGGCATATTTTGCGATTGAAACAAGATTGCGCAGTTTATTAAACAATGAACGCGTAAGTCTTGCCAATTACGAAGACAGCACTTCAGATGCAGCAAAGTATATCCTTCGTGAAGGTGATTTTATATATGTTCCTCAGCAGGAACATTATGTCACTGTTTTTGGGCAGGTAACCCGTCCCGGTAAAGTATTGTATGCTCCTGACAAAGATTTTAACTACTACGTAGAAAAAGCCGGAGGGACGACGGAACTCGCAAAAGAAGATGTTATGGTTATCAAGGGTGAAACAAAAGAATGGATTTCTGCTACCGACAGACACAAGTCATTCCGTGTAGAGCCGGGTGATTTTGTATTTGTTCCCAAAACACCTGTATACAGTTTCAATCATTATCTTGACATCACAGCTAGGTATGCCGCGATCATTGGCGGTATTGCGACAACTGCCTTGTTGATTGTTCAGGTAACAAAATAGTTTTTAAAGAGCAGTTCTTTCATCTCTGGAGGAACTGCTCTATACTTTTTCTTTAATTTTTTAGAGCATATCTATGAAATTACCACGCTTTACCCTCATCTCTCTTTTAATCACTGTTTTCATTTCAAGTACTTTAATAGTTATGGCAAATGCTCAAACATCTCACAATGTTGTTATTGAAATAATAGCAGAAAATGTATTGACCGGAGAGAATGTTTATATCACCGGCAATCACGAGGAGCTTGGCGGATGGAATCCACTCGCTGTTCAAATGCAAAATGTGAGCGGCAATGTATTCCGGAAGACAATTCAAGTTGCTGACGGAGCCCGTCTTGAGTATAAATTTACCAAAGGGTCATGGGAAACGGAAGCGATGTTTGAACCTGGGGTTATCCCCGATAATTGTGTCGCTGATATTGAGTCCGACACGGTATTAAAGCACACTATCAAAATGTGGAATAACGGGCAGAAAAGAGCCTCGCATGGGCAGGTGACCGGCAAACTTGATTATTACGCTGCAATGAAAGGTGAAGGAATATTGCCTCGCGATGTCGTTGTTTGGACTCCGCCCGGTTACGAGAATGATACTACTCGCAGATATCCGGTGTTGTACATGCATGACGGACAAAATGTTTTTGACCCCGCAACCGCATCTTTTGGATATGACTGGGAAGCGGATGAGCGCGCGGACAGCCTTATCAGAGCCGGAGTAATTGA
The DNA here is from genome assembly GCA_963667005.1 of Ignavibacteriaceae bacterium. Taxonomy (GTDB): domain Bacteria; phylum Bacteroidota; class Ignavibacteria; order Ignavibacteriales; family Ignavibacteriaceae. Next base: position 3,785,897 of record OY762937.1, on the reverse strand, counting down.
GCCGGTTATCATTGTCGGAATGTATTGCACCAATAATCGCGGGCCAGAATACAGTTATGGCAAAGAAGCCAAAGCATATTTAAATTTTATTATCAATGTTGTGAAGCCCATGATTGATACAAAATACCGGACAAAGCCTGGCAGAGCCAATACTGCTGTTGCGGGTTCTTCTATGGGTGGATTGATTTCTTTAGTTGCAATATGGTCGCATCCTGAAGTGTTCTCAAAAGCAGGGTGCTTTTCCCCGGCATTTAAAATCGGGAATCTAGATTATGCAGAGGTTGTGGAGAAGCTGGATGCACCTACCCAGGACTGTCTGATTTATGTTGATAATGGGGGCGTTGGTCTTGATGCACAGCTGCAACCCGGTATTGATGACATGTTAAAAGTGTTGCGGAAAAAAGGTTTCGTGATGAATAAAAACCTTTTCTGGGTAAAAGATGAAAAAGCTGAGCACAGCGAACGGGCTTGGGCGAATCGTATTGCCAATCCGCTGCTGCTGTTCTACAAGATTGATAAGAAAAACTAACACGCATCTACAGGTTGTCTTTAAAAGCAAAAGGACGAAACAAATGTTTCGTCCTTTTTTAATTTTAATGATGTCATTATCTCTGCAGGTACATCATGACCCGTTCCGGAGTCATTGGTGCAACTATGTCAAATGATACATCCTTCTTCACTTCTTTAATTGCATTCAATATTGCGAAGTAGGCTCCGATGCCATACATTAAAGGAGGTTCACCAACAGCCTTCGATTTGAAAGGGCCAAATGGATTATCTGCATTATCAAGGAAATGTACTTGAATATCTTTCGGGGCCGAATAAATGTCTGGTATTTTATATGTTGATAATGCATCGGTAATGAGTTTGCCTTTATCATTATAAATGACTTCTTCCATAGTCATCCAACCGATTCCCTGAGCGGCTGCACCTTCAACCTGACCTAAGTCAACCATAGGATGTAAACTTTTTCCGATGTCATGTACGATTTTAACTGAATCAATATCATAAATACCGCGGACACAATCAACTGTTGCTTCTACAATTGCAACGCCGGTTGCGTGGTAGGCAAATGCCTGTCCCTTTGATTTTTCCTTATCAAAGAAAATATCAGGAGTGGCATGATGCGCCTGAGCCGATAAACTGATACGTTTTACGTAAGTTGCCCAGATAAGTTGCTCCCAGTTGATTGCAGTCTGAACGTTATCGTAATAAACCACTTCATCAACGAAAGACACTTTATCTGGTTCACTCTTTCCAAGCATGTCAGCAGCGGAAGATTGAAGTCTTTTGAAAATTATCTCGCAAGCAACTTGAGTGGCAAATCCGTTCAGATCGGCACCTTTGCTAGCAGCGGTAGCTGAAGTATTAGCCACGCGGGAAGTATTAGTCGTGTCAATTCTAATGCGCTCCGGATTAACGGAAAAGATGGTTGACGCAATGCGAATCATTTTAGCGTTAACACCTTGTCCCATTTCAACAGCAGCAGTACTTATGTTAATGCTGCCATCGGTATAAATATGGACAAGAGCGCTTGCCTGATTCAAAAATGTCGTGGTGAAAGAAATACCGAAACAGACCGGCATTACATAGATGCCCTTCTTTACAAGTTTGTTTGTTTTATTGAATTCCTCAACACCTGCTCTGATCGCTGACAAGTTATACCTTTCTTCAGCTTCTGCATAGCAGCGGTCTAGATACATGAATCTTGCGCGCTGACCGTAAGAAAACTCGTCACCTTCCTTGATCATATTTTTCTTTTGCAGGTATGTCGGATCAACCTTCATTACCTCAGCTGCCTTGTATAAAGCTGCTTCAAAGGCAAACATTCCCTGTGGTCCGCCGAATCCTCTAAATGCAGTATTTGGAGGAAGATTTGTTTTGCAACTGTAAGCTACGGCTTTTACGTTGGGGACGTAATAACTGTTTGTGCAGTGGAACAATGTACGTTCAAGAATAGCAGGGGATAGATCTGCCGTTGCACCTGAATTCTGATAGAATGTTGCTTCATATGCGAGAATGGTTCCGTCTTTCTTCAAGCCGAGTTTGTAATCGGATGAATACGGATGGCGTTTTCCGGTCATGCGCATGTCTTCCTGCCGCGGCAGAATTAATTTAACCGGCTTCTTTAATACTTTTGCGCCGAGAGCCGCCATAACAGCCCAAGCAGATGCCTGATCTTCCTTGCCGCCGAATCCGCCACCGAGACGGGCAACATCAACTTCTACCCGGTTCATCGGAAGTGCGAGAACTTGCGCTACGGTTCTTTGTACTGCAGTTGGGCTTTGAGTGGACGAAAATACTTTTACTCCACCGCCTTCAACCGGGAATGCATATGCACCCTGAGTCTCAAGGTAAAGATGTTCCTGTCCGCCTGATTCAGCCTTGCCCTCAATGATGATATCGCATTCGGCAAAACCCTTGGATGTATCTCCAAGTGTGAAAACTTTTGGCGGAATAATCAAATCGCCTTTTTTGAATGCTTCTCTCGGATCGAATACAGCTGGAAGAGGTTCAATTTCAACAATAACTTCTTTTGCTGCTTTATGTGCAAGGAATTTTGATTCCGCGACAACCATGCCTATCGGATTACCGACAAAGTGAACGTGGTGCGTGGCGAACAATTCTTCATCTTTAACAATGCCGCCGATTTGATTTTCACCGGGAATATCTTTTGCCGTTAAAACAGCATGGACACCCGGCATGGCAAGGGCTTTAGAAACGTCAATTGATTTTATCACGCCATGGGCTACTTGTGAATAAACGACATATCCGTGCAGTGTTCCTTCTTGCGTCAATAAGTCATCAACGTACTTCGATTCTCCTTTGACGTGGTGGAATGAATCATAATTTTTCATAATACCTCCTCCGCCGGAATCTGTTCAGGGAAGCACTTGTATAAATGTGCCTTAATTAACTGACCAAGTAAAACTGTTTTATATTCAGCTGAACCACGGGCATCACTAATAGGAGCAATCTCTGCCATTGCAGTTTTTGCAGCCTCTCTCATTACCGCCGGACTCATTGACTTACCCGCAAGGTAAGCGCCAGTCTGTTTCAGAAAGAAGGGAACTGCGGCAACACCGCCTGCAGAAATACTGGCTTGAAGAATTATTCCATCTTTCATTTCCAGATAACAAGTGCTGTTCACACTTGCAATATCAAGATGCATTCTGCGCGAGATTTTTTCATAATTAAAAAGGAAAGTTTCTTTGGGCAACGGAATTGAAACACTTGCAAGTATTTCATCCGGAGCTTTATCAAGAGACTTATACCCTTTGTAGAAATCTTTGAGCAGGAGTTCGCGCTTTGCTTGTCCCTTTACCAACGTTACAGAAGCTCCCAACGCAAGGAAGATGTTAACTATGTCGGCAATAGGTGAGGCATTGCAGATATTCCCGGCAACTGTGCCTCTGTTTCTGATCGGCAAAGAACCGAAAAGTTTAAGGCCGTCACGAATTTGAGGAAATACGTCATGAATGATTTCCGAGTCGGCTATTTCGCTATGCGTAGTGCCTCCGCCGATAATAATAGCGTCAGTGGTTTTTGAAATTCCTTTCAATGATGGATTGCTTGAAAGCAATTCAACATCTGACTCATACAAACTTTCCCATCTTTGCACAAACAGATCGGTTCCACCGCCAATGCGAACATTACCTGATGGTGCCTGTTTCTGAGGTTCAATGTTTTGCAGTTTTTGAGCAACTTGAGTAAAGTATGAAGGAACAATTTTCAATTCTATGAGCTTATCAATTCCGGAATCCTGCTTCGAAGTGTTGAATGCATTCAGTACGCCATTGAGGCTGCGTCTTATTCCGGTGTAGCCGGTGCAGCGGCAAATATTTCCATCAAGTGCCGCGACGGCTGATTCGATCTCCGGACTGCCGTTGTTAAGGAAGTAGCCGGTCATGGACATGATAAATCCGGGAGTGCAGAAACCGCATTGAGTCCCGCCCTCTTCGGCCATATTTTGCTGAACAAGGTTCAGGCCGGTACTCATATTCAGGCCTTCAACGGAAACGACATGCTTACCATATACATCGCCAACGGGAAGCAGGCATGAATTCATGGACTTATATACTACTGAATTACCATCCAAGGTGCCGACAAGTACGGTACATGCACCGCAATCACCCTCCCGGCAGCCTTCTTTTGTGCCGGTCAGATGCTTCTCAAGCCGTAGAAAATCCAGAACTGTGGTCGCCGGATGTACTTCTGTGGAGACAAGTTCATCATTTAAATAGAATCGAATCATCTTTTCGTCTTATATATATAAAAATTAATTAGGTAAAATAAGAGGAATTGAGAGAATTTCAATAAGGAAAATGAGGGAATTTGTGATAATTAAGAGTATAAGTTTGTAATCTTATTATTGAGTGTTAGATTGGGTTAAATAAATACCTCTTTTAAGAGTTATTATTATGGTATTAAGTGAACTCACCCCCAGCCCCTCTCTTCCCAAGAGAGGGGAGAGCCATAGGCTGCTAAATTGGTTTTTAATTTAGGTGGCGAAGGAGAGTTCATTTATAAGCAACAAAAATGGAAACATCAGAGCTGCGTTAAGCACTCTAGTTAAACATAGATTTACAAATCTAGACTTTTTAAGCATATGGAACACAAGAAAAATTTCGCTGCGATTGATATCGGCACCAACTCTTTCCATCTGGTGGTTGCGGAGGTAAATCTCATCTCCGGTAAATTCAGAATTCTGGAAAAGGATAAGGAAATTGTGCGGCTGGGTTCGGGCTCAACCGACATGAAATACATTTCTGAAAGTGCCATGAGCAGGGGAATAGCCGCTCTGAAACGCTTTAATACGATTGCAAATTCCTACTCCGCGGAAATACGTGCCATAGCCACAAGTGCTGTGCGTGAAGCATTGAACCGGGATGAGTTTCTACGCCGTGCACGTTCACACACCTCAATTAAAATTGAAATTGCTTCCGGTACTGAAGAAGCCAGATTGATTCATCTTGGTGTATTGCAATCTTTACCTGTTTTTAACAAAAATATTATGCTTATAGATATCGGCGGCGGCAGCACAGAATTTCTTGTAGGCAAAGGAAGAAAAATAGCGTTCAGCAACAGCCTGAAAATCGGAGCAGTGCGACTGACTGAGAGATTTTTTCAAAATGATATTATTACCAAGAAGTCAATTGATGAATGCAGGAAATACGTCAAAGGTTCACTCGTGCCGCTCGTCCGCGAGATATCCAAAAGGCCGTTTGAAGTGTGTGTCGGCTCATCGGGAACAATTGATACGATTACAACCCTGATACGTGCATCGAAAAAAAACGGACTACCGGAGTTTATTGATAACAATAGTTTTTCGTTCACTAAAGCTGAGTTCTATAAAACCGTAGGGCAGATATTAAAAGCAAAAAATATCCGGAAGCGGAGAAGTATTCCGGGTATGGATCCGGATAGGGTTGATATCATTACAGCAGGGGCAATAATCCTGGAGCAAATATTTAAGGAATTTAAATTGCCCGGGCTTACATTTTCCGGCTATGCGTTACGCGAGGGTATCATTCTGGATAGCATTGAAAAACTTCACTTGAAACATAAAGCGACACATTTAGTCAATATCCGCTATAATAGTGTTGTCCATTTGGGCGAGATGTACCGTTATGAAAAAACACATGCGCACCATGTAGCAATGCTTGCGCTGCTGCTGTTCGATCAGACGAAAAAACTCCATGGGTTGGGCGAGAAGGAGCGGGAGTATCTTCAAGCCGCATCGTTGCTGCATGAAATCGGCAGCTATGTTTCGCATTCGCTGCACCACCGGCATTCATACTATCTTATTCGCAACGCTGATATGATGGGCTTTACAGAAAATGAAAAGGAGATCATCGCGAATGTAGCCCGCTATCATAGGAAAAGTCACCCGAAGATAAAACACGAAACGTTCAGCCTTCTCTCCATGGATGATAAGCGTGTAGTAACCAGACTTGCAGCCATACTCAGAATTGCAGACGGCTTCGACCGCTCCCATGCTTCCTTTGTGCAAAAAGTCAAAGTGAACATTAGGGGAAAGAATGTACAGATTTCTCTTAAACCGAAATCAAACGAACATATCGAAATGGCAATCTGGGGAGCAGAACGAAAAAAGAAACTTTTTGAAGATACATTTAAGTGTGCGGTGAGGTTTGAATAGTATTTTTTGTGTCTTCGTTTCCCTGGAGTAATAGAAATAAAAGTTCTCAAACGACTTCATTAATAAACTGAGAATTTGTAATTTGTAAACCAACTTCGGTATTTAATTAACGGGTGAATATGAGCAATTTTAGAGAAAAAGCGAACTTTATTTGGGACATTGCCAATCTTTTAAGGGGTCCGTACAAACAAGCTGATTACGGAAAGGTAATTCTTCCGTTAACAGTCCTTCGTCGCCTAGACTTAGTTCTTGCCCCAACAAAAGCACAAGTTTTGGATGCTTATCAAAAGCATAAAGATAAAAAACCTGAAGCACTTGAACACGTACTAAATGGAGTCGCAAAACTTAAATTTCACAACAGAAGTAAATTTGATTTTAATGAACTTGCCAAAGACCACAACAATATAGCCGCCAATCTCCGTAATTATATCAATGGATTTTCTACTGCCGCTAAAGAAATAATAGAATACTTCAGCTTCGACGAGCAGATAAAAAAACTTGAAGAGTATGATCTGCTATACTTAGTTGTGAATGAATTTGCCGATTCACCGCAATTTGAAGTCTCTAACCCTATGGAGATGGGTTATATATTTGAAGAGCTCATACGTAAGTTTGCGGAAATCTCTAATGAAACCGCAGGAGAGCACTTTACTCCAAGAGAAGTAATCCGTTTAATGGTTAATCTTCTTTTTAGAAATGATAAAGATATTCTCCGGACCGAAGGAATAGTTAAAACATTATACGATCCCGCATGTGGTACCGGAGGCATGCTCTCAATTGCGGACGAGTATTTACATGACCTTAACTCCGGGGCAAGGTTAGAATTGTTCGGTCAGGAAATCAATCCCGAATCATATGCTATCTGTAAATCAGATATGTTAATCAAAGGTCAAAACCCATATAATATTAAGTTTGGGAATAGTTTTAGTCAGGATGGTTTGGTAGATGAAAAATTTGATTATATGTTGAGCAATCCACCTTTTGGAGTTGAGTGGAAAAAAGTACAGAAATATATTAATGACGAATACGATAACAAAGGCTTTGCTGGGCGTTTTGGTGCCGGTTTACCGGCAATAAGCGATGGCTCATTGCTGTTTCTGCAACACATGATAAGCAAGATGAAACGTGATAATGTTAACGGGAGTCGCATAGCAATAGTATTTAACGGCTCTCCGTTATTTAGTGGCGGAGCAGGCAGCGGTTCGAGCGACATTCGCAAATGGATTATTGAAAACGATATGCTTGAAGCTGTTATCGCCTTACCTGATCAATTATTCTACAATACCGGCATCTCAACTTATTTATGGATAGTTACCGACAGGAAGAGTATGGAGCGTAAAGGTAAAGTTCAATTACTTAATGCAACCGGTAATGATTGGGCGGATGAAGACAAAAACAATCCATTCTACATTAAAATGTCCCGCAGTCTTGGCAGTAAAAGGAAGGAAATTGGCGATGGAACTGAAGGCAAACCGGATCAAATAAAGGCTATTTCCGAAATTTATGATGCATTTGAAGATGGTCAATATTGTAAAATTTTCAATAATGAGGACTTCGGGTATCAAAGAATTACTATTGAACGCCCACTACGAAGTGAAACAGGCGAAGCAGTTCTTGATAAGAAAAACGCTCCTGTTCCTGATGCGGCTTTGCGGGATTTTGAAAATGTACCCTTACCGGACGATGTTGATGCTTATTTTACTCGTGAAATTCTTCCTCATGTGCCGGATGCATGGATTGATCATAGTAAAACAAAAATAGGCTATGAAATAAATTTCACGAAATATTTTTATAAGTATAAACATCTCCGCAGTTTAGAGGATATTCGCCGTGATATTCTTGCTCTTGAATCTGAAACCGATGGAATCATTAAGAAAATTCTACAATAAATGGCATTACCGATAAATATTAGCGAGCTTCTTAACGGAAGAACTGTTGAGTCGGAGCGCATTGATTTTAAAGAAGGGTGGAACCCAGTTCCAATTCTAAGAACTATGTGCGCTTTTGCGAATGATTTTAATAATTGGGGGGGCGGCTACATTATAATTGGTGTAAGAGAGGTTAACGGGGCGTCGGAATTTCCACCCGTGGGGCTTACATCCTCTGAGATAAACACAATTAACAATGAGCTTCAAAATATTTCCCGGAAAATTCAACCGAATTATTTTCCCGTTGTTGAGCCGGTTGATTTTCAGGGGCAAAAAATACTTATTCTTTGGTGCCCCGGCGGCAGCAATAGACCATACAACGCTCCTGAAGGCTTGGATCAAGATTCGCGGCGTTTTTACTATATCCGCAAATTCTCATCAACAGTTCACCCATCTGTGGAAGAACAGCAGGAACTTCTTTCGATGGCCAGTAAGATTCCTTTTGATGATCGAGTTAATCATGCCGCCGCAGTATCTGCTTTTGATTTAACCACGATAAAATCATTTCTCAATGAAATTAATAGCGATCTTGAACAGGAAATTCACGGATTATCTATTAGTGATATAGCGAGAAAAATGAATATTGCTGAAGGTTCGGATGAGCAATTGCTTCCTAAAAATGCGGGACTTCTTTTTTTCGCAAAAGATCCCCAGCGGTTTTTCCCATATGCTAAAATTGAAGTTGTTTCATTCGAAGATGAAGCCGGTACGGTTTTTACTGAAAAAATATTTTCAGGGACAATTCAAAGGCAATTAAGAAACTCTCTCGAATATCTGAAAGATAATCTTGTAAAAGAGAAAACCATTAAAGTATCCTCTGTTGCCGAAGCACGTCGTTTTTATAATTATCCGTATGGGGCTATTGAAGAGGCTCTCTGTAACGCGGTTTTTCATAGGGGTTATGACAACGATACCACTATTGAGGCTCGTATTTTCCCCTCGCGTATTGATATTGTCAGTTTTCCGGGTCCATTGCCGCCGCTTAACAAAGAAAAACTCCAAAACAACCAATTTGATGTTCGGAAATATCGCAATCGCCGTATTGGTGAATTTCTGAAAGAGCTGCACCTTACTGAAGGCAGGGCCACAGGAATACCTACCATACTTAAAGCACTCGCGGATAATGGTTCACCTGCACCCGTATTTGAGACTGATGATGAAAGAACGTACTTCAAAACATCCTTTTTTATTCATTCGGATTTTACCTTAGCTCCCGTTTTACCAGAAATGATTCCCGAAACAGAACAAGTTAGTATACAAGTTAGAGAGCATGTTAACTTCTTTATTATTAATAACTTAGACCTTGTTTTGGCGGCTTGTGTCCAGGGAGGGGCGCAAGTTAAGGAACAAGTTAAAGCCTATGTTACCACCCATGTAGACAAAAAGAAGTTAAGAAATCTGGTAAACCTCTTATTATTATGCCAGCAGCCGCAAAAGAGACAAGCAGTCTTAAAAAGTTTCGGATTAACTAATAATTATATAAATTATAAATCGCATATAGTTGTCCTCATCGAAAGCAATCTGCTTGAGCGCACTGATTCTAATCCAAAAAATCCTTTTCAAAAATACAAAACGACCTCTAAAGGGGAAAAATTGTTAGAGATTCTCAAATGAAAAAGTATGGCAAATATAAACCTTCACGTATTTCATATTTAGGCAAAATTCCCGCGCATTGGGGAATTAAGAAATTGAAATATATTTCTCAAGCTGTTTTAGGTAAAATGTTGACGAATAATAATCAAGGGAATTATCATTTAAAAAAATATTTGCGAGCAGCTAATTTGCAGTGGCTTGTTGTGAGTGTTTCAGACATTAAATCAATGTGGTTTTCGGAGCCCGAGCTTAAAAAGTTACGAGTAAGGGAAAATGATTTATTGGTTAGTGAGGGAGGCGAAGTTGGGCGGACTTGCATTTGGAAAAATGAACTGGATGAATGCTATATTCAAAACTCAGTTCATAAAATTACTTTTCATAAGGAGTATCAACCGCGGTTTTTTCTATATCAATTTTATTTTTTAGGAAGTATTGGATATTTTGAATCAATTGTAAATAGAATAAGCATTGGACATTTGACAGGTGAAAAAATTAAAGAGATTTTTGCTTGGTTACCTCCTTTGCCTGAACAAACTGCAATCGCTACATATTTAGATGGAAAAACAGCATATATAGATGGTTTTATTTCTGCCAAGAAACAAACAATTGAACTCCTTAAAGAAGAACGTGCCGTAATAATAAATAACGCCGTGACCGAGGGTATAAATCCGGATGTGAAATTAAAACCAAGTGGCATTGATTGGCTTGGTGATATTCCAAGTCATTGGTCAGTTAGGAAATTGAAGTACATTGCGAAAGTCAATTCAGACAGCTTGTCTGAAAAAGAGGACTCTGATTTGCGAATTGAGTATATAGATATTAGCTCTGTTAATAGTGATGGGGATATCATTTCCACCAGTTCCTATTTTTATTCTGCCTCCCCGTCAAGAGCACGGAGAATTGTCAAAAAAGGTGATACTATCCTTTCAACTGTTAGAACTTATTTAAAAGCAATAGCATTTATCGATGTTTCCTCTGATTATCTAATTTGCTCAACTGGGTTTGCTGTCATAAGTCCGTCTGTTGAATTATTGCCAAAGTTTTTGTTTTATATATGCCGTTCTGAAAAAATAATTGAGACAATTATGGCATTATCAAAAGGGGTAAGTTATCCCGCCATTGATTCTGTAGATGTAAAAAATATTGCGGTTTGGGTACCTCCAACAATTGACGAACAAGATAGAATTGTTAAGTATATTGAATTTGAATCAAAAAAAGTAGCTGCTGCTATTTCCAAAATTGAGAAGGAAATTGAACTGATTCAGGAATACCGCGCAGCGCTAATAAGTGAAGTAGTAACCGGGAAAATAAAGGTAATATAAATATGACTCTTTGTTTAGCATGGATACGGCAAGAAGGTAATGATCGGGAGTTGGTTTTTGCCACGGATAGTATGCTCACCGGTGGCGGTGAAATATGGAAACATGGTATTAAGCTTTTTGAACTGCCTCGTAAAGATTGTCTGTTGTGCTTTGCCGGTGATACTGCAAAAGCATATCCCCTTATTTTAAATCTTGTTTCTTCTTTGGAGTTTAATCCGAAACTAATGAATAGGCATACGGATTTACGTGAAGTACTAACTTATTTGTGCGATACATTTACAGAACTAATAAATTCACTGATAAATGAAGTTGATGGCTCCCCCGAAGATACATATGCTGCGGCTAAATTCATTTTCGGTGGTTGGAATTGGCGTACTCAGCTTTTAGAGTTTTGGGAAGTGTTTTATGGAGTTGAAGAGAGAAAATTCTTATATAAAGGCTATACAAGTACAGATTCCCGCTCATATGTCATGATTGGCGACCATATAAGTGAAGCGGAGGAACTATTAGTGCAAGAATTAACAAATAGTGAAAAAAGAATTACTGGTTCATTTAGCATGGAGCCTTTTATGGTTCTGTCTCGCATGGCAAGAGATAGTGGAAATTACCGTTCAATCGATGGTGCTTTGCAGGTAGCAAAAGTATATGAATCTGGGAGCACTGAGTTTTTTGGTGTAATGTGGCCTTCAGTTAAAGGCAGCCATACGTTTTTAGGAAGGGATTTAAATCCCTATATAAAACCACAAATTAAGTTTATTGATCCTGATTCAGGTGTTGTTCTTGGTTTGGCACTACCAGCTAAGATAAATAACCTGACGCCTGAACTTATATCCAAAATTAAAAATGAAGATTTTGGTGCCGAGTATGAATTCATCGCTGAGTGCTATCCTGGTGGTGTTCAAAAGCCTGACCTTTCAGAAAAACAAAAAGAAATGTTGCTCGCAATATTCAAGGACAATTCATATAAAAAGTTCTTAGAAGCTATATCTGAAGATTCTGAAAATTCTGCCGAATTAGAATCGGAGGAACAGGAGGAGAGCAATGGGTAATGAAATTTATACCGAATCTACATTTGAATCTGCCATCGTCGGGCATCTCCTTTCGCATGGTTGGTTTGAAGGTAATGCCTCAGATTTTAGCCGGGAATTAGCCCTTGATAAAAAAGCCATACTTGGATTTGTTATGCAATCTCAACCCAAGGAATGGCGCTTATTAGAGTTGTATTACAAGGCGGATGCAGAGAGCAAATTTTTCCAACGCCTTTTTAAGGAGTTGGATTTAAGAGGATTGCTTGACGTTCTGCGTCACGGTATAACGGATAGTGGCATCAAATTCAAAATGGTTTATTTTAAACCCGACAGCACATTAAATCCTGATACGATTGCTTCATATGCGCACAATAAGCTATACGTAACCCGCCAGGTTTTCTTTTCGCCTAAAAATCGGAAAAGTATAGACTTGTTATTATCAGTCAACGGTCTCCCTGTTGCCACAATAGAACTGAAGAATCATTTTACCGGCCAAAAAGTCAAAGATGCAATGGAGCAATATAACACGAGCCGGGATCCAAAGGAGTTATTATTTCAGTTCAAAAAGAGAGCATTGGTTCATTTCTCTGTAGATTCTGATGAGGTTTTCTTTACCACAAAACTTGAAACAGGAAACACCCGTTTTTTCCCATTTAACAAAGGATTCAATTGTGGTGCCGGTAATCCTCCTGCTAAAAATTATACAACCTATCGCACCGCCTATTTTTGGGAAGAAGTTCTTGCTGCTGATAGCTGGATGGATATTTTAGGCAAATATATTCATCTGCAAAAAGAAGATTATGTCGTAGATGGGAAGACATATTATAAAGAAAAAATGTTGTTCCCGCGTTATCATCAGCTTGATGTAGTAAGCAAATTAATTACTGATGCAAAAGTTTATGGCGCTGGTAAACGGTATCTCGTAGAACATTCCGCGGGAAGTGGTAAAAGCAATTCAATTGCGTGGTTAGCATATAGGTTGTCTTCACTATATAATGACAATAATGAAAAAGTATTCAATTCGGTTATTGTAATAACAGATAGAACCGTTCTGGATCAGCAATTGCAAAACACGATTTATCAATTTGAACATAAGAGCGGCGTTGTACAGTGTATTGAGGAAAATGCCGAGCAATTAGCTGCAGCAATTAATTCAGAAACTAAAATTATAATAACAACGCTACAGAAATTCCCGTATGCCATCAGCCATCTTAAGGACATTCCGGGTAAATATTATGCGGTTATCATTGACGAAGCTCATAGCAGTCAGGGTGGCGAATCTAGCCGTAAGATGATTGAGGCATTATCGGGGAAAAACGCCTCCGTGGATGATTCCATAAAAATCGAAAGTGATATTGAAAATGAATCTGAAGATACGGACGATTTTATCCGTACTGTTATTGAGAAAAGAGGTCCGCAGTCACATATAAGCTTCTTTGCATTCACTGCTACACCAAAACGTAAAACCCTTGAAGTTTTCGGGCTGAAGAATGAAAAGGGTGAACCAATACCTTTTCATCTTTATTCAATGAGGCAAGCCATTGAAGAAGATTTCATTTTAGACGTGCTAAAGAATTATACAACATATGAATCATATTATCACTTCGGTAAAAAGATAGAAGACGATCCGGAGCTGAATAAAAACAAAGCAATCAAAGCAATCAGTCGCTTTGCCTCTTTACATCCCACGAGTGTTAGCCAGAAAACCGCGATTATTATCGAACATTTCCGTCAAATCACGATGAAGAAAATCGGCGGCAGAGCGAAGGCAATGGTCGTTACTGCCTCTCGCAAACATGCACTCAAGTATTATCTCGCCTTCAAGGAATATATTAAAGAAAAAGGGTACTCGAATATAAAACCTCTGGTAGCTTTTTCTGGTTCGGTTATTGATGACTCTTATCCCGAAGGAATTACCGAAGCTGCACTAAATAAATTTAGCGAGAAAGAACTGCCCGGCAAATTTTCTACTCCTGAATATCAAATTCTTCTCGTTGCCGATAAATATCAATATGGTTTTGATCAGCCGCTATTGCATACTATGTATGTTGATAAGAAATTGTCAGGGGTACGCGCTGTCCAAACTTTATCCCGTATAAATCGTACATGTCCCGGCAAGGAAGATACATTTGTCCTTGATTTTGCAAATGTTCGGCAAACAATTATCGACTCATTTCAGCCGTATTATGAAATGACTACTATGTCTGCATTATCAGACCCAAATCACTTATATGATTTAATGTTAAGAACAAATGCAGCACAAGTATATTATCAATCTGAAATAGATGCTTTTGCAAAAGTTTTTTATAAACCGGGAAATGCATCTGTAAGGGATCAGGGTAAGCTATATGCGTATCTTGACCCTGCCGTTGATCGCTATTCCGCGTTGAACGAAGAAAAACAAGATGATTTTAAAAACTCACTTACAACGTTTATTCGTTTGTATTCTTTCCTCTCTCAGATTATGCCGTTTGTGGATGTGTCTTTGGAGAAATTATATTCATTCGGCAGGTTCTTATTAACAAGGTTACCAAAAGTAGATTACACGAATAGATTAAAGCTCGATAATGAAGTTGCCTTGGAATATTATCGCCTACAAAAGATCGCAGAAGGTGATTTGGTTTTGCAAATTCAGGGTAAGTATACCCTTGATCCTGTCACTGAAGCAGGCATAAGCCGACCTAAGGATGAAAAAGATAGGCTTTCAAATATCATTAATTTATTGAATGAAAAATATGATTTTGATTTTACCGAACAGGATCAGCTTTATTTCGACCAAATTGAACAAGCTCTTTTCGAGGATGAAAACTTAAAGATTCGTGCAAAAAACAACCCTTTAGAGAATTTTAAATATGCTTTCGACGAAGTTTTTATCCAGGCACTAATTGATAGAATGGATGCCAATCAGGAAATATTTGATAAAATCATGGTTGACTCTGAATTCAAGAAGGACATACAAGATTGGCTGACTAAAAAAATTTATACGCGTTTTAAGGGAAGTTAGATTTTCAAGACAGTCTTTCAGGTGCTTTAAGGTTGTACCATCGGATTTTCTAATGACTTTAAACAAAAAAATCTGCTTAGATGAATTGGGACAGGGTTTTCTATTAAGCGCCCGTTAGACACTCCCCGGAAGAAGGGCTAATTCTTTGAGGAACCCGCAACCTCCGATTACAAGTGTTTAAAAGAAAAAGCCCTGGATAAATCCAAGGCTTAAAGAGCTGGTGATGGGACTCGAACCCGCAACCTGCTGATTACAAATCAGCTGCTCTGCCAATTGAGCTACACCAGCAAGAATCAAAAATTTTGAGCATTAAAAATAGGATTATTTTATTTAATTTCAAATAGTACTACACGAAAGTTTCGGAGATTTGATGAAATTAGCCACATTATGCTATGTAAGGGATAAAAAGAATCATACCACGCTCATGCTTCACAGGGTAAAGAAGGAAAATGACGTCCATAAGGATAAATGGAACGGCTTAGGCGGAAAATTTGAGCTTGGAGAATCACCTGAAGAATGCGTTATTCGCGAAATTTATGAAGAATCCGGCCTGAAAATAACCAATCCCAAGATGAAAGGATTTATTACATTTCCGCTTTTTGACGGGGTTGACGACTGGTATGTCTTCCTGTTTGTTGCTGATGAGTTTACCGGTACCCTCATTGATTCGGCAGAGGGATGTCTGGAGTGGGTTCCGACTGATAAGTTGTTGGAACTGCCTTTATGGGAAGGTGACAAAATATTCATTCCGTGGTTAGAGGATGATAAATTCTTCAGTGCCAAATTCGTTTACGAAGCGAAAACTCTTGTAAGTCATTCGGTAGATTTTTATTGACGTTTTAGCAAACAAAGTATAAATTGTAAAAGAGTTCCTCCTTTTTTATGTCCATAGCTGGCTGAAAATCGGGATTTAATTGAAACATCAAAATCACAAGTTATTGGAGTCCTTTTATGTTAGAGCGCACTTCGGGTAGTTTTGTTGAGCAGGATGCAATTGAATGGGAAAACCCGCATGCAGGGGTACAAAGAAAAGTCCTTGGATACCATAATAATTTAATGCTTGTATTAGTACAGTTTGATGAGAATGCGACCGGATATGTTCATCGTCATTTTCACACGCAGGCGACATATATTGTCAGCGGCTCATTTGAAGTTCATGTTGCCGGAGAAAAGAAAATTTTAAAAGCAGGGGATTGCTTTGTTGCTCCGCCGCAGACAGAGCACGGCGTTTGCGCCCTTGAAAAATCATCTCTTCTTGATGTATTCACCCCACTGCGCGAAGATCTGCTTCCGCATGTTGATTAATTTGAAAGATAACGTAACTATAGATGGCGACAAAAAAAGCACCTAAGACCTTCATACTCGATACAAATGTAATTTTGCACGATTGCACGTGTATTCATCAGTTCCAGGAAAATGATATCGTTGTTCCGCTGGCAGTAATCGAAGAAATTGACCATTTTAAGCGCGGCAACCAGATGGTTAATCTAAATGCCAGAGAGTTTGCCCGTACTCTGGATACCTTAACAGGCGACGCCATATTTAACGGTGGTGTCTCATTGGGAAGGGGCAAGGGGAAAATCCGCATAGCCATTACCAAAGGATTGTCTCCTGATATTCACGAAGTCTTTCGCGAAGACAATACAGACCATCGCGTCTTAAGCGCTGCGTATGACCTGCAGAAGAGTGCCGGATCGAAAGCAAAAGTCATTCTTGTTACCAAAGATGTGAATCTTCGAATGAAGGCGAAGGCGCTTTCTATTAATGCCGAAGACTACACCACCGACAAAATCCAAAACATCGAAGAGCTATACAGCGGCAAGGAAGTTGTGAATGGTGTAGACGAGAATACCGTTTCGAAATTTTTTCAGATCCCATATCAACTCACACTTGAGGAACTGCATAATTACGCCAAGGGTGATATATTCCCGAATAAGTACTATGTCTTTCGGAATAAATCAATCTCCGCGCTGAGCGTATTGGATCAGGAAAAAGAGTACTTCAAAAAAATTGACAAAATCTCTCTCTTTGGAATCAAACCCAAAAATGCCGAACAGACATTTGCTGCCGATGCTTTAGTAAACAGAAACATTCCGCTTGTTACGCTGACGGGAAAAGCAGGAACAGGCAAAACATTGCTTGCACTTGCTGCGGCTCTTGAAAGTAGAAAATTCTACCGTCAGATATATGTAGCACGGCCGGTAGTCCCGCTGAGCAACAAAGATATCGGATTTTTACCGGGAGATGTTGAAAGCAAACTTGCCCCGTACATGCAACCGCTATGGGATAACTTGAAGGTCATTCAAGATCAGTATCAGGAAACTGATAAGAATTATCAGGTCATTAATCAATTGACAAAAGATGATAAATTGATTATTGAACCTCTGAGCTATATTCGCGGCAGAAGTCTTCAGAGAGTTTTCTTTATTGTAGATGAAGCGCAAAACCTGACTCCGCATGAAATTAAAACTATTATCACTCGTGCGGGTGAAGGCTCCAAAATAGTATTCACCGGTGACCTCTATCAGATAGATCATCCGTATCTTGATGCACAATCAAACGGGTTGTCGTATCTGATCGAGAACTTTAAAGGTCAGCGTTTGTATGCTCATATTAATCTTGAGAAAGGGGAACGTTCGGAACTTGCTGAACTGGCAAGCAACCTGTTATAAGTTGTTTCTTGATTTCGCGTAGTGTATCTTGTAAATGCCCTATTACTAATATTTTCTTGACAACACCAATTGAAAAAGAACATTTTTGATGAAACGAGTGCTCCGCAAATTACGGAACTGTTAGAGCAGTTTCCGTTGGGGGTTGTTGTGCTTGATGAAGAGTTTCAATTCTCATATGCCAATAACAATGTTGCTCAATTTATAGATAACACATCGGATAATACAGGGAATCTCATCTCTTTACTTTTCAGTGAGCAGGAAATTCAATCCTTAAGAGATGGTGGTTTTGTCGAAAAAGAGCTTAGGAGAGTTAAAACAACTGATGGCGGGGAAATTGCCGTTGTACTTAAGGCTGTTCCGTTTTTAGAGGACAATGATTTTAGTGGGGTGATCGTTATTCTTGAAGATCTGAAAATCGAAATCGGCAGCACAGAAGCAAGCCGCAATAAGCGGTTTGAAACTCTGGCTCCGATGCTTGATATGATACACGGGATGATCATTCTCGCTGCCCCCGACGGGAAAATTTTATTTTCATGTGGAAACAAAAGTAAGAGACTTGCCGTTTCGACCTCCGCCACTGCGAACCTTCTCCCTGATTATTTTAAACCGTCCATCTCCGAGAAAATTATTTCACTGTACAGAAACTGTCTGCTGAAAAACCAGTCAGATAAAATCAGGTTCGAAATGCCTTCGGAGGAAGAAGAAGGCGGCGTAGAGTATTTCGAATGTATTGTTGCTCCCTATCCAACGAAAGATAAAAAACTCTATATCGTGATTACGATTAGGGATATTACAGAGCTTCAGCAAGAGTTTGAGATTTATCGTAAAGAGAATATTGAACTCACTCAATATCAAAAATTTGTTCAGTCATCAAGATTTGTTGTGTTCGGTATTGACGAAAACAACAGAATAAATTTTTGGAATAGACCGGCAGAAAATCTCTTTAAATTAAGACATAGTGAAGTTTTCGGAAAAAACATCTCCAGAATATTGCCCGAAATAAATCAGGATGTATTGAAGCAGCTTGGTCATATACGGGAATCCGAAGAGGAAGAGACTTTTACAAAACTTGTGACTGTCGGCAGCGCGGCACAGAAGTACATCCAATTTAGAGTCGCAGCCTACGAGATTGAGGCGAACACAAAATCCTTAGTCTTTGCAGTTAATGATGTAACGGAGCAGGCCGAAAAGCAGCGTCAATTTGATAAGAGCCTTTTTATATATCAAGTTCTGTTTAATGATTCAACTACTCCGTCATTTGTTCTTGATAATGACGGCCTGTTTGAGTCAGCTAACGACGCGTTTATGGGGACATTCGGGTATAACGAGAACGATCTAAAGAACTTGTATCTGATGGATATAATTGACTCCGGCTATATCAGCGAAAAGGATATGACCTTCCGGAGTTTGACTTCTGAAGCGCCGCGAAATATCGAAATTCCTTTCACCACTGAAAAATTCAACCGCCTATTCTCTGTATCACTTGTTCAGATTGAAAACAGCGAACTGAAAATCAAAAAGTGGGGCGGCATACTAACAGACATCAGCGAGATAAAAGCCCTCGAGAACGAATTTATTATTTTGCGTTCGGTTTTTGAGTTGTCAAACGAAGGCATGGCAGTCGAACTTGACGGAAAATATATCCTCGCAAATGAATCTTTTGCAAAACTCTATGGGTATGATTCCAGAGAAGACGTAATCGGCGTTGAAGCACATAGCATGATGCCGGATGAAGATGATAAAAAGGGAAGAGAGACCTATCATCAATATCTGCACAAAAATGAATCGCCCACCCGGTATGAATTTTTAACCCAAAGAAGGGACGGCTCAAAGTTTTACGCTGAAGTATCTCTCACATACTTTGAGTTTGGACAGAGAAAGTACTACGTCATTGTTGCTCATGATGTTACCGAAAGGAAAAGAACACAGCAGGTAATCAAAGAGTCGGAAGAGCGTTATAGAAATATTGCAGAAAATATTGATGACTTTTTCTGGACAGCAGAGCGCGTCAATGACCGGCTTAAGCCTATCTTTTATACAGCATCAGTTGAGAAGATAACCGGTTACCCGTCGCATGAATTTCTGGCAGATGAAAAAAGATTTTTCAGACTTATTTATCCGGACGATCTTCCTGATGTTATCACCAAGCTTAAGCGGTTTTATCAAAATATGTATAAGCGCTCTGAAGAGCTTGAGTTTAGAATCATTAATAAATATGGCAATGTCGTTTGGATACGCAACAAAATTAATGTGCTGCGTGACAGAAAAGGGAAGATCAACAAGATATACGGGCTGGTAAGCGATGTTTCTATGACGAAGAAAGCTGAGGAAGATCTGCTTTCGTCAACGGAGAGCTTGCAAAAACTGAATGAAACAAAAGACAAATTCATTTCGATCATATCACACGATTTACGAACACCGTTCAGTTCTATTTTGGGATTCACTGATTTGTTATTGAACGAAGATGATCTTACCGTAGAAGAATCAAGAAAATACATCGAGTATATTCAGGAGTCTTCCCGGAATATGCTTTCGTTAGTTAATTCGTTGTTGGATTGGACCAGAATCCAGACCGGACGAATACAGTTTGAACCGGTACACATGGAACTGAGCGAACTTGTTCAGAAAATCATTATGGGAATGCAAGGGTTCGCTTTACAAAAGGATATTGAGCTGATTAATGCAGTAACCACTGATTATGTTTTGTTCATTGATCAGAGCCTCGTAATGCAAGCACTTAACAATCTGGTCTCGAATGCATTGAAATTCACGCCATCCGGCGGTGCAATTAGAATTGCTGCCAAACAAGCGGAGCAGCCACGGTATATTCAAGTATCCGTGAAAGATTCCGGTGTCGGCATAAAACCGGAAAACCTTGACAAGATTTTTAGAATAGACTCCAAGTTTACAACTGAAGGTACCGAAGGAGAAAAGGGTACTGGCTTAGGTCTCTCGCTCGTTAAAGAGATTGTTGAAAAACATGGCGGCAGAATTTGGGTAGAGAGTGAGTACGGGCAGGGAGCTGAGTTTATCTTTACTCTACCTAAAGCTTCAGCTTCCATACTTCTTGTAGACGATAGTAACACCGATAGAATACTTTACGCCAAAATATTAAAAAATATTGCGCCGGATTATGAAATTGTTACTGCACCGAATGGTCAGGAAGCTCTTGATATGCTTCTCAGCAAATCGCCGGCCCTCATAATCATAGATCATTTCATGCCGGTGATGACAGGCATTGAGTTCATGCAGGAATATAATAAACTCATCATGAAGGGGAAGCCCCCGGTGATGGTTCTTAGCGGGGATTTGGGGAAAGGAGAGCAGATTGCGTTTTCCGAACTCGGGGTTGAGTATATTTTCCAAAAACCTGTTAATATCGGCAGTTTTAAGGATGCTGTCGAAAAATCACTTAAAAAACTCCCTCAATAAAGTTAACGGATAGTTATCACGTAATCGGCTTGCGTAATAGACTCAACGAAAATTCATTTTTAAATGGCAAAATTTGCCTCAAAACCATTAGTAAATTGCCATTAAAACACTCATTTTTGCACTTTAACTCCCCAAAAACGCTTGTCGGCGAATAATTCACATGATGTCAAGATTTTTCTTGATTAATTAGGAATTTCTCTCGATATTAGTTAGCGTTTAATTAAACGATTAAGTAATAAAGTACTTTTACGGCGACGTTAGTTTTTATATATTTTTATGCAATAATTAAAGCATTATGTATGAAAGCGAACGCACACATTGAGTCGAATACTACTCCCACATTTTCTCCCGGGTGGATTGCGTACTGTGATTCACGCGGCGAAGCGATGCCAAAAAATCAATACCGTGATTCTAGTGCCGGAAATTTTCATGAATTTTGCTGTACTTTGAGGGCAAATTAGTTACTTCATTTCGTTCAACAAAAGAAGAAAGAGATACAATTTGAGCGCAACGACAAATCCCGCAACAAAAGAAAAAGTAGGTGGTTACCGCTGGGTAATTCTCTCTCTAGTATTTTTTGCAACAACTATCAACTACCTCGACAGACAAGTAATCAGCCTTCTGAAGCATGATTACTTGGAAAAGATTTTTAATTGGACTGAAACCGATTACGCAAACGTGGTCGTAGTTTTTCAAATCTCGTATGCAATCGGTATGATTGGGGTTGGAAGAATCATTGATAAAATCGGCACCAAACTCGGATACGCACTCTCTTTGACTGTTTGGAGTTTTGCTGCAATTGGTCACTCACTCGCCACCAACACATTGGGCTTTATGGTAGCCCGTGGTGCTTTGGGTGTTAGTGAAGCAGGCAACTTTCCGGCTGCAATTAAAACAGTCGCAGAGTGGTTCCCGAAAAAAGAACGTGCTCTCGCAACAGGATTGTTTAATTCCGGGTCAAACATTGGAGCAATCGTTGCTCCGTTAACAGTGCCTTTGATTGCAGTGCAGTGGGGCTGGCAATGGGCATTCATCATTACCGGTGCTATCGGTCTATTATGGCTGTTCTTCTGGTTCACGATGTATGAAATTCCTAAGAAACATAAGAAATTATCTGCTCTTGAACTCGAGTATATCAATAGTGATGTTGAAGAAAAGGCTTCGGTTGCAGAAGCCGAAGAAGAAAAAGTCGGCTGGTTTCAATTACTTACTTTCAGACAGACCTGGGGATATGTTATTGCTAAAGGTTTGACTGATCCTATCTGGTGGTTCTATCTGTTCTGGCTGCCTGATTTCCTTGGTAAAGAATATGGTATGAAGGGAACTGCAATTATGTTCCCGATCGCAGTTGTATACTGTATGACTACTATTGGTAGCATCGGCGGCGGCTGGCTATCCGGTAAACTCATCAACATGGGCTGGTCGGTATTCAAAGCAAGAACTACTTCGCTTTTGATTTTCGCACTTTGTGCTGTCCCGGTTGTTTCAGCTCAAGCGCTTGGTGCATATAGTTACTGGTTCGCAGTGTTGATCATTGGTCTTGCGGCCTCCGGACATCAGGCATGGTCTGCAAACTTATTCACAACTGCCTCGGATATGTTCCCGAAAAAAGCTGTCGCTTCTATTACTGGAATCGGCGGCATGGCTGGTGCTGTTGGTGGTATTGGTATCGCCAAAGCGGCCGGCGCCTTGTTGGATTTTTACAAAGCACAGGGCAATCTTCATACAGGATATTATATTATGTTCATTATCTGCGGTTCGGCTTACCTGTTGGCTTGGGTAATTCTTAATACTCTCGCACCGAAGATGAAACAAGTTAAAATATAAAAAGCTGATTTTTATTATTGCAATAGGGATAAGCACTATCCCTATTGCAATTTTTCTCTCTCATTTCGTTCAATTTAAGTACAGGTGTTCTTATGTCCTCAAAATTTTTAACTGCTGATTTTCTACTACAAAACAAAACGGCTCAAAGATTATATCACGATCACGCCGAAAACCTTCCCATCATTGATTACCACTGTCACCTCCCCATAGAAGATATCGCCAATAATAAAAAGTTTGATAATATTTCTCAGATATGGCTGTATGGCGATCATTACAAGTGGCGGGCAATGCGTTCTAACGGTGTTGATGAAGCATATTGTACTGGTAATAAGTCGGACAGGGAAAAATTTCAGGCATGGGCTGAAACAGTTCCTCATACATTACGTAATCCCTTGTATCACTGGACTCATTTGGA
This sequence comes from Ignavibacteriaceae bacterium, assembly GCA_963667005.1. Classification (GTDB taxonomy): domain Bacteria; phylum Bacteroidota; class Ignavibacteria; order Ignavibacteriales; family Ignavibacteriaceae. The sequence goes on along the minus strand of OY762937.1, from coordinate 3,762,516 downwards.
ATTAAGACGTCCTTTCGGTATCGAGGGAATTCTTTTAAATGGGAATACAGCAGAAGAAGTTTGGAATCGCGCTAACGAACAATTGAAAAAAGACGAGTTTTCTACCAAGGGATTGCTTCGCCAGTTTAAACTACACACAGTTTGCACAACGGATGATCCCGTAGACAGCCTTGAATACCATCGAAAACTTAAAGATGACGGATTTGAAATTCAGGTTTTACCGGCTTTTCGCCCAGATAAAGGGATGATGGTTGATGCACCTGAAGTATTTAAGCCATGGCTTGAAAAATTACAAGCTGTGTCCGGGGTTGCGGTAAAAGACTTTACAACATACATGGATGCAATCAAGCAGCGCCATGATTTTTTTGCGGCGAACGGATGTTCTGTCTCGGATCATGGAATTGAAACTGCCTATGCGGAAAATTACACAAAGACTGAAATTGAGAATATTTTTGGTAAAGTTCTCGCAGAGAAAGCCTTAACCACAGAAGAAATTCTGAAATTCAAATCGGCAATGCTCTATGAATTTGCGATTCTCGATCATGAAAAAAATTGGGTTCAGCAGTTTCACTTAGGTGCGTTGCGTAACAACAATTCCAGACAGTACAGAAATTTAGGTCCGGATACCGGATATGATGCGATCGGTGATTTTGAAGTTGCAAAACCCCTTTCAAAACTGCTTGATTCACTTGATACCACCGATCAATTGGCAAAAACAATATTATACAACCTCAACCCGAGAGATAATGAACTTTTGGTAACCCTTATGGGATGCTTTCAAGGAGGTGTTCCGGGTAAAATCCAATTCGGAAGCGGTTGGTGGTTCCTTGATCAGAAGGACGGTATGGAAAAGCAGATCAATGCTTTATCTGTGCTCGGACTCCTCAGCCGTTTTGTCGGTATGTTGACCGATTCGAGAAGTTTCCTGTCGTATCCGCGTCATGAGTATTTCCGCCGTCTCTTATGCCAAATCGTAGGAGACGATGTTGAAAAAGGCTTACTGCCGGATGATGATACTCTCTTAGTCCCGTTAATCGAGAACATTTGCTTCTATAACGCGAAAAAGTACTTCGGCTTTTAAGATAAAAAGTGTCAAAAGTACACAATTTAACTTGCGGCATAATCATAAAATATACTAAATTAGAGCAGCTAATATTTATTTACGCAATCACAACAGGAAGTACACGCACCCCAGAACATCACTTCCTGAACTCAAGGTGAGCAAACACGTTGAGTGAATTTAATAAAATGAAGATAGAATCAAACAAGGAGCCTAAATGATAAGTCGGATATCTTCTTCCGTCGGAATCCTCCAAAAAGGACTAAGACATCTATTCCTACTCTGCCTGTTCCTTCTATTCGGCAGCGGTATGCTTTTTTCGCAATCCGTCGGAAAACTTTCCGGTGTTGTGAAAGATGCCAAATCAAAAGAAGCACTCATGGGTTGTAACGTTACCATACTTGGCACAAAGATGGGTGGGACAACCACTGATGACGGTTCGTTTTTTGTACTGAACATTCCTCCCGGTAAATACAAAGTACAAGCGAGCATGATTGGCTACCGGGCAGTTGTTCAGGAAGATGTAATAATTAACTCCAACCGAACAACAGTTGTTGATTTTGAAATAGCCACAACAATGTATGAACAATCGGCAGTGGTTATTCAAGCAAAACGCCCGGATGTTGAAAAAGAAAAGACTTCTACGAGTATGATCATCCGCTCTGACGATGTTCAGACTCTTGCTGGTATGCGCGACGTCGGTGATGTTATCGGCCTGGCGGCAGACGTTACAGACGGACACTTCCGTGGTGGTCGTGACGGTGAAGAATTATACACACTTCAGGGAATGGGACTCACTAATCCTTTAGATAACGGCTCAGCTTTTATGCCTATCATGAGCGCCGTTGAAGAAGTTGAAGTTATCACCAGCGGTTTTGGAGCTCAGTACGGCAATGCACAATCCGGTGTAGTTAATATAACGATGAAAGAAGGTAAGTCTGATAAATGGCGTTCGACTGGTGAGCTTCGTGGTAGGTTCCCCGGCAGAAAGCATTTTGGACCGAGTATTTATGATGTTAATGCTAATCCGACATTTAGCCTTTTAACAAATCCTGCCACTGCATCTGTCTGGTATGATGGAATCGGATCAGATAATACTGCTTACTATACACAATTTGGTCTTAGTAACCTTTTTGGTTCAGACAGTGTTAGCGGTGCACCGAATGCAACAAAGCTTGCAGCGGCAAAAGCACTTTGGAAACAGATGCACAAAGATTTAGGGATGAAATATGGAACAGATTTAGATTATCAGGTAGAAGCAACTGCCGGTGGTCCATTGAGTGATAAAGCCCGTTTATTTTTAGCCTATCGTTCGAAAGTTGAATGGCCGGTTCTTCCTACTGATCAGCCTGAGACCGAACGCCAATTGATGGGTAACGTCGTCATTGATCTTGATAAAGGCTCATCTCTTCGATTTGTCGGTGCTTACGGGTTGCAATACGATATCAATTTCCCGAGTTTTACCTCAAGCCTCGGCTTTTATGATGTTGCTTTTAACCGTACACTACCCGTTAATTATCAGCGTCAGGAAAACGTTCAGCTTGGTGTGAGATACTCAAAAGCTCTGAGCCAGGCAACGTTTTATGAAATCAAATTCAATACACTATCAACATACAAAAGAGTTGGATCTCCGATTGCACCTGAATCACTCCCTGATTCTCTCGTTTTCCCAACATCGGTAATTAACTACAATTACATGTTGATTGAACCGGTAATGAGCTTTGATAAGTATGGCTATACATCTCCACAAGGTACCTTCAGAAACGAACACACGAGAACCTATTCATTAGAAGGAACCATAACAAGTCAGGTTGATAAATATCATTTATTAAATGCCGGCTTACAGGCAGTTGTATATTCATTGGATGTGAATGGAAGAAGTTCGGCGTTTAATTCGAAACCTTCAGGTCAACAATACAATGTAAATCCGTCTGAGCTGGGTATTTATTTCCAGGACAAAATGGAATTTGAAGGAATGATCGCGAACGTTGGTTTACGTTGGGATTTATGGCAGTCAGGTGGCTACATATATTCGAATTTGTTCAGTCCTTACAAATTTAATTCTGCTACAACCAAATACAGTGAGGAGGGGGCAGATAGACATAAAGCTCCTATTGTCGGACGTTTACAACCACGTGTTGGCGTTTCATTCCCTGTTTCAGAGACGACAGTTTTTCACACGAATTACGGGCAGTTTATGCAGCGTCCGTCTTTCCAATATCTATTTACAAAATATGTTGAGCAAGGTACAAACAGACCTACCCGCTTAGGTAATGCAGGATTACTACCTCAGACAACGAATAGTTATGACCTTGGTATTATGCAGGGACTCGGCGAAGGATTTACTCTTGATGTCAGTGGTTATTATAAAGATGTTAAGAATCTTATAGAGCAGGCTGATTTTACATCAAAAGATAATTTAACTTATACTACGTATTTTAATAGAGATAACGCGGACATCAGAGGATTCCGGGTAGCTTTAGCTAAACGCAGAGGTTCATTGACTGGTTCATTTAACTATCAGTACAGTGTCGCGACTGGAAAATCTGCTTCCGGAGGAGATGCGTATCCTATTTTTGTGCAGGTCAAACAGCCGGATGGAACTTTAGCGGTGCGAACAAATACATCAAATGTTCCGATTCGAGACGTTGTATTGAGTTTTGATAGGACACACAACCTGGTGATTAATTTAGCTTATGTAACCAGCGAAGGTTTTGGACCATCTATCGGCGATGTATATCCATTCGAAAATATGTCGATATCAGTAAATTCAAGTTTACGGAGTGGGTTACCATATACTTCAACACTGGATCTTAAGATTGAAAATGGTGCGAGAACACCGGCAGAATACAACACCAATGTTAGAATATCCAAGAAGTTCAAGGAAGAATTCGGTCTCCCAATGACTTGGTATTTTGAGGCGTTTAATATTTTCAATGGAAAAATCTTGAATTATAACCTTATTTTCCAGAAGCAAACAGCAGGATCTTTGAATGATATGAAGAAATTTTTTGAAAGCGACGGTCTTGATGGAGCTAATGGTATCCGAAATTGGAATTGGGAAAATCGTGGGACTCCATTTGCGGTTGATGAAACGATGATTCTTTACTCAAACTCTCCTCGTTATTTTAATTTCGGAGTACAAATTGAATTATAATAATTTTATCCTGAGCAAAGAGGATGCAAGTATGAAAACATTACACATAATATTTTCCATATTACTATTATCGGTAATTACATTCGGACAGAATAGAGATTACGCGATTCATAAAAGAAGTATGTTGGGTGAAACAATATTTAATACAGGGGAAATTGGGCGTGCCCTGGACGGTGGACAGAACGGAATTCCGGACGGTTATCCGCCTTCAATGGAATGGCCGCCAAATTCTCATTTAGTTCTGGATCGGACAGAATATGCAGGTCAGCACAATTCACTCGGAGGTGGAGTTTGGATGGCTGTAACCAAAGGGAAAAAACGGCAATTTTCATTTTGTGGAGCGCTCTCAACTTCCGGTGCTCAAGCTAGGCAAATAGAGAGTGTTTACAGCATTCCTATCTCGCTAACAAGAACAGAAAATTATCCAATCTTGGACGATGGTTCTATTAATCCTGCTTACGATCCGAATGAGGCTGAAGAAATTATTGTTTCGAAATGGAGTACAATGGATAATAACTTCGAGGTGACTCGAACCAGCCGTGCCTGGAGCTATCCTTGTTACAACAACTTCATTATTTATGAATATGAATTCAAAAACATCTCAAATGATACGTTAAAAGATGCCTTTTTCGCTTGGACATACGGTTTGGCGCCATCTGCTTTTGGTTACACACGAAAATTTACAAGATGGTATGAAAAAGATTTTCGTTTAAATTCATTTGCGCGCTTAGATCAAAAAAGGTATTTAAGTTACAATCACGATTGGGATGGCAAACCGGATTCTGTCCAGAGTTTGTTTGATCAATGGTCGAAGCCGGGTGATAGAGGAGGATTAAATTCACCTCAAGCCGTTGGATTTATGATGCTTCATTATGATTATGAGCATCTGACCAATAAAGACAGTACAAAACTTACTGTTACAACAGATCATGCTAAGGTGGTATGGGATGCAAATGGAAAAATGAAACAACCATATCTACTACGTTATGAAAACGGTAATATTGATGAATCAAAAGTGCAGGCATGGATCGATCTTGCTGCTCGAAAAACCGGTCCGGCAAGTGCTTCAGACTCGGCTTATTACGGATCCTATTGGGTAGGAAGAGTAAAACCGAATTTTAAAAATAATAATTACAGCCAGCCGGTTATCCATGCATATGGCTTTGGCCCATATCAATTATTACCCGGTGAAACAGCTCATTTTACTGTAGCGGAGGTCGTTGGTTACGGACCAGGTGTTGCGAGTGATAGCATATATTCGGATGTCGGTGGTTCTTCTAATGCGAGTGAAACAGGCGGTGGTATGCATCCCGTTACTAGTTGGTACAAGGCATTAAAATATAGCGATATCTCCAAACCCATTGGCAGTGACTACTTACAAACGCATCCATTGCCTTGGTATGTTGATCCAAGAGCCGTTTCAATTCGTGATAATGCTGACCGATGCATTCAGATGTATACCGGTGGAGCATTATTAAAACATGATGGCAATAAAAATGATTTGTCAACACAATTTGAGCCGAAAGATTCTCCGGTGCATGGTGTATACAATTCGGGTTCCGCATCGCCAATAAAGATTCCATTCCCGTCTCCTGTTATTACTGTTAGGAATACACCGATAGGTGAACTTCCCCAAGGGAAAAACAAAATCATTTGGAATAATAAATTAGAATCTTTTACAACGCCTAATCTAGCAGCTAAACTAAGTCATTACTTAGTCTATCGAGCACTCTCACCACTCGGGCCTTGGACCCAGATGGACAGTGTCGCTATTGGTGATACAGCCTATTTCTCAAATGGAGTATATACAGTGAGAGACTTACAGAGTCAATTGGGTGTAGATGTTTCTTACATGGTACTTTCGGTGGATACAACCGGGCAAAAGGGTCCGATTACAAACATTGTTACACATAATACGCAACGTGGTGCTGTTCGCTCTCTCGGAAAAGTATATGTGGTTCCTAATCCTTTGATCGTAACCAATGGACAAACCGGTTCTGATACCAAAGGTGAAATAACTGATAAAATCGGTTTCTGCGGTTTAAGCAAAAAGTGTACAATAAAAATCTTCTCATTCAGCGGACAGTTGGTACAAACTATTCAGCATGATGAAGATTCTTTTATGAACGTTGCCTGGTATCAGATTGCCAGAAGTAATCAGTTAATCGCTTCCGGAGTCTATTTCTTTACCGTACAGGATGCTGAGACTGGTAATGTTTCAAAGGGTAAATTTGTCATTATTCATTAAAAATAGGAAATGTCATAAATGAATAAACGTGGAATTTTAATATTATTTATATTACTTATCGGAATGAGTTCGACGGTGACAATTGCTCAGAAAGTTGCAACAACGTCAATGCAATTCCTGAAAGTTATGCCGGGTTCACGCGGTGCCGCACTTGGTGATGCGTATACATCTTTAGCATCAGGTGCTGAAGCTTACTTCTGGAATCCCGCGGGTATGGTTAAATCACAAAATACCGAAGTTGCTTTATCATATACATCATGGATATTAGACACAAAATTGGGCGCTCTCTCTGCTTCAATGCCAATCGGCAATATTGGAACAGTTGGAGTTGGTGTTCAATATGTCGATTACGGAACCATGGATGAAGCAATTTGGGCAGCTCCCTATATTGATTATAATAATAATCCTGGTTTGACCGGACGTACTTTTCGCCCGTATGCTTTAGCAGCCGGAGTATCGTATGCAAAACAGTTAACTGATAAATTTTCAACAGGAATTACTGTAAAATATGTGTACGAATCATTGTATGATGGTGCGGTTGCGAACGCAATGACCAGCCAGAATGTGTACGAAAGTGTTAACACATGGGGAAAGGGCATTTTATTCGATTTCGGAATGCTGTATAATACCGGATTCAAATCTCTTCAATTGGCAATTGCAGCACAAAATTTTGGTGCGGATATAGTATATGCAAAGGATAAAAATCCGGTTCCGCTTCAATTTCGCATGGGTATAACCGGTGATTTAGTTGGATCAAACGCTTTATTGTTTGAGAGCAGCCAAAACAGAGTGCTATTTGCATTCGATTTATTCCAACCGAACGACTATGCACAGCAAGAGCATCTTGGCATGGAGTATTCGTTTAAGGAAGTTCTGTTTTTGCGGGCTGGTTATAAATTTAATTACGATTCAGAAGGGTTAACTTTAGGAATTGGTGTCAAATCTATTTTAAGTGGTCATATGGTTTCATTCGATTATGGTTATGGTTCTCTTATGAATGATCTCGGAACTGTCCATCGTATTAGCATAGGAGCATCATTATGAAAATGAATATAATAATCTTAACGTTTTTAGCAATTGGTTTAAGCACTCTTCAGATTAACGCGCAGGGTCTTGGTGCCGGTAAATACGGCGCTTTGGAAAGTCCGTTGATCATGCAAGGAATAGATCACACTTCTATGCAATCTGCAACTTCAAGAGCAATTGGTGGGTTAACCATTGGTGCTAAAAATGACGCCGGCGTAATGTTCTCAAACCCGGCCGCCTTACAAACTATAACAGGATTGCAAATCTCAGTCGGTAATATGTATCAGGTAACAACTGCCTCTCAGAGCCAGCAATATTACCCTGTGAAGTATTATCCGATGTGGAGTTTATTGATGAGTAGTCAGACGGCAGGTATTCCTGATGCCGAAATTCCGGCAGATGCAGTCACGCTTCAGGATACTGCAAACAATACCGTGCCAAGACAGTTTGATAAATTAACACCGGATTGGACTCGTGCAAGGCAGTCTAAGAACCATCCTCTGCAAATTATGGCGGCTATGCCGGTAAAAATTTCAGATATGGATTTTACTGTGGCGGCAGGAGTAACAGAATATTCAAATATGAATTACTATTATCAAAACAATAACGCACTTTCTCCGGCAATCAATTTCTATCGACCATTTCCTGATACAGTCGTTCAGACCTCAAGCGGTTCTTATTTGGTAGATTGGTATCAAACAACCAGCGAGCGCACTGGAAATCTCATGGGGTACGGCGGTGCAGTATCTGCAAGAGTTTTGGATGAGCTATCTGTTGGCGTAAGTGGAATGTATATCAAAGGGTCTACTGATGATTTTCATAAAAATGTAGGCAGAGGTAAATTAATATTCCTCCACTATTACGCGTTCTGGCTTGATCCGGCCAACTACACTACAACCCTGGCCGGAACATCAGACTTTAAAGGTATGGAATTTACCATAAGCGCAATTTATAAGACACAGTATTTTAACGTGGGTGCATCAATCAAACCCCCTACGGTAATTGACCGGGACTATTCGTACACGAATACAACAGACAGCACGGGCGCCCATATAGTAAGCACAGTTGCAGGTTCTGATAAAATCAAATTGCCATGGAGAGGTACTGTTGGAATTTCAATTCCGGTTAAGAAAAAATTCGAGATCGGTCTTGAATATGAGATACGTCCTTATTCAAAAGCGGTTTATACGAACAATAGCGGTGCAACATCGAATCCGTTTACGAAATGTTCGGAACTTCGCGCAGGTATTTCATACCAGGTTAATAATTGGTTGGCGCTCAGAGCAGGCGGACGCGATCAGGTTGAGGTTTCAGAGTTTTATGGGAATCCGCTTGTTGGTGATCCGATCAGAACTCAAATTTATTCTTGCGGTTTCGGAATCAATTACTGGGGCATTCACTTGAATGTCACTTATGAATATCATCAGATGAAGTATGACGATATGCTGGCAAATACGATTTATCGTAATGTTCAGATCAATAGAAACGTGATTGCTGATGTGATTTATGAGATTCCATTTTTTAATAATTAGTTTCTGAGATATAAATGAGGCTGTTCTCCTGGGACAGCCTCATAGTTTTTTATCCGTCCCCACATAAAACATCCCTTTAAAATAGACCCATTGATTACTATGAAGTATATTCAATCATTTTTAGTTTTATTTGTCGTTGTTTTCAATCTCGCTTGCTCAACAACAGCCCAGATTCCGGAGCAGCATACCGGTTGGGATATGTGCGCGGATATTCAAAAGCGTATTATTCCTCCTACGTTCGCCGATAAAGACTACCTCGTTACAAAATTTGGTGCGATTGGAGATGGCGTAACTGACTGTACACAAGCATTTAAGGACGCAGTAAGCGAATGTTCGAAAAACGGAGGCGGCCGGGTAGTAGTTCCCGAAGGGACATTTCTAACTGGTGCAATTCATTTGCAGAGCAATGTTAACCTGCACATTGTCAAGAGCGCCGTAGTGAAATTTAGCACGGATAAAAGCAAGTACCTCCCGGTTGTTTTCACACGCTGGGAAGGTGTTGAGTGCATGAGTTATTCAGCATTAATTTATGCTTACGGTGTTGAGAATATTGCAATCACCGGAGAAGGCGTTTTAGACGGGCAGGGAAGTAATGCTAATTGGTGGAGCTGGTGCGGCAAAGATGTTTATGGATGGAAGGATGGTATGCCTTCTCAAAAACCGGCCAGAAAAAAATTATTGGAAATGGCTGAGAAGAACATTCCCCCGGAACAAAGAGTTTTGGGAGATGGTTCTTATCTGCGTCCAAACTTTTTTCAGCCGTATAAATGCAAAAACATTTTGGTTGAAGGTGTTACTTTTAAAAATTCACCTATGTGGTTTCATAATCCAGTCCTTTGCGAAAACTTTACCATTAAGAATGTGGCGATTGAGGGACTTGGCCCAAACAATGATGGTTGTGATCCTGAATCGTCAAAAGATGTTTTAATTGAAGGATGCTCCTTTAATACCGGTGATGATTGTATCGCGATCAAATCAGGGCGTAATACAGACGGCAGAAGAGTTAACGTTCCTTGTGAAAATTTGATCATTCGAAATTGTACAATGAAAGATGGTCACGGCGGAGTTGTTATCGGCAGCGAGATTTCCGGAAGCGTTCGAAACGTATTTGCAGAAAATTGCTCGATGGACAGTCCTATGCTTGACCGAGCATTACGTATAAAAACAAATTCTGTTCGCGGCGGTGTTGTTGAAAATGTTTATTGCCGGAATATTTCTGTTGGACAGGTAGCTGAAGCTGCAGTTCTTGTTGATTTTAATTACGAAGAAGGCGATAAAGGGGATTTTCCTCCAACCGTGAAAAATGTGTATGTTGAAAACATGGTATGCAAAACATGCCCCCATGTTTTATGGCTTAAGGGCTATCAACGTTCACCAATTCAGAATATACACCTCTCGAATTGCGTGTTTACGAATGCGACAGGCGAAAATATTATTGAGCATGTGACAGGATTAGAATTGAAGAATGTTATTATTAACGGTAAGTTAGTAGATAGCAAATAATAAATTTTTGGAACTCCGGATTTATGACTAAAAAATTGCATATTCTTTCTGTTTGTGGGGTGTTGGTCTGTCTGCTGGCAGCTTCCGCGATTGCGGGACCAAAAACTACGGCAAAAAATTATTCTGTACAGGCAGCACAAAGTTTTATCAAACTTTACCCTGATTCGATAATTTATAAAGATGAAGCAAAGAGCCGGAAATGGAATTATGAGCAAGGACTCATGATCGAAGCCCTGTTTAGAGTGTTTCAGAAAACTCACGATCTTGCCATTTACGATTATGCTAAAAGAAATTTGGATTATTACATCGAGAGTAACGGGAATATAAAAACCTACTCGCAGGATGAATATAATCTCGACAATATCACTCCCGGCAAAGCCGCCCTGCGATTTTATGCACTTGATGGTGAGGACAAATATAAAAAGGCAGCAGAATTACTGAGGGGACAATTAGCTAAACATCCCCGAACCAAAGAAGGGGGCTTCTGGCATAAGAAAATTTATCCTTCGCAAATGTGGCTTGACGGCCTGTATATGGCTGAACCATTTTATGCCACGTATGCAGAGATGTTCAACGACGCTGATGCGATGAATGATGTTATAAAACAATTCAAACTTATCGCGCAGCATGCTAAAGACCCTAAGACCGGTTTATTATATCATGGCTGGGACGAAAGCAAAACACAGAAATGGGCGAATTCTGAAACCGGTACATCTCCTAATTTCTGGAGCCGGTCAATCGGCTGGTATATGATGGCGCTGACCGATGTCTTGGAAATCATTCCGGATCGTAATCCCGGCAAGAAAGATTTAGTTAAAATCTTACAGGATCTCTCTAAAAGTCTTTTGCAGGTTAGGGACGACAAGACAAAATTATGGTTTCAGGTACTCGATAAACCTGCCGAAAAGGGCAATTATATTGAGACATCGGGTTCGCTCATGTACATTTATGCATACGCAAAAGGGTATAATGAGGGCTATTTGAGTCAAGATTATTTAATAGCGGCTCAGGAATCATTTGCATCTATTCAGAAAAATTTTATATTTCAAAAACCGGCTGGCGTGTTGAATCTGAAAAACACCGTAAAGGTTTCCGGATTAGGCGGAAATCCTTATCGTGACGGAAGTGTAGCTTACTACCTGAGTGAACCGATTCGCGTTAACGATATGAAAGGCTATGGCCCTCTTATTTTAGCCGCTTTGGAATTAGAGTCGGCCTCAGAAGCAAAAGGCAAGGTTGTGGCTCTTGATAACTACTTCAATAATGAGTGGAAAAACGGAGTCCGTTACCATTATGTTTGGGATGATACGGCTTTTTCAGGCTTTTCCGAGTTGGGTAAATGCATTCAGAGAGTGGGTGCCGGGTTAAAGACAATTTATACCGCTCCAACGAAAAAGTCTTTAGACAGCAGCAGTGTATATATTATAGTAGATCCTGACACTCCTGCAGAAACAAAAGAACCGAATTATATTGATGCTAAATCGATAACGGTTATAAAAGATTGGGTAAGCAAAGGAGGAGTTCTTTGTGTCCTGGCAAATGACAGCGCAAATTGTGAATTTAAGCACTTAAATGAACTCATGGCTGCCTTTGGATTAAAGTTTGATGGAAACAGTCTGCACAAGGTGCAAGGAAATAATTTTGAGCAGGGTGCTTCGAAAAATCTTCCGCGTCATCCGATTTTCGACGGTGTGAAGAAAATATATTTGAAAGAAATTTCCACTATTAGCGCAACTGCTAAAGTGGATTCAATATTAGTTGAAAACGGCAAATTGATAATGGCCGGTGAACAGTTTGGCAAGGGTTATGTTTTTGCTTTAGGCGATCCCTGGGTATATAATGAATACTGGGATACCAGAAAACTGACCACGGGTTTTGAAAACAATAAAGCCGGTAAGAATTTGATAGAATGGCTCTTGGCTAAAGGTAAAGTCGTAGGGAAATAATACGTCCATACTACAGTTGAACCGTACATAAGAGAATATAATAGACATTAACGCGGTGCTTCAGCGCCGTGGATATAATGCCCTTTTGTCCTTGGGCTTTAGCCCAATATCAGAGTGAGAGTTGGACTGAAGTCCGGCAATCTCGGAGGTCTTGTCTTCACGGCGTTATCCGCAGGATGATGTGCAAACGCCGTGTTAATGATTCTTCCTTATAGATGATTAGCTATTTATATAAGAACTCTAAATAAAAATATCATAAAGAAAGAGAAGATAGATACTATGAGCAAAGCTGAAACATTACAAAAATTAGTTGATAATGGTGTGTTCGCGGTTATCAGAATGACCGACAGCAAAAAATTAATGAAAGTTATCGAAGCCGTCAGTAAGGGCGGAGTAAAAAATATTGAAATTACAATGACAGTTCCGAATGCAGTTGAAATTATTCGCGAATTGGTTAAAACAAACAGCGGCGATTCAATCATCGGAGCTGGTACGGTTTTAACAAAAGAAGATGCTAAAGCAGTTATCGAAGCCGGTGCACAATTTGTTGTAAGCCCGATTATGAATCCGGAAGTTATTGCTACTTGCAAAGAGCTGGATATTCCTTGTATGCCTGGCTGCTATACTCCTACTGAAGTTATTGCAGGCTGGAAGGCTGGTGGAGACATTATTAAAGTGTTCCCTGCAACAACGTTGGGTCCGCGTTACTTCAAAGATCTGTTAGCTCCGTTCCCATATTTGAAACTGATGCCTACCGGCGGTGTTTCAATTACTAACGTTCACGAGTGGGTTAACGCAGGTGCGTTGACTGTTGCTATTGGCGGAGATTTGCTTGACAAAAAAGCAATCGCTGAAGAAAACTGGGATGCACTCACTGAAAGAGCTCTGACTCTCACTACAAACTTCAAAAATGCAAAGAACGCTTTGAAAGGCTAAGACAATGGAACGTATGTATATACCAGACCCGATAAGTTATAAAACGATGGGTACTGCTGATTTACGTAAGCATTTTTTATTAGATAAACTATTTAAAGCCGGTGAATTGGAAGTACTGTATACAGATGTTGACCGCGGTATTATCGGCTCTGCGGTTCCTACAGATAAAGAATTATCATTAGTCGGAACAAAGCAGGAAACAGCTTCAGAATATTTTTGTGAAAGAAGAGAAGTCGGTGTTGTAAACATCGGCGGAACCGGAAGTGTTGTCGTTGACGATACTACATATGAACTGCTTCGCAAAGATATGCTGTATATTGGCAGAGGTGTTAAGACAATAAAATTTTCAAGCGCGGATGTTAAGAATCCGGCAAAATTTTATTTGGTCAGCTATCCTGCCCACACGGCTTACCCGACACGCAAGGTTACCCGTGATGAAGCGTATAAGGCTGAATTAGGAACTCAAGACGAAGCAAACGTCCGGGTTCTTCGCAGATATATTGCTCCACAAATCCTACCTACATGCCAGATTGTTATGGGCATGACGGAACTTGCACCGGGCAGTATCTGGAATACTATGCCGGCACATACTCATCCAAGACGCAGCGAAGTATATATGTACTTCGACTTGGATGATCAATTTGTCGTGCACTTGATGGGTGAACCGACAGAAACCCGTCATTTGATAATAAGAAACGAACAGGCAGTTGTTTCACCAAGCTACTCTCTTCATTCCGCGGCCGGGACAAAGAATTATACCTTTGTTTGGGCAATGGGTGGAGAGAATCAGGAGTTTGGTGATATGGACGGAATTGACTTGCAGGAATTAAAGTAGCTTAAATGATGACTTTATCATAAGTAAATGATATATTTTTTCCGTATATTATAACTTTATAAAGTAATTAATTATTTTTAACATATGGATATACAATGAATAGCCGGTTTCGTCCTGTAAAACTTGAAGATTTGGCGAAAAAACTTAAGGTTTCTACAGTTACTGTATCGAAAGCTTTAAGGAATCACCCTGACATTTCTTCCGAAACAACCCAAAAGGTTAAAGAGCTTGCTGAAAAAATGGGCTACATGCCTAACTTTATGGCAAGGAATTTGTCCTCGAGAAGATCAAATACTATAGGCTTGGTTGTGCCTAAAATCGCGCACATCTTTTTTGCTTCTGTAATTGAAGCCATATATGATGCGGCGTTTGAGAATAATTACGAAATCGTTTTAACTGTTTCGCAAGAGTCTGCCGAAAGAGAAAGAAAACATATTTTGTCTCTCTTATCTATGCGGGTTGACGGCTTAATCGTTTCAGTTACTCAAGAAACGCAGGATTTGGCGGTTTTTGATAAAGTTATGAATCTGGGTGTTCCTCTTATCTTTATAGATAGGGCTCCCGGAATTGCCAATGTTTCGAAAATAATTGTTGATGACAAGGGTGGAGCTTTTTCTGCCGTTGATTATGCTGTCCGTAGAGGATATACCAAAATTGCATTACTCGGCGGTTACCATCACTTGAATATCGGCCATTCACGTTACGAAGGTTTCGTAGATGCAATGCGTTATCATAGAATTCCGATTAATCCGAACTGGATAACCGAAGGCGGTTTTGGTGAGGAAGACGGATATGATGGATTCATGGAAATCTACAAAAAAGGTGAACTTCCGCAGTACGTACTCGCGGTTACCTATCCGGTTGCACTGGGTATGTATGCAGCGGCTATGGAACTCGGCTTAAAAATTCCGGATGATATTGAAGTTACCTGCTTTGGTAAAAATACGTTCAACAGGTATCTACCGTCAATTTTCAATTTCATTGACCAGCCAACTACTGAACTTGCCCGTTCGGCAATGGGCTTGATGATTGATCAGATTAACAATCCGCGTGAATTTGAGCCGAAAGAAGTCAGCTTAAAGACACAGCTTCTCGTTCACAACCCGAATTCAAAAATAGAGTTCATTGTCTAAATAAATTTCATCGGGGCATTCACCGAATGCCCCAAAGTTTTTCAGGGGTCACTTTTCTTTCCGGGGCACTTCTTCATAAGCAATCACTAGTATACATTATAATCTTAAGGATTTCACTATGCGTATAGAAAAATATTCTATCGGTATTGGTGACCGTTTTGGGCATCAGGGCGTTGCTCAGTTATCGGCACTTGTTAAAGCAAAAGCAGAGGGCGCAAATGTCGTTCCTGTTTGGAATAAATCAAATCGTGAGCATTCACTTATCGGGTCAATGCCTGTCAATGCACGTAACGAAGCAGACAATGCAGTTGCTGAGTTGGGATGGAAGGATGCATATTATCTTGATGCCGACCATATCGGATTAAAGACGGTTGACAAATTCATTGAACACTGTAATTTTTATACTATTGACGTAGCAGATTTCATCGGTCAGCCTGTTGCACAGGAAAAGATTGATGCTTTTGTTGCGGCAGCATCAAAGTTTATCGGCACACTCGCAATTCCTGGCGTTTCAAAATCATTTGAAGTGACGAAAGAGGTTATTGAGGATATCGCAAAGAAATATCTTGGACCTATCGTTGAAGCTTCGAAAATTTATCAGCACGTAGCAGCGGCAAAAGGTGCTGACAATTTTGTTACTGAAGTCAGCCTTGACGAAAACGAAGAACCGCAGACACCTGAAGAAATGTTCTTCATTTTGTTGGGCCTTTCATTAGAGAATGTTCCGGTTCAAACAATTGCCCCTAAGTTCACAGGCCGTTTTAATAAGGGCGTTGATTATGTCGGTGATCTGAGCAAGTTTGTTGTCGAATTTGAAGATGACGTTGCAGTTATTGCATACGCGGTAAAATTATTTACCAATATTCCTGACAACTTGAAGTTGAGCGTCCACTCAGGAAGTGATAAATTCTCACTCTATAAACCGATTCACGACATCATCAAAAAACATAATGCCGGCTTGCACTTAAAGACAGCTGGTACAACATGGCTTGAAGAAGTCATCGGCCTTGCTGAAGCAGGTGGTGACGGTTTAGAGGTAGCTAAAGAAATTTATGCAAAAAGTTTTTCACGTATCGAGGAACTAACTGCTCCATATGCAACAGTTGTTGATATCGACATGAAGGCTCTTCCTACACCGGAAGTAGTGAACTCATGGACATCGGAACAATTCGTCAATGCTCTCCGTCATGAACAATCCTGTCCGGAATTGAACCTCAGTTTCAGACAGTTGGTACATGTCAGCTTTAAGATTGCAGCAGAATTGGGCAAAAAATATACCGACGCCCTGGAAAAACACAGCGAAATTACAGCGAAAAATGTGAGCGAAAACCTCTATAAACGGCATATTTGCCCACTTTTCTTGGGAAAATAAAAATTATTGAATAAAAGGGTAAATTTCTTCGTGTTATAACTTGGAAAGTAAACGATAAAGTCATAACTTTTGTTAGGACTTTTCATTTATTATGTAACTAACAACTTTTACATTACTAACTAACAAAAGATATAATTATGAGTACAACAACATTTGACGATCTCAAAGGGAAAGTCGTTGTTCTAACAGGCGGTGGTGGAGTAATCGGAGCCAGCATAGCCGAAGTTCTGGTAAAGAACGGTGCTAAAGTGGCAATACTCGATATCAAAAAAGAATTTGCAGACAAAGTCGCGAGCGCGTTGAATGAAAAATTCGGCAATAATAGCGCCGGCTTTGAAGCTAACGTTCTTTCAAAAGAGTCTTTACAAGCAGCTCATGCTGAAGTTCATAAAGCATTCGGCAAAGTTGACATTCTTATCAATGGTGCCGGTGGAAACTCCCCAATGGCAACCACTCAGGAAGAATTTGTAACACCTGATAGCCTTGAACATCTTGAAAAAACTTTCTTCGGTTTGAGTGAAGAAGGTTTTAAAAGAGTATTCGATTTGAATTTTATCGGCACTGTTCTTCCAACCATGGTCTTTGCAGAAGAAATGGTTAAGCGTGGAACGGGAGTTGTACTCAACATCTCATCAATGAATGCATTCCGCCCATTAACAAAAATTCCTGCTTATTCAGCAGCCAAAGCTTCTATCAACAACTTTACCGAATGGCTTGCAGTGCATTTTGCTAAGACAGGCGTCCGTGTAAACGGAATCGCCCCCGGATTTTTTGTAACCAATCAGAACAGATTCCTCATGTTCAATGAACAGACCGGCGAATTGTCACCACGCGGTAATAAAATTATCAGCGGAACTCCGATGAACCGTTTTGGTGAGATTGAGGATTTACAGGGAACAGTATTATATCTGCTTTCCGACCTTTCGAAATTTGTTACCGGCGTTACAATCCCTGTTGATGGTGGATTTAATGCTTATTCAGGTGTTTAATTACTAAACCAAGGAGAAACAACATGGCTAAAAATGTTCTCGTTGCTCAATCCGGCGGCCCATCTCCGGTGATCAACAACTCTCTTCGCGGTATTATCGAGACCTGTAAAATGTTTCCGAATGTATTCGGAAAAGTTTACGGCGGATGGCATGGTATCGAAGGAGTGCTCAAAGAAGAATTATTAGATCTGTCTGTACAGGACGAAGAAGAAATAGCTTTGCTCCGTACTACACCTGCTGCAGGTAGTATCGGTACATGCCGTTATAAACTGAAGGACAAGCAGGAAAAAGATTTTGCCCGTATCATTGAAATTTGCCGCGCTCATAATATCGGCTATTTCTTTTATATCGGTGGCAACGACTCACAGCACACTGCATTTAAGGTAAGCCAAATCGCGGCAGAAGCCGGACTTGAACTGGTGGCTACCGGTGTGCCGAAAACAATTGACAATGATGTGGGAGATAGCGAATTCAAATTGATTGACCACACTCCGGGTTATGGTAGTGTTGCCCGTTACTGGTCACATATCGTTCAAACAGCGAACGAAGAGAATGCTGGTTCATCACCGGCAGATCCGGTGCTTGTATTACAGGCAATGGGGAGAAAGATCGGATTTATTCCGGCTGCTGCACGTCTTGCAGATCCTAAACGCGAAATGCCTTTACAGATCTACATGACTGAATCAAAAGTTTCGTTGACTGAATTGGCAGACAATGTAAACGATCAGCTTAAGAAAGACGGTAGATGTATCGTTGTTATCAGCGAAGGTTTTGATGTCGGCAGTATCGGCGAAGTCAAAGATTCGTTTGGTCATACTTCCTTCGGTTCAAGTAAAGTTGCTGCTTATCAAAGCGTTGTCAATTACCTGAACGAAAAAGGTATCAAGGCCAGCGGCTCTGCACGCGGTCAGGTTATGGGTACCGATCAGCGTCACAGCATGATCTATGCTTCAACGGTTGACCTGGATGAAGCTTACAAAGTAGGACAAAAAGCAGTTGAAGTTGCAATGAAAGACGGTAACGGCTGGATGGCAACAATTCTTCGCGAACCGGGTCTTATCTATAACGTTCGTTATGATAAAGTACCGCTTGAAAAAGTTGCTCTCTCAGAGAGATTCTTCAATGAAGAATGGATTGCTCCAAACCGTATTGACGTAACTGATGACTTCCTGAAATATGTTCGTCCTCTTATCGGTGAAGATTGGGTATCGGTTCCGATGATTAACGGAAGACAGAGATTCACTCAGTTGAAACCTATCTTTGCAGAAAAGAAGTTAGCTGCATATCAACCTGAAGCAAAAAAATAAGGAGAAACTATGAGTTTAGACCCAAAGCAAGAATTGACCAACCTTCAGCCGACTAAAGAATTCTTTGTCGGAATTGATTCTGACGGTTGTGCATTCGATACGATGGAAATCAAACATAAAGAATGCTTCTGTCCGAATACGGTTATGTATTGGGATTTACAGCAGGTATCGAAATATACCCGCGAAGCATGGGACTTTGTAAACCTGTACTCAAAAACACGCGGCTGCAACCGTTTCCACGCTCTTCTTGACGTTATGACACTGTTAAGCGAGAGAAAAGAAGTGATTGAACGCGGTGTTAAACTGCACGACATGAGTGCCGTTGTTGAGTGGACGAAGAAAGAAACCAAACTCGGAAACCCAGCACTCGAAAAATATGCTGCTGAAGTTAAAGATCCGATTATTGATAAAGCTTTGGCATGGTCAAAAGCAATCAACGCGGATATTCACGAGATGGTTCACGATATTCCTCCATTCCCGCATGTTCGCGAATCTCTTATTAAATTAAGAGAAAGAGCTGACGCGTTGGTAGTATCACAAACCCCGACCGAAGCTCTCGTAAGAGAATGGTCTGAAAACGATATTCAACAGTATGTTCATATCATTTGCGGCCAGGAATATGGTACGAAAACAGAGCACTTGAAATATGCTGCCAAAGGTAAATATCCTGATAATAAGATTCTTATGATCGGTGATGCCCCGGGAGACATGAAAGCTGCTAAGGCTAATGGCGTATTGTTCTATCCTATCAATCCCGGAAAAGAAGTTGAATCATGGGCTCGTTTCTATAACGAAGCACTTGATAAATTCTTCAACTTGGAATACGAAGGTGCTTACGAACAAGCTCTCATCGAAGAGTTCAATACTTATTTGCCTGAAAAACCACACTGGAATAAATAGTTATGTTATATTACGCAAAAGGATCAAAGGGTTACTTTTTTTCGGAACAAGAGTTAAAAGAAGCTCTATTTGATGCTTTGGCAAAATTGGGAGACCGCAAGCGTGTGCTTGCGGTCCCTCCTGATATCACCAGGTATCACTCTCACGCCGGAGAACTCACCGTACACGCATTCAATTATTATGGCGATAAATTCAAAGCAGTTTTACCTGCTCTTGGAACCCACTACGCCATGACCCCAAAAGAAATAGAACATATGTATCCGACAATACCACAGTCATTGTTCAAAGTGCATGACTGGCGTAATGGATTATATACGCTTGGTATCGTGCCGGAAGAATATGTGTATGAAGTATCCGGGCATAAAGTGAAATATCCGTGGCCTGCGCAGGTTGATGTTGAGCTGCAAAACGGCGGATATGATTTGATTTTATCAATAGGACAGGTTGTCCCTCATGAAGTAATCGGCTTTGCCAATTACAATAAAAATATTTTTGTCGGTACCGGCGGCTCTGAAGGTATTAACAAGAGTCACTATATCGGTGCTGCGTACGGCATGGAAAAAATTATGGGACGTGCAGACACACCGGTTCGCCGCGTGCTGAATTATGCATCCGATAATTTTGCAAAACACTTACCGATTGTTTATGTACAGACCGTTGTCGCAAAAGATGAAAACGGCAAACTCCGTGTCTGTGGATTATACATCGGCGATGATATTGAATGTTTCAATCTGGCTGCGCAGCTTTCACTTGAAGTGAATTTCATCATGCTCGAAAAGCCGTTGAAAAAAGTTGTTGTGTATCTTGAACCGCAGGAATTCAAATCAACATGGCTCGGCAATAAATCAGTTTACCGCACCCGCATGGCTATTGATGATGGCGGTGAATTGATCGTGCTTGCCCCGGGATTGAAAGAATTCGGCGAAGATCCGACGATTGACAAACTTATTCGTAAATACGGATACGTCAACACGCCGAAAGTTTTACAATTAGTTGAAGAGAACGAAGACCTGCAAAACAATCTCGGTGCTGCGGCACACTTGATTCACGGTTCTTCGGAGAACAGATTCACCATCCGTTATTGCCCGGGTGGAATCACAAAAGAAGAAATTGAATCAGTCAATTTCTTATATGGCAATCTTGATGAAATGTCAAAGAAATATGATCCTGAAAAATTGGTTGATGGTTATAACATGGTTGATGGCGAGGAAATTTTCTATATATCGAATCCGGCTATTGGATTATGGGCTTGGAAAGATAAGTTTGTAGATTAGTAATAATAAGGATGATGTGTCATGTTAGCTAATATTGGTATAATAGGTATCGGTGTTATGGGTGAAAACCTGGCTCTTAATTTTGAGAGCAAAGGGTTTTCAGTTGCAGTATATGATATTGATATGGAAAAAATTAAGCGATTCATAAATGGACGCGCAAAGGGTAAAAAAATTGTCGGAACGTTTTCATATTATGAATTCGTTTCGAAAATTGAACAGCCCCGTAAGATTTTAATGATGGTCAATGCCGGCAAGCCGGTTGATGCAGTTATTGAAGCTGCTATACCGCTGCTTGATAAAGGCGATATTCTGATTGACGGCGGAAACAGCCACTTTGCTGACACCAACAGACGCGTAAACTACCTGCTTGAAAAAGGCGTATACTTTGTCGGGTCAGGTGTTTCCGGTGGAGAAGAAGGTGCGCTTAACGGTCCCGCATTAATGCCGGGCGGTCCGGCTGAAGCTTGGGAACCGATCAAACCGGCCTTTCAGGCAATCGCTGCAAAAGTTGACGGCGTTCCTTGCTGTGACTGGATTGGTGAAGAAGGCTCAGGCCACTTTATCAAGATGGTTCATAATGGAATTGAGTACGGCGACATGCAGCTTATCTGCGAATCGTACCAGTTCATGAAAGATGTTCTTGACCTTTCGCATGATGAAATGCATCAGGTATTTGCCGAGTGGAACGAAGGCGAATTGAAAAGTTATCTTATTGAAATTACCCGCGACATTCTCGCATTTAAAGATACTGACGGCTCACCGTTAGTTGAAAAGATTTTAGATAAAGCCGGACAAAAGGGAACAGGTAAGTGGAAAGTCATTACCGCTCTTGATCAGGGTACTCCGCTTTCACTCGTCAGTGAGGCTGTATTTGCCCGCTACTTGTCCGCACAAAAAGATGAACGTGTCCTTGCTTCAAAAGCTTTGAAAGGACCTTCGCGTTCGTTCAGCGGTGACAAACAGGAGTTTATTGTTGAACTTCGCCGTTCATTGTATTTGTCAAAAGTATTGTCATATGCTCAGGGTTATTCACTTATGGGCGCGGCAGCAAAAGAATTTAAATGGAAATTGAACTACGGCGGTATCGCTATGATCTGGCGCGGCGGCTGTATTATTCGTTCCGACTTTTTACAGAAAATTAAAGAAGCGTACGATCGCAATCCGAGCCTCCGTCACTTGCTTTTTGATCCGTTCTTCGGTCAATTGGCAAATGAATATCAGCAGTCATTGAGAAGAATTGTTATGGAAGCCATGAAACACGGCGTTTCAATTCCATGCTTTGCTTCGGCGCTGACTTATTATGACGGGTACCGCTCTGCACATCTTCCCGCGAATATGCTGCAGGCACAGCGCGACTATTTCGGCGCGCATCAGTATCAACGCGTTGACCGTCCGGAGGAAGAATTCTTCCATACCAACTGGACAGGTCACGGCGGAGAAACTGCTTCTTCAGTTTATAATGCCTAAGTACTCGAATTTTTATAAATTAGGTTGATGAATCAGAAAATAAAGATAGCTGCAGATAACAAGATACCTTTTCTGAAAGGTGTTCTTGAACCATACGCCGACATTCAGTATTTAAGTCCGGCGGAAATGACAAATGAAGCTTTACGCGATGTTGACGGTATTATTATCAGAACCCGTACTCATTGCAATGAAGCTTTATTAAAGGGGACTAATGTAAAGTTTATCGCAACCGCAACTATCGGTTATGATCATATTGATACAAAATACTGTGACGATGCGGGAATTTACTGGGTTAATGCGCCCGGCTGTAATTCCTCATCCGTCCAACAGTATATTTCCTCTGCAATACTTACCTTAGCAAAAAAATATAATTTCAAGCTTTCTGAAACCACGATTGGTATCGTGGGAGTGGGCAACGTCGGTAAAAAAGTCGAAAAGATTGCGCGTCTGTTCGGCATGAATGTTTTGCTGAATGACCCGCCGCGTGCCCGTGCAGAAGGTCCTGAAAAATTTGTCTCACTTGATGAATTGATTTCCCGCAGTGATATTATTACGCTACATGTGCCCTTGAATAAAACCGGCGAAGATAAAACGCATCACCTCGCGGATGACGCCTTTTTTGCAAAACTCGAACACAAACGTCTATTGATAAATGCCTCCCGTGGTCCGGTAGTTAAAACTTCATCAATTAAAAACGCACTTCATGAAAATATCGTTGATGCATGTGTTCTTGATGTATGGGAGGGTGAGCCCAATATTGATAGGGAGTTACTCTCACTTGTTGATATTGCGACTCCGCATATTGCGGGCTATTCTGCCGACGGCAAAGCTAACGGTACTTCAATGAGTATTGCTGAGCTCCGGAAATTCTTTAATCTACCGATGCCGGAAGGCTGGTATCCTGAGTCGGTTCCGCCTTCGTTACAACCACGCGAAATTATTGTTGACTGTGCTAATAAAACGAAACAAGAAATCTTATTTGACGTTGTAATCGCTTCATATGATATTATGTCTGATGATGCTACGCTGCGAAATTCGGTTGAAACATTCGAACAGCAGCGGGGAGCATACCCGATACGACGTGAATTCCCATTTTATTCTGTAAAACTTCTCAATGCTCAAGATGAAATAATAGATACTATATCCCAACTTGGATTTAACATTAAACACTAATTATTTATTATAAAATTCTCTATCACTTATAAAGGAAACGCAAATGAGTAAATTGGCAGATATCGGACTTGTTGGTTTGGCCGTAATGGGCGAAAACCTTGTATTGAACATGGAAAGCAAAGGCTTTACTGTAGCCGTTTATAACAGAACGGTACAGAAAGTTACTGATTTTATTAATGGACGCGGTAAAGGTAAAAACGTTATCGGTGCAAACACTATTGAAGAATTAGTTGCTAATTGCGCCCGCCCAAGAAAAATCATGCTCATGGTTAAAGCTGGAAAAGCAGTTGATGATTTTATTGATTTGCTGCTCCCTCACCTTGAAGACGGTGATATCATTATTGATGGTGGTAACTCACACTTCCCGGATTCAGAAAGAAGAACCGCTTATTGCGAAAGCAAAGGAAAATTATTCATCGGTACCGGCGTTTCCGGTGGTGAAGAAGGCGCTTTACTCGGACCTTCAATCATGCCTGGTGGCTCACCAAAAGCATGGCCTGCAGTAAAACCTATTTTCCAGGCTATTGCTGCTAAAGTTTCTGACGGCTCACCTTGCTGCGATTGGGTTGGCGAAGGCGGCGCAGGCCACTTTGTTAAAATGGTTCACAACGGAATTGAATACGGCGATATGCAGCTTATTTGCGAAGCGTATTTAATTATGAAAAACCTCCTCGGTATGCAGGCTGATGAAATGCATCAGGTATTTACTGAATGGAACAAAGGCGTTCTCGATAGTTACCTTATCGAAATTTCACGTGACATTCTCGGCGTTAAAGATACTGACGGTTCAGCTCTCGTTGAAAAAATTCTTGATACCGCAGGCCAAAAAGGTACCGGTAAATGGACAGGCCAGGCATCACTCGATTTCGGTGTTCCGCTGACATTGATTGGTGAAGCTGTTTACGCTCGCTGCCTTTCAGCTATGAAAGACGAAAGAGTTGAAGCTTCAAAACAAATCGCCGGCCCGGCAGTTGAATTCAAAGGCGACAAAAAAGCATTCATCAACGATATTGAACAAGCATTGTTTGCTTCTAAATTAGTTTCTTATGCTCAGGGTTACATACTTATGAGAACTGCTGCTAAAGAAAAAGGCTGGAACCTCAACTACGGTGGAATCGCTTTGATGTGGCGTGGTGGATGTATCATCCGTTCAACCTTCCTCGGCAAAATCAAAGAAGCATTTGATAAAAACCCTGATCTTAATAACCTGCTTCTCGATCCGTTCTTTAAAGAAAAAGTTGAAGCTGCTCAGGCTGCTTGGAGAAGAGTTGTATCAACGGCTGTTCTTAACGGCATCTGGGTTCCTGCAATGTCAACAGCATTGAACTATTTCGACGGTTTCAGAACCGAGCGCTTGCCGGCTAACTTGCTGCAGGCTCAAAGAGATTACTTTGGTGCGCACATGTACGAAAGAACAGACAAACCTCGCGGCGAATTCTTCCATACCAATTGGACAGGCCGCGGTGCTGACACTGCTTCTTCAGTATATGTTGTATAATTTATTGAGCAGCTGCCTTTATCGAATTCAGAAAATGCGATAAAACAGCCCTCATCCCTAACCCTTCTCCCATATGGAGAAGGGAATAGACTCGATGATTTTGCTCTCGTCCCTCTCCCTATGGGAGAGGGATTGAGGGTGAGGGGATATTAAGTTGTTGCAATCTTCCTAACCTTATTATTTTCTTAAAATTTCCTCCTTACAATCTGTGGCTCTCTTATGAAAACACTGCTCCGCTTTGCTGCAATTGTCTTAATGTTATATCCTTTTTCTTATACTCAGGCGCAAAAACCGCTAAAAATATTTCTTATCGGCAATTCAACTATGGCTAATAAGGAGTATGGTAAGAGTAATCCGGAAAAAGGGTGGGGGCAAGTATTTCCTCTGTACTTCAAGGAAAATGTTACAATAGAAAATCACGCGAAAAACGGACGCAGTACAAAAAGTTTCATTGATCAAGGGTTGTGGGATACGGTTATTACCAGACTTTCATCAGGGGACTATTTATTTATTGAGTTCGGCCATAATGATAGTAAAAAGGAAGATCCGACAAGATATGCTGCCCCGTATGGGGAGTATAAAGTGAATCTTGAACGGTTTATTACCGAAGCGAGGAAAAAAGGTGCGATACCTGTTTTGCTTACTCCGATAAACAGACGTAAATTTGATAGTACCGGTGTATTTGTTGATACACATGGAGAGTATCCAAAGGTGGTTCGTGAAATTGCTTTAGCGATGAACGTTCCCTTGTTGGACTTACATAAAAAAAGTCAAGATTTGCTGGTTCTTCTCGGACCGGAAAAGTCGAAAAAGATATATATGAATGTAGAACCCGGTGAGTATGAGAGGTTTCCTGAAGGGAAACAGGATGAGACTCATTTCTCCGGGACAGGGGCATTCAAAGTGTGCGATATGGTGGTAGAAGAAATACGATTGCACCTCAAAGAACTTCTGCCATACATGAGAGATGAAAAATAATTTATTAAAAAATTCATGGAATGACTATGAAAAAGTATTTGTTTCTTTTTATTTGTGCTGCCTATGTTTCAACAGCTTTTGCACAATTCCCGGCAACAGCTACATGGCCGCTTAACGGTACTTCACTTTACACGTCATCGGTAGTCGGTTACGTAACAGCTGCCAGCCAGAAACTAAGCACGGGCGATTCGCTGAGTACATTGATTGTCAAAAACTGGGATGCCGGATCATCAGGAGCCATGCAGAGATGTAAATTACAGGCGACTAATTGGCCGCAGGAATCAGTAGAAGTCGCAACCCGGTACGCACAGTATGATGTTACTCCTACCGGTACGAATGAATTGGATGTTACTTCATTAACCTTCACTGTCGGATATGCCGGTACTACAAAGCATATGCAGAGTAATGTTTATTACTCAACCGATAATTGGGTGACTAAAACAAAATTGAATGCTTCACCGGTTTATTCCCCTAACACCGCAGATACCACATGTTCATTTACATTCGCTGCTCACATTGCGGCGGGCGGCACTTTTTCAGTCCGCATTAGTCCATGGTATGATGGTTCAGCAAGCGCTACCAAATATATCTGCACAAAGAATGTGATTATTGCCGGTACAACACCGGGGGTAGGTATTCCTGCAACGGTTGGTATCTCAGGAATTTCGAATATAGCAGCGACCTCTGTCACCATTAATGGGACGGTAAGCGATAGCGGTTCTTCTGCAGTTACGGCTCGTGGTACATGCTACGGTGCCTCCGCTAAACCCGATATCCTCGGTACATTTACCTCCAACGGGACGGGTACAGGAGCCTTCTCAAGCAACGTAACAGGCTTGACACCGGGTAAAACATACCATATTCGGACATATGCTACAAACAGCACAGGTACTTCTTACAGTGCCGATACTACTTTTACAACACTTGCAACAATTCCCACTTTGACAACCGTAGCACCATGGAACATAGGTTTAACATGGGTATTGAGTGGTGGAACAATTAGTGCGAACGGTGGCGGAACAATTACTCAGACGGGTGTATGCTGGAACACCACCGGTTCTCCGACTATTGCAGACGGACACACTTCGGATGGAACAGTAAATACTTTCAGCAGTTCGATTACCGGATTAACGGCAACAACTAAATACTATGTCCGCGCTTATGCGGTTAATAGTGCCGGTGTCGGTTATGGTGATGAATACTCATTCACAACTTTAACAACTGCCATAGCTCCGACAGTTACTACATCAGCGGCAACAAATATCTATACAAACTATGCAACAGTCGGTGCAAAGGTGGTAAGTGAGGGCGGCGCAGCTGTTTCTCAAAGAGGTGTTTGCTGGAACACAACCGGGACGCCGGTAATAACTGACAAAGTTGCAGATAACGGATCTGGTTCGGGTGATTTTATTGCCTACCTTTCGAATCTCGCTTCCAACACGACATATTATGCACGCGCATACGCAGTTAACAATATTGGAATCTCCTACGGTGAGCAGGTTTCATTCACAACATTGACTGCAGCAAAAGACAGTTTAATCATTGTTGCCAAAGACGGTTCGGGTAATTTTAAAACCGTGAAGGAAGCATTGAATGCTGTCCCGTTGAACTATTTGGGCAATACAACTATCTTTGTTAAAAAAGGCACCTACTACGAAAAAGATACCATCGTTACTGGTAAATCACATTTACTGATCCAAGGTGAAGATAAAGACAGTACCATTATAACGTATGATGATTACAGCGGACTTGTAGTCGGCGGCGTTACCATCGGAACCTCAACTTCACAAAGCGTTTGGGTGCGCGCTAATGACGTAACATTTAAAGATATTACCATTCAAAATACATCAACGGCTGCACAGGCAGTTGCAATTAACATTCAGGCAGACCGGGTTGCATTCCTTCATTGTAATTTACTCGGCTATCAGGATACATACTACACTTGGAACTCGGGACGTGTTTACAATAAGAACTGTTTGATTGCTGGAACCGTTGATTTTATTTTCGGAAGCGGCACGGCTTTATTTGATAGCTGCGAAATCCGCGAAAGAAGAAATACCGGTACATTAACTGCTGCGGCAACAAATGCAAATCTTGCATTCGGATATGTTTTTAAAGATTGCAAAATCACGAACGATAGCATCGGATATGATGGCAATGCAATTACTACTTTCTACTTCGGTAGACCTTGGCAGAATTTCCCGCAGACAGTATTCATTAATTGTTATGAGCCGTCAACTATTAACTCTGATGGCTGGTTGTCATGGAACGTGCTACCTACTGTATATGCGGAGTATAATTGCTATGGACCGGGATATAATCCTACTGCCCGCAAAAATAACGGAACAATTTTGACCGCTGCTGATGCTGCAAAATATACAACAGCAAACATCCTTTCGCGTAACTCTGCAACTCCGGCATACAGTATGGATTGGTATTTGGACTCACAGTTGCTCACAGCGGTGAAAGAACAGGAAACTGTCGCTCCAAGAGTAAAATCTTTTGAGCTGGGACAGAACTATCCGAATCCGTTTAACCCTTCGACAAAAATTTCATTCACTCTTCCGGAAAACGGAGTGATTGATTTGAATGTTTATAATGTTCTTGGTCAAAAAGTCGCTTCACTCGTTAGCGGTGAAAGCATGACTGCAGGAAATCATTCGGTTTCTTTCAATGCATCTAACTTATCCTCAGGTGTTTACTTCTATTCTCTTAAAGCAGGGAATAATGTCATCACCAAGAAAATGATGCTGGTAAAATAATTTCTGAATAAACGCAGATACCCGGGTACTACAGTGCCCGGGTTTTTTATATAAGCTTGAACATCACCTGGTGATAACAGGACATTTATAAAAGAATCATTTCAGATCGTTTTTCATTAACCACGGTCTTTAGACCGTGGGAAGGTGTCCACTCGGTTTATCGGACTTTAGTCCAATCATTGACACTTTATTGGGCTAAAGCCCAGGCGTAGTTGGATCTTGGATTCACGGCGCTGAAGCGCCGTGTTAATGTTAGTCTCAAAAAAAATAAATTATGGGCTATGAAATTACATTGGCTCATCGAGAATCATGAAATAAACATTTTCGTTAATTTCCATAATCTTCTTAAATTTCATGGTTATTATTCATTAGATGGAAATGGAAATGTTACTGTTAATTAAAAATGGCCGGGTTGTTACCGAGGCCAATGATATGATTGCCGATATTTATGTTGAGAATGAAACTATTACGCTCATTCAGCCAAATATTACGCGTGAAGCAGACGTTGTTATAGACGCGAAAGATAAATTAGTAATTCCCGGCGGTATTGATCCGCACACACATCTTGATCTTCCTTCAATGGGCACTGTTGTCAGTGATAATTTCACAACGGGTTCTATTGCGGCAGCATTCGGCGGAACAACAACAATAATAGATTTCCCTACTCAGACTATCGGCTGTTCTACTCTTGATACTCTTGAAGAATGGCGTAAAAAATCAGGTGGAAAGACCGTTGTTGATTATGGTTTTCACATGATCATAACCGATATGCCCGACGAACGTCTTCACGAGATAGACAAGTTGATGGAAGAAGGTTTAACCTCATTCAAATTGTTTACCGCGTATCCCGGCAGGCTGTATGTAGATGATGGAACAATCTACCGCATCATGAAACGTGTCGGCGAATTAGGCGGTGTTGTTATGGTGCACGCGGAAAACGGCATTGTGATA
The DNA here is from genome assembly GCA_963667005.1 of Ignavibacteriaceae bacterium. Classification (GTDB taxonomy): domain Bacteria; phylum Bacteroidota; class Ignavibacteria; order Ignavibacteriales; family Ignavibacteriaceae. Next base: position 3,732,469 of record OY762937.1, on the reverse strand, counting down.
GATGAAATTGTTAAAGCCGCGGTAAAAGAAGGGAAGACTGCACCGAAATATCACGCGTCCACCCGACCGACCAGAATGGAGGCCGAAGCTGTAGCACGCACTATTGCAATCGGAGAAGTTGCCGGAGTTCCGGTTTATATTGTTCATTTATCATCATCCGATGCATTGGATGAAGTCCGTACCGCTCGTGCACGCGGAGCAAAAGCGTTCGCAGAGACTTGTCCGCAATATCTATTCCTGGATAGCTCTTTCTATGAGAAAGAAAATTTTGAAGGCGCTAAATATGTCATGACCCCTGCTCTCCGCGAAAAATGGAATCAGGAGAAACTCTGGAATGGTATTGAAACCGGAGACATTCAAGTTGTGGCGACTGACCACTGTCCTTTCAATTTTCACGGACAAAAGGAAATGGGGCGTGAAAGTTTTACCAAAATACCGAATGGCGCTCCGGGTATTGAAAACCGGATGAGCTTAATGTACGACGGTGGTGTTGTTAAAAACAGAATTTCGCTATCGAAATTTGTTGAGCTGACATCTACTGCTGCTGCAAAAATGTTCGGCTTGTATCCTAAAAAAGGAACGCTTGCCGTGGGCAGCGATGCAGATATTGTTGTTTTCGATACTGAGAAGAAAGAAACGATCAGTATCGCCAATGCCTGTACACACCACATGAACGTTGACTACAATCCATATGAAGGATTTGAAGTACAGGGTTTCGCCGAGACGGTTATCCTCCGTGGCAAAGTTATCGTTCAGAACGGTGAGTTCAAAGGAAAAGCCGGCGATGGGCAGTTTATAAAACGGAAAAGGTATTCTTGAAATTCAATAGGACATGTCATTCCGGATGACAGGCTTTAGCCTGGCAGTCCGGAATCCAGTTTGAAAGTTTTTATTGCAGAATTCAAGCGGGGGGGGCTAATGTATCAATTTTACGTATACATTATGGCAAGTCAGAGGAATGGTACATTATATATCGGTGTTACCAATAATTTGGTTAGACGGGCGTATGAACATCGAGAAGGCTTGGTAGAAGGATTTACCAAACGGTATGGTGTAAAATTACTTGTTTATTTTGAAACCTATAGTGATATCAGAGACGCAATCAACAGGGAGAAAAAACTTAAGGGCTGGAAACGGTCCTGGAAGTTACACTTGGTAGAGGAAATGAACCCTGAGTGGAAGGATTTATATTATGAGATATAGTCTTTCGTGATTGCACTGTAATTGTTGAAAAACTTCGGATTATATTTTAGCCTGGGTTCCGAATAAATCTGCCGTTCCAGATTATTCACTCCGATAAAGATTATTCCGGCAGATTTTTCGGAATGACATTTTTATAAGCTTAATTTTTATTTTTACACTCATGTAATATTTATTTTGGTTACCATGTCCGAACCCCTTGATTTTTGCCGTGTAAAAAAGATTGACGAAAAAGGTTTCGGCTTTTTGAAAAGCCTCCATTATCCCGGCGATATATTCTTCCATTTTTCTCAGATTAAGAAAGAAGAGTTCGTTGAAAAACTTAATCAGATGAAACGCGGTGATTTCTTTCTGTTTTTTACTTCCAAAGCACGTGATGACGGAAAGCGAAAAGTCAATCAAGTATGGTATAATCTTGCAGATGTGCCTACGGAGATGCTTGAACCATTTGCAGAAAGAATAGTAGGGGAGTTTATCTCGGGAGCGGTAAATCTCTTTGATTTATATTTTGTATTTGATGAACTTCGCAAATTACACGGTATGAATGAGACATTGGTTTCTAAGATTCTGCAATCACCGCGCATTTTGAAGTTGCCCGCAACTATCCTTCCCTTCATTAATGAAGAGGAAAAAGAAGAATTGAAACGTAACTTGAATTTCGATGCCTTAAAAAACGTTGAACCGAAACCTTTCTGGTATCAGGATTTCGTGTAACCTGAGTTGCTGCCCATACAAAAATTTATTACTGGTTTCGCCGCTCCAATTCTAACACTACGAAAATTACATTATACATAACATTGGAAAGATTAGCACAATGATGAAAAAAACATATTTCTATCTCGCGATGTTCTTCTTATGTATTTCATCGTCGGTTTTTTCGGCATATGCCGGAACATCGGATGATGAGATGAAAAAATATCTCAAAGATATTCCATTTGATATTGATGTTAAGGTGCCGAAATTCAGAGACGCTAATTATGTTATCTCTGAGTACGGTGCGGTTGCCGATGGCATTACACTCAATACTGAAGCAATTCAAAAGGCGATTGATAAATGCAATGTCGGCGGCGGGGGACATGTCGTCATTCCTGCCGGATTGTGGCTAACCGGCCCGATTCAATTGCGCAGCAATGTTGATCTGCATTTTGAAACCGGAGCCGTACTTGTATTCAGTCCTAACATGGAATTGTATCAGGATGTGCAAGTTCCGGGTAAAAAGCCTGTCGGATTAAAATCTCCGATCTCTTGCAGCGAGTTACAGAATATCGGTATTACCGGTGATGGCATCATCAACGGTAACGGTCAGTACTGGCGGCCGGTTAAACAGTCGAAAATGACCCCGGGGCAGTGGAAAACCCTTATCAAAGGCGGGCTACAGACAGGAGACATTTGGTATCCTTCCAGTGAAATGAAAGACATTAAACGTCCAAAGATGGTTAACATCGCTGAGTGTGAAAATATCCTTATTGAAGGCGTGACTTTTCAGAATTCACCTGACTTTGCATTGAACGTGGGCAGATGCGAAAATATCATCGTTCGTTATGCTAAGGTGATGAATGAATGGTGGGCACAAAATGGAGATGGATTGGATTTTTCTTCATGTGAGAATTTGTTGTTGTATAAATGTACGGTTAACGCGGGCGATGATGGTATTTGCATCAAGTCATCAAAAAAACCCATGAAAAATGTCGTTGTGCAGGATTGTATTGTTTATCATGCACACGGCGGATTTGTTATTGGAAGTAATACCGATGGCGGAATTGAAAATCTTTTTGTAAAAAACTGCACATTCTCATGGACAGACATCGGTCTGCGTTTTAAAAGTGCATCGGACCGCGGCGGACTTATCAAGAACGTGTATGTTCAGGATATCTTTATGAAGGATATACTCAATGATGCCATATCATTCGATTGTACTTACGAGAACAGAGTCGCCGGTGCAGACGCTGACAAAAAAGAAGTAGTGAAAATCCCGACGTTTACGAATTTCCGCATGAAAAATATTTTCTGCGATGGTGCGGACCGGGCTTTTATTATTGATAATACACCCGAAGCGAAAGTCAATGAAATTTATCTCGAAAATTCGGTGCTCATAGCGAATAAAGGATTTGAATCTAATTATGGCAGCGCCGTTAAATTTGAAAATGTAAAAATCCTTTCGAAGAAATCCCCGGTATTCACTTTTTCAAACTCATCGGATTGCTCATTTAAAAACATTACATTTACCGAAGGCGCAGAACTATTGGTTAAGGCAGGGGAAAATGTCAAAGGAATCGTGTTTGAGGGGACCGATGCGTCAAAAGCAAAAAACAAATTAGATGCCGTCGCCCCGGATGGTGTAGTAATAAAATAATATCCTGTTTGTCATTCCGGACGCCTCAGGAGATCCGGAATCCATTCGGATTTATACTATAATTAACAAATACTTCGGTTAAACTTCGAACTTTTCACTTCGGACTTAGAAGCCGCTCAATTTTTTGGGCGGCTTTTTTTGCTTCCGGTCGCAAATTTTTGCAATGGTGAATGAATTTTGAGTGGAATAATTAAAATAAGTTAATAGTGCGGCAATAATATTAAAAAATTAGGCATATTAAAGAAATAATATAAGTTAATTAGTAAAGTAAACGCTAAAGGCTTATTTATTATTAAATACATTGCATTTTGCAAAAATTAATTGTACTTTGAAGTTAAGCATAATCTTAATCAAATATTATTACTTATGCTCTTGCATTAATTCGTTTTTAATGGTATTATGCTAATGGCATAATATTTAAATTATGTTTTTTTGGAGAGAATGAACGTTGTTTATAGGCTTTTATCGTGTTCTCAGGCTTAATTAGCGGTAAAAACGCACCCCGTGGCAAGGCTGCGCTGGCTTATAGTTATATGTTTCTTCACTTTTTTATTATACTATCGTCGTCTTGGTAGATGTAAAAGTTTACGATTAACATCCGCGTAGATGTTAAAAACTGTTTATTAACATAAAAAAAGGATCAATATGAGTCGAAAAATTTTACTCTCTCTTCTTATGATCGTATTCCTTGCTGGCCTTAGTTGGGCACAAACCGTATCGGTTAGTGCAGGAACGACATACACTCAGAATTTTGACAGCTTGGGCACAGTTGCTGCTGCAACTCTACCTTACGCCTGGAAAGTTGATAAAAACACGACCGTGAGAACGGTAGGAACATATACGGCTGCCGGTACAGCTACTGCTATTATTGGTGGTGCTAACTTATCTTCCACAGCCGGTAATGGTATTTACAACTTTGGTTCAGGAACCTCGACGAACGGAAGTGATAGAGCTGTGGGTGGACTTTCATCCAGTTCAGCCAGTAAAAGTGTTAATATCTATACTCTTCTGAAAAACGATGGTGCATCGAATATTACGAGTCTCACTATCAGCTATGATGTTGAAAAATACCGCATGGGCTCAAACGCCGCCGGTTTTTCTATTCAGATGTATTATTCAACCGATGGTTCTACCTGGACTTCAGCAGGAACTGACTTTCTTACTACTATCGCAGCCGATGGATCAAATGCCGGATACGCTACAGCTCCGGGAGCGACATCCTCTGTCACAAATAAAACTTTGACAGTTACGGTAAACGCCGGTTCATCGTTATATCTCGCATGGAACTATTCAGTAGCTTCCGGTACGACAACATCAAATGCACAGGCGCTTAGTCTTGATAATGTGAGCATTACGCCTGTTGGAGCTACAGTCGCCCCAACCACACAAGCAACAAATGTTAATTTTACCGGAGTCGGACAAACCGGATTTACAGCTGGTTGGACAAACGGTAACGGTGCAGGACGGGTTGTTAAAATCAACACGACAAACAGTTTTACTGCTGTTGATGGTACAACCTATACAGCCAATGCCGTGTATGGCGGTTCAGGCGAACAAACAATATACAACGGTACCGGAACCAGCGTTGCTGTTTCAGGTTTAGACCCCGGAACAACATACTATGTTAAAGTATTTGAATATAATGGAAGTGGCGCGACCAGTAAATTTTTAACAACCGACGGAACAAACAACCCGAACAGCCAGGCCACAACAGCCGCCGCCGGTTCAGCGCTGTCGGATATTATTGCAAATGCTTCATTCACCGCTCCGACTAATATAGATTATACTTCACATCAGGAAGCTACGCTTACTTCATCTTCTCTTGAAGTAGCGAAGTTTGATATTCGCGATGGTGCAGGCACAACAGATGCCGATAATTTTGCAACAACCCTCACTAACATTTCTTTTAGCGTTGCTAATTCCTCTGTACTTCGTGAGGTTGGTATTTTTGACGGCACAACGAAAATAGCTGAAGTTGCTGCCGGTTCAACAATTACCTTTAACGGACTTACTCTTGCAGCAGCCGACGGCGGAACAAAGACGTTTTCACTGCGTGCGAGCTTTGCAGCTTCTGTTACTGATAACACACAATTCTCATTTACGGTCACTTCTGCAACAGCTCTCTCATCCGGCTCACTGTTTGCCGATGCTAACGCAGGTGGAGCAGCAAGTTCGACCGCTACCGATGCTAACAAGGTTGCAGTTACTGCAAGCAAATTGAGCTTTGTTCAGCAGCCTTCAACTGTTGCAATTGATGCAACCATGACTCCGGCTGTTACAGTAGCAGCTGTTGATGCCCTCGGAAGTCGTGATCTCGATTATGTTACCTCGGTATCATTAACCGCCAACGGTACAACATTGACCGGTTCTCCGGTTTCTGCCACTCCGGTTAGTGGTTTAGCCACATTTAGTTCTCTTGTATTTACGGCAGGTGCAGCTAGCGCTACATTAACGGCCGCTTCCGGAACGTTAACTAATGCGACAAGCAGCGCGTTCCTTGTTCAGGCTCCTACTACATACACCTGGACCGGTGCAACTGATAATGCATGGGCAACTGCAACAAACTGGAGCCCTTCAAGAACTTCAGCATTGACGAATGATCAGTTACTTTTCAATAATGGTGCAGCTGATTCTGTTGTTTTAGCAGCAAGCCAAACGATTGGCAAATTGACCGTAACAGGCAATACGACACTAAAATTAGTCGGATCTGCAACTTCCACCCTCACAGTAGGTAATGGCAGCGGCACTGATCTTAATGTTGATGCAGGCTCAGCTTTGAATTTGTCAGGATCATCATTCGCGTTGACTCTTGCTATTCCGACTGGAGCCACCGGTAGTATCTCCGGCACAATGCTTCTCGAAGGAGCAGCACACAAATTGGTTCCTGTTGATAGTGCGTCGGTAAATTTCCTTAACGGTTCATCGATTACACAAAACTGCAGCGGCAACATTTTCAACAATACCGGTAATGCCAACGCTGTCGTTTTTAACTCGGGAGCTACTTTTATTTTCAAGACAGGAAGCAACCCGTTTGCTTTATCTGCACCGAGTTCAAGAGTACTTTTCAAATCAGGAAGTACCTATAAACATCAGTCATCATCATCACCATCACTTTCAAACCGCACATACGCGAATTTTGAATATGATTATTCAGGAACTTTGACTGGTACCGGTTCTACACCGCTTACCGTCGAAGGTATTATTGTAGATCAGGGAACCTGTAATCTCAACCTTACCGGTGGCACAGTAGTTAAGGGCAATATTTCAGTCGCTTCAGGTGCTACATTGGCATTTTCGCCGACAGCTGGTAACGTAACATTTAATGGAACAGCACAGCAGTCGATTACTAACAATGGTACGTTGACTATTGCATCTACTGCTACGATTATTCTCAATAACTCACTTGGCTTATATCTGAATTCAGACGTAGCTATTCTTGGTACGCTGACATTAACCAGTGGCGCTCTCGATGTCGGAAACGCACATCTCATTTTAGGTAGTGCTGCAACAATTTCAGGCACACCATCCGCTTCTAATATGATTATCTCGAGCGGAACGGGTAGTGTTAAAAAAGTACTTACCGGAGCAGTTCCCCATTCGTTTACATTCCCGGTTGGTGATGCAAACGGTACATCGGATTATTCTCCTGTAACCTACACGTTGAACAGCGGTACGTTTACAGCTGATACTGTTGGAATTGCAGTAAGCAATACAAAGAACAGCAATATCAGTGAATCGTCAGAATATCTTAACCGCTATTGGACTCTTACGTTGAATGGTGTTACAACACCTTCGTATGATGCTGTATTTACTTATTTACCGGGTGATGTAGTCGGAACTGAATCCCAGTTATCCGGTGCTGTTTATGCTTCAGCAGCATGGACGAACCTCGGTGCTGTTAATACTGGTGCGCATACATTTACTGCTTCTGCTCAAACTGCAGGCGGTGAATTTACAGCAAAAGCATTCATCAGCTCTGGCAGTGTCACAGTCAAAGTAATCCCGCAAGGATTCTATAATGCGGGCGGATACTTGAATGGAATAGATACAATACGGATATTACTGGCAGATGCAGCAAGTCCGTATGCAGTAGTAGATTCAGCTGACGCATTACTGGATTCACTAACCTACACAGCCACAGGAACCTTCAGCACAGCAGCAAGCGGAAACTATTATATAGTAATTAAACACCGCAACAGTGTAGAGACCTGGAGTGCTTCAGGAGTAACATTCACGAAGGGCAGTACAGTAAGTTACGATTTCACAACAGCAGCCAGTCAGGCCTATGGCAATAACGAAACAGAAGTATCAACAGGCGTATTCGCAATCTATAGCGGAGACTGTAATCAGGACGGATACGTAGATCCATTGGATCTGTCGTTGGTAGATCAGGATTCGTTTAATTATGTAGCGGGTATGGCATTGGCTACAGATGTGAATGGTGATAAATACGTAGATCCACTTGATCTGTCAATAGTAGATCAAAACTCATTTAACTACGTGGGTATACAAAGACCATCAGCTGCAAAAATGATAAGTGCGAAAGAAAGAGCAAAGACACTTCCGTACTATCAGAATTGGCTGCAGAAAAAAGAAGCTAAGTAAGCTTTAACACAACCTATTTCTTCAAAGCCGCTCCTTAAACGGGAGCGGCTTTTTTATTTCTCCTTACCCGCCAAAATCTTAAATATTTTTAATGTTTCGATTTCTTTGGTTTTCTTAGAAATATTTTTCTAATTTATAACTGATAACATAAAAAGTTAGCGATAACTTTTGCGCTTACAAGAGAGAGCAAATTTTCCACTGGATCAACACACTCAACCGGTTCTGTTTATTACGATAGTTTTATTTATTTAATAGGAGAAGTCGCATGAACAAACGTACTACTTGGTTACTATTATTATTTGCTGTTCTGATTTCTGTTTCGGAAGTTTGGGCACAGGCATATGCCTTGTGGCCGAATTCACCCGGAACCAATACTGCCCCAACTATTTCAGGGAATGTTCAAGCATCTGCAATGACATTTACGTCAAACTTGGTAGCTAATACTTCTTATTCATCAGGCACAAAAACAGTAGCGAGTACTTTGGGTTTGGTTGTAAGTAACACAGCCGCTTGGGGCACTTTATATACCAGTACTGGAGCAGGAGCTGTCTATGAAGAATACAAGATTTCTCCGGCTTCAGGTTACACCCTGAATATGACTGGTGTTGAGTTATATCTTGGATGTAGTAATTCTGGCGGTGGCATGAAAGTACAGCTCGCATACTCTACTGACGGAACAAACTTTACAACGTTTGCATCAAATAGTGCGGTGAATTCAACCATTACTGTTGCAGGCGGCGGTCAAAACGGACTTATTCTTGGCGCCTCTTCAGGAATGAGCTCAGGTTCGACTTCGGTTTTTGCTTCACGAGTAAATTACTGGTCGACGTCCTTTAACTCCGCAACTATGTCGGTCTCAAATGGAGGTTCGTTCTTCCTGCGGGTTTACCCATATTATACTGTCGCGACACAAAGCATGTGGCTTTGCGCTGCAAAGGTAAAACTCATGGGAAATGCACAAGCAACAGGAGTACTACCTGTAGTTTCAACTGATAGTATTGCAAACATTGCTGCACTGACTGCAACAGCGTATGGCAACATCACAAATCTTGGTGACCCGGCAATAACCGTTAGCGGTTTTTGCTGGAGCACATCAGCGAATCCGACGGTAAGCGATAGCCATACAACTGATGGCGGAACATCATTAGGAGCCATTACAGGCAGCTTAACGAGCCTTTCTCCGGCAACAACATATCACGTTCGTGCTTACGCAACATACACCTACGGTACTGTTTATGGTGCTGATGTTTCATTCACTACATTATCATCAACACCTGTAGTGACTACTGCCGCTACAACGAATATCGGATTAACTTACGCGACCAGCGGTGGAAACGTTACTGCATCCGGCGGCTCAACTGTTACTGCAAGAGGCGTTTGCTGGAGCACATCTGCAAATCCGACACTCAGCAACAGTTTTACTTCTGACGGAACGGGAACCGGAACTTTCACAAGTTCAATTACCGGCCTTACTCTCGGAACGACATATCACGTTAGAGCATATGCCACGAATACCAATGGTACTTCATACGGAGCGGATAGTACTTTTACAACCTTGGCGGCAGCAACGTTACCTACAGTTACCACAGCATCAACAACAAATATTACTGCGACCTCTGCGACCAGCGGCGGTAATGTGACCTCGGATGGAGGTGCAACTGTTACAGAGAGAGGTATATGCTGGAGTACAAGTTCCAATCCGACAACTGCTGATAATAAAATAACCGGCGGATCGGGTACGGGAAGTTTTTCCAGTTCTATTACCGGACTTACGGAAAGCGTTACATATCACGTTCGTGCTTACGCCATAAATAGCGCCGGTACTGCTTACGGCAGCGATGTTTCATTCTTAACTGTTCCTTACGCGACAGGAGACTATGGATCAACAGTTGATGGTAACTGGACTGCAGTCGGTACATGGAAGCAATGGGATGGTTCCGGCTGGAATACCACGCCATCTGTCATTCCTACTTCCGCAGATAATGTTTGGGTACTCAACAATGTTACTCTTGATAACTCACCGTATCCATGTAAAGATCTTCACGTTGTTAATGGCGGAACATTGAAAACCGGAACTACTACAACAACCGGTAGATATATAAAAATCTACGGTGCCACGTTGGAAGTTAACGGAACAAACAGCGCGTTAGGCTCTGCAAATACCGGTGATCGTGCAGACGGCATTGGCATTGATGTTTTTTCTACCAACCTGACCATTACGGGAAGCACGGGTTTAGTGAGCATCAACCGCTTGAGAACAAATACTGCAAGTACTACAGTTACAATCGACCGTAACGTAACCTTGAATTATCACGGTTCATCCAACGCAGGTAATGCTTTCGCATATTACGCTGTTGCAGGAGATAATAACACTCTTACGATTAATGCAGGTAAGACACTTACATTCGCTCCTTGGGCGTGCTACAATAATATATCGTCTTCGCACTCGCTTGGAACGTTTAGCCAAACAATAAATATTAATGGTACGATGACTTTTCAATCCGGTGTACCCGATCCTGATACCAACACAACAGTCCCGGGCTGGGGTTATTCGAATTACTTCAATCTCGGTACGACCTCAGGCAAAACATGTAACGTAACGATCGGGGCTTCCGGAACACTCAATGTAACGAAGCTCTATCCCAACGGAACGAATTCTAATAACTCTGCCGGTACGGGAGTCGCGGTTACATTTGTTAATAATGGTGTTATTAATGTTTCTGATACGGCTGATTTCAGAAACGCTTCCCAAGTAATTACCGGAACCGGTACAATCAATGTAAATGGTCCGCTGTTAATCGGCTCTGCATCCGGTATTTCTGCATCTGCAGCATCCGGACCAATTCAGACAACGACGCGCAATTATAGTGCATCACGTTACGAATACGCAGGAAGCGCAGCCCAGGTTACCGGTGATGCTTTACCTTCATCAGTAACAAATCTGGCTATTAATAATTCTGCTGGTGTTACATTAACAAATGCGACAACAGTATCGGGTACATATACAATGACATCCGGTGTTTTGTCGCTCGGATCAAATAATCTGACATTAAACGGTAGTGTGTCAGGTACTCCTTCTGCTACTAATATGATTGCGGCTACCGGAACAGGTGTTGTAAGAAAGAGTATCTCTTCAGTTCCAACAACGTTCAATTTCCCATTAGGTAGCGGTAGTTCGTATGCACCGATAAGTGTTACCCTCTCAAGCGGTACACTGGCTTCTGCTTACATCAGCGCCAAAGCGGTTGGAACAAAGAGTTCTCATAACACCAGTGCGACAGATTATCTTAACCGCACATGGACTCTTACCGCTAATGGTATCACTTCACCTGTGTACAATGTTACTGCAACCTACGCGGATGGAGACATTGCCGGTACTGAGGCAAACATTTACGGTGGATTATATAACGGCTCAACATGGACTCCATTAGGCGCTGTGGATGCTGCTAACAATAATTTCACTGGAACCGGATTGACTTCATTCAACGAAATCACCGGTGGTGGTTTCGGCTCTGGCCACGTCACAGTCAAAGTAATCCCGCAAGGATTCTATAATGCAGGCGGATACTTGAACGGAATAGATACGATACGCGTATTGTTGGCAAATGCAAGCACACCATACGCCATAGTAGATTCAGCTGACGTAGTACTGGATTCGCTGACATATATAGCCACAGGAACCTTCAGCGCAGCAGCAAGCGGAAACTATTATATAGTAATCAAACACCGCAACAGTGTAGAGACCTGGAGTGCTTCGGGAGTAACATTCACGAAGGGCAGTACAGCAAGTTACGATTTCACAACAGCAGCCAGTCAGGCCTATGGCAATAACGAAACAGAAGTATCAACAGGCGTATTCGCAATCTATAGCGGAGACTGTAATCAGGACGGATACGTAGATCCATTGGATCTGTCGTTGGTAGATCAGGATTCGTTTAATTATGTAGCGGGTATGGCATTGGCTACAGATGTGAATGGTGATAAATACGTAGATCCACTTGATCTGTCAATAGTAGATCAAAACTCATTTAACTACGTAGGCATACAAAGACCATCAGCAGCAAGAATGATAAGTGCGAAAGAAAGAGCAAAGACACTTCCGTACTATCAGAATTGGCTACAGAAAAAGGAAGTTAAATAAACTTCGACACAAACGGTTTACTCAAAGCCGCTCCTTAAACGGGAGCGGCTTTTTTTTTGACCTATTTCTCAGTAAAATGCTAATAATTGCGTTTTTAGGCAAAATTGTAGATAAATTACTAGTTGTTCGTTTGTGATTTCACCGATTTCGTATCTCAATTCGTAAAATTTCCTGTTGTGTTTAATTTTTTATTGTGTATTTTATATATCATTAAAATAAGAGTTACCGATAACTTTTACGCTTAATAAGAAAAGTGAAAACAGGGGTTTGTTAAAAGTTCTTAATCTTAATTACGGATATTCATTCATCAATCATTTTATTCTTAGGAGAAACGTAATGATAAAACGCACCACTTTGTTACTTTTTTTCCTGGCAATAATGTTTTCTGTTTCGGAAGTTTGGGCTCAAGCATATGCTCTGTGGCCTAATTCGCCATATACGGCGGCGCCTACCGTTTCAGGAAACGTTACAGCTCAGGCAATGACTTATACGTCGAATCTTGTTCCCACTACAGCTTTTTCTTCCGGCACAAAAACGGGTGCCAGTTATATGGGAGTTATTATGACCGGTGGAACAACTTACCCATTTTCTGCGGATTGGGAATCAACGAAATATGAGCAATATACAATTAATCCTGCTTCAGGTTATAATCTTAACAGTATTTCTGTTTCATTATACCTCGGATGTAGTAACTCGGCAGGTAAATTGAAAGCTCAAATTGCTTACTCAACTGATGGAACTAACTTCACAACAATTGCTCAAAACGGAACTTCATCAACTACAGGATTTCTTTTGGGCAATGCCTCCGCTGTTATGCAAACATCAATTACCTCGTGGGGATCCACTTTAGGCTATTGGTCATCTTCTTTGAACAGTTCAATATCAGTAGCTAATGGCGGAACGTTTTTCCTGAGAGTATACCCATATGCTACTGCAAATATGTCAACGTACGGCTTTGCAGTTGCAAATGTTAAGATATCCGGTACGCCTCAGGCCGCTGGTGTTTCACCTGTAGTATCAACCGATAGTGTCGGCTCCATTACTGCTAACGGCGCAACAGCATACGGCAATATTTCAAATGTTGGTGATCCTGCAATTACCGTCAGCGGTTTCTGCTGGAGCACATCAAGTAATCCTACAATTGCCGATAGCAAAACAACTAACGGAGGTACTTCGGTCGGAGCTATTACCGGCAGTTTATCAAGCCTTCTTCCTGGTACGACATATCATATCCGTGCATATGCTACAAACTCATATCAAACAGTTTATGGTACTGATGTATCATTTACAACAACATCATCCGTTCCGGTTGTATCAACTGCAAAAGTAACTGATATTGGTGTGTCAGATGCGACATGCGGCGGTACTATAACCGCGGATGGCGGATCGGCTGTTACAGCAAGAGGTGTTTGTTGGAGCACATCGGCAAATCCTACTGTCAGTGATAGCCATACAACCGATGGCAGCGGTACAGGTACTTTCACAAGTGCTATAACCGGCTTGTCAAATGGTGTTACCTATCATGTACGCGCTTATGCAACAAACAGCATCGGAACTGCATATGGTGGAGACAGTACTTTTACTACACTTGCTGCACTTTCACTACCTACGGTTGTCACAACCGCACTTTCGAGTGTAACCGGTAATTCAGCCTCCGGCGGCGGTAATGCTACTGCAGACGGCGGTGCAAATATCACAGCAAAAGGTGTCTGCTGGAGTACGTCAGCAAATCCGACTATCAGCAACAGTCATACTTCAGATGGAACCGGACTCGGTGCGTTTAGCAGTTCAATTACCGGTCTTAATGCTGAAATAACGTATCATGTGCGCGCATACGCGACAAACAGCGTTGGCACTGCATATGGCGCTGATAGCACTTTTACCACGCTCGCAGTTTATTACAATAAAGCATCTGCCGATATTGCACAATTAAGCAGCTGGGGAAGTGCAACTGACGGTACTGGCGGAGCACCGGCAAACTTTACTGCAGCAGGTAGAACTTTTAATCTTACGAACAATGGAACAATGGCTGCTAACTTGAAAATTAGCGGTTCCGGTTCAAAACTTATTGTTGGCACAAGTACATTTACCGTGCCATCAGGTGATACGTTATATATTGACACGACAGCAACACTGACGGTTTCATCGGCATGTACTCTGGCTGTCTCCGGTGCCTTGAATATGTATACATCAACATTTCCAACCTTGACCGGATCACTTAATGTCCTCAGCGGTGGTTCATACATTTTGAGCAACCCAAGTACTCCTAATTCGGTTCTCGGTGGTTCATTCCAATCAGGTTCAAATATTGTTATTCTCGGCGGAGCCCCGCGTATTCCTGCAACGGTTGGCGGTAACGTGATTTGGAATTCTGCCGGAATGAATTCATTCCTTAATGGTAATACCACAATCGGCGGTAATTTGACTGTGATGAACGGAAGAATTAATAACGGTTCAGGCGGAACAGCACGTTCCTTGACCATCTCTGGTGATTTGATTGTGACCGGCGGACAGTACACGGTTGAAGGACAGCCGGGTGGCAGCGGAGCTCAGGTTGCAACTGTTAACGGGAATGTTTCAGTTTCCGGCGGCAGACTGCTTGCTTCCGAAGTTGGTACTACTACTGGTTCAGGTACGTTGAATATCAAAGGGAACTTAACGGTTACCGGTGGTAGAGTTGACAAAGTTTATTCAGCTTCTGCCATCATATTAAATGGTACTTCAAGCCAGTCAATTACTTCATCTGTGGTTTCTGATTCATTAGGGTCATTAACAATCAATAATTCTGCCGGTGTAACATTGGCATCGGATGTGGCTATGAGCGGAACATTGACTCTCACGGGCGGTGTCGTTTCATTGGGCTCACATAATTTGACTCTCAATGGTTCTGTCAGCGGCGGTGTTTCTGATGCTTCATTTATTGACGCATCAGGTAGCGGTGAATTCAGAAATGTTGTTTCTGCTACACCTGTTACTCTTACTTTCCCGATTGGTACCGGAAGTTCAAGCTCACCGGTTAAAGTTACACTCTCAAGTGGCTCCATCACTGCTCCGGCTTATATCAGTGCTAAGGTAGCAGCTTCGAAGAGTGCTCATAATGCAAGTACAACCGACTACTTAAACAGAACATGGACATTAACCTCGAATGGCATAGCAAGTCCTGTACATAGCGATTCACTCTGGTACAAGGCCGCTGATGTTGCTGGTACTGAAGCCAATATTTATGGCGGATTGTATACCGGTTCATCATGGCTCAGTTTAGGCGCAGTTAATGTTGCTAACCATCTTATCACAAGTTCAGGTGTCACTTCATTCGGTGAAATTACTGGCGGAGCTTTTGGTGCCGGCAGTGTCGCAGTCAAAGTAATTCCGCAGGGATTCTATAATGCAGGCGGATACTTGAATGGAGTAGATACAATACGGATATTACTGGCAGATGCAGCAAGTCCGTATGCAGTAGTAGATTCAGCTGACGCATTACTGGATTCACTAACCTACACAGCCACAGGAACTTTCAGCACAGCAGCAAGCGGAAACTATTATATAGTAATCAAACACCGCAACAGTGTAGAGACCTGGAGTGCTTCAGGAGTAACATTCACGAAGGGCAGTACAGCAAGTTACGATTTCACAACAGCAGCCAGTCAGGCCTATGGCAACAATGAAACAGAAGTGTCGACAGGCGTATTCGCAATCTATAGCGGAGACTGTAATCAGGACGGATACGTAGATCCATTGGATCTGTCGTTGGTAGATCAGGATTCGTTTAATTATGTAGCGGGTATGGCATTGGCTACAGATGTGAATGGTGATAAATACGTAGATCCGTTGGATCTGTCAATAGTAGATCAAAACTCATTTAACTACGTAGGCATACAAAGACCATCAGCAGCAAGAATGATAAGTGCGAAAGAAAGAGCTAAAACACTTCCGTACTATCAGAACTGGCTGAATAAAAAAGTAGTAAAATAAATTCTATCAATGTGCGGAGGTGGCTCTCCGCACAGATTCATTTGTTACTATCGTCGTCTTGGTATAAATAATGCACAAGGCATGTGCAGTATAAAGGGGATACGTTTCAAATGAGGTTCTCAACCTCAACGATAGTGCATAAAAAAACCGTCCCAATGGGACGGTTTTTTTATATCTATTCATCTCTTCTTTCCTAGCCCATGACTTAAGTCATGGGCTAGGAAGAGATTTAATAATTGGGGTGCTTTACTTCAGAAGCATCATTTTCTTAGCGATACTTGCTGATGATGTTGCTAAACGGTAGCAGTACATTCCGCTTGGCAGCTGAGATGCATCAAATACTGCCGAATATGTTCCTGCGGGCATATATTCGTTAACCAGCGAAGCGACCATTTCTCCTTGTATGTTATATACTTGAAGAGTAATATGATCTGCTTTACTTACAACAAATTGAATCTTTGTTGTCGGGTTAAACGGATTAGGATAATTTTGCGCTAAAGCAAAATTTGTTGGAACATTTCTTGACTCGATAGCTTCAACTGCTGTTGTTCCGCCTGATGTAACAACGACGTTATCCAGGAAAAACCGGTTTGAAGCAGCAGCCTTCGCCGCAATTTTAATCTTCGATGTGCTCGTTCCACCGGTATAAGCGATTGTTTGAGTCGTCATCGTTGAAGTGGTCGGAATATCAGCGCCTAACTGTGCAAACGTTGTTCCGTCAGCTGCAAGAAATACCTGAATTGCTTTTGCATCAGTATTCCATGTTTGAACATCGAATTTAATGGTGCCTTTACCTGCATTCTTTGATAAATCCAGAGAAGGTGTTACAATGTAACCCTGACCGCTGCCTGAGCCGAGTTTCGCAACTCCACCGGCAGAGTAAACTTTAGCGCCTGTCCAGCCGGTAACAGCTGTGTAGGTGTCAAGCGTTGTTCCAATATCAGTTCCGCTTGGACTTGCCATTGTGCCGGCGGTCAATTTGACAAAATCTTCAGTCAAAACAACAACTTTGGCTTCAGCAATCGAGAACGGCTTTGCGCTTACACTGAATGTTGCGCTGTTGGCGACATCACTGACACGTACTTTGCAATTAGTTGAAATCGTGTTCGGGACAGTCCAAGCATACGTTCCTGCATAACCGGAGATTGAGGATAGAATATTATTCCAGCTTGAACCGCCGTCTGTTGTGTAATCAAGAACAACGTTGGAAACACTGCTTTTGCTTACCCATGTAATATTCTGTGTTGAACCAACAACCCAGGTCTCACCGCCATCCGGTGCAGTGATAACGATATCAGGAGCCGGAGCAATCGTGAATGCTACCGCGTTGACAGCAGCCAAGGCATTACCAGCTACGTCGCTGACTTTTACCAGGCACTGTGAAGAGCTTGCAGCAGGTATAGTCCATGCAAACGTGCCTGCTGATGCCGGAGTAGAAGCGGAGATGACATTCCAGCTGCTTCCGTTATCAGTTGAATATTCAAGCTTAACATTTTCAACACTCACGCTTGACCACGAGATGTTTTTTGAGAATCCTGTATACCAGGTTTCACCGCCGGCTGGTGAAAGGACCGCTAACGCCGGTTGATTATTTTGTACACTAATCTGATATTGGATCGATGATGTATCCCGTAATGAATCCGACATAGCGATGCGGTTATTGTAGACTACCAGCACAAAACAGCTGTAGTTTGCTTGATCGTTTGCATTTATGATAAGATTACCACCGCTGACGACAGCATCAGAGACTGCTAATTTTGTCGGGTTCAGATAGCTATCGCTTTTGATAAGCTTTGCGGCAAGATCATTTGTTGCTGCTGAAGGAGTAACTGTTACAAGGAAATTGCCGTTTGGAACAATCTTAATAAAGTCGGCGCTATTTCTCATGAGCATTTTATTGCCATTGGCCTGTGATGAATAGTTGACCAATGAACCAGTATAGGTGATCGTGCCTTCGTAATTAATAATAAAAGGTCCGGTTGCATATCCGCCGGAGTTCTTTGTGACGGTTCTATATTCATCGCCGCGTGAAAAACGATAGAGATTCATCGGTGCAGTGTTGGAAGAGGTCAATAACGCAATCGCGACATTATAATTCTTCACCGCTTCTTTTAGGCTGATGCTTTTTGCCGCTAAAACATTATCAAGTGCAACCGCGTCATAATTAGCAATTGTACCTTCGTACGTTGCTTTTACAACATCTGCTCCATACTGATCTGTCAAATAGCGCATGAAGATCCATGCAGAGTAGCAATGACCGGCATAATTACTTGTCCCGTTAGGGTCATCATAATAATCATCGAAGTCAAGTGAAACGTCTGGTGTATCAAAAATTGATGTCAAATACTGCCAGTTGTCGTCATCACCGGGGAAGGTCATATCTTCACCCCAGGTAGCGCACATTTCCATAAAGTATGGAGACATGTTATCATATTCATAGCCGAATTGAATCGCATGGAAAAATTCGTGTCCTGCGGTTACTTCCATTGCAATCTGTAGTTCAGCTGGGGTAGTGCCGAAATCGTTATATTCGTTACGCATAACCATAAAACTGGTAACACTCTGTTTTTCAACGATAGGAGTTAATGGGTTATCTCCCATGTCAGTTTCAGGCTCTGAATAACCGTATACATAATCTCCGGCGGTTGAGCTGGATACATATACGCAGTATTTGCCGTTATCGGTAGAAGCAATAGGAGGTCTGTTATATCCTAATGAATCATATACGCTTAAAGCTCTGACAAAGGCTGCAGCCATATTCTCAATATAATCCGGAGTGCCGTTGGAATTAGCATCAACAGAAGATACCGAGTCAGTTCCGGTTTTTGTATAATAAAATCTGAAGAAATTTTTCGTTGTTTCTTCATAGGTGCTGGTCAAACCGGTGGGGCGTGCCAATACCTTCTTGAAAGTGGTTTGTGCTTCGGGAGTTAAACGGTCGAAGTTCTTCTTAGCTTGTGCGAGAAGCATCGTTTTGTTGTTTTTTATACGGTTTTGCGTACCGGATTTGTATAAAGTCTGTTTCGTGTTGAGCCCCTGAAGCTTTTGAAGCATCATTTTAGAGTACTCAGCATTCGACAACTTTGCGATTTTGTTCTGAGCCGTCAATACCGGTGAGAACACCAGAATTGTCGCAATCAGAACAAGCAAGATGTGTCTTGTTGTTTTCATTGAGCCTACTATTTTATTTGTGAATAAAAGATTAATATAAATTTATGCAATGCAAGATTGGCAAATTGAATATAGTGAATAAATTAAAAAAAGTAAACAATTAAAGTCAGACTGCACATGATTTCAGATGGCGTGAAGTGCTTTATCAAGGTAAGAAAAAGGTTGAAATTTCCCCCAAAAGAGCATTAGCGGACTATGATCACCTTATTTTGCGACGAATTATTAATAATAATCTCACAGCTTTCTGCCACACCCGGACGGAACATCCTTTTCCGGATCATACGTACGGTCATATCTTCGTATTTGTACTCGCCGGCATCGTTAAATTTCTTTGAAGCGATCGGGACAATACCGTCGGTGCTATTATTGACAGTAATCTCAAAATGGTTAGGTGCAACGGTGTCGATGGAGATTTGCGGCGGTTCTTTGCTTAAACTGAACCCCTCATATAATCCCGCTGCGTAAAAATTCAAAGGCCGCTCATTCATGTTGCCGTGTATCTTGTAATACGTCATCAAACCTAATTGAGGAGCTGCCGCGCTCTGCCCGTATCTGCCGATTGGAGTCATTACGTAGTAATTTTTGGCACTGTCTATTGTATCAGGAAGGGCGGCAGTGAGTCTCTCATAATAACGGTTAATGGTTACTGTCCGGTTAATGATAAGAGAGTTGCCGGCAAGAAGGAATCCCATGAATACAATTGCTATCAGCCACTTGGTGAATGGTATATCGGCAAGCGCGTACAAGGCAAGAATCATGGTGAGTACAACCGGTTGAAAAACATACCCCAATCTCATCTCCGGAAAACTTCGTATGTAGATTGTTAATCCCGCCGTAATGAAAATCATAAAGATTACAATAGGGACTATCTTCCTACTCTTACGGTTGCGTAAAACATAGTATAACGAGGTGGCAAAAAGAAGAAAGACACTGAAATTTAGGATGAATACAACAGCACGATTGCTTAAATAAAAGTAATATATATCGAGAATGTCAAAGGGAATGAAAAGAACCCAATACCCGTACGAGAAAAATTTTACAAGTCCTGCCGCTGAAAAGTTATTGCTCAGTACATCTCCCATGGCATTGCCGCGGAAAATGATCAGCCGGTATAGCACATAGATCACCGCTGGTAGAAATACTATGGGAATCCAGCGGTTCAGTAAAAACCCCTTCTTCTTAAACTCATCTTTAATAATAAGAATCAGGATTATATAAAATATAAGTATGAATGCTGTCTCTTTGGAAGCAAATGCTCCGAACTGTGCGACCAGTGAATAGATAAGATGCTTTTTATCCCTACTGTCCGTGAACTGCACAAAGAAATAGATAGCAATGAAGACGAATGTGCCGCAGAGAATATCAGTCCGTCCGGAAATCCAGTAGACATTGATCAGATTTTGCGGCAGCGTGAGGAATAATAATGATATAATGAAAATTGCTTTTTTAGAAATCGAGAACCGGCTTTCTGCTGATATTTTGTGCAGTATCTTGAATAGCAACATCGTATTAAAAAGGTGCAGCAGCAGGTTAACGATATAAAATCCGAACGGGTGATAACCGACAATCAGATAGTTCAAGTACATGCTGAAAACCACAACGGGCCGGAACATATTCACATCCGAACCCACCCAGTCCGTTGTCATCGGCAGGGGATTCTTTAGTGCTGCGTGCAGCAGCCAGTAATCGTCAGCAATAAATCCAAATGAATGCAGCAGCGGTAAAAGCAGCAACGCAATAATCGAAAAGAGGATAAATGCGGGTTTTTGGTCAAAAATGTTAATTGCAGCTTTATTCATTAGGGATATATTAGTTTTTAATTGCTAAATATATCTTTTTACAGGGTTAGTCACAATAACCCGTTAATGCAAATTTATTTTTGGTTCAATTTTGCAATTATCGTAACACAAAAAATGAACTCATATCCCCAACCTCCCGATTGTCTCGGGACAAGCTCTTTTCTCTTAGGAAGAGAAAAGGGGCATAGTGACATTATTTAAGGAAAAGTTATAATCCTGAATGCGATTACTCCTCCCGATTTGATCGGGAGGTTGGGGTTGATGAGTTCCTTTGTTTCACAAATTCTTGCATAACCTGGTGTCTCAATACCGTTTGAGGCAGATTTTAATATGAATTCAAGTGTCATTATGCAATTATTAACGTTAATTTATAGAAATTCTTTAGAAATCATCAAAATTTAAGGGGATAGGGGAATTTGTCATACAAGAAAATGAATAATTATACATTTTTCTATTGACATTGACCGGGAGTACCTGTATATTTGATATGTAAATTAATTGAAATTCGAATTCAGAAGTGAATCACTCTTTAGTAATAATCAGTTATAGACCTTTCCCACGACCCCTGCGGGGGATATAATACTTCTTTGGGCTCACGCGCCCACAGCTACAAATACGTTCATTTTTTCAAAAACACAAAATTTTACAAGGATTTATTGTGATCTCAATTGGTATTATTGGCGGAAGTGGTTATACAGGCAAACACCTGTTGCAAATTTGCGAGGTGCATCCTTTGATCGGGAAGGTCGAAATCTACGGACAGAGCACCGTCGGCAAAACCATCAGCTCAATCTTTCCGGAATTATCGGGGAGATTCAGCAACCTTATTGTACAGAGTGCGGATTCCATTTCATACGAGCATGACGCGTATTTTATCGCTTTGCCGCACGGTGAAGCTTTGAAGTATGTTCCGGCTCTCATTGAAAATAATAAATTAGTTATTGATCTGGGCGGTGACTACCGTTTGGATAGTGCTGAAGCGTATCAGCAATGGTATAAAATTCAACATACATCACCTGAATTGTTACAACATAAAGTATATGGACTCGCGGATTTTATTCAACAAGTACAATATGGAAAGTATCTTGTTGCTAATCCGGGATGTTATCCGACAGCAACGCTGCTCGGTGTTCTTCCGTTTATTGAAAAATTCGGCGATGAAATTTTAACGGCTTCGACTGTGGCATATTCGGGAACAAGCGGCGCGGGAAAATCCGCGAACGTTGATATGATCATGTCGGAGATGTTCGGTAACGCGAGAGCATATAATGTGAACGCGCACCGTCATCAGCCGGAAATCGAACAGATGATGCAGACGGTAGGATTTAATTCACCGTACGCCTTTACGGTTCACTTGCTGCCGGTGGCAGTCGGCATTTATGCTACGACAACGATACATATGAAAAGCGAAATTGAACAGACGATTATTGAAAACGTTTATAAAGAAAGATACGAAAGCTCTCCATTTGTCAGATTGAGAAATGTTCCACCTCATCTACGGTGGGTTATCAATTCAAACTATTGCGATATTAATGTTGCCGCAAAAGGTAAAACATTAATCATCACATCGGCTATTGATAACCTGATTAAAGGCGCCTCAGGCCAG
This sequence comes from Ignavibacteriaceae bacterium, assembly GCA_963667005.1. Taxonomy (GTDB): domain Bacteria; phylum Bacteroidota; class Ignavibacteria; order Ignavibacteriales; family Ignavibacteriaceae. The sequence continues at coordinate 3,709,622 of OY762937.1, read as the reverse complement.
GCGGTACAAAATCTAAACAAATTTTACGCATGGGATGAAACCATGGGAATTCTCAATAACGGAGGTGAGCATGCATCAGTTTCTCTCTAACGGAACTGTAACATCAGTTAAAGGTTTTAAAGCGGCGGGTATTCACGCCGGAATCAAAAAAAGAAAAAAAGATCTGGCATTAATTTACTCGGCTACTCCATGTACTGCTGCGGGTACGTTTACGTTGAATAAGGTTCAGGCGGCACCGATTCAGGTTTCAAAAGAACTGATCAAGAATAAATGTTCGGTGAGAGCTGTTCTTGTTAATTCAGGTAATGCCAATGCTTGTACCGGTGAGCAGGGAACGAAAGACGCTCTCGCGGCTCAGGAATACTGCGCAAAACTGCTCGGTATTATCCCTTCGGAAGTTATCGTGTCATCAACCGGTGTTATCGGACAATTGATGCCGATGGATAAAATGCTTCGCGGCATAAAGAATATTACTTCCAAACTGAGCGATGACGGCGGGTATGATGCAAGTGAAGCAATTTTAACTACCGACCTCGTGGAAAAATCATGGGCAGTCGAAGTAACCTTGTCATCAGGCAAGGTGACCATCGGCGGCATCTGTAAGGGCAGCGGCATGATCATGCCGAACATGGCAACAATGCTCGGTTTTCTTACAACGGATGCTGCAATCGGGCAGCCTTTGATTCAGGAACTGCTTTCCAAGGCTGTTAATAAATCCTTCAATAGAATTTCCGTTGACGGCGATACCAGTACCAATGATATGGTTACATTGATGGCAAACGGAGCCTCGGGTATTGAGATTAAGGCCGGCACAGAAGATGAAGCTGCGTTTTATGCAGCTCTTGAAGCTCTTACTATCGAAATGGCCAAAGCGATTGTTAAGGACGGCGAAGGTGCTTCAAAGTTTGTTACCGTTACGGTAAAAAATGCAAAGACAGACAAAGACGCCAACACGATAGCTCAGTCAATTGTTAATTCTCCGCTGGTAAAAACCGCCATTCACGGCTGTGATGCCAACTGGGGTAGAATTATCTCTGCTGCAGGTAAAAGCGGCGCCGAGTTCAATCCGGATAAAACAGCTATTTACTTTGATGACCTGCCGATACTTCTGCCGAATTATCAGGCGGTTATTGATGAGGATAAAGCGCTCCTCGTTTTGGAAAAAGATGAGTTCGCTATTACGGTTGATCTGGCTGACGGCGAAGCAACTACAACGTGGTGGACATGCGATTTTTCGCAGGCGTACATAAGAATTAATGCTAATTACAGGACGTAATACTATGAAAATTGCAATCTTGAAATTAAGCGGTAAGGCGATTGATAATTTTGTCAGTAAACCTGAATGGCTCGATATTGTTAACGGGCTGCGTGAGCATTACGATGGACTTATCATCGTGCATGGTGCTGGTAATCAAATTTCCGAGTGGTCAAGTTCACTCGGGTATGAAGTCAATTTTGTTAACGGCCAGCGTGTAACCGACGATAATGTCGTCGGTGTTGCGGCGGCTGTGCAATCGGGACTCATCAACGGCAAAATTATCGCGCACCTTTGCTCAAAAGGAATGAATGCCGTAGGTTTAACCGGTATTGATAATAATCTTTTTGTGGCGGACTACCTTGATGAACGCCTCGGATTTGTCGGTGTGCCGAAACCGCAGAAGAACATCAATATCAATTGGCTGAAGGATTTAATGAAAGCAGGCATCACTCCTGTTTTCTCAAGCATTTGCCGGGATAAAAAAGGCAACCTGATGAATGTTAATGCCGACGTATTTACCAATACACTCGCGTCCGCATTGCAGGCTGAAACGGTGTTCTTTATATCCGACGTCAGCGGCGTTATGCTCAACGGTAAAACTTTAAAACAAATTGACGAAAAAGAAATTGAAAAGGGAATTCGCAACAAGGAAATCACCGGCGGTATGATACCGAAATTACAAAGCTGTATTTCTTTGCTGAATTCCGGAGTGCAAAAAATTTGGATCGGTAACGATTTATCACACTCATTCCCTTATAATCTCAAACACAAACACGAAGGGACCTGGATTGTCACAGCAGAATCTTGATGCAGGAGCTGCGCTCCTGAAGAATTACGCACGGTACGACGTTGCATTCGCATATGGCGGAGGCTCGTATCTGTATGATATTAACGATAAACAATATTTAGACTTTCTCTCCGGAATAGCAGTAACCAGTTTCGGACACGCGCATCCTCTCATTACTTCGACGGTAATGAAGCAGGTAAATAAATTCTGGCATACATCAAATTTATTCAAATCGCCCTTGCAGGAATCGCTTGCTGGTAAATTAGCAAAGATGAGTGGTTTAGATTATGCATTCTTTTGCAACACCGGTACAGAGGCTAACGAAGGCGCTATTAAATTTGCCCGCAAGTGGGGCAATGGCCGCTATGAAATTATCAGCACCAACGGAAGTTTTCATGGCAGAACTATGGGCAGCCTTTCTGCTACAGGACAGCCGAAGTTCTGGGAAGGTTTCGGACCTCTTACTCCCGGATTCGCATTCGTGCCGTACAATAATGTTGACGCAATCACAAACGCGATTAACGAAAACACCGTAGCTGTGTTGCTTGAGCCTATTCAGGGTGAAAGCGGTATCATAGTACCGGAAGCCGGATATTTAAAGAAAGTCCGTGAGCTCTGCGATAAACACAATCTGCTTCTCATTATTGACGAAGTACAGGCCGGTATTGGACGAACAGGAAAATATTTTGCATATCAATGGGAAGATGTACTCCCTGATATTGTAACACTCGCGAAAGGTATTGCAAACGGCATTCCTCTCGGAGCAGTTCTTTGCAAAAAGGCTGTCGGCGATTTAATGACTCCCGGTACGCATGGCTCGACATTTGGCGGCAACCCTCTTGCAGTAGCAGCCGCAAATGTCGTTATGGATTTACTTGATGAAGAACAGCTCGCAAAGATCACGGAATTGGGTGCGCAAATTAAAGCGGCAATTCTGGAGATTGGCGATGATAGAGTCAAAGAAATTCGCGGCAAGGGACTGCTCATCGGAGTGGAGTTTGATCCGGTGATAGATGCAAAAGCTTTCGCGAAGAAATTATTAGAGAATGGATTAGTTGTCGGCACATCAAGTGTAACGGTTTTACGGCTTCTGCCTCCGTTCATTATTTCCGATGTGGAAATACAAAAATTCATTATGATTTTCAAAGAGACTTTGTCGGCGATCCCGGCTTAGTTATTAATAATCAACCATATCCTTTTAACAAAAAAGAGTATTTATGGCATCAAAGTTAGGTAGACAGAACAAGATCAAAGAACTTCTGCAAAGTTTGGAAGTCACCAGTCAGGAACAACTGGCTAAGCTATTATTGGACGCGGATATTGAAGTAACGCAGGCAACTCTTAGCAGGGATTTTGCCGAACTCGGCGTTATCCGCCTGTCGGGCGAGAACGGCATCAGGTACGTATTGAATCCTGATGAAGCTGGCTCGTATATATCGCGTTTTATCGGATTTGAAATTTTAAGTGTTACGAACAACGAATCTATGGTTCTTGTCCGTACACTTGCAGGTCGCGCTCAGGGTGTCGCGTATTATATCGACCACCTGAACAAGGAAGAGATATTGGGAACGGTTGCCGGTGATGATACTGTGCTGGTTATCCCCAATACCCACAACAACATAGATCGCATCATGTCAATTATCAAAGAACTGATGCTGAACGTTCCAAAACAAAAACAAACGAATGGAGTACAAATTGGCTAAGACAAAAATTGCTGTCGCTTATTCCGGAGGTCTCGATACCTCTATCATGGTTAAATGGCTTAACGAAAAATATGACGCAGAAATCATAACTGTTACGGGACACCTTGGAGAAACCGCTGAACTCGAAGGATTGGAAGAAAAAGCATTAAAGACGGGTGCATCAAAAGCTATTATCGTTGACTTACAGGAAGAATTCATTTCGAGCTATGTATGGAAGGCTTTGAAAGCCGGCGCATTGTACGAAGGTGTTTATCCTATGGCAACTGCAATCGGCAGACCGCTGCTCGCGAAACTGCTTGCTGATGTCGCTATTAAAGAAGGCGCTGATACCGTTGCTCACGGCTGTACAGGAAAAGGTAATGACCAGGTACGGTTTGAAGTAGGCGTACAGACTGTTGCTCCATCTCTTAAAATTCTTGCACCCTTGCGGGTATGGGAATTTAAAAGTAGAGAAGAAGAAATTGACTACGCTCAAAAACACAACATACCTGTTAAAATCAAAAAAGATAAACCATATTCAATAGATCAGAACCTCTGGGGAATAGCAATCGAATGCGGCGTGTTGGAAGATCCGACCGTAGCACCTCCGGAAGATGCTTATCAAATTACTACCGACCCGAAAAAAGCTCCTGATACACCGGAACTTGTTACCATTCAATTCGAAAAGGGTATTCCTGTCGCATTGAACGGAAAGAAAGTCAGCGGCGTTGAAATGGTAAAGGCGCTGAATAAAATCGGCGGTGCTCATGGCGTCGGCAGAATGGACTTGATTGAAAACCGCGTTGTCGGTATCAAATCTCGTGAAGTGTACGAAGCTCCGGCAGCAGTTATTCTGCATAAGGCTCATCTTGAAATGGAAAAACTGATTCTTGATAAAGAAACACTCCGCTACAAAGCTGATGTTTCAAATAAATATGCTAATTTAATATATGACGGTTTATGGTTCTCGCCGCTGTTCGATGCACTGACTGCATTTGTTGATGCGACTCAGGAATTCATTACCGGTGAAATCGTTCTTGAATTATTCAAGGGCAGTGCAACCATTAAATCAAGAAGCTCCGTATATAGTTTGTACAGCAAAGAGCTGGCAACCTACACTGTTGAAGATACGTTCGACCACTCAGCGGCTGAAGGTTTCCTCACCATAACCGGACTTCCATATAAGACGATGACTCAATTACACGATAAACTCAAAGGCGGCAAATAATGCTTTGGGGCGGCAGATTCGAACAGGAGTTCGACGCATTCTCTCTCGAATTTTCATCATCTCTGAATGATGATATTAATCTCTTGCATCAGGAACTTCAGTGCGGAGCTGCCTATGCCGAAATGCTTCACGCAATCGGTATATTGAATAAAGATGAATTACAAGCCATTCTCGGCGGTTTGGAAAAAATCGCCGAAGAATGGAATAATCAATCGTGGGTACCCGATCCGAAAGTGTTCGAGGATGTCCACTCCGCAATCGAAACCCGCTTATTTGAACTGCTCGGAAAAACCGCAGGTAAATTACGCTCGGGCAGAAGCCGTAACGATCAGGTAGTAACTTCATTGCGCCTGTGGGTTAAAAAAGCGTCGGCTGATCTGCAGATGCTTCTGCGCACTTTACAAAAAACATTTATCGCAAAAGCCGAACCGCATGTTGATACGATTATTCCCGGCTACACCCATACCCAGTTAGCACAGCCCGTTTCACTGGCACATCATCTGCTTGCTTACGTTGAAATGTTTCAGCGTGATATCAAGCGGCTTGATGATGTTGTAAAGGAAGCAGATGCGATGCCGTTGGGAGCAGGTGCGCTCGCGGGTTCAACATTGCCGATTGACACCAATCTGTTGAAAGAAAAACTCGGGTTCGCATCACTTATGCAAAACTCACTTGATGCCGTTTCCGATCGTGATTTTGTTCTCGATTTTCTGAACGCTTGCAGCATCGGTATGATGCACTTAAGCCGTATCTCGGAAGAACTCATTCTGTGGTCAACCACCGAATGGGGCTTTGCAAAAATCGGCGACGCGTTTACAACCGGTTCGTCACTCATGCCGCAGAAAAAGAATCCCGACCTTGCCGAATTGATAAGGGGCAAAGCTAACCGTGCATTTGCCAACTATCAGTCGGTTGCCTCTCTTATGAAAGGCCTGCCGCTGAGTTATAACCGCGATATGCAGGAAGACAAACCGCCGGTATTTAATTCCTATACGATTTATTCATCGTCGCTGCACATCATGAGCGAAATGTTCAAGACAGTGGAATTCAACAATGCCGTTGTGCTTGAACGGATGAAACAAACCCCAATGCTTGCGACCGATGCTGCCGACTGGCTTGTTCAGCAGGGAGTACCGTTCCGTGAAGCGCATGACATCATCGGCGAATTGGTGAAATACTCTGCAAACAACAATATCGCATTCAAAGACCTTACCCTTGATGATTTGAAAAAGGTCAGCCCCGCGTTTACCGAATCCGTTTTGCCGGTACTGCAATTCGAAAAATGCCTCGAGCAGAAAAAGACACCGGGTTCTCCGAATCCGAATTTTGTCTGGGCAAGAATTGCATACTGGAAAAATTTTTTGAAATAAAGGTGTGTTCTCGGCCCGCCTGACTGGCCGAGTCGGGCAGGTACGTCCCGATTGCATCGGGACACTCGAACACCTTTTATGTTATCGCTAGTGGGACACCCGAAAAATATAATGGTATATCCGAATATCCCGCAGAGATAATATAGAGATAACCGTGGGTGCAACCCACGGTTTCGCACGGACAAATTCACCCAACCCTGAAAGGGTTGAACCTTAAATTAATCGCTTAATATTTTAACCAAACCCGTTCAACCCCGTCGGGGTTGCTCATTTCTTGGGTCTTCATCCACGGGTTTCACCCGTGGTTATCTCTGTTCGATCCTTTCAGGATCGAACTACAAAATTTGGAATTTCCCTTTACCGTTTACGCCCCGCATTTTTCCTGCATTTGGTATTGCTCCCGATTACAGGTTTTCTTATCTTTCATAATGAATTTTCGACTTCATTAATTGAAAGAAAGAATACAATGACATCAGCAATTGCAATCCGTGGATATGAATTTTATAATCCGGCACTGTCTTTCAAAAACATCCGTACATATATCTTCGCTTTCTTATTTGTTCTTGGCAACATCGCTTTTCCGGCGGCTATACATGCTATCCCGAACGGCGGAAAAATGTTCTTGCCGATATTCTTCTTCACGTTGTTAGGCACATATAAATTCGGATGGAGAACCGGAGTATTGACCGCGATTGCATCACCGCTTGCAAACTACGCTTTGACCGGAATGCCGATGCCGGCAATGCTGATTGATGTTATCGGAAAATCACTTCTTATCGTTCTGGCGGTTACTCTTGTTACTTCCAAGATGCAGAAGCTTTCTATCGCATCTGTTCTTTCAGTTGTCGTTCTCGCGCAGGTATTCAGCGCAATCTTCTCACTCATTCTCGGAAACACAATCAACCATGTTGCTAACAGTATCGCTTTCAGCGCTCCGGGATTGTTGATTCAGGTTGTTCTCGGTTACATTCTTCTTGTTGTATTGAAAGATTATGGACACAAAAAATCTTAATGACATTATAGTTCGCGTACAGAATCTTCAGTTCGCGGAAAAATTTGATCTTATCGTAGCAATAGCGCGCGGGGGATTATTCCCCGCAGCGCTTATCCAGCAAAAACTACAAATTGATTTGGAAGTCATCTGGTTGAATCTTCGTGATGAAAATCAGCAGCCGCAACACGACTCTCCACAGCTTATCAAACCGATAAATTTCGATTACAAGGATAAAAGCATTCTTCTCGTAGATGATAGAAGCCGCACGGGGCAGACGTTCGAAAAGGCTAAGGAATTATTGAAAGGTGCGAAGAGCATCAAGACCTGCGTGGTGAATGGTAAGGCCGACTATCCGCTGTTTGACGAGAGCTGCTTCCGCTTCCCCTGGCGCCTTTCTTAGGGCAGATTTACCGCAGAGGGCGCAAAGACGCAAAGTTCTTTTTTTGTTTGAAGTTAAAGCAGTATGAAGATTGCGAAGAAGTAAAGATTTTGTTATTTAAAGGTCGAAAGCCTGAGATTTTCTCAGGCTTTTCTTTTATTATAAAACTCGACTAAGTAATATTACGAATATCTCAGCCCCAAATTACTTTGCGTCTCTGCGACTTTGCGGTTACTTTCCTCTTCTTTGCGGTTAATTTTTCCTTCTTACTTCAACAGCAGCATTTTGCGGGTGGAGGAAAAGTTGCCGGCACGCAGGGTATATGCGTAAATACCGCTCGGCAGTTGTGCCGCGTTAAACATAACCTGATACATTCCCGCCGGTTGTTCTTTGTTGACCAATGTTGCCACTTCCTGTCCCTGCGCGTTATACACTTTCAGCGTTACCATCTGAGCGCCCGTTTGGGTATTCGGTATTTCATACTGAATGGTCGTCGAGGGGTTAAACGGATTCGGATAATTCTGACTTAATCCGAAACCCGATACTTTACTGTTTTCATTACCGACAGATACAAGTCCGGGGATTGTTACCGTTGATTCAGTGGTATATGAGGAATACGTTGTGTCGGCTTTTGCGCGCATACGGTACGTGTATTTGCCGCCTTTGGAAACAGTCTTATCGTTATAGGTGACTACACCTCTATTCACTGTCCCAACGACTGAATAATCTGCATCGGTGGATTTTTTACGCTCAATAATAAAACTCATACCGTTGAATGCTTTATTAGTCCAGGTGACCTGAACTGTACTATCAGTATTAACCTTTACCGCAAAACTTGCCGGGGTGCGTACATATCCCGTCTTTTCCATTTCTTCAGCGGCAAGAATGAACGGCCCGGTTCCTTTTGCATCATCAGTTACGACAGTAGTTCCGTATACATAATAGTAATATGATCCGTCGCGTGAATATCCGCCGGAAGTACCGCCGAGTCCAGCAGTTAAACAAATTTTTGTCAGTGAGATGGTGCTGTCGCTATTTGTTGTGATAAATTGGTCAATCAAAGCATCGTGTCCGGTCTTTGCAACATCGAGATACGAAGGGTCGATGTAACCTAAACGGACACCCTTTGCCAGTGCATAGACGAACATGCTTGAGCCTGAAGATTCAACATAGTTTCCGGTACTGTCGCCTTTATCCATAACCTCAAACCATGCTCCGGTCTTTGGATCCTGACTTTTTTTAATGCCGACTGCGAGACGTTTTAATATATTGACAAGCGAATCATGTCCCGCGTTAGTTGCAGGGAGATAATCAAGCACATCAACAAGCGCCATTGCATACCAGCCCACTGCACGGCCCCAGAAATTTTTCGAACATCCTGTTGCCGGATCAGCCCAGGTTTGAGCCTTGGCGGCATCCCATCCGTGATAAAGCAGAGAACTGACGTTATCGCGGGCGTGGCGTTCCATTAATGTAAATTGATTCGTAACATCATCCCAACGTGCGGAATCCGGAAATACTTTACCGTATTCGGCATAAAACGGTTCGCCCATATAAAGACCGTCAAGCCACATCTGATTAGGATAGGATTGTTTGTGCCAGAAACCGCCTTCACTGACGCGTGGATGTGTACAGAATTGTTTGCGCACGTTATCGCATGCCGTTTTATACTTTGCGGTTTTGGTCTGATTGTAGATAAACAATACTGCACTTGCTTCACGGATGGCATCCAATGTATATCCCGAAAGGGAGTAACCGGTGATCGTACCGGTGCTGCCGACAACTTTGTCTATTACATTTTTAATGTAGGTATAATGTGTTGTGTCCCTGTAGAGGCGCCATGTTTCTTCAATACCTTTGCATAATGTGCCTACGGTATAATCCCAGCTGAGAGTTGTGCCTTTGCGGCTGATCTCTGAGTTCGTCATGCGCACCGACCACGGTGTCGTTGCATAAACCGCATTGGTTGATTTATCTGAAGCCTGTGCTGTGCTGAATAAAATGAGGAAGAAGACAGGGAAAAGGATATACTTTTTCATACGTGCCTAAGATCCGGTATTGTTTGATACTAAAGCGTTTAAGTAACCGTTAAATTAAGAATATTTCCCGTGAAAAAGAATCAAAAAATGACACGCAGTGTCATCCCGGATTCGCCTTGGCAAAGTCCGAGATCCACTCTTTGATACTGCCATGCACTGGTCTGTCATTCCGGTTCCCGATGAAAATCGGGAGACCGGAATCCATCCTTAGTATTTATGCGTACTTTTCTTGGCGCAAGAAAAGTACCAAAAGAACATGCGCTGCAACAAAATCACGAAAAATTCACTCGCTACGCTATGAGGAAATAACTCGGTCGTTCCACTCCCTCAAACAGATTTCCACATGACGCTTCGCTCCGTTCATTTTTTGCTCGTGATTTTGTTGAGGCGCGAGAGGATAAAAATTCCCGAAGGGAATGAACAGAGCTAACCCGGCCCGACGGCAGGCGGTTGTCGACCCTCATAAACTCCGTCATGAATGACGGAGTTATTAATAACCACGTCACCTGCCCGCCGGTGGAGGGTTTATGACGTGGAGTGCGCATACAAGTATTCGAAGACAGTCGTAGAGACACCCGGCGGCTGTCTTACATAGTACCGGAGGAGATGAATATCTCGCCCTAAGCCATGAGTGACACTGCGTTTTCGGCAAGACATCTCACTACTTCATTCTCCGGGAGACGCATGCCAAGCGTCTCTACGTCGGAATTTCCGAAGGGAATGAATAGAGATAACCACGGGTGAAACCCGTGGGGAGCAACACCCCAAATTTCCCAACCGTAATGCGGTTGAACCTTTCCTGCCCGCAATGAAGTTCCTCGTAGAGACGCTCTGCGAGCGTCTCACATAGTACCGGCAGAAATGAATATCTCGCCGAAAACCAAGAATGATACTGCGCTTTCGGTAAGATATCTCACTGCTTCATTCTACGGGAGACGGTCGCAGACCGTCTCTACGAAAAAATCGTATTGCAACTTTTTGTTACAAATCCAATTTCGTAATTTATAGGTGCTTCAAAAATGGGAATAATCAGAGGAGCGCTTTTATAAAAATTGATTTGTAACCAACCGGGAAAATTTATGAACGAGTTAATTCCTAACTTTGGCGATTTAACCAAACCGGCAACTGTTTTAATTGAAAAAATATCTGATGCCATTGGCGGTATTTATAAACCATATCAAATTCGGAAAGTCGCAGAAGCCGAAGCTCAAGCCAAAATTATTAATGCAAAAGCAGATATTGAAATTACTCAATTACAAGCGCGAGCTATGCAGCGGTTTTTTACTGAAGAAGCAAAGAAACAACACAATATTGAAACAATAACAAGTAAAGCGCTACCATTGATAAATGATAATGCTCCAACAGAAAAAGTTGAAGATGATTGGATTACCGATTTTTTTGATAAATGCCGGCTTATATCTGATGATAAAATGCAGACCTTATGGTCGAAAGTGTTAGTTGGCGAGGCTAATGCACCGGGTAAATTTTCGAAAAAAGCAATAGACTTATTATCACTGATGGATAAAAAGGATGCGGAATCTTTTTCTACTGTGTGCAGATTTGCTGCAAATTTAGGGGACCCAACCTTAATGATCTATAATACAAAAGATTCCTTTTATCGGCAGAACGGTATTAATTATTCCACTATCATGCATATGGAATCAATGGGGTTGGTACAGCAAAATACGCTTACTAGTTTTAACCGGGAACTTAAAAAATCTCGTGGATATGTTATATACTTCTCCGAGCGGTTGTGGGTTGATTTATCAGAATTAGATCCGCCCGTCTTTGATGTCGGGCAAGTCGTCTTTACTCACGCTGGATTTGAATTGTATTCAGTTTGTGAGCCTCTACCTATCCCCGGTTTTCTTGATTTCATAAAACAATTATGGTTGAAGAGGAATTATACAGTGTTTGACAAAGCACCCGACAAGTTTAAAAATTCTTAGGTGTAAAGTAATATCATAATTTGAATGAAATAGAAAAGAATTCCTAAATCAGAAGCCATTGATATGTTGAGCAAACAAAGTGAATGAAAAAGTGAAGTAAATACTTATTTGCATCTTGTTATAAGGGGTTCATATTTAGATGGGTAAGACGAGGCATTACCAAGCAGGCGACCTTTTGGCCGCCTGCTCTGTTTTTACAAAATATAATCCGTGAGTATCAGTGTCATCCGCGTTGTCCGCGTTCTATTCTCACAGGTATTTTGCGACGATGTCGTTGATTTGTGCAAGGGCGGTATCGATGCCTTCGATGTTTTTTGCACCTGCAGTTGCGAGGTGAGGACGTCCGCCGCCGCCGCCGCCGAGCAGTTTAGCTGCATCACCGACAATTTTACCGGCACTGAGATTCTTGCCTTTAATCAAATCATCCGATACAACGCAAACTAATCCGACTTTATCTTCAATCTGCGAGACTAAGAGTCCCACACCCGATTTGATTTTGTTACGGAGTTCATCGCCGAATGATTTTAATTCATCCATGTTCGCGGCTGATACTTTGCCTTTGTAGAGAGTAATACCATTAACCGTTTCCGGTTTTTCGAGAATAGCAGGGAGCGCACCGAGTTTTTCTTTTAACTGCACTTCGGCTAATTCTTTTTCTAACTTCTTTTTCTGTTCCTGCAATTCATGCTGGACTTTTTCAGCTTCTTTAATTTTTTCTGCCTGCTGATGAATATACTTTTCAACACCAGCACCGGTCACAGCTTCAATTCTGCGTACACCGCTCGCGATAGAGGACTCGCTGATAATTTTCATTAATCCGATTTCGGATGAATTCTTTACGTGTGTACCGCCGCAGAATTCGAGCGTGAAATCGCCGAATTTAACAACGTTCACTTTGTCGCCGTATTTATCGCCGAAGAACATCATAGCGCCCATGCCTTTAGCTTCGTCAAACGGAATAGCGATCATGTGATTGTTCGGAATATTTTTGCGGAGCTGTTCGTTAACGCCCGCTTCAATCTGTGCGAGTTCTTCTTCAGTGACTTTTGCAAAGTGGCTGAAATCGAAACGCAGGCGGTCTGCTCCGACATACGAACCTGCCTGCTGTACGTGTGTGCCTAATACCTTACGCAGAGCAGCATGGAGGAAGTGCGTCGCTGAGTGATTACGCATAATATCCCAACGACGAGCAATGTCAACGCTCACAACAACTTCAAAGCCGTTTTCGATGACAACTTCGTTGTCATTCTTTACAACATGGATAACCTGATTGTTGAGTTTCGCAACTTCAACGACTTCAAGTACTGCTTCACCGATTTTTAATGTTCCGGTATCACCGACTTGTCCGCCTGACTCAACATACAATGGAGTCTTATCCAAAATAACAAACGCGGTCGTTCCGTCTTTTTTAACGCCGACAATTTTTGCTGTCGAGGAAAGCTCGGTATAACCCGTGAACACGGTCGGTGTTTCATCAACGATGTCGAATCCGGACATGTCTTTTAATTCTACTGCTGCAGATGCGAGTTTTTCTTTCGTTACTTCGCGCGCATGTTTCTTCTGTGCTGCCATGATTTCGTTGAACTTATCTTCATCAACTGAAAGATTTATTTCGCGCGCCATAACGCTTGTTAAGTCAAACGGGAATCCGTATGTATCGTACAGTTTAAAAGCATCCTCGCCAGAAACAACAGTCGAGTTATTTTTCTTTAGTTCTTTGACCATACCGTCAAACAATTCAATACCACGGTCGAGAGTCCTGTTAAAGCTTTCTTCTTCAGCGCGGATAATCTTTTTAACAAATTCCTGTTTGCTCTTGATTTCAGGGAATACGTCGCCCATGTTTTCAACGAGAATATCTACCAATTTATACAGGAACGGTTCATTCAAATTTAATTTGCGTCCGTAGCGTGCGGCACGGCGGAGGATTCTGCGTAATACATAACTGCGGCCTTCGTTGCCGGGGATTGCACCATCGGCAATCGCAAACGACAGTGTGCGGATATGGTCGGCAATAACGCGCATGGAAACAATATTTGCCTGTCCTTCATAAGGGAGGCCTGAAAGTTTTGCAATCATATCAATAAGCGGAGTGAAAACATCGGTATCGTAGTTCGCAGCTTTCTTTTGCAGAACTGCACAGATTCTTTCAAAGCCCATTCCGGTATCAACATGTCTTGCAGGAAGATCATGTAAAACGCCCTGAGCATCACGGTTATATTGAATGAACACGAGGTTCCATATTTCAATACATTCCTGAACACCGGCATTCACGAGCGATGCGTTGGTCAGATCATCAGATAAGTTGATATGGATTTCGGAACATGGTCCGCATGGACCGGTTTCGCCCATTTCCCAGAAATTGTCTTTTTCATCAAAGCGGAGGATGTGGGTTTTATCAACATCTGTTTTGTTTTTCCAGATTTCAAATGCTTCATCGTCTGTACGGTAAACAGTTATCCATAAGCGTTCTTTCGGCAGCTTCCAGACTTCAGTCAATAACTCCCATGCCCAGGTGATGGCTTCTTCTTTATAATAATCGCCGAATGACCAGTTGCCGAGCATTTCAAAAAATGTATGGTGATAGGTATCGTAACCGACTTCTTCGAGATCGTTATGCTTACCACTGACACGGATACATTTCTGTGTATCGGCGGCACGTTTGTATTCGCGTGTACCTGTCCCCAGGAATACATCCTTGAATTGGTTCATGCCCGCGTTCGTGAATAACAAGGTCGGGTCGTCAAACGGAATAACGGGGGAACCGCTGATAATTTTATGCTGTTTACTTTTGAAAAAGTCTAAAAAACTTTGGCGAATTTCTCTTGAAGTCATGTTTATCCGGTCGTTTACATAATATTTTGAATTTTAATCTACAATTTAGCAATTTTCCGTAAGTTTACCGACAGGAATAAGCATTGGTGAGTATATGATGACAACGGATGAATTTTTTAATCAAGCCGCCGGATTTTATGATGAGATGATACAATTCGGCACTGCCTTAGAGCGGCGCAGGGAGCAGCTTGCTAATATATTGCCTTCAGATAAAAAAAAGGTCGCCGATCTCGGATGCGGCTCGGGTCTTGATGCGGTTGCTGCAGCATTGGCAGGACATTCGGTAACCTGTTTCGACCTTTCACAAAACATGCTTGAACAGGCAAAGCGCAACGGCGAAGAAAACGGTGTCACTTTAAAAACCGTTCAGTCGGACATGAAACATATCAATGCATCATTCCACAATTCTTTTGATTTTATAATTTCTACGGGGAATACCTTAGCACTGATGGAACGGGAAAGCGCCGGTGCAGTTCTTAGAAAAATTTACGCCCTGCTTACACACGGCGGTACGGCGGTTGTACAGCTGCTTAATTTTGACAAAATTCTAAAAACCAAAGAGCGCATTCTTGCTATTACGAAGCATGGCGACCGCCACTATATCCGCTTTTATGATTTTCATACAGGACACATTGATTTTAATATTCTTCGGTTCAACGGAACTACACCATCCGAGCGGGAGTTGATCACGACGAAATTATATCCCCACACCCACGACGATTTAATAAAACGCGTTGAAGCTGCGGGATTCAATTCCGTCCGCGTGTTCGGCGGCCTGCAGATGCAGGAATATCAACCCCATCAGTCGAATGACATGTGTTTGGTGTTGAAAAAGAATTGATATTTTCTTACTTCCTAGCCCATGACCCCGCCCGTTTGCGGAGGGTTTGCTGCGTTGATCGATATCCGTTGCATGTCCTATATATGAAGTTCTCCGCCATAAATGACGGAGTTATTAATAACCACGTCATTCATGGCGTGGCAGTATGGCTCTTATTGGGTTTATGCCGTAGGCATTCAATCCTTGTAGAAAGAATTGGGAAAAATCAATAATTTTCCGTAGGAAATATATTATCAAAAACAATCAGGGAGAAAAATATGGCAAATACCTACACCCAAATCTATCTGCATTTTATTTTTGCAGTCCAAAACCGGATATCATTAATTAACCCAGATTGGGAGGAAAGCCTGTATAAATACATCTGGGGTATCGTTGAAAATAACAGACATCGAATGATTGCAGTAAACGGAACATCGAGCCACATTCATGTATTTCTTGGTTATAATCAAAACCAATCAATTCCCGATCTGATGAAAGATATTAAACGCTCATCCTCATTATGGATAAATAAAAACAAATGTACATTCGGACAGTTCAATTGGCAGGAAGGCTATGGTGCATTTTCTTATTCACATTCGCAAATCAACAGAGTAGCGAAATACATTTTGAATCAAAAAGAGCATCATAAGGGAACTACATTTAAGAATGAATATATTCAGTTTTTAGAATCATTTCGTGTGGCATACGATTCTAAATATGTTCTGATGGATGTCGGAGATTGATATATTTCCTACGGAAAAGGGGATGTTGGGGCTCTATTATTCTACAAGGATTGAATGCCTACGGCATAGCCCCACATAGATCTTTGTTCTATATCGGATCACGATTTTTTAACATAGTATAAGCAATTTTAAAGCAGCCCTATGATTGTTCTATCGTATCGGCATTCGATTTTTAATTTTATAATACCCTCCTTGTCCTTTTTTTCATACGCTTGTCTACAAAACTGTCCAAATAAATAACCTGAAATTCAGCGAAAAACGCGGGAATACCTCATTCCTGCATTGGCACGTTAGTTGTTTATTCATAATTGAATAATTCAATGAAAGCAGGTGCTATATGAAATCAGGTAAATTTTTCTTCATCGCGATAATCTTCGCAATAACAACAACTGTTTTTGCTGCACAACCAGCTGCATATCACGGACGCGGATCTTTCGGCGTCTTCTATACTCATTTGAATTCCTACGGAAGCTGGATGCAGATGAATGACGGTTTGGTCGTTTGGCGTCCGCGCGTCAATCATCGCTGGACTCCTTATACCTACGGTAACTGGATATGGACTGATTGCGGGTGGTATTGGAATTCCGACGAAGCTTTTGGTGATGTCGTATACCACTACGGCAGATGGTATTATGACGATTACTACGGATGGATGTGGGTACCTGATTATGAATGGGGTCCGGCTTGGGTTGACTGGCGATATGATGACGACTATATAGGATGGACTCCGCTGCCTCCATACGCAAACTTTTCGATCAACATCGGAATTTCGTTCAGTGAGTCATTCTCATTCGGATATAATCGCTGGCACTTTGTAAGATATGGCGATTTCTGCCATCCGCAGATCGGAAGATATTTTGTACCGGCGCGCGAAAAAGCAAGATTCTTTGACCGTACACGTAATGAACATAATTACGGATACGAAAACGGAAGAGTCATCAACAGAAATATTTCGAGAAATATGTTCGAGACAAGAAGTAAAATCCGCGTTACTGAAAACAGAATCAATTTCCGTGACAGTGAGGGCATTGACAGAAGTCAGGTTCGCGGCGGTGAAAGAAGAATTGATGTTGCAATTCCAAGAGCAAATACGACCAGAGTTGACATAAACACAATATCCATTGAACGTGGTGACAGAGCAAGCTCAATCAGGGCAGACAGAGTTCAGATGGGTGAGCGTGTAAGAAACAGTAACGCAGCATCGCAGACGGATAGAAATAATGCTACGATTCAGAGAAATAACCAGAACAGCGGTGAACGTCAAAACTCGAATAACTCGACAATTCAGAGAAATAATCAGAACGAAGGACAGCGTCAGGGTTCGAATAATACAAATGTAAATCCAGGCAGAAATAAGGAGTCGCAAAGCGCACCTTCGGTAAACACGAATCGCAATAATGGCGAGAGAAACACAGAGCGCGAAATTCGCCGCAGCGAGAATCGCCAAAATAGTGAGAAAATAAACCGTTCTGAAAATAGAGAAAAACGGGAGACACAACGGCAGAATAGAGAAGAAAACAATCGCGAGTCTCGTAGCCGCACAAGATGATATTCGCGAGTTGAATCTACTGAAGTTGTGAACACTGGGAAACCGTCCTGATAATATATCGGGACGGTTTTTTATTGCCTGATTTTCTCGTATTTTTGAGGCACAAAAAAAGTACATTAACCATAAACCAAGAATTTGATTCGCAGGAAATAAAAGAGGTCAATAATGAGTCAGATAATCTTTGATTTTATAGAAAAAAATTATCATCACTTTAATTCCGGTTCGTTAAAGCGTGCCGTTGTAGACTACCGTAAACACATTGCCGAAGGCGGCAAAATGATGCTTGCAATGGCAGGCGCGATGAGCAGCGCCCGTTTAGGTGTCAGCTTAGCACCTATGATCAAGAACGGTAAAATTCACATTGTTTCATGCACGGGTGCAAATCTCGAAGAGTCAGTCTTCCGCCTGGTTGCAGACACGCACTACAAACAATTCCCTGATTACCGTTATTTCAGAAAAGAAGACGACCAGGAAATTCTTGATGCCGGACACCGCCGCGTTACAGATATGAGCATTCCAGAAGAAGAAGCTTTCCGTAAAATGGAACCGCTTATTCTTGCTGAATGGAAAAAGGCTCAGGAAAAAGGCGAGAGCTATTTCCCGCATGAATATTTCTACAAAATTTTACTCAGCCCTGATTTCTCACAGCATTATGAAGGCGATCCGAATGAATGCTGGCTGCTCGAAGCTGCAAAGAAAAATCTTCCAATGGTTGTCGGCGGATGGGAAGACTCGACACTCGGCAATATTTTTGCAGGTTACTGCAAAGCCGGTGAAGTTGATCCTCGCGTCATGAAGGGCGGCATTCAGTACATGATGAAACTGTATGATGATTATCAGGAATTATCAAAAGATGGTCCGGGATTAGGTTTCTTCCAGATCGGCGGCGGTCTTGCCGGCGATTTCCCGATTTGCGTTGTGCCTTCAATTAAATATGATTTGAAACAGGATGTCCG
Source organism: Ignavibacteriaceae bacterium (assembly GCA_963667005.1). Taxonomy (GTDB): domain Bacteria; phylum Bacteroidota; class Ignavibacteria; order Ignavibacteriales; family Ignavibacteriaceae. Next base: position 3,691,033 of record OY762937.1, on the reverse strand, counting down.
TCCGTGGGGTTACTTCTGCCAGATTTCAGACAGTGTAACTTCGTATGGCTCATATTCAGGTGCTACTCCTAATGAGAAGATTACCTGGGATAAGCTGACAAAAGAAACACCGATGCACGTGATCGAAAGCGATGCAACAATTGTTGCGCCGTTGGTGTTCTCGGCAATTCTTGAGATGGATAACAAGTAAGCATCTAACTCAACTTAAAAAAGTGAACTCACCCCCGGCCCCTCTCTTGGGAAGAGAGGGGAGAGCCTGATGATCTGCATTTTGTTTGACATCAGGAGGCGGGGGTGAGTTTTTTATACTGATTATTAAGCAAGAATGCCGTAAATTAAACGTCTAAAATTTAATGTTGCTGACAGACAGCCGCTATTGTAGACATAACTAATGAGAGATTTATTTTGAAAAAGCTGACCACATTATTTTTATCCGTATTTGCCGTATCTATAATATTAACCGGATGTAAAGAAAGTTCTTCGGTTACCGAAACCACTGCTGTATTACAGGGTTCGTTCATTAAGTCAACCCCGGTTGGAGCGCAAATATGGGTGGATGGTGTCAACTCAGGAGATGTAACTCCACATCTTATGGATAGCCTGACGGTCGGTGTTCATACTATCACGTTGAAATTTACGGATTATGATGATCTCTCTTTTGTCGATTCAGTGAAAGTCAGCACGATTGATACTGTCAGCAAGACAATGGCTTACTCGGCCGGTCAACTTTTTGGACCAGTAAAATTATATTTGAACTCAACAGCCCAGGCAAACGGCGTTGATTTATCTTCCGGAAATCTTTACGCTCTCAACGCAACGAATGCTTCTAATATTGATTTGTATTACTCGTCAGAAGCCGATACGGCAATTAATTATATTTTTGCATCTCAAAAGAACCTCCTGCTTACACGCACTACATTTTTGTATCCTTCGCTTGAGACTCAGTTATTTAATGGCCACGATGCCACCGCATACAGCCCCACCGATGCAAATTGGGTCGCGGACTTTCCTCTATATGGTACAGCCGTCTTTTATGTATACGGCAATGACCACCATTATTCAAAAGTTTTATTGACCGGACAAGGTACCGGATTCGTTGAAATCATGTGGCTTTACAATAAAACCGTCGATAATCTGAAGTTTTAAGACGTAACCGTTTAAGTAGATTTAAGTGAAATTTACTTAAAAAAACTATTTTTTTTCCGGAATCATTATTATTTTACTTTAGTGAAATTTCCACTTTTTTAAGTTAAAGTCACAAGCTGAGACTTAAAATTTGTGGCTCGAAATGGAATCTAAAGTAACGGAGTTATAATAATGATCGCCCCTGCAAGTACCGCCCAAGGGTCAAATAACTCAGGCAAAAACTACCTGAGTTCCCTTGTTATTCTCACATCACTCTTCTTTATGTGGGGCTTTTTAACCTGCTTAAACGATATTCTCATTCCGCATTTAAAAGCCGTGTTCGAATTGAATTACACACAAGCAATGCTTATTCAATTTTGTTTCTTCGGCGCGTATTTTATTGTTTCATTTCCATCCGGTAAAATTGTAGAAGCCCTCGGGTATCAGAAGGGCATTGTCGTCGGCTTGCTTACCGCAGCAGTTGGCACGGTATTATTTTATCCGGCAGCAGCACTACGTTCATATCCAATGTTCTTAGTTGCATTGTTTGTGTTGGCATCGGGCATTACGCTTTTACAGGTGGCTGCGAATCCTTATGTCGCGATTCTCGGTAAACCGGAAACTGCCTCGAGCAGATTAAATCTTACACAGGCATTCAATTCTCTCGGAACCACAATAGCACCATACTTCGGCGCATTAATGATCTTGTCGGTTGTTGTAAAAACAGCCGATCAATTGAAAGGAATGACATCGCAGGAAATCGAATCATACCGCCTCGCTGAAGCAGCCGCTGTGCAATCACCGTATCTGTTGCTTGCATTCGTTCTGTTTGTGATTGCTGCAATCTTTGCATTTATCAAGCTGCCGAAAATTGAAGCCGCCGATGCAGGGTCTTCTTCCGGTGAGGGTAGTTTTGATGATAAACATCATAGCGCCTGGGGATACCGCCATCTCGTATTCGGAGCTATCGGCATTTTTGTGTATGTGGGTGCTGAAGTATCAATCGGAAGTTTTTTAGTTAATTATTTAGGACAGCCGTATATCGCCGGTTTGACAGAAGCAGACGCGGGAAAATTTGTTTCGTTTTACTGGGGCGGAGCAATGATTGGGCGATTCATAGGTTCGGCAATTCAAAGAAAAGTAAAACCTGGAACAGTGCTCGCGTTTAATGCATTTATTGCTGTCGCTCTTGTTATTATTACTATGCTGACCTCAGGGCCGTTGGCTATGTGGTCAATATTGGCTATCGGTTTATTTAATTCTATCATGTTTCCGACAATCTTCACGTTAGCGATTGACGGCCTCGGGAAACATACCGGAGAAGGTTCCGGAATTTTGTGCATGGCTATTGTCGGCGGCGCGATTATCCCATTGCTGCAGGGAGTCCTTGCTGATAAAATCGGCATTCATCACGCATTCATTCTTCCCGTGCTGTGTTATCTGTTTATCGCGTATTATGGTGCAAAGGGACATATCCCTCATTTTAAAAACTAATTCGGGCTATTATTTTTTATGGATTCAAAACAACAAGTAGTGCTTGGTATTGATATCGGTGGAACAAACACGGTATTCGGCTTTGTAACTGAGGAGGGTATGATTATTGCCGATTCGTGCATGCTCACCCACGGGCACGAACCTGCTGATAAATTTTTTCCCCGGCTGTTTACTGAAATTGATAAGCTGCGTGCCAGCCTTGATAAACCGCTTGAATTAGTAGGCATAGGTGTCGGAGCTCCGAATGCTAATTACTATTCGGGCAGAGTTGAACAACCACCGAATTTAAAATGGGGACAGACTGATGTCGTCGAAATTTTATCGCGTGAATATAACATCCCTGTAGTAATTACGAACGACGCCAATGCTGCAGCTATTGGCGAAATGAAATTCGGGGCAGCACAGGGCATGAGAGACTTTATTGTCATTACTTTAGGCACCGGACTTGGCAGCGGTATTGTAATCAACGGTAAAATGGTTTACGGGCACGATGGTTTTGCCGGTGAACTCGGGCATACCATTGTTATTCGCGACGGCCGGGATTGCGGCTGCGGAAGAAACGGATGCCTGGAAACCTATGCTTCCGCAACAGGAATTAAGCGTACGGTATTTGAACTCTTGTGTGAGCGGCAGGAGAACAGCATTCTGCGTAACGTCAATTTCCATGATATGACTGCAAAGATGATTCACGAGGCCGCTCTTAACGGAGACGTAATAGCCTGCGAAGCTTTTGAAATTACCGGAGAAATTCTCGGCATGGGTCTGGCAGATGCAGTTGCATTCTCTAGTCCCGAAGCAATTATACTTTTTGGCGGACTTGCGAAAGCCGGTGACATGATACTCGAACCGACAAAAAGGAGCTTTGAAGAAAATCTACTGAATATTTTCAAAGGCAAGGTGAAGTTAGTCCTTTCAGAGCTGCAGGGAGCGAATACGGCTGTTCTTGGTGCTGCTGCTCTTATTTGGAGTGAACTTGAAGAGAAGAAGGTTTTTGCTCTAACGTCCTAATGAATTAATTACATGGTGCGAAAGCGGGAAGCAGAGGTGGTACTTGCTTCCCGTTTTCATTTTAAACCGGTTCTGACTCTCGCAAAGACGCTAAATGCTTTATAATACATCGATTCCTTCATCCAAGCCCCTCCAGCCATGATTTTCTGATTCTCCTTAAAAATAATCTGCCTCTTGGCGCCTTTGCGTGAATTATCTGTCTAAATTCATGAAAAATTTGTAATTTTAGTGCATAAATACAAAAAATTTCCACATTTAATGTAATCTCTGTGCTTTTACCCTAAAGCTTGAGATTTTCGCCCAAAAAGGCGATTGCAGCCCCCATTCTAACTTTCAAGAAAACCGGGTAAAATCCTGCAAAATATTATCGGAATTGGAAAATAATGCAGAAAAATCGGTTAAAATCAGCGAAAAAATTATGGAATGATTTTTGCCGATATCGGGCAGTTTTTTAATCATGTCTATTAATCAATAGGATATATATGGAAAGAAAAAAAGTAACAATCGACGGTAATGAAGCCGCGGCGTACGTTGCGTTTCGTACTAATGAAGTTATTGCTATCTATCCCATCACTCCTTCATCAAATATGGGCGAGTGGTGTGATCAGTGGTCGGCAGAAAACAAGAAAAATATATGGAACGAAATCCCGTCTGTAAGTGAGTTGCAGAGCGAGGGTGGCGCTTCAGGCGCAGTTCACGGTGCATTACAATCGGGCGCGTTAACAACTACATTTACAGCCTCACAGGGCCTACTTTTAATGATTCCGAACATGTACAAGATCGCCGGTGAATTAACCTCGACCGTGTTTCATGTTTCTGCCCGCGCATTAGCTGCGCAGGCCTTATCAATTTTCGGTGACCATCAGGATGTTATGGCTGCCCGTGCTACAGGTTTTGGTTTTATTGCCTCGAACTCAGTTCAGGAAGTAATGGACTTTGCTCTTATTTCTCAAGCAGCAACGTTGGATGCTAGAGTTCCTTTTGTTCACTTCTTTGACGGCTTCAGAACTTCACACGAAGTTATGAAAATCGAACAGCTCACGATTGAAGATATGAAAGCGATGATCACGGATGAAATGGTTGCCGCTCACAGAAAACGTGCGCTTACTCCGGATGCCCCTGTTCTTCGCGGTACAGCTCAGAACCCGGATGTGTATTTCCAGGGACGTGAAACAGTTAATCCATTTATCGCTGCATGCCCCGGTATTGTTCAGGCGAAGATGGATGAATTTGCTAAATTAACCGGCAGACAATATCATTTGTTTGATTATGAAGGTGCTGCTGATGCTGAACGTGTAATTGTTATTATGGGTTCAGGCGCTGAAGCAGTTCAGGAAACAGTTGAATATCTCACCGCAAAAGGCGAGAAAGTAGGCGTACTGAAAGTCCACTTGTACCGTCCGTTTGCAATTGATGCATTTGTTAAAGCTCTTCCTCTTACAACTAAAATTATTTCTGTCCTTGACAGAACAAAAGAACCCGGCGCTTCCGGCGAACCGTTATATCTTGATGTTGTAAACGCAATTTCTGAAAAACATAACGAAGGCACTCTTCCGTTTGCTTATCCGAAAATTACCGGCGGCAGATACGGTCTTTCATCAAAAGAATTCACCGCGTCAATGGCTAAGTCTGTATTCGATGAAATGAAAAAATCCGCGCCGAAAAATCATTACACTATCGGTATCATTGATGACGTTTCGCACACCAGTCTTGACTGGGATGCTGCGTTCTCAGTAGAAGATCCGAGCACCGTTTGCTGTAAATTCTACGGCTTGGGTGCTGATGGTACGGTTGGTGCAAATAAAAACTCAATCAAGATCATCGGTGAGGGAACTGATTTCTACGCACAAGGTTACTTTGTGTATGACTCAAAAAAATCAGGTTCAACCACAACTTCTCACTTACGTTTCGGTCCTAAACCTATCCACTCATCATATCTCATCACACAAACCAATTTCATCGCATGCCACGTTCAGGTATTCCTTGAGAAAATGGATATGTTGAAAGATGCGGCTGAAGGCGCAACATTCTTGTTGAATACCAAGGCTTCTAAAGAAGAAGCTTGGGCTTCATTACCACGCAAGGTACAGGAAGACCTCATCAAGAAAAAAATGAAATTCTATGTTATTGACGCTTACAAAGTTGCTGAAGAAGTCGGCCTCGGTGTAAGAATCAACTCTATCATGCAGACCTGCTTCTTCGCAATCTCTAAGATATTGCCGAAAGATGAAGCGATCGAAATGATTAAGAAAGCAATTAAGAAAACATACGGTGCAAAAGGCGATAAGATTGTTCAGATGAACTTTAACGCGGTTGACAGAACTCTCGAAAACTTATTTGAGATCGAAGTTCCGGCGCAGGTAACAAGTACATTTGAATTGCCTCCGACTGTTTCGGATAAAGCTCCTGAATTTGTACACAAAGTTACAGCTCAGATTATTGCCGGTGAAGGTGATCTTCTTCCTGTTTCAAAAATGCCGATTGACGGTACCTATCCTACCGGAACCGCTGCATGGGAAAAAAGAAATATCGCTCTTGACGTGCCTGTATGGGATGCTTCAGTATGTATACAGTGTAACAAATGCGTTATCGTCTGTCCGCATGCTTCTATCAGAGCAAAGATCTATGATGATGCAGCTTTACAAGGTGCACCTGAAACATTCAAAGCAGTTAAATTCAAATCAAAAGAATACGGCGAAGGCCTCAACTATACTATTCAGGTAGCGGTTGAAGACTGTACAGGCTGTGCGCTTTGCGTTGACGTATGTCCTGCCAAGAACAAACAGGAAACACGCCTCAAAGCTATTAACATGGCTGAGCAGTTCCCGATTCGCGAAGCTGAAAGAGCGAACTGGGACTTCTTCCTCGGTATTCCGGAATTCGACAGAACAAAAATCAATGTCGGTGTTGTTAAGGATTCACAATTCTTACAGCCGTTGTTTGAGTTCTCCGGCGCTTGCTCAGGATGCGGTGAAACCCCGTATGTTAAATTAGTCAGCCAGTTATTCGGTGACCGTGCTATCGTTGCCAACGCGACAGGCTGTTCATCTATCTATGGCGGTAACTTACCGACAACTCCTTGGACTAAGAATAATGAGGGCAGAGGACCGGCTTGGTCTAACTCCCTGTTCGAAGATAACGCTGAATTCGGTCTTGGATATCGTCTCGCGATTGACAAGCACAACTTACAGGCGAAAAACCTTATCGCAAAACTTCGCGATGACATCGGATTTGAGCTTGTAGATGCAATGCTCTCAGCCGACCAGTCCAATGAAACCGGTATTTACGAACAACGCCAGAGAGTAGATGCTCTTAAGGTGAAAATAAATGAATTATTAAATAAAACAACTGACGCTGCCAAGAAGAGTGACTTAACCATCTTATCAGGCGTTGCTGATTACCTCGTTAAAAAATCCGTATGGATTATGGGTGGTGACGGTTGGGCTTATGATATCGGCTACGGCGGATTGGATCATGTACTTGCATCAGGTAAAAACGTAAACGTTCTTGTTCTTGATACAGAAGTTTATTCAAATACCGGTGGACAGTGCTCAAAATCAACTCCTCGTGGTGCCGTTGCTAAATTTGCTGCCGGTGGTAAACCGATGGGTAAAAAAGATCTCGGTATGATGGCTATGACATACGGTACTGTTTATGTAGCCAAAATTGCTATGGGTGCCAATGACGCACAGACAGTTAAAGCTATTCTGGAAGCAGAAGCGTACGACGGTCCGTCATTGATTATCGCATACAGCCACTGTATCGCTCATGGTATCAATATGACAACAGGTATGAAAAATCAAAAGGCAGCAGTTGATTCAGGTCACTGGCCGCTCTTCAGATACAATCCTGATTTGGCAAAAGAAGGAAAGAATCCTCTCAAGCTGGAATCAAAAGGATTGAAGATTCCATTTAAGGATTATGCATATCTCGAAACACGTTACAAGATGTTGACAAAATCGCATCCTGAACTTGCTGAAAAACTGATTCAGGAAGCTCAGAAAGATGTAACTGACCGCTTCCATATGTATGAGCAGATGGCTGCTGAAAAATAATGAATGATTACGGGGGACAGGAGTTCCTGTCCCTTATCTTAATTTTACATGCAAATAATTAAAGGCAGAATATGAATTTAGAAACGACTTATTTGGGATTGAAACTGAAAAATCCTATTGTACCGTCTGCGGGCCCTTTGAGCCGTGATGTACAAGGGATCAAGCAGTTAGAAGATGCAGGTGCTGCAGCCGCAGTTCTGTATTCGATATTTGAAGAACAGATCGAACACGATACATTGGAAATTCAACATTACACTACACAGCACGCTGATAGTAATGCTGAGGCAATGTCATATTTCCCTGAACCTTCCGAATTTAAAGCGGGTCCGAGTGAATATCTTGAGTTGATCAGAAAGGCAAAAGAATCCGTTAATATTCCTATTATCGCGAGCATTAACGGAAAATCACTTGGCGGCTGGACAGATTACGCAAAGCAAGTTCAGCAGGCAGGTGCAGATGCTTTGGAACTCAATATTTATAAAATTGCAACTGAACTGAACCAGTCAGCTCAGGAAATTGAAAATAGCTATATCGAAATCGTGAAAGCTGTTCGTTCAGCCGTTACTATTCCGGTGGCCGTTAAGATTGGTCCGTATTTCAGTTCAGTAGCCTGGATGGCGAAAGAATTGGAAAAAGCAGGTGCTGATGGTCTGGTATTATTTAACAGATTCTATCAACCTGATATCGATCTTGAAAATCTTGAAGTAGTTCCTAATGTTCTTCTCAGCACGCCGATGGCAATGCGTTTGCCGCTTCGCTGGGTCGCAATATTGTATGGAAGAATCAAAGCTGATCTCGCTGCTACCAGTGGTATTTATGATGAGAAAGATGTCATAAAAATGATTATGGCCGGTGCTACTGTAACACAGATGATGTCAAGTCTTCTGAAGTTCGGTGTCGGACATATCGGTGATGTTTTGACTAAGATGAAATACTGGATGGAAGTCAATGAGTATGATTCTCTCGACATGATGAGAGGAAGCATGAGCTACATAAAGACTGCTAATCCTGCTCAGTTTGAACGCGCTAATTATATGAAAGTTCTTAACTCATATAAATAAGCGATAACGTTTAAAAGTATAAAGGCTGTCCTGATTTTCGGGACAGCCTTTTTTACTTTAAATTATTATATCGAGTCTCTACAACCGGTGAAGCAGTCCTTTTACATATTGAACATAGCTGCTATTTAAAATCTGAGCACTATAAACATCGTAAATATATATGGCTGCAATGATTGATAAAATCATAATTCCGGCACCAACCAATTTCGTCTTTAATGGTACTTTTTTCCCGTCGGCAAAATCCTGCAAGTGCTTTCCAAACAACCGGTTATGCATCAGCAAGCGATGTATGCGTCCGGAACTGCGGGCGAAAAAATATGTGGAAAATAGTACAAATGCGGCTCCGGGAATAATGGGGAAAATTAGTCCTGTAAATCCAACGAATAAGCACAAAACACCAAGAAAAAAGAATAAATATTTCAGGCCCTTATGTTTTGCAATGTTGCCGTGTTTTATAGTATGACGCATTTTTCTTTTAATTCACTTCAAAATCGAACAAATCCAAATATCTCCTGTTTTGCCAAAACAGGAGGTCAAATATAGCTATAAATTCATTAATATAAATTCAGTCATCATGGTAAAAAGGTGCATCCTTCCACCGCTTAAACCATGTGCTTTTTCCGGATAAAACATTGTTTGAAACTGCTTGTTGAGCGAAATCAGTTTTTCGGCGAGTTTAACTGTATTCTGAAAATGAACATTATCATCAGCGGTGCCATGAACCAGCAGTAGCTTCCCCTTGAATTTATCTGCATAAGACATGACGCTGCTTTTGACATACCCATCCGGATTTAACGAGGGAAGGGACATGTAACGCTCAGTATACGGCGCATCATAAAAATGCCAGTCGGTTACCGGGGCGACAGCAATCGCTGCTTTGAAATAGTCAGCCGCTTTAGTAATAGCAAGAGCTGAGGTATAACCTCCGTAACTCCAGCCCCAGATTCCGATTCGTGCAGCATCTACATATGGAAGGCTCGCAAGATGTTTAGCTCCTTCGGTCAAGTCATTAACCTCCCAATTCCCTAAATCTTTATAAACGATACGGCTGAAATTTCTACCTCTGCCGCCGGTGCCTCGTCCATCCATCACGAAAATAATATAACCTTTTTCGGTTAGCATCTGATGCCAAAGTTGAAATATTCCATTCCACGAATCCTTAACCTCCTGCGAACCCGGGCCGTTGTAGTTGTACATAAGTACCGGATACTTTTTTGAAACATCAAAGTCAGGTGGTGTAATCATGTATGAGTTTAAAGTAACACCATCACTTGTCGTAAAGGTCTGGAATTCGAATTTTCCTAACGAGTATTTATCGTAAAATGAGGTGTCGCACTGAGAAATGTCATATAGTTTTTCATTCGAAATCTTTCTCATGGCATGCGCCGTAGGATAATGTGCACTTGAATAAGCATCAATAAAACTGCTGCAATCAGGGGAGAGTGTCGGATTATGGGTACCAGGAGCGGTGGTTATCGTTTCAAGACCAGAGCCATCGAAATTGACCGAGAGTAAATCAGAGTACATTACCCCGCGTTTATTTGCAGTGAAATAAATTTTATTCGCTTTGTCCGACACTCCTAGTATTTTTTGTACCTCCCAACTACCGTTAGTCAGCTGTTCCTTTAATGTGCCATCCATGGAAAATAAATAAATGTGATTGAAGCCGTCTCGTTCTGATGTCCAAAGGAAACCGGAATTGTCCGGAAGAAAAGTTAGGTCGTCAGTTATATCTACCCAGCATGAGTCGGTTTCTGTCAACACTACACGGGATGCGCCTGTGCGTATATCAGCCAGTAGCAATTCATTATTGTGTTGTAAGCGATCAAGGCGTTGAATGGAGAGAATGTGTTCATCTTTGGTGAATTTGATTCTCGGAATATAATTATCAGTCTCCTTGCCAATATCCATCCATGTCGTCTTTAGAGAGGTGATGTCAACCGCACCGATTTTAACAAGACCGTTTTTACCTCCCGGCTTTGGGTAACGCATCTTTAATTGATTCATATAAAGTGAATCATATTTTTGAATTTGTAATTCGGGCTCCTGGGATTGATCTATTCTCCAGAACGCAATTGCCCGGCTATCCGGTGACCATTCATAGGCTCGTATGTTGCTGAATTCTTCCTCATATGCCCAATCGAAAGCACCGTTAATGATGTTTTCGCTTCCATCAAATGTTAATTGAATCGTAGTGTCCTTAACGATGTCATACACGTACAAATTATTTCCGCGGACAAATGAGATGAATTTGCCGTCCGGTGAAAATTCAGTATTGGATTGTTCTTCTTCCGATTCCACTACGTGGGTGATTTTCTTTTCTTTCAAGCTGTAAAGATAGAATGTTCCGCCGGTTTTAATCTTGCGGGCAACTAATGTCCCGGTTAAAAGAATGTAATTCTCATCAGGTGAAAATTTATATGAACTTATTGAAAGTGGTTTTTCTTCATCTTTGACTTTAAGATTAGCCGTGGAGACCAGAACAATTTCTTCTCCTGTGACTGCATCTTTTTGAATAATCTCGACACCAGTCGCTTTGGCATTATATTTTAAAAATGTAAAAGCTTTGCTATCCATTCGCCATTGTGGTGAGTTCAAGCTCATGGTTTTTGCAATTTTCCCTGTGAATATTTCCTCAAGAGTCATGTCGCGTTTTTGAGGAAAAACAACAGCTGTTATGAGGCAAATCACCAATACATTTCTTAGAAGTCCCATTTCGATTCTCCGGTACCTGCAATATGAAAATAACTCAAAAATAGCGAGAAAGCGGGGAAGTACAAAATGTGATTTGAGCTGGTGTATGAAACTGGCTAATAAGTAAAAAATACTTTACACTGTGATAAAAAGAAATGTATCTTATATATAGGCTTATACAAAAATTTCCAAATCTAGGACATGCATTTTATACACTGGTGCTCGGTATTGATATTACTGTTTGGTCAGGTATACGCGCAATCACTTGATGCAAATAAAAAAATAACGCAGTTTATTTATCGAAACTGGCAGATACGTGAAGGTCTGCCTCAGAATTCCGTTACCTGCATGACTCAAACCAGTGATGGTTATATGTGGTTTGGCACGTATGAGGGGGTAGTCCGCTTTAACGGCATTTCGTTCACGGTTTTTGACAGCAGAACTGTCCCTCAACTCAAATCCAATCGCATCAGCGCCTTGTGTGAAGATAATAAAAAGAATCTCTTTATCGCAACTATGGGCGGCGGAATCCTTCGTTATAACGCCGGAGTATTTGAAAACGTGATGCTTTCAGCCGGTCAATTCAAGCATTATATTATCGGCGGTCAATTATATAAAGATAAAAATGGAATTCTGTGGGCGTTAACGGACGGACTTGTAGTGTTGCGGTATGAGAAAGACGGCTTCGTGGAATTTACTTATCCGTTCGATTTTGGAGATAGAAAGAACTGCAGGATGACCTTGAGCGGGGATGGAAATATTTACCTTTCTACAAGTGAAGGGGTTTATATTATTGATTACCCTAATGTAAAACACTATTCATATAAAAACATGTTCCCGGGGCAACCAGTATTCGGAGTTATGAAAGATCCGAATGGCGGGGTGCTCTTTGCATTGAAGAATAAACTTGTGGGGTTTCCCAATCCGCAAAAAATCGAATATAATTATCCCTACTCATTTGTGAACCGGTTTTACTGTGAGAGTAATGGAGCAGTGTGGTCTCTTAATCCGGGACTTGTTCGTTATGCTAAAGGTAACGTCGAATACAGTAATCTGACAGGTTCGGCAACTGGAATCATTACCAGCTGCATGAATGACCGTGAGGGCAACTTCTGGATAGGTACTGATGGTAAAGGTCTGATCAAGCTATCAGAAGCAAAATTTACAACATACTCAAAAGATGAAGGGCTCAAAGGTACCGTGGTTTGGAGTGTGTGCGAAGATAAGGCCGGTAATTTATGGACTTCCTCACTACAATCCATAATAGGTAAAATCAGAAACGGAAATGTCGAAAATATACCGCTTTATTCGCCTGCGGATAGAGGTGGATTTATTTCAGTGTATCCATTACAGAACGGCAACATTGCAGTTACAAGCAAGCATTTGTATGAATACGTTAACGGGCGATTTGTTAACATTTCAGGGCATGTTAAAGGGCTCCGAGATCTTCATACAATTTATGAAGACTCACGCGGTGTTTTGTGGGTCGGCAGTGCATATGACGGCTTACATAGATTTGAAAAAGGGCGATACACTCATTTTGGATTAAAAGAGGGAATCGCACATACCTATGTGAGTGCAATTGCTGAAGATAAAAACGGACATATCTGGGTTGGTTCACGAGGAGGCTTGCAGGAACTGGATGGGAATAGAGTTGTCCGCTCTTTTAGGCACTATGGTGGCCTGACTGATGACTGGGTACGAGTAATATATATTGATAAAAACAATGTAATTTGGGTGGGCACAGATAATGGCTTGAATAAGTTTGAAAACGGAAGGATGTATAATTACACGGTAAAAAGTGGATTATACAATAATGTATTTCACACAATTCTTGAGGATGATTCTGAAAATCTTTGGTTCAGTTGCAATAAAGGCATTTACCGTATTCCGAAAGAACAGTTCTCTCTTTTTGATAAACACAAGATTACTGCGTTAAAATATAAGTTGTACGATCTGAATGATGGTCTAAAGAGTATTGAGGGAAATGGCAGTACCCAGCCATCTGGCTGGAAAACAAGGGACGGGCGGCTAATGTTTTCTACAGCAGATGGAGTCGCAATAATAAATCCTGGAGCAATTCCCAAAAACAATGTGCCTCCGCCGGTTGTGATTGAAGAAATCGTGGTGGATGATTCCTCCTTTGATATAAATTCGACAAAAGAACTTTCACTGTCAGCGGGAAGCCATAATTTACATTTCCATTTTGCAGCCTTAAGCTTCGCGAATCCGGAAAAGAATGTTTATAAGGTATTTCTCAAGGGGTATGATGCCAAGCCTCAGTTGGTTGATGCCGCGATGGAGATTAATTATACAAATGTTCCACCGGGGCAATATACATTTATTGTTACAGCAGCGAACAATGATGATGTTTGGAACTATTCGGGCGCTTCAATTCAAATAAAAATCCCTGAGCGATTTTACACTTCGTTATGGTTTCGGATTACAATTATATTTTTTGCTTTTGGAATTATTAGAGTGACTGTTCACATCATCTATCAGCGGCGCTTGAAGAAAAGTTTACAAGTTATTGAATATCAAATGCAGCTTGAAAAAGAGCGTGCGCGAATTTCCAGGGATATCCATGATGAGGTTGGGGCATCATTGACCAAAATCGCAATTTTGACCGAACTGGCAAAGCGGCAGGCAATGCATAACCCGGCGGTTGAAGAACCGCTTCTTAAAATCACCGAACTTTCGAGAGACGCAATTGATAACTTTAGTGAAATTATCTGGGCTGTGAATCCGAAAAATGACAAACTTCCGAATGCAGTCGCATATATACGTGAATACATACAGAAGACATTGCATGATACACCGGTAGAGTGCACCATTGAATACCCTGAAGAAATACCTTCGGCCGTATTAAGCGCGGAGATTCGAAGAAATATATTTCTTGTTATAAAAGAAGCGATTCATAATGTAGCAAAACACTCACGCGCGACTCATGTTCGAGTACGGATGGAAGCAGATGATCAACATCTCAAATATGAGATTGAGGATAACGGAATTGGAATTCGGATTGATAAAAATAATAAAAATGGGAACGGTTTGACTAATATGAAAAGCCGCATCTCCGAAATCGGGGGTGAGTTTAATATAGAATCCGGCTCCGGAACCAAAGTGATTTTTGTGGTGCCTTTATTCATCGGGAAAAAGGAATAGATTACATATGGGCAAAATATTGGTTGCTATTGTGGAAGATGAAGCCGAAATCAGAAATGGCGTGGCGGAATTTATTAATGCTTCAGAGGATTTCGTTTGTGCGGGATGCTATAAGAATGGAGAAGAAGCATTTCGTGAAATCCCGAAGCGGCATATTGATGTAGTGCTGATGGATATTAAGATGCCGAAAATGGACGGAATCGAATGCATCCGCAGGCTCAAGGAATGGAACCCTACTTTACAAATAATGATGCTTACCGTTTTTGAGGATGAAGAGAAAATATTCGACTCATTGAAAGCCGGAGCTGATGGCTATTTACTTAAAACAACACAGCCGGAAAAGCTGCTTGAGGCGATTCGAGAGCTTTATCTTGGCGGTTCGCCAATGTCAGGTAGTATTGCCCGGAAGGTGATCGGTACATTCCAAACTCTTCCTCAAGCCAAAGACGAAACCGAGGAATTGAGTGCCAGGGAAAAGGAAATTCTCAAGTATTGCGCAAAAGGCTATATGTATAAAGAAATAGCTGAAGCGCTTTCCATAAGTGTTGAAACTGTAAGGACTCACTTCCATCATATTTATGAAAAACTTCATGTGCGCTCACGTTCAGAGGCTATTATAAAATATCTTAAGCGTTGATTGACCGCTGATAACGGAAATATTTGATGCTCATCAAATCTTGAAAAAATACAACAAAAGTTGTATTGCCCTCTTATATACCCCTTAATATATTTGTTTCGAACCAGAATACCGGTTTAGTATTAAATCGTACTTGATCGGAACAGGCGAGTGGAATCTTTGAAATAGATTAATACCGGATTGTGTTGAACCAGGTGTTTGACGTTTCTCTCCATTTGCCTGTCTCTTTTTACTAACTTATCCAGGAGCTATCTATGAAATACTGCATTCTGTTATCATTTCTTGCGCTGTTATTTGCCGGATGTCAGGCGACATCAGTTATACAGCTCAACGATATTTCACAACCGGTTCTAATGAATAAGATTGTCGGCCCGGGCAAAACTATGCTGCCGGAATCCGCCAGATCTCTTCAAGTTGTTAATGGTGTTTGGCTTGAGGCTGAACATACACAAGAAGGGTATTATTCATCAACTACATATTCTCAGCAAAAGAATTCAGTTGAGTCCAATATCTATAATCGCCTGAAAGAGGATCCGAAAAAATGTATTGTGAATGTTAACATTGATTTGGAAAACCTTATGACCTTCTCCGGATATAGAAATGAAGCCGATTTTGAAGGAGAAGCTTTCGAAATTCAATCCGGCACAAAAAAATAACCACTAACCAATACTACGGAGAAAACAATGAAAAATTCAATTTATAGAGGTCTACTGCTTATTCTTTTTATAGGCGTTTCATCCTTTTGGGGTTGCGTTGGTGGTTCAAAGACAGTAAAAGCTGAGAATCTTGAATATCCGGCTTCATTGACTGAGAGCATCTATGATAAAGAAATGAATATCATAAATAACAAAGATTACGTCGTAGTTCACTCATTTGAGTTTTCAACGACAAAATGGGCTACTCTTTGGGGCCTGATTTCACTGAGCGGTTCTTTGGATATATCAAAAGAATTGAATGATGTTATAAAAGATAATAACGGCGACGCAATTGTTAATTTGAAAATCGGTTCGCACCTGCCTTTGTACAATGCGTGCAACCTGATCACAATTGTCGGTCCCATTATTATTCCTTCAAGCATCAATATTTCAGTATCCGGTGACGTTGTTCAGCTGAATAAAAAATAGGTGAAACCTTGAAAACAAGTAACCAAAACACGAGAAGAGAAAAATATATTTGGCTGGTCGTTTTTCTTAGTGCATTCATGCTTCAAGGCTGTGCATGGATTCTTGACGGTTCTAAAAGTCCGGTTAGTATTCAATCAACTCCGCAAAAAGCCAGTGTGACAATTCGTGGTGTTGAAGGTCAGAAAATGGGTACTATTGGACTGCTGAATCAGTCTTTCAAAATAAACAGAAATACGCCAACAACCATTGATTTACCGAAAAACGATACATATGTGTTGACTGTACATTTAGATGGTTATAAGGAAGTTGAAATGGACTTGGAACAATCCTGGGGAGATAAATCATATATCTATCTGGGACTTGACATCCTTACTTCATTCGGCGTGTACGCACTTATTGATTATTTCGGTGGATACTTTTATAAAATAAGTCCGGATAAAATTAACCTGAAGCTTGAAGTAGCGATGCTTGACGGAAAGCCAACGGAATATGTCGTCTGTGACTTATTAACAAAAAATGATGTCCTTATAAAGGAATTACGAAAACCTCTTACCAGGTTCTAAGTTTCCTTATGCTTAGATGGCCATTCAAGTTTGTCTTCGGTGTGTTTATTTTTTGCACTTGCATGTATTGCCAAAGCACCGATTATACATACGACTCATGGGAAAAAGGAGAGGCTCTACAGGCCTCTCCTTTTAATTTTGAGGTGCAAAGTTCAAATCCGGTTATCTCCGGAATGCAGGCATTGATTCATCTTTACCAAAAACATGCTGCCCCAAACTCAATTTCCAGATGCCCATTTGTTGTTTCCTGTTCGCATTTTGCGGATAATGCCCTTGAAAAATATAGTTTGATGGGGATACCGGTATTTATTGACCGATTTTTCTATAGAGAGAACAATGAGCTATTTGGGCTATATCCAAAGATTCTCTTAAAAAACAAACCCCGCTATAATGATTCATTCTACCTTACCGGTGAGTTTAAGACGAAAGACTGACGTATGAACAAACTTCCATTTGTTATTGTTTTGCTTACACTCCTTTTACTTCAGGTGGTCTATGCACAATCAAAACCTGAATATGCTGCTTTTTTAATGAAAGACAGGGACTATTTCCGGGCTATATCGGAGTATAAAGAGTTGGCATTTTATAGCGGCAATTCTGATTCGATAATACTCTATAATCTTCAAATCGGTCGGGCTTATAGATTCAGCGGGAAATATGAACTTTCCAATGAAACTTTGGGTTGGTTAGTCCATGATTTCAAATTAAACCCTGTATCTAAAAGCCGGGCCATGTTAAATCTTGGTTATAATTATTTGTCATTAAACGACACGATCAAAGCATTAAAATATTTCTCGGGAGCCCAACAAGAGGATTCTACCTCTCCTGCAAGTTTGCTTCTGGGGCTGTATTATTGCAAAACAGGTAATTTTGACAATGCACAGGCTGCATATACCCGTGCAAAAAAATGCGTCGCGGATAAATCAATGACCGAAGCGATGAAGGAGTTGGCCGAGACCATACAAAACGGCGGGCAACTGTCATCCAGAAGTCCAATAGTTTCGACTGCACTTTCTGCATTGCTTCCCGGAGCCGGACAGATCTATTGCGGTCATTATGCAGATGGAATTCAGGCATTAACGTTTGTTTCAGCATTTGCCTATATGAGTTATATTGCTAACCGGTATGATGTTGAGCATGGTAAGGCGCGAGCACGTACATATATATCATTATCATTGACCTCCATGTTTTATATTGCTAATCTTTTTGGGGCTGAAAGAACGGCGCAATACTACAATCAAAAACAAAACGCAGAGTTGTTTGAGGGTATTAACTCAGTCATGGGCAGGCTGAATTTTTAAAATAAAAAAGGATGGCATGACCATCCTTTTTTATTGCTGCTTTTAGTAATTCCGAGCCGATTACTTTTTCTTGATCATGCCGACAGCCGCCTGGGCTGTAGGAGTGATGATGATTTCGTTGATGTTTACATGCGCCGGACGGGAAATAGCATACAAAATTGAATCTGCTATATCCGCAGCTGAAAGGGGGGTAAACCCTTTGTATACTTCTTTGGCGCTAGCTTTATCTCCATGAAATCGGACGTTGCTGAAATTTGTTTCTGCCAGTCCGGGATCGATACTGGTAACTTTAATACTGCTTTGATACATATCAAATCGCATTGCTTTTGACAATGCTTTTTCAGCATGTTTCGTGGCGCAATAAACATTCCCGTTTGGGTAAACATCGTGGCCTGCAACCGAACCGATGTTAACGATATGACCCTTGCCCGCTGCTGCCATCTTGGGGGCAAACACACGCGTAACATATAATAACCCTTTGATATTTGTATCAATCATTTCGTCCCAGTCGGTTGTATCACCTTGGTGTATTGGCTCTAAGCCACGCGAAAGTCCGGCGTTATTAATAAGCATGTCTATGGTCTGTTTTTTAACCGGGAGACTATTGTAGAACTCACTTACGGCTTTTTTATCCCGCACGTCAACAACACGATAGATTATATCAGAATTGTATTTTTTTATCAGAGACTGAGATAATTTTTTCAGTTTTGCTTCACTGCGCGCCGCAAGAATCAGCTTGGCGCCTTCTTTTGCGAATAGTTTTGCACATGCCTCTCCGATTCCTGAAGATGCACCGGTAACAAGAATTAGTTTGTTTTTTATGCTGCCCATATATGTTCCTTACGAATTATTTGACTCTTGTGATGAAAAGTAATTTTTTAATCTGGCTAGTACTGATCCGAAGTATCCAAAAATGACGATAGTAATAGATAAGGCGATGAGTATTTTATATTGGAAATTTGGATGAATCTGCATCATTAGAATTTCCCAACTATCCACAATTTTTACCGAAAATATTAAACTTATTACAAACAACAGAAGACTGAACATAAAGAAACTAAATAAGCTCAGTTGTGTGAAAAGAAGAAAAGTTTTAAGAGATGGCTGTTCGGTTCGACGTACCAGTATATTGGTGATTTCTATTAAAATAGCAGAGAGGAGATAAGGGGTCAAAATGAAAAGGCATTGTTGTACAATCGATAACTCAATTTGTGCCGGAAAGGAAAGATTTATGATGATGCCGGTAATTGATAATGTTGCACTATACCCAAGAATTAATTTAATAAATGCCCATTGCAGCGCGGTTGCAAAATAATAAATCATCGTAATCGAAACAATGAGTGCCTCAATGGCGATAATATTCGGATTCTTCCAAATAGGGATTCTTATTGTATTTTTCGGTTGATGGTTAGATTTCAAAGCGTAAATCAATAATTTTCAATAAGGAAATATAATAAGAAAGAATGTACTATTGATGCTATGGCAAGATCATAATCAGACAATCTCCTCTTCTATAAAATAAAAAAGGACATCGTAATTCTGATGTCCTGAAATTCGCCCTGTCTTGCGACAATGCTCGCCTCCAAGCGGCCCAACCTATTATTTATCTCCCTGACTTTAAATTCCCCGAGCTGATTATCCTCTCAGCGACCCAACTTTCGGCATCTTAATCGCGCAAGGACGAATCTTGAACATGAATGAGAGGCCGTAATCTTACTATGCTTTGTTTATTCTGACGAAAGCATCATGAAATAAGCAATTGCGCTTAGCACAAGGGCTTTTTTTCTGTTTAAATCTTTACCGCCTGAACGATTTTCCGCAATCCATAGATTTTTTTCTATTGCAGGAAGCGGATTGGTTATTACAACCGGTTGATATGATGTTTCGGTTAGAAAATTTAACTCACCTTTAGAAATTGCAGATGAAACAAGAGGGAAGATATATTTATTCATCGCTCTGGCTCTGGTAATTTCTCTGCTGACTGCATCAGCTCTGACAACTGTACAATCAGTAATAAATGTTATTACTATATCTGAATTATCAATCCAGTTACAAATCTGCTCCCATGCTAAATCATCTGGCGCACCATTACCTTTCCAGTAATATACGTCACCATAAACTGCCAACCGGTCTGCCAAAGTCTTGACAATGTTCAGGTTGGGATTGCTATAACTTATGAAAATGCGCATTTTTTTAATTTCTCTGATGTTGCATTATTATCTTAAACATGCAGCAGCATTTTGCTAATATGAAATATTTAAGTCATGTGAAATTTATGACACTCTCAAACTAATAGATACAGTATCATTACGGTATTTTTAGGCTATAAGTCTGTTGGGACGGATGTTGGGAAATTGAGGAATTGGCGAGAATGATTCAAAAACCGTTGATTTTCTTAGAAGATGGGGATATTCACGCACATGGTTGATTACTACGCCAAAACAGATTTCTTCTGTCTTGACAAATAAATTTTAGGGCTGTTCCTGAAGTTATATGCTATGAAGAAGGCACAAATAAAAATCTCAAAAAGTGAAAGCATATTCGCGAACAGTACATTTATTCTTGAATGCACAAATTTTAGTGAAAACATGATTGTGGTTGAAAATTCATACACTACCAGCATGAAAATGTAGAGATAAATAATATCGCGGGTAAAATATTTCTTAATGAAGAGTGCTATAAAGAATCCAAGCATTTGCACATGGTAGAATGCTCCCACGTAGCTTGCGTAATTATGCTGATTAGCTAAACCCACCATAAATAATATGCTGTTCAGCACTAATAAATTTTTCTGCCACATTTTATTATATCTGAAAATGGTCAGAGTCAGTAGATATGACGCAGTGGTAAAAACATAGTTTGGATGTAATTTCCAAAAATAATAGACAATTATGGCAACTGATTGAGATATGGCGAGTATATAGAAATAGTAAAAGAATCGTTCATTTGCCTGCCTAAAAAGAGGGAGCAACCAAAGAAACAAAGCCAGAATGTAAATACTATTTCCAACCACATTGGAAATAGCGAATATGCTTAAGGATATATGCGAAACGAAATGCATCATCTTCTTTTGCTTAATTACTAAATCTTAAGAGGTGATTTTAATCGCATAATTGGTCAATATCCGTAATCTTTAAAATCACAATCCATATAGAAATTAACTAAATCATGTAGAAAAATATTCAAATAGATGGTAATAACAAAGGTCGTGACTTTATAAAGAGAAAAAGCCCCTTTTTCGTTAGAAAAGGGGCTTTTTAAAAAAACAGCTCAATTGATATGATTTACGGGCAATCAGGTGGACAGGGTGATTGAAATTCGAGGACGAACTCCCCGTTACTAATTGCCAGAATGCCGAAGTTTCTTAGCTCAATGTTTGTTACAGCCGCCTTCCCGCCGATAAGCATCTTGTTAAGCAAAGAAACACTGCAGTACTTAAAAATCTCAGATTCTTTAATTACTGCATTCTTTGGATAAATCGGAATTCTATTGTTGTTGAGAATTGTGAGACTATCTTTGTCGATTCTGAACATGATATAATCATTCGTTAGTTTTAACATATCGCTCAGGGTTGACGTCTCAATAGGAATAGATACTGACGGCGGGCCGAACAGTCCGGTCGCTTCAGCACTTAGAAATATTTTCCCCACAATATTTTGGCCATGAACTCCCACTCCTGCCAAAAATATCATTAAAAATAAGAACGACTTTCTCATGAAGATACCTTTCTTGATTAGTTTGCGAATGGAACCTAAACTCTGTGACGTTCAAAGGAAACAGTAATATTGCCATTAATTTGGAGCCGGAATACACTTCAAAGTTGCCAAATAAGAAAAGAAACTGTAGAATTACTCTATTTTTTTACTCTCGACATAAAGTAAGGCAAACTTAATGAGCCCGTGGAGTGATTTTAAGTTATACTTATCAATGAGGCGGGCACGGTATGAATCAATTGTTCGTTTTCCGAGGCATAATTTATCCGCAATTTCGGCACTGGACATATCTTCTGCAATACCTTCCAAAATCCTTTTCTCCGTATGCGTCAGGTCATCATATACGCTTGTTGTGGTGCTGCTCTTTTCCGGATGACTGTATTTCAGAACAAGGGCATTAATTTTTTCAGGGCTGTAGTTTGGGCCAAAATATTCGCGGCCCTCGCTGACTTCCTTAATGGCATAAAGCAGTTCACCTTTAACAATATTTTTATTGATGAGGCCCAGACCTCCGGCTTTAATTGCCAGATAGATGTATTCTTCATCCTGCAGCATGGTTAAAAACAGAATCCGGATATTATCATATTTCCTATTTATCTCTTTGGCGGCGTCAATTCCGGACGCACCGGGCATGGAAATATCTGCAATAACAACATCGGGCTTAAGTTGATCGAATTTATCAATCATTTCTTTACCATTTTCAGCCTCGCCGACAACAAAATAACCGGGTTCATCTTTCAATAAGCTTACTATGCCGCTTCTAAAAAGTGCATGGTCGTCACAAAGTAAAATTCTTATATTCTTCATTAATTGTCCTAATAGGGTAATTCAAATATTAACAACGTTCCCTCATTTACAGCAGATTTGATTTTCATTGTCCCTTCAATTGCAGCAATTCTGTCTCCCATGTTCAACAAGCCATAACCTCTGCTTTGCAAATTGTCCGGATCGAAACCGATGCCATGATCGGATATGATGATTTTTAAATAGTTGCTGGAATAAATGAACTGGACTTCATATTCTTTGGACTGCGCATGTTTCAGTATGTTATTCAAAGCCTCCTGAATAATACGATACATGTATAACTCCTTTTTCTTTTCGAGGCGCATCGGTGTGCCGATAAAATCCACCGAGCCTGTAACACCGTTTTCTTGGTTGACTTTTACGCAAAGCAATTTTACTGCCTCCAATAACCCAAAATCGTCCAGAGCTCTCGGTTTCAGGTCAAACATGATACTGCGTAACTCCTCGATGGCGGTATCAAGGGATAACCCTATATCATTTAAAATGGCCGGGTTTGATTGAGAGCCGCTAAGTTCATTATTCAATTTGAGTTTTATAAACAATAAACTCTGTCCAAGGCTATCGTGGAGCTCCATGGCAATTTTACGTTTTTCCAATTCGAAACTATCCTGCAAATGAAAGGAAAGTTCCCGGTATTTCTGCTCTGATTCAATAAGCCTTTTTTCGTGGTTGCTTGAGTCAGTTATATCTATCAGGTAAATTTGTCCCATGTTTAGATTCTTTAAACCGTAAAAGAATACACCGTACTCTTTCGTGCCAATCTTTATGCTTTTTTTAATCGTGGCATTATTCTCAATTTCTGTTTTGCAATCCAGATCAAGAGTGGGGAGGATTTCATTAATATGAGGATTGGAGTTTTCATTGAGGTTAAATGTGCTTTTGGCAGCCCGGTTACATTGTATTATCCGGCAATCCGGTCCTGTTCTGAAAATGGGGTTAGGGTCGGATTCAATAAAGGCGGCTACTATTCGCAGGTTGGTAAGTTCTAATTCCTTCGTCTTTAACTCAAACTCTCTTTTTTCAAGGTTCCACTTTTTCTGCATCGGCTGTATAACATGCCGGTAGATAAAATAGGATGTGAAGAAAAACAGGATGGTAAATAATACGACGATGAACACCGGGTTATGCGGATCCAGAATTAACTGAAGATAATAATCAACCTCGTTCATAAACTTGTAAACTTTCAAACAGGTAAAATTTGAGAAATCACATAGCAAATATATGCTAAAACCGTAAATTATAAATGGTACTCTGCGGCCAATTTATCATTGAGGAATTGAGCTCATATCACTATCTTTCAGGATAGTAATAATACTTTTTAGGATTTCGTATGATAGATTTTGAGCAATACGTCGCCTCTTCTTCAAAGGATGCCGAATGGGATGCCTTTGTGGAAGACACCGACAATGGCACTTTGTTTCACAAACGTAAATTTTTATCATATCATCCTAAGGGGCGTTTTTTAGACGGATCTGCAATTATCTTGAAAGAAAACAAGCCGTTTGCCGTTTTTCCGGCTGCAATAATTAACCGCGATGGAAAAAAAATCCTTTCCTCCCATTCGGGTGCTTCATATGGCGGTGTTGCGTACAAGGCCGATTTTACCGTTCGGGATGCTTTTGACGTTACTGAAGGTCTAATCAGGTATGCGAAATCACTAAAAGTAGATGCGATTCAACTGACACCACCTCCAATTTATTATGCCTCCAAATACTCCAACTATTTTGATTTTGCACTTTACAGAAATGGTTTTCAATATTTAAAACGTGAAATATCCAGTGTTGTGCAGCTCGATAACGATGATGATGCTTTGCTGTCGACATACCGTGCAGAAGCCAGAACTTCGGTTAAAAAGGCAATTGCACAGGGTGTAGAGATAGTTGAGACGGATAGATTTGCCGATTACTATGAAATCTTGAAAAAGAATCTAAAAATGAGGCATAATGTTACTCCGACGCATACGCTTGATGAGTTGAAGAAATTAAAATCAATGTTCCCCACAAAAATCCGGTTGTTTGGTGCCTTCAAAGGTGATACACTCATGGCCGGTGTATGTAATTTTAGCGCCAATAAGAATGTGGTACTTGCGTTCTATATAAGTCATGACGAAGAATATCAAAAATATCGTCCTGTAAATTTGCTGTTTTATGAAATCATGAAACGCTATCGTCATGAAGGATTTAAGTTTCTGGATTTCGGTATCTTTACGGTAAATATGGAACCGAACTGGGGCCTCGGCCGTTTCAAAGAAAACTTTGGATCGCGGGGCATTTTCCGGGATACATACTACAAAGAATTATAATGAAAAGAATTCTGCACCTTGCTCCGCAAAATTACGCGGGGGTGCCCTATGACTTTTACAAAATGCACATTGCATCCGGCGATGAATCACACCTTATTACCTTCCATCAAAACGTTAGGGATTTTCCAGAGGATATTTGTCTGAATTTCCCTTTGCCTGACTTTAAGCTGGCGAAATACTGGAGAAAGAAGAAAGTCGGCGTTAGGGAAAAAGCCCCTGCAAAAGGAATTCCGGTATTCAAGTCAAACAATATCATCGAGGAATACTATTTTAAACTAAACGATTATCTCCGCAAGCCGGTTGTTGAAAAAATTATTGAAGAATATCTCCTGGATACGTACGATATTATTCACTATGATGCCGGCCTCGATTTTTACCGTAATGCCGCCCAGGCAAAGAAATGGAGGTCTGCCGGGAAGAAAATCGTTTGTTGCTATTACGGAAGTGATCTGCGGATCCGGGGAATTATTCCCGAGCTGCATAATATTTCAGATCTGAATATCACTTCTGAATTTGATCATTTGCAGATGATGCCGGGATTGGAATACGTGTTTTATCCCTATGACTCTTCAGAACTTCCCGGGAGAAAAGCTCATGAGCATAAAGCAGTGCGCATTGTTCATTCTCCGACTAACAGGCGGTACAAAGGGACTGAATTAATACTCGATGTTATTAAGAAGATTCAGGGTGAAAAATTTATTGATTTCCGGCTCCTTGAAAACGTCCCGAGACAAGAAGTGTTGCAAATAAAAAGTACCTGTGATATTTGTATTGATCAGGTCGGCGGCACGATGGGCGGCACGGGGTACGGTAAAGCCGGAATAGAAACCCTCGCAATGGGTATTCCGGTCATCACCAATATGAGTAAAGAGTATGCTGAATGGCTTCCCGAAAACCCGTTTGTTGTAGCAAATAACGCTGATGAACTATACAATGTGCTCATGCAGCTTATTGATGATAAAAATCTGCGTGAAGATTACGGAAGCAGGGGAAAGTTGTGGGTGGAAAAATACCACAGTTACAGCAGTGTAAACAAACGCCTTTATGAATTATACAAATCGCGCGGTATTGTATGAGAAGTAAAGGAAACGTTGTACAGAATATTCTGTCTTATTCAGTAGCAAATATATTCCTTAAGGCTGCCAATTTTTTATTACTTCCGATAATCTCTCACTACATTATGCCGAGGGAGTACGGTTACTATTCGTTGTTCCTAACCGGTTACCTGATTTTACTTACGATAATTCAAGGCGGCTTATACAGTACCCTTACCAAATTTTACATAGATGCCACTGATGAGAAACTCCGGCAAAAAACTTTTTCCGTCCTTTTAACGGGTGCATTTATTATCGGTATAGTAATGTCATTGCTGATTTATATTACAGCCCCTCAAATGTCAATGACCATTACCGGCTCAGTAGATTATATTTCAACAATTAGGTTGTTTGCCTGGCTGCTTGTATTGGAAGCGTGCGTTGATCTTATCTTGCAACTACAAAAAACAAAAGAGGAAGTAGGGAAGGTAATTTTCTATACCTTTATCAATGCCGGGACGAATTTTATTCTTACGTTCGTATTGATTATTTATTTCAGATTCGGCATTTATGGGCTGGTACTTTCTCAAGTGATTGCACACCTTACTACCATGATTTTGATGTCGGCTTACACCGGTAAAAACTTTACCGGACAGTACCTGCCTTTTGATCTTTCTGCGATAATCAAATTCAGCCTTCCGCTCATGCTCGCCGGAATTTTTACGACTTGTACTGATTTGGCAGATAGAATTATTCTGGATCACTTTTATGATTCCCAGAAAGTAGGGATATACAGTTTTTCATACAAGATCGCGAATGTAATGTACATTTACGTTATTGCATTCAGGACGGCTTGGGTTCCTCACGCTATTAAAAAATTCGGCAGCGAAGGGTATAGCGAACATTTCGGCAGAGTTTTCACCAAATATTTGTTCATGGCAATTTCCATATTTTTAACAGTTTCGTTGCTGATCCCTGTCTTGTTCGATATCAAGATTAGTGATTCGATATACTTGTTCAATCCGGCTTATAAAAGCGGAATCACGATTCTTCCGTTCGTTCTCCTCGGCTACTTGTGTAACGGCATTGTTTCGTTTAACTCAATCTTCCCGTATAAAATGGGTAAGAGTACATATTTCTTGTTTAACGATGCGATTGCTTTTGTTCTTAACATTACATTGAATTTTATCCTAATTCCCATTTGGGGAATGAATGGCGCCGCCATGGCAACATTCATAAGTTATATCGTTCCGGCATTTTATATGTATTCATTATCGAAAAATGTGATTATCGTGCAATATGAGAAGTTGAGTGTATCGGTATTCGCAGTAGCTGCATTAATTATGTTCATATTGGGTACATACTTGAACAACGTCTTTGTTGATGTCGCTCTTGTGCTAATGTTCTTTTTTGTCGGAAAGAAGATGATGAAACTGAACATCTCTGATCTGTTTAGTACTGTCAAAACGAAATAATTGGTGACGATCCCTGCCTGATTGGAATAAATTCACATCCAAATCAATGTTTTCCCTCATTTTTGTATTTAAAAACGAATATTCCGAAGATTTTCATTGAAAAGAACGCAATATTCAGCTAAATTACAATGTTATGAAAAAATATTCTTTCGTAAAAATGAATGGCGCCGGCAATGATTTCATTGCTTTCGATAGAGATGAGAATCCGGATCTGGTTCTAACGGCAGAGTTCATTCAGAAAATATGCAATCGTTACTTTGGCGTAGGTGCTGACGGGATAATAACTGTTGCCAAGGCTCAGGGTACGGATTTTGCGATGGAGTATTTTAACGCCGACGGCTCAACAGGCAGTTTGTGCGGAAATGGTGCGAGGTGTGCCATCCGCTTTGCCCGTGAGAAAAAGAAATTCAGCGCTTCAAAGGTGAAATTTGTCTGTATCGGTGAAAATTTTGAAGGTGAAGTGATTAGCGATGAAATAATTAAATTTTATCTGCAGAGCCCAACAAAGCTTCAATTGAATTTTCCACTGAACTTTGAAGGCAAAACCATCAATGCGTCATTTATTGATACAGGATCTCCGCATCTTGTTATTGACGTGGCGGAATTTGGAGATGCTGCACTTTCTTCGTTTGATGTGGCCGGAATAGGGAGGAAACTCCGCTATCATCCGATGTTTAGTCCCGGCGGAACGAATGTGAATTTTTTAACGATAAAAAATACTATAGTACACTTGCGGACATATGAACGCGGTGTTGAGGCAGAGACATTAGCTTGTGGAACAGGCGCTACAGCGGTTGCATTGATTTCACACTTGAACTCTCACGTAAACAATCCGGTAACAATCATTCCGACAAGCGGAAAACAACTTGTGGTTGATTTTATCAGAGACGGAGATTCAATTTCTAATGTTTCGCTTACTGGCCCGGCCGAGATAAATTTTGCCGGTGAAATTGAGAATTAAAACTATAAATTATGGAGCTATAATGCCAAAAGTCATTTTTACTGTTCAATATGATGTTATACCGGAAAAGAGAGAAGATTATGTTTCCTCAGTTCAGGAGTTGAAGTCACTCATTAAGCCTGAAGGACTGGTTTCATATGAAGTATATGAAATAAAAGGAAAAGCAAATTCATTCCAGGAAATTTTTGTTTTCGGCTCGGAAGAATCATATGAAAATTTCGATGACGCAGAAAATGAAAGGGTTAATGTTTTAATCTCAAAAATTGAAACATTGAAAGTGCATAATACCACTCGGTACAGCACCCTCTTAGAAGTCTAACCCTAAGCATGTGCGGCAAAGGGCTTTCGAATTTTTTTAAAGAATTCGAAAGTCCTTTTTTTGTATAGTGAAGAAATATTCTTCACTTGAATAAGTTCTGGTTTTACGATAACTTGCATTAAAAAGAGAAAGAAAACATATCATGTTTGAATATGTGGGAGCGATGCACATACATTCGGACTTTTCGGATGGTACAGGAACCATCCCCGAAATCGTACGCTCCGCAGGTGAAGTAAATCTGGATTTTATTATTATTACCGATCATAATACGCTCCGTGCTAAAAAAGAGGGATATGAGAAATTCTACGATAAAACTCTTTTGATCCTCGGTTATGAAATCAATGATAAAGAAAATCGAAATCACTGTATAGTCCTTGACACTGAGGAGACACTTTCCACACGCGTGCCGGCCGCTGAGTATCTAAAAATGATCAAAAAAAGCGGCGGATTCAGCATTATTGCACATCCGCATGAAAAACGAACCGCTTTTAAAGAGCACCCGCCCTATCCATGGACTGAATGGGATAATTCTGATTTTGACGGGATAGAGATTTGGAACCACATGAGCGAGTGGATGGAGACCCTTAACGAGCAGAACCGGTATGAGCATTTTATTCACCCGTTGCGCTCTTTGAACGCTCCGGCACCTGAAACTCTTCAAAAATGGGACGAAATAAGCTTACAGCGCAAGGTTGTGGCTATCGGAGGAACAGATGCCCATGCCCATAAGGTCAATTTAATGGGCTTTTTCGAGGTTGAGGTCTTCCCGTATAAGGTTTTATTCAAGGCAATCCGTACACACGTCCTTTTACAGAAAAAGATGCGTATTTCGCAAGATGCGGAAGGAGTGCAAACGGCAGCAAAACAAGTGATTTCTGCGATAAAAAATGGCTGTTGTTTTGTGGCAAATGATTATATTTGTAATTCCTTTGGATTTCGTTTTTGGGCTGAAACAGGGAATAACAGGTTCGAAATGGGCGATACCGTAACAGGTTCGGACTCATTCAGGTTATGTGTTAATGCTCCGGGCCCGGCTCCTGAAATCAGGATTCTCCGCAATGGTGAGGTAATTGAGACTAAAGCGGATAGTGAAGTTAGAATTGATATGACTGATGAAGGCGTATACCGGATAGAAGTATACATGTACAATAAAGCATGGATATTTTCAAATCATATACGTTTTACAAACAAGTAATTTATATTTCATTCTTAAGGATTATAGATGTTAGCGAAACAAAAGAAAATTTCGAGAAAAGAAATTAAACAAGATACAATGGTAACCATATACTATAAGTTTGTTTCTTTTTTTACTGAAAATAAAAAAGTCCTTTCAATTTCAGCCGGTGTTGTTGCTGCTGTTGTAATCGGATTTCTTATTTACAATAATGCACGCAATTCTGCTAATGAAGCAGCAAACTATGCTTTATCAAAAGTTATGAAGATGTATAATGCAGGTGCATATCAACAGGCCATCAAAGGCGATCCTGCTTCCAAGATAATCGGCCTTGAGCAGATTGTTAAAGAATACGGCTCATCTGATAACGGTGAACAGGCAAAGATCTTTTTAGCTAACAGTTATTACTTTCTGAAAAAATATGATCTGGCGATGAAGTCGTATGATGACTACAGCGGCGGCAGTGATTTTCTTAAAGCCGCGGCTTTAGCCGGCCAGGCTGCCTGCTATGAAGCTCAGAACAATGCTGAAAAAGCAGCTGACTTATACATGAAAGCCGCAAAAGTAAGTTCTGAGAATGTACTTACTCCTGAATACATGCTTTATGCCGGAATCAATTACATGAACATCGGCAAAAATGATGAGGCAAGAGAAATCTTCCTTTCAATCAAAAAAGATTATTCCAAGTCAGCATACACCCGCGAGGTTGAAAGATATTTGTCGCTGGTTGAATAAGAGATTGTGTCTTTAAAAATAAAAAAGTTCTGTCATTGCGGCAGAACTTTTTTTATGTGCTTATTTCGTTGTAATATTTTGATAACCAAGTTTTCCGGTGTTGACCGGAGAAAAAATCGAATCTTTTAATCCTTTTTACCGGATGAGTGATTGCTTGAAGAAGTATTATTTTTCTTGTAATCGGTCTCGTAAAAACCGGAACCTTTGAAAATAGGTCCTAATCCGGCACCGATTTTACGCTTCATCTTCCCGTGGCATTCCGGGCACTCAGTAAGCGGTTTATCGTTCATAGATTGAAAAAATTCGAACTCTTTTTTGCACTTTGTGCATTTATAATCATAAGTAGGCAATTATAACTCCTATAATTTTGCTTAGTAAAAATAGTGAAAAAGAGGAAAAAATTCTATAACTTTACACTCTATTTTAGGTTGAATTCGAGTACGCAGATGCATAATAAATATTTTACTCTTTATAGTTTTCTAATTTTATCATCATTATTTCTTCTTTCGGGTTGTTTAAACTACGAACAGGAAGTAAAGTTAAAAATTGACGGCTCCGGCTCAATGAAAATCCATTATTGGATGCAGTTGAATAATCAGGATAGCAGCAAGCTTATTTCGCAAATCGGGATATTCAATGCCGATTCATTGAAAGAAGAATTTAAATCCAAATTTGCAAAGATTGAGAAAATAGTTGTATACGCTGACTCTACCGATTCAACCTACCACGCGAAAATTGAGTTCTCATTTGATAAATTGGATTCGCTTAATACTATGAAGCCGTTCGCTGATTCCCGGTTTTCATTTCAGGAAGGCGCGGCTAATCAGATAGTATTCTCACAATTTATTCCTCCTGTTTCTCCCATGTTCGGATATGACGGCTCAAAGTTTAAAGTCACATATAAATATGAATTCCCGGGAGAAATACTCGTCCACAACGCGACAGAAGCTCATAACAACAAACTGACTTGGTCTTACAACTTATCGGATATCGGGAAAGGGAAGACTCTTTCTGTTACATTCCGTCCGTATAAGTTGAAAGAAACCCCGACTTGGATATTTGTTTTCTCGGGCTCTGTCCTGGCTTTCGTTATATTCTTCCTTCTGAAAAAGAAAAAGAACTGATAACAATACAGTTATTTTCTCAGACGTAAAGAATTACTGACAACAGATACCGAGCTCATAGACATTGCCAGAGCGGCAAACATTGGATTCAATAGTCCGAATGCTGCGAGCGGTATTCCTATGCTATTGTAAACAAATGCCCAGAAAAGATTCTGTTTAATTATGCGGATGGTTTTTCTTGAGAGGTGAATAGCATCAACTACACCAGAGAGATCATTTCGTAAAATCGTTACAGACGCCGTTTCAATCGCTGCATCGGTGCCGGTGCCAATTGCAAATGCAACATTGCTGGCGGCAAGAGCCGGCGCATCATTGATGCCATCTCCGACCATGCCAACTACTTTATTCTGCGCCTGATATTTGCGAACATAGTTTGCTTTGTCGCCGGGGAGCACTCCCGAAATAATTTCGTCAATCCCGATTTTCTGTCCGATGGCTTGAGCGGTTCTTTCCGCGTCACCTGTTAACATGACTGTTTTAATGCCCATTTTTTTCAATCTGGCAATTGCCTCTAAGGATGAAGATTTTATCGTGTCGTCCAGAACAATATAGCCTGCATACTTTTTATTGACCGCTGCGTATATGATAATACCGGTATGGTTGCTGATATCAGGTTTTTCCGGCACAGATCCGGTGTTCTCAATTATAAAATTCCAATTGCCTGCATGGATGATCGTGTCTTGCACCTTGCCGCTCACACCTTTGCCTTCGGTATAGACAAATTCAGAACATTCCGATAACGATAAGTTATTTGTCCTTGCATATCCGGTTATTGCGTTTGCTATAGGGTGCTCCGATTTCGCTTCAACTGAAGCGATCAGAGATAGAATGTTATCTTTTTCATTAGATGTGAATGAAGTATCAGCAATAGTCGGAAGCCCTTCTGTTAACGTCCCGGTTTTATCAATCAGTAACATATCAATCTTATGGGCAATCTCAAGCGCTTCGCCGTTCTTAATAAGAATGCCTCTTTTAGCTCCATTGCCGGTGCCGACGATAATAGCGGTAGGTGTTGCTAACCCTAATGCACATGGACAGGCAATAATCAGTACTGCAACAAAATTCATCAGAGCCACACTCAACGGCGCATCGCCGATAAACAACCAGCCGGTAAGTGCCGCAATAGCTATAACAAGGACAACCGGAACAAACACTGCTGCAATTTTATCAGCAAGGTTCTGTATTGGCGCCTTGGAGCCCTGTGCTTCCTCAACCATCTTGATAATTTGCCCGAGTACCGAATTGTCGCCAAGCGCTTGTACTTCAAATTCAATATATCCGTTTTTATTGATGGTTCCGCCAACAACCTTTGCCCCCGGAGCTTTTTTAACCGGGAAACTTTCACCGGTCACCATGGATTCATCAACATGCGTTGTGCCGGTAACAATAATGCCATCTGCGGAAATTCTTTCTCCGGGCTTTATGACAACCAGATCACCAATTCTCAGTTGCTCAATGGGAATGGTCAATTGTGTACCTCCTCTGATAACCGTCGCGTCTTTCGGGCGAAGTTCGAGCAGCTTTTGAATTTCCTGAGTTGTTTTTCTTTTTGAGCGGCTCTCAAGCCATTTACCCATGAGGATAAGGGTGATAATTACTACTGTAGTATCATAATACGTATGCGGGTTACCATGATGGATGTGCAATAACGTGGGAAAGAATGTCATGACTGCACTGTATATATATGCCGCTCCGGTACCGATGGCTACAAGGGAATTCATATCCGCGGAAAAGTGTTTGGAGTTTCTCCAGAAGGCAATGAAAAACCTTCTGCCCGGTAATACGAGTACTACAGTGGATAAAATGAATAAGATAGTATTGAGCGTACCCGGAGTAACATGAAGCAGTTCAAATAGCCCATCCCACATCGAAAGCATGCCGAGTACGGAGACGGGGATTGCTAAAACAAGCGAGATACGAAAATCATTTTGCAAACGCCGCTCATTTTTCTCAAACCTGTTTTCCGTTTGTTCCGGTATAGCATTTTTTGATTCAATGAGCGCGGTAATATCAATCTTGTAACCGTACTCTTCTACAGCCTTGTATATTTCATCCGGAGAGGCTTTTGATTTTTCAAGGTCGAAGGATGCTTCTTCTGTCGCTAAATTAACGGCGACATTTTCAACGCCGTCTATTTTCTTAAGAACCTTTTCGACACGCGCAACGCAAGCGGCGCAGGTCATTCCCTCAACAGGTAATGTAACTCTCGTACTCAAAACAGATTTCTTACTTTTCAGTTTTTACTAATGTGAATCCGGCTTCTGTCACAGCTTCCGAAACTTTCGCGTCGTTAACCTTGGTCTCGTCGAATTCGATATAAGCGAATCCGATTCCGGCTTCAATGACCGTAATATCGCTTTTCGTCAATTCTTTTTTCAGCGACATAACACAATGATTGCAGGACATGCCTTCAATTACCAATTTCTCTTTAACCATAAATACTCCTTTTTTAATTATTTAGATGCAAATATGGAGAAAAAGATGCAAAAAGCACAATCTTGACGGGCTTGGATTTCGCTTTTTAAGCACTAAATAGAACAGGCTCATCACGGTTTACATATTAAGTAAGCAAAGTAAGTTGTGTTGTTATAACGAAAAACGTTTTTGTCATTCCGGACGCCGGAGGCGATCCGGAATCCATTCTTGCCCATACCAAATTTTCACCTGGATTCCGTATAAATCTGACGTGCTAAGTCATTCTCTTCGTTCTATATCCACACGTCAGATTTTACGGAATGACAAGAATATCTTCAGCGTGACACCATTATCCTAAGCGAGAAGAGGGATTGAGGCTTGCCCGCCTTCGGAGGGGTGGGGGCTTCTTTCCCGGGGTGAGTTTACTCCATAATGCTACTATGCAAAACACACATAAAGAAAGAGCAGAATTAGCCGTATATTGCATACTATATTTAAGAAAATAAGAATTATAGTGACTCTTCATAAAAACCTCGTAGAAGCCGTAAAACAGGCATTAACCGCAATATTTTTCGAAAACCGGTTTGCTGATCATGTAATTGATTTTGTTATAAAATCAAACAAAAAATGGGGTGGGCGCGACCGGAAGTTCATCGCCGAAACCACATACACGATAGTACGCAATTGGCGTCTGCTTCACGCGATTAACGGCACATACGATACGCAGTCACCAAAGCAGCTTGATAAGATATTAGCAATACACTTTTCACTTGCGGGTCAGGATGTTCCCGAATGGTTATGTTCAGAGCATCTCAATGCAGAATATCTGAACCGGAAGAAAGAAGAACTATCGTCACAGCGTGTTGTACGTGAATCAATCCCGGATTGGCTGGATGAATTCGGGGCTTCCGAACTCGGAGAACAGCGGTGGGAAAAAGAATTGCCTGTGCTCAATCAGAAGGCAGACGTAGTTATACGTACCAATACACTGAAGATAACGAAACATGAACTCATGGATATTCTCGAGAGCGAGAATGTTCATGTTAATGAAATATCCGGATATCCTCATGCATTGCTGCTGATGAACAAATCAAATCTGTTTATGACGAAAGCTTTCAAAGATGGATTATTTGAAATACAGGATGCTTCTTCGCAACTGGTTGCCGAAGCATTGGATATTGAACCCGGAATGCGTGTAGTTGATGCATGTGCCGGCAGTGGCGGCAAAGCATTGCATATCGGTTCATTGATGAAGAACAAAGGAAGAATCATCGCACTGGATATTACAGACCGCCGGCTTGGTGAACTACGGCACCGTGCCAAAAGAGACGGGATTGAAATTGTCGAGACCCGCGTTATTGATTCTACGAAAGTAATAAAACGTCTGTATGACTCCGCCGACAGGCTTCTTTTGGATGTACCATGCTCGGGCAGCGGGGTATTGCGCAGGCATCCCGATGGAAAGTGGAAGTTGAACATTGCTTCGGTCAATCAAATAAGAGCGACACAGGATGAGATTATCAGTAAGTACAGCAGGATTGTAAAACCCGGCGGGATAATGGTATATTCAACATGCAGTATTTTTCCCTCAGAAAACGAAAAACAGGTTGAAAAATTCCTGAGCAATAACTACGGGTTTGAGCTGATTGAAGACAAAAAGGTATCACCGGCCGAGAGCGGATTTGACGGCTTTTATATTGCGAAAATCAAACGAAAAGAGATAATTTAATCCTATTGAATAAGGTATGGCAAATTAATATTATTGTTTTTTAATCATTAATTTTGCTATCTTTCAATTACAAACTATTAATTATTGAAGTTCTCAATGATTGGCTGATTTCAGCCTGTTTTTATTCCAGTTATATTAATCTAATTCAAGTATATCTATGTTTGAAAAACTGAACGGTAAAAAAGAAATT
Source organism: Ignavibacteriaceae bacterium (assembly GCA_963667005.1). Lineage (GTDB taxonomy): Bacteria > Bacteroidota > Ignavibacteria > Ignavibacteriales > Ignavibacteriaceae. Next base: position 3,654,831 of record OY762937.1, on the reverse strand, counting down.
CCGGAACTTGGGGGCGAGATACACATGGAAAGAAAGAGAAGAGAGCGCAAAGCCCTCATTATCTTTGTAATTTCGGCCATCATCGTCCTTAATATTATTTTGTATTTTCTGACTGAACAATAGAAGCAGCGATATTAGCTTTTTCATTTGACAGTTCTATAATTTATTTCCCTTTTCGATTTTTAGCCCATTTATAACAGGCATCACTATAACTTTCGCGCATCATGAAACTTCGCGGTAACTTGCTTTTGAAAAAAATTGACCGGGTTATAGGCATTCCGGTTCTCAAACTATTAAGTCTCTTTCGTAGAAAAAGGAAACGCCCGAAATCTGTTGAACGTGTAGCACTGTTGTTAACTCCCGCTATCGGGGATACAATCCTGACCCAGGCATTACTCAAAGACATAAAACAATACGACCCTTTTATTCATATCACATTGTATCTGCCCGGCAGTGTTGTTGAAACTGCCCGGTTGATCGGTTACTCGGATGAAATTATAAAACTCGATTATTCTTCAATTGTGAAGACAATCAAAACGATACGCGAAAAAGAATATGATATTTTCATTGACGCGGGACAGTGGACAAGATTGAGCGCAATATTTGTTTTGTTTTCAAGAGCACGATATACACGCGGGTTTGAAACCGAAGGGCAGTTCCGGCATTATGGATTTGATGAAACAGTACATCATAATAACGCGGTTCATGAGGTTGTAAATCTGAAAAATCTGCACTGGGTCAGTTCTAAAAATGATTCGAACATGCCGGCTATTGAATTCAACACTCCTTCTGAGGTTGATAATAAACGCGTTATCATCCATATAAAATCGGGTGGAACAAAATCGCACAGAAGGGAATGGGACAATCAGAACTGGGCCGCGATTATACAATATCTCAATTCTAAAGGATTCACTATCTATCTTTCCGGTTCAAAAAATGATGAACCGTCACTCAAAGAGCTGGCAGCAATGTGCGGCGATTGCCGGGTTGTGAATGATGCCGGCAGATCAATAACAAGTACTGCTGAACTCATTAGAAATTCTTTCATGATGATTTCGGTGAATACAGGAATTATGCATCTTGGGGCAGCCGTGGGGTGCAACCTTATAGCGTTGCATGGCCCTATTAATTACCTGAGGTGGGGACCGCTAAATAAAAATTCTGTTTCTATACAAAGCACCTATCACTCGGCGCCATGTCTGAATCTTGGATTTGAATACGCTTGTAAAGATAAAACGGGGGAATGTATGAAGCAGGTTTCTAAGCAGGCGGTGATTGAGGCGATTGATAAGTTTTTGGCTGAGCAGCCGGTCAACTAATAGATAGGATCCATTCCGTACTTGCCGCATGAGTACATCATGAGCAGCGATGCAAGGTCTACAAGCGCTTTCTTCTGATCTTTGACATATATCAACAAATCATACACTTCGGCTACGAATTTCATATTTGTCAGAATCTTTTTCAATTCCGGATATGTTGGAGTGCCGTGCCAGTTCGCGACTTGTTCAACAAGCAGGGCTTCATTCCTTCTGAGAAATTCATTCAGTGACATCGTCTTTTGCGCATTCGGGGTTAAAGGACGGCAGATGTTTATCAGGTCGTTAAAATATTTATCCCACTTCACCGCGAGGTCCTGATTACGTTTTTGCATTACCTGCTTTGCTTTTTCAAGAGTGAAGTTAGCTTTTGTTGTTACTTTAATTGCCGGAATAAGAGCGTAACCATCAAAGCGGTAAATATCTTCTTCCTCATCGTAAAATCTCCATCGCTTGATAAGCTGACGCGCGGAGTAAATAGTAATGACTTTTTCAAGGCCGCTGTCTACCACAATAAATTTATTATGGTCGTAATTGATAACCGTAAACCAGTGCTCCCAATTGTCAACACTGAGAATGCAGGGGCGTCCTCGTTTAATTTGCTTAATGAGCAGCTTGATCGCGTCGGCCGGTTCGGAGCTTTTAAAGTGTACCATGCGGCAGTGAAAACTTCTCGTTGCTTTTGCCAAACCGATTTCATCAGTGCCATACCACCACGTTGAACCTGCTTTATGCGCAATGTTATGCTCGTCTTTAAATTGTCCAAGCATTACAAGAGCATACTTTAGCGCAAACGGGCCGCACTGATATTTATTCGGCTGCGGATAAAAACTCATCTGTCGGGGTCACCCAGTTTTTAATGAGAAGTTTATGTTGTAATTTACAACTGAAATATTTTAATTTAATCCCGGATAACGTTATGGCAACAAGAAGTAAAGTACTGCTCCTGTATAATGAAACGAATCCAGAACTATATATTTACAAATCTGATCTTGAAAAGTCAAATTTAAATTTCAAACCGTACTTTGAAATTGAAAATGTGACCCCCATGGACGAGTATGACCAGATGGGGCAGAGGATCGCCTCTCAGGGCTATGAGGTCATATCCCTCAATGTAAATGACAATCTGGACGTGCTTCTTAATGCTCTGCAGGAGTATAAACCGGACGTGGTATTCAATTTCGTGGAGATTTTCCATGGCCAGCCTAAGCTGGAAATGAACGTTGCCGGGTTATTCGATTTGTACGGTGTGCCATATACCGGCGCTCCCCCGATTGCTCTTGCAACCTGCCAAAACAAGCTATTAGCGAAGAAAATCCTCATTGCCAATGGTATTCAGACCCCTGCGTTTGAGATATTCCCGTTGACCAAAAACCTGAAGGTTAAGCATAACCTGCACTATCCTCTGATCGTAAAGCCGCTTTTTGAGGATGCCAGTGTGGGTATTGAGAATGCTTCCGTGGTTCATGATCTGGCCAGCCTGGGGAAGCGCATAAAGCACGTCCACAACGAGTTTAAGCAGCCTGCTCTGGTGGAAGAGTTCATAGAAGGCAGGGAATTGAACGTATCCGTACTTGGCGACAAGGAATTGATGGTTCTGCCTATCAGCGAGATTGATTTTTCTACCATGCCCGATCACCTCGAAAATATAGTCAGTTATCAGGCTAAATGGGATTCGCTCCATGAGGCGTACCATAAAACCATTCCGATTTGTCCGGCAAAGCTGCCTAAAAAACTGCTTGCAAAAATTGAGAAAATTGCCCTGAAAGCTTTCTCCGTTCTGCACCTTCGTGATTACGCCCGTGTAGATATGCGTCTGCGTGCCGATGGTGAGGTTTTCGTGCTTGAGGCTAATCCTAATCCCGATTTGAGCGAGGGCGCCGGATTTATGCGTTCAGCCGAAGCAGCCGGCTATCCCTACGAAAAAGCCCTCGATAAACTCATTCAGTTGGCGTTGGCAAGAGGTAAAAAGTAAATAAATTAAAACCGACGAAAACAAAACCCCGCAATATAGCGGGGTTTTTTGTTATACGCTGATGTTCCTTGCATCGGAAAGTTCCGTCCGAATTACTTCACACCCTGAATTTATGGTATCAAATAAATGATGTAGAGACGCTCTGCGAGCGTCTCCATACGAAAAGTCAAAATTTACAATATTGAGATAAAGACTCTGACTTAATCATCTTTCTCATTCAAGCTAGGTGAGACGCTCGCAGAGCGTCTCTACTTTCAAAGCAGATTCTGAATCATGACATTGGCTTAATTTAGTTGGGGCAAATAGTCCGTACGATGGGAGGGCGAGAAAGAAAGAATCATTCTTTGTGAGAAGCTTTAAAATAAAAAAGGCCTGACTTTCATCAGACCTTTGGCTCCGCGAGCCCGCCTACTTGGCGGGCAGGCAAGACAGGACCCCACCTCAAGAGTAGTTTAAAATAGAAAACCCCGTCATCGGACGGGGTTTTCTATTTTATGCTCCGCGAGCAAGACTCGAACTTGCAACCCTTCGGTTAACAGCCGAATGCTCCACCATTGAGCTATCGCGGAATATTTCCCTCAAAAGGAATTATAAATTTACGAAAATTGATATTATCAGTCAACAGTTTTTAGACATTTTTTTAACTTTCTGCCACACATTTTCTACTAACTTTTTGTAATAGAGTTTGACAAATGAGGCTTAAATGCAGTTTTATCCAATTATGTTCAGGCGTAAAATATCTGCGACATCCTTAGCAAAGGCTTCAATGCTATTAAACAAACCTCATCGGAAACAATTTATACACCAGTTTACCGGTGAGGCGGCAGACGATGGTGGGGCTATTTTGGATTATGGGTTTGATGATGTATTTGTTCGCGTGTTGTAACATACTGCTCTGGGGGAGTGAGGGGTAATAGTTATAATATATGGGGGTTTCGGTGCAACCCCAGCTTAGTTTAAAACTTCTCAATCCCTCATTATCTTTTTCCGTCCGTCCCATGTCAAGTACATTGAAATTCCGTTTTTGGCCTTCAAGTAAGCCGGCCCAAATCATTAAATTATTTGGACGGTAATGTAAGTATCGTGGATCTGAAGCTCCGTATCTATAAGAAAGCCTTGTATTTAATCCCGCGAACAAACCACTGCTCATCGGAATGCCATTCTGTTTAACGGATACCGTGAATCCCAAGCCTTTGCTTATAATTTCATCATAAAATTTTTCGAAGAAACTTACAGGCTCAACAGCAATGCCGAATTTCTTTCGTATTCGTATGTGAAGCTTGTAAAATTCATATACCGCTTCTAGGTCGCTTCGAATTTCGTATTGGAGTCCTCTTCTAATGGCCAATCTGATATTGCGTGAGACAGACGGAGTCGTTTTAGAATTGATCAAGTCAATACTTGAATTAATTTGTACTTCGTGTGAGTAACCCATGAGCAACGGGTGAAACAGGTGCGAGGAAAGCGGATCTTTAATTTCAATGGTTCTGATATTCATATCACGCATGTATTTCACGAAGTTTGTAATTATCTCGTCCCTGTTGCCGGCATTTCCCAAAATCAGGTTTGAACTTGAACCGCTCAGTGTTGTAGCAAAATCCTTATTGGTAAAGAAAATAAAACCATTAACGATTCTGCCGTTTTCCATCGAGCAAAATGCCTGAGGGGTCAAATTGGACCGTACACTTAGCACCCGCAACCAGGCAGGATGGTGATGGATGAATGCAGAATCGTTTGAGGAAACAAACTCAAGCCAGCGTTCATCGGATGGCGGATTTATACACGTGTATGTCATTTTTATAATTCAGTCACTTTACTATTATTCAAAATAAGAAAATTCTCAATATTGCATTCTATCCGTCTAAATAAAAAGCCTGCATTTCTCGTATTGCTGGAGCTTTACTTGAGCGTTTGTTTACCATTGAGTATATTTGCAAGAAAAACAAACACACGAGGATGGGGTATTTTCACGCTCATTAAGGATTTTTTATGAAACAAATTGAACACATGGTGCAGGGACAAAAATATGTTGAGATAATCACCGATGAAACAATTTTCAATTCGGTTGATGAAGTGCTTGATATAATGGCAGAACTGTATCAATCCGGCTGCACAAAGATTATTGTTCATGAAAAGAATTTGAATGAACAGTTCTTTCAACTGCGTACCGGGCTAGCGGGAGCAATACTGCAAAAATTCGCTACGTACGGATTCCGGATTGCCATCATCGGCGAATTTCAGTACGAGAGTAAGAGTCTTAATGATTTTATCAGAGAATGCAATCAGGGTAGTATGATACATTTTGTTCCGGATATCGCTTCGGCATTATGATGAGTGGGCGCTAGTTTCCGCCTAGGTGGATTGCCGCAGGATGCCTTTGGCAGAACCACTGACCTTCCCGATTTACCCGACGACGGTGGGCGAGTCGGGACGCTCTAATTTATCCGCCGTGGCGGGCCAACTGAGCCAAGCGCCCTTAATAGAAGTAGAACCAATTTACTCAAACTTACATAAAATCATCGTCAGTGTAAACTGCGTTATATTATTACCTTAGGGTGCCTCAACAAAATCACGCAAAAAAATGAACAGAGCGGAGCGGATATGAAGAAATTTGCCTGCCCGTCCGGTCAGGCGGGTCTGACCGAGTGGAACGAGGGAGTTATTTCTTCATAGCGAAGCGAAGTGAATTTTTAGTGATTTGTTGCAGCACATGTTCTTTTGGTACTTTTCTTGCACCAAGAAAAGTACATGTGATTGTTTTGAATAGCTATTGTAATTTGGTGGTGAAAGGGAACAATAAAAAACCCCCGGAGTTCGGGGGTTTTTTATTTTGTATAAGAATAGTTTCTTATTTCAACAGGGTCATCTTCTTGGTTACAGAAGTATTGCCTGCCTGCAGGTTATAGAGGTAAACACCGCTCGGGAGTTTGCTTGCGTCAAAGTTTACACTATGCGCGCCTGCTCTCTCGTTAGCGTTAACCAGAGATGCAACTTCCTGTCCGAATATATTATAAACCTTCAACGTAACTTTACTATCGTTTTGCAGCTGATAGTTAATTGTTGTTGCCGGGTTAAACGGATTAGGGTAGTTCTGTTCAAGAATGAATGATGATTTTTTAACAACCGGGTTTGTGTTTTCAGGTTTAATTTCGGTCATCATATCAAGCAGATAATAGCACGCATTCTTAACAATAGAAACGGCATCGGCTGTTACGTTAGCGTAAGATGATCCGTTAATACCTATTTGCAGGAATTTCTTTTGAAGCAAAGTTCCTGCTATGGTAGTACCTGCCGGAATTTCAAGAATGCTGACTTGTGCCGCCTGATCTTTTACCGTAGCCAGCGAAGCAACTGTTCCGCCGCTGAGGCTGCTGAAAGATGCAGGGGCCATATAGGTTAGACCTTTTGAACTCAAGACAGATGATAACATCTGAACTTCATTTGTATTAACCCAGGTTACATCCTTGAAGATCGGATGAGTTTTGTCCAATACGGTAATATTGGTCGCCGTTGCATTCTGACCGTATGCTGAGGTTGAGCTTGACCAGCCCCATGCACCGGTTGCAACTTTGTAAGCGTGCACTTTCATCATAAGGAACGGTTTATTTTGTCCCTTTAATTCTGCAACTCCCGGATCAACTGAGTTAGGAATTTCACTAAAAAGGATCATGTCAAATCCGCTGTAGTCATGTCCTGATGATGCAGAACTTACTTCGGTAATTTCAAGATTCGGATCTGCTTTCAAAGCCGCCAGAATTTTAGTGTCGTTCGGGTAGGTTGTTTCCGTTGCATCGGTAACGTACGCAATTTTTTTCTTTGTTCCGCCGCCTGCAAATGTAGCAGTGACATTCTTATCGGCATCCATAGTAATTTTAATGCTGAGATCAGTTCCGCTTGCAGCACCGCTCCATCCGGTGAAAGTTGCGCTGGTGGCAGGTACAGCGGTCAATGTTACTTCGGTACCCGGCACGTATGAGCCTCCTGCAGGGCTAAGATTCACTGTACCGTTACCAACGGTAGTGACTAATAATATTTTATTAACAACCTTCGGAACGAAATTAGCAGTGACGGTTTTGTTGCTGCTCATCGTAACGGTAATTGTCTTGGCAGTATCAACAACATCGCCGCTCCAGTTAGCAAAGGTGCTGGAACCATCCGGAGTAGCTGTTATCTGTACTTTTGAACCTTCAGGATAGGTACCTCCTGTAGGATTAACAGTACCACTTGCACCGCCTGTTCCGCTGACGTTTGTTGTAAGTGTATATGTCGTAGTAGCATCAAGTTTGTTCACACCTGCCCACGCCATTACGATTCCCGGAACGTTCGCTGCCGAGTCAACTTTCACCGTATAAGGCGGCACAAATGAATTGCACGCCGGGGCAGTATTCGCAGGTGAGGAGCTATAAAAATTCGTTGCACCACCTTCATTTACGTAACTTCTGGTTGGCGAATCAACTGAATCCCAATAAATAGATTGTGCATAATGGAGGAAGTAATTTCCTTCAACATATAAACAAGCGCCGTCTCTGCTGTGAACGCCATCGCTCTGTGGTGCATTCGGATCATTGAGGCCGTCATAATAATTATTGTAAACGTGTCCGGTTCCTGCACGGTATGATGGAACTCTTGAACGGATGTTTTTAAACCAGTTATGGTGGTAGGTGATTTTTCTGTCATACGGATCTTTGTCAGTCGAAAATCCTGTCAAGCTGCATTTCCAGTGATCGTGGAAATAGCACCATGAAATGGTGATATTGGAAACTTGCTGTTTAACATCAATCAAACCGTCATACTTGTCTTTCTTGGCAGCGGTTTCAGGGAGTGTCGGATATTCATTGTAAAATTCGCAGTGGTCAATCCAGTAATTACCTGCCGTATTGCTGCTTGTGGTTTCTGCACCGATGATGTCATCTGCACCTCCGCCGATCATCGTAAACTTAATGTTCCGGATGATGACGTTGCTCACATTCTTTAAATGGAAGCCGATACCTTGAAGGAATGCTCTGTCTGCAACACCGATAATCGTCTTATCGGATGTTAACTCAAGTATTGCGCCCGAAGCAGTGATTGTTCCGTCAATTTTGATGATCAGCTTGCCCGGAGTAAGCAGTGCAGATGTCAGACCCGAGAGGTCTGTAACGGTCACTTCCGAACCGCCTGTACCGCCGGTAGTTGCAGCGCCGAAACCCACGAGTGAAAAGTCCGGTTTTTGCGCGAGTGCAAACATACTCCAGACTGTTACTAAGAGTAGTGTAAATATATTTTTCATGTATGACTCTTTGGTTGGTTTATAAAGTATATTTAGAATTAATAAGTGACACTAAGAAAGAGAATGCTCACGATTACCATGAGGTTAAGAAAGAACAATGAAATCCGAAAAACTACAAGGTTAAAGTAAACGATAAACCTATAAATACCAAATTAAGAAAAATTCCGTATAATAAAATCTATTTATTTCAAGATTGTGAAATTTGGGCAAAACAAGCGAAATTGGAAGATTTTTTTTGATTTTGCACCGAATAATTGAATATTTGCACGAAAAAGGCATATGGAATATGAGTATAACAATTGTAAGTGAAATACAAGAGCGATTGATCGCACTTTCTGATGAAAAAACCCGGCTTTCGGGTGAGCGGTTCTTTAAAGAGGAGGTAAAACAGCACGGCGTCAAGTCGGCGGTTGTCCATAATTTGGCAAAAGAATACCAAAAACAGATACCCGCTCTGGGAAAGCAGCAGGTCTGGAAAATTTGTAATGAATTATGGAAAACGGGATATACTGAAGAAAGTTTCATCGCGTGCCATTTTGCCCTTTCACTGAAAAAAGAATATTCAATAGATGACTTTGCTGTGTTTGAAAAATGGATACACAAATACGTATCCAACTGGGCATCGTGCGATACGTTATGTAATCATCCGGTGGCAGAATGTGTTATGGCATATCCCGAATTGGCAAATCGCACTGTCGAATGGACGAAGTCCAACAATAGATGGGTTAAACGTGCCGCTGCCGTTACGTATATCATCCCCGCACGCAAAGGATTGTTTACGGATATAATATTTCGCACCGCTGATGCTTTGATGTATGATGCTGATGATCTCGTACAAAAAGGTTACGGCTGGATGTTGAAAGCGTACAGTCAATATGACACAAAGAAAGTATTCGACTATATCATGCAGCATAAATCCGGTATGCCCCGGACAGCACTACGCTATGCTATTGAGAAGATGCCGGAGAATTTGAAAAAGCAGGCGATGGCTAGATAGGATAAGTACTCTCAGGCGCATTCATTTTTTACGATTGATGAGAATTTGATTCATTCATTTCGTCGCTTGCATGATATGAATAAATGTTAATTGCAAAAGCGACAAAAAACGGTTAAGTTTTCTGCGAGGGTGTTAGTATTTAGAAAATTTATTCAACCCCTTCTTTACCATTATAAAGTAGAATCTTTGCTTATATGAATTATCCAACAACACACCGGTTTACTTTTTTAATCATCACATTGCTTTGCACGGTGGCTGTACATGCGCAAGCTCCGCATTTTCCGTTTCCACAGCATGTACGGTATACACAAGGAACGATTAAACCCTCCACCCAAACGCAGGCGCAGCTTGATGCATCGGTAAAATCATTTTATGATACATGGAAGTCACTCTATCTGAAACCCGGCTGTACTTCCGGGCAGTATTACGTTGAGTATATTAATGGTTCTGAAATCTGTGTGAGTGAGGGACAGGGTTACGGTATGGTGATAACCGCACTCATGGCCGGTTACGATACCGCGGCGAAAACGTATTATGACGGCCTGTATCGCTGGTATAAGGCAAATCCAAGTACTGTGAATCCCGTGTTGATGAACTGGCAGCAAAACTCCAAATGCCTCAGCGATGGAACCGATGCGGCGACCGATGGAGATATGGATATAGCATTCAGTTTGCTTTTAGCTGATAAGCAATGGGGCAGCACCGGTGCAATAAATTATCTATCCGAAGCACTGAATATTATTCGTGCAATAAAACAATCTGAAGTATATTCCAAAGTTTTCAACTTGCAGCTTGGTGATTGGGCGCATGATGATGCCGCCTATAAAAATGATACCCGGCCTTCCGATTTTATGTACGACCATATACGGGCATTTTATTCGGCAACGAATGATGCGGACTGGAACAATGTTCTCAATGAGTGTTATAATCTTATCGATACGATACAAACACGTTACAGTCCAAACACCGGACTGATTCCCGATTTTATAGAAAATTGCGACAGCCTGCCGCATCCGGCGAAGGCAAAATTTCTCGAAGGTGCAGAAGACGGGTACTATAATTATAATTCCTGCCGGACACCATGGCACTTTGGGGTGGACTATTTGCTCAATGGCGACATCCGGGCAAAGAACGATTGTAATAAAATAACCCAGTGGTTAAAGAAAACTACGTCCAATAATGTATCTTCAATCCGCTCCGGCTATAAACTCGATGGCTCAAATATCTCGGGTAATAATTATCAGGATATGGCATTCATGGCTCCATTTGCAGTGGGTGCTTGCGTTGATACCGCTCATCAGGCATGGCTCAACGGTTTATGGAATTATATTGTAACTGATGCAGTGGGCAATAGCGATTACTTCGGCAACACTTTAAAGATGCTTTGCATGATTGTAATCTCCGGTAATTATTGGATGCCGGAGCAGGCAGCTAATGCCGTCAATGATCCTGAGAAAAATACACTTCCACGTGCATATCAATTAAGCAATTATCCAAACCCGTTCAATCCGGAAACGAAGATTCACTATTTTATTCCTGGGTATGCCAGGGTGTCCGGAGTAATCTATGATATATACGGTAATGAAATTTGTTCACTTGTTGAAGGCTATGCTGGCGCGGGTGCAAATACAATTAGCTGGAATCCTGCCCGGATGAACCTCGCTTCAGGGATTTATTTTTTCCGGCTTACAAGCGGTAATTATTCACAAACCATCAAGCTGGTGTATATGAAATAAATTGCGGGATGTTCAAAAACTGCCCGCACGGGAAAAGATTACTCACTCGCAGAAAAAATTTAATTCATCCCGACTTTCTATGTAAATTTTCACTTCTGAAATATTACATCTTGGAGTCGAGTTGGATTTAGCAGGTTTATCATATGGCATGATGGGGTTTTTGTTTTTTATTTCTGTCATGGCGGGACTTATAGATACTATGGCGGGAGGGGGAGGATTGCTTACTGTCCCAGCTTTAATGATGAGCGGAATTCCACCTTTGTCTGTTCTGGGGACAAATAAATTTCAGAGCACGATGGGCAGCGGTACAGCTACCATTATGATGTTTCTTAAAGGGAAAGTCCGGTTCGCAGATGTGAAATATAAAATGCTGACTGCCTTTTGCGGGGCTGTACTCGGAACAATAGTTATTCAGTTCATCAATACGAAAACCTTGTCATTTGTCATCCCTATCATTCTTCTTTTTGTAGCCGTGTATTTTATTTTTACACCTACTGTTGAAAAACCTTCCGGCGATCCGAAAATTACCGATAAGAAATTTCAAAATCTTGTAGTGCCTGCTATTGGCTGTTACGACGGTATGTTTGGTCCCGGCACAGGTTCATTTCTTATTATGACCGGTGTTTCGCTGCGGGGACAGGGCGTTGTTGAGGCTTCAGCCCTCGCGAAATCTATGAACTTTGCTACCAATGTTGCTTCACTCATCGTGTTTCTTGCTGTGGGAAAGATATTCTGGGTGGTGGGTTTGCTTATGATGCTGGGACAGTTTATCGGCGCCCGGGTTGGTGCGCATTACCTGTTTCATATTAATCCCAAATACCTGCGCTTGCTTATCGTTGTTATGTGTTTAGGTATGCTGACCCGGTATGCACTCATGACTTTTGTGAAGTAAAAAATCAGATAAAATTCATATTTTAGTCTTAAAATTTATTGCCAGTATTAACTGAAGTGAACCGGTGTATCTTTCCATAATTATCCCATGCTATAACGAAGAGAAGAGGCTGCCTAACGCCCTTGCTCAAACCATCCCTTATATAAAAAGTCAGAATTTAGATTGCGAGATTATTGTTGTAAGTGACGGCAGTACCGACAAAACAACTCAAATCGCTGCGTCATTTCAACCGGAATTTCCATCACTGAGAATTATGGACTATACCGGCAACCGAGGTAAAGGTTATGCGGTTAAAAAGGGCATGCTCGAAGCTCAAGGCGAGTACCGTTTGTTTATGGATGCCGACCTTGCTGTTCCCGTGGAGTATATCGGTAAAATATTGCATACGGCAGCTGAACATGAAATTGTTATTGGTTCGCGTGGACTCAAAGACTCTCACGTTGAAGAACATCAACACGTTTTCCGTGAATATGGGGCAAAAATGTTCTGGTTTTTACAGCGAATCGTGACCGGTTTAAAATACGTGGATACTCAGTGTGGATTCAAAATTTTTTCGGCTCATGCTGCACAAGAGTTATTTCCACTGATCACATTTGACTGCGCATACTTTGATACTGAACTTCTCTATATCGCAAAAAGAAAAGGCATCTCCATTGGGGAATTGGGTGTGCGTTGGAAGCATGACGGATTTACCCATCTTCCTATCGGTCCCGCACGTATGATTGATCTCGTTATCAAGTTGTTCAGAATACGGAAACTCCACCGTGAGCAGTAGTACAAACGCGGACAAAACCGGTAAGTTGTTAAAATCAGGATTATCGGATTTGCAATTCGCTTTGTTCGTTACGGTTGCTTTTGCTTGTTTTACGTTTATTGTACTGCTTCATCACGAAATGTGGCGGGATGAATTTCAGGCCTGGCAGGTGGCTAGGTTCAGTCCCGACTTAAAAACGTTTTATGAAAACCAGCGCATTGAATCAGGCCATCTTATATTATGGAACATCATTCTGTATATAATCTCGCACTTTCTCGGATGCATTCATTGGGAACAGGCGGTACATGTACTCATTTCGTGCTCATCGGTTTTTGTACTGTCGCGCTATGCTCCATTTCCAAGGCTGTATAAAGTACTTATCCCTTTCGGATATTTTTTCTTTTATGAATACAGTATCATTGCACGGGAGTATTCACTGACCGTACTATTGGTCATGATTATCCTGTACACGATGCAAAAGTTACCAAACAAAATTGTTCTGCTAGGCGTTCTTCTTGCCTTACTGATCCAGATTAATTACTACAGCATAGTATTTGCAGTAGGTTTTTCTCTTCTCAGCCTCAAAGCATTATTCGCCGAACGGAAGAAGGGTGCGTTTACAACTAAAATAAAGATGAATATCTTTCTTAGCACACTTATAGTTGCCATCAGCTCTGTATTTGCTTTGATGCAAATCTTCCACGGATATAATGATCGTGTGACAAAACAGCTTTCGGGGAATGCCAGATTTTTTAATGATCATGTATCCGACACGTTGACACGTGCACTGAGTGCTTTTTTACCTGTGCCGTTTTTTGATTCAGTGAATGTATGGAATCACTTTATCATCGAGTACTTTTCAACCGGCTTGCGATTGTTTCTCTTTGCCATTATTCTTCTAAGTATACTTTGGTTGTTCCGCAAGCGTAAGGACATTGTGCTTTTCTTTATACTGTGCGGGGGAGTGTTTGTTGCTTTTGCATATCAATCTATTTATGGCTATGCCCGGCATCAGGGGCATATCTACATTCTTTTTATTGCCGCTCTGTGGATGTATTATGCGAGGAAGAGCGAACATGCAAACAAGGAAAGTCTGTTAAACAAAGCTGCGGGTAGTGTGGTGGTATTTGTACTAACCATACAGGTTATTACATCCACGATATTCGTATATAAGGATGTCAAATATCCATTCTCCAATATTCCGGCAATGGCAGACTATGTCGAATCCAACAATCTCACGCGGCTCAACATATGCGGATATTTTGATTACTCAACATCACCGTTGAGTGCCTATACTTACAGACCGGTGTATTTTCCGCAATCCAAATCGAATGCGTACTTTATTGACTGGAGTAAGTCCAAACCAAATCTTACTAATAAAGAAATTATGGCTGACATAGCCGGACAACTCCGGTCGGATAGCAGCTTGATTTAATTCTTACAAATCCCGCTGATATTTCTGCCGCCGATGCAAGCGGTCTCTCTCTCCGGCAAATTGCTGAGTTTGCCACACCTTGCATAGTTAAGGACGAGATATTTTATCTATATCAAGTTACTAAGCCCTAGAACATTATAAGTGTTTTGAATACAATAAAGTGTATTCAGGTGTTAGTGCTTTCTCACCATTCTCAGCATCTTCAAGTTTATAACAATAAATCTGAAAAACTGCCATAGCAAACTTGTCCTGAAAAACTTAGTAGTTTTCGTCGGTACCGGCGGATAATAATTTTGTGAATATGGTGTTCTCTCCATACAATGCTCCTTATTCTGGTACCATGCGCCAAAAAGGATTGGCTTTGGCTTTATAAATAAACGCGTAATGTAAAAAGTGTTTTATCCAATGACCGGCGAGTCCGATTTCTCCGGTGGTATATCGTAACTCTCTTCCGGTCTCGGGGTATTTGCTAAAATCAGGAACAATGGGATACATGGTCATTGAGACTGCAGTGCCTTTGAAGAAGTTTGCGCCGGCCGAAGCGATGCATGCAGCCCCCATGTTGGCAAGAGACGCCTGTCGTGTAGGTTTTTCAATTTTTCCTTCCATCATATCGGTGATGTTGTATGCAACTTGCCTCGCCATTACGCCTGAAGGCATTCCGGTACGAGGAGGGGTAGGGAATATCGGCGTTTTATTGGGACTGAACATGGGTTTGGATATTGCATGCGGAGGTGCGAATGCAATTCCCACCGCGAATATATTCGGGTATTGCGGTACCTGATAGGTTTTTGGCCAATCCTCGGGAGACCATTCTTCATAGGGCTTTGCGGCGTAATTACCGTCTACTTTCATGAACCCGTTTGGTGCAAACAATTGTGAGGTTATATCTTCATTGGCTTTATTAAATGCTGTTAAGCCTACTCCGCTGAACGGCGGTAGCAGCATCGCAAAATCTGCGGTTACGGATTTTACTTCACCCCCAAGATTCTCGTAATGAATGAGACCTTTCTCAACCTCCTTAACATGTGCTCTTGTAATCCATTCAATGCCGCGCTCGGTGTATAAGGATTCGGTAAACACGCGGCTGTGCGTGATATAACCGCCTCTGCTGACAAGCATTCCACCTATTCCAAAATCACCGAGTTCGGATTCATTACTAATCCATTGGATATTTGCTTTATCTCTAACGCCTTGCCTGCGTAATTCGTATTCTACATTAAAAAGGTACTCGAATGCTGCACCCTGACAAGTACAGTTCCCATGTCCGGTGCCGATAAGAAAGTTTTGTCTTTCACCTTTCTTCATGCGCTCTATAGATTCTTTGAATGCTTTTGCAGTTTCGGCCGCATGAAGATATGTGCATACAGAATGACTGTTATAATCAGGGCCAAGACCTTTGGTTGCATTAAAATTTAACTTTGGGCCGGTAGCATTGATAAGATAATCGTAAGTAATTTTTTCTGTCTGTCCGGCTAACGATTCCTCAGTGTATTCGATGGTGACATACGGCAGCGCATTTGCTCCATCACCTTCAGGATGAATGCTTAAAGCTTTTGCTTGTTTGAAAATGATGCCGGCTTTTTTGTGTACCGGAGCAATAGGGAAGATAACCTGTTCGGGTTTCATGTAACCCGTCCCAACCCAGATGTTGGATGGAATCCAGTTCCACTTGCTGTTTGGAGAGACTACAACGACTTCATGTTTTGAACTCAATCTTTTGCGTGCGTGCAAAGCAGCGGTTTGACCGGCTATACCAGAACCAAGAATAAGAAGACGTGCCATACGAACTACTTTCTTGATAATCTTTAAAGAGGTATTAACAAAGAATAATTTGAAAAAAATCTTTATTATTTCAAAATAGAAAATAAATCCGGTAGATGCTTGGCGTTCTATACTACAAGCATGCTGCTGGTAGCTTAGTGCAATACCAAAGCCAATACGGCAAATATATCAATGATAATCAGCATCAAGCTTATCTCACGCCACTTACCGAGCGATACTTTTATTACGGTCCACGATAGAAAACTCCATACGATGCCTTGTGTGATGGAGTAGGTTAATGGAATAAGAATCATTCCGAGAAATGCCGGAATAGCATCATCGAATTTTTCCCAGTTGATTTTTAGGACAGGTTTAATCATGAATACACCGACTAATATCAGCGCAGGTGCTGTGGCAATAGCCGGAACTATAGAGAGCAGGGGAGAGAGAAACATGAAGGGGAGAAATAACAATCCGGCGGTAACGGCAGTCATTCCGGTTCTTCCACCTTCTTCTACACCGGCTGCAGACTCAATGTAGCTTGTGCCGGGACTTGAACCTAAAATGCCCGCTATACCGGTAGCAAAGGCATCAACAATCAAAGCCTGCTTAATGTTTTTCGGATCGCCGTTTTTGTCAATGAGATTTGCTGCTTCACTTACGCCGATAAATGTTGAAATGGAGTCGAACATATCGGTAAAAACAAAAGCGAATATCACGGGGAACATCGCGAATTTAATTGAACCGACCATGTCAAGTTTGCCGATAAGACTGAAATCAGGAAGCGCTACTAAGCCTTTCCATGTTACTAAAGTACCTACCCCCATATTAACAGCTGCGGCATTACCCCAAAATCTCCCGATGGGAATTGCTAAGAGTGTTGTAAAAACAATGCCGAATATCAACGCGCCTTTGACTTTCTTTATAACCAGAATAGAAGTTAGTGCGAGGCCGATTAAAAATGTAACGAGAATCGGATCCATTTTATTAATGGTGAGCAGAGTCGCGGGACTTGCAACAATAAAATTAGCGTTCTTAAAACCTATGAACGAAATAAACAGGCCTATACCGGCAGCGAGAGCATAGCGTATTTGTTTTGGAATAGCTTTAACTATCCATGTGCGGATATTGAAAACGGAGAGCAGCATAAAAATTATTCCCGACCAGAGAACAGCGCCTAAGGCGGTTTCCCACTTTACACCCATACCGATAACAACCGTATACGTAAAGAAGGCATTCAGCCCCATACCCGGAGCAACAAGAATCGGTATGCGGGCGTACATGCCCATGAAAATGCTGCTTAGAGCGCTTACAAGAACCGTGGCGGTCAATACCGCATTGAAGGGCATTCCGGTTGCAGATACAATCGCGGGATTGACAACAATAATATACATGGCGGAGAGAAATGTTGTGATTCCTGCTAAAATCTCTGTGCGGTAATCGGTGTCATATTCAAAAAATTCAAAATATCTTTTCATGGGGATTTACTCAATCATTCAAAAAAACTCGAAATAAAAGCATATTCTATGAAACTTTTCCGGAAATCTCATTGTTTCATTAATTGATATAAGAATAAAATGAAAGGTGGAATCAATGATGATTTCAGAATTATGGCTGAAAGATCAGCCGGTAAAAATTAACTGGAATTACTCTCTTGTTCTTTTCTTACAGGGAAGATAAGAGAGAATCCGGTGAAAAAATAGTGCAAAAAAGAAAAAATTAATACAATTAAACAGGTTATCTTTAAAAATATCTTAAAAAATTAAAAAAATTGCAAGTGCTGACTTGCTATTTTAGGTTTCTGAGACTATATTGCGAAATAAATTATGAAGAATACCAACAGACATAGTACCCTTTCAAATAACGCAGCTTGTATGTGTTGTTGCTGTATGTGCTGTAATAGCACTGAGCGGAAGGACTTTGTCTGATTTAGCAATACATCCATAGTATTAATAAAATTGTATATAAGCCCTTCCCCACGGAAGGGCTTTTTTGTTTTAAAGGATTATAAACAACCAAATAAAAGAAAGATAGGCAAAATGAAAGCAAACAACATTCTCGAGACCATCGGCAATACGCCACATGTGAAGATCAATAAATTGTTCAATTCCAGAGTGGAAGTATGGGCCAAAATTGAAAAAACAAATCCGGGTGGAAGCATAAAAGACCGTATCGCCCTGGCAATGATCGAAGATGCCGAGAAAAAAGGTATTCTTACTAAAGACAGTGTTATTGTTGAACCGACTTCAGGAAATACCGGTATCGGCCTTGCATTAGTTGCCGCCGTTAAAGGTTATCAGTTGATATTGGTAATGCCGGAATCCATGTCAATAGAACGCCGCAGATTAATGGCTGCTTATGGCGCTCAGCTTGAGTTGACTCCCCGCGAAAAAGGTATGCCGGGAGCAATTGCACGCGCAAAGGAAATCGTGGAGCAAAATCCAAAAGCATGGATCCCGAATCAGTTCGAAAACGAAGCTAACGTAAAAGCGCACCGTGAAACGACTGCCCAGGAAATCCTTAAAGATTTTCCGGAAGGTTTCGATTATCTTATTACCGGTGTCGGTACAGGCGGACACATTACAGGTGTTGCTCAGGTATTGAAAGCTAAGTTCCCGCAATTAAAAGTATTCGCAGTTGAGCCTGAACTCTCGCCGGTATTGAGCGGCGGAAAGCCCGGTCCGCATCCTATACAGGGAATCGGTGCAGGATTTGTCCCGGCAATTCTGGGTACTGAACTACTTGATGGTATCATTCAGGTTTCTAAGGATGACGCTTTTGCTTATGCTGCCCGTGCCGCTAAAGAAGAAGGTCTGTTTGTCGGTGTTTCATCAGCAGCATCGCTTGCCGCAGTTGCTAAAAAACTACCCGATATTAAGGATAACAGCAAAATATTAGTCTTTACCTATGATACCGGTGAACGTTATTTGTCGGTTGACGGATTATTTTAAATTTTTATTGAAAGCATACAATGAGTAATATTGAAAAACAAAACGGAAGAGAAGGCGTACCGCTGCCGGTTGTTACATTCAGCAGATGGATATATGCCGTTACACTTGCTTTAAGCCTTGTGTTCCAGTTTTCGTATGGGGTTACAGTACTTCTGCTGCTTCTTTTACCCGGACTCCTGTTTGGTAAAAAGTGGAACCTCATCGGACAAATTGGTAAAAAACTTCTGAAGCGCCGTATACCGGGCTCAGAGATTGAAGACGCAAAACTGATACAGTTTAACAACTGGCTTCTGGTCATCATGCTTCTTGCAGCTCAAACTGCATTTCTTGCGGGATTAAATATAGCAGCATGGATAATTGTAACCGCAGTTATTGGAGTGACCGGCGTTGCACTTTCGGGTTTCTGTGTCGGTTGTTTTTTCTATTACCATTTTAAGTTATACCGTTACAGATTTTCTATTAATAATTGAACAACAAAAAAAATCAAATTAGGAGTTTTACATGAGCGAACAGAGAAATTATAGATTCGAAACTTTACAACTACACGCGGGACAGGAAGTCGATCCGGCAACCAATTCAAGAGCGGTGCCGATTTATCAAACCACCTCATATGTTTTCAATGATGCACAGCATGCCGCTGATCTTTTCGGGCTGAATAAATTCGGCAATATCTATACGAGAATTATGAATCCGACAAACGATGTCTTTGAAAAAAGAATTGCTGCGCTTGAAGGCGGAGCAGCGGCATTGGCTGTCGGCTCCGGCCATGCGGCACAGTTTATTACTATTTCAACTATCGCACAGGCAGGTGAGAATATCGTATCGACACCATTGCTCTATGGTGGAACTTATAATCAATTCAAGGTTACATTCCCGCGTTTAGGTATTGACGTAAAATTCACCGCAGGTGAAACTCCGGCTGATTATGAAAAACTGATCGATGATAAAACAAAAGCATTATATATCGAGTCCATCGGTAATCCTCGTCTCAATGTCGCCGATATCAAGGCTATTGCAGACGTGGCACACAAGCATGATATTCCACTTATCGTAGACAATACCTTCGGTGCGGGCGGATATTTAGTCCGGCCGATTGATCATGGCGCAGACATTGTTGTAGAGTCGGCAACAAAGTGGATAGGCGGCCATGGTACTTCCATCGGAGGCGTTATTATTGATTCGGGGAAATTTAACTGGGGCAACGGCAAGTTCCCTATCTTCACTGAGCCGAGCCCCGGTTATCATGGTCTGAAATTCTGGGATATTTTCGGAAGCAACGGACCATTCGGCAACATTGCCTTTATCATTCGCGCGAGAGTTGAAGCGCTTCGTGATATCGGTCCTGCACTCAGTCCGTTTAATTCATTCCTGTTTTTACAGGGACTCGAAACCTTATCATTGCGCATCGAAAGACACAGTGAAAACGGATTGAAACTGGCGCAATGGCTTGCCAAGGATAGCCGTGTAAGCTGGGTATGGTATCCGGGATTAGAGAGCGATGAGTACCATGAAAGAGCTAAAAAATATTTACGCGAAGGACAGTTTGGTTCAATGCTTGCCTTTGGTGTTAAAGGTGGCTTGGAAGCAGGGAAGGCGTTTATCAACAACGTTAAACTTTCCAGTTTGCTTGCAAACGTAGGTGATGCAAAAACATTGGTTATCCATCCGGCATCAACCACGCATTCTCAGCTTGATGAAAATGAACAGAAAGATTCAGGAGTTTCACCTGATCTCATTCGCGTCTCCGTCGGCTTAGAACACATAGACGATATTATTGAAGACTTTGATATCGCGCTTTCTGCAGCTGTTGCAAAATAGCTGCACCATGAGGAGCGTACCGAGGTTGGGGTGCGCTCCTTTTTTTATAGCGGTGTATAGAAACGTACCGCAGAGAATTCTCGCAAAGGCGCCAAGCCGCCAAGTTTTTTTTGTAAAACCAAAACAAATCAGCTATAAAACTCAACACTGATTGTTCAACGCATGTATTAGTCCATAAATATACTTTGCGCCTCTGGGTCTTTGCGGTTAATTCTTTTGTGATTTTTAGAAACGTACCACAAAGAATTCACGCAAAGGCGCTAAGGCGCCAAATTTTACTATAAAACACAGATGCAATGAGCCGAGAAAACAGAACTCCGATTTATCTACGAAAACGATAGATAATAAATATTTTTTGCGTTTTTGCGTCTTAGCGAGAAATCCTTCTGTGATTTTTAGGAATGAACTGCAGAGAATTCACGCAAAGGTGCTAAGGCGCCAAGCCGCCAAGTATATTTAATAAGCGCAGAAAATAAGCGGTGAAAACACAACACTGAGTATTCTACGCGTCGAGTAGTCCAAAAAATATTTTGCGTTTTTGCGCCTTGGCGAGAAATCCTTCTGTGATTATCGCAGAGTCCCAAAGTATATATTACAAGGCGGTGTAGCCAAGTGGTCAAAGGCGAAGGACTGCAAATCCTTTACTCACCGGTTCGAATCCGGTCATCGCCTCAAAATTCTCCTGCGATTTTTGAGGAACGAACCCCAGAGAATTCTCGCAAAGGCGCCAAGACGCCAAGTATTTTTTTGTAAAATTAGTCGCATAGTGACTGAATACCCGCCTGAATGCCGTGTAAAACGGCGGGCAGGTCTGTAACCCCGCCGCGCCAAGGGCGGGTAAAGATTTAAATCCGGGGTTAATGCGACCACCCCACACCAGAGCTCCGTAGGAGCGGTATAAACAGCAGTGGGCGAGATACAATCTCGCCCTACAAATCAAATGGCGAAATTGAAAAATTCACCACAAAACATAATAGGTTTTCGGATTGTTTTAGGTTATCATTGATTGATCGTGAGACACCCGCCGGGTGTCTCTACACTCAAGGCCCCCTTTTTTTTATTTCTCTAAACATATTTTGCGTCTTGGCGCCTTTGCGAGAATTATTAAAACCTAATGCAATGAGGCTGCCGATAAATATTGCCCGGAGTCATCTCGATACATCTCGACTCCGTCTCGACACTCGATGACCCACCTTTCTTTGTTTCTTTAAATATATATTTGCGGCTTGGCGCCTTTGCGAGAATTCTTTCTCCGGTTTTCTTTGCCTGCAATTTTTAATATATTTGCTTTACTATTCTTTATCATATTAGGGTGCAGGTGCTTAAAGAACAAGCAAAAGAAGCCATTGCTGCTTTAGCCGTCCGGTTTGCAGAACAAATAGATTCCTACAAACACGGCGACTATAACGAGACACAGACGAGGCGGGATTTCATTGATCCCTTCTTTAAAGCGTTGGGATGGGACGTTGACAATCAGAGCGGCAATGCCGAAGCATATCGCGAAGTTATCCACGAAGACAAAATCAAGATCGGTTCCGCCACCAAGGCTCCCGATTATTCATTCCGTCTGCCGGGAGGCAAGCGGTTGTTTTTTGTCGAAGCGAAAAAACCGAGCGTCGCCGTTAAAGACGACATACAACCTGCCTATCAGGTACGCCGTTACGGATGGAGCGCGAAACTCCCCGTCAGCATCATCACCGACTTTGAAGAATTCTCCGTATACGACTGCACCAAACGGCCGCATCCCGGCGATAAGGCATCAGTCGCACGCATCAAATACATTACCTACAATGAATACGTTAAGGAATTCGATTTCCTGTGGGATACGTTCAGCAAAGAACGCGTTTTAAAAGGAAGCTTTGATAAATTCGTCCGGAGCGACACGCAAAAAAAGGGCACCACGACCGTAGATAAGGAATTTCTTTTATCACTCGACTCATGGCGCACCGACCTTGCGGTCAACATCAGCAAAAACAATCCGCAGCTTGATGAAGACGAACTGAACTTCGTTGTTCAGCAGACCATTGACCGGGTGATCTTTCTCCGCATTGCAGAGGACCGCCACATTGAGCCGTACGGCGCACTGCGCGACGCGCTGAAACAAGGCGACTATTATAAAAACCTGTTTTATTTGTTTACCAAAGCGGATGAAAAATACAACTCCGGTTTGTTCGATCTGAAGAAGGATTCTCTTAGCAAAGATATTGTTGTTGATAACAAGACGCTGAAGAAAATCATCAACGAGTTGTACTACCCTGAATCACCATACGAGTTTTCCGTACTCTCCGTAGAGATTCTGGGCAGCGCGTATGAACAATTCCTCGGCAAGACCATTCACGTTGAAACGGGCAAGCGCGTCAAGATTGAAGAAAAGCCCGAAGTGCGCAAAGCGGGCGGCGTGTATTACACTCCCCAGTATATTGTTGATTACATCGTGCAAAACACCGTCGGCAAAATGATAGAAGGGAAGACACCGAAAGACATTGAAAAAATTAAAATCGTTGACCCGGCTTGCGGCAGCGGCAGTTTTCTTATCGGTGCATACCAGTATCTGCTGGACTATCACAAAGACTATTACGCAAAATCCGGCGTTAGGACCGGGAAGAAAGAAAGTCCGCTGACACCCGACGGCATGCTGACCTCCGCCGAAAAGAAGCGTATCCTGCTCAATAACATCTTCGGCGTTGATATTGATACCAACGCGGTGGAAGTTACTAAACTCAGCCTGCTTTTAAAATGTATGGAAGGCGAAAGCGAAACAACCATAGCACAGCAGTATAAGCTATGGAACGAACGCGTATTGCCCACGCTTGACGACAACATCAAATCCGGTAACTCGCTGATTGATACCGACTATTACGATACACAGCTTGACTTCGGCTTTGAGAGAAAAATAAAACCATTCAACTGGCAAAAGGCATTCCCCGCAGTATTCAAGCAAGGCGGTTTCGATATTGTTATCGGCAATCCACCGTATGTGCGGCAGGAACTGCTCGGCGAGCAAAAAGATTATTTTGCAAAAGCGTACCAGGTATATCACGGCATGGCCGATTTATACAGCTACTTTATCGAAAGAGGCATCGGCCTTTTACGCAAAGACGGCTTATTCGGAATCATCGTCGCTAACAAATGGATGCGTGCCAATTACGGCGAACCGCTGCGCAAGTGGTTAAAGAAAATTACCATAAACAGAATTATTGATTTCGGTGACCTGCCCGTTTTTCAGGGCGCAACAACATACCCCTGCATCCTGCTGTGTGCGAAAAGCAACGACATTGATACTATCGAAATTACCAATGTCGGCGATTTGGATTTTGACGTTCTCGCGGATTACGTAAACCAACATACCGCGCCGTTAAAACAGGAGTCTCTTGATGATGCAGGCTGGAACCTCTCTTCGGATGCCGAACAAAACTTATTGAAGAAAATTCAAAAGGCAGGCATACCGCTCGGGGAGTATGTAAACGGTAAAGTATTTAGAGGTGTTCTTACCGGATTAAACGAAGCATTCGTTATTGATGTCGAGATAAAGAACCGTCTCATTGCAGAAGACCCGAAAAGCGCAGAGATAATAAAACCATTTCTCGCGGGCAGGGATATTAAACGTTTCGAGACACCTGTTGTTTCGAGATATTTGATTTTTACCCGCAGGGGCATAAATATAAATGAGTATCCGGCAATTAAGAATCATCTGTCTCAATTCAAAAAACGATTAATGCCTAAGCCAAAGGATTTTATCGGCGAGGATTGGGAAGGAAGAAAAGCTGGGACATATAAATGGTATGAAATACAGGATAGCATAGATTACTTCCAAGAGTTTGAAAAACCGAAGATTATTTCTCCAGCAATTATAAAAAAAGCGTCTTATTGTTATGATGAGAGTGGTGTTTATTCAAACGATAAAACTTCCATAATTGCATCAAAAGATTTATATCTCTTAGGTATTATTAGCTCGTCAACAGCAGATTATTTTTTGCATTCGATTGCATCAACAAAACAGGGTGGGTATTTTGAATACAAACCAATGTATATAAACCAAATCCCTATCAGATCGGTTAATGTCGGCAATGGGGCAGAATTTGATTTAAAACAGGACATTGTGCATAGCGTCGAAACTCTTTTGCAGCTCAACAAAGAGAAGCAGTCGGCGACGCTGCAAACAAAAATGGAGCAGCTGCAAACGCGTATAGATTACCATGAGGACAAAATAAACGAAGCGGTGTATCAGCTGTACGGACTGACAGCCGAAGAAATAAAAATCATCGAAGATTCGGTGAAGAAATAAATAGTGACGGTCCTCTCGATACATCCCGCTAAAGCGGGACACTCGATGACCTTATAGCGTAGAGACAGCCGGCGGTTGTCTCTCTTGGAATGACGAAAACGAATACTTCGCGGCAAAACATAATAGATTTTCGGCTTGTGCTAGATTTTCATTGATTACATGTGAGACGCTTGCAACGCGTCTCTACGCGGACATAAAATTTTTGTAGAGACGGTCTGCGACCGTCTCATTTGGGATGACGAAAACGAAATATTCGCCGCTATACATAATTTGTTTTGGGCTTGTTTTAGATTATCATTAATATATCGTGAGACACCCGCCCCCGATGCACCGGGGCAAGCTATGTGGCTCTACATTCTGAAATTCTTATAAAGGTACATACACATGAAAACAAAATCAGAAAACACATCGGCAACGCGGCAGGTTGCAATAAAGACAACGTACGCAACGTTAAAAATATTAAAAGAAGCGGGCGGTCAGCTCTCCAGCCGTGAGGTCATCAACAGAATGCGTGAAGAGGTGCAGTTTACCGAATGGGAACGCGGTACGTATGAAAAAACCAACTATGTGCGGTGGGAATCCATATTAAGCTTTTATTCAATCGGACTTTCGAAATCCGGTTTTATAAGAAAGCAAAAGGGTATTTGGTATATAACGCCTGAGGGCGAAGAAGCTTTAAAGCTTTCACCGGAAGAGCTGTTGAATAAAGCGAACCGTTTGTATCGTGAATGGTCGGCGACAAACACGGACACGGGCTCCGGCGAGGATGTTGATACTTCATCAGCACCAAAAGAAACCATTGACCAGCTTGAAGCACAGGCAAAAGAAGGCATCAAAGAATTTATTCTGCAAAAAAATCCGTACGAGTTTCAGGATTTGGTTGCCGCACTTTTGCACGCGATGGGGTATTACACTCCGTTTGTCGCGCCACGCGGCCCGGACGGCGGCGTTGACATTGTCGCATATAAAGATCCGCTGGGCACCGAAACACCACGAATCAAAGTGCAGGTAAAACACAGACCGAACACAAATGTACCGGTAACGGATATTAAAAACTTAGTCGGCTCATTAAACAAAGACGGCGATATCGGATTGTTTGTCACGTCGGGTAGTTTCACCAGTGAGTCGGATAAATTTGCCCGCACCTCACATATTCATGTTAAGCTTATTGATTTGAATCAGCTTATTGAATTATGGCAGGAGTATTATCCGAAATTTACGGATGAGGAAAAAAATCTATTGCCTCTGCACCCGATTTATTTTCTCGGCAGTAACGAATAGGATTCATCGGTAATTCACGGACGCGTGACGCTAGGTGTGCCGTTTTATAATCATGTCTATGCCGCCCCGATGGGGCTTGATACATTTTATTATCCATTCCCGCGGGTTGAAACCCGTGGCTACACCTATTTCGTTCCTCCGGAACAAAGGCAGCAGAAATATTGCCCGAAGTCATCTCGCCTTCGGCGAGCAAGCTCGATACATCTCGACTCCGTCTCGACACTCAATGACCCACTTTTTCATAGTTGCGTAGCAACAATATATTTGTAGCCCCGGATTTAAATCCGGGGTTAATGCGACCACCCCACAACAGAGCTCCGTAGGAGCGGCATAAACAATAAATCATTTGAACAAACACAGTGGGCGGGTAACAAACCCGCCCTACAAAAAAGCGCCACATTTTCGTAGAGACGCATGGCATGCGTCTCCCCTGAAATAACCGCAATGAAAAATTCGCCACAAAGCATAATATGTTTTAGGCTTATCCGATATTTTCATTGATTACACGCGAGACGCATGCCATGCGTCTCTACGCCCAATGACCCACTTTTTTATGCTTTTTAAAAAATATCCTTTGCGTCTTGGCGCCGTGCCCGCCGGCAGGCGTGGCCTTTGCGAGAATCATAAAAACCTAATGCAACGAGGCTGCCGGTAAATACTGCCCGGAGTCATCTCGATACGCCCGCCGTTTACCGAGTGCCTCGACGGAGTCGAGGTGTATCGAGGCAAGGCGGTCTACTCGATGACCCACCTTTTTATTGTTTTAAAAATATACTTTGCGTTCTTAGCGGCCTTTGCGGTAAAATTCTTCTTCGATTGTCAATGTTTTTCCTGTGAACGCGTAAAAGAATATATTACGGGTATGAGAAAAAATCTTTCGTACATCAGGAAGTACAAATGGTAATTAACAATTTATTCGAACCGATCGGTCATGTCGTTTCGGATAAAAAATACCGCTATGAAACTCCTCGGCAGGGAGTGCTTGCCGAGGAAGCCGTTTCGGTTATCACGCTTCTGCCGCGTCACAATTTTGAACAGGCTGTTGAAGAGCTTAACGGATTTGAACGCATCTGGGTTATCTACCAATTTCATTTGAATACAAACTGGAAGCCGAAAGTAACACCCCCGCGGCACACCCGTAAAAAGATCGGCGTATTTGCAACGCGTGCACCGTACAGACCTAATCCCATCGGAATGAGTTGTGTGAAGCTGTTGAAGGTGGAAGGATTGAAAATATATATTACCGAGTCCGATATACTTGATGGTTCACCGGTCCTGGATATAAAACCCTATCTGCCGTATTCGGATTCATTTCCTGATGTAAAAACCGGGTGGGTAAAATCCGGACTTGAGAATAAATACGAAATTGAGTTTGATGATATTGCATCCGCAAAAATGAAATGGCTGAAACAACAGGCGGGGATAAATCTACGAAGTTTTTCACGGCTGCAATTGGAATTCAACCCGACCGACGACACCCGGAAGCGAATTGCACATGAAAAAAAGAAATTTGTTTTATCCTATCGTACGTGGCGCATCGCATACACGGTTGATGTGAAAAGCAATTCCGTACGTATAACGGATGTATATTCGGGATACACTGCCGCTGAATTGCTTGACAAAAAAACGGACGTCTACGCGGATAAAGAGCTTCACCGCTTGTTTATAAGTACTTTCTAAATTTCATATTCAATCTGAACGTTAAAAAAACGTGCTGATAGTATCTCCGGGATTCTCACGGGAGCTTGAATATCTCTGAAAACCTGAACGAATCTATAACCGGAATAATTATACTGATTGAACATGTTTAACACTTCCGCCGTGCAAGTTAGTTTGTGCCCGTTCTTGAGAATGAAATAAGTCGAACATCCCATGTCAACACGGAAGTAAAGGAAGAATTCCAGCGGACGGTCAAATGCAACCTCAAGGTGCTTATCGCCGGTAGAAGGATCGGTTACAACATTGCGGTCATAATAGAGCAGTCCCGTACCCAGATTCATTTTCGTATGCACCTGCCAGTTGGAGCGTTTCTTAATTCTGTCCTGCAAAAATACCGTTATCGTATGCGTCTGGTCGGTCAATCTGCGAACCCACGGGCCCCCGGTTTTCGGGCGCTCTTTAGTAGAGAGATAGCTATATCCGAGCCTGCTGTCAATGCCTTCAACCACTTCTCCTTGAACCATAATATCGGCGCCGTATGCATATCCTTCATTGATGTTGCCGCCCTGATATATGATTTTCTGCCCGTCCGTATAGTACGGTATCAGGTTGTTCAGATTTCTATAATACAATTCAGCACGGAGGTACATCGTCTTTTTAAAATTAGTCTCCCAGCCTAATGAATAGTTGACCGACTTTTGCGAGACAAGAGGAACATCGTTATTCCGTTTTTCGAGGTAATACGGAGGCTGATAATAATATCCCCAGCCGGCAAACAATTTGTTCTTTTCATCTAAAGTATAATTGACCTGAACACGCGGACTTATTAAAAATTCTTTTGTAATCGTTTCGTATGTGCCGCGGACGCCTCCGGTGATATTTACATACACATAGGGAGTAAATTTATCCATCAGGAATATTCCGTATTCCGATGGCCGGTAAAAAGCATGTGAGTTTATATTGTACGGCGATTCGCTCAAC
This sequence comes from Ignavibacteriaceae bacterium, assembly GCA_963667005.1. Classification (GTDB taxonomy): domain Bacteria; phylum Bacteroidota; class Ignavibacteria; order Ignavibacteriales; family Ignavibacteriaceae. The sequence continues at coordinate 3,625,718 of OY762937.1, read as the reverse complement.
GATGCCGGTCCCGTTTCAGTAGTGGTCTCACGAATATCGTCGCGCACGGAACGCAGGCGCCCAAATACTCCGGAAGACAAATTGTGTTCACCATTTCGCCACGATAGCACGCCGTTTATATCGGTAACGTATGTGTGCAGGTTGTTGTTATGAAACTCATAACTATCTTTAAGGTATTCACGATTTTGGTCAGGTTCTTTTGAGTCGGGGATATAATAATACGAACCTGACAGATCCTCTTTTTCGGTTTCGGAATTGCTGAACTGTGATAGTGAAGCGGTAAACGTTGTGGTGTTGGATATTTTTTGCGTTAAGCGCAATGCGAACATGGAATTGAGGAATGCATATTCGCGATAGCCTTTATATTTGACCAACAGTCCGTTAATCTGGGCGCCGCGGTCTGATTGAAAATTACCCGACCAATCGGCGGGAGTCAGATTGTGCACGTTCTTCGCGTAGAGGAAAAAGAATGATACATCTGTTCGTCCGGAAGGGGAGTAGTGCACCTCGCCCTGTATATCGGCAAAGTACGGATGGTAATTTCCTTCATACTGCAGGCGGTTAAGGAAAAACTGCGGGTACGCGTATCGTATGCCGAGCCTGACGGATGTGTTCCCGATTTTCTTACCGAGCGTGATTCCCGCGTTTAAAAAGCTTGCCCGTATTTTTCCCGTGAGCGAATCCGCTTCTTTGTCCTTATAATGGACGCTCAATGCAGATGACATTTTATCACCGAAATTGACCGGAAAGGAATTGGCATGAAATTCCAAATCATCTACCATGTCGGGATTAATGAGTGTTTGGTTTTCTTCGTTGCCTTGCTGAAGCAGGAACGGACGATAGATTTCGCAGCCGTTTAGGTAAATGAGGTTCTCATTAAAATTACCGCCGTGGACATTATATCCGCTGCTCATCTCGTTGTTGGTTACAACACCGGAGAGTATCGTAACACTTCGAAGTACATCGTTGAAAATCGTCGGAATCCGTATAAGATCTTTCGGCGCAATGTCCTGTATTGAAGGGGATTCCACACGTTTTGCGGAAATGGTAACTTCACCCTGTTGATGCATTACGGCGTGTATGGAAAAAGTCATAGACGTATCCGCTTTTACGGTAATGCGCTTCACTACGTTTTGGTAACTGATGTGATTGAAATGGAGAGTGTACGTCCCTGCCGGGATGGTAAGTGAAAAATTTCCTGAAAAATCCGTCATCGCTCCGGTATGTAATTCGCGGATAGCAACGGAACAGTTTGAAACAGGGCTATGTAATGAATCATCCAGAACACGCCCGCTAAGGGTTATTTTATGTTCCTGAGGGTACAGGTATATGATAAAAAGAAAGAAGAACGGGAAATAACGGTACAATTCCGACCTCGTGCATTAAAAAGATTGTATCGTTTTCTGTAATAAGCCTCCATGATGGTAATTAGAACTATTAATTTATCTCAATGCCGGGGAAAATCCAATGGGAAAAATAAGTACCCCGCTGTATTTTGATAAATTAGTGATGAACGGTAAGCGCATTGATATAAAAATTATTATTTTCGAGTGTCACTTTAGACTGAGTGAAACGTCTTACAAAAACATTGTTTGATTTTAAAGGAGATACTATGGGATCAAAAATCACCCGTCGTTCTTTCCTTGAAAAAAGTTCGAAGGGTCTTATAGCTACTGCGTTTATTCCTTCATTTCTTTCTTCAAGTTTCGATAAGGCTTATGGAGCGAAATTATCGCCGGATATGAAACTGCTCGACTATTATAACCACTTTGGTGTTGATGAAAAACTGCTCAACGACATCATGTCGGTTGCTCTTTCAAATGGCGGAAATTACTGCGACTTATTCTTTCAGCACACCATCAGCAATTATATCGGCCTTGAGGATAAGTCCGTTAACAGGGCATTTAGCGAAATTGCCTTCGGTGTCGGTATCAGAGTATTAAAAGGCGATCAGACCGGGTACTCATTCACCGAGGAGATAACACCGGAAGCGATGAAGAAAGCCGCGAAAACAGCAGCGAACATCGCCAATCTTTCAGGACAGTATAAGCCGGTTCAATTCAAGACAAAAGACCTGCCGAATTACTATCAGATCAGTACGCCGTGGGAACAAGTCGGGATTGACACCAAGATTCCTTATCTCCAAAAAATCAATGAGAAAGTATTCGATGCGGACAAGCGCATCATTAAAAGTAATATCTGGTTTATCGACGAAACAAGTTATATACTGGTTGTCAATTCGGACGGCGTGATTCAATATGATTATCAGCCTATGGGACAAATATCAGTAAGCTGCAACGCCGAACAGAATGGTCAGCGAGAACAGAATTACTTTGATCTTTCCGGCAGGAGAGGTATTGAGTTTTTTACGCCGGAGAACATTGACCGCCTTGCATCGGAAGCGGTACGCCGGACAGTCGAGCTGTTTGATGCTGTGAAACCGGAAGCAGGTGAAATGCCTGTTATTCTTGCCGCGGGCAGTTCGGGAATTCTTCTGCATGAAGCAATCGGCCACGGCATGGAGGCAGACTTTAACCGGAAGAATGTTTCCATATTCAGTGATAAAATAAACAAGAAGGTCGCGGAGAACTTCGTTTCTATTGTTGATGACGGCACTAACCCGAATATTCGCGGTTCCATCAATGTAGATGATGAAGGCAATCCTGCGGAAAAAACCTTCCTTGTTGAAAACGGTATTCTTCGCAGCTATATGCACGACCGTATCAGTGCTGAATATTATAAGGTGAAACCTACAGGCAGCGGAAGAAGAGAATCATTCCGCTTCTCACCTCAGCCGAGAATGCGTAATACGTATATGCTTCCCGGTCCGCATACAAAGGATGAAATTATTAAGAGTGTCAAAAAAGGAATCTACGCGGAATCTTTCACAAACGGACAAGTATTTATCGGCGCCGGAGATTTTACTTTTTATGTAAAATCAGGTTATCTGGTTGAAGATGGAAAACTAACCAAACCGATAAAGGATATTAATATTATTGGGAACGGTCCCAAGGTGCTTTCCGATGTTGTTATGGTCGGTGACGATCTCAAAATGGCGGAAGGCGGCTGGACTTGCGGCAAAAACGGTCAGGGTGTTCCTGTTTCAATGGGACTGCCGACCGTAAAAGTCTCCAAAATAACCGTCGGCGGTATCAATAAAAGCTGATGTATTAAACAAGAAATTTTGTGAAAGATTTTACCATGGATAATAAAGAAAAAATTGAATTAGCCGGCTGGGTAAGTAAAAAGGCACTGGAATACGGCGCGGAACAGGTTACCGTTAAGGTATCCAAAGGACGCTCTGTTGATGTGACCTACCGGGACGGCAAAATAGAAAACTTACAGGAATCAACACAGAACTCACTGAATCTGAATATATATGTGCAGCATAAGTATTCAGGGCATTCAACGTGCGTTTTACAGAAAGATTCCCTGGACAAATTTATTAAGCAGGCTGTCGGTTCAACAAAGTATCTTACTGCTGATGAGTATCGTTCGCTTCCTGATCCGGGTTTGTATCCTTCCGATACAGCTTTGGATTTGAATGTGTTTGATCAGCAGCAGGCGGATATTGAAACCTCAGAACGTGTGAAAATCGTTAAGGAGATTGAAGAAGCTGCGCAGTCTGAAAGCAAACAGATTATTTCCGTTACATCCTCGTATTCCGATAGTTTCGATGAGTCTCTGCTTCTGCAAAGCAACGGCTTTGTGGGAGAATCGCGTACGACATATTTTGAAGCAGGCGCTTCGGTTACGGTAAAAGACGAAAAAGATGGAAGGCCTGAAGATTGGTATTATGCCTCAACAAGGTTTTTCCAGGATCTGCCGGACAAAAAGCTTATCGGTCAATTAGCGGCACAAAGAGCATTGAAAAAAATCGGTCAGAAAAAGATTCAATCGGGCAGATATTCCATGTTGGTAGAGAATCGTGCCGCGGCTCGATTGATTTACATCTTTTTGCAGGCGATGTCTGCGCGCTCCATTCAGCAGAAGAGTTCTTTTCTTGACGGAATGAAAGGAAAGAAAATTGCCTCAGAAAAGCTGACGTTGATTGATGATCCGTTTATCAAAAAGGGATTAAGTTCGCGTTTGTTTGACCACGAAGGAATTAAGGCACAAAAGCGCTTTATGATTGAAAAAGGCGTGCTCCGGGACTACTATGTAGACAATTATTACGGGAAAAAGACTGGAATGGCGCCTACCTCAGGGTCTTCTTCAAATCTCGTTTTTGAAAACGGTACACGTTCATTTGCAGAAATGATGAAGGATATTAAAAAGGGCATTATCGTCAATGGTTTCCTTGGTGGTAATTCCAACTCCACAACCGGAGACTTCTCGTTGGGAATTGTGGGAGCATTGGTTGAGGATGGCAAAATCATTCATCCGGTCAATGAGATGAATGTTTCAGGTAACGCTAAGGATTTCTGGAATCAATTAGTTGAGGTTGGCAGTGACCCATATCCGTATTCTTCAGTCAGAATACCGGCTCTGGTATTTGAAAACGTCAATTTTAGCGGTATCTAATTTCATACAATAGTGTGTTTTTAAGCGAAAACCCGTGCTCCCAATCCGGAGCACGGGTTTTCTGTTATTATCTACCATGCTCCCGATACATGTACTTTACAATGTATCATTTCGCATTGAAAATTAAGCTTACTCATAGAGCAGCTTTTCTTGCGATGTAGAATACATAGCCGTAGAACTCTTTGTACTTGCGATATATTTCCGCATCCTTAATTTGAAATGACACGAACTTCTCTGCAGTTTCGTTTCCGGCATATTTTTCAAGAAACATTTCCTGCGCTTTTGCCATAGGGGCAAAATAATGCTCCGTCCAGCAGTTTTCCGGCAGGATAAACGTAGCAACGGGAATATATCCTGCTTTCTGTATCTGGGCTACTTTATTCGGTATCGTATCTATTTCCGGATAATGCTGCATCCAGTAATTTTCGATTTCTTCCGGACGTGTATCGGTAAACCACGAACTTTCAGTAACGGCGATATATCCTCCGGATTTCAGAAATTCACGCCATTCCCGCAGTCCGCGCTGGAAACCGATATTATAAATTGCACCTTCGGACCAGATCAAGTCTAACTCCTCCTTTTTGAAAGGAAGATTGTCCATCGAACCGACGATCCCTTTAACCTTATTCCGGAGATGTAGCTCACCGGCCTGAGCGTTGAACAGGTCTATAAATTCCGGGAAAATATCAATGCCGGTAATACTTCCCGGTGTATGCTGTGCCAGTACCATGGTTTGACCGCCGGTGCCGCAACCGAGATCGGCGATGACGGATTTTTCCGTTAAGTTATTAATAAAGCTTAGTGCTTTCACTGTTACTTCGGGACTACCGGGTCCCTGCCGTTTTGTATTCGAAAAGAATTCGCATATTAATTTAAATTCGAATTCATGTATTGTTGTTATGTTTTTTTTACTCATTGTCGTTTTAGTTTATGCGTACGTAAAAGCATAACGATGCTTTCATCGTTGTACGCTGATTGATAAATATGGTAATAAAGAATGACTCCCCGCATGGGGGTATTCTAAGATAAACGAAATGACACGCTGTGTTTTAAACAGTGTGCTTAGTGAACAATCTCCATTGTAGAATTGAAAGTACGCATCCGGTTTTCTAATTGATCCGATAACAAAAATGTAAAATAATTTATATGTGAATATTAGCGAATTTTTCCGTTTTGCACAATGGACTAATTATGGTTGCCGGGAAATTTGGAGAGGGTAAGGGGCTTTGGATGTCTACGATACGTATCTTTAAAACAAAAAAGGCGTGCTTCCGGTAGAAAGCACGCCTTTTTGAATCTAACTTATATTATTGATTATCAACCTGAGCTTCAATGACTTTCTGAATGTCTTTAGAAACATTAGGGAAGAAATCATAGCCTGTTAGTGCTTCTACAGAGTCGACACTAACACGGTAATTTGTCCATGCGCTGAAAGGTCCAAGATCATTATTCATGATGACTGCTATACAGCGGGTCGAAGTTGTTACTCTCGATACATCATCCGTGCCTGCAGGTAGAACCATAATAACTTTCCATGTCTTAGCCGGAACGGTTACTTTACCATTGGCAAAAGATGTCAAATATCCATAAAGACCCGTACCGCCTTCACCCCATGTTCCGGCGTAGATATAAAGTTTATTACCTGATTGCGCGAGACCTCTGCAATAACCTTCGAGTGTTTCCCATGGTCCGCCGTTTTGTGCCTGCGTCTGAGGAATGATGTTGGTCATGTAAAATACGCTATCATTATTCGCTTCGATATTGGTTCTGTCAGCTGATGGACACATATGGCCGCGTGAAAATCCGGTATTGGCGTAATCACCTGTTGATACATAATACCAGGTTGGCGGAAGTGTGCTATCCGCTTTAAAATCGCCGCGTGAAGCAGAACCTAACCATGAGTTATCCAGTTCCCAACTTACCCAGTTCGCAATACCTCTATCACGATTGTACGATTCGCAATACTGGCCTCTTTCGATAAGATAGTTTGCCGGATTGTTTATATCATGGGTTGCGTTGCTCGGGTTACCCATGGTGAGATTAATGTTGCTTGATGCAACGGGTCCCGTTACAATGGTAAATGTGCGGCTTACCGAGGTTCCACCTTGCGGCGGAGCAGAGTATACGGTAATGTTCGCAGTACCTGCTGAGGTCAGCAAATTCGCCGGCACTAAAGCCATCAACTGCCTCTGGGATAAATAGGTAGTCGCCAGTTCGGTGTCATTCCATTTTACAACCGACTTGGAAACAAAATCGGTTCCTGTAACGGTAATATTAAATGCATCACTTCCGGCCGAACATGCTATCGGGCTAAAATAGTTTAAAGCCGGAGGCGGGCTATTTATACCCGGTTCAATGCTGAACGAAATTGAAGACGATGTGCCACCATTCGGTGTAAATACCGCTACACTCGCAGTTCCACGTTGAATAAACTTAGCCGCAGGTACAATCGCTGTTAATTGTGTCGAAGACACCTTTGTTGTTGCAAGCTTTGTACCATTCCAGGTAACATACGTTGAGTCGATGAAATTATTACCGTTAACCGTAATGGTTAAATCACCGGCACCGACTGTGTCCGTAGTAGGAGATATTGACGTTAAAATCGGAATCGGATTAGCTGTGCTGCTTCCGAAGCTTTGTATTGCTATACTATCAATATTAACGCGAAACGTTGAAGATGTATCAATTTTGTGAATTGAGAAACGTACCAGTCCGCTTTTATTAATGTGGAATATCGCAGTACTCAGAAGAGTGTCTGTAGTAGTGACTGCAGAATCGGCCTGGCTCCAGTTATTACCGGAATCCGTTGAGTACCATAATCCCCATTGAACTGCGCCATCTCTTCCATATTTTGCATGCTTAATGGCGACTGTTCCGGCACCGGATTTAAGATCAAAGTTCATCGTCATGGTCCCATTGATTTTAACGCGTGCACATGCAGCGCCGATTCTTCTATCACTGCTGCTTGTTCCGATAAGTGCATTACTTAAATTCCAGCTTCCGGTTGATAATGTCACATCAGCTGCGGCATACGATGTTTTTGACCCAACTTCGAAACCTTCAACAGTAACGGTTGCTGCCGCTATAGTAAACGTTAATGCAGTTGATGTGCCGCCGCCCGGACCCGGTGTAAAGACTGTTACACTTACCGCACCGGCTGCACTGACCAATGCTGTCGGAATTGCTGCCTGCAATTCAGTAGAAGAAATGTAATCGGTATTTACCAAGTTTCCATTCCAGAGAATTTCACTTGAGTTTAAAAAGTTTTTACCCTTGACCGATAAAATGAAGTCAGGACTTCCGGTAGATACATTTGTCGGCGTCATAGAACTGATAACGGGGACAGGATTGATCGTCTGATCAAAAGTCAAACTGTCTATCGTGCTCAGAACTACAGTATCTTTCTTCCCGGTGTTTTTGAAAATATTCATATTCGCCGAAAATGTGATGCTGTCTACAGTTGAAATAACAACGGTATCTTTTGCTCCGGCTTGTTTATGAACGATGATACCTTGTGCATAAATGCTGCAAAAGCTGCTTATTGCCAATAATAGTAAGATGATCTTTTTCATAATATATGTATTCTCCGTTTCTTACTTTATCAAAAGCATTTTTTTAGTCATACTGAACTTGCCGGTGTTCAGAACATAGAAATACACGCCGCTTGCAAAACTTTTTGCATCGAATTGAACAGTATATTCACCGGCAGGCTTTTCTTCATTCATAAGCGTTTTTACAACGTTTCCCAATACATCGTAAATTTTTAGAGTAACAAGACTCTTGTCAGCAACAGAAAACTTAATCTGTGTGGATGGATTAAACGGATTGGGATAATTTTGCATGAGGGAATAGGTTTTTTCTTTTGCAGCATACTGCTGGATTGCAAGTACCGTTCCTTCTCCGGTCGCATCAAAGGTAATACGCTGAACTCCGGAGATCGGCTCGGAAACTACAGAGCCGGATTTTAATGATAATTGCATTGCGCTGCCATCAGAAGAGAAGGTCATTTTGCCGATATTTGCCAGTGCTGCATATTTTTTTGTGTTATCAGTTTTCACAATATTCAAATAGCTCTGGGCATATACCAGATTGCCGAACATCATTACGGCTGATAACAAAAGAAGTATGTTTCTGAAACGCTTCATGTGTTAGCCTTTATACTTTATACTTTATAAATAAATTTTTTGTCTTCCTATTCAAGCGTAAGAACGGTCAAGATAAACTATGAAATTAAGGAAATTTCATGAAATATAACATTAATATATTTAAATATCACTTCCATAAATTGGGAGTGCAAAAGGGGAGAGCGGGTGTGGCTGCTTTAGAGCCTGTTGTATAACTCATGAGCACCGGAGGCCCGCCGAAGGACGGGCAGGCGCGGCAGCTTAATAGAAAATGAAAAAAACATTGTAATAGAGTGCTGGAGGCACGGCTCAAATATTCTCCTAATTTCAAGAAAATCGAGTCGCAACTCCGTAGCTCATACCGTGATTTGTGCCATTTTAATATTTGACTGACACAGCTCTGCTGTTCTTGCAAATTATTGAGTTGTGCAACAGATTCTTTACTGCTGTGCAAAACAAATCGTCAGAACAATTGAACTAAAGTCCAGTCGTTAAAAGAATTTGCAAATCGCGGTAGTAAGAGTGTGCTGCGGAATGCTTTGTATTCAATTTCCACCTTTTGAAGAAAAACCGAACTCACCCTCGCCACCTAAATTAAAACAAAATTAGCATCTTCGGGCTCTCCCCTTTCTTGGGAAGAGAGGGGACGGGGGTGAGTTCACTTTAAAAATACACGTGTGCAACAGAATCTAAACTGCCGTGTTAATGAATTAAGCTGATTAGTGGTGCAGCGCACTTTTTGGAGAGAAGCTAATCTCAGTTTAACTTCGTAATTGCATTTGAAGTTCTGGAAACATAGAGTTGCAGCTTAACAGGAGTTGTTCCGTCATCGCCGGTTTCTTTGCCTACGCCTTCAAAGGTAATATCAGTCGCTGTTCCCGCTACTGATATGGAATAGGTGCCGTTTCCATTTGAAGTGTTTGTTTGAGGAAGTGTAAACCCGACAAACGAATTTCCGCCGCCGCCGAAGGGGATTGGTCTTTTATAATATTCTTGTGCGAGATATTCGAGATGATATAGATCGGATATTAATGCTTCGCGGTTCGAGTCAACAGCTTTGGCTCTAAATAGAGATATTCCGATAACAATAGCGATACCGACAATAATAACGCCAAGTACAATCAAAAGTAATTGCTGCTGTCCCATAAAGACCCAATCTTATTTGCCGGCAAAATACAAAAATATTTTCGATTAAACACCAAGAATCAATGATAAGCGACGATTAAAGTAAGCAGGTAAAGAAAAAACTTACTGCATCGTTGTATATACGGACTGAACATCGTCGTCTTCCTCAAGTGCCTCTATAAGGGTATTCACTTCGGCTTGCTGCTCTTCGTTCAGTTCTTTATAGTTTGTCGCTATATATTGGAACTCGGTACTGTTAATTTCAATGTTCTTTTCTTCAAGCGCTTTTTGCATGGTACCGAAATCTTCGAATGCTGTATAGATGTAACAGAATTCGTCTTCTACCATCATTTCATCAAGACCATGATCTATCAATTCAAGTTCAAATTCTTCAGGGTCGCTGATATTTGCTTTTGAGATTTTGATCAGTGCTTTACGTTCGAACATAAAGGCGATACTGCCTGAGTTGCCCATTGTTCCGCCGTATTTGCTGAACAAGTGGCGTACATTTGCTACAGTTCTGGTTGCATTGTCTGTAGCGCATTCAACGATTACACCAATTCCATGGGGTGCGTATCCTTCGTAGATAATTTCCTTGTACCCTGAAGTATCTTTCTCCGAAGCTCTTTTAATTGCAGCGTCAATTCTGTCTTTCGGCATATTGACTGCTTTAGCGTTTTGCAGCGCCAATCGCAGGCGCGAATTACCTTTGGCATTGGGGCCGCCGGCTTTTACAGCAATTTCAATTTCTTTTCTTACTCGGTTGAATGCTTTTGACATTCTTGCAAAACGGGCAAACATCTTATGCTTGCGTGTTTCAAATATTCTACCCATGGATCAGTTTCAATTTATTTTGTAATTGGTTGATATAATATGCGAAAATGCGCCCACAAATTTATCCTAAATTCGACTATTTGGCAAATTTTCGGGATAAAAACAAAAAAAGGGAAGGCGAAACCGCCTTCCCTTGCTCAAAAATTAACAATACTATTTTACAGCTCTGGCATCTTCCATAAGGACAGGGTAGGAATAACCGTAACCAAAGTCCTTATTCAATGAAATTTTACCCTCAAAAGTAACATCATCACCAACTTTAACATCAGATAGTGTTGTAACTGTCAAATCGAAATTACCTTTTGAATCCGTACCATCCTGAATGTGTGCCCAGTTTTTGCCCATAATGCCGGTATTCAATTTCAAAACTTTACCGCGGATACGGACTGATTTTCCGTTATACTTTGCCGTATTAGAGTATAATTCTGCGATACTGATTCCGCCTTGAGCCTTAGCAACTGCAATGCCGGCTTTTTCCATAACCGGTTTTTGCCCGACATTTGAAGATGCGGCATCACCACCATGCGGTGAAGCAGGTGCTGAAGCTGAAGTGATAGGTGAGTTGCTGACTTCCTGTACGAAAAGTACGGAGTCAAATACCCGGTTCAAATCAGTGCTCTTGAAATTCTTCATTTCCATAGTAGCGCCGAAGTATACAACGCTGCCTTTTTCAATATTTGTTTTTGGCCCGGCAATCCAGAACTCCTGGCCATTTTCATTTACTCTCATATAGGTATACTGTGTTACCTGCAACACTTCCTGTACGATCGCTTTATGCTGACCGGCGACTACTGTACTGCCTGCAGCATTTTTCGGTTCTTCTTTTTTGGTACATGCTGAAAAGCCGATAGCAAGTACGAAGACAAGTAAGCTTAATTTAATACGCATTTTTTCTCCAGATTACATTTTTATACATATAAACTCAAAACATATAATAACAGCAAATAATTTCAAATAGCCGGGATAAAAAGAACCGGGGCTCTATCCGGCAATGCTGCAAATATCGCAATTTCCGCATGGTTGTTCGCCCGGAAAACCGAAATAATCCGAAATAAAAGTCTTGCGGCATGATTCAGTTCTGAAATAATTAACAACCGAAAGTAATTTTTTATTGTCGTTCATCAATTTAGCTTTCAGGAAGGAGTCGTCCTCAAGTTCATGCGGAAGCGGGGCAATGATCTGCAAATCATGTTTATCAAGTGAACCGCTCGTAACACCATATCTGTCCAGCATACCCAATGCGGTTTCAACACGGAAATCGCTTTTATTCTTAAAACTCATTTCTTCAATAAGATATTCAACACCCATTGCGTTGGCTTTTTCCAGATGACCGGAGAGCAGGCCAAAGAGACGATAATAATATTCAGCACCGGGATTTGCCCACTTGATGAACTCCATCTGCGTATGGATATCCTCGCTATGATAGAGAAGTTTGCATAAAGATGGTTCGCCGTCGCGTCCGGCACGGCCGATTTCCTGATAATAGGATTCAACGCTCGAAGGCAATTCAGCATGTATAACAAACCGGATATCGGCTTTATCTATTCCCATTCCGAAAGCATTTGTCGCGAGCATGAGCTGCTCTTTTCCCTCAAGAAAATTTCTTTGCATCGCTTTTCGCTTTTGTGCTTCCAGTTTACCGTGATAGATACCATGGCGGTAACCTTTATCGCGCAATATTTGGGAATATATCTCGAGGTTTTTGATTAGGGAAAAATAAATTATTCCCGAACCTTTGTAGTTATCCAGAACGCGGATGATTTCCTGCAATGTTTCTTTTTCATCAAACACATCCACTGCTTCCAGACGTAAATTGGGGCGCTCGATACCTTCATGAAATACTTTTATCTCGTCTTTATTCAGTCCGAGCTTTACAATAATATCTTGTTGTACTTCGGGCGTAGCGGTCGCTGTGACGGCTATAGTCAACGGGTTTCCGATAAGCTGCCGGAATTCCGCAATGCGGGAATAGTCGGGACGGAAATCGTGTCCCCACTCAGAAATACAATGCGCCTCATCAACTGCGAGCAGAGAAACATTCGCCTTACCAATTTCACTGACAAAATCTTCGTTACGGAATCTTTCGGGAGTAACATAGAGGAGTTTTGTGGTGCCGCTGATGAATGATTGCAGCCGTTTCTTTTTGTCCTGCGCGCTTACTGTTGAATTGATGAATGTCGCGGGTATATTTTTCTTCCGCAAAGCATCAACTTGATCCTGCATCAAAGCAATTAGCGGGGAAATGACTAATGTGCCTCCTTCAAAGAAGAGGGCAGGCACCTGATAGCAGAGTGATTTACCGCCGCCCGTAGGCATAAGAACAAGAGAGTGCTTATGCTCAAGAACAAGCCGGTTGATTACCGTTTCCTGAATGCCGCGGAACGATTGGTAGCCGAAATACTGCTGAAGTATTTGTGATGGTGAGGAATTTGTCATGCCCGGTGCATCAAACGGTTTTTGAATATCTTCCGGTGTCCTCTTTGCGTTCAATATAGCCGTCGAAGTTCATGGCGATATTGCGGATAAGAAGTTGTCCGGTTTTTGTTACCGTTAGAATATTGTTTTCAATTTTGACAAGACCTTCGTCGAGGAAATCTTTTAATCCGCTGATGCCGGAGGCGAAATAAGTATTGAAATCAATATTGAATTTCTTTTCAACAACTGAAAAATCCAATTCAAAATCGCACATCAACCGCATGATAACGTAGCGGCGGATATGATCGTCCTCGTTCAGACGATAGCCTTTTGTTATAGGGAGAATGCCGTTGTCAATTGCGGCGAAGTATTCTTTTTCCGTTTTGAAGTTCTGCGCGTAAATGTTTTGCAGCTGGCTTATTCCTGTAATACCGAAAGCATACAGGTCCAGTCCCGCATTTGTGCTGTATCCCTGAAAATTGCGGTACAGCTTTTTTTCTTTCAATGCTATGGTAAGTTCATCACCCGGTTTAGCAAAGTGATCCATGCCTATTGACTGGTAGCCGGCTGTGACAAGTTTCTCAATGGTCATCTTTAATGTTTGCAGTTTCACGTCAGCGGATGGAATATCCTCGGCATTTATCATGGACATGTGCTTTTTCATCCACGGAACGTGAGCATAATTAAATACTGCAATGCGATCAGGAGAAATGTCTATGATCTTATCAACCGTATCGGCGAATGATTCAACCGTCTGGAACGGAAGTCCGTAAATCAAATCAAGATTGATGCTATAGAATCCCAATTCTCTCACCCAGTCAACTACCTGGCGGGTCATGTCTTCAGGCTGTACGCGGTTCACTGCTTTTTGTACGGCAGGATTAAAATCCTGTACACCCATGCTGATGCGGTTAAAGCCGTTATTACGCAGTGCTTCGAGATGAGCCTTTGTCAATCCGCGCGGATCAATTTCGCAGCTATTCTCTGATTGAGGATTGACTGTGAATGATGAGTGAATGTATGATGCCAGATCAGCAATTTCATCGGGATTCAAATGTGTCGGTGTTCCGCCGCCCCAGTGCAATTGCGAGACTTTTCTATCCGGAGAAATATATTTGCGGAGCAGATCAATTTCTTTTTTTACATAGGTAACGTAATCGTGAATGCGGTTTCTGTTTTGCGTGATGATCATATTGCATCCGCAGAAATAACATAAGGTATCGCAATAGGGGAGATGGAAATACAAGGACAGGTCAGTGGTTGCTTCGCTGCCGTTTGTGGCTAATATCTCTTCGCGGTAATTGTCCGCAGTAAATGATTCGTTAAAATGCGGGGCAGTCGGGTAGCTGGTATAGCGCGGACCCGGCTTATCGTATTTTTTTATAAGTTCAACATCTATCTCAAACATAACATATCCGTAACATTATTTTTTCCGGCGTTTAGTACCGGCTTTATCGTGTCTTTTTTTATACATCTTTGCACTCTCTTCATGCACAATACGCACAAGCGCTTTTGCATTATCCGGATCAACGTCGGGCAGAATGCCGTGTCCGAGGTTGAAAACATGTCCGGGTTCACCGTTGAAAACTTTTAAAACCTTAACTGCCTCTTCGCGAATAGTTTCAACCGGTGCGTATAAAACCGTAGGATCAAGATTTCCTTGCAGGGCAACTTTCTTGCCGACTTTTTCACGCACATCTTTTAAATCAAATGTCCAGTCAATGCCGAGCACATCAGCACCGGTACGGGCAAGCTTTTTCATATCATGATGAACGCCTTTGGCAAACACGATGACCGGCTGATTCTTCCGTTGCAGTTTATCAATGATGTGTTGAATGTACTGGAGGGAGAATGTTCTGAAATCAGACGGAGATAGTATACCGCCCCATGTATCGAATATCTGTACTGCATCTACACCTGATTCGATTTTTGCTGAAAGATAATCGGCAACAGCATCTGCAATTTTAATGAGCAGGGTATGAGCCAGATATGGATTATGGTAAATCAACTTTTTAATTTCGGAAAAGTTCTTCGAGCCTTTGCCTTCAACCATATACGTAAGAAGTGTCCATGGTGATCCGGCAAAACCGATGAGCGGAACGCGATTGTCTAAAGTATCTTTGGTGAGCTTAATCGCGTCCATAACATACTTTAGATCTTTGAACGGGTCGAGTTGTTTTAACGCCTTTGCGTCTTCATCGTTTCTTATCGGGTGTGCGAAAACCGGTCCGCGGCCTTCCTCAACACTCAGTTTCATGCCCATGGCTTCCGGAATGACCAGAATATCGGAAAAGAGGATAGCGGCATCAACGCCGATAATATCAACCGGTTGAACGGTGACTTCCGCGGCGAGTTCGGGGGTTTTACACATGGTAAGGAAATCAGCTTTTGCACGTACCGCCCGGTATTCAGGCAGGTAACGTCCGGCTTGACGCATTATCCATACAGGTGTTTGTTCAACTTCTTCGCGGCGGCATGCCCGAAGGAAAAGATCATTTTTTAATTTTTTTTTCAATTACTCTGCTCCGTGAGATAATATTCCTTTATAGAACTGACCAAAGATTCCATGGTCGCACGTTTTGCCTTTATATCAACTTTATAACCGGCGTCAATAACCGTATTTTCTGTGGTTGTGCCGATAACCGCTATAGCAGCGCCATCAAAGAAATCGTGGTTGCCCTGAATTTCCATGAGGCGGAGGAAGTTGATGAAGCCCGACGGACTCATAAATGTATAGCAATCAACTTTGGTTTTTTTAATCTGGAGTATTTTATCAATAACGCTGTCTCTCGGGGGCATTACCGTATCATATACCGGAACGGTATCAACATTGGCGCCCAAACGATTGAAGCCTTCAAATAATTCTTTTCTGCTTATTAATGCACCGGGGATAAGTATCTTGGCATTTTTCCAATCGACACTCTCCAATTCCTGAATCAGTGCTTTTGCATTATATTCAACAGGCGAATAAACAACATTCAGCCATTTGCGGTCGCAATACGCTCTGGTTTTTTCACCTATGGCAATTACCTTGCTATGTTCGCGAATCTCGGCAATGAATTTTCCGCTCAACTGCTCAAAAAAGAACCTGACCCCATTTGCGGAAGAAAAAACGATATAATCGTAATAGTTATTCACCAGGTTATTCAGTCTGGTCTCATCCAGCTGAATCGGCTTAAAAGCAATAGCAGGCAGCGAAATTACAGACGCACCTTCAGCTTCCAATAGTTTCATAGACTCTGCAGCCTGGTCTACACTTCTTGTGATGACAATATGCTTTCCCGTTAAAGGGGAGATTTCCGTTTCTTTTTCCACGTTCGATTCTTCAGTAAACATAGTTTATGTCACTTATAATTACTAAAAAGTCCGGATACCCGGTTAATTACAAAATATTTGTGCATTGCGTTGAGAGAAATGGATAACAGTTCTCAGAATATCTTAAAACACGCCTATAAATATACTAATTATTTACAGCTCTATCGGAGATGCCTTATATTCTTTTGGCAGAAATGCCGCTAAGAATTTCTCCAGCTCCGGCCTTCAACATATCCTTGGCAATTTCTTTTCCAACGTTTCCGGCCTTTGGAAGGCTGGTGCGGGTTTTTTTCTTAAAGACGATACTGCCGTCGAGTGATCCGACAACTGCTGAGAAGTAAAATCCGTTGGATTTAACTTCACCATATGCTCCGATCGGTACCTGACATCCGCCTTCAAGTTCTTTTAAGAACTGGCGCTCAGCGGTCACCGCCATAGCCGTCTTCTCATCATGCAGTACGCTTACAATTTCGGCGATATCATCTCTTTTGGATGATATTTCAATTCCCAGTGCACCTTGACCGACCGCGGGCAGAATCAGATCTGCACCAATGTAGGAAGAAATATATTTCTTCAACCCAAGTCTTTCAACTCCGGCTCTGGCTAAAATGATTGCGTCCCAATCTGATTCCAGAAACTTTTTAATACGGGATGGTACATTGCCGCGTAGTTCAACGGTTGTAATATCAGGGCGAATATGCAGAAGCTGGCTCTTGCGTCTCAGTGAACCAGTAGCGACAACCGCATTCGGAGGCAGGTTCAAAATAGTAGTGCCTTTCTTCCGTGCAATCAGAACATCTTCCACCGGATGTCTTTTTGTTATTGCAGCAAGGCTCAATCCGGTTGGAATGACCGTCTGTAAATCTTTCAAACTATGAACGGCAATATCAACTTCATTGCGTAGCAGAGCATTTTCAAGTTCTTTGGTGAATAATCCTTTGTCTCCGATTTTGGAAAGGGGAACATCAAGAATCTTATCACCTTTGGTTTTAATAATTTTTACTTCAACGGTAAGATTTTTGTGTTTCTTTTCCAGCTCGCGTTTAATGTGCTGTGCCTGCCAGAGAGCAAGTTCACTACCGCGTGAACCGATGACGATTTTCTTTTTGGAATTTTTCATAGGTGTTACGATTATTCTTTGTCTTTCTTGTCAAGGCCGAACATCTCGCGGATGATGGCGATCATCTCCATTGTTTCGGCTGAGTCTGCGTCATTCTCTGCAGCTTTTCGTAATTCAATTGTCGGAATGTGCAGTAGTTTATTAATAATCCGTTTGGTGAGTATTTCGACTTTTTCTCTGTCTGCTTCAGGAAATCTATTGATTTGCCCTTTGACCTCATCGGCGCGAACCTGCTCGAATAAATCCCTCAAGGATTTTATCGTGGGTGCGACTTCCAGCGAGCTTAACCAGGCGAAGAACGCGTTGGTCTCTTCTTCAATAATTGCTTCCACTTTCGGAATTTCTTCCAGGCGTTTTTTCATGTTTTGTTCAACGATAACACTCAACGAGTCTATATCATTGTAAAACACGCCGTCGATTTTGCGGATGTCCGGATCTATATCACGGGGGACTGCGATATCGACGAGAACAGCCGGACTGCTGCCGCGTTTTTTCATCATTGCCTGGATGTCATTTTTCGTCAGGATAATATCAGGTGCAGAGGTGGCAGTGATGATGATATCGTACTCATGTAAAAACTCTTTAAAATTTTCAAAAGGAACCACTTTTGCCTGCAGGTCTTCGGCAAGCTTTTCAGCTTTCGACATCGTTCTGTTAGTCAGCGTCAGTTTCCCGATTCCTTTATCCCGTAAATGCTTTGCAGCAATTTCACCACTTTCACCAAGTCCTATGACTAATGCTGATTTTTTCGACAGTGAAAATATTTTCTCTACAAGCTGCACAGCCGCGTAACTTACGGTAATAGCACCCTCGCTGATCAGCGTCTCGGTTTTTGAGCGCTTACCGACGCGGATTGCTGCGTCAAACAATCTTTTGAGCATCGGCCCGGTAAGCTGTTGATCTTCAGCTATCTGGAATGATTCTTTTACCTGACCGAAAATCTGATTATCGCCAACGAGCAATGAATCAATTCCTGCAGCAACACGGAAAATATGATTGACCGCAGCAGAAGAGAAGAACTGTTGAAAATTCTCATCGGTGATATTTTGAATGTTGCGCTTTTGCGTGAGGAATTTTTTTAAGTCACCGAATTCGATTTTATCGTGACGGGGAAGTCCATATATCTCGGTGCGGTTACAAGTGGATATAATGAACCCTTCAGAAAGAAGAGATTCTTTCAGCTCTACTAAGTATGCTCGTATTTCATCCTGATTGAGGTGCAGTGCCTCACGCAGTTCAACAGGTGCAGTGCGATGATTTATTGAAATCGCTAATAAATCCATATCGTAAACTTAAAATTCCCTACGTATATCTCTCAATAGAACGAGTGAAAACTTTTTGCTAAAAAATTCGTGACAATAGTCGAAAAAACGGCAATCAAAAAACCGATGATGGACAATACCATGACTTTCTTGCCTTGCCATCTGCCGCTCAGCTTAAAGAAGATGCCCAGACCGTAAAGCAGCCAGACAATTGCTGTGGCGACAAGCTTCGGGTCGGTATACGAGAAATACTGGAATGCCCGCGGCAGCCAGATACCTCCAATTGCTATTGCTACCGACAGCATCGCGAATCCGATGAGAGCTGAGTAAAAACTCAGTTTTTCCAGGATCTCGAGATTCGGCATTCTTTGAAATATTAAACCGAACTTGCTGGATTTTAATTCCCGGTATAAAAGCAGATACAGAAATCCGTATACTGCTGAAATTGCTATCCCTGAATAACCGAGCAGCGCGCTGAATACATGCGAGCCGAGCAAATTACTTTTCAGGACTTCCTTAACCACAAGAGTATCCCTAATGAACATTGAGGATACAAGCTGAAAAAGGAAAGAAATAATAATAATAAACAGGCCGGTTCCCCGGATGTCGGTGATTAGCTCCAGCATGAAATAGGAGAAGGCAATACAGAATGCCAGCACGGTCATAATCTCAAACACGTTGGTGATCGGCGGATGTGAGAATGTGATCAGCCGGTTAAGGAGATATATTGCATGCAGTAACAGGGTGATGAAAAGGAATAATCTTTTCCCGTTCTCGAGTCTTCTGTTATCACTGAAAAAATTGGCAAGGTACGCGAGAAATGCCATGAAGTACATGCCGGGTAGTAATATATTCAAAGTATCAACTATGTTTGACATTAATATTTGTTATTAATTAATCAATAAAAATAACTATTACTTTTTTGCTAACCAATGACGAAATTTATCCAAAACCGCCTACTTTGTGTAATAATCAATCATTTTAATGATTGAACGCTTACAAACCGGGCAGAAATTATCGACTGAGATAGACTTCATGGTGCAGTCCTGCATCGGACGGTAAATTCCCTTATTAACGTATCCTCCGCCTTCAAATGCGCCGACTTTATCTTTGTACTCTGGGGTTGCCGGAGTGGGTATTGGTGTTCCCGGTTCGACTAAGTCTTTCCATTTTTTGCTAAAATCAACAAGCGTAGTCAAGTTCGGATCACTTGGCTCAACATCCTTTGGATAGAAATCTTCATATGCTGTCGTACTCTCGTAATATTCGTCAGCTAACGAAGCGAAGCCGTGGCCGAACTCGTGAACAAAGATATATTCTTCGTGTTTGTTGTCGTGCACACAAATCGAATAGAAATTGAAAATCGCACCGCCGCCATATTTAGAGGAATTAACCAAAATATAAATCTGGTCATAGGGGGCATTAGCCGCGAGGTCACGAACACTTTTATAATCAGTCGTCATGCAATACCGTTCGAGGTCGAAGGTGTAGAATGTAGTATTTGCAAGGGTATTTCTGTAAATACGCTCACCCGGTATATCGGTACCGGAGTCCGGTGAAGGCGCCTCAACGCCCCAGATATTGAATTTATCTTTGTTCTCTTTATACGGGGAGGATTTAAAAAGATAACCGGCAAATTTCTGGCAGTCTTTTTTGAATAAGTCCATCTGGTCTTTTGTGTAACCTTCGGGAATGATTACGATGTCAACCTTTTTGCTTGGATCGCCGGAATACGAAACCTTAAAATTCGGGAAAACTAAACGCCGGTCCTTCTTGATAAAATAATTATTCGGGTTAATATCGAATGAGGACTGCTTTTCTAATTTGTTCTTCCGATCGCGCGCAAAGAAAGTCAGGACGCAAGCGGCCTTCGGATAGGGGAACGTAACCACTTCGGGGAAACTTCTCTTGATCTTTTTTGATTCGGCAGTCGTGAGCCACTCGCTAAACAGCGTTGAATAATTTTTAGAAAATATCAACGTGTTGGTGGCGGAGTCGCGCAGTTCCACATAATAGCGGCCCATTTCAAAATTATCTATCAGGTTGGTCTTGGAACCACCCCATATGGGTTCTTCGATCATTTCATCAAAGTAGATGATTTCTTTGGCGGTGTCACCCGCGCGCTGATAATCGAAGCGTAATGTTTTATCAAAAAAGTATGTGTCAAATGACGATTGGGCATATAATGCCGTAGTGCATATAAAGAGTATTGCTGCAAAACTGATGAGGCGTTTCATATTGGAGCTACATCCTGAAAATGTTTGAATTAAAGGGGTAATATACTAAGTTTCTCAGTACATTCATTCATTTGCGTGGGTTCCTAGCCCATGACTTAAGTCATGGGCTAGGAAGGTACATAATCTGAAAATGCGTTTTATCTATGCTTGCCCACCTGTGGCGTTCGGGCGGGGTCACGGGCTAGGAAGGGAAAAGATTCTTATCTGTGAAAATCCGTGTTATCCGTGTCATCCGCGTTCTATTCCTGTAGGTCGATGACCGCTTCACAAAACGCAAATATTTAATTAACTTTACATTATTCCTATATTTTTACAATGATTGCATGACCAATACAACTGAATTATTATCCGGATTATTTGAGTCCTGGGCTGGTGAGCCCGCTCAAAGTATTACTAAGCTTCCTCAATCCGGGTCATACCGGGAATACTACCGTATACAGAGTGCGGCAAAGTCCGCAATTGGGGTATACAATGCCGATAAGAAAGAAAATCTGGCATTTATTTCATTTACCAAATCTTTTCTGCTGGCCGGATTACCGGTGCCGGAGATTTATGCTGAGCAGTTAGAAAATGACGTATACTTGCTGCAGGACCTTGGTGATGTGACATTATATTCGTTCATCCAGGAGAATAAGTCAATAAATGATGCGGTGTTAGGTGAGTACAAAAAAATATTAGGACTCCTCCCGGCATTACAAGTTGACGGTGCGAAGTTGATTGATTATGCTGTCTGTTATCCGCGCGACAGCTTTGACCGGCAGTCAATGATGTGGGATATGAATTATTTCAAGTATTGTTTTCTGAAACCTGCAAAGGTCGTGTTTGATGAGCAGCTTCTTGAAAACGATTTTATTGCTTTGGCGGATTTTCTTTTGAGCGCCGATTGCGATTATTTTCTTTATCGCGATTTCCAATCTTCCAACATCATGCTTTTTAATGATAAACCGTACTTCATTGACTATCAGGGCGGAAGAAAGGGAAGTCTGCACTACGATGTCGCTTCTTTGTTATTCGACGCAAAAGCCCTGCTCCCGAACAGCGCGCGTGTCGGGCTGCTGAATTACTACATTGAATCGCTCCAAACGAAATTGACCGTGAACGAAATGGACTTTAAAAACATGTATTACGGTTACGTGCTAATCCGTATCATGCAGGCCATGGGTGCATACGGGTTTCGTGGACTTACGGAGCGAAAGGAATTATTCCTGCAAAGCATACCTCCGGCGATAGATGATTTTAGATGGTTCGCTGAAAACGTGCAGATGCCTGTGCAGTTACCGGAACTGCAAAAGGTTATCGGAAGAATTGCAGATCTGCAAGAATACGAATGTTACCGGAAGGCGGAAGGATGAAGGCAATGCTGTTCGCGGCCGGACTCGGGACACGGCTTCGTCCAATTACGAATACGATTCCCAAAGCATTAGTCAAAATCGGTGAAACAACGCTGCTTGAATATGCCATCCGTAAATTAGTGCATCATGGATTTGACGATATATGTGTGAATGTGCATCACTTTCCGGATATGATTATCAATTACCTGAAAGAACACGATAATTTCGGAGCGAAGATTACTATCTCCGACGAGCGTGAGTTATTGCTTGATACCGGCGGGGGATTGAAAAAAGCCGCGCCGTTTTTCGCGGGCAGCGAGCCGTTCCTTGTTTATAACGTGGATATTGTCTCCGATATCAATCTTGGTGAAATGATAAAATATCATCAAACACATAAACCGCTCTGTACACTTGCGGTAAGAGAGATCAATTCGCACAGGTATTTTCTTTTTAATAACGAGAACGAACTTTGTGGCTGGAGAAACGATAAAACAGGAGAGGAGATACTTTCGCGAAAAGCAGATACCCATATTTCGCGGGGATTCAGCGGCATCCACATCATGGAACCCGAAGCACTGCAATATTTCCCCGATAAAGAAATTTTCTCCATCGTTGAACTGTACCTGCAATTAGCTAAAACCAAACGCCTCCTTGCCTACAACCACCAACAAGATTTTTGGTCGGACGCAGGAAGTTTCGAAGAGTTGAAGAAATTGCAAGGTCTTTTATAGCGGAGCTGAAATTTTATTTTCCTGCTCACAAGATGAATCTGGCTAAATAGTTGGGTTTTAAATTGATAAACTATGTAGTATATTTATGCGGTTGCAATTGGCAAGAACTGTGTAACTCACAATGCGGGATAAAATGAAAAATATTATAATAAACATTATCTTCGTCCCCCTCCTTTTATTCGTCTCCTGCACGCAGAGCAGCAAGCTGAATCTTGATAACGATGTATCTTACCCGGCACGTATGTTAAGAGCTGGAGCGAAGAAAGCGGTTGATGGTAAGGATGAAAACCCCGACTTTACAATAACCATTAAAACCACAAAACAGATCTATATTCAGGGACAAAAAATTGATGTTTTAGTTACAATTCAAAACAAAACCGGAAATACAATAATTGTTCCAGGTTTGTTTATCACTAGCCTAACCGACATTGACAGTAACATGACTATTGAGGGAGATGGATCTGTTTTTTATTGGGGTGGTGGGGGCCTTTCAATTGCTCCGCATGGCAAGTATATGTCATATTCGAGTCCATGTGATGAGGCTGACGCTCTATCGCCTGTTAAAACTATGGCTCGTCTCCCCTGGGCTGTATTTTATCCCGGGAATTTTGATTTTTATATCGAATATATTTATAAGAAAATAATATATAAGTCAAATCATGTAAATTTTAAAATTCTTTCTGTGCCCGATTCATTGCGTGCATCATTTCAGGATGTAATGGCCGAATCGCAATTAGTTCCCGGCGGACAGGATATTTCATACCCTGGATATTTAAAAGCTCTTGCAAATAGTAAAGGGGGATTTTATGAGAGGGAATGTCTGGAAAAAATTCTTAGTGCTGGTAGTTATCAGTATGTGTTTTGGGGGGATTCAAAAACAGAATTCTTATATTCAAAAGCTGTTGAATTGTATGAGGAGTTTATGCTAAAATATCCGGACAACCGGTTTTCACAATTCATGTGGAAGTTCATTTTGGACGCGCGGCGCATCAAAAATAATAACGAACTTTTAACAAAGGTATTCAATAGAATTTTTGATGCCTCTCATATGACTAATATAAATTATCAGGAGCTATACGAAGTAATTAATTGTTACTCAAATAACGATGATGCATTCAAAAGTTTTTTGAAGGGAATTGGAAAAGATAAGTAGCCAGGTAAATTGCAAATAGACGCTGCTTTAATGGCTGAAATATTCAGTACCTGTATTGTTTTCATCTTATAGAGTACTGGATTCCCGCCTCCCGGCAAGCCGGGACAAGTCACGTAGGAATGACAATAAGTTTTGTGTCTTGGTTCTTTACAAATAGAAATCCGTGAAATCAGTGCTTGCCCGCCGCAGGCGTGGTTATCCGCATCACCCGCCTGACTGACGTAGTCGGGCAGGTATGTGTTCTATTCCTCGATGAATCGGGGCGACTCAGAGAGATCGCCCTACATTTCGAACTGTAGGTTGGTTCTCTGAACCGACCAAAGTAATAAAGCGATTATCCTATTTTGCTAATTCTGCAATAGGCGACTCAGAGAGATCGCCCTACAAATCTTTTTTCAGTACTACAGCTTTCCACTCATCTAAAACAAATGTCTCGACCTTACTCATGCCGAGTGAAGTATATTTTTTCAGGATGTCTTCTTCGTCTTCGAGTAATATTCCTGAGAGTACTAGCAATCCGCCTTTATTCACTTTGGCAATCAACGACTCCGCGATTTCAAGCAGTACGTTTTTCTGAATGTTGGCGAGTACGGTATCGAAGCCGGGTTCCTGAATGTCATCAACAATGCCCGTCATAATAGTGACTTTATCGGCGACATTATTCAGTTCGATATTTTCAACGCCGTTTTCATAACACCACTCGTCATTATCAATCGCGACCGCTCTTTTTGCTCCGAATTTTATTGCTGCTATGGCAAGTACGCCCGTCCCGGTACCGATGTCTGCAACCGTACCCTTATTGATATACTTTTCAATTGCCGTTATCATGAGTTTGGTGGTTTGATGTTCACCGGTACCGAATGACATTTTTGGGTCAATGGTGAGGACGATTTCACCTTCTGCCGGTGTATATTCTTTCGTGCTGGGACGAATAACAACTCTTGGAGTTACATGAATGATGTTCAGCGTTTTTTCCCATTCTTCATTCCAGTTTTTATTCTCAAATGTAGAAGCGGAGAGGCTGAACGTTTCAATGGTTTTTTCTTCCTGTAATTTTTGCAGTAAGTTCATTATGATTTGTTGATCAAAATCCGGGTCGACAAATATTTTTAACGATGTGTTTTCTTCGACTATCCCTAAAATCTCCAATTCCCATAAGAGTCCGGTTAGCAGATCAACTGGAAGGGGGGAGGTTTCGAGAATAAGTTCTTTGTATTGTTTCATTGAGAGTCCTTGATTTACTATTCGTTTGTGCCTTCATTACCGACTTTTACGGCAAGGGCAAGAACGCGATGAGATGGTGATAATACCGGTGTTGCTCTGAATACCGGCGATTCTTTACTTTGATAATAGATATGGGTTTTCCGCAAAAGTACGGCGCTAATGATTTGTAATTGCTGGATGATAATGTCACGCGATGCAGCGTTGATGATATTATCGCCGAACGGCATAAATCCGTTTTCCGGTATCGGGGCACCGATAAACCGCTCAGGAATAAATGTTTCAGCATCCTTCCATAGCGATGCTTTTCTGTGCAGTGTATATGGGGAGATAAGGATGTGCGCATTTGGAGGTATTATAGTCCCCTCAAATTCATCTTTATAAAGCGTTGTTTTTTGAAAAACCGTTACGAGTGTGTAGTAACGCATTGTTTCTAAAACAACAGAACGCAGCAGCGTCATACTTTTAACAGCCTCCAAAGTCAAATCCTCGTTGCCACAGGTGGTCTGTATTTCATTCTCGAGTTTTTTTCTCAAACCAGGAATGCTGTCTATTGAATAAAACAACCAGGTAAGCAGTTCTGCAGTTGCTAGTGGCCCGGTAAGTATATAATATTTCATAACGGGTATGAAGGACGAATACTCTAAAATTCCTTCGTTATACGCCTTAAACATATTTTCGAACAAAAATCCTTTCGGCGTATTTTTGCGCAAATATTCATCTGTTAGCTGTCCTGAAAGCAGATCAATCAATTCAGATGCGGTATCAAGCAGCGGTTTCATTGTATTGATAAACGGAAGCACGTGGGCAAACCGTTTTTTGGATTTATGGGATTGATGATCGGCAACATCACTAATATCGAGTAAGTCGGATATACCGTCAAGCACCGGATCCGCATTCAATTCCAATTCAGGAGAAATGAACAATTGTGCAGATAAAAAATATGCAAGACGCTGAAATTCCAACTCGGCATTAATTACCGATTCGCGCCTTCCTTCGCTAATCCAGCGGTCATACATCTGCCCGGTTTCCTCAACGATAAAATTAAAATCCTCGGCAACACTTGTCCACTCAAACGGAGAAGGAATGATTTTCTTCAATAGATCGGCAAATTCCCGGTCTTTATTAATTACGCCGCAATAATTGAACTCCTCACAGCTCCCCATACCCATGCCACCCGAATAATTCGACGAATTCACCGTTTCAATGTGATGGATAAATTTCTCATTGTTGGTGAACAGGAACTTTTCACCGAATATTTTCAGCGGTTTAACAACGCTACTGCTGTTTGCATAGCGTGAGAGTTCGTTCAAAAAATATTTTTTCATTGCAATGTCTTATGGGTTTGATTATAAAATAGTAACGTACCGTAGTAACAGCCCGGTATCATGTTTGAGTCACAGCTTTTTCAATATACTTTGCAATATTAAATTTTCTTGCACAACCATTATAATTCATATAACGGATTTTTCCAAAAACCGGCCGTTCAGTCCACGCCCGGTCGTGTACACCACCGATTGACCATGCGCATCCTGTATAGCCATTCGGATCTCTGCCATCCAATGAATAATGGTCATTTAGGTAGATGGCATTTTTGAGTGCTGTTGCCGGCGATTCAGACCATTCTAAAATTTTTTTTGCCCAATACATTCTCATATAACCATGCATCTTGCCATAGATAACCATTTCATTTTGGGCTGCGTTCCATAATGGATCATGAGTCGAAGCTGATTCCAATTGCTTTAAAGAGTACATGTACTCACGTTCATCTTTTTCATGTTCGCGAAGGGTTGCCTGTGCCCATGGATGAAATCCGTCAAATGAATCGTACTTGGTATTATAGTAACAAAAATTATCCGACAATTCTCGCCTGACAATCAGCTCCTCAAGGAATGCCTCGGTATTCGGGTCAGGGGAGAAGTGTGCCTGTACTTCCATTGCGACTCTCTGTGCCGAGATTTGTCCGAAATGCAAATATGGCGATAATCCGGATTGACCATCCTCACACGGATCATTTCTTTTCTCGTTGTAATGAGGCAGAGTATGCGTTAAAAATTTTTCAAGCTGATCATGAGCAGCTTTTTCGCCCGGAAGGATTCCGGGGACTTCTTTCACGGTTCGGTCAATCGGCAGCTTATTCAGCGCGTAATCCCAATCGTTTTTTCTGAACAATTTTTTATCAGAAAAAGTATGCGGGATTATTATAGGAATTCTTTCTAAGAACACCGGCAGTAGTTTATTGATTTTTGACCGGATAGTATACGCGGAGAACTCGGTTTTTTGTGAGACGTATAACGCCGGAACAATATTATGTGCATCCACTTCATAAAAGGGAATAGTGAGCTGAGGGGCTAAATGTTTCTTCCACAGGCGCTTAATCTTTAAGGGGTCAAAGTCGCAGACGAGTACTGAGATATTATGTTCTTCAATATAACCGGGTAGAGTATTCTGAGGTTCGCCGAACAGCAAAACATAAGGTATATTCAAATTTGCTAGATTTTTTTCAACCTGCATCAATCCCTTAAGCATAAAATTGAAATGACGCTCGGTTGCAAATTGAAAATCTGAGACTAATGAAAACACGACAATAAGAGGCACACGCTGAGCATCGGCAAGCCGTTTTGCAAAAATCAGCGCCCAGTTATCCTGAACGCGTTGGTCTCGACTCATCCAATAAAGGATAGGCCCTTTTAAATCACGTCCTTTCTGCAGAAGTCTTATTCGATTCTGATTCATAGCCATCAATTACTGAATGCAAATTTTATTTATCTTTAAATAAATATAAGGTATTCAACTAATCCGAAAAATGGTAGAAAGATTTCTTTTTTTTAAGGTTCGGGCAAAAAAAATCCCGCTTTGCAGCGGGATTGTGTTGAACCAGGCTTATTGATTCTGAGGTGGGGGTGGGGGTAATTTCCCTGGCTGACGGTCGAACTCCAAACGTTGCTCTTCGGTCAGCAATCTTCTCGTATCAATACGTTCCTTGATGTGAATTTTTTCAATCTTTGCACGCAGTCCTGCAATTTGGTCAACAATAGGGTTGATTTGAGCGATATCCGCGTTATCATCCGAAACAAGAGTCCTGAGTTTTGCTTCCAGTTCACCAATCTGGTTCTGGAGAGGGAGGATATCCTTCCCACTTTTTAGACGTAATTGTTTAAGAGATGTTTCCTGATCTTTGGTTAAATCAGGAATAAAAGGTACGTGACCCATTCCCGGGCATCCTTCAGGTCTTCCTTCAGGGCAGCCGGGAGGCGGAAGTTCGTCTTTATCGCCATGCGGTGGTTTTACAAATTCCTGTTTTCCTTTTGCTGGTTTTTGTGCTTTATCTTGGCCCTGTGCGAACGAAACACTGGTAAAACTTACCGTGAGCAATAATGCGAACAACCATACGAGATGTCTTGATTTCATAGTGTCCTCTTAGAGATTGGTACTTTACTGCATCGGCGCCGGATGTGGTGGTCCGTCATGCTCATTGAATTTTTGCGTCAATCCTTGAAGCAGTTTGTTATACGCCGGCAGTTGATCTTTTGTACAATACGTTTTCAATTTTGCAAAATGCTCAAATGTCATTTTGTCCAATTGAATCTGTAGTTTACCCGACACCTCGAACAAAGAATCAGCCTTATTTTTATCCGGATTATCCTGCATTAACATCATGTAGGCATCGTTTTTTGCTGCCCGCATATTGTCAATGATATCTTTGACTTTTGCGAAATGCTCTTCCCGCAATCTATTAAATGTCGCTTTCTGATCTTCCGTTAACCGGAATTCATCTTCGAAGAATTTCATTCCCTGCGGCGGCGGCATACCGGGTCTCATGCCGTTCGGCGGAGCCGGACGTTGCGGTGTGAATAGTATAATCCCAACCGTCGCGAGGTTAACCACGATCAGCACAACAATCGCGGCTACAAGAAATTTGTGTTTTGTAAAATAATCCATTTCCCAACCTATTTTGCATACGTGTAAATTGATGTTTGCATATCGAATACCGCATATTCTTTTGCGACCTGAGAGAGCGATGTATCTCTTGATGATGTTGTTGTATTGACAGCCGTTGAACGTGATGAGTATGACTCAATAGATACAACGTTCAGGCCGAGTATGAACAGCAGAAAAAGACTGAATGCCATAACCTGCCGGAAATTGCGAATATTTGATGCCTTTTCTGATTCCATATTCGCATGCAGGCGTGTGTAGAAGTATGGATCAAACGTAATCTCTTCCTTCTCATCCATCATGCCTATGATCTTCTTGGCTTCTTCTTCAATATGGTAGTTATGTTTCATAATAAATTCTTTAATTTTTTTGACAATTCTTTTTGCAGTGTTATTTTCCCGCGGTGGATGAGGGAATCAACTGCCGACACCGTTGTACCGATAATCTCAGCAATTTCACCATTCGAAAAGTTCTCGACTTTGCTCAAAGTAATCGCGACTCTCTGATTTTTAGGCAGCTTCTCAAGCGCTTCCTGAAGTAGTCTTACTTTTTCGTTTGTTTCAAGAAGTACTTCCGGATTTTCCTTAATATCTTGTGCGGCTTTTCTGTATTTGACGTCGGAATCGAATAAACTTTTCACTTTTCCGAAGCGTTTTTTTCTGTTCTTCTTTCTTAGAAAATCAAGAGACTTTGATACTGCAATCCGGTAAATCCAGGTGGAGAGCTTGGAGTCTCTTCTGAATTTGGGGATTGAACGGTGAATTTCAATGAACACTTCCTGTGCTACATCTTGTGCATCCAATTTGTCACGGACAAATCTATAACAAGTTGAAATTACTTTCACCTGATACAAATTTACCAGTTCCTCAAAGGCACTCCCGTCACCGCCTATTATTCTATCAATTAAGTCTTCGTCCATCAACACTTTTTTGCTTGGTTAATTCTTTTGACGTTGAAGCCCTGAATTACTTGCGGTGAACTTCCAAAAAAATCAGGGCAAATTTCGAATGGTGCAAATTAGCGTAAATTGCAGTATCTTACACGGATAAAATTTGTATGCTTTCGAAAAATATTTGAATTATTAGCTAAAAAGGTGCTTTTTTCTATGGGTAGTGGATATTATGGACAAGGTAATTATCGTGGATTCACGTTCTTTCCTCCGGTACTGAAAAATCTGCTCATCATTAATACGGTGATTTATTTTCTTTCTACCGCAATGAGCAACGGTGGCGATTTGCGAAGCCCGATTATGCAGCTTTTTGCCCTGTGGCCTATTGAACACGGTTTTGAACCCTGGCAGCTATTTACTTATCAATTTTTACACGGCAATTTCAGCCATATCTTATTTAATATGTTTTCACTTTGGATGTTCGGTATGGAAGTGGAACAGGAAATGGGCTCCAGAAAATTTTTACTCTTCTATCTCGTTTCCGGTGTTGGCGGGGGATTAGCTCAGGTACTCGTATCGTATTTCTTCCCTGAACTCATCAATCCGGCTGTTACCATCGGTGCATCCGGTGCTATTTTCGGAGTACTGATTGCCTTTGGATTATTGTTCCCCAATAGATATATCATGATATATTTTCTTATTCCGTTAAAGGCAAAGTACCTGATCATGTTCATGATCGTAACTAACATTCTTGCGATTAACGACGGAACGAACGTCGCTCATATCGCGCATATTGCCGGTGGATTAACAGGCTTTCTGTTCATGCTGCTTGATAAGGATATTCACTTCGATTTCAAAGGATTGTTCCAGACGCGGGGACGTTCCCGTAATGCTTTCCAGAATCAAAACTTCTATTATACGCCGCCGCCGGAACCACCGCGTTATCAATCGCCGGTTGATAATTCCGTGCAGGACGCTAATTATACCGATATTACAGACAGTGATGAAATTACGCAGGCGGATATTGATGCTATATTAGATAAAATAAGCCGCGATGGTTACAAAAATCTTACAGACCGTGAGAAGAAGATTCTCTTCGAGGCCAGTAAAAGGATGAATAAGTAACATATGAAATGGTACATCTGGGTAGCTATTATTCTCGTATTCGCAGTATTGCTCTTGCTGACGGGCTGTAAATCACGCATACCTGAATCGAAATTTGTAAGTTATTATATAGACTTTGTTGTAATGCAGGATTCTCTCGGGAGGGATAAAGCTTCGACTGACAAAATTATTGATGCGCTTGACAAGAAGTACAGCGTTACTCGAAAAGAGTACGAGGCAACGATTGATTATTACAGTGCCGATACGGAACGGTGGGAATTATTCTTTAATAAAGTGATTAAAGAAGCGCAGAAGAAGGAAAAAGAAGCTCTTAAGAAACCCTGATCTTCGCTGCTGCGATTCGTATCTCAGGATACGAAACTCCGCCCTCGGGGAATAAGCGCTTCAGGCTTTTCAAATCCTTGATTCCATTTTTTACTGGTACCCGCAGCTTTTCAACTATTCCATCCTTCACCAGATGTGAAATATCTATGCTTGGTTCATATTCAATGATGGTTTCGATCTGCATTGATATGACCGCATCGCTCAATTTTCTTAATTCAGCGATGTCTTTAAGCTCATACCCCTCTTTTACCAGCCGGTAAGTTTCTTCCAGATTTTGCGCGAGTGCAGGAATATCACTCTGTTGTTTGCCGGGTGCATGCCGCAGTTTAAACTCGCTTATCGCTTCTAATATTTCGTCGCCGAACTTATTAAACATCCGCTCATGGAATCCGGGAATCTGTAATAACGCAGCCTTTGTATCAGGAGCCATTAATACAACTTCGCGAAGGAGTTCATCACTGCAAATAAGATGGACTGCCTGATTGAACTTTGCCGCAGCTTTCGTCCGCAGCTCCCGCAGCATATTATACAGTTCAAGATTTTCTTCATAGTGTGTGGCGGCTGTCTCATCTGTAACGACACCCGTTTTGATTAACTGCATTATCCTTTATTCGTAAGCTGCAGGTTTTTCTTTTTCTGGGATGAGTGTTTTATTAATCCTTGCTGCTCAAGGGCGTGAATAACAGGAAAAAGTTCATGACGTTTGTATTGTCTGCAAACACCGAACTGCGGAATTTTTTTATATGCAGCCGATTTACTGTTGCCGGTCAGCAGGTTGAATAAGTTCAGATCGGTGAGGCCTTCCTCAAATTCCTTGAGTGTCTTTAAAATAATTTCGTTCAGATATTGAATAGATGCATCGGTCACCACCGGAGTGTGGCAGTTGTCGCACTTTTTACATTTGTAATCGCTAATGTTTTCACTGAAATATTGCAGGATATAATTGAAACGGCAGTCGCCTGAAAAAATAAAGTCGCGCATTTTTTCGAGCTTCCGCTGGGCGAACAAATACTGCTCATTGATCTTTTTGAAATTGATGTTTAACCGGTTCGCAGCTGTACGAGGTGATAGGAGTTTCGCACTATCATTGCCGAGTGAGGGAAGTGAGAGTGAAACAATTCCGCTTCTATCAAGTTCGGTAAGCTGGTTGATCAGTTCCTCGTCCGGCATATCGTATTTTTGAGCAAGTTCTCCGATGTTGAATTCAACTTGTGATTGCAGGCTCTTCCCGCCGAAATCACGCAGCAAATTTAAAATCAACACCTGTTTTGCTGAGCTTTTTGTAGTCTTAACATGGTTCTTTAATGCAGACATCGGTACGATAAATTGGAATGACGGCTTTTTGGAGAACTCCGAAACAAGCCGCATATATCCCGCATCTTCAAGCAGCCGAAGAGAGGCATGCACGATAGCACTTGAAAGATCATTCTTCCCAGTCACTGCACGAAGATATTCCCAGTTGAGTATTATTTCATGTTCATAAAAATGTCCAAGAGGTACTTTGCCATAATCGCATATTGCATTGTACAATCCGGTCACTATTTCGGGAGTGGGGAATGAGTTGGCGATAAAGAACTGATGAATGTTTTCATCTTTCTTGTCGTAAAAAAGAACAGCGTAGGATTCTTTGCCGTCGCGTCCAGCGCGCCCGATTTCCTGATAATAATTTTCCAGCGAGCCGGGCATATTATAGTGCACAACAAGCCTTATGTCGCCTTTATCAATACCCATACCGAATGCGTTTGTTGCAACGATGACGGGCAGTTTGCCGGAGATGAATGCTTCCTGCGTGTGTTTGCGGAGGACGGCATTTTGTCCGGCGTGATAAAATCCGCATTTGATGTTGCTTAATCCGAGAAACTCGGCGACTTCCTCTGTCATTTTCCGTGATGCTGTATAAATTATTGCGGGAGTACCGTAATTGGAAATAACTTCGAGGAGTTTAGACCGCTTGTTGACATCCTTATGCACGATAAGCGAAAGGTTCTCACGCTCAAAGCCGCGGATGAAGATTTTTGGATCCTTGAAGTTCAACTGTTCGACAATGTCGCGTACTACTTCAGGTGTCGCGGTTGCTGTAAAAGCTGAAATGCGTTCCAGTTCAATGAACTCGACGAACTCGCGGATTTTTCTGTACGATGGACGGAAATTGTGTCCCCACTCGCTGATACAATGTGCTTCATCAACAAAAAGGAAATATGGTTTAAGCACTTTTATGCGTTCTGCAAATTGAACGCTTCCGAGCCGTTCCGGTGCAACATATAATAATTTTATCGTACCGCTTTCAATTTCCTTGAACACCTGCTCTGCTTCGCGAAAATCCATCGTACTGTTGATGAATCCAGCCAATTTGGTGTTCTTGTTCATCGCATCTACCTGATCTTTCATTAACGCGATGAGCGGGGAAATGACTATGGAGAATCCGGGGGACATGACCGCGGGTAGTTGGTAGCACAATGATTTACCACCGCCTGTAGGCAATACGGTGAGCGTGTTCTTCGACGATAATATGGCATTGACAATTTCTTCCTGTCCCTGCCGGAAGGAAGAGTAGCCAAAGTATTTTTTCAGATTATCGTGAAGTGCGCTCATGAATAAAAGATATTGCTCAATAGTATATACGTAAAAACGAAAAATACCTCTTTTTCACCGTAGAAAATAGTGCGGTTGTAAAATAAAATCGAGGATAGGACTAACCGCAAAGACGCAGAGACGCAAAGTTTTTTTTAGTAGGACAGAAAATTCGAAAAATGAGAAATTGTTAAATAAAGATTGCTGCAATTCATTCTTTAAGATCACCGGAAAAGTGATAATGATTATACGGCTAATTTCTTTTACAAAAATATTCTTTGCGTCTCTGCGCCTTTGCGGTTAATTTCCTCTTATAACCCGAATTGCCGCAGGTGATGCGCGAAATGCTTGTTATACAGCACCACCCATTCGTCATGTGTAAGTGCGCCCATTCTGTGTTGAATAGGAGCTGCATCAGGATGCTGTTGAAAATATTCATCGAAATCGGCGAGTTCTTTTTTTAGCTCTTCAATAGCTTCGGCTAAACTGCTGTTTACGTATGGCGGGGGAGCGTCACCGAGCAAAGCGGATTTTATTCCCGGCTCCATCTGATAATCCGTATAAATAACATTGGCTTTTGTTTCCCTGGCGGATTCTTCCGATACCTTCAACTGGACCGGCATTTTTCCGTTTGCCATTTTTACGGTACTGGTCAAATGCTCAACCATATGCTGGGGTGACATTTTACCGAATAGCGGCTTGGCATTAGCATCAAGCGAGCCTAACAATTCAAATAATTTTTCTCGATTTTTTATTATATCTACCATGGATATCCTCTCCCGTGATTACGGGCTGTAATAATTCAAAATATGTTCACATCAAAAATAAATCAGCGAAACCGATTTTTCTAATCACTCGAATGAAGTGCGATCAAATTGCCTTCAGTATCGTTGATGAGTCCAAAAAATCCGATCTCTTTAGTGACTTGCGTTTTTGCGTGGACGACTTTGCCTCCGGCTTTTTCAACTCTGTCGAGCACAAGTTGCAAATCAGGATTCGCATTTAAATATATCAAAACACCGCCTTCAACAGGTTTGTGAAATTCGCTTTTTACTATCGCGCCGCTTGATTTGCCTAATGTCTCATCGGGCGGGAATATTGAGGTTTCATATCCGGGCAGATTCATCTCCCGCATTTGGATATCGAAGATGGTTTCGTAAAAGGTTACAGCCCGTTTCATATCGAGAGCAGGAATTTCAAACCAGTTGATCGCATTGGTATCGGATGACATTTTCTTAGCCATGAGGGACTCCGTGGTATTTTGTTGTATATATAATAAAACAAAATTGAGTAGGGAAAAATTCCGTGTGATTTCAATTCCTGGCCCATGACTTAGAAGCGTACTGCATTTGTTTATTGCGAACTGAACACCCCTCACCCTTATCCCTCTCCCAAAGGGAGAGGGCAGAATTCTATGCAGTGACTAGAATATAAATTAAATGAACGGCGTTTCTCCTCTTCTCCCTATGGGAGAAGAGGTCGGGTGATGAGGGCTTTTCTTTTCTTCAGCTATTGGTTTGATTGAGTGTCTTGACAAGCGAGAGGTCATTTTGGGTTCGTGTGCAGATATTCCACCGCAGGCTGGAATCCACGATCGGCGGCGGTTCTGATGTTTAGCAGACCTTCGATTTCGTGATGTAGATTGACCTGCGCGACACCTTTATAAAACAATATTTCCAGGTCTTCGGGACTCAATCTTTCGGCATTAATGAGCACCGTTAATGCCTTGTCAATTTGATCTGATTTGAGTAATGCTTTGGCCTGCGTAATTAATACGTCGAGTGCATCCGGCTGGATTTTAAGAGCTGTGTTGCAATCATTCAATGCTCCAGCATAATCTCCGCTAAGATACTTTGTATTTGCCCGGTCCCCGAGTATCAGAACTTTATTTGGAGTCAAGGCAAGGGATTTAGTATAATACATATTAGCTGTTGCAAAGTCATTTCTGGAATTATACAGGGTCCCTAAATTTCGTAACGTCTGCCAGTTGTCCGGATTGTGTTTTAATGATTCAAGGAAACAGTTGAGAGCTTTATCCTGATTGTTGAGATTAAAATACAATGCGGCGAGAGCATTCCAGAAATCTGATTCACTGGGAGCAATATCTACTGCTCTTTTATAGTACGTGATTGCTTCCTCGTAATTTTCTTCACCAAACGTGAGACAGCCGAGTTGATAATTGGCGAAGGCATTTTGCGGATCAGCATTAATCGCAGCTTGAAAAAAGCTTTTCGGATTCGAGTAAATTCCGGCATGAGTAAAGGTAAAAAAGCCTAATCCTGCAGTAGGAATTAGAACATAGTACTTATACTTTTTCAGCCATGCTTCAAAAGACTTTTGAACCGGAATAAAAAGGAAGAACAAACCCATCGCAGGCAAAATAACACGATGTTCCAGATATTCATATCCAAAATCGGCATATGACGAACGAAATGCGAGCGGTGGCAGAATAAAGCAAAGAAACCAAAGTAAAGCCAGTACAACTGTAGACCTGTTTGCACGAAACTTATAGAACGCTGCAGAAAATAAAACTATAAAAAGGACCAATCCAATTATTACAGGCACAGTATGAATGTGTGGTAGCGGCGAAACAGGGTAGGGAATGAATATCTTCCCGAACATTTCAAATACGGATGGGAGGTTCTTAACAAAGACACCCACACCGAAATTCTGTGAGGGAAGCTCTAGGAATACCGAATACCTTAAGAGAAAATAGATAATAAGATCTACGGCCCATATACATGTGAACAATAAAATAGTTCGGCCGCGGTCGGATTTTCTAATTTGATAAATGAAGAAGATTCCGATCGGGATGAACATCACCGCAGTTTCTTTGGCAAATAATGCCAGAAGAAAAAATATCGCATGCGCTACTGCAAAGGTTATCCGATTATCGAGGAGATACTTGTTAAATACGATTGCAGAAAACAGAATGAATATTGCCAATAACAGATCACCGCGGGCTGGAATCCAGCACACAAAATGAGCCGCGAGTGGATGTATCAGTAACACCAGTGAGCCAAAAAGTGCAATGGTCTTCGATACGCCATTTTGCTGTAAATAATAATACAACAAAGAAATAACGATGATAAAAAGAAGCAGATTACCAAGATGATAACTCCATGCCTCTGTTCCGCTTATCTGTGAGTTTATGATGAAAGACAACGACTGCAGCGGACGGTAAAACTCTCCTTTTGGACTAAGAAAAGCATCCCGCCGGAATACGTCAAGGCTGTTGGATATTTTGCTGAGATATGTGCTGTTCTGAACGATAATAGGCTCGTCATCAAGACTGCTATATCCGAATTGTAACGTTTGAGCATAGAGCGCAAATCCGATGATAATGAATAGCACATATGGCAGGTATTTTTTATACTGCTGTTTTTCGGGCCCCGGATTTTTTTTGCTGTCTTTGTTTTTCACGGATTACAATTATGCGTCAAATAAATAGAAAATTGTTTGGAAATATACGGGCGTCGAATGCAGCATCCAAATATGGGAAGAATGGAGAAGTTGCAGAAGTAAGCATCATAATTGCATATTTGTACAAATATGGTTTTCGCGGCAATGATAATCTGTAGGGCGGGATTATTTCCCGCCCAAGAATAACAATATCGCTGTGGGCGGGTATCAAACCCGCCCTACGGAAGCTGAACGTTGCATCTGTGGAAGAAAGATGTCCGTTTATTCCTAGCCCATGACCTAACCTGCCCGCCTTCGGTGTTCTGGTGGGGTCATGGGCTAGGAAAAGAAAACGGACGCATTTAAAACAACATAGGCTGGCCCATTGGACCAGCCTGTGTGCTCATTCATTCACTAAGGAGTTTTATTTATCGTCGTCAACTACTTCGTAGGAAGCGTCCTGAACGTCCTTATCCTTCTTCGGTTCTTCGGTATGAGGAGGCTGTTGTCCGCCTGCCGCACCGCCGAAATCCTGAGGAGGAGGAGTACCGGCGCCCTGCTGGGCATACAATTTCTGCGCGATGTCATTCCATGTTTTCTGGAATGCATCAACTGCCGATTTGATTGTATCGTAGTTGTTCGTAGCAACTGCTTCTTCAAGAGTCTTTACCTGTGATTCGAGCATGCTCTTCATTTCAGGATCAATCTTGTCTTTCAGTTCTTCCATCTGTTTCTTTGTCTGGAAGATAAGCGCGTCTGCCTGATTTTTAACGTCAATCAGTTCGCGTTTTTTCTTATCCTCTTCGGCGTGTTCTTTCGCCTGATTTTTCATCTTTTCAACTTCCTCTTTCGAGAGTCCGCTTGATGAAGTGATACGGATGCTCTGCTCTTTACCGGTTCCGCGGTCTTTTGCAGAAACGTGCAGAATACCGTTGGCATCAATATCGCAGCTTACTTCTACCTGCGGAACGCCGCGCGGTGCAGGTGGAATGCCGTCGAGATTGAATCTGCCGAGCGTCCTGTTATCAGCTGCCATCGGACGCTCACCCTGTAAGATATTAATCTCAACAGAAGGCTGATTATCAGCAGCGGTCGAGAACACTTCGCTCTTCTTGGTCGGGATGGTGGTGTTTGCCGGGATAAGTACCGTCATAACACCGCCGAGAGTCTCGATACCGAGTGAAAGCGGAGTAACGTCAAGCAAGAGTACGTCTTTAACTTCTCCGGTAAGAACTGCACCCTGAATAGCTGCACCGACTGCAACAACTTCATCCGGGTTAACACCCTTATGAGGTTCTCTGTTAAAGAGTTTAGCAACCAATTCCTGTACTTTCGGAATACGGGTAGAACCGCCGACGAGAATAACTTCGTCGATTTCCGAAAGTGAAACACCCGCGTCTTTAATAGCCTGCTCGCAGGGGATTCTTGTTCTTTCAACCAGATCATCAACAAGCTGTTCGAATTTCGCACGGCTCAGATTGATGTTTAAGTGTTTAGGACCATCCTGATTAGCTGTAATAAACGGAAGATTGATATCCGTACCGTTAGAAGATGAAAGTTCAATCTTTGCTTTTTCAGCAGCTTCTTTCAATCTCTGCAATGCCATCGGATCTTTACGGAGGTCGACGCTTTCCTGACGCATAAATTCATCAGCAAGGTAATCGATGATGCGCTGATCAAAGTCATCACCGCCAAGGTGAGTATCACCGTTGGTTGATTTAACTTCAAACACGCCTTCACCTAACTGCAGGATAGAAACGTCGAACGTACCGCCACCGAGATCATACACGGCAACAAGCTGTTCTTTATGTTTCTTATCGAGTCCGTATGCCAAAGCTGCGGCAGTCGGCTCGTTGATAATTCTGCGGACTTTCAACCCGGCGATTTCTCCGGCGTCCTTTGTTGCCTGACGCTGTGCGTCGTTAAAATATGCAGGCACAGTAACAACCGCTTCGGTTACTTCCTGTCCCAGATATTCTTCGGCAGTCTTTTTCATTTTCTGTAAGATCATCGCGCTGATTTCAGGCGGTGAATATACACGGTCGCTGATACGTAAACGAGCTGAATTGCTTTCGCCGGCGATTACTTCATACGGCACTTTTTTCATTTCATCGGTGACTTCATTTAAAAATCTTCCCATGAATCTCTTAACCGAAAAAACCGTGTTTTTAGGGTTAGTAATTGCCTGACGTTTTGCAGGCTGTCCAACAAGGCGCTCGCCCGATTTGGTAAATGCTACAACCGATGGGGTAGTCCTACCGCCCTCGGAATTCGGAATTACCACGGGCTCGTTGTTTTCCATTACGGAAACGCACGAGTTGGTCGTTCCTAAGTCTATTCCTATTATTTTTCCCATTTTATATGTCTCCTATCGTTAAATTTTCGTATTTTCGCAGTATCATTGTCAGTTTTTAACTGCCCTATACAAACAATTAATGTGCCAGGAATCGCCATTTTTTAAGTCTATATAAAATAAGCACTTAGAAAACGGCTGAAAATCTCCGGTGACAATATGGCAAAAATACTGAAAAATATGACATTATGACAATGAAATTTATATGACAAAATGACAGATAAGTATGAAGCAGCAAAAACTTGAAATTTTATTTGATTTGAAGAAATTTGACATCCGCCTTGAGACAGAATGGCTGGGTAGAAGTTTCCTCTATCTTGATGAAATAGACTCAACCAATAGTTTCCTCATGGAAAAGGCGAATGCCGACCTGAACGGTACCGTCGTCCTCGCCGAAAAGCAGACCGAAGGAAAGGGCAGACTCGAACGCCAGTGGTACAGCTCCAAGGCGATGAACCTGACATTCTCTTTCCTTGTGACCGACCGCGCGGTTCTCAACAAGTCCCTGATTGCCATCAACTTCGCTTTGGCGGTATCGGTAGCCGAAACCATTGAAACACTTTTCCAGATCAAAACCCAGGTCAAATGGCCGAACGATGTTCTGGTCGGTGGTAAAAAGATTGCAGGCATTCTGCTGGAATCTTCCTCGACCGGCAGCAGCATTAACAGATTAGTTGCAGGTATCGGCGTAAATATTAATCAGATACATTTTCAGGGTACCTATAACGTTCCGCCGACATCGGTGGTTAACGAAACCGGTATGGAGGTAGAGCGCGAAAAGACTCTTGCCGAAATGTTGAATCACATCGAAGAGATTATTGCTATCGCGGTAAAACAGCCTTCCATTATTTTCAACAGGTGGCGTGAACGCTGTCCGTTTATCGGTGATAAAGTACTCGTCGCACGCGATGGTAAAGAGCTTATCGGTATATTCGATGACATTGATGACCAGGGTAACCTGCTGTTACGTCAGGATGATGAAATTATTAAAATTCAATATGGCGATGTAAGCGTTCTCAGTTTATGATACTCGCGATTGACATAGGCAACTCCGCGATTAAAGCAGGAGTGTTCAACGAAGGCGTTTTAACGGATGTAATAAATCCGCCTAAAGCACAGAGTCTGAATGAAATGCTGAGCGGAAAAACATTCACGCATGCCGTTATCAGCTCAGTTGATCCTGAACAGCTTGATAAAGTCCGGCAAGTTGCTGCTGCGTTAAAAATCCGCAACCGCCATGTACTCACCGTCGAATCAAAATTCCATTTTAAAATCGCGTACGATTCACCCAAGACTCTGGGCATTGACCGCTTGTGCGGACTCGAAGGCGCGTTCGATTATCTGCTGACGAAAGAAAAAATGCAGTCGGTTGATGTGCCCGTTATGACGATTGACTGCGGCACCGCAACGACAATCAACATTGCTGCAAACGGCGCTTTCATCGGGGGACTCATCATCCCCGGTATCAATACCATGCTTCGCTCGCTTGTGCAAAATACCGCGCAACTACCGCTGGCTGATTTATCAAAAGATATTCCGCTTATCGGGACGGATACCAATTCATGCAT
Source organism: Ignavibacteriaceae bacterium (assembly GCA_963667005.1). Lineage (GTDB taxonomy): Bacteria > Bacteroidota > Ignavibacteria > Ignavibacteriales > Ignavibacteriaceae. The sequence continues at coordinate 3,584,155 of OY762937.1, read as the reverse complement.
CGCGAGCGGGATTGTAAACTCAACCGTTGCGGCGATTGAAAAGGTGTATAAAGAAGTCAACTACGAATACAAAAAGAAACCCCGTGTATTTGTAACCGGCGGTAACAGCGGCGCGATTATTAAAAACCTTACATTACCACATACACTCATCGAAGAACTCAACCTCCTCGGCATCTACTCCGCTGGCCATAACGAAGCCCTGTATTAAAAATTCTCGCAAAGACCACGCCTGCCGGCGGGCACGGCGCAAAGGCGCAAAAATTTTTTTGTAAATAGAAAATAACTGGCGCGTTATTCTCACGCGATTAAAAATTCTCCCTTAAAATTGTACTTAAAAGAAAATTTGATTTTGGCGAAAATCATTTTTCTACTATTATGTAGATCATAAAAATAAAATTGGCGTCTTGGCGCCTTTGCGTGAATCATAAGGAGCTCTATGATATTACAAATTAAGGTTAAGGTACGGGTTGAGACTCTTCAAGAGTTCGCCTCAAAAATTATGACCGGAGCGTTAGACCGTTCCGCTATTCTCGGTGAGACTTACTGTGAAAAAGACAACCCTTCCATCGGAATCAGTTATTGGGAAGTCGAGAACATGGAAGAATTCGAAACCAAAATGGCCGACTGGAAACCGTATTACGAATCCATAGAAGTAAAGGAAGTCGTAAAAGCCCAGAAAGCCATGTTCATGCTGATCACCGGGAAATAAGAATTCTCGCAAAGACGCTAAGCCGCAAATTATTTTTGTAGAGACGCGTGGCACGCGTCTCCCGCAGCGCCGGTGATAATGAATAACTCGCCAACAACACCCAATGATTATTCGTTATCGGATATTTTATTTACTGCGACATACGAGGGGAGACGGCTGCCAGCCGTCTCTACATCAGAAACCAAATCACGATACTATCAGAAAGTGAGGGTGTTCGAGTGACCGTCGTCAGACGGTTGTACCGAGAACACCCGGGCTAACCCCACTGCATTCAAATTCCTTGACGTTTGTCGCTAATATTTGTAATTTATCTCACCTCAGAAAATGGGAATATGTACAAAAAGTTTCTAATTTGAATATATAAAAATAGGGAGATGGATTATGCAAAGTCTGCCAAAAAGGATTTTAGAAATTTCTAAATCAATCCGACCAATTAGTGAATCTGGATTCAAGCAAACAAAGGTCATTGCAAGAGCAGATGCGAGATTCGCAATCATTGATGAAGGAGTCGAAGCTTTTGAGAATTTTATTGCGACTGTGTCGGGGATTAAAAATTATTCAGAAAAGTTTTCAGAAAAATTTTTAACATCCGAATGCGAAACAATGCTTGTATCCTTAATCAAAAAAGAATTTGAAGTGTCGGAAGTAGAGCGAACCTTGAGTGAGTTTCTGAAAAAATTAGATGATTTTAATCAGAAATATAGAGTCTTAATTCCCTTGACAGGGATTCAATTGCAAATAGGAAAACTAATTGCTGGCAATGTTACTTTTGTGCATGGAAACGACGTATTTATAAATGAAATCTTAAGTGATGTTGAAAACATCATATTATCAACAAGGCATACCGACGCTGAAAAACAAGAGTTCATAAGAAGTGAAAGTTCCCAACTAAAAAGTAATTTGGCTGGAAAAGTTGTTTCAGAATTCATTGTGTGCGCTGATCAGACTAGGGCTAGAGAAAGAGCCCTTGATGAAACACGAAGGGCTATAGATATTTTAAAATTTAGCATACCCGCCATTTATAGTAAAGGTTATAACGTTAATATCGGAATTCATGGAGATGTTATAAGAGACACGTTAATTACTACCATAATTTCTGTGGATAAAAAATCCTTCTCCGATGAATATTCTATAGTTGGCCGCTTAATGGATTATGAATTAAACGATGATACTATTAATTTACTTAAGCAGAACAAGATAGATACGATGTTTGAGGTTCTGAAAAAGAAATATGCGACTTCTACAGAAATCGAAAAGATCTTGTTAAGATCCATTCATTGGTATGCTGAACATATTTCACAAAGTGAACTTGAAAGTAAACTATTAAACTTAATAGTTGCTTTAGAGACGCTACTTACACCTCGAGACGGTGCTCCCATTGCGGCTACAATTGCAGAAAATGTAGCCTTAATTTTTGCAGATAATGTTGAAAATAGGAAAAAAATAAAAAAAAGAGTCAAGGAATTGTATAGGCTTCGAAGTGCAATATCACATGGTGGTCTTAAAAGCATTCAAGAAAAAGATGTAGATGATTTGGAATATTTATGTCGTTGTGTAATAACCCTAATATTTGAGAAAGCTGTTAAATTTAATAAACAACAGGATTTACTCGATTGGTTGGACGAACTGAAATTTTCATAATAACTAGATAACCCTGTCCCTCTTTTGAGGGACAGGTTGTATTAAAAGGGGGATTTATACTTTCTCGGTTTTCGGGCGTTCGTAGAAGTAGCCGAGGTAGCGGTAGGTGTTTTCGAGGTCGGGAGTTATTTGATCCCAGACAAAACGCCATACCCAGTTGCCGCCGAGGCGTCCCGGAAAGTTCATACGGGCTTCTGAGCCGAGGTTGAGAATGTCCTGCATCGGAATAATTGCCATGTTTGAGCAGGATGCATACGCCGCACGAATCATCTCAAAGCACATATCATCACCGTAATAGTTCAGATATTTCTGTGCGAAGTAATAGATGTCGTTCGGTTCTGTTTTCGCTTTTTCAAAGAATCCGCGCGTGGTATCGTTATCATGCGAGCCGGTATGCACAACGCAGTTGGGGATGTGGTTATGTGGCAAGAATTTCTTTTCCATATCCTTACCGAACGCGAACTGTAAAATTTTGATTCCCGGGAAGTTGAAATGATCGCGCAGTTCTTCGACTTCTTTTGTGATAACGCCGAGATCTTCCGCAACAATCGGTACATCGCCGAGATGCTTCATGATTGATTTGAATAATTTTTTGCCGGGAGCTTTTACCCATTTACCGGTCTCAGCAGTTGGTGCGTCACCCGGAATCTGCCAGAATGCTTCGAAGCCTCTGAAGTGGTCAATGCGGATAACATCGAACATTTCGAGAAGGCTCTCAATTCTTTTTCTGAACCATTCGAAATCGTCTTCTTCCATCTTGTCCCAGCGGTAGAGCGGGTTGCCCCACAATTGTCCGGTCGGACTGAAATAATCAGGCGGAACACCGGCGACAAATTCGAGTCTGCCTTCACCGTCAACCGTGAACAGTTCTTTGTTTGCCCAGAGGTCAGCACTGTCATACGCGATGAAGATAGGCATATCGCCGATAACTTTGATTTTTTTATCGTTCGCGTACTGGCGGATGTTGTTCCACTGTTTGAAGAACTGGAACTGGATGAATTTCTGATAGAGGATTTCGTCGGCGAGTTTTTCTTTCCACTCTTTCAACACACCTTTTTTGCGGAGCGCGATTGCCGGATCCCACTGTGTCCACTGCACGCCTTCATGGTGACTCTTTGCAGCCATAAAGAGGGCATAGTCTTCAAGCCAGTATTTGTGTTTTTTTTCGAAGTTTTCAAAGTCGGGACCGAAGGAAGAATCGGCTTGCAGTTTCGCGTTCTCGAATGCTTTGCGGAGCAGTTTGTATTTGAAGTCAATCACTTTACCGTAGTCAATCGTTACGTGGTCAAAGTGCGGTGTACGCGGCATGTCGTCTTTGGTGAGGAATCCCTCATTGAGAAGTATTTCCGGGCTGATAAGCAGCGGATTACCGGCAAACGCGGAGAAACACTGGTAAGGGCTGTCGCCGTAGCCCGTTGGGCCGAGCGGAAATACCTGCCAGATGTTCATGCTCGAACGCTCGAGAAAGTCTACAAATTTATATGCTTCAGGACCCAAATCCCCGATGCCGAATTTTCCCGGAAACGAGGTAGGATGACAGAGAACTCCCGCGGAACGCTGAATCTTCATAATCTTCCTTTCGAAAACTGTGGTGTGATGTTTACTTTAATAATGAAAAATTTACTTAACTAAAGTTATAAAAAAATCACAAAACAAAAAATCACGCAAAGCCGCCAAGCCGCAAATTTTTTTAATTAACCGCAAAGATCGCAAAGACCGCTAAGATTATTTAGTAAAACAAATGGAAATCCTGTGTCGTTTACCGTGCCACGTATCCTCAGAAATGTTAAAAGGAATATATTCCCGTACGGGAAAGGTGAATATTGTATCAAATTATTTCTACAAGGATTGATCCGCTACGCGGAAGTTCATTGCAATGAGTTTAGAGGCTTTCAATATGCCGTAGGCATTCAATCCTTGTAGAAAATTATTGCACACCCCACACCATTTCCCGTTAGGGAATATACCCGATTTAGGCCAAGATGCAAATATTTTGAATTAACCGCAAAGAGCGCAAAGATCGCTAAGAATATTTTATGTCCGACTCTGTCATAATTTCATGCTTATCGCCATTTGTTATAATTAAAATACTTTGCGTTCTCTGCGTGCTTTGCGGTTAATCTTGAGAATGGATTATATTTAGGGGATTGAATTTTTATGGATTTGAAAGCGAAGGTTATGGATAGAAACACACATGTTATTCTTGGTTTTACAGGCGGAATCGGCAGAGCCACTGCAAAAGCGTTGGCCGCCAGAAATGAAAAGGTCGTCTGTTTAGTACGCGATATTGATAAAGCAAAAAAATATGCCGGCGATTTGCACGAATTGGAGTTTGTCAAAGGCGATGCCTCAAATCCCGCTGATGTTGATGCAGTGTTTAAAAATGCTTCGACGGTTTATTATTGTGTAAACGTGCCGTATCCGGTATGGACGGAGAAAGCGCGGCAGCTGTTAGCCGTTACGGTTGATGCAGCAGTAAAAAACAAAGTCAAAGTGGTTTTCCCCGGTAACGTGTATGTGTACGGACACGCTCAGACGCATGTCGTAAACGAACAGCATCCGTTCGCGGCTCATACCAAAAAGGGAAAAATCCGTATTGAAATGGAAGCAATGCTCGAAAATGCCGCCAAAGGAAGCGGATTGAAATATACGATCATCCGTATGCCCGATTTTTACGGGCCGTACGTGGTGAATAGATTCAGCGAGCAGTTTTATGTTAAAGCACTTGCCGGTAAAAGCCTGATGTGGTTCGGTGATAAGGATGTTGCACAAGAGTTTATCTTTATCGAAGACGGCGGTGAGGCAATGGCCATTGCAGGGCTCTCTGATGAAGCTAATGGCAGGTCGTTCAATATTCCGGGCTGCGCGGAAACTACGGGAAAAGTATATCTCAAAGAGATTGTTCGACAGTCGGGAAAAAATTCATCGATCAGCGGAATGAATGTCATGGCGGTTTTTAAATTGCTCGGACTATTCAATGCAACCGTAAAAGAATTTATCGAGATGCTATATCTTAAACAGGAGCGGCTGATTCTCGACGGCTCTTTGTTTAAAAAAGTTTTCGGGAAACTTCCCGCAACATCCTATGAAGAAGGGATAAGGAGAACTATCGCATGGGTAAAAACATATTATCAGATCTGATACAGCCGGGACAGTTGTTAAAGCGTAAGCGTGCATCGGATAAGGCTGGAATGCCGCCGGAATCGCTTGTGTTCGTCGGCGAACAAAAAATTGATAAGCCGGTCATATCCGTATTTCAGTACGATACGGAGCGCTCGGAAGACCGCGAATACTCATTGGAAGAAGCGCTCGCGGTGCAGACTACTCCGGATAAAATTACCTGGTTCAATATCGAAGGCCTGCATGACGTTGATCTGGTGAAACGGTTATGCGACAAGTTCAGTGTACCTCCGCTTCTTGTTGAGGATATTCTCAATACATCCGAACGCCCCAAGGTTGATATTATTGGCGATGTCATGTTCATCGTTCTGCGTATGTTGTGGCAGGATGATAAGGACAGATCCATTACCACCGAACACATGAGCGTCGTTCTGGGAAAAGATTACATTCTGACCTTTCAGGAGGGCGTTCTCGGTGATGTATTCGATCCGATCCGCATTCGTCTCCGTATGGGTAAAGGCAAGCTGCGCAAACAGAAGATTGATTATTTGTGTTACGAATTAATTGATGCGATCGTTGATGGCTATTTCGGTATATTGGAAGATCTCGGCGATAAAATCGAACTGCTTGAAGAAAGCATTCTTGTTCATCCCGAGCAGGACCCGCTCCGCGAGTTGCATAATGTACGCAACGATCTGCTCAACGTGCGGCGCTCCGTTTGGCCGTTGCGGGATGTTATCAATAATATTCAGCGCGAGGATGATACCTTTTTCAGCAAGGGGACACAGTTGTATCTCCGCGATTTATACGATCACACCGTGCAGGAGCTTGAGACAGTCGAAACATACCGCGAACTGCTTTCAGCGCTACAGGATATCTATCTTTCCAGTATCAGCAACCGCATGAATGAAATTATGAAAGTGCTTACCATTATCACTACGATATTCATCCCATTGAGTTTCATCGCGGGTCTATACGGCATGAATTTTAAATATATGCCCGAACTTGAATGGCGGTACGGGTACCCGGTTATTGTAATGGTCATGCTGATAATAACCTATGCTATGATAAGAATATTCATCAAGAAAAAATGGATGTAATCTCAATAGAACGCGGACCCGCCCGACCGCTGACGCAGTCATGCGGGTCCGCGTTCTATTCTTACAGATAAAAGGAGTAGTTTATGGCTAAACTCGATCTAAAAAAAGTTTATAAAGATTTATTTTCTCCGAAGCGGGATTTGTTTTCGATTGTTGATTTACCTCCGTTACAGTATTTGATGGTTGATGGCAAAGGCGATCCGAACACGTCCCAAGAGTTTATGGATGCCGTTTCAGCTTTATATGGTGTTGCTTATACAACTAAGTTCATGATTTCAAGGCGGGATAAGTCCATGGAATACGGAGTAGCGCCATTGGAAGGGCTGTGGTGGGCTGATGATATGGAATCCTTTACAGCAATGAATAAAGACGCCTGGAAATGGACGATGATGATAATGCAGCCGGATTTCATTACGCAGGATTTTATTAATCAAGGAATGGAAATTTACAAGACACGCAAAAAGATAACGGGTGATGTCCCTGTGCGGCTGGAGACGCTGAAAGAGGGGAAAGTGGTGCAGACTATGTACTTCGGGGCGTATGCAGATGAGGCGCCAACTATCGCTGCGATGCATGAGTTTATTAAAGTCAACGGATTGAAACCGACCGGCAGGCATCACGAAATTTATCTGGGCGATCCGAAACGCACCGCCCCCGAAAAACTGAAGACCATCCTTCGCCAGCCGGTGAAGTGAGTTTTATCTTCCTAGTCCATGACTTAACCTGCCCGCCTTCGGCGTTCGGGCGGGGTCATGGGCTAGGAATGAAGAAAACAGAAGCACCTGGAACATTTTCGCTGTTGTCGTAGTATAACAATTAAAAAGAAAGCAGTTTCTTGAAAACCGATGAAGAGCTCATTATAGAATTTCAACAGGACGAGAATATCCGCTCGTTTGAAATTCTTGTTGATCGGTATAAAAACCATTTGATGAACTATGCGTTCCGTTTTACGGGACAGCAGGATTTATCAAAGGACATCGTTCAGGAAACATTTATCCGTGTGTTTAAAAACCGTTCCAATTACAAAGCGGAATACAAATTCTCGACATGGATTTATACCATTGCCGGCAATCTGGCAAAATCACAGCTTGCACGGCAAAAGCAGCAGAACAACGTTTCTATTTCCTCATATCAGGAAGGCGAACCTGATATGGATATTGTTGACAAGGGGCAGGGACCGGATGCTGCGGTTGATTCGGGGATAACAGAGGAATTGATACAACAGGCACTCCTGAAAATACCGGAATTGTACCGCGAGGCGGTGATTCTGCGTGATATTCAGGAGCTTTCTTATGATGAAATTGCTGAGATGTTACAGACAACGACGGGAACGGTGAAGTCGCGCATCAACCGCGGACGCGGGATGTTGCAGGTATTACTACAAGAAATTTATAAGGACACGTGAGCGATGAATTCTCACGAAGAATACGACGAAAAACAGTATGCTCCGGTGATCAGCCACCTGAAGAACTTAAAGAAGGTGAATGCTCCCGTTAATTTTGAAGATGACCTTCAAAAGCAGATAAAGCATGTTCTCTCCAAGGAGAAGAAGAGCATATTCAATAAATATGTCCGGAAAAACCTGTTTTTCAGCTCGACAATGTACCTTTCGCTCTTCGCTTTCATGCTGATTATTATCGTTCTCCTCTTTGCTTACTTCTTCATGCTCCGGAGTGGCGCCTTTAAACATAACGGGAGCACGCCGAAAGAGTCACCAAAGACGGAACAGTCTCGTGCTCCGGAGGCAATTCCTAAATAATAGCCTAAGTGCTCCGTCCAGTTTATCAAATTAAAGCCTTTTTCAATTCCTAACCCATGGTTTAAGAGTGTGTTGCAGAACTCTTCGTGTTCAGTTTTCACCTTCTGAAGCAAAGACGAACTCACCTTCGCCACCTAAATTAAAGCCAATTTTGCATCTTCGGGCTCTCCCCTCTCTTGCCAAGAGAGGGGACGAGGGTGAGTTCACTTTTTTAATGAGTTATGCGACAGACTCTTAAACCATGGGTTAGGAAGAGGGCACACCATGTCACTGTAATACGACGAACTTTAAAACAAAAAAGCTTCCCCGGTTGCCCAGGGAAGCTTTTCTATTTTCAAGTAATCAGTGATTAATTACCGTTTTCGACTTCGCCGTCATCGTCTTCAGGTACAACTTTCGCGATGTCTGCGATTGCATCACCTTCTTTAAGGCGGATGAGTCTGTTACCCATCGTGTTGCGTCCCATGACACGGAGGTCTTTGACGCTTTGGCGGATAACCATGCCTGAGGTGGAAATGATGACAAGCTCTTCGCCGTCGGTTACTTCCATCATAGAGATCATCTTGCCGACCTTATCGGTGGTTTTAACGGTGATAACACCTTTACCGCCGCGGTTGGTGACACGGTAGTCATTAATATCGGAACGTTTGCCGAATCCGTTTTCTGTCACAACAAGGATTGTACCCTGGCGTTTCAGAACGAGGAGGCCGACAACGTAATCTTTATCCTGCAGTGTGATACCGCGGACGCCGGTAGCTGTTCTACCCATGTCGCGTACTTTATTTTCAGGGAAGCGGATGGCGTTTCCGTGGTGTGTACCAATAACGATATCATTGGTGCCTTCGGAAAGTTTAACAGCGATAAGTTCGTCACCGTCGTTCAATCCGATAGCGTTGATACCGCCTCTGCGGACGTTGCCGTATGCAGAGAGAACAGTCTTTTTGATAACGCCCTGTTTGGTACACATGATAACGTACTGGTCGTCACGGAATTCTTTTACTGCTACAAACGCGGTGATGTTCTCATCTTTTTCCTTTTCAATAAGGTTCAAGATTGAACGTCCTTTAGTTGCACGACCGCCTTCGGGTACTTCAAATACCTTCAGCCAGTAGCACTTACCCTTATCCGTAAAGAAGAGGATATACTGGTGCGTTGAGGCAATAAACATATGTTCGATAAAATCATCTTCGGCTGTCGCCGCTCCGGTTACACCTTTACCGCCTCTGCCTTGTCTTCTGTATCCGCTGACAGGGAAGCGTTTGATGAATCCTCTGTGTGAGATGGTAACAACGACATCTTCCTCAGCGATCATGTCTTCAAGTGAGAACTCTTCGTAGTTGTATACGATTTCAGTTCTTCTTGCATCGCCGTATTTGTCGCGAAGAGCAATAAGTTCTTCTTTAATGATGCTGTTACGTTTTTCTTCGCTCTCGAGAATGTAGCGGAGTTTTTCAATTAATTTAATTGTTTCTTTGTATTCGTCTTCAATTTTTTTGCGTTCCAGACCGGTGAGTCTTTGCAGGCGCATATCAAGGATAGCTTTTGCCTGAATCTCACTCAGTTTGAATTTACGCATCAAGTTGCTTTTGGCAGTATCAACATCGCGTGATTTTTTGATAACCTCAATGACCTCATCAATGTTATCAAGAGCGATGATATAACCTTCCAAGATATGAGCGCGGCGTTCAGCAGCTTCCAAGTCGAATTTGGTTCTGCGGATCAATACTTCCATTCTGTGTTTCAGGAAGTGCTGCATAACTTCTTTCAGGTTGAGTACTTTCGGTACTCCGTTGACCAACGCAAGCATGATAACGCCGAACGTGGTTTGCATTTGCGTATGCTTGAAGAGATTATTCAGGATAACAGCAGGCTGTCCGTCGCGTTTCAATTCGATAACGATACGCATACCGTCACGATCGGATTCGTCGCGGATGTTCGATATTTCTGTAATCTTGCCGTCTTTAACCAACTCAACGATTTTTTCAATCAGGTTGGTTTTGTTAACCTGATATGGAATTTCGCTGATAATAATATTTTCGCGGCCGTTCTTCAAAGTTTCGGTGTTGGCCTTTGCACGGACAACAACGCGTCCTCTACCTGTAAGGTAAGCATCGCGTACACCCTGATAACCGTAAATGATACCGCCTGTCGGGAAATCCGGAGCGGTAATGAACTTCATCAATTTTTCAATCGTGATGTCGGGGTTCTTGATCAGTGCGATAAGTCCATCAACAACTTCGTTGAGATTGTGCGGGGGAATGTTTGTCGCCATACCGACCGCGATACCGCTTGAACCATTGACTAACAGGTTTGGCAGGTAAGCGGGAAGTACTAAAGGTTCCTGCAGCGTATCGTCAAAGTTGCCGGTAAAATTAACCGTGTTCTTATCCAAATCACGAAGCATTTCATCGGCTATGCGTGAAAGACGTGCTTCCGTATAACGCATTGCAGCTGCGGAGTCACCGTCAACCGAACCGAAGTTACCCTGACCGTCAACCAGCGGGTAACGGAGAGAAAATTCCTGCTCCATGCGCACCATGGTATCATACACAGCTGTATCACCATGCGGGTGATACTTACCAAGTACTTCACCCACGATACGGGCAGATTTTTTATAAGGTTTGTTATGCGTCGAACCCAGTTCGCTCATGCCGAACAATACGCGGCGGTGCACAGGTTTCAAACCATCGCGCACATCGGGTATAGCACGGGAAACGATAACCGACATTGAATAATCAATGTACGATGATTTCATTTCCTCTTCTAATGAGACCGGGGTTATTTTATCAAAAATAGTTGCCATATAAATTCTCGTTTGCTTTCAAATTCAATTTCAATTAAACGTCAAGGTTACGGACGTACTTCGCGTGCTTCTCAATGAATGCACGGCGCGGTTCAACTTCATCACCCATGAGGGTTTCAAAAATCTTATCTGCGGCTGCTGCACTTTCAAGAGTTACCTGTAACAAAGTCCGTGTTTCTGGATTCATGGTTGTAGCCCAAAGCTGCTCTGGGTTCATTTCACCAAGACCTTTATAACGGGAGATGACGATGCCCTTAATCTTCTGAGGCATACCTTCATCAGTTAACTCTTCCTCTTCGGTAGATTCAACTACCGGTCCGACTTTCAACCGTTTGAGAATATCATCACGTTCGCTATCGTCATAGGCATAATATTCTTCTTTGCCTTTTTTCAAACGATACAGTGGCGGCTGTGCGATATAAACCTTGCCGGTAGTAATCATGTCTTTCATGTAACGGTAGATGAGCGTCAAAAGCAGTGTTCTGATGTGGCTTCCGTCAACGTCCGCATCTGTCATGAGAATAAGTTTACCGTAGCGCAGTTTTTCAGCGTTAAAGTCAGGACCAATACCGCCGCCCATTGCTGCAACGATAGCTTTAATTTCATTATTCTCAAGAATCTTGTTGAGCTTTGCTTTCTCAACGTTCAGGATTTTGCCACGCAAGGGGAGGATAGCCTGAAAGCGTCTGTCACGTCCCTGCTTTGCTGAACCACCCGCCGAATCTCCCTCAACCACAAACACTTCGCAGTGCTCGGGATCGGTGATAGAGCAGTCGGCAAGCTTACCCGGAAGATTGAACGTATCCATCGCGTTTTTGCGGCGTGAAAGATCTCTTGCCTTGCGGGCTGCTTCGCGTGCTTCAGCAGCGCGTGCGCATTTTTCAATAATTTTTTTACCGATACTTGGATTCTCTTCGAGGTACTCTGCAAGTTTTTCGTTAACCAGAGTTTCTACGGCTGATTTAATTTCGCTGTTGCCGAGTTTTGTTTTAGTCTGGCCTTCGAACTGCGGTTCGCGAACCTTAACAGAAATAACACCGGTCAAACCTTCACGGAAATCATCACCCGTCAAAGATATTTTACCGTCTTTGATAAGGTTGTTCTTTGTCGCGTAGTTATTCAGCGTTCTGGTGAGAGCGGATTTGAAACCGATAAGGTGTGTGCCGCCTTCATGCGTGTTAATGTTATTGACGTACGAGAAAAGATTTTCACTGTAACCGCCGTTGTACTGGAAAGCGATTTCGATAGGTGTCCCGTCTTTTTCGCCGTCAATGTACACAGTCTTATGAAGCGGTTCGCGCGATTCGTCAAGATATTTTACAAATTCAGAGAGACCGCCTTTTGAGTGAAATGTTTCATCCTCACCCTCTATCTCATCTTTAACGCGGATAGATACGTTGCGGTTAAGGAATGCGAGTTCGCGCATTCTTTCAATGACCGTATCGAATTTAAATTTTGTTTGTTTGAATATCGTTTTGTCCGGCATGAAGATCGTTCTTGTACCGGTCGCGGCTTTTTTCAAAGTCTCAATAGCTTTTACGGCAGCAACCGGATCGCCGGCTCTATATTCCTGCATCCATAATTTGCCGTCGCGTTTTACCTCAACACGGCACCACTCGGAAAGCGCATTAACAACCGAAACACCCACACCGTGCAAACCGCCGGAAACTTTGTATGTGTCTTTATCAAATTTACCGCCTGCATGAAGTACGGTCATAACGACTTCAAGCGCCGACTTCTTTTCTTCGGGATGCATATCAACCGGAATACCGCGTCCGTTATCTTCAACAGTAACGCTTCCGTCTTTGTTCAGGGTTACTGTGATGGTGTCACAATATCCTGCCAAAGCCTCGTCGATACTGTTATCAACGACTTCGTTAATAAGGTGGTGCAAGCCGCGGGTGCTCACGTCGCCAATGTACATTGCCGGACGTTTCCGAACTGCTTCAAGTCCCTTGAGGACGTTGATATTCTTGGCACTATATTCGGCGTTCTTTTTATTGTTATCTGCCATAAATCCTTAACTCACTTTAACTATCAAGAAAAAAATCTAACTTTTTTAATCCGCTCTTCATTGAAGAAGGCGTTTATCTTTTCAATCATTTCAGCATCGTGAAATTTCAACTCACTCCGCAAAACAGAATTCTCAACTTTTACGTACAGCGTATTTTTTGAAACCTTGTCCGGCTGTACATGATTTTTCAAATCGGGAAAGATGATAAAAAACTTACTCATGATCTCATCATTCCAGATCAGCTCGCGGACTCTCTTAAATTTCGTATCTTCCGCTATTATCTGTGACAGGCTGTGAAAACCGTCATTCATATGCTACGGTGCCTTTTGTTACCCGTATAATTTTATCGCCTTCAAGTTTCGACAGGAATCCGTAATTTGAAAAATCCGTAATCGTAATAAATGCCTGTCCAACCTCACGCAAATACGCGCTTATCTTAACGCTGCGTTTGGTATCAAGTTCGCCGAAAACATCATCCAGTAAAAATACCGGTGTACCGGCTGACTTTTCTTTCAGATAAAAGAACTGCGCAAACCGCAGCGCTACCTGAAACGTTTTATGCTGTCCCTGCGACCCGTATGTTTTCAACGGTTTGCCGTTGATCGAGAATATGAAGTCATCTCTGTGCGGACCGGTAAGATTAGCGGCCCTGCGGATTTCTTCATCTCTTCGCGCAGCAAGTTTCTTTGCAAACGTTTCTTCATCAATACTAAGAACATTTTCCCGGAGCAGAGGATATTCAATTGCCGGGAGCTCAACATTTTCCATGATAAATCTGTACGCATCGGTAACGTATGTCTGGAACTCATCTACAAATTTTTTGCGGTATTGAACCAGACTTGTTCCGACTTTGACCAGCTGGGCATCCCAGGCGTCAAGTTCCATCAGATAATCGTTGCTGCGGAATTCCCGCAGAGCGTTCAGCAGGGCAGCCCGCTGTTTCAGGATGCGGTTATAATCAAGCAGCTGTGAAAGATAGTATTCGCTTGACTGTGAAATAACCGAATCAACAAATTTTCTTCTGTCGGACGGTGCACCCTGCGTTAAAACAAAATCATCAGGTGTTAAAAGTACTACGGGGAATTTCCCGATTACCTCCGATGAACGGAATACCGTCTTTCCGTCAAGTACATAATTCCGTTTTCCCTCAGCGCCGGCATAAATTATCCGCACTTTGCGCGGAGCGTTGCTGTAAAATGTTCCTGCAACTTCATAACCGGAATCATTAAAGCGGGTCAATTCAATATCACTTGCCCCTTTAAAATTTTTCGTGGTGCAGAGGGAATAAATGGCCTCGATTAATGAAGTCTTTCCTTCTCCGTTACCGCCAATAATAAAATTGAGGCCTGGAGAACAATCAACCACACTATCCTGATGAATCCGAAAATTTTTTACCGCTAAATGCTGAAGAATCATTCCTACGAATTCAACCGTACCGGCATAAGCAGCATCAGAAGATCTTCATCTTCCTTAGCGGCTGTATTTTCAACGATAGCTGCACGAGTCGGCGTATCGAACCGGAAAGCGATTTTTTCATTTTTTAAATGACTAAGTACTTCGTATAAAAAGCTTGTGTTGAATCCGATATTCATCGGTGACCCGATGTATTCTCCTTCGACGGTCTCGCTTCCGCTTGAACCGTGGTCAATGTCTTCAGTTGAAAGTTCAACTGCTTTTTCGCTGATGCTCAATTTAACCTGCTGGAAATTTGAGTTTGCGAAAACCTGCATGCGTTTAACCGCAGTTAAGAGCGGGTCAACGTCGATTTTAAGTATATTTTCGTTTTCGAGAGGAATGACACTGTTGTAAGCAGGATATTTCTGCGCTATGAGGACAGAGATCATGCTGATGTCATCTAATTTGAAATGAACGTTTGTAGATGTATAATGAACATCAACGTTATCATCGGTTAACAGTTTTGATAAAATGGAGATTGCTTTTTCGGGAACGATGATCTGCTCAGGTTCGCTGAAGCGGATAGTTTTGTTGATGAAGCGAACGAGTTTGTGTCCGTCGGTAGCAACAAATTTCAATCCTTCGTCGGTGAAGTCGAACAGAAGGCCGGTCATAGCAGCTTTCAAAGGCTCTTTGCCGATTGCGAAAGTTGACTGTTCTAAAGCTCTTTTCAGAGATTTGCCCGAAAGGTTAAATTGCTTGGTGTAATTAATGGAGGGGACAGCAGGAAAATCTACGTTTTCCGTGTATCCTACATGATACGTACCTGAACTGGTTTTCAGTTTCAGCTTGCTGCCTGAGGTTGTCTCGAATGACAACTGAGCGTCCGGCAGTGAGCGTACGATATCAAAAAATAATTTTGCAGGAATGAGTCCCTCAAAATCTTCGGTGGCATCAACTGCGATGCTGCTTTGAAGGAATAATTCAAGGTCGGTTGCAGTAACCGTGAGTAAATTTTCATTTATCTGGAAGAGAAAATTTTCAATTTGTTGAGCCGGAGTTTTTGCCGGAATTACCGGAAGAACTTTAGCTAAAACTTTCTCCAAAGCGCGACTGTTGATATTAAATTTCATAGCATTTTTTCTCCATTTAAGCGTAGTAATTTACAAATTTTTAGCCGCAATCTCAAAGAAACTTTTGGCTTTTTTAAGCTTATTTTTCTACATTTTTTTGAAGATTGAGGAGGTGGTCGAGGGAGCCTTTGAGATGACCAAAAGACCCCTTCTTGGCGCCATGGAATTGTGGTCCTGACGGGCATCTATTTTTCTATGTCGTCCCTACGGGACTTTGGTTTCTGTATGTTTCACTACCCCGGGTTGAAACCCGGGGTTACAGATATCTCGTCGCTACGCGACGTTGTGCCAGATGACCGGGTTACTGCTGCGTTTTATAACTCCTTTAAAAAGTGAACTCACCCCCTTGCCCATCTCTTGGCAAGAGAGGGGTGAGCCTGAAGTAGAATAATTGCTTTGAATATAGGTGGCGAGGTTGAGTTCGTTTTCTGAGCGCTACAACGAACTCTTACACTGGAGCTATAAATAAATCCTTCCTACGCGACTTAAATTTAAGTCCCATTGGGACTGTATAGCTGTAGCCGTGGGCTTCAGCCCACGGAAGGGAATAAAAAAGAAATTGAGCTCCGTAGGAGCGGTATAGGAGATGAAATTAATTGGTCTTGGTTTTAGTGCTTTAAGGAAAGCAGTCTGAACAGTTTTTGCCGCTCAGCCTCCGTCAATTCCCGGTATTCACCCTCGGCTAATCCATCGAGCGAAAGGTTGGCGATTTTCCAGCGGATGAGTCTCAACGTCGGGTGTCCGACTTTCGCAGTCATTTTACGCACCTGGCGGTTCCTGCCTTCGGTAATGATGAGGCGGAGCCAGCTGTAGGTATGGGTATCATATGTTCTTGGAGCAGGGATTCTCTCAGCTACAGCCGGAGGTCGCTTTAGTAGTGATGCTGCTGCAGGTAGGGTGACTTTACCTTCAATCTCAACGCCTGTCGCCAAATGGTGGAGTTCGACCTCGCTTGGAATGCCCTCAATAAACGCGAAATACTCCCTTGTGTGACTGTTTTTCGGGTTGAGCAGGGCATCAGTCAGCCTTTTGTCATTGGTGAGCAGTAACAGGCCTTCACTGTCCATATCTAATCTACCTACGGCGTAGACGTCTTTCGGCATTCTAACGACATCCATGAGCGTTTTCCGGCCCTCCTTATCGGAGAACTGGGATAAAACACCATATGGCTTGTGAAGTATGTAATATTTCAGATGCTGATTAGCCTTTATCATTCAAAAATACCTGAATTGCGCGCGTAATTAATTCGGCATATGTTTGCATAAATCGTTATTTTAATATAGCAAAATTAATTCATCAAAAGACTGACTATGGGTTTCAGAGAACAAAAGAAATTGCTCGAAGAGTTGAAGCGCTTTGAAAATAAGATGACTCCAAAAGACCTTGAAGCATACAAGATGTTCGTTAAGCGGGAAAAGGACGAAGAGGATTTTGATACGGTCTCCATGGCGCGCCTGAGGGTTTTGCATCAGACATATTTTGCTAACAGGCCTAAACCCGACATTTCCAAGTATTTCAAATCTTAACATGAAAATTCTCGTACTCGCGCTTTCCGGTATTGGCGATGCACTCATGTACACGCCCTCGCTTGCACTGATAAGAAAACATTACCCCGATGCACAAGTAGACGCTCTTGTTATGTTCAAGGGTGTTGAGGATATATACAAGCGTACGGAATTCTTAAACAATGTCATCTATTTCGATTTTATGAAAGAGGGGGCGTTCAAGTCTTTCAAATTTCTCCTTACACTGAGAGGGAAGTACGACTACTCGATCAATGTATATCCATCCAATAGAAAAGAATACAATCTGATTCAATGGTTTATAGGCGCAAAAAACCGTGCCGGTGTGGATTATCTTCGCAAAGGTAAAAAGCATTACAGCCAACTGAATACAGTTCTTATCACCGAAGATGATAATTTGCATAATGTTGAAGAGAATATCCTGCTGACACAGAAACTCCTAGGTTTCGAAGATGCTGAGATGCCGGATCTCATTTTTCGTTTGGATGAAAATGATGAATCGGCCGCACAGGCTGAATTTCAGCGGTTGAACCTGAAACATGACGACTTGATTATCGGATTTCATGCGGGATGTTCGACATTGAAAAATCACATTAAGCGCAGATGGGAACCCGAGAAATTTGCCGAACTAGCGAAGAAACTTGCTGATGAACATAATGCGAAAATACTGCTGTTCGGCGGGCCGGAGGAAACTGAATTAAAAAATACAATTTCTACTTTGGCAGGCAGTGACAATGTCCTTATTCCTCAGTCAAAAAACCTTGCTGAATCCGCCGCGCTTATCAAGAAGTGTAATCTGTTTGTAACGAACGATTCCAGTCTTATGCACGTGGCCTCAGCCATGAAAAGAAAAGTTGTTGCAATTATCGGTCCGACAAACATATCATATATCCATCCTTGGCAGACGGAACACACCATCGTAACACTTGAGCTGGTCTGCGCCCCATGTTTTTATTATTCACCCAAACCGCTTGAATGCAGACGAGTTGATATGGAATTCAAATGTATTAAAATGCTGGATGTCGATCTGGTGTATGCGGCGGTGAAGAAATATATCTCATAAGTATTACCGCAGAGATCGCAAAGCACGCAAAGAATATTAAATAAAAAGAAATTCCACTTCCTAACCCAGGGTTTAACCCCTGGGTTAGGAAGATGTGATTACTTATTAATTCCGTATTCGGTAAATGCTTTTCCTGCCTGTTTAACCTTCTCAAACAGATCAAGATTTTTTTGTGAGCGTTCCTGTAACGGGTGGTATAAATGATATTGCACCGCAATATTATTTAGTGATTTGATCTTTTTTTTCATCAGTTCGAATCTATACTGAATGTCCGAATCCTCTCCGACAGAAGGAGCCTGATAGCGTTCGTCAAAGCCGTTCACTGCCAGAAAATCACTTTTATGTGCTGAGAAATTGCAGCCGAGAATTCCGCGGTACTTGTTATTGAAAAAATTCCGGACAAATCTGTTCGTGATATAAAATCCCTTTTCAACATCAAAAGACTCGCCCTGAATACCATCGCGGACAAGTTTTTTAAAGTTTTTTTGCAAATATCCGTCGCGGACATTTGCCGGAGTGAGCTGTTTTGTGATTGCTTCGGAAAGATTTACTCTTCTGCCGGTCAGAATAGTGTTCTTTTCTGCTGCGAACATATGTTCTTGAATAAACGCAGGGTGGGGGACACAGTCGCCGTCAATGATAATAATGTAATCATTTTTTGCTTGCAATATTGCTTTGTTCAGAATTTTGTTTTTCCTGAATCCGAAATCAGGCTGCCAGATATGCACTATCCGGAGTGGAGATTTGGAAATGAGATTTTCCAGATCGGGCAGTATTTTTGTATCACTGCCGTCATCGGCTATGATGACTTCAAAGTCTTTTTCTGTCTGCTGTTCGAGCGCTGCCAGGAGAAGTTGTAAGTAGCCGAGGTTGTTGTAGAAAGAGATGATGAGAGATGCTGATTTTACCATGTCAATATTTAGTGCCGAGTTCTTTTCTTACGGACTGTTTTTGTTTTTTACGATTATATACGGTTTTATCCTCTTCGGTCTTTGGAGGCTTTTGGGGGACGGGAATCCGTACGGGAATTTTCTTTTTTTTCTGAGCCATAACAATTACTCTATTCGCTGTATCCTATAAACCTATCTTCAGTGAGAAGGTATGGCCGTCACCAAGATCGTATGAATACGGAGTAAAGGCGTAATCAAAAGTAACCGAATGCCAGGTAACACCTATTCCGCCGCAGAATCCTTTGGCTTCATAGTTTGTCATGTATCCGAGTCTGATTGAGAACATTTTATCATACAATGTTTCCAATCCGAAGTTCAGATGTTCGTTATCATCTTTCAGATATTTCTGGAATTCTACCCCCGCGTTGAAATCGAATTTCGGGAAATATTGTGGAAGAGTATATGAGCCGCCGAGTTTGAATTCAGACGGCAGCACTGTTTTTTCGTTTTTCAATTTGGTCATTGAACCGAGATTCTTCAAAGCAAACGCCATCGAAAAATCAGGGAAGAGGTTATTATACCGTGCTCCGAAATCGAAAGCGACACCATCGGCGTTATCTACATAGATTCCTTCATACAGGTATTTTATTGCAACACCGCCCATGATCTGGTCGGTAATGTTGAAGCCGGTAGAGACCGCGCTTGAAAAATAATGTATGTCGAATGAGCCTTCTTTTTCCGCGCTTGCCTGGCTTCGTATTTCAAAACCCCGGATGGTAGTAGCGTTAATGCCGACACCTATCGGCAAGCCGAGAAACGAGAATTTCACTCCAAGCATTTCACTGCTTGCATCCTGCATCCATTGGTTGTGCGCTACAAATACTTCCTGATTGTCATTCAGGGCGAGGTTTGCCGGATTATAGAAAATTGAAGTCGCGTCATCTGCTAAAGTCATGCCGTTATCACCAAGAGCAATGTTTCTTGCACCCGAACCGAGTTTAAGAAATGCCATACCGGAATTACCGGCACTTTGTGCAAGGATTACTTGTGAGCAAATTATAGCTGCTATAATGACGATGCGTATTTTCATGACCGATGACTCAATTCAAATTTTTAAAAAATAAAATGCAGACCGGCAGTATGTCTCATACCTTCTGAATATTGTTCTGCTACAACGCCGTATTCAACGCCAAGTGTATAATTGCCAACTTTCGTAAAGTAAGCAAAGCCGCCCGAAGGCTGGATGATTTCATCACTATTATTCAACACGATGTTATCAAGTCCGCCACGCAAGTAGAGGTTCTCATAAATCTGATACTCTGCGCCGAAACGGACTAATTTACGGCCGTAATTGTTGAACTCAAGTTCGCCCGCGAATAAAATGCCGTACGTGTTTTCAAAATAACTGACACCTAATTTCTTTGTTTCAGGGAAATTATTGGAAGTAATTGTGCCGTCTGTTCCGTAAAGACTGGATGAATCCCATTTGTATTTTGCATTCAGATCAGCCATGACAAACGATACTCTCAGATTATCCTGAATGGAATAGACACATCCGATATCTAACCCCATACCGGTCGCCGACATTGATTCGTACAATTTATAATAGTACAGCTTGGCGGTAACACCGATAGCAAATTTTTTTGAAAATCTATTGGCGAATGACAGGAAGAATAGATTTTCTGAAGTTGAGAGATCGCCGGTTTTTATACCGTCGTCATTTCGTTCGTCAATGTTGCTGACTCCGGCGTTGATAATTCCGAATGATACACCGGCAGAAGAAATCGGTTTTTTAACCGTAGATGTATCCTTTGATGAATAAAAATCGAACCTTCTTGAAAAATTCAGATAGTTCAAATGGCGGTCCATACTCATAAAAGTATAGGCGGCCTGAAAATCATTACCGTCTTGAAAAACCGGAAGGGCAGGGTTATAAAACGCAGAAACACTTCCTGTGTTAACTGCGGACATCGCATTTCCCATAGCCACACCGCGCGGTAAAAATCCCATTCTGCTGAACTCACCAGGTGCTACGTTTGTTGATTCGAATTTCGGTTGAGCGCCGAGTGATACTGAAAGCAGAATCAAAATTGCTAAACTGTTTCGCATAGATATTTGTAATTTCACTGTAACACCATGATTTTCCCGAACATCGGTTCGCGCGATCCAATTTCGATTTTATAAAAATATACACCGTTCGGGACTATGTTGCCACTGTCGTCTTTGCCGTCCCACATGGTATTGACACTCGTTCCGGTCCGGGTCGCATTCTGAATTACTGTCCGAACGTACTTCATGCCGAAGTTGAATATTCTTATCGTCACTTGTTCGGATGCTCCGCCGATATTATAATGGATAGCTGTTTGGTGCGTGCCGTTGCGCGGAGAAAAAGGATTCGGAAACGCGTATGATTCGCTCACCGGTGTCGCCGGAGAACTGAAATAAATATTCCAGTGAGTTCCGTACGAGGTACTGTTTGCCTGTGATGCCAATCCCCATGATGAACCGAGCCACAAAGTGGCGTTTGATTGCTGGAACTGCGCGGCATAAAATACTTTCGTCTTTAAGCTGGAGACGCCGTCGGAAATGTTTCCCGGCAGCAGCCAGCTCTTACCGAAATTCTCGGAGCGGAAGGCACCACTATCCGCAGGTGCAATTACTGAGTTATTATAAAATCCGAAGCCATGAACATGCTCGTTCCATAGTGTTGTTCCCCAGGTTGAGCCGCCGTCGGTAGTGTAGCTGACACCGTAATCTTCAGTATTGTCTTCTGCCTGCCATGTGGCTGCCCAGAGAGCTTTTGGAGTGCTGTATTTATTGTAATCCATCGCAACAACGAAGTTGCCTGTGATTTTTGTGGTGCTTGACTGCTGGTGATTATACTTTGTCCATGCAATATCATTGGTAGTAGCAGCTTTGACCGATTCAGTGGTTTTGTTGATGCCGTTAGCAGTACCGACATATAGGACTGTGTCATCTGCAACCGCCAAAGAGAATACGCGGTAGTTCAGGCTACCTGTACTGCAATAGGCTCCTGATACAGGAGACATGCAGAAATCAAGAGTGTCGGCAGGTTTAATACTATCAAGATCATCCGGTGGAAGAACAACACGCTCCCATGCGGATGCAGGGTTCACAATAAGGCTGTCAATTCTATGCTTGCGTAATCCGCCGGCAAAATTTGCAGTCCATATAACATTTGGTGTTATTGCCAATGCATAGGTGATATTTTGTATTTTAACCGTCACAGGCAGTGCATGCAACCGGTTAGCGCCATAGAGTTCAACGGTATCGTTACTTGCATCTGTTGATTGATTGACATGTGTCCAGGTTGCTCCGCCATTGAGTGAAAATAAGAGTCCTGAACCCTCAGGTAATGATTCACCGGCTACATTCGTCGAGTGAGCGATAGCTGCCCATATACTGTGTGTCGTATAATCGTAGGCAATAGCTGAAACACTTTCGGTGCCGAATGCCGTTGTCCCATAATAATTTGTCCAGTTAGCACCGTTATCGGTCGTTTTCGAAAGCCCGCGCGACGTTGCTACCCATATGGTATCACCGACAGAAAGAATGGTATTAATTCCATTGCTGCCCGGATCGCTGGCCGTAATTTTAGCCAGACGTGAATCTTCTTTCGATAGTTTATAGGTTTGCACATTCACTTGTGCAAACGCGAGAGAAGTTAAAATGAAAGTTATAAAAATCGATTTCATCATTTGATCGTAATATAATGTGACTTAATCGCACTTACCGCGCCTGATTTGTCTTTCGCCTGAAAGTCAAAACGGTATGTACCTTTCGTAACAGAGTAAGGAATTGATATTTTATTGGAATAAATTTGATCACCAGCGAAAAGATCATAATGGCTTCCATCCACTACGCCATCATCATAGAGATAATACGTATCACCTTTGGATCCGCTGGGTTTAACTACATAATAGGAAACACTTTGAATGTCGCTTTTTCCGTCTGCGTCACTTACTTTTGCATTTAATACGATAATGGCTGTATCGGGTGCAGAAACGGTAACCGTATCAACGATATAGACAGAGTCTATTACCGGTGTTGAGTTATCTGCACGCTTGATAATGATATACTGCTTGCCGATATGGGTTAGTGAAGCATCCCCGTTCTGTCCGTAATAATCAACATCATATGCTCCTCCGGGAAGTGAAGAACCGACAACCGCCGTACCGAAAAAATTACTTCCGGAAGATGTCTGTGATAATGTCGTGCTGATCTGAACTTGTGAAGAAGTTGAGAACTGAACAACTACACTCGATGGTTTATTCGCCGAGGAAAATCCTGCCTCAAGATATAATGCTTCATTTCTTGTCATTGCGGTATCCGGAAGCGGTTTTATATAGTTAACTGTGTAAACCGGGGTGGATTCTTCAACGGTATTAGAAAAATCCTTCGTGCATCCGGCCCAAAACACTAAAGAAAAGAGAAAAATCGCAGATATACTGGCCTTAAAAATTCGCATTCTGTCCCTGATGGATAGATTGAATAAATATTATGAATCAATCTGTAATTTAATTAAAGTTTGGTTAAAAAAATGACGAAAAAAATGCCCAAAACGGAGGGGGTCTAGGGTGGCTCCGAAACTGCGCCGTGGTTTTCTATTCCGCGCTGGGCGGAATAGAAAATGTTTCTTAAAAATCACCTATTTCGGGATAGCCTTTGAAAATCAGCAAACCTTAATTGCAATCTGAAGGTAGTTGTTTATCGCGCCCAAAACCTCATATGTAAAATAATGTGAGGATTGGAAGTCAGAAAAAGCTTTGAATTCGTGAGTCGGCACACCGAATTCATCAAAAAGTATTATGTCGCCTTTTTTAAGATAGGGGTATAATTGCGTGAGGACAAATAATGATGCCGTATAAATATCGGCATCCATATGAATTACTTTTCTGTTTTTAAATTCATGCTGCTTGAAAAACGGGATAAGACTGTCTTGAAAAAGCCCTGTGATGAAGTTACATCTTGTATCATTTCCCACATCGGGGAATTTACCATCAGCACCGCAATCGAATTTTTTTAATAGACCGAAATCTTCCGGCAGACCCGTAAACGTATCGAATCCGAAAAACCTGGAATTAGGATTTTGATTATGATCTTTCCACCATACAAATGATATTCCTTCCGCAACTCCAAATTCGTAGTAATCAATTGCTTCGGAAAGCTTCTCGCTTTCGAATACATGCTCATGCAGTTTAAAACGGTCTTCGTATGTAACGTGGTTATTATAAAAATCGTTAAATTCCAGATTTTTATGTTCACTCCGCCATTTGGAAAAACGGGAAAGGTACACAATCGTAAGTAAAAGACCTGAAAAGGGATTAAGAATTTTATGAATCCCAATTTTTAACGATATGGCTTTTATTTTTCGAATAATGAAAAGTTTAATTTTAAACATTTATACACCCACCTTGTGTAAAATAGAGCAGCTGATGTAAAGCCTTAACAATAATTTAGTAACTAAAAGTCAACGATTAAATTTACAAAATGTACCTGGTTTTACAAACGATAAACAAGGTAATTCCGGAAAATCTTTTAAGCGTGGAGTGAACAAACTTCAAAGTGAATTTTCATTTGGAATCTGAAGAGCGATTGAGAGATTCGCAGTCGCCGCTTTACCGAATGAGAAAAGGTGATGGAGAAAAACTCAAAACGAAAATAATGATTGAAATCCACCCCAGTAATTTTCTTTTACCGCCAATAGGGTTGCTATCATAAATCACCGGGTGCTGAATTTTCATTACATAAAAAATTACAACAGCCCAAACCATCCACCCGGCCCAGCCGAAAGGCAGCTGTGGATATATGAAAGTTTGGAGGATGCCCGTGACGCCAAGGATTATGAGAATGATCATTGAGATGCCGGCAATATTATTGTGGAATTTCTTGCCGAACATTGCATAGCAAATATGGCCGCCGTCCAATTGTCCGATAGGGAAGAGGTTCATGCTGGTAACAAACAAGCCAAACCAACCGACACATAAGTAAGGATAATGATAAATTTCACTCATCGGGGGAATGAACGATACATAAGATTGGAATATCATTCTGAATAATGAAAAGAGAAGAGTATCACCAAAGACAAGCTGTAATCCGTTCTTGCCAAACTCAGAGGAATAGTAATCCGGATGAATCTGTAAGAGATACTCTTTGCCCGGTAAATGCGTAAAGCCATAGAGCAGGATTATCAGGCACGCAACGAAACCGGCAATCGGGCCTGCAACACCAATGTCAAACAGTGCTTTCTTATCAGGCACGGCAGATTTTGTCCTTATAACTGCTCCCATTGTCCCGAAACTTAAACTCAATCCGGCCAATGGTGGGAACGGGATAAAGTAGGGTAATGGTGCTTTTACCTTGTGAAACTTTGAGGCAAAGTAGTGCCCGAATTCATGAGAGGCTAAAAAGAAAATAATAGAAATAGTATAAGGAAGACCTTCACGTAACTTAACGATAAACGGCGCATCTGTGCCGCCATGTATCCACTCATATCCGGTAATTGCCGTAGTGAAAAAAGTAATAACAAAGAGAAGAACAGGAATTAAGATTGCCTTTATGCTGTTCCAATCAACTTGCGGCTTGACCGGAATCTGCGGCTCGTTGTCTTCACTGTAGGACATTATAATTCCAGATTGATTCCGATTGCAGAATAATGTTCGCTGACATTATAGTATTCACCGTGAATACTTTTTCCTGAATAATAGAGATACTGTATACGCAAAGCGTTCTTGTAAGGATTTCCTAATATCAGACCGACTGCAATAGTGTTGTTGCACGAAGTTTTATCAAGGCTGATCGTGCGGATGTCATATGCGGCAAACGGAGTAAAGATGCCGAATGCATGATCCCGGTCAATGAATTCAATGCCTGCGTTAAAAATTCCTTTATTGATATTTTCCGGGAGAGTGTGTAGCAGGATGGTTACGCCCGCGTATCCACGTAAATTTTTATATGTGTAAAACGGAGTCAGTTCCAAAAACTCACGGCTGTACACGAAAGATCCATGATCGTCACGCCAGCTGATGTCCATCAGGTCGGCCGGATTTTTTTTAATCATGCCATCAACGAGATGTGCACTGATGTGTGCATATCTGAAACGGCAGCCGTATTCACTGTTTGCGTCTTTTGTCAAGCAACCCGAATTTATACCGAACAGGTAGTCTACTGCTTCAACCGGGAATTTGAAATTATCTTCACCGCGGAGTTTTGTGAAGGTAAATAAGTCAGCTCCGAAACTAATAGTCGTCTTGCTATTAATTTTATAGTGAAGAATATCTCTGGAGTTTCCGATGTCAAGGCGTATGCTGTTTTTCCCAGTTGAGAATTGGAATCCGAGTTTCGGTTCAAGAAAATTTGCTTTGAACGGGCTGACCAGCAAATCCGAAGGGAAATATTCGGTTTTTGATTGAGCGTTAATGCCTGAGGCATAAAATACGATGAGCATAAAAATTGCGAAGCGTGTCATTATCACTTTCCGGTGCTTTTTGTATGTAATAACTTTTGAATTTTTTGTTTGATCAGTTTATTGTATCCGTATTTCACTTTTGATGGAATACTGCCGATACCATACGAATTGAATGGGAATGCAAATGAAGGTTCAAAATAACAGTTGACGGTGCAACCCTGGCAAAAATCGAACCGTCCTTCCTTGGACTTAAAATATTTAATTCTTTCCGAGTTTCTGATTTCTTTAATCGGCCTGTCAATAGCGATTGTCTCATTACGGAAATGATAGCAGGGCAATACGATTTCATTGTTTGGGGAGATCACAATTACCCGGGAAACCGCCTTGCAGAGCGGATCAGCAATCTGGTTGCCACCGTTCTTGCGCAGCCGTAAATAGGAATCATTAATGTATATACCGATTTTTCCTTTTACAAATGAGGTGATATACTCGAGTGCCTCATTATGAAGTCCCTCATTACCGAAGTAAGAGAATACCGGATTGACAATAAGCACGAGTTTGTTCTTCTGTGCTAGCTGGTACATCTCCGGCAGTTTTGTGTATGTCTCATTTGTAACAGTGAACAGGATATCGGGAAATTCACCCAGACTCCGGGCAAGTTCAATGCTTTTCATTACCGATTGAAAACATTTTATGCCGCGGATTTTGTCGTGTTCTTCTTCATCAGGTGAGTCCAAAGAAAAGTGCAGTAAGTCAACAATGCCCTTGAGAGACTCAGCATATTTGTGATACAGCAGGCAGTTGGTAGTAATGCTCGTTTGCATACCGGCATCTTTTGCTATTCTGACCATCTCTGCTATATCCTTATGCATGAGCGGTTCACCACCAGTAAGGTCTATAAACTTTACACCCAGTTCGGAAAGCTGCTTAATATTGGAGCGGTAATCCTCCAGCGATGCCATCGGAGTATTCTTGAAAGAATTGTGATCGGCAAAATGGCAGAAACTACAGTATGCATTACATCTGTATGTTACATAATAATTGCAAAGCAACAGCATATTAGTACTTGCGGCCCTTCCATGTAACAGTCTGATTAGGCAGAATGATAAAAGGCAGCAGGATAACATACACGATATAATAAATTTCGAATTGCAGGAAGTATTTCATTGACCTGCGAATACCTAATGAACCCGTCATGTGGTTTAGAAATACGAAATCAATAATTACTTTTAATAGTAGAAATGTACCGACAACCGGCGACCAGAAAAAAGGAGATAGAAGAAATGCGGTATGCATCAGATAGCCGCATGCTAGTATGAAATAGCCGAGTTTCGGAACGAGAATGCCGCCCACAGCCCAGCGTTTTTTCTGGTGGTATAAGGTTGAATAATCTGCAACTGGTGAACTGACTACCAGCGCATTTTTGTCCAACGGGAACACAAGTTTGTATTTACCGAGTTTGCGGATAGCCATAACCAAATTAAAATCTTCAGTCACGCTGAATGGTAAATTAGCATATCCGCCGACTTCATCATAGGCTGCTTTCCGGTATGACATATTGTTTCCGATGCAGCTGATAGGCAAATTTGAATTAATTGTTCCGCACGAAGCTGTCAACAGAAAGATAAAATCAAGGTTCTGCATTCCGGAAAATCCGTCGTAAAAATCCTGGTACGTGAATCCACTGACAGTACCAACTCCGGGAGTGTAATACGAAGTGATTGTTTTAACCCATGATTTAGCTACCCGGCAATCCGCATCAGTTGTGAGGATAATTTCACCGGTTGCGATTTCAAGTGCATTTGCCAGGGCGTTGGTTTTACCTTTAAGCTGCCCTATTTCTTTTTTGGACACGATTTTTTTGAAATGCGGTTTATCTTTAATGAATTCATCAATGATTGCACCTGTTGCATCAGTTGACTTATCATCAATGAGTATTATTTCAAGCTTATCTTTGGGATAGTCCAGTTCAGCTAATGATTTAAGACACTTCAAAATATTATGCTCTTCGTTTCTCGCCGCAACCAGAACAGAAGCACTGTATACAACATCTTCCGGTACTTTGGGAAATTTCCGCATCGTTCCGCTCAAAAAGAGCACGGAAAGGCCGATATACCAGAGTATGAGAATAAAAAGAATTATTTCAAACATTCTAACGGATCTCCGAATTCAAACTGTAATTCATGCGCTTTTTCGATGAGCATCGTAATTTCTTCTAAAACAACTTTTTCAGCAGCCGGACTGTCGTGCATAACAATAATCGAATTTTTTCGTAAAAAGCGCAATGCAAATTTAACAAGATTTATGTCGTTTTTATAATCGGGACAGATTAAAGACCACAGAATGACCGTCTGA
Source organism: Ignavibacteriaceae bacterium (assembly GCA_963667005.1). Lineage (GTDB taxonomy): Bacteria > Bacteroidota > Ignavibacteria > Ignavibacteriales > Ignavibacteriaceae. Next base: position 3,555,221 of record OY762937.1, on the reverse strand, counting down.
TTGGCTTGCCGGGCTGTCTGGAGAACGCGCGTGTTGAATCTGCCATACGGAGGACGGAAGTATTCAACATGCTTTCCGATTATTTGGGAAAGTATCCCGGCTGAGGAAGTAATTTCGTCTTTTATCTGCCGGGGGAGAAGTGGACGCATGTCGAGATGATTCAATGAATGGCTTGCAATTGTATGGCCTTCGGAATGAATCAGCCTTACCAACTCCGGATATTTTGTGGCAGTAATGCCATTGCAAAAAAATACTGCTTTAATATTGTTGGTGCTCAGGGATTGTAGAATTTTTTCTGTACTACCCGGATTCGGGCCGTCATCGAAAGTAAGGAGGAGTTTTTTACAGCGGGTTTCCCAAACGATTTGCGGGTAAATATATTTCCCGATCAATGCCGGGTCATGTTGAAGTCGTTTGAACATCTATCTCCTCACTTTTCGGCCCTTCCAGTTATAGCGTCCGGAATATCCTTTGCATACGGACAATATAATGTACAAGGGCTGCAAAAATGCTGCTTTTAAATATGTGCCCGGAGAAAGTTCAGTACGAAAAATTTCTTTTCCGTGTTTAAGTATTGAATATTCGGAAATTGATTTAACGGTAAAGAGCATCACAAAGAAACTCAAGAGAGCAATTGAGGTGAGAACCAGGCTGAAGAGCGGCAGTGTAATAAGCAGCACGAAAAAGGCAAAAATCGGCAGAAGTTGAAAGTAAACGAAATTTTTCCGGTAGTACTTTCCCTTACTCGCCCAGCGTGAACGCTGTTCAATAAAATCATCGAGTGATTTGCTGGGGAGTGTATATACAACTGCATCACTCTTAAAACAGAATTTCACTTTATGTCCGGCATGGAATATCTTTTTCATGAGCAGTTCGTCATCACCTGAGGTCAGATTATGAGCATCTGCAAATCCATTGACCTGACTGAATAAATGCCGCCGGTATGCAATATTTGCACCATTGCAAATCATCGGGTCTCCGCAGCCGATAAGTCCCGCCCCACAGAGTACCAGTCCCGAAAATTCCAACTGCTGCATTTTCTCGAAATCAGTCTTGCACTTATCATAGGCAACCGGGCCGGAAACGAAACCGGTATCTTCATCAAACATCGAGAGCATTGTCTTTACCCATCTGGGATTAAAAACACAATCCGCATCGGTGCCGAAAATGATTTCGCCGGTTGCATGGTCAATGCCTGCCTGAATAGCAAGCTTTTTCCGGTTTTCTGCTTTGCCGCTTTCCGGCAGCTCAATTAATTTGATGTGGGGGAATCTCTCGTAATCTTTAAATGCCAAAGCCGATCTGTCTGTTGAGGCATCATTTACATATATCGCCTCAAGATACTCCACATCGTAGTCTAATTTTAAAATGCTTTGCAGGCTCTGGACGATGTGTGCTTCTTCATTCCGGAAGGGAATAACAATGCTGACTTTGACAGGGCGCTGAGGTATGTGCTCAATTATCCGGACGTTATATATCCCGTGTCTCACTTTCAATAAGAAAATGAGATATACAATTGCTAAGAGTACACCGAGAGTTACTAATATGCTAACTAACATCAGGTTTCACAAAATATAGAATCATGCCGACTATTGCAGGCAGTGCAATGTTGATTATGAATAACATAAATGCGGCATTGAATCCGACTGCCTCAGGAATGCCGAACTGTGAGACAAAATATACCGAAATCATTTCCCGGATTCCGATTTCACCAAGTGAGATTGCTGGGAAAAGTGATTTTGTAAAGAACATCAAACTGCCTATCCATAACGCCATTGCGACGGTAGTTTGCATATGGAAAGCAATAACCAGAATGGCGTACTGCATCAAAAAACAAAAATAAAAAATGATATTGGCGATCATCGCGCGCAAAAGTGTTTTGTTGTCCAGTTGTCTGAAGAATGTAAACCGGTGGGCAATGCCTTGTAAAAATCTAAACTGCCGGAAGTATTGAACCAGAATGCTGTCCCACAGCTGTTCGTGCAGTAAAAAATACCCGGCGACTAATAGTCCGAACGACAAAAGAATGAATAAGCTTGCAGTGATATAGATGTTTACAAATACTGCAAAATGTAAAAACAGAATTACCGCGATAGAGCCGGCTGCTAAATTTATGAACAACAAAAAGAACTTGTCAACCGCTGTGGTAATAGTAACATCAAATAAGGTTTGATTGGGAAGGCTGAATTTTCTGCCGACATATTCTCCAATCCTGGCCGGGGTAAAAGCCCCTGCGGCGAGGCCCTGAATGAGTGACAGAAAAATTCTCTTTTTACTGGTTTCCTTAAGACAAGCCTCACACAATATCTTCCACTTGTAGTATTGGAGATATATATTAACAAACCCCAGGGCGGCGACCACGGAAACCAATACCACATTTGCGCTGGTAAATGTTTCGTTCAGTCTTGAAAACTCTATTCTATTATATAGATAATATATTAATCCGGCAGAAAAGAGGATTTTCCCTGCGAATAAATACTTCTCCCGTTTTTGCCCGGTATTTTCCGGAGCAAAAAGGCTTTTGATAAATCTATATAATTTCGAGTCCATGTATGATAATAAGTGTCAACTAATTAACTAAGATAATAAAGATTTAAGAATCAATTGTAACGGCATGGATATTATTGACAAGGATGGAAGTAGGCAGAATTACGCGAGCCGTGCTTTCACTAATCTCTTTCTCATGTCCGCTACGTATGATTCAGTCACAAAGAAATTACCCAGATTGTTTTCGTCGTTTTTCTTCCCGCCGTGAAAATCCGAACCACCTGATTGCAATAGAAAATATGACTCTGCAATCTCACGGAAATATCTTTCCTGAGACGGTGTGTGGGAAGGGTGCACCACTTCAATTCCATCAACTCCCGCGTCAATCAATTTTCTGATAATCTCCTCCTGCATAACAGAAGGGTGGGCGATAAATGACAATCCGCCTGCGGCAGAAATAGTCTCAAACACAGTAGCCGGGTCAACGTGAATTTTCTTTTCATAACATGAAGCATGATTGCCGAGATACAAGTTAAACGCGTCGACATAACTTTTCACCACACCTTTTTCCATCATAATAGAGGCGATATGGGGTCTGGTAATGGGAGATGACTTTGCTGCCTGAAGAACTTCATTCAGCTGTATACTGATTCCGTGATTTTTCAGCTTCCACAATATTCTTTCGGCTCTGTGTATCCGTTCGCTTTTAAAGAAATTAAGGATTTTTACCAGTTCAGGGTGCTGTGTATCAAAAAAATAACCGAGAATGTGTATTTCTCGGTTATCTATGTAAGTGGTAAATTCTGTTCCGCTTATTAGAGTTATGTCTTCTTGTCGGGCGATCTCGGAGGCCTCTTCAAAAGAGTCAACCGTATCGTGATCCGTAATGCTCATTGTTGAGATCCCGAGATTTTTTGCTTTTGCAATTAATTCCCGGGGTGTGAAATTACCATCAGAGTATTTGGTGTGTAGGTGTAAATCTACTTTCCCATCTGCCATATTTATAAAAACAACTCCTTGAATTTCTCATAGTTAATAATACGCAGTTTATTGCCGTCCAATTCAATCAGTCCTCTTTTGGCAAATGAATGCAGCGTTCTGGAGATTGTTTCTCTTGATGTGCCGGCCATGTTTGCAAGATCGTGCTGGAACGGTAATTTCTCAATCTCAACAACGCCTTGTTTTATCTTACCAATATCGTCTGCAAGTTGAAGTAACACAGTCGCGACTTTTCCTTCAGCATCTTTCAAGGAAAGAGATTTGATCTTCATATCCGCAGCGCGAAGACGCTTCGTTAATTCCTGAAGTAAATAAACGGAAATTTCCGGGTATTTATAGAGTAATTCGAGGAAATCGGTACGTTCAATCAAAAAGATTTCCGATTCTTCGATTGCCGTTACATTAGCTGAACGGGTAAGTCCGTCAAGAATAGCCATTTCGCCAAAGAAATCAGTTTCGCTCAGAATGCTGAGAATAACTTCTCTGCCATCATCACTTACTCTGAAGACTTTAACTTTGCCATAGTTTATGACAAAAAGTGCGGAGCCGGTTTCATGCTCTTGAAAAATCGGAGAATCTTTTTCAAAACGCTTCGTTTTCCCCAGCGTAAAAATCTTATTCAGCGTATCCTCGTCCAGATCGGCAAAGATCGGAACATATTTGAGGAAATTATCGTTTTCTGTCATTTGCTTCCTCACCAGAATTGAAAAAATTATGGTACGAAAAATTGGCTAATTAAAAGGAAAAGTACACTTCGGAAAATTACAATAATCGGAAACTTTATCCTTATCTTTTTAAAATAGGTAATATAAATTAAAAATAAAAGAAGATTACCCGGGGATTGGGCAAAAATTGCTCTAAAATCATAGAGTTAATTTGAAACTTTTGCCAACTTATTGACTGAAGTAACGGTTTTATCTCTGAAGCGTACGATTAATTTGTAGAGATACACTCCGTTTGCAATTCTATCGCCATCGTTATCCCTTCCATCCCAGAAAATCTTATTGAAGTTTACATCAAAGCCGCTTCCATCTGTACTAATGGTGCGTATCAGTCTGCCGGCAATTGTATATATCCGTATTGAGACATTTTCCGGCTTATCCTCACCGCGGAGCTGGAAGGTAAAGAACGTATTTTCTGAAAACGGATTGGGGTAGGGGAAAATATTGGCTACATCATTCTCCGTATACACGGTAAATTCGAATTTCATAAAAGTGGAATCCGAACCATAGAAATTACCGTTTGCATCTTTTGCCTGAATCTTAAGTACATGACTGCCTGCACCAAAGCTTGCCCGCCACGTTATAAGGGCCGATGCTTTTATTCCTCCGGAATAGCTGAATGAAATATCGTGATCGGCAAATGTGAGTATTTTATTATCAAGCAGGATAAGGAAATTACTACTGTCAATTTTTGTCGATATGTTATCACTCAAGGAGATGAGCACTGTTGAATTGGGCTTCACAATATCGCCGTCTACGATATGTTTCCCGTCAAATGTAACATCCAGAATGGGCCTAACGGTGTCCTTTGTAACGTAAAAACTTTTCGAGGCGGAGTTGTTAAATGAATACATATCATCATTAGGAATTGCGGCTGTTATTTTTACGGAATGCGAGGTTTGTGTTGAAAGTCCACTTGTGGAGATTGTTATTTTTACAATTGCCGATGAATCCGCCGCCACAGAGATATTTTGTGCCGCTGCGGATACTTCTTTCCCGTCAATCTTCGTCGTGACTGCAACACTGTCTGCTTTAATGGGAGATATATTGAATATGGTTGCCGAGATATCGAGGTTCATCGTTTGAATAACCGTATCAGCGGTAAACGTTATATAACTGTTTGTAGTCATTAATTCAGAAGAAGGGGAATATCTAATCGAAACTGATTGCAATTCCTGAGAGGAATTTTTGTCGAAAGTTGAATCTATCAGAACTGAAATAGTTTTTACATATGGATATGTTGATGGTGCAACATCGGATAGAATACTATTGTTGCCGCTTGTTGTCCGCAACGTATCCCATGACTTGGTAGTCTTGTTATATCCAAGTACTGAATTCAAAAATGATCCGGCATTGCCGGTCTTATTGCTTCCGAAAGTAACATCCTGCCATGCAGCAGCCGGTCCGATAATTGGCGAAATCGCAATGCCGTATGGATCCGAATATTTCCCGGTAAATTTCGAAATGATAGGAGAGAGCTCAATTCCCGGGCGATGCTGGGTTGCATAGACAAGATTATTTACATAGTCGTATGACCAAGTATGATACCACTGTTCGTTAGCAGAGTAATTTAGGGGAAGCACTTTCCAACTCAGCGTATCTGAAGCGTTGTTTATATTAACACGCTGCATTACACCATTGCTTTCTTCACCATAAACATAAAAATATTCACCACCGACAAAGAATCCGGTAACATTGCTCAAGGCATGTACATTTGAAAAAGGTATTTCTTTCATCAGCTGCCATGAGTTATCCGGTTGGAATATTCGCAGTGTGTAAAAAGGATTGCCCGTACTATCTGCGTACGCTAAATTATAGACATAATTACTGTCTGACGCTAAAAGGAAATTTCCGGTTTGCGAGATGCCCGAGGCTCTGTCGAGTAATCCGACTTGCAGGGTAATCGTATCAACGATTCCCGAAACGGGATTAATGTTCATCACTTTTTGCGGCACATGAGTAGGAGCAAACAGAGTTCCGTTTTTACTCATGCAGTATTGTCCGTTGATTGCTCTGTCGAATCCACTCACAGTTCCATAGCTCAGACCGGCTGAAGTGCCCTGCAATCCCGTCCCGACTCTATAAATCTGCGTTCTTCCGGTAGTATCGTGATTAAGCAAGGCGGCATTTATTTCTTCATCGGCGAGATAGAAATATTTTCCGTCTGTCGCGCAGAGGGACATACGGCTCTGTGAAAATGCGGATGAATCCGCCATATGGATATCTGAAATTAATCTCTTGGAAGATGGCATTGGCGGCAGAAGGTTTTTGTTGAGTGCCAATGCTTTTTTTGAGGCATCGTAATTAAGATTTTGCGCCGGGAAAAGTTTAAGCTGTTCGTTTTCAAATTTAGTCCCTGAATAAGAAGAATCGCCGATGCAAAAACTTTTTGCTGCACTCCACGCACCATAATTATTACCATCAAATATTCTACTGTGCCAGAAGTATGTTCCTTTTGGTAATGCCGGGCAGTTCCAAACCAACACACCGTTTTTTCCTATTAGACCGGTAGATTTTACAAAAGGCTGTGTAAAATTGTTTGCAGTATCAACTTCGACATAGTATGTCATTGTTGATGCCGGGGTTGATGTGATGTCTGCAAAAGTGAATCGTACGGTATTAGAACGCTGGTATTGACCATTCAAAGGCTCAACACAATTTGGTTCACTCAAATCAAACGCTGTTACTAAAGCAGTAGCAGAGTTGTTTGTGTAATCGCTTTCAATAGTGCGTTTGTCCGGATTAATTTCTGCTTTCAACACATAATCGCCGCCCTTGACCGGAATCCAGGCGAAAGTCAGAGAATCATCCAGTGCGAATCCCGCGATTTTTTTAACACCAATAACACCGCTTGAATCACTGCCCTGGAATTCGAGCTTAACACTAATACTGTCGCTGCTGAGTATGCCGAAATTATTGAGCTTTACTTTTATGCGTGTTTCTTCATTCGTCAATAATGTTGATGATGCAGGTAAGATATCATTCTCGTGAATCGCGTAATCGGTTAGCTTGGGGAATGTTAATTGTAAGGCTGGATCTCCCAAGTACGTTAACAGGGCAATTTGGTCGGCATAGAATCCGGTTTGCGGACTGGCAGCTTTCGCGTATTGAAATGCTTTGCCGGATATGTAATTTCTGTCGGCAAAGATTTCTTTAAAAATCTGCTCATTAATTATTCTGCCTGCTTCCCAATGTGTAATTCCTGAACATCCGATAAATCCGATACAACCTTTATTCGGAACTTTTAAAAACTGCTCACCGAATATATTCTCATCATCAAAACTCGCAGTAAAGCAGGTCGGGTTAAGAATAACCGGCAGCCGCCCTTCGTTTTCAAGCAGATAGATGTCGTCACTGTAAAATGTCAAATCCCACTGGGAGCTTGCCCCATGACCATAATAGTTTAGCAGCACCGCTCCTGAGTTTATCGCGTCACGCATTTCAACTACGCCGCCCTGATATGGTATTTCATTTGAGGTGGTTGGGTATCTGAAAACATTCTTCGTCCGCATCGAGGCCGGCTTTATGAAAGCATCTTGCAGGTACAAATTAGCTGAATTAAATCCCAGCTCTGCAGCGTCCGTGCTGTTCACCCCGGCCGCAAATAACGCGACGGTTTGTTTCCACTGTTTCGAATCGTCGGCAGGATATTTTTCGAGTTTATCGAGAATGATGTTTCCTTCACTGACTTCCTCAATTGACAATCGGCCGATAGCAAGATCCGGGGTAATATCATCTCCTGAAATTGCTGCGATGGAGTTGTCACTCGGAGAATATCCGAACTCTGTAGAGTGATAGGGAATGGAAGGCACGTAATTAATCCGGCTGGATTTTAGCAGGTGTCTATAGTCATGGCTCATATCTCCAATGAGCGTTACGTATAATGCAGCGGGTGCAGTCCAGTTCTGAAATGCATATTCAACAAAATATTTTAAAGCATAGGGGTCAAGGATTCCATAGGAAAACTCGTCATAAATATCCTGAACATCAGCGATGTAAACGCGTGGAGCAGTAATGGCTGAATCAGGGAGGGATTTTTCCCTCAGTGTTTTTAGGCGCTGTGCTATCGAATTAAACTTGTTGTGTTTGATGATAATATAATCAGCACCATTACCCGCATTGCGCAGGTAGGAAGGTATTTTTGCTTTTATGGAGTCCACTTTCAGATATGTGGTATTCGACAATGCAAAATATTCTTTGCGCTGAGAAATGGAATCACTGAATACGACTGTTTTACTCGTGTCGTTTTGAAACACTCCTTTAAGCTTCTGCCCGGTTGACGGCGAGTATATAGCGATATCACTGCTATTCCAATGGGTGATTTTATAAGTATTGACCCCTTTGGATGATGCCTGTGCACTGAAATTCATCGGGCTGCCGGACGCATCCAAATTTGAGGCGTAGGTGAAGTCGAACCAATTGATACGTATGTCGTCAACTTTGTATTCACTGCAAACGTTACCGTCTGCAATCACTTGAAAAACATTGCCGGATGTGGAGAGAGTGATTGAGTCTTTTTGGGGATTAAAACTGCCTATGAATGTTGAGTCCGTCTGACCATCCCAATAAAAACTACCTATTTGTTTGCCGTTGAGATAGACCAGTGCATGATGGTCAAAATTGCAATACGTATTAGTCATTCCTTGCAGATTTAGCCTGTAAGAAATGGTGCTGTTCAATGAAACAGGTTTATAAAAATTATTGACCGTGGTTGAAAAAGAATACAAGGTTTTACCGTCATTAGCAGTAGTTATGCCCCAGAACCAATAATCGCACTCCGTAGAAGGCGATTCTCCCAAATGCTCAAAGACACTGTCCCGCTCGTAGAAATCCGCCCGCGGCAAAAAGGAGATTACCGTATCAGAAGTGCCCGAAGGAAGCTGCGTTTCAACGTATCGTTTTGCTTCATTCCCATTACCCTGATACGTAAACCAAAAAACGTTTTCGGTAGTATAGATGTTTTGCATGGCAAAAGGCGAAGCCGGTGCAGGTGTGCCAAGGAACTGGATATAATCACCTGAATCAAAAGTGCCGTCGCCATTGTCGTACACATCCAAAAGGATGCTTTGTCCCTGTGAGTAGATTGCTAACTCATTACTTGATAGTCCTGACGGAAGAGGAACACCCGCGCTTTTTAACTCTTCATAGGTTACACGATATATACCTTTTGTATTGAGGTACAGTTTGTAAAAATTCTTATCGGGTGAATACCAATAATCACCTGAGGCGCTTTTGTTTGACTTCTTGACCGCACCTATCCAATTTTTAGCGGATTCGTAATTGATGACATTATTACGTAAAAAGTTGTCTGTTGCTTTATCGTAGACGGGGGATATTGAGACGGCAGCGCTTCTTAATGCATTGTTCGAGTATGTGATTTTAAAGATTAATTCGGTAGTGAGTTTAACTTCCTTCGTAACGGGATTGAACTGATAGGGTGATACGCCAACAGTCATTATTCCCGTATAACGCATTACTGATACAGGCTCAAGCTCAATGATTGACGCAGGGAAGTATTGATTCCGTGCATACGTAGATTTATCCAATGATTTTGCACTCAGGGGGAAAACTGTGTCACGGGTATCGGGGTAGGGTAGAATGAACTTATTGTGATATACTGTTTCTTTAGCACTGATGATTTCACATTTCGGTGAGGCTGTTAAAGGCACTCCAATTGTAAAAAAACACTCTGGCATCCATGGTTCCCCGGTTTTACGAATTGAGTGGAAATCAGGAACGATTTTTTGGAATTTTCTCCCGTCAATAATGGTATCAGTCAGACTGAATGTTTTGGAGAAATCGAGTTTTACAATAATATGGTCGGGTGTTGACTCCGAAATAACGGGGTTTATTTTTTGTGCTTGGAGCGGGTATGCGAAAGCGGAAAGCAAAATTACAAGCATATGAAATCTTATCAAACGGAGACATTTTTCCGGAAAGAGGGTATAAAAATGTATGTCAGAGTTCATTTGATAATATTTTGGACTGATAATGTAATTCGCTATTAATTACGCAAAATACCTGTAATTCTATTAATAAAAAACGGTATTTACCGTAGCCGGATTTAAAGAATTTAATGTGTAATCTGGAGTGAGGCTTTCTCGAATTTTCAGAAGTAGTTTTATATGAAGGTCATATTGGCAGCATACGGTTTGCGAAAGGAAACGAACGCACAATGCTCGCGGCAAGAAATTACTTCCCTTATGGAGACTTGCAGCAGAGGTATGTAAACTCCTCGCATAATACGAAGTACAAGTTCATCGGTAAAGAACCCTCCGGCCTCAGTCAGGCCTGATTTGAGAATTTGTGATTCCCCTGGGTAAAAATCTAGAACGCTTTCAGCATCGCAAAACAACTGCGCCGCTCACGCCGACTTAAAAATTTTCCATGAAGTCTTGAGGCACTTTTCGATGATGTAATGCAATAATGATTCATTGTTTATTTAATCGGACAGATTCTTCATATGCGTGAATAATTACTGCTGTTTTTTTTGAAAACATCTGATGGTTACAGTTGAGAATTTTCATGAGTATTCCGTAAGTTAGATACACTTTTCAATTTAGAAGTAATAAGAGAAATGACTGCTGAAATAAAGCAATGCTTACTCGCGATGAATTCAGCGAGAATATTTAGAGAAAATGATGTTGAAGGCAATTAATTACCGCAAGTTACCGCTTCTGTAACTTATAATGTGCCGCAGACGAGAATTGTCAAAAAGATTGAATTACTGTAAGCACCAACAGTTCCATTTATAAGAGTATCGTCAATGGCGTTATTATTCTTTCAACTAACGATGCTGAATGAGATATATCTGGCTTATACCCGATAATACAAAAAATAAACACACAAGGAACAATAAAATTAATTGAATGTATATCGCTTTGCGCTGAGTATTCTTCTGTTTATATTTAAGACCAAATCGCGCTGAATAGTCTGCCATAGCCGATTTTAGAACATCGATATATGAAAGCGAAAAATAGGCGAATCGGTGTTTAGGTAAGTTTTTAAATGTGAATACACCCGGTTTCTCATAATATAGCATACTTGCAATCTCCCCTTTGGCTGGTTTTGAACGATCTACGCTTAATGTCTTAGTTTGGAAGCCATGTTCGAATAAGTACGATTCTAGTTTTGGGAGTTCTTTATACTTATACGGGATGATAAAGAGGATTTTTTCGGCTCCCACTATATTCATACACTTTTCGACTTCCCACCAGAAATTTGAAGTATACCCAAGTCTTAGAACAACAAATTTAGCATGTTCTGCCAACTCGTGCACCTTAGCCTTCCACTCCGCATCTTCAACATAAATTCGGTTCGCACCATAAGGCAAATAACGGTCGCTAGGGTTGCCAATAGCAAACACGGGAGCGATTTCATTAAGTACGCTCACTAGAGACTCTTCTTCAGTTCCGCTCATACTAAAAAAAGGATCGACGGTTTTCCCTCCACCTTTATCGGCGATAAATGATCGCAAGTAAAGAATGAATGGTTCGTTGTAGTGTAGTGGACTGCTTTTTTTCTCCGGACGTACCAATCGCTTACCCACAGAAAAACACCGGGGAGCTACCAGCATACTGAGAAAAATAAACAATACAGAACCAAAGTACTCGCCATAGAGCTCGGCTTGTTGTGCTTCATACGCGTATGTGTCTTCCACATACTGTGGCTCCATTTTGTTGGGAAATGTAAAAAGTGTCTGGTGAAACAGATAGAATGTAAATATACATAAGGTAACGCCAATCAAAGAAAAGAAATAACCGGTTATTGCTCGTATAATCTGCATTTTATCCCCGCTTATTCAAAATATACCATTTCAACTATAATGTGACTTGTTGGGATAAAGAATAGAAGCGGTGGTATCATCGCAAGCCAGTTTGTTTTATACGTAACAGTCATCTCCACAACTCTGTTTTGCATTGGATCAACCACTATTTCTTTGACAAAATCTTTTCCAAGTGGAACTATATTGTATAATTTGACTTGTGTTATATTTCTTGGTAAGACAAATTCCTCGGAACTATTATATGCCACCTTTGATTGAGTTGCTCCATTAATCAGTACTCTTGTTTTCAAAGCCATCCCTGTGAATTTGGGTGCCCGGCGAATTACAAGACGAAAAGTATCACGTGTTTGTTCCATTCTATCCCTTTACTAACTTGTTCCCTTATAAGCATAAAAATAGGAAATATTATTTTTATCTCAAAATCCGCTCTTAAGTTTGAGGTTCTACTTAGTATCATGACTCGAAATACCTAAATATCAGTTTTTTCACAAATCGCTGTGTGTTCGGAATAAGATGTGAGACCACGGCAGGGGTTGATGTTTAATGTTAAATTTCATAATTTCAATTACAAGATTCAATAAACTACAATAGAGGAGATCCGTTCATGAAAACTTTTTGCTCTCTGTTACTCGTAATCACACTCTTTTCTCTATCCGTGGAAGCTGAGTCCACGTCTCGTAACTTATCTGATGATGGTGTAACAATAACGATTCCGCTTGGTTGGAAGCAAATGGATCAGAGTATGATGAGAGATTTTTCCAACCTTGGGGCGACAAAATTGGGCTCGGGGTTATCGCGAGGCAAGACTAACAACTGGATGATTTATGATGCCACAAACTCGGAAGAGTTGGTTGCAATAGGCCTGACATCGGTTCACCATGAGTTTACGATTGATAATAATTCATTGATGAAGTATAAAGAGAGTCTTATTAAGCCGTTCAAACAGATCGGAATTTCTGTTAGCAACATTGAAACAAGTATCGAACATTTTGGGTCGCATCCAAGCGCACATGTCAAGTTTTCATTAGGCTATCCCCTTCTGGGTAGGGTAATTGAAGGATACTTATTTCGGGGGAAAGGCAAGAGTTACTCGTTTTCTGTAGTATCAACAGATTCCAACTATGGTAAATTACAGGCAACCGTTTCCGAGCTTTTTTCAGCAATGACAATCGATGGTCGATCTGCGATTGTTGAATATTGGGAGGCAATTCCTGATTGGGTCTTTGGTGCACTTGTCGTTGGTGTAATTATGTTGTTTAGTTATCTAAGAAAAAGGAGATTGCAGCTTCAAGGATAGTGACTGTTTAATTCGTCTGTCTAAAACAGGCACTTTGTCTTTGACTGCCTGTACCTATCTGAAGTATGATGGCGTTATTGCTATTGGGTGTTTCAACGCAAACGAGTTTACTCACAACTTTCAAAACTGCTTTTACAGCGGTTGGGAATATTACCAGGTAATATAAAGATTCATCGACATGAGAAAGCGAATTTTCTCTGTGAAAGAAAGTAAGTATTTTCCAGCGGAAATGTACAAAACGAATATTATTGCGATGCTATATTTAAAAATCAGGTATAAATGCTAAAATCCGGCATTAATTTTAACATCCCAAAGTGGGCGGGTTGATATCACGGAACAGGTCCCTTGGCTTATTCTAAATTTAAACCGTTTTATGTTAGGCTCTTTGTTGGTCAACTTCAAATAGAATTTTTCGGTGGCGTGGTTTAGAAACGAGACCCATGAACAATAGCCAACTTCGTTGCGAGTTACTATAATCCGGAATTAGGTAGATGTTGTTCGACGGATCCGCTGGCCGGATAAACGTTGCATTTTCGAAAAACTACTGTTCTCAGGTGTACTTGTTACCGGTTTCCCCAAGTCCGTTTATATTTGGTAACCTCTGAGAAACTCCGGGATGCTGATTCTCTTTCGTCCTTCTTTCTGGATTTCCAGAATTTCCAAAGTCCCCGGATTGCATCCGACGTACAATGATTCTTTATCGGATTTGAATTCACCCGGGGCAAGAGACTGTGTAGAGTTAACACGAGCTTTGTGTATCTTATATAGTATACCATCCTTCACGAAGTATGCTCCCGGAAAAGGAGTAACGCCGCGAATAAGATTTAGTGTAGCAACAGCAGATTTATCCCACTTTACCTCACAAATTTCCTTTGTGATTTTGGGAGCAGGCGTGGCAAGCTCATTATTTTGCGGGAGCAAGGTAAGATTTCCTGCTTCTATCCCGTCAATTGTCTCAATAACAGCTTCACTTCCAAGAACAGCGAGTTTATCATGCAGGGTTTCGAAATTATCCGATTCGAGTACCGGAATTTCCTTCATTAAATAGACATTCCCTGTGTCGACTTTATCAGCAAGCTTGAATGTAGTCACACCACTTACGGTATCGCCGTTTATTAATGCCCATTGAATGGGAGCAGCCCCTCTGTATTTCGGGAGCAGGGAACCGTGCAAGTTAAAAGAACCGAATGGTGGTATGGTAAATACCTCTTTGGGCAAGATGCGGAATGCCACCACAACATAAAGGTCGGCATTGATTTGCTTCAAAGTCTCTATAAAGGCCTCATCCTTGAAACTCAGCGGTTGCAGCACCGGCAGATTGTTTTCAAGAGCAAACTTCTTTACTGGTGAGTAGGAGACATGAAGCCCGCGTCCTTTTTCGGTATCGGGGACTGTTACAACTGCCAAGACTTCATGGTTTGAAGCCAATATCTTTTTTAAGGACTCAACGGCAAAATCCGGAGTCCCCCAAAAAACAATTTTCATAGTTCGGATTACTTGGTTTTATCTGTTACCGGATAGTCAACATCGACTTGACGGTTTTTAATCGAAGAAAGCGAGCTTTTCAACTCCTTCTTTTTATCCTCTGCGACTCGGTCGACGGCTAAAAATCCCAATAAATGGTCCAACTCGTGCTGAATCACCCTTGCGAGGTATCCGTCTGCTTCAATAGCCTGATCTTTGAGTTCCAGATCCTGATACAGCAGTTTGATTGCTTTTGGACGTTCCACTTCGACATGGAGCCCCGGCAGACTTAAGCAGCCCTCTTCCATAACAACCGTTTCGGCTGAGCGTTCAGCGATTTTGGGATTAATGCAGATCAATTTCGGCTGCTTTTCATATCCTTTTACTTCAGACAGGTCAATAACAAAAATGGATTTATTGCTTCCTACCTGATTAGCCGCGATGCCGATGCCGTCGGCATTATGCATCGTATCAAACATATTGTTAATTAATTCAAGGACTGAACGATCAACTTTTTTGACAACTTCTGTCTTTTTCTTTAATATTTCATCACCGTATTGCGTTACTTGCAGTATCGCCATTTTACTTTCCTGTACTTATTTCTTCAACATTTGTATCTATAACTTCAGCATTTAAATCGTTATACACGACAACTTCACCTGCTGTGAATAACATCTTTATTATGAGCCGAAATATAATTAACAACTGCTGAATAAAAAAAGTTACAATTAGCAGACCAAGCGACGTTTTTGGTATGTAATTATCGAATACATTATAGATGATGGTTGCCAAAATGACACACGAACCGGTAATAAAATAGACCGTCACTGTGATGCTGAAATTGTTTTTAATGAAGCCGACAGATTGGCCGATTACCTTAAAAATCTTGAGTTTTTCATCTACCACGGTAATTACCCTTGAGTAATCGAAAATGATATTGATAATGCCGATAAGGCCGATAAAAAGGACATACCGTAAAAGCTGGATGATGAATTCTAGTAAAACATTCTGCGAATTTGCCATAAAAGAAACAATTGCCGCGTTCAGGAAGGCGTTTAAGGTGATTAATAAGAAATAAAACACCAATGCAACGCAGAACAGTTTAAAAAACCGGAAAAAGTATTTAACGCCGCCGAAAAAGAAATCAACAATGTGGTCCTTTTGAGGATTATTGAAAATCGCTATTAATCCGCCGCTGAAAAAGAGCTGGATGAGATTATATATAATAGTTATGATATACAATAATCCGGGTAGCTCAGCGAGAGCCTGCCGGTTTAATGAACTGAATTGCAAATACCACACGTAGTCGAACTCACCGGTAAAGTGCGCATTGAGCGAAGAATGAAGCAAACTCTGCCGCAGCATGCTGAAAATCGGCAGGGTGAGGGCGAGTGCAAAACTGAAATTGACGACGAATAATAATAGAACCAGTTTCAGGTTTTTAAAAACCAGTCTCGTTGAGGTTACAAAGGTATGGCGGATAAACTGTATCATACTAAACCGCCGAATATCAGTAATAAGCTTTGTATCCAATAAAACCATCGTGTAGAGAGGTATAATGATGATCCGTATAAGTTATCGAAATAATAGGAATTATTCGCGAAGTTGATATCAAAAAGTGCTTTCCGTTTCGGGTCAAGTTCTGCACCGATCACTTCGTTTTTAGTTTTGAATTGGACTGACGCATACCGGTTTATCATGTATATTGTTTTGGTAAGCGTGTCCTTGTCCGTGTATAGATCCAATCGCATAGGGAAGCGGGCTTCACCTTCGCGTTTTATTTCCACGACCCAGTATCCTGAGCCGGCATTCTTATAAATCTTGTTGATCTTGTAATCACAGATTAAAGATTGCGCATAATAATCACTGATGAGCCAATCAATTTTCTTTGGCGAGCATTGAGCACACACTCTGAAAAAATCTGCTGCAGTCGGATGGTTGTATTTATACCGCTGGTAATATTCCTTTAAAATTTTATCCATTACCTGTTCACCCACATATTCTTCAAGTGTTTTTAGAAAAATATGTCCCTTTGCATAGCTTACTGCAAAATAATTTGTCTCATCGGTTAATAGATAACTTGAATCCGCAAGACTGCCGGCGGTCAGATTGTTGTAGTACGTTCGCAAATCGTTGGCATACATCGGAGCCTTGATGTCGGTTAAGGTATATATCATTGGAATTTCTTCCATTGATAAGAACTCGATACCTTTTATCGGATACCTGCTGAACAATCTAAAATAATTGGATGGCATCAGTTTGTACGAACTCAGTATCCTATCGGTCAGAAATTCGGCAAAACCTTCATCAAGCCAGGCTTCGTACACTTCGTTGTTCGCAAGTATTCCATAAAAGTACTGATGTGCAAATTCATGAATGATGGTCTGTTCGGGTTCGAGAGAATTCTCCGGTGAAAATAACGACTGACTTATGGTGACCATACCGGGATATTCCATCGAGCCGGTCATGCCTGATTTAGGTGGAGTAACCACCAGAGTAAATGTCTTATATGGATATGGCTCAAAATGGCTGCGGAAGTACTGAAAACTTTTTTCTAAAGAAGTTTTATAACGCGGAATGAAATTGGAAAATATCTTTGGGTAGATGATGCGCGTCATTACCGGAGCTGCATTGCCGTTGGGAACAGTGTACGAATCGCTTTCGAAATTGCGCGTGGCGACCCATGCAAAGTCAATGACATTTTTTTGATTAAAAGTAACGACCTTTTTTCCTCCCGGCCGCATTTCTTCTGCTGCTTGCATCCCCGATGCAGCGATGTTATATTCTTTTGGCGTCTCTATAGCAACAGAGTAATTCCCGAAATCGGCAAAAAACTCCGTATATGGGAAAAATGGGCTGCAAATCCATTTACCATCCTTAAATACACCCGGTTTAATGAACCATTGAGCGATACAGTAGTAATCTTCACCGGGAACATATCCTGTACGTCCATCAGCAGCGGGAATGCTAAAGTCGTAATCAGCTTCTACACGGACGCTGTCACCCGGTTGCAGATCTTTGTCCAGTGCAGCCTTTGCGACAGTACTGTCATACATGTCAACTTCATCGGTATTCACAAACCTGAGTTTAACACTCTTCCCATTGATGGTCATGCTGTTAAGTATTATGGAAGTTCTAGATTTCTCTGGTATTTCATGTCCGCGGGCATAGATGGTGCGGTTGCTTTTATATGCATTTAGATAGAAATGGAAATAGAATTCTTTCGTGCTATATGGAGTTTTGTTCACCCAAACCAGCGATTCATGTACTTTGATCTTTTTGGAAGCGGGTAGGAATGTGACAAGAAATTTATAATTGCTATTAGAGGTAGAGGGAACAGGTAATGGACTTTTTACCACCGTACTATTGGTGTCAATAATATCCGGATTTACTCGTGTATTCAGCGAATCGCCTGTCTGTACATAGCTCAAGCCGGCATATATGAGAAACAATACTAAAGGTAGTAAGGCCTTCATTCTGCATTATATATATAAATGAAAAACCTAAAATACTACTAATTATCGCTTAAATGAAAGCATGCAGAGAGGAAAAATAAAAAACCCGCCGGGGGATGAGAGAGCCCGGCGGGTTTTGCGATTCAATAAATGAATCTAAGACTACCTAATATAGGCTAGTTTCTTTGTTGCTACCTGAGCTTTACCCGTAGCGACGTCCGTTGCGGATAACCTATAGAAATAGATACCGCTGGGTAAATTATATTTGCTCATGCTTAGTTCGAAATCATACGTGTTTGCAGCGCGATTCTCGTTTATCAATGTTGCGATTTTTTGTCCTGATACACTGTAAAGTTCCATAATTACATGTGAATCCGACTTAATCGAGAACGTAATAACCGTTGACGGATTGAATGGATTCGGGTAATTCTGTGAAAGCGAGAATTTCTGCGGTGCAGTTACCGAAGCTTCGATTACTTTGCTGTATTCATACGAGCCGTCATTATCAACAGTTCTCAATCTATATTTATAGATTCCCGGGGTTTTGACAACATCGGTGAATGAATACTGTTTTGGAGAATTGCTGTATGTAGAAGCAGGAATATCTCCAACTTTTGACCACGAGAGAGTAGACGATGGATTTGAATTTTTCGCAGCTCTTTCAATCTCAAACCGGGCGCTGTTGACCTCGGTGGCTGTTTCCCATTTCAGGGAGACAGACTGATCTTTTACCGAAGCTGAGAATGAAGTTAATTCAACCGGTAACAACACACTTGCAGAATCACTCAAAGGCACCCAGCTATCGGCAAATGGCGAATCGGTCTTCGAAGATGCATCAAATATTGACGATAAATAATAATAACTAACTGCATCATCTTTCGTCATAATAGTTCCACCGTTGGCACGTGTCGCAGAAACACCCGGTCCTGAGCAATCATATTCTGCATACAATGTCGGAGATACGCTCATGGTTGTCCAACCGTCTGCGTTTAATGTTGCAGGTTCATAACATTGTAGATATACTGTTCTTGGATTGTTCTGCCAAGGACGGCCAAGATAGAACGTACTGACAGGATTACCGTCAAATCCGAGCGAGTCGCTTGAAAGAGTACAGTGCCTGAATACAATACCGTATTTCAAATTTGAGCCTGTACTTGCTGCAGTAACACAACCGCCGTTTCGATTGACGACAATACTACAACTGTCGAACACTGCGATACCATTACCAAAGATAAAATCCACAGAGCCGGTGATTTTACAGTTCTTATGGTAGACGCGGTAACAATTCCACAAGTAGTATGTGTCCTGATGTCCATAAAGATTACAATTAAGGAATTTAACTTTGTCCACTGCTGAACCGATGTTAACGGCAACTGCTCTTTCAACAGTAACGGTATCCTGAATGGTCATAGTTTGAAAGGTTACGTTGCTTGAATTGATTTGAAGCGTTTGGCAAGTGCTGGTGCCAAGACCGTTCTTACCTACGTAATCGTCGTAATCAAGTATTGTTGAATCTCTTTCTTCTCCGATGAATTTGATATCGCTAATAGAAGAGGGTATAGTAACTTTTTCATGATACCAGCCTTGACGAATAAAGACAACATACGGACTGATGCCCGCATGACTTGTCGGGATCGCATTGACTGCAGCCTGGATCGTGGTGTAATCTCCGCTTCCATCTGCAGCGACAACCAAATTCGCACCAAGTGCGGAATTTGGAACGGTGCTTTTGCCGCTTAATGAAACGTTTTGTGAAGCCGCTCCACCTCCGGATACAGTCAATGTGCCCGAATACATTGTTGCTGCGGACACTGTCGGAGCAACAAAATGAACATAGATAGTGGTTGTTGATAAGTTGTTGCTTGTATAAGGTATCTGTACGGAAGAGGCAAAACCTGATCCGCTGGTTAAGGATACCTCGAAATGTGACGGTGCTGTTACGGTTATATTATCAGCAGCTGGGCTCAGATAATAGCCAGTAACACTGAATGTTCTTTCAGTTGAATTGGTGCCCATATCAACGCGGCCGAAATAAATTCCTGTCGCGGATGTGGTAATAATTGGAGAACTCGGAACAACTGATCCATCAGCGCAAGTAAAATCACCGAATTTATCCAGGTTCGGTGTTGTGAAATAATGACTTGATGTATTGACATTTCCAACATTTAGCCATGCGCTGCCGGTATAGAACGCTCCATAGATGATAGATTCAGTTCCCTGAACATCTGCAGCCGGATAGGTAAATGTTCCGCTGTAAACCGGGTTAGTAAATCCTGAACCGTTTACGCTCCAGTATCTGTTCAGATAATCGGTGGCGCTGGAATTATTCGGATGTTTAGACCTGGTTGTTGTGGCGTAAACATAGGCTGAAGAATATGCATCTGCGCTTATGTTGACACTAATAGGAGCATATTCAGCTGTCGCAATATAGTCGCCCAAAGGCAGTGTGTAGCCTGTGACAGGAGTGGTAACAGCCTTTCGTAATTGACCACTGCCATTCGGATAGATGAATGAACTTGAAGAAGATCCTGAATTGGTCGCGCTGGCACCTAAGGTTAGATTGTATGACCCGAGTCCCAAAATTCCTGACGTCAAAGTCAACGCATTGTCAATTGTGACATCTGAGGCAAGTGTTACTCCAATTCCAGTGGCTGTATTGTTCAACACAATTGTAGGACCGTTACTAAAACCGGTTGTTGCTATCGATTGAGAAGCTGATCCGTTAAAGACAATTTTTCCACCAACAGCCGAAGTGCCGTTTCCAAGTACACCGCCGGTGTGGACTAAATTACCGCCTACATTGATAGTTCCTACTGTTCCCGAGGTGGTATTGTTAGACGCGTAAAGCGTACCGCCTGATACTACGAGGTTGCCTTTCACAGTAAACGTCTGTGTAGTAGCATTTGTTGAAGCACCGGCTACATCGTATTCACCGCCGTTAATGTACGCATTACCGTTGACAACGACAGTTCTTGAACTTCCACCATTACCGTTATTAAATATTCCGTCAGTCAGAGTAAGGTCACCTCCGATGGTATAGGTAGCACTATTTCCTTTTGTCCATGCACCGAGTGCGCCTGGGGAATTTATGACAACGTTACCGCCAACATTGATCTGGAAACCCTGCGTACCATCCAAGGTATTTAGTATGCGAAGAGTGGATCCCGAACTATAGGTAGCGGCTGGTAGTTTATTACCGGCAGCATCAGCCCAATATTCACCTGTTGATGAAACAACAAGCGAGCCGGTTAACGTGACGGCATTTGCTGATTTATTATCCAAGGTTCCGTTTACGGTAAGTGTCTTTGAGGACGCAATCGCGAGTGTGCCTCCTGAGGCCAATGTCAAAGTATATCCGCTCGGCACTGATGCTGAATTATTTACATTAAGATTATTAAAAGTACCGCCGTTCACAGTTTGTGTCGATGCTCCATTCAATGTAACAGTACTTGAGGCTACAGTATAAGTCGCACTGCCGGCTGTGAAATTTCCAGCTACAGAAATTGTTCCTGATGTGCTGAATGTTCTTGCTGCTCCTGCATCGTTGGTACTTGCTAAGTTTCCATAATTTGCAGCAATGATAGTTAGGGCGTTGCTTCCGTCATAATTTACTGTGCTTCCTGCATTCAGTGTCCCTAAGGTTAAACCTGAGGTTGTTTGCAGGTTTAAAGTCGCATTATTTGCAACATCAACCGTTCCGGTAAATGGATTGGCAGAAGGTATCGTTAGTGATACGGCGTTGGTTCCGTCGCCCACTAAAATTTTGGAACCTGTAGCTGAAACGGTTAATGATGAAGCGAGGGTAGCTCCGGCGTTAATTACATTATATGTGGCATTCATGCCGGTAAAATCTGCGGGACTTGTGCCGCTGCCATCGGTATTAGTACCCCAGTTTGAAGCCTGCGATATATCGGAAGCAGCCTTGTTATAATATGTAATAGGGGTTCCAAAACTTACTTGATCTCCATAGGCCGTTCCTACACTATTAGTTGCATAGGCGCGGACGTAATACGTGGTGCCCCCCGATAAACCGGTCAATGAACTGGTGAATGATCCGGTTCCTGTTCCGTCACTCGTATGAGCGCTGTCAACGGTTGGCGTTCCCCAGCGGCTATAGCAAATACCTTTTGCTGTGATCGAAGCTCCACCGTCGGAAGTCGCATTACCTCCACCGGAAGCTGAGTTCACAGTAATATTTGAGATTGCTGCAGTGGTTACAGTCGGCAAACTAACCCCGGCAAGAGTAGTAAATGTACTATCTGCACCGTATCCTGTTCCTATACTGTTCGTTGCATATGCGCGAACATGGTATGTTAATCCGGAGGTCAAGCCCGTAATCGAACTGGTAAATGTACCGGTACCGGTTCCGTCACTTGTAAAGGAATCTGATATGGTAGGATTCGCTGATGTACTCCAGCAAACACCTCTTGCGGTTACTGCATCGCCACCATTATCGGTAATAGTACCGCCGCAGCTTGCAGAGGTTGTGGCAATGCCGGATATTGTTGAAGTTGAGACAACAGGGGCAGTCGCATCTGTGGCTGTTCCTTTTATATTTACTCCCTGCGTAAGCGGATACTTACCGGTAACAGTCATTGTGGTAGCATTGTACCAGAAATAAACCCGGGCCCGCAGAGATTGACCAGCGGATACGGAAATAGAGGTTGGAATGGTCAATGAAACAAGCGTCATTGACGTTCCGGTAGCGCTGATTGTTGCTGTGTTAAGCTGTGTGGATGTTGCGAAACCATCTGTAGAAATACAAACGTTTTCCCTTATTCCGTTACCGCCTACAGATCCAACATACATTGATATACTTGAAGCGTTGAACTTTTTACCCGCGCTAGGCGCGATTGCAAATTCTTCATATATATTGGTATTGCTTGCGGTTGTGATTGTTTTGCTAATAACGGCATTACAGAAAGACAGCATAAGTCCATATGAACTTCCTGCCGATGTACTGCCATGACCACTTGAACTAAGGTAGCTTGTATTCCATGATGCATTCGCCGCAGTAATATTTCCTGAGGGTGATGTGCTACCTGTCAGGTCATAAACTTTTGAGGAATTCATGTACAAATTCCATGTGGCCGTTACTGATGTTTGCGAATACATCTTCCCAAGCGGATAGACAATCGCAAATAGTAAGAACAACAAAGTAAGTTTTCTCATCTCTTGATCCTTATTATGTGTTTAAAGAACGGTGATGAACCATTAAAGCAAATTAACTCAACAAAAGATGGGAAAAATCATGTTAATCGCATAAAATAATGAGATTAAACGCTAACTGTATCGGCGAAGTGCTTTATTTTGGGGGTGAGACGGGGTCAGAGGAGGCCTTCTACCATCCTCTGAAAATGGTCTTTAAATGTGCGGGTCAATTTTAGCCGGATTTCGCCACGGAGAAATACGTCGTAGTCCCCGTATTTGTTTTGCTTGAGTTTGACCACTTTTTCAATATTTACCAAAGTGGATCTGTGGATACGGACAAATTTTGAAGGATCCAATTTTGACTCAATAGATGCCAAAGTTTCCCGAAGAATATTTTTAGCCGACTCTGTGTGGACATAAACATAATCATCGGCAGACTCGAAATAGAGGATGTCATCAACCGGTATGATCTGAATGCTGTCGCGCATTTTTATCATAATACGATTGAGATATGATTTTTTTTGAAAATTATGTTGAAAAGAATCTTTGTTTATGTCTCCGCCTATGACATTTTTTACAAGATCTTTAAGCTTTTCGACATAGTCAAAAACGGAACGGTTCTCAAATTCTTCCAATGTATTTGCAATTGATTTTGAAAATCGCTCATCGTCAATAGGTTTTAGTAAATAATCAACCGCGTGGTATTCAAAAGCCCGTAATGCAAATTGATCGTATGCAGTTATAAAAATAGTCATCGGCAGGGGATTCATATTTATTTCATTCAGAACTTCAAAACCATTTTTCCCCGGCATGGAAATATCCAAAAATATCAAGTCCGGTTTAAGCTTGTTGATATACTCAATTGCTTCATTACCATTAACGCATTCCGCGATGACTTTGATAGAATCATATTTACTAAGCCGTATCCTAATGCCTTCTCTGGATAACGGTTCGTCATCAATTATAATTGCTCGGATTATCATATGCTCTTAATTCGTAATTAATTATTAGTACTGGCCGGCTTTGATAACAGGAATTTCTGAATTTACAACAACTTTGCCGCCTTCATTTGCGCATGTAGTCTTTATCACCCCGTGGAAATCGGAGATATTTAACATCGAACTTACTTCATCTGCAGTTCTTTTTATACCTTCGAACAGATTATTAAATCCATGAGGATCTTCAGATGAAAATTCAAAAGTCATCGAAAGTATGTTATTTCTGCAGGAGATTCTCAGATGTATTCCAAATCCCATTCCGGAATTTCCGAAAATGTACTCTAATAACTCCACTACCATAACCCGCACAATTTGTCCCGGAATGATTATTGTATCGGGGACATCGTCAAGTTGTGTTGTTAAAACTACATTATTTGCACCTTGCAATCTAATATATTTCTTAATTAAAGTAAGGTCATCGGCAAGACCGCTTTCAAAGGCCCGGCTGTCATATACGGTTGACCGCAGTACGTCGCTGAATTGAAGTAAAACAGAATTAGCCTCAGAATATTTTTGATCTTCTACCAGGGCTCTTATGTTATGCAAGGTTTGGAATAGAAAACGTGGATGAATTTTTGTTTTAAGCTCATCAAGCTGTGAATTCACTAATTTTGACTCGTATTCCAGGGCTCGCAGTTCCTTTTCGGCTTGCAAATGCCTATAGTTTATCAAATAAAAAATGCTCATTACTAAAGGATAAACTGCCACATCATACCAAATCAGAGGATTCTTCACAAACATGTCGAGAATGGGGGCACGGACATAATTGATCAGTATAAATTCGTCGAAAAGCATACAGAAAAATTGATGACTGATTAGCAGGATTATAAAAAATGCTGCATGGAAGCATACAGCGGTAGATTTATTTAGCTCGGCAATATTGATTTTACTATTGAAAACATATACTGCAACAAAAAACATGAGAAAGAACTCCACAAATACAAACTTGGATAAAAACAGCGTGGAGTAGTTGAAAAAGGTACGAGGACCTGCGCTTGAACCATAAATGGTTTGTAATGTAATAACGCCTGAAATCAGGAAAAAAATTATAAATAACGGAAGGAAGAACTGTTTCAAATCTTCCTGAGTTCTAATATTTAATCTATTTCTCATTGGCTATGTACCTCTCATAATCCTGCGACGTCACATACTTAAAGGCGAGTTCAACATGCAAGCCTTTATCCGGATTATTTACCGCTGAGAAAGTGAAGGCCTCCCCAAACAACTGTTTTAATCGATCTTTGGTAATCTGAATGCCTACGCCTTTTCTCCCTGTATTGGGAGCAGATAGATCTATCCCCGGGCCGTCATCAATCACGTGCAGGTGCAAAAGGCCATCTTCAAGGTATGATGAAATTTCAAGTTTTCCTGAGTCGGGACGCTTGGAAATAGCATGCCGTAAGGCATTTTCAACGATGGGTTGTAAAACAAGATTCGGAACATATGCAGTTAATGATTCCGGTGCAATATTAAAAGAGATTTTTAGCCTTTCGCCAAGCCGGATCTTTTCAATTTCAAGGTAATTTTTTATAAAAACTATTTCCTCGGATAGCGGAATGATTTGCTCGTTTTTACTTGAGAATGTCGCTTTGAGGAATTTTTCAAGTAAATCAATCATGTGGACGCAATCAGCTTGAGCCGATTTTAAAAGCAAAGTGGATAGCGTATTAAGCGTATTGAATAAAAAATGAGGATGCAGCTGACTTTGCAACACATTCAAACGGGAAATAGCGAATTGTTTCTGCAACACAGCGACTTTTTTTTCAACTGATTTCAAATTTCGTGTTGATAGAAGAGTCTGGATTATCACCTCAATCACAAAATATATGGCTATATCAACCCAGGCCCATTGATTTCTTAAAACTCGGAAACTGAGTATTCGCATGAAAGCATTGTGGCGATAAATTATATAGGAAAATACTGTTCCGATGAACTGATGAATCAGACTAATGAAAAGCGGAGTAGCTATATAAAATATCAACCAGTAATTCAACCGGCTATAGGAATTTGCTGAGACCGTTAATTTAAAAATTGCCGGAAGAAACACCATCCATGACCACCAGTACAGTAAGTTGAAAACCAGGTGGTAGGACAAAGGATATGCCCGGACATTATTCTTCCCCAGAAAAAAATAGTAATGCATAGCAATGACGATTGCGCCCGCGGTAAGTACTATGAAAAACTTCTTCGCGAAATCCAGTTCGAAATTCCTTTGCGAATCATTTGAGGGACTGCCGATGAACATTTGAACTCTTATACTATGCATGATTTAAATTATAACGTCCGAAAATACTGTTTTCAAGTGGAATTAAAAACAGTCTTGCCCCTGAAGCATTGGTGATTGCCCGGGTTTATATAGATGAGAGATGGCGGCATGTGTTTTTTAAATCGATTATCATTAACTTAACTATTAAAATTTTTGTGATAATAACCCAGTAAAGCATGCGCAAATTTCTGAAAACATATCTAAGCAGTGCGGCGATTGAGAACAACCGGAGATTACACATCCTGCTGCTTTTGATTTTGCCTTTCCTTATTTATGTCCGGACAATCGGATTTCAAATTATTGGATTTGATGACAACGGTATAATTGAAAATGCGGCCCTATGGCTGAATACCCTGAAAAATGGGGGAGATGTTGTTAAATCTTTACTTTCTCTCGGAAATTTTGGGAATTCATTTTACCGCCCCGTACAGTTTTTCACGTATGAAATTGATGCCTCAATAAGCGGTACATATCCGTGGATGTATCACATCTCGAATATCCTTGTACACTTAGGAACCGTTGTAACTCTATACTATTTTTTGCAGCATTTTGAGATTTCCAGAAAAGTTTCGTTTTTTGTTTCACTCATCTTTTCCGTCCACCCCCTGACAGCTGTTGCAGTTGGATGGGTCCCCTCAAGAGGCGATACGTTGATTGCGCTTCTTGGCATGCTGACCTTTATCAGCTATGATAATTACATTCGTCAAAGACAAAGCTTGTACCTATATGGACACCTTGCTGTATTTTTTATAACTTTTATGACCAAAGAGTCCACGGTATTTTTCCCGTTATTCTTAGGTGTGTATTCTGTTTTTCTTCTAAAAGACAAGTTTACTTTTAAAAAATATTTTCCTCTGTTTACCGGTTGGGTTATCGCAATAGCTGTTTTCTTTATCTTGCGCAAATTTTCCTTCCATGAGGCAATGCCACCGGATGCATTTACGCTGCAAAACTTTGTGAAAAACCTCCCGACTATTCCAAGTCTCTTTGGGAAAATTATTATACCCTATAACTTATCAACTCTTCCTTTGTTTGACGCGGTATCGCTGTTGATCGGCATTTTAACAATTATACCGGTTGGGATATTTTGCGTCCGTAAAGCCGTGACAAAAAATTATCTGTATGTTTGGGGACTTGCCTGGGTTGTGCTCTTTAACATCGCCCCCATGTTTTACCGTCTGTCAAATGCCGACTATTTTTATAATTATCTTGAACACCGGGATTATCTCCCGATGATTGGAATGTTCCTGATGGCGGCTCTGTATGTTAAAGAATATCAGGTCGATAATAAAAAATACTTCACGTATGCCGTTGTTTTCGTCCTGGTACTTTTTTCGGTGCAGTCATTTATTCAGAGCGGATATTACAAAGAGAACTTTGTTTTTAATAACCGTGCAATTGAGTGCAATCCCCGGAATGCATCAGCCTTGTCCGGAAGGGGCGTAAATTATTTTGGACAGGGGAAGGTTGATATGGCATTATCGGATCTCACTGCCTCTCTCTCTATTTGGGAAAATGCCATGTCGTATTTTTACCGTGGTATTATTTTCGAGACACAGAATAAAAACAGTAAGGCAATGAATGAGTATTCCAAGGCGATGCAATGCCTTAATACTCTTCCATCCGCCAATGCTATGGCGCAGGTGTTGTCGAGTCGTGCCAATCAGAAATATAACCGGCAGGACTTTGAAGGCTCGCTGAATGATCTTGATATGGCGGCTCAAATAGACAGCACGATACCGCAGATATATTACAATCGCGGCAATGCACATTTGGCACTGAAGCATTTTAAGCTGGCAATTGCCGATTATGACAAAACACTCAGCATGAGTCCAAAATCTGTTGATGTGTATACCAACAGGGGTATTGCCAAATATGAGGTACATGATTATGAGGGGGCGCTTCGTGATTATAAGGAAGCGATCACCATTAATCCCTTTTATATTCTCCCTTATAACAATATGGGTGTGACTTTACGTGAGCTCAATCGTTATGATGAGGCAATCAGTTATTTTGACCGGGTAATAGGAATGGATAGCAGGCTGGGCGCCGCTTATTATGGCCGTGCGACGGTCAAATTGAGACAAAAAAACTTTGAATCTGCCTTGCTTGATTTAGAAGAAGCCCGGAAATTGGGTTACTCAGGAGCTGCTCAACTTATGCAGGAGCTCGGGATTCGCTAATTGCTTATTTATCCACCTTACAATTAGGAAACGAATGATCGAAAGTGTTACAAAAAAGGTTATAGTTTTAGGGGCGGGAATAACCGGCCTCGTAACAGCCTGGAAACTAGCTAAAGCAGGCAGGAGCGTCTTGATAATAGAAAAAGAAGATACGCCGGGTGGATTAGCGAAGACAATTTTGAAAGATGGAGGTCGTTACGATCAAGGGGCGCATAATTTTTTTACACGTGATCAGGCAATACTGGAGTTCTATCAAGAACATCTCGATGGAATATTCCTGAACCGCCAGAGAAACTTTCGACTTTATATATTTGGTAAGCTGGTCACTTTCCCATTCCTGGGTGGAGAATTATTCAAACTAATGAGCATGAAACAACTCATTAGAGTCGGCTTCTCCTATCTTTGGGCAAGATTCAAGGTGAATTTTAAGAAGGAAACACATACACCTCATTTGGATGAGTGGATTATTGACCGATACGGAAGAGGATTATACGAAGTGTACTTCAAACCGTATTTAAGTAAGGTTCAGAAATGTGATCCGCACCAGCTTTCATCAGCAATGGGGAAAAAGAAAATTCCGCTGCTCTCCGTAAGAAAAATATTAAAAGAGACCTACAAGAAAAACTTCCATAAAATCCCCGTGCAGCAACAGACAGGTAAAAGTTATTATTGCAAAGGAGGGTACGGCGAAATCCCGAATTTCTTCTACCGGGAACTGCTGGCGATGCCAAATGTGGAGTACCATGGAAGTGAATCTATTCGCTGTTTAGTAATTGAGTATGGGAGAGTTGAAAAAATTCTTACTGATAAAACGGAATACGACACAGCCGGTACTGATGTTATTTCAACGTTGCCTTTAGACCAACTGTGCAATTTCTCAGATTCCAAATATCAGGTCGTTCACGAGCAGGCTAAAAGACTGGAATACGTTGAGATGCGATTTTTCGTTATGAAAGTCAAACGTCCCGACGTGACAGGAGCCTGGTTTGTAAATTTCAACGATGACCGGATTCCTTTCTACAGAGTAGGCGAAGAAGTGTGTAATGAATTTGAAATGGTCGAGGAAGGCCACTCCACACTCACATTCGAACTTCCTGTCAACAAGGGGGATGAATTATATAGTATGTCCGACGAGGAATTATCCAAAGTAATATTGAGTCGTTTCAATTTGGTCTTTGATCTTGACGCGCGGGATGTTGAAAAGATATTTTCAATATATACTCCATATGCAAACCCCAGACTAATAGTTGATTATCAAAATATTGTTTCGGGTATATTCGATTTTATTTTTTCACTGGAAAATCTGTATAGTTTCGGTCGGAACGGATTGTTTACCTATGCTAATCTTGACCACTGCACAAGAATGGCACTTGATTTTTCCGAAAAGTACCTTGCCGGTGAAGCGCAAAATGGAAATAAAGAGATACTTCAAAAGTTTTTCCTCAGCGGTTTCTGATTTTTTTGTAACTTCCAGAAGCCTTATTTATGCTCTATGCGTGTGTTACTGGTTTACTTCCAATAGACTGCATTACTGGAATTCATAGATAATTTTCCATTTACGTGAGAACCTGGACCTGATTACATGAGCAGTGACTCTACATCCATTCTGAAACAGCAGGCGAAACGAAGCGCATTCTGGAGCCTTCTTGAGAAGATGGGAATCCAATTCCTCTCCGCGCTTGTCGGCATAGTAATGACCCGGCTGCTTCTTCCATCCGACTACGGCTTGATTGCCATGCTTGATATTTTCATCGCTACCGGTTTGCTCATAACTGATTTTGGGTTAGGTCAGGGATTTATCCGAAATACAGATGCACACGCAAACGATCAATCCTTGATACTTTTTTGCAATTCCGCCATCGGACTTGTTATTTATGTGTGTTTAGTAGGCGGCTCCGGAATCATCAGCCGTTTTTACGGTCAGCCTCAGCTTGTCCCGATCATCAAAGTACTAGCGCTTAACATTCCGATTCAGGGTTTCGGTATGGTATATCAGTCAAAACTGATGAAGGATCTAAGGCTGCAAGTCTTAACAAAAACTAAACTATTTAGTCTTGTTCTTTCAGGAGCAATTGGCATTTACCTGTCTGTTAAAGGTTATGGGGTTTGGGCTATCGTATTTTATATTACTTCATTTAATCTTAGTAACTCGATCATTTTATTCTTTGTCTCAGGCTGGTTCCCCAAAATCGACTTTGAATTCAATAATATCAAAATATATTTTTCTTATTCAATCAAGCTTCTCGGGGCAAGTTTGCTGGATGCCTTTTATACAAATTTTTTCACGATGTTTATCGGCAAAGTGTATAAATCGGTTACCGGAGGATTATACTCAAAGTCCAGACTCATTCAGAATATTCCTGTGATGAGCACAATCCAAATAATTCAAGCTGTATCATTCCCGGTATTTACAAAAGTGCAAAATGACGATGAAAAACTCCGGGAATTATTTATAAAACAAATCCGCGTAATTACTTTTCTCATGTCTTTTATCATAGGTATGATGGTCCTAACAGCGAATTCGTTTGTGGTTATAGTTCTTACACAAAATTGGATTGGGATGGTGCCCTATTTTCAACTCCTTTTGGTGTTGGGCTGGATATTGCCGTTCCACACGCTTCATGCAAGTCTGATGAATGCAAAGGGGAAGAGCGGGGTGAGTCTTAAACTGGAAGTAATAAAAAAGATTCTTGCGATTGCCGGTTTGTTGATTGTTTATAAGCTTGGAGTAATTGCTATTATCATTGCACAGGTAGTTGCCGGAATTCTTGGTTTGCTGCTGCATATTGTTTATACAAAAAAATATATCGGATATGCAATTTGGAGGCAGCTGAGAGATCTATTAGTATCGCCCGTAATAGCAATTGTGGCAGTCGCCGTTTTGTTTTTTGCTTTGCAAAGTATATCAAATATTTTTTATGCTTTCGGTCTTCAGGTAGTTTCATTTACTTGCTTATATTTGGTTTTAGCTTCAATTACGGGAAGGAACGAAATTAAGTTTCTAAAAGAACTTATTTCGGCGGGTTTTGGAAAAAAGAACACAGATGATAATATTTTGAGTAAGGAGAATTCTTGATGAACATTTTTCCATCAAAAAATTCAAATGCAGAATCAAAGCAATTAACAAAAAATATACTACTATTCTTGTTACTGGTATTTATTTTGCGGATTGTTGTTGTGGTTCTGGTCACTCATAATGGGGCGGCCGGTGTTGAAACATCCGACACCAGGAATTATGTGAAATTTGCCATGGAAATCAAGAACGGGCATCTGAGTGTTTTACCAAGGACCATGCCGGGCTATCCTTTGGTAATTCTTCTAACTCAGTATCTTTTTCCGATCACCTGGTTAGGCACAATCCTTTTACAGCAAATTCTCAATCTACTCATTGCCTGGATATTGGTTCTCATCGTGAGTCAATATACCTCTAAGGGGTATTTGTATGTCTTGGCACTTTTTCTTTTTGAACCGATGACGGTGATTTACAGCTTTTCATATATGCCTGAAATGTATATGCTCCTTTTTCAAGTTTGGGCAACATATCTTTTGGTCATTGCACAAAAAGCTGAGGGGAGGAAGAAAATGCTGCTTACGCTTTGTTCTGCCCTCGTTTTAAGTGTCGGAGTTTTCTTTAAACCGATTCTGACCTTCACCTTTACATTGTTCGCGTTTTTTATTCTGGTTTACTACAAAGACAGCATTTGGAAAAGGATGTTATTTGTAGTCTTATTTTATGCCGTATTTCAAACGCCGCTCTATATATACCGCTTTTATATACACAACCAATTTGGAGTATATTCACTGTCACGCCAGGAATTCTCAGAAAAAGCCGGAAGGAGCATTGATATAAAATTTCTCGCTCAGAATGGCTACCCCATGACAGATGATAGTGTAAGTAGTGAATTGCGCCAGGCACTGAGAGATGGCGGCTATGATACGACAAAACCCAATTGGGTGCTGTACGGCCATATCACGGACTCAATAACAAAAGCGAATTTGAAAAAATATCCATTTACTGCGGCTTATCATTCTTTTGCGGAAAGTTATGCCTATTTTCAACCGGGAACGCGTGTGCTGTTGAATTTCCAAAAAGCATTTTCAAAGACCGTTTTTATGGATGAGTTCGACGATCCAAAAGTTTTAAGTCAAACCAAAAATTCTGTTTTTTCACGGAAAAACATTACTGCTCTTGTTTCTGTTTTATATTCAGCATTGCTTATCATTCCTGTTCTCATAGCAATAGGTAGCAAGAAATTACGTAAGAAATATTCAACCATTATATTCTTAACCGTGTTGTGGTTTTTATATACCTCTGTAGCGTGCGGAAGGATAGCGCAGGCAAGATATCACGTTACATTTATCTGGACTTTCGCTATGCTTGCCGGAATCGTATATGCAGATATTCGTGAAAAAGGAATCGCGAGTCTTTTCCGGAAAGGAGATTGAGTTGCGCATGGGTACTTATCAACCTATATCTGACGAGGCTATTTTTGTAACGAGGCCGCATCTGCCTGATATGAGCGAATATCTGCCATATCTTGAAACGATTTGGAATAATAAGCACCTGACCAACTGGGGCCCTTTGGCAAATGAATTTGAAAAACAATTAGCCGAAGTGCTCGGAGTCAAATACCTCAGCATCGTTTCAAACGGAACGCTTGGCCTGCTTATTGCCATCAAGGTCTTGAACCTGCATGGTGAAATTATAACAACCCCGTATAGTTTTGTTGCAACTGCGCACTCCCTTATTTGGAATCAGCTCAATCCTGTTTTTGTGGATGTTGAAGATGCGACCGGAAATCTCAATCCCGATCTGATTGAAAAAGCGATTACTCCTGCTACATCGGCAATACTCCCTGTACATATTTATGGTAATCCATGCGATCATGAAAAAATTCAGGCAATAGCGAAACGGCACAATCTGAAGGTAATCTATGATGCCGCGCATGCGTTTAATGTGAGGAGTGATGGGCAATCAATATTGGATTGGGGAGATATATCTGTTCTAAGCTTTCACGCGACGAAGGTTTTTTCGAGTATTGAAGGCGGTGCGATTATATCGCCATCTCTGGAGGTGAAACAACATGTTGACCGGCTTAAGAATTTTGGCTTTGTCGGCGAGGTTTCAATTGAGGATATCGGTATTAATGCAAAGATGAATGAATTTCAAGCAGCTTTCGGATTAATGCAGTTAAAGCATCTTGACGAACTTAAACAAAAGAGGAAAGAGCTGTTTAAGGTCTATTTGGATTGCTTGACCGGTACGGAAGGGATTTCATTTTTCCCTGTGAATGAAAATGTAGATTATAATTACGCGTATTTCCCGATTCGGATTGATAAAAAAGTATTCGGCAGATCCAGGGACTATGTTTATGAGGAGTTGAAAAAGGTAAATGTGTTTACGAGACGTTACTTCTATCCCTTGATATCATCCTTGGAAATCTATCGTACATTTGAATCATCAAAACCTGAAAATCTTCCTGTCGCTTGTGAAATTGCGGAACAGGTATTGTGTCTTCCTTTTTATCCCGATTTGCAGCATGAGATCGCTGCGAAGATAGCCGGGTATATTAAATCTCTGAAGAAATGAACACGATGCAGGGACAGAAACTTGCAATAATGCAGCCTTATTTCTTCCCGTATATAGGATATTTCCAATTAATATCCGCCGTCGATACTTTTCTGCTCTATGAACACGTGGACTATATCAAGCGCGGCTGGATAAACCGGAACAGATTTCTTGAGATACATCGTGGACCGGTATATTTCGGATTTGAAGTTGAACATGTTCACCCTGATACATTAATATGTGATGTCCGTATTATGTTTTCTGGTAAAGAAAGGAAAAAGCTTCTTAAGGATATCTACCACAATTATCGCCGGTCTGCATTTTTTGATGAAACATATCCGGTAATTGAAAACGCAATACCGGGTACAGCATCAACAATTATGCAGTTAAACGGGCACAGTATTTCGACGATTGCTCAACATTTGGAAATCAAGACAACTATAATGAATGGATTTGAAAATGCAGCAAAGATCGAGAATGATTTGCGGCAGCTACCGGAAGATAGTAAAGCTGATATTCTAATGCCGGATAGAAAAACTCAAAGAATTCTGAGCATATGTAAAGAATTCAGCAGCAAACATTACATCAATCCTATTGGGGGAATGCAAATTTACTCAGCTGATTTGTTTCGAAAATGCGATGTGACGCTGAATTTTATTCAGACTCTTCCTTATTCATACACACAACTTACAGAGCAGTTCCATAAAGATCTCTCAATAATAGATATTTTGATGAATTGTGGGAAATTACACACGCAAAAATTGTTACAGCAATACAAGTTGTTGTAAAGCACAGAATACGGTTAGATACCCGTATGCGAAAATAAATACTTTGTTTCATGCCGAAATAATACGTAATATGTATCAACGTTGTAGAAAATTGTGACCGAACATTCCTCCGCTGATGACTCACATCAATTTTTAACGTTTCAATGAATTTATTCTCTTTCTTAATAATAGGAGCTCTCATGAATATATTTGTCGGAAATTTAGCAAAAGAAGTAAATGATGACGATCTGATGCAGGAATTTTCAGTTTATGGAAAAGTAAAAAGCGTGAAGGTTATTCGCGACATGTTTACCGGTGAATCCAAAGGATTTGGTTTCGTCGAGATGGATGTTAAAAGCGAAGCTGAAACCGCTATCAAAGAACTGAACACCAAAGACGTTAAAGGCAAAAAACTTAACGTTAATGAAGCCCGTCCGAAAACGGACAACAGACGTCCGGGTGGAAGAGGCGGCAATGGTGGACATGGCGGTCATCGCGGCGGTAATGGCGGCGGAAGATCTTTCGGAAGAAGATAATAGAATATTAAATAAAAAACCGTCCCGATGTGGACGGTTTTTTATTTTAAATCATTTTACCGTGATTTTTGTATCGCTAAAACTACCATATCTTAAAATTTCCTTTTCGATTATCCGCGACGCTCGCTCACTAATATCTTCGAAAAATTGGAAATCAAGAGTTTTTACATTGGACTTTGTGATTTGAGTCCAGATGCCGATCACTCTGCCTTCACCATTGACGATTACCGGGCGAAAGATACCATTGCTTGAAATTACTCTGGCGTGTGTATCGTTCAAGAGCATATCACTTCTATCTTTATAACTGATAACAAACTCGTCATACGCCGGAAGAAGAAAATGAGCACTCTTCGCGGCTTGCTTATAACTGTTATCTTCGGAAAAGTATATTTTTCTATCTTTTTGATTCCTAACCGACAACTCCTGTTCAATCAGAGAAATCGCTAATCTGACTTTGCCTAAGGGTAATCCCGACCACCATTGGAAATCTTCGGCTGTTGCCGGACCATGGCTGATGAAATACATTTTCGCAAGCTTGGCAAGTGCTTCTTCCATATCTAGTTTTTCTTGCTTTTGAACACGTTCATCAAACAGCGCGTATGTCAATTTTTTATTCTTCAACTTGCCGCTGCAAATGATCTTATGTAGTTCTGCATTCATGAGAATGTGCGATAATTGCAGACTTTCAACAGGCAGTTTATGAATCTTGAAGGCAGCCAAAATTTCCTCACGGGTCAAGTGTTCTGACTTGTTCAATTCATTCTCAATGACACTGTGGCATTTGTTCAGTATTTGGTTCGTTAGTCCCAGATCACGGTGTCTTCCTTTGGTTTGAGATAGAATTTGTCCCGCAGTTAAATCCAGGAGCCAGCTTATATTTTCACGAGCGACCATATGCCACGTTGGACGCATAACATGCGTTCGTAATATCGTCCCGTTATTGTAAGCTTCTTCAACGTCCGATATTTTTGAACCTTGAAGACGTAAACCAACCGCCCAAATCGAACTGCGGAAATCCTGCGCCTGCATGGCCCCCATGTGCTGCAGGAGTGCATTTGCATCCTTATGAATCGGTGAGGAAATGTGTTGATTGATGAGTCTGATAGGTGCAATGTCTTGGCGAGCCATGTAAAAAATCCGGTTTTTACTTTTCAATATACTAAGAGCTATAGTCTCTTAAAAACTTACTTGCATTGTAGAACTATCAGAAAATGGGCTTTTTACTCTAAGCTGCATTTGCTAAGTTTGTTCTATAGAACTTCATACAATTTATCAGGCCCGGACCATGTTCAAAACTCATCACTTTGCATTCCTTTTTCTCGTTCTGGTTTTTACAGGTTCTCTGCATTCGCAAACGAATCCGTTCAGGGCACCATTATACTGGAGTGTTTATGAAAACCACTATGTTAAAGAGCAGGCAAGTGTTGCGGACAATTACATTTCCGAATCTGAACTATTGTATAATATCGGCTGGGTCGAAAATAATTTAAAGCCCTATGGCTATACTATGATTTGTATGGATGGTTGGGGAGATGTTTCGCAATTGAATGAGAACGGATACCGGAAGTCACATTCATCTCACTGGGAACATGATTTTGCGTACTGGTCGGCATATTTGCAAGGTAAAGGCATGACGCTCGGCATGTACGGCAATCCGCTTTGGATAAATGTAAGCTCAACAGATACGACAAAAAAGATTGTTGGCACGAACATTAATGTCAGCAGTCTTATCAACACATCGGAAAATGCCAAGTGGTTCACATGGGTTCAGGTTGACCGCCCCGGAGCAGAGCAATATGTTAAAGGTTATATCAAGTACTACGCGGATATGGGTATAAAATACTATCGTGTTGATTTCCTCTCGTGGTATGAGTCAGGCACCGACCATTACATGGGCACGGTAGGGGTTGCACATACACGGGCACAATATGAAAAGGCTTTGCGCTGGATGAGAGAGGCTTGTGATTCTAATGGTGTCTTTTTGAGTCTTGTCATGCCGCACTTGAATAACGAAGCAGATTTCGAAAAGAAATATGGAAATATGTTCCGGATAAACTCAGATTGCGGGGTGGGTACCTGGGAAAGATTCAGTAATTTAAATCGTGGTACGCGGTATACCGTCTGGTCGCAATATGAAAACGCGATGGACGGGTACACATACTGGTCATATCTTACCGGGAGGGGCAAAGTGCTTTTAGACGGCGACTTTATACGCCTGAATACCTTTGCAAGTAATACAGAAAAGCGTAGCGTCATATCACAGCATATCATAGCCGGAGGCCCGGTATCTGCGGCCGATCAGTACAATACGATAGGAAATGATTTGTGGCTTTACCAAAATGATGAACTTCTCACACTTAACAAAGACGGCTTTGTCGGTAAACCGCTGACTAATGTTCCAACTGTTGACAGCAGTCAGATTTGGACAGGGCAATTGTCCACAGGCGAGTGGGTGATTTCTTTCTTCAATAGAGAATCAACACCAAAGCAAAGATTATTTGCACTCAGCCGGCTTGGCTTGAACGGGAAATATAATGTCAGGGATATGTGGCAGCATGCTGATCTCGGCAACATGGATACGATTAGTGTAACTCTGCCACCGCACGGTTGCATGGTTTGTAAGGTTATGAGCAGTACGACGACAAAAACTGCGCAAAACATTGTACTTAACTCAATTCCAAATAAACTTTATTCGGATAGCGATTTTACTCCAACCGCGGTTTCGACTTCCGGGCTGCCTGTTACTTTTGAAGTGGCTCTGGGGCCTGCAACAATAGTGAATAATAAAATTCATTTAACCGGTACATCCGGTACTGTTTATGTGCTGGCGATGCAGTTGGGAGATAATACATACTGTGGAGCAGTCCCACAAGTACAGTCGTTTGAGGTGAAGGGGCACCAATCCGCAATGTATGTCGGTGGTACTTTTTCAAGTTGGAGTTTGAAATACCCCATGGCTTTAGTTGACAATAACTGGATAGTAAAAAACATTCAACTTGCTTCCGGAAGTTATCAGCTGAAATTCGCGAACACGAACAATTGGACGGGCGATGATTGGGGTAATGCAACAGGATTGACCGGGAAGGCAAGTCTGACTACGGGTGGTGCACCGAATCTTTCATTTCAGATCGCCGACTCGGGATATTACTCGATATCATTCAACGATTTGACTCTGGAATATTCAATAACCAAACAAGTTGCCTATATCAATCATCAGAGTATGATGTATTTGGCTGGGACATTTTCCAATTGGGCATTGCCTAACACGCCTATGCGGTTGGTGAATGATGTCTGGCTGGCTCAGGCAGTTCCTTTGCTGGCCGGAGCCCATCAAATGAAATTTGCAAACACAACTAACTGGACGGGAGATGATTGGGGAAATGCAACCGGTTTATCCGGCACTGCCCAGCTGACGACCGGAGGGAAACCGAATCTGACGTTTTCGATTGAGACTGCCGGAAACTATGATTTCAGCTTCAATGACATCACACTTGCTTATGCTATTACTTCAAGCTTAACGAACGTCGAGGATGTCCATGTAGCGAACTATGAACTAAGCCAGAATTACCCGAATCCGTTCAATCCGGCTACGAAAATCCGGTATTCCATTCCATCGGCTAGGCAGACTAAACTGGAGATCTATAACACGCTTGGAAAGTTAGTTTCCGTCATGGTAGACAAATACCAGTCTCAGGGGACATATGAGGTGAGCTTCAACGCCGGAAATCTGCCAAGCGGCCTGTATTTCTATAAATTGCAATCCGGCAGCTATTCTGCCATCAAAAAAATGATGCTTCTGAAATAAAATTCACGCAAAGGCGCAAAGGCGCGAAAATTTTTTAAATAGAAAAAAATTGCGTTTTTGCGCCTTGGCGAGAATCCTTTTTGCAGCTAAACCTGCGATTGGCTAGTTTACATAAGATAGAGCACGGATAAATTAATTTCTTGCTATTGAAGGGGATAATTGTTAATTTTAGTAACTGATTTCGCCCTAAAAAGGGCGATTTTTGTTTATACAGTTATGAAAAATCTTAAAATACAAGAAATTTGTGAACAAGTAGTTCAAAGTGAAGGTTTTTTCTTTATAGATTTAACCATCCGCGGACAACGGGATAAGAAGGTGATCGAAGTTTTTATTGATGCACCCGGCGATCTCTCCGTAAATGACTGCGCAACAGTCAGCCATAAAATCGGCGACGCACTGGAGGCGCAAGAACTTTTAGACGATGTCAGCAGACTTGACGTATCTTCTCCGGGAGTTGACCGTCCGCTTAAATTCCTTCAGCAATATCCCAAGCATATCGGCCGCATTCTTGAAATTCAATATGCAGAAGAAGGTCAACCGGTTCAAAGTGTCCAGGGTCGGCTTCAGGATGTCGCAGGCGAACTTCTGTTCATAACAAAAAAAGATCGTTCGCAATTAGTAGTTAAATTTTCATCAATTACAACCGCAATAGTCAGAATTAGTTTTACATGACGGAGGCTTTCAATGAGTTCTGAAATAGTTGAATCATTTGCTCAGATGGTTCGTGAAAAAGGTATCGATAAAGACCACTTGGCTGGTATCATCGAGGAAATCTTTGGAATTTTAGTTAAGAAAAAATATGGAGAAGAGGCCAAATATCAGGTCATCTTCAACACCGATAAAGGTGAAGTGGAAATTCTGCTTTCACGCGAGATCGTAGAAACTGTTGAAGATCCGAATCTCCAGATTTCAATAGAAGATGTTGAAGCTACCGGAAATGAAGATGAGCTCGAGGTAGGTGATGAGTATGTTGAAAAACTCCGCCTGATCTCATTCGGACGCAGACTCGTGAATTTTGCTAAACAGAATCTCAATCAACGTATCCGTGAGCTGGAGAAAGAGATTGTCTTTAAAGAGTATCGTGACATTGTCGGTGAAATCGTTATTGGCGATGTTTACCAGTTTAACAAGGGAACCATCCTTGTTAACCACAACAAGAACGAACTGGTTCTTCCGAAAGAAGAACAGATCCCGAATGAACGCCCGAAAAAAGGCGAGACCATCCGCGCGGTCGTTAAAGAAGTTCGCAAAGGTAAAAAAGGACCTGAAGTTGTTATCTCAAGAGCTGACAACCAGTTCCTCAAAAAATTATTTGAAATTGAAGTTCCTGAAATCTATGACGGAATTATTGACATCAAAGGCATAGCCCGCAAACCCGGTGAACGTGCGAAGATTGCCGTTGAATCACAGGATAAACGTATTGACGCAGTCGGCGCATGCGTGGGCATGAAGGGTGTTCGTGTAACTGCAATCGTTCGCGAATTGAATAATGAGAATATTGATGTTATTAATTATTCGGACGATCCGAAAATCTTTATTCAAAAAGCACTTGCCCCCGGAAAAATTAAAAAAATAGATGTTGACCTTCAGACTAGAAAAGCAACCATCTACGCTGATTCAGATCAGGCTGCTCTTATCGTCGGCAGAGGCGGCGTTAACATTCATCTCGCAATGGCTCTTACCGGATTCGAAATCGAATTCATCCGTGAAGAAAAACCGATTGAAGAGTATGAAGAAGATATTGAATTGATTGACTTCCGCGAAGAATTAGGCGAAGAAGTCTACCAGATATTGATTGACAACCGGTATGATTCAGCTCTTGAAGTTTTACGTGCCGGAAAAGTTAAGCTTATGGAAATTGACGAACTTTCAGAAGCAGAAATTGACAGAATATTGGCTCTACTTAAAGAAGAGTTCGAAGAAGAATAGTTTATAAAGAAATTGGTAAAATATGGCCGAAGCTAAAGAGAAAAAAATTCGAGTTAATAGCGTTGCAACATTGATTAATATCCCGTCTGAGGATATTATCTCCTTTTTGCAGAAAAAAGGGTTTGCCGTTAAAACTGTGAATTCAATTGTTACGCCTGAAATGATGACCGCTTTGGAGGCGAATTACAAAAAGGCCATGGAAGTGGCAAAGAAGCACAAGGATAAAGTCGAGGAGTATCATTCGATTATTGGTAGTTCCCGTGGATCGAAAGAAGACAAAGGCGATAAATCCGGTAAGGCTGACAAAAAAGGCGGGAAGGGCAGTGTTGAAGCTGAAGAAGTTGACGCTGCTCCGGTAGTTGAGGAAGCCGCTCCTGCAGAAGAAGCCGTTCCCGAAGTACCTGTTGAAATTGAAGCTTCACAAGAAGAAACTGCTCCGGTGGTTGAGGACAAAACAGAACCAGAACCGGAACCTGTAGTAGTTGAAGAAGCCGCTCCGGCGGTTGAGGAAGCTCCTGTTGAAGCTGTTGAAGCCCCAGCAGTTGTTGAACCTAAAAAAGAAGAACCGTTCCCTGCAGAATCTTTATCCCCGATTGAAGAAGCAAAAAAGAGAAAACGCGGATTAAAAATCCTCGGCACAATTAAGGAAAAAGAGAAACCTGCTCCGTCAAAACCACACCGCGCAGAAGAACCGGAAGCCGCTGATGAAAAACCGGCTGAGACTACTTCCAGCGCAAGTGAAGAAGACAAGAAGAAAAAACGGAAAAAGAAATCAAAGACAAAGAAAAAAGTTGATAATCCCGAAGATATTCTTGTAGTCAAGAAAAAACAAAAAGTAAAAAAATTCGAGATAGATCAAAAAGAGATTGATAAAAACATTCGCACAACGATGCTCGGTTTGGACGAGGCAAGCAGTATGTCTGCCCGTGCACTCATGCGCAAAAAGAAAAAGAAAGAGCGCGAAGAAGAAGTAGAACGCTTACAGCAAATAGCCGAAGCTGAGAAAAATAAAATTACCGTTACAGAATTTATCGCCGTTAATGAACTCGCTAACTTGATGGGTGTCAGTGTCGGTGAGGTGATTTCAAAATGTATCGGACTTGGCATGATGGTCTCCATCAATCAGCGTTTGGATGTTGAAACTATTACCTATGTTGCCGATGAATTCGGTTTTGAAGTCGAATTTGCAAAAGAGTATGAAGCCGAATCTCTTGAAGACATTCCGGATGATCCTGAAACTCTGCTGCCGAGATCCCCGGTTGTTACTATTATGGGTCACGTAGATCATGGTAAAACTTCGTTGCTTGATCACATCCGTAACGCGAACGTGGTTGCCGGTGAGTCCGGTGGAATTACACAGCATATCGGTGCTTACAGAGTACAGCTCCCGAATGGCCGAGAAATCACATTTCTTGATACTCCGGGTCACGAAGCATTTACTGCTATGCGTGCTCGTGGTGCTCAGGTAACGGATATCGTGGTTCTGGTTGTCGCTGCAGATGATGCGGTGATGCCTCAGACCATCGAAGCTATCAACCATGCTCAGGCTGCTAATGTGCCGATCATCGTCGCAATTAATAAAGTTGACCGTCCGGAAGCAAATGCGGAAAGAATCAAACAACAGCTCGGCGACAAGAATATTCTTGTTGAAGAGTGGGGCGGGAAATATCAGTGTGTTGAACTTTCTGCGAAGACCGGAAAGAATGTTGATTTGTTGCTTGAGAAAATTCTTCTCGAAGCAGAAGTATTGGAATTAAAAGCTAACCCGAACAGAGATGCGCGTGGTGTTGTTCTTGAGTCTGAGCTTGATAAAGGCCGCGGTATTACCGCTACCGTTCTTGTTCAAAAAGGAACTCTGCGTGTCGGCGATCCGTTTATAGCCGGTGTTAATTACGGCAGGGTTCGTGCTATGTTCGATGAAAGAAAACGCCGTGTAGAAACTGCTCCTCCTTCAACACCGGTTATGGTACTTGGTTTTGAAGGTGCTCCTCAGGCAGGCGATGTGTTTATCATCGTTGAATCTGAAAGAGAAGCACGCAGCATAGCAAATAAACGTCAGCAATTAAAACGCGAACAGGATAATAAGCAAGTACACCATATTACTCTTGATGAAATTTCAAGACAGATCAGTATGGGTGGTGTTAAAGAGCTGCCGGTCATCGTGAAAGGTGACGTGGATGGTTCTGTTGAAGCATTATCCGATTCATTGATGAAATTATCCACTGAAGAAGTTATCGTTCGTGTTATCCACCGTGGTGTGGGTGCCATCAGCGAAGGTGACGTTCTGCTGGCTGATGCATCAAATGCAATTATTATCGGCTTCCATGTCCGTCCGAACGTTAACGCGAGAAA
Source organism: Ignavibacteriaceae bacterium (assembly GCA_963667005.1). Taxonomy (GTDB): domain Bacteria; phylum Bacteroidota; class Ignavibacteria; order Ignavibacteriales; family Ignavibacteriaceae. The sequence goes on along the minus strand of OY762937.1, from coordinate 3,511,455 downwards.
ATTAGCTGAAACGCAAAAAGTTGATATCCGTATTTATAATATCATCTATGATGCAATCAACGAAGTTAAAGCCGCCCTTGAAGGCTTGCTCTCACCGATCATTTCGGAAGAAGTTACCGCTACTGTTGAAGTTCGCGATATCTTCAGAGTTCCGAAATTCGGTACGGTTGCAGGATGTTATGTTACCGATGGAAAAATATTCCGTAACAATAAGATTCGTCTTGTACGTGACGGTATCGTTGTCTTTGAAGGTGACATTGCATCGTTGAAGAGATTTAAGGATGACGTACGTGAAGTTGATTCTGGTTATGAATGCGGTATTTCAATTGCAAACTTTAACGATATAAAAGTCGGCGATGTAATTGAAGCATACAAGATAATTGAAACAAAGAAGAAACTGGTTTAGCCGGAACATAGTTCTTTGAAATGTGGTTATACTGACAGAGTAAGTAAGAAAAGATAGCAGTAATGGCGTATAGGATAGAAAAAGTTGAGAGCTTGTTGAAGCAGGAAATCAGTTCGATTCTTCTGTACGGTATGCGTGATCCGGTATTCGGATTTATTACCGTGACAAAAGTAAAAGCTTCACCTGACTTGAAAATTGCCAAGGTGTATATTTCCGTTTTGGAAAAAGACCACAGGCAGGAGACTCTTGACAAAATTACAGCAGCCTCAGGATATATCCGCTCACAATTGGGCTCGCGCATTAAACTGCGCTATGTCCCCGAAGTGAAATTCTTTCTTGATGATACTCTGGACTATGTCGAGAAGATTGATGAACTGATCAAAAAAATACACGAGAATGATCAGCAAATCGAACCCTGACATAAAGCCTTTTGCCTCCGAAGAAGGAGGAATGATTCTGATTGATAAACCGAAGTTATGGTCGTCTTTTAAGGTCATCCATGAATTAAGAAAGCACCTCGGTTTACGGAAAGCGGGCCATGCCGGTACGTTGGATCCTTTAGCGACCGGTTTGTTGATTGTCTGCTCAAACAGAAAAACAAAAGTTATTGACAGCTTCCAAGGTTTACAAAAAACGTATTCCGGAAGTTTTTATCTCGGTAAAATTACACCGTCAATGGATTATGAGACTGAACCCGTTGATGAAAAAGATACTAGCGGCATTACTGAGAATATGGTTTATGAAACTGCCGCAACCTTTGTCGGAGAGATAGAACAGATACCGCCGATGTATTCGGCAGTAAACCACAAAGGTAAAAAGTTGTATGAACTTGCAAGGGCAGGTAAAGAAATCGAACGTATGCCCCGTAAGATTCAGATCATGAGATTCTCAATTGATAAAATTGAAATGCCGCATGTATATTTTACCGTTGAATGTTCAAAGGGTACATATATACGGGTTCTTGCTTCCGATTTCGGGGCAAAATTAGGCTGCGGTGCTTTTCTTGCCTCTTTGCGGAGAGAAGCGATAGGTGATTATTCGGTACTTGATGCGTTTGATCCACGAGAAGTAAGCGCATTATTTAAAGATGCTCAAACGGGCTCGAATGAATAAATATTATTTCATTAATTACTGATACGAATGACCGTTTACACGGAAATTGATGCCGTACAATTCGATGCAAACACCGTGCTGACCGTAGGCACGTTTGATGGCTTGCATAGAGGGCATAAAGAGATTTTACGAATAGTGAAAAAACAGGCAACCGTGCAGAAATGCAGAAGCCTGGTAGTTACGTTTGATCCTCATCCGAGATTAGTGCTGGACAAAAAGTCGAAAATCAAGATGTTGTCTACACTGGAAGAGAAAAAAACGTTATTCGAGAGTGAAGGAATTGATGTTCTTGTTATCCTTCCATTCAATGAGACTTTTGCCCAGCTGACTTCTGAAGAGTTTTTCGCTAAGTATCTGGTCGGGAAAATCGGGCTGAAAGAAATTATTGTCGGTTATGACCATCGCTTCGGAAAGGGAAGAGACGGTGATGAGGACACGATACGGGAAATGGCAAAGAAATACGGATTTTCCTGTATGCATGTACCCGCAGTGCAGATGAATGGTTTAACCATTAGCAGTACACTGATACGGAATTTTCTTAAATCAGGATATGTAAAAGCTGCTGCTGAATACCTCGGCCATAATTATGAAATGAACGGCCGCGTTATTGAGGGTGCCAAAAGAGGCAGAACCATAGATTTTCCTACTGCCAACGTGGGTCTTGGAGATAAAAATAAGCTTGTCCCCGGCTACGGTGTCTATGCCGTTCTGGTCAAGGTTAACGGCATTGAGAGAAAAGGTGTCATGAATATCGGAGTACGTCCGACATTTGATGAAACACCGGCTGAGCACTTGGAAGTGCATATTATAGATTTTAACGAAGATGTTTACGGTAAAGAAATTACCGTGGCATTTATCGAAAGAATACGCGAGGAAAAAAAGTTCTCGTCTGTTGACGAGTTAAAGGCTCAAATAGCCGCTGATAAAGGCCTCGCTATTAAGATTCTGGAAAATATTTTTATTAATTAATAATTTGCTCTGGTAGGTTCTGGAGCAATATCGAATCATACAAAAAGGAGTTATAGTTCTATGACACGCGAAGAAAAACTTGAATTAATTAAAAAATTCGGTTCACATGATAATGATACCGGAAAGACAGAAGTTCAAGTCGCAATTTTAACAAAGCGCATTAATGACTTAACGGAGCATTTTAATGCACACAATAAAGACCATCACTCACGCCGTGGTCTTATGATGATGGTTGGTAAACGCCGCCGTCTCTTAGATTATCTTGCTAAAAAAGATATTGCAAGATACCGTTCACTCATTAAGGAATTGAACATTAGAAAGTAAAGGTATTTAAATGATGGTTACGAAACAAATAGAGATAGGTGGAAAAATCCTTTCTATTGAAACCGGCCGCTTTGCCAAACAGGCGAATGGTGCGGTTATGGTAACATATGGCGAAACGATGGTACTTGTTACAGCCGTTTCAGCTCCGGAGATGAAAGAAGATGTAGATTTCTTTCCTCTTCAAGTAGAGTACCGCGAAAAGACATCGGCAGCCGGAAAATTTCCGGGTGGATTTTTGAAGCGCGAAGGAAGACCTTCTGAAAAAGAAATTCTGAGCTCACGTTTGATTGATCGTCCGATTCGTCCGCTGTTCCCTGAGGAGTTCAAGTATGAAACTCAGGTTGTTGCGAATGTATTTTCATTCGATGGCGAAAATGATCCTGATGTTCTTGGTGCTATTGGCGCCTCAGCAGCATTGACTGTTTCGAATATCCCTTTTAACGGACCAATCGCGGAAGTTCGCGTTTGCAGAGTTGAAGGTGAGTATATCGTTAATCCGACACATGCTCAAACTGAAGCTGGCGATCTTGAACTCGTCGTTGCCGGTACAGCCGATTCAATCATGATGGTTGAGGGTGAAGCAAAGAATGTCAGCGAAGAAGTTTTGCTTGAAGCCTTGCAAGTTGCACAGGAAGCGATTAAGAAAATTGTCGCGCTTCAGCTTGAACTGGCAGCTGAACTATCAATAACTAAGAGAGCAATCCCCGTAAAGGCCATTGATCCTGAGTTAGAGAAGGCTGTTATTGCCGTTGTAGAAGCACCTTTAAAAGAACTCGTTTCTTCAGTTCTTGCTAAAGAAGAACGCGCTGAAAAGGGTAAAGCTTTATTGGAAGCTGCTAAAGCTGCAGTTGCTGAAAAATTCCCAGAGCAGGATAAAGTTGTTAAGACTATTATTCACGATCTGGAAAAAGTATACGTCCGTGAGAGAATTCTCAATGAAGGTTTACGTCTTGATGGCAGAAATACGAAACAAATTCGACCTATCACCATTGAACTCGGATTGCTTCCGAGAACACATGGCTCGGCATTGTTTACCCGCGGTGAAACACAGAGTTTAACGACTCTTACACTCGGCACAAAGAATGACGAACAGATTATTGACGGTTTGAAAGAAGAATATACCAAACGCTTCCTTCTGCACTACAACTTCCCTCCGTTCAGCGTTGGTGAAGTAGGCAGAATGAGCGGCGTCGGCAGAAGAGAAATCGGACACGGTAATCTCGCTGAACGCTCGTTGAAGTATCTCATTCCTTCTGATGATAAATTCCCGTACACTGTTCGCTTAATCAGTGATATCCTCGAATCAAACGGTTCGTCATCAATGGCAACTGTTTGTGCAGGTTCGCTTGCATTAATGGATGGCGGTGCTCCGGTTGAAACTGCAGTTGCAGGTATTGCAATGGGACTTATCAAAGAAGGCGACAAGTTCGCAATTCTTTCTGATATTCTCGGCGCAGAAGATCACCTCGGCGATATGGACTTCAAGGTTGCCGGAACTTCAACCGGTATTACCGGTTTCCAGATGGATATCAAAATCCAGGGTATTTCATTTGAAATCATGCAGAAGGCTTTGGCTCAGGCTAAAGAAGGCAGATTGCATATTCTTGGTATCATGAATCAGGCTATCAGTGCTCCTAAGGCTGACCTGTCGAAATATGCTCCACGTCTCTTGACATTGGAGATCGAACAGGATCAGATCGGCGGAATCATCGGGCCTGCTGGAAAGACCATTCAGAAAATGCAGCGCACTTTCGGCGTTGAAATATCAATTGAAGATTCCGGAAAAGTAAGCATTGCTTCTCCGAATCTGGATAACGCACAACGCTGCCGCGATTATATAGCAAAACTGACAAAATTTCCTGAAATAGGTGCTATCTATGAAGGTGAAGTTGTTAAGTTGCTTGAGTTCGGCGCAATTGTTGAACTGCTTCCGGGAAAAACCGGAATGATTCACATTTCTGAAATAGACGTTAAACGTGTAAACAAAGTAACCGACTATTTCAAAATTGGTGACAAAGTAAAAGTTAAACTTCTTAAGGTTGAAAACAATAAAACAAGTTTAAGCCGCAAAGAAGTGATCAAAATGGAAGCTGAAGCACAGGCTGCCGCTGAAAAAGCTGCAGAAGCTCCGGCCGAGAATGCCGAATAACGTATCGTTATTCTACAATATACTATTGATGGTTAACCCCGTATATAGCGGGGTTAATTCATCATTAAAGACCGGCTCGAACGTACAATAGATGACCGGTAATTTGATCCGAGTCCCGGATCGGAAATGAAACGGAATTATAATGTAACCGTTTCAAAAAAAGTTTTTAAAGTAATTTTTGAAAAGAAATTAACTATGACGACAATTCTTGAGAATTGTTTATTAACGGTTCTACTTATTGAACTGCTCCATATGTTTTTTATGAATTATTCATTACTCAAGCAGAGTGCTGAAGACCGGGAAATTTTATTATTTGCGGAATTACTGCAACAAACAAAGAGTTTAAAAGGCTATGCTAAAAGAAATTATTATCAATTCGATGGCAAATCAGACAAGAGTCGCAATTACCGAAGACGGCAATTTAGTAGACTTCTTTGTTGATTATCCTGAAAATCGAAGAATGGTGGGGGATATATATTTGGGGAAAGTTGCCCGTGTTTTACCGGGCATAAAGGCTGCTTTTATTGATATCGGCATGAAGCACGATGCATTCTTGCATTTTTCTGATATCGGTGACAGAACCAAAGCCCTGCAATCCATGCTGGATGAAGATACCGAAGAGGACAACGAAGAGGATTTTTTTCAAAGTAATGACTCTACGCCCGAACCGGTAAAAGCTCCTGCCGTAGAATTCATCAATGGTGTCCCGAAACTGCAAAAGGGACAAGAAATCCTTATCCAGATTACAAAAGAACCTGTTGCCAACAAAGGCGTACGCTGTACCTCTTCCATTTCAATCCCGGGCAGATTTTGTGTACTTCTTCCATTTGACAACAAGGTCGGCATTTCAAAAAAGATCGTTGATTTTAAGGAAAGAAAACGCCTTCGTTCAATTGCCCGCTCAATCATCCCAAAGAACTGCGGACTGATTATTCGCACTGTTGCTAGAAATCAGGACGAAGAAGCGTTAGCAGAGGACTTAAAGTTCTTAAAGAATAAGTGGGAAGAGATTGTTGAAGCCTCCAAAGAAGGTAACCCGCCTAAACTGGTTTATCAGGATTTAAGCACAACAATCAGCGTTATCCGCGATCTTTTTACATCTGATGTATCAAGAATTTATATTGACGATAAAAAATTGTACAAACAGGTGCGTGAATATCTGAATGATGCCCATGGTGAATGGAGCAGCCGAATTGAGCAGTTCAAATCCGGTAAGCCAATATTTGAATCGTTCCATATCGAAGAACAGATCCGTACCTTATTCATGAGAAAGGTACCGCTGAAAAGCGGCGGCTATCTTATTATTGAGCATACCGAGGCTATGGTCGTCGTTGACGTTAATAGCGGTAAATATGCTGCCAACAAAGATCAGGAGCTAAACTCCCTAAAAACCGATCTTGAAGCTGCACGCGAAATTACCAGACAATTACGCTTACGCGATATTGGTGGACTTATCGTAGTGGACTTTATTGACCTTGAAGATGATAAGAACCGTAAAAAGATCTATGACGAATTGAAAAAAGAGTTTAAGAAGGATAGGGCAAAAGTATCACTCCTGCCGATGTCGGACTTCGGCTTGATTGAAATTACCCGCCAGCGTGTTCGTCAAAACATCATGCAAACCCTGACCGAAGTATGTCCATCATGTCTGGGAACAGGACTCTTGACAAAGAAATCCCACGTTCTATATGACATTGAAGAATGGTTGAAACGGTACAGATTTGAAGGAAAAGCAAGAAAAATCATTTTGAAATGCAGCCCGGAAATTGCGAAGAAGATACGGGAAGGAAAGCCGAGTCTGATTTTCAGAATGAAATTCCGTTACTTCCTGTTTATCACGCTTGTTGAGGATGATTCCTTATCTGTTGAGCAGTTTAAGGTATTTACGAAGAAAACCGGCGAGGACATGACGGATATTTTCCTGCAGTAGTGATATATGCAGGGTATTTCTTAGGAAAAATTTATTAAATTTAAGAATTAGTATTTTGTAAAAATTTCATTCTTACTAACTATACATTTAAGGAGCACCATGAAAATATTTATCGACACAGCTAATCTCAATGAGATTAAAGAAGCTGCTGCGCTTGGCTTGTTAGATGGAGTTACCACCAATCCATCATTAGTCGCGAAAGAAAAAGGCGATTTTCGCAAATTATTAGACGAAATTCTCAAACTTGTTGACGGTCCTATCAGTGCTGAAGTTATTTCTACTGACTACGAAGGAATCGTTAAGGAGGGAAGAGAACTCGCCAAAATTCACAAAAACATTGTTGTTAAAGTACCTTTGATTAAAGAAGGATTGAAAGCTGTTAAAACTTTCTCCGACGAAGGAATTAAAACCAACGTTACCTTGTGCTTCTCACCTTCACAGGCAGTTCTTGCGGCTAAAGCCGGCGCTACCTACGTCAGCCCGTTTGTCGGAAGACTTGATGATATCAGCCATGCAGGCATGGACCTCATTTCACAGATTGTCCAGATTTACAACAATTATGATTATGCCACTGAAGTACTTGTTGCCAGCATCCGTCATCCTCTGCATTTTGTCGATGCATGCCTGATCGGCGCCGATGTTTGCACAATGCCGTTTGGCGTTATTGACAGATTGTTCGCTCATCCATTAACCGATAATGGTTTGGCTAAATTCTTGAGCGACTGGGATAAAGTAAAACAAAAGTAAATTCCGGGAAATCATTCTGAACGATAGGAATGAAGCTTCGCTTCATTCCTATTACTTTTATTACACTATTACGGTTTTCAAAAGGAAGTCTTCATGAAGAACACCAGATTTTATTCCGCACACATTGCCCACAAGGCAAAGATGGTGGAATTTGCCGGCTACAACATGCCTATTCAATATTCCTCAATAATAGCAGAACACAAGGCGGTCCGCTCATCGGTAGGGGTATTCGATGTGAGCCACATGGGAGAAGTCTTTATTAAAGGGGAAAACGCTCTCGCCTTCGTACAAAAAATTACCATCAACGACGCTTCAAAATTATTTCCGGGTAGGGTTCAATACTCTGCAATGTGCTATCCCGACGGCGGCGTAGTTGATGATCTTTTAGTTTATTGCATCTCTCCTGAAGAATATCTCCTTGTTATCAATGCTTCGAATGTCGATAAAGATTATGCCTGGATGTGCGAAAATAACACTGAAGGTGTGGAGATTGTTAACAAAAGTGATGATTATTCATTGTTGGCTGTGCAGGGACCTTTTTCTCAAAAAGTTGTTGAGAAACTTTTTAACATGCAATTGAGCATTGAATACTATCATTTTACTAAAGGAAATCTCGACGGTGTGGATTTTATCATTTCCAGAACCGGTTATACCGGTGAATTAGGATATGAATTGTATTTCCAGGGAGATGAGTCCCAGGCGATGAACCTTTGGGCAAAGTTATTTGAAGCAGGTAAAGAATATAACATCATGCCCGTGGGATTAGGCGCAAGAGATACACTGCGCCTCGAAATGGGATTCTGTTTATACGGAAATGAAATTGATAAAACAACAAATCCTCTGGAGGCTGGTTTAGGCTGGATAACCAGACTGAACAAAGGGAATTTCATCGGCAAAGAAGCTTTGTTGAAAGTAAAACAATCAGGTTTTCAGAGAAGGTTAATACCGTTAGTCAGTGACGAGCGGATTTTCCCACGCCACGGATATGACATAACTGTGGAAGGTAAGAAAGTTGGAATGGTAACCAGCGGAACCGTAAGCCCAAGTACTGATAAACCAATAGCTCTCGCCTATGTTGATGAAGAAGAGTTTAAAAAAGGCAGTACATTTAATTTTTCAATACGAGGGAAAGAACATCCTGCAAAGGTCGTTACTCTTCCTTTTATAACCGCCAAATAGTGTTTGTTGAATAGGGAAGTAAGAGGTTTATTAGGTGAAGCTTAATGTTTTAGTGTCGCCATCTGCGGTGGAGGAACTGTATTTTAGTGATAAGACGGTAGTGGTTATTGATGTTCTTCGAGCAACAACAACTATTGTTACAGCATTGGAGAACGGAGCTAAAGAAATTATTCCGGTTCATTCGATTGAATTTGCAATGAAGGCTTCGAGCAGTATGTTCGGGGGGCAAACACTGATCGGTGGAGAACGGAATACAAAGAAAATAGATGGTTTTAATCTCGGTAATTCACCCTTGGAATACACCGCCGAGAATATTGCAGGCAAATCAGTTATTTTGTTTACCACAAACGGCAGCAAAGCGATTGTGAAAACAAAATACTCGAAGGCAACATTAATTGCTTCATTTTTGAATGTTCAAAGTATTGCCGGTCATCTGGTGGATTTGAATGAAGAAGTCGTTGAGATCGTTTGCTCCGGAGCGAATGGCTTATTCTGTATAGAGGATACCGTTTGTGCCGGATTGATTGTCCGCGAGATTTGCAAATTGAAGCCGGATGTCGTATTGACTGACGGTGCTCGCGCTGCAATAGACTTGTCCGGTTTGGTGATGAATGACATTTATAAAATGCTGGTAAATTCAGACCATGGCAAATTGCTGATGGCAAATGGATTTGAAAAAGATATTATTTACTGCAGCAGATTGAATGTCTCGACAATTGTGCCGGAGTATTCCACAAGTATTATCAAGGTACGCCCCGTGCCGGGTAACAAATAGAGTTTTATATTACGACAGGTTTTAATGGCAAAGCAGTTACATAGAAAGAGTCCGAAGACACAGAAGGAAACCAAAGAACCTTCAAAAGGACAATTCGTTTTTACACAGGAAAAGCGCCAAAAGATTTATGGTCTTATTCTTGTTGTTACTTCCATAATTATTTTCGGCAGCCTGATGTCTTTTTCTCATGAAGACATCGGATTCATCGGTAGCGCGAAAGGCAATCCCTCAAACTGGTTCGGTTTATTCGGCGTGTATATTGCCGATTTCTTCTACGAGCACACGATTGGCTTTCCTTCATTGGTATTTCCTGTCATCATCTTTATCTGGGCATATGGTTATTTCTTTCCTCTGGAATCACACACAAAAATTAAACTTACCAGTGTTCTGATTATTATCGCCATTTTATTTTCATCTCTGATAAGTGTTCTCCAGGTAAAACTCTATCTGTTCGGCACCGGGACATATTTATCTGGTAATGTCGGCAGGATGCTTGCTGCAAAATTGACATCTCTTGTCGGCACAATCGGTAGCCTTTTAATCATACTTACCGCATTGGTAACAGTGGGCGTTTACGCGATAGACCTCAAGATTGAAAAGTTTTTTGAGTTCCTTAAAGAGAGATTCGATGCATGGCGGGCCGCAAAGGGTGAAGAGTCATCCGAGCCTCAGCAAGAGGGGGTAAAAATCAACACACCTCCGGTTAAAAAGATTAAAGAAGCCAAAAGAGGCGGCTTGTTCTCGAAGCAAAGCAAGGGAGATGCAGTTCCTGAACCTGAGGCTTCTGCTGCCGCGGCTGAAACAAGTATCAGAATTAAGAAGAGAGAACAGGAAGAAATTCAGGCAAAAGAGCCGAAAGAAAAAGAGTCAAAGAAAAAAGAAAAACCTGCTGTTATTGAACCGGTTGTTGCTGGTGTTGAGCATCCGGAAGAATCGAAGCTTAATAAAAATGAGCTTGAAGATGTACAATCCGAGGTAATGACACTGCGTCAGGAAGAAGCTAAACTTCCCGAACCGTGGGATGAAAAACTTGATTATGTTATCCCGTCACTCGATTTGCTTAATGAAATTCCCAAGGAAGATTTCCGCATCGCCGAATCCGAATTGCGGAAAAATGCCGAGCAGTTGAAAGAAAAATTAGCATTGTTTGACATTCAGATTGATGATATTGAAGTTACACCGGGACCGGTTGTTACATTATACGAAATTAAACCAGCTCCGGGTGTTAAAATCAGCAGGATTGTAAGCCTCGAAAATGACATAGCGCTTGCATTGGCTGCGCGCGGTATCCGTATTATTGCTCCGATACCGGGTAAAAGCGCAATCGGTGTGGAAATTCCGAATTCGGAATCCTCAATGGTAGTAGCCAAAGCCGTCCTGCAAGACATTATAAAGCTGAAGGCGGAATTGCCGATGGCGCTTGGTAAAACCATTGCGGGCGATATTTACACGACAGATCTCGCTAAGATGCCGCACTTGTTGGTGGCGGGTTCTACCGGTTCAGGAAAGAGCGTTGGTATCAATATGATGATAGCCAGCCTGCTCTACTCAAAAACGCCGGCACATGTTAAACTGGCAATCATTGATCCGAAAAAAATTGAGCTTTCCTTCTATCAGGCGTTACGTCAGCATTACTTGGCCGTATGTCCGGATATTGACGAGGACATTGTTACGGCTCCGATGAACGCGGTTATTTTGCTGAAATCCGTCGAAACAGAAATGGAACGCCGTTATGATATGCTTGCAAAGGCCGGTGTCAGAAATATTATTGATTACAACCTGAAAGTCACCGATCCGGTTAAGAAACCGAAAGATACTCCAACAGTAAAGCACCATTTCCTACCGTATATTGTCGTTATTATTGACGAGTTGGCTGATTTGATGATTACCGCGGGTAAAGAAGTCGAAGAACCTATCGCGAGATTGGCACAATTGGCGCGAGCAGTAGGAATTCACCTGATACTTGCAACCCAAAGGCCCTCTGTCAACGTCATAACAGGTGTGATTAAAGCAAATTTTAGTACAAGAATTGCATATCAGGTTGCGACCAAAATTGACTCGCGTACTATTCTGGATATGAATGGCGCTGAGCAGCTGCTCGGCAGAGGTGACATGCTCTTCCTGCCACCCGGCATGCCGAAACCTGTACGTTTGCAGAACGCGTTTATTTCAACTGAAGAAGTTGAACGTATGACCGAGTTTGTAAAGAGACAACCGGGCTATTCAAAGCCTTATTATCTTCCGTCGGTATACGAAAAGAAAAATTCCGGCGGCAGAATGTCATCGGCTGATCTTGATCCGTTATTTGAAGACGCGGCCAAGATTGTCGTGCAGCATCAGCAGGGTTCGGTTTCATTGCTGCAGAGAAGATTAAGCCTTGGTTATGCCCGTGCAGCCCGTATCATTGATCAGATGGAAGATGCCGGCATCGTTGGACCAAGCGACGGAAGTAAAGCACGTCAAGTTCTTGTGGAAAATGACGAACAATTAGAAACGATTTTGAGAAACTTATGAAATATCGTCTAACGATGATGCTGTTGCTGCTGACGCCGGTATGTTTCATGGCGCAGGGAAATGCAACATTACAGGCTGTACAACAAAAATTTGTCAGCATCAATTCATTTAAAGTCACTTTTAAGCAGGGTGATGGCGGTAATAGCTCTTTCTCAGGTACGCTCTATTACCAAAAAGAGAATAAGATTAAAGTTGAATTAAAAGATTTAACTATGGCAACTGACGGCGTTACAACCTGGAACCTCAACAAAAAAGGTAAGAAGGTTATGCTGTCGAAATATAAAGCGTCAGATATTTCACTTATTTCATTGCCTACGCTCATTCTAAAAACACCTGCTTCCTGTGCGGTATCGGAAAGCACCGAGGGGAGTTTAAAAAAGCTATTATTATTGCCGAATAAATCTACGGTCGGTTTTAAGAAAGCGGAATTCTGGGTCAACGCCGAAAATCTGATCTCCAAATTCAAGATAACCGATTCACAGAACAATGACGTCTCATTCACTCTGAGTGCTTATCAACTGAATATACCGCTCGAATCGTCTTTCTTTACATATAAACCAATTGAGGGAATCAAGACTATTGACCTCCGGTAAAAAAAAGGTCTCTAACAAAGAATTATTAGGGACAATATTATCAATTGTACTGGCAATCGCGTTGTTGTTTATTGCTTTCCGTGGAATTCAAGTCGATGAGTTTTTGCAAGCTATAAGAAATTCATCTTTTGGCTGGATATTGGTCTTTGCCTGTACAACTATGACCGCGCATGTTTTGCGCGCGTATCGCTGGAAAATCATGTTGAAAAGAGTCAAACCTAATTTATCATTGCACCATGCTTTTGCTGCACTCATGCTTGGATATGGCATCAATAACGCGGTACCGCGACTGGGTGAAGTATCCCGTGCCATTTTCCTGGGGCGGTATGAAAAAGTTTCCAGAATGTCAATTCTTGGGACTATTGTTGTGGAAAGAATGATTGATATGGTTTTCTTCGGCTTAGCTGTTCTCATAAGCGGAGTGATTTACAGCGGCGAAATATATTCCAAATTCCCATGGTTACACGCGACTTCGATTATTGGTTTAGCGCTCATGCTGATTATGGTTGTATTGATGGTTTTATTCGTGAAAAACCGTGATGCATTGCTGCCGGTAATTACAAGGCGGATAGAAAAAATATCTTCTCCCGCAGCGGTCAAAATCGAATCATTGCTTGTTAAACTTTCAGATGGCTTTTTGAGTATTCAAGGCACAAGAACCTATGTTGAAATAATAATATTCAGTGTGCTGATTATGCTGAATTATGCTCTTAACTCATTGATCGGATTTTATATCGTTGGTATCCAATACATGATCCCTATTACTTTTGCAATGGCATGGGTTACTATGAGCATCAGTTCAGTGGGTATGATAATACCGACTCCGGGTGGTATAGGGTCCTATCATGCAATTACTCAAATGATATTGGCCTCGGTTTTCGGTGTTGTAAAAGTTGTAAGCGCCGCATATGCTGTAATATCCCACGGTATATCGTACATATTAAGCATTTTATTTGCCGTACTTTATTTCTTCGCATTCCGCAAGAGATATGGAACCAATTTGGATGATACGATATTTAATGATGGAGAAGAAGGAAAGAGCATATGAAAAGGTATTTATTTGTTGTGTTAATACTATTGTACTCCGGCATTGCCCATTCACAGATCGAATTGAGAAGCAGTATGGGCTTGAGTATGGTGAATATGCCATCCTTACGCGATTATCTGAACATAAACTATATGGGCGCTAATCAGTTAAGTTCATTTCAATCGGCTGTTGAGTTTGGCGTTGAGGTGGGTTATAGAATTCTACCGGCTCAGTATGGATTAGAAGCTGCTCTTGAACTCAATACTTTTAATGGTGACGGCGGTTATGAAATGTCGTATCAGGTATTTAAACCGTCATTCATGTATTATCGGGTATCTTCAAACGAGGGATATCAGTTGAAGATCGGCGCCGGTATCGGTCCAAGGTTTTTATCGGTTTCCGAAAAGAACTATACGATCAATGAAACGAAGTATAGTTCCACGGGATGGGGTATTGTAGGCAGAGCGGATGCATCAACGCAATTATCAAGTATTTCTTATGCCTATATTGGCGGCGAATTGCGGTATGATTATATCCCGGCTCCCAAAACAAGCGCCGGGAATTATCTGATCGCAGGGGCCTCACAACCGGGCAATGTGAAGTTTTCGGCATTTTCTGCCGGAATTAAACTTGGTGTACTTTTTATTTTATAAGGAGGTCATTTGTCAATTATACAAGCAATCGTCCTTGGTCTTATTCAGGGCTTGTCGGAATTTTTGCCTATCAGCAGTACTGCACATTTAACACTCGCAGGCAAATTAATGGGCTTAATTGATGCTGCTCATACTGAAAGGTGGACTGCATTTATTGCTGTAATTCAACTCGGCACACTTTGCGCTGTACTAATATATTTCTTTAAAGATATTATCTCAATATTGCGGGCATTCGTGCAAGAGAACGTAGTTGAAAGAAAGGCAATCAAACAACAATCATTGAATTCTAAAATGGGCTGGATGATCGGGTTAGGCACTATTCCGATTGTCCTAATCGGATTGAGCCTGAAACATGTCATTGAAGGTGCGTTGACAAAGAATTTGGTTGTCATATCATTTTCTTTAATCCTTTTGGCTGTTATTCTTGCGATTGCTGAAAGAGTCGCAACATTTAAAAAAGATTTAGAGCATGTCTCAATTAAAGATGCAATTCTCATTGGCTGCGCTCAATGTTTTGCATTGATTCCGGGAGCATCTCGCTCGGGTACAACAATTACCGGTGGATTATTCCTTGGATTGAAACGCGAAACCGCAGCCCGCTTTTCATTTTTGTTGAGCATCCCCGCGGTTTTTGCGAGCGGTTTACTGGAATTGAAAGAAAGCCTCCACTATATGGACCATAGCCTCATGGTTGCCATGATCGTTGCCACGCTGGTATCCGGAATAAGCGGCTATTTGGCAATTGATTTTCTCTTGAAGTTTTTGAAAAAGAATACTACATCCGTATTCATTTACTATCGTATTATTCTCGGCCTGGTTATTTTGATTTTACTCAAGTCGAATCTGATAACGGCTGCTTTATAAAGTATTACCATCATAAAGGAAAAACATATGAAAAAATATTTTGTCCTCTTTGCTTTACTTGGCGCTCTTGTCGCGTTCAGCTCTGTATCATACGCTCAAAAGAACGCAAAAAAGGCCGGCGGTAAGACCGTTGCTGTAATAAAGACAACAATGGGTACCATTGAAATCGAATTCTACGAGAAAGAAGCTCCAAAGACGGTTGAAAACTTTATCGGATTGGCCAAGAAAGGATATTATAATGGAATTCTCTTTCATAGAGTAATTGACAAATTTATGATCCAGGGCGGGGATCCGACGGGAAGCGGTTCCGGTGGAAGCAGCATCTGGGGCAAAGAATTCGAAGATGAAGTAACGCCGAACCTCGTTTTTGACAAAGAAGGGATTGTCGCTATGGCTAACCGTGGACCCAACACAAACACAAGCCAGTTCTTCATTACATTGAGCCCGCAAAGACGCCTGGATGGCCACTATTCAATCTTTGCAAAGGTTATCAAGGGACAAGAGGTTGTAAGAGCAATTGGAAAAACAAAGACAAAGAATGACCGTCCGGTAGTTCCTGTTAAAATGTTGTCTATAAAAATCGAGAAACGCTAACACTGTTATTTAATTTTAAGGATGAGGATATTTTATGACTGTAGCAATTATGCAAACAACAATGGGCAAGATTGAGATCGAATTATTCGACAAATATGCTCCGAAAACTGTAGAGAATTTTGTCGGACTAGCCCAGAAAGACTATTATAATGGAATCATATTCCATCGTGTTATTGATAAATTCATGATTCAGGGCGGCGACCCGACCGGTACCGGAAGAGGCGGCTCAAGCTTCTGGGGTAAAAACTTCGCCGATGAATTTCATCCGTCAGCTAAGCATGAAGGACCGGGAATTCTTTCGATGGCTAATGCAGGACCGAACACCAACGGCAGCCAGTTTTTTATAACACTTGTTGATACGCCGTGGTTAGACGGAAAGCATTCTGTATTCGGCAAGGTAATCGGTGGAATGGATGTTGTAAACGCCATTGGTAAAGTTGCAACAAACGGACAGGATCGCCCATTAAAAGACATTAAAATCGAGTCAGTTGCTATAGAAATACGGGAAAAATAATTTCCCTGATCCATATTCAGGCTGTATTAAAAGTTACGGTTCCATACTTGCCGCTAAGGCGGCTTCATGAAATTGTCTGAATGCTTTTAATACAGCCTTTACTTTGTTTATTCCCGGATGTAAATTGCAGGGGGTAAATGAACCAAAAAGGTAAAGAATAGAGTAATTAATGAGTAAAGAAAGAGTATCACTTCCGCCGGTATCGGAAATCGGAGCGCACATAAAGAAAAAGCAGTTCCTTCCGGTTTATTTTATCTATGGCGAGGATACATATCAGATTAATCAAACTATTGAAGAGTTGGAGGCCGCAATTCTTCCGACAGTAAATCAAGAGTTTGACCGCGGCGTTTATTACGGCAAGTCCGCATGCGATGAAGTTCTGGATTTTGCTATGTCATATCCGCTGGGCGGGCAGGATAAGCTGGTTATATACAAAGAACTTGAAACCCGTCCTGAAAAAGAAAAAAACATCTTTGCCTCGTACATAAAATCTCCTTCTCCGTTCACTCATCTGATCATGAGTCACGCGGGTAAGTTTACTGCGATGGGGCAGGAATATGCCAAGGCCCTTGTTGAAAAAGGTTATATATTCGAGAGCAAACCGCTCCAGCAGCGAAATCTGCAAAGCTGGATAATTCAAAAGGCTGCCGATAACGGCAAGACGATTGCTCCGGCTGAAGCCGCACTTCTCATTGATCTTAGCGGTGAAGACAGGGCAATTCTCGAAATGCAATTGGATAAAATTTTTCTGTATCTGAAAGATGAAAAGGTCATAACCCGTGAAACGGTAATGGCGCAGATGGTTGATACGAAAAAGTTTCTTGTGTTTGATCTTGAAAAGGCGATTGAAGAGAATAACGGCCCGCAGGCATTCCGTGTAGCTTTTACCTTGCTTGATGCAGGTGAATATCCGCTTACCATGATCGGCTATTTTAATAAGTTGTTCACGAATGTCTCAAGAATACCGGAACAGATTCAGTCGGGGATATCGCAGCCTGATGCGGCGAGACAACTTGGCGTGCAGCCGTGGACCTATCCGAAGTTAGCTGCAATTTCGAAAAGATATTCGCCAAACAGATTGAAAATTATTGCCGAAGCTTTACTTGAAGCAGATCTGGCAGTTAAAACATCCGTTCTCGATCATAAAACCATTATGACGAAATTATTAAGTGCAATATTTCCCGCAAACTCCAAGTGACATATGCAGCCAAAACAAATAAAAGTTAAAGACGAAAAACTTATTCTGGTATGGAACGAACCCGAAGAATGGCAGCTGCCGCTTGGCTATTTACGGGATGAGTGTCCATGTGCCGGCTGTAAAGGCGAAACGGTTCTCTTTAAAACATACATACCGGAAGGCCCTACTGCCACCACTCCAGAGGCTTATAAAATAGCATCAATACAACCCGTGGGCGGATATGCCATTCAGATTAACTGGAAAGACGGCCACGATTCGGGAATATACTCATGGGATTATCTCAAACAGCTTCATGAATCCCGGCAGTCCGATGAAGAACAGAAATACGATTCCTTGATATGATAACAAAAGCAGCCCTCAAAGAATACGCCTCTCTGAAAGAGAAGAAATACCGGACTGCCCACGGTAAGATATTTGTTGAGGGTAAGCGACTCGTAGAAGAAGCCTTAAAAAGCAATTACTTTTGCGAGGCTGTCATCGCTACCGAAAGCTATCTCAATTCACACGATAACAGCTTTCTTTCATCATACGAAATACACGTTGTAGCTGAAAAAGAATTCAAACTACTTAGCGATACGCAAACTGCCCAGGGAATTGGGGCTGTGCTCGAAATGCCTGTTTTTGAAGACCGTGTTGATAAGCTGCACGCAGGGTGCGTTCTTTACTTTGATGAAATTAAAGACCCCGGTAACGCGGGCACCATGATACGCACTGCAGCCTGGTTTGGTATTCGTGATATTATGCTCAGCCGTGACTCCGTTGATGTTTTTAATCCAAAGGTAGTTAGGGGTTCAATGGGTGCCATCTTCTCGATGAATATCATTAGTGATGATGCCGGCTATACAAAACTTCTGCAAGCCCGGGATGCGGGATTTGTCGTGATCGGGGCGGAATTACATGGCGAAAATATCTTTGCTTATACGCCACCGGAGAAAACATTATTGGTCATGGGAAGCGAAGCAGAGGGGATATCTCCAGCGCTTAAGAAACACATTCAAACATACATTACCATTCCGAAAAAGGGGGCAGGCGAATCGCTTAATGTAGGCGTCGCTGCTTCCATCATCATATCGCAGTTATGCAAATAAAAAGAGGCTGTCGCCAAAGTTAAATACGACAACCTTTTTTGTTTAATCCCCAATTCAGTCCGTTTTTCGGTCATCTATGTTACTATTCAACAGCCTTTTCTTAAATCCACATGGTTACCTTTTGTATGATGCAATTCGCTCATTACTGATTTAACTTGATAATGGCAGAATAACTGGGTAAGTTAATGCATAGATTGTTGAGGCATGATATAATGATAGGCACGTTGTTGGAATTGTTGATTTTTTTAATCACACATCGCATGAATAACAGAAAATTATATTATGAAATTGTACCCCACAAGTTTGCCTGAAGACGCAAACGAAAGCGGCATTGCCGCTTTCCGGCAGAGTAAAAAGCTTATGCTAATTAAATAGAAAAGTCGAAAGAGGAATTGTATGAAAAATATAGTTGTAGCAGCAGTGGTATTATTACTCGCAACCTCGCTTTATCCGCAAACGAAATTCAACACGGTTCTGATGAAGAAATACATGCCGTTGAATCAGGACAAAAATATTTATCCGCTTGGTGACCAAAACGGTGATGGGTATGACGATTTTTTAGTCGCCAGCTGTGCCGAGAAGAAGTTTTTTATATTTTTTGGCGGTAATCCGATGGATACCATACCCGCTCTCAGTTTTTCCGGATACCACGACCAATGGGAAAAAGCAATAACAACAATAGATATTAATCATGATGAAAAATTGGATGTAGCGATTTGCTATTATGATCCCGTTTCCTTTGCCCCTGATTTTGAGATATATCTTGGAGGGAAATTCTTAGATACTATTCCCGATGTTCAACTGCCACGACCCGCTAGCTCAAGTATATGGTGGGGCACATATTTATTTACTATACCTGATTTTAACGGAGACGGGTATAATGACTTGGCGGTAATGGATATAAATACACCAAACCACTCAAAATCCTCAGCGCATTCGTATTATTTTTACACAACAAATCCGGTTCTTGATACCATTCCTAAGATGATACTATCCGGTGATACAAGCGGAAAAACTATTATCGCAAATTTCCAATTCGGTGATATCAATGGTGACGGAAAAACAGACATATGGTATCAGACTACTTATAAGGACACTAATGTTCACCTTATTGACTCCATCAGCACAGGTAATCTTATTCTCGGTAACGAGAACTGGGATACGACAGCGGTTCTTCGGCTAAAGCAGGGACAGCATAAATGGCGGTTTGATGCGATGCAGTTTATCGGGGATATCAACGGAGACGGGAAGGACGATATTATCATGCCGAGTTATGGGAATTTTACCTATTATATGAAAAACAGTATTCTTTACGGAAATTATCCTCTTGATACGATACCGAAAGTAATTCTGAACACGCAAAACCAAGACTTGTTTCGCTTCGAGAAACTGGGGGATGTAAACGGTGACGGATATAATGATTTTTTATCACGGGATAACGGCGGCTACGCGGTAGCCAAGTTATGGCTCGGCGGCAAAGACATGAACACGCATAACCTGCCGGTTGCTTCATGGGGCGATCAGGATGACTTTTTTGCCGGAGTAATAAAGGGAGTCGGGGATGTAAACGGAGACGGGATAAACGATTTTTGTATCGGCACGGCAACCACATCCGGAACATGTATAGACGGATACTTTATTATTTACAGTGGGGATACCTCAATGAAAGTCGGGATACAGGATGAGCAAAACCCGAAAACACTCAATTACAAGCTTGATGAGCCCTACCCAAACCCTTTTAATCCGACAACGACAATTAATTATATATTGGGAAAAGACAGCAAAGCACGATTAACGATTTATAATACAGTGGGGCAAGAGATACAACAGTTGTTATCAGAAGAACAAAAAGCGGGAGTTCACAAGTACGAGTATAGCGGGGTGAACCTGCCGAGCGGAGTTTATTTTATTGAACTGACTGCTACCGAGGGTGACCATGTCATCTTCAGGCAGAGTAAAAAATTATTGCTTGTAAAATAGTTGCTGAAATTTTATAAAAAGAAAGTACAGCCATGAAGAGTACATTATTAATAATCTTGTTAGGTCTTATTTCTCTTTATCCGCAAACGAAGTTCAATGCGGTGCTGATGAAAAAATTCATGCGACTGAATCAATCACTGAATATTTTCTCCCTTGGTGACCAGAACGGGGATGGGTATGATGACTTTCTAGCATACAGTTGCACCGAAAAGAAATTTAATATATTCTTTGGTGGCAGCCTTCTTGATACTATTCCGGCTAAAAGCTTCTATGGATATCATGACCAATATCCAAAAGCAATCACTACAATTGATGTCAATCATGATGGGAAATTAGATATAGCAGTATGCTATTATGATCCAAGTACGTTTGCGCCCGATTTAGAAATATATTACGGCGGGAAACTGCTTGATACCATTCCCGATATACACCTGCCTCAACCAGTCGGCTCAAGTATATGGTGGGGTATATACTTATATACGTTGCCCGATTTTAACGGAGACGGGTATAATGATCTATTAGTGATGGATGACTGTATCCCGAATCATCTAAAATCCACAGCGCATTCGTATTACTTTTACACAACAAATCCGGTTCTTGATACTATTCCTAAGATGATACTATCCGGTGATACAAGCGGCAAAACTATTATCGCAAATTTCCAATTCGGGGATATCAACGGTGACGGAAAAACAGACATATGGTATCAGACTACTTATAAGGACACTAATGTTCACCTTATTGACTCCATCAGCACAGGTAATCTTATTCTCGGTAACGAAAACTGGGATACGATAGCAGTTCTTCGGCTAAAGCAGGGTCAACATAAATGGCGCTTTGATGCAATGCAGTTTATCGGAGATATTAACGGAGATGGGAAAGAAGACATAATTATGCCGAGTTATGGAAACTTTACCTATTATATGAAAAACAGTATTCTTTACGGAAATTACCCATTAGACACCATTCCGAAAGTAATACTAAACACGCAAAACAGCGATTTACTTCGCTTTGAGAAGGTTGGCGATGTAAATGGCGATGGGTATAATGATTTTCTGTCGCGGGAAAGAGGCGGCTATGCGGTAGCTAAGTTATGGCTTGGCGGTAAAGACATGAACGCGCACAATCTGCCGGTTGCCGCGTGGGGCGATCAGGATGACTTTTTTGCCGGGGTGATAAAAGGGGTGGGTGATGTAAACGGAGATGGGGTTAATGATTTTTGTATCGGCACGGCAACCACATCCGGAACATGTATAGACGGATATTTTATTATCTACAGTGGGGATACCTCAATGAAGGTAGGGATACAGGACGCTCAAAACCCAAAAACACAGGATTATAAGTTAGATGAGCCTTACCCAAACCCTTTTAATCCGACGACAGCAATTAGTTACGAATTAGCCAAAGCCGGGTATGTCGGTTTAGTTGTATATGATGTTCTTGGTAAGGTTGTCAAGTCTTTAGTGAATGAACAACAGCAGGCAGGAAGGTATACGGTAGCATTTAATGCTTCAAATTTGCCGAGCGGAATATATTTCTATACAATGAAATCAGGCAGTTTTACTTCAACTAAGAAAATGTTGCTGATTAAGTAGCGGGTAGTCATTAATGGGTTATACTGAAAAGGGAGTCGTACGTAAATACGACTCCCTTTTTCATGACGGTAAAATATTTTTCTACTTACTGGTACCGAAAATAGTTGTCTGTGTGTTGCCGTTGGCACCGTTGACTTTGATCTTGACGCTAACCTTAGTTGGAACCTCTAAAGTATCCTGCGAGTCATACAACTGGAAGCTAAACTGAGTATACGCTTTGCTTTGAGTGTCGGGTAAGTTTATCTCGGTTTCGCCGGCTGTCTTAACATTCTCACCGTCAACACTGATATTTATCGATGTATTCGGTGCTAAAGGATTTCCATTCTCATCTTTAACGTAATAGGTGAATGTTTGTGAACCACCATTCGGGATGTCAAAAGTGGTTGGCGAAATGGTAACAATCGGAACACCTGAAAAGAGAACCAGATGAGTTGATTTAATAGTTTGCTGTGATTCATCTATGGTGGATGCGGTTACCGTTCCAAAGCCGGCTCCGTATGTAGCGTCAGTCGGACGCGGAGCAGCAGACATGAGATTGACTGATGCAGTACCGGACTGTGAAGTCTGTGCCGAACCCGGGATGATTCCACCTGTTGTTGTAAAGTATACACTTGTTCCGGGACGTACAGGATTGCCGTATTTGTCACCTACATAAGCTGTAACTGAATTAGTTAATCCGGCAATATCATAACCCGGGAAATTCAAATACTGTGTAGCAACGCTGAAATGTGATGTTTCAGGCAATCCACCGTTGATTGTATATGATACAGGCAGGGAAGTGATTGTTCTATTAGATTGGGTGATTTCCGCAATTACCTGAACTACTCCCGATACGGTTCCTGAAGTTAGATAAACCGTCGCTTGGCCGACAGAATCCGTATAAACATACTGTGGAGTTAAATACTCACCGCCGTTCGGGTGACCGCCGAAACTGAATTTGACAAGTGCTGAATGGTTCCGGTCGAGTGGGACACCTAAAGAATCTATCGCCTGAAATACAATCGCGCCTGTTTCAAGTGAGCCGCTCCCGCGAACTCCGATACTGCCGGAACTCTGAGAGTAAAGATAAATTGATGCGGCGTTACCCGATATCTTGGTAGCCGACGAAACCTTCTTTAAATAAATTGAGGCGACATTATTTACTGAGTTTTTTGCCACATAGACTTTTTCAGTATCAGGCAGGTAGTTCGTTAATGACGTAATGATCGTTACCACCATTCCGGTATCAACATCAAACTTCACCGAATATTTTCCATCACTTCCAGTCGAAGAACTCGTTTCCAGTATACCGTGGATTATCCGCACTGTTGCACCGGATAACACTGTATCCGTACCTGAGATAAAAACTGAACCCGCGACTGTAACATTGTAAGTCGTTGTTGATGAAGAATCTGTTATCGTGGAATCGCTTTTTGAATCACAACCAATCAACACAAACAGCAGTGGCAGTAAAAGCAGAGTACATGATAAGACGGGATTTTTTTGAAATATTTTCATTCTGTGGTAACATCATTTTTTGAATTTGTGTAAATTAGGGCACTATTTCATTTTTGTCAAGCTATAATTCGATAATTTTACCGGATTCTCAAGTAAAATAAACAAAAATCAGAAGGTTTTCGCATGACTTCTATTAAAAAGAGGATACTTTTTCATCAATGTGATCCGGCGGGGATACTCTTTTTTGCCGAGATATTTCCAATAGCTCATTCAGCATTCGAAGAATTTCTTAATACCATCGGCTCAGTAGAAGAGTATTTCGGGATGAAGACACATGCATTTCCGGTAGTATCGGCAAACGCGAACTATTTCAAACCCCTCAAGCATAATGAGGAAATAACCGTTGACATAACGGTAAAAGAGACCGGAGTATCATCATTCCAATTATTGTATCAGATATACAACAGCACATTTGAATTAGCTGCAGAAGTCACAACAGTTCAGGTATGCGTAAAGGCGAAGACTTTCAAGAAATCCCCACTTACTCAGCACCTGAAAGCTATACTTCAGGAGATCTAAGAGCTATACTTCAATATCGAGGTATTCCTTTGCAAGCGCTAATCCGCCGTATAACGCAGCTTCATCGTGCAAATTGGAATTGAGTATTTTTGTCGCCTTTGATGAATCCTTCATGGAGTATTCTTTGAAGGATAGTTTTATAAGTGGAACGATATACTGATGCATTGCACCTACAACGCCGCCGCCAAGGATTATTAAATCAAGATTCAGCAAATTATTGATGCTTGCAAGCGTAGCCCCAATTGTATGTGCTGCGTCTTTAACATGCTTCCATGCCAATTTATCATCTGCCGCAAGTGCATTAGCAAGTGCTCTGCTTTTGATCTGCGTTTTGTTACGGACAAATTTGGCAAGCTTACTTGGTTTGCCTGCTTTAATATCATTGGTGATATTCCTGACAATTGCCGTTCTACTCGCGACTGCTTCGAAACATCCATGCTTACCGCAGCCGCAAAGCGGACCATCGTCCATCACATGGATATGTCCGATTTCTCCTGCCGCAAATGTATTGCCACGGTAAATCTGATTATTGAAAATCAAGCCGCTGCCGATACCCGTTCCGATGAATACCACTAATGCATTACTTACGCCTTTAGCATTCCCGTAATTATGAATGCCCAACGCAGCCAGATTGACATCATTTTCTAAAAGAACAGGAGCTTTAATAAATCCTTCAAGCGCCTGTTTGATATTGTATTTTCTAATGTTGAGATTGGGTGCAAATCCGATAATACCGGTTTCGGGGTGTACCGAACCGGGAACGCCGAGGCAGATTGCCTTCAGATCTTTTTCGGAGAGATCCATATCTTCCATAACATTCTCGATACCCTCATATAATATCTCTGCAACATCACTGTCTTTCTTAGTCAGTTTAGTCGAACGCTTATTGCTGCTGATTATTCCTTGTTCGGAATTAATCGCCGCAGTAAGAATTTTTGTTCCGCCCATATCTATGCTTATAATAAAGTCTTTTTTCATTTTGGCTCCATTATGGAATTTTTTGTGGTAGACTGACTAAATTTGATTAATTAAATATTATATGATTTGAGTAACTTACAACTAAAATAAAAAATTATGGCAATGGAAGGACAAAGACACTACAAAGATAATAAGGTTACGCCATTAAAAAAATTCGGACAAAATTTTCTTTCGGATAAGAATATTATTAGAAAAATTGTGGCGGAAATTGCACCTTCGGCTAGTGATTCATTGATTGAAATCGGGCCGGGGATGGGCGCTATTACCGAAGGCTTATTTGACGTAGGTAAGGATTTTACCGTCGTCGAGATTGATGAGCGTGCTGCCGGATATCTTGCAGAACGTTTCCCCGGATTGCATATTATTCAGAATGACATTTTAAAATTCGATTTCTCTGAATATTATGCGCAAAGAGGAAAGAAACTAAGGATTGTCGGAAACATTCCCTATAATATTACCTCTCCAATAATACTTAAACTGCTTGAGAACCAATCAATCATTCAGGATGTTATTCTGATGGTACAGAAAGAGGCCGGGCAGAGAGTTTTGGCACAGCGGGGAGATAAGGATTTTGGCGTACTTAATGTCATTCTGGAAACCTTCACTGAGTCACGGATTTGCTTTAAGGTGCCGGCATCAGCATTTTACCCAAGGCCGCATGTGGATTCTGTAGTAATGCATCTCCGTTTTCTTGAAAAGGGCGATACTATCCATGATGTTCCGCTCTACATTTCAGTAGTTAAAGCCTCGTTCGGCAACCGGAGAAAAATCCTGAAAAATTCTTTGAATAATAGTATATTTCAAGCCATTGATTTTAGCGATTCGCCCGTTAATCTGGCGGTTAGGGCTGAGGAGCTGCAAGTCGCTGATTATATACAACTGACAAATTTTATTAAGAGAAAGATGAAGGAATAATCCTGTAATTAGCATATGAATTTTATTAAGACCGCACTTCAAAAATTATCCGCCTTAGATGTTACTATAATATCGTTTTTAAGCCTGCTAACTGTCGCAAATGCGATTTTCAGCTGTATTGTGCCGCGTGCATTTTTGTTCATTTGCCTGAATTTTTGCTTGGTGGCGTTGATATATATTCTTGCATCTCTGTATGCTACTAAACCGACAAAGATCATTAAATTGACACACTGGTTTTACCCGTACGCTTTGATATTTTTCACGTTCAAAGAACTGTACAATATGATAAAACCGCTGCGGCCTCATGATTTTGACTGGCTGTTGATTAAAATAGATCATCACATTTTCGGATTTAACCCGACCTGGATGCTGCATAATATTGCAAATCCGGTATTAACAGAAATATTGCAAATTTCGTATACATCTTTCTACATTATTCCGTTCATCCTGGCTGTTTTTTTGTACGCCCAAAAGCATGAACTTGAGGCTGAATACGTGGTGTTTTCGGTAGTGTACGGATTTTTCCTGTCCTATATTGCGTACTTTCTGATGCCGGCTGTCGGGCCAAGATTTACTATGCATGATTTTGCCAAAACGGACGAAACCCTTCGCGGTTTATGGATTACTCCGATATTCCGAGAGTGGATTAATGCAGGCGAATCAATACCCCGCGGGACTCCGAATCCGGCTTCTTTAGTGCAGCGTGATGTATTCCCAAGCGGGCACACGATGATGACCGCAATTGTTATGTATTTGTCAGTTAAGTTCAAATCGAATGCCAAATACATTGTTCTGCCGCTTGGTACGTTATTGATTTTTTCTACTGTCTATTTGCGGTATCACTATGTAATCGATCTCATCGCAGGTATGGTATGCATGGTGTTTTCAGTATGGACATCGAAGAAGGTTTTTAATTATTATCAGAAGCTGACCGGGCGTCCGCTGGTTAATTATTAATAAGAGTTGAAGCAATATGCCGGATAAAAAAACACAAGTAAAACAAATGTTTGATTCCATCGCAAAGAGATATGATTTTCTTAATCATTTTCTGAGCGCCGGTGTTGATTACTATTGGAGAAAAGCTGCGCTGAATATGACTCATTTTCCGGAGGAAGCAGTTTTACTCGATGTGGCTTGTGGTACCGGAGATTTTGCGAATGAAGCTTATAAAAGGGGAATACATAATGTATTCGGTGCTGATTTATCCCTACCGATGCTTTCCTTATTTGACAAAAAATCAATATGGATTCAGGGCAAACTTGTACAAATGGTTGCTGAGCAGATACCTTTTCGTGCCGGTTCTTTCACTAACATAACAGTTGCTTTCGGTGTCAGAAATTTTTACAATATCCCTGAAGCATTTCAGCAATTTTATGGCATCTTGAAGCCTGCCGGAGCTGTTACAATACTGGAATTCTGCATGCCCAAAAATCCTCTGATCAAGGCACTCTATCGTTTTTATTTCAAGAACATCCTGCCGCTGCTTGGAAGAGTCATTTCGGGCGACCCCGGTGCTTATACATATTTACCGGAATCGGTGGAAGAATTTGATACAAAAATTGATTTGGTAAGCCTTCTGAAATCAGCCGGATTTGCAAGTGTTAAAAGGAAAGATCTCACTTTTGGATTAGTCCAGGTTGTAGTCGCCCAAAAGTAGGCTTAGAACTGCCGGGCTTTATCCTGAATAACTACAGGTTGTCCCTTTATTTTTCCTCCCATCTTTTATCCATTTTTATCTCACGTAAAACCTTGTAATTTATTATCTTATATGCTTATAATATTGAAATTATCAATTCGGAGAAACGATTAGATGTTAGGGCTTATTAAAAAGCTATTTGGCGATAAAAAAACTAAAGATTTTAATCTATTACAGCCTATTGTAGATGAAATTAATGTATGTCATAAGGAAATTGAGAAACTTTCAGAAGATGAATTAAAAGCGAAAACGGTCGAGTTTAAGAGCCGTATTGCAGAATATACTGCCGAATTACGAGGAAAAGTAGACGAAATTCAGGGACAGCTTCAATCAAATGAAGATTTCGATCGTAAAGCACTCCGTGATGAGTTGGACGAACTGAATGACGAACTTGACGAAAAATATGAAGAAATTCTTGATGAATTACTACCCGAAGCCTTTGCTGTAGTTAAAGAGACTTGTAAGCGTCTCTGTGGCCGCAGCTGGGAAGTTATGGGACACACACTGACCTGGAACATGGTTCCTTATGATGTTCAGCTCATGGGCGGTGTTGTTCTGCATCAGGGCAAAATCGCTGAAATGGCGACCGGTGAAGGTAAAACACTTGTTGCAACATTCCCGCTATACCTCAATGCACTGACAGGCAGAGGTGTCCATCTCGTAACGGTAAACGATTACCTGGCTCAACGTGACTCTGAATGGATGGGTGAAATTTTCCGTTACCACGGTTTAACTGTCGGTGTTATCGTTACCAGCATGAATCCTGATGAAAGACAAAGCCAATACGGTTGTGATATTACCTACGGTACCAACAACGAATTCGGTTTTGATTACCTGCGCGATAATATGGCTGTTGAAAAAGAGCATCAGGTGCAACGCGTTCATAACTACGCCATCGTGGATGAAGTTGACTCCGTACTTATAGACGAAGCCCGTACACCTCTTATTATTTCAGGCCCGGTTGATGTTGATGATCATCAATACAACAATATGAAACCGTTGATCGAGAAACTGTACAGACTACAGTCGTCACTTGTTTCTTCTATTGTGACCGAAGCCGAAAAAATGCTGACTACCAGCAACGAAAAAGAATCAAATTATGAAGCTGGTAAGCTTATCGTCCGCGCTATGCACGGTCTCCCGAAAAATGAAAAATTGATGAAAGTGCTTTCTGAGCCTGAGTATAAAAAACTTGCTCAGGAAGTTGAAATCGAGTTCATGCGCGAGAAGTCAAAGAACATGTACGTCATTGATGACGAATTATATTTTGTTATTGATGAGAAAAATAATTCGGTCGACCTGACTGAAAAGGGACGCGTTGAGCTGGCAAAGGGTTCACACGAGGATTCCACGTTCTTTGTTCTGACAGATTTGGGAACGGAGATAAGCAAACTTGAAAATAATCCCGAACTTTCCGAAGAAGATAAAATTAAAATGAAGGATGAGTTATATCATGATTACTCGGTAAAGAGTGATAGAATTCATACGCTGCATCAGCTATTAAAAGCTTATACTCTATTCGAAAAAGACGACGAATACATCATTACAGACGAGGGTAAAATTGCCATCGTAGATGAATTCACCGGTAGAGTTCTTCCCGGAAGACGGTATTCGGACGGCTTGCATCAGGCTATTGAAGCAAAAGAGAATGTTCACGTTGAACGTGATACTCAAACCCTCGCAACAATTACACTCCAGAATTACTTCAGAATGTATAAAAAGCTTGCCGGTATGACCGGTACCGCTGAAACTGAAGAGGGCGAGTTTTTTGAGATTTATAAACTTGAAGTTGTCGTTATTCCGACCAATGTCGAAATCAGACGCGACGATCAGGACGATGCGATATTCCGCACTAAGCGTGAAAAATACGCGGCGATTATCGAGAAGATAGAAGAGTCGCGAAAAGCAGGCCAGCCGATTCTCGTCGGTACCACATCGGTGGATGTATCTGAAATCATCAGTAAGATGTTGAAGAACCGAAATATTCCGCACAACGTTTTGAATGCTAAACAGCATCAGCGTGAAGCTGAAATAGTTGAGTATGCCGGTCAGATGGGTGCTGTTACGATTGCTACCAACATGGCAGGCCGTGGCACGGATATTAAACTCGGACCCGGTGTTGTGGAACGCGGCGGTTTATATATTCTCGGTACAGAACGCCATGAATCAAGACGCATTGACCGCCAGCTACGCGGACGTGCGGGCCGTCAGGGTGACCCCGGTGTCAGTAAGTTTTATCTTTCACTGGAAGACGACCTGATGCGTCTCTTCGGTTCCGACCGCATGGCTTCTGTTATGCAGCGGATGGGATTAAAGGAAGGCGAAGTCATACAGCATCCTTTAATTACCAAGTCTGTGGGAAGAGCGCAAAAGAAAGTTGAAGAGAATAACTTCTCGATTCGTAAACGTTTGTTGGAATATGATGACGTTATGAATCAACAGAGAGAAATTATTTACTCACGTAGAAACAAAGCTTTGCACGGCGAACGTCTGAAAGACGAAGTGCTTGAAATGTTGGAAGATCATGTATCGGAATTGGTTGAGAAATATTACGAAGAAGCACAGATTGATTCTTTACGGGAAGACTTGCTCAGAACGTTCATGATTGATTTCCAGATTGAACCTGATAAATTTGATTCTCTGGGTAAAGATGGATTGACTACGGAAATATCCAACGCAGCAAAAGAATTTTACAAGCGGAAAGAAGAGATTATCTCTTCGGATATGCTTGCGCGGATTGAACGCTTTGCATTCCTTTCAGTCATTGACAACAAGTGGAAAGAACACTTGCGTGAAATGGATGACCTGAAGGAAGGTATCGGCCTTCGTGCATACGGGCAGAAGGATCCGCTTATTGAGTATAAGAATGAAGCCTACAATATGTTTATTCAGCTCTTAGAGCAGATAAACGGCGAAACCGTTATGTTCTGCTTTAAGTTTTTCCCTCAAGCGCCTGAAGAAGTACAAAATACAAGAAAGAAACAGGCAAGAGGTCGCATAACAACGACAAAGCTTGATACCACGAACATCGGTATGAAGGGCGGTGAACAATCCGAAGAGCCGGCACCCGCGGGGAAACAGCAGCCAATCCGTGTTGAAGACAAGGTCGGTAGAAATGACCCTTGTCCTTGCGGATCGGGTAAAAAGTATAAACATTGTCACGGCAAGTAAGAGTAAGAACAATCAATTTCAATCGGAGTCGGAGAAATGAAAAAAATAGAAGCAATTATCAGACCTTTCAAGCTGGACGAAGTTAAAGAAGCACTTACGGAAGAAGGCATCAAAGGAATGACAATTACTGAAATCCGTGGTTACGGACGTCAGAAAGGTCATACTGAGACATATAGAGGCAGCGAGTACCATATTGAATTTGTCCCCAAAATCAAGATTGAAATCGTTGTTGACGACTCTATTTGCGACAAGGTTGTTAATGTTATTGTTAATACCGCAAAGACCGGCCAGATTGGTGACGGAAAGATTTTCATACTCCCGGTAAATGATGTTATCAGGATCCGTACCGGCGAATCGGGAACAGATGCTCTTTAATTTAAAAGTGGATTTCAATTCTTGAATAAAAAATCTTTAGCACGATATATCCTGTTATCGGGTCTGTTGTTCATGGCATCGGGATGCAGTTTGTGGAGCAACTTCACCACGTATTTTAATTTATATTATAATACGGTTGATGTGTATTCGCAGGCAGAGGAATCCGCGCTTGAAACGCAAAAAGATCCATTTGCATTGACCGACGTTCCGCTTTCAGCAACAACAACTGCACAGTTCAACAAAGTTATCGAAAAAGCCTCCAGAATTCTCCAGTTCGGAAGTAAAAGTGTTTTTGTTGACGATGCTTTATTGATGCTTGGCAAATCTTTCTATTATCAGAAAAGCTATGTCAAAGCAATCCGTAAATTTCAGGAATTGGTCACTGCCCATCCTGAAAGTGATTTGGTTTTAGATGCTGAATTATGGCAGGCCAAAACCGAAATGCAGATGAAGGATTTTACGAAAGGGCTGCCTCTTCTTGAAGCAGTAAAAGAAGAAGCAACGAAAATCGGCCGGGAAGACATCCTTACTGATATTTACATCGAAGAGATAAAGTACAATATTGTCAAAGAAAATTTTGACCAGGCTATTGAGCTTTGTGCACAATTAATTAAGGTCGCAAATAAAAATACGTTGATTGCAAGAACTCTCTTCACTATGGGTAGTTTGTACCAGAAGTTAGGCAAATACGAAGATGCAATCAGGCAGTATGAGTTGGTTGAAAACTATTCACCAACTTACGATATAGCATTTGAAGCCAGTAATCGATATGGGAAAATGCTTCTGAATTTGAATCGTCCCGAAGAGGCTATGGATGTGTTCAAAAGACTCCGGAATGAGGATAAATTCAAGGAGTTTTATGATGTCATCGATCTATCCATAGGCATATCGCTTCGTCAGATGCATCGTCCTCAGGATGCATACCGGCAATTAAAAATGTGTGATACGGTCTATGCAAGCTCAGTGCAGGCAGGCGGTATCCGATACGAAATTGCCCAATTATACGAAATCGATTTCAAGAATTACGACAGTGCCTCGGTATACTATCAAAAAGCATTATCGTCAACATCGTCTGCGGATTACTTGCCGCTAATAAGGGCAAAATCTACAATTTTTACGAAATACTCTACACTGATAAATTCTTTTAACGAAAATCAGCGGCAGTATTATTATGCCATCTATCCGGAAGAATTCGTAAAAGATTCTATAGCTTTTGCGGATACTTCGAATATCGGTAAGGAATCGAATTCAGAGCAGGAGAAACAAGATTCAGTTGGAACTGTTTCCGTCGGTCGCATTGCTGAACGGGAAAGAAATTTCGATGCTCTTTTCGAGAAGGAAAATGCAGCCCGCGAGCAGAGTCTGAAGGTTGAGAAAAAGGGCGCCCCAAAGAGGCCTATTCTCACTGCTGATTCTTTACGGACATTGCTTGCGAAAAACACTTATGAAATCGGAAATTTATTCCTGACTGAGTTGAACATACCCGACTCTGCCTATATATATTATAGTCTCGGTATCAATAATTTTTCAGAGACATCATACTATTGCCGTTCTTTGCTTGCAATTGCAAATTACTATGCGATTGTGAATGATACTGTGAAAGCGGATAGCATATATAATGTTGTTTATGATAATTATAAAGATGACCGAGCTGTCAATATCGCGGCGGTCCAATTGAAAAAGCCTATTATCGATTTCGACTCCGACCCGGCAAAAATGCAATATGCGGATGCTGAAAAGCTTCTCCATTCGAATGATTATTCTAAAGCATCTGCACTATTTTACTCGATATACCAGAACCATCCAAAATCGCAGTATGCCGCCAAATCGTTAATGGCAGCTGGATATGTTATAGAAGATAAGCTGCGGCTCGGCGATTCGGCTGCTGTGATGTATGATACGCTCATAGCAAAATATCCAAACACCGATTATGCTAAAGCAGTATATCCAAAGATTACTTTCTATAAAGAAACAAAAAAGGCTATTGCCGATTCGATAAAAGCTGTGAGTGATTCTATTGCCGCTGCTAAGCAAGCTCTCATTGATAAATCTAAACCAGTAAAACAGGACAGTGTGAAGTTAGCTATTCCCGCTGATACGCTTAGTAAATCCGATACTGCGGCAGTTAAGGCTTCAAAGGCAAAGTTGAAAACAGACGATGATTTGGAACCGGTTAAAAGTAATGAAAAGCAGAAGAGGCCTGTTGTTTCACCAGCATCAAAATCTCATGACTTAGACGATGAGATAAAACCCGGCAAAGATAGAGATGCCATTAAAATTAAACCGGTTCCGGCAGTAATGGAAAAATCCAAGATCCCCGGAGCGGAGGGTAAACCGCCTGCTCAGGATGTGCCGGCGGAGAATACCGAACAGCCCAAAGAGGAATAATAGCTGGTTACTCGTAGTAAAAATTCCAGGAAATAACAACTTTTTCATAGGCCGGACTCAAAATCCGGCCTATTTTATATCTTCTTGGATATAGGAATAATTGATATATTCCGGAATATTAATTCCAAAAATCTGGCTTCTGACCAATTGTTCGATGTATGTTACTCTAAAAATGTAATTGAAATTAGTTATGAGACGAATTAAAGAGTTTCTCCTTTCGACAAGATTTATGTCTACCCTCTGGTATTCACTGCTATTCTTGCTGTTGGAAGTCTTTATCGGTATTACCGTATACTATTATTTGTATCAGAGACTGAACGAACAGCTTAATGCTTCTTTATTGAAACAGGCCAGTTCGATTCTTGTATTCCTTGAGAAAAACAACACAAAGTTCGATTCGCCAAGCAATAACTCGTTAAAACAGGCACCTGAAGAGCTCATCTGGAGCATGATTTACGAGGAGGCGGCTATTAATCTCCGGAATGTCTTTATACAGGTGGTGTATAAAGATAGTATCATCTTTAAATCGAACAGCCTTAAACAGGAAGAGATACATTTAAAGATTGATAATGTTGTTCCTAATGTGATTCAACTTAGCGAGTTTTATGATATTCACTTATCTACACATAAAATTCGTGTTGCCTATGGAGAATCGGCAAACTTCAAAGTCTATGTTGCCTTCCCGGTTTTCTTGATTTCCGAAACTTTGCGATATCTTAAAAATATTTTTTATATCGTATTTCCGATATTTTTCTTAGTAGCATTTATTGGCGGGGCGCTTATTTCTTCCAAGGCGTTGTCGCGTATTGATTCTATCATCAGTAAAACCGATGAGATTACCGTAAAGAATCTGGATGCGAAAATAATGGGGGAAGAATATAATGATGAGTACGGAAGACTGGTGAAAAAAATCAATGGCATGATCGAAAG
Source organism: Ignavibacteriaceae bacterium (assembly GCA_963667005.1). GTDB lineage: Bacteria > Bacteroidota > Ignavibacteria > Ignavibacteriales > Ignavibacteriaceae. The sequence goes on along the minus strand of OY762937.1, from coordinate 3,476,774 downwards.
GATCAAAAACTCATACAATTATCTTAACCAATTCTCCATATCGGCATCTCATGAGTTGAAAACTCCCTTGACGATACTGCGCGGAGAAATTGAAGTAGCCTTAATGTCACCGAAAACATCGGCAGAATATAGGGCGGTGTTGGAAAGTAATTATGAAGAGACTCTCCGGCTGATAAACATTGTGGATAACCTGTTCTATATTTCCAGATTGGACAGGGCACTGATCCAGTTTAAGATGGCAGAAATGAGTGTGAATACTTTTCTTGAGGCAGTTATCAGCTCGGTTGACATCCTGGGCCGTGAAAAGAAGATAGAATTTTCATTTTATCCGGATCGTGACGTCAAAGTTTTGATTGATGACGGCCAGATGCGTCAAGCTCTGTTCAAGCTCTATGATAACGCGGTAAAGTACAGCACATACGGTTCAACAATTAAAACCACGACAAAATACTTATCCTCTGAAAAGAAGGTAGAAATTTCTGTTATGAGTTTTGGAGCCACAATTGCCCCGGAGAACCTGCCAAGGTTATTCGAGCCGTTCTACAGGACGCCGGAAGCACGGGACAGCAATACTCCGGGTGTCGGCTTAGGCCTCTCGGTCGTAAAATCTATTCTTGACCAGCATCGTGGGGAAGTAAAGGCAGAATCCGGCGATGGTATGAATATTTTTAAGGTTATTCTAAACGTTGTGTAGTTATTTTCGGGTGCCGGCAGGTCGAAGATATTCTTGAACTGCCAGTGCGAATTCAGCATTGCACCATGAAAGAGGAGAGGCTTCACTACAGTCTGTTTGGTTTAAATATATCCGTTCAGGCATCAATCCATATACATTGCTATTCCGGCACATCCACTTGAGAAGATATAAGGCCTTTTCTTTCTGCTTGCTTAAGGAGAAATATTGCGATAATGAGGCGGTAGTGAAGAAGAAACAATCGCCGCCATATCCTGCCAATCCGGGGTCAAGAGCCTGAAAGTACTGCATCCCCCCGTCATTTTTGATGATGTTTTTATAATAAAAATCGAACGTAGCCCGGAGCATATTGTCTTCCGGATATCCCCACAAAACACCGAACTGCATCGTCCCGTCCCACATAAAGAGTCTGTTTGTTGACGCTTCAGTAATGCTCCGGTTGTCTGAAGTCTTATTCCCGTGGAACCTGACTGCTTTTAAGGCACTATCCCTTTTATCAAAAGTCTTTATTAGATTATCTGAGATGGTTTGTGCTCCCGCCTTGTATTTTAAGTAGTTAGCAGAATCACCTAAAGCCTTGGCGAATTGTGATGCTGTCTCCAAAGCTGCGGAGCACACCATGTTGGTTGTTGGCAGATAGGCGGTCCACTCGACGATTCCTCCCTCATACAACAAACCTTCACGGTCAATTTGCGAAATCAGAAAATCAGCAAGTTCGTATACGAGCTCCTTGGGAGCAAGCCATTCCTTTTTTACGTCATAATACATTTTCAGAAGCTGAATCATGTAGCCATTGGCATCCCATTCAGGCTCATCATACCGTGCTCCCGAACCGGCGTCAACGGCTTTTGCTTTTGCGTCATACCGGGCAAAAAACTCGCCTTTTGATTTTTGGGGAATTGAAGGATTTGTCCAGAAGCTAATTATCTCTTTCGCCTCCCGAAAATGTCCGGTCATAAGGAATACTCTGGCGCATTTCATAGCATCACGAGGGTACAATTGCGGCATATTATTGGTCACGAATTGGCCGGTCATGTCCGCCGGTATCTGTCCATTGAGACAGGCGCTTTTAACGGCGTACAAGGTTCTTTTATAATATTCCAGAAGCTCAGCATTATCTCCGGTTCGGGCCGCATCTTTGATTGCCCGTGTATTAATCCACGAGTTCCAAAATGACAGGCTTTCTTTTTTCAAATCACGTGTGCGGGACCATGTTAGCAAATCTGCTGCGGACTTGGCAGAATTTGACAATGCTAAACGCACTTCTGCGCCTTGATTTGCTTTGATAGTTCCACTAATCGAGATTATTCCATTAGTCATTTGTGTGGAGGAGTTTTTCCCGCCGCCAATAGCTAAATAAGTGCCATTCGACCAGCCAATAACGGCGTAATCTTTTTCAACTGTACGGTATACTATTTTTATTGTATCATCGGATATGAATGTTTCCCGCAAGCCTAATTGATACAAATATTGGCAGCCTTTTGGTAAGTTCTTTCCTGTCAATTGCTGTGCTAGGACATCCTTTTCTGAGACATAACAAGTAACATTGCTTTCACTCTTATCGGCATATTTCTTTACTGTTTGAGTTGTAAAGAAATTACACATACCCGTGGAGTCAATTTGCGGTGGGCTGTCAATGATAGAAGGAGATAAAAGCGAAAAAGAAGAGAAGCGAACATAGTCGGCAGTATAATTCTTATAATAGAGGTGTTGAATACCTGAGTGGCCGTTATTCTTGGAAACTATTCTTGGATCATCAGAGTAGACAGCGCAGATATTCCCATTTCCTAAAACTGCGTAGCCTTTCCAGTGCTGATTCTTGTTTTGTCCGAGAGTACATATGTTTAAAAGTATAAGCAGCACCAGTGGGCCGGCTGGTGAAAGACGATGCAGCATGTGAATACTCCTCAATTTAGCTTGCCATGCGTTTGAATAGCCATTTCACTGTCTCAACAACAACAATAATAAAGAACGCAGCCACTATCATTCCCAGCCATTCTATAGGGTTCGGAAGTGTAGTGGTAAATGCTTGCTGCAGGAAGGGAACCGAAACTACCAGAATTGACATGGCTAGTGATACCAGAGAACTGATTATTAAACCTTTATTGCTCCAAAACTTCATGGTGAAGATGGATTGCTCGAGTGAACGGCAATTAAATCCGTTAAATAATCTTGCAAAGATCAGAGTCAGGAAGAACATTGTTTTAGCCTGCTCATCGGTGAATCCTGATGAACCTGCCCAAACATATACACCAGTTGTCACAATAGCTATCAGAATACCGATAAAACCGATAAGAACAATGGTGTCTTTATTTAAAATACCTTCTTTTACATTTCTTGGCTTACGGTTCATGATGCCCGGTTCAGGGGGCTCGACACCTAATGCGATTGCAATCAATCCATCCATAATGAAATTAATGAAGAGGATTTGCACCGCCGTCAAGGGTATCTTGAGACCTGCAAGCAGCGTGTAAACTAATGCAAACACTGTTCCCATGTTGCCGCTTAATAGGAAAACAAGGTACTTCCGGATGTTTTCAAAAATGCTTCTTCCTTCTTCAACAGCATTAACAATTGAAGCGAAATTATCGTCAGTCAGAATCATATCGGCTGCTTCTTTACTGACGTCGGTGCCAGTAATACCCATAGCCACGCCGATATCCGCTTTCTTTAATGAGGGCGCATCATTTACTCCGTCACCGGTCATTGCAACGATATGGCCCTTATCCATGAGGGCAGTAACGATTTTCAATTTATGTGAAGGGGATATCCGTGCAAAAACTTCGGTTTCTTCTACAATATGTTCAAATTCTTCGTCACTCAATTCATCCAGTTCGCTGCCGGACATTGCGCGGCCTTTACGTAGGATGCCGAGTGATTTAGCAATTGCTTTTGCGGTAATCTTATTATCGCCGGTTATCATGATCGGTTTTATACCGGCAGTGAAGCACGTATCAATTGCCGTTTTTGCTTCGGCTCTGGGCGGGTCAAACATTCCCACCATGCCGACAAAAACCATATCGGACTCGATTTCTTTTTGATTGAAAACTTTGGCTGTTAAGACTTTCGCCGAAACAGCAAGGACTCTCAATGCGTTTTCGCTGAGTGAGGCGGCTTTTGCCAGTAGATGCGCACGTGCCTCTTCAGTCAGTTCAATAACTTCTCCATTAATATACTGTGCATTACAGGAGTTAAGAATAACCTCAATAGCGCCTTTGCTGTATGCTTCGAGTCTCCCCTTAACTTTGTGCATTGTAGTCATTCTCTTGGATTCTGAAGAGAAAGGAATTTCATCAAGGCGGGGGAATTCATCGCGCAATATTGAATACTCAATTCCTGCCTTGGCAGCGGCCACTACAATAGCACCTTCAGTTGGATCACCGAGTATGCTCCATGTTCCGTCCGTATTCTGTAAAATCGTGTCGTTACAGAGTGTGCCGAATTTCAAAAGATTGTGCAGATCTTTGTCTTCTTTAGCTGTTACCGGAGTTTCTTCAAAGCGATATTGACCCTCAGGGGTGTAACCGGCTCCTTCAACGTCATACATTTTTCCGGAGACATAAATCTTCTTGATGGTCATTTCATCGTGTGTCAGCGTTCCGGTTTTATCCGAGCAAATAATGTTGGTAGCACCGAGTGTTTCAACTGCTGGTAGTTTTCGTATAAGTGCTCTTCTTTTTACCATTCGCTGTACCCCAAGAGCCAGACTTATGGTTACCACGGCAGGGAGGGCTTCGGGTATTACGGCAACAGCAAGGGCAACGCCCCAGATAAACATTTTTTCAAACGGATAACCGCGGAGTAGTCCAATACCGCTCATGGCAGCAGCAAGGGCTATTGAAAAAATTCCAAGCTTCTTTCCCAGCTGATCCAAATTCTCCTGAAGCGGCGTTCTCCGGTTCTTAGTCGATTGCAGCATCCCTGCTATTTTACCAAACTCTGTTTTCATTCCCGTGGCAACAATGACCGCTCTACCACGGCCATAGGAAATGGTCGTGCCTGAATATATCATATTCTTTCTGTCACCCAGCGGGATATTCTTCCCCTCAATTATACCAGATGATTTTTCCACTGCTAATGACTCTCCGGTCAAGGAAGATTCTTCGATTTTAAGATTGTTGGCTTCGATAAGTCTTCCGTCGGCAGGAATTTTATCACCGGTTTTTAGTATGATGATGTCACCGGGGACAAGCTGCGAGGCTTCTACATGAAGTTCTACACCGTCACGGATTGCCTGTGCATGCGGTGATGCCATCTTCTGCAAGGATTCGATGGCTTTATCAGCCTGAAATTCCTGAATAAATCCAAGCACCCCTGCAAGCAGAACGATGATTAGAATGGAAATACCCTCAGCAACGCCGTCAGTCCAAAAGCTTACGCCGGCAGCGATGATAAGGATAATAATCAAAAGACTTTTAAACTGATTGAACAGCAGAATTAAGGGCGATTCCCGTTTTTCGGCTATTAATTCATTTGTCCCAAATCTCAAAATTCTTGATTCGGCTTCGGATTGGGTCAGACCGGTTGGCGAAGAATGAAGCGACTGTAGCGTTTCTTCACCTGAAATGGTATGCCATTGGTTGTTTGTATTTGTTTCGGGCTTTGTAATTTCCATGTATTCACCATAAAATGATAACGTTGCTTTTTTGAATGAAACGTAATCCAGGTTCTATTATTATAAATTCTTTTTAATTTATTAAAAAAAATTGAAATAAAGAATTACAATATTGTGTATACAAGCCGAAATTCGGCAACTACGAATCGTTACTTCCTGGCTGCGCTTATAAAGCCGCGGTAGGGTAGAGATGATTGTACGGTAATAAACGCTGACTTATCTATGGCCTCAATATCACGAATAATTTGCTTCTGTATTTTGCGTGAAATCACAGTCATGATTATGGCAACCCCACCTGCTCCGCCTTCACCGGGAAGTATAGTTACTCCCAGACGCATTTTTCGCAATTCATCAGCTATCTGATCGGCGTGAAATTTTGAAATAATCATCATCTGAACATATCCCAAACCAACATGCTGCTCAAGGGTTATTCCAAGGATATTTCCGATGCTGAATCCGGTTGCGTAACCAAAGAGGTTGTAGGTGTTATCGAGATGCTGGAAGATATATCGTATTGCAAAGGCCCAGATCAGCACTTCAAAAAATCCGGCAAGGGCGGCATGATATTTCCGGCCCTGCACCACCAGAATAGTGCGGAATGTTCCGATACTAACGTCACAAATGCGCATTCCTGCAATGGCAGCGGCTCCAAGCAGTAAATCCAGCATATAAATAAATCTCCTCAGTAGATAACGAAAAACAGATACCTAATTTACTAAGTAATACAGAATTTGTTAAATTTGTTTTCGAAATTATAGAATATTTGCTCCTCTTTTTTAGGTTTTCTATCCGAATGTATGAATCTGAACGTAAAGAATTAGTCAAGATATTAATGAACCGTGGTATTACAGATACAGCGGTTTTAAAAGCGTTTGATAAGGTTGAAAGGCACCAGTTTGTAAGCCCCGGTATGCTATATCACGCGTATAAAGACAAGGCATTACCGATTGGCAAAGGCCAGACGATCTCACAGCCCTACACAGTCGCATTTATGACCCAGGCTCTTAAGCTGAAACCGGGCAGTAAAGTGCTTGAAGTCGGCACCGGCTCGGGTTATCAGGCTGCAATATTGCACAGCATGGGCATGAGTGTATTTTCCATTGAACGAAATTTTGAACTCTACACTGATGTGGTAAAACTTTTTGAGAAGCTGAGAATCAGGGTTTTCGTACGATGCGGAGACGGTACCATTGGCTGGAATGAGTATGCTCCTTTTGATGGCATACTGGTTACAGCCGGATCTCCGGTTGTCCCTGTTTCTTTAAAGAAGCAGCTCGCGATAGGTGGTAGATTGATTATCCCTGTGGGAGACAGAAAAGTCCAGGCGATGAACATCATAACGCGTGTTAGCGAAACAGACTTCAATGTCGAAGAGGTGCCTGACTTTGGTTTTGTCCCTCTGATTGGCCGAGAAGGCTGGAACGATAAAAATTAACCACTGTTTTATTAACTGTTGAAATAACTGTGCAAAAAAGAGTTATTATTATTGCCGGGGCCACCTGTTCAGGGAAGACTTCTGTTGCGCTTTCCCTTGCAAAGCAATTAGGCACAGAGATAATTTCAGCAGACAGCAGACAGGTCTACCGGCATCTTGATATCGGTACCGCGAAGCCCGACAAACAAACATTGTCAGAAATAAGGCATCACCTAATAGACTTTCTGGAATTAACGGAAGTTTATGATGCCAGCAGGTTTGAAAATGGGGCTCTGGAGATAATTCGGGATTTGCATGCGCAGGATAAAATACCTGTAGTTGCAGGTGGGACTGGATTGTATCTGAAAGCTCTCATGGACGGTATTTTTGATGTGCCGTCGGATGAAGAGATTCGCGGCGAACTGTTCACGATACTTCATGAACACGGCAAAGAGTATTTGTATGCACAATTAAGAAGTGTTGATCCTGTTTCAGCCGGTTCAATGCTGCCCCAAAACTGGAAACGTGTCATGAGGGCGCTTGAAGTTTTTAAAATGACCGGGAAACCTATCCATGAATTACAGAAAGGATATCAACGGGATATCGATCTGGAGTTCTTAAGTTTTCAACTTGTATGGCCAAGAGACATACTGTATGAACTGATTGACAATCGGGTTGATTCCATGATGGCACTCGGGCTGGAGGACGAAGTACGTACACTGGCTGCACAAGGATTAACACCGGAGATTAATGCGCTGAACACAGTCGGCTATAAGGAAATGTTTGAATATATTTCAGGGAGTATTTCCCAGGAAGAAGCAATCAGACTGGTAAAAAGAAATACGCGGCATTACGCGAAACGGCAACTGACATGGTTTCGTAAGGATAAGAGATTTGAAGAAGTGTTGCTAAATGCAGCCATTGATCTTGATTCGGCTGCACAAAAAATTTTTGAAAAAGTAAACAAAGAATAAAAATATAAATACGCGGAAGTAATATGTACGAAGAAGAATTACGCTCATACAACGAAATGAAAGTACGAATCGTCAATCTACGAGGTTATCTTTAAATTAGATGCCAAAGCTGAAAAGATAGCTGAGCTTCAAAAGAAAACCGAAGAAGACGGATTCTGGAATGATCAGAGGGGTGCACAAAAGATACTGCAATCGATCAAGATGCAGCAGCAATGGATTGACCTGTGGGAAACACTGAACGGCAAAGCCAACAATATGGAAGAGATTATCGTGCTTGCCAAAGAGGAAAACGACGAATCATTCGGACCTGAAATCGCTCAGGAGCTTGAGGCACTTGATAAGGATATACACGAGCTTGAATTCAAAAACATGCTGAGCGGAAAAGATGACATGAAAAATGGCATCTTGACCATTCACTCGGGCGCGGGCGGCACTGAATCCCAGGACTGGGCCGATATGCTTATGCGCATGTATCTGAGGTGGGGTGAAAAAAACGGATTCAAAATTACTATCGTTGATATGCTCGAAGGTGAAGGTGCCGGCATTAAGAGTGCCACACTTGAAATTGTTGGCGATTACTCATACGGTTATCTTAAAGCAGAAAATGGTGTGCACCGCTTAGTGAGAATTTCTCCGTTTGATGCGAACAAGCGCCGCCATACGTCATTCGCTTCGGTATTCGTTATTCCCGAAATTGATGATGATATAGAAATTGAAGTGAACCCTGCCGACTTACGTATTGATACATACCGTTCAGGCGGTAAAGGCGGGCAGAACGTCAATAAAGTTGAGACTGCTGTTCGTATTACTCATATCCCGACTAATACTGTCGCGGCATGTCAAAGTGAACGTTCTCAGCTGCAAAATAAAACCAACGCCATGAAACTTCTTAAATCAAAGCTCTATCAGCTCGAAATAAAAAAACAAGAAGCCGAACTGGATGAGATTGAGAAAAGCAAGTTGAAAATCGAGTGGGGCAGTCAGATACGTTCTTACGTATTCCATCCATATAATATGGTTAAGGATCATAGAACTGACGTTGAAACATCCGATACACAAGGCGTTATGGATGGCAACATTGATGATTTTATCAAGGCATATCTTCTCAAGTTTGCAGGAGTGTAAAGGATAACCAAGTTGAAGAAAACTGAACCTCAGAACGAGGGTCTCCGGAATTCGGACAGCTTTTTCGTAAGGTTGCGAGCATGGTCCCAGGCAAGAACGCAGCAGGAAAAGGCTTTTATGCTCCTGTATCTGATTGTATTAACAACGATTTTGTTAATACGGCTCAGGCTTCTTTCAACGCCATTCGAGCGTGACGAAGGCGAATACGCGTACATTGCTCAGACATTGTTGCATGGTGGTAGTCTATTTAAAGACGCATTCACCATGAAACTTCCCGGAACCAGCATGATGTATGCGCTATGGATGCTGTTATTCGGCGAATCAATAGAAGCAGTGCATGTAGGCCTCATGCTAACAAACGTTCTCTCGGCATTTCTTATTGTGGCACTTGTAAAGAAGTGGGGAGGTTCGGTTATTAATGGTATTACTGCATCTATCTTTTTTTTGATGTTTACCATCTCCCAAAGTGCTCTCGGATTTGCTGCTCACGCCACACATTTTGTGATGTTTTACTGTCTTATCGCACTCCTGTTTCTTGAATCTGCAATGAAACGCGAATCGTTTCTGCTTTATTTTGTTTCCGGATTGTTTTTCGGCCTTTCCTTATCCATGAAACAACAAGGTGCATTATTCCTTCTGCTTCCGATACTATTTATTTTACAAAAGAAAAAAATCGAACCAATCTCATGGGCAAAAGCTTCACTTAAGTTAGCTGTCCTGTTCATTGGGGTTATTGTCCCGTTTGCAACTCTGTCATTGTATATAAACTCGATTGGAACCTTTGATAAGTTCTATTTCTGGATTTTTCAATATTCATCTGCTTATGGCGGTAGAGTCGACCCGATTGTCGGTTCACTTATTCTACTCAATACACTGGGCATATTGATAGAAAGAACCCCATTGTTCTGGCTGTTGTCAATCAGTGGGATAGTATATTCTTTTGCACTATTGAAAAATCCGTTCGCGAAGAGAAGTTTGCAATTTTTGGCAGTCGGATTTTTAGTTGTTTCACCGGGGTTTTACTTCCGCGAGCATTACTTCGTCGCAATATTTCCAGCATTAGCCATGGTGGCTTCACCGGTTTTTGACTATATACAGAGCAAATGCAATAGTAAAGGTGCAGGAATTTATGGCTCGGTATTTGTTTTATCCATTTTGCTTTTTGTGAGTTTCGCTGTAGAGGCTCCATACTATTTTGGAATGTCGCCTGAGAAAGTTGTTGAAAGGACATATGGGAAGCTTAACATCTTTACGACGTCAAAACAAATCAGTGAATATATCAAGTCAAACACGAGGCCGGAAGATAAGATTCAGGTGTTAGGCTCTGAGCCGCAGATTTATTTTTTTAGTAATCGCCGCTCCGCTTCAGGACATATTTATATGTATGGACTGATGGAAAATCAGGAGTATGCACAGAGTATGCAAGCTGAATTGGCGCAGGATATTATGAAGCAAAAACCAAAATTTCTCGTGTTTTCACTTGAGAAATCCTCTTGGATGGTGTCCGCAAACAGCAATACATGGATCTGGAATTGGTATAAAGAGTACACTGCCCGGCATTATAATATTATCGGACTTGGATTTTTTGATAAGGATTCGGTAACTCAGTATATCTGGGGAGATGCATTGAAAAAGAATACTGTTGCTCCTGTTGTGATTATTTCTCAAAGAAAAGATTAATTCCATTCGAAATGATTCAGAAGGTCTATTATGAAATTTCATACTGAATATCTGTGGTTCAATACGACTAAACATCGTGAATATATTAATATTACAAGAGATGTTGAAAAAGTACTCGAGAAAAGCGGAATCCAGGAGGGGATGATATTGGTTTCTGCGATGCATATTACTGCAGGAGTTTATGTCAACGACGCCGAGTCGGGTTTAATACAGGATATAGACGAATGGCTTGAACAACTTGCTCCCTTTAAGTCCGGCTACCGGCATCATCGTACCGGTGAAACCAACGGTGATTCACATTTAAAAAGTCTACTGGTCCATCATGAAGTAATTATTCCAGTTACCAGTGGAAGATTGGATTTTGGGCCTTGGCAGCAGGTATACTATGCTGAATTCGATGGACAGAGAAGGAAGAAGTTGATTATCAAGGTGATGGGAGAATAATTGAAATCTTTATAAGCGAAAGCCCGCCCATATTGGGCGGGCTTTCTTGTTTTAAATCAAATGGAGACTTCTTCGTATAACAAAAAAGGCGGGTGAGTACCCGCCTTTTTTAGAACTTTAACCGAAAGGTTATTTCATATAGATCATTTTTCTGGTTTGGCTATATGATTTGCCTGTCGCTGATTCAGAGGCAGTTACTTTGTAGAAGTAAGCACCGCTTGGGAGATTAAATTTACCCATATTCAGATAGTAAGAATTGTAACCTGCAGTCATATTCGTATTTGCTACAGTTGCTATATGAGAGCCTGTTACTGCGTACAACTCAATAACAACTTGGGCATCGTTTGGCAATTCAAAACTGATCTGTGTTCCGGGATTAAACGGATTAGGATAGTTCTGGGCAACACTGAATTCTTTTGGAATGTAGATTTCAGCTGATGCCATTACTGTACTATACTCAAACGTACCATCGTTGTCTACGGTCTTGAGCCGGTAGGTATATTTGCCGACGGCAAGGTTTTTATCAATGAAAGTATATGACCGTGGTGAACTGCTGTTGCCATAAGCGGCAACTTCACCTGCTGCTGACCATTTACCATTGATTGAACGTTCAACAATGAATTTCGAAACATTAACTTCTGTGGCGGTTTTCCATGCCAGAGAAATATCTCTTCCTGAAACTGAAGCTGACAATGAGGTCAGTTCAACAGGGAGAGGAGAAGTACTGCTGCCGGCAGTCCACATCGAGAAGTCACTGACACCATTCAATGTGATAGTGTTGGAGGTTGTATTAACTGTACCGGCACCTAATACCCATGTACTACCATTATCAGTTGATTTAAAGAGCTGCAAAGTTGATTCGGTTAACCCATTCAATTCTGCGGTTCTGTCATCATAATGGAATACCAAAGTTGCATTAAGATCTGTGTTACTTGTCGGGTTGATCATAAAGTAACGTTTAATGGAATTATTGCTGTTCCCGGTTAGTGCAGTCCCTGTTACACGGGTAACTGATGTGGAACCGGGTGCAGCACCTGCTGCGTTAATTTCAACACCAATACCACCAAATACATCATTAGTGCTTTGGCTCAGGGTTCTTGTTGTTGACAGATTACCCAGTACCATACTTCCGGCTGTTTCACTTATCGTCGCGGAATTTCCGAGAGTAACGGTATTCGCTCCGGTAACTAAGTCACCTGAGGCTACTGTTAACGTTCCATTGACGGTGAGTGAATTTGTGAGAGTAACACCGGTCGAATTCTTAACGTTGAGTTTTGTTACAGAAGCCGGTAAACCGTCTCCGGTTACCTGAGCTGCTGTTCCGGCGTATTCATACATCGATGCGCCATAGTTGCGTGTCGTAGTTTGAACAGGGCCTGCTGCTGAAGAAGCAGTGATACCCGAAGTTGAGCCGATAAGAACCGGTCCGTTAATATTAATAGTTCCTGTTCCGGTAATCGTCTGATTAGCATTGCGCAAATCGAGAGTGTCGGAGCAATTGATAACACCATTGTTAACTATATTGACAACATCACCTGTTCCGGGGGTGTTATCTGCTTTAGTACCATTCGGGTAGAACTGTGTAACATTCAATGTTCCGGTCGAACCAACATTTAAATTGAATGTCTTACCTGTAATACCTAAGCAGAGATAATTCGAAAAATGCCATCCCGGAGTTACGGAAGTATTTGTTCTTCCGGATTGGAATGTCAAGGTTCCGTTAACATTGATGGTTTGCGCAAGAGTTCCATTCGTATGCGAAGAAGAACTGATGTTATAGCAAGCCATTGGTGAGAACGTTAGGGTTTTACCTGCATTAATAGTTAGCGTATTGTTGTCGCCGGCTACAGTGTAATATGCAAAAGCGTTACCGGCATTCGTTGAACCGTGGTAGGTAAGTGTTATGTCACGATCAATTGTGACAGTGGTATTAGCAGTATTGGTCCTCAAGCGCATGATTGTGCAAGTACCGCCGCTACCGGTGATTGTTAGATTCGTACCCATCACGTCGATGCTGAAACTGTCGGCATTATCATCAGTGGCAGATGTACCCAGAATACCGCTTGGCCCAACTTCAACAACAGTACCGTATACTTTCAAATAACGGACGCTGGTGTTTGTTCCACCGGATAGCAATTGACCATTGATAACGTGCAAATTGTTACAAACTTTCGAACTTGTACCGTAGGTAATTGTATAACCGCCGATAATCCATACGTTGTCGGTTTGTGTTGGCACTGCAGTTACAGCAGTATTCCAACCGGTGCCGTCCCATTTTTTAAAGATAGTAGTGGCGTTGGTTGTCCAGTCACCCGCTGCAACTGTACCAAAATCACCGACTGCATAAGGAACCGCCATAGTGCTAATTTCGCTGCCGGTTGACCATACAGTACCGTGACGTACAAATACTTTAAAATAGTATGTTGAAGCGTTTGTCAAGCCGGTAACAGTTGTTGAAGCAGCTGTTCCCTTATAAACGACAAAACCGCTACCAATAGTTGTTCCCGAACCAAATGCTGTTGCGCCTGATTCATATGAACTGCCGTCACCCGATGGAGTTCCATCGTTTGCGGAAGACAGACGCGCTACAACAAGAATTTCATCCCAGTAATTCGACTGAGTTCCGTTATAGGTTGGGTTTGTCCAGTTTAAGGCAACCTGAGCATCTCCACCTGTACCGGTGAGGCTTGTAACATCATGGATATTTGCAGTTGCTGAAACACTTGCTGCAGCTGATGACCATGCATCTCCTTCATATGCATAAGCATTGAAGTAGTATGTAGTTCCTGCGGCAAGACCTGTAACTTCAACTGAAGTTCCTGTTCCGGCGTAAACGAGATAATTATCTGTTGAGTAAACACCCGCGGATGTAATATTAGCATTCGCGTTGTTGTATGCTGAACCTGTTCCTGAAGGAGTATGTGTAATATCTCCTGCGGGGCGGGCGAACACCAGAACTTTTTCATAGGTGTTTGCAGGCGCCGTCCAAGTTAAACGGACAATATTATCGGATGTTTGGGCGACTGCTAAACCAGTTGGAGCTGGTACTGCAATACCTGTTCCCGTAACAGCGACATCTTCTTCTCCAGCGCCGCCGCCGGTGCATGCAATGTTAACACCGCTATATGCAGCGACTGATGAAGGCTTGAAGTGAGCATAGATGGTTGTCGCGGATAGGGTTGCACTTGCATACGGTACATTGATTGACGAAGAGAATCCCGAACCGCTTGACAATGATACTTCAAATCCTGCCGGGGCAGTAACGCTTAAATTGCCCGGAGCGCCTGTCAGGTAAGAACCGGATAAGGTAAACGTCTGTTCAGATGAAGTACTATTAATTACTGCACTACCGAATGCTATGGTTGATTTTGAGAGTACCAATGTCGGTGTTGAGGCAGTTGCCTGACTTGCAGTTCCCGGTGAGCTTGTCAAATAGTTTTGCGTACCGGCACTGCCGATGTTAAAATCGTACACTGCAAAGTAATAGGTCGCTCCAGGAGTAAGTCCCTGAACCGTAACTACACCGTTACCGGTAAGAGTACCATTATAAACAACTTTATTGCCGCTGCCCTGATCGGTGGCTGCACCAAATGTTGCATTTGTTCCAGCAGTATAGTCGGTCAGATCAGTAGGAGTCCAATCAACTGCACTGCCTGATTTAGCAACGATAAGGCGATTAGAGCCATTGCCTGCTGATGGTACATTAACTACTATTGAGTTTCCATCAACAGTTCCGAAACTAATTGTTGACTGTGATGTGGGCTCTGCAGAGTATGCGAAACCCTGAACGGAAACGTTTGCTGTTGTTGTGCCGCTTGTGAGAGTAATGTTAACAGAACCCGTACCGCCGGTACCTGAACTTGGCGAATATCTCGCATATAAAGTGCCACCTGTAGAGGCGATGGTTGCGGTTGTTGAGTAAGATGATCCGTCACTGCTTACTTCAAATCCCGAAGGGGCTGACACACTAATGCTGCTGGATAATCCCGAAGCAGATATGGTAAATGACTGTGCGGTTGATGAAGTTCCCGCTGCAACATTACCAAAGTTATATGAAGTTGGGTTCGGGGTGATAATTCCCGCAGCAGATGCATTTCCCATGAGTTTTACCTTTGCAGCGCAAAGCCACATGCTTTGTGTTGCGACTGTATAATATGGGTAAACACGCAGGAAGAACGAACCGCCATTTGAGACTGACATCGTTGCCGAGTTAAAAGATGTGGACCAGTAATTAACTCGCGAACCGAAAACTGAAGTTGAACCTGTGCTCATTGCTGAGGAGGCACCAAGAATAAGTCCGTTTTGACCACCACCCGCAACAGTAATTGAAGTGGCAACGGCACTATTGGATGCAAATGTTGTGAAGTTTGATCCATCAGTTGAGTATGCAAGCTGCACTTTCATACCACCGCCGGAATTACTACATCCAAGATATAATTCAACACCTGTCATATTGAGATTGTATCCGGAGGCCGGAGAAATCTTGTATTCTTCATAGAGCGCTCCCGTTCCAGTACTGGTATATGAAGTGCCCCAAGCAGCTGTGTTACTCACAACCAAACCAATCCAACTGGCAACTGTTTTTGTGCCAGATGAATAGCTGGTATTAGCTACCATGTTTGATGTGAATGTCATCGCAGAAGCCTGTACGTTTCCTGAAATAGTGGGAGCAGTTGTAGTCCCCGGCGAGTTAGGCCATAAGGCATATGCCTGCGCATGTATTTCAGAAACCGCAAACGAGAAAAGAACTAAGAAGAAAAACACCGTAACATTTCTTCTCATAACTTTTTCCTTTTGTTTAGTGATTGATGTAAAGTAGAAATTAATTACTACTTGAAATTCAAACTTTAAAAATATTTTTTCTCAAATGCCAAAGAACAAAATTCAATTAAGCGTTATAGTTAACGATAACTTAGAATTAGTGATTTGTAAGATACATAAATTCTTGAGAATACAATAATTATTAAATAAAAATAATACTTGAATTATGCAATTCAATGAAATAACAAGGTTTCAGCCTGATAGCTGAAAATATCGCCCAAATATTCAGGAATGATGTACTATTTAACCTGCTGCGGAGGAGTATATCCGTATTGTCCGGCTTTTAACCAATCAGCTTTCCAACCGTCAATATCATTCATCATTCTTTTAGTTAAACCACGGCCGAAATATGCAGGTGCAAAAGTTGAATCAAGTTTTATCGCATTTGTGTAAGCAATGAGTGATTTATCATATTTCTTCATCTCGCGGTATGCTTGCCCCATGTTTTTATACGTGTTTATGTCGTTGGGTCGCAAATTGAGTATTTTTTGACAGTCGTTCACCGTACCTTCAAAATCCCGCACGTAAAAACGGGCAAGTGACCGGCCTTCGTAAGGTTCAATAAATGCCGGTGCCAATTTGATAGCTTTCGAAAACTCTTCAATTGCGTCATGATATTTTTGCTGCCCGTTATATACTTTCCCCTTCATATTGAGAATAAGGGGATCTTTGGGATTGAGTTTTTCAGCGCGCCGCAAGTCCGAGAGTGCTTCGTCAAAACGGTTCATAAGAAATCTTACAGAGCCCCTTTTAAAATATGCCAGATCAAGGGTCGTATCTCTTGAGAGTGCCATGTTGAAATCTTCTTCGGCTCCTTTATTATCTCCGGCGGCAGCTTTAATTGCCCCACGGTTGAAATATGCCATTGGGTATTGAGCAATCTCAATTGCTTTTGTAAAGTTATCAAAAGCTCCGGGAACATCCTGTCTCTCAAAACAGTTAAATCCGAGATAGGTGTATGCACCGGCGTTTGCGGGATTTTTTTGTATCGCAGCGTTAGAATAATTCACAGCATCACGATAGTCATCTGCATGCACTGTTGCCAGGCCTGCATACATCAGCAGCAATACGATAGCCGAAGAGAACACAGGCAAGGTTTTACCTTTTTCAATGAATCGGGCAATCTCATATGTCAGAGGCAGAATTAAACCGATCAACGGTAGGTAAACTCTTTGTTCGAGATTGATAATAACATATTCAAAATCTTTTTGCCGGAAGAGCATCGGCGGGCTGATAAAAATAATAAACCAAAGGAGACCAAAAAGCGGCAGCCATTGCTTTCTCCGGTACAAACTGACGGCATAATATCCGAGAACAATCATTATCAACAATCCGCTTATCATTGAGAAAGCGTCATAAAAAGGATATATCGGCAGATTAAACGGGATGAACACCTTGCTTAGTACTACGGGAAGGAATGATAAGTTCTTGATGAGTGCCGGAATGCCGAATTCATTACTGCTCAGTTTTTCTGTTACGAAAATACTTTTGATGACAAAGAAAAACGCTGAAACAGAAAACCACGATATAATATATTTATAAAAATCGGTATGCTTTTCCTCTTTGAGGAAAAAGAAATAATACAATATGAGTAACACGGGGAAAAGAACTACTGTTTCTTTGCTGAATATTGTCAGTGTATAAATCATTACATGAAGAATAAAAAATATGTTCTTTTTAGTTCTGAAATAGTACCCCATTGTCAGGAATAAAAGAATGCCGAATAAACCGATATACAAGTCACCGCGGGATGGAATCCAGGAAACCGCACAGGTAACCAAAGGGTGGATGGTAAACAGTACGGTGCCCAGAAAAGCTGTAAGTTTCTTGAAATTGAAAAACCTCAACAGGTAATACAGAGCAACTCCGGTGAGAATATGTAAAAGAAGATTTGTAAAATGATACATCCACGGATTAATTCCGCTAATAGCGGCATCAAACATGAGTCCGACTGTTTGTATGGGGCGGTAAAAAGATGTTCCCGGCTTTACGAAGAATGCATCACGCGTAAAAGCTTCTTTAATATTATTCAGATTGCTGATAACATCAATATTATTTCTGATGATCATAATGTCATCAAGAATAAACTCAAAGTTAACGACCTTCAAAAAGACGATAAGAGGCACAAGAACAATAATCGCCAACTGCAGAGTGGTATTCTCAGAAAATCGTGTTATAAGTTCGGCGGCTTTTATGGAAAAAGCGCTTTCCTTTGCTGTATTTTCCTTGGTTGTTCTTTTTTTTGCGACTGACTTGGTGCTTTTAGAAATGTTCGCTCTTTTTTTCATATTTTTTTAGCCGGGATTTCTCTTAAAAATTCTTTGGCGGGTTCATATCCTAATTTTAAAGCCTCAATAAAATCGGACTTTGCAGCTTCAAAGTCGCGCAACCGAAGATATACGGTTGCACGGCCATAATATGCAGCGGCAAATTTCGAATTCAGGCTTAATGTGCGATTGAAATACTCAATTGCTTCATCATATCTTTGCAGTTCGCGCAAAGTAACCCCTGTATTATTGTATGCCAATTGATAGAAGGGGTTAATTTTCATTGCTTCTTGATAGTCAGATAGCGCTCCGGCAAAATCATGCAGCTCATATCTGCAAATACCACGGTTGGTGTATGCCTCAAACAATCCTGTCTTTAAGGTTATGGCGCGTGAAAAACATGCTACAGCTTCGTTGTACTTCTTTAGCTCCAGATAATAATTGCCAAGATTGTATGTAATAATATAAGAAGTAGTATCAATTTGTGCGGCAATATTCAGGTCCACTATCGCACCTTCGTAATCTTTCCGTTTAACCTTCTGACTCGCTCGATTATTTAGCGCTTCAATCAAGATGCCCTGTGAAGGAAGAGTATTAAGATATTGCATGAGCGTCGAATAGTCGGCCATTGCCTTATCGTTCTGTCCCTTAAGTTCGTATATGCAGCCGCGGTAGTAGTACGCTAATGCATTTTTCCATATGCCAAGGGACTGGTTAAAAATACCGAACGCCTCATCGATTCTGCCTGCACTGAAGGCATCCGAACCTATGCCATTGAGGGCCATGACGTTCTTTTGGTTGCAATCCCACGCCCGCCTGTTAAAAGCCGAACCATTCCTATAATAATCACTTTGGATAAATGACATGCCGGTAAAGAGAAAGATCAATCCTGCTGAACAAATGACCATTAATGACTTCTTGGTCACAAATTTTGACTCTGAAACATATAAGGCTATAAATAAAACGATGCCGAGCATCGGCAAGTAATTTCTATGACTCAGGTAATTGTAGAAATAATCTGCGGTGCCTAAACGATAGAACATCGGGGCAAGACTGAACGCAACAAACCAGGCAAAAGCCCACATGTATAAATAATTCTTCTCAAGGGCTTTTTTAATGCTGATAACAACCACCGGAGTAATCGTGATAAGTCCGATCAGCAGATTTCGGAAATCATACAGGGGCAGTGTTGAAAGTTTATATGGGAATACTATTTCACCAAATAAACTTGGAAGCGCCGGCAAATTTTTGAGAAAATTCGTGATAGTAAATGCATCCGAAGGCATTCCATTATGGAATAGCAGCTTGCGAAGTATAAAATAGACGCCTATGAAGGCAGTCCATGAAATAAAAAACGGCAGATATTTTTTTATGCTGAACGGGACTTTTAAAATAAAATGTGAATAGGTAAATAGAAATACCGGGAAGAAAACAGTAGATTCTTTTGTTAACACAGTTACCAGAAACATTGCCATGTGCAGTATGAGATGTATGGCTTTCTCTTTCTTAAAATAATTGTCATATGTAATGAACAGTATCATGCCGAAAAGTGCTATGAGTGTATCACCCCGCGACGGCACCCAGGCTACCGCAACAGCCGATAGCGGGTGAACAGCGAATAAGGCCGCAAACATAAATGCGGTAATTTTTTTGAAGTTGAAATGCTGAAGAAAAAAGTAAAGTGTTACAACAGAAAGCAGATGGACAATTAGATTCGAGACGTGATACATCCATGGCCGGTTCTGACTAAAGCTCGCATCTATTTCGTACGTAAGAAATTGGACCGGGCGATAGAACGAGTCGCCAAAGTTACCTAATTTCGCTAGATGGCCTAATACATCATCGCCGGACTTAACAGCTGTGAACCATTTAGCTGCATCGTCAATAATGCCATTGTCATCAAATCCCAAAATTCCGAATCCGATCACCCGAACATAAAGCAGTAAGGGCAGTAGAACCAGAATAATAAGATGTAGCTTACCGTTTCCATTAAACGATAACTTATTCCAATAGTATTTTGCCTTTTCGAAATAAGACCGCATAGCTTCTTGCAAGATTCGACCTTAATAATTCAATGAAAATAAACCCCAAATATCATATTTTGTTGATTCCTTTCCAAACTGAGGCAACGTTAGTGCATCCGTGGCATTACGGATTTTGGTTTTTTTAGCTGAATATGAAAAAATCCGTATTTTAAAAACCGGATTAGGAGTTTTGCGGCACCGGGAAACTTAAAGCAACTACTTTCTCACATTTAATCGGAACAAATGAAAAATTCTACACCGAAAAAAGAGTCTCGGATAGAGAAGTTTTTGGGGCTGAATATTGTCCCTGTACTCATATTGTTTGTGGCCTGCTTCGCTTTATATGCCCCTTCACTTAAATTCACGTTTGCCGGAGATGACGACCTTCTCTTAATTCGAGACAAGATGGAGTTTCTCAAAGATCCGTCGAACATCATTGAAGCATTCAAACGAGACGCGTATATTATGCCGAACAACAGTGCATTTTACCGGCCATTGCAGACGGTCAGTTATATAATCGATGCACAGTTCATTTCCAGGCAAGACGACTTAACTTCGTTCCGCATATCCAGTATATTGATACACTTTTTAACTTGCTATCTTCTCTATAATGTTTTGGTGAAGCTTCGGGTAATAAAAACATTCGCATTATTCTGTGCTTTGTTGTTCGCCGTGCACCCCTTATTCCCTCAGGCGATTGCATGGATTCCGGGAAGAGGTGATGAACTCGCGGGAATGTTTAGTCTATTATCTATTTACGCGTATCTGCAATATAAATCGTCATCGGGAACAAAGTTTCTTATTATCCATACCTTATCTTATTTTGCGGCAGTGTTATCCAAAGAAACAACCGTTTTTCTGCCGTTGGCAATTGTTGCATTTGAATATTTTGTGCACAGTGAAAAACCTATTACACGGAAATACATTAAATTCAGTGTGCTTTGGATTCTAACGATAGTATCGTTTGTTATTATGCGTACTATGGGGTTAGGAACACAACGACCTGCCCCCGGTAGTTTTGGACTGCCCGCTATTATTAAAAATATTCCGGTTTTGCCTATCACGTTCGGCAAATTTTTACTGCCTCATGATCTGGCAACATATCCATTATTTAAAACATACTCAATCCTCATTGGTGTGGGGGTAATGATTGCCGCCGCGGTATTTGTTTATTTCGCCAGGGACCGTCGCGGATTAACTTTATTCGGGATTGCCTGGTTCTTCATTTTCTCCATTCCTCCGATGTATATGCGTCTCTCTGTTGCCGAAAAATCAATCGAATACTTCGAGCACAGGACGTATCTGCCTTATATCGGACTTATTATTGTACTTGCAGTTCTTTTGGACTTTCTTAAACCGAAAATTAAAACGTATGTATTTGTTATCCCATTAACTGTGATGTTTTTAACCTTTGGTGTTCTTGCGTACGGGCACGAGCAAGATTTCAGCGACCGGATTGCATTTGCCACATCTGCAATAAACAGCAATCCTGAAAATGGATTTGCACGTTATCAAAGGGGTACTGCATACGTTGACGCAAAGCGGTTTGAAGAGGCGCTGAATGATTTCGAGGTGTCTGAAGCGAAAGGACTCATTACAGCACAATTATATCATAGTAAGGGTGTCGCATTTTACTTCTTAGGCCGTTACGCTGAGGCAATCGGCAGCTTTACGCAATCAGTACAATATGAGGGAGCAACTAATGAAACGTACCTTGCAAGAGGTATGACTTATAAACTTGTGGGGAATTATCCGGCTGCAATGCAAGATTTTGACGTTCTTCTTAGCAAGAATGTTAACATATATGAAGTGCTGTTACAGAAAGCTGAGATTTTTGAGACAACCGGACAGTTGGAATTAGCCATCCAATGTTATATTGCGATGGGGAAAGTACATCCCGAAGACCAATTTGCTTCCTCCAAAATTATAGAATTGCAGCGTAAATTAAACGGAACGGCGAGCAAGTGAAATTCAAAATTTGAAGCAGGGGAACTTTGAAGCGTTAATTTGCATTAATGAAATTATACTATTAGGAGTTTACTATGAAAATCATTTGCTGGAATGTAAACGGCATCCGTGCAATACACAAAAAGGGATTTACCGGGTGGATTAGCGAAGCAAATCCGGATATCCTGTGCCTCAACGAAACGAAGGCAAGTCCTGAGCAGCTGCCGGATGAACTGTTGAACATCCCGGGATATCAATCTTACTTTTCTTCTTCAATCGTAAAAAAAGGATACAGCGGTGTTGCTATTTACACGAAAGAAAAGCCTTTGAATGTTTTTCACGGTTATGGAGACCCGCGGTTTGATGATGAGGGAAGAATCATCATTGCCGAATACAAAAATTTCACTCTGATAAACAATTACTATCCTAATGGTAAAGCAAGTCCTGAACGGCTTCAGTACAAAATGGATTTTTATGATGCTTTTCTTGAATACGCGAATGATTTAAAGAACAAAGGTAAAAATGTTGTTGTGTGCGGCGACTTTAATACTGCCCACAAAGAAATAGACCTTGCCAGACCAAAAGAGAATTCTAAAGTGTCGGGTTTTCTACCGGAAGAACGGGAATGGCTTGATAAATTTGTTGCCAACGGATACGTGGATACATTCCGTATGTTCAATCAGGAAGGTGACAACTACACATGGTGGGATATGGTAACCCGGGCCCGTGAACGTAATGTGGGCTGGCGTATCGACTATTTCTTTGTTAACGAAAAGTTCAAGTCAAAAGTCAAAAATGCTTTCATCCTTTCAGATGTCATGGGCTCCGACCATTGTCCGTACGGTATTGAAATCTAAGCTTTTTTACCTCTCAATATAACAGGATTTCTCCAACGGGAAGGGAAATCGATCTTTTAGCTTCAATTTGAATAAATACAGAACGTACTTGCGTGGTACTTCTGTATTTACCATATTGCTATAGCAAACTATAGCAAATTATGGTAATATTACATGAATAATCTTTTAACAGCCAAACAAGTGATTGATCTATTACGGATTGACCGCACAACGCTGTACCGCATGCTGCGTGACGGCAGGATTAAAGGCGTTAAAGTGGGGAGCCAATGGCGTTTCCCGAAAAACGATATTGACTGTTTGCTCATACCACAGGACGGCACTTCAGGAAGCGGCTCACATGATATTTTACCGCTTCACTGTCTTCAACCGATACAAGAAGTATTTTCTGATATGATACAAGTATCGGCCGTAACCACAGATATGGATGGCGTGCCCATTTCAAAGTTCAGTAATCCGTGCTCATTTTGCGAACTCATACAATCCACCAAAAAAGGCAGGCTCGCATGCATGCATTCATGGAAAACAATCCAATTTGAACAAGGTGCCGAAGGGAAATTTGCCGTTTGTCACGCCGGACTTAACTATACCGGTGCGAACATTGTCATGGATAATAAAAAAGTTGCAAAGATTATCGCCGGACAATTCTACGAAGCAAAACAAGATCCCGAAAAAGAGAAGATGAGAATTCGTAAACTGGCGAAAAATTTCGGCATCGAAGAAAGTAAACTGCTCAAAGCGTCGAAAAATATTACCATCATTGACGCTAGGATAGCCGCATTTCTGGGTAAGTGGCTGCAAAAAGTCGCGGTTTCATTTGCTACTCTTGGTAATGAACGCCGGGCTTTTATGCGTAGATTGAAAAATATTGAAGAGCTAAGTAAACTTTAAATTTTATTTTTGGATTCACCACAAGTGCTACAAAACAGGCTGTTTAACATCCACAAAAGTTCAACCTGCCTGATAATTCAACATATCTATCGTTAGGAGTACATCAATGAAACGGTATTTTATTTCTTTTGTTCTTTTGGCTTTGCTTTCGACAAGTATTTTTGCGCAAAACGGAACGCGTCTAATTGGCTTTGACGCACAATCAATGGGAAGAGGCGGTACATCTATCGGTGTTTTCGACAGCCCTGAACTCATGATGACTAACCCGGCCGGTATTTCTTTTGTAGATAAATCAATGTTGAATGCCGATTTATCCCTCATGTTTCCATCACTTCATTTTAAGAACACTCTTAATGATGCCGACGGCGACAAAAATGTATTCCCTTTACCGTCTATTGAATATGTAAACAAATACGCCAACAGCAAATGGAGCTGGGGCCTGGGAATGTTCACAACAGGCGGCATGGGTGCAGATTATAATTTAAAGCACGCGCTTTATAGAAATCAGGATGGCTCATACAATTTACAGAAATATCATAGTAAATTAGCCGAGATGCAGGGCGGATTAACCGTTGCTTATCAGGTAAATGACCAATTTTCCGTAGGCGCAACATTACACATGGTGTACAGCATGGTAGAATTCGAAATGCCGTATTCACTTAGTCCGTCTGTTATGAAGGGCACTGCCATGCCGGGTATGACTTTCGGCCAAATGTTTGCTGCGCCCCCAAGCTCAGGCGGATTCGGTTATAACGAAGTAACAGCATCTGCAAAAATGTCTGATTTAAATGCATTCGGTTTTAATGGTAAAATCGGAGTTGCTTACAAAGTAAATGAAAAACTATCCTTTGGATTAAATTACACCATGCCTGCTAAGCTTACCTACACCGGAGGAAAAGCCGTTATGGATATGACTCAGCAGTTCAATGATGCTTTTGGAAAGGCAGTCTCGGGATATATGGCAGCTAACCCGAGTGCAACCCAAGCACAGGCACAGGCAGCTGTTGCTGGAAATTTTGCCGCTATGGGAATAGATCTCTCCAAAGGAGTTAAAGCAAATTATGATTTGGAAGCGGAGATGACATTCCCTCAGTCAATCGGTTTCGGCGCTTCGTATCAGGCAACGGAGTGTTTAAAACTCGCTGCTGATGTAGAATGGCTTAACTGGGAAAAAGCTTTTGACAAGATGACTTTAAAAATGAAAAACGGCGACAATAGTAACATCAATACCATGCTCGGAAATTCGGGTACATTCGATCTTGAATTCCCTATGAAATGGAAAAATACCGTGATCGTTAAGCTTGGCGGAGAAATGAAAGCATCGAAAGCTTTGACACTTCGTTTAGGCTACGCTTATGGAAGCAACCCTGTTCCTGAATCAACAATAATCCCGATACTTCCGGCGATTGTTGAGCATCATATCACTGCCGGTGCCAGCTACAAAGTATCAGAACCTTTGACTATACATGCCGCATTTGAAATGGTATTGAATAAGTCATTAACCTCCAGCAATCCTAATGCAGTTGCGCATGAATATGACGGCAGCACAAGTGAACTGGCAACAAACCTGATTCATGTCTCCTGTTCATATGCATTCTAATGAGGTATCGCGGAGGTGCATTGAAGCATTTCTCATGAACTGAAAATTTTGACCCCTTACATCATTCTTGTAAGGGGTTTTTTATGCCCTGTTGTTTTTCCAATGCGTGATGTGTATGTTCGTAAAGAAATAATTTACCGTCTCAACGAGGGATTTTCCGCTTCATGCTGCTGCGCAAAGGTCACGCAATTGATAATGCTTCTAAGAAAAAAGCACTCCGGACATTTATACTCATTAATTTAGTGTCGGCAGCCGGCATTTTACTCCTTTTATTCTTCCCGATCAGCAAGTATCATTTTTATCCAGTATGTCCGTGGTATTGGCTAACACATACATATTGTCCGGGATGTGGCACAATGCGGGGAATTGATCACGTCCTTCATGGTGATATACTCGGCTTGTTCAAAGCTAACAAAATAGGTATCATTTTTCTCCCAATATTACTATGGGAATATGCACAAAGAGGTGTGCAGGGAATCGCGGGATATCGTTTACCGGAATTAACATTATCGAAAATTGAATTATATATTTTAGTTGTAATCATAGTTGCTTACTGGGTTGCAAGAAACTATGTGGGTTTTTTAGCGCCATATTAATGGTGAAGTGCAGTAATGAAAATATACGGTACCATTATTAATGCGTGTACAATTAAATTTTCATATAAAAACTGAACTCACCCCAACCCCTCTCTTGTAAAGAGAGGGGAAAGCCCGATGGTCTGAGTTTTATAATTACTTAGATGGCTGGGGTGAGTTAGTTTGTTTTAACTTGATCTTGAAATTTTAAAATTCAAAGGAGAGTATATATGGCCTATTGTCACTATTGTGGCGCACAGACGCAGCCCTGGGATAAATTTTGTCCTTCATTCAGTATCAATCTGCAGGCAGGTCAAGAGACTCAGAATATTTCACAGCCACAGATGAACACTCAGTTTAATCCATCAGATGCCAATATTGAGAGCCACCTGGCAAAGGCTATATTCTCGACTGTGTGCTGCTGCGTACCGTTCGGAATTGCTGCAATAGTATTTGCCGCGCAGGTCAAAGGTAAAATTGAACTGTGTGATTATCAGGGGGCGAAGGAATCAGCAGATAAAGCCGATTTATGGTCTAATTTATCAATAGGTATAGGCTTTGTACTAATCATCATTCAAACGGTCATAACCTTAATGACGTACCGTTTTTAGTAATTATAATCCTGGTATTCTCGGGATTCGTCCAAGCGCTTTCATTTTTGCGTACCAACCCCAGCCTTTTTTCAATAAGTGCCCGATAAACGGCATGGGTATCGCGTATGAACGTTTATCATCGCGGTATACAAATGCGGCACCGTTTCCGGTATCCATAACGCAAAGTATGTTTAAATGCTCCTGATAGGTTTTTCTTTCGCTTCGTCCCGAAGCCTGCGCCGTAATGTTGAATGCGGCAACTCTACCCATTAACTCTGCTATATGTCCCTGTTTTGCAATCCAGCCCGGACCCTCAATTGCAGCGCAATCGCCGATTGCATAGATATTGCTGCTATCTTGAACTTTACAGGTATTGTCAATCTTCACAAAACCGGCATCATTTAAAGGCAGATTGAAATTTCTTAAAGCACTATGTCCTGCAGTTGCAGGAATAAATAATATCAGATCTGAAGGCAAAGTGGAATCATCTTCAAAGGTCACTCCATGAGGATCAAAGGCTTTGATTTTTTTACCGTACCTCTTACCGATAGAGAGTTTTGTGAATAGCTTGTCAACCATCGCCAGTGCTTTTGGCCCCATGCGTTCGCCGGGGGATTCCATAGGGGCAAAGAATGTCAACTCGAAATTTTCCCGGATATTTTGCTTCGTAAGTAGATGATGAATGTTAAACAGCAATTCAAATGCAGGACCGCCGCGTACTGCCGACTTATCCTTTGGATTACCTCCGAATCCCACTGCAATTCGTCCGCTGCCTTTATAAATTAGCTTGTTGAGTGCTTGCTTAATTTCCAATGATACTTCGGGTTTGCCGCAGATGGACAAGGCGTGTTCATGTCCGGGCATGAGTACTTTTTCGGCTCCGGTTGCTAAAATCAAGTAATCATAGCGGAATTCTTTATGCTCGCAAACAACAGTGTTCTCCTTCAGCTGGAGTTCCGTTACCTTATCAACGTATACATTAAATCGTTCCAGTGCGCTGATGTCGTACAGGCTGACCTTGACATCTTCAAACTTTTTTTCACCGGTGGGTATCCATATGGAAATAGGGTAAAGGTACAGAAAGTCCCTATCCGAAATGAGGGTGACCTGAAATTTTTTTTGCAGTGCTTTCGCTGCCTGCAGGCCGGCAAAACCGCCGCCAAGAATTACTACTTTTTTCATCGTTTTCTTAATTTTTTATATCCATATGATGCTCATACACAGCCCGAAGATTCAAAAACAGCATTACCGAAAAACAACATTTACAACAAGGTGAAAAATACATATATTCAGGTATAAATTTCTCCTAATTATGAAAGGAAAAAGCCATGCACGAGAAAAGTATAGAACTATTAAACCTGTCAATAGCCGACGAATTAACCGCTGTCCATCAATATATGTATTTCCATTTTCACTGTGACGATCAGGGTTATGATCTGCTCGCCAACCTATTCAAACGCACTGCGATTGAAGAGATGCTGCACGTTGAAAAACTGGCGGAGAGAATCCTCTTTTTGAAAGGTGAAGTTGAAATGGTCACGGCTGAGCCGGTGAAGAAAATCCACGATGTAAAAGCGATGGTAGAATGTGCGAGAGCCATGGAAGAATCAAGTGCTTTGGCATATAATAAATTCGCTATGCAATCTGCACAAAACGCGGATTCGGTTTCGAAGCAGTTATTCGAAAGCTTAGTCGTGGACGAAGAACGCCACTATAATCAGTATGATGATGAACTGGAAAACATGGCGAAATTCGGTCAGAATTACCTCGCACTGCAATCAATCGAACGCAGTAAAACATTGGCAGCTATGCCGATGGGTACCGGCGGTCAACAGGGTTAATTTCAATTATATAGCATTATGAAAAACCGTGGCAGCGCCGCGGTTTTTTTATGTTCGCTGCGAGGATGTTCTCGATACTTGCGTCTCCGACGCAAACTCGAACAACCTCGCATTACAGTCGCGTAGCGACGGTATATTTGTAGCCCCAGGTTTCAACCTGGGGTATTATGGCATAAAAAAATCGAGCCCCGTTAGGGGCGGTATAGAGGATTCCCAATTGCCATCTTCCTACCAGAATAGAAAGTGTAGGGCGGGTTTTCTACCCGCCCGTTAAACCATACAAAAAAGCCGCATGGTCGGGATGTCTGCAATTTCGGTTGTTCTCGATACTTGCGTCTCCGACGCAAACTCGAACAACCTCGCTGGCAATTGTATTTTGTCATCCCCGCGTAACTTGTCCCGACTCGTCGGGAAGTGGGAATCCAGATCCAAGATGCGAACAACCTTGTATTTGAGTCGCGTAGCGACAACATAGCTGTAGCCCCAGGTTTCAACCTGGGGTATGGTGATACCAAAAAAATCGAGCCCCGTTAGGGGCGGCATAGAGGATTCCCAATCGCCATCTTCCTACCAGAATACAAAATGTAGGGCGGGTTTTCTACCCGCCCGTTTAAGCCGTACAAAAAAAAGCATGGTCGGGATGTCCGCTTTGCCGCGGACAATCCCAACCTACAGATGCACATATCAATATGCTGCGATTATTTCGAGTAGCGAATATATGCCCGTCGTTACATACGGCTTTCAGAGGAGTATAACGCTAATGTGATATACATGTAAGTCTAGTCAGAGAAACAATGGATTTACTATCAACCTTCTCGTCGTAAGTCATAATAACTTGCAAAGCCATTATTGGATTCTGGGGTGCCAAGAAATCGTAGTTTTGTATAGACGATTTTTTAAATGAGGGATATAACGGAATGAAATTTTACAGTGAGATTAAATAATTGCAAATCATCTTGCATTTGTGTATGTTCTCACGGAATACTTAAAATATATTATGAGGAGTCAAATGGGAAAGATTAACATTGACAGAATCCAAGTTGAGGGGTTGTTTGGGTGTTTTAATTATGATTTAAAATTGAATAATCCCAAGGCAAGTGATCTCGTTTTATTTTATGGTGATAATGGTTCTGGCAAAACAACAGTATTGAAGCTAATATTTTATTTGTTATCTCATAGAGATGGAGAGGGGCATAAATCAGCTGTCGCAAGAATTAAATTCAAAAAATTTTCAGTCCACTTATCTAACGCAGTTATTATTTCTGCATACAGGAAAAAATCCACATTAGGAAGTTTCGTTTATACCATTAAGGGAAAAGATATTAGGTATTCTGTAGCCTTGCCATCAGATGATAAAAATAATTATAAAATTTTTCTTAGTGAAGGTTCCTCGCTACAGAACACATTTTCGAAGATGCTTAATTATTTGAAAGAATTAAATATTAAAATGCTGTTTCTTTCGGATACACGAACTATATTAAATACTGAAAGACTCGGCAATGTTAGGCACCCTATCTCAAGGGGGAATAAGGCTAATTCCCAAAACGTCCATGTTGAATTCTCTGATGACGAGCAGATCGATGAATTTGATCTTTTAAAAACAACCTTGAAACGGTTGGAGGACATGTTTCGTTCTGAGGCTATAAAAGCCTCAAATGCTGGAGAAATCAAAACAAATGATATCTATTATAATATAATCAAACAAATCACAAAGGCGAAGCAAAAAGAAAGTGAATTGTCAGACACCAAGCTTTTGGAGCTAGAACGTGTATTTGAAGATGTGGCTGCTAGAACACAAGAATACTCAATCTATGGTTTAGTCTCCGAAACAGAATATACCAAATTGAAAGATGCTCTGTCAATTTCTCAAAAATCGAAGCAAGAGGTAATCTTCAACATTCTTGAACCATTTATTAAGGGACTACAAGTTAAATTAGATGCCTATCGTACTATACATGATGCCGTCTCAAATTTAATTGCGAAACTGAATTCATTCTTGTCGTATAAAGAAGTTACATATAACATACAGACGGGTTTTCACGTACATCAAAAAATGATAAATGAAGTGATAGACTTCGCGAAGTTATCTTCAGGCGAAAAACAATTAATTCTGCTTTTTTGCAGTGCTATCCTTGCTAATTCCAAAGCTACTTTTTTTATAATTGACGAACCTGAAATCTCATTGAATATAAAATGGCAAAGAGAGATACTAAGTAATCTCTTATCCTTGAACCCCAATAATATACAATATTTAATTGCCACGCACTCTATCGAGGTTATAAGCAATCAAAGGGAAAATGTGGTGAGACTTAAAAATAGGGGGTAAAACAATTATGTGCCAAAGAAAACTTCAGGAATTATTGACGTTATATTCACTTGAATGTGAATATAAAGATATTTATGTAGAGGGCATCGGGGATAAACTATTTTTAGAAATGCTGGTTACTAAAAACAAACCGGGTGTTCGAGTCAAAGAAGTCAATGATGTGGATTTAACTGAGCTTTATCGAGAAAAGCCTGAAATAAAATCAAATTGTAAACGAAAATTAATCGCTTTATCTGAATATTTGCACAGAGAATTAGGAAATAGTACAGATTCTGTTTTGTGCGTTGTGGATAAAGATTTTGATGTACATCTGAACTTGGTTAAAAAAAACAATTTTCTCCTTTATACTGATTATAATTCGATAGAGCTGTACTTCTTTAATAAAAAATCTCTTTCATTTTTCCTTAAATATATTTTACATGATTTCCCAATTGAAATTGATATAGTAGTGCAATATCTGCAAGATGCTTTATGTTCAATTTATCTCGCTAAGCTTGCATTATTAAATGTTTTGGGAGTAAATACAGATGTAAATAAATATGACTTAAAAAAAGTTATTGTTATAAACAAGGCAGATGGTAAAATTGAATTCAAGACAAAATGCTTTTTTCTAAATTATCTTAGCTCATTGCATAAACAAAGACTTATGAATTCCGTGGAGAGTGAGTATAGTAAAATAATCGGGAAAACGCATTGTGACGTCCGTTCAAAAATTAGAGGACACGATTTGGTCTATATATTGTATTTATATGTAAAGAAAATGAAGGGCGATCTAGAATTAAGCTATGCTTTGTTAGAACGAATTATTCTGCTTTGCATAGATGTCGGTGAATTTGAAAGAACTAATTTATACAGTTTGCTTAATAAGAGATTTTTAACTTGAATTTTGAGAATTAACCCCAATTAAGATGATGAGGTGCTATAGCTCAGTTAATCATATTTGGTATAAATAATCTATCGAAGTTTAGTTCAAATTTATCAAAGAGGCTATTATGATAAAAATATTATACTTACTCACCCTCCTTCTGGTTCTTTCAAATGTATGTTTCCCTCAAACCTCCTCAATCCCCATCGACACTTCTGTCACTATCGGGGTGTTGCCGAATGGTTTGAAGTACTACATTCAGTACAACAAGAAACCGGAGAAGCGGGCGGAGTTACGTCTCGCGGTTAATGCCGGGTCTGTACTGGAGGAAGATAATCAAAAGGGACTCGCGCATTTTTGCGAGCACATGGCTTTTAACGGCAGTACGCATTTCAAGAAAAACGAATTGGTTGATTATCTGGAATCTGTCGGCGTTAAGTTCGGTCCCGAATTAAATGCATACACCAGTTTCGACCAGACGGTATAC
Organism: Ignavibacteriaceae bacterium; assembly: GCA_963667005.1. Taxonomy (GTDB): domain Bacteria; phylum Bacteroidota; class Ignavibacteria; order Ignavibacteriales; family Ignavibacteriaceae. The sequence goes on along the minus strand of OY762937.1, from coordinate 3,444,740 downwards.
ATGCTTCAGGTGCCGACTGATAAAGCCGATATTCTTGAAAAGGGATTCGTCGTGCTTGAAGACTGGGCGCACGGATTGGCATTCGATTCGGTTGAGATTGAGAAAGAGCGCGGGGTTATTACCGAGGAGTGGCGTCTCGGACGTGGGGCACAGCAGCGCATGCGCGATCAACAGTTCCCGGTACTCTTCAAAAATTCCAAGTATGCTGAGCGCCTGCCTATCGGTGATATGGAGGTTGTTGGTAAATGTCCGCATTCGGTATTGAAAAAGTTTTATACGGACTGGTACCGTCCCGATTTAATGTGCGTTGTTGCAGTCGGCGATTTTGACAAGGCCGTTATCGAAAAGTATATTATGGAACACTTCGGTAATCTGAAACCTGCTGTTAATCCGAGAGAGCGTTATTATGCTCCTGTCCCGCCGCATGACGAAACACTTTTTGCCATTGCCAAGGATAAGGAAGCACAGTATTCAATGGTCGCCATTTTTGAAATGCGTCCCGTTGAAAAAACTCTGACCATGGATGATTTCAAGAAGGTCATTATCCAGAATCTGTTCCAAAGTATGTTGAATGCACGCTTGCAGGAACTCACACAGCAGGCCGATCCGCCATTCTTGTTTGCTTATGCCGGCAAAACGGGTTTTGTCCGTACCGCTGATGCAATCGTTCTACAGGCGGTAGTGAAAGACGGCGGTATTGAGCGTGGTCTTGACGCAATATTACGTGAGGCTGAGAAGGTTCGTCAGTTCGGATTTACCCAAACTGAACTCGACCGTCACAAAGAAAGTGTTTTGCGTGGACTCGAAACGGCTGTCGCTGAAAAAGACAAAACGGAATCATCGAATCTGATAGGACAATACGTCAATAATTATCTTGAAGGTGAACCGATACCCGGCATTGAAAATGAAAATGTCATATATAAAAAATATATGCCGGAAATTTCTCTTGCCGATGTCAACAAGCTTTCAGCCGATTTGATGCAGAAGACCGACAGAGTAATTCTTGTTAACTCACCGGAAAAAGAGGGGCTTGCTGTCCCGACTGAAAAAGAATTAACTGCGGTTATGGATAAAGTTCAGAGCGAAAAGATTACTGCATATGAAGATAAAGTGAATCAACAGCCGCTTGTTAGCCAGATGCCGAAACCGGGTAAAATTGTTGATGAGAAAAAGAACGACAAACTCGGTTATACCGAATGGAAGCTTTCCAACGGTGTAAAGGTTATTGTTAAACAGACTGATTTCAAAAACGATGAGATCATGTTCAGTGCCGTTGCTCCGGGCGGTTCGTCGCTCTGTGAGGATAAAGATGCCATGTCTGCAAGTTTCGCCGATGATATCGCACGGGAATCCGGTATCGGTGATTTTACCTTAGTTGAGCTGCAGAAAGCTTTGGCTAATAAAATCGTATCGGTCAATCCGGGATTTGATTTCAATTCCGAGTCCATGTATGGTTCATGCAGTCCGAAAGATGCTGAAACGATGTTCCAGCTTATCTATTTGAACTTCACCAAGGCAAGATTCGATTCCACTGCTTTTGCTTCATATATGGTGAAAGTCCGCTCGTGGTTAAAGAACCGTGGTAATGACCCGCAAGCTGCGTTTAGTGATACGATTACCGGAGTGCTGCATAATTATCATTTTAGAATGCGTCCGCTTAGTTTGGCGCTCGTTGATGAAATTGATTTAAAGGCTGCGGAGAAATTTTTCAAATCACGGTTTGCCGACGCGGGCGGATTCACGTTCGTATTTTCCGGCAATATCGATATGGCAAAGTTCAAGGACTTTGTTGAGCAGTATCTCAGCAGTCTGCCTTCTTCAGGCAAGCCTGAAATGTGGCGGGATCTGCACGTAACTAATCCGACCGGTATTGTTGAACGTAAAGTTTTCAAAGGAATGGAGCCGAAGAGTTCGGTTAGTTTGCAGTTCAGCAATGATTTCAAATGGAGTCGTCATGAAGAGTATTTGTTCAACTCACTTATTGATGTGCTCGATATTCGTTTGAGAGAAGTTATCCGTGAGGATAAAGGCGGAACGTACGGTGTACGGGTAAGCAAATTCGTTACTAAGATTCCGGGCGGCAGATGCCGCGTATCAATCGGTTTTGGTTGTAAGCCTGAGCGTGTTGATGAATTGGTCAATGCCGCATTCGCCGTTCTTGATAGTATGAAAAAATTCGGACCTACTCCAGAAACCGTCGCGAAGGTAAAAGAGACGCAGAAGCGCGAAAGGGAAGTGAGCCTGAAAACAAACGGATACTGGGTAAGCCAAATTATCAGTCACGTTTGGTATGATGAGGATCCGGAACTGATGTTGAAGTTTGACGAGTGGAATGCGTCGCTTTCTGCCGATGATGTGAAAGCCGAAGCAAATAAATATCTCGATGAGAAAAATTATGTAAAGGTCGTGTTGTACCCCGAAGCGAAGAAATAATCCCAGGAACGTACCGCAGAGACCGAGAGACCACGCCTGCCGGCGGGCACGGCGCAAAGTATTTTTTTAGGCGTGGCAGTTGCCACGCCTTTTTTTTGTGCTAACTAGAGCCTGGCCGGTGCAAATCACTTTGGAGTTTGCTAATACTGATTATTCCCGATCCATTCGGATTCTCCACTTTATTCTTGTCACGAAGAAATAAATACATTATCTTTAAATAGATTATTTCTATGGCAATCTTTATCGTGTGGTATTTATGGGTCTTTTCTGCAGATAGCTATTGCTTTAGCATGTAACGGGGTTTATTATTAAATGTATGGTGGATTCATGAGATATTTTTGTTTGCTTTTCGTTTTAAGCGTGCAATTATTCGCACAGGCGCCTGCTCCTTTCAATTTAAAAACCCCCTCAAATGGGCAATCGACTTCAGAAATACCAGTCTTCTCATGGAGCGGTTCATTAAGGGCAACATATTATTCTATTTTTATAGATAGCACCCTTTATAAAAATAATGTAACTGATTCTTCACTGATTATACAAACTGCAATTCCTCCGGGTAAACATACTTGGTTTGTTAAAGCATTTAATGATACAGGTAGTTTCCAAACAAGTTCTGAATGGGTGTTCTTTGTTGATAATAACCCACCTGATACATTTGGTCTGGTTAGTCCTAATGATGGACAAATACTTGCATCTGCTTCGCCGGTATTTAGCTGGAGAGCAACAGTGGACAGTGGCGGAGCTTTTATTAAGAACTATCAACTTTGGCTTAATAATGTACTTTTTCAGGATTCCATAACAACAGCGGGAAATGATTCTGTAATCTCGATCATGCCGGGCAAGAATCTTGCACAGGGAGCATATACATGGTTTGTAAAGGCTCTTGATGATGTGGGGAATTCTCGGTCATCCGCAGTAAGAACTTTTATCCTGGATTGGGAACCACCGCTGCCTTTTACTATGACCTCTCCTTCCGATTCGGATACGGTAAAAGTACGACGTCCGGCTTTTAGTTGGCATCGGGCTACCGATCTGGGGAGTGGTATTAAAAGTTATGAGCTGCATATTAATAGTCAGATTGTAAAAACAAATGCGCCCGATACAAGCGTGTCCATTACATTCGATTTACCGGACGGTATCTACAGCTGCTATGTTACTGCATACGATAACGCCGGATATTTTACTAATTCCGATACGATTACGATTCTGGTGGCAATACCGGTACCTCCGCCGGCTCCACAATTGAGTTTTCCAGCCAACCTGTCCAATAATGTAATTGAAAATCTTTCAGTTAACCTCAGTTGGGGGGCAACAAAAAAAACAGATCGTTATCATGTGCAAGTCGCATCGGATTCGAACTTCACGAATTTGGTGACGACAGATTCAACTGTAACGGTAAACATGTGTTCTGCAACTTTAGCCAGTTATATTAAATATTACTGGAGGGTAAGAGCTCATGGATCAAATGGTTTATGGAGCGATTGGTCTGTGAAATACTGTTTCTACATCACTCCATCCAATCATAGAGTTTTTGTGCCCGGGCGATCTCAGTCGGAATATCTGAACGATTTTATCTCCGGTGATACTCTGACTCCCGGTGTACGGCGTGATTCTTCAGCAATATATGTCTTGTATCGCGATAGTCTATACTTGTCAAATAAAATGTTACAGAACATTGGCTATAAATTAACCATTGTTGCTCAAGATGGAATAGGGAAGCGCCCATACATCTGCCTTTATCCTCCAGCCGGATCGAAAATACCGCCAAATAATTTCATTTATGCGAAAGGGGATGTTAATGTAAAAAATCTTGTAATATCAGGAGTGTACGAGTATGGAACGTATGTCTCAGGGGATACTTCTTTCGTTACAGGAATGCAAGGCTCGTTATTTGATTTTTCCGGCTCAGGATTCAGCTTAACCATGGACAGTTGCGTTCTTTCTAACACCAATGGGAATCATATCCGGGCATCTTACAGTCCAAAAAATATTAAAGTGACGAATACGATTTTTGCCAATATGGGATTTCTGGTTCGTTCTACTCTTGTAGCAGGAAAAGGTATTGATGTGCGCTCCGGTGCAGTCGATAGCTTGTTCTTGCAGAATAATACCTTTGTGAATACTCAGGACCGCATTGTCCGGCACTATGGGAGTACTGCTCCTATAAAATACTTTTTCTTCGATCATAATACAATTGTCAATAGTATGTCCTTTGATGGGATGCTCTCTTTAGGGAAAGTGAATACTTGTACAATAACCAATAACTTGTCAGTTGATGGTTTTGCGTTGGGCAATGACACAAATTATGTAAGGCAGATTGAATTTTCAGATAGTAGGGAATTAGACAAATTAGGAAATCCAAGAATGACTTGGATAATTGCTGAACAGGATTCCGGAAGAACTACCTCTTATTCAGTACATCATAATTATTATGCCGTTAGTGATTCCGGCCAAGGTTTTTATGACCAGTATTCATCCGCAGGAGTTATGGATGAGGGCTCTCCCTTGACCTGGTATATTAACAGGAAATTGGGGGCTGATTCGTTAAATGCCTTTAAAAAAATTACCGTAGAATTAAAAAATACACCCAAGCTAATGACCGCTATGATGCGTTGGTATAGAACTCCATTTGCTCAGGGTGGGGGTGGAAAGAGTAAAGATGTAACGAACTTTGTAATGTCCAAGCATGATTATGACCGTAGAAGATTGGAATACTTTGATGATACGCTTGATTGTTCTTATGCTTCGACTTCATCCGCATATTCTGGAGCGGAGATGAGATATCCGGCAGGAGATTTAAATTGGTTCCCTGCTTTGAAGAATAACTGGATGGTCACTGAGGAAGTATTGGAAGGGATAAAAGCGACATCATTTGTTTTATATCAAAATTTTCCAAATCCATTTAACCCTAAAACGGAAATAAGATACAGCTTACCGAACCGCACGACTGTAAAATTGGAAATATATGATTTACTCGGTGCTAAGATAAGTACTCTTGTCGATCAAGTTCAGGAAGCCGGTGCATATAAGGTGCATTTTGACGGAACAAAACTTTCTTCGGGAATGTATATATATAAACTTTCAACGTCACATAATGTAGTGTCCAAAAAAATGCTGCTATTAAAGTAATTTTAGAAACATTTTTTAAGCACAAGAGTAATGAGAAAATTGTTTTATATACCAAAACTAAGAAATTAAAACGCATCAGTGAGGCTGTGGATATCAAACCATGAACCTCGGACGCAAATAATATTTTGTAGGGCGACCTCTCTGAGTCGCCCTTTTCATTTGTACGGTAGAAAAGAATATGATTGCAATTATTATATGGAATTTTTCTGTGTTCTTTTCTTGGCGCAAGAAAAGAACCAAATGAACATGCACTGCAATAGAATTACTAAAATTCATTTCGCTTCGCTGAAAGAAAAGAACTCGCTCGCTTCGCTCTCTCGTACAACTTTTCTTTCTTCACGCTTCGCTCCATGAATTTTCAAACGTAATTCTATTGATGTGCCGAAACTAATTTAACCCGTCCGCCGATGGGGGTGGTACGTTTTTCGCTAAATTAGAGGAATTTTAGTAAAAATAGTGATTTTAGCACCATTTTGGGCATTGGCTACGTGGAAAGATCGCCCTACAAAACATTCTTTGCGGCTTGGCGGCTTAGCGAGCATTTTCATTAATTCTAGCTTAAATTATTTGTATTTTCGATACAATTTCTATATATTTTGTGTCACCTTTTAAAAAACCTGCCGGGGTGGCGAAATTGGTAGACGCACAGGACTTAAAATCCTGTGGAAATTAATTTCCGTGCCGGTTCGAGTCCGGCCCTCGGTACTTGGTTTTTGGAGGGGTTCTTAGCTCAGTTGGTTAGAGCGTCTGCTTGACGTGCAGAAGGTCATAGGTTCGAATCCTATAGAACCCACTGGAACTCGGAGTTTTCTCCGATTTTTTTTATTTATAACGTATTGCAATGAGTCTAATTAAAATTACGTTCCCCGACGGGAACTCAAAGGAATTTGAGCAGAATATTACGGCATATGAGATTGCAAAATCCATATCGAACCGTTTAGCTGATGATGCACTCGCTGTTTCTATAAACGGAAGTATCAGAGAAATCTCTACTCCTTTAACAGAGTCTGCTAACGTTAAGTTTTTGACATTTGATGATGCCGAAGGTAAACATGTTTACTGGCATTCATCATCGCATTTAATGGCGCATGCTATTCAGGCTTTGTATCCTGAAGCACGCTTTGGTGTAGGACCTGCTATTGAAACAGGTTTCTATTATGATTTTGATATCAACACAAAGTTGACTGATGATGATCTCCGCAAGATTGAAGCAAAGATGCTTGAACTTGCTCAGCAGAACAGTCCGTTTGTAAGGCAGGAACTTTCTAAGAAAGATGCTTTAGCATATTTCGGCGAAGTAAAAGATCCTTACAAAGTTGAAATTATCAGCGAGATTGACGACACTGCGAATGCTATCAGTATATATAAAGAAGGTGAGTTCACCGATCTTTGTACGGGTCCGCATTTGCCGGGTACGGGAAAAATTAAGTTTGTCAGATTACTCAGCGTGTCCGGTTCATACTGGCGCGGTGATGAAAAGAACAAACAGTTACAACGCATTTACGGTATTACGTTTCCTAAAAAGAAAATGCTTGATGATTACCTCGCATTTCTTGAAGAAGCAAAAAGACGCGATCACCGTAAAATCGGAAAAGCACTCGACCTCTTCAGTATTCACGAAGAAGCCGGTGCCGGTCTTATTTACTGGCATCCCAAAGGTGCACGCATCCGCCTTGAAGTAGAAGACTTCTGGCGCAAAGCGCATCTTGACGGCGGTTATGAATTATTATATTCACCGCACATGGGTAAAAGCTGGTTGTGGGAAACAAGCGGCCACTTGAAGACATACAATGAAAATATGTATTCTTCAATGAAAGTTGACGAGCAGGATTATTTCATCAAACCGATGAACTGTCCTTTCCACATTATGATTTATAAGACCAAGCTGCGTTCATATAGAGATTTACCATTGCGCTGGGCTGAATTAGGCACGGTTTACCGTTATGAAAAGAGCGGCGTATTGCACGGACTGATGAGAGTCCGCGGATTTACGCAGGATGATGCTCACATCTTCTGCGCACATGAGCAGGTAGAGTCTGAAGTTATCCGTGTCGTTGAGTTCGCTCGCGATATGTGGGCAGCGTTCGGATTTACCGAATTGAAGTTTTATGTATCAACTAAGCCGGAAAAGGCCGTTGGTGCAGATGAAGACTGGGAAAAAGCAACCGATTCGTTAAAGCATGCGATGGAGACTTTGGGCTTGCCGTATGAGATTGACGAAGGCGGTGGAGCTTTCTACGGTCCGAAGATTGATATTAAAATCAAAGATGCTTTGAATCGTGAATGGCAAATGTCAACGGTTCAGTTCGACTTCAACCTGCCGGAGCGTTTTGACTTACGGTATATCGGAGAAGACGGCAAAGAGCATCGCCCGTACATGGTCCACAGAGCTTTGTTGGGTTCTATTGAAAGATTTTTCGGCGTACTTATCGAGCATTTTGCCGGAGCATTTCCTCCGTGGCTCGCACCGGTTCAGGCGGCAGTTCTACCTGTTTCGCAAAATTTCTTAGAGTATGGCAAAGAGGTTACCGAGCAGTTGAAAAAAGCCGGTATCCGTGTAGAGCTTGATGAGAAAAATGAAAAAATCGGATTCAAAATCAGATTATGGGAAACTGAAAAGGTTCCGTACATGATTATTGTCGGCGAGAAAGAGATGAACAGCAAATCTATTTCCGTCCGTCAGCATAAAAAAGGTGATATCGGTTCATTTGCGGTTGACGCCTTTATCGCAAAGTTAAACGATGAAATAACCAACAAATTAATTAACTAAATCGAGGTATCTTATTTCTCAAGCAGAAGAAATTCGTATAAACGAAGAGATTAAAGCCAGTAAAGTCCGCGTACTGGATGAAAGCGGCGGACAATTAGGAATTTTTCTTATAAAGGACGCTCAGCGTATAGCAAGGGAGAGAGGCAAGGATCTTGTCGAAATCGCTCCTAAGGCAGAGCCTCCGGTTTGTAAAGTAATTGACTTCGGTAAGTTCAAATATGAACAGCAGAAGAGAGAAAAGACACAGAAAAAGAATCAGCACGTTTCGGTTTTAAAAGAGATCAGATTTCATCCGAATACCGACACCCATGATTTTGAATTCAAGACGAAGCATGCAGTAAACTTTCTGGAAGACGGCAACAAAGTAAAGGCAGTCGTTATGTTCAAAGGAAGAGAACTTGCATACACCGAACAAGGTGAAATTTTGTTAACACGTTTTATTGAGATGATACAGGATATCGCGAAGGTCGAATCGCCCATTAAAATGGAAGGTAGAGCCATGAGCGTTATTGTTGTGCCGGTCAAAATAAAAGCTAAAAAAACTAAATAACAAGGTAGAAGCAATGCCAAAAATGAAGAGCAACCGCGGTGCTGCGAAATCATTTCGCAAAACAGCATCCGGTAATTTCAAAAGAAAAAGTGCTTACAAAAGCCACATTTTGACATCGAAAAGCAGGAAAAGAAAGAGAAGCCTCCGTAAAACTACGATGGTTTCCTCTGCCGATGCAAAAAAAGTCAGATTAATGCTTCAATAAAGTGAGGAGAACATGCCACGTTCAAAAAACAAGGTAGCTTCGCATAGACGCCGGAAAAAAGTACTCGCAATGGCCAAAGGCTATTGGGGTCGCCGGAAAAATGTCTTAACGGTAGCTAAGAATCATGTCGAGAAAGGGCTTCTTCATGCCTATCGCGACAGAAAGCTGAAAAAAAGAGGATTCAGAAATCTCTGGGTCGTTCGTATTAATGCAGCTGCTCGTCAGCACGGACTGAGTTATTCACAGTTGATTCACGGATTAAAAGTTAAAGGTATAGAAATAAACCGCAAACTTCTCTCCCAGATCGCTGTTGAAAACCCGACCGTCTTCGCTGATATAGTTAAATTCATTAATAATTAATTTTAGCCCTCTCCACCCGTATTTTAAAAAGGGTGTGGAGGGCTTTATACTTTTGGTAGATAATGAAAGATAAGATAGAAGAAATCCGTAACGGATTTAATTTAGAACTTAACGCGGCAGCATCACTGAAAGACATTGAAGAGCTGCGTATAAAATATCTCAGCAGGAACGGGGTAGTTGCAAAATTATTTGAAGAACTGAAAACCGTATCCGCTGAAGAAAAACCTTTGCTCGGCAAAGAGCTGAACCTCCTGCGCCAATCCGTACAGCAGCAGTTTGACGAAAAGAAAACTGCTCTTGAATCAACAGAAAAGAAAGCCGCGTCCTACATAGACCTGACACTGCCCGGACGCTCCTATGAAATCGGAAGCAAACACCTTCTGACACAAACCCTCGATGAAATCAAATCAATATTTAAAAGCATCGGCTTTTCTGTTGAAGACGGCCCAGAATTGGAATCAGATTATTATAATTTTAGTGCGTTGAACTTCGCACCTGATCACCCGGCCCGCGATATGCAGGATACGTTTTTTATAAATAAAGATTATCTGCTTCGCACGCATACATCACCGGTTCAAATCCGGCTGATGGAAAAGCAGAAACCGCCTATCCGTGCAATTATGCCGGGTAAAACATACCGCAACGAAGCCATCAGCGCGCGCAGTTACTGCCATTTCCATCAAGTTGAGGGATTGTACGTTGATAAGGATGTTACCTTCGCGGAGTTGAAGGGTACACTTGTTGAATTTGCAAAACAGTTTTACGGAAGCTCGTTGAAATACCGTTTCCGTCCAAGCTTTTTTCCGTTCACTGAACCGAGTGCCGAGATGGACATTACGTGTTTCATTTGCGGCGGCAAAGGCTGCAAGATATGCAAGCACTCCGGCTGGCTCGAAATTCTGGGTTGCGGAATGGTTGACCCGAATGTGTTCAAAGCCGTTGGTATTGATCCAGAAGAATATTCGGGATATGCATTCGGAATGGGAATTGAAAGAACGGCGATGTTGAAATATGATATAACCGACATCCGCCTATTTTTTGATAATGATATTCGTTTCTTAAGGCAATTTTAATAATGAAAATCTCTCTTAATTGGTTAAAAGAATATATTGATATCAGCGGCTTGACTGCTGAGCAAATATCCGCGACTCTTACCATGGCCGGTCTTGAAGTTGAAGAGATGGACGACCAGGGCAAGAAGTTAGAAAAATTTGTAGTAGGATATGTTGAAACTAAAGAAAAACATCCTAAAGCAGACAGGCTGTCTGTTTGTACAGTTAACACTGGTTCGGAAGTATCGCAAATAGTTTGCGGCGCTCCGAATGTCGCCGCGGGACAGAAAGTCCCGGTAGCTTTGCTCGGAGCTATTGTTCCGGCAAACGGTATGGAAATCAGCAAAGTTAAACTCCGTGGTGTTGAGTCATCAGGCATGATATGCGCAGAAGACGAACTCGGTATCGGTACCGATCATGCAGGTATTATGATACTGCCTGAAGATGCACCTGTTGGTACACCTTTAGCTGAATATCTCGGATTGAATGATGTTATATTCGAAATCGGCATTACCCCAAACAGACCCGATGCACTATCACATATCGGTGTTGCGCGTGATATCGCTGCATTATTTAATAGAGAATTAAAACTTCCATCAGTTCCGGCGGAAGCAGGGAAGTCTGAAATTGAAAAGTACGCGAGTGTAACAATTGAAGATGCGATCAACTGTCCGCGTTACGCAGCAAAAGTTGTTAAAAACGTTACTATCGGTGAATCACCTGTATGGTTAAAAACCAAACTTAAAGCTGTCGGTTTACGTCCAATCAACAATGTTGTTGATGTTACCAACTTTATCATGTTTGAGCTCGGTCAGCCGTTACACGGTTTTGACCTCGACGTTCTCGCCGGTAAAAAAATCGTTGTTAAACAGGCGGGAAGTGCCGATAAGTTTGTTACCCTCGACTCAAAAGAACGCACTTTACCTGCAAATGCTTTGATGATCTGTGATGGCGAAAAACCTGTCGCAGTTGCCGGAGTTATGGGCGGTGAAAATTCCGAAGTTACTTCAAACACAAAAAACATACTTATTGAAAGCGCGTACTTCAATCCGACAAGCATAAGAAAAACAGCAAGAGCGGTTGGCTTGAGTACGGATTCTTCCTATCGTTTTGAAAGAGGAATTGACTACGCTAATACCGTATTCGCGGCTCAACGTGCTGCACAGTTGATCGCTGAGGTATCAAACGGAGAAGTTGTTCCGGGATTCATTGATGTATATCCTGAAAAGAAGATTGCTCCGGAAGTTACTCTGCGCTACAAACGCGTTGAGAAAATTCTGGGCTTTGAAGTATCTCCTGAAAAAATTGATACGATTGTTAAGAATCTTGGTTTCACTACCGTCAGCAAAACGGCTGATACAATCACCGTGACCGTCCCGGCTTTTCGTCCGGATATCGAGCGCGAAATTGATATTATTGAAGAAATCGCACGTATCAACGGTTATGATGAAATTCCGACAATTACATCTCTGCGTCTGCCGATGATTGAAATTGTTGATGTAACTGAGTTCGCAGCCAAAGTGAAAAACACTTTGACTTCGCTTGGTTTCTACGAAGTGTTGACTAACAGCCTGACAAGCGTACATCTTCCCGAACTTCAGGATAAAGCCATTAAAATGCTCAATCCACAAAGTGCCGATATGGCAGGCCTGCGTACTTCGCTGCTCCCGGGTTTATTGAGTACTATCAAGAAAAACGCGAATGTCGGCGAAAAGGACCTCAAATTATTTGAATACGGACGGATTTTCAGACAAATCAAACCAACTATCAAGTCATTTGACGATTTCACGGAAGAGGAGCAGATCGGTATCGTTTTAACTGGAAATGCAGAGTCAAAGGAGTGGTTTTCTGCCCCGAGACCGTTCGATTTCTACGATTTGAAGGGTCTGGTAAACTCGTTTATTTCGAAAATTTCCCTTGATAATTATCTAATTGATTCCTATTATCCACAAGTAAATAATATTTTTGATTATAGTTTCTCCAAATCTTATCAAAATGAGGTATTAGGTATTGGAGGGAAATTATCTTCTGAAATATTACATAGTTACGGGATAGATGCTCAAGTATTTTATTTTGAGTTTGACGTTCCAAAATTGCGGCAGATTCCGGGTAAAGTTAAAGTTCATTCGGAATTGCTGAAATTTCCGAAAGTAACCCGTGACTGTGCTTTTGTTCTGGATAAGAATGTAGATGCTCAAGTTGTCATAGACTTTATCAAAAAGAATGCTGCTCCTATTTTACAGTATGTGGGACTTTTTGACATATTTGTTAACGATAGTTTAGGAGCCGACAAGAAAAGTTTGGCATTTGCACTTGAGTATTATGATTTTAATAAAACTCTTACGGATGAGGAAGTTGAAAAGGATTTCAACGCTATCATTAAGAAAGTCTCATCTGAATTTAATGCGGTATTGCGAGGATAGCATTGGCTGATATCAACAAATACGACGTGTTTCTTAACGAGCTTGCTTCTTTGGAGGAGCATGTTGCAGTTATGATGGATACTCTGAAAAGAGCTGAAGAACGCCGTTTTGAGCTTGAAAAGCAGATACAGACATTAAAAAAAGAGAATGAGTACTATAAAGTACAATTAGAAAATATTGCAAACGACGCTGATTTCAAGAAGTTTCCCGATGCAGCTCCGGATAAGGACCGTGAGCAATTTCGGAAACGGATTTTCGATCTAATTCAAAAGATCGATAGTCAGATCGCGCAAATGTAATACAATGCAGAGCAAGAGATAGTATTGTATGGTTGAAAAAAAGAAGCTGAAAATAAAAATCTTTGATAAAGAATATTCTTTGCTGGTTGAAGATGAACTGATAGCAAAGGAGCTGGCTTTGTACGTCAATAAAGTGATGGAAGAAGTCAAATCCGAGCTGCCTGACCAACCGGCCCAGACGATTGCAATCATTGCAAGTCTTAATATAGCATATGATTTCTTCGTAGAAAAAAGCAAGAACAAAGAATTCTTGATCCAAGCATCAGATAAAGTTAAAAGAATAAAGCTTCTTGTTAGCCAATCTCACGATCCTGTCTCTAACTGATAAGTTTCCGCACTGCCGGGTATCACAACAAAATAAGAACTAATATTTTAGCGATAGGGAGACCGACTTTCTCCGCTGAATGCAGGCCTTAATCCTACGGGATTTGCGTAAGCAACATTGGAAGCATGATGCGTTGGGCGCTCACCCGCATTATTCGCATCGGGTTCTTAACGTGTTTGGTAGTACTGCGGCAGTTGCGGTTTTAATCTACTTTGGAGGTATGATGGAGATGAATTGGATACTAATTATTGATATTGGACTGATACCGATATGTTTGTTCGTCGGATGGTTTGTTAATAACAAATTCGGAAAAAACAGTATTGCGGCTGCCCGTGAACGTTCAAAGGAAATAACCGGTACAGCAGAAAAACAGGCACAGCTGATTAAGCAGGAAGCGGAAAAAGAGTCCCAGACCTTAAAGCGCGAAAAACTGCTCGAAGTTAAAGATGAATGGTATAAGAAAAAAATAGAGTTTGATACAGAGGTAAATCAGAAAAAGCAGAAGATTCAAAATATTGAAAGACAGCTGAATCAGCGCGAAGAAACAATTGATAAAAAGTATGATGCCTCGTTACAAAAAGAAAAAGAATTAAAAAACCTCGAACGCGAAGTTCAGAACGCGAAAAAAGTTCTCGACCAGAGACAAGCCGACATTGACCGCTTAGAAAAAGAACAAAACTCCCGCCTTGAAAAAATATCAGGTTTGACCGGTGAAGAAGCCAAGCAAATGCTCATGGAAAACATGGTGCAGGAAGCCAAAACCGATGTTGCTAAGGTAGTTAAAGAGATTTACGAAAAGGCAAAAGGCGAAGTTAAAAAAGAAGCTCAGAAAATTATCGTTCAAGCTATTCAACGCTCTGCTGCCGATTGTTCCGTTGAAACTACCGTATCGGTTGTGCAGATCCAGAACGATGAATTAAAGGGCAGAATCATCGGTAAAGAAGGACGCAATATCCGCTCGTTCGAAGCTGCTACTGGCGTGGACGTTATTGTTGATGATACGCCTGAAGCAGTTATCCTTTCCTCGTATGACCAGTTTAGAAGGGAAGTAGCGCGTATATCTCTTGAAAGACTTATCGCGGACGGCCGAATTCATCCTGCAAGAATTGAAGAAGTCGTGCAGAAAGTTCAAGCAGAGCTTGAAGAAGAAATTTTTAAAGAAGGCGAGCATACGCTTTTACAGCTCGGTATCCACGGTATGCACAACGAGCTTATCAAGTGTATTGGAAAAATGAAATACCGCTCAAGTTACGGACAGAACCTTCTGCAGCATAGCGTTGAAGTTGCTTACCTAACCGGTATTATGGCGGCTGAATTGGGATTGGATCCTGTCCTTGCCAAGCGTGCCGGATTGTTGCATGACGTCGGCAAAACTCTTGATAAGGTTATTGAAGGTCCGCATGCGCTTATCGGTTACGATGTTGCAAAAAAATACCGCGAACATTTCATCGTGTGTAATGCCATCGGAAGCCACCATGAAGATATGGAAATGGAACATCCGATTTCATCTCTCGTGCAGGCAGCTGATGCTATCAGTGGTGCACGTCCGGGCGCACGCCGCGAACCGATTGAGGGTTACGTTAAGCGTCTTGAGACCTTGGAAGAATTGGCAAAATCTTTTGAGGGTGTTGCCAAGACCTACGCAATTCAGGCAGGCAGAGAAGTCCGTGTGGTTGTTGAGCATGAGAAAATTGATGATATCTATGCAGACAAATTAGCACACGATATTGCCCGTAAAATAGAGGCTGAGATGGAGTATCCCGGACAGATCAAGGTTACGGTTATCAGAGAGGTACGGAAAGTCCACTACGCGAAATAAGTTTAAGAAGGCCGTTCAAAATGGTTAGTAGAAAAGGAAAGTAGTTTTTTAACTTTTCAATAATGACTAAATTTTGGACGGCCTTTTCCTTTTATATGAACAATGCATAACATGCAGATTTGATGAAAAAGCTAAAAATCGGAATAACCGGTGGAATCGGTTCGGGCAAAACAGAATTTTGCAAAGTCATTCAACAGGAAGGTTTTCCCGTTCTGTTTGCCGACGATATTGCAAAATATCTGATGGCCTCAGATACGGGTGTGCAAAGTAAAATACTTGAGGCATTCGGCAGCGGTTCATATAAGAACGGTGTGCTGCAAAGGGAATTCTTAAGCAGCATCGTGTTCCCGGAACCGGAAAAATTGGCAAAGCTCAACGCAATTGTGCATCCTGCTGTTATCCGTGAGAGTGAAATCCTAATGGGTAATCTACTTGAACAGCACAATTTGGTATTTTATGAGGCGGCTCTGATATTCGAAGCTGAGATGGATTTTCTTTTTGATTATATAATTTTGCTAACTGCTGGTGATAACAATAAAATTGATAGAATTGCGCGAAGAGATAACGTGAGCGAAGAGAAGATCAGATTGCGGATGCAGAATCAAATGAGCGATGAACTGAAAAAAGAAAAAGCCGATTTAATTATTGAAAATGATGGTTCCATTGAGGATCTGCAAAGTAAAGTGAAATTTGCACTCTCAATTCTTTCTACTATTCCCGCATAACGGGTATACGCACTGCATGAAGGCACCACTTTTATGTACGCGTAATGAAAGGCGAAATATTATTCAATTCGTATTATAGGAGCTCCTGTGAAGACGTTTAACAAACTTATTGTAAAAATTGTACAATTAATGCCTAAATCCCTTGTGCGTGTATTCTCGAACAGATACATAGCCGGGGATACTCTGAAAGACGGAGTGGTATTTGTTCAAAAGTTAAACTCAAAGAATATTCTTGCAACCATGGATGTGCTTGGGGAGGCAATTTCGACTAAAGAAGAGGCTATAGAAGCAAAGAATGAATTTATTGAGGTACTGGATGCGATAAAAAAGTACCAGCTGAAATCGAATATTTCAGTAAAGGCCTCGCAGATGGGCATCTTGCTTGATGAAAAATTCTGTTTTGAGCAAGTGGAAGAAATCGTAAAAAAAGCGGCCGAAGACAATAATTATGTGCGTCTGGATATGGAAGATTCAACCACGACCGACAAGATTATTAATCTGCACAACCGTCTACGGGAAAAACATCAGAATGTCGGAATCGTTGTGCAGGCTTGCTTACGCAGAACGCTGGACGATGTTAAACGCCTGAATGCAATCGGTACGAATTACAGGTTGTGCAAAGGAATTTACATCGAACCCGAAGCAATATCCTATCGCGCTAAGCAGGAGATTCGGGATAATTATTTGAGAATTTTGCGCGAGATGTTGACCAATGGGAATTATGTCGGTATCGCGACTCATGATGAATTCCTTGTGAAAGGTGCTTTAGCAATGATTCAGGAACTCGGCATCGGAAAAGATAAATACGAATTTCAGATGCTTTGCGGGGTACGCGAAGATTTGCGTGACTCCATCAATAAGCAGGGACACAAAATAAGAATTTACGTCCCGTTCGGTGAGCACTGGTATCAGTACTCAATTAGAAGATTACAGGAGAATCCGCAGGTTGCGGGACACATATTAAAAAATCTATTTTCACTGAAGTAATGACAATATTATCAATAGAGACATCCTGCGACGAAACGTCTATCGGCATTTTATCAGATGGTAAACTGCTAAGCAATAACGTTTTCTCGCAGGATTTTCATAAACGTTATGGCGGGGTAGTCCCCGAACTTTCCAGCAGGGCACACATTCAAAGGATTTTGCCTCTCATAAAAGACAGTTTCAGCAAATCCGGTTTAACATACAATGATATTGATGTAATCGCCGCCACGGCCGGGCCGGGATTAATCGGGGCGCTCATGGTTGGATTCACATTTGCCAAAGGTTTGGCGTTAGCGCAGAACAAAGAGTTCGTACCCGTAAATCACATTGAAGGACATCTCTTCTCGGGCTTTCTCATGGAAGAGCAACCCCAGTTCCCATTCCTATGTCTTGTGGTTTCAGGCGGACATACATTGTTGGTGCATGTGGAGAGTTTTATTAAGTTCAAGATTATCGGCTCAACGATTGACGATGCCGCCGGTGAGGCTTTTGATAAGGTCGCCAAACTGCTCGGCCTCGAATATCCGGGCGGGCCGAACATTCAAAAATATGCGGCAAAGGGTGACGCTTCGAAGATAGATTTTCCTATTGCTCAGGTGAAAGGCAAGTTTGATTATTCCTTTAGCGGGTTAAAAACATCTGTGCTGAGATATGTACAGAAACAAAAATCCGACGGCGTCGAACTGGATGAACAGTTAAAGGCAGATATAGCCGCCGCGTTTCAGGAATCATTGGTTTCTGCTCTTTTGAAAAAAGCAGAAAAGGCGTTGAAAGAATATCCGGTAGAGAGCATGTGTTTGGTCGGCGGTGTTGCTGCAAATTCATATCTGCGCGAACGATACCGTGCACTTGGCCAAAAGTATAATAAACAGGTCGTCGTTCCGGATTTGCAGTTCTGCGGTGATAATGGGGCGATGATAGCTTATAGAGCATACTCGTTGAAGCTTTCAGGCCAATCTTTCCCGTTGGACTATGAAGCTTATCCAAGCTTTAAATCCGACTACTTAGTTTAATGCCTGTAGGTTGAGACTCCGTCTCGACCAATGCAGTATTTGAATAATATTGGTTTTATGTATCTATATGTGGGCGATTCAGAGAATCGCCCTACAGTTTTAAGAGGTTTTATTGGATAGTAATAAAATAAAGTTTTCACAATTGTTATCGAAGCGGGACTATCGTATAGTTGCGGCTTCTTTTATTCTGGTACTAGCCGCTCTTGTATATGTTTTCTTTACTCCAAACAAATATGAGGGGAAGGGGCCGAAAGAATTTGTCATTGAATATGGTGAGACGTACCATTCGGTTGTGAACAGATTAGTCAAGGCAAAAATTATCAAGCATAAATTACCGATGAAAATTTTGGGTGCTCTATCCGGCGCATCCGCAAATATCAAAGCGGGCAGATACCAACTCCCGAATAATTTAAGTTATGCGTCCTTACTGGACTACTTTATTGAGGGCAAAGGTGATATCGCTTGCGCTGTCCAAATCCACGAAGGCATGACAATTAACGCGATTGCCGAGCGGCTCGATGGTTCAAGCATTACACCACGCGCGGCATTTCTTGATTTTCTCCAACAAGATACAGTGCCGGGGCACTATGGTGTGAAGGCAAATTCAATGATGGGGTATTTACTTCCCGGGCAGTACGTATTTTTTCAACATAGCAAGCCCAAGGAGGTAGTTGACAAACTTCATGCTGCGTTTAACAATTTTTGGAACGATTCGCTGAAAAAACAATTAGCAAAAACCGGATACTCACTACATCAGGTGCTGACCATTGCTTCTATCGTAGATGGCGAAACACATCATCAGGATGAAAAAGCCAGAATAGCCGGCGTTTATATTAACAGGCTGAGAATCGGTATGAAGCTGCAAGCCGACCCGACAGTGCAGTTCGCAAGAAACTTGCCATGGGGAAGATTAAGCACAGAGGATTTGCGGATAAATTCTCCATATAACACATACCGCTATGGCGGACTACCGCCTGGACCAATAAATAATCCGGGCAAAAATGGTATTTTAGCAGTGTTGTATCCCGAACATCATAGCTATTTATTCTTTGTCGCTGATGGAACCGGGCATCATCATTTTTCGAAGTCATTTGCAGAGCATAAACAATATGCAAAGAATTATCATCAATTGTTGAACAAGAACAATGAATAACATAAACCTAAAAAAGTTTTATATATATAGTGTATCGCTCCTTATAGTGCTTTTGGGGACTGCGATTATCTCCGGCTGTGCCAATCAATTAGCTCCGGGCGGCGGCGGATTAGATACAATTCCTCCTGAAGTTACGGAAGTTTATCCGGAGAACGGTAGTTTACATTTTTCTGAAAAATACATCGAGTTTACCTTTTCTGAATACGTTGATAAAAGAACTTTTAAAGATGCGTTATTCATTTCTCCGGCTGTTGATGGCGAGCTTGAAACAAGCTGGACCAACACCTCGGTAAAGGTACACTTTCCTAAGGAACTAAAGCCCAACACAACGTACCATGTAACGGTTGGAACCGATGTTGTGGATATCAATAACCATAACCGTATGGCAAAAGCATATTCGTACGTATTTTCTACCGGCGCAAAAATAGATTATGGTATTATAGCTGGAACAGTGTTCATGGATAAACCTTCCGGGGTAATGATATTCGGATACAGGGTCACCAGCGATACCATTGATCCAGCCAAGGTGAAGCCGGATTATATTTCTCAAGTCGGTTCAGACGGTAATTTTCAGTTAACAGGTCTTGCTCAAGGTACGTACCGTATTTTCGCCGTTAAGGATGAGTTTAAAGATCTTCTTTTTCAATCGGACCAGGATTTAATAGGGGTCCCCACAAAAGATTATACATTGGCCGAAACTGATACCTTACTTAAAGGTCTTTGCTTCGTTCTGCAAAAGATTGATACCATAAAACCACGCTTGCTTTCGGCAGTTATGACGGATAAATATCACATCTTTGCGACATTCTCTGAGGATTTAAAATACGATAAGATAAGCAGGGCAAACTTTGCTCTTTTCGATTCCACAACTATGAAGTCATATCCGGCATCGGCTGCATTCAAGGGACGCGGTAAAGAAAAAGAATATTTTATAGGAGTGAACGCTGGTATACCTGATTCCGACAAATGTTTTCTCTTAGCGAAAAATTTTTCAGACGCAGCCGGCAACACTACCGAACTTGACGGTGTATCCTTAATGATTACGGATAAGCCCGATACTACAGCCCCTAAATTGATCAAGTTTGATCCGATCCAGAACGCAACAGAACTTGATTTTACCAAACCTTCATTTACCTATGGATTTGATGACGCGATTAAATTCGATAGTTTAAAAAACGCTGTTTGGTTGATGGACACCTCAAAGAATCTCATACCGTCAACATTCCAACCACTTGATGATGCCTCATTCAAAGTCATTCCCAACAGGCAATTGGAATCTGATAAAAACTATAAAGTGATTATCAATCTGAGAAAGCTTCCGGATTATTCCGGGAATTTTATGGATTCGACTTTCACGACCGGTTACAAGATGATAAACGAATTGGACTTCACCGGTATATACGGAAATGTAGAAAATTTCGATAGTGCCGGGCATATAGTGCTGCAATTGGTGCCGGATGGATCATCGGATGCGATGTATACGGAAATACCCGGTAAAGATGGAAAATTTGCGTTTGAAAAGATTCGTCCCGGTAAATACAGATTGCTATGTTTCAACGACAAGAACAACAATAAAACACTCGATAAGGGATTCCCTTATCCGTTCATACCTTCGGAATCGTTTATATATATGAAAGATGTATTGAACGTACCAGCACGCTGGGCGGTGACGGAAGTGAAGTTTGATCTTAAAGAATTACAGACGAAATAAACTGTACTATTCCTAACCCATGAGTTAACTCATGGGTTAGGAATATAATTACACGTGAGTTCTTAAACCCTCAACAATTTCAGATAGTCTCTCTTCAACGCTTGCCTGAACATTTTCAATCATTACTGTTGTCTGCGCCTGTAAGTCTTTTGCTTCCTGAACGTGTGTCAAAGAAGAGCAATTGATGAGCACATTGAGGTATGCGCCTTCTGCGGCAGCGCGGATAAGCAGTAATGCAACTCCGGCATCCGATATCGAATTTTTATTACCAATCTCAGAGATGCGCAAAACCAGCGGTAATGCCTGCATGCAATTACGGATGACCTCGGATGGTATGAACGCCGCGTGAAAAGTCGCGTTGTCAATTGCTTCGAGGCGGATGAGTTTTTCCGATTCTGTTTCTTTAGGAAGTTTATAAGCAGTCATCACTTCATCAAAGGCATCATTGTCATGCTTGGCAAGAGTCAGAAAGCTTTCCTTAAAACCGTCAAGTTCCTTTTTGAGACTTACAACTTCTTCTTCAACCTCCACATATTTTTTCTTACCGATAGTCAGATTACAAACCATACTGCCAAGTGCCGAAGCCACTGATCCGCAAAATGCCGCAACATTTCCACCACCCGGAGTGGGGGAGTTTGAGGAAATATCATCGAGGTATTGGCTGATGCTTTTATGAATATCCATAAGAACCTTTCGGGTTTTATTGTTCCTGCTTTTCATTCCTAACCCATGAGTTAACTCATGGGTTAGGAAGTGGATTCGAATGATTTAGATCATGTAATCAATAATTTTTTGTTCGGGTTCGAATTTACTCAGGTCGTTCAATCCGAGCTTTTCTATAGCGAGTTCGACTAAGGATTTCTCATCGTAATTTTTACCGTCAGCGTAGTATCTGCCCGATTGCAGCATTGCTTCCAGCGGGACGAGTCCCACGATCTCGCTGCCTGAAACACGGATGCCTGCTTTTGCTGCTTCCTTCTTCGCTTCTTCAAATGCAACGTGCATCGGGGTGACGGTATAGTTTGTCAGGTTCATGGAGACTTGAGTAATGCCGTATTTCTCAAGAAATACTCCCATCGCTTTGACATGTTTTAATCTTCCCGGAATTTTGACAGACTTACCATCAACCTTGACCGGGTTACCATCCGCATCGCGTTTAATTTTTCCGGACTCGCGTAATGTTTCCGCAATTTCCTTCGCGTATGAAGTCTCAGGAAACTGGATATTTACATTGTAGGCTACAAGGAAAAATCTGGCGCCTGTAACTGTTGCACCTAATTTCTCATTGAATGTGTTTTCCCCGAAATCGGGAGACCATTCTTCATGTTGCAGTTTTCCTGCCAAACCTTCATACTCACCTTTGCGAATATCCGAAAGACTTTTTCGCCACGGTCTGGAGGTAGCTTCCTCATATAGGTAAACGGGGATTTGTAGTTTTTGTGAAATCGCTTTTCCGTAGAGCTTGGATATCTCCACGCATTCTTGCATGGTCGTATTTTTTACGGGTATAAAAGGTACAACATCAATGGCTCCCATGCGGGGATGCTCACCTTTATGTTTACGCATATCAATTTGAGATGCAGCTGCTTCACTGACTGCAAGCGCTCCTTCAAGAATTCCGCTCTCACTGCCGGCTAATGTTACAACAACTCTGTTATAATCGCCATCAGGCTCAAGGCTGAGCAAAGAGACATCTTTAATATTTTTAAGCGACTGCCGCATCAGCTCGAATGTATGTTCGTTTTTTCCTTCGCTGTAGTTGGGAACGCATTCAATAATTTTCATTTAGACTCCGTTTGTTTTATAGATGATATCACCTTTTTTTACCGTGATATCCAGAAGATTTTTACCCATTGTGTAGATAATATCTTCATAATGTTTCGTATTAAAAATAGCAAAATCTGCCCGCTTGCCAATCTCCAAACTACCCATAGACGAACTTCGTCCAATTGCCTTCGCCGCATTTATTGTAACGGCCGAAATAATCTCTTCGATGCTCATGTGCATTTTTCGCGCGGCAAGCTGCATAATAAAAGTAATATTCGGAATATGAGACGAACCGGGATTGAAATCGGTTGAGAGGGCAACAACAGCGTTGTTGTCTATAAGATTTCGTGCCGGTGCATAATTGTAATCGAGGAAGAAGGAGACGCCGGGGAGCAGCACACAAACCGCATCGGATTCCGATAACCGGCTTTGCTGTGCAGGTGTGAGCATCTCCAGATGGTCAAGACTGACTGCATGATGACTCAATCCGGCTTCAAATCCGCCTATATTATTAAATTGCTCAGTGTGCAGTTTTAGTTTAAAACCGAGTTGTGACGCCACGGCAAAAATTCTTTCGGTCTCTGCACTCGTAAAGGCTGTCGATTCGCAAAAGACATCGCAAAACTCAGCAAGTTTGTTTTGCGCAACGGAGGGAAGCATCTCGCCTGTAAGCTGGGCAAGGAACGCATCTCTGTTGTTCTTGAAATTTTCCGGAACTACATGCGCTCCGAGAAATGTCGGGACGATGTCTACCGGGAATTCTTCTTTCAACTGATTGATAACTTCAAGGATTTTTATTTCAGTGTCGAAATCCGGGCCATACCCGCTTTTGATTTCAAGAGAAGTAATTCCCTGCGAAATGAAATGGCGGATTCTCTCCCGTGCTGTATTCAGCAGATCTTCCTTTGAAGCAGCCTTAGTTGCTTGCATGGTAAGCGAAATTCCACCACCTCGCTGAGCGATTTCTTCATAGGAGACGCCTCTCAGTTTTTCTGCGAACTCCGAGGCCCGTGAGCCGGCAAAGACAGTATGAGTATGGCAGTCAATCAATCCGGGCAGGATTATTTTGCCTTTTATATCAATTATTTCATCAACATTTGAGCGTGGTGTTCCGGAGGGGACGAAATCAGCGATCAGGCCATCTTCAACAATAATGTCATAGCTTTGGAGTAACCCGATATTATTCATATCGGATCCTCTTTTTAATCCGGTGTTTTTTGTATCCACCGTAACTATCTGTTCGGCATTTTTAAAAGCTTTTATCATAAGGTTACTTTGCTGTCAGAACTGAGTCTTGCACGATCAGAGCGTTTTTATAACCGAGCTGTTTTAATTTATCGCTTAAGTCGTACGCATGGTTGCTTTCGGTAATGTCACCGACCCGGACTTTATAATAGGGGGATTCAAAAACTACATAAACCGGAGTTGTTTTTAGCCGGGTGTGAACATCCAGTTTGAGGTTATCGGCTTCATCAAAGTTGTCGGTGCTTAAAATCTGTACTCTGTAACCGTTTACTTTGACTAATTTTTTCAACGATTGATTGGAAGTATCGTATCCGTACCAGACTTTGTTTTCAGATTCTGCTGATTGGGGTTGCTTATTCAGATACCCGGGGACTGTAGAATATGGCGCAAAATCGAACTTTTTTTGTGCTGTAGATTGCTCACCACCACTTGCATTATTGTTACCGTACCGGTCATCAATAGGGACTGCGCCACAGCCGAATAACCCGGCACTTAGTGTGAGGAGAAAAAGACATATTGAGAATTGACATATTCGCTTCATAAAAAACCAGGCTGACTTTAGGTTCGGTTCTGTCCATCCGACCGGGAAATGGCCCAAATCCCGGTGGTGCTAAAAACCGTCAAATTTTTAGGAAAAAATAACAGTTTTTAGTAAATTTAAGAATTAAAAAATAATATTTTTGATATGGCGACACCAAAAAAACTTAAGATCTTATTTGTTACGTCTGAACTTTTTCCATTTGTTAAAACAGGCGGATTAGCAGATGTTTCAGCAGCCTTACCTCAAATGCTTACTGAACTCGGTCACGAAGTTCGTATAATTGTGCCCAAATACGGGGCGATTGACAGCAGAAAATATAAAATTCATGATGTAGTGCGTCTCAAAGACCTGACTCTGAAAATAGGCGAGAAAGATGTAGTTTTTTCGGTCAGATCTTCATTTCTTCCTTCACCGAAAGTTCGTGTCCAAATTTACTTTTTGGATAATAACGAATATTACGGAAGCCGGAAAAGCCTTTACAAAGATCCGTTGACCGGTTCTGATTTTAAAGATAACGATGAGCGCTTTATTTTGTTAAGTAGAGCAATCTTCGAGTTGATCTTAAAATTGGGCTGGATTCCCGATATTATTCATTGCAACGACTGGCAGGCCGGATTGGCTCCGGTTTATCTTAAAACCGTATACAAAAACGAACCCCAGTTTGCAAATTTCCGCATTCTCTTCACCGTTCACAACTTGGCCGAACAGGGAACATTCCCGAAAACGACTTTTGCTAAGACCGGATTACCTGAGGAATTGAATTCCGAAACACATGGAATACTTCATGATGGTAAGGTCAACTTCATCAAAGGCGGGTTGATGCTTGCTGACTATGTTAACACCGTCAGTGCCGGATATGCAAAAGAGATTGTCCACAGTAAGGAATTAACAGGTGGACTGAACAAAGTTATTGAAAAACGGAAAAACGTGCTTTCAGGTTTAATGAACGGTATTGATACTGAAGAATGGAATCCTGAGAAAGACCGTTATATTCCAAAAAAATTCAGTGCTAAGACATTGACCGACAAAGTTGAAAATACAAAAGCATTGCTTGATCGGTTTAACTTGAAATATGATCCGGATGTGCCGGTTATCGGTATAATTTCAAGATTAAGTGACAGTAAGGGTATGGATCTGGTTGTAGATGCGTTCCCGAAATTGATGAAAAATAACGTAAAAGTAATTCTTCTTGGCGTAGGCGATAAGAAATACCATACGGCTTTCCAGAAATTTGGTTCCAAGTATCCTGATAAGTTCGGATATTTTCTCGGTTTTAGTGACGAGCTTGCTCATCTTATTGAAGCAGGAACCGATATATACCTTATGCCGTCTAAAACAGAGCCCTGCGGTTTAAATCAGATGTACAGTCTTGCTTACGGAACTGTACCGGTTGTTCGTGAAACCGGCGGCTTGGGTGATATTGTAGTACGTTATAGTGACAAGACAGAAGACGGTAACGGATTTATGTTCAAAGAGTATAGCGCTGATGCTATGCTTAAAGAGATTGAACGTGCCTTGAAAATATTCCAGGATAAGAAAACCTGGGTAAAACTGATGAAGAACGGCATGAAATTGGATTTCAGCTGGTTATCCTCAGCGAAGGCATATATCGAACTATACAAAAAAGTTTTGAACGTATAATCTTCGACAATTGTTTCCTCTCTTTTGCGGGTTTTGCGCAAGGAGATTGTCCTTTTATCGTCATTATTAAAGATTCTAAGCATGTGGTTATAATAATGAAAGTTATTCTGCATTTGAATGCTTTAAGTTCTGGTTTATTAAAGGATATCTGCTTCTCACGCCGTGTCACAAAGCTGCTGAATACCATTAACAATCGCAAATAATGCCTAATTATACTTATTGAAAGTTTTTGATGAAAAGTAAAACCAAGTTATTCCTTCTTCTTGCCTTTTTTGCGGCACTTGTCATGGTTACTCCCGGCTGTAGCGATGATCCGTCTTCACTGGGGAAAGATCAACTTGCTGAACGGGGAGTGGGCGTTGTGGATACCGTACTTTCCACCGATACGAATTTCGTTAAAGCATATTCGTACAGACCTGACACCGCGTTGCAGCTTGGTGCAGCAAATCACTTATTGGTAGGGAAAGTCAGAAATGTTGAAGCTTGGGCGCTGCTCCGTTTTAATCCATATCTTGTCGGCTCAGGCTATATTCCTGACAGCTTACATATTCTTTCTGCTAAGCTCACATTGACCTATGCTTATAAAATAGGTGACACGACTGCATTCTTTGAGGCAACAGTTCACCGGATAAAGAACGGCTGGTCGCCGTATACCTTCACTGCTGATAGTTTGGCCTATCTTTCATATGGAGGAGTTGCAGGTACAATTATAGACTCTCTCTCATCCGAAACAACAACTTTTAATTTGGACACATCGGTTGTTATGGACTGGTTCAGAGTTGGGTATGACACCTCTTTTGCTACCAAAAATTATGGACTTGTTATTAAACCAAATGCCAACTGCAGAAAAGTAGTCGGGTTTCAGGCTCTCACAACCTACTCAACTACACATGCAGTATTAAAAGTAATAGTTGAAAAGACGACCGACTATAAATATTATCTGGACACATTGACATTTAATGTCTATTCTGATGCGCATATTGTTAAAGGCACTGAAATCAAGCAGCCGCAGAGAATGACTATTCAGAGCGGATTGCCGCAATACGGAAATGTATGGTTTGACATTGCGCAAATCCCCGATGGGGTTATTTTGAATAATGCGCAGCTTATTCTTCATAGCGATACTACACAGAATCTTCACGGTACCACCTTAGATAATCAGCTATATGCTTATTATCTTACCGATTCGGCATCCGGCAAAGTCAATTCATACTATTATACAACACTTGATTATGATACCGGAACATATTCTGGTACGGTAACGAATATTGTCTCGGCATTTCTGGCGGCGAAAAAGAATCTTAATATTAAAATCTTCCCGGTTGCTCCGCTTGAGGGAGTTGATATCACTTCGCTTTATAATCACGAGTGTGCCGATCCGAAATTACGGCCGGAATTGAAAATTATTTATACAAAGAAGAGTAAGTAATGAATATACGAGCATGTATTACCGCGGTTATCTTGTTGTGTGCAACACTGACCTTTGCTCAGGCACCCAGCGTATATTCAAAGTTAGGAATCGGTACTGTTGAAAATACTCCTACTCCATCCGCTATCGGGCTAAGTATGTCCGGTGTTGCTGTCAATGACGGAGATTTTATTTCCTTTGTAAATCCTGCTTCTTTCGGCAGTATTAATTTAACCCGGCTTGCAATCAGCGTTGAGTTCAACGGCGATTTTGTGCGCAACGCAGAGCTGAATAAATATTATGCAAAGGGTACGTTCTCCGGATTTGCTATCGGATTGCCGGTTTATTCGGCATGGGGCATTGGAACTGCTTTTGGTTTGACTCCATTTTCTAAAACAAATTACGATGTCAAATTCAGTGATAACTCAAATCCTAAAGTAGGGGAGTATACTACTGAGTTCAGCGCTACCGGCGGTTTGAATAAACTGTTTGTCGGACTTTCGTATGACCTTCCCGCAGATTTTAAAATCGGTGCAACATATAATTATTACTTTGGCAGCTACACTTATCATTCAAGCGTCATCTTCAGCAACGGAGCAACAACAGGAAAATATGTAACCGAATATCAGGAAAAAGGGCCGGGAACAACTATAGGTCTATTCTCTCCTGATTTATCTTCGCTCTTTGGCGTGCCGTCTTTGAAGAATATTCGACTTGCTGGTTCTTTGGAACTATTCAGCACGCTGCATACGGATTCTTCATTTGCCCGTCAGACAACATATTTATATGACACCTTAATTACAGGTGCCGGCAGCACGAAGATTCCTAAAAGAATCTTGGCCGGAATGAGTCTGCAACTGAGAGACAATTATAATTTCTATCTTGAATATATGAACCAGGACTGGACAGGATTTAAACATGTCGGCGTTGATGAACCGGCATTAAAAAATTCTAGCCGTTACGCTTTAGGATTCGAATACCGCCCGAAAAAAGGTTCTTCTTACGATTATAACAAAATCATTTTCAGAAGCGGATTGAGTTACGAAAATCTTCCGTATCATCTGAACAATACCGACATTAATCAGTACTCGATTTCTGCCGGGTTGTCATATCCTATTGGACTGCAAAACTACGTTGATATCGGTCTTTCGTACAGTGTAAGAGGAACGATTGATAATTCTTTGATTCAGGATAGAATAGTAAAATTATCTGTTGGTATGAATTTCGGCGAACTTTGGTTTGTTCCTGAAGAACATTAAGGAGATTGTCCATGAGTGAATATGTAACTAACTCTGACCCGCAAATTGCACAAATAGTAAGCAAAGAGTTCCACCGCCAGAAAGAAGGGCTTGAACTCATTGCATCTGAAAATTTTGTAAGCCCTGCCGTCCTTGAAACAGCTGGTTCAGTGCTGACCAATAAATATGCGGAAGGATATCCCGGCAAAAGATATTACGGTGGATGCGAGTTCGTTGATGAAGCCGAAGATGTTGCGCGTGAACGTCTGCGTACTTTATTCAACGCTGAATATGCAAACGTACAGCCGCATAGTGGTTCGCAGGCGAATATGGCAGTATTCATGTCCTTCTTAAAGCCCGGTGATACGTTTCTCGGACTTAATCTTGCACATGGCGGCCACTTGACTCATGGGTCTCCGGTTAACTTCTCTGGAATACTTTATAAGGCACTCGGTTACTCTCTGAATAAAGAAACCGGTACTCTGGATTATAATGTTATTGAAGACATCGCAAAAAAAGAACGCCCGAAGATGATCATTACCGGTGCAAGTGCTTATTCCCGTGATTGGGATTATGGTGCGTTTCGTCAGATTGCTGATTCGATAGGTGCTTTCCTTATGTGCGATATGGCGCACCCTGCCGGACTTATTTCAAAAGGCTTATTAAACTCACCGCTGCCACACTGTCATGTAGTAACATCAACAACTCACAAAACACTCCGCGGACCCCGTGGCGGTGTTATATTGATGGGAAAAGATTTTGAAAATCCGTTTGGTATAAAGACTCCAAAGGGCGACCGCGTCAAAATGATGTCGGAGATTATTGACAGCACCGTTATGCCCGGTATTCAGGGCGGTCCATTGATGCACATTATTGCTGCAAAAGCAGTTGCTTTTGGCGAAGCTTTGAGTCCCGCATTTGAAACCTACGTAAAACAAATCAAAGCTAATGCGAAAAAATTAGCCGATGTTCTTGTTAAAGACGGCTTCAATATTATTTCCGGTGGAACAGATAACCACTTAATGCTTCTTGATTTGACCAACAAAGATATAACAGGTAAGCAGGCTGAGATTGCTCTTGGAAAAGCCGGTATTACCGTTAACAAGAATATGGTTCCTTTTGATCAGCGCAGTCCGTTTGTTACAAGCGGTATTCGCGTCGGTACGCCTGCCGTTACTACCCGTGGTATGATTGAATCCGATATGGAAGTCATCGGTGGATTTATCAACAGAGCCATCAGCGCACATGAAAATGATGAATCACTGGCAGTGATAAAAAGTGAAGTAAATGCTTTCTGCTCACAATTCCCGCTGTTCAAGTAAGACTATAACGGATTAGTTGCGTGGCCGAAGAAAACAAACAGGAAAATCGCACTTCCGATAAGGAAATGTCTTTCATGGATCACCTGTCGGAGCTGCGGATTAGAATTATCCGTGCCCTTATCGGGGTTTGCCTTGGACTGCTCTTATGCCTTATCTTTACCGATCCACTGGTTAATTTCATCCTGATATTACCCGCTAAAAAAGTCGGACTTGAGCTTCAGAATTTAAGACCATTTGGTCAGCTCTATCTATACTTTCAAGTAGGACTCATCGGCGGCATTATCCTAAGCCTTCCGAATCTCTTTTATCAATTCTGGAAATTTATTTCTCCGGCATTAAAGGCTTCTGAAAGGAAATACGTTACGTCGATTGTTGCATTCTCATCATTATGCTTTATCAGCGGTATTGTATTTGCTTACTTCGTAATGCTTCCAATGACGTTGAACGTTGTGGCAAAATTCGGCAATCCGTATGTTAAGAATCAGTTCGCTATTGACGAATACATGTCAATAATACTCAGTATTATGCTTACATCCGGCCTTGTTTTTGAATTACCAATGATTTCATTTTTTCTTACCAAACTCGGCATTCTAAAACCACAATACATGAGAAAATACAGACGTCACTCGATTGTGGTAATCATGTTTTTAGCTGCTATTCTTACCCCCGGAACGGACCCTGTATCTCAGTTGATCCTCGCGATTCCTTTGGTTATCTTATATGAGATTAGTATTATTGTTTCGAAATTTTCTGTAAAAAAGACTGAGAATACGTGAGTTTATCGAATATAAGCAGACCGATTGATAAGGACCTGGAGAGATTTAATACGTCGTTCAAGACTTCAATGAAGTCAAAAGTTGGTTTAGTTGATCTCATCGCAAACTACATAATCAAGCAAAAAGGCAAGAAAATCAGACCTCTGCTGGTATTGTTGTCTGCAAAAGCCTGCGGTGAAGTATCGGATAGGACCTACCGTGGAGCTACACTTGTCGAACTTCTTCACACCGCTACTCTTGTTCATGATGATGTCGTCGATAATGCCGATAAAAGAAGAGGCTTGCCTTCAATTAATGCCGTTTGGAAGAACAAAATTGCCGTGTTGATGGGGGATTACCTCCTGTCGCGTGGTTTGATGATCGCTATTGCCGGTAAAGATTTTGATTTTCTTGAGAATATCACCAATGCCGTTCAGAGAATGGCTGAGGGGGAATTACTACAAATCAAGAAAACCCGTAAGCTCGACATTGATGAAGAAACCTACTTCAAAATAATATCAGATAAAACTGCATCATTACTCGAAACCTGTTCTACTATTGGGGCTATGAGTGTGACTGAAAACTCTGAATATATCGCGGCAATGAATAATTACGGGATATCGCTCGGTATAGCTTTCCAGATCAAAGATGATATCCTTGATTACGAAGGGACATCAAAGGTTTTCGGAAAACCGATAGGCGGGGATATCAAAGAAAAGAAAATCACGCTGCCTTTGATTTATGCCCTGAAGAGCGTTGACAAATCTAAAGCATCCTACATTCGTTCACTTCTAAAGAAAATTGATTCAAAGAATTCCGTGAGCGAAATTATTAATTTTGTCAGAGAGCAGAACGGTATAGTATATGCTGATCAGGTTATGCGGAAATATGCCAATCAGGCTAAATCTGCTTTAGTCGTACTTCCAGAATCAGAGGCAAAGACTTCGTTGTTGAACCTCGTTGATTTTGTAGTCAGCAGAACTTCTTAACACTTAGCTCTGCAAAGCTTGCCGGTAATCAAATCCTTTCATAGGGTCGCGTAGCGTTAACACGGGGCATGGAGCCTTTCTTACAACCTTTTCTGAAGTACTTCCGAATAATATTTGTTCTACGCCAGAGTGGCCGTGCGAAGATATTATAATTAGATCAGCATCTTCATCTGCGGCTGTATCAATAATTTCGCTGAAAGGCTTCCCGCTTTTTACGATAATCTTTGAAACAAGTTTACCTTGAATTTCCATGAGCGCTAATTTTGAAAGTTCCTGAAACGCTTGCGCTTCAATGTCCTTTGTATCCATTGACGGCAGGGTTATCTGCCCGAGGCTAAAATCAGGAGGATAAAACATTGGTTCGATTACATGGATGAGAACTAATTCGGCTTGAAAGAAGCTTCCGAATTTAACAGCGGTTTTAAGTGCAGCCTTTGAGTTGTCAGAAAAATCAACCGGTACAAGAATTTTTTTGATGTGCAGTTCCATAAATTCTGTCCTTTTGCTGTTTTAGAATTATACTTTGCTAACTCGTCTCTTCGCTAAAGAGTCCTGATTCGGCTATTCGCCACAATTTTTGGCAGGGGAAGCGGTTTTCATAGAGGGCGCGTCCGATAATAACAGAATCAATTCCTGATGCCATACAGTTTTGTAGGTCCATGAGCTCATCTTTGTTACGTATGCCGCCGGAGTGAGTAACTTTGCACCCGGTCGCTTCGGCAATACTTTTTGAAAGGGCAATATTTGGTCCGGAGACCATTCCGTTCTTTTTTACATCAGTTACAATGAATCGGGCAATTCCTTGCGCCTTTAGGCGGAGAGCCATATCAATAGGGGCGATACCTGTTTTTACTTTACGACCCTTTATAACGATTTCATTGTCAATAATATCAAGATTTGCAATTACTTTTCCGGGACCGTATTTGGCAAAAATCTTCTCAAACATAGGCGGATCTTCGATAGGGATCGTCGATACCGCAATTCTTGATATGCCGGCATCGAACATTCTTTCAGCATCTTCAACCGACCGGATACCCCCTGAATATACGATAGGAATGATCAGGGTATCGCAAATTTCCTTAATAATTTCGTAGTTTTTGTGGGAGTGCATTTTGAAAGCGTCGTGGTCAACGATATGCAATGCTTTTGCATTCTCAGTACGCCAAATAGCAGCCATCTCAAGCGGATCGTTGCCATACTCGGAAACGTGGAGCTCAGGGATGCCCTGAACCACTCGAACGATTTTTCCGTCGTAGATATCAATCGAAGGGATTACCAGTAAGAATGCCATTGTTCAGGATCCTGTTGAAAAAATTTTTACTGT
Source organism: Ignavibacteriaceae bacterium (assembly GCA_963667005.1). Taxonomy (GTDB): domain Bacteria; phylum Bacteroidota; class Ignavibacteria; order Ignavibacteriales; family Ignavibacteriaceae. The sequence goes on along the minus strand of OY762937.1, from coordinate 3,411,556 downwards.
TCCTACAATTATAAAAATATTTTATGTAATTACTAAATAGGCATTCCGGGATGGTGCAAAAAGCCTATTAATCTTTTGATTTCAACGTTTTAAGTCATAAATTTATGCATAAAGTTTCTGTAATAATGTATTTTATACTAATGACAACACACAAAAATATCGTTATTTCGGGCATATTGTTTTGCCTGTTTTTTATCCAGGCATCACTTTATGCAAATCCGGCAGTTATTCTTCAAGGTGACTCATTGCGTTACAAATCAAATCCCAATTACGACTATGAAGTAAACTTATATAAGGTTTATAAAAAGAAGTCGGCGGCAGTAGTTATGCTCGGAAATTCCATTACCCACGGTGTAAATTGGAACGAATTGACTGGGAGGGAGGATATCGTTGAGCGGGGAATTCCGGCAGATATTCTGGACGGCTTTTTTGCCAGATTGCAATATGTTATTGAACTTCATCCCAAAGTTTGCTTTATTATGGGCGGAATTAACGATATTTACAATGCTTCGCCGGTAGAGGATGTTTTTAAATCCTATATTAAGGTTGTTGAAGCATTGCGCATGAAAGATATTAAGGTTGTCATACAGTCAACTTTGTTTGTTGCGAAACGGTATAATTATTCAGCTGATAAAAACCTTCAGGTTGAAAAGCTGAATAAAATGTTGTCGGAATATGCCAGAAACAATGGCATAGAGTTTGTTGATTTAAATGCGAGAATGTCAGTCGATAAGTATCTGAAAAATGAATTAACCCATGACGGATTGCACTTAAATGCAAACGGATACAAAATTTGGGGACAGGAATTCGAGAAAATTATTAAAAAGTATGTCTATTAGAATAGGCATTATCTTATAAGTGTCGTTTATTATGGACATTTGAATTTATGATAAATTAATTACATAGGTGAAAAAATGAATAAGAGTATAGATGTTAATTTGCGGCCCCTGCTCATTTTTGCAATAGCTTTTATTGTATTAATCGGGCTGTCGTTAGTGCCAGATGGTATGCAGATATTTTCGTACAAGGTGAAAAAAATAGATGTGTTTCAGGATGTCAGAAAAGATACCGCGGCTCAGCCTCAGAGTATGCTAAAGACATCAAACGAGCAAATTGCAATGGCCGGAGTGATTGACTTCAGTTCGCTCATTAAGGCAATTGAAAATTCATATAACAATGCTTCCGAGGTTCTCATGGCTGAACCGGCTCAAATGAGCAGACAGCAGATTGAAAATCCGGGTGCACTGAAAAAATTTGCTGACGCTTTAAAACAAGCCGGTTCAAAAAAGATCCGCATTCTTCATTATGGCGATTCAGCAATTGAAGGTGACAATATATCTGCAGATATAAGGAAAAATCTTCAGGCAAAATTTGGTGGTAACGGTGTTGGTCTCGTTGGTGTAACTTCGCAGGATGTGCAGTTTAGAGTGACCACAAAATTATCATTCTCTTCCGACTGGAAGACCTCTTCATTAGTTACTTCGAATAATGAAAAACTGCCTCTCGGAATTAACGGTTGTATTTATCAGGCTTCCAACGGCTCCTGGGTTCGCTATGAAGCATCAGGACAGTATGCAGTAAAGAATTTCTCCAACGTTCACATTTACTATACTGCCGATAAGAATACAACAATTAAATACTCCTTTGATGACAGAGGAGAAGCTTCAGCCGAATTGAAAGCAACTCATAATGTTAGCGATTATGTTTTAACCGCTCCCGGTAAAGCTAAATCTGTTAAAATTACAGTTTCTAATCCATCAAAAACATATTTGTATGGTGTGTCACTTGAAGAATCAAACGGCGTGTATGTTGATAATATTCCGCTTCGTGGAAACTCAGGCATTTCACTGCGTGATCTTGATGTAAAAACCCTCAAGGATTTTAATAGGCTGGGTAATTACCGGTTGATTATCCTCAACTTCGGATTAAACATGATCTCGGCTGACGCAAGAGATTTCGGATGGTATGAATCCGCTATGGCCGGTATTATCAGCAAGTACAAAGAAGCATTCCCGGACGCAAGCATTTTAATAATGAGCGTGCAGGATAAGAGTAAAAAGAGCGGTTCTAAATTCGTTACCGATCCTTCAGTGACTAAGCTTGTTGAAACACAGCGTAAGATTGCTCAGAAAAACGGCGTTGCATTTTGGAACCTGTTCCAGGCAATGGGCGGAAATGATTCAATGAATGATTGGGTCGAGAAGGGTCTGGCTGAAAAAGATTATGCTCACATGAAGTTGACCGGCGCGAAAAAGATTGCCGATCTTTTAACTGACGCGCTGCTTGACGCCGCAAAATAATTAGTTGAACATTTACAAAGGAAGAGAAAGCGATTTCTCTTCCTTGATTTTTTTACAAAAACGATAACGCTATGGAATATAATACAGTTTGGTCTTTGTGGGAGCGCAACGCGGCTAATACGCCGGATAAAGATGCAATTGTTCATTGGATGGCAGGAGAAGAACCTTTCCGCTGGTCATTCAAGGATTTGTTTGCAACTGCAAACGCATTTTCCATTCAGCTGAAAAAGCAGGGTATTAAGGAGAATGAAGTATGCGCGATTATTATTCGGCATAATAAATTCTTCTATCCTCTTTATATGGGCATCGTTGGAATCGGGGCAATCCCGGCAGTGATGGCATATCCCAATCCCCGACTTCATCCTGATAAGTTTCGTGACGGCGTGAGAGGCATGTCCCACCGTTCCGGATTGGATTGGATTTTCACCGAGCGTTCTCTTGAACCAATTCTCGCTCCGCTGCTTGTTGACAGTACCATTCATGGAGTCCATTTCCCGATGGAGTGGGACTTATCCGAACGAGATGCTGCTATTGAAGCAGAATTGCAGGCAGTAAGGGCAAACCGTAAACCGGCCGATCCGTTTTTGTTACAACATTCCTCAGGTACAACAGGTCTGCAAAAGCCTGTACTGCTTTCGAACAAAGCTGTTATTGATCACGTTACGAATTACGCCGAAGCCATTGATTTTACTCAGGAAGACAAAATCGTAAGCTGGCTCCCATTATATCATGATATGGGGCTTATCGCTGCATACCATTTGCCTTTGGCGTATGGAATAACATCGGTGCAGATTGATCCGTTTGAATGGGTGCTTGCCCCGGTTTTATTAATGGAAGCATTCTCAAAGGAAAAGGGTACGGTTGCCTGGCTGCCGAATTTCTCGTATAATATGATGGCTGATAAAATTCCGGACGATGAACTTGAGGGCGTGAATCTGGCAAGCTGGCGGTTGGTTATCAATTGCAGTGAACCGGTGCGTCATGAAAGCCATATGAGGTTTTTGCACCGCTTTCAGAATTACGGATTCAAGCAGTCAGCTCTTTCTGCTTGCTATGCTATGGCTGAAACGACATATGCTGTTACACAAACGAAGCCGGGTGTGCTTCCAAGAGCTTTACCTGTCGATAGGCAGTTGCTTGCTCAGGGCACAGTGGAGGTCATTGATGATCTTCAGAAGGCTAGAGTTTGTGTTTCTTCCGGCACTTTGATAAAAGGTTGCCAAGTTCGCATTGTGGATGAAAACCGTAAGGACGTTGAAGCCGGAAAAGTCGGTGAGATTGCAATTCATTCAGTCTCGATGTTTGATTGTTACCGCAACTATCCTGAAAAAACAGCCGATGTATTAGAGGATGGATGGTATTATAGCGGCGACTTTGGATTCTGTTATGAAGACGAATATTATATCATCGGCCGTAAGAAAGACATTGTCATCGTAGCAGGTAACAACATTTACCCCGAAGATGTTGAAGACACCGTAAGTAAAGTTGAAGGTGTTATTCCTGGACGCGTAGTAGCATTTGGTGCAGATGATGCTGAACTGGGTACTGAGGTTCTCGCGGTTATCGCCGAATCGAATGCCGTTTCACACGATGACAGGAAACACTTGAAAATAAAGATTCAGGAAGCCGGATTGAAAAATGATCTGGCCATTACACGCGTATATCTGGTGCCTGCCCGCTGGCTCATCAAGAGTTCAGCCGGTAAGCCAAGCCGTAAGGCAAATAAAGAACGTATTTTTGAAAATAACGAATTCTATGTGGAGTAATTATGATTAGTGATAAATTAAAAGCAGCAATACTTAAAGAGCTGAAACTTGATGAGTATGAAATTAATGATGATACGTTAGCTAATCAGGTACCGGGCTGGGATTCGCTTAAGCACATTGATGTCATTTGTGCTATTGAGAAGGACTTCGGGGTTAAATTTAAAAGCATCGAAGTGTTGAAATGCAAAAACATCGGTGACTTGCAAAAATTGTGCGACGCTAAGCTCGCGAAGTAAATATTTGTACAAGAGTTAGATAGGCTTAACATTCATGGAACAGCTGCGTTACTTTTTTAATCTTGATGGACAAAAAATTATTGACCTATTCCAGTTCAACAGGAGAGACCCTCTCTTGTTCGGTTCATCATTTTTTCTCATACTGTTTATTGGAATATTGTTTATCCTGTTCCTTATGAAAGGGCAGCCGAAACTGCGTTTGTGGTTTTTGGGCATTTTCTCACTCTTCTTTTATTATAAAGCATCTGGCCTGTTGTTGATTGTTTTGCCGGTATCGGCACTTGTAAACTATGCTCTGGGTAAGGGTCTGGCAGCCACAAAAAGTGAACTGGTAAAGAAGTTGTACCTCGCGTTAGCAGTTGTTTTGAATATCGGCGCTCTGGGTTATTTCAAGTACACAAATTTCTTTATGCAGATTGCAGCAGAAATTCAGCATCGTGAATTCCAGGCACTTGATATTATTGTGCCTTTAGGCATTTCATTCTACACATTCAAAGCATTGAGTTATATCTTTGATATATACTACGAGTTTCTGGAAGAACAGCATAACTTTGGTGATTTCTTTCTTTACTTATCCTATTTCCCGAACATTCTTGCCGGACCGATTGACCGGGCAAGCAAATTTATTCCGCAGATAAAAGAGTGGAACCCTCTGACGAAGGATGATATCGGCCGGGCTTTGACATTGATCGTACTTGGACTCATCAAGAAATTCGTTATAGCCGATTATATCGGATTGAACTTCGTTGACCGCGTTTTTGACGAAGGTTCACCGCTGAGATTTACCGGTGTTGAAAACTTACTCGCTATGTACGCTTACACTCTTCAGATATTCTGTGATTTTTCGGGCTACACCGACATGGCAATTGGAATTTCATTGTTGATGGGCTTCCGGTTAATGGAGAACTTCAACTATCCATATAAAGCGCGTTCGGTTGCGGATTTTTGGCGCAGATGGCATATTTCGCTTTCTTCCTGGTTATCCGATTATTTATTCAAGCCCCTGCAGATGTCAATCCGTTCGCTGAAAGTTTTTGGTAATGCAATTGCGATATTTGTTACTTTTCTTCTGTGTGGATTATGGCATGGCGCAAGTTGGAATTTTGTTATTTGGGGAGCAATGCACGCGATCTTTATGTCGTTTGCTATTTTGATTAAGGGTCCGAAAGATAAATTGTACAAGTCGCTTGGATTGGATAAATCAAAAATCTGGGCAGTTGTTCAGGTCGTATTTACATTCCACCTTATTGCTGCATCATGGGTATTTTTCAGAACAGCATCACTTACAACTGCAAAAGAAGTATTTGGTCAGATATTGTTGTTCTTCAACGCCGGAGTATTTCCACAGTTTATAAAAGCATATCCTCAAATATTCGCTATGCTTATCGTGGGTTATCTGTTCCACTTTTTACCGCAGTCATTATATGGACGCGCTGAAAAAGTAATGTCCAAGATACCACTTTTAGGACAAGCGCTACTTCTGGCAGTAGTTATCTGGGCAGTATCGCAGTTCCGTTTTGCAGATATTGTACCATTTATTTATTTCCAATTCTAAAATAGGTAGAGTAATTCCGGATTGTGCGGTTTGGATGCCGCTCTGCTAATATTTTAAACAATTCAAAGGTCATATGCTATGTATATAAGAAAGTATGTACTTCTGCTTATTGTTGCGTTCGCGGTAAAAGCTTATGCTGCCGATTCATTATGGAATGCTACAGGCATGGTGGGTCTTAATGCCAGTCAGGTATCCTTCACCAACTGGTCGCAGGGTGGTGAAAATGCTCTTACGTGGACATTATATACCAAGATGGGTGCAGTATATAACGATGGCACATGGAAATTAAGTAATAACCTCAAAGTGGCATACGGTAGGTCTAAGATAGGTTCTGAAAAATACAGGACTAATGATAACGAGTTCTATCTCGAAAATGTACTGTCGAATAAACTCGGCTGGGCGGTTGATCCGTATTTCAGTAACACGGTGCGCAGTACAATTTCTAAGGGATTTGATTATGCGAAGTCAGATGTAAATCCAATTGCGGATTTCTTTGACCCCGGATATATTACGCAAAGTCTTGGTTTTACTTTTGATAAGGAAAAGTCGTTTAAAACGAGATTGGGAATCGGTTTGCAGGAAACCTTCACGAATAAGTACCGTAACTATTCCGATGATTCGAAAACTATGGATAAAGTCGAGGCTTTTAAGCTTGAGACCGGTATTGAGTCCGTGACAAACTCGGAACTTAACTTCGATGAAAATTTGTTATTTCAGAGTATGCTTCGATTATTTACGCGTTTTAACTCATTAGATGTATGGGACGTACGCTGGGATAACACACTTACCGCAAAAATAACCAAGTATGTGAATGTGAACTTGAGCGTGTTGCTCGTTTATGAGAAGGCTCAATCACCAAAAACGCAATTTAAAGAAGGCTTACAGTTGGGTTTTACCTACTCAATTTTTTAGATATTGACGATGTACAAATAGTTAGAATGTAGAAGTGATGAAAAAGAATATTCCTTTATTAATGATATTTTTTGTGGTATTTATTGACCTGCTGGGTTTCGGCATCCTGATGCCTGTACTTCCGACATATGCCGTCGGGCATCTGAAAACCTCGGAATCGTCAATAGGAATCATCATTGCTACGTATTCCTTTGTTCAGTTCCTTTTCAATCCGTTCTTCGGATCAATGTCCGATAAGCATGGAAGACGGAAGATAATATTAGTTACACTGCTGCTTAATGCACTTGGATATGTAATATTCGCATTATTCGAGAATTTGCCCATGCTTCTGTTTTCGCGAGTGATTGCCGGAATCGGGGGAAGCAGCCTGGGAGTAGCTCAAGCTTATATTTCCGATGTTACTACAAAAGAGGATCGTGCCAAAGGTATGGGAATGATAGGTGTGGCATTTGGCCTTGGTTTCGTGTTCGGACCTGTTCTCGGTGGTATTCTTTCCAAGTGGGGATATATGGTCGTGGGACTTGGCAGTGCTTCATTTTCGTTTTTAGCATTGTTAATGAGCTTCTTCTTTTTGCCGGAGCCGGAGAGGAAGACTGAAACCGAAAACAGGCGAAGCAGTAAATTGTTTGATGTTAAGGCTTTTAAAAAGGTATTCTCGACGCCGGCAGTTGCTATTGTTATCGTCATGTTCTTTATGGTCACTTTTTCCATCGCGAACATCTACGGAACGTATGCTTTGCTCGGAAAGAAGATTTATCACTTTACAGACAAGACCAACGGTTATCTTTTTGGGGTCATGGGACTCGTCGGTATCATCATGCAGGGTGGGGCAATCCGGCATTTGTCCAAGAAATTTACCGATACACAGCTGATTTCGATCGGAGCGGTATGTTTAGTACTCGGGTTAGGTGCACTACCTTTCGGAGGTAACTTTACCGGTATGCTTCTGGCTACGGCGGTTCTTTCCTGTGGTTCAGGTATTTTATCTCCCATATTGTTGAGTCTTGTCTCCAAGGTTGCACCGGATGGGGAGCAGGGTATTGTATTAGGCACAAACCAGTCAATGTCATCATTTGCCCGGATGCTTGGTCCGCTTTGGGGTGGATTTGCCTTCCAATTTATCGGCTATGAGGCACCCTTTTTGACTGGAAGTATTATGATTTTATTCCTATTTTTGTTTAGTGTTTTATATTTACATAAACACATCCAACATGTTCAAATATAATAAGTTAGCGTAGTTTATATAAATGTTTAAAATCCCCGGTGTTACAATAGAAAAAGGATTGTTCCTTGCTCCCATGGAAGACGTAACAGATTTGTCATTCCGTCTGGTATGCAGGGAGTTAGGAGCAGATTTTGTATTTACTGAATTTGTCAATGCCGAAGGGTTGGTCCGCAATTCAGAGAAGACTCATAAAAAACTTGAGATAGCGGACGAAGAAAGACCCGTTGGAATCCAGATTTACGGAAGTAATTTAGAATCCATGATATCGGCGGCAAAGATAGCCGAGGAGCATGCTCCCGATGTGATTGACATAAATGCCGGATGCTGGGTCAAAAATGTGGTAGGGCATGGTGCCGGTGCGGCATTAGTGAAAGATCCTGATTATTTACAGCTGGTTGTCGGGTCGGTCGTAAAGTCTGTAAAGCTGCCGGTAAGTGTTAAGACACGTATCGGCTGGGACCTTGATAATATCAATATCCTTGATAATGCAAAACGGCTTGAAGATGTCGGGGTACAATATCTCACGATTCACTGCCGTACTCGTTCTCAGGGGCATAGCGGTGAGCCGGATTGGGCTTGGATAGAGAAAATCAAGAATGTGGTCTCCATTCCCGTAGTCCTGAATGGTGGAATAATGATTCCTGAGGATGCCATTAGAGCTTTTCAGGAAACTCCCGCGGATGCTGTCATGATCGCCAGGGGCGCTATCGGTAATCCTTGGATTTTCCGGCAGATCAAAGCCCTCATGAACGGGGACTCATCTGAACTCATTGATGAGAAAACAAGAATCTTAGCGTGTTTGAAACATTTGAAACTGGCAATTAAGGTCAAAGGGGACAGAAGAGCAGTTATTGAACATAGAAAATTTTATACCGGCTATTTAAAAGGGATGCGCAGAGCTTCATACGTCCGTGCAAATCTAATGCAGTGGTACGAATATAACGAAATTGAAGAAGTGCTATTACAGTACGCGGAACAGTTAGTTTCCGGATCCGAAATCGTACTTAAAGATAAGGAGTGAGTATGTCCGGAAAAGTCAGATACTACATCGCCCGAACTATCTCTACACTCTTTTTACCTCCAATCGTACTCTTTGCTGCAATTTTTACCAATTTGATTCATGAACGAAATGCTAACGGTGATGCCGTTGCTGTGTTTAACGTCGCCTTGCTGTTTGGTGTCTTGCTGCCCATCGCGGCCTTCATTATCCTGCTAAAAAGAAACCGCATTTCGGAACAGGATGCCAGAGAAAAGACGGAGCGAAACATACCGTATATCATCGGGATTTTTCTGATGCTTGTCGGCCAATATCTGCTTTTAGACATCAATGCGCGAGCTCATGTGCATCTTATCTGGTTTTCATTTCTGCTCAATGCAATTTTCATTCTGATTATCAACAGATTCTGGAAAATAAGCGCGCATCTTCTTTCTGTCGCCTGTGCTTTCACCAATATGTGTTTTTACGGAGGCATTTCAGTCTATGTGCTTGCAGTCGCAATAATTGTAGTTGCGTGGGCGCGATATGAGCTTGATTGCCACACGGATGCACAACTTTTCTGGGGCGCATTACTGGGAATCTCAGTACCACTGGCAATTGCCATGTTTGTGCGCATGTAATGTTGTATATTTCTCCCACGATTATATCGAATTTTGATAGTAGATTTTAAAAGGCTGCATTATGGATTTAAAAAGTATCATTCGAACAGTTCAGGATTTCCCCAAGCCGGGCATTGGATTTAAAGATGTGACTACTCTTCTAAAAGATCCTGAAGGATTTCAGGAAGCGGCAAAGCAGCTTCTTGAACTGACGAAAGGTTTGCAAATCACCAAAGTCGCCGGTATAGAATCCAGAGGTTTTATATTTGGGGCTGTATTAGCCGAAAAACTGAACTGCGGATTTATTACTATACGTAAACCCGGAAAACTACCGGCTGAGACTGTCAAAGAAACATATTCATTGGAATATGGAACGGATTCAATCGAAATACACAAGGATGCCATTTCTCCCGGTGATAAAGTATTACTGCATGATGACTTGCTCGCGACCGGCGGGACAGCAAAAGCAGCAATTAACCTTATTGAAAAATTAGGCGGCGAAGTGGTTCAGGTCTCTTTTGTGATTGAACTTCCGTTCTTGAAGGGCAGGGAATTACTCAAAGGATACGATGTCCGTTCACTCGTTGAGTACGATTCCGAATAAGGTTATTTGCGCTTCCACCATTTTGGTGCAACCACAATTACAAATTCGCCTTTGATTGTCTTTTGAGGCAATTCAGCTAATATTGATTGCGGCGTACCTCTCCAAACTTCTTCAAATGTTTTAGTTAATTCGCGGCAGACAGCTATTGCCCGTTCGGGAATAACATTATTCAGCTCACCGATAAGCTTTTCAATCCGGTGTGATGATTCAAAGAATACCGTCGTTTTATCTGCTTCAATCAACGATTCCAGAAACGTTTTTCTTCCTTTTTTCTGTGGGATGAATCCGTCGAATGAAAAAGCATCAGTCGGCAGTCCGGCTAAAGTCAGAGCTGTTATAGGTGCGGAAACTCCGGGGACGGGAACGATTTGTATGCCCTCGGCTATCGCTGCAGAGATAAGGCGTATGCCCGGATCGGAGATGGACGGGGTACCGGCATCAGTAACCAGACAGGCATTATTGCAAGCATGCAGGCGTTCAATAAAATAGGAGATTTTCTTCTCTTCATTAAACGCGTTCAGCGTAATCAGTTCCTTCTGAATTTCATACTTTGAAAGCAGGAAGTGTGTTACTCTGGAATCTTCGCAAAATATAATATCAGCCTCTTTCAACGTATCAAGGGCGCGCAAGGTAATGTCACGAAGGTTTCCAATAGGAGTACTGACTACATACAGCATAATACCGGCTATCTCATAAAGTGAATGTTTTCAGGTTTAAATATAACATCTTTAAAACGAAATCGGCCCCGAAAGGGACCGATTCATGCAAGTAGTTATTTAACATAATGTTTATTGACAAGGGCAATATATTATCTTCATTGAAAAAAGCAAATGCAAATTTTATTCCTCATTATTCATGTTTTTCTTCAATTCCTGAAGTTTGTTTAATGCATCCAGAGGAGTCATACTTTCGATTTCAATATCGTTGATAGCTTTACGGATTTTATCATCCTTAATTTCAAAAAGGCTGAGCTGCATATCCGTTTCGCCTCTCATTTCGGCGAGCTTCTTTTTCTTTACTTCGTACGGGGTTAACTCTTTGCCTTCAAGGTTGTTTAGAATTTCTTTTGCTCGGTCGGTAACAGCCTTCGGCAGGCCTGCCATCTGTGCTACCTGAATACCATAACTGTGATCAGCGCGACCTGGATTTACCTTATGCAGGAATATCACCTTGTCATTTATTTCGCGTACTTCCACTTTATAGTTTCTTATGCGCGGGAAGAGGTCGGCCATTTCGTTAAGTTCATGATAATGTGTGGCAAATATCGTCTTGGCAGAAGCATCCGGATTCTCATGGAGATATTCCGTTATAGCCCATGCGATAGAAATGCCGTCAAAGGTACTTGTTCCGCGGCCAATCTCGTCAAGCAGGATAAGACTCTTGGAAGTCGCGTTGTTCATAATATTTGCAGCTTCCTGCATCTCTACGAGGAAGGTACTTTCACCGGCTGAAATGTTGTCGCTAGCACCTACACGAGTGAAAATACGGTCAACAATGCTGAGCTTTGCCGATTTTGCGGGCACGAATGAACCGATTTGCGCGAGGAGGACTATGAGTCCGATTTGCCGCAGGTAAACTGATTTACCAGCCATATTCGGACCTGTTAAAATGATGATCTGATCTTTTTCGCTGTCGAGTATACAATTGTTCGGTGTGAACTTAACTGTTGGAGGCAATATTCTTTCGACAACTGGATGCCGGCCATCAAGAATCTCGAAAGTGTTGTTCTCATCGAGTTCCGGTTTTACATAACCATACTGTACAGCACATAAAGCCAACGAAAGCAGGCAGTCAAGTGTCGCGATCAATTGCGCATTCTGCTGAATCTTTTCGGCTTCATTGGCAATGTCTAAACGCAGTTCGTTAAACAGTTCGCTTTCCAGTTCAAATATTTTTTCTTCGGCGTGAAGAATTTTTTCTTCATATGTCTTCAGGTCGGGAGTAATGAAACGTTCGGAATTGACTAAAGTCTGTTTTCTGATATAATCATCAGGCACCTTATCCTTGTTCGCGTGGCTGATTTCGATATAATATCCGAAGACTTTATTATAGCTTACCTTTAAAGAGGAAATTCCGGTACGCTCACGTTCCGTTTTTTGAAGCTTGGCAATCCAGTCTTTTCCGTGGTATGCGATATTTCGCAATTCATCCAGCTCGGCAGAGAAACCGCCCTGAATAACACCGCCGTCAACAATTTGCAATGGCGGGTTTTCAACAAGCGCCCGGTCAATTTTATCGATCAGTTCAGCCAGCGGGGAAAGTTTATCGTGAATTTGGGTTAAAATAGTATTCTGCAAATCCTGAATAGTCTCTTTCAATGAAGGAATCTTCTTCAAGGACGTTTTCAGAGCTACGATATCGCGGGGATTGGCGCGGCCTGTACAAGTTTTTGAAATCAACCTTTCAAGGTCGCCGATTTCACGGAGTATGTTAAGAAGTTTATCCCGTACCTCGGCATTGCCGAACAGAGATTGAACGGCATCCTGGCGCAGTTGTATCGGCTGTAATTTTATGAGAGGGGAGGATACCCATTTTTTTAAGAGGCGTCCACCCATGGGTGTTTCGGTCTTGTCAAGAATATCAAATAACGAACCTTCGCGCGATCCATCCTGCATAGAATAAATAATTTCGAGATTACGTTTCGTTGCATAATCAAGAAGCATGAAGTCAGATGGATTATAGACCGCAATTTTGTTCAGATGCGAGAGATTCGATTTTTGCGTCTCTTGCAAGTAATGGAGTATTGCTCCGGCCGAAAGCACACCGAGCGTTAAACGGTCAATGCCGAAGCCTTTGAGATTTACGCTTGCGAAATGGCGTGTGAGCAGATCCTCAGCGTAATCCTTCTGGTATATCCACTCATCAATTTTCGAAATCCGGATAGTCGGATTTGTTTTGTGAATAAGATATTCGAGAGTTTCTTTGTTCTTTTTCGAAATGATAATTTCGGCAGGCGAAATGTGTTCTATCTGCTCACGTATGTGTGACTCAGGCACTTCGTAAGTATAAAACTCTCCTGTTGAGACATCGCAAAAAGCGACGCCTGCAAGTTCGTTATGGGTAATGATTGAGAGTAAGTAATTGTTTTTCTTATGGTCGAGCAATTTATCTGAAAAAGCAACTCCGGGCGTGACAACTTCAATTACATCCCTTTTAACGAGGCCTTTAGCTTGCTTGGGATTTTCGAGCTGCTCACAAATAGCAACACGGTAGCCTGCACGGACAAGCTTCGGCAAGTACGTTTCGACTGCATGATGCGGGAATCCGGCTAACGGGGTATCTTCCGCTGCGCCATTTCCGCGTCTGGTCAGGGTTATGCCTAAAACGCGGGAGGCAGTTCGTGCGTCTTCTTCAAAGGTTTCGTAAAAGTCACCTACCCGGAAAAGAATAATTGTATCCGGATAAGCCTCCTTAACGGAGTAATACTGTGTCATTAATGGAGTCTGTTGCATCCTGCAAATTACTAAAATTTGAGGGATTAGTAAAAGGGAAATGAGTTGTGGCAAGCGTGTGCGAAAAAGCACTCAGAAGAACAAATGGCTGATTGCAAAACGTTTATTTATGAGCTAAATAGAAAACCCCATCCCAATCGGCGGGAGGTGGATCAGCTTTCAGCATTTCGCAGCGGTTGATATAGGTCAAAGAAGGGCCGTCATTGGCGATAAACTCTAGTGCCTTATTGAAGTGACTGATAGCTTCGTCAAACGAACTATGGCGGTATAGCTCATATCCTTTTTCAAACTCAGCTAAACAGTTTGACATTTCAGGACTGAGAGTATCTTCTTTAAGCGCGATGAGTTCAAATACACGGATAGGTTTTGTCTTTCCTTTAACCACTAGCAGGTCAAGTTCCCGGGTAACGACGAGATCTTGAACGGACTCATAAATAGATTCACTTATCATGATGCGAGTTCCGTATTCCTTGTTGGCTCCCTCAAGTCTGGATGCCAGATTTACCGTATCTCCAATGATCGTATAATCAAAGCGCTGTGAACCTCCGACGTTGCCGACAATGGTATTTCCCGCGTTCAATCCGATGCGGAAGTTGATCGGGATTTTATGTTCGCCGGCCCATTTTTTCTGGAGTTCGGCAAGGCGTTTTTTCATTTCAAGAGATGTCTTGCAGGCAAGGAATTTATGATCTTCCAAAGGCATTGGGGCGCCCCAGAATGCCATAATTGCATCGCCGATATATTTATCCAATGTGCCTTTGTTCTTGAAAATAACGGCGGTCATCTCAGTTAAATATTCATTCAGAAATGTAACGAGATCCTCCGGTGGCATACTTTCAGAGATGGTTGTAAATGATTCAATATCACTGAAGAACACAGATATATCTCTCTTCAAACCACCAAGTTTCAGACTATCCGGATTTTCAATAAGTTCATCAACGACTGCTGCGTTCACGTATTGACTGAACATACCCTTGATCATACCTTTTTGCTTACGTTCCGACATGACTTGGATGGACAAAAATACCAGCCTGTATGTTAAACTGCCTAAGTAGCCAAGAATAATCGCCAAATTAGCACTCATTATTGAGGCTAGGATATTGTAATGTGTAAAAACATACAATGACAGTGCCCGGACACCTGCAAGCATTGCCGCTATAATGATGATATTGAACAATTCAAGAAAGAGAGAATAGTTAAAGCGGATCTTAAAACGTGACGTAACGTAGAAAGTGAAGAAGGATAGGAATATAATGACACCAATTTCAATCGCTTTGGGTTCCTTTATCAGAAAACTGTTTGCCAGAATGTTTTCAATTGCATTGGCGTGAATCTCAACTCCGTTAATAAGATTGTCGCCCTTTTTATCGCCTTTGGCGAATGCTATAGGAAGAACGTCTTTATCTTCGGGGAGTGTTGAGCCAATAAGGACGATTTTATCCTTGAAGATACCTGACTGCAGATATCCGTTCGCAGGATCATCCCAGGTATTGATATCAACGCCGAGTTCGAGCTCATCCTTTGTTTTAAAGTCCTTATCATCCAGAACATCAATAAAATCGAAGTACTTGAATGTGCGGCTTGGGCCGTAAAAATTGATGAGCATGGATATCGGGTCATAACGAGGAACTTTATGCCCGTGAAGGATGAAATAGTCCGGTGTGATATTCGAAATTGCCATGCTTGGCATTTGATAATATTTGTTGACGACGGCAAATGAGAACGAGGGTACAAGCCGGTCGGTCGAAGGGGAGTACCTGAAAGGGAGGTAGCGCCTTGTTACACCGTCTTCATCATTAACCATTTCAACAATACCGATAGAACTATCAGCCGGGAAGTAAACACTATTGTAGTTTTCCTTTTCCTTGGAAATCGAGTATCCGGTATTCTCCTGTAAGTTGATCTGCGTACCATTGTTCATTTCAACATTGGAAACACTGCCTTCTGTGTTAGAAATTTTACCAGCAACAACAACGTTACGGTATCTCCTAATAACGTCGAACATGGCAGAGTCATGAGCAGGCGAAATCTGATCCGGAGTGGACATGATCAAGTCTATACCTATTGCTTTTGCTCCCGCCAAGTTCAAATTGCGGATCACATGGGCGTATATGTCTCTTGGCCAAGGCCACCGGGCGGGGATACCGTCGTATGTGTTTTGTGTGATCTCAACAATAATAACTTTCGCAGTATCCTTGATATTAATAACACCTCTTTTTTGGAAACGCTCATCGATGTGTTTTTCTTCAAGCGTTTTCAGGGCACCGAAAGAAAATAGATAGTCCTGAGACAAAAGTAAAGTAATCACCCCTACTGCCAGGCAGATGGCGACTTGAATTAGTATGTTTTTTGTCCTTTGTCCCGGCATTTTTCTGCGCAAATTAAATAGTCAATTTAGCGGTAAGGCCGATAATTGAATCGGTATATTCATCAATCAGACCCGGAATTTTCTGGTTCATGATAAATCTTGCCTGCAAGCTGAGAAGCAGGTTTTGAAGAACCGCGTATGAACTATTAAATTCTGTTGTCAGACGTTTGAAATCGCCGAATGAGGGATTGACCGATAGACTGACCGTCAATTTTTGATTCAGGAATAAATGGCGAGCCCCAACCATCATGGTAAAATAATCCAGCTTCTGATCAACTGTCCCGTTTTTAATGGTTGAAGCGTTATATACAAAATTAAGATTCGTAGAGAATGCATCATTCCAATACGATGATGAAGTCAGGCTGAGAGAATTATTCGTAGCATCGTTATTATTCCGGCTTTCGTCATCTTTGCTTGAGTTCTGAAAACTAAGTGCGATATTATTCTTGATT
The DNA here is from genome assembly GCA_963667005.1 of Ignavibacteriaceae bacterium. Lineage (GTDB taxonomy): Bacteria > Bacteroidota > Ignavibacteria > Ignavibacteriales > Ignavibacteriaceae. Next base: position 3,395,090 of record OY762937.1, on the reverse strand, counting down.
TTATAGGTAAAATCATAGGAGAATTGTGCGCTATAACGGTTTGTGTGGTTGTTGATTTTAGAAAAACTTGTATCAATGAGATCATTACTGTTATCGTTCCTTCCGTAGCTTATGATACAGTTTGGGAAGTCCATTCTGGGCAAATAAGAGACCGATGCGGTAGCAGTATTGAAGGTCGTCGTGGCCTTAGTAGTTTTTTGCAAGTTGTCGCGCAGACTCTCGTATGTGCCGGCTAGGAATATTTTGTTGTCGAGCAATCGCACCCGGTCGAGAACATTAAATCCCGCAACATTTGTACGGATATACTGGTTACCAAATGACATATAATCATTACCGCGGTAAACATATCCACCCTTAAAATAGTTCGGAGCAAAATTCAATGCGATTGTTGCTTCAGTGGCTAATGTTGAAAGCTTTTGCGGATTGATCGGCTTAAGGAACTGATTTACCGTTATAAACTTGCTTAACGTTGATTTTATTTCATTAATATCTTTGGCAGATGACGAATCCAGATAATCATACATTTCTTGGTCGGTCAGCGTTCCTCTGGTTATATCAGTGTTTACTACACTGAGGGCAGCCTGAGCATTAATAGTGATTCGCTGGTCAAGAATTCCGAAAAACAAATCTGTACCAAGCACAACGTTTTCTTTAGGAGCGCTGCCGAATCGAATTGAAGACATATCATCCTTTGAATGGAGGTAAGTCAATCCAAATTGGAAATTTTCTCCTTTACCGAAATATGGGCGCACGGCGAGAACATTTCTACTAAAGGTACCCAGTTCGGTCACTGCTGCCTTTGGGGCGCCGTATTTAGCCGGATCAACATCAATAACAATAGTATCTTTAGGGAGCACATCGGTTGATGAATACGTTTTAATAATTTCTCCAGCGTCAACCTTTCTTGTTATTTCGCCTATTGATGCCTGAACGTTAAAGAATCCAAGTGTGAGGGCTCCGCTCACTCCGCGTACTCGTTTGCCTGATAATACAAGAGAGGGGAAATTTGGATTATGATCACCGACACTCAACTGCAAATAATCTGATTTAATGCCTAAGCTGAATCTATCATTCGGCTGTAAATAATTCTTTTCTTCTGAAGTTACATAAATCTTCGACTCAAAATTCCAATCGTGATATGTTCCGCGGAATTCTGCTCCGATGTTATTGTACCACTCCTTTTCTTTGCTGATTGATTCATGTCTGCTTTCGGCCGATATATTTCCCTCGTAGGAAAACTTCTGCACTTCTTCACCGGCTGTTTCGGAGCCTATAGAAAATACTGATTGGACTGAATGATAAAGTGCCTTATCGGTTCCGTATAAATCTACTCTGACAACATGATTCCCAACGTTGAACGTGAGCTTGTTGTTCTCAGCACTGAACACGATAAGATCTTCAGCGAAAAGAGCATACTTTGTTACTTCAGTCTCATCTATAAAAATACGCGTTGCAGCCTTGTCAACGGCGCCACTTGCTCGTATCAACGAAACAGAGACCAAAAATTCGCTCGGAGAAATTACCGAATTTGCTTCTGGCGATAGTATAATAACTTCCTCATCTTTGGTCGATTTTGGAGATACTTTTATTTGCATACTCGCTGATTTTGTCGGAGCGCCTAACGGGTAAGACTCTTCGCCTGAAGCTGTTTTAACAACAAAGTATATTTCGAGGTAGGGAAGTGCGACATTGGAACCGTTAATGATACCATCGGCAATATTTCCATGAATTGCGAGTTCTGTCTGACGGAAATCCGTTTCACCGAATACCCGGTAAAATAAAGATACTTGCGAGGTGTTTAATTCCTGAATGAGTTTGACTGAAACAGCAAGATCTTCTCCCTCTTTGGCTGCACCGGTATTTATTTGAGAGATAACCGTGCTCACTTGAGCATATGATGTGAAGGCAAATAGTAAAAATACCGGTATGGACAAAAATCCGATTTTGAAAACATTCATGAAATATCGCATATTCTTCATCTCCGTCTTAGTGTTTGGCGTTAAAGTATCATCGAGAATGTGATGCCACTGATAAAAAATAAACAATGCCGTTCTTTGCTGAAGCAAAGATACACATTAAAAGCGGAACGTCATTGGGCAAACCGTCCCGCCCCATAATAACTACACAAAATTCAACAAGCCTGAAAACTGTCCCGGAGGGGATCCGGGACAGTATGAATTACAAAATGAACTATTGGCCTAAATATTCGATGATCAAGTCACCTTCATTTGTTTTGATGACCAAGCGTTTAATATTAGTCTTTTCACTGTTGCCCAATTCACCTTTTTCTTTATCCGTGTTGGTATAGAGAACGATATTTCCTTGATTGTCAACCATCATATGCTGGCCGGCATGAATTGTGCCGGAACCACCTGCACCTTTGCGGGCAAGAATGTCAACAATACCTTCACCCAAAATTAGTAAGGTTGAATCACTGAATACTTCAAATAGACCGCTTGTTCCACGGATAGAAGCCACCATGGTGGGTGTTGTAAATTTGAATTCTTCATTTTGCTGTTTTGTTACATGGAAACCCACTTTGCCCTGATCAATGTAAGTGTTCTTTGCCAAAGTTCCCTTGGTTTTGTCTGCGAACAGCTTTAAGGTTGAATTTTCGCGAACCCGTAATATAGAATTGTCGGTAAATTTCACTAACGCGAGTGACTTGTCACCGGTCTTTATCTCATCAGTTGACGACAAGTAAGCACCGATTTTTGCCGGAGTCCACTCACCGTTTCCTTTTTTAATATTTACATCTTTAATAACTTTCATGATGATGGCAACGGGGGCTTCGCCTTTTACTTTACCACCCGCAAATATTGTTCCTGAAAATGCAATAGCTGTGACGAGTAATGCTAACATCAATCGTTTCATGTTCATATCTCCTTACTTTCTATTCAGCGCGATTGATAAAATGAGTGAAGGATTGGCTATAAGCTGTGCCATCAGTATTTGCATCTGTTCCGGGGTAAAGGTAACGCCGTCAACAGTTATGCTATTCAGTACTAATGTACCGTTTGTTAAGCTTTGTAGAAATCCGGCAGGAATATTCGCCAGTAATGATGCCGGCAAATTGTTGAGAGCATTAACCAGCGCTAAATTCAGCGGGTGTTCTTGCAGATTAAACTGGCTGCGTGTATGCGATGTATCGCCGCCGGCAGTTGTATTGCTCGCGACTGAGAAGAATACCGGTGCACTTTTCAATTCGGTACCATCTGCAAAAACTGCCGATACAACAACAACGATATTGTCACCAGGAGACCAGTCTTTATTTTTAATCAATTGCCAGGATACGTTTGTCTGCCCGGAAAGATTAGAGAGCTTTTTGTCAACGTACAGGCTGCTTTTTCCTAATGCATCATCAGCTGTTTCACCAGTCAAAATTCTGTTAGCTTTAATGCGGTAATATGAAGCATTTGCACCGTTACCGAAACCGGTAATACCGTCAACTTGTGTCCAGCCTATTGAGATATTGTCATCAACCAATTTAACATCGCCGGTCATTGGTTCCATTATTGAGATCGTCTGGGTCGGATTTTTAACTTCAAAAGACGCCAGATCAGATATGGCCAGGGGGATAGCAAGGTTTAATCTGGAAATTCTATTCGGAGCCAAGGCTGAATATAATTTAAATTGTAAAAAATATTTACCAACGAGCTTGCCTTTAGCGATATTCCGGTCAACAACTGCGCCGTCGGACCAGTCGTCATCCACTTGAATCATATTACCAAACTGCGTATTAGTCAAATATGTCGCAGTAAAAGGTGCGGTGAGAAATTTTGCCATTAATTCAGGGGAATTCTTATCTACATCCTGCCAGGATATTTCACCGTACAATCTAACCTGTTCTGTCGGAATAGGTTTGGAAATGTTCATCCGGAAAAATTCCTTTTGCCCGGATATACCTTGAGCATTCTTCTTAATGGAAATCTGTGCGAAATCTAATGTAGTATGTTCGGGGTCAGTACTGATTTGAATTGAATACTGCCCGTGTAAAACTGACGCAGCCAAGAATAATAGAATACTAAAAAGTCGTAGTATTTGCCGCATTGCAACCTCCGAAAATTAAAAAATTATGTATTAATCCATCGAACCAACAAATCAATAAGTGGAACATCATTACAATGCCCATCGTTCAAAATAATATGCACTTTTCCACGTATTGATAGCAATAATATACCATCGCAATCGTTCATTTTCTGTGCGTTGCGTTATACGAATTTAATTTCTCTCGTGAATGTGTTTGCAGTCACAATATCTCACGAATTTATAAAAGGAGAAAATAGTATAAGTATCTTGTCACACGAACCATAAATAGCAAATTCTGCCGTTCTAAGCAAACGATATTTTTTATTATGAACTTGAAAAATTAGTTGTTTTATTACTATTTTTATAGATTCAATTTCTAAAAGGATGACAATGAGTCTGCAACAAGGAAAAATTATTCAGGTAATCGGTCCCGTTATCGATGTCCAGTTTGAAAATAACTATCTTCCTAAAATTTATAACGCTCTTCATATTAAAAGAACAAATTCTGAAGGTAAAGAAGAAACGCTCATTTGCGAGGTACAGCAGCATTTGGGTGAAGATCGCGTCCGTTCGGTCGCGATGGATTCTACAGACGGCCTTGTTCGCGGAATGGTTGTTGTTGATACCGGTGAGCCTATCATGGTTCCGGTTGGTCCTGAGACACTTGGACGCCTTATCAACGTAGTGGGTGAGGGCATTGACGGTAAAGGTAAAATCGAAACAAAGATGAAATACCCGATTCACCGCCCGGCACCCGAATTTAAAAACCTTGTTCCGAAGACCGAGATGTTTGAAACCGGTATTAAGGTTATTGACCTTCTTGAACCTTACTCAAAAGGCGGTAAAACCGGACTCTTTGGTGGTGCAGGTGTAGGTAAAACCGTAGTTATCCTTGAGCTTATTAATAATATTGCCATGCAGCATGGTGGTTATTCAGTGTTTGCAGGTGTAGGCGAGCGTACCCGTGAAGGTAACGACTTGTATACTGAAATGTCGGAATCCGGTGTTATTGAAAAAACCGCTTTGGTGTTCGGACAGATGAACGAACCTCCGGGAGCCCGTCTTCGTGTCGGTTTGACTGGTTTGACCATTGCTGAGTATTTCCGCGATGAAGAGGGAAAAGACGTTCTTCTCTTTATTGATAACATTTTCCGTTTTACCCAGGCAGGTTCTGAAGTAAGCGCGCTCCTTGGCCGTATGCCTTCGGCAGTAGGTTATCAGCCGACTTTGGCAACGGAAATGGGTGCTTTACAGGAACGTATCACATCAACGGATAAAGGCTCTATCACATCTGTTCAGGCTATTTATGTGCCGGCTGATGACTTGACAGATCCTGCTCCAGCTACCGCATTCTCGCACCTTGATGCAACTACTGTATTAAGCCGTGCAATTACCGAATTAGGTATTTATCCTGCTGTTGATCCTCTTGAATCAACATCAAGAATTCTTGAACCCGGTATTCTCGGTACAAGACATTACGGTGTGGCAAGAAAAGCCAAAGAAATTCTACAGGCTTATAAAGATTTACAGGATATTATCAACATTCTTGGTATGGATGAACTTTCCGATGACGATAAAACCATCGTTGCCAGAGCGAGAAGAATTCAGCGTTTCTTCAGCCAGCCGTTCCATGTAGCTGCCAAGTTCACGGGTTTTGAAGGCCGCTATGTAAAACTTGAAGATACTATCTCTGCATTTGAAGCTATTATCAATGGGCAATGTGATGAATGGCCTGAAGCTGCCTTCTTGTACGTCGGTACGCTTGATGAAGCTGAAGAAAAAGCAAAGAAACTGTTGAGTTAATATGAAAGAGTTTTCGCTCGAAATAATAACTCCGTCCAAAACGGCATTCGCGGGTCAGGTAACTTCTGTGACTGTGCCCGGAGTAAAAGGTGAATTTCAGGTTCTGTTAAACCATGCACCGTTGATGAGTAACTTTGAAGTAGGCAGAATAAAACTTGAACTGCCGGATGAAACCGAAAAAGTGTTAGTCACCGGAGGCGGAGTAATAGAAATAATACATAACGTAGTATTGTTGCTGGCAGACAGCATTGAAACACCTGAAGAAATTGACGTGCAGCGTGCAGAAAAATCCGCCGAACGTGCGAAGAAACGTATATCCGAAAGGGCTAAGGAAACCGATTTATCCCGTGCCGAGATCAGTCTGGCACGCGCTCTTAACCGAATGAAATACGCTCGTAAGTAGAAAGTATTAAAAGGACTGTCGCGAGACAGTCCTTTTTCATTTTAAAAGTAAGCCCGCAATCTGAATTCTACGCCGAGTTCCTCCTCAGCAATCCTTTTTGATTCTTCGATATTAACGCCCGGGTAATCCACAACCGATAATACCACTTTTGGGACAAAAGCTTTCGCCTTAAGTGCAAAGCTTTTCATCTCGTCATAAAGAGATTCTTTGACGCGCATGAGATTCGCGTATTCCTTACTGTCCGATGAGTTAAGGCTGATAGAAACACAGTCAATCAAATCCTTCATTTCCGGAGTGATGTCTCTCTTATGAATGTAATTTGCATGACCGTTGGTATTTATTCTGGTTTTACCGCCGTTGTCCTTTACCCATGAGGCGACTTCCTTGATAACGTCCCAGCGGATGGTGGGCTCACCATAACCGCAGAACACAATTTCGCTGTATTTCTTTGGGTCGCCGATTTCATTGATGTATACTGAAGCATCCGGCTCTTCGGATTTTTTCATTCGGAGGGATTCGCCGTTGATTATAGCATCCTCTTTGCGGGAGCAGAATACACAATCGGCATTACAGCGGTTGGTTACGTTAATATAGAGTGCATCGCCAAGGGGATACGTGTACACAATTTTTTTTGTTTTCTCGAGTCCGAAGAAGCGATATGCATTCAATGTAGTGATCTGTTCAACCTCTGACTCTGGTTTACCATGAATCTCCGCGACTGTTTCAGCCACTAATTTTACATACATCGGTTCATTGCGTTTGCCGCGATGCGGTACCGGAGTCATGAAAGGGGAGTCAGTTTCAATAAGCATCTGCTTGAGTGGAACTGCGGCAACAACAGCACGAAGCGTGTCGGCTTTCTTAAAGGTTATGTTGCCGGTAAATGAAACATACTGTTTCATTTCGACTAATTGTTTCGCCATTTCAACAGAACTGCTGAAGCAGTGGAACTGCATCTGGAGTCCGGAGTTGATAAATTCAGGAATGATGCACATGATGTCGTCGTCTGCTTCGCGATTGTGAATAATGACCGGCATGTCAAGCTGTAATGCCAGATCAAGTTGAGCAGTGAATGCTTCGATCTGTTTAGCTTTCGGGGAAAAATCGTAAAAATAATCAAGGCCGATTTCACCGATTGCTGCTATTTTTTTATGCGTGGTGAGTGACTTTATTTTTGCAATCCACGAACTGTCCCAGTCTTTGGTGTCATGAGGATGTACACCGATTGCGCCATACACCATGTCGTAACGGTCAACAAGTTTAATAACCTCTTCGGCATCAGTAAGATTCGTGGACGGGACAACAATGGCCTTTACACCCGCGTCCTGAGCGCGTTTTATGACATCATCGAGATCGTCTTTGAAGTTTTCGAAAAATATGTGTGCGTGAGTATCTATAAGCATATTATATTATGTAAATTTCTAAATCAAAAACACAATATAGCCAGATGAGAAACTAACCGCAATGTCAGGAAATGTCCTGTTCCTTTTCCTAGCCCATGACCCTGCCCGAACGCCACAGGCGGGCTGGTTAAGTCATGGGCTAGGAATGGCAGCTTGTGTATTCGTTTATGTCGTCCCTACGGGACTCAGTTGTTTTTTTCGTTCATTTACCCCGGATTGAAATCCGGGGCTACAAATATACTGTCGCTACGCGACTCTGAAATAAAGCATTTAGGCTGGTATTTCGTCGCTATGGGACTCAGAGATATGTTATTGAGGTAGGTATTTCTTCGCTATGCGACTCTGAGATAAGGCAAACCTGTAATCCGCAGTGAAAGTTTTTTGAGATTAAGTCCCATGGGGACGTAATACCTTCCCCCTTTGTACGGCATTCAGGCAGAGATCCCAGCACTAAACAATTCAGTCCTATTTCCACAAGGATGAGGATTTGTGTTCGTGTCCCGTAGGGACAACATGTGTGTAGCCACGGGTGAAACCCGTGGTTAAGGATAACACAAGAAATATTGAGCTCCGTAGGAGCGGCATCAATTCTATGGGGGAAATATTCATCGTGCCTTTGGTGTAGCATGCAGGTTACACCATTCTTAGCAATGGCATTCCATGTAGTAGTATATGTCGTCCCTACGGGACTCAGATGTTTTTTCGTTCATTCACCCCGGATTGAAATCCGGGGCTACAGATATACTGTCGCTACGCGACTCTGAAATAAAGCATTTAGGTGGGTATTCCTTCGCTACGCAACTTTGAAACTGTAAAGTCCTATTTCCACGAGGATGAGGATTTGTGTTCGTGTCCCGTAGGGACAATATATTTGTAGCCACGGGTTTTAACCCGTGGTATTGATAGAGGTAAAAAATGAGCTCCGTAGGAGCGGCATAGAACCGCCCCCACACATAACATTCAAATCCATGGGCTGGGGATTAGGAATGGCGCAATGTCAATATAGATTATCCAACAACAATATCCGCTCTTTGGAATTTTTCTTGCCGGATGTTTTTGTTTTGTCTTTGTATTTGCAGACTTTTTTCAGGGGGCATTGCGGGCAGTCGGGATTGGACGGCGTGCAGATGCTTCTTCCGAGTTTGATAAGATTGGTGTGGAATGAATGCGCAATTCCATCGGGAAGAATTGGATATAGCGCATAAAATGTTTTTTCAGGCATTGAACCGCTGACAACTCCTATGCGGTTGATAGTTCTATGTACATGTGTATCAACAGGACAAACATTTCTATCCAACGAGAATAACAGTACGCATGATGCAGTCTTAACTCCTACGCCATCAAACGAGGTGAGCTCGCTAAGTATATCATCACTGCTCATATGTTTCAGCGCAGAGAGCGTGGAAGATTTTTTCTCCTCAATCGCGTAATGCAAAACGGTTTTGATAGCTTTGGCTTTTTGCTTTGTCAGTCCCGCAGGTTTGATAAGCTTTTCAATTTCACTGAGTTTCGCCGTATTTGCTTCAGTCCAGTTGTGATACGATTTTCTCAACGCCTGAAACGCACGGTAAGAGTTATTATCATTCGTGTTCTGGGAGAGTATCGTGCCGATGAGTGTTGTCAGTGCATCGGGAGTTTTCGCATTCCGCTCGGGTACACCAAACCGCTCAATCAACAGTTCGTTTATCTGCACTAATTTTTTCTGAACGGCGGTACTATTGCTCATTAAGGATTTTCTCTCTGATTTTCTTCGGTAATCCCTGAACAACAAGATTGTATGAGTCATCAATCATTTCTTTAATAAGCGCCGGTTGCAGTGAACCCTCTACATAGATCGTATTCCAATGAACTTTGCTCATATGCCATCCGGGAATAATGTCGTCGTATTGCTCTCGCAGTTCGATGGCCTTTTCGGGGTCGCATTTAATATTGATGCTGAACGGCGGATCCAGATTCATCAAGAGAAACATTTTTCCACCGACTTTATATACCGGCGTTTCCTCGTCAAAGGGCAGCGTTTCTTCAACTCCATATTTTGCAAGGCAATACTCGCGTATGCTTTCGAGATTCATTATTTACAATTCCAGGAATTATTCTGCGTGTTGTTATCCGGAATATCTTTGCTGCCAAGTGTGATACCCGTTAACTTTTTATCTGAAGTACATGCAATATCGAATATCGCGGTCGCATCTTTTTCCCAAACGGCGGCACTGTAATGTTGCGCTTTTGATGTGCCGTCACTGTAATGTAGTGATAATACAACAGGAACGGGAATTCCGCCCACATTTTGTATTGTTACATGAGCATTTTCTTGATCAACTACCACAGTATCAATCGAGAGGTCGGGATAAGAGAAAGTCTCGAACCATGGCTGCCAGTACCAGTTGTAGTTCTTTCCCAGAGCAGTATTCATTGAATTCATAAAATCATGCGGCTGCGGGTGCTTCTGGTGCCAATCGGAAACGTATGCACCTAAAGCTTTTATAAAGTTTTCCTTTCCTACCATGTCGCAAAGAATATCGTACATACATGCCGGTTTGTTGTACGCGGCATTGCGATAAGCATATCCGTTTGACTGTGATGATTCTATGAACAATGGGAGATCATTAGAGGTTCCGGCAATCGCGTTATATGCTTTATTATTACTTTCCCGTGCACTTGAAGTTTTGGTATCTCCCGGGTTTAAATCGAAGGGAATCTGTGAAGCCCAGCCCTCATCCATCCATGCAAAGCGCCGCTCATTGATGCCCATGTAAAAAGGGAAGTAGGTATGTGCTATTTCATGTGCGGTCAATCCGATAGTGCCTTCGTGTGTAGGAGGCATACCGTCATTTACCATCATCGGGAATTCCATTCCCCCGCGCGGCGATTTGTTCACGAAAACCGTCATTGAAGGGTAAGGGTATGCAATGCGCGGATACACAAAAGAGAATGTCTGCAATATGGATGCAGCAGTATTTGCCATTTCTTTTTCTTCATCCGTGGCTACGGGGTAAATGGCCTGAACCAAAGCCCGCCGTCCTGTTAACGAATCAACGATAACGCTCCGCGAATCCCAATACAATTTATCACTTGCTGCAAAAGCAAAGTCTGGAACGTTTTCGGCTGTATAAGAAAATACATGTGTTGTATCGAGATTACATAAACCCGCATATGCTCCCGGAGCTGCTATACGCTGCAATGTATCTGCTTTACCTGCATCGGATAATTTTGCAAATGCAGCAGCATTGAAAATCTTGTCTCCGTTTTGTAACTGGCCTGTTGCCCAGACAAGAAAATTTCTTGGTACTTCTATATTTACATCGTAGTTATTACAATCATTATAAAATTCTGTCTGTCCGCTGTAATAGAGCTTGTCCCAACCATGAATATCGTCATACACTGCCACTTGCGGATACCAGTAACCAACAAAGAAAGTAGTTGAGTCATAACACCCGGTACGAATATTTCTATATCTGGATATCGTCTCGCTCCATGCTATTTCAAGCTTAATGGATGATTGCGGCATGAGAGGGGATAGCAGTGACAGAGTAAAATTTGTACTATACTGTGAAAAATGTGCTGTGTCAGTAGTTTTATATTCTTTACCATCTACTATTATGGATTTCAACTGAACGCCATCCGTTGCATCACGAGCATCAATTTCAAAGTCGCGGACTGCGTTCTTTTTGTAGATGTCCTGATATAACCGGATAACAACTTCCCGCAGCGTGTCCGGAGAATTATTGAAGTACGTTATTATCTCAGTCCCATTCACTGTTCTGGTTTCAGGATTCAGTTGAGCGTTAATTTCATATGTAGACTTGTTCTGCCAGTATCGGCTACCCGGCGCACCGTTCAATGTGCGGGTGTCTTTTTTTACGGCGTTTTTGAATTCCGTAGGCATGTATATTTTCTGGGAGTGAAGCATCCCGGTCAGGAGAAACAACAGCAAAATAACGGTAAGTTTTTTCATGTGCAGGCAGAAATAATGAATAATAACTCACAATTTATAAAAAGCTAGAAAACGCGCAAAATATTCGGGAACTTTAATCTTGACTTTTTTGTATAGATTGTATAGTTTTAAGTAATTGATTATTAAAAAATTGTAAATACAGGCTAAAAACAAACAATGTCGAATACGGAATCTCAGGAATTAGAGCAGTTAACGAATCAAGAGTATAAATACGGATTTGTGACTGAAATCGAAGCCGATAGTGTCCCCAAAGGTTTGAATGAGGATGTCATCAAAACCATCTCTCAGAAAAAAGGCGAACCCAAGTGGATGCTTGAATGGCGTTTGAAGGCATATCATCATTGGCTCACTATGAAGGAGCCTGAATGGCCGAATGTAAAATACCCCAAAATTGACTATCAGGATATCATTTATTATTCAGCCCCTGTTCAGAAAAAGAAACTGAACAGCATGGATGAAGTGGATCCTGAGCTTTTAAATACCTTTAATAAGTTGGGCATCCCGCTGGAAGAGCAGAAGGTATTTGCCGGTGTCGCAGTTGATGCCGTATTTGATAGCGTTTCGGTTGCTACAACTTTTAAGGCTAAGCTGGCTGAAATGGGAATCATCTTTTGTCCGATCTCGGAAGCATTACAAGAGCATCCTGACTTAGTTCGTCAGTATCTCGGTTCAGTCGTTCCCACCGCAGACAATTTCTTTTCAGCACTCAACTCAGCAGTATTCACCGATGGTTCATTTGTCTACATTCCTAAAGGCGTTCGCTGCCCGATGGAACTCTCAACATATTTCCGTATTAATGCGGCAAAGACGGGACAGTTTGAACGTACGCTGATTATTGCAGACGAGGGAAGTTACGTAAGCTATCTTGAAGGCTGTACTGCCCCGATGCGTGATGAAAACCAGCTCCATGCTGCTGTTGTAGAACTCGTAGCAATGGAAAATGCTTCGATTAAATATTCTACGATCCAAAACTGGTACGCCGGAGATAAGAACGGCGTCGGCGGTATTTATAATTTTGTTACAAAGCGCGGTGCATGCCGTGGCAACAATTCCAAAATTTCATGGACACAGGTAGAAACCGGTTCGGCAATCACCTGGAAATATCCGAGCTGCATTTTGCAGGGCGATAATTCAGTCGGAGAATTTTATTCGGTCGCGGTTACCAACAACATGCAGCAGGCAGATACCGGTACTAAGATGATCCACCTTGGCAAGAACACCAAAAGTACGATTGTATCAAAAGGTATTTCTGCAGGGAATAGCAACAACTCCTATCGCGGATTAGTGAGAGTATCCAAGAAAGCGGAGAACGCGAGAAACTTTTCACAGTGCGACTCGCTGCTTATCGGCGATACATGCGGTGCACACACGTTCCCGTACCTTGATGTACATAACACTTCGGCAATTGTTGAGCATGAAGCAACAACATCGAAAATCGGTGAAGATCAGATTTTCTATCTGAAGCAGCGCGGACTCTCGACAGAGGATGCTGTGAATCTTATTGTTAATGGTTATTGTAAAGAAGTATTTAAAGAATTACCGATGGAATTCGCGGTTGAAGCCCAGAAATTGCTGAGCGTCAGTCTCGAAGGCAGCGTCGGATAATATATAAAAGAGTTTAATGGAGTAAAAATGTTAGAAATTAAAAATTTACATGCGAAGATAGAAGGCAGAGAAATTCTGAAAGGAATTAATCTCTCAATCAAAGCCGGAGAAGTTCACGCTATCATGGGTCCAAACGGATCAGGTAAAAGTACGCTTTCAAACGTACTAGCCGGAAGAGAAGAATATGAAGTGACTGAAGGCGAAGTACTTTTTAACGGGAAAAATCTTTTGGATATGCCGGTAGAAGACAGAGCACGCGAAGGTGTATTCCTCGCGTTCCAATATCCGGTTGAGATTCCCGGTGTTTCAAATACGAATTTATTAAAGAACGCGTTGAACGAAATCCGCAAATACCGCGGATTAGAACAGCTCGACGCCATGGAATTTCTCAATCATGTTAAAAGCCGCATGTCATATGTTGAAATGAGCAAGGACCTTTTAAGCCGCTCGGTCAACGAAGGTTTTTCAGGTGGTGAGAAAAAGAGAAATGAAGTTTTTCAAATGGCAGTGCTCGAACCGAAACTCGCGATACTCGATGAGACCGATTCCGGACTTGATATTGATGCACTGCGCATCGTTGCCGGCGGCGTTAACAAGTTGCGCAAACCGGATAATGCATTTGTCGTTGTAACACACTATCAGAGACTGCTCGATTATATCGTTCCTGATTTCGTTCACGTTCTTTTTGACGGACGTATTATTAAATCAGGCGATAAGACCCTGGCATATGAACTCGAAAAAAGAGGATATGACTGGGTTAAAGATCACGTTACCGAATTTGTCGGACAGTAAGCGGATACGGCAATGAGTAAATCAAACGAAATAAAAAATTATTACGGCGCGCGACTTGAGGAGTTTATTAAATCCTCAAACGGCAGCGCACTGACGGAACTGCGTAAAACAGCGGTGAGTGATTTTGCAGCGCTGAATTTTCCTACAACAAAAGAAGAAGACTGGCGTTTCACCAACATTGAGCCGATTCTGCGGACAGAGTTTACTCCCGTGAGCGAAACGGCATCAAAGCTGACAAAATCGAAACTGGCTCAGTTCCTTTTTCATAAATCCGATTTCGCAACCGTTGTATTTGTCAACGGTGTATTTCAAAAGCAGTTATCGAAACTTGATGCCGGGGCAGGTGTTGTTATTTCAACCCTTGAAGAGGCGTTAGCCGATCATCCGGGACACGTCACGCAATACTTGGGCAAACTTGCGCCAAGTGGACAAAATATTTTCAACGCGTTGAATTCCGGATTGCTCCGTGACGGCGTATTTATTTTATTTAAGAAGAACACCGTTGCTGAAAAGCCGGTTCATATCTTGAATATCGTAGATTCAGACAGCCATGTGCTTGCGCAACCGAGACTGTTAGTTGTTGGCGGCGATTTTGCCAAGGGTGAGATCATAGAAAGTTATGAATCGTTGACAACTGCACCGTATTTAACAAATGCGATTGTTGAGATAGTACTTGAAGAAAATGCATTTATCAGTCATGTTAAAATTCAAAACGAAGGTGCGGCTGGCTTCCATATTTCGACAAATGCTGTCGAGCTTAAAACGGCGAGCAATTACACCTCCTACAATTTGAATTTCGGCGGAAGCATCGCGCGTAATACCATAAACGCTGCATTTGCGCAGTCGGATGCTGAATGCCACCTGTCCGGATTGTATATCGGCGGCGAAGGTCAGTTGATAGATAATCATACGATGATGGATCATGCGTTACCACGGTGTAACAGCAACGAATTATATAAAGGCGTATTGACGGGAAATGCCCGCGCGGTATTTAACGGAAAAATTCTTGTCCGTAAAGATGCGCAGAAGACAAACGCGTTTCAGCAGAATAAAAACATCCTGCTTTCAGAGGATGCGCTTGTGGATACTAAACCGCAGCTTGAGATTTTCGCAGATGATGTGAAATGCTCGCATGGTGCAACGGTAGGGCAGTTAGACGAAGAGGCCTTGTTCTATTTACGCTCACGCGGAATAGGCAAGGAGGCTGCACGTAGTATCATGGTCGCTGCATTCGCAGAAGACGTTGTTAACAATATTCAACACAAACACGTCGTTGAATATCTTGAAGAAAAAATTGCACAAAAATTACACGTATAGAACAATGACTGAAACAAAAACTCTGGATGTTCTCAGAATACGAAAAGATTTCCCGACACTGGACGTACAGGTTCACGGCAAGAATCTTGTTTATTTTGATAATGCGGCGACAACTCATAAACCGTTATCGGTTATCGAGAAGACGGATGAATATTACCGCTTGATGAATTCAAATGTTCACCGCGGTGTACACGCGCTTAGTCAGCTTGCTTCAAAGGAATATGAAGACGTGCGTGAAAAAGTCCGTAAATTTATTAACGCCAATAGTCTTTCGGAAATTATTTTTACTCCCGGGACAACTGCAGGTATTAATCTGATCGCATCATCGTTTGGAAGGAGATTTATCAAAGAAGGTGATGAGATTATCGTTACCGAGATGGAGCATCACTCGAATATCGTACCGTGGCAGATACTGTGCGAACAGACCGGAGCGTTATTAAAAGTAATTCCTATTAATGACGCTGGTGAGATCAGTCTTGATGACTTTGACCATCTTATCAGTCCAAAGACAAAGCTTGTTTCAGTCGTTCACGTATCCAATGCGCTTGGTACGGTGAATCCTATTAAACAGATTATTGAGATCAGTCACGAACACGGCATTCCGGTTTTGGTTGATGTTGCACAGTCAATTCAGCATGTTAAAATTGACGTTAAGGAATTGGATTGTGATTTTCTCGTATTCTCCGGACACAAAATTTACGGTCCGACAGGTACCGGCGTTGTGTACGGCAAAGAAAAATTACTGAATGTCATGCCTCCGTACCAGGGCGGTGGAGACATGATTACTTCAGTTTCATTTGCAAAAACAGTGTACAATGCACTCCCGTACAAGTTTGAAGCAGGCACTCCGAACATCGCGGGAGTCATCGCTCTTGGTACCGCACTTGATTATATGAACTACGTCGGCATTGAAGCTATTCACGCTTATGAAAGCGAATTAAGTACATATACGCTGGGACAGCTGCAGCAGATTGAAAAGTTACGGTTGATTGGCACTGCTAAGGAAAGAATCGGAGTATTCTCATTCGTTTTGGAAGGTGTACATCCGCATGACATCGGAACCATTCTGGATTTCGAGGGTATCGCCATTCGTACCGGACACCATTGTGCGCATCCCGTAATGCAGCATTACAACGTTCCGGCAACAGCACGTCTCTCGTTGGCGATGTACAATACGAAGGACGAAATTGATTATTTTGTCAGTTCAATAAAGAAAATTTTTGAGGTATTCAATTGATTAACTCCGAACTGAAAGAACTGTATCAGCAGGTCATTCTCGATCATAACCGCAATCCGAAAAACTTCGGCAAGTTGGAAGACCATAATCACGACGCTGAAGGATTCAATCCTTTATGCGGAGATCATGTACATGTGTATCTGCATCTTGATGGCGATGTGATCACCGCAATTTCATTTGAGGGCGGCGGTTGTGCGATATCGAAATCATCAACCTCATTGATGACCGCGATGCTGAAAGGGAAGACCATTAAAGAAGCCGAGCATATTTTTGAACGCTTTCATGATATGGTTACCGGTAAGGCAGCCGAAGATGATGAGTTTGAAGACCTTGAGAAACTCGCAGTGTTTCAGGGAGTCCGTGAATTTCCCGTGCGCGTAAAATGCGCGACACTTGCATGGCACACGGTTATAGCAGCAATTAAAGATGAAAAAGCTCCGGTTACAACAGAATGAGTGAAAAAACATTACAAGAAGAAATTCAGGAATTGCAGGACAAAGCAATTCAAGTACTGAAAACTTGCTACGATCCCGAAATTCCCGTTGATATTTGGGAGTTGGGATTGATATATGAACTTCGATTCGACGCGGAGAAAAACCTCGTCGTGTTGATGACATTAACTTCGCCGATGTGTCCCGTTGCGGGCATTTTGCCGGGTGAGGTAGAAACGAAATTGAAAAATATTCCCGGCTTGACCTCGGTTAAAGTTGAACTGGTATGGAATCCGCCGTGGGATAAAGACATGATGAGCGATGTGGCAAAAGTTGAGTTAGGATTTTATTAATCGCAATAGAACGCGGATGACACTGATGACACGGATTACCGCTGATGTATTTTTAGAGAATTTGAGATTCTTTATCAATATAAAATCCGTGTGAATCTGTGTTATCCGCGTCATCCGTGTTCTATTGTGAAGTTGTTATGATGAATAGATAAAGGAAAGATGAATATGTTCGAAGCTAGTTTTAACAGACCCCCGATGTACGATGAAGATGCAGTTCAGCCGATGCGTGATGAACTGATTGCAGTCGGACTAAAAGAATTACGGACCCCGGCAGACGTTGATAAAGCACTGCTGGTGAACGACGATAAGACGGTATTAGTCGTGGTGAATTCGGTCTGCGGATGTGCAGCAGGAGGAGCAAGACCCGGTGTATCGCTCGCATTGCAGAATGATACGATTCCCGATGTATTGACAACGGTATTCGCGGGACAGGATAGAGACGCGGTTGACCGTGTACGCGGATTGATCAAGAATTTTCCGCCGTCATCACCGAGTATCGCGTTATTCAAAAACGGAGAAGTTGTTGAATTTATTCCGCGATATGAAATTGAGGGATATACACCTCAGCAGATTGCGGCAAAATTAGTAGACATTTTTGATACACATTGCACGGCTAAAGGTCCGTCAATTAAACCGGAAGACTTTGTGAAAGTTCAGCAGGCCAAGGCTTGCGGTTCAAAGATTCCACTTTTTAACGGAAACAATTAATAATGAAATTCAGTACGCAGGAAGAATACGGATTACGCTGCTTACTCAGAATTGCGAAGGAAGGGTCGGGCGAAGGCCTGACCATTCCTGAGATAAGCAAGCTTGAAGGATTGACGCAGGCGAACGTAGCGAAATTCCTGAGGATACTCCGTATGCAGGGATTCATAGACAGCTCCCGCGGTGCAAGCGGCGGCTACAAGCTTAACATGGCGCCGGAGGACATTGTCATAGGACAGGTACTAGAAGCACTCGGCGGCAAGTTATTTGAATCGTCATTCTGCAGCGATTACTCCGGTAAGACCAGCATATGTACAAACTCAATTGACTGCTCCATACGGTCGTTATGGAACATGGTGCAGGAGTCAGTTGATAACGTACTCCAAAAAACCACACTCAAAGACCTCATGGGACAAAAGTCCGCCTTAGAAATGCTGTTATCCTAGCGGCAATAGAACGCGGATGACACGGATTCTCACGGAAATATTTTTATGCTCCGCCCTAAAGGACGGAGTTATTAATTGCAAATAGAATTTTTCTGGTCATTCCCGCGGAAGCGGGCATCCACTCTCCTAGTCAATAGACATTGAATTGTAGGTTGATTCTCCGAATCGACCATGGAAATACAGTGTTGAGATTGCCTATGTGGACGACTCAGAGAGCTCGCCCTACGGTTGTCATGCCGGACTCGATTCGGCATCCATCCGATGATTTCCCGTAGGGAATCAATCTCTGTAGAAATGTTGTCGATAAATAACAATTATTCTCCGTAGGAAATATATCTCCTACGGAGAATGTTATTGTTTATCTATATGTATCTACAAGGATCGAATGCCTACGGCATAATCTAATACAAGTGATTTTCTATTCAGCCCTTTCAGGGCTGTTGGTGTGTGGGGTGGCGCTTTCCGTGGGTTGCACCCACGGTTATCTCTGTATCATTCCTTCGGAATGGAGATCGTCATACTGGTGTCATGCCGGACTCGTCCCGGCATCCATCCGAGAATTTCCCGTAGGGAATCAATGTTTGTAGAATATCATATCTAAACGAAAATCTTTTTCCATAGGAAATATATCTCCTACGGAGAATCTGATTGCTGATGTATGCATTATTCTACAAGGATTGAATGCCTACGGCATAGGAGACAGCTGCCAGCTGTCTCTACATAAATAATCCGTGTTAATCTGTGTTATCCGTGTCATCCGCGTTCCAATGCTCTTCAGAATTTGGTGACAGGTTGATTTCCCGAAGGGCGGTTTTGATGGCGTCGTAGTCGAAGCCGCGGCCAAGGAGAAATGATATGAGTTTTTGTTTGATCTGGCGTTCGTCGTAGTTGCGCTTTTGTAACAACGACAATTTCTTTTTGGCAAGGGTGAGCAGGGGAGCAGTCCGGTCTTCCGGAGTAGTGACTTCATCTATCAGCCGCTTGGTGACCCGGTAATCAACTCCGCGTTTTTGCAGGGCGGTGACGATTTTATTCGCACCGTGTTTTTTATCGTAAAACGCGTGGACAATGTATAAACGGGCAAATGCTTCATCATCTAAAAGTTTTTGTTCTTTCAGACGGTGAAGCACTTCCTTGATAACTTCGTGATCGAATTTCTTCTTTTGGAGTTTCTGTTCAAGTTCCCGTACTGTATGCATCCGCATACCCAGATACCGTAAGGCTGCATCCTGTATCTGCAATTGCAGACCAACATGCACTAATTCCTCATATACGGCATCTTCAATATTATCATTCTTCCGCAATGCGAATTTATATATTACATCAATCGGAAGAACTATTTTTTCATCAGGATCAAACAGGATGACCGCTTTCGTGTCACCTGCTTTCCTGATTGAAATTATTGTGCGTGACAAAATTACTTAGCCGATTTCTTTTCTTTCGGAGCGGTAACTTTCACGTCCTCAGCACCTTCGACACCTTTAACCATGCCGAGCTTTTCTTTAACTTCTTTGCTCAGTTCGGCATACAATTCTGGATTCTCAATGAGTTTCTGTCGGAACTGTTCGCGTCCCTGATACCGGTCTTCTTTATAAGTAAACCATGCACCCGCTTTTTTGACGATGTTGTTATTAGTCGCGAGGTCAAGCATGTCGCCTGATTTGCTGATACCTTCGTTATAGAGAATATCGAATTCGATTTCTTTGAACGGAGGAGCAATCTTGCTCTTTACAATTTTGACTTTCGTTCTGTTACCGATAACATCGTTACCGTCTTTAATCTGCGCAATTCTGCGGATATCCAAACGGACTGAAGCGTAGAATTTCAACGCGTTACCGCCGGTAGTTGTTTCTGGATTACCGAACATAACACCGATTTTGCTGCGGAGCTGGTTGGTAAAGATGACTGATGTTTTTGAACGTGCAATAGCTGCCGTCAGTTTGCGTAAAGCCTGTGACATGAGTCGTGCCTGCATAGCCATGTGGCTGTCACCCATTTCGCCTTCGATTTCAGCGCGGGGAACGAGAGCGGCAACAGAGTCAATAACGATAACATCAAGTGCATTACTGCGGACGAGTGTATCGGTAATTTCGAGAGCCTGCTCGCCGTAGTCCGGCTGTGAAAGCAGAAGGTTGGCAGTATCAACGCCAAGGCGTTTTGCATAGTTAACATCAAGCGCATGTTCAGCATCAATGAATGCTGCGAGTCCGCCCATTTTCTGTGCTTCACTAATGATGTGCAAGCAGAGCGTGGTTTTACCGCTTGATTCCGGTCCGTAAATTTCAATAATTCTACCGCGCGGAATGCCGCCGATGCCGAGTGCCCAATCGAGTGAAAGGGCTCCCGTAGGGATTGACTCAACGGGGGTAATAACTCCGTCGCCGAGTTTCATAATGGCGCCTTTTCCGTGGCTCTTTTCAATATTGGAAATGGTGTCGTCTAAAATTTTCAGTTTGTTATCGCGTTCGCTCATATGTTCTCCTTATTATAAATTTGTTTCTGATTCGGTAACTTCAGCAGCACCGGCTTCGACCGGTTTTAATGTTATTGTTTTCAGCGGCACATATACCGCTCCTCCCGGTTGCAATTTACTCTGATATAACACCACCTTGGGACAGATGAATTCATCGGCTGGGACTTCGCACTGGATAAATCTGCCGATGAACTTCGGGCCTACCGGGGTTTTTATTCTCAGCAGGGTAACGTGCGGCAGATAGGGACGGAGTTCCATCTCTAATCCGATTTCTCCCATCTTTTCTTCAACTGATTTTTGCAAAGCTTTGAGTTCTTCCGTTGCTTCAAGCCCGACCCACAGTATTGAGGGTATGCGGTTACGCTGGAAGTTTCCGAACCTGGTAAATTTGGTTTTAATTGCCGGCATGTCTTTCAACTCATCCAATTTCTCCATGATTTCTTCAATCACGTTTTCTTCAACGTCACCGATGAATTTCAGGGTAAGGTGGAGTTTATCGACTGACTCCCATTGCAGGTCGTCCTTAAGATACCGTGTTTTTCTTAATTCTGTTATTTGTACCCGTTTCTCTTCGGGTATTTCGAGAGAAATAAATATTCTACGCATCGAGTGGTATTCCTAATAGTGCTTTTCTCAGTATAGCTAATGCGGACTGTGTAGCCCGCTGTTTATTTAAAATTCTATCATCGCCGAATTGAAATTTAGCAGCAGTGCAAACTGTATTATCGCAGTAGCCGATAAAAACGGTACCTACCGGTTTTTCAGGGCTTCCACCCGTCGGTCCTAAAATACCGGTGATGGATAAACCGATGTCTGTTCCGCTGATTTTTTTGACACCTTCTGCCATTTGTCTCGCAACTTCGTAACTGACAGCGCCGTATTTTCCTATGGTGTCTTCGTCAACATTTAATATTTCTACTTTGGCGGCGTTACTGTATGAAACGATACCGCGTTCGAAAAACTCACTACTTCCGCTAAAGTTGGTAAGTGTATTGGCAATGTTACCTCCGGTGCATGACTCTGCGACTGCAATCGTGAGATTTCTTTCACGTAATAACCGTCCGACTACCTCTCCGAGTTCATCTTCGCCTTTGCCGTAGATATACCGTCCGGCAATGCTGCGGATTTTCTGTTCGATGTCTGCAAGTTTTGCTTCGGTCTCAGCCTTGGTTGGTTCGGTAACGGTGATTCGAAGTTTTACTCCGTACGGGCTGGGGAGGAATGCTAATTGTGCGCCGTTCAGCAGCGTTTCAATATCGCCTAATTTTTCAAATAAGGTGGATTCTGCAATTCCCGTAGTAAGCAAGGTTGTCTTTTTTATGTAATAATCGTTCCCGCTGACAAGAGTCTTTAATTTCGGAACGACGAAGTTCAACATCATCTCTTTCATTTCATACGGTACACCGGGCATGACGACAAAATATTTGTTGTCTTTTTCAATCCAGCATCCTGGAGCAGTGCCGCGTGTATTCCGTATCGGAGTAGAGATGGCGGGTACAAGTGCCTGATCTTCGTTGACCTTGGTCAGCTGCCTGTTGAGGCGCTGAAAGCGCTTCTTAATATCTTCAAGAACATCTTCATTGAGGGCGAGGGTGGTATCGAAAAATTTCACGACGCAGCTTAATGTGATATCGTCATGTGTCGGACCGAGACCGCCTGTAACGATGACGAGGTCATTGTTCTCCCATGCGTCTTTGAATTCGTGTAATATCACACCGGATTCATCACCAACGACGGTTGTTTTGGTAATTTTGACCTGATTATCTATCAGCTGTCCGCCGATAAATGCAGCGTTGGTATTTATAGTCTGACCGATTAATAATTCATCCCCGATAGTGATAATTTGAGCATTCATTAGAATATGCCTTTAAAGCAAAGAGTTAAAAAATAAAACGAACAACCACTAAGTTGATAATGAGACAGGTATATATTCCACCCAATATATCGTCCAACATTATGCCTAATCCACCGGGAAGCTTTTCAGCTTGTTTAACGGGGAAGGGTTTCACTATATCTATTGCTCGCCAAAGAAAGAACGTAATAATAATGACGGGTATATTAAACTTTGGAACAAAAAGCAGGCTGATCCAAGAGCCTACGACTTCATCAACAGTACATTCGGCAGGATCGTGGCCGTATGTCTTTTCAAATATGTTCCCGAGATAAATTCCGTATATCGAAAATAACAATATTGCAGGTATTAATACAACGGGTTTTTCGAAGCCCGGTATAAAATACAATATAAAAGCTGCAAGGCTTCCGAACGTGCCGGAAGCAAAAGGAATGTAGCCCGTGAAGAATCCCGAGCCAAATGCTTTATTGATAATATTCATAAGTGAAGCAGTTTTTTTAGTACAGTAAAATTATCCCACAGGTATAGAATACCGGAATGAACAGTAATAATTGTAATTGCCAGGGTCCCATACCAGATAAAAGCGGGATGTAATAAAATATCGAATGTATGTTTATAGTTGACCGCAAGATATGTATTGCGCGAGAGCACCCAGAAGATCAGCAGGTAATAGAGGAAGACCATCTGAATAAATGTTTTCCATTTTGCATACAGGCTGGTAGGGAAGGAGAATCCTTTTCTATCGGCAAAGCTGCGAAAAAACGTGATGAAAAAATCGCGAAACAACATAATGAAAATCATCCATGCCGGCAGTACGCCAAGATAGACAAAACCGAGAAAAGCGCCTGCGGTAAGTATCTTGTCGGCGAGCGGGTCCCAGAATTTGCCCCAGCTGGTGAAGTAATTGAATTTACGCGCGAGCCAGCCGTCATACCAGTCGGTTAATGCAGCAATGATAAAAATGACTAACGAAATATCCTTGCTCAGTTCACTCGGCGCGAGGAAAAAGAACACGAATATCGGAGTCAGGATTATCCGTAAGACTGTTAATTGGTTCGGCAGTATCATAAGTTAATTATGTAAGCTCGTTGATCTTGCGTAAAAATTCAAATGTATAAATTCCGGTTTTATGCCCGTCGTTCCAGGTGATTGCAATTGCATATGAACCGACCTGTTCTACAGCTTTTATCTGAAGTTGATCCGATGAATACAGAGGTATATATGTCTGGCTCCATTGAGAGCGATCCTGAGCACAAGTGGCGCATGGACAGAATTTCCGCAGTGCGAGGGTTTTTATGGCATGTATTGAGCCGTCCTGCCACAGTAATTCCAGTGTATTTTCCGCCGAAACAGTGATTTTTAAAGGTGTCATATAAGCGTCGTATTTCAACCGCAATAAGCATAAAACTAAACAACTAAGTTAAGAAATATCGGTCATTTTTAAGAGGCGAAAAGGTGAATTTTCGGAAATATTTTTTGCATATCCCGAGCGTGGGAGCGCTAGTCTCAATGGAACGCGGATAACGCTGATGACACGGATTCTCACTGATTTGCACATTGTTAAGAATAATTTGTAGGGCGACCTCTCAGAGTCGCCCATAAAAGTTGAGATAGTAGTCTACCGGTCGACTCAGAGAGTCAACCTACAGTTTAGAAGACATTTGAGATTGTACAAAATATTTATCCGTGTCATCCGCGTTCTATTTCTCCTTTTATAGCTAACGATTGATTGATATATTACGAGATAAAATTATTCAAAGAATGAAGATAGAGTTATGAAGATTGACAAGAGTATTGCATTATTCAGCGAAGCACAAAAGTATATCCCGGGAGGAGTGAATTCTCCGGTTAGAGCATTTAAATCCGTCGGGGGCAACCCGGTTTTCTTCCAGCGTGGAGAGGGAAGCCGGCTGTTCGACGTAGACGGTAATTCATACATTGATTACGTTGGGAGCTGGGGTCCGCATTTGTTCGGACAC
The DNA here is from genome assembly GCA_963667005.1 of Ignavibacteriaceae bacterium. Classification (GTDB taxonomy): domain Bacteria; phylum Bacteroidota; class Ignavibacteria; order Ignavibacteriales; family Ignavibacteriaceae. Next base: position 3,370,307 of record OY762937.1, on the reverse strand, counting down.
AATCCGTCTTTCATTAAAGAAGCACTTTTACGTGCAGTGGAATCCGGCACAAGCTTCGGCGCTCCGGCGCAGATTGAAGTGGAGATGGCGAAGCTGGTATGCAAACTCATTCCTTCCATGGAGATGGTTCGTATGGTAAATAGTGGGACCGAGGCTACCATGAGTGCGGTTCGTGTTGCCAGAGGTTTCACGGGAAGGGAAAAGATCATCAAGTTTGAGGGGTGTTATCACGGTCACGCCGATTTCTTCCTTATCAAAGCCGGTTCGGGTGCGTTGACATTTGGTGTGCCTACGAGTCCCGGTGTTACAAAAGGAAATGCTGCTGATACGCTCATTGCCGACTATAATAACCTGGAATCAGTCAAGCAGCTCATAAACGAGAACAAGGATGAAATTGCCGCGATAATTATCGAACCTGTAGCAGGGAATATGGGAGTGGTTAAGGCTGAGCAGTCATTCCTGCAAGGGCTGCGTGATTTGTGCGACGAAAACAAGATTGTCCTGATTTTTGACGAGGTTATGAGTGGATTCCGCGTCGCGAGAGGCGGAGCACAGGAGATATTCGGCATAACACCTGATCTAACCACATTTGGAAAGATCATAGGCGGAGGACTTCCTGTAGGTGCCTTTGGTGGAAAGAAGGAGATCATGAGCTGTGTTTCTCCCGCGGGACCGGTCTATCAAGCCGGGACGTTGAGCGGAAATCCGCTTGCGATGGCCGCTGGGTATGCTTCATTGACTCAAATATCAGAACATCCGGAAGTCTATACAGAATTAGAAGTTAAATCGGCTTACTTAGAAACCGGATTCAAAAACAACTTTGATAAGCTTGGACTGAGCTTCCAGCTGAATAGGGTAGGGTCAATGATGACATTGTTCTTTACTTCAGAACCTGTAACCGGTTATAATTCAGCCACTTCATCAGATACAAAAAAGTTCGCTGAGTATTTTAATTCTATGCTCCAGCAAGGAATTTACCTGCCGCCGGCACAATTTGAGGCACTGTTTGTCTCAGCTGTGCACTCACAGGAGGATCTGGATGCAACAATTGAAGCAAATTATCAAGCGCTAAGCCGGTTAAAATAGTCTTTTAGACGGCTGAAAACGCTTTATCGAGATTTGCTTAATTTATTGAAAAATAAGGCATTAAGGGTTATCGTATGAAAAGTAGATTTTTTATTTCTCTTCTATTTGTAATATCATTTTCAGCTGTTGTATTCCCGCAAACCGTTCCATTTGAGTCGTCCTGGTGCTTCAAGCCGGGTGATGACTCAACATACTCCAAGGTAGGGTACGATGATGCTGCATGGGAACGTATAAAAGTACCGGCTTCGTTTGAAACTCAAGGCTACCCGAACCTCGATGGTTATGTGTGGTACAGGGTTCATTTCAAACTCCAAAAAAACTTGCAAAACAAGCAATTTTACGTGCTCCCGGGAAAAATTGACGACGTTGATGCTACATATTTAAATGGCGTGCTGATTGGCAGTACCGGGAAGTTTCCACCGGATGCGGTTTCCGAATGGAACACACAAAGAGCGTATAAAATCCCTGCCGGATTATTAAAAGAGCAGAATGTTCTTGCAATCCGGGTATTTGATATGGGTGGACCCGGTGGTATACAGTCAGGAGTAATAGGCTTATATAGTGAAAAGGAATACTCCAAACTATTCGCGGTCAGCAGCAAGCCGGCAAAGTCATTTTTTAATATAGTCACCTCAAACGGACTCATTGCAGCCGTTTATGACGAGAAAACAAACTCGGTGGCAAGTGTTTTCCCGCATATTTTTCAATCTGCGGATGAAAACGTGCCTGTAAAAGCCTTTATTTCAGACATAAAAATCGTTTCTGATGAAAAACCCGTCAAAGTATCCTATGAAAATAATACTCATGTCATTAAGGCGGATTATAAGAAAGTATCGGCTCGCTATTTCACTCCCTTTACCACGAACAGTAAGGTATTCATTATAGAACTTTCGGGCGACAAGAACAGCGTATCAAAAGCTTATCTGAGTTATACGAAAGGAACCTGTGACAGGCTCCTTGTTGATTCAGCAATTACAAAAACGAAATCAGGAATAGTGAAAGCCTATTTCTTCTCATTTAATGATGCTTTGCACAATAATGAAAAGGAAATGGCAGCTGCAATCAGTCAATTTACTGCTAATGGAATTATCTCCGCTAAAGAAATCGCCTACATGCAAAAAGTCTTCAAGTCATGTACATATCCAAAAGGACTTTCAGCCAAGGAGAAAAATGTATATGAGCAGTCAATTGCCTTTCTGAAGATGGCGCAAGTAGGGCAGAACGAAGTATTTCTCAAAGCTAAGGGACAAATTCTCGCTTCCTTGCCTCCCGGTATCTGGAACATCTGCTGGATAAGAGATGCAAGTTATTCTGTCCGGGCATTGACGAAGTTAGGTTTATATGAAGAGGCTAAGAGTGCTCTGCTTTTCTTTCTCAATGCTGAATCCAACCATTATAAGACATTCAAACATACTGATGGTAAAGAATATGGTATAGGTAATGACTATCAGATCTCAGTCTGCCGCTATTTCGGTATCGGTAAAGAGGAATCCGATTTTAATGCTGAAGGGCCGAACATTGAGCTTGATGGCTTCGGTCTTTTTCTCAGCGCTTTGTGTGATTATGTTGAGAAGACCGGAGACAAAGCCCTCTTTGAAGATAATTATAAAACTCTCAAGAACCGGGTGGCTTTTATCCTGGTTAACAGCGTTGCCGGAAACGGATTGATAAGAAAAGAATCAGGTTCATGGGAGAGGCATTTGCCCGGAAAACAGTACTCATATACATCCATAACCGCGGCGAAGGGTTTGAAAGATTTTGCTTTGATGGCGAAAAAATTCGGTCATGCTGAGTATGAAAAATACAGCAGTGCCTCGGAATTGCTGGTCAAGGATATTCAAAGGAATTTACTCATAAATAATTCATTCATTAAAGGATGTGCAGAATCTGTTTCTCCTAAAGATCATGAATACTATGATGCGGCTACTTTTGATTATTTCAATTTCTTCCCGGAAGGCAACAGCCGCTTATTTGCTTTGCACTATGATGAATACCTGCGTAATGTAGGTGCAGGAAAGGGAAGAGGGTTCTTCCGCGTTAATAACGGCGATTGGTATGATAAGCAGGAATGGATTTTCCTTGATCTGCGTGCTGCTATGGCATTGAAAAAATTCTCACATTTTAAAGAATCGGATGCATTGGTAAAATGGGTCACCGATCAGGCTGCCTTGAACAACAATATGATTCCGGAGCTCTTCAACGAGAAAACTGCCGGATACGAGGGTGCAATTCCAATGGTTGGCTTTGGCGCGGGTTCGTATATCCTGACGAAGTTGGGTGAGTAAGGTAATTGCGAATTGTGAGTTTTGAATGTTAAATGTTTTTTGAGTCCGAAGTGCGAGGTCCGAAGTGAAAGGATCTGAGTGCGAAGTTCAGACTTCAGACTTCGCACTTTGGACTTTTTTGCAGACTACTTTAAGAACAATACTTTTTTTGTGATAACTGAGTTATTAAAACTTATTCTCACCAAATAAGTCCCGCTCGCTACAATGCCGCCTTTGTCATTAGTACCGTTCCATATTAAATCAGTGTGAGCCCCAACTGATTGTATTCCATCAAAGAGTGATTTTACCAATCTGCCGTTAACATCAAATATTGAAATTTTTACCCTACCATCCTGTGGCAGAGCATATTTAATCGTTGTTGATGGATTGAATGGATTCGGGTATAAATTATCTACAGCAAAATCTTTTACTGTTATAGGAGGTTGATAAGAACTGTCGGCTACAAGTGTAATTGCAGAGAGTGCATTAACAATACCATAGCCCATGAGACGGTCTGGTGTTGAAGCTTGTGACGCAGTTGCGCAGAGAGCATCACGAACTTGTACCGGTTTTAAACTTGGTTTAACCTGGAGCATTAACGCTGCTACACCGGCGATTAGTGGGCAGCTGAAAGAAGTACCGCTCGCGTATGATAGGGTAGTATCATTTCCCGGACTTGCCAATGCATCAGATGATCCCATAGCCATTACATCCGGTTTGATTCTGCCATCGATGGTCTTGCCTACGCTGCTGAAACTTGAACGTGTTCCTGATGAAGTAACGGAACCTGCTGAAATGATAGTATCTGCATCGGCAGGGGCGCTTAAGGTGTTATGGCTTGCATCGTATCCGTTGTTGCTGGCTGAATTAACTACGATGATTCCTTTTCTCGCAGCACGAAGTGCACCGAGAGTGATGCGGCATGTTTTGCCATCCATATTTATGTAGGTATAACTTGTATATGGCGAATCAAAAGTATCATATCCGAGCGATGAGGAAATAACATCGACGCCAAGACTATCAGCCCATTCAGCCGCGGCAATCCAATTGTCTTCTTCAACCGGAGTTTCGCTGTCTGTATTCTCGGTCTTTGCAAGGATAAAACTTGCCTCGTAAGCCGTACCGATCAGTTTCCCGGGATAATAGCCGCCAACAGCAGAGAGTGTTTCAGTTCCATGATCACCGATGCCCATGAGGTTTGTTCCATCACCGACATTTGTCCCGCCATTCACAAAATCTCTTTTGGCAAGAATATGCATGGTCGCAAATGCTTTATGCGTCAACCTGTTGAATCCGGCATCGAACACCGCGATAACGATACCTTTGCCTGTATAACCAAGAGCGTGCACATCAGGTACTTTTATTTGATTCAGCTGTGTGAATGAAGCTCCATAATCTAATGAATAACCGCTTTTAGGTTGTTCTATAGTAGCGGTTGATGATTGTTTTTCTAGTACTTCTTTAACAGGTTTTTCAGCTTTCAACTTATATACTACATCAAGACTCCGTACTTCCTCAAGAGCGGCAATTTCTTTTAATGATTTCTTTGGAATAGTAACGCTAATTCCATTGAACCATTTTGAAACCTGTTTCACTGTTGCGCCGAGCGCTTCGACTTTCTGAATGAACGTGCTGTTAACCGGCAGATCACTTTCATCAATAGCTATGCCGGTTCCGCGGAGTTTGCGTCGTTCAATACTCTTCGAAGATACATATAATTCCGGTTGAGCAGAGGCTTTTGAAAGTGAGAGGCCCTTATCTTTGAAAAATACCCATACATGAACGGCGTCATTTTCTGCAACCTGAGCTACATTGGCATTAAGTTCCTGACTCAACTTTGTGAGTATACTTTGCGGATGAAGAATTGCTGTGATTAAAAGGACGGACAACAGTATTCTTGTTTTCATAGACTGACGTATAATTAATAATGGTGATAATCCTTACAAAAATAAGAAAAATTAAGTTCTGAATATTCCGTATTGGACTAATATTAAAAGCAGGTGAAAGTGAGCACGTCTATTTTTGGAATTCAAACAATTATAATAAAACTCATACCTCGCGAGCTCGGCAACCGCCCTCGCCGCCTGATTTCAAGCCAACTTTATATTTTCCGGCTCACCCCTCTCTTGCCAAGAGAGGGGACGGGGGTGAGTTCACTTTTATTGACGATATACATCACTAAAACATCACCCTTAAACAACATACTATAGATTATGCCTACCGGGCTAATTGTTCAAATAGCCATCATTCATAATGAGGCTAACCATAACCGAGCGTTCTTTTATTGTTTTTTCAAGCTGTATAATGTGGCTGATAAGGAATCCCAACCGTTCCTCTTCATCCGGCTCTGTTAATAACTTAACCTGCTGCTCAAGACTCAATCCGCATTTCTCGGCAATCTTATATGACTTCAGTTTTGCTGCTTCAAGATTCTTCCAGAAATTCTCATCGAGATCAAGTTCGATTTTTTTAATCAATGCCTTGAATTTTTCTTCAAGAATCTCAACAACCGAATAATCTTCATGGAAATCTTCATCCGGCAAAATTTCGATGAGTGCTTCGGAATAACCTGCGGAGGTTTTCCAGCTGCTGATGATCTTTACCCGTTCTTCGCCTTTTACGACTATATCAAATTCACCTGTGGGGTATTTATTGGTAATTTGGGAAACTGTAACTTCAGTCCCGATGTGTGCCGGGATATCATTGATTGTGGGGACAATAACGAAAGTTGTATTACTTTGAATTGAACGGTTAATAAGGGATTTATAGCGTTCTTCAAATATATGCAGGGGGTAATACGAGTTCGGATATATTACCAGCGGTAAAGGAAATATCGGTATAACGCGTTCCATAAAACTTATACTTGCTCGTTAAAAATTCGTATTTCATTATACACATTTGGGACTAATATTGCAAACCGCACAACATTAATTCAAGTGTAAAAAAAAGAGACTATCCGGTTGCCCGAATAGTCTCTTTCACATCTAAGGGAGAAAATTATTTAGCTGCAGCGTATCTTTTTGACACTTCAGCCCAGTTAACTACATGCCAGAAATTCTCAATGAATTCTGCACGGCGATTCTGATATTTGAGATAGTAAGCGTGTTCCCAAACATCAAGATTCAATAACGGAGCGCCTTTTACATCAGCAACATCCATGATCGGGCTGTCCTGATTCGGAGTTGAGGTGATGACTAATTTACCATTTGATAAAACAAGCCATGCCCAACCTGAACCAAAGCGGGTAAGAGCAGCGTTAGAAAATTGTTTCTTAAATTCATCAAGCGATCCGAAAGAAGCGTTGATTGCTGCAACGAGTTCCGCAGAAGGTTCTGATTTTACACCTGACAACGAAAGCCAGAAGAAATTGTGGTTTACATAACCGCCGCCGTTGTTACGAACAGCGACCGGATATTTTGAAACTGATTTTAATACTTCTTCAGCGGAAGCAGCTTCAATTTTGTTGTCTTCAAGCACTTTATTGAAATTTGCAGTATATGTAGCATGATGCTTTGAGTGATGGATTTCCATCGTCATCTTATCCATATAAGGTTCGAGTGCATCGTATGCGTACGGCAGTTGGGGTAATTCGAATTTAGCCATTGTAATATTCCTTTTGTTTATTGTATTATTTGTTATAGAAAAAACCTTAGGAGCAGCAAATACACCGGCCGTGAGAGCAGCAACGGAAGTTAAAAATTTGCGCCGCTTCATGTTAAACTCCAAATGAGTTTCCGCAGCCGCAAGTTTTTGCAGCATTCGGATTATTAAAGACAAAACCTTTACCGTTCAAGCCATCACTGAAATCAAGTTCGGTTCCCATTAAATAGAAGAGACTTTTGCCATCAACAAAAAGCTTTACAGAGAGATCTTCAATTATCGAATCTCCTTCGCGCGGCTCTGCATCAAATCCGAGAGTGTATGTTAAACCGGAACATCCGCCGCCTTTAACGCCAACACGCAATCCGTAATTTTCAGGTATGGAATTTTCTTCCTTAACCTTTTTAATTTGGCTTGCCGCTTTTTGCGTTATCGTAATTTCTTTTGTAATAGATTCTGTGCTCATAACTAACCTTTATTGCTGAACTTCCTGTGCTGCAACTTCATATGTATGGGGTGCTCCTGTTGTATACGGGGGATAATTAACAACCCATGTCATATCGTTCAGCGGGAAGAGTATATTTTCGTCAACTAATTCCTTAATTAAAATAGCAGAGAGTTCTTCTGCCTGTTCGTTGCTTACTTTGAAACCTTTGAGCAATAGAAATTTTTGTACACCATACTGAATATCCCGGAAAAACACGTTCGACTTATGGAACACGGGGATAATAGATTTCAAAAAGTTAAGAAAGATAATTTTATCTTTAAGCAAAACACTTGTATGTGCTGAATTGATTTTGATTTTCATAAATATACCGTTTAAGTGAAAAATGGTTGTTACAATTGCTTTCGTAGTTTGTTTACTGCTTGTGCTATCGTATCAACCGCAGTCTCAATTTCATCCGCCGTAGTGAACCTTCCGATTCCGAAACGCAAAGATGATTTTGCTTCCTCAACTGTTCTTCCTATTGCCAGAAGTACATGACTCGGTTCAGGACTCCCGGATGAACACGCCGACGTATTGGAACATGCTATAGAGCGGATATTCATCATGAGAGTATCTGAATTAACATTTCTAATAAGAACATTAAGATTGGTTGATAAACGATTTTTCTGCGGACCGTTTATATATACATCGGTCACATGTTTGCAAAGGGCATCGAAAAATCTATCGCGTAAGAGTTCAATTCGTTTGTTTTCGTCCGCAGAATCTTCGTTTATAAGCTCAATCGCTTTACCCAATGCAACAATATAAGGCACGTTTAAAGTTCCCCCTCGCAGATTTTTTTCCTGCCCTCCGCCATGCAACAGGGGAACAAATGTTGAAGGCAGGCTTTCCGTATTAATAATAAGGCATCCGATGCCTTTTGGCGCATAGATTTTGTGTCCCGAAAATGATACAAAATCAACTGGGGTTTTCTGCAGGTCAAGCGGTACTCTTCCCGTGGCTTGAGAAAAATCCAAATGCAGCAAAACATGTTTCTCCCGTGCTATTTCCGAGAGTTTTTGAATATCCTGAATGGTACCGATTTCATTATTGGCTGCGATGATGGAAATCAATCCGGTTTGCGGTGTAATTGAATCTTTAAGCAGGTTTAAATCCAGAAATCCTTCATGATTGACCGGAGTATAGCTTACCCTAATGCCTTTCGATTCAAGGTACTTCAGAACGTTAATCGTTGCTTCATGCTCGATAGTTGAGGTAATGATATGGTTTTTATCTGGGTATAGCGCCTCAACTGTTCCCTTAATAGCCGTGTTTATTGACTCAGTCGCACATGAAGTGAAAATGACATCCTGTGTGTTGGTATTGAAGAATTCGGCTATACGACTTCTGGAATTCTCAACAGCCTGTGCCGCAATAAGTCCTTGTGTATAACTTTTTGAAGAAGCATTACCGAAATGTTCCCTGAGGTAGGGAAGCATGGCATCCAAAACTCGCGGATCAACCGGGGTTGTGGCGTTATAATCAAGATATATCGGTAAATTCATTCGGCAAATTAACTAATTAATAAACAAAAAATCATAAACATTGTCGTCGTCAGGAGAGTTCTTGCCGCCGCCGAGCCATTCGGCAGCTGTCTTTCCGACTTCTCTGAATTCTCCTATGCCGGAACCGCCATGATCGTCCTGTGCGCCTGAAAGTATTGAGACGGGAGAACTCTTAGATAATTTCCCGATATATTTTTTGGGGATGCAGAAAGATATTTCTCCGGTTTTACTGTTGCCTAACGGCAAACTCGCATCATCTTTTTCAGGTGCATATGCTGCGATTATTTTATTGTTTGCATCTCTTATTTCAAATCCACCGCCTACATAAATTACACGGTTGAATTTTCTGTCGGCCGGGAACATATATTTGCTGTTTTTGCCTGCCTGCACACTGTACACTGCATCGTCGTCCACATTCAAATATATACCCGCAAACGTTAATTGAAACCCATACTCGGCATGCCAGTTAGGATTTACAAGTCTCCCAAAATCCAGCCGGAAATAATACTTGTCACCATCTTCCGATAATGAGAAATTCCGGATATCCAGGATCCCTTTAACGAAGAAAGGATGCTGCGGGTATTGATATTTTTCGTCGCCTGCCGGATCGGACTGGTTCACAATAAGTGTGTTGCTACGCGGAGCAGGTTTTTTTACTGTGCTATGTAGAATGAGTTCAGCCGCTGCAGTATTCAGTACAGGAAAAGTTCTATCTGCCTCAATTCTTGCAAATCTGATTGTTCCAAGCTTTGACTCGAGACTATTTCCAACAACATCAATGGAAGTCTGAATATCGTACTGGCGATTATCAAGCGAGGCAGTGAGTTTACGGGATGCTGAGGTATAACTGAAGGTTAGGCTTCTCGATCCAGCGCTGTTCTTAACGGCATGAACCGTAGTTCCGTTTTCATTTATTGAGATATCCAGAGTAATGTCCTTGAGGGATTCGGCAAGTTTGATATTGATAGATACGTCATTATTATTTTTTTTATACGTAACCGGAATATACTCGCTACCGAAGCGTACCGTGAATGTCGCATTGTTGATGGCTTTTGGCAGACGCGGAGACAAATGAATTGTATTTGCGCTGACGTCTGTTCTTATACCGAAATACTGCTCATGTATTGTCCGCAAATATTCGCCAAGACTCCAAGCTTGCGAGAACGCCCCGCTGAGTTTAATTTCACTTTTACCTTTTCTTGGCATAGCCTCCATAAGTTCGGCAATTGAGCCGGCTGCACCGTCATGAAGGATTTGACGTGTTAATTCTTTTGTCAGCACCCATGCGGAGTCTTGCAGCCCGAATGAACATAGAGCATCAACAACCGGGCCGGTGTTCCACTGCCAGATAATTCCATTATGATAGGCGGCATCCTTCGGATAGCATGGGGGATACTCGTGGTAAGGATGGAAGTTTGCATCCTCATAATCAAGCGACAATACTCCACACGGCATTACGATATGCTGCATGAGGTTTTTGAGGATGTTTATGCGTGTAGTAGTATCCGGAAAAAACTCGCTTTGGTTCAGAACAAAAAACGCGTTCGGCCGGATTTTATAATCTGCCGCGCCATCCGGCATAAGCCTGTCTGCAATACGTGAATTTACGGCATCAATGTAAAACTTGGTTATGTTTTGTTTTACCAGTTCCGCAAACTCATTTGCAAAATTTTCATTTCTGAAATCTTCAACGGTATGGGCAAACTTTGCAGTTGCTTTAAGCTGCAGATACCATAAAACTTGAATATCGTTTGCCCGGTTCCCGCGCGGAGACCACGGACCGTCAGGTCCGACTGCATCCATCCATGTCTCAGCATCAAGATGTGTCAATAAACCATATTTATCAGTCCGTTTTTGAAGGGCTGCCTGCATAGCTCTTTTGATGAATGGATACATCTTGACAATAAATGCCGTATCCGCGGTTCTGTTAAAATAATTCTCACACTGAATCACAAACCACGGAGTTCCGTCTGTCGTGTTATAAATAATATCTTTCAATGTTACTCTGTTTGGTATCCGTCCGTAATATTTACTATCGGGAATGGTATCCTGATACGCGGCAAAAGCTTCAAGAATTTCCCTTGCATCTTCATAGTTCCCGGAAGCAAAACATCCCGGTAATGATATAAACGTATCACGTCCCCAATTATTGTTGAACCAGGGGAGTCCGGCGAATATTCCTTTGGATTCCTGAGTAGTAATCAGCGCATCAAATGAAGCGACGCTCCACAGATATGCCTTATTAAATTCCTTATCGTTCGTAATAACAAGTGCTTTGGTGAGGAGGGAATTAATCCTGTCCCGCTTTTCAATGACAAGCTTGTCAATATTCTGAAGGATGTCAATAAGCGGGTCGTTTTGCTTGTGAACAAAGAGAATGATTTTCGTAAGTTTAGCCGGTTTCGGAACAGTAAATGATGCTGAGTCGGTCGGGGATTTTTTAATTTCAGAGTTACTGATTACGGAGAGCGCATAACCCGGCAAGACTGTTTGCAAAGAATAACTTATATGAAAATTCGATACTTGTTGAGCGCTACTGCCATTAAATCCGTTCATCGCAAAAGTACATGGTTTAATATTGCGGTACTCGAAGGCCAAAACGTCTAAAGAATCAGCAAAAAATAATTGTTCGGATACACCGTTTGAGAAGCTGCGGACAGTTTTATATGGAAATACAGTTGGTTTTGCTTTCGAACGGTCAAGCGGCTTACCATTGACTGCAACCGAATAATCGGTAAACACCTTTTGTTCGCGAAGTATCCAGCCGCGCCAACCGTCATTGGTATAGCAGTTTGTCTCGCCGTGAAATTGCCCAAAAGCTTTATTGGTAAATGTGAAAATTCTGTTTGTCGCAGTTTGAATGCCGAGCTTATCAACGAGATTTTCTTGCTCCAGTGGCTTATTTTGCGAAAACAGATTTGTTGTTGTGAAGAAAATGCAGATTATGAGAAATGACTTTTTCATTACAGTTTTACTCACGAATGAAATTACTTATAAAAAAAGCTATGGCCGGAGTGTACCGCCCATAGCTTAACAATATAAAAACAGATCAACTATGGCGGATGTTCAGAATATCGCCATCCTTCACGATGTACTCTTTTCCTTCCAGTCTCCAAGTACCGGCCTCTTTGCATTTTGCCATGGAACCGTGCACAAGATAATCATCATAATGTACAACTTCTGCGCGGATGAACTTAGCGTAGAAATCGGTATGGATAACGCCGGCTGCTTCCTGAGCCGTCATACCTTTTTTGATAGTCCATGCGCGGCATTCATCTTCACCGACAGTCAAGAACGATTGCAGGCCAAGCAGGGAGTAGGTGGTGCGTAAAATTCTTTCAAGAGCCGATTCGGTAATGCCGAAATCGGTTTTGAACATCTCAGCTTCTTCTTCTGCCAACTGTGAAAGATCGTACTCGAACTGGGCAAAGAAGGGAAATACAACCAGTTTCTGATCTTTGTATTTATCTTCAATTTGCTTAACCAATTTCACTGATTCATCCTTTGAGTTCTCATCAAAGTTCACACCGATTATTAAAGGCTTGATTGAGAGAAATTGATAGCCACTCAATAACTTCTTTTCACTTTCATCTAACGGTAAAATGCGGAGCGGCAGTTCTTTTTCGGTATGGGCGAGCATTTTTTTCATCAAAGGTATTTCACGCAGCAACTGCTCGTTCTTATTTTTCAGGACTTCCTTCTCTATTTTCTCAAGGCGGCGTTCGATTAAGCCCATATCAGAGAGCAGAAATTCGGTTTCTAAAAATTCAATATCGCGGATAGGGTCAATTGTCTCTTCAGGGTGGGGAACAGAATCATTCGCAAATTGACGGACAACGTGAATCAGAGCGTCGGCATTCTTTACTTTACCAAGGAAATCAGCAGTGATTTTAACCTTGTTGTCCTCTGATACGGTAAGTCCTGGTATGTCAAGGAACTCCAGCGTTGCATGGATTTCTTTTTCCGGCTTAAACATTTCTGTCAATTTATCCAGCCTTGCATCGGGTACTTTAACGACCGATCTGCTTTGGTCGCTTTTTGCCCCGGCCTCCGCCTGACCGGAATTAACCACCAAAGTCTGAAATAAGGTTGTTTTGCCTGAATTTTGAAAGCCGATTAGACCTATTTGCATAATATCTCTGATTCTATATTTATAATTTTCAACTTTAAAATATATCGAATATCGCATCTATAAACAATTTTTCAAGGCGGTCATTTCCATTAACTTTAATGGCGAATTTGTTTACTTTTTTCTGTATGAATTGGTCATCGGATAAAGTATATTTCTCATTAGGAATTATTCATAATAAGAATGTCAACATATGTTCTTCAGGAAGTTGTTACTCGTATTTAGTTTTACTTTACTCACATTCGGAGTAAAAGCCCAAACATCGGATGACAGTTGGAAGGTATATAACGATTCCATTCTTGCCCGCATAGATATAACAATTGCACCTGCTAGTCTCAAATTCATTTACGATAATCCTTCAAGCGATTCCGAGCATGTTGCGACTGTCCACTTCAAAAATGTCTGGTTTGATGAGACTGTGGACTCTGTCGGTTTTCGCCTGAGAGGCAATACTTCCCGCAATGCCGGCAAAAAGTCTTTTAAGGTCGAGTTTAATTCCTTTATCAAAGGCAGAACATTTCACGGGGTTAAAGATTTGAATCTGAACGGCGAGCACAACGATCCGTCAATCATTCGCAGCAAATTGACCTTTGACCTATCAAAAAAGATCGGCATCATTGGAAGCCGTGCAAGCCATATACAGGTTTACATTAACGGAGCTTATTACGGGCTATATATTTCAGTTGAGCAGATAGATGATGAGTTTTTGAAAAAGAATTACCGGGATTTCTCAGGTAATTTATGGAAGTGTTTATATCCCGCCGATTTGAAGTGGCTGGGGAGTGATACATCGCTTTATAGAAAACTCGACAATAACGGTGTGCCTGCTTATGAACTTAAAACGAATGACAATGTTCAAGACTTTACCAAATTAGTAAGGCTTATCAATGTTCTGAATAACATTTCTGATGCCGCACTGCCTGATTCATTAGAGGATCTGATTGCATTACAAGAAGTTGCAAAGTATTTAGCTCTGCATGTTGAAGTTGGCAGCTGGGACTCCTATTGGTCGCTGATGAACAATTACTACCTCTATCATGAACCGGCAAAGGGTATCTTCCACATTATTCCTTATGATGAAGATAATGCATATGGAATTGACTGGTTTGGAGTAACCTGGTCAAGTTCGAATATCTATAGCTGGAATAAAGCCTCATCCGGATCCCGTCCGCTTGCTGATAAATTCATAGCGAATAAACAATACAGGAATCTCTATACACATTATATGCGGTTGATCAACGATAAGGTTTTTAAGCTGAGCAACTGGGAGCCTCATATTGATTCATTGAAGAGCATGATAACAACTGCTGCTATTGCAGATACGTTCAGAACCAAGGACTATGGCTTCACTGTAGATCAGTTTACAAATTCTTATTCAGCATCGTCATTTTCGAATCAGCATGTTAAAAACGGATTGAAGCAGTATATAAATCTTCGAAATACAGCAACATCTTCACAGATTTCATTCCAGACTGCAAATCCATTGGTATATAATATCTCGTTGAATACTAAAAGCCCTCTGCCTACGGATTCGATTAAGGTAACTGCGTATGCCTTTGATGAATCGGGTTTAAAATCGGTTGCCATAAAATATACACCTGCCGGTTCCGGAACCTCGCAGACATATCCGATGCAATATTCACCGGTCAGCAACTCTTTAAATCCGGAAGACTATGACCGATATGTCGGTACAATACCACCATTAGGATTTCAGGGCAGTGGAACTATTACTGTAGTTGCCACAGATAGCACTTCTGTTGCACAGACATATCCTCGCAGGAGTCCGATTAGCGTAAAAGCTGTAAGCCCGTCTTCACATATTGTGGTTAACGAGTTTTTGGCAGACAATACAATGTATCCCGATGGTGCTGGTGAGTTTGACGATTGGGTTGAATTATACAATCCAACCGATAACACTATTGATTTGGCAAATAAATATCTTACGGATAACGCGTCAAATTTGAAAAAATGGAGATTCGGCAGTACATCACTTCCGTTGGCTCCGGGTGCATTTATTGTGATATGGTGTGATGAACAGCCTGCGCAGGGCGCTTTGCACGCCGGTTTCAAGCTCAGCAAATCAGGTGAGTATATTGCTCTTGTTGATACTAACGGCAGTACAATTATTGACTCAATTACTTTTGGTCCTCAAACGACGAATATTTCGTACGGTAGATATCCTGATGGTGGTACGACCTGGAAAAGTCTTAGCCCCACTCCCGGCGCTGCTAATTTAGTTACGGAAATTAAGGAACCGATTATTGCAAAAGAGTTTTCATTGAAGCAAAATTATCCCAATCCGTTCAACCCGGAAACCATGATCACTTACTCGCTAACAGGGAGTGGTATTGTAACTTTGAAAGTATATGATATCGTTGGGAATGAAATCGGTACTTTGGTTTCAGGATTACAGACAGCAGGGGAACATTCGGTAAGGTTTTCGGGGCGCAATCTCGCTTCCGGAGTTTATTTTGCAGTACTGAAAACAAATGAGGGCATGAAGAGTATTAAACTTCAGCTTCTGAAATAAAAACAGGTTATAATACAAAAAAAGACCGCCTCAAGGCGGTCTTTTCATTTTAAATCGAAAAAGTAAAAACTATTCGTCTTTAATGATGTAGCCAACGCCGCGAACTGTTTGAATGATTTCCTTGCCGGAATCGCTTTCAATTTTGCTGCGGAGTTTGTTGATATAGACATCAATCACATTTGTATCGGGATCGAAATTATACTCATAAACATGCTGTGTAAGTTTCGTTCTCGAGACCACCTTATTTTTATTTCTCATAAGGAATTCAAGAATTGAATATTCCTTTGGGGTAAGATCTATGACATCGTTGCCGATTTTGAGCTTGTGTGTTTGCGTATCGAGAAGGAGGTTCTTAATCTTTAAAATAAGATTTTTTTCATTCTCAGTTCTTCTAAGCAAGGCGCGTACGCGGGCGATGAGTTCTTCAAAATCGAATGGTTTTGTAAGATAGTCATCAGCTCCGGCATCCAACCCTTCCACTTTATCTTGCACCTTGTCTTTTGCAGTAAGCAGCAGTATAGGGGTTGTGATTTTTTCAGCACGCAACTCCTTTGTAACAGTGATTCCATCTTTATAAGGCAGCATTATATCCAGAATAATGAGATCATATTCTTTTTGCTGAGCCATTGCACTGCCCTCATTGCCATTGTGGGCGATGTCAACAGTATGGAATTCATCTTCAAGCCCTTTCTTAATGAAAGAGGCAACCTTTTTTTCGTCTTCGACTAATAGTAATTTCATATCTTCCAACATAATAAAAAGGAGAGTAAAAACCCTCCTTTTTTAATAAATTTTAATAAATAGCGGATTACTTCGTTACTTCTTTAGCTGCTTCTTTAACTTTTTTATGTTTGTCTTTTGCAACTTTAACAGCTTTGTCAGCTTTTACTGCTGCGTTGTCGGCGGCTTTATCGGCTTTTTTAACAACTTTTTCTTTTTCGACTTTGGCCTTATCTACTGCCTTAACTGTTTTATCCTTAGCTTTTACTGCTTTGTCCTTTGCCTTATCAGCTTTTTCGTCAGCTTTTTTTACAGCTTTATCAGCCGATGCTTTAACTTTGTCATCAGCTTTTTTTACTGCCTTGTCGGCTTTAGCTTCAACTTTTGTTGTAGCGGCTTTTACAGCGGCATCCTTTTTCTTCATCATGTCAGTTTGTGCAAGTACGCCTGATGTCATGATTCCGGCAATGATCAATAAAGCAAATAGTTTTTTCATAAAAACTCCAAAGTTTATGTTGTAATAAATTCCTGAAGATAGAATTTTAAATATCTTCTTAAGATAAAGTAGTAAAAAACTTGTCTCGCTATTCCGGCCAAACAAAAAATTTTTATTAAAAAATATTAATATTTGGGATCCAATGCGGTTTATCGGATGGAAATTCTACGCCGTTTAAGTAAACTAAAGCGATTAATTACTTTGCCAAAAGTTTTATTTATGTGCCATTTTTTCATATATTTGGCGTATCTCAATAATTACGTAAAGTTTTTGTAGCATGTTAACGTCAAATCTTAAATTTATCTCTCGATTCAATGACTTGAGGGTAATGGCCGGGAAGGGGACTCCCGAGTTTTTTGAACAGTTTTGCGAATTTATATGTGAAGAATTTCAATTTTATTCAGCTGTAGTTTTTAAGGTAAATGAAAGTAAGAAACTGTTTCTTGTCGGTAAGTCAGCTTCCGCAAAAAAGACTCTTCAGATGCACTCCGTTTATGATTGTTCAACCTGCAAATTACTTAAAAAAGAAGCTGAAAATTTTGAATTTTTATCCAACCCGAATTGTGAAATTCATTCGGCTGAAGCCGGTTTTCATGAATGTTGTTTAAACCTGGTCGTAAGCGAAAATGAGCGGTATTTCTTAAAATTGACAAATAAAACTCCATTTACTCCAGTAGAAAAAGATTTCTTCAAAATTACAGGTCAGTTTTTATTAAGTGCGCTTGAATCATTGGATACCAAGAATATTCATGAAAAAGCTTCTTTCGGTAAGTTTATTGTAGAGGCAGCAAATGAGTTTAGAACACCGACAAACAGCATTGTCGGATTCGCATCTTTACTGAGCGACGAAAAATTAACATCTGCCCAATCCGAGTATGTAAAAACGTTGAAAGAGAATGCACAGAAGATGCTCTCCCTGATCAATGATTTTGTGGATTACTCGAAATCCGAAGCGGGGATACTGGCATATAATACATCGCTCGTGCAGATGAATGATGTCGTAGACGAAGTACTTGCGCAATTTTCTCCAAAGACTTTGCCGGCTGGTGTAACCATCGAAAAACAGATTGATAAATCAATTCCTGAGAATGTAAAATCAGATGTCATTAAGATCAAATATATTCTTCAGCAGTTTACTCAGTTTTTAGTAAATATTACTGAAGCAGGGAAGATACATATTTCTGTTTCAGTAGGCGCTCAGGGTAAGATCGTTGTCCGTATGACAAATAAGGGCACCATACTTCCTATTCAGAACTTGGTTAACATTTTTAATGGTACGGCAATTCTTGATTTGAAATCAATGAAAAATTCGCAGGTTACTGTGTTAAGCCTGCCTCTTGCGAAGCGTTTTCTTGATGCACTCGGCGGTACGCTTGAAGTCGCATCTTCACAGGCCAAAGGTATTGCAATTACATTTAGCATTCCTTATGAGTCTCTCAATCCGATTGAAGCGAAGATCGGTGCACTCCCGAGAATTGAAGGAAAGAATAAAGTACTCGTAATTGAAGACGACTATGCTACGTCAAAATTATTGAGCAACTATTTGAACAAGTGGGGTTATGAACCGCTTATTATAAATTCGGGCGTTAAAGCCTTCCAGATGCTGCAAAAAGAAAAATATCTTGCCGTCATCATGGATATTATTCTTCCTGATATCAACGGACTCGAATTGCTGAAAAAAATCCGTGAGGACGAACATAGCCGCTTCACACCGGTTATTGTTTGCTCGGTAGAAGCTGAGCAGCAAAAAGCATTTATGATGGGCGCCGTAGAATATTTTGTTAAGCCGATCAGATACAAAGACCTGGTTGAAGTATTGACCAGTTATAAATTGAAAAAAGATTCCAATATCCTTTGTGTTGATGACGACGTTCCGACTTTGAATCTCGTGAAAAGTGCAATCGAGTCGGTTGGCTTCAACGCAATAGCTGAATCGAAATCAATAAAGGTTATGGACTTGATTAAAGACATACCTTTGGATTTGGCGATTATTGACCTTGATATGCCAGACATCAATGGTTTTGAATTGATTAAACTAATTAAAACGTCACCGAAATTTGCTAACCTCCCGATTATCATTTACACCGGAAAAGAGAACTTTGAAGAAGATCTCCAAAAAATCGACGGCTTATTCACGGAATTGTTAAGCAAACGAAGTACTAAAATAGAGGATCTCGCGGATACTATCAACGCGATGATCAATAGATATGAACAGCCGACACCGCCGGAAGAGATGAAAACAGAAGCAGATTCGCCGAAAATATTATTGGTTGAGGATTATAAACACTCACAAATCATAGTAACTCGTCTTCTCAAGAAGAATAGTTTTAATAATGTTATAGTTGTTGAAAACGGTGCTGAAGCCATCGAACAAGTGAAACAGCATGAGTTCGATTTGATTCTTATGGATATGCAGATGCCTGTGATGAACGGGTTTGAAGCAACCGAAAGAATCAGGCAGATTCCTGAGTACAAAGAAACTCCGGTGATTGCATTAACGGCGTTTGCCATGAAAGGCGATCGTGAAAAATGCCTCGAGGCAGGAGCGACTGATTATATTCCGAAACCGATTGATAGTCAGGAATTCATAGAGAAAGTAAAACATTATACATCTATGAAATTCAGTAGCTAACTATTCTTTAACGGATTTACATATAAGAAAATGATTAACGAAACTCCAAGAGTCCGGTTTGCACCAAGTCCAACCGGCTACTTACATGTTGGCGGTTTACGCACCGCATTATATAACTACCTCTTTGCCAAAAGGAATAACGGCGCATTCATTTTACGAATTGAAGACACAGACCGGAAGCGCTATGTTGAAGGTGCTGTAGAAAACCTTATTAATTCGCTTGCGTGGTGCGGTTTAACGTACGACGAAGGTCCGGGCAAAGAAGGAGAGTGCGGCCCATATCTGCAATCGGAAAGATTGCCGATATATGAAGATTACGTTCTCCATCTGGTCGAACAGAAAAAAGCATATTACTGTTTCTGTACCGCCGAGCGCCTTGATGTTATGCGTAAGGAAATTGAAAAGAACGGCGGGCAGCCGAAATATGATAAACATTGTCTCAGCCTTTCCCAAGAAGAAATACGCGAAAAGTTAGACTCCGGCATGCCTTACGTTATTAGGTTGAATGTCGAACCGGGAAAAACGATTGCGTTCGATGATATGATTCGCGGACGTATCGAGTTTTCAAGCGACGTAATTGATGACCAGGTTTTGCTGAAGAGTGACGGATTTCCGACCTATCATCTCGCCAATGTTGTAGATGACCATCTAATGGCCATCACTCATGTAATTCGTGGCGAGGAGTGGCTTTCTTCCACTCCTAAACACGTTATGTTGTATGAAGCATTAGGATGGGAGATACCGAAATTTGCGCACTTGCCTCTGCTGCTCAATCCGGACCGCTCCAAGCTGAGCAAGCGGCAAGGTGATGTCGCAGTCGAAGATTACCGTTCAAAAGGATTTTTAAAAGATGCTTTAGTTAATTTCGTCGCATTACTTGGCTGGACAGCCGGCGATGATAAAGAATTCTATCACATGAACGAACTCATAGACGCTTTCTCGTTGGATAGAGTCAACAAGGCCGGGGCAGTATTCGATTTACAAAAGCTGAACTGGCTCAATGCTGAACATCTTCGTTCAAAAAGCATTGCAGAGTTGGTTGAGCTCCTCAAAGAAAGCTTAGTAACATCTTCCTTTGCCGGTAATCACTACGGTGATGAATTGCTTAAGCAAATTATCGAAGCTATGCTTCCGAGAGTTTCGTTTATTCAGGAAATTTGGCAGAACGGCGCTTATCTATTTGCCGCACCGGAAAGTTATGATGAGGCGGTAATTAAAAAAAGATGGACTGAGGATTCAGGGCGGTATCTTGAAGTATTAGCTAATCACTTTGAGGCGTTGACCTCGCCAACAAAAGAAGACTTTGAGCAGGCGCTGCATAAAGCTTCGGAAGAATTGCAGGTTCAACATGCACAACTCATTCATCCGCTTCGTTTAGCGGTTTCAGGAGTTGGCGGCGGACCAGGTGTATATGATATTGTTGTTATTATCGGTCAGGCTGAGGCCGTAAACCGTATTCGTAAAGCAGCACAAACAATTACAAAATAAATTTGATTTCGGCTCACATTAAAAAATTAGAAGCAGTATGGAAGAAGAAGTAAAAAATAGTGAACGACCGTTGAATTTTATCAACGAGATAATAGATGAAGATTTAAAAACGAATAAATTTGGTGGAAGAGTTCATACACGTTTCCCTCCGGAACCGAATGGTTATTTGCATATCGGGCACGCAAAATCAATCTGCCTGAACTTTGGATTGGCACAACAGTACAAAGGTAAAACAAATCTCCGCTTTGATGATACGAATCCCACCAAGGAAGATGTCGAATATGTTGATTCCATTCAGGAAGATGTACGCTGGTTAGGCTTCGATTGGGAAGATCGTATGTTTTACGCTTCCGATTACTTCGGTCAGATTTACGATTGGGCAATTCAGCTTATCAAAAAAGGTCTCGCCTATGTTGATGATTCGACTCCTGAAGAAATTCGTGCATTCCGCGGAACGTTAACTGAACCCGGTAAAGACAGTCCTTTCCGCAATCGTTCAATTGAAGAGAACTTGGACTTATTTGTCCGCATGAAAAACGGTGAATTTGCTGATGGTTCAAAAACACTGCGCGCCAAAATTGATATGGCATCGCCGAATCTCAATATGCGTGATCCGATCATGTACAGAATTCTCAAAGCAGAACATCATAGAACCGGAAACGAATGGTGCATTTATCCAATGTATGATTGGGCTCATGGACTTTGTGACTCAATAGAGGGAATTACTCACTCTATCTGTACTCTGGAATTTGAAAACCATCGTCCATTGTATGATTGGTTTATTGATAAACTTGAAATTTATCATCCTCAGCAAATCGAATTTGCCCGGTTGAACTTATCTTACACGGTGATGAGCAAGAGAAAACTTTTACAGCTTGTTACAGAGAATAAAGTCTCCGGATGGGATGATCCAAGAATGCCCACCATTTCCGGTTTACGGAGAAGAGGGTATACTCCTGAATCAATCCGCAATTTTGCAGAACGCATAGGCGTAGCAAAGAGAGACAATACCATTGATGTAGCATTACTTGAAAATTGTGTGCGTGAAGATTTAAATAAAAAAGCACTTCGTGTAATGGCGATTTTGCGTCCATTGAAAGTGGTTATCACAAACTACCCGGAAGATAAAGTTGAAGAACTCGAGGCTATTAATAATCCTGAAGATGCTTCAATGGGTGTGCGTAATGTTACATTTACCCGCGAATTGTTCATCGAGCAGGATGATTTTATGGAAAATCCGCCAAGTAAGTTTTTCCGTCTTACTCCGGGGAAAGAAGTCCGCCTTCGCTACGCATACATTGTAAAATGTGAAAGTGTTGTTAAGGATGAAGCCACCGGTGAAATTAAGGAAGTGCACTGCACTTTCGATCCGGAAACAAAAAGCGGTTCTGAAAAGAGCAATCGCAAGGTGAAAGGTACAATTCATTGGGTATCAGCGGCTGCTGCAAAAGATATCGAAGTGCGGTTATATGATAGATTGTTCTCGGTTGAGGATCCGGCTTCCGAAAAAGAAGGTGACTGGAAAGATTCAATCAATCCTAATTCTTTGGAAGTACTGTCGAATTGTAAGGCTGAGCCGCATCTTGTAGATGCTAAATCCGGCGAGCATTTTCAGTTTGAACGATTGGGATATTTCAACGTTGATAAAGATTCTACGAAGGGAAAACCGGTCTTTAACCGTACGGTAGCGCTGCGTGATTCGTGGGCAAAAATCGAGAAAAAATCAAATTAATACCTTTAAAACAACTTAGCCCATGATTTAAATCATGGGCTAGGAAAGTTTAATTACCTATCAAATTTTCTTTACTTAGCTGTGTCTCCAGCCGGGGCAGGTTTGAGATTCTTCAATTGTCCTTCATCAATTCTTAAAAATTTGTTTAATGCATCAAAGGTAGCCTGAGCCTGTTTCAGGGTTATCCTCATATCTTCAAGAATTTCAGTCATATTAGGCGCCTTTGAATTCATGTACGTCGTCAACGAATCAAGGCGGGGAACCATGGCACTAAACCCGGCTATAGTCTGTCTTAGAGGATTTACAAATAAGTCGCCTTTAGGGTCAATCATTTTTAATGCAAGGCCATCAGGACTCTTATAAGCCGTTAACAAGGTGTCGGCTTTTAAAAGCGTCTTCTTGAGCATTTGATTTGTGGACTTAAATTCTTCTGTTAGATCCGCGCCATTGTTAATTAGGCGGAATAAAGCACCGTCATGCGGATTTTTATCCTTTAACAATGCCGTAGTTAGTTCATTAACTTTTCCGGAAACCTGTTTCAAATCTTCGGATGCCGAGGCTAAATTGTTCAGCATACGGAAGATGGCACCTTTACTCTGAATTGTGTCGGCTGTAAGATTCTCTGTAAACGATTCCATATTTTCCATAAGTACACTGAGCGGATCTCCGGCTTTTTTTACTTTGTTTTGTGCCAATAAGTATTGACCTTCCGGAACATCTACTCCGGGCAGGGTACTATTCTCAGGCAGAAGAGAATTAGAACCGATGCCCTGCAAAAATTCGATTGTTCCGGTATTCGTTACCGGATTCAGTCCCTTCCAGAGGGCTGAGTTATATACAATTCTATCTTTGTACTCTTTATAGATAACCAAGTCCGCTTCAATAAAATTTTCATTAGAGAGCCTGAAATCAGTAATTTCACCGATTTTAAAACCTTTGAAATATATTGGCGTTGAGACGGATAATCCGTTTGCATCAGCAAGTTTTGCTTTATAATGAATTTTGGTCTCAAAGTATTTCTTGTTCATTATCACCAATCCCAAAGTCGTAACAATGATAATCAGTGCAACAAGAAGAAATGAGATAACGAATCGTTCGGTAAATTTAAATTTTAGTTTCATAGCCGCCTGCTTCAAGATAATCGTGTATTATTTTCTTTGTGAAGGGATTTTCACTTTTCACCATCGCATCAAAAGAACCATGTTCAATGAGTCTGCCGCCTGAAATAACAAGGATATCATCTGTATTGTTCAATAATACCCGTGATGAAGTAAAAACGATCTGTGTCACTTTTTTGCCGGCGCGCAACTGCTGCATATATGAGGTGACTAAATTTTTTAAAGACTGTTCCAGATCAGTTAAAGGTTTATCATATAAAATAATTTCGGGTTCCATGATAAACGCACGGATAAGGAGTATCATCTTCAATGTCTGAGGATGGAGACGGGCTGGTCTTGCTTGCAGTATTTTTTTATCAAGGCCGAAGTGATTAAATAACGCTTCTATCCGGTTTTGTTTTTCTACTTTGGATGTATCCGGGAAATGATAGTTCAACGGCAGCAACAGGTTTTCACTTATTGAAAGGTTAGATAAAATTCCTTTCCGTTCGAAAACAAAAGCCATCTTCCTGCGGAGCGGTTTTAGAGTTTTCCTATCTGAAGTGAACATATCCAATCCATTAATATGTACCGAACCGCTCGTTGGAGTGGTAATACCGCCGACGATTTTCAATAATATTGAAGTTTTATCTTCTACTGGGGCGAGAATACCGGTTGTACAATTAGGCAAAAACTCGTACGTGATATTTTTAAATATCTCTTCATCTTCCACAGTATACGAAAGATTATCCAATTTTATTTGAGTCGAATTAAGCAAGATAAAAACTTATTGTTATCAAAATATCAAAAATAATAATCAGGGTTAAAGACCAAACAACAGCCTTTATTGTCCGCTGCGGTACTTCAGTACTTGCGAACACAACTTTGAGACCCTCGAAACTCGACACCAGTGCTATGGTAAAACCAAAAATCGAGGATTTAACCAGACTTGCTATAATATCCCTGATTGTCAGTTCGGAGAAAAGTGCATAGGTGAATGTCTGAATATCAAGAGAATAGAACACAGAACTCAGAAACCATGCACCGAACATCGAAAAGGCGTTAAAAAATATTGACAAGGTGATCATCGAGATGATAAGTCCAAGAACCCGCGGTACGATGAGGTAATTAATAGGAGAGATACCGAAGGATTGGAGTGCATCAATTTCATCGTTAATTACCATGTTACCAAGTTCGGTGGAGATTGCAGTTCCGGAACGCGCAATAATGATCAAAGCAGTCAAAATATACGCAAGCTCCCTGACTACAACTGAAACAAGGATTGTATAGAAAATCTTACTTTGGCTGAATCCGGGAAGCATGGCGTTACCTTCCAGAATAATAATTCCTCCGATAGCAAACCCCAGCAGCGATATAATACCTAACGCTTCATAGCCGGTGTAAAGAATTTGCCGGTATAAAACGATTTTACCAATTTGTTTTTTTCGAAAGAAGTGAAAGGTTTCATAAAATACTTCAAACGAATAGCTGGTAAAATAAACGATATTCTGGAAAAATGCTTTGATATAGGTTTCCTTTTTTGCCTGGAGAAGAACTCATTACATACTTTTATAAAAAAGTTCGGAAATTCTATAGAGTAACTATTGAATTTATAAAATGCAGGTCAAAGTAAAAATATATTTTTTCCCTTATTAGAGGCGTTCTGGGCATAAGTGCTGAAACCCGACAATGGACTATCAAATTTCCTAGAAAACTTTTAATTTGTCCTACTGAATTACACATAAATGAGTTGAAAATGTACAAAGTACTAATCCCCGAGAAAATCCCTCACATTGCTTCTGAATTATTGCACAATGCCGGATTTGATGTTATTCCTTATAAGGCCGGTAAAATCTTCCCGACTGCTTTCTGGAATAAGCAGGCGAATCTTGTGGATGGATTTATTTCTCTTCTGGATAATCGTATAGATGCTGGTGTACTTGCCAAATTGCCTCGTTGTAAAGTAATTGCAAATTATGCCGTAGGTTTCAACAATATAGATGTCGCGGCAGCGTCAAAAAGGGGGATGTACGTGACTAATACTCCGGATGTTCTTACGGACGCAACTGCCGACATAGCGATGGCACTTATACTCGCTGTTGCTCGGCATATCGTGAAAGGGGATACTTTTATGCGGCAAGGAAAGTTCAAAGGTTGGAAACCGGATTTGCTGCTTGGTATGCAATTAAGCGGAAAAACTCTTGGCTTAGTTGGTGCTGGAAGAATTGGCGCTGCTGTTGCCAAGCGCGCAGCGGCTTTTGGAATGAAAATAATGTATTACAACCGCAGTCGAAATGTACAAATTGAGACTTCCTTAGGTGCTAAGAAGGTCACTCTTGCAAAGTTGATGAACTCTGCCGATATCATTTCTCTGCATTTGCCGTTAAATAAGGAAACCTTTCATATACTTGATGGAAAGCTTCTTCGAGCGATGAAACATTCATCAATTCTGATAAATACTGCAAGGGGGGAAATTGTTGATGAAGCTATTTTGATTAAGATGCTCAAGGAGAAGGCGATAGCCGGGGCAGGTTTTGATGTTTATGAGAACGAGCCAAAGGTAAATCCGGCATTACTCACGCTACCGAATGTCGTTCTTGTGCCACATCTCGGCAGCGCGACTGATACTGCAAGAAATGAAATGGCGGCAATCGCCGCCAAAAATGTCATAGCTGTATTAAAAGGACGTAAGCCTATTACTCCGGTTAATACTATTTAAGGCTATTGAGGATTTCTTCATCCATTGGCTTGGTAGTCGAAGGAAAAACATGAGTGAGTTCACCTTTTTCATCAATGAGATATTTAAAGAAATTCCATTGAGGCTCTTGATCATTCCAGCCGTTGAGCTTCTTATCGGTCAGCCATTTGTATAATTGGTGTTTGTTATCACCAACGACAGTGATTTTTGATGCCATCGGGAAGGTCACTCCGTAGTTGAGTGAACAGAATTGCGCAATCTCCTCATTTGTGCCTGGTTCCTGTTTCAGAAAGTCATTGGCCGGAAATCCCACAATAACCAGTTTATCCTTATGAGTCTCATAAAGTTTTTCAAGGTCTGCATATTGTGGGGTAAATCCGCATTTTGAGGCCACGTTGACAATAAGAATCTTTTTACCTCTGTACTGCAGCAAGTTCGTTTCCTTGCCGTCAATAGACGAAAAACTTATATCATAGATTGAAGTCGAGCTTTTGGATTGCATAGGTTTCTCCGCACTTTTGAAACAATTAATATTGAAGAGAGAAAGCAGCAGTACGAAAATCGCTTTTATTTTCATGTAATTACCTGTTGATCTGTTATACTGTGCAAACAAATAGCATAACCTAAAGAGTTCCTTGTTTTTAGGATGACACTCCGTGTCGTCCATATATAATACAACGGAACAGGTTTGAGGCAGATATTTTATTCGGTTCGTTCTGTTCTATGCCCCTTCTCTCAAAGAGCAATGCTTTTTATTTAAGCGAAGTAAATAAAATTGTAAGAGTGAAAATGCAGCATCGTCATTCCGGACGCCGGAGGCGATCCGGAATCCATCCTGAAAATAGCAGAATTAATAATGGATTCTGTACATATCTGACGTGCTGCATCCATCACTTCGTTTTTAAGTGATCGCGTCAGTCCGCCCAGGCGGATTACGGAATGACAAGCAATAGAAAACGAAATCCCAAAGTTGACAGCCTTGCTCAAAGGGAGAAGCGGTCGACTGCCTGACTGCATAAGCAGGTAGGGGTGATGAGGGCAATGTCACCAGGTATAGGCGATAAGGACAAAAACCTTAAAAATGCAGCTTATGATTTTAATACAGTTCTTGCAAAAATATCGTCAATATGCTTGAGTGAGGCTTTAATATCAAATAGTGCGTTCATTTCTTTTGGCGATATATTCTTCTTGATAACGTCGCTCTTTTGCAGTTCGCTTCTCAGATTTTTATTGCTGTCACGCCAGACTTTCATAGCTGCTTCCTGAACGGCTGCATATGACGCCTCTCTCGAAAGCCCTTTTTCGGTCAGTTTTAAAAGTACTCGCTGGGAAAAGATAAGTCCTCTTGTGAGGAATAAATTTTTCTCCATGTTTTCCGGATAGATGATCAATTGATCAATTAACCGTGTGGCGACATGAAGCATATAATTGAGAATGATGGTACTGTCCGGTACAATTACGCGTTCGACAGAGGAGTGTGAAATATCACGTTCATGCCACAAGGTGATGTTTTCCATTGATGCCAATGAGTTTCCGCGAAGAATACGGGCCATACCCGCGATTCGTTCGCAGACAATGGGATTCCTTTTGTGAGGCATAGCTGACGAGCCTTTTTGGCCTTTACCAAAGAACTCTTCAGCTTCCAATACTTCGGTTTTTTGGAGGTGGCGTATCTCAGTAGCAATTTTTTCAAGTGTGCTTCCCACAATGGCAAGCGTAGTCATGTATTCTGCATGCCTGTCACGCTGAATGATCTGTGTGGAGACAGGCGCAGGCCGGAGTCCCATTTTCTCACAGACATACTTCTCAACTTTGGGGTCGAGATGCTCGAATGTTCCAACAGCACCTGACAGCATACCTACTGAAATATTTTCAATTGCTGCCTCAAGTCTTGTTATATCTCTTTTGGTTTCCTCATACCAGAGGGCGAACTTTAAGCCCATGGTGGTTGGTTCAGCATGGATTCCATGTGTCCTGCCGATACAGTAGGCATACTTGTATGCTATCGCTTTATTCTTGAGCGACTCAGCGAATGTCTTCAATTGGTTAAGGAGCAATTCGCCTGCACATTTCATCTGATAGGAGAGAGTGGTATCGAGTATATCAGATGATGTCATTCCATAATGAATATGCCGTGCTGCAGGACCGACATTTTCCGAGACACTTGTCAGGAAAGCAATAACATCATGGTTGAGCGTTTTTTCAAGCTCGTTGATTCTGCTGATGGAGAATTTTGCTTTTTTCTTTATGATTTGAAGATCCTTCGCCGGTACTTCACCATCTTTGGCTCTGGCTTCACAAGCAAGAATCTCAATTTTTAACCATGTGGAAAATCTAAACTTGTCTGTCCAAAAACGGGTCATTTCCGGGCGTGAATATCTTGGGATCATCTTTTCTCCAATTTCAAACTTGCGTTTATTTCTTTATCCTCACGGCTGATTTTCAAAGTCACAACCTGATTGGTTCTGTACTCCTGAAATATAGCCATGATGCTTTGTTCATTATCAATCTTGAAGTTATCAACCTGTGTGATAACATCTCCGGGCCGAATACCGGCCTCGTCAGCGGGTGAATTTTTAATAACACGAGTTACAATAACACCCTTTGTCGATTGCCTATTGAGCGTACGCGCAATCATTTCATCTATGTTTTGTACGGTCAAACCAGTATAAAAATCTCTTTCAATCTTTCCGTTTTTCTTTAGTTCGTTAACAACGCTCATCACTTTATTAATCGGAATTGCGAATCCGAGTCCGATACTTCCTTCAGAACCGCCGGATGTAAAGATAATCGTATTCATTCCGATGACCTCACCCAGTCCGTTGACCAAAGGACCGCCGGAGTTTCCTCCGTTGATTGCTGCATCTGTTTGAATCATGTTTAAATAGTATCTGTTTTGAACCTGATTCAGATTCATACCTGTGGCACTTATTACACCAACAGTTACTGTCGGGCGGTTATTGACTTCAAACAACCCGAATGGATTACCAAGTGCGATGGACCATTCACCGATGATCACGTCGTCCGAATTACCAATCGGTATTGCGGGGAAGTTATCACCTTTGATCTTCAGGAGGCAAATATCCGACAACGGATCATGACCTATAATGTCCGCTTTATACTGACTGCCATCGGTCGTGCTTACTACAATTTCAGCCGCATTTCCGGCGACATGGTCATTAGTAACAATATAACCGTCCTTGGAGATGATAAATCCTGAACCAAGGCTTTTAACTTTTTGCTGATAAGTACGGTCTTGAAAAAACTGCCTGAAAAACGGATCGTTGAAAAATGGGCCTATCATCGGGTCTGTGTATTGCCGGATTTCCGTAACATTAATACCGACAACGCACGAACTGATTTTTTTGACAGTTTCGGTTATAATGGTTTTTCTTGAAGAATATATTTGGTTGTTCAGATCGTCTCTTGAGGCAGAATCCGGCGCGATACCGGCTGCAAAAGCCGTCAAATTGAAAAACGAAAGGGTAAAGAGGGTAATAAATACATTAATGGCTATAAAGATTCTGTTTTTGTGCATCATACGTAACCATAAATTATTTAAATGAAATTTACATACGCAAATATACAAAAACAGGCGCTTTTGGGATAGTCAAAATGAATTACGTTGCAAGAAAAATTGGTCTGCGACAGCAATTTTACTGTGCTGAATGCGAACTCGGATTCAGAGATACCAATTGATTATACACAGAACCCGATATTTCCTGGATCACCTTGGCAAGGCGTGGGAAATCCACGTTGTTTTTGCCTTTGGTCATGATAGTAATAAGGTATGGTTCATTATTGATATAAAAAATGGCGGTCTCATGGAGCTGTTTATTAACGTTCGTTCCGGATTCACCGAATTTGTGGGCAATTCGAAGATTGCTAACGGGAATGCCTTTTCTGATACCATCTTCATAATCTGATTTCATCAATAGCGATACAGCGTATTCGGAGTTTTTAATAGTCAGATACGAAGCATTGAAGAGTGCTTCCATAAAAACGGAATAGTCTTTTGAACCGACATAGAATGTTGAAGCATTCCAGTCGGGGGCATCCAAACCTAAATCAACAAATACTTTCTGAAAAGTTGGCACGCTTATATTTTGATTGAGCAGATATGTGGCATTGTTATCGGAATATTCTATCATGTATCGTAACAGCTCACGTATGGTATAGCTTTGTCCTATTTGTATGCTCTTGGACAAAATATTTGCTGTTTTGTCAGTTACAAATTGATGAGCAAAAGTTAGTTTCCGGTCAAGAGTGCCCGGATTTTGCTCTTCCATTTTTAAAAATGTTATGAGCTCAGGTACTTTAAGGAGCGAACCCGGCATGTACTTTTCTTCCGAATTAATGCTGAACCAATCAGAGTTTTCAAAATCTCTGAGATAGACAGAAGCAGATTCTAATGTGCCGTCATCTATTGAACTCTGTATCAGCCTCTGTGCGGATTCCTTAATGCTTAAGTATTTTGCAGCTTCATTGACAGGTTTAGCTGATATTAAAGGTTTGATAAATGTGTATCCATTAAGACGGGAAATTTTATACGTGTTTTCCTCTACTGCAACTCCACTTGAGGAACCGCTGTAGATATCAAAAGTTTTAGTGAGAAAGAACATTAATGCAGAAGATGCAATAGTAATTATCAGTAAAAGATATACCGGGACTTGTTTTTTGAGCATAGGTGAAAACGTTGTAACAAATGTCAGTTAATAATTGCCTAAATTTTTTGTCGAAAAATACCCTCGGATATAACATTAAAAAATGTAAATAATTTGACTACGAAAAAAATTCGCATTGAGCAGAAAAATTATCTCATGATAATAGAATTACGACGCAGTTTAACGATAAGTGAAGCGAAATAATCACTTCAATTTGCAGTGAGGAAAACCATGTGAGATAGAGCACAAAAAAATATTGCACTATCAGACTGTAAGTAATTGCAAATGTTGTTTTAGCTAAGTATTGTAGCGGCTTTTAGCGTATTTATGAGTTCAATAGTATGTAAAAATCCGGAATCATCTCGCATCAATTCTTTAATGACCGCACTGCCGACAATCATACCGTCGGCAAATGGAGAAAAGAGTTTTATATCATCCGGGCGTGATATACCAAAACCGATGAGCATTTTGTTTTTTATAATAGTTCTTGCGTGTGCAATTTTTTTAGTTATATCATCATTGAACTTTTGTTGTACCCCTGTAGTACCCGTGACACTAACAAAATATACAAATCCGCTGCTCAACTCATCAATTTTTTTCAGACGTTCGTCTGAAGTTGTCGGTGATGCCAGCATAATGATATCAAGCTCATTGCTTTCGGGAACGAAGTTGTGATATTCTTCGACCGACAAATCCGGAATGATAACGCCATTAAAGCCTGCGAGTTTTGCGTCTGTAAGAAATTTCTCAACACCATAATGCAATAAAATATTCGCGTATGTCATTGCGATCAAAGGTTTTTCTGTTTGCTTGCGGATAGCGGCTGTAAAATTAAATACATCTGATATTGTAGTGCCATTTTCTATTGCGGTCTGTGAGGATTGTTGAATTACCGGACCGTCTGCCATCGGATCGCTGAATGGAATACCAATCTCAAGTAAATCAGCACCTGCTTCAAGTGCTTTTACTGCAAGCTGTACAAAATTTTCCTTGTTTGGATAACCTGCTGTAAGGAAAACAGAAAGCACTTTTTCTTTACGGTTATTGACTTCCTGAATATATTCTTGTATAAAACTCATATTATTCTTTCTTAAACTCTATCGAGGTGAAAAAGTGTATTTAGATCTTTGTCACCGCGTCCGCTGATGTTGACAACGACCAATTCACCCTTTTGTGTTTCCGGCATCAGTTTGTCCAGATACGCGACAGCATGTGCGCTTTCGAGAGCGGGGAGGATTCCTTCTTTCTCTGAAAGAAATCTCATCGCTTGTAAAGCTTCATCATCTTTAACAGATTGATACTGCACGCGCTGGATATCCTTTAATAAACTGTGTTCCGGTCCTACACCCGGGTAATCGAGTCCCGCGGAAACCGAATGTGCTTCAATGACCTGTCCATCTTTGTTCTGAAGTAAATAGGTGCGCATTCCGTGAAATACTCCATCAGTACCAAGACTCAATGTAGCTGCGTGTTTATCCGTATCAACGCCGCACCCGGCAGCTTCAACTCCGATAAGACGAGTCCCAGTATCATTTACAAATGGATAAAAAATGCCGGCAGCATTACTTCCTCCGCCGACACATGCGACAACATAATCAGGCATTCTATTTTCAACTTTTGAAAGTTGCTCTTTAGTTTCTCTTCCGATAATTGATTGGAAATCTCTTACAATCATCGGATACGGATGTGGTCCGACAACGGAACCGATGATGTAGTGGGTATCGTGAATGTTGGTCACCCAATCGCGGATTGCCTCATTAGTCGCATCCTTAAGAGTTTTGCTGCCAGATGTGACCGGTATGACCTCCGCACCGAGTAATTTCATTCTAAATACATTGAGTTCCTGACGCTTTGTATCAACTTCACCCATATAGACAATGCACTTCATTCCGAACTTGGCACAAACGGTGGCCGTAGCTACACCGTGCTGTCCGGCTCCGGTTTCAGCAATAATGCGGGTCTTGCCGAGACGTCTCGCGAGGAGTATCTGCCCAAGAGCGTTATTCAGTTTATGTGAACCGGTGTGACACAAGTCTTCGCGCTTCATATATATCTTTGCCTTGCCGTAATATTCAGTCAATCTTTCGGCAAGGGTCAAAGGTGTAGGGCGCCCGGTGTAATTGTTATTCAGTTCAGTAAGTTCACGGTTGAATTCTGCATCGTTCTTAACACTATTATACATGCTCTCAAGTTCTTCAAGAGGAATAACGAGTGTCTCGGGCACATACTTACCACCATACTTACCAAAGTGTCCGCTTTTATCAGGGAAATTATATTTGTTGTCAGTATTCATTTTAATATTTCTTGTCAACAATCGGAGCGAGTTGTTGTACCTTTTCAATTAATTGTTTAAAAGCTTTCGGCGTGAGTGATTGAATGCCGTCTGAAAGCGCCTTATCCGGGTCACAGTGCACTTCAATCATTAAACCATCTGCACCGCAGGCAACTGCTGCCAACGACATTGGCTGCACTTTATCACGGATTCCGATTCCGTGTGACGGATCTACGAATATCGGCAGGTGTGTCGCTTGCTTAATGACCGGTACTGCATTCAAATCCAAAGTATTTCTCGTCCATGTTTCGAATGTTCTAATTCCACGCTCACAAAGAATGACGTTTCCATTTCCTTGTGATAAAATATACTCGGCACTCATTAACAGATCTTCGATTGATGCCGACATGCCGCGTTTTAAGAAAACCGGAATATTCATCTGTCCGACTTTGTTGAGCAGGGAATAATTCTGCATGTTGCGTGCTCCAATTTGGATCACATCGGCAACTTCAGCAACGCCTTCAATGGTGTCTGTATCCATAGCTTCGGTAACAATATGCATTCCGTATTCTTTTTTTACATCTGCGAGTAATTCCAGACCTTTTTCTCGAAGTCCTTGAAATGTATAAGGACTTTTTCTCGGCTTATAAGCGCCGGCTCTGAAAAACTTGATGCCTAATTCGTGTAATGCGCCGCCGATATCCATAATTTGTTGATGACTTTCGACTGAACAAGGTCCGGCGACTATTTGCAATTGTTTACCGCCAAGAGTATCGTTGCCGATTTTAACAATCGTATCTTCATCTTTCATTTCACGACTGACAAGCTTATAGCTTTTTGATACACGCATGGCATCTACTACGCTATCCATAAGCAGGAAATCATCAGGAGATAAGTTTCTTGTATCTCCGGTTATACCTATGGCTATTTTTGACATACCCTTGCTTATATGAGCATTACAATTAAAGCTTTTAATTTTCTCTTCGACTTGAGCAATTTGTTGTTCGGTGGCTTCGAGCTTCATTACTACTAACATGTGATATTCCTTATGGTTTTTAAAAAAATCTCTACTTTTTGTTTATCCTTTTTGCCCGGTGCAGATTCCAGAGAGGAAGAAACATCTACTCCGTATGGATGAATTTCATGATAAATATGTTCTACATTATTTGCCGATACACCTCCGGCTATAATTGCCCGGTTTCTTAATTGGACGGGGATGGCAGACCAATTAAAGGAATGCCCCGTGCCGCCATATTCAGCGGAACTGGTATCGAGCATAAAATATGTTGAGTCGTCTTCATCTAATTTCTTGTAATCAAAAGCATCATCAACATGAAATACTTTGATTGCCGGTACTCTCAGGTTCTTTACAAAGTCAGCGGATTCGTCACCGTGTAACTGGGCGAGATTGAGTCCGGCTTTTTCAAATGTCGCATAAATTTCTGCTTCGGGAGCGTTAACAAATACGCCGACTTTCACTGTAAGTGGCGAAAGAACCCGTGAAATTTCTGAGGCCTTCTCAGGATGAATATATCTTTTGCTTTTAGGGTAGAAGATATACCCGAGAGCATCTGCACCGTATGCCTCACAGAATAACGCGTCCTCAATATTGGTAATGCCGCAAATTTTAACTTTCACGTACGCACCACTTTTGCATTTGTTTAATAGTTGCGTACATATCATTACTTTTTATAAAGGTTTCGCCAACCAGTATTGCTTCTACACCGGTTTGCTGCAGTTTTTGAATGTCATCTTGACTGCCAATACCGCTTTCTGATACTACAATTACATCTTTATTCAAGTGTTTTTTAATTGTTTCGGTCGTTCCTAAATCAACACTGAAATCTTCAAGATTTCTGTTGTTCACACCAAGGATGGTGTTTATCGACTGATCTATTTTATCCAGCATCTGTGGTGAATGCAGTTCAAGCAAGACGGACAGGTCTAATTCCTTGGCAATTTGTGTAAAGTCACGAATCTGTGCAGCATCTAGCACTTCACTGATAAGTAGTATCGCATCCGCTCCATAGGCTTTTGCCTGATGTATCTGTATTTCATCAATAATAAAATCTTTGCGGAGTAGGGGAACAGTCTTGACAAATGCGATCGAATTCAAATATTCAATACTCCCCTGGAAGAACATCTCGTCGGTAAGAATGGAAATTGCATCAACGTCGGCGTCCATATAAATGTTGGCAATATCCTCGTAGTCAAAATTTGGACTGATGATGCCTTTTGATGGACTGGCTTTTTTAATTTCTGCGATTATGGAAATCTTTCCTTCTTTTGACAGAGCTTCTGAAAACGGAAGGCATGGTTCGTTATAAAATTCAGATTGAGAATAAACATCAACAGAAAAATTCTTTTTCAGTTTTTTTACTTCTTCCTTTTTTACAACGATGATCCTATCGAGAATGTTCATGCTTTGAAATCCCTTAATTCGCACAATTTATTATAGGCTTTACCACTCATGATACTTTCTTCCGCTGCATCTTTACAGTCCATTAAATTATCGGAGAAGCGGGCAGTGTATAGTGCCATTGCAGCGTTGGCAGCAATGGTATAGAATATCGGACTCTTTTCTTTTGCTGTGAAGACGTGCCCAAGAATTTTAGCATTTTCTTCCGCCGTTCCGCCCAGAATATCCTTCATGGGTACATGCGGATATTTAAAAGTATCGTGTGTAACAATATACTTATTTGTTCCTTTTTGTTCATCAAACTCAAAGACAGTCGTAGGCTTATCAAGTGAGATTTCGTCCAATGAATCCTCGGCGCAGACAAAACATACCCGCTGATATCCGAGCCTTGGAGCAGCCTCGCACATGATTTTAGCCGCATCGCTGTTATAGGTACCGATAAGCTGTTTTGTTACTCCGGCTGGATTGGTTAACGGTCCAAGCATATTAAAAATAGTTTTCAATCCGAGTTCTTTTCTTACCGGCGCGGCATACTTCATTGCGGGGTGATAATCCGGCGCAAAGAGAAATGCGATGCCTATTTTATCCAAAGCCTCGGCTGCCTTTTCCGGGGGAAGGGAAATATCAAATCCCATTGCCTGCAGAACATCGGCACTGCCACTTTTGCTTGAAATTGAGCGGTTGCCATGCTTGGCAACTTTAACACCGAGTGAGGCTACAACAAAGGACGATGCCGTTGAGATATTGAAAGAGCCGGAGTAATCTCCGCCTGTTCCGCAAACATCAATGGTCTCTTCTTTTGCAGACTCCACTTTTATTCCGGCATCGCGCATTGCAGATGCAAATCCCGCAACTTCATGGGCTGCTTCGCCTTTTACTTTGAGCGCAATGAGCAATCCCGCCAAATGGGATGTATTAAGAGCGCCTTTCATAATTTCCTGCATCACTGCATAGGATTCTTCAAAAGTCAAATGCTCTCTTTTAACGATTTTTTCAATGAGGCTTTTTATCATTGTGTAATCCAATTCTCGATTATTTGTTTTCCTGCATTGGTCAGGAACGATTCCGGATGAAATTGTATTCCTTCAATCGGAAATTGTTTATGCCGTACTCCCATAATCACTCCGTCTTCGGTTTCGGCAGAGATTTCCAAAACTTCCGGACACGTCGCTCTTTCGATGATGAGTGAATGGTATCTTGTTGCGGTAAAATCCTGAGTCACATTTTTAAATATTGATTTGCCGTCGTGCTTAATGCTCGAGGTCTTGCCGTGCATCAATTGATCTGCCTTTATAACCCTGCCGCCGAATGTGATGCCGATTGCCTGATGACCAAGACATACCCCAAGCACGGGGATTGCTTTCCCGAATTGTGAGATGGCTATGAGCGAGGCACCTGCATCTTCAGGCTTACCCGGTCCCGGTGAGACTAATATCTTATCCGGATTAATTTCTGCAATATCGTCCGCGGTCAGCTCATCATTCCGGCGCACGATAATATCGCTCGTGAACTTTCCAATGAGTTGAACAAGGTTGTATGTAAACGAATCGTAATTATCAATAACTAATATCTTCATCAATCACCTCAGCGTATTTCATAGCGTTAACTAAAACCGCAGCTTTATTCTTAATTTCTTTTGCTTCCAGAGCAGGAATACTATCCGCGACCAATCCGGCTCCGGCCTGCCAGAATAGGGTATTGTCCTTTGCAAATAGTGTACGAATTGCAATGCACATATCAAGGTTGCCGGAGAAATCGAAATACCCGACGGCTCCAGCATACACATTCCGTTTTAGATTTTCATATTCGTGAATCAACTGCATCGCACGGATTTTCGGTGCACCGGTAACAGTCCCGGCAGGGAAGCACGCCTTGAGTGCATCAATGGCATCATATTCATCAGCAAGTTCGCCTTCTACTTTGGAAACAATATGCATGACGTGCGAGTACTTCTGAATTCTCATGATTTCTGATACCTGTACGCTGTTGTATTTGCACACTCTTCCAAGATCATTTCTCCCAAGATCAACGAGCATCGTGTGTTCTGCGAGTTCTTTAGGGTCATTGAGCAGATTCTTTTCCAATGCAGCGTCATCTTCAGGTGTAATGCCGCGTCTTCTTGTACCGGCAATCGGTAAAAGCTGAGCGCGTCTGTTCTTTATTTTGAGCAGATCTTCAGGCGATGTACCGATGATGGTAAAATTATCAGCGAACTCAAGATGATACATGTACGGGGAGGGGTTAATCATTCGCAACGCACGGTACACGTTGAACAAATCACCTTTATACTCAGTTGAAAATCTTTTGGAAAGGACTATCTGGAATATGTCGCCTTCGATAATATTCTGCTTGCTTTTTTCTACGAGTGAGCAAAAGGTTTCGTCGGAAATGTTTTCCTTTACGTCTTTACCATAAGAAAAATCAGAACTGTAAGAGACTTCCCGTTTGAGATTTTTTTTCAACGCTGCAATTTCGTTTTTACCGGATTGATAAGCTTCTTCAATTGAGTTGAATTCATCTGTCGCGACGTTGGAAATGAGAATAATCTGGTGTTTGTAATGATCGAAAGCGAGTATTGTCTTGTATAATCCGAAAATAGAATCGTAATTAATAAAACCCTCTGAAGAGCGGGGGACAACCTTTTCTATGAGTGAGATATTTTCAAATCCGAGATAGCCTACGATACCGCCGGTGAAGTCAGGCAGTTCGTCAATTTTAGGTTGCCGGTATTTGCCGAGTTCGGATTTTATGAAATGGAAAATATCTTCCTCAGTGGTTTTAGTCTCATTCCGGCGGATCTCAGTCAATTTGCGTTCAATATTGGCAAGTATCATATCAGGTTTCTTACCGATAAAGGAGTACCGCGCAAGGCTGAGTGAGCCTTCGACTGATTCCAACAGGAAGCTTTGAGTGCCGGCCTCCCGGATTTTAAGGTACGCGAGCACCGGAGTCAATAAATCGGCAGCAATTACCTCATAAACGGGGATGAGGTTGTATTCTTTCGCAAGTTCACTAAATTTTTCAAATTTCATTTTCTATCTCACTGTTATAAAACAAAAAAACCCTTCCGGTTTTAAGAGAAGGGTTTTTGTATATATTAAAATTATATTCTCAATTATTACCGGGGTATAGTATTGGGCACACTAAACCACCACCAATAATAATTGGTTCTAAAAGCGCTGCTGTTATATGTATTTCTGTTGTTTTTCATAATTGTAGTCTCAATTTACCAAAACAAGTGGATAATGTCAAGCCTCAATATATTCTTTGTCTAAAATCATTCGGTCTCCTAATTATATTCTAATGGAAAAACGGTATTGGGGTGCTGATTTTCAATTCTTGCAAAAATGAGAGTAAATCATGATCAAGGCAACTTATCGGGGAGTATCAACGTCTTAAAAATACTTCAATACAGGTTGTTAGTGAAATGTCA
Organism: Ignavibacteriaceae bacterium; assembly: GCA_963667005.1. Classification (GTDB taxonomy): domain Bacteria; phylum Bacteroidota; class Ignavibacteria; order Ignavibacteriales; family Ignavibacteriaceae. Next base: position 3,331,055 of record OY762937.1, on the reverse strand, counting down.
ATTAATAAACGAGGCAAAAAATGAAATACGAGCGTACGAAATATCGCAACATACTACTTACTATTCTTTTCATCGGCTTTGTTAGCCTGACATTGTCAGCCGGGGAGAGGCAATATAATACCAAACCCTATGAATTCATTTCCTCAAAGTTATTAAACGGTAAAATTGTTATGCTCGGAGAAAGCGGAACTCCCGGGCATAATCACTTATATTCACCGATAGTAGTAATTAATATCATCCGGAAGTGGAACGAACAGATAATTAAGGAGCATTCAAAAAATAAATCACTGACATTAGTCCTCGAAAGAAATCCTGGGACAGTAAGCTGTATTAATGAGTACATAAAAAGCGGTGACATGAAACCATTAATGCCCAGCGAATATCGAGGTAGTTTAGAGAATTTTTATTTGTATTATCATCTGCGGCTTCTAAGTTCCGAATTAGCGAAAAGTGGGAATCACCTTGAGATCGCCGGTTTTGAAAATGATGAAGTTTATAAAGATGATTTCAGATTTAGAAAAACGCCGGAGGAATTCGATTTTATATTCGGTAGAGAACGCGATACTTTGATATTCACTAAACTCAGTAAGTATATTTCAGCTAATCCGGAGAAAAATATTTTTATTTATTACGGAAACGCTCATTTATCTGAGAAATATGAACAGAAGACCGATTCAAGTAGTCTTTATAATGGATGGGGATATTTTCTGGGGCATTATATGCGGCAGGAATATGGGAATCGTTTTGTCACGGTTGAACAAGTGAACGGTTTACAAGATTTTGGTGATAAATTCGCTTATTTAAAAGACTCGGCTTTTATAATGGAGAAAAGCGACTCCGTATTCGCCAATAAATTGCCTTTCTATTGTATTAATGCCGATTACAAAATTATTAGATATGAAACTTTAGTTGCTCCGCATTTTTACGATAGGATTTTTTCCCGAAATGTATTAATGCAAAGATATAATCGCCTATTAGTGTATGACTCATTAGATAGAAAATACTCAGTCGATGTAAAACGGAAAAATGATAATAAATTCCCTAAAAATTCGGAGAATATTCTTACTTCTCTCAAGTTTCTGACGGGAAGAGACTTTACCTCAATTGCAGATTTCAAGAAATATCTTGATACTACTGAAAGTATGGATTATCATAACCGGATAAGCTCAAAAGAGTTTGAGGCAGAAATATTTAACAATGCAATTGATACTACCGATAACGCTCCTTACTGGTTCTATAGAAGACTTGATTATTTATATAGATTGGGGATGAACTCGCAATCAATTCGAACACCCGATGATATAAAATCGAACTGGGAATCACTTTGGAAAGAAACCGTACAAAATATGATTTACTTCGATTATGTCGGCCTTTATTGGTTTGGTACACCCGCAGAGAAAAACAGGGCAAAATTATTTCTCAAAGATTATACTCATGAGGATTATATCGATGCCGCAGATTATTTAGAATGGTATTACAAAAACATTTACCATTACAAATTTGAATAATCTTGATTGGAAATTATGGAGTGTCATGCGGCGAATTAAAAAGTGACTCATATTTATGCGTGTTCATAGATATGAGTCACTCCTGCCGGAGTTCAAAAATATTTGTGTCTATTCATAATATTTAGCTGTCACATCTTCGACCATGTCATTCGGGCAGGTCCAGATCTATTTATGCCGGCCTTCGAGGTTTTTGACAACTTCATCCAGGGTGACGCCCTGATTAACGAGCATAACAAACAGGTGGAAGAAGAGGTCGGATACTTCGTTGATGATTTCCTCTTTGTCACGGTTTTTAGCCGCTATGACGGTCTCGATTGCCTCTTCGCCAACTTTCTGTATGATTCTGTTTTCGCCTTCCTGGAATAGCTTTGTTGTGTACGATTTCTCCGGCATTTCTGCTTTTCGTTTTTGCACCAATGCGAACAATTCCGAAAGAAAAGAAATATCAGCCGGAGCCTCATCAAGGAAGCAGGAGAAATCACCTGTATGGCAGGTCGGACCATCCGGCTTTACATAGACTAACAGGGAGTCATCATCACAGTCGGATTTGATGTCAACGAGATGCAAAAAATTACCTGATGTTTCACCTTTCACCCACAGACTTTTTCTTGTCCGGCTGTAAAAGGTCACTAAATTGGTTTCAAGGGTGTTCTTCAAGGATTCTTTATTCATGAATCCAAGCATGAGCACGGTATGAGTAGCATTATCAACTATAACAGCCGGGATAAGGCCATTGAGTTTTTCAAAGTTCAGAGTGTTTACATCAATCATTTTGCATCCGTTATTTTAAATTCTAACATGAATATTATGTTCTTTAAGGTAATTTTTCAAATCACCGATCTTTAGTTCACCATAGTGGAACAGACTTGCTGCGAGACATGCATCAACATTGGCTTGTTTAAATGCATCTACGAAATGGTCTTTAGTCCCGGCACCGCCCGAAGCAATTACCGGAATGTTAACTTCCTTCGTCAGCATTGATAGAAATTTTATATCAAATCCGTTTTTTGTACCATCGTGATTCATCGAGGTCAGAAGTATTTCTCCGGCACCCATTTCTTCCGCTTGTTTGCACCAGGGTAGTCCGTGGAGTTCTGTTTCTTCAGTACCGCCTTTGACAAATACCTTGTAATCGTTGTGCACTTCTTTAATATCAATTGCAGCTACAACAGCCTGACTGCCGAACTGTTTGGAGGCATCGGTGATGAGCTGCGGGTTTCTCACAATCGTTGAGTTTAAGGAAACCTTATCAGCTCCTGCTTTCAGCAGGTTTTCAATATCGTGCAGATTCCTGATCCCACCGCCAACCGTAAATGGTATTTGTATCGCCTTCGCTACATCCTTAACCAAGTGGACAAGTGTTTCTCTTTTCTCAATTGAGGCGGTAATATCCAGAAAAACCAATTCATCGGCACCTTCATTGGAATACACTTCCGCGAGACCGACTGCCGAACCTGCATCACGCAGATTGACAAAATTAATTCCTTTTACAACTCTGCCGTCTTTAACATCAAGGCAAGGGATGATACGTTTACTAAGCAAGGTTTGCTAACTCCTCAATGGTAAATTTGTTTTCATAAATGGCTTTGCCGACAACAGTGGCGTACATATCCATTGCCTTTAGAGTTTTAATGTCGTCCAAATCCTTAATACCTCCGATGCAATCAGTTCAATGCCCGGAAATTCCTGCATAACTTCAGCATACAATCCGGTATTGGTTCCGCTCAACATGCCGTCTTTTGAAATATCCGTGCAGAGATATTGCCTTAATCCGAGTGATTGGCAGTATCTAATGTGATCGGATAAAGAGAGGTTGGTTGTTTCCGTCCATCCGTGCACCGCAACCATTTTATCAAGAACATCAACCGATACAATAAATTGTTCGGGTCCGAAGGTTTTAATAATTTCTTCAAACACCGACTTATTTTTAACAGATAAAGAACCGATAATGATTCTATCTATGCCGATACTGAACAGCTTTTCGACATTCGCTTTATCTCTGATGCCGCCGCCGAATTCGATTTCAACATCAAGACTGCTTTTCATTGAACGTAAAATATTTTCAATCGTAACCATACCTTTTACTGATCCGGCGAGGTCAACAATATGAATTCTATGAAATCCATTTTGGACATATTTTGCTGCCTGTTCCAGAGGCGAAACAGGGTAGTAAGTAATATCATCAAACTTACCCTTTTTCAGGCGGACGGTCTTATTATCGTATATATCAATAGCAGGAATAATTATCATATGCTTAACAGTATTTAATAAAATTATTCAAAACTTTTATACCTGTCGAGGATGATTTCTCCGGGTGGAATTGGGTTCCGTAAAAGTTCTTCATGGCTAATGAAGATGAAATCGGAGTTGTATTCTCCGTTACGGCAATCGTGAATTCACTTACCGGGACATAAAATGAATTTGCAAAGTAAAAGAAACTGTCCTGCGGAATATCTCTGAATAGAGGATTTTCTTTTACAATATTTGCCGTATTCCATCCGATGTGCGGCACCTTTGTTTTCGTCGCATCAAACTTTTTTACCCGAAGCGGAAAAATACCCAGACATTCGGCATCACCTTCATCCGAAAAATCACAAAGCAACTGCATACCAAGGCAAATGCCAAGTAAAGGCTTGGTCGTCTGCTGCAAAATTTCCACCAATCCGGCTTTTTTAACCTGATTCATCGCGAATGAAGCTTCGCCCACTCCGGGGAAAATAATTTTGCTTGCGCTGTTAATTACTTCTTTATCCGCGGTGACAATAAACTGCTCATCTAATGTTGTCAGTGCATTTGCAACAGATGCCACATTCCCGGCGCCGTAATCAATAATGGCAATCATCTATAGAACTCCTTTTGTTGATGGCAGAGCACCTTCGGCTCTGGGATCAATTCTCACAGCATCATTTAAAGCTTTTGCAAAAGCCTTAAATAATGATTCAATCTTGTGGTGATCGTTGTCGCCTTTGGTCTTAAGATATAAATTTGCCTTGAGCCCTGAAGCTAAAGCACGGAAAAACTCTTCAACGAGCTCAGTTGGGAATTCGCCGACCATCTCACGCGAAAACTTCGCCTTGAATTTCAAATACGTCCTGCCACCAAGATCAAGCGCGCAGTAAGCAATGCTGTCATCCATAGGCAGCATAAAACCGTAACGCTTGATACCTTTTTTGCTGCCAAGTGCCTCGGCAATTGCAGTACCTAAAGCAATTCCAGTATCTTCAACGGTGTGGTGTTCATCAACATGCAGATCGCCATTGACCTGGACAGATAGATAAATATTGCCATGGCGGGCAATCTGGTCAAGCATGTGGTCGAAGAAACCGATTCCTGTGTTAATCGAGCTTTCTTTCTTTGAGTCTAATGAGACTTCGACTTTAATCTGGGTCTCTTTAGTATTTCTCACCACAATTGAAGTTCTCAGTTTAGATAAGATGTCTTTTGCAGCGACACCGAAATTTTCAAACTGCGCTTCCTTGTTTACTTTTAAACCTTTGCTGCCTGCATTGACAAACAAATCAATCGTCACCGATGGAGACAATTTTTCCAATTCTATTCCTTCGGAGGCAAAGACCTTACTCGCATTGGTTGGAATGTTACTATCTATAAAAAGTTTACATCCGGCTGATTGCAATGCAGCCATGCCTGAAACCAGTCCCTTGGCAAAAGGGGAGTCAAACGAAAGTATTGAGCCTTCAATGAATATATTTTTCATATTCTATTCCTTTACTTAAGAAAGTACTTCGGCTAATGCAGTTAAAAATTTATCATTCTCTTCCCGTGTCCCGACGGTGATGCGCAGGCAATCCATGAGTTTGGGCTGACTGCTTCTATCACGTATAATAATTCCTTTTTCAGCTATTTCTTTTTGTATAACCGCAGCGTTGAATACTTTGAATAATATGTAATTGGTGCTTGTTGGGAAAATCTTTTCAATTTTCGGCATTTTGCTCAATGCACTGATCAAATATTCCCGTTCAGCGATGATTGCTGCAACCATTTGTTCTTTTTTATCGAGATTTTTGAATGCCTCGTGAAATACCTCGCGGGTCAACGCGTTAATATTGTACGGGGCTTTTACATTGAACAGATAATCAATCACGATTTTATTTGCAATACAGTAACCGAGACGGATGCCTGCGAGTCCCCATGCCTTGGAGAATGTCCGCATGATGACCAGCTTTGGATAGCTGCTTAATAACTTGAGGCATGAATCATCCTTATCTGCAAAGTCAATGTATGCTTCATCAACCGCTACAATACAATTGGTCTTGTCGAGAATTTCTGCTATTGAAGCCGCTGATAGTATATTCCCCGTTGGATTATTCGGGGAGCAGAAGAAGATGATCTTGGTTTCGGGTTTTACAGCGGCAAGGGTTTCCTGAATATCAATACTAAAATCATCGTTGAGCATAATAAAATCAGTCGCCACATTATTAATGTCGGCGCAAACCTGATACATACCGTACGTCGGTTCGGCAATAAGAATTCTATCCTGTCCCGGGTCGCAAAAAATACGGATCAGCAGGTCAATAACTTCATCGGAGCCGACACCAAAGAACAGGTTCTTCGGGTCAACATTGATATACTCCCCAAGTTGTTTTCTCATTGCAGCCTGGTGAGGATCGGGATAACGATTAATTTCAGATCCGGCGTGCGTAACTACAGAGCCGAATGAATTTTCGTTGGCATCGAGTAAAATTCCCGTGTCATAAATATCTCTTGCACATTTATATGGCTTAAGAGATTGAATATTTTTTCGTACTAATGTCTCAATCATTTTTGTAACCTTATTGATACTGCATTTTTGTGAGCAGCTAATTCTTCAATTTCCGCTAACGTTTCAACTGTTGACGCAATTCGTTGTAATCCTTCTTTTGTCAAAGATTGGAATGTAACGGTTTTCATAAAGGATTCCACACTGACACCGCCGAATGAACGGGCATATCCGTAGGTCGGCAGCGAGTGATTCGTCCCGGAAGCATAATCGCCGACGCTTTCAGGAGAGTATGCTCCTAAAAAGACTGAGCCGGCGTTGATGATGTCATTTGTGTAGCCGGAATTTCCTTCAATGTGTAATATAAGATGTTCGGGAGCATATTGATTACTAAAATCAATTGCCTCGTCCAAATTATTCACTAAAAGTATAAAAGAATTTTGCAGAGCTTGTTCGGCAATTTCCTTTCGCGGGAGTTTGCTTAATTGTTCGGCTACAGCGTTTTCTACCTTTTTAGCTAAATCCTTACTTGTAGTTACCAGAACAACTTGAGAATCTTTACCGTGCTCCGCTTGTGAAAGAAGATCGGCGGCGACAAATTCGGCATTTGCCATTTCATCGCCAATTACTAAAACCTCGCTCGGGCCGGCAGGCATATCAATTGCACATCCTGCCGGATCAATACTGACGAATAACTTAGCCGCGGTTACATACTGATTCCCGGGTCCGAATATTTTATCAACTTTCTTGAAGTTCTTTTCGCCATAAGCCATTAATGCAATAGCCTGAACACCTCCGGCTTTAAGTACTTCCGATATGCCGCAGAGTTTTGCTGCGTATAATACCGCCGGATGAATCTTATTGCCTTTGACCGGAGTCGATAATACGACCCGCTCACATCCGGCTAACTGCGCCGGAATTCCGAGCATCAGAACAGTTGACGGGAGCACAGCACTTCCACCCGGAATATATAGGCCGACATTATCAATCGGTCTGAACTCACGGGAGCAGGTTATACCTTCCATCGTATTTATCGAAATACTTTTCGGTATTTCCTGCAGGTGAAACTTCGTGATATTGTCGTATGCAGTTTTGATGGCGTTCTTAACTTTATCACTCAGTTCCTTTTCAGCTTCTGCAAATTCTTCTTCAGTTGCGAATAAACCGGTACCGCTGAATTTATCAAACTTCTGTGCATACCGTAACAGGGCAAGCAGCCCTTCTTCTTTTATGTCTTCAATAATCGGCTTTACAATGGCCAGTGTTGATTCAATATTTATCGCCGGACGTCTCGTAAGCTTAACATACTGCTCTTTATCTATCGCATTTAAATCAAAGATGTTCATGGTATCAAGTTTTCAATTGGTAATAATAAAATACCGGTTGCTCCAAGCTCTTTTAACGACTCGGAGATTTTCCAGAGATAATTCGATGGAATTACCGCGTGTACTGCTACGTAATCCTGATCAGCTAACGGTACAACCGTAGGGCTGCTGAGTGAAGGAATGACTTTCTTCACTTTATCCAATGAACCGACCGGTACGTTCATCATTAAGTATTTCGAGCGTCGTGCGAGCAGAACGGATTTAATACGTCCTTGTAATTCATTGAGAATTTTTACCTTCTCTTTTTTCATTTCATTACTTGCTGATGAAATGAGTACAGCCTGTGACTCAAAAACCGGGAAAGATTTTTTAAGCTTGTTCATCATAAGAGTATTTCCCGTTGAGACAATATCGCATATAATATCTGCGACACCGAGCGCTGGAGCAATCTCGACTGAACCGCTAAGCTCAATCATTTTGGCTTTGAGATTATTCTTATCAAGGAAGTCCTGTACGATTCGGGGATAGGTCGTGGCAATTACTTTGCCGTCAATATCCTGAATTGTTTTCAGATGTACATAATCCGGTGCAGCCATCATTAATGTACACTTACCGAATCCTAATTTTTCAATAACTGTCGTCTTCGCGTTTTTTGAAACAACAACATTTTCACCTACGATTCCGATGTCCGCAACTCCGTCCTGCACATACTCGGGAATATCATCATCCCGGAGGAACAGGACTTCCATAGGGAAGTTTTCTGCAGGAACTACTAGCCGTTCGGAATAATGATCAACATCAATTCCGCAGAGTTTGAGTAATTCAATTGACTTATCGGTCAAACGTCCTTTTTTCTGGATCGCAAGTTTCAAGTTTCCGTTTTTTGCTATGCTCATATTTTCTTCCGTTACATTTGATAATTTTATTTAAAAGAAAAAACCCCGGGTTTGCCGGGGTTTTAAATATCATATTATATTAGACAATACCTACCGCCGGCACTATTCGGTGCTTGAATGATGATGGCGGTGATGTAAGTTATTGATCATTTTATATACATTTTTTAGAATATTTATACAAATATAAAGAATTTAATAAATAAGTCAAAATAAAATCCATATTTTACTGTATAATTATTATAAACACACAAAAAACCATGAAAAAATTAGTATTTCTATTTATCAGCCTTACCGGATTTCTTTTCGCCCAGACCACATACTATGTTTCACCAACAGGGAATGATGTGAACGATGGTTCACTGACAAATCCATGGAAAACAATTCAAAAAGCAGCAAACACAGCAGCAGCTGGGAGTATCATAAATGTGCGGACTGGAACATATTCAGAGATTGTCACCATTAATGTGTCCGGCAACTCCACTTCGGGTCCGATTGTATTTCAAAATTATCCGGGTGACTCACCTGTGATTGATGCTTCATCAATTAATGTCCCATCGGGTTCAACGGGTGTATTTACTATAACAGACAAAAGCTATGTAACGATAAGCGGCTTCGAAATTAAAAATTTCAAAACTTCAACCAAGGGTTATGTTCCAATTGGAATTTATATCACCGGGACATCGAATCATATCACAATAACCAATAACAAGATTCATAATATTGAGCATAACGGGACTTCAAGTTCCGGTACAGATGCTCACGGTATTGCCGTGTACGGTACTTCAGGCACCCAGTCCATCAATAATATTATTATAGATAATAACGAACTGTATGCACTAAAGCTGGGTTCAAGTGAATCATTGGTCGTAAACGGGAATGTTGAATATTTCAAGATTACCAATAATAAGGTACATGATAATAATAATATCGGTATTGATGCAATTGGGTTTGAGGGAACAGCATCTGCAAACGATCAGGCGCGTAATGGTATTATTTCGGGAAACACAGTATATAATATTGAATCCTATGGCAATGTTGCGTACGGAACGGATAGAAGTGCTGACGGAATTTATGTTGATGGGGGAAAGAATCTGGTAATTGAAAGGAATATCGTTTACCACTGTAACATCGGTATTGAATTGGCAAGTGAACACGCGGGGAAATCTACGAGCGGAGTTGTCATGAGAAATAACTTCGTTTCATTCTGCGGAGTTTGCGGCATAGCTATGGGCGGATATGATACAAAACGCGGCAGTACGGACTCGTGCAGAGTTCTCAATAATACACTCTACGCCAATGATACTCTTCATTGGGAAACAGGTGAGTTTATGCTGCAGTATAACATGCGGCACAATATTGTTAAAAACAATCTGGTATATGCTAATTCGCAAAATGTATTTATGAGCAATGCATTTACACAGGATACTGATAACGTATTCAATAATAATCTGTATTATTTTTTACCCGGCAGCAATGATAAAGCGTCCTTTCAATATCAGTGGAAAAAAGTCAAATATGCTACGCTGGATGCATATCGCACTGCTTCCGGAAATGACGCTAATTCAAAAACATCAGATCCGCTCTTGAAAAATATAGGCCTGATGCCTCCTGATTTACACATTCTGCAAAATTCACCGGCTATTGGAGCCGGTGTAGCTATGGATAGTGTGGGAGCTTATGATATTGATGGCGATTTGAGAATTAACGGGACAATTGATATTGGGGCAGATGAATATACATCAGGAACGAAGGTAGAGAATGAAACTATTAAGTCAAACTCGTTCATTTTAAAACAGAATTATCCGAATCCGTTTAATCCTTCAACCACGATTGAGTATACTTTATTGAAAGAGAGTCATGTGCAATTGACTGTAACGGATATCAATGGCAGGGAAGTAGCGCGTCTTGTTGATAAAGATATGCCAGCCGGTACATATAAGTCGGTATTTTCAGCAAATAAACTTTCCAGCGGAATTTATTTTTACCATCTGAAGGCTGGTGAGTCTGGGTTGAGCAGGCAAATGATCTTATTAAAATAACCATATCAGGCAGTGTATAAAACATGCGTATCGTATAGGTTGATAAGGGGCCTTAAAATGAATAAATATTAATAATAATCATCAATATTCATTGTTTGAGCGAGCTAATTAGTGACTATATTAAAATTAAGTTTTTTTAACCCCTTTTTTCACCCTGATTTTGGGTGCTTTGGTCGGCAAAAATGACATTTTTAACGAATATTTTAACTCATATGCGGGATATACGCTATTTTTCCTTCAGATAATTCGAAAAATAACAACTCACAAGGAAAACAACATGAAACGTTACTATAAGCTTCTGATTCTTCCTCTGATTACACTGGGTCTTTTCATTACGGGCTGTGAAAAGCAAAACTCAGTTGAACCGACATCTTCCTCATATGGCAAAGATATTTCGGCTTTGAACATAAGCGATAATTTCAACTTCAACACAACGAATGATGTTAATGTCTCAGTTAATACGAAAGTTGATTCAAAGACTACGTTGGCAAATTTCCCGATAAGCATTTATGATGGTGACCCGAACAATGGCGGACAGTTGATCGCTTCCGGTCAATCCGACGCTAATGGAATCTTTTCTCAAACTTTAACTCTCCCGACAGCAATAAAAACTCTCTATGTTGCAGCAAATTCAGTTGGTCTGAGAAATTTGGCAACAATGGATATTTCAGGTAGTTCAGCATCCTTAGATTACTCTGCTGCAATTGCCAATGATACATCCTTGCATTTCTCGAAGAGTTTAGCCAAAGAGAACACTAGTTATAAAACTTTAGGCGGTTGGACATCCGCGGGTGTTCCGAAGTATTTACTATCTCCGCGGGATGTAATTTCCAGCGCTACCCTAAGTAATATCAGTCTTTCACTTCCTGAAGGAGCATCAGTTCCTGTAAAGAATCCGTCTTATATCCAGAATACTGAATCGAACATTCAGATTATTGGTGAAGACAGTGCCGATGTTTTTGTTACCTTTATTCACGAGGGAGCCGGTTATCAGAACGTATTAGGCTTCTATACTTATAAAACAGGCAATAAGCCGACAAAGATTGCTGACATTTCATCTACAATGACTATTATCTTCCCGAACTGTTCTTATAGCGGCAGCGGCGGTGGATTAACTTCAGGCGATAAAGTGTTAATCGGTAGATTTGGTCCTGGAACTACTATCGGCTGGTTCTGTTTATCAAACGGATTTACCGGTTCGACCACATCCGTTAGCGATGGTGTTGCCAGATTATTCTCAGATCCTCAATTGAATCCTGAGAGTGACTCTTTATTAAGAAGACATAATATCTTGATGGTTGACCCCACAACGAAAAATACAATTCTCGGTTTCGAAGATATGAGACGCGACAATGGCGCCGATAATGATTTTAATGATATTTTATTCCAGGTTACCTCAAACCCGGTTAAAGCGATTTATCAAGGCAACATGGCTGAATTGAAAGAAGCCAAAGATTCTGACGGTGACGGTGTTGGTGATGCAAATGATGCGTATCCAAATGATGCCACTAAAGCTTATGTAACCTACGCACCTTCGAAAGGCGTAAAAGGCTCCTTAGTATTTGAAGATCTCTGGCCGGGTAAAGGTGACTATGATTTCAATGATATGGTTGTAGACTACAATTATACCATCATCTCGAATGCCGCTAATAAAGTTGTTGAAATTGACGCAGCATATCAGATACGTGCAATCGGTGCTTCATATAATAACGGTTTCGGCATTCAGTTGAATGTAGCTCCGGGAGTCATTTCTTCGGTGACCGGTTCCAAGACAACTTCTATTGCTTTGAGTGCTAACGGTACTGAAAGCGGTCAATCCAAAGCGGTTATTGTCGCTTTTGATGCTGCGAAGAATTTAATGACTTCCAGCGGTGGTGCATATATTAATACTGAAATGGCTTACAATTATGTTACGCCTGCTCAAATACCTTTAGTAATTAAGTTCGCTACTCCGCAGACTTTATCTAATCTTGGTTCTGCACCTTTCAATCCGTTCCTTATCGTGGACGGTGTTAGAGGTAAAGAAATTCACTTGCCTAATGGTGTTCCTACAGACAAGGCTGATTTGAAACTTCTTGGTACTGCTGATGATAACAGTATCGTATCAACCGGCAGATATTATAAGACAAAGAAAAACCTGCCGTGGGCATTGAACATTCCGGTACAATTTGCTTACCCGATTGAAAAAGCAGCTATCACCAGTGCTTATCCAAACTTCTCAGTTTGGGCGGAAAGTAATGGCGCGAGCGCAACAGACTGGTATACAAATACCGCGGTAAACAGAGTATCATCTAAGATTTACAGCAAGTAAAAGAGTCTTCATCATCTCGAAAGAGGTTCGCCGGAAACGGTGAACCTCTTTTGTTTTTAAATAGGTCTGCTGTATTGACATAATTATATATGTTTTATTGATGTAGAGACACCTGGCAGGTGTCTCCCACAATACAGTAATAAATCAATAATTTACCTCTTATTTTGTTTCAATTACAGGTCCCCGGATATATTCAATCCTGCAACATACGTGGGGAGACGCACGCCGTGCGTCTCTACATATAAGGCAAGCCATCCAATGATGGGAAATATTTATATAATAAACTCTCCGCATTTTATTCGTATTTTGTGGTTCAAATAGAAAATATTTATATTATAGTCTTTATTCATTATATAATAACAGAGAACATTAATGAAATCTTTCAAAGAACGCCTTGAAAATGACATCATCGTTTTTGATGGCGGGACAGGCACCTACTTATACGAAAAAGGTATTTACATCAACAGGTGCTTTGAAGAATTAAATATTGCAAATCCTGATTTGGTCAGTGAAATTCATCGTGACTACGTGAATGCCGGTGCGGATGTTATTGAGACAAATACGTATGGCGCAAACAGATTAAAACTCAAACCTCATGGTTTGGATGATAAAATTTACGATATCAATTTTAAAGGCGCTCAGTTAGCAAAAATTGCCGCAAAAGAGCATGCTTTGGTTGCAGGAGCAGTCGGACCTCTTGGAGTGCAGATTGAGCCGCTTGGAAAGATTTCATTTGATGAAGCTAAAGATTTGTTCAAAGAGCAGATACAGGGACTTATTGACGGCGGAATAGATTTACTCATCCTCGAAACATTCGGCCTCGTGAAGGAAATGATTCAGGCAATCCGCGCTGCAAGAGAAATTAAACCGGACATCAGCATTCTTGCTCAAGTTACAATAAACGATTCAGGTACTTTGGTAAGCGGGGCACCGCTCTCACGATTCATCGAAAAGATAACCGAGTATAAAGTCGATGCAATCGGTATGAACTGTTCTGTCGGTCCGAAATTGATGCTTGATGCACTTGAAGAACTGCGTACTTTGACTGATATCCCGTTATCAGTACAGCCTAACGCCGGTCTGCCGCAGAATATTGCCGGAAGAAATATCTATCTCACATCGCCTGAATATATGGCAGAGTATGCCAAGAGATTTATTCAGACAGGTGCAAACATAGTTGGTGGATGCTGTGGTACAAATCCGACACATATTAAAGCAATTAGAAAAGCAGTTCAGGCACTGCAACCTGCAAAACGTATTGAACTTAAGCCGACTTCGTTGACATTGGAGACACCTCCAGAAGTTAAACCATATGCAATGGCAGAAAAATCACGTCTGGCTAATAAGCTTGCGAAAAAAGAATTTGTCACCATGGTTGAACTTGTTTCACCTAAAGGTGTATCACCTCAGAGGGAATTGGATAAAGCTAGAAAGCTGGCGTATCATGGTATAGATGCAATCAACATTCCCGATGGCCCGAGAGCTTCTGCGCGTATGTCCGCTCTGGCTATGGCAACATTAATTCAACGCAACATAGGTATTGAAACAGTTCTGCACATTGCCTGTCGCGACAGAAACGTTATCGGCATGCAATCAGATCTTTTGGGTGCATGGGCTTTGGGACTTCGTAACGTTTTAGCAATTACGGGAGATCCGCCAAAGCTGGGTAATTATCCTGACGCAACAGCCGTATTCGATGTTGATGCAATCGGTCTTGCGAATGTTATCACGCGATTGAATCATGGACTTGATCTTGCCGGTAACCCGATAGGGGAGCCGACAGGATTTTCAGTTGCTGTAGGTGTAAATCCCGGTGCTATTAATCTTGATGAAGAGCTGAAACGCTTAGACTGGAAGATTGAAGCCGGAGCGGAATATATTATTACTCAGCCGGTATTCGATATCAAGATCTTCGAAAAGTTTATGCGGAGAATTGAACACGTGAAGATTCCTTTGATATCCGGATTATGGCCTTTGGTTTCTTACCGCAATGCGGAGTTTATGAACAATGAAGTTCCCGGTGCTTCTGTTCCGGATGAAATCATGGAGCGTATGCGCAAAACCACGACAAAAGAAGAAGGTTTCGCGGAAGGCATTAAAATCGCGCACGAGACTTTTGAAAAGATCAAGAGTGAAGTTGCTGGAGTTCAGTTGGCTGCACCGCTCGGAAGAATTGATGCGATTTTTGAGATTGTGAGTTAACTTTACTATAAGGAGTGTCCTCGGCCCGCCTGACTGACGAAGTCGGGCAGGTACATCCCGATTAAAATCGGGATACTCGGACACCCCTAATTGTTTGCTTTTTTATCAACTGGTAGATTGTCATTCCGGGCTTGACCCGGAATCCATTTTTGTTTCTGTTTTCCAGATACTTCTGTCTTCGACGGAAGCCACACCTTCAGCGGGTAAACTTGAACACTCTATGGCAATAAGTGGAGCACCTCATCCATTTAACACTTGGCATTCAAAACTAAGAATTACTTTTCATCTCCGGTGCCGGTATCACGGTCAAGTTGTTTTGGAATTATGATGGCTGCCTTTTTGGCGGCTTCATTTTTTTTAGCCGTCCTCATTTCTACAGATTTCGCTAAAGCATTCTCGTAAGCATCATCGTATATCTGACCTTTTGAAATCCTCCACCGTTCTTCCAATTCACATTGAATAGATAGCTCTGTTTCTTCACATGAGATCTGTGCGTCAATCCATATTTCTTTGTTAGGAATAAAGTGATATGCCAGATCATTGCCGCTGAAACCAAAATCGGGGAATAGATACTTCCTGACAGCTGAGCCATCAACGATCCAAATTGAAATACTATCACGAGTACCAAGAGGCTGTAAATAGATGTTTTTCAATTCAACGGAATCCTGAATGCCATAGATTTCTTTATATCCGTCGCAGTCGGTAGGGGAGACTTTCGCAAGGAGTTTCTCATGACTTCTTGATAGTTTGGAATTCATTTTACGCATTTTCAATTCAACCTGAAGAGAGCTATCGTGAGCAGCGGAGTAAGTGTAACCGAACTTTGCCATGAGTTTACGTTCGTTCAGTTCATGAGCAACAGTGTACTCATATTCCTCTGCGGAGATTGCATTATCAATCCAAATTTCACCCTTTGGGACATACAAGTATCGTTGTTCATTACCACCATACAAAAATTCATGGTATACATTCTGCCTTACAGCTGAACCGTCAACTATCCATACAGAATAGCCGTCTCTTTTCTCAGTAAGCACACGATAGATACCGGGTACCTTTGCACCTTTTTTTTGAGCTAATGTGGTATTACTAAACGGAGAAAAGAAAAAGGAGAGAATGATAAATGCAGGTAAAACTTCAAAGATGAAATTGTGTTTGTTTTTCAACTCAGATTTCATAAAAATCTCGAAATTTGAAATTGTATGTTATGCAGGGAACTGTTTATTCAACTCATTAAATCGTTTGGCAACTGCTTCGCGCATCTCAGTGCTGAACCTATTGTATTTATTCATGTCGTTAAATAATTGAATAGTGTCAGCTTCTGCCCGTCTAACGATAGCAAGTAAATCAAAAAATCCTTTAGTTCCAATACCATTTTCGGGTAGCGGTAAAGTACTCAACCCCCGGCCAATGAATTGCGTCAGACAAAGAGTCCATGCCATCTGCCGGTCATGTTCTTCTGCAGTCATTTCGATAACAGAAACGCCGAGTGCTTCCCAGATTTTTTTTAGCTGGGTATAACGTGGAGAATCATGTTCCGGTTTTGCGGTAATGATCTGATGTCCGTTGAAACCGTTAGCTGCGCTTTCGGGTCCGAAGAGGGGATGAGCGCCAATAACTTCATTTTTGGGGAAATGTTTGCGAAGTACTTCAATAGGATATTCTTTGACAGAACATAAATCAATCAAGGTTGAGGCCGGATTAATGTATTCCTTAACCGCGAGTGATGATGTTTCCATGGCAGAAATCGGCACGCTGAAAAAAACATATTCGCATGATCGGAGCTTTTCGAAAAATGCTTTAATTTTTTCTTCAGGCATGCTTCGACGGTACGTTGTGAACTCAAAAAAACCGGATTGATGTCTTTCAAATAACTCGCCGAATCTGCCGTAGCCGATTATCGCAGCCTTAATCATAACGTATCCAGATACTGAAGTGATTTGGAATGGTGCAGGATCATTTCTTTGATCTTTAATACTAACTCTTCGTTTAATCCGAGTTGTCTCGCACTTGATGCCCATTGTTCGGTTACAACTTTTTCGCGTCCGCTGTCGTAAACGTCTTTACCGGTCTGTTTCTTGATTCTGGCAATCTGCAGGACAAGCTGTTCCCGTGCTGCAAGAACCAGAAGTAATTGCTGATCAAGAAGATCAATTCGGGTTCTTACTTCATCTAAAGCCATGGCGGGCTCAGTTGTTTGTTCCTGAAGCATAATAAGATCAATGAGCACTAAGGCGGCCATTGCTTCAATTACCGGAACAACCCGTGGACAGATGCAGGGATCATGTCTGCCTTTGGTGATAAATTCAACTTCTTCACCGGAGGTGGAAACACTCATCTGTTTTTTCTGTATGGATGCTGTCGGCTTAACCGCAATGCGGGCAACGATTTCCATGCCGTTTGAAATGCCGCCCTGAATTCCGCCCGTGTGATTTGTTCGCGTTGCGACTTCTTTTGTGTCTGCATCAATGTAAAATTCATCGTTGCATTCACTGCCGCGCATTTTTGCCGAAGCAAAGCCGTCGCCGATTTCGAATCCCTTGACCGCACCTATTGACAAGCATGCTTTTGCAAGTTCTGCTTCAAGTTTATCAAAAACAGGTTCTCCAATACCGGGTTTGACGCCTTCAATTCTTAACTCAACAATACCACCGACGGAATCACCGTCTTTACGGGCAGCGTGTATGAGTTCAATCATTTTTTCAGCTGCGACAGGGTCGGGAGTTCTTACGATATTATTTTCAATCTCTGCTGCATTAAATGTCTGCATTTCAACATTGCCGACACTCTTAACATAAGCGAGGATTTTAATATTTCTTTGTTGTAAAAGTTGTTTAGCAACTGCACCAGCAGCAACACGGGATATGGTTTCACGTCCGGAAGCTCTTCCGCCTCCGCGATAATCATAAATACCGTATTTTTTCAGAAAAGTATATCCGGCGTGTCCGGGTCTGAAGACTTCCTTAATATGTCCATAGTCTTTTGACTTCTGGTCTTCGTTGTGGACAAGCATGCAGATCGGAGTTCCGGTTGTTTTTCCCTCAAAGATACCCGAAAGAATTTCGACTGTGTCGGATTCTTTCCGCTGTGTAGTAATTGAACTTTGACCGGGCTTTCTTCTATAGAGCTCCTTCTGAATTTCGGAGACATCTATTTCAAGGTTTGGTTGGAGTCCGTCAATAACTACTCCAACCGCTGAACCGTGGCTTTCACCAAAAGTCATTAACCTGAAACAATCTCCGAAAACACTGCCTGCCACGTTACCTCCTTATGCTAAAGCTTTTTCAAGTTTGTGGACTTTACTTACCAACTGAGCATAAGCTTCAAAGGAAAGTGTTTGATCGGCATCTGAAACGGATTTTTCAGGATGCGGGTGAACTTCAACTATAAGACCATCTGCACCTGCGGCAATACCGGCAAGTCCCATTGCGGTTACGATATCACGACGTCCTGTGCCATGGCTCGGATCAACGACGATAGGGAGGTGAGATAATTTTTTAATAACAGGGACGATGTTCAAATCAAGAGTGTTGCGGGTGTATTCAACAAAAGTTCTGATACCGCGTTCACAAAGAATGACCTGATGATTGCCTTCTGCCATGATGTATTCAGCACACATCAGGAACTCCTGAAGAGTAGCCGACATACCACGTTTCAAGAGAACGGGAGTCTGGGTCTTTCCAACTGCTTTCAATAAACGGTAGTTCTGCATGTTGCGTGTTCCAATCTGGAAAACATCACAGTATTCGCCGACCAGTTCAACATCACCGGCTTCAACAACTTCGGTCACAATAGGGAGTCCTGTTGCTTGTTTTGCTTTTTGTAATAGTTTAAGACCTTCAAATCCGAGGCCCTGGAAGTGATAGGGGTTTGTTCTCGGTTTGTAAGCTCCACCGCGGAAAAGATTTCCTCCGGCAGCCTTCACGCCTTCTGCTGCCTGAATGATCTGATCTTCATTCTCTACCGAGCAAGGGCCGGCAATAAGAAATTTATTTTCGGCACCGTAACTAACGTCACCGATCTTTATTGTTGTTGCATCTTTTTTGAATTCACGGCTGACCAGCTTATACGGCTGGAGTATTCTCATGACATTTTCGACGCCGGGGAGAGATTTAAACATCCCCTCGTCAAATTTTCTTTCATCTCCGATAACGCCGATAATCGTACGCTCTTCGCCTATAACAGGGTGTGCCTTTGCTCCAATTTCACCAATTCTTTCGACCACAGATTCAATTTGTTCCTGCGGTGCGTTTCTTTCCATTACGATAACCATGATAGTCTCCTTTAAACTAAAAAACCCCTCATAGTAGTTACTAAAAGGGGCTGTGCTATTTAATAACTACTACTCACCGGGTAGATTTAAAATATCTAAAAAAGGGAAAGTATGCGGATTTTTTTGTATTTTTATTTTTCATTACGGTAAAATGTATTTACTAGTAAAAATATACGACAAAAAAGAGATAAAATCAATTTATGGCGCAGATAAATTTTGCTTTTCAAGGTGAGCATGGCGCTTATTCCGAAGAAGCAGGGATGAAATATTTTGGTGGTAAAGCGAAATCACTTCCATGTCACGGATTTGAAGACGTTTTTATTGCGGTAAAAAAAGGCAAGGTAAAGTATGGAGTCATTCCGATCGAGAATACGCTTGCCGGAAGTCTCTATAAGAATTATGACTATTTACAGCAATATAATCTGCATATCGTCGGAGAATATAATCATCGCATCGCTCACGCGCTAATTGCTTTTCCGGGTGTTCAATTAAAAAGTATAAAAAGAATATACTCGCATCCTTCGGCATTGATGCAGTGCGAAAAATTCTTATCTTCATTGAAACAGACCGAGAAGATTGAGCATTATGATACTGCAGGCAGTGTTTTATTTGTCAGCAAGAACAAAATGAAAGACGCCGCAGCGATTGCATCGGAATTCAGCGCGAAAAGCTACGGTTTGAATATCCTCAAAAAGTCAATTCAGGATGAACCGGAGAATTATACCAGATTTCTTATCCTTTCAAAAAAGAATGAGATTAAGCCCTCGGATAAAGTGAAAACATCTATCGTTTTTTCATTACCGAATGAACCCGGCAGTCTTTTTAAAGTTCTGAGTGTTTTTACCTTGAGAGACATCAATCTTACGAAAATTGAATCTCGCCCTCTGAAAACAAAACCGTTCGAATACTATTTCTACGTGGACTTTTTCGGCTCGATGGCAGACAGCAAGTGCAAGAAAGCAATAAACCATCTGGAAGAAATAGCCCCTTATATTAAAATATTGGGTTCATATCCTGTTTCACTTACTTAATCAAAGGAGATGCTTTATGAGAGCAATGACCAAGGCAAATTTGGAAGCTGCATTCGCCGGCGAAAGCCAGGCACACATGAAATACACAATTTATGCTGAAAAGGCAGAGAGGGAAGGATTCCCGAAAGTCGCAAAGCTGTTCCGTGCAATTGCATATGCAGAAAGAGTTCATGCGACCAACCATTTTCGTGCATTAGAAAATATCCATTCAACAGCAGAAAACCTTGGAGCCGCAGCCGGTGGTGAAAATTACGAAGTTGATGAAATGTATCCTGCATTTGCCGTTGTCGCAGAATTGCAGAATGAAAAAACAGCTCAACGGTCAATTCATTATGCGGTTGAAGCAGAAAAGATTCATGAAGTAATGTATAAAGATGCTAAGGCGCAGGTCGAGCAGGGGAAAGACATCGCAGATGAGAAAGTATGGGTTTGCCCGGTTTGCGGACATACGCATATTGGACCGGAAGCTCCGGATGAATGCCCTGTTTGTAAATTAAAAAAAGATAAATACAAAGAATTCTAAGTTCAATAGCGGGGCTGTCTTATAGGCCAATGGATTGCGGATGATACTGATGAAACTGATTTCCGCGGGATATTGTGGCTGAAACGAATTTTAAGACAGCCTCGTTTCGTTTAAAGATCAATCCTCTGATTAGGCTCTCTCATTCTTAGCAAACACCGTCTACTCCTTTAATACTTATCTATATTGTACTTCAAGAAAAGATTATTATTGTGCTTAAGTCACAAATTTATTAAGTTATTTTAATTATTAAGCCGAATTCCATATTTAGCTCTTTAACGGATTTTACTTAAAAGTATATTGTGCGAAATATACATTTTAAGTGTTCTACAACACACACATAATATAAAGGATCATTTATGGGTCAGCAGCAATTACTTCTTATCGTACTTGGGGTCATCATAGTTGGGATAGCTATTGTAGTGGGAATAAACCTTTTCAATGCGAGTTCAGTTGATGCTAATCGTAACGCGGTTGTGGCGGATTTGAATACACTTGGAGCCATGGCTCAAATGTACTATAAGAAACCTGCATCAATGGGCGGCGGAGCAAATACTTTTACGGGATGGACGATTCCAACCGGACTGGCAAGTAATTCCAACGGTTCATACACGATTACAGTAGCAGCACAATCTGTTACTATAACCGGAACCGGAAAAGAAAAAGGAGACAGTGGCAGCAGCCTTGTCCACACAGCTACCGTTACGCCAACCTCGATAACAGTTGCTAAAACTAATTAAGTTAAACTGCTGAGAAAATTCTGCCCACAATGGCAGGATTAAACCCGGTTAATGGGTGAAAATTTTACCGTCATGGATGAAAGTCCGTGACGGTATTTTTTTGTTCTGTTAAAGTGGTTTGACCCTCATCTCTTAATTATTTAACTTTTTTAAGCAATAAACTTTTATTATTAGTTTTCTTGACATTCCCGCCGAAATTATTTACATTCTTTTTCCGCTAAATCATTTTTTTTAAGGATTCGGAAACTCAATTAAATTGAATTGGAATTTAGTGTAAGGTAACTTGTCAGATGGTAAATCTTCAAAATGTAACAGAAGCAGCCCGGAGCGGATTGTATACTCCGGAACAAGAAAAAGATTCCTGTGGAATCGGTTTTATTGTTAATATAAAAGGAATTAGAAGCCGTCAAATCGTTGATGACGGTATTCAATTAATGAAAAACCTGGAACACCGCGGTGCAGCCGGAGCAGATCCTGCGACCGGTGACGGCGGCGGAATACTTATTCAAATGCCTGACGAGTTCATGCGCAAAGTTGCTTACGAAGCTAAAATTGAACTACCGCCGTTAGGTGAATACGGTGTCGGCTTTATATTTTTACCGCAAAATGCCGGACTTCGCCGTTCTTGCGAGCATATCATTGAAAAAATTATTCTTGAAGAAGATCAGAAATTTCTCGGTTGGAGAAAAGTTCCTGTCAATGCAAACATTCCCGGTCATGGTGCAAAACTGACCCAGCCCTATATTAAGCAGTGTTTTATAGGCGCCAGTGATGGAACAAAAAACCAGGATGAATTCGAAAGAAAACTGTATCTCATCCGCAGAGTTATCGACCACAGAATCAGAAAAGAACTTAAACTCGACAGAAGTCTGTACTATGTGCCGTCATTTTCATCCCGTACCTTAGTATATAAAGGGATGCTCCTCGCTGAGCAATTGACCGATTATTATCCGGATCTTCTTGATAAAGATATGACTTCAGCAATGGCAATGGTGCATTTGAGGTTCTCAACGAACACTTTCCCAACTTGGGATCTTGCTCATCCGTTCCGCATGATTGCCCATAATGGTGAAATCAATACGCTGCAGGGTAATAAAAACTGGATGAAGACTAAAGAAGCCGTTATGGATTCTCCATATTATGGCGAAGATTTGAAACGAATGCTTCCGATTATTATGGACGGCCAAAGCGATTCAGCGACATTTGATTCCGTACTTGAACTGCTTGTGATGAGCGGAAGAAGTCTGCCGCACGCTATCATGATGATGATTCCAGAAGCGTACTCAAAGAATGAATTGATGGATGAAGACAAAAAAGCATTCTATCAATATCATGCAATGATGATGGAACCCTGGGATGGACCCGCTGCTATAGCTTTTACTGATGGAATTCAAATAGGTGCGACACTCGACAGAAACGGTCTGCGTCCGGCACGCTACCTTGTTACCAAAGATGACAGAGTTATTTTGTCTTCGGAAGCCGGTGTTCTTGATATTCCATATGAGAACATTAAAACAAGCGGCAAACTTCAGCCGGGTAATATGTTTCTGGTTGACTTGAAATTGAAGAGAATTGTTTCCGATGAGGAAATTAAGAATCAGATTACCAAGAGACGTCCTTACGGTGAATGGATAAAAGAAAATTTAGTAAAACTGGAAGAGCTTCCTGAGCCGGTATTTGTTCATTCGGTAAAACACCAGAACGTATTTGAGAAATTAAAAATATTCGGCTACACAAGAGAGAACATTTTTACTATTCTTACACCGATGGCAATCAAAGGTGAAGAACCGATTGGCTCGATGGGCACAGATGTACCGCTTGCGGTATTGTCGGAGCGTCCTCAGCCGCTGTTTAGATATTTTAAACAGTTGTTCGCACAGGTAACCAATCCTCCGATTGACCCGATCAGAGAAGAGTTGGTAATGGACATGAATACCTATGTCGGTCCTGAACAGAACTTGTTGGATGAAACTCCACAACATGCACACTGTCTCGAAATTAACAATCCTGTTATTTCAAATACTGAAATTGAGAAGATACGGAGTATCTCTCAGGGATTTTTTAAAGCGCACACGATATCAATATTATTTAAAGCTGATAAAAAACGTGATATGCGTACCCAGCTTGAGCGCATATGTCAGGAAGCCGTTACATCGGTAACAAGAGGGAGCACACTCCTGATTCTATCCGATAGAGGAGTAAGCAGCAAATATGCTCCGATTCCGAGCCTTCTCGCTCTGTCTGCAGTTCACCAGGCATTGTTGGCCGAGGGATTGAGAACCCGTACCTCAATTATTCTTGAAAGCGGTGAGCCACGTGAAGTAGCACATTTCGCGTTACTCTATGGTTATGGAGCAAGTGCAGTAAATCCTTATCTGGTATTTGAAACTCTTTCCACCTTATTTAAAGAAGGCTATCTGACCGGAGTATCAAGCTATCATGAAGCCAGAAAAAACTTTGTTAAAGCCGTTACAAAAGGATTGCTGAAAGTATTCAGCAAGAACGGTATCAGCACACTATCATCGTACCGCGGCGCTCAGATTTTTGAGGTTGTCGGTCTTGATAAAGAAGTCGTAGACACATACTTTACCGGTACTTCAAGCAAGATTGAAGGCATGTCTATAGAAATGATTGAGGAAGAAGCACTTCGCCGTCACTATCATGCTTTTGACGATATGCGCGATCCTAATGCGCTTCTTGAAGGAGGTATCTACCGTTACCGTGTCGATGGAGAGCATCACCTCTGGAATCCGTTGACTATCTCAAAACTACAGATAGCAACCAAGAATAATGATTTCAAAACGTTTAAAGAATATACCAATCTGATTGATCATCAGGAACGTCACCGTGTTACGCTGCGTTCGCTTCTTGATTTTGAATATGCGGATACACCAATTCCGATTGAGGAAGTTGAACCGGCGAAAGAAATTGTTAAACGCTTTTCTACCGGTGCAATGAGCTTCGGCTCGATTTCTTGGGAAGCCCACACGTCACTTGCTGCCGGCATGAACAAAATCGGCGGTAAGTCGAATACCGGTGAGGGTGGTGAAGATCCAAGCAGATTTATCATACTGCCGGAAAAGGAAAATCTCCGCTCTGCAATTAAACAAGTTGCTTCCGGTAGATTTGGTGTTACAGCCAACTATCTTGTAAACGCGGATGAACTTCAAATTAAAATGGCTCAAGGAGCCAAGCCGGGTGAAGGCGGTCAGCTACCGGGATTTAAAGTTGATAGAATTATCGGGAAAACCCGACACTCATTACCCGGTGTTACACTGATCAGTCCGCCGCCGCACCATGATATCTATTCTATTGAAGATTTGAAACAACTCATCTTCGATTTGAAAAATATCAATCCCAAAGCAAGAATCAGCGTTAAGCTTGTTTCTGAAACCGGTGTCGGTACGATTGCTGCCGGTGTTGCAAAAGCACATGCAGATCACATTCTTATCAGCGGCCATGATGGCGGTACCGGTGCAAGTCCGATTTCATCTATTCAATATGCCGGTTCTCCTTGGGAACTCGGATTGAGTGAAACGCAACAGACATTAGTACTGAACGGTTTGCGCGACCGTGTGTATCTCGCTGTAGACGGCCAGATGAAAACGGGACGCGATGTAGTTATCGGTGCGTTACTCGGAGCAGAAGAATTCGGCTTTGCAACAGCGCCGCTTGTTACGCAGGGATGCATTATGATGAGAAAATGCCACCTTAATACCTGTCCGGTCGGTGTGGCGACTCAGGATCCGGAACTGCGTGCAAAATTTGCCGGAAAGCCTGAATACCTTATTAATTTCATGTTCTTCATCGCAGAAGAGGTTCGTGAGTTAATGGCGAAATTGGGATTCCGGACATTCACTGAAATGATTGGTAACGTAGATAAATTAATTGAAAAACGGGATTACAAACATCTCAAGGCGCGTGGTATTGACTTAAGCAAGATATTGTACAAGGCAGAACCCGTATACAAGACCGAACTATATAGAACGCAGGAACAGAATCATGAATTGGAATCACAGATTGATTACAAGTTCATTGAACTTGCTCAGCCTGCATTGAAGAAAAAGAAAAAAGTCGTTATTGAAGAACCTGTTAAAAATACTTACCGCAGTCTGGGAACACTTCTTTCCGGAGAAGTTGCCCGCGCTTACGGTGATGATGGCCTGCCGGATGATACGATTACCGTAAACATGAATGGGATCGCAGGGCAGAGCTTCGGTGCTTTTCTTGCTGCAGGTGTAACACTCAATTTAACCGGACAAGCAAATGACTATGTCGGTAAAGGATTATCCGGTGGTAAACTGATCATCAAAGTGCCCGAACAGGCAACCTACGCAAGTAATGAAAACATTATTGCAGGCAACACCTGTTTGTATGGTGCAACTTCAGGTCAGGCATTTGTCAACGGTGTTGTCGGTGAACGGTTTGGCGTCCGTAATAGCGGTGCTGTCGCGGTTGTCGAAGGCGTAGGCGATCACTGCTGCGAATACATGACCGGTGGAACGATTGTTGTGTTGGGAAATACCGGACGCAATTTTGCCGCGGGTATGTCCGGCGGTATTGCATATGTCTACGATGTTGACCTTTCGTTCGAGAAAAAGGTGAATAAGGGCATGGTTGAAATTGCGGAGGTTACCGAGCAGGAAGATCTGGATAAGATTCTTGCACTGATTAAGCTTCATCACGAATACACGAATTCCAAACCTGCTGCACATATTATCAAAAACTGGGAGACTGAGTCTGCCAGATTCGTTAAAGTGCTGCCATTTGAATTCAAAGCTGCCCTTGAAAGAATGCGGCAGGAACAACAAGAAAAAATTGCATAAGATAGAGTAGATAGCAATATGGGTAAAGTAACAGGATTTAAAGAATACAAACGTGAAACTCCGGCAAAAGATAGTGTCGAGAGCAGAATTAAACATCAAAAAGAATTTGAACATCCGTTTGCAGGCGATGCGGTAAAAATACAAGGCGCACGCTGTATGGACTGCGGTATACCGTTTTGTCATGGTGATACCGGATGCCCTCTGCACAATAATATTCCGGAGTGGAATGATTACATCTACAACGGTAGGTGGCAGGAAGCGTTGGATAACCTGCACGGTACAAATAATTTTCCGGAATTTACCGGGCGTCTTTGTCCGGCTCCTTGTGAATATGCATGTACCTGCGGAATCAATTCCGATCCGGTTGCAATCAAATCAATTGAAAGAACAATTGCCGATAAGGCGATTTTCGAAGGATGGATCATAGCGCGTCCGCCGACGAAAAGGACCGGAAAAAATATCGCGGTTGTCGGTTCGGGGCCTGCCGGATTAGCAGCTGCTCAACAGCTTGCACGAGTAGGGCACTCGGTTACGGTGTATGAAAAAAATGAAAAGCCGGGCGGACTTCTTCGCTACGGTATCCCTGATTTTAAATTAGAAAAAGTACATATTGACCGCCGGGTACGCCAAATGACGAAAGAAGGCGTAAAATTTGTTACCAGTTTTAATGCCGGTGTTAATATGGAAACATCGGAAATGCTTGAGCGCTACGATGCTATTATACTTGCATGCGGCTCCGAGACCCCGAGAGATTTACCGATCCCCGGAAGGGAATTGAAAGGCGTGTACTTTGCTATGGATTATCTCGTTGATCAAAACAGGGTAAACGGTGGAGCACAAAGAGAATTAACTATTAATGCGCGCGGAAAGAAAGTAGTCGTTATCGGCGGCGGTGATACCGGAGCTGATTGCGTCGGAACTGCAACACGGCAGGGCGCTGCCTCAGTAACCCAGATTGAATTGTTCCCCAAACCACCTGAACAACGTTCTCCTTCAACACCATGGCCTTACTGGCCGAACATGTTAAGAACAGGTTCGAGTCATGAAGAGGGTGTTGAAAGACGCTGGAGCATCAACACAAAGTCTTTTACCGGGAACGATAAAGGCGAACTGACTGCAATGAATTGCTGCGAGGTTGATTTTGTTAACGGTTCACTTCAGGACCGCCCCGGAAGCGAATTTATCATGGAAGCAGATCTTGTTCTCCTCGCTTTGGGATTTGTTCATCCGACTAAGAGCAGACTTATCAGGGATCTTGAAAATTTGGGAATGGAGCTTGACCGTAGAGGAAATGTTAAGACCAACCAATCAAATGGTGAACCCGAGTATAAAACAACACTTGAAAAAGTTTATGCTGCAGGTGATGTTCGCAGAGGCCAGTCATTGGTCGTATGGGCGATCAGCGAAGGAAGAAAATGCGCAGCTGCAGTTCACAAAGATCTTATGAAGAATGTTTCAAGAGCCTACACGATGCATTAAGATAAATAACGGCGATAAGTGATGTAATGGAAATCACAGCAAAAGATTTTACATTGATTTTTTTTGTGTGAATAAATTTATTACGCCGTTATTATTTCTTAATCTCAAATTGAAAGGCTTGCTATGGGTCAGCAACAACTTCTGCTCATTGTTCTTGGGGTTATAATTGTAGGTATAGCTATTGTCGTTGGTATTAATCTATTTAATGCCAGTTCGGTGGACGCAAATCGTAATGCGGTAATTGCAGATCTGAACAATCTCGGCGCAATGGCTCAACAGTATTATAAGAAACCGGCTTCAATGGGCGGCGGATCAAATACCTTTACGGGGTGGACAATTCCTACAGGACTCGCAAGTAATTCTAACGGGTCGTACACTGTCACAGTTGCTGCACAATCTGTCACAATAACCGGTACAGGTACTGAGAATGGAGATAGCGGCAGTCCTTTAGTTCATACAGCTACCGTAACTCCAACTTCCATTACTGTTGCAAAGACAAATTAACTACACAGCTTAGATTATTCCATAAGCCGTACCAATATTATGGTGCGGCTTTTTTATTAATTCGCAAAAAAAATGCCGTCCAGACCGAAGCCGGGACGGCATATAGAGCCTTATAGTCGGAAAATTATTTTATCAATATCATTTTTCTGGTCTCGGAATATCTTCCAGCTCTTAAGCTGTAGAAGTAAATGCCGCTCGGTAAACCGGAAGCATTGAAGGTGAGATGATATTCACCTTGTGGTTTTATTTCGTTAACCAAAGTTTTTATCTCATTACCCAAAGCATCGTATACTTTCAGTACAACATGCTCTGCTTGAGACAAGCGATAATTTATCAATGTGGACGGATTAAACGGGTTAGGATAATTCTGGTCCAAGCGAAAATCTTTTTTAACTGCATTGCCGGTTTCTTTAGTATCGGTAATTGCATTCAACTTATTGACGTAAAAATTGACCGCTGATGTTGTGACACTGCCGGTGTATGCCGGTGTCAGAATGCTGCTCTCCAATCCAAGTGAATCCATCTTCGCTTTCAAATGGTAGCCGAAATTTACATGGTGTATCGCTTCACTCGAAGTAGCTGGAGTGTCAACATAGGTATAGTACATCCACACTGCTGGGTCGTCTTTTGTAACCCAATGATACGGTGAGGCCATTTCGAATGTTGCATATGCTGATGGGGTATCCATTGAGTCTGCCGGAATGCCGAATACTGCACCCGTGAAATAGCTGAACTCAAGAACTTTCGGACCTATCCACGCTAAGCAGTCCCTTTTATCAATGGAAGTCTGACCACTCCAACAGGCAACGCCTGCTAATCTGGTTGACATGCGTAAAATTGGATCAGTGTTTGATGCATCAGCCAGATCGTCGTGGAATGCAAGCCAGAAGGCTGTTAGCGCTCCGGCAGAACTTCCGCCTGCAGCAACTTTATTCGAATCAAGGTTTAATTCAGCTGCATGGTATCTGAAATATTGAATCGCACGCGCGCAATCCATGTAGTGCTGTGGTATGACAACTTCCGGAGTCAGCCTGTAGTTGATAGAGGCTACAGAAATTCCTTTTGCTAACAATGCTTCTACCAAAGTAGAGGAAACATCAACCTTGCTCCCTTGTGTCAAGCCGCCGCCGTGAATCCAGATAACCAACGGTGTCGGCTTTGAGGACTTGGCTTTCCATAAATCATATTGGTTGAGTGTAAAAGGACCATATTTCGCATTAGTGCTATCGGGTATCAGACCGGTATTACCGCCGGTAAGGTGTGCTAAGGATACGAACATTGTTCCTGCATCTTTAAGCGTGAGAACCGGACTGATCGCAGTACACTGAATTTCGGTAGGAGGATTCGATAGATCGGTAACATGATTCGTCGGGCCTGCACCAATCCAAGTTGTTCTTCCATCTGTTGAATACGCGACTGTTAATCCGTTTGCTCCCTCTTGAAGATTATCGTCATTGTTATATGTCGGAGTGAACTGTGAAAATGTCATACTGTCCGAAGCTGTTGTGACACCGCCCTTTGAATATCCAACTTGATAATAGCGTAATGTTGAAACACTGTCAATGCCGTTGGAAAGGACACTGGAGCCGTTATTCGCGCTGCCGTTGACTAATTTTGCAAATACGTAATGGCCGCTGGAAATACCGCCGGTTGTTGTGCGGACGGTAATTGGCCGCATCTTTAATGAGTCTCCAATGTAAAAAATCTTTTCAGTCGTTCCACTGCTGTTCATACCGCGTCCGAGCGTTCCCTTTATATAGCTGCTCTGCGATGCACCGACAATTCCTGCCCCGTTAGTTGCAAGATAGACCCACGCGTTATTACCTGTCTCAATGATGCCGTTAGTTAATGTTAAAATGCAGGGGCCGACACTTGTGCTACTTGACATAAACAGATTGCCTGTTGCAAGTATGACTTTTGCACCGTTAGATTTTTTGATAGTTATACCATTGAATTCCTCGACTGAACCCTGATATGTAGTGCTGACCAGTGAGATGGTCGAGTTTGTTGAACCGGTGAACGTCGTTAAAACACCGTTGCTCGTTCCACCGGAAGTACTGCCGCCGCGTAAATCAAGAGTGCCTTTGTTAGTCAGGTTTCCATAAAGTGTTAAGGTATGTTCCACGTAACTATTTGCTGCACCGACAGGGTTTCTATTCTCAACACGAAGCCTGCCGCCTGAATTCACCAGAACATTGCCGTAAACAGTTAGGTTTGATACAGTGCCGTTTATCGCGAATCGAAGTGTAGCACTACTGCCGCTAATGGTAAGGTCGTTGCATTGGACTGGAACAGTATCCAAAGTCACGATATGTCCAGCTGCAATAACAACATTATCCGTTGAAGAGGGGACAACGCCACCTACCCATGTTGAAGATGAACTCCAATTACCTGAAGTGAGGGAGGTGATTTGAGAAAAAGCGAGCGATTGTAAAAGCACAAGGAATAGAGCGGTTAACAATATCTTTGTCAGCGGCCGGTACATGTATGAGTCTTTCAATAGTGATGATGAAATTCATATTAAAGTTGTATGACAACATACATAATATAGGTAATCGACATGCTTTTGTCAATACATATTTTCCGCAGAGGCTTAATTCGGAGGTTATTGAACCCGGCTGCTATTCTTTTGAGTATATACAGAGAAAGGTAGTTTTAGCAGCTATTTTGCAGGGGAGACAAGCTAAAACTCAAATATTTTGAATAATTTTTAAATATTTGCAAAAATGGGGAATATTAGCATCGAAATTTTTTTGAAAAAATCAAATATTTTTTGCCTGATATTAAAAAAATTGATTATTTTCTCTATTTAAATAGGTACGATTTAAGCTCAATTTTCAATTGATATTAAATAGATCATTATTTCCACAACTTATTTGAGGCTTATATGGCAATAGATTTAGAGAAAATCTTACGTCCGATTGATACTCCAATGCCAAAATTTCCGCCTAAAATGATGACTCTTGCCAACGGGCAAACGATGATCGTCAGACAGGTTGAGAGAGAAGACATTCCGGATATTCTACCACACGTTGAACCTTTGATACATTGCGAACGCGACTTTTATCATATTGTTGCTGCGCGTCTGTATTCTGAGCTGTTAGCATACTACACCTACCGTGTACAGGATGAGTATGTTTTGGTTTGTCAGATTGAAGGCGAGTTAGCTGCTATCGTAAACGGCCGTATCGTTAATCCGGATGTTGGTATGTCATATCATACATTCTCACTTCGCCGCGGTCTTCGTGTTGGTGCTCATGCATTCGCAACGAAGATGGAATATCACATGGACATTCTGAAACAAAAAGAAGTTCTCATCGTTGCTGAATCCGGCATTGGTTTCAGAAGATGGATGATTGAATATAAGCTCGAAAAACGCTTCCACATCCCGCACGAATTAGGCGGATGTCCTTCATGGGCATTGACAAAAGAACTTTTTGATAAAGCACGCAACACTCTGGTTGTCGGAAGACGTCCTGTTCCTGAACACTTACTGGAACAAGCGAAAGCAGCAATCTTACCGCCAAAAGATCCGCCAAAAGCTCCGGAAGATTTATTGGCAATGACCCGCTCAATGCTTGATTCAACCGGTACCTCTCTTATCGAAATGAAAAGAAGATTGGGAGGCAAATAAGATGAAGAATGTATATGTAGCAGGAATCGGTATTACCAGCTTTACCCGTTTGGAATATCCGCTGGTTGAAATCGCAGCTTACGCCGGCCTGGACGCTTTACGCGATGCCGGTTTGAAAAAAGTTGATCATCTCTACGTTGCCAACATGGGCGGCGGTAGAGTTAACGGACAAACAGGCTTAGCAAGTGCAGTTGTAGACCACATGAGTCTGACACCTGCAGGTGCAGAAACTATTGAAAACGGCCCGGCTTCAGGCGCTTCGGCAATTAAAGAAGGCTATATGGCAATTGCATCAGGAATGTGCGATGCCGTTTTAGTTATCGGTGCCGAAAGAATGAGAGAAGCAAATCCTCTCGAAGCAACTGACTTTGTTGCAACGCTTACCCATCCGCAGGCTGAATATATTTACGGCGTTACTCTTCCTTCACTCGCCGGTATGTTCGCTCGCGCGTACATGGAAAAATACGGCGTTACACAGCGTCACCTCGCCATGGTCGCAGTTAAAAATCATAAAAATGCTATGGATAACTTCTTTGCTCACTTGCATGAAGATATCACTGTTGAAGGTATTCTTGATTCTCCTGAAGCTTCAACAAACAATCCATACGTTGCAGATCCTTTGAGATTCTACGATGTATGTCCGGTATCCGATGGCGGCGCTGCCGTTGTTCTGGTTTCGGAAGAAGTAATGAAAAAATTAAAGAAACCGATGATTCGTCTCGCAGGTATTGGTCAGGCTACCGATACACACTGCGTACACGAACGCAAAGACCCTACCGACTTGCTCGCAGTTCGCGAAGCATCAAAGAAGAGCTTTGCTATGGCAGGTGTTAAACCTTCGGATGTTGACGTTGCAGAGTTGCACGATGCATTCACCATTCTTGAAATTGCAGAGAGCGAAGAAGTCGGATTCTTCAAAAAAGGCGAAGGCCATATTGCACTTGAAAAAGGTGTGACCCAGATTGGCGGAAAGCTTCCTATTAACCCATCAGGTGGATTGAAA
This sequence comes from Ignavibacteriaceae bacterium, assembly GCA_963667005.1. GTDB lineage: Bacteria > Bacteroidota > Ignavibacteria > Ignavibacteriales > Ignavibacteriaceae. The sequence goes on along the minus strand of OY762937.1, from coordinate 3,298,050 downwards.
GCAAAAGGCCATCCGGTTGGAGCTACTGGTGTAGGTCAGGCTCACGAAATCGTATTACAGCTGCGCGGTAAAGCCGGCAAGCGTCAGGTAAAAGATGCAAAAATCGGATTTACCTGTAACTTCGGCGGTTTCGGAAATAACGTTGTATGTCTCACTTTCATTAAGGAGAGCTAATATGGAACTCAATATTTATGCATATAAATGCCGGAAATGCGGAACGCTCCACTATCCTTACAAAACCACCTGCAAAAAATGCGGTGAGAACGATCATTTCGAATTCGATATCGTTCCGTTGCCAAAAAAAGGTAAACTGATGACCTATACGATTCTTTATAATCCGCCATCGGATTACGAAGTAAAGACTCTCGCTTTAGGTATCGTTGAACTTGAAGACGGTAACAGAATTACAGGTCAGCTTAGTATCGAATCACCGAAGATCGGTATGAAGGTTGAAGGCAAAATTGAAGTTGTGCGCAAAGACGAATACAAGAAAATCCTTGGGATGGTATTCTATAAAGCATGACGGAAATACTCAGCTACGGTAATCTTCTCAGCTGCGGAACGTATGAAATGCACTCACGTTTTTCATCGGTAGTGAATTTTATTGCCTGTGAAAACCTTGTATCCGTGGTTACTGAGAAAATTGGCGGGGGTCCGCTGAATATTGTTGCTAAAGGGATTGTGACGGATTCGATAGCATCATTGGAAGTACGTAGTCACTCAATTGTTTTGAATGGCGAAGAGATTTTCCTTGATGAGTCGAAACGTTACAATCCCTTTTTTAATTTTAACGGATTTGATTTCAACAAATTGAAAGAGAATCTGGATTATTTCGAAAAAGTTCTCATTGAACTTTCTCCTGAAAGCAGTTTGACGTTTTATTTCTCTGATCAGATTGATGTTGTTCCACAAAATAACTTTCAGAATATTTTAAAACGAAAACTGTATGCCGGATTGAAGGAATTAGAATCCGGTGATGTTGAAAAGGGTGTCGCTGCGCTGAAAGGCGTCGGTATCGGCCTTACCCCGGGAGGGGACGATGCAATCGCAGGCGTGCTGATTGCATATAATCTCATTGCTGAATTATCGGGATGGGATATGAAACAATCAATTTCCCGTATTGAGGAGATTGCTGTTTCTCAAAACAAGTTTACAAATTCATTTTTACATTGTGCTGCAAAGGGAATGCTGTTCGAGAAGAACAAAAACCTTATACAATCGTTATTGTCCGGCGATGCGGCAGATGTAAAACAAAACGTTACGCGCGTTTTGGAAATAGGACATACATCGGGTGCTGATATGGCAGTCGGCTTTCTCTTGGTATTCAAAAGAATGATATCGGCTTTCGATTTCGCGAAGATAGCCGTATAAAACAGATTATACATTTAATTACTGAATAAATTTTATGAAGACTCAAGGTATTATAAAAAAAGGCGAGTATTTTGATTCCGTATCAATTATGCTCGTGGCAAAACAGCTTGCGGGTCTCAACGGAATTATTGATTCTGCTGCTGTTATGGGTACTGATGAAAATAAAGCCACGCTGAAAGAATCAGGAATGCTGCTGAAGGAATTTTCCGATGCAACAGAAATGGATCTTCTTATAGCATTTAAAACAGAAGATGCAGTTGATTCAAAGAGCATTCTTTCGCAGATAGAAACATTATTAAAACCCGCGAAGAACGATGACAGCGGTTCAAACTTTCAACCTGCAAGCGTTGATGAGGCGGTTAAATATTTACCGGGTGCAAACCTTGCTCTCATTTCTGTTGCCGGCCGTTATGCCGGTGATGTCGCTCAAAAATCGCTTGAGAACGGATTGCATGTTATGCTTTTTTCAGATAATGTTTCGATTGAAAAAGAGATTGCTCTGAAAGAGTTTGCGAGCAAAAGAGAATTGTTCGTTATGGGTCCCGATTGCGGCACAGCAATCATCAACGGCGTTCCGCTCGCATTTGCGAATGTGGTAAAACGCGGGAACATAGGCATTGTCGCGGCATCAGGTACGGGATGTCAGGAAGTAAGCTGTATTATCTCAAACTTTGGCGGCGGAGTTTCTCAAGCTATCGGTACAGGTGGACGTGATGTAAAAAAGCAAGTTGGCGGTATCATGTTTTTGCAGGGAATATCTGCATTAGCAGCAGATGCTGAAACAGAAGTAATTCTACTTGTATCAAAACCACCGGCACCTGAAGTGATTGAAAAAGTAAAAGCGCTTACGGAAAAGATTTCCAAACCGGTTGTCGGCGTATTTCTTGGTTCTCCGGTTGAGTTACTGAAGGGAAGTAAGATAACAGCCGCTCAAACGTTGGAAGAAGGTGCATTATTATCTGTTGCACTCGCAGCCAAACAGAATGTTGCAAGTGTTCAGGAAAAGCTATCAGCACGCTCAAAAGAAATTCTTGAAATTGCAGCAAAAGAAAAAACAAAATTGCTGCCACAGCAAAAATATTTGCGTGCATTATTCAGCGGTGGAACGTTCTGCGATGAAACCCAGCTGCTTTGCCGTGATGAAGTTAAGGATTTGTATTCAAACACTCCGATATCCGGTGTTAGTCAATTAAAGGATGCATGGAAAAGCGAGAAGAATACTATCGTTGATTTAGGCGATGATGAATTTACAGTAGGCAAGCCCCACCCGATGATTGACTACTCAACAAGAAATAAACGGATTCTTACTGAAGCACAGGATGCTGAGACGGCTGTCATATTATTAGACATTGTGCTCGGTTACGGCGCAAATATGAACCCGTTAGCTGAAATTATCCCCGTACTTAAAGAAGTGAAACAAAGTACCGGTAAACAGAAACGTGTTATTCCGGTTGTGGCTTCAGTTACAGGTACGGAGAGTGATCCTCAAAACAGGAATATTGTTGTGGAGGCGTTGAAGGCAGAAGGTGTGATTGTTATGGAATCAAATGCCGCTGCGAGCCGTCTTGCAACAGCGATAATCGCGGGAAGGAATTAATATATGAGCAGCTTGTTTTCATCGGAATTGAAAGTCGTCAATATAGGTATGAAGTCTTTTAAAGAGACTTTGGATACACAAAATGTGCCTGCAGTACATGTTGACTGGAAACCGCCGCTTCTCTCAGATCCGGCAGTATTTGAGACGATCAGGACTTATCAGGATAAAATTGAAGCAGCAAATAAAGAAGCCGTTCAGAGAATCCTCAATGCAAAACCGATGCTTATCGGCATGGGTAAAGCAATTGATGTTGTTCCGGGTATGAAGCCGAATCTGATTCTTCACGCGGGACCACCGGTAACGTGGGAAAGAATGTGCGGCCCGATGCGCGGTGCTGTCATGGGTGCGTTGATCCTTGAAGGAATTGCGAAGAATGAAACGGAAGCGGAGAAAATTGCTGCTTCGGGTAAGATTGAGTTTTCACCTTGCCATGAGCATTCAGCTGTCGGTCCGATGGCTGGCATTATTTCGCCATCTATGCCTGTCTTTATTTTAGAGAATGAAGTATATGGCAATAAATCATATTGCACGATGAATGAAGGCTTGGGAAAAGTACTTCGTTTCGGAGCATATGATGAAGAGACCATCACACGGTTGAAATGGATGGAAAGTGTTTTGTATCCTGCATTGAAAAAAGCAATTGAGAACGGCGGGAAAATTGATCTTAAGAATATTATCGCTCAGGCATTGCACATGGGAGATGAAGCTCATAACCGCAATAGGGCAGCGACATCATTGTTATATCGCACTCTTGCCCCGGCTGTAATTGCCAATAATGATGCTGATACAGCTATCAAAGCTCTTGAGTTCATAAACAAGAACGATCACTTCTTCCTTAATCTTTCAATGGGCGTTTCAAAGGTTACTTTGGATGCTGCGAAGAATATTCCATTTAGCACCATCGTAACGGTTATGGCTCGTAACGGTACGGACTTCGGCATTTGGGTCTCCTCATTAGGTGAACAATGGTTTACCGGAGAATCATTAGTGCCGGAAGCCTTGTATTTTACCGGATATTCCAAGGAAGATGCAAATCCTGATATTGGCGATAGCTCGATTACTGAAACAAATAGTCTGGGCGGATTTGCAATAGCTTCTGCACCTGCTATTGTGCAGTTTGTCGGCGGCAGCGCGAAAGACGCGGTGAACTATACTATGAAAATGTATGAGATTACGGCGGCTGAGAATAATGTCTATAAAATTCCGTATTTGAATTTCCGTGGAACTCCTACAGGCATTGATATGGTTAAGGTAGTAGAGAAGAATATCCTGCCGTTCATTGATACGGGCGTTGCCCATAAAAATCCCGGAGTAGGGCAGATCGGCGCAGGCGTTTTAAGCGCTCCCGCTGAACCTTTCGTTAACGGAATTATTGCATTTGCTAAGCAAATTCATGAGAAAAAATAGTATTTTATATGTCCTTTCTTTTGCATAGGTTATATAAATTACGTGATTATTATCTAAATCAATAAGGAGCTCGTAATGAAGACAGAAGATTTCTTTAAGTTTATGCAAGGCGTAAAAGTTTACGACCTAACACAAAGATTATCCGTTCACACTCCGCCATGGCCAAGCTATATGCCGTTTGGCGTTCAGTATTTCAAAAGAATTGCCGGCGCACACATGGGACAGGGAGCTAACGGCCAGATCATAACTACCAGTAATCACGTTGGTACACACATGGACGGTGAAATCCATTTCCATGGTGCCGGAAGATCTATCGGTAATGTTCCTCTTGAAGAGTGGGTAGGACCGGGTGCAATCGTTGATATCTCAAAAGAAGTCGGCGATTATGACCTTTACACTCCTGAAATGCTCATGAAAAATTGCGATATCCGCAAAGGTGATATTCTCATCATCAACACAGGCTATAACAGATATGCCTGGGATCAGAAAAACTGTGATGAATTACGCTATTTCGTAAAACACCCCGGACCAAGTCCTGATTTTCATAAATGGGCCTTGGACATGAAAATCAAATGGATCGGCGTTGACTGCGGTAGTGCAGATCACCCGATGAACACCATTATCAGAAAATGGCATCCGGATAGATTCATTGAAGCAGAACAAAAACTCATGAAGAAATACAAAGTCGGTTCATGGGATGAAATGTTTCCGCAGGATGAATATTATCAGGTTATGCACATCAAACTCTTCCCGCGTAAACTCGTACACGCTGAAAACGTTGGTGGAGAGATTAACAAATTAAGCAACAAGCGCGCATGGATCGGTGCTTTCCCGTTACGTGGAATTGAACTCGAATCAGCTATGTGCCGCATGGTTGCTATGCTGCCGGAATAATAGGAACTGTATTTTTAGCTGCACGGTTAACAGCCGTGCAGCATTTCGCATATAATATTTAAATACGAATCTGTAATAATTTGCAGCGAGGGTACTTTGGCTATCGTTAATAACTTCGACTATATAAAACCAAAGAGCTTGAAAGGCGCATTACGAGTTTTCAAGCAATACAAAGCTCCGGTTATTTTGGCAGGAGGTACTGACCTTCTTGATATGCTGAAATCCGGCACAGTCGTTCCTGATGTCGTGATAGATGTTAAGGGATTAGATGTCCTCAAAAGAATTACTTATAAAGACGGTGTGCTTTTTATCGGAGCATGCGTTACCTACACAGAACTCATTGAATCAAAGATCATCAAGAGGCGTTGTCCTGTCATTATGGAAATGGCAAAACAAGTAGCATCCATGGGTGTCCGCAACAGAGGCACTTTGGTTGGGAATATTTGTTCTGCTGTGCCGTGCGCGGATAGCAGCCCGGTACTGCTTGCATATGATGCAAAAATTCTGACGAAGAGCAGTCACGGTGAAAGAAGTATCCCGGCTGAAGAATGGTTCGTTGGTTCACGGAAAACCGCACTGCAACAAGGTGAAATTGTCCGTGGAATTACAATGAACCTTGATGAAAAGCCAATCGGTGCTTCATTTGTGAAGCTCGGCAGATATGATGGAGAAGATCTTGCGCAGGTAAATTTAGTCGCGTTGGCAATGCACGATAAGACGTACCGCATCGTATACGGCTCAGTTGCCCCTATCCCGCTGAGAGCGAAAAAAATTGAAGCTCTTCTGAGTGGGCAGGAAGTCACCAAAGAGCTGCTTGAAAAAGCTAAAGCTTTGGTCGAATCAGAGATCAAGCCGATATCCGACGTGCGCGCTTCAAAAGAGTACCGCTTGCACATGGCAAAGGTTATGCTCGAGATAGGATTAGATGCTGCAACCAAACGGTTAACCGGTAAAAAACCGGTTTACGGTACAAAACTTTTATAAGGATGATGAACATGACAAATCAAATTGAATTCTTATTAAATGGTGAAAAAGTTTGTATAGAAGTTGCAGGCAACGAAATACTTCTCGAAGTTTTGCGCGACCGCATCGGTGTTAAGAGTCCAAAGTGCGGCTGTGATAAAGGCGACTGTGGAACTTGTACGGTTATGCTCAACGGAAAAACAGTGAGGAGTTGTTTGGTACTGGCTGCTGAAGTTGACGGCATGGAAGTAACAACCCTTGAAGGTGTTATGAATGGTGAAATGTCTCCGCTGCAAAAGTCATTTCTCGAACATAATTCTTTCCAATGCGGATTCTGCGCACCCGGCGTTATTTTATCAACAACCGAACTGTTGAACAGAAATCCACACCCGAACAAAGAACAGATTAAAGAAGCAATTGCCGGAAACTTGTGCAGATGTACAGGATACTCTCCGATTATCGAAGCAGTTGAAGATTTGGTGAAGTAAGGAGGACGGCATGAATAATTTTAAGTATATCGGAAAACCAGTTACCCGTATTGACGGTAAAGTGAAAATTACCGGCGCTGCCCAATTTACTGAAGATTTAGACTTTGGTAGAAATTTGCTGTATGCGGAAGTTGTTGAAAGCCCGCATGCACACGCGTTGATAAACAGCATTGATGCATCGGAAGCCTTAAAGGTTCCTGGAGTCGTCAAAGTTATCACAGGAAAAGAATTTCCTTATAAGTTCGGTTTGTATATGCATGACCGTCATGTTTTTGCGGTTAAGCGTGTGCGTTTTGTCGGTGAGCAGGTAGCTGCTGTCATAGCAAGAGATGCTGCAACAGCTAAGAAGGCTGCAAAGCTTGTGAAGGTTGATTACACAGTCTTGACTCCCGTACTCTCTGTAGAACAAGCACTTGACAAAAACTGTGAGTTGATCCATCCTGAACTTGAAAATTATTTCCATGTTCCGTGGTTCTTCCCGAAAGAAAAATCGAACATCGCTCATTTAAGAAAAATCAGAAAAGGTGATGTTAACAAAGCTTTCGCCGAATCCGATTTTGTATTCGAAGATACCTATACCGTTCCTCGTTATGCTCACTGCGCAATTGAAGTTCATGCTACCGTCGGCCTGTTTGATAACTCAAATCGTTTGACGATGTGGAATGCTTCTCAGTCACCGCACACACAAAGAAATTTATTCGCACAGGCATTTGCTCCACTTGGATTGACGCATAAAGATGTCCGTGTAATTTCCCCATATGTTGGCGGCGGTTTTGGCGGTAAAGCCGGCGTATCTATGGAAATCATCGGTGCAGCATGTGCTATCGCATGCAAAGGCCGTCCTGTAAAATTACTCTGGTCGCGTGCTCAGGAATTTTATAATACCTATCAGCGGCAGGGCATCACAGGTAAGCTGAAACTCGGTATCATGAAAGATGGCACCATCACTGCGATGGAAAATAATCTTTATTGGGATGCAGGTGCTTATGTTGAATACGGCGCTAACGTTGTTAATGCATCCGGGCTTTCAGCTACCGGACCGTACCGTGTACCGAATGTGAGCATTGATTCAGTTTGTATTTATACAAATCTGCCTCCCGGCGGCCCATACCGCGGATTCGGGTATTCTGAATTCCTCTTTGGGCTTGAATCGCATCTGAATGAAGTTGCTAAGAAGCTTGGTATTGATCCGGTTGAACTTCGCAAGAAGAATGCAATCACTGAAGGCGATACCGTTACATACGGATGCAAGATGCACCCGAATGGATTAAAAGAGGCAATCGAAAAGGTTGAAAAAGAGATAGAGTGGGGCAAGAAGGAAGAGTCTAAAGATCCGAATATTGCTATAGGTAAAGGATTCGCATTATTCTGGAAAGCTCCGGCTATGCCTCCGAATGCGGCTTCATCAGCGTTCCTGAAATTTAATGAAGATGCAAGTATCAATATTCTTGTTTCGGGAATGGAGATAGGGCAGGGGTATCTGACCGTTATGGCTCAGATCGCTGCTGAAATTTTATCCGTTCCACCAGAAAAGATACGCGTGGAAACTCCTGATACCGACAGAAACCCGTATGAGTGGCAGACTGTTGCATCGCACATTACGTGGGGATGCGGCAATGCGGTTGAAAGAGCAGCTAAGGACGCACGCACACAGATCTTCGAGCTTGTAGAAAGAGCACTCTCGAAACCGAAAGATACATTATACCTTGAGGACGAATGTGTTAAATCCACGATTGAAGAATCTTTCTGTTTACCGTTAAGAGATTTCATCATTAATGGTATTCAGAAGGATGATGGCACATATCGTGGCGGTCCGATTCTGGGACGCGGAATGTTCATGCCGGAATATACTTCGGCACTAAGTGATCCTGAAACCAGTCAGGGTGGAAAACAGAACGTACATTACACTGTTGGTGCCAGTGCAATTAAAATAGAGATCGACAAAAGAACAGGGAAGATCAGAATCCCTAAAGTTGTTTTAGCGGTTGACTGCGGAAAAGCGCTTAATCCGGACCTTGTCAATGGTCAGATTACAGGCGGTTTGTTGCAGGGAATTGCAACAGTTTTATTCGAAGATATGCGTTTTGATGATAAAGGTAAACTGCTTAATCCGAACTTCTCCGATTACAAGATACCTACAGCTATGGATGTTCCGGAAGAAATCGTACCGATTATCATCGAAGTTCCCCAGAATGACGGCCCTTCCGGCGCCAGAGGTATGGGAGAGCATACCATGATACCTGCAGCTCCGATAATTGCTAATGCAGTTGATGACGCTTTAGGTATTCGAATAAAGTCAATGCCGATTACAGCAGAAAAAGTTGCTTTGGAATGGGCAAAGAAAAATAGCTAATAGTTTCTGAATAAAATGATAAAATCCCAGTCGTTGACCGACTGGGATTTTTTTTATATAAGTAAAAATTACCGACTCAATGGCGGTAAATTTTACAGGTAAAAATTACACACCAGAGTAATACTTGCATTTTTACATCAAAAACAGTGTATTTATTTTGGCATGATTCTGGAATAATTATACCTGTCAATGGATTACTATTTTATTAATATTAATGGAAAGGTCCTACAATGGGTCAACAACAATTGCTTCTTATCGTTTTGGGCGTTATCATCGTTGGTATCGCTATCGTAGTTGGTATTAACTTATTCAATGCTAGCTCAGTAGATGCAAATCGTAACGCAGTTATTGCAGATTTGAACAACTTAGGCGCAATGGCTCAGCAATATTATAAAAAACCTGCTTCAATGGGCGGTGGATCAAATACCTTCACAGGTTGGACAATTCCTACTGGTCTTTCAAGCAATTCAAATGGTAGCTATACTGTAACAGTTGCTGCTCAGTCAGTTACAATTACCGGTACTGGTACTGAAAACGGAGATAGCGGAAGCAAACTTGTTCACACTGCTACCGTTACCCCTACATCAATTACAGTTGCTAAAACTAACTAAGAGTTTTATCGCTAAGAAAATGCCGGCTATGCCGGCATTTTTTTTATATACAATTTCGATTTTACATCCTGTTGCCTCACCCTGTTAAATTTCCTTAAATTCAAAATATCCAGTTTGGCTACCATTTCTTTCTGCCGGGCTATTTAGTTGTTTTTTCATTAGTAATAATCATAATTTAAAGTATATTTGTAGAAAACAATCAATTTTATTAAGAATTTATTATATTATAGCAAAAAATAGTAAGATTGTTGGAAAATGGTAGAATGTCGATTTGTTGCTGAAAATTCCGCCGGCAAAATTATTAGTGGTTCGGTAACTTCTGATAATATGCGTGAAGCCAAAAAAAGGATTTTGACGCTAACACAAAAAAACCATCTGAACCTTAAAACCATTGAAAAAAAGAGCGGTTGGCTATATACTGCAAGCAAGGGAAATGAAAAACCCATTAAAGGCGAGCAAAAAGCATTTAGCCGGCAGGAAGTTGTTGAAGCCCTCACACGTCTTGGTTATGATAAAATTACCGTTAACAAAGTCCTTTTAGATTTTACTCCTAAACCACCCGCACAGGAAATCGTTACATACGTTAAAATTAGCGCTGAACTGATGGAACAAAAACTGCAGTTCGGTGAAATTATGACACTTTTGATAAATGATACACAGAACAAAACTCTACGGGAAACACTGCGTGACATTAACAACGAGTTAAAAAAAGGTACAGATAGCCAGGTTCTTTATTTACGCTATCAAAGTGTGTTTGGTAAATTTACTGCATACATGCTTGGACTCGCATCAAAGAGCGGTAACATGATGGAAATTTATCGCGCAACTGCAAAGTTTCTTGAACGCCAGCAGGAATTCAAAAAGAGTTTAAGAAGCGCTTTGATCAGTCCTATGGTTACAGTATTTGTTCTGCTTTTAGCTGTATTGTATTACGTAGGATATATTTTTCCTGCTACTGCAAAACTATTCCAGAAGAACGGAATTGATTTGCCCCCTATGACTGCGGCTACAATGAAGATCAGTGATTTTCTGACCGACCATATGATAATTATTGCCGCGTTGATTTTTCTCCCCATCATTATTGGTGGCAGATTTTTTACTACGCCAAAAGGTAAGTATATTAAGGATCGGTATATGTTCAGTATGCCTGTGATGGGTCAATTAATCCACAAAACGGCTATTGAAGTTTTTTGCCGGGTATTTTATACGTTGTACAGTGGTTCTGCGGAGAGTATCGAACCAATCAGAATCGCTGCTGAAGCAACCGGTAACGCCTACTTTGAGGCGCGTATTAAAAATGTTGCCATACCGCTTATGATTAAGCGTGGTATCGGCATTACTGATGCGTTTAAAGAATCAGGTGTGTTTACCGATACTGCTTTGTCACGTTTTCATTCAGGTGAAGAAACCGGTACAATTAAAAACACGGCACTGCAGCTAGCGAATTATTATGAGAGCGAAACGGTTTTCCGTTTAAAAAATATTATCGAAATGGTACAGGTATTTATTGCAATGTTTATTATGATTGTCATGATTGGACTTACACTTGTTTCTGCCGAGACTGCAACTATTAAACCTAAAACTCCCGGTAACGGTATGATCACCAATGTTTTTGGAGGCTATTTCCATGTTAGATAATTCGATTGAGTTTACCGATAAAATCGGTTATCTACTCTTTAAGAAAGGCATTATTGATGCTGATGTGCTGGAGAAAGCACTCACTGCAAAAAATGCTGATAAAAATAAAAACAAAAGAAATCTTGCGCAGATTCTTGTGCAGGATTTTGGTTATGAGCATGATAAAATTTTTAGCGAAGTAGCCACGTTATATGCTTTCAGAGAGTTTGATATCAATCCGGAAGAAATTCCGGGCGATCTAGCTGAAAATATTAAGAAAATGATGACACAGGCTGGGGAAAATTTGAAAGGCCTGATGGATAGCAGCGGGGTGCTGCCCTATAAGTTTGATGACAGGCAAAAAGATAAATTGCTCGTTGCAGCTGTTGATCCGACTGATCGGAATATCCCGAAAATTGCATTCGGGTTGAATGCAAAAAAGTATGAAGTTATTTACATCAAAAAGAAACAATATGATCGAATTATCGAAAAATTGTTTCCACCTGAAAATGAATTCTTAAAACTTCTTGAAGAAATTCCTTCTGAAATTGCAGTAGAAGATACTGACGTTACAAATCTTGATGAAACTGAACTTGATGCTGAAATCAACAAGAGCGCGCTGGTAAATCTTATTGAGGCCGCTTTGGTTGAAGGCGTTCGTAAGGGAGTCAGCGATATTCACTTTGTTCCAAGGTCAAACAAACGTACTGACATTGTATTTCGTCAGGACGGCAATCTGCAATTGTGGCATGTTCAGGATAATACTTCTCCGGAAGCCGTTATTGCAGTAGTGAAAGACCGCTCACGCGGCCTGGACAGATTTGAACGTGAAAAAGCCCAGGACGGCTTTATACAAAGAGAAATTGACGGTCATATTATCCGTTTCCGTGTATCTGTGCTTCCGATGGTAGGTACAGAATTGAAAAATAAATTTGAAAGTATAGTAATTCGTATTCTTGATGACCGCAAGGTAATCAAGGATTTGAGCAAACTCGGTTTGTTCGGATATGCTAAGTCAGCGTTTGAAAAGGCTATTTCACAGCCCCAGGGTATGATCATCCTTACGGGTCCTACAGGAAGTGGTAAGAGTACAACGTTGATTGCGGCATTGTATCAGGTGATTGATCCAACGGTAAATGTTCTTACAGTTGAAGACCCAGTGGAATATGTTATCGAAGGTGCGCGCCAGTTGAAGATTGGTGTGAAGATGAACTTCGAGCAGGCCATCCGTGCTATTCTGCGTCACGATCCGGACATTGTGCTTGTTGGTGAGATGCGTGATAAGGAGACTGCCGATATTGCTATTAAAATGGCAAACACGGGTCACTTGACGTTTTCAACTCTGCACACTAACGATGCGCCCAGCGCAGTTGCAAGATTGTACAAAATGGGAATCGAACCATTCCTTATTGCGTATGCTATTAACATTATTGTTGCCCAGCGTTTGATTCGTAAATTATGTCCGAATTGTAAAAAGAAGACAACACATCTTGATCCGGTAATTATTAAACAATACGGACTTGATTACGAAGAGTGGAAAAATTATGAAATTTATGAAGCCGGTACGGGATGTGAAAAATGCGGCGGAAGCGGTTATAAAGGTCGTATGGCGATACACGAAGGACTCTATTTCACTAAGGAATTGCGAAGCCTGATCGTTCACTCGGGTGATGAGGTTGATGAAGAAAGCATTCGCAAGCAAGCGCGATTGGATGGTACTTTAAATCTTCGTGAGAGCGGTTTTGAAAAAGTTAAGGAAGGCCTGACATCATTTGAAGAAGTTATAGCCTCAACGATGGAAGAATAACGTATGATTGAAGAAATTAAGACAATTATAAACCGTTTGGTTTCTACAATTCCTGCTACCAGCATGGGTCAGGAGAGGGTAAACTACATCATTGAGAAATTCTCAATCTTCTCTCCGGCTGAAAGAGAATTGTTTTTGAGATTCTTTAACCGTATTCTTACCGGTATGATTGAACGCGAAGCCTCTGATATAGAAATTGGAGGATATGCCTGTGATGGATATATTTGGATGCGGATTTACGGCAAAAAAGAGCGGGTCAAAGATTTGCCGAAGATTACGATGGATGAAGCTGCCGTGCTGATAATCAATTTGTTAAATGATAATCAACGCAGATATCTAACGGTAACAAGAAGTCTCGATTTCAGTTACACGTTTTTCTACGAAAGAAAAGGACAGCATCAACGATTCAGGGCAACGGTATACTTTGATCTTGATAATGTGAGTCTGAATATGCGCGCAATTTCATTCACATTGCGCAATATAGAGAGTTATGAATTTCATCCGAATGTGTTACGGTCTTTGAGTCATACTTACATTAAATTTGGTTTGACGCTTATTACCGGTATTACCGGTTCCGGTAAATCTTGCACGCTTGATGCAATTATCGATTTTCATAATAAAATTGACCCGGCACATATCGTAATAATTGCGTCGCCGTTGGAATTCGTTCATAAGTCGAATACGGCTATTATCCGGCATCGAGAGGTTGGGCGTGACGTTCTTTCGTTTAAAGACGGCGTAGTGCAGGCACTCCGGCAGGACCCCGATATTATCGTTATCGGTGAAATGAGAGACCCGGATACTATTTTGGCGGCTCTTGAGGTTACTGACACAGGACATAAGGTGTTTTCTACCTTGCACACATCTTCGGCTGTGGAATCTATTGACCGTATTATTGCTGAAGTGCATCCGTCAGAACAGGATCGTGTCCGTAACCGTTTGGCAGATGTATTGACACTTATCGTTTCTCAAAAACTTGTGCCGACACTGAACGGCAAAGTCACGCTTGCAAAAGAAGTGCTTATTGTAACTCCGAGTGTGAGGGCTGCAATAAAGAACAATAATACAAGCGAAATTTATATGATGATTAATCAGGGTACGCAGCAGGGCATGCACACTCTGGAACAGGATTTAAAAAGGTTATATCAGTTAAAACGCATCACAATGGAAACTGCTATTGCATATGCAAATAATAAAACCAGAATGCAACAATTACTGACGGCGGTGTAAATGCGTCCGATTATTTGTGTGTATTATGAAGGTACCGATACGAAGTTCGGAGTTTTTATCAAAGATAAGAACCAGATCAAACTTCTTAAGGTAGCCTCTGTCGATATTTATGGAAAAACAGCCGATAACCGGATGTCGCTCGATTTAATCGAGAGCGAACCCGGTATTCAGATTGAAGGGACTGAAGCTAATGCTACAGACTCATCTGAGTCTTCAATGGTATTTGAAGGAATCATTAATTCCGAACTTTCTGATATTAAACTCCACCTTTGTGATTTTATCCCGATTCTTACCGAACCAGATATTTATTATCATGTCGTTTCAAAAAAGACTACCGGCAGCTTTGGCACAACGCAGGAATTATTGGTTGACAGCGGTGACCTTAAAGAGAAAAAGATCGACAGGGAAACATACGGTGTTGTTGAACTCGCAGATGGCAGTTCGCTTACAGCATATGTTCGTCAGGATATTGGCTGCATCCGCATGATTAACAAGCTTGCCATGTACAATGGTAAGCGCGTGTATAAAATCACTTCGGTAAAAAGTGCGGAAGTATCGCTGGTTAATTATGTTTCAAAAAAGAAAAAATTCTTCCCTGATGACTATTCCTTAATCGTATATATTGGTAAAGAGTACAGTAAGTTAATCTTTCTTCAGGGACGTAAACTTAAACACATCGGCTCCACTCTTGATATCGGTACTTCCAATCTGCATACCTACGATGTATATTTTTCCAAAATATTACTTGAGATGGAGAATGGTGGAATCCCGACTCTCGATAATATCATCGTATGCGGTGAAGACGTATCGGAAAATCTTATCCTCTCATTTTATGGAACATTCCCTGAAACAAATGTCAGCAGGGTAGACTTTGAGGAAATAGATTATTCAGGTTTGAATGATGAAATGAAATCAAGAATTTCATCATTCACCATGCCTATTGCAGTAGCGACCGAATATTTTGAAGAAGAAGCAAAAACATTTAAAGGTTTAAATCTTCTTCCTCGCTACGTCAAAGAAGATCAAAAAGTTTTTCAATTTGCATGGCATGGATATCTGATGATTCCGCTTCTGTTCCTTGCTGCATTTTTTATTACCGTTAGGGTTTTGCAGAATCAGAGTGAAATAAGTAAACTGAATAAGGAAATCACGGTTCAAACCGATTTAAAGAATAAAAATCTTCAGATATTGTCGGCTATTGAAAATCTAAATATGAAAATTAATAACTTTGATGAAACTCAGCGGATACTTGATTCCGTCTCGGTAGGTGCAGAAGTCTGGGATAGTTTCTTTGAAAAACTTTGCTCTTATTCAGCAAGAAGAAAAAATTATTGGCTGCGCAATCTGACGATTGATGATGCCAAATTGGCTAAAATCGAGGGCCATTCCTTGAGCAGAAACGTGCTTACAGACTTAACGGCTAATCTCGATTCGGCGGTATTACGCAGTGTCAATTATGATCCTATTAAAAATAAGGACGCGTACCGCTTTGTCCTTAACTTGAAACCCAAGAAATAAGAGATATTAGTGAATAGAAAAATTAAAAATACTCTTGCTCTTTTCGGGATATTGGTACTTCTACTAATAGTAGGTTTCTCGTTTATGCTTTTTATTCAGCGGCCTAGTATTAAGAAAAAGACTCTTACGCTGAAGAATTTGAAATCATATGAGTATAATACCGAGGTTCTAAACAAACAACTTGCTGAAAAGGTGAAACAGGCCAGTACGCTCGATTCAATATTGGCAGCCCGGAAGTTTAATATTCCTAAGGGTATTTCTCCGCTCCGCTTTTATGAGTTTATGAACAAAGTTACTCCTCAATTATCTGAGGATTCGAAAGTTGATATTGAGTACGTTGATAGAAAGACGGATAAAAACTTTTTCTATTACGAGTATAAAATGACCGGTTATGGTGATTTTAACGATGTTTACCAGATAATTTATGCCATTGAAGAAAGTAAAGAGCTTAAAAAGATATTGAATATCAGTCTGTCGAATTATATTTTATCGACAGATGCCAATGAACCTGAATTTCTGGTTAATTTCGTTTTTAATGTCGGAGTGTATTTCGCTGATAATGATAGATTTACTTCAGCCGAATACGTCGAAAATAATTTACGTGCTCCGCATGTATATGATATTTTTTATCCGCTTCTAAGAACTCAGATACCGCCGAATGTTGACGGTTTGCTTGATGTTCAAGGTGCACGGCTGTTGGCCGTCGTACCGGATGGTGTGTTCTTGTCTGATCTTAAAGGCGAGTCATTCCTTCTTATGGAGGGGGATAAAGTTTATTTGGGTTACTTAACACAGATTGATAGAAAGAACAATAAAGCCAAGTTCGTATTGAACAAAGGTGGTATCGTAGAATCTGTTGAAATACAATTGGAAAAAGAAATACAAAAAACGGTCAAGTAGAGATTATTATGATAAAACGTAATACACCACTGATTTTGATGATAATTGTTTTTTACAGTTTTACCATGATGGCTCAAGCCGGATTGGAAAGAACTTTGAAAGGCTACACGGCACCGGATGAACTCGTTTCACTTTCGGCGAATATTCCGTTTTCACAAGCTATTTCTCTTATTAATAAAATAAGCGAGAAAAAGACCGGTAGAAAAATTCTCAGTCTGGTAAAGCGGGAAGACCCGATTGGGGTCGAAATTGTAAACGTCCCTTATGAAAAGGCACTGTTAATGATTGTGCAGTATGCCGGATTGGTGTATGATCAGAGAGAAGATGCAACGGTTATCAAATCCAAATTAGAATCGAAATTGGATATCAAACCTGAAACCTATTCAGACATCGATGGAAGGGAAGTGAAGATATCTGCCATATTTTTTGATATGGATGTTAATATTGCACGTGAAAGGGGAATCAACTGGCAATTTATACTGAGCAGTAAATCAGGAAGTATAGGTACAGGAGTCACGTCAACCAGTACAACCTCCAATATTGGTACTTCATCCACTGCATCTTCAACTTCCACAACCTCGGATTTTGCAGTATCAGGTAGTACAAATTTTGGCGCAGGTAGTTTCTTTGGACAGGCTCTTTCGTTGTTCAGGTATTTTGAAACTCAAAAAATCGGTGAATTGATTTCATGTCCTTCAATAACGGTACGTGATAAAGTCCCTGGTAAGATTCAAGTAGGGTCAGATTTTTCACTCAAGCAAAAGGATTTTGCCGGAAACGTCACCGATAATTTCTTCTCAACCGGCTCAATTATTAAAGTTACTCCTTATGTTTATGAGCAGGATGGTTTGAACTACATTCTCGTTGATCTGGATGTTGAGCGTTCAAGTGGCTATCCATCGGAATTGAGTACGGAAATAAAGAAAACCAGTGCAAAAACCCAGGTGCTGATGCTCAATGGCGAAGAAACCGTCATAGGTGGATTATATCAGAATGAGGAATCTACCACTAGAAGCGGTATTCCTGTACTGAAAGATCTTCCTTGGTGGGTATTCGGTATTCGTTACTTGACTGGAAGCGATGTTATCAGTGTGGTAAAAAAGGAACTGGTTATTGTTATTAAAGTTGAATTGTTGCCGAAATTGAAGGAGCGACTTGCATTTCCTTCTACCCAAAGCCCGATTTCGAAGGAATTAAAATCGAATCGTGATAAAGTAAAAATCTATCAGCTTGATGCACAGGAGTCAACCGTTATACCAAAGGATAAATAATTCTATGGAATCTATTTTAATCGTTGATGACGATGTCGCTTTGGGGACTGCCCTTTCGGAAGAACTTTGTGAAACAGGGTATACCGCAAGCAGTGTATCTTCGGCAGATGCGGCTTTTGAATTTTTACAGAGGCAAGATGTAGACCTTATGCTGTTGGATCTCAAAATGCCTGAAAAGGATGGATTCTACGTATTATACGAACTATGTAAAAGGCCTACGCATTGCAAGGTAATAGTTCTCACGGCTTATGCAGATGTTAAAAGCGCGATAGAGGCCGCAAAAATAGGAGCGAATGATTTCATTAGTAAACCGTATGATTTTGATGAATTGCTCATTACAATTCGTAAAGTATTAAATTCCGATTCATCGGATGAAAATCAATCTTAAGATTCTTGTAATAAATTTCTCCATTCTTCTTCTAATCCTTGGTGGGTCGGGATTTGCATTTTACTCCATCATGTATAATGTTCTAACCTCCTTACAATCAAAAAACCTGCTAAACTCCACGAACGACATCATCTTTACTTTTGAAAATGATTTACAGACCAGTGATGCATCTTTTCAAACGTTTCTAAATAGTCACAATAGTGGCCTTATCGTTGAAAAGCCTACTAAGGTATATAAAGAGCTGGATTATGTTTTAAAAATCGGGAAAAGCAAAAACGATCATCCTGAACTACTTCTCATAAAAAGCACGCTTAATTTGCCGGCAGGAAATTTCACCTTACAGGAATTCTTTACAGCCAACCCATACCTCATAGTCCGGTTATTTAAAACCCGTTCAGGTGAAGAATTTTTATATGGCTTTAACATGGATAGCGATTATTTAACCGGGCTCAATGCTCGGGGTCATGCCGGTATAGCTCTCTTTCTTGATAAAAATTTAGTAACGTTTACCAATGAAAATGCCAATCAAAAATATCTATATAACATCGGACAGGCCTTCAATACATTATCCTGGAAAAATAATTACGAAATTTTTTCCGTGGAAACAGATTATTCTTATTTCTTGTCTACCATCTACCGTGTAAAAGAAACAATCTCCGATAATAAAAAACTTACACTGATAGTTTTTACAACCATCAATGAAACCGGAAGCCTGAGAAGTAACCTAAAAGATATATTTGAAATACTTGGTGCTGCAAGTGTGGTGATTTCACTCATATTGACGTATGTTTTTACAAGCAAATTCAGAAAGCAGATTAATAACCTGACAACTGCTACTCGTAAAGTAAAGAGTGGAAATTTCAATGATCGTATCACAATCATCTCTGCTGACGAACTGAGCGAACTTGGGCTTGCTTTTAATATCATGCTTGATGAATTGGAGAAGCAGGAAGTTGTTAAAAAAGAATATACCGAATTCCTTGCTCTTGTAAATCGCAGTCAGGATATCCAGACAATTGCAGATGATTGTCTGGAGCGGATTAAACATTCAACTGATTTTATTGTCGGGGCTATTTATATGGTCAAAGACAATAAGCTTGATGTGGCTGCTTCGATGGGGATGGATATTGAACCCAGCATATCTGATTCAGTAAACTCGTTATTGCAGCAGGCCATTAAGGAAAAGAAAAAAATTGAATTTAAGCTTGAAAATAAAGATGTTGATCCAGTTGCAGACAGCCATGATTCGCACATAGCTGAAATTTTGATTATACCTATTATGATTGAAAACAGAGTGATAGCCTTGCTGCAATTAGGTGCAAAGTGCTCGGTCGATCAGGAGTCGAAAGACTATATTGAGAAAATCAAGACGCAACTCGCTGTTGGATTTACAAAAGTGCTTGCCTATAAGAGGCTGGAACAGCTCGTTCGTGAGTTAGAGCATCAGAAGAGAAAAGCAGAAGAAGCGACTGAACTGAAATCAAAATTCCTTGCTACAATCTCGCATGAGTTACGTACTCCTTTGAATTCGATTTTGGGATTGACCGACCTGCTGGTTGCCGATAAAAGCTTGAGTCCGAAAAATCTTGAGCGGCTTGAGGTTATGACTAAAAGCGGGAAGCGATTATTGAAATTGATCAACGAGATTCTGGATTTGACCAAAATCGAATTCGGGAAGATGGAGATTACCAATGAAGTATTCTCGCTGAATGAATTTGCTAGGGAAATTTCAAATTCGATAGCTCCTTTGTGCACAAAAAGTAATTTGGAATATGTCGTAAAGATCATTCCTGAAGAGGATGTTCTACTGACAACAGACAAGAACAAACTTTATCAGATTCTGTTGAATTTGCTGGGTAACGCAATTAAATTTACACCGGCAGGATTCGTCACTTTACATATTGAGCATAACGGACATAATGAGATAGTTTTTGAGATTCAGGACACTGGAATCGGCATTGATGAGAAAGAAAAAGCTCTTATTTTTGAAGAGTTTATTCAAGCAGAAGGTAATACCAGTCATCGCTATGTAGGATCAGGATTGGGACTTTCCATCGCGAAAAAGTACACTGAATTATTACATGGAAAGCTATCACTAAAAAGCGAAAAGGGGATAGGTTCATCTTTCTTTGTTACCCTACCCGTTGGTATTGCAAAGGTGAAAGGCGGGAGCGCCCATGCAATTTCGAGCATAGATTTACCCGTGGCTGATTCGGAATTCAAATGGCTGAAACAGCCGGAAATTCTTATAGTCGATGATGATCCCGAAAGCCTTTTTACCATCAACGAGATAGTTGAGTCTATGAATTGCCATACCATGTTGGCCAAAAACGGTAAGGAATGCATCGAAATTTTGGAAAATTATGCCCCTGACGTGATTCTACTCGACATTATGATGCCGATTATGGATGGATTTAAAACAATTAAAGTTATCCGATCGATGGCAAAATTCGCCTCAACCCCGGTATTTGCCGTAACCGCCCGGGCAATGGTTGAGGAAAGAAACATTATTTACAAATATGGCTTTAACAGTTTTATACCCAAGCCGATAGATTCAAAATATTTGATAAATAGCTTGCGGCAATGGCTGCAAAAGGATAAAAGTTTGCATGCATAAAATTCTTGTAGTTGATGATCAACCGGATACCATTCTTCTTCTTCGTGAAAGATTAAAGCGCTTAGGATACAGTGTTTCAACTGCATCATCAGGAAAGGAAGGTTTGGAACTCGCCGCGAAACTAAAACCCGACGCCATTCTCCTGGATATTATGATGCCGGATATTGATGGATATGCAGTTTGCCGGAAACTTCAGGCAGACCCGGAGACTGCAATAATTCCGATTCTTTTTGTGTCGGCTAAAATTCAACCTGAAGATGTGCAGGAAGGATTTCAGGCAGGGGCCTCCGATTATATCAAAAAACCTATTGAGTTTGTTGAGTTAGCTGAGCGCATTGCCTCATTAATTCGTCAAAGAGAACGTATCGTAAGGCAGCTTGCTGACGAAAAGATGCAAACCTTTTCAGCCACCATTGTTTCCGCAAACCATCACCTAAAACAACCTTTAACCTTAATAAATCTTGCTACCACGGCGATCAGAAGATTGTTGACCAAGAATCCTGTCAGTCCTGAAGATATTAGTGCGAAACTAGATATTATTAATAATTCCGTTACTGAGATATCTGCAATTCTTAATAGATACATACTATCTGATGATCCGAAGCTGGATAAATATGTTGGGGATATAAAAATGATGGATATATCGGAGAAAGATGAGAGTTAAATTAGCTCTTTGACGATATCGAGCAGCTCTTCAAATTCAAATGGTTTTAATAATACCCTAAGGCTTTTGAAAGGGACGAATATGCCGCTACTGGCCACATTATTGTCCCCAGTGGTGATAATAACCGGTACTTCAATTCCTAGACTCCGTATTTGTGAAGCGAACGCATACCCATCCATATCCGCAAGATGATAGTCTGATATAATCAACGAAACTTGAAGCTCCTCTGTTAAAATTCTCACAGCCTCAGAAGCTGAAATGATCTTAATCACTTCATAATCATGTGACTCGAAAAGCTCTGCCAAAAGATCACTTATCACTAAGTCATCTTCAATCAACATGATAATATCGGCCTTTTTGACGGGTGTTTCCGGAACGATAGTGGCAGGGAAATAGCAGTCAAATCTAGTCCCTTTACCCGGTTCACTCTCGACTTCAATTGTGCCCTGATGTGCCTGAACAATATTATAAACTATATACAACCCTAAACCAGAACCACCTTTGGCCCGTTTTGTAGTGAAGTAAGGCTCAAACAATTTTTGGACGTTTTCCGGTTCGATTCCGCTACCGGTATCCTCCACAACAAAATGTATGTACTTCCCAAATTCAAGAGAGGGGAATTCAATAGCATTCATGGAATCAACCGTCAGGTTTCTTGCCGATAGTGTTATTGAGCCGCCGGTTTCAGTAAGTGCATCTTTCGCGTTTACGCAGAGATTAAGCAATACCTGATATATCTGAGTATGATTACCGGTCATGGTATTTATGTCTTTATCAAGACGGATATTGAAATCAATTGATTGGGAAAAACTTTGCGACACAAATTCTTTGAGCTCGGTAAGGAGTTTTTCGACATGTATTTTCTCCCATCGTTTTGGGGATGTTCTGCCATAGCTGAGCAGTCCATGAGTCAAATCCTTTGCTTTTAGTGCACAGTCCCGGATTATCTCTATAAGCCTGTTTGCATCCGGGTCATCTACAAAACTGGAAAGTAATTCCAGGCTACCAAAGATTCCTGAAAGAAGGTTATTAATATCATGAGCCATTGTACCGGCTACTTTACCCATGATATCTAAACGTTTGGTGAGTGATTCCTTAGCTTCAGTTGCTTTCAGGTTCTCGACCTTTTTGGCAAAAGCCAGGATAAAGGATGCAAGTGAAGCAAATCCTTGAATAGCAGCCTTGTTCTTTTCGGAGAACTGAGTTTTTGTTTTTGCATTGAAAAGAACGCCGGCAATGCCATTTGCGGTATTTATTGGGTGCACAATGTATTGAATTGAAGCCATCTCCAGTATGAAGTCCAACCGCATTTCCGTTGGAATATTTGCTGTTTCAATAGCAGAATGATGTATCTTTATCATCCTGAGCAAAGCCGGTAACTTTTCATGGATTTCTTTTTGGAAAACGTCTCCGTTTTCAAAAAATTCGTACGGATCGTAAGGAATAATCTGCAAAGGCTCACCGGTTCTGCTAAGGATAATCGCGTTAAAATCACTATCCGAAGAAAGCAGACAAGGGGGTAATATTTTAGCCAGAGTTTCTTGTTCGGTCTGTCCGGTGAGCATACCTCCGAGCAGGGGCAAAAGCTCTTCAGTTAAATTTTGCGATGCGAAATAATCAATTGTTGACATCCGGGCGTAGATTATATTTTTTAATTTTATTATAAAGGGTCTTAGGGCTTATGCCCAGCTGCTGAGCACTCTTTGCCTGTTCCCAGTGATTGGCTCGCAAGACTCTCGAGATGTGGTTGCATTCCAATTCATCAATAGTCAATACTGCATGTTGTTCATCGTCTTCATCGGTTTGGATAAGCCTTTTTGCCGATGAATTCTGCTGTTTAAAATGGGGGAGCAAAAGATTTTCGGGGCGGATATAATTATCATCTGAAAAAATGATTGCGCGCTCAATTACATGCTGTAATTCCCGGATATTACCGGGGAATGGGTAATCCATAAGTAATTTTTTGGCCTCATCCGTCAGTGTTTTCGGCGATCGAATAGGCGATTTCAAAGTTAGAAAATGCTCAGCGAGTAAGATGATGTCATCTTTTCTTTCCCGGAGCGGCGGGATAATCAGGGTCACAACATTCAGCCTGAACAGTAAATCTCTGCGGAAATTCTTTTTTTCCGCCTCCTCAAGTAGATTGCGGTTCGATGCTCCGATGACACGTACATTTGAGGTATGTGTAGTTAGCCCACCTACGCGTCTATACTCGCCATTCTCCAAAAATCTTAGCAATTTAGGCTGAATTGTCAGACTCATTTCGCCAATCTCGTCCAGGAATAGAGTTCCCCCGTTGGCGATTTCTACTAAACCCTGTTTTGAATTTTTTGCATCCGTAAATGCCCCTTTTTCATAACCGAAAAGTTCGCTTTCGATTAAAGTATCCGGCAGGGAAGCGCAGTTAATTACTACGAACGGTTTTTCAACTCGAGCCGACTTTTTATGGATAATTTCTGCGATGAGCTCTTTTCCGCTTCCAGTCTCGCCCTCAATAAGCACATTGGAATCTGACAAGGCTGCTTTTTCTGCCAGAGCAAGCACAGACTTAATTGCAAGACTCTGTCCGACTATTTTGCCCGGTGTTTTCTGCGTTATTTGTTTTTCCAGAATCTCATTTTTGAGCACTAAATCCTTATGGGCAATAGCCCTGTCAATTGCTACCAGCAGCTCATCAAAATTATAAGGTTTAACTACATAGTCAAACGCACCTGATTTCATGCATTCTACGGCCAACTGTGCATCTGTTTGGCCGGTAAGTATTATTACCGGCAGAGATGGTAGATTGTCTTTAATTCCCAGAAGTGTTTCGAATCCGGATTGTGTCGGCATGTTCAAATCCAACAACAAAACATCATACGAGCTCTTTTTGAGAACTTCGAAAACACCTTCGCTATTGTAAACGATGTCTATTTCATAATTCTTATCTAAGAGCTGCTCTTTAAGAACATAACAGAGTGTTTCATCATCGTCGGCTATGAGAATTCTGTTTTTTATAGCATTGGATTTTATCACTTTAAGGATTCCGCATACAGAATGAAAAATTCGAACAAATATACAATAATGATGTTTTTATAAAAAATGAAATTATTGAGTATTAAAGGGAATAGAGTAATATATTCAAATATTGACTGAGTGTAACGTGGGTTGATTAAGAGTTTTCTTTATACGTGACCGAGTTAATACTTGCATCTGTATAGTTTGTGAGTCTCTGAAAAGATTGTTATATTTTAGACTTATAATTTCTATCTTTAAACTAGTCGATCTATGAATTTAAGGTGATTTGGTTTAGGGATGTATAGTTATGTGAATTCATGTGGTTCACCATGCGAAGCTTTATATTTTTTTATAGATTACGATTGATTACCGGTAATATTAATCGCATGAATGATAGGAATCAGAGATTCTAATATCTCAAACCCCATATTGAACGAAGCTCTCTTACCAGGATTACAAAAACACTTTCCAAAATATTCTCAGCGCGCAATTATTTGCTTACTTTTCGCGGTACGCACCGTATGCGAAAAGTGAGATTTCTAAAACCGGGTTAAAACATTATGTCGAATTTTTTAGTTACAGGCGGTGCCGGATTTATAGGTTCACACCTTGTTGAGAACTTACTGCACATGGGGCATTCGGTAAAAGTAATTGATAATTTTTATTCAGGCAAACAATCAAATATCGCTCCATTTAAAAACGATATTGAGTTGCTCGAAATTGATATTCGTGATTTTGATAAGGTGGTTCAAGCTGTAAAAGGAAGTGAAATTATTCTGCATCATGCTGCTCTTGCTTCAGTTCCAGCGTCAGTAGCTGATCCGATTACTGCTAACGATGTAAATATAACCGGCACATTAAACGTTCTGGAAAGTGCTAAACGCAATAATGTTAAGCGTGTGGTTTTTGCCGCATCGTCTGCCGCTTATGGCGACGATCCGGAATCGCCAAAGCGTGAAGATATGCGGCCGCAGCCTCTTTCGCCATATGCTGTCGGAAAGTTGGCGGGGGAATACTATTGCAAGATGTTCGCCGAATTGTACGATGTTGAAACCGTTGCCTACCGATATTTCAATGTTTTTGGTGCCCGGCAGGATCCTAATTCACAATACGCGGCGGTAATACCTAAATTTATCACTGCTATGATCGCCGGAGAACAACCTGTTATATTTGGCGATGGCCTCCAAACCCGGGATTTTGTCCATGTGAAGAATGTAGTAGAAGCAAATATTTTAGCAGCTACAATGCCTGGTAAAATTAGCGGGCTCTTTAATTGCGCATGTGGAGAGGCAATTACACTCAACGATGTCGTATCAGCGATAAATGAGATCCTGGGCACTTCTATTGAGCCAATTTATGCGCAGCCAAGAGCAGGTGATATTAAATACTCTCTGGCATCAATTGATTTGCTCAAAGAACAACTACATTTTGTCCCAAAGCTTAATTTTATAGAAGGTCTTAAACAAACAATCCCTTTTTACACGTCTCGTTAAGGATTACCATTTCGAGGAGCATTTCGACCCTTACTTAATCTATTACTGGTAGTCTTTACAACCCTATTGAAGAGAAAATTGAAATATGCATAAAGTCTTAGTAACAGGAGCAGCCGGATTTATCGGTTTTCATGTAGTGAAAAAACTCCTGGAATCTCAATGTGAAATAGTTGGCTTAGATTGTATCAATGATTATTATAATCCGCAATTAAAGAAAGACAGGCTGAGCGAGTCAGGCATTGCTGCGGGCCAGTTGGAAGAAAATAAGTTTGTCACATCGGAGAAATTTCCCAATTACCGCTTCATCAAGTTAGCTCTTGAAAATAAAGAGGCGATGCAGCGATTATTTGAGAATGAGAAATTTGACATTGTTGTCCATTTAGCTGCTCAGGCAGGTGTCAGATATTCATTGATAAATCCTTCTGCCTATATTGACAGCAACATACACGGATTTCTGAATATTTTAGAAGGATGTCGCAATTCAAATGTTAGACATCTGGTGTTTGCTTCCTCCAGTTCGGTTTACGGCGCCAATACAAAGCTTCCTTTTAGTGAAGACGATCGTACCGACCATCCCGTATCATTATACGCCGCCACAAAAAAAGCTAATGAAGTGATGGCGTATTCCTATTCAAGTCTCTACAAATTTAAAACTACCGGGTTAAGATTTTTTACCGCGTACGGCCCTTGGGGACGTCCTGATATGGCATACTTTATCTTTACAGATAAAATTTGCAAGGGGGAGCCAATAAAGCTTTTTAATGCAGGTAATATGAAGAGGGATTTTACCTATATAGATGATATCGTTTGTGGTATATCGAATATTGTTACTAAAACATTCGGTGAAATTGATAGTAAAACCGAACAGACCAAGTCGATGGAAGAACTTCATTCGATTTTTAATATTGGGAACCACAAGAGCATTGAAATCACAAAGCTTGTCTCGATTATCGAACAATACCTTGGCAAAAAGGCTGTTATAGAAACCTATCCAATGCAGCCGGGTGACGTTGAAAATACGTATGCCGAAATTTCTAAACTTAATAATGCATATAACTTTGTACCAAGTACGGATTATGAAGCCGGAATTCAAAAATTTGTCACCTGGTATAAAGAATATTATCACATTTAGCGGATTTAAAAGTCCATCGTTACCGAGTGTCTGCAATTGACACCTGATAGGCCGGTTCTTTAAAGAAACAAAAGAATACAACCAATATGATAAGTGTATATTCTATTCTATATCTGATTTTCGCATTAGGTATATGTATTTATTTTACCTTTTATAAGATGCAAACAAGTAGGATTCTGGGCTTTACCGTAATGTTTTGGATTATGAGTGAGTCCATTCTTAGTCAGGATATATTTATTCCGACTATTGCGGCTTTAGGGGGTAGCATTCAGCCTAACAGAGCTCTTTTACTCATATCATTATTGACAATTTTTTACCAAAAAATGAGAGGTAACAAGATTGCCAGTCCGATGTGGTCCATGGAAAAGTTATTCGTCCTCCTTTTCATCTGGTTTCTGACAGTCTTCTTCTCACATTTTGCGCAAGGATTGACATTTCAGTATTCCTTGTTGGTATATTTAAATTGGCTGGTCTTTATTCTTGTATTCTTTGCATTACAAAGCGTCTGGAGTGAAGAATTGATGGATGCGATTTTTAATATCATAATAATTACTGCCGTCATATCAACGTTTATCGGGATTGTGCAGCTTTTTGTTGATCAACAATTCATGAGAGTCGGTGTTGGTAGAATAGCCTTTAAAAATGTATTACGCTCAAGTGGTTTATTTATAGCTGATTATACACAAGTATACTTTTGCTTAATTGCGTGGATTATTGCAATAATGAGAATGGAGAAAGGGAAGATTCGTTCCCTCGTCTTGTATTTTATACCTTTAGGTATGTTTCTTACGTTTCATCGTGCCGGCGCCTTAATATTTCTTGGCGTTATGATATTTTACATGGTTAAATATCGTGAATTGAAGGGGAAAGTGATATTAGGTTTAGGATTCTTAGCCGGTGTATTTCTATTTTATCTTCTCATTGGTCAGAGTACTTTGTTCAATGCTTCCAGCTTTTTTGGCGGCGGTGTTCAAGAGAGAATGTCTGATGATACGATTTCAGGCAGATTCGCAATTTATTTAGTAGTACTGCAAAGAATTCCTGACTTCTTTTGGCTGGGGATCGGAACGAAATTTAGTAATATTTATTACATGGATATGTTTACTTCCGGTCAGACGTATGCAGTAACCGGTGAAATCGGAGGTGTACATAACCTATTTTTGAATTTGGCATATTTGTACGGTGTTCCGTCCAGTATCTTTATGTTGACATTCCTTGTAACCTCTATTGTAAGTTTATTGAGAAGAATTGAATTGGATAGGATGGTTTTTATACCATTTGCCGTTGCTTGTGTTTACTTTTTTGGCAACTTTTCAAACTGGTTTTATCCCGATGCCGAGTTTTCTATTACAGTTGCAATTGTCCTCGGATTGGGTATCGGGTTAATGAAAAAAAAGCATGAGAATATAGAAGAAGCTTAATGAACATCCTATCTGCAATATTGAAAAGTAATTCGATTAACTTCAAAGATTTGTTTAGCAGCCGGAAATTCCGTCAGGTTAGCTCGCTTTACGCCTCAATCATTATTAATTTTGGCTTTGGTTTCGTTACCAGCGTATTAACTGCAAATATGTTGGGCGGTAATTTGCTGGGTGATTATAAGCTGCTTCAGAATACCTGGCAGTTAGCTTTGCTTGTATTTAATTTTGGGTTTTTCCCGGCGATTAATTTATACATTGCAGAAAGTAATGATGAACAGAAACGGAAAAAAATTTACGGCTTGGGTTTTCTCGGTACTTTTCTGCTTTTTTTAATTCTTGATGTCAGTTTATTAATCATATCCTATTTTTATAAGTTCAATGGATTTTCGGATGTCAATGCATTGTTACGATTGACATTGCCTCTTATTAGCGGTTTGTTCTTTCAGTCACTTTTTGAGAATTGCTTTAGTGGCGACAACAAAATTCATGATTTATCACTATTGCGTACAATTGCACCAATCTCATTTTTTGTCGGAATATTGATTTTAAGGTATTTCAAGCATGGAAGCTTGATTAATGTACTTTTAGTTCAACAAATTCCGTTAATATTGCTCGCAGTATACTTCCATTTCAAGATACGGCCGGATTACACTGGTCTTTCGAAACTACTGGCTGACATTAAGAAACTTGTGAAGCAGCATGGCTTTCACATATATGTCGGGGCACTTATCGGTGTCGGTTCGCAAAACGTAGTCTCTATTCTCATTAGTGAATATCTCAATGTCAAAGAGTTGGGATATTATTCGTTAGCCATTGCCATTACAACGCCTATCATCCTCCTTCCCGGAGTGGTTGGTACAACATTTCTCAAAGATTTTGTTACCCTCGACAAAATACCGTCCAAAGTTCTAAAATCAACTTTACTTATTAATTTTGCGTCATTTGGGCTTTTCTTGCTCTGTATTTCTCCATTGGTTCATGTTCTTTACAAGCAAGAGTTCTGGGTGATTGTACCGTATACGTATGTTGTTGTATGCGGTGCCTTTTTCCACGGTTTTGGTGATTTATACAACAGATTCCTTCTCGCTAAAGGTATGGGCAAGAAGCTGAGACAAATTGCCCTATATACCGGTGTCTCTAGTATTCTTGTCTTTTTAGTGTTTGTGAAAGTCTTAAATATTTGGGGTGCACTAATTTCCCGTATAATATCAGATGGTATTTATCTATTAGGGACACTTTACTACTATTATTGGTTTATCAAAAAGAAAAAGGTTGAAAATGGAACAGAATAAATTCTTTTCGGATAAAGTATTATTGATTACCGGCGGAACAGGTTCTTTTGGTAATGCAGTTTTGAGAAGATTTCTTGATTCGGAAATCCGGGAAATCAGGATTTTTAGCCGCGATGAAAAAAAACAAGACGATATGCGGCAGTTCTATAAAAACAATAAAATAAAATACTATATCGGTGACGTAAGAGACAAACGAAGCATCGACAGAGCAATGCGCGGCGTTGATTTCGTATTTCATGCAGCAGCCTTAAAACAAGTACCTTCGTGCGAGTTTTTCCCGATGGAGGCCGTAAGAACAAACGTGATCGGTTGTGAAAATGTTCTTGATGCAGCTATTGAAAATAGCGTTAAGAAAGTAATAGTACTTAGTACGGATAAAGCGGTATATCCAATTAATGCAATGGGAATCTCAAAGGCATTGAGTGAAAAAGTAATGATTGCAAAATCCAGACATCTGAATGGCACCGGCATTACATTTTGCGGTACACGATACGGTAATGTTATGGCATCGCGTGGTTCCGTGATACCACTTTTCGTTGACCAAATAAAAAAAGGTGCACCGCTGACGATTACCGACCCGAACATGACACGATTCATGATGACTCTTGAAGACGCGGTTGATCTTGTTCTTTTCGCTTTTGAGCATGGTGACAACGGTGATATCTTTGTGCAAAAATCACCTGCTTCTACTATCGAAACACTCACCCAGGCTTTATTGGAAATGTATAATGCGAAGAATGAAGTGCGCATCATCGGCACAAGACATGGTGAGAAATTATATGAGACTCTTGTTAATCGAGAAGAAATGGCGAAGGCGGAAAGCCTCCCAAATTATTTCAGAATCCCTGCAGATACTCGCGATTTGAACTACAGTAAGTTCTTCTCCGAAGGCGAATCGAAATTGACGGAAAGTAGTGAGTATACATCTCATAACACAGAGCGTCTTGATGTTGCCGGCACAAAAAAACTGCTGCTTAAATTAAAATCCATCCAACAAGATTTGAAGAATGAAAAGACAGAGTTGACGTATGAACCATAGTACTGGGAAGATCAAAGTAGGAATTACCGGGCAACCCGGATTTGTCGGGACTCATCTTTTTAATCACTTAAATCGATACAAAGATGAGTTTGAATTAATTCCATGCAGTGATAGTTTTTTCAGCTCCGAAGAATTACTTGATAAGTTCGTAGCCTCCTGTGATACAATTGTCCACTTGGCAGCTATGAACAGGCACGGAGACCCGAATGTTATTTATGAAACAAATGTTCGGCTTGTTAAACAGCTTATTTCGAGCATTGAAAAATCCGGGAAGCCGATACATGTGATCTTTTCATCTTCCACTCAAGAAACGTTGAATAATTTGTATGGACAGTCAAAATTGAAGGGAAGAGAACTGTTTATCGAATGGGCGGCGAAATCAAATGGCATTTTTACCGGACTGGTAATTCCTAATGTATTTGGACCGTTCGGCGTTCCATTTTATAATTCAGTTGTCTCAACTTTCTCCCATCAGATTGTAAACAACCTTACTCCAAAAATTGAAGTAGATAATAAATTAGAACTGATCTATGTCAGTGAATTAGTATCGGAAATAGCTGCTGTCATCCGGATGAGAACTACTAACCATGAATTCAGAATACAACCACGTTACAGCGCGAAGGTGACGGAGATTCTGGAAATTCTGAAATCCTTCCGGGAAGATTATATGGAAAAAGATACTGTCCCGGATATATCGGATCCATTCCGAGTTAATCTTTTTAATACGATGAGATCCTACCTCCCGGCAGACTATTTCCCGAGAAAATTAAAAGTGAATACCGATAATCGGGGATATCTTTTTGAGTTTTTGCGAAGCAGAAATTTGGGACAAGGTTATTTTTCATTAACCAAACCCGGCATTACCAGAGGAAACCATTTCCACACCAGGAAAATTGAACGGTTCTGTGTAGTTGGCGGTGAAGCTGTGATCAAGCTGCGGAAGATCGGAACGAGCGATGTGATCACGTACAATGTCAGTGGTGAGGAACCTTGTTTTATCGATATGCCCGTTTTTTACACGCATAATATTACTAATGTTGGGCAGAGTGAATTAAGTACGCTTTTTTGGGCAAATGAATTTTTTAATTCCGATGATCCGGACACATTTTTTGAGGAAGTATAATGAACGATTCTAAATTGAAGTTGATGACAGTTGTCGGGACTCGTCCAGAGATTATCCGGCTTGCACGGGTCATGAGTCTTGCTGATAAATTTTTCAATCATATCATTGTGCATACTGGTCAGAACTATGACTATGAGCTAAATGAGATATTTTTTCAAGAGCTTGGAATTAGAAAGCCTGACCATTTTCTCAATGTAGATACCTCATCTTTAGGTGCATCAATTGGCGGTATCATGCAGAAGTCCGAGGAAATTATGCGCGCCGAAAAACCGGATGCATTATTAGTACTTGGAGATACAAATTCATGTTTATCTGCCTACATGGCAAAGAGGCTCCACATTCCGATATATCACATGGAAGCAGGGAACAGGTGCTATGATTTTAATGTTCCTGAGGAAATTAACAGGCGCGTTATCGATCATATTTCCGATTTTAACCTGGTATACACCGAGCACGCAAGAAGACATTTGATTGGGGAAGGCTTGCCTCACAGACGAATCTATCTTACCGGATCTCCGATGTATGAAGTACTCATGCATTACAAATCACAGATCCTATCTGCCGGAAGTGTTAATAAATTACATCTGAAACCTCATGAGTATTTTGTCGTGAGCGTTCACCGTGAAGAAAATGTCGACAATCCGGAGAATCTTAGAACTATCCTTCAAATTCTGAATACCATTGCAGAAAAATATAAGTATCCGGTTATCGTTTCAACACATCCACGGACACGAAAGAGAATTGAAAGCCTTAATGGATTTGGTAGCAATGAGCTGATTCAGTTTTTAAAACCATTCGGCTTTAATGATTATGTCAATCTTCAGCTTAATGCTGCATGCACAATATCAGATAGCGGGACGATTAGTGAAGAATCATCCATACTTTCATTTCCGGCAATCACAATTCGCAATTCGATGGAACGTCCGGAAGCCATAGATACAGGTGTGATTATCCTGACAGGTTTTAACAAGCAGGTTGTTATTGATTCAGTGGAATTGGCTATAGAAGAGAAAAAATTGGGTGTAAATCCTAAGATACCAGCAGAGTATTCAATTGACAACACATCATGGCGGGTTATTAAACTCATCCAAGGTACTGCAAAACTGAGCAATAAATGGCATGGAGTAGTATCCTAAGGTGAAGAACATCCTCATATTGTGCACGGAAAAAGTGTACATGGGTAATTCGGCTGCTTCTGCCCGGATGATGAATTACGCTTCTGCACTTGCTTCGCCTGAGTGTCGTGTTTTCTTATGTTCTTCAATGTTATCATTAGTTGACGGACAGGAAGTCATTAAAGAATTATCTCCCAATATATTTCTTGTGGGCAGAGAAAGAAATATCCAGCCCCATATTAAGGAAAGAGTTTCAGCCCGGTTTTTTGGTCTGTTTTCAATACTCAAATATTTAAAAGATCTCTTTGATGTACTTGCTTCCTATCACGGTGAGAAAATCGTATTTCTCTATCCTTCATTCAATGCGAGCATGGATTACGCTGTCCTTTTGTATGTTAAATTTATTCGCAAGTTGAAGGTTTATTACGAAATTAACGAATTGCGACGGACAAACATTTACAGAAATGTACAGAATGGCAATTTTATTAAACATTATCTTGCATGGATGTTGTATTACGTTCGTATCTCAAAATTTTCACTCAATGAATCTTTGACAAAATATTTTGACGGCTTAATTTGCATATCTACGTCGTTGGAAAAATATTTCAAAAGATACAACCGGAATATTTTAAGAATTCCCATTCTAACTAATTTTGTCGATAATCCAAATCCGGTTCCACTCCAATTTAAGATGGGAGATACATTTAAAATGTGTTTTACCGGGTTTTTATCTGTGGAAAAAGAAGGATTTAATATATTTTACAAAGCACTTGAACAGTTAAACAAATCTTATAGTAATTTCGAATTGCATTTATATGGGTACGGTTCGAAATCGGATTTACAATTATTATTGAATGCATTACCGGAGAAGGGGAATTTCCAGAATAAGATTATTTATCACGGGCATATAGAGCAGGAACAAATACTTCAGGAATTAAAAAAATATGACTTATTGATTCTGCCCAGAAATAGTAACCCCCAAACCGATTATGGATTTTCTACTAAATTGGGTGAATATTTATCATCCGGGGTTCCTGTATTGCTTACTGATGTAAGCGATAATAAGCTTTATCTAAAGGATGGCGAGAATGGTTTTATTGTGGAGGCCGGTTCGGATGTCGCATTCTGCAGTAAAATTATTTATATTATCAATAATTACTCCGAAATCGTTCCGCAGTTGATTCGTAATGCGATGCAGACTGTAAACGCCAGTTTTTATTTCGGCAATTATTCTAGCTCATTGCATGAGTTTATTAAATAGTAGAGTTATTCAACCCGGGAATGTACCACGAGGGAAAATCAATTCGGATATACTTACTTGTGGATTAGACTAAAGGAGAGCAACTGTGTTTAACAAATTACTCAAAATCGTTAAAAATTTTTATATATTTAGAGTAAAATGCAAATCTGATACTACGGAATACTTACGTCATCTTGGGGTAAAGATTGGTAAAAACTCATTTATTTACAATCTTCCGGAAAATTTGGGATCTGAACCCTGGTTAGTTGAAATCGGTAATTCTGTAAATGTCGGTGCCAATACCTACTTTATTACGCATGATGGCGCAAGTAGAATGTTTAGGGATCAATATCCTGATGAGATGTCTCAATTTGGAGACAAATTTGGACCAATCATTGTGAAGGATAATTGCTTTATCGGTGTTGGCGTAATTATTATGCCTGGGGTTGTATTGGAAGAGTATACATTAGTGGCAGCCGGGAGTGTCGTAACCAAGTCTTTTCCACCGCGCTCAGTAATAGCCGGTGTTCCTGCTAAAAGGATTATGTCCTACGATGATTACGTAGCTAATTATAGGAAGAATTATCCGAAGTTGCAAGCTACAACACGTGAAGAACTGCGCAAAGAATTAACTATGCGATTCTTTGGTGAATATCGATAAACTGCTCTGTCGATAATGTTTCGGATCATCGCAATCAGCTCATTAAAAATTTCCCCAGTATCCCTGCAAGCCTGTTCATGATGCAGCAGTTGTCCCCGGGATAATAAATCATTAAATGCGCCTATTACACTCTCAATGGTGTGGTATGTATCTTGAATCCTAATCAATTCGCTAATCTAAAATCATCTGCCAATACACATGAATATTCTATTTTTACTTGACTCGCTTGTTATGGGAGGAAAAGAACGCAGAAGTGTCGAGCTTATTAAACACTTGTCCGCAAATCCTGAAATAAAAATCACATTATGTGTAATGAATGAGAATATTCATTATACTGAAGTTCATTCCCTGCCCATTAAAATACATTTACTCATCAGAAAAACGAAAAAAGACCCTTCTATCTTTTTTAAGCTTTATCGGATTTGTAAAGAAGAGAACATTCAAATAATCCACGCGTGGGATACAATGACATGTTTTTACGCGGCTCCGTTATCCCTGATTTTAGGGACAAAACTCGTGGATAGTTCGGTAAGCGAAGCAACGCCTTGTGCATTCCTTTCAGCCCAGTATATACTACGAAAGTTTAATTTCAGCCTGGCGAGCATTGTTCTTTCGAACTCGAGGGCTGGATTAGTGATGAGCGGGGCGCCGGAAAAGAAGAGCGATGTCATCTATAACGGATTTGATGCTAAACGGTTGCAAATATCAAAATCCGCCGAGGAAGTTAGAAACCAATATGGAATTACAACCAAATATATTGTAGGCATGGTGGCAGCATTCCAGGATAGAAAAGATTTTCAAAGCTTGGTAATGTCTGCAAACTTATTTTTGGAAAAACGCAAGGATGTAACTTTCCTATTGGTGGGAGCCGGCAAAACGTTAAACACCTGCCGTGAATTAGCAAAACCTGAGTTCACAAAGCAGATAGTTTTTACCGGTGGCAGTAATAAAGTTGAAGATTTCATCAATGTATTTGACATCGGTGTTTTATTAACAAATAAAAAACAGCATGCCGAGGGTATTTCCAATTCAATTCTTGAATATATGGCTCTTGGCAAACCTGTTATAGCCACCGATTCCGGCGGCACAAATGAAATAGTACAAGACGGTGTAAATGGATATCTTCTTTCTGAAAATGATCCTGCAATGATTGTTAAGTTTATTACTGATTTGATTGATAACGAAGAGCTGTGCAGTAGGATGGGAGCCGCTTCCAAAAACATTGTTTCCGAAACGTTCGGAATACAAGCAATGGTTGCTAAATACATACATGTCTATGAAGAAATATTAATTTGATTTGGCCGTACTTTGGATATATTTTAACGTATATAATTTTTTCCAAATTTCTTTTTATAATAAGTGATAAATCTTCAGAATCTCAGGTTATTTTCTACTTGCCGTTATTTCCTTCTATTCATCGTTTTAACTATTGGTTTAAATTCTGCGATGAATGGGCAGGCATTCTTTTCTCAAAAAAATCTTAGCATTCCAATAAGAAGAATTGAAAAACTGAAAGTCAACGGTTCTGTGTCTTACTGGAAATCGTCTGATACAACTGTGGCAACTATTCTCAGTGGAACTCTGACTCCGAAAAAAATCGGCTGGACATTAATTACTGCTGAAGATTCCTTGCACGCGACAAAGGATTCTTGTCTGATTTCTATTGTGCCCTGGAATGCCAGTATCTCTGAGTTTAATCCTGAATTATATCTGAAATACTTCCGGCTCGAAGGTATCAGAAATGACACACTTATTATGCAAGCCGCCGGTTCTACCTACAGCTGGAGTGCGCAGTATATATATCATTCTTCAATGGCGAAGCCTAAGCTACTTTATAATTTCCCAACTGATGGTACATTCTCCTATGATGGCGAATCAGCCTTACCGACACCTTTTGGAACCTTTATACTCGCAAAAAGAGAAACAATCAATTCTCCGAGAAAAATTTATAAGACTGATTTTCAAAATTCTTCAATGAAAGTTGTTGGTGCTGCTTATCCTCCTGATTCTAATTTAGTGCCTTTTTCCACTGTAATGTTTAATGGATGGGACAGTGATGCCTCATTGCGCAATATTTACATGGGGCAATATACAAGCATGGATTCAGGTTATGAAGATTACCGGATAAAGATATTAAAATATAGCGGCGATTCAACATTTGTCCCTGTATATTCCTTCCCAGCGAGAAAGGAATTAGGCTATTTTGGCGGAGTTCGGCATGTCCATGCAGTTCAGACCGATCCATACTCCGGTGACGTATGGATAGCGACAGGGGATGCAAATGATCAGTCACGAATCTACAGAAATACGAACCATTTAACTCCGGATTCGAGTGGAAATGCACCGTTGGAGCTGATTGGAGTTGGATCACCTGAGTTCAGAGTCGTTTCTTTTGCATTCACTCCGAAGTATATTTATTATTTCATGGATGCTCCGGCAAACCCACAGTCCATTTTTAGATTACCTCGCATGGCATCTTATCCTACCATGTATGATAATCAACCGTCTACTCTTTCATTGTACCGGCAAAGAGTCGGAACTTTCCCTGATAAACCATTTTATGGAAATTTCCAGTTTAATGATAATGGCAACAATTTTACCATTATTGAAACTGCATGGGAAGATGTAAAACACTATGGCGCATCCTCATTTAGAGAGATCGATAGCTGTGGGCGGGTTTATGCCTTAAGAGAATCTCCGGCAGGAGATGTACAAGTGCAGGAAATATGCGCAAAACCAGGTTTAGCACCGTACTCGCATTTGTATCCAATAGGTACGGATTCCAAAGGTTATTTATATTTTACTTCAATGTACATAAATGACTTGAATTATCGGAGTATATATCGCGGTAAATTGAAGTGGCGTGAACTGGATAGTGTTTCAATAGTGAGTGGTCAAAATTGTGTTTCTTTCCAGAAATACAACGTTACATTAAACTGCTCCGCCTCTGGTAAAGATAATATTTGTGCCTATAAAGTTTCCGCGCCTAATCTGAACGAGATGCCGCAGGCGATCAAAGGTGTGACAGATAATTTTTGGAACACGTATCTCAGCTGTTTAACATTTTCTAACGGCACACTTAGTATTCCAATCAGTGCAATAAGTGGTTTTAATGAAAAGTTGAAAAAACAATTTACCTGGGTCATGCGCAGCATACCGGGTGGTCCATGGATCAATATTGGCGGTAAGATTAAGCATGACTCGCTGGTATCTACTATCCCGGTTTCGCAGCTTAACGATTTTGGCATATCTGTTCTTAACTTGCCATTAGGAGTTTCTCCGGATACTATTACCGTTACAAACCCTGCAATAGGGGAAACTTTTAGTACCCCATTCTCGATATATAACGGGACTGACTCAACGATTGTAATAGATTCAATCAGCAGCTCCTCAGACAATATCAGTCTGACGCTAGATCAATCTATTCCCTTTGTAATAAACTCAAGCACCCAGATAGGCACTACGGCAGTATTCATTATTAAGTCCAAATTTGAAGACAATAATTCGATTTTAATGTATTCGGGTGGCAGTCTTGTTGCCGAAATACCGATTTCAAAAAAAATACTAAATAATTCTACCTCTGAAGAAAAAAAGAGCTTCTTTGTCTCCGCTCCATATCCTAATCCATTTAACGGCATAGTCAATGTTCATTGCTATGCTCCAATAACTGGAAAATTCAATCTGAGAATTTATAATATCCTCGGTCAAGAGGTTTATTCTGAAGAGCACCTTGCATTACAGGAAGGTGAGTATAATCTTCGCTGGGATTCTGGAAGAAAACCATCCGGCGTGTATGTAATGTCAGTTCAATTCATAGATAGTAACGGTGGATTGATAAATTATTTTAACAAAAAAATTACCCTGGTCAAATAGCTTTTTTATCCTGACCTGAGTCATCCTACAGATTGATCATGCGTTTTTGTTGGCAGCTTTACAATTTACTGCCATACTGATTAATATTTCATTCCTAATACGGCATTAGGATGCAGGAGTTGATTCCAAACACTGCATGCTAACTACCGATAAGTCCAAATTTTGATTTTTAAGATAAATCGACGAATATTTACAGAAATTAAAGTATTTTTAATATTCATCTTTTGCGAATTATTTTGAGCCTATGAATATTTTAATGGTTAACTGGACCTGGTATCCCAGCGGGGGAGATTGGACATACGTCAATACAGTAAATAAACTGTATGAGTCAAATGGGCATACAATAATTCCATTTTCGATGCAGGACAAACGAAATTTCCCGACGGATTATGCGAAATACTTCGTAAATAATATAAACTACCGGGAGATGAATCAGGATAAAAGTATTATTAATGCCGTAAAGGTTGTCTCAAAAAGTTTATATTCGTTTGAAGCCAAACGAAAATTGAGAGCATTACTAAGCGAACATAAAGTTGATATCGCCCAACTAAATAACATTAATAATTATTTGACACCGAGCATAATATCCGTACTTAAGGAATACCATATCCCTATTGTATGGCGTGTGCTCGATTATAAGCTAATTTGTCCAAATACCACTTTCGTTTCCGGAGAAGAAGTGTGTGAAGCTTGTAAGGTGCACAAATATTATCAGTGCGTTTCAAAAAAATGCAAAAAGGGTTCTACCAGAGCAAGCTTTATCGCGGCACTCGAAAATTATCTTTTTACCGCAACCGGCTTTTATAATAAAATTGATATGTTCTCTTTTCAGAGCGAATTCACAAGAAATAAATTTATTGAATACGGCTTCAATCCTGAAAAGGCTACCATTATCGGAAATCCTATGAGTCTTTACGGACAAGCGTCGAAGGATTCTGATGAAAAGCTTATATTGTTTTTTGGACGCCTTGAAAAACTGAAAGGGATTTTTACTCTTCTTGCAGCCATGAAATCGCTGCCCGATATAAAATTAAAGATTATTGGCGCAGGGCAGGCGGAAGATGAATGCCTCAAAATTATGAAAGAAGAAAATCTGACGAATGTTGAATTTCTTGGTTCAAAATGGGGTTCTGAATTAGAGGCGGTTCTTGAAAAGGCATCGTTCGTGGTTGTGCCCTCTGAGTGGTATGAGCCAAGTCCATATGCCGTTTTGCAATCACTCGCGTTTGGTAAACCGGTAGTAGGAACGAAAATGGGTGGAATTGCTGATGCTGTCAAAGATAATTATAATGGACTCCTGGTGGAACCGAACAACGCTGGTGCGCTTGCTGAGAAAATACGGCTTCTTTGGAATGATCCCGTTAAAGTTGAAGAATTTGGTGTGAACGCAAGAAAGTATATTGCTGAACATCACAGCCTTGAGAAATATTACGAAAAATCCATGGCGACTTTTGAATCTCTTTTGAGGAAAAAAACAGGATGAACATTTTAGTAATTGGTGGAAATGGGTTTATTGGATCACATCTTGTTGATTCACTGCTCTCGCATGGACATAAAATCAGAGTCTTTGATTTTGCTCCGGAGAAATATAGGGAACCATTGCAAGGTGTGGATTATCGTATATCAAATTTGAATAATATCACAGCATTGGCTGAAGCCTTAGAAGGTATTGATACCGTATTTCATCTTGCCAGCTCTTCTGTGCCAAGTACCTCAGTTTTGGATTTGTGTTCCGATGTTGATAACAATCTTATCCCTATGTTGAAATTGCTCGACCTTATGGTGAAAATGGATGTCAAAAAAATTGTATATTTTTCATCAGGCGGTGCAGTATACGGAGATCCCGCGGTTTTTCCTACCTCTGAAGATCATCCGTTAAATCCCATCTCATCGTACGGAATTGTAAAAGCGGCAAATGAACTATATATAAAGTATTATGGCCGTACTCATTCGCTGAAGCATCTGATAGTCAGACCGTCAAATCCTTATGGGCCCCGTCAGGGTCATTTTAAAGCACAAGGTGTCATCTCAACATTTCTGCAAAACATCATCAAGAATGATGAACTTGTGGTATTTGGTGATGGAGAAGCGACGAAGGATTACATCTATATAACTGATTTAGTTGATGCTTGTTATAAATTATTCACTGCAAATGTTGAAGGTACGTATAACATCGGAAGCGGCGATGGGTTAAGTGTAAACAAAATATTGGAAATTATTTCCGAGGTGACATCCCGCAAAGTCAATGTTAAGTATATTAACTCTAAAATCAACGATGTACAAAAGGTTGTTTTGGATATTAAAAAAATTATTAATGTGACTGGTTGGAAAGCTCAAGTTCCAATCAACTTAGGAATAAAAAACTATTGGGAGTGGCTCAATGAAAGAAGATAAAATGAAAAAAATATATATTGCTGGCTGCGGCGGAATGCTCGGCGAAGCATTTTACAAACAGTTCGGTAAAGATTACCAACTCAAATGTACCGATAAAGATGTAAATGACACTTGGTTAAGCTTTTTGGATTTCCGGGATTTTGAAGCTTACAAAAAAGACGTTTTTGACTTTAAACCGGATTATTTATTCCACCTCGGTGCATACACCGATTTGGAGTTTTGTGAAAACAACGCGGATGATACGTATGTGACAAATACCCTCTCTGTGGAAAATGCGGTTTTTATTGCCAATGAATTAGACATACCCCTGTTGTATATCAGTACTGCCGGTATATTTGACGGTGAGAAAGAATTGTATGACGATTGGGACATGCCAAACCCATTAGGCGTATATGCCCGCTCGAAATATCAAGGCGAATTGTTCGTAAAACAACACGCTAAACGTTACCTCGTTTGCCGGGCCGGTTGGATGATGGGAGCAGGACCGTCGAAGGATAAGAAGTTTATTAATAAACTCATGAAACAGCTCAAGGCCGGTCAGAAGACATTGTATATCGTTAACGATAAAGACGGTACTCCGACTTATACTCAGGATTTTGCCCGTAATGTTAAGCTGTTAATTGAAAAAGAGTTTTGGGGTTTATACAATATGGTTTGCGGTGGTCAAACCAGCAGGGAAGAAGTTGCTTCCGAATTACTCAAAGTGTTAGGAATTGACAAAGAAGTGAATATTGTTTCTGTAACTTCAGATCATTTTAAGAATGAATACTTTGCTCCACGTCCACCTTGCGAAAGATTAGTCAATAAAAAGTTGGATCTTAGAGGATTGAACGTAATGACTGATTGGAGAGTGGCTTTAAAAGAATATGTTGAAAATTATTACCAAGATTACCTGAAGAAATAACACTACAATTATGGATAAAATAAAATTTGCGGCATTCGGCATCCGGAGTTTACCGCCGGGTGAAGGGTGCGGCGGTGCTGAAACATTTGCAGAGGAACTGTATACCCGGCTTCAACAAAATGGTTATGATGTCACGGTATACTCGCGTACTAAGTTTGGACAAAAAAAGCCATCCATCTTATACAAATCATTGAAAGTTATTTATCTACCTACTTTTAAGAAAGTCGGTCTGGATACTTTCTTCCATTCATTCTTATGTGCGTTGCACATAATATTTTTTAACACCGGCAAAATCATCCACATTCATAACGCCGGTAATTCTGCGGTTGTTCCGCTGTTACGGTTGTTTGGTAAAAGATGTTATATAAGTATGGACGGTATTGACTGGAATAGAACCAGGTGGAGCGCATTTGCGAAATTCTATTTGAAGATGACCAATAAGTTGGCATTTTTTGTATGTAACCGGGTTATCGTGGATAATAAACTTGTACAGGATTATTACTCCTCAAAATACCAGAAAAAAATAGTGTACATTCCATATGGTTCGAACATCCGAAAAATCTCAACCGACAAAATCCTGAAAGACCTTGATCTGGAAAAAGGGAAATACATTCTGTTTGTCGGAAGATTTTCAATTGAGAAGGGCGTACATTACCTTATAAAGGCATTTGAAAAAGTTCAAACAGATCTAAAACTCGTTCTTGTCGGTGACGACATTTACAACAAAGAATGGGTAGAAAATCTCAGATCAACAAAAGATCCGCGAATTATATTTACGGGTTTCTTGTATGATGGGGGAGTTGATGAACTGATGCAAAATAGCTACTTCTATATCCAGCCCTCTGATGTAGAAGGTCTATCACCTGTGATCTTGCGGGTCATGGGATTGGGCAAATGTGTTCTTTCAAGCGATATTCCCGAAAACCGCTTCCTGGTTGAAGGGCATGGACACATATTTAAAAAAGGGGATATTGATTCGCTTTCTGAAAAGATTGATTATTTGCTCAAAAATGAAGAAGTGGTTAAGGTTGCTGAGGCAGCCTGCTTGAAATTTGTGCAAGACAATTTTTCTTGGGAAAGTGTTACTCAACAACATATTGATGTGTTTTCTAAATAATGCCGAATAACAGTATTATTTAAGAAAAGGCAGGGGTGTGACAGAATAGCAGAATTTTTGCAGAATTCTTGTTATCTTTAAATAAGTAAATCTAATTTCTTCGCTTGTCCGGAGAATTTGTAAATAATCTTGTTTTTATAACATTTACAGGTAATTATTATGAATATTCCTTTTCTTGATCTTAAAGCCCAGTATCATTCGATTAAAGATGAAGTAAATGCTGCCATTCAAAATGTATTAGACAATACGGCATACATTCTTGGAAAGCCGGTAGCTGAATTTGAAAAAGCTTTTGCTGAAGCACACCAGTCAAAACATTGCTACGGTGTTAGTTCGGGTACGGACGGAAATCACTTAGTTTTGTGGGCGCTTGGTGTAAAAGCAGGAGATGAAGTTATCATTCCTGCTGATACGTTTATTGCTACAGCCTGGGGCGCAACACTCTGTGGTGCAACACCGGTTTTTGTTGATGTAGACCCTGAAAGCTACAATCTTGACCCGAAAAAAGTAGAAGCTGCAATTACCCCACGCACAAAAGCGATTGTTGCGGTTCACTTATACGGTCAGACTTCAGATATGGATCCTTTAAGAGAAATTGCTAAAAAACACAATATTTTGTTAGTAGAAGATTGTGCTCAGTCCCACTTGGCTGAATATAAAGGCCGGAAAGCCGGTTCGCTTGGTGATGCTGCTTCATTCTCATTCTATCCCGGTAAAAACCTTGGCGCATACGGAGAAGCCGGCGCTGTGACAACTAATGATGACGCACTTGGATTGCTCTTCAAAAAAATTCGCGAGCATGGTTCTGAAAAAAAATACTATCATGAAGTATTCGGTCACAACTACAGAATGGAAGGTATTCAGGGCGCTGTTCTCGGTGTTAAATTAAAATATTTGAATAGTTGGACTGAAAACCGCAGAAGAGTTGCCGCGAAATACAATGAGTTACTCAAAGGTGTTTCTCAGATTAAACTTCCTAAAGAGATGGCATATGGCAAACATGTGTACCATCTATTTGTCATTCAGGCGCAGAATAGAGACGAACTTCAGACCTACTTGAATAATAATGGAGTCGCAACAGGATTGCATTATCCGGTTCCGCTGCACCTACAGGAATGCTTCAAACATCTTGGATATAAGAAAGGTGATTTCCCGGTTACTGAGCAGCTTGCTGATAACTGTTTATCACTCCCCATGTTCCCTGAAATGACCGACGAGCAAATCGGTTATGTAGCCGAAACAATTATTAGCTTTTACAAGAAGTAAGAATGATAATATTAGATAGGCTGCTAAAGCGATACTCATTAAAGAAAATCCTCTTAATGATTGCGGATTTTCT
This sequence comes from Ignavibacteriaceae bacterium, assembly GCA_963667005.1. Taxonomy (GTDB): domain Bacteria; phylum Bacteroidota; class Ignavibacteria; order Ignavibacteriales; family Ignavibacteriaceae. The sequence goes on along the minus strand of OY762937.1, from coordinate 3,253,214 downwards.
TGTCCTGTTGTGCAGTACATACGTAGCTTTGTCTATGATATATGACAGAGGTCATATCATATTAGTAAGACCATTCGACAACCACATTAAGTTTTTACAGTATATATTTCTTAATGTGGTTGTCATTTTTTCATTCCGCTACTTTAATCTCTACAAGGATCAGATTTTTCAAAACCTGTTTGAACAATTTGTCCAGATAGTAAAAGCAATACTACTGGCGGCAATGCTTCTGATCATTTTCAATTTCTTCGTCCGGGATCCTCGAATTCACAAGCAAGCCAGATTTGATTTACTTGCATACATTGGCATCAGCATACTGTCCGTCTTCTTGTACCGGGCCGTTACTCTCAAACTAATTATCAAGTCAAGGTTTTATCACTCCTTACTTGTCAGAAGAGTTTTAGCTGTAGGTGCCGGAGAATTTGGTGAAGAATTTGCCCGGGTGATTGAAGAGGATGGTATGTACAGTCTTCAATTAATTGGCTTTTTGGATGATGACACATCCAAACACGGACAGAAGATTGGTAATGTACCAGTGCTTGGAGCAATAGATGAAGTGGATAAAATTGTAGAATTATATAACATTGATGAGATATTCATTACCATAGAGAATATAAGCTATGATCAGTTGCTTCGATTAAGTGATAGAATGAAGCAGACCGGTGTTCAGGTGAATATGGTATCATCTCACTTTAATGTTATTGAGCAAAAAGTCGGCGGAATTGTATCAAATGCATTGGAGTCTGTTCCACTGTACGCGCAGATATCCACGTTTTATGTTCGGGTGATTAAGAGGATATTTGACCTGTTCATGGGCTCGTTTATATTGCTTATGCTCAGCCCGCTATTTATTGTTTTAGGTCTATCCATCAAACTGACATCCCGCGGCCCTATATTTTACAAATCAAAAGTGATTGGAAAAAGTGGGAAGCCTTTTTACTGGTATAAATTCCGTTCGATGTATGTAGATAATAATCAAAATCTTCACAAGGAACATTTGAAGGAGATTATTACTCAAAACAAAACAACGGAGAAAATTAAAAACGATCCCAGAATCACAAGCATCGGCAGGTTCATTAGAAAATACAGTCTTGATGAACTACCACAGCTCTTTAATGTGCTGAAAGGTAACATGAGTCTGGTTGGCCCCCGGCCGTGCTTTGATTATGAATATGAATTGATGAGCTCATGGCAGAGACGTAGAACAAAGGTTATGCCGGGTATGACCGGTTTATGGCAGGTCTCCGGCCGGAATAAAGCTGATGTGAGTTTCAATGACTCAATGATTTTAGATTTGTATTACGTAAGTAATATTTCATTTTGGTTAGATATTAATATATTATTTAAAACAGTTCCCGTTGTAATTTTTGGAAAAGGAGGTAGTTGATGATAAATGTCGGAATTATCGGATGTGGATACTGGGGACCAAATCTGATTAGGAATTTTTATCAAAACCCTAAATGCAAAGTAAAAAAGATTAGTGATCTTCGAGAAGGAAGATTAGATTTTATAAAAGGCTTATATAACGACGTTATTACGACCACTGATGCAAATGAAATTCTGTCGGATCCTGACATTCAGGCAGTGGTAATTGCTACTCCGGTCAGCACACACAAAGATATCGCCATACAGGCAATGAAAAACGGCAAGCATGTTTTTATTGAAAAGCCGTTGACAAACAGTGCGGAATCAGCAATTGAAGTTGTCCAGACAGCTGAGAAGCTGAATAAAATTGTCTCTGTGGGGCATATTTTCCAATTTGCTCCTGCAGTAACTGCACTGAAAAATGAAATTGAAAAAGGTACTCTCGGTAAAGTATTTCATTACTCATCGGAAAGAGTAAACCTCGGTCCGCCAAAAACCACTGTTGATGTGGTTTGGGATTTAGCCCCGCACGATTTGTCTATAGTGTTGTACTTGTTCGATGAATTCCCCAGCAAAGTTCTTGCGAGAGGTTCAAGCTATCTGTGGGATGGATTTGTTGATAACGCGCATATTTTGTTGGACTTCCCAAGCGGAAAAACAGCACATATCCATTTAAGCTGGCTATCATCAAATAAAACAAGACGTACCCTTGTTTACGGAGAAAAGGGAAACTTCGAGTACGATGAAACCCTTCCTGATGATAAAAAAGTTGTGTTCTATGACAAAGGAATTGATAACCGTCTTAACGCGAAGGACAATGTAGCGCTTGCCTATGGTCAGGGTGAAGTACGTTCGATAGAGGTAGTTAAAGGCGAACCACTCGCACTTGAAGTGGATGCTTTCCTTACAGCAGTTCAGACTGGAAAACCTGCCATTAACGACGGTGTTATTGGCATGGAAGTAGTCAAAATCCTTGAACAGGCAACTCAATCTATGATGGGAAAATAAGTATGGCAGATTTTTTTGTTCATGAAAAAGCGATCTGTGAAACCGAGAACGTCGGTAAAAACACAAGAATATGGTCATTTTCCCATATCATGAAAAATGTTGAGATTGGTGAGGATTGTAATTTTTGTGATCATACGTTTGTTGAAAGTGGAGCCCGGATAGGCTCGCGCGTCACCGTGAAAAATGGCGTTTCCATCTGGAACGGCGTAGAAGTTGGTGATGATGTATTTCTTGGCCCAAACTGTGTCCTTACAAATGACTTATTCCCAAGAAGTAAAGTATATCATGCCGAAGATGTAAAAACGATAATTAAGAACGGCGCGAGTGTTGGTGCAAACGCTACCATTGTTTGTGGAAACACACTGGGTGAGTATTGCATGGTCGGAGCAGGTTCTGTTGTAACTAAAGATGTTGCACCCTTCTCATTAGTTATCGGTGTCCCGGCAAAACACAAATACTTTGTTTCAAAGCATGGTGATAAGCTGAATTTTGATGACAAAGGTATAGCAGTTGATAATGAAGGGATTACATATCACATGAATGATAAGGGAATAGTGAGCATTATTCCCGGGAAATAATACCGGAATTTATAACCCGATTTGTGAAAAATCCTCTATTAGCGAATTTACTATAAACCGTACATGCAATTGGTTTATAGCTGTTTAATTACTTATAGAGGATTTTTCTTTTTCTATGTAAATTGAATAGACTTAAACAATTTTACTGGGCAACCGTTGATGAAAAACAAATTAACCGTTTATATTTTGTTCGTGATGTCTTCAATAATGTGCGCTCAACCGGTATTTCACTCTGTTGGCAATACAGCTCTATATGATTTTCTTGAGCGTATGAGCGTGAAACGAATCATTGTAAGTAATGAATTTCAGAAACCCCTCACGCGTGCTGAAATTGCAAATTATCTATTGAAAATAGATTCATCTAAAGCAGAATTAAATCAGGTTGAAAAAGAAGATCTCGCATGGTTCAAAAAAGAATTCTATGATGAAATGCATCCGGCAAACACGGACTATGTTGAAGATTTGAATAACGGCATCCTGAATGTATCTTCTGAACGCCGTTTGCGGCCTTTCTATTACCGTGATTCCTTGTTCACTTTCAGTCTTTCCGAATCGTTGCTTTTAACAGGTGCTACTAAAGCGGGTGAAAGTTATCAGAAACTTAGTTGGGGATTTAAGTTATATGGTGAGATAACGAAAAACTTCGGTTTCTCAATGGGCTTTCTGGAAAACTCTGAAAGCGGTAAGACAATTGATAAAACAAAACAGTTATCAACCGAGACCGGCGCCGTCTTCTCCGAGAAAAAGGATAATTCAGCCGGTTATAGCGAAACAACCGGTTCATTGTTATATGGTAATTCCTGGATTACAACAGGATTGACAAAAGAATTTATAACACTTGGAAGTGGTTACCGGTCACAGCTGATTCTTTCAACAAAGGCGCCGTCATTTCCTTCTTTGTATATGAAAATTCATCCCGCCAAGTGGATCTCATTTTATTTCATGCATGGTTGGCTATTATCCGGTGTAACTGATAGCCTTGAGACATACAAAACCGAGCTAGTAAATCAACCCAGAACAATTGAGCGGGAAAAATATTATGTGATGCATGCATTACAAATTATGCCCACCGCTAACCTATCAATGACTTTTGGTGAAACAATTATTTATAGCGATAAAAGCCCTTATCTTGGGTATTTTATCCCGTTTCTGTTCTATCGTTCAGTAGATCACTCCATTTCATTTGGGGGCGCTGAAAGCGGAAATAACGGCTCTATCTTTATGGACATGTCCTACTACACCAAATACGGTGTCAAGCTGTACGGAACACTTTTTATTGATGAATTTTCTCTGACAAATTTTCTGAAAGGTAATTCCAGCAGAAATCAGATTGGGTATACTTTGGGCTCAACCGCATACAATGTGTTGCTACCTAATCTTACTTTCAGGTTAGAGTATTCAAAAATCCTTCCTTGGGTTTATTCAAACTGGATACCGTCGCAGACGTATAGAAATTCCGGTTATCTTTTGGGACACTACATCGGACAGAATGCCGACCAGATATATACTCAGATAAATTATAGAATTTCAAGAGGTCTTGAATCAAAAATCTGGGCAGAGAGCATTAGGCAGGGAGGTTTAGGCGAAATTAAATATCAGTATACAATTGGCTATGCCGAGAAGTTCTTATACGGGAAACAGAGAAACGAGACTAATTTCGGTATAGAGTTTTCTTATGAATATTTGCATGATTTGATCGGCAAAGCTTTTTATCAGTACTCCCATGTCACCGACGAAGACAGCACCCGTACACCGGGCTGGCAAGTAGGTGGAAAGAATACTTTCGGAATTAGTGTTCAATATGGTCTTTGATGAGAGCAAGTTTCTGCGAAAAGTTGTGAATTAGCCTTTTTTTTAGGATATTTACTTGCTTTTTTTACCAAATCTTAACTTATTGACTTTTCCAGTATTAATTTAGTCAGGAATAAGAATGATCATTTCACAGACTCCTTTAAGGATATCTCTTTGTGGCGGGGGCACAGATTTTAAAGATTATTATATGCAAAACGAGGGGTACATCTTAAGTACATGCATTGATAAATATATTTATGTTATTATTAAAGAGCGTTTTGACGACTATATTTATGTCAATAGCTCAAAAAAAGAAATTGTTAGTACGGTTGATGAAATTGAACACGAATTAGTTCGTGAAGCTGCCCGGAAAGCCAAGCTCCCGGTAGGGGTAGAGATTACTATGTTAGCCGACATCCCTTCAACTGGAAGCGGTTTAGGTTCATCAAGCAGTCTGACTGTGGGACTTCTGAATGCTTTTTATCATTATCGCGGTATTCAGGTTACTCCGGAGCAGTTGGCACGGGAAGCCTGCGAGATTGAAATCGACATTTTGAAAAAACCTATCGGTAAACAGGATCAATATATCGCAGCCTATGGCGGTATTCAGATACTCAACTTTAAAAAAGATGATACTGTCGAGGTACGCCCGTTAGATGTGTCAAGTGAGAGAAAAAGAAAGCTCGGTTCAAATTTGCTCCTTTTCTTTACAAATGTAACAAGAAAAGCCGGCAACATTCTCAGCGAACAAAAAGAGAATATTAATGAAAAAATGGACTTTCTCAATAAAATCAAAGAGCTTACGTACAAAGCAGAGAAGTCTTTGACCGAGGGGAACATTGATGTTATCGGAAAGTTACTCAAGGAAAATTGGGAACTGAAGAAGAACCTTGCGAGTAATATTTCTAACGCTGATATTGATAGCATGTACGATGCAGCAATGAATGGCGGCGCTTCAGGTGGAAAGATTGCTGGTGCCGGAGGAGGCGGATTTTTAATGGTATACTGTAAACGCGATAGACAAGACCGCCTGCGTGAATCATTGAAAGATTATCGCGAGATGCCGTTTCTTCTTGAACCTCACGGCAGCAAAATAATTTTCAATTATCGTCGTTATGACTGGAAATAATTAATTAAGCAAACAGTGTATGAAAAACATGAAGAAAAAAGCCTTGATTACCGGTATTACGGGGCAGGATGGAAGCTATCTTGCTGAATTACTATTGGATAAAGGCTATGAGGTTCATGGTATTATCCGGCGAAGCAGTTCATTTAACACAAAACGGATTGACCATTTATACAACGATCCGGCTGTCAGCGGTAAATCCTTATTCCTTCATTATGGCGATTTGGTTGATACAAGCAGCTTAAACCGGCTATTAGAGAAAATCGAACCGGATGAGATCTATAATTTAGCTGCTCAAAGCCACGTTAAAGTGTCTTTTGAAGTTCCGGATTACACGGCACAGGTTGACGCTCTTGGAACGTTGAGATTTTTGGATGCTATTCGTGAGGTCGGACTGCGTCAGGTGAAGTTTTATCAGGCTTCGACAAGCGAACTCTTTGGTAAAGTACAGGAAGTTCCTCAAACAGAAAACACGCCATTTTATCCCCGGTCTCCTTACGGAGTGGCAAAATTGTACGGCTTCTGGATTATTAAAAACTATCGCGAAGCATACAACTTATTTGCTTGTAACGGAATTCTGTTTAATCATGAGTCTCCGAGAAGAGGTGAGACTTTTGTTACGCGTAAAATAACCAGAAGTGCAGCCAGAATAGTTTTCGGCATAGAAAGCACTTTAACCTTGGGCAATCTGAATGCAAAACGTGATTGGGGTTACGCACCGGAATATTGCGAGGGAATGTGGAGAGTTTTACAGCATTCTGTTGCAGAGGATTTTGTTCTGGCAACAGGTGAGACACACCAGGTCCGCGAGTTCATTGAGAAGACGTTTGCCGTTCTCGGTATAACACTCGCATGGAAAGGTACCGGCGTTGAAGAAACTGGTGTCATTGACTCCATAAATGAAGAAGTATTAAACAACATTTGTGAAACTGCTCCGAAGAATTTCACAATTTCTAAAAATTTAAAACCGGGAACAGTTGTTGTCGCAGTTGACCCTAAATATTATCGTCCCACTGAAGTCGACCTTTTGATTGGAGATCCAAGCAAAGCAAAAAAACTGCTTGGATGGCAGGCTAAAACAAGCTTTACCGAACTTGTTTCTCTAATGATCAAGGCGGACATACAACAATTATCTCTATAAACCAGGAATTATTATGTCATTAGTTTTAGTTACAGGTGGAGCAGGTTTCATCGGCTCACATACTGTAGACCGTCTTATTGAAGAGGGATTCGATGTCCGCATTTTAGACATCTTGCAAAAGCCTGTCCACATGAAGGGAATTCCTTCGTATTTGAACCCGAAAGCAGAATTTGTAATAGGTGATGTCCGTGACCGAGAAACATTAGCAACATGCCTTAAAGATGTTGAATATGTGTATCACCTTGCCGCATACCAGGATTACCTTCCGGATTTTTCAACGTTCTTTCATGTGAACTCGGTAAGCACAGCTATGCTGTTTGAACTTATTGTAGAGAAAAAGATACCTATCAAAAAGTTTGTTGTTGCCTCTTCGCAATTTGTTCAGGGCGAAGGGCTTTACAAGAAAAAAGACGGTACTATCGTTTCGCCAAGTTTGCGCACTATGGAACAGCTTGAAAAAGGTGATTGGGAGTGGCGTGACGAAAACGGCGATATTATGGAATGGCAATGGACAAATGAAAAACATGCCAATCCACCTAATGCCTATGCTATATCCAAATTTTCACAAGAACAAATTGCGATCAAGTTCGGTAAACGGTATGATATTCCATCTGTTGCAATGAGATACTCGATTGTTCAAGGCCCACGGCAGTCTTTTTACAATGCCTACAGTGGAGCCTGCAGAATTTTTAATTTGTCGTACTTTTTTGATAAGGCTCCGACTTTGTATGAAGATGGCCTGCAGAAAAGAGACTTTGTAAATATCCATGATGTTGTAGATGCTAATTATCTGGTGTTGAAAGACGACCGTGCTAACTTCGAAGCTTTTTGTGTTGGCGGCGGTAAGCCTTACACGGTAAAAGAATTCGCGGAGATCGTTGCGCGAGTGCATGGCAAATCATCATTGAAGGCAAGCATACCGGGCGAATTTAGATTTGGCGATACACGAAATACTTGTTCGGATATTACAAAGCTCAGATCATTAGGCTGGGAGCCGAAGCGTACTGCTGAAGATTCAGTTGCAGAGTATCTTGATTACCTCAAAGCACAGACTGACATTGAAGATATTCTCGATTATGCGGAGAAGACGATGAAACAACTCAATGTAGTCAGGTCGGTTAAGAAATAATGAAAGCATTCTTACTTGCCGCAGGATTAGGCACACGCTTACGGCCGCTGACAAATTCAATCCCCAAATGCCTTGTCCCGATTGCCGGAAAGCCTTTGTTGCAATGGTGGTTTGAATTACTTGAGCTGCATCACGTTGATGAAGTTCTTATTAATCTTCATTACTTTTCGGATAGGGTAAGGGAATTCGCGGAGTCCTATAAGGGCAACCTAAAAATCCGGCTCTTTCACGAAGAAACCCTTCTGGGAAGTGCGGGAACTTTGGCTGCGAATAAGGAGTTCGTAAAAGATGAGAAATCATTTTTGATTCTGTATGCTGACAACCTGACAAATTTTAACCTATCGGAATTTGCCAAATTCCACGAGAGCAAGAACGTACCTTTTTCGATGGCTCTATTCAGGGCAGCAAATCCTACAGCATGCGGAATTGCAGAACTAAATAATGAGAATATTATTGTTGAGTTCGTTGAAAAGCCAAAAGAACCGAAATCAGATTTAGCTAACGCTGGCATTTACATTGCCGCACCTGAAGTTTTGGACTTGATTCCGGATTTGGATTTGGCAGATATAGGATTTCATCTACTTCCTCAATTACAGGGGAAGATGGCTGGAATGGAAATAAAAGATTATTTAATTGACATCGGCACTCTGGAAAGTTTAGCCAAAGCTGAAAAAGATTGGCCGGTAATTATTGGAAAAAAGAAAGTGTAATAATGGATTTTTCGTCTTACAAAGAATATTTATACAAAGCAGTTGAAAGTGTTGATTCCAAGCAGGTTGAAAATTTCATCGAAGTCATGATGGATGCTTTCCATAAAGAAAGAACCATATTCGTCATCGGCAACGGAGGATCGGCAGCCAGTGCTTCTCACATGGCGCAGGATCTTTCGAAAGGTACAAGAGCCACTCTCGGACAAAAGAAGAGATTTAAAGCTTTGAGCTTAACGGATAATACAGCCTTCATTACCGCCTTGGGAAATGATGACGGCTATGACACCATTTTTGAACAGCAGTTGATCAATTTTGCAAAACCAGGCGATCTTGTCCTTGCTATCAGCGGATCGGGCAACAGCCCTAACATTATCAAAGCGATTGAATGGGCTAATGCTAATGGACTCATTACAATTGGCGTCACGGGTTTTGGCGGCGGAAAACTCAGGGAAATAAACCATCATTCACTGCATGTTCCGTTGAATGATATGTGTTCAGCAGAAAGCATTCATAATGTATTATTCCACTACATTATCATTGAACTCCAGGAACGGGTAAAAAGGGCAGTATCGGCCGGTTAAGCGGCTTTCCGAAGTATAATTTATAAATATTTAATAAAATTTATAGATATTCAGTCATTTTTTACTTCTATAAAACTATTGTAAGGAGAAGCAGGTATTCCGGCTTCTCCTTTTTTGTTAAGAAAAACGTGGAAGTGCTTGGAATATAATTCTTTAGGTATGAAAAATATTACTTGACAAATAGGATGCAATTTCTTATAATTATACCAAAGATTATAATAAAAATCAGTATAATTGTTAATGCAGCTTTATTTCAGAGAAAAGCAACTCACTTTTCTAAATAAAATTTTTGATTCAGCCGTTAACGGATCAAATTTTGTGCTTCTCTATGGCAAGCGAAGTGTAGGTAAAACTACATTAGTTGCTGAACATCTGCGTCGCAGACGGGGTGCATATATAACGATTAGCCAGAAATCAAGCGTGCTGCAATTACATGAGATATCGGATTATCTCAAGAGTTTTAATTTTACTGAAAGTTTCATTCCGGCTTTCCGTAACTGGAAAGAGTTCTTTGAATATGTGTTTTATTTGTCAAAAGAGCAAACCGTCAATTTAGCAATTGATGAGTTCCAGAATTTTGAGAAACTTGAACCGGGTTTCTATTCAGAGTTTAAAAAACTATGGGATAAATATTCGAGAACTTCGAATTTAAATTTGATCGTGATCTCCTCTGATCAGAATTTTATTCAAAGAACATTTGTCTCCCCAGAGAGCCCGTTGTTTGAACTTAACCGGTTTAACCTGAAACTTGAACCTTTCAGGTTTACTGAAGTTACCGGCATTATGCAGATGCATAATTCGGTATTGCCTCTTGATGAGGTTATCAAAATTTACCTTGTGTTTGGCGGCTTGCCGAAGTATTATGCTCTTATCGATCAGTTCGGATTATGGAATAACGGTATTACGGAGATCCTCCGGGAATTGGTCTTTAAAAGATTCGCCCCGTTGGGTTATGAGTTACGCGAGCTTGTTGTCAATGATTTCGGACGGAACAATACTGTGTATTTGTCTATTCTACAGGCAATAGCAGAAGGGCACCGTACAGTATCTGAAATTTCGAAGTTTGTTGAACTTCCGGCTACAAGTATCGTCAAATACACTACTGAACTGGAAAAGAAGAAGAGCCTGATCAAAAGAAAGCTTCCTTTAGGGACGGTTGATTCGGCAAAATCCAAATACGGCAAGTATTATATCAATAACTACTTTGATGACTTCTGGTTCAGATTTGTTCAGCCTGATATCATCAGCTATGAAATGGGTCAGTATGATAAAATGCTGAGCACCATTTCTAGCCAGTTAAGTGGTTATATTCAGGAGCGGATTTCACTGGTGATCAGAGAACTGCTCATGGATAGAATGCAGCATCCTTTGGTTAAGGATCTTTTTGATTCGCCGTTGGCACAGATAGGCCAGACCTGGACAAGAGACGGACACTTTGACGTAGTGATTAACAATAATCTGACCGGAAGAGTGATACTGGGCAAAGTTCTTCAAAAAGATTTTTCGTTCCTTGAAGATTGTATGGATGATATCCACAGATCTGCTTTGTTGACAGAAAAAATTTTTCATCATAGCAAATTGGAAGAGCTTGTAGTTATTCATGAGTCTCCTTCGATGGATTTTTCACAATACCTGACAAAGAATAACATTCATTCACTTTTACTGTATGATATTTTAAGTTTGAGTGATTATCGGCCGAAACAGAGTCGTACGCTTCGTTCTAAGACTCCGAGAGTACGGCAAGTTGAACCGATTAAGAAAAGCGTTGAGTATAGAGAATCAAGATGATTGTAAATATGATAATTAACACGGTGCTTGGTTGAGTATGAGAATGAAACGGATAGTTGACTTATGTGCTGCTATTGTTTTGGTGATTATTGCATCTCCGGTTATACTTCTTGTAGCCGGCATACTCTATTTACAGCATAAAGAAAACCCGTTCTACTTCCAAAAGAGGGGGCTGGTTCTTGAAAAAGACGTGTTCGTTATCCTAAAGTTTAAGACCATGTTCGATGGCTCATATATTCCTCAGGATTCCGGGGAAGTATTTTCGAAACAGAGTGCTTCAGTCAGAATTGATAGATTTTGCATGTGGCTGCGTAAATCGGGTCTTGATGAATTACCGCAGCTTCTAAATATCATTAAAGGCGATATGTCTTTTGTCGGTCCGCGACCGCTTTCTGTTGAAGACCTGCTTGTTATTAAAGAAACAGCACCTGAATTTTATAACAAACGTGCCGGATTAAGGTCCAGGCCGGGAATTACAGGATACTGGCAAATTTTTGGTGACCGGCAAAAAGGTATTAAGAACCTTTTAGAGTTGGAACTGATTTACGAGGGTAAGAAATCACCGGTATATGATTTATACCTTCTTTGGAAAACTATACCGATAGTTTTTACTGCAAATCATAGTGATGCATATTTAGGCAGTACCAAAGAATTAATGCGCGTTGGTAACGTTTCTTATACAGGAGGAGATCATCGTTTTTCATTTATCAGCGAAGGTAATTGAAACGATGAACGGTTCATTTGGGCTTTTGCAAAATATGAATGTTGAGCCATTTTCAACAAATATATGTATGCGAAAAACGGTTACGTCAGATAGAGTTTTCTTGAACTTAATTAATTATTTAACAGCTTATTTAATCAAATAAAAGGATACAACATGAAAAACTTGTTATTTTCTTTGTTACTTCTGCTCACTGTTGGAAGTACGGCTATATTTGGATCGAATGAACACTCGTTCAGTATTTGTAATATCAACAGAACCTCGGCGAAAGCTGTTCAGTTTGATATTTGGATGAAGAATATTAGCGCAACTCCTACAGATACCATTTATGTTCAGGCTCCGACATTTAATATCACCTACAACTATGCTATTCGTAATGCTGGTACTATGTCGGCTTCCATGGTAACAACCGGTTTACCTGCTACCAAAATTCTTCCGGTTCAATGCCGTACCAACAATCCGTCAGTCACTGTTGTAGGTGGTACAACCTATGTTATGCAGGCGAATGGTAAAAGTAAATCACAGGATTACACTACGGATCCTAACGGGTTTACTAACTACAACTATGCACTTCTTCCCGGTGACTCTGTATTATGCGGTCGTTATCAACTTCAAACAAGTGCCAGTACTTTTGCGGTTCAACCTTTGAACTTAGCATTCAGACCTTTTAGTGGTGCTTCTCCTGTAACTTCATGCGCTTATTTCCCAAGATATGATGAAGGCAAATTCGGACCTGGTCCTGGCGTAGATATTAATGGTAATCCGGCTGCTCCTCCTCAGGTTACTTTGAGTACTGCAGCAAATGAATCTTACATCAATATTGATGCAGTTGGTAATACAGCTCTTCCGGTTGAATTATCTTCATTCGCAGCAAGTATTATTTCAGGTCGCGATGTTACTTTGAACTGGTCAACCGCAACAGAAGTTAACTTCTCAAAATTTATTGTTGAACGTACAGTTAAAGGCGCTAATGCATGGTCACAGATTGTTTCAGTTACTGCAGCAGGTAACAGCAACAGCCCAAAACCTTATTCTTATACAGACAGAAAATTAAACACCGGTTCATTTGAATATCGTTTGAAAATGGTTGATAATGATGGTACTTACTCATACAGCAACTCTACTGTAGAAGCTACAGTTGCAAAACCGAAAAACTTCGAAATGAGCCAGAACTATCCTAACCCATTCAACCCGACAACAAAGGTTGATTATCAGTTGGCTGAAGATGCACATGTAGTAGTTGAAATCTACAACATTACCGGTCAGAAAGTTGCTCAAGTTCTTAACGAACAACAGGCTGCCGGATATTACACGATGCAGGTTAACTCAGGCATCACTTCATCATTGGCCAGTGGTATCTACTTGTATCGTATAGCTGCAGTAGGTAATACATCTGATGCAAAATTCGTTTCTATTAAGAAAATGATTTTAATGAAGTAATTGTTTATATGAGATTTGCGTAGGAATTTGATATGACGGCGAATGGAATGAAAGAATGGACGGTTGGCAAAGGCGATTATCGTCATAGTGAGGAAACTGACTATGAATCGAAATTTCGTAATGCCCGGAAAGATGTAAGATCTTTCGAAAACCGGATCAAACTCTTTTTTGCCATAACTGGCGTTGGCGTTCTCGTAGTTCTACTTGAATGGATGACGAAAATATAATTTTGCCCTTATAGCCAAGACGACGATAGTATTCTCCCCATCCCGGGGAGAGTGCTATCGGTAAAACGCAAAGCAAGTATTGACAAGAATATAAAAATTGAAAATTACAAGGAAAAATTCATGAGTGAAAAAACATTGATTAATGGATGGACTATATCACACGGTGATTATCTTCGCGATCCAGAATACGATGATGAATTCATAAAGAACAAAGCACAAAAAAAGGTCACTGAAAAAGTCGTTTTCTCAGTAGCAGCGATTGTTGCATTTAGTTCATTCTTGGGTCTGATGACTTTAATGGCAGACTTATTAAGATAATTTTTCTATGCTGAGGTTCCGGATTCCGGAACCTCAGTATGATTCTATGCTTTTATTTATTAGGGGATAATAATTTTAAGCCAAGACGACGATGGTATTCTTTTCAGCCACGGGAAGAGTACCATCATTTATTTTAAACCCTTCCCGAATCTCCACGCACTCAGTTGCAGCGCTATCAATTTTTCCACATTACCATATTATAATACTTCTATAACTTTACTGCCGCAGACGATCATTGCTACTTGTCAAAGCAGTTTGGATAATGTGATGATGGGCACAAGCAGCGGGATTTGATATATCATACGGAAATCGAATGATTGTTTTTATTAGCAGCACTGAGATGATATTTGAATTTTCCCGAAGTGCTTAATATTGGTACATCAGGAAGAGTCGCTGCTATCAATACTGTAATCAATATGCGTTTCTGAAAGTACTTGCTTAACAGGAGAGGGGAAACAGTGAAATTAAGTTATTTGTTAATATATCACCAAAGTAACGTTTAATTAAACGTTTACTTTACGACCCATTATGTCATTTTCAAACTTTTTTTAGTTTTTTAACCTGTTTTTTGTTGCGTGATATAAAAAAACATATTAACTTTGATGCAAATTTTTCAGTCGTTAATTTACTTTAACAATATAATTCTTAACTAAAGAATTAATTTAGAAACTTTCTATTGACTTGGAGGCGCACGATGATTAGACAGCTACAGTCTACAAAGCTGCTCTTAGCCTTTCTCTTATTTCAAATCTTAGTCAACGCACAATCAGGAAAAATCGCTGGTAGAATAACCGATAAAGTAAGCGGTGAAGGCTTACCCGGTATCAACGTTGTAATTCTTGGGACAACACAAGGCGCTGCCACTGACTTAGATGGTTATTATTCAATCCTAAATGTAAGACCCGGTGTATATTCAATACGGGCATCAGCAATTGGTTATGCAAGTTACACTACATCCAATGTACGTGTTTCAATTGACCTTACAGCAAAAGTTGATTTTGCCATGGGAGAAACCGCGGTACAAACTCAGGAAGTTGTTGTAGTTGCTACAAAACCGTTAGTAACCAAAGACTTAACCGCTTCAACCTCCATTGTCGGGGCAGAGGAAATAGCTTCACTTCCTGTAACAGAATTTTCCCAGGTACTCGGATTAAAAGCCGGTATGGTTGGAGGAAAAGTTCGCGGTGGTAGAAAAGGTGAGGTTGTTTATGCAATTGACGGCGTTCCAATGACCGACGTGTATGACGGTGGAACTGTAGTGGATGTCAATGCGAATTCAATTCAGGAACTTCAGTTTGTATCCGGCGCATTTAACGCTGAATACGGAAAAGCGCTTTCAGGGTATGTAAATATTGCAACAAAGGACGGCGATAATAAATTTTCCGGTTCTATAAACGTGTATGGCGGTGATTTCTATAGTACACATACCAATATTTTTAGAGATATTAATAAACCTAATCCTTTCAACATTCGGAATATAGAAGGTTCATTAAGCGGCCCGATAATTCCGAATTCGTTATGGTTTTATGCAGATGTGCGGACTATTTATTTCGGCGGATATTATCGCGGCAAACGAGTTTATAATCCCTGGAATATTACCATAGATAATGGCACTGACCAGCTTCCCGAAAATCGATATTTATTGATTGCTTTGCCGAGTGGTAAAGGAGACGGAAAAGTAGTTCCATTAAATGATAATACAAAATTATATGGCCAGGGAAAACTAACCTATCGTGTTATTCCGGAAATCAAACTGACTTATAATTACATCTATGATCATGTTAAATACCGGGATTATGATCAGATGTACACATTAAATCCGGATGGCGATTTGAAGCGTTTTCGTGCAGGCGCTACGAATATTCTTGGAATAACTCATACCCTTGGGTCAAACACATTTTATCAGTTAAACCTATCATATTTTTCGCATAAGTACACACATTATGTTTATGAGCGTTGGAATGATGAGCGATATACCAATGACGATTTGTTTGGCCAGAAACCGACCAATATGCCAAGCTTCAACACGGGAGGTACCAACAGAAATCGACAGCACAGAAGCACATCTACATTAGGTGTAAAATATGATCTCACATCGCAGATTACGAAAATTCATCAAGTAAAATTTGGAATTGAGTATAATCAGCATAAATTAAACTATTTCAGCGTCACACCTCCGCAGGATGCTTCCAGCTCGAGTTCGGCTTTAATTTTGAATCCATTTGTTAAACTCTTATATCCGGATCCGAACGATACAACGCTTAATCAAAATATTGATTCTTACATCCACAAACCGACAGAAATATCGGCTTACATTCAAGATAAAATTGAATTAAATGAAATGATCATTAATCTTGGTTTACGTTTTGATTATTTCTCTCCTGATGGTAAAATCTTGAGCGATCCTTCAGACCCGAATATTTACCGCCCCAAAAATCCCGTGAGTATAGCTAAAAGCTTAGCAGAACGAAGAGCATATTGGTATAAAAACGCCTCAAACAAATTTCAGATCAGTCCGCGTTTAGGCGTTGCATTCCCGGTAACGGATCGCGGGGTTGTACATTTCTCGTATGGCCACTTTTTTCAAATACCAAGCTTCGAATTATTATATCAAAATTCTGAATACAAATTCGGGACCGGGACAGGTAATCTGGGCTTGGCAGGGAATGCAGATCTTAAGCCTCAAATGACAGTGAGCGGTGAGGTAGGAGTGCAACAGGCATTGACTGATGATATTTCATTTGATTTAACTGCTTATTTCCGGGATATTCGTGATCTCGCAGGCAGCAGGGCAGACAACATCGGTATCTTCGGAACAGCCGGTAATTCAACATATTCCCAATTAGTCAATAGCGATTTTGGTTTTGTAAAAGGAATTATTTTTACACTTAATAAACGATTGTCAAATAATTGGACCGCAACCATTGATTATACTTTGCAATTAGCAAAAGGAAACGCTTCTGATCCGTCAACAGCATATAATCAAAGAAATGCAGGTTTAGAGCCGGAAATTCAATTAATTAGGCTGGATCAGGATCAGACACATACGTTAAACGTAACGTTCAGTTACTCATCACCAGATCTTTGGGGATTTAGCCTGATCGGGTCTTATGGAAGCGGTTTCCCGTATTCGCCAACACAGACGCAAGATCTTTCAAGTTTGTTAATTAATACTGAGACCAAACCCGCAACCTACAATGTTGACTTACGGGCTTACAAAGATTTTGAAATTTCCGCGTATAGGCTGAGCTTGTTTTTAAGAATAAATAATTTGTTTGATATTAAAAACCAGGTTAATGTGTACGGTGATAGTGGGTCTGCTGACTTTACCCTTTCTGAAAATTTGGCGCGAGACTTGAAATTACCTGAATATGTAAATTCTATAAGTGAATACTATAGAAATCCTTCGTTCTATTCAGAGCCCCGGCGCATTGAATTTGGCGCAACATTATTCTTTTAATGAAATTAAAATCTGGAATTGCAATGAAAAAAGGAAATTTTATATCTCTGATACTTTTAGCGCTTTGCATATTGCACGTTGAGAGTAATGCTCAAACAAGAGTTACTGCAAGAGGTTCTGACACGTATCGCAGAACAGGTATACATAATGGCAATAAAGTTCATACTGTGTTTACGAATTACGGTGTAATCGCTCAGCCTGTCAATGATCAATATCCACGTGGTGCATGGAAGAACGATAACAACGGGTACATCGGTGATGTGTCTCCGGTTGTTGGTGTTCTAAATCCTATTAGGGATTATCCGGCGCTTGTAGATACAAATCATGATGGAGTTAAAGATCCGATTTATGATGGGATACTTGATACTATTCATACAGTCATTGTTTGTCCGGTTGACAGAGGTGATGCAGGGAAAAAGTATTCACCAGGTGGAAAATCCTGGACATTTGAACCTATTCCGGGCTTTATGAATCCGGCCATTAATCAAACCGGTAAAGGCGTTGCTATGAGTGATCAAATGGATACCTGGCCGAGTAGCTGGCCTGATCAACCGTCCTTTATTTTTGATGAGACTCCGGAAGTTATCAACGGTGACACCATAGTTCCTACGGTTAACTGGAATGGATATTTTGGCAGCGGCTTAAAAGCCACGACAACTGCTCAGGAAAGTTACTTCTGGATGGATGATAACAACGATGAAGAAATGTTTGATAAGCATGGTTTTAGACCTGATTCGATGGATTTAACCAGGCGTGGTCATGCAATTCAGGTATCAGTTCGCGGTTTGCAATGGGGCGGTGATCCTGTTGCTCAAAATGTTTTGTTTTGGTTATATAATATTAAAAACGACGGTACTACCACCTATGATCAAGCGGTCTTCGGAGTCTTGGTAGGAACTTATGTCGGAATTCGTGGTGATGAGTGGAATGATGATGCATCTTTTTTTGATGTGAGAGAATCCATCACCTATACCTGGGATTTTGATCATTACGTGCGGCCTTCGGCAAATCCACAGTGGTCTCCGGATCCTACCGCAGTGGGTTATGTTGCTTACGCATTTCTTGAATCTCCGGGAAACGGCATAGACGGAATTGACAATGATCATGATAATGTGAACTATACTCCTTCAGCTGCACCGTTTTTTAATGAAAGTGATTTTGATACAACAAAAACAACCTGGAGCAAGGGCGATTCATACGTTCTCATTGATAAAGCCACATTTACTCGTACGGTTAAAACTGTTGGCACAACTATTGACACGGTGATTTCTATGGGCACAAAATTTGTCGTCGGCCCAAATCAACCGCGTTTTGTCGAGGGTAATTATGATGTAAAAACTAACCTTGTTAATCCGAATTCTTTCGACGGTATAGATAATGACCTCGATGGACTAATAGATGAGTGTTATACAACCCATTACCGTCAGTACAAGTTTTCACCTCCTACTGCTACTAATCCTAAAGGTACAGTACTTATTGATACGTTAAATGCCACTCAGCATTTTGATTACGCAACTGGTTTAGGCTCCTCCGATCCAATGATTGATGAAAAAAGAGATGATGGCATTGACAACGATAGAGACTGGATTGAGCAGTTTGATGATATTGGTTCCAAAGGTGACGGTGATCCGAAGTATGGTGCAAAAAACCATGTTCCGGATCCGGGTGAACCAAACTTCGATGCTACAGATATTCACGAATCTGATCAACTTGGCTTGACTTCGTTCCAGTATTTCGTACCTTCAAGCGATATAAAGCTTAAAGAAAATGAAGATCTTTGGAAGCGACTCCACCCGGGCTATTATGATGTGCCGAAAACCATTGTTAAAAATATTGCAACTAAGGGAGAAGACGGTGACTTCCTTTATGGTTCAGGTTATTTCCCATTGGCAGCCGGTAAAACAGAACGATTCTCACTTGCACTTGCATATGGTGATGATCTCGAAGATGTTATTACTACGAAGCAAATTGTCCAGCAGATATACAATAAGAATTACAAATTCCCTAAATCACCTGATGAGCCAACATTAACAGCTGTTGGGGAAGACGGGAAAGTAACCTTGTACTGGGATCACGTTTCTGAAGAATCAATTGATCCTGAAACCAGGGAAAAGGACTTTGAGGGATACCGGATATACAAGAGTACTAACTGGGATTTTTCAGATCAATATTCGGTTACGAACGCTCAGGGCAAAGTAATAGAATACAAACCTTTTAAACAATTTGACCTAAAAGATAATATTACCGGTTATTTCCCATTATCAAATTTCCTGCGGCACCTGTATGGTGGGTATTCTCCGTATTTGGGAAATGACTCAGGAATACAGAATTCCTTTGTCGACACAGATGTGAAAAATGGTGTTACGTATTACTATGTTCTCACTGCTTACGATCGTGGTGATGCTGCTAATGACATTTTCCCAAAAGAATCTCAATTTGATGGCTCAATAACTAAAAATGCACTTGGCCAAATTTCTTGGAATAAGAATGCAAAAGCGGTTACACCGGCTAAACCTTCAGCAGGTTTAACACCAATTCCAACTGATAAAAGTTTGACAAGAAAAGCGGGCTATTCAACTACCGGCGTGAAATATGAAGTGGTTGATCCGTATAAGTTAATTAATACAAGTTATCTAGTAACATTCAAAGATACACTTCTTCCTGAAGTGCATGGTACTGATACTTTATGGTTAGGTCCTGTGGCTAAAACTTATTCGGTGATGGATTCAATAACTCAAAAATATAAGGTTTTCAATTCATCATTAATTCGTACAAACGATAATCTTGTTTTTGATGGTGTACGTTTATCATTTGATACTACATATCAATCGATTGACAGTATTAAAACTGCAGAGACTTCATGGAGAGTGCACCATACTTTGGATACTACTCAATCATTATTGAATGTTACCTGTACAAGCAGTTTCCAAGTTGGCGGAAGCACGAGATACAATTACCGGTTGGCGAAAGATTATGCGTTTATATTTAATGATACAAAAACCGATTCTTCTAATGATTTGTACCCGCTATTTCCGGCAAAGAACATCAAAGCGAAAAATATCAATTTTCATATTGAGGATATAACGGATATTGAGCATCCTAGGAAAATTCCTTTTGTATTCGTGAATACGCTGAACGATTCAACTATTTCAAATACTGAAAAAATTTATTTAGCGGATTCGGTATTAACTCCGTCAGGTAAGCAGCTTAAGTTATCTTGGATCCTTTCGTTCCTCAAATCGGATACGGCGTCTTATAAGGTAGTCTATAAACCTGCTGGTAATGATACACTCATCCTGCGTTTCATAAAACCAATGAACGCGGAGGATGAATTTTCAATGAAAATTACTAAGCCGTCGGTAGATCCTAAATTAATTTCCAGCCAGCTTAAAAATATTAAGGTTGTACCCAATCCTTATGTGGTGACAAATTTATATGAGCCGGCTCCTTCATCCGGATTGAAGGGTAGAGGAGAGAGAGTAATACGATTTAATGGACTGCCTCCGAAATGTCAAATACATATATTTACATCTAGCGGTGATTTGGTTCGTACTTTGGAGAATGACGGAAGTCCTTTAGACGGAAGTTTAAAATGGGACTTGCGTTCTAAAGAAGGATTGGAAGTCGCGTTTGGAGTTTATTTCTACGTCGTTGAGGTAGATGGTATTAGCGACAAAAAGACCGGCAAAATTGCCATTATTAAATAATTGAAATACTCCGGAGTCTATAAATGAAAATACATAAGTTTATTATTTTATTTGTTGCATGTTTTTCAGTTGCTTTTGGGCAAACTAAAGTCGGCACTACTGTGGCAAACTTCTTAACCATACCTGTAGGACCCCGGGCTTCAGCTATGGGTGGTGCGTATGTTGCCAACGCAAACGATGCAACCGGTCTTTTTTGGAACCCGGGTTCAATCTCTCGTATGTCTAAAAGTGAATTGACTGTAGCATATTCTGAGTGGTTTGTTCAAACAAACTATAATTGGATTGGACTGGTTTATAAAGTTGA
Source organism: Ignavibacteriaceae bacterium (assembly GCA_963667005.1). Lineage (GTDB taxonomy): Bacteria > Bacteroidota > Ignavibacteria > Ignavibacteriales > Ignavibacteriaceae. The sequence continues at coordinate 3,231,820 of OY762937.1, read as the reverse complement.
TGAAAACAACAGTATCGGCTTCAGTATCAATCAGCTTGATTATGGTGAAGAAGAAATCACCGACGAATATAATCCTGAAGGTACGGGATCTAAATGGTCTGCGGCAGATTTAGCTATAGGACTGAGCTATGCAAGAAATCTAACTGATAGGTTTTCTGTCGGCGGGTCTTTCAAATATATCCATCAGCAGATTTGGCATGAGACTGCTGATGCGTTTGCAATGGATATCGGTTTGTTGTTCTTAACACAATTAGAAGGTTTGCGTCTCGGTATGAACATTACCAACTTCGGTACTGAAATGCAGCTTGATGGTAAAGATTTGTTCCATCGAATTGATATTGATAACAAGCCTCAATCAGGAAATAACGAAAATATCGCAGGCACCCTAAGAACAGATTCCTGGACATTACCTTTATATTTTACGGTTGGAGTTGGTTATGATTTTATTAAAAATCAGGACTGGCAGGTTACAGGCGGGGTTGATGCCGTGTATCCAAATAATCAAACCGGATTTGTAAATGCTGGAGGTGAAATCGTCTGGAATGATATGATTGCATTACGTGGCGGTTATAATTCGTTGTTCAAAGACCAGGCAATTGGTAAACTTTGCGCCGGCATTGGTATTAAATATGATATGGGCGGAGTTTACGCACGGATTGATTATAGTTATAATGATTATAAATATTTTAAACAAATTTCAAAATATTCATTGTCTATCGGGTTTTAAAATTATACCCGGTATGAATATTTAATTCAAAAATCAATAACAAATGAGGTATATCATGAAAAAAACTTTGTTTACTCTTTTTATCCTCTTGGTTACGGGTTCTGTACTTTACGCGCAGACGATTCCTGTAACATTTAGAGTTAAGATGGGCGCCAGGGTGTTCAATAAAGTTTGGGATCCGGCAGCTGATAGCGTATGCGTACGTGGTGATTTTGGAGTTGATGCAGGTGGTTCGGATTGGTCGGGCTGGGGATTCAAGCTGTCCGGTACATTAACAGATACCATTTATTCAATTACCGTGAATTTACCAAGTGCAAAAATTGGTACAAAGTATCACTATAAATTTGTTTCAACTGGTGATGCTTGGGAATCACATGTGGTTGATAACGATGGTGGTAATAGATACTTTACGTTGGACTTGAGCGCAATGACATTGCCGGCATACTGGTTTAACGACGACAGTACTCATGTTAACGCAGCGATTGTTACTAATACCGTTAATTTTAATGTTGATATTAGTACGCTTGCAGCTACAGGTTTTGATGGCAGCAAAGATTCAATCATGGTCATGGGATTAAATTGGGACGGTAATGGCCAATGCCTAAGTCCTGATGCTGATAGAAAATTGGTTGAAAATTTCCTAGTGGCTGGACAATATACAACAAGTCTTCAGATAAAAGGAGCCTTGGGCGATTCTTTACGCTGGAAATATAAAGGATATCCGGATCCGGCATTCACAAATAATGGTTGGGAAGATCCGAATCGTTATGTAACACTTAAGGCAGACGGTTCTACTATTGATTTACCTGCGGTAAAACCTTTGCTCAGCATGGCTCAACCAGGATTAAATACAGCGCTTGATATTTTATTCGAATGCAATATTAAGACCAATCCTGCAGCTGTTAATTTCAAAAATAAAAGACCGATCCCGGTTGATTCTGTTACTTTCATGGGTATTAAAGGTGGTTGTGCTCCTCTTGGTCAATGGGGCGGTGGCTGGGTTGCTACCGACACAAGTACACCAGGAGCTACTCTCCTTCTCATGTATGATGATGGAACGCACGGTGACAAAGTTGCAGGAGATAAAGTATTTAGCCGTACAATCACTTTCCCGGCTGGTACAGCGACAGGTGTTATTCCTTTTAAATTTGCAGCAATCTATCCTACTTGGTCGATAGATGGTGCTGGAAGTTTGGATAATGAGATGGATATGGGAATTAACCATACTTTCACTTTAACACAAACCGGACCTTTACACTTACGTAATGATTTCGGCAATCAGCTTGCAGATGTAAAAGACGTTAAAGGATTAAAAGCTGATAAATATGCTTTATTGCAAAATTATCCGAATCCATTTAACCCGACAACAGCTATTCGCTTTAGCTTGCCTGTTGCAGGAAACGTTGTTCTTAAAGTGTATAACGTTTTAGGTAAAGAAGTTGCTACATTATTAAACGGATTTGAAAAAGCCGGTGGTAAAGAAGTTTCTTTCGACGCTTCTAACCTCCCGAGCGGTATGTATATCTATACAATCAAATCAGGTAACTTCACTTCTTCAAAGAAAATGATGCTCCTCAAGTAATATTGAGTAGTTCTGTTCTTTAAGAATAGGCTTTAAAAAAGCCCGGGCTTGAAAAAGTCCGGGCTTTTTTATTTTTTTACTATATTTTGGAACCATTTTGTCAATAATGCGTCACAATTAATGGAAAAAATAAACGAGAATTCTGAAGTGTACCCAAGTACTATTTTAACGCTTGATGACGATTTTGCTCTTATCCGGAGTTTTAATGAAGGAAATGAAGCAGCTTTCCGTACACTCATCAACCGTCACAAGGAAAAAGTGCGGAATTTGGTATTCCTGACACTCGGTTCAGCCGATATGGTGGACGATATTTCGCAGGAAGTATTTATCATCGTGTACCGGAAACTGAAATCATTCAGATTTGAATCACAGTTTACTACATGGCTGTATTCTGTTACCATTAATAAGTGCCGGGATCATTTGCGGAAAGTTAAAATCCGGCAGCTTTTTACCTCGATTTCAAATGACGAGGGAAAAGATATTCCGGACAGTGAAGAAGCAAAAGGTGATTTTGATGTTCAGGAAATTGTACGGCAGGCTGTAGCAAAACTGCCGGAAAAATTCAGAGTAGCAATTATTCTTCGTGATTTTGAAGGATTAAGTTACCAGGAAATAGCCGAAATGTTAAACTCTGAAGTCGGGACTATCAAATCCAGAGTTTTTCGCGGCCGCGAAGCGTTGAAGAAGATGCTCGAACCTATGCGTGAGGAATTATTATGATAAAAATTGATACAAAAGATTTAGAGAGATTATCTGCTTACTTAGACGATGCCCTTACCCCAACCGAGAAAGATCTATTGGAGCAGCAGTTACAGACTTCACAAAGTCTACGTGAAGCCCTCGCAGAGCTAAGATTTGTTAAAGAAAAAGTAAATGAAATTAAACCGCTTCCCGCTGATCCGTATTTTGAAACACGGTTGATGGAACGCATACATAATGGCGGCAGGGCACATAGTGCAGCCCGGTCTTATTGGAAACCTGCAGTTTCTTTTATGGCAGTATGCTTAGTTGCTCTCAGCATTTTCAAATTCCAGCCCGACCTATTTCATAAAGTTGTTCCTGCAGGTGGTGCTGATTTTGCCTCTATGGCTGCCAGCAATTTGAAACCGTTATTATTCGCCACTGATTTAACAGCCGATGATATTTTCAATTTTGCACTGAATAAATATCTGCCGATCAACAAAGGGAACAAGCAGATTATAAAACTGGGTACCAACTCAAGCGGGGAAGAATTCCTCGAAGTGAAGTACGCGGATTCTTTCAGAGGCAGTGCTTCTTTTGATGAATTCACCAAGGGATTAGGTTTGTCAACAGCACAGCGCTCAGATGTTGCCAAAATTCTAGATAAATTCAGCGACAAAATCGCATCTGCCGTTCTGATAAACGACAAAAACACTATCGCGGTCAACTCACAATTGTGGCAGTACCATGACCAGCTGCGTACTGAATTATTAACTTATGCTGCAAGTACCAGCGAATCAGCCCGGAAAAAGATTCTCGCGTATGAACCTAATTTCCACAAGACTCTGGCTCAGACAAGTGCCGTTTTCGCCGAGAATGCAGGGCATAAGTCTAACCATTATCTGTGTATCTCACCGGATTCGGTTTATGAAACAGCTCTGAATATTGACGATGATAATCTGTTGGTTTCACTTCGTGCCCAGAAAGATGCTTTAAGAAAGGGTATAAAACCTTCAAAAAGCGTGAATATCGTAATGCAGGGTTCCGATCCATCGGATAGATATTCGAAACAAGGCCGTAATTTGCGCGTTGTAGCAGATAAAAATGTCTGCCGGGTATTTATCCCTCATCAAAGCGAGCCGGAAATGGATGATTACAGCCGGGCACTTGATAATATCTTTGCCTACTTAAATTCGGCATTCAATACCGACAGGAATGATAATTATGGTGATAGACGTCAAATGGTAGGCTATACTGAACGAATTGTCCCTGAGACGGCTACGAGTATGCCCCGGACTAAAACTACGCCTAAAATGGTCGTTGACACTACTTCCGGCGAATACCTGCTCCTGTATCAGGATCCGGCAACCGGTAAAAAATACAGAGATGTTCAGATGCAGCATGAATATATCAGCGTTCCTGCTCCGAAAAGCTCCAACAAATCCAGCGATAACAGCAATCAGGAGATCAAGAAGGAGCTTGATAACGTGAAAAAGGAAATGGAAAACATCAAAAAAGAGATGAAAAAAGGTAAAAACGGAAACGTTATTGAAATTAAAAATACCTGGGAAATCTAATAAAGCCTTTGATTGAAATTAAACCCCTTATCATGCAAATGGTAAGGGGTTTTGTTATTTAAAACATAGCGCTGAATATTGCTCGCCGCTTATAGAGTTTGGTTTTGTTCCCCATACAAAAAAGCTTTAAATTATATGCTTATTATAAATTATTTATTAGCCATTTGAAATTTGAATTAGAGAAGAGTCTGGCCGGGTGTAAGGCCAGAGCCGGAAAAATTACAACGGGTCATGGTGAAATTAAAACACCCATATTTATGCCCGTGGGTACTCAGGGAACCGTAAAAGCAGTCAACCAGAAGTTATTGCAGGATGATGTTAAAGCGCAAATTATTTTGGGCAACACATATCATCTGTATTTGCGTCCGGGAACTGACATCCTAGAAAAGGCCGGAGGATTACATAATTTTATAAACTGGCCGCGGCCGATACTTACTGACAGCGGCGGTTATCAGGTATTTAGTTTATCCGATTTACGAAAAATCCGCCCGGACGGTGTTGAATTTCGCTCGCATCTTGATGGTAGCAAACACTTTTTTACACCTGAGAAAGTTATCGGCATTGAGCGCAGTATCGGTTCAGATATAATGATGCCTCTGGATGAGTGTACACCATTTGGCTGCACCTATGAATACGCTAAAAAGTCAAAAGAATTGACTTCAAAGTGGGCAGTCCAAAACAAGGAAGCTTTTATTAACTCAAAGCCTTTATATGGATTTGAACAGAGCTTATTCGGTATTATTCAAGGCAGCGTATACAAAGAACTTCGTGAATCTTCAGCCAAAGATCTGATAGCGATGGACTTTGACGGTTATTCAATCGGCGGCCTGGCAGTAGGTGAACCAACCGATGTGATGTATGAAATGGTTGACTTCACAACGGATTTCATCCCCGAAAACAAGCCACGCTATTTGATGGGCGTGGGAAGGCCTGAGAATATTCTTGAAGGCATAGAACGCGGGGTGGATATGTTCGATTGTGTTATGCCGACACGTAATGCGCGCAACGCGTATCTCTTTACTTGGCGCGGAGTGTTATCGATGCGCAATGCAAAGCACAAGGATGACTTTTCACCGGTTGATGAAACCTGCAGTTGCTATACTTGCACTAATTTTAGCCGGGCATACTTGCGGCATCTTTTTGTTGCCGAGGAAATTTTGGCTCTTGAACTTGCTTCAATACATAACCTGCATTTTTATCTTGAGCTGGTTACCAAAGCAAGAGAGACAATACTCGATGGAAGTTTTATCGAATGGAAAAAACAGATTATTAATCATATAGTAAGAAACTAAAAACAAGGAAAATATATGTTACATTCTATATTCGCTATGGGCGGACAACCTGATCAACAGGGAAGCCCTTATGCAACGTTAATCATGTTCGCAGCAATCTTCGCAATTTTCTATTTCATGATCATCAGACCACAACAGAAAAAAGCAAAAGAACGTGAAGCAATGATCAGCAAAATGGAAAAAGGCGACAAGGTTGTTACCGGCAGCGGTATCCACGGAACAGTAAGTTCAGTTGATGAAACAACTGTTATTGTGCAGGTTGCCGATAATGTTAAATTGAAATTCGAAAAAAGCGCTATCACAACAATTTCACCTTCCAAAAAGAGTGAAGAAAAATAGAGTATTTATGTTTTGTTCAGTTGAAGAAGCTATTCAGGATATCAAGGCAGGTAAAGTACTCATCGTTGTAGATGATGAGGAACGCGAAAACGAAGGTGACTTTGTTTGCGCTGCTGAGTTTGTTACTCCTGAAATAGTGAATTTTATGGTTTCAGAAGGCAAGGGGCTTGTATGTGTGCCGTTGACTCCTGACAGGTTGGAGAAACTTGATATCCCTATGATGTCGAACGAAAACTCAGCACTGCACGGGACGCAATTCACGGTAAGCGTTGATGCTTTACAAGGCACGACAACCGGAATCTCTGCCGCAGATAGAGCTGTCACCATCACTAAATTAGTTGACGAAAGCTCTTCCAAAACCGACTTTGGTATCCCGGGGCATATCTTTCCGTTGAAAGCAATGGAAGAAGGTGTTTTACGCCGTGCGGGACATACCGAGGCTGTCGTTGATTTGTGCAGATTGGCCGGATTAAAACCTGCCGGAGTATTATGTGAGATCCTTCGTTCCAATGGTGAGATGGCAAGAATTCCTGAACTCATTGAAATGGCGAAACAGTTTGATCTGAAAATTCTTACTGTTAAGGATTTGATTGAATACCGGCTTAAAAAGGAATCACTTGTTAGTAAAGTTGCTGATGCAAATTTACCTACACAGCATGGCGATTTCCATATCATCATGTTCAAAAGTTCTCTTGACGGCAAAGAGCATATCGCGATGGTTAAAGGTGATATCAATCCTGAAAAGCCGGTTCTTGTGCGTATGCATTCGGAGTGCTTTACAGGCGATGTATTTCACTCCATGCGTTGCGATTGCAATGAACAATTAAATAAATCGCTTGATATCATTTCTGCCGAAGGAAGCGGTGTGCTTGTCTATATGCGTCAGGAAGGCCGCGGCATCGGATTATGTAACAAAATTAAGGCCTATAAACTGCAGGATGAAGGCAAAGATACTGTTGAAGCAAATGAAGCTTTAGGATTTAAGGCTGACTTGCGCGATTATGGAATCGGTGCACAAATTTTGCGGGAATTGGGTATCCATAAGATTAAGTTATTAACGAATAACCCCAAAAAGGTTGTTGGATTAAAAGGGTATGGACTGGAAATTGTTGAAAGAATTCCAATAGAAATAGCCCCGAATGAAAACAACCGGAAATATCTCGAAACAAAACGGGATAAGATGGGGCATTTGATTCTGGATAAACCATTATAAGTTGATTGCGCGGGTATGCGATAGGATGCCCGCGCTTTGCTTTTTACCGGTTGGGGAGTTATCTTCAAAAAGTATATTTAATTATTTCATGGCACAAAGATGAAATATAAAAGCATTCTCTTCTCACTATTACTTTCCATTATTTTATATCCACAGACAAACCAAACGGTTTATTATGCCCGTATAGACGGCGAGATTGATCTTGGCAAAGCTCCGTTTGTTCGCCGGGTGATAAGTGAAGCAGAAGAGAATCATGCATCAGGGATAATTTTTGAAATTAATACGTTCGGCGGCCGCGTTGATGCCGCGACACAAATTAAAGATGCAATTTTAGAGTCGAAAATCCCCACTGTGGCGTATATCAACAAACGCGCAGTCTCTGCCGGTGCGTTGATCAGTTTAGCCTGCAAAACCATCATCATGGCTCCGGGCAGCGTTATAGGCGCTTCAACCGTAGTAGATCAGGAAGGGAAGAAGCAATCCGAGAAGTATCAATCGTATATGCGATCGGAAATGCGTTCAACTGCTGAAAAGAACGGCAGGAGGGGTGATGTAGCTGAGGCAATGGTGGATGAACGTGTCAGCATTCCGGGTATTGATGACAGCACAAAACTCCTGAGCCTGACGTATCATGAGGCACTGGATTTGGGTATGTGCGATACAGTATTAAATAGCAATTCAGGAATACTGAAATATATCTCACTAACAGGCGCTCAAATTGTAGAAGTAAAAAGTAACTGGGCGGAACATCTTGTTGCATTTTTGAATACGCCATTTGTCGCTTCATTACTGATTATCATAGGACTTATCGGGCTTTACTCTGAATTGAAAGCACCCGGACTTGGTTTTCCAGGGGTAGCAGGCATGATAGCTTTTGCTTTATTTTTCGGTTCCTCCTACATTCTCCAAATAGCCTCTTCCTTGAATATCATTCTATTCATCACCGGACTCATCCTGTTGATTATAGAGATTTTCTTCATTCCGGGATTCGGTATCACAGGTATTTCGGGAATTGCTTTGATCATCGGCTCAATCTTTTTCTCTTTGTTTAAAATCGGACCGGTTTTCGATCATCATGCATTTCAGACAGCGGTTGTTCAATTGGCATCAGCCCTGGTTATATCTGTCACAGTGATTTCTTTGATTGTGAAATACCTTCCGAAATCCGATAGGTTTCTGAAACTATCACTGCACGACAACGTTTCCGCGTCAAGCGGGTTTATAGCATCCAATAATTTTGCGGACATTATCGGTAAGGCGGGGGAGTCGGTTACACCACTTCGCCCGGCAGGGAAAGTATCTGTCGATGGGACAATCTATGATGTTGTTACTGAGGGCAGTTTTATAGAAGCTAAAAAACCGGTTAAGGTCATTTCGGCAGACGGTAACAAAATTGTTGTCAGAGAAAGCTGATCTATGCTTTGTTCCGAAGGAACGGCATGATAAAATTGACAATCCGCTGTGTTGCTCCTACATTTTTTTGAATGTACTCAAGAGCAATAGCGCCGCTTTTTTTTCTGCTTTCTTCATCCGTTAAAAACGTATTGAATACCCGGTAAAGCTCGGATTTATTTTTCACCATGAAACCGGCACCTATTCTGGCAAGCTCCTGCGCTTCCTGGGATGTCTGAATCTTTGGGCCAAAAACCACTGGAATGCCGTATACAGCAGCTTCTAATACATTGTGAATGCTGCTCTTAAAACTTCCACCGACAAAGGCGATGTCTGCATAAAAATAAAGAGTCAACAGAATGCCGATCGAATCAACAATAACAATTGGCTGGTTCTGATAGTCATTGAGGAATGAAAACCGGATAGTTGCTATTTCGGATCCGAAGTCCTGTTCTATTTTATCAATGTGCGTTTCAGTCGGCTCATGAGGCACTACGATAAAGAGCAGTGATTCGTGATTTTGAAGTAGTTTTTTGATAACAGGGAACAGCACGTCCTCATCTTCACTCCATGTACTGCCTAATACAAAAACTCTTTTCCCTTTGAATATCTCCGGACGGATGAGATTTCTTTCTTTGGCGGCAATGGATTTTTGTTCTACGCGGTCAAACCGTGTATCACCAACTGCCTGTAAGATGTTTTTATTCTGGATAAACTTGGAGAAATTAATCATATCACTTTCAGAAACCGTCAGTATTCCTGATAGTTGAGAAAACAGTTGTTTGTGAAATGATTTGATGCCGGCACGGTTACGTAAACTATCCGCACGCAAAGTGGCATCTACCAAAAATACCGGAATATTCTTTTTATGGAGAAAATACACATGGTTAGGCCATAAATCGTATCGCATTACGATTGCAGCTTGTGGATTACATATATCAACAAATTCACGGGCACTGCTGTATAAATCAAACGGTATATATGTTATGATATCCGCGAAGGGATAATTCTTTGCATTCTCATATCCCGATGGTGAAAAGAATGTAACGAGAATGTTAACGGAAAGTTTATTCCTAAACTCCTCAAGAATTGGTTTTGCCTGCTCGAATTCACCTAATGATGAAGAATGAAACCATATAAGCGGTTTCGTACTATCAAGATTACCGATTTTAACCCGCAGCGTTTCGAGGAGGTCCTTTCGTCCAGTAATACCACGCTTGATCTTTTTATTAAATATTGAACCAAGTTGGAACCCTATGTAAAGTACGGGGATGATGAGTATATTATAGAGAGATAACCAAATTAGCTGCATTTATGAAACCAAAAGATGATTAAGTTGTTGGAAAATAGTTGCTGGAGTAATTCTGAGCATACATTGAAAGTTTTTTTTCGGACACGTGTCGCGTCCGATATGTGTACAAGGCCTGCAATCAAGGTGGTCAACCTGCATCACCTGAGCCCTGGCGTTATAGGGTGCAAAGCCGAATTCTTTTACTGTTGAACCAAAAATTGAAATCAGTGGAATATCAACGGCTGAGGCTACATGCATTAAGCCGGAATCGTTGCAGATAATCGCTTTGCATTGTTTCATGTTGACTGCTGTCTCATAAAGCTTGTCATCATTGCATAAATTAATAGCATCAGGCAAATGTTCAGCAATCAGTTTACAGATTGACGTATCACCTTTCCCGCCGAATAAAACAACTTTATACTTATGCAAAAATAGAATTTCTCCCAGCTCAATGTAATAATCATACGGCCACATTTTTGTATAGTGTTTTGAGCCCGGGCAAAATCCGATATATTGGAATCCTGGAGGCAGCTTTGAGTTTATATCTTCAGGCAAATATAAATCTAGACTCTTTTTATCAAGCATTAGGTCAGGAATTACATTTGCGTACCTTTCAGGTATCGGTGGCAAATTTTGCATGAGATTGATTTTAAAGTTTACCAACAGCCATTTTTTGAGGCTGTGTTTACTAAACTTTTTAACTTTTGATCTGACAGGGGAGAGCAACCGGGAGCTTCGCAGATTATTTTGAAGATCAAGTATCAGATCATAATTCGCATCTGTAATCTGCTTTTGGAATCCGGGTTGTTTATCATCCAGCTTTGAATACAAAATAAGGTTGTCTATATACGGGTTATGTTCGACAACTTGTGCAAGAGTATCAAGAACACAAAAATCAATCTTGATATGCGGATATTGTGTCTTAATTGCTCTAACCAACGGAGTTGTCAATAATACATCTCCTAACGAGGTAAAGCGGACAATTAAAATCCTCTGCATGTGCTGTAATGTCAAAATAAAACCTGCAAATCTACTGTTCTACTCTTCAGTTTTTATAAATAAGCCTGCAACACTGAGATCAGGTCATCATAAGCATTGTATAATCTTGAAATCAGGTTGTTCATGTTTTCAAGCTCATTATTCTTGCCGGCAAATTCAATTTCTTTGGCGATGTCACCCATTGCAGTAGCACCAATTGAGTAACTGGCACCTTTTATCGTGTGACTTTCTGAAATCAGCGCATTGATTTCTCCAGCACTGAATGAATCTCTAAGATGGTCAAGACGTTTTTGTGTATCGCCAATAAAAGTATTTAATAGTTCTTTTTTAAATTCAGCGTCATCCAGGCTGATCGTCTTGAAATGCTCAACATTAAATATCTCAACCGGATTCTGTACAGGAGCAGCAATTACAGGAGGAGCAACTACAGGAGTTTCTTCAACCTCGGCTGTGCTTTCAGCTGCAGTAATGTCAATAAAAGGTGTACTTTCTTCCGTTTCAACATCTTTTTGCAATGATGGAGAGGAGTAGTCAATTTCCAGCCACTTGTCCAACATAGTAACCAATTCCTGGTTCTTGATAGGTTTGGATAAGTAATCACTCATACCGGCAGCAAGACATTTTTCTCTATCGCTTTGTTGGGCATGTGCCGTAAGGGCGACTATCGGAAGCCTTGTCATTTCTGCACCAAGCAGGCGGATTTGCTGTGTGGCCGTAAATCCGTCCATTTCAGGCATCTGCACATCCATCAATATCAGATTATATTTATCTCTGTTCGCTGATACTGTTTGCAATGCTTCAAGACCATTGGATACTGCCGAAGCAGGGAAGCCGGCAGCTTCAAGAATTCTCAATACAACCTTTTTGTTAACTGCGTTATCTTCTGCAACAAGTATGTTGAACTTTTCACGCTGGAGTTTTACATATTCATTATCTTTTGCAAGTAACGGAACAACTACTGAAGGTGCAGGTTGTTTCGAAGGTTCGGGTGTCGTACGGTTACGTAATTTATCAAGGAAACTCGCTTGTTTCTCGTATTTCAATACGCAAGTGAATGAGAATGTACTGCCTTTACCCATATCACTTTCAACCCAAATTGAGCCATTCATCATGTTGGCAAGCTCTTTACAAATCACCAGACCTAAGCCCGTACCACCGAATTTTCTCGTGTGGGAGCCATCAACTTGTGAGAAAGGCTGGAATAAGTGAGCAATTTTTTCCTCGGGAATTCCAACACCGGAATCTCTCACCGAGGATAAAATTTTCACCTTTTCATTGCCAATCTTTTCAGATTGAACGATAATTTTAATTTCGCCTTTGTTTGTAAACTTCACCGCGTTAGATAAAAGGTTAAGGAATATCTGGCGCAAACGAGTTGAGTCACCCAGTAGATATGTAGGGAGGTGCCGGTCAATGTCAATAATGATACGCAGGCCTTTTTCATGTGCACGCGGTGCAACCATGCTAAGCGCATCATTGACGACTTTCTGGAAACTGAATCGAATCTCCTCAAGCTCCATTTTTCCGGCTTCAATTTTCGAAAAGTCCAAAATATCATTAACGAGATCAAGCAGCGTCTCAGCTGAGGTTTTTGCAGTGGTAATGAAATCTTCAAGCTCTGTTTTATCTTTATAGGCGCCGCTTTCAATAAGAGTGAGGAATCCGATAACACCGTTTATTGGTGTACGGATTTCATGGCTCATGTTAGCAAGAAATTGGCTTTTTATCTCACTTGACTTAACCGCTTCGCGTGCAAGTTGATCGGATTTTAATTTCTCAAACTCAAGTTCTTCGCGGATTTTCAGTTGCTCTTCTTCGAGAACAGCTTGCTGTGTTATATCGGTAATGCTACCTTCAAGGTAGATCTTCTCATCGTTTTCGTCCCTGATGAGCCGCTCTTCGGCACGTACGATAATCCGGCTTCCATCCTTGCGTTTGAGTGTTAGTCGGTAATTCGAAATTTCGCCTTTGTGCAGCAAAATTGTTAATAGCCGATCTCTATCAGTCGGTGAAAAATATATATCACGTGCAATGTCGGCTTTCTTTAGCTCGGCTTCAGATCCATATCCGAGCATAGTAACAAGTGACGGATTAACTGTGAGAAATTTTCCTTCCGGACTGGTTTGAAAAATACCTTCAGCAGAGTGTTCGAAAATGGAGCGGAATTTTTTCTCTGAGAGTTTTACCCGGAATGACTGGTCGGCTAATTCAACGCGCAAACGATAGTTAACCGCGCTGCCAATGACGGATATTACACTGAGGAATAGTACGAACAGCACGGACTCATACATGTTCGGGAGAAAATAAATTACCCTGTCATTCAGCAGAATCGCCGAAGCGAAAACTATATTGTAGTAAATTGCCACAATGATCTGATGTTTCAACTCCCAGCTTAAAAATAACGCTGAAGTAAAGATCATTAAACCGACAATTTGGGAGTTCACGATGAGAGTTGAAGGGATACGATAGATCATGTATCCGCTTGAACAAATAATCGTCATTAAAAGAATATGGACAAGGAGTATCGGCCTCTTGAGTGCATGACGTGAATATAAAATAGTAAGGATTGCAAATGAGATAACAGTGGCGCTTAAACGGGTAAAATATATATCCAGCGAGAATTTTGAAAAGTGGCGGACTTCAAACACCATTGAGAATAATCCGGAAACAGCAATAAGCAGAGTGATTACACGCAGCGGTAGTATCAGATTTTCATTTGATTCACGCTTAAACCGCGTAGCCTTTTTATCCTCGAAAAGTGTTTCGGGGTCGTAAATGTAATCTATGATTGTCGCGTTTGTTCTGTTTGTTGCCATAAGCTCAATCTTTTCCTGATGCAATAATCTTGCTTTTCGCTTTCGAAAAGAGATTTTTTGATTCAACTTAATATATCAAAATCGCATTTTGGATGAAATATATGGATATAATAAATTAAACACTATAGATTTATATCACAATATCCTATTTGAATTCCTGAATTTCCAGAATATTGGTAGTTGTTACCGTCTTTTGCGTAGATAACTTTTTAGGACCACGAGGTGTCGGTACAACGCCGTTTACTGATGTTGCAAGCACCACCTTTGTCTTTGACTGATGGATTACATTTTTTGATATATTGAAATAGACGGTTCCTTCTCCAGTTAGCTCAGCCTTATTGACCTTGAGTGAAGTCTTTTGTGCCTGAGGTGATAGCTTTGATTTTGCATCAATTCTCACCGCTAACGTTGCAACTTTATCGTCATTAAATTTATCAACACTTTTCAACGTGAAGACGTTTTTGAAATCAAAGCCAACAATGCCAAGATTCAAAAAGGGCTGTTCAATGCTCCATGAATTGCCTTTTGAAACAGCCTCAGAGTTCAGCCTTCTGAAAACTTGCTGGATAATCGGTTTCAAACCTGCTTCTTCCATTTTTTGTTGAAGGACTTTCTTCTCGGATGGCTTCACCGAATCTTTTAATCCCTGGAGGGCGAGCAACTTATCAATGATTTTTCCGGTTTTATAAAGTTCAACTATTTCTCCATCCTGTTTTATACGCAAACCGAAGGAGTTATTTATCAGAGCTTCATATTCGGAGAAACGTAATTTGCTTATAGAATCTAATTGTGAACCGCTCTGGTAGGTTATCGTTTTGTCCTCAATATTGGCGGTCAGATTAATTGCTTTAACTGTAAAGGTAAGGTCTAATACCTTATCCTCGTCTATTTCATTTGTCGTGAACGATACGGTGTATACGAGATTCTGAGAATTTTTCCCGTTAATGACTGTATCGGCTACAAGTGTTCCGGCATCTTCAGTAATTGAAGTCAGTTTATATGTATACGAACTTCCCTTTGCGAGGTTATACTTGAATATCAGATTTTGGGCTTCATTATCAGGAAGAGGGGAGGATTTCATCTTTGTGAGGTCCAATGAGGCAGTTGTCTCACCAGCCGGATGATTCTCGTTCTTTTTACAACCGTCATAGAAAAATACGATAAACGGCAGCAGGAGAATTATTATTAACTTTTTCATAGAAGTCCTTACATTAAGCGCTTATTGCTAAACGGCTGATTTTTGAAGCACGGGTTGAAACAGAGACCAGGCGGCCAATGAAAGGCCATCCCAAATAACATTTTTTTTGATCATATCTTCGATCTCTGCCCTTGATAATATGATAATCTCAAATTCTTCGGTAGCATCTGCAGGCAAAGGATCTTCCCTCAGATTCTGTCCAAGGAACACCCAGCACATTTCATCTGAGGCTCCTGTAAATGGAGAGAATTCTCCGAGTTTGGTCAGCTTCTCAGCGTCATAGCCGCACTCCTCGCGAAGTTCTTTCCGCGCATTATCTTCGCGTGAAAGATTTTCTGCAACTCCTCCACAAGGGAACTCAATGCTGAAATTTTGATTGAGATACCTATATTGTTTAATGAGTACAAACCGGTTATCGTCAAGCATCGGGATAATCAAAGTTGAACCCGGTGTATGGCAGTAATGATATTCACCTTTTATATCATCTCCGATTGCATACTCATCAAGAACGTATGACCAGAATTTATTTTTGAATACTACTTTGCTGCTGAGCCTTTTCCAGATTTTCAATTAGTACTCGAAATTATAAGAGTTCATTCTTCGAAAAGAAATGCGCAATTTCAATTGCCGCGTTTTCGTCTGAGTCTGAACCGTGAACTGCATTTTCAGACTTACTTGTCGCGTATAATTTGCGGACAGTACCATCTTCAGCCTGGGCAGGATCAGTGGCGCCGATAAGTTTTCTGTAATCGGCAACAGCATTCTCTTTCTCCAACGCGATAGGAACACAAGGGCCTGAAGTCATGAAAGCAACGAGGTCGTTATAAAACGGACGGTCTTTGTGCACTTCGTAAAATGCTTTTGCGGAACTTGTCGAAAGATGAATCATCTTTAAGCCGAGAATTTTAAAACCGGCTTTATTGATCATAGAAATAATTTCACCGATGTTATTATTTTTAACGGCGTCAGGCTTGATGATTGCTAAAGTTCTATTTGTCAAAATTTTACTCCTTAAAACAGATTGTAGTTTATTTTTTCTTCTTTTTCTTTTTGTCTTTTGACGATTCTTTTTTAGAAGCCGGTTTTGCTTTCACTTCATCGAGGGCTTTTTTCATAGTAACACCGATTTCAGCCGGGCTTTCAACTACATGGATGCCGGCTTTTTTCATGGCAGCCATTTTTTCAGTAGCAGTTCCTTTTCCGCCGGAGATAATTGCGCCTGCATGTCCCATTCTTCTGCCTGGAGGTGCTGTAACACCTGCAATAAAGCCGACAACGGGTTTGGTGACTTTCTTTTTGATATAGGCTGCTGCTTCTTCTTCTGCAGTGCCTCCGATTTCGCCAATCATTACAATGCCATCTGTGTTCGGATCATCATTGAACAGTTTGATGATGTCCAAAAACTTTGAGCCGATAATCGGATCGCCGCCGATACCAACGCATGTTGATTGGCCGATTTTCAAATCGGTCAATTGTTTAACCGCTTCATAGGTCAAGGTTCCGCTTCTCGAAACGACACCGATTCTACCTTGTTTATGAATAAAACCGGGCATGATACCGATTTTAGACTTTCCGGGAGAGATAACACCGGGGCAGTTCGGTCCAATGAGGACAACGCCGGCAGCCTTGACTGCATGATATGCTTTAAGCATATCGTTTGTCGGGATTCCTTCGGTGATACAAATGATCAGTTTGATGCCTGCATCAACTGCTTCTAAAATTGCATCGGCTGCAAATGGGGGAGGGACAAAAATTACAGACGCGTTCGCCTTTTTATTTTCAACTGCTTCTTTAACGGTATTAAAGATGGGGATACCTTCGTAATCCGTTCCACCTTTTCCCGGAGTAACACCGGCAACTACTTTTGTTCCGTATTCCACCATTTGTTTAGTGTGGAATGAACCTTCGCCGCCTGTAATTCCTTGAACAACTAATCGAGTCTTTTTATCTATCAGAATACTCATGCAACATCCTCGCGGTTAGAAATTTATATATCTTTTAAAAATAATCATTTTCCGCAATATTTTTAATAAAAAACAGCTTTTTAGAGAGAGTAATATTTTCAAAATCGTTTTATATTAATATGATATTTTAATTTTTTTTGAAAGAACCGGATTACTTCCAAAGTGGAACAAAAAAACTCATCAAATCTATCGGAATTTGAAAGCGGAATTATACAGTTTTTCAGAGACTTTGGTAATATGAACGTTTTCATGCTGCGTTTCTTTAAAGAGTGCCTTCTTCCACCCTATGATTTTGCCGAAATTGCCAGACACATGTATGAGCTTGGTGTTAAGACCATGCCGATTGTCAGTGTTACCGGTATCATAATAGGACTGGTATTAGCGATGCAAAGCCAGCCGGTTCTCGCGCGTTTCGGCGCCGAATCTTTTCTCCCGGCGATGGTATCAATTTCGGTTGTCCGTGAGCTCGGCCCTGTAATTACTGCGCTTATTTTCGCAGGGCGCGTCAGCTCGGGTATTGGTGCTGAACTCGGCTCGATGAAAGTGACTGAACAAATAGATGCAATGGAAGTATCTGCGATCAACCCGTTCAAATATCTTGTTGTAACTCGGGTTATTGCCACAACAATGATTCTCCCCATATTAACGATGTATGTGATCTTTCTATCTATAATCGGCTGTTACATTTCAATTTTACTCATCCAGCCGATGACGGTCAAGTTGTATATCGGCGCGGTCATAGAATCAATAAAATTCGGCGACTTGATCCCCGGACTCGGAAAGACACTTATTTTTGGTTATATCGTCGGATTAGTTGGCTCCTTTAAAGGCTTTAATGCAGATAAAGGTACCGAAGGTGTCGGATTGGCCTCTACAACGGCAGTTGTCGTTTCATCACTCTTAATTTTAATTACCGATATGGTTTTAGTAAAGGTGACCTTCTGGTTATGGCCGATGAATTAATTCGAATACGAGGCTTGAAAAAAAGCTTCGGTGATCACACGGTTTTAGACGGAATCTCATTTCACGTTGATAAAGGTGAAAACCTTGTCGTATTCGGAAAGAGCGGAACAGGAAAGAGCGTATTACTCAAATGTATGGTGGGACTTCTGGTGCCTGAAGCCGGCGAGATTTTTATTGAAGGTGAGGATGCATTAAAATATACTCTCAAGCAGATGAACGCACTTCGCAAGCAGGTGAGTTTTCTGTTCCAGAGTGCTGCCTTGTATGATTCAATGTCTGTACGGGAGAATCTTGAATTTCCTTTAGTGAGAAATTGCTCATTTACGGCAGAAGAAAGAACAAAGAAGGTTGAACGCGCTCTGGAAATGGTGTCGCTATCCGAAGCCATTGATAAAATGCCTTCAGAGTTATCCGGTGGCATGAGGAAAAGAATTGGTTTGGCAAGGTCAATTATCACTGAGCCGAAATTGATGTTATACGATGAACCAACAACGGGACTCGACCCGATAACATCAAAGGAAATTAGTACGTTAATACGCGATCTGCAGGCAGAACTCAAAATGACTTCGATTGCAGTGACCCATGATTTATTATGTGCCCAAATAATTGCCGACCGTTCAATCGTTCTGAACAACGGGGCAATCATATTTGAAGGCAAAATGGATGAACTGCTTAAAGCAGATGATAGATTCTTAAGAAATTTCTTCAGTCCTGAAGTATTTGAGGACGAATAATTAAGGAGTAGATACTATGGCCGGCAAAGTACATCCGGTGCGATTAGGAGTTTTTA
Source organism: Ignavibacteriaceae bacterium (assembly GCA_963667005.1). GTDB lineage: Bacteria > Bacteroidota > Ignavibacteria > Ignavibacteriales > Ignavibacteriaceae. The sequence continues at coordinate 3,212,996 of OY762937.1, read as the reverse complement.
TTTTTATAGGCGTGTCTCTGGTTATTCTCGCTATCTTTTTGATCGGGAACAGAGAATCAATGTTTAGCAAAACCTTTGCTGTAAAAGCATATTTTAGCAATATTGAAGGTTTGCGCAAAGGCGCCCAAGTCCGCTTTAGCGGTATTGACGTCGGAAGTGTGAAGAACGTCCAGATAGTAAACAATTCACTTGGCCGTGTAGAAGTAACCTTAAAATTGGTTTCTGATGTACAAAAATATCTCGGCACAGATACCAAGGCAACAATTGAGACTGAAGGTTTGGTCGGTAATAAGGTAGTTACACTTGTTGCAAATCCTACTCCTTCACAGGCGATTTACGATGGGGCAATAATTCAAGGTGTTGATCCTCTCGGTTTTGGGGCAATTATTGAAGAAACCAAAGGTACATTAGAATACACTCGTTCTATGACAAAGAATCTCGCCGAAATAGTTGCTAAGGTGAATGAAGGAGAGGGCACTGTCGGGCGTTTAATAAATGATGCTTCATTATATGATAATACCACGCAGTTGATGCGTTCTGCCGATAAAAGCTTTACTTCAATTTCACAAAAGCTTGATACTGTCTCTGTCGTAGCCAATTCGCTCCTCGCCGGGGTGCAGTCAATTATTAATAACGTTGATAAAATGGTTATTAATGTAGATCAGGTCGTAACTGATGTCAAAAAGGGGAAAGGATTGCTTGGTCAAATTATTGTGGATAACAGTGATTTGGACAAGGGTTTTTCAAATGTATTGGGTGATCTGGTGAAAATTACTCAGCACACAAAAGCCGGTGCAGAGAAATTTGAAGAAAACATGGAAGCTTTGAAGCGTAATTGGCTATTTAAGAGCTATTATGAACAAAGAGGCTATTACAATAAAACCGATTATGAAAAAGAACTTGATGCCTCTATTTCGCAAATAAACGAGCGGATTAAAATGCTTGATGACCGTATCGAGACTATGAAAAAGCTCCAAAATCAGATTAAATAGGCCACTTATATCTGTATTTTTTCTCATTATATAGAACTTTCCTACCTTATTTCAAAAAGTGAGAACTTTTTGTTAAGATAACTACGTTTTTTTGATGATTTCAAATATTAAATCAATTAATTTTTGGAATGATAATTGTTGTTGATAATCAACTATTATTGGAAGTAAATATATGCTTTCTTTCAACTTGTTGAAAAAATACGTCCTCTTTCTTATCATTCTGCTTCCTGCAGGGGCATATGCTCAGACACTTAGCGGGCATGTGAACGCTACCGTATACTCCTTTGAGAGAGCAGATTCCAGCCACAATATGAAGCAATATTTAAGGAATTACGACCAGTTATTCCTTAATGCGTCATATAACAAGTTCTCACTGCGCACTTCGATGAATGTAGAGACAGGTCTGAAAAACAGTCTTGATTCCGATTCACGCCTCCGGATGTACAATTTTTATCTGGAAGGTAGAAACTTGTGGGATTGGGTAACTCTTCGACTTGGCCGTCAGCCTGTTTTTCATGGTGTAGCCAGTGGAATTTTCGATGGTGCACTTGTGAAAATCTCACATAGCCAAATGACATTTGAAACCTATTACGGTGGTTTAGTGCCGTCTCAACAGGAATTCAAATTGCATAAGGATTGGGCTAATAATTTTTTAGTAGGTACTAATTTTTCTGCGGCAATAAACGATTTTAGTGTCGGTCTCGGATATGTAAATAAAAATTACAAGTCCCCGGATTATTACGCCACCAGGTTGGATGAAAACCTCAATCCGATTTTGTATCTGGTGAGAAAAAACTCAGCACAATATCAGTATTTCAATGCAGACGCTTCATACATGCCTGAAAAGACTAATGTAGTTGTCCGCACCAGATATGAGTATGACCTGAATCTCCAAAAGACTTCAAAAGTTGAATTGGAAGGCGAAGCTCCGGTTATGCATAACCTCAGCGTTGTTGTTTATGGAAATTACCGTGAGCCCCGTGTAAAATACAACTCAATATTCTCCGTATTCGACTACGGCAGTACAAAAGAAGGCGAAGTTGGAGCTACGTATAGATTGATTCCCGGATATTCAGTTACTGGAAAATTCGGCTATGTGAAGTATCAGGATGAAGAATCATCAAGAATGAATCTCGGGTTCCAGACTAGATACGGCTCACTTGGTTTCAGAAAGACATTCGGATATGCCGGTGAAATTTACGCATTTGACGTGAACGCCGGATACACCTATTTTGACGGCTTGCTTACTCCTTCGGTAAGTATGTCGTACGGCAAATATAAATTAGTCAGCTATGCTGATGAAAAAGATCTAGTGTCATTGGTCGCCGGTGTTAATATTCGGCCGTTCAGGACATTTTCTATAGATGTACAAGGACAGTACATGGATAATCCGATATACTCGCATGATTTCCGGTTACTACTTAAACTCAATTACCGCTTCTTCACAATTTTATAATTGAATTATGAAAACATTAAAACTATACGCCTCGTTGTTCTTTTTAGGGTTTGTATTTTTAGCGGTTACCGGATATAGAACTTATGTTCCGTCGGATGAACCTGCTGTTACGAACAAATCCATTATCAAGTTTTCACACAAAACGCATAAAGATGTTGCCGAATGTAATGTCTGCCATACGGAAGTGGAGAAGAGTAAGGACCTGAAGTCCCAATTGCTTCCTAAGATGGAAGTGTGTGGAACATGCCATGACATTCAGGACAAAAACAATTGTAATCAATGTCATTATGGCGACAATAAACGTCCATTCCCGGCGCCAAAATCACCAAAGATTATTTTCAGTCATGAATTTCATTTGAGTAATAATAAAGATTGCTCATTCTGCCATAAAGGCATATTTGATGTTGATTACGCTGAAGAAGCTCCTCATTATTTGCCATCAATGGCTACCTGTTATACTTGCCATGACGGTAAAACCAAAGCTACAGATAAATGCGAAGCATGTCACGTTTCAACGGTCAACCTGAAACCTGGTGATCATAAGAAACCCGATTATCTGCGATTCCATAAATTTGCTGCTCAATCATCAAAAGCAAATTGTGTCATGTGCCATGATAATAATTCATGTGAAGATTGCCACGTTGCAACCGGTGTTACTGGAGCTAATTCTCCGACTGACTTTATTCAGCCATATGCCGGGACACAATTTATTGACGGAACCAAGCAGCAGAAAATTACCCGCGTTCATGATCTGAATTTCAGATACACGCATGGTATTTCTGCATCCGGAAAAGAAATGGAATGTGCGAGCTGCCACTCATCCGAAACATTCTGCTCCGACTGCCATAATGCAGAACGGGGTGATTATAATCTTGGCGGTGTTAAACCGGCATCGCATTACAAAGCCGGATTTGTCACTACTGGAGGATACGGTTCTGGTGGTGGAGAGCACGCCAGATTGGCCAAAAGAGATATTGAAGCTTGTGCTTCATGTCATGACGCTGAAGGCGCCGATCCGGTTTGTATAACCTGCCATACAGATAATGACGGTCTGATAGGTACAAATCCTAAAACACATAAAAAAGGTGCAATGCGAGATTTAGGATATGGCGATTGGCATACTGACCGCGGCTCTATCTGCTACAGTTGCCACATAGATGCTAATGCAAGACCGAATGGAGTTGCCGGCACGCAATTCTGCGGTTATTGTCATGGTTCGAAACGCTAATTGACGAGAGTATGAATATGAAAAAAATATATCTATTACTAACCGTATTTCTTTTTGTAATGATTTATTTCACCGGTTGCAGTGAAGTGAACAAAGATGTGCCGACTCAAGTCAATGATTCGAGAAGAATTCACCCTGACGGGTTTGCTGATATGTCTTCTAAAAATTTTCATGGGATAGACTATGCTGCGATGAAAGCAATTAATTGGGATGTCCGTCAGTGCAAAAGATGTCACGGTTCCGACTACGGTGGGGGAATAACCGGTACATCATGTGTAAATTGCCACGGAAATTTTGACAGTACATCTGTTGCTTGCAATACTTGCCATGGAGATATGTCGGATCCTTCGAAGATTGCACCGCCGCGGGCGTTGAACGGTGATACCGATAGCACCAGTGTTGGCGCGGGTGCTCACTACGCTCATCTGTACCGGCCGAATGATTTACGTTCGAGTGCAGTTATCAGCTGCTCAGAATGTCACACTGTTCCGGCAATCACCTGGGCTGCTGGACATATAGACAATACTCCAGGCGCTGAATTGAATTTCGGCAGTTTAAGCAAGACTCCTACTGATGGTTATAGTCCTAATCCTCAGTACAACAGCGCGACACATACTTGTTCAAACACGTATTGCCATGGTTACTTTAAAGGTGGCAATGCAACAAATACAGCTACATGGAATAATGCAGCAACCGGTGCATGCGGAACATGCCACGGACAAGGTAATGGAAATCCGGTTCCGGCTGATGACAATCATATAGGAGTCAACCCTGAGGATTGCGCTTTAGCATGTCATTCAAACGTCACGGTTTCGACAAAAGTCGGTACAACCTATATTTTCAAGTTTAGAGATAACTCGTTACACGTTAATGGCTCTATAGACTTCTAGTAAACAGGAGCAATCATGGATAACCGCGAACTGAATGTCAATGCTGCACAACTCGCGGACTTGACGTTCAAACTCCTTAGCCGCTGCACGGCTAAGGAAGAACATGTTGCAAAACAACATGGCTTAACACAAGCTGAATTTAGATGCTTACGTCAGCTGAATACAAATGAAAGCATTAATAATAAGGAAATTGCTGAACGCATGAACCTGAGCGCATCACGACTAACCCGTATTATTGACGGTTTAGTTGCTAAAGGTTATGTGAACAGAGAAATCGAACCCAACGACAGAAGAAACATGAGGGTGTATTTAACTCCTCAGGGTACGGATTTTGTTGAAAAGCTCGACCACGCGTATACACTGATGCACGAACAAATTCTGTGCGACATTGAAAGCGGCCAGCATAAACCTTTGATTAATGCAATGACACATATGCTTTCTGCCCTGGAACGTTTGATGGGCAAAGAATTTACTGTGAATGAATAACGCTTGTAGGATATACAAGAAAGCCGTCCTCAATGGGACGGCTTTCTTGTTTTAAAGGCGGATTTATAATTGTTTGTATGCTTCTATGAGAGCTTTTTTTGTCATTAACAGATCCTGCGAAAGAATTTTCACTTCTCCGATAACAGGCATGAAATTCGTATCGCCGTTCCAACGGGGGACGATATGAAAATGAATGTGCTGGTCAATTCCTGCACCGCCGACCTTGCCAATATTTGCGCCAATATTAAATCCTTCAGGATTAATGGCAATCTTTAAGGCTTTTATGGCTTTATTGATATTTGCCATTACCTCGGCGTTTTCTTCATCGGTTAATAATCCGGGGTCATTCAAATGACGGTAAGGCACTACCATCAGGTGGCCATTATTGTACGGGTACAAATTGAGAACGGTAAATGTATGTTTATCCTTATGGATAAGGAGCGAATTTTGATTCTCAATAGTATCATTTTGTGCATCGCAGAAAATGCAGCCGCTTTTTGCTTTTTTATCCTTGAACGACTCAATATACTGAGACCGCCAGGGTGACCATAATTTTTCCATAAACTATCCCAAAAATTCTATATGTAAAGTTATAAAAAAAGCTGTCCGTTTACTAACGGACAGCTTTTTCAAGAATTTGCTGAACTTAACCTTCAGCTTTAGACTTCTGATACTCTTCAATGATCTTTGCCTCAACTTCTTTCGGTACTTCCGAATAGTGAGAGAACTTGCGAGTATGGCTTCCGCGTCCACCGGTCAAGCTGCGCAGGGTAGAGGAGTATCTGTACAACTCTGCCAGCGGAAGGACAGCCTTAATTTTCTGGTAGTGTCCTTCACTATCCATACCTGAAATTTTACCACGGCGGCTGGATACATCACCCATAACGTCACCCATGCATTCTTCAGGGATAGTGATTTCTACTTCATAAATTGGCTCAAGAAGTACCGGTTTTGCTTCAAGGAAGGCCTTTTTAAAGCCCATTGAACCGGCAATTTTGAACGACATTTCATCGGAATCTACATCGTGGAACGAGCCGAAGAAGAGAGTTGCTTTAATATCAACTACCTTACAGCCGGCAATAACACCTTTTTCCATGACTTCGGTAATACCTTTTTCGACAGCCGGAATAAATCTTCCCGGAATAGCGCCGCCGACGATGGCATTAACAAATTCAAATCCGCTGCCTCTCGGGAGAGGTTCAACTTTCAGGAACACGTGACCGAACTGGCCGCGGCCGCCTGATTGTTTTTTGTGCTTGTATTCAGCACTTTCGCATCTGCCTTTGATAGCTTCGCGGAAAGGAATTTTGGGCTGAACAAGTTCAACTTCAACGCCGTAACGTTCTTTCAGTCTTTTTATTGCCAGATCAAGATGAATTTCACCTTGTCCGTAAATAATCGTCTGAGAAAGTTCAGGATCGAATTTTGAACTGAATGACGGATCTTCTTCGTGAATAGTATGAAGACCATTGGCGATTTTATCTTCGTCGCCTTTTGCTTTCGGCAAAATAGCACCGTTGATAATAGCCTCAGGGAATTTAATCGGATTTAAGATTACTGAGAATGACTTTGGAGCCAAAGTATCATTCGTGTGTGTATCTTTCAGTTTAACCACTGCACCGATATCACCGGCATAGAGTTTAGATATGTCTTTTCTGTTTCTGCCGTTGAGTACGGAAAGCTGGTTTAAGCGTTCAATCTTTCCGTTCTTTTCATTAACCAGGTCAAGTCCGGCTGTAATTGTGCCAGAATAGACACGGTATAATGAAAGCTCACCAACGTGCTGTTCTGAGATAGTCTTAAAGATAAACATCACGGGTTCGCCGTTCGGATTGACCGGAACGCTGACAACCTTATCACTATCTTTTATCTTTCCCTCAACTGCACCGGCTTCTAGCGGAGAAGGGAGATCCTTCACGATGAAATCGAGGAAATTATTTGCACCGACGCCCTTTGTTGCGGACATTGCAAAAACAGGGACAAGATTCTTGGCCAGGATGGAATCTTTCAATCCTTTTGCCAATTCTTCATCACTAAGCGCACCTTCTTCAAGATATTTATTCAAGAGGTCTTCACTCAGCTCTGCAACTTTTTCAAAAAGTTCTGTCCGGTATGCTTCTGCTTCATCTGCAGCAGAGGCAGGGATGTCAATTTCGGTGACTTTCCGTGTACCGGGAGCGCCATACTGATAGGCTTTCATTTTGACAACGTCAACGACAGTATCAAAACTATTTCCTTCATTGACCGGGAAGGTAATAACGATTGCATTACCGTTCAGTCTTTCTCTGGCTTGTTTTAAAACGTTGGCAAAGGAGGATCTTTCATTATCAACTTTATTGATGATAATTGATGATGGCAAATTCAGTTCATCAACAAATTTCTGATCTATTTCTGCACCAACTTCAACTCCTTCAACGGCCTTTAAAACCATGACCGCAACATCACTGACACGAAGGCCGCTCTTTACTTCACCTATGAAGTCGGAGTACCCCGGAGTGTCGAGGATATTGATCTTTGTATTCTGCCATTCGACATTTAACAAAGAGAGTGATATTGAATATTGTTTTTCTATCTCATTCGCGGTATAATCAGAAACAGTGGTTCCCTCGGTAATAGAACCAATTCGGGTTGTTTCCTGGGCAGTATATAACACGAGCTCTGCCAAAGAAGTCTTTCCACTTCCGCCATGTCCGATAAGTGCGATATTACGAATTGATTCAGAACTGAACTCTTTCACAAAAAAATCTCCTTACCTTAAGCTTGTACGTTTGTTATTTTTTAAAAAAGTTGAATGCTGTTGTGAATCCCTTTTTTATACCCTGAAGGGTTTCAACAATATTATGAACAGGGTTGCTCATAACGTCCCTCACTTTCTCTTCGATCTGCACCACGGTTTCAACCTTCGATTTCACTTCATCTACAATCCAATTGATTTTTTGCAGCTGGTCACGAATATCGTCGGATAGTGATTTAACAGAACGGCTGAGAATATTAAGGGAGTCGAGGAGCGGGTTGATCTGTCCGGAAATTTTTTGCAAATCCCTCTGGACTGCTTCTACTGATTTCGTGATTCTATAAAAGAAATAGATCATTGATAAACAGAGTGCAGACACAGAGAGATACAGCAGGAATCTTAAAGCATCTTCCATATAAATAATTCCATCAATTGAAGGTATGTATTATTATGCGTTAGCTTCTTTATCCGAGACCTTTGACTTAGCATCGGTAATAACGCGGTTAGCATCATTCAACAATGCTTCAGCTTTTGCTTTCGCATCAGTCAATAAGGTTTCAGCTTTTTTCTTACCTTCGTTAATGGTAGCTTTGGCTTTTTCCTTAGCATTATCCATGAATTTCTCGGCTTCTTCCTTGAAATCATCTGCTTTTAGCTTGATGTCTTGACGAAGCTCTTTACCGCTTTTTGGGGCATACAATAAAGCTACTGCTGCGCCGACAATACTTCCGGTTAAAAAGCCTATCAATAAACCTTTGCTCAGATTATTTCCTTGTCCCATAAGACCTCCGGTGTTATTAAATTTTAAAATACATTTCTAAGATACATAAAATATTATAAGTTTTTTATAATTTCTTTGGCAAATTCGCTTGATTTCAACTCAGTTGAACCTTTCATCAGGCGTGCAAAGTCATATGTAACTTTTTTGGAACGTATCGTTTTTTGCATGGCTTTTTCAATCAACTTACCGACTTTATCCCAGCCCATGTGCTCGAACATCATAACACCGGAAAGAATAACTGATCCCGGATTTACTTTGTCCAGATTAGCATATTTTGGAGCAGTTCCGTGTGTCGCTTCGAAAATAGCTGTGTCGTAACTCATGTTAGCGCCCGGAGCAATACCAAGTCCGCCGACCTGAGCTGCTGCTGCGTCTGAGAGGTAATCACCGTTAAGGTTCGGAGTAGCAACGACATCATATTCTGCAGGGCGTAACAGAACCTGCTGGAACATACTGTCTGCAATGCGGTCTTTGATAAGGATTTTACCGGCAGGCATTTTACCGTTATAAACTTTATAAAGATCGTCTTCGGTAACGATTTGATCCGCGAACTCTTGTTTTGCAACTTCGTAACCCCATTCCTTAAAGGCGCCTTCGGTGAATTTCATGATATTGCCTTTGTGTACGAGGGTAACGCTTTCACGCTTTTTAGCTATTGCAAATTCAATTGCTTTTTTAACTAATCTCTTTGAGCCGAGTTCGCTAATCGGTTTAATGCCGATGCCTGAACCTTTGCGGATGTTTTTGTTGAATTTTTTGTTGATGTACTTCTGAACGTCGTCAGCTTCTTTTGTCCCTGATTTGAATTCAATACCAGCGTATACGTCTTCAGTGTTCTCTCTGAAAATAACGATATCGAGATCCTGAGGGCGTTTAACCGGACTTGGAACAGGGCTGTAGTATTTTACAGGACGGACACAAGCAAAGAGGTCTAAGAGCTGGCGCAAAGCAACGTTAAGGCTTCTGATTCCGCCGCCGATAGGGGTGGTAAGAGGTCCTTTGATAGCCACTTTGTATTCTTTGATTGCTTCTACGGTTTCATCCGGAAGCCAGGTATTTTTATTGTAAACTTTTGTTGCTTTTTCTCCGGCGTAGATTTCCATCCAGGCGATTTTCTTTTTGCCGCTGTATGCTTTTTCAACTGCGGCATCAAAAACCATTTTAGCAGCACGCCAGATATCCGGACCCGTTCCGTCACCTTCGATAAATAAAACGATTGGGTCATCCGGTACATTCAGTTTCCCGTCAACTATCGTTATAGGTGTACCATTGCTGGGGACCTGAATTTTCTTAAACTTTTTCATAGAAGCCGTTCCTTTCTTAATCAATTGATTCTGTTATTATTACGCCATACCGTCGCTGGAAAAGAGTTACACTCACGATGCCAACGAATACCGCAAACCACAGGGTTACAATTCTTATAAGAAAAGTAGAAGCGATGGCGATATCTTTGGCATATCCGAGTTGTTGTACTAAAAAAGTTAACGAACCTTCCGTAACACCTAATCCGCCCGGCAGCATCGAGATGGCTCCAACTATCGTGCCGAAAGCATAGAAGAATGATGAACGGAGTGGTTCAATGTGAACACCAAAATTATAAAGAATGATATAGTATCCTAAGCACTCAAAAAACCACGAAAACAAGCTGATAATGACCATTTTCAGTAATGGTCCTATCGTTAACATAATATATGCACTTTCATATGCATTATACAACTTGTCCAGATTTTTGTCAAGAAATGGTATCTTTTTGCTCATTTCGAGCAGTTTATGCACAAAATTCTTCTGACTTATTAAGACGACGGTTCCGAGGAAAAAGATGCCTACGGAAATTACTACCACTTTTCCATAATTAAAGCTGTACGCACCGACGATTGCGAGAATAACGAGCGATATAAAATCGGTGATTCGTTCAGCAAATACTATCGGGATGGTCTTACTCACCGGCTCATTTTTGACTTGCTTAAGCAAATAGGATTTGAGGAGTTCGCCCATCTTCCCGGGAGTAACGCTCATGACAAGTCCGGACATGAATATTGAAAACGAATCTTTCTTGCTTACATCTATCTTTAGTATTCCCAGATAGTAATGCCACTTTGCAAAACGCATAATGTAATTCATGAATGAACAGCAGAGCAGAACAGGGAAGAGCAGCCAGTTGAATTTGCTGAACACCATGATAACTTTATCAAAATCGGCGTAGATCGTTAAAGCTAAATATAATGCACCGCCGATTGCCACCGACCAGAGAATGTTTTTCTTAATTTTATCGCTCATTATATAACCCGCTGAATTGATTCCTGAAGTTTGGAAAGCGGAAGCCCCATAACATTATAGTAGCAGCCGTTAATTTTTTGTGTAAACACCGCACCGAAGCCATCCTGAATGCCATACGCACCGGCTTTATCAAGCGGACTTCCGGTAGAGACGTAATCGTCAATTTCCTTTTTACCCAATTCCCGGAATATGAGCTTGGTTTTCGAATATGTCACCACCTGCTTACCGGTTCCCTGATTCCTTACGCACAGTCCTGTTACGACATAATGCTCATTGCCGCTGAGCAGGCGGAGCATTTTTTTTGCATCGGCTGCATCTTTCGGTTTGCCGAGTATTTTATTTTTGCAAATCACAATAGTATCAGCAGTAATAAGTATGGCGTTAGATGGAACCAAAGGGATAGCAGCGACGAGTTTTTCATGTGCGATTCTTTTAGCTGTCGCTACGGGATCTTCACCCCGCACAAATTTTTCTGGAGTATCAACAGAGAGCACATGAATATGCTTGGCAACTAATTGTAATAATTCTTTTCTTCGCGGCGATTTGGACGCCAAATAAATAGGATACGTATTATTAATCATCGATTTCTTTAATGTTAGTTCCGGGAAAATAAAATTCAAGTATGTCTTCGGCTGAACGCCCATTCTTTGCCATGTTGAAAGCGCCCCATTGACAAAGCCCGACACCGTGGCCGTTACCTTTACCATTCAGAATGACTTTGGTCACCAATCCGTCGCTTTTTTTTGTATCAACTTCAAACAAACTGCTTTTCAAAATTGCTCCGTTTGCTGCACGCCTGATCGTTTGCCTGATGTTTTTTCCGGCAATTTTCTGGGTTGTGCCATCATCAAACTCAATAGTCAATTCGCTGACTCTTCCGGATGGTAGCGTCTTAGTAATTTTTACATCCGTAATTTCCTTTTGCGTATCGGTCTTCTTAGGGATATACTGTTTAAACTGATTGGCAGTATATTCTTCTTTCCACTCATAGGTAGGGGAGGAAGCACAATTCGCCGGATCGCCGTCAGCGTGAGATGTTAAATAGGGGATTTCCTGTTTATTGAAAACGTTGCTCGCGTCTTCAGTAATACCGCCGCAGCATGCCGAATAGAAAAGCTGCGCGACACCGTCCTGATACATCAGGATTTTACCGGACGTGTGAACAATCGCATCATTAAAAACCGGTTTCTCAACATCGGCTCCGCCGTACACTTGAGCGTTGGTGGTGCCTTCGATATCGTAAAGTTTATTTTTTGCTGCGCTCTTTTGCACGGCAAATGTTCTTGCAACAATGGCAAAAGCTTCGATAGCAGCTTCAATATTTTTCGTTTGGCTGTTACCTAATTCAACGGGAAGAACGCCGCATAAATAGCTCTCCAGAGGCAGTACATTTACCACGTATATCTGATTTTTTGCAGGGACAAAAGAAATGCTGCCGCGGTATTTCTTATTACCATATTGAAGTAACTCGTCATCACTTGATGGAGTAATGATAATTTGCGCACCGTTATATGCTTTCTCATCAACCGTCAGCTTAAGTTCTTTTCCAACTACGCGTATTGCAATAGTTGTGCTTTTATCCACACTGCATATCTTTTCATCACCATCGGAAATTTTACAATCAGCATTTGGCCGGTAGCTAATACTCTCGCTTGTTGATGCTAACAATACGCGGATGAGCCCGCCTGTTTCGGGAACAGGTGTATATACATTTTTTGTGGTTTTATGAGAACGCTTTAATGATTGATGAGCACCGGGAAGACATGCGTATGAGTTAAAACAGAAAAGGACGACAATTAAAAGTGAGGGAAGAAATTTTGAGGAGGCTTTCATCGGGTTTGAGAGAAACAGGGTCAGATCGTTGGCAAGCAAACCGTATTTTACCTGAACATTGCTTTAATACTGCCCCAGGTACGTTTAATATCTGAGACTCTAGGACTAACCTTTATTCCATTGGAATTATACCAATCAGATGAACCATTATTGGCAGTCCACATTAACTTATATGTAAAAACAGTACCGGAACCGTTCGCTTTGTATAAATTTTCATCTGAATAAGAATAATATGAGGCATAACCTTTTGCCGGAATAGAGGCTATCGCGGTGAAAGTACCGCCATATGGTGCTCTATAAATTGTAAATTCCTTAATGTCGTTTTCAACGGAAGTCTGCCATTCAAGTAAAACCTGTCCGTTATTATCTTTTCCAGTAAAATATTCAACGTTTATGGACATGCCATAAAGTACTGATATGGTTACTAAAACGATTAAGGAGACCAGAAGTTTATTTCTCATGTCTCTAATATATTCGATTTCTGAAATAAAAACAAAATATTTCTTAAAATAAAATCAATGTTTGGAGGGATGTGATGTAGATAATATGGGTAGAGTTTGGGTTTTGGTTCCTAGCCCATGACTTAAGTCATGGGCTAGGAATAACAGGTATCGCTGTCTAACTTTCTCTTAATTGCTTGTTAAAAACCTCACCCATGACCCCTCTCCTATAAGGAGAGGGGAAAGCCGGAGAAACTCAGTTTGTTAATAAAGCTGCTGGCAGGAGTGAGGTCATTGTTCTCATGAGGCTGTTGTCAGGGGCAGGAATTGCCTCAATTATCACCATCTCCGGAATGCTGGTCATTTTTTGCGTCGTTATAGTAATAAAACCAGATACTTTCCTCAGGCCAGCTCTCAATATGCCTGCCAAATCCGGTTTTTAATGGTGCATCAACGCGGTTGATGGCTCCTGCCTGGATCACCCGTGGTCCGGTGGTTAAGATAGTATCAATCGGTACTACAGTTGGGAAAACCATGGCTATGTGTCCCGGTTCGGAGGGATTCGGGTTTTCGCAAGAAGCAACCACGGGTACACCGGCGTTGGCGAATCTTTGCGCCTTTTTCCAGATTTCATAAATGTTTTTGCCGGTAATCCGCACCCAACCGCTATCGGCACCAGCTTCGGTTTGTAGCCAGTCGAACTGTGCATTAGCCAGGAGGTTTTGATTATGATATGGCGGACGCAAAATGAAAATATTCATCCGGTAACACGCCGCAGCTACGAATGCACTGCAATGCGTCTTACCCGGCCTTTCAGCCAGCCGGTCCGGTGTACCGGTATCCCAATTGACTTTTTGACCGGAGAGCCACAAATGTTCTACATCCAGACTCAAATAATAATCACGTAACTGCTTTCCCTCAGGAGAAACAAAAAGAGTATCCTGCGCATTCGTCAGATGAAAGGCGGTCAGGAGCAGAGAATAAAGAAGAATTTTTTTCAAGTGAACACTCAACAAATGTAAAATCAAAAATATAAACTATGTGAAATAATATCAATTCGACAAGGTGAAAAATCAATTGGTTTGTTTGGGTATGAAACGCCCATCGAGTGACACTAAGGTTTTTTGCTGAGCACCGCATTCTTATTCACCCGCTTCGCGGATGGGTTGTATGAGGGTGAGCATCTATCCGTTGGTTCCGATGACTCCACCAACGGTTATTCAAATTCACTCCTTCCAGGAGTTGTTACAATTCAACGATCAGCGCAATTGGTTTAAAAGATTTTTCAAAAATTTTTGTCCTGAAAGGACAGAATTTGAATAACCGCCGGTGGCAACCGGCGGAGTGCGAGTGCCACAGTTCTGTACGTCCCCGGCAGGGGGCGAATGGTGTGACAAAAATTACGCACAATAGGACAACCTGAAGTCACCAATACTTCGTTAGGTGTTATTTTGGTAAAAATACTTTGCGGTGAAAGCCTTCCGGATAACGATTCTCCTTGATATTGATATATTTCTTATATATATTAAAAATAGTATAAAAAGGAAATAAAATGAACTTTATTACATTTGAAAGGGAGTTAAAGCATTTCCCTGCTTTTAGTCTTCGTGACACGGAGAAACTTAGCAGTAAGGTCTATTATCATCGCATAGCCGGGTGGCAGGATAAGGGCTATATCAAGCGAATAGCAAACGGCATTTATATATTCGCCGATAATGCTTTGGACGAATCGTATCTGTATTATTTGGCAAACCGTATCTACGAGCCTTCGTATATTTCATTGGAATCGGCATTAGCATATTATGGTTTTATTCCTGAAACGGTGTATGGCATTACCTCAGTCTCAACTAAAAAAACATCGTCTTTTAATTACGGAAAAATCAATTTTTCATACCGGACACTCCGACGCGAATTAAATTTCGGTTATAGGCTGCAACCATGGAAGAATGTTGCCATCAAAATTGCTGAACCGGAAAAGGCAATACTTGATTATTTCTATCTGCATCCGGAGCTTTCAACTTTAGTACAGATAGAGGAAATGCGTTTTAATATACTCGAATTAAAGGAAAAGTTGGATTGGGGTAAAATAAACGCGTATCTTTCGTTGTTCGATAATAAAAAGCTCTGCAAGAGAATAAAAATATTGGGGGAGTATCTTAACAATGCTTAGTATAACTGAAATTGAACGGTTTTATCCGGAAAATCAACGGCCATTTAAAAGAAATATCCTTCGGGAATATCTGCAATATCAAATACTGCAAATAATTTTTGATTCCAAATCAGCCGCCAAACTGGCTTTCATGGGAGGAACCTGCCTTCGAATCTGTTTCGGGACAAACAGGTTTTCGGAGGATTTGGATTTTGATAATTTCGGATTGAGCATAGATGAATTCGATGCACTTGCCGGTATCGTCGCAAAAAAGCTGGAAGACGACGGGTACATTGTCGAAATAAAGACCGTACATAAAGGAGCGTTCCGCTGTTATATCAGAATTCCACGATTGCTTTTTGATAATAAACTATCCGGTTATCAGGAAGAAAGAATTCTCATCCAATTGGATACCGAAGCGCAGGGATTCCAATATCAAGCCGAATCATTTATTATGAACAAGTTTGATATTGTTACGAGGATTTTTCATACCCCAAAAGAAATTCTATTATCACAAAAACTTTGGGCGATTCTTAACCGCAAAACCCTCAAAGGCCGGGACATCTACGATGCTATGTTTTTATTCAGTCTGACAAAACCGGATTATGCTTACCTAGAAATAAAGGCAGGCATAATAAACAACAAAGCCCTAACAGCTCGAATTGAAGAGCGGTTGAATAACGTTGATTTAAAACAACTCGATAAGGATATCCAACCCTTTTTGATTAACCCTTCTGAGCATAGAAAGGACGAACTCTTTTTAGATTATGTTCGCAACTCGCTATGATTTGGTATCGGTTTTAATACTAATAAAAATGTATAATTAGAGATAGGTGGAATTATGCTTACTGCTTGTTTAAAATGTAAAAAGACGTATAATGAGGGGATGTCTCGATGTCCAAAATGCGGATCTGTTTTGGTAAGAGAGACTTTTCCAGAGCGTAATAATATCAGGAATAAATCGTTAGCGAGTTCAAATAGAAAAGGATGCTTAATTGCCATCGCAGTTATTGCCGCACTGTATTTTCTTGCTGCTATAATAAATGGAGAATCATTTGAATGTCATGGTACGTCGTTGACAAAAAGCCAGATACAATCTATGGAAGTTGAAGTTCAACGTCGTATAAGTCACTACCCTTATTCGTATAAAATACTTGAGTTTGATTCTCCGGAGAAGCACAAAGGCAAATATGTCCTCACATTCAAGTATGAACAGTATTACTATGGCGAACATTCTGCCACAATCACTGCTGGCGCAATATTTGATGGAGGTCTTGACTGTGAAGGAATTTCGGTAATTGATAAAAAAGAAATTGTAGAATGATTTTATAATTTGATTTGATAAAATGAGGAGAGGGGAGACAGACGAAAGAAAAATTAAAAAGCCAACAAAAATTTTTATTTAATGCTAAAGAGTTGAGGAATGGTTCCTGAGAAAACGCTAAACCCCCTAACTATAATTTCCCGTAGGGAATATATTTCGATTATGTTTCTCATGATATATTTCCTACGGAAAATGGCTTACATTTTAAATTTATTTCTACAAAGATCAAATGCCTACGGCATAAAATAGCATTGATGTTTATGCTTCTCAATGGGACAAATATTCAAACACATTTATACAGGCATGTTAACCGCCTGCGACAGGGATTCGTGGAATCACCGACATACCGCCGCTATGCGGCTCGATATGGATTATCCTATATTACCTATAAACATTTCGCCGCCATGCGGCTTAGAAGTTTTATTATTATAAATCGCTGATTAATGCTCTTCGAGTATTGAGGTTGCATAGATTCCGAAGGCATTTTGCTATCCATAAATGAAATAAATAGCCATTCAGCGTCCTTCAAAATTCCGAAAATAATTCTTTGCGTAATTGGCGGTCTTTGCGGTAGGTTTTTGTATTTATTGGTTAGGCACTAACACCTTCCCGATTAAACTTAATTACCTCCAACGGGCAGCTCCACACGCATTTGGAGCAGTTGGTGCAGCGTTCGTCAATGATTCGGATGGTGGCTTCTTTGAGTTCGATGGCATCTTCGGGGCATACGCCGACACAGCATCCGCAGAAGTCGCACTTATCGGGTAGTATATCAATCATCAGTTTTCCGGTCTTTGCTTGTCTGTATTCCATACTCATAGTGTCGTATTCCTTGTCATTACCTATTCTTCAATCAGCCTGGAGAAATTCTTTTCAAGCATCTCTTTGATTGATTTCTTTGAATCCTGTAAGTCCTTTACATGATTCAGTATCTCAACCTGCTTGTTAATATCTTTTTCTTCTTTTAACTCCTCATTGAGCCCTTTAAGTTCCTGATCAATCTGAATGTTTTTGAACTTAACGATAGTATCAATTGCCGCACGGACTAACGATTCCCGTTTTGATGGTGTCGGGTAGAGCTTTTCCCACTCATCGCTGATGGCATACGGCTCAAACGCGAGTGATGTCAGGTATTCGGAGAGGTTTTCATCCTGAATGTTGTCTAGTATCGAGCTGACCGAAATATCTTCGTCCTCATGAAATTTCGAAAATACGATTTCAAGAAATTTCTGATGCGGGGGATAGGTGAATTCATCATCACGGATGTATTTATTGATGAGTGCGATTATCGCTTTCTCATTTTCAAAAAGAAGTTTGATCAGTTCTTTTTCCATTGGATTCTGGAACTGTTTTTCTTCTTTCTTAATAGCTGTCCTTTGCGTACCGGGGACAAACACGGGTGCTGATTGAATCGCGGCCTGTTTTTCCGTCCGCATGTTGCGGTTGATGATTTCCTTTAACTCGTCCTCGAGCAGTTTGCCGCGCAAGTTGAATTTTTCAGAAAGGGAGTTTAGGTACATCGCCCTTTGCAATTCATCATCAATGAGTGCAACAGGTTTCAAAAGCTCACGAATTATTTCTGTGCCGGTGACGGGGTCATCAAGTTTTCCGGTCTTTTTATAGAAACCAAACTGGAATTCCAGAAATCCTACAGCACGGTCGAGCTGTTCCATAAATTCATCAGGACTGTGCGCATTGATATACGAGTCGGGGTCTTCACCCGAAGGGAGTGACGCAATTTTTATATTCATTTGCCGCTTGAGCAAAATTTCTACGCTGCGCATAGATGCTTTGATACCGGCTTCGTCGGCATCAAACAACAAACGGACATTCTTTGTGTATCGCGATAGAAGCGCAACCTGTTCATCTGTTAGAGCAGTACCCGAAACAGCGATAACATTTTTAATGCCGTTCTGATGTAAGGACAACAAATCCATGTAACCTTCAACAAGGAGTGCCCAGTCTAATTTTCTAATCTCATCCTTAGCATGGGACAACCCGTACAGCACCCGGCCTTTATGATAAATAGGGGATTCGGGAGAGTTGAGGTACTTACCCGTATTCTCGCGTTTCTCCATGATTCTGCCACCGAAGCCGATAACTCTGCCGTTCGGTGAGAAAATGGGGAAAATAATACGTCCGGAAAAACGGTCATAATAACTTCCGTTATCATTCTTGCCCGTCAATCCGAGGGTTAGCGCCATGTCCAATTTCTGCTGATTCCCGGCATATTTTTCGGTTAGAAAAGATCTGGATGCCGGAGCATAGCCGAGGCCGAAACTTCGCATGGTCGCTTTTTTTAATTTGCGTGATGCAAAGTAATCGCGGGCATTCTGTGCTTCAGGTTCATTGTACAGTACGTCAAAGAATAGTCGTGCTACTTCCTGATTAAAATCGAGGAGCAGTTCGTTTTCGGATTGTCTCTCAATATTTTGCGACTGTTCATATTTTAACTGAATGCCGATATCATGCGCGAGTTCTTCAATGGCCTCGGGATATGATATCTTCTTATAATCCATGAGGAATTTAAAGACGTTGCCTCCGGCGTGGCAGCCGAAGCAGTGGAAAATCTGCTTTTCAGCATGCACACTGAATGACGGAGTCTTTTCGTTATGGAAAGGGCAGACGCCCCAGAAATTCTTACCTTTCTTGCGCAGCTGTACATATTGGCCGACAACATCAACAATGTTGACGCTGTTCCTTACAAGTTCTATTGATTCTTCTAAAATCTTCATCTAATGAATCATCTTCTTAATTTTTTCCATTTCATCACGGATTGAAGCGGCCCGTTCAAATTCCAAATCCTTTGCTGCCTGAAGCATTTCTTCCCGTAATTGATCTACAAGTTCCTGCCGCTGCTCATTCGTCATATACTTGATGACCGGTTCAGCAGCCCGGGTAAACGATGTATCATAGGACGAATCATCTTTCTTCCGTAGTTCCGCGATAGATGTTGATGATAAAATTTCATCAACGCTTTTAAATATAGTCTTTGGCGTGATATTATTCTGTGTATTGTACTCTGTTTGCAGTTTACGGCGCCGCAATGTTTCATCAATCGTCTTCTTCATCGAATTGGTGATAACGTCCGCGTACATAATTACTTTGCCGTTGGCATTTCTCGCGGTTCTTCCCGCGGTCTGCATGAGCGATTTTTCACTTCGTAAAAATCCTTCTTTATCCGCATCAATAATGGCAACTAAAGATACCTCAGGCAAGTCGAGACCTTCACGGAGAAGGTTGACTCCTACGAGCACATCAAAATCACCGAGGCGCAAATCACGCAATATCTCAACCCGTTCGAGCGAATCAATATCACTATGGATATAACGCACATTGATATTCAATTTATCAAAATAATCCGAAAGATCTTCGGCCATCTTCTTTGTCAGCGTTGTTATCAGGACGCGTTCTTTCTTTACCACACGCTCACGGATTTCAGCGATGAGATCATCAATCTGTCCTTTGATGGGGCGTACCTCAATGACCGGGTCCAAGAGTCCTGTAGGACGAATGACCTGCTCAACGTATACACCGTCTGATTTTTCAAGTTCAAAGTCGCTTGGCGTAGCGCTGATGAAAATTACATTTTTCAGGAATCTTTCAAACTCTTCAAACTTCATCGGCCTGTTATCAAGCGCGGAGGGAAGTCTGAATCCGAAATTAACGAGATTTTCCTTTCTCATCCTGTCGCCTTTATACATAGCCCGGACTTGAGGAATCGTAACATGCGACTCGTCAATTACTAAAAGGAAATCTTCAGGAAAATAATCGAACAAGCAATAAGGCCGGGAGCCGATCTCTCTGCCGTCCATGTGTCTTGAATAATTCTCAATTCCGGAACAGTAACCGACTTCTTTCATCATTTCTATATCAAATCTGGTGCGCTGTTCAAGACGCTGGGCTTCAAGTAACTTATCCTGCGAACGGAACAGTTTTAATTGCTCTTCAAGCTCTGCTTCAATTGAAAGAATTGCCTGTTTCATTTTCTCTTTATTCGAGACGAAATATTTTGCCGGATAGATAGGGATGCTATCGACTTCAGATATTACATCACCCGTCAGTGCGTTGATGAGCGAAAGGCGTTCAATCTCATCATCAAAAAACTCAATGCGAACTGCCTCATCATTTTCGTATGCCGGTATTACTTCAATAACATCGCCGCGTACGCGGAATGTTCCTCTGGTAAACTCAGCATCATTTCTACTATAATATATATCAATCAGATTTCGCATGAGCTGCTTGCGGTTGTAATTTTCGCCTTTATTCAGAAATATGATCTGCTGAGCATACTCATGCGGCGCACCGATACCGTAAATACAGCTGACGCTCGCGATGATAATTACATCGTTTCTGCCTTCGATCAGGGAAGTGGTAGCCTTAAGCCTTAGACGGTCAATTTCTTCATTGACGGAAAAATCTTTTTCGATAAATAAATCACGCGAAACGACATACGCTTCCGGCTGATAGTAGTCGTAATAACTGATAAAGAATTCAACGGCGTTATTGGGGAAGAATGACTTGAATTCGGAGTACAACTGAGCCGCGAGCGTCTTATTATGCGAAATAATAAGCGTCGGTTTGTTGACGGCGGCGATTACATTGGATATCGTGAATGTCTTTCCGCTGCCGGTGACTCCAAGCAGTGTTTGAAACTGCTCACCGTTTTTTACACCTTCAACAAGCTGCCGTATCGCCTCGGGTTGATCACCGCTCGGCTGATAGTTGGAGACTAATTCAAATTTTTTATTTTTTTTATTCATATAATTTATAATTCCTGTCCGGTCAACAACTACACAGGCGGAAAGTTCCATAATTCATAGTAACATTAATAGAATATCTGAGTTACTGCAAATTAACTCACCATCGCCAGCTGCATTTAAGCCAATTCTCTATCTTCAGGCTCACCCCTCTCTTGCCAAGAGAGGGGACGGGGGTGAGTTCACCTTCCCAGTGGCTATCATCAGGATAGCCGTCATTTTAAATCCCGGACAAGGGAAAATTCATGCTATTGTTAAAATTTTTCGTAACCCGTAATCTAATAAGATTAAAGTACAAATCACTAAAAACAGCCTTTTTAGTAACGGATTATTTTTAGTAAATTTCATAAATGTTATAAAATCGTTAGAAAAATAAGCGGCTACGAAATTGACAGAAGAACAAATCATTAAAAAAGGGCGTGAAGTTGTTGATATTGAGGGAAAAGCAGTCAGCAGCCTCGCTCAAACTATAGATGCAAATTTTTACAAAGCAATTGAGTGTTTATTCAATTGTAAAGGACGTGTAGTCCTTACTGGAATGGGGAAATCAGGACTTATTGCACGAAAAATTGTCGCGACCATGAATTCAACAGGTACACCTGCCATTTATATGCATCCGACCGATGCATTGCACGGTGATCTGGGAATGGTGCGGAGTGACGATGTTGTACTAATGCTCTCAAAGAGCGGTGAAACCGAAGAACTCTTATCACTTATTCCTATGTTCAAGCGGCTTGAAGTGCCCGTCATTGCAATAAGTGCGAAAAGAGAATCACGGATGGCAAAAGAATCCGATATTCTTTTATATATAGAAATCACTGAAGAAGCCTGTCCGTTTGATCTGGTACCCACAGCTTCAACTACAACAATGCTTGTACTTGGTGACGCCATTGCAGTTGCACTTATTGAGATGCGCGGCTTTACCGAACAGGATTTTGCGATGCTGCATCCCGGCGGAAGCCTTGGAAAGCGTCTCTCACTCCGTGTGAGTGAAATCATGAAACAAGGTAAAGAGATTCCTATCGTTAAAGAAAATACGTCCGTTAAAGAAACGATTTTTGAGATAACCTCGAAGCGTTTAGGTGCGACGAGCGTTGTGGATAAAGATGGGAAGCTTTGCGGAATTATCACCGATGGTGATTTGCGCCGACTTCTTGAAAAAGACATAGAAATTAAACAGTTGACCGCTGCCGATATTATGTCAAAAAATCCGAAGAAGCTGGCCCCGACACTTTTAGCCTCCCATGCTTTGCAAGTAATGGAAAATTACAAAATCACGTCACTGATTGTTACCGATGAAGAGGACCGCCCGGTCGGTATTCTCCACTTGCACGATCTGGTCAATCTCGGTTTAAAGATGCGATGAAGAAGATTTTTGTAATCTGTTGTATCTTCGCTCTATTGGCAGGATGCAAGAATGAACATGTTAAACCTGTCATTAATGGCGATATAAACTCAAGCGAAATACCTGCGCAGGAGTCATGGAAATCCACAATCGTTATGACGGATTCCGGCATGACACGTGCGATTGTTCAAGCGGGACATTTGCGTATGATGATGAATAAGCAGGAGACATTAATAGATCAGGGCTTGCAGATTGATTTTTACAACCGCAATCAGGTTAAAAACACAACATTAACATCGGTCAGCGGGAAAGTGGACGATAGAACGAAAAACCTTTTCGCATACCAGAATGTTGTTACAAAAAACGACAGCGGCGTTGTGCTGCAAACCGAGCAGTTGATGTGGGACAATACCCGCCAAAAAATCTTGACAGATAAGTTTGTGACTATTACAACCAAAACCGAACGCATGCAAGGCTACGGATTTGAGTCCGACCAGTTCCTGCGCAATTATATTATTTTCCGTATCACGTACGTTACCAATATTAAGAATTGATATGAGATATACACTATTTATTATTCTTTTTATGGTAACAACAGCAATTACTTTCGCACAGGAAAGTAATGAGCCTATTACTGTGATCGGTAACGAACTGATGGGACGCGAGGAAAATGGCCAGGCAGTGAGGGAAGTGATCGGCAATGTCATTCTGCGGCAGGGGAATGTGGTTATCACCTGCAACAGAGCAATTCAGTATTTAGCACAGAACAACGCACGGCTTATCGGTAACGTTGTTGTTACTCAGGATACACTCACTATTAAAACTCCGGAAGGTTTATACTTCGGCAACGAGAAAAGAGCTTATTCGGATAAAGGGGTTATTCTGAATGACAAGAAAGTTATCTTGACGGCTTCTATTGGTGAATACTTCTTTAAAGCGAATAAAGCACATTTCACCAGAGATGTGAGACTTGATGACACTTCATCGGTTCTCACTTCGGATGAGCTTCTGTATTTCAGAAGAGAGAACAAGGCTATAGCAATTCGAAATGTAAAAATCGTTGATGTGGATCATACGATCTATGCCGATAGTCTTGTACACCTCCGGCAGGATAAAATAACCTACGGTTTTAATAATATTAAAATTGTCACCAAGAAAGACGGTTCAACAATTTGGGGTGACCATATTGAAGATTACCGGGGCAAAGATTACAGTGTCATTGATAAGAATCCTTTGCTCATGCAGATTGATTCTGTCTATAACAGTGAAAAGACCAAGCTGACCTCAATTGATACGCTTATTATCAAAGCCATGAAAATGGAAGCCTACCGCGATACGTCCAACCGTTTTATGGCTTATGATTCGGTGAAAATTGTGCGCGGCGAGTTTGCCTCTAAAAATGAAATCACCATTTACGATAGACGGCGCGAAAAGATAACTACATATAAGAAAACCGCAGCGAGCGATAAACCGGTTTTGTGGTATGAGAATTCACAGCTTACCGGGGACTCGATTATTATCCGTCTGCTGGATAAAAAAATTGACCAGATTGATGTTATTGGCAAGGGACTCGTCATTTCTCAGAATGAAAAGTACCCGCTTCGCTACGATCAAATTGACGGCAATAGAATGAAATTATGGTTTACCGATAATGAGCTGCGTAAAACCGAGGTATTCGATAATGTGTTGAGCTTTTATTATATGTACGATTCGGATGAGCCGAACGGATTGGTAAAAGCAAGCGCGTTGAATGCTGAGGTTGATTTTAAAGACAAGAAAATTGACAAAGTCAGACTCTTCGGAGATCCGAAAAGTGAATTTCACCCCGAAGTGCTGGTTAAGGGAAATGAAAAGCAGTTCATTTTACCCAAATTCGTACTGGCCAAAGACAGACCGGTTGGTAAGGATTTGTTGAAACAGAAAAATGTATCCATTCAAGAGAAGAAACGCTAATGGAAACGACAGTATTTAGAAGTCAGGATTTAGTAAAAATATATAAAAAGAGAACCGTTGTTAATAAAGTCTCTGTCGAAGTAACAAGAGGAGAAATCGTCGGGTTATTAGGTCCAAATGGAGCAGGGAAGACAACGACGTTTTACATGATGGTCGGAATGATTCGTCCGGAGTCCGGACAGGTATTCATTGATCAAACAGAAGTCACAAAGGTGCCGATGTACAAACGAGCCCGCATGGGTGTCGGCTATCTTCCACAGGAAGCATCAGTTTTCAGGAAGATGTCCGTTGAGGACAACATCATGGCAATACTTCAGATGATCAAGTTGACTCAGGCGGAAAGAAAAGAACGTCTTGAAAAGCTGCTTGAGGATTTGAGTCTGACACATATCCGTAAAAGTATCGGTTATCAATTGAGCGGCGGCGAAAGAAGAAGAACCGAAATAGCGCGTTCGCTCGCGACCAATCCGGGATTTATTCTTCTTGATGAGCCTTTTGCCGGAGTTGACCCTATCGCGGTTGAAGATATTATGACCATCGTTGCGAATCTGAAAAACCGAGGTATCGGTGTGCTTATTACCGATCACAATGTCCATGAAACGCTCAGCATCGTTGATAAGGCATATATTCTTATTAACGGGGTGATATTCAGATCGGGAACGGCCGAGGATCTGGCTAATGATGCAGAAGTGAGAAGACTCTATCTCGGCGAAAAATTCAAATTAGATAGATATTAGATCTGCGATAACAAAAACCGGATGCTTTGCTCATCGGGAATTTCAACATTGACTTTCGAGAGGAATCCCGACAGAAGTGTTGATGAGTAGAGCAGAAACGCAAAATTATCGGTCTTTTTCTTCAGTTCATCACTGCCCGCACCTGAAAATAAAACCTTCATAAATTCTTCAATGATTTTAACTTCAGCTTTGTGATACTTAATCAGTATATCATTTTCCGGCTGCGTTATGGTGTCGTTCAGAGCAAAAAGCATGAGCTGTGTCAGCAGTTTATAGGATTGGGAGAATGACTTCCGAAGAGTGAAGTATTCTTGAACTATTTGGCCGGGCTGGCTTTCTTCCTTACCGAATATCGCTTTCACCTCGGTGATGTATTCGGAAAACTGATTATCTAAAGTTTGATAATAGAGGTCTTCTTTGGATTCGAAGTAATGATAGAGCGTTGATTTGCTCATACGCAAATCTCTCGCAACTTCATCAAGGGTGGTTTTCTTTAAACCGTGGCGGACAAAGCGTTTTTCCGCGGTTTTTATTATTTCAAGCTTTTTTTTTGATTTGGTTCGCATATCCCAATTTAAGTCAATTTCTGCATAAATAATGATTGTTTTTTAGACAATATGTGTCTATTTTTACTATTTCAGTTTAAAAATACTAATTTGGAGACTATTATACTATGCCTATGATGGCCCGTATGAGGGGATTGGCCCCTTGGTTTATAACCACAGTGGGTATTCTTTTCATAATATTGATGGCAATGCCAAGTAACTCATCAATCGCTGAGCTTTTCGGAGCGCGCTCGAATAATATCGGCTCTGTTAACGGAAAAGATATTTCATATCAGGAGTTTACTTCTGATGTTGAAAAATACAGAGAGCGTCAGAAACAACAGTCCGGACAGGATATTGATGAAGACAACCTTGAACAGTTCAGAGATCAGGTATGGGATGCCATCGTTACGCAGAACCTGACCGAACAACAGATTAAAAAATTCGGAATTGATGTTCTCGATAAAGAGATCTACGAAGCAATTATGGGCCCTAATCCGCCTGATATGCTGAGAAGCCAATTTACGGATTCCTTAGGGCACTTTAACCGCGACCTCTACGATAGAGCTCTTCGTGATAAGAAGAATGCTAAAATCGTACAGCAGGTTGAAGAAGCAATGCGCCAGCAGTTGCTGAGCGAAAAGCTTCAGTCCTATGTCAGTGCAGCTTTGATGGTTTCGGAAGGTGAAATCCACAGAAGATACATTGATCAGAACATCAAGATGAACGCTGAGTTTGTTGCTGTTGATATCAATAATTTCGCCGATGCAAATATTTCTGTCTCCAACGATGATATGAAGAAATATTATGATGAACATCCGGATAAATTTACGGTTCAGGCACAGCGCAAAATTAAATTTGTCGTTTTCCCGATTCAGGCAACTGCAGCTGATACAGCTCAGGTTCTTGCAAACTTGCAGGACATTGCCACCCGTGCGAAAGACGATACTGCATCATTTAAATCATACGTAGATATTTATTCAGATACTCCTTACGGAAAAGATACTCTCGACATTACCAGTATCGGAAGTGATTTCCCGTCAGCTGCTGCAGGAGCCGCGGTTGGTTCATTAATCGGACCGCTCAAAACACAAACCGGCTATGCATTGTATAAATATTACGGTTCAGCTGAGGGTAAAGAAACATACGTTCGCGCTGCTCATATTCTTGTCGCAGACGAAGCCGAAGCTAACAGAGTATATGAAGAAATCAAACAGTCAGGTAACTTTGCTGCCGCTGCTGCAAAATACTCAAAAGATCCGGGTAGTGCTGCTAACGGTGGTGACCTTGGATGGTTTGCTAAAGGACGCATGGTCAAAGAATTTGAAGATGCCTGCTTTAGTGGTGCTGTGAATGTAGTACAAAAGCCGATCAAGACAAGCTTTGGCTATCACATTATTAAAGTGACAGGTAAATCAAGCCAGCGCTACGTCGTTGAAAAAATTACTAATGCATTAAAACCATCTGCGACAACCAAAGACTTGATCTATCATCAGGCAAGTGACTTTGCTTATTTGGCAGATAAAAATGATTTCGAAAAAGAAGCTGAACTTGAAAAATTAGCTGTCAGAGAAAGCGCTCCTTTCACTGAAGATTCGTATTCAGTACCGGGCGTCGGATATTCACGCTTGGTTGTGAAATTTGCTTTTGACAACAGCATAAACACAGTCAGCAAAGCATTCAAAACGAGCGGCGGCTATGTCGTAGCTAAAGTTACTGAAATCATCAAACCGGGTGTCCGTAAATTTGATGATGTTCAGAAAGATGTAAAAGCTCTTGTTCTGAAAGAAAAGAAACTTGAAAAAGCTAAAAACATGGCCGAAATGATAAAGAAAAATGTCGGCGGTGATTTGGCAAAAGCTCAGCAGATGTACGGCCAGGCTAAATATGGTCAGGCAGCAGACTTCACTGCTAACGGAAGCATTCCGGGAGTAGGTCTCGAATACAACTTTGCAGCAGCAGCTTCAAAAGCTCCTTACAATCAGGTTATCGGACCTGTTAAAGGTACACATGCATATTACCTGATCAAGGTAACAGGTAAAACTCCATTCGATCAGTCAGCTTATGCTGTCCAGCATGATGGACTTCGCGATAATATGCTGAACGAAAAGAGACAGATGCTGTTCAGCCAGTGGTTGAGCAATCTGAAAGAAAACGCAAAGATTGTCGATAAGCGTTATCAGTTCTACGAACGCTAAAAACAAAAATTACAAAAATCCCTCTTCCTCGAAGAGGGATTTTTGTTTTAAACAAGTCCTTTCGTCAGGGGAACGACGCAATACCGCCATTACACATCCGCAAATGAATTTTCAGTTGAACCTTGTTATCTCTTCCCATCTTTTTATTTTAAAGAAGTCAATTTTTTCATTTTCCCGCCAATCCGGTAAAATGAGCAGAAATTTCACGGTTCATCCGGAAAGCATGTAGCACGTAGATATGAAAACCAAACGGATATTTTTAACAGGCTTTATGGGCGCTGGAAAGAGCACCATAGGCCTGATACTTGCCAATACGTTGGGTTGGACGTTCTATGACCTTGATGCTGAAATAGTTAAATCGTGCGGTAAATCTGTTGTCGCTATATTCAAAGATGACGGTGAATCAAAATTCAGAGAATTGGAAGCATCGGTTCTTGCTGAATTATCTCAGAATGATCATATCATTGTTGCATTAGGAGGCGGGGCAGTCTTATTTGAAGGCGTTGCCAAAATTATTAAGAACTCAGGTGTATCGGTGTATCTCAAAGCTTCACCGGAACGTATCTATGAGCGTTTGAAATTCAAGACGGACAGGCCGCTATTTCAAACACTTGAGGGCGGAGCGCTTTCAAGAGAGGACGCGATGAAAAAGATTAGAACGATGTTGAAAGAGCGTGAAGATGTATATATGCAGGCGGATCTGGTTTTTAATACCGAGGGCCTGCCAGTAGGCAAGATTGTGGACAATCTTAAAACGGAATTAGGAAGAAAGTTTTAAACATGGCTAAATGGACTATACATACTAAATTAAAAAACTCGGAACTGGTTTTTGATGAATATCAATTACGGGATATGCACAAGTATCTGGCTAAGAAATCACTTTACCGCAATGTTTTTATTGTTGTCGATGAAAACGTTTGGAAGTTTTGGCGCAAAGAAATTTTCATTGGTATACAACCGTTCGCGGCTAAATTAAAACATATGGTTGTTCCCTCAGGTGAGAACTCCAAATCATTTACCATGCTTCAGAGAATTTTAGCTGAACTGCAGACCAATGAATTCGGGCGGGACACTCTTATCATTGCGATAGGCGGAGGTGTGACAGGCGATCTGGCGGGATTTGCTGCTTCTATCTATACCCGCGGTGTGAAATTAGTGCAAGTGCCGACTACGCTGCTTGCCATGGTTGACAGCTCAATAGGCGGGAAGACGGGAATCAATTTTCAGAAGAAGAAAAACATCATCGGTACTTTTTATCAGCCTGATATTATTTTTGCTGATAGTAATGTGCTGAAAACGTTACCTGCCGAAGAATTAAAAAGTGGATACGGCGAAATCATTAAGTATGCATTTTTGTCTGATGAAAAACTGTATAAAACGGTCTCCCGCTATGACTTCCCGGGTAAACTGAAAACCGGTGCAAATTTTTCAAAGCTTGTTCAGGAATGTATGAAAATAAAAACCTCGGTTGTTGAACAGGACGAACATGAGGGTGGATTACGAAAAATACTGAACCTTGGACATACTTTTGCACATGCTTTTGAATCGGAATTGAACTTTAAAATTATGCACGGTGAAGCCGTTGCATTTGGCATTATAGCCGCTCTGCATTTGTCACGTTCACTGAATCTGATTGATGATGAAAGTCTGGAAGAATTTTTGAAGATACCGTTAAAACTGAAATACTCCTCCAAACTTCAAAAGATGAATCTATTCAGAGTATTGAAATATATGCGGTCGGATAAGAAGAATGCCAATGCAAAGCCTCGCTTTGTATTGATTACCGGTGTCGGTGAATTGGCTCTGGATGTCGAAGCAAGCGACAGTCTGGTTGAGTCAGCTATCCGCGCTGCCTTGAAAAGAATATAATTGGTAAGCTGTTGTCCGGAAACGACAGCTTTAATTGATAAATTTTACACGATACTGTTTATCGTAGAATAGAATGTAATAATGGAAAATTCAAAATCACTTAACATAGTTTTGCTTGTCGGCGGTGCTTCGCCTGAGCGCGAAGTATCAAAAGAATCATCAAAATCCATAAGAGAATCATTGATTAAACTCGGGCATTCGGTATCCCTTGTTGATCCGGCGTACGGATTACAGCAGCCGGCAGAAGTCGAGGATTTCTTTAAACCCGGGGAACAGTTTCCTGTCAGCCATAAAAACTATGTTGAGGCATTCACTTTAGAAGTATTCAAAAATGCCGATCTGGTCTTCATCGGTCTCCATGGTAAATGGGGTGAAGACGGAACCGTGCAGGCCTTGCTTGAATTGTTAGGAATTCCTTTCACCGGTTCGGGTGTACTATCGAGTTCTTTGGCAATGGATAAGGCCATCGCAAAAATTATTATGCGCCATAACGGTGTTAAAGTACCAGACGGTTTTCTTGTTCACCGTGATAAAGTCAATCTGGCGGAAATTGCGAGAACTATTAATAATTCATTCGGTTATCCCTGTGTTATCAAACCGAACGATCAGGGTTCGACTTGCGGCCTTTCCATTTGCAAACAGGAAAGTGAATTGGAAGCAGCGATAAATCTCTGTCTTGAATATACCGATGCTGTTTTGATCGAAGAGTTTATCCCCGGCAGGGAATTAACCGTCGGCATTTTGGATAAAGCTGTCCTTCCTCCACTTGAAATCAGGCCGAAGCATGGACTCTACGATTACGAATGTAAATACACTGATGGTATGAGCGATTATCTGGTTCCTGCTCCTGTAACATATGATATTGATTCGCAACTGCGGGATCAGACAATACGGGCGCACGTAGCTTTAGGCTGCAGTGTGTATTCACGCGCCGACTTCCGCCTTACAACCGACGATAAGATTTACTGCCTTGAAGTAAATACTTTGCCCGGCATGACCTCGCACAGTCTTATTCCAAAAATGGCAAAAGCAGCGGGAACATCGTTTGATGAACTGGTTGATCAAATAGTAAAATTAAGTTTGAAGCATGAGTAAAAGATTAGCTCTGATTATCATTGGTATCGTTGTACTTTTCGGAACAACATATCTGATTTCATATAAAACAGGTGTCAATGCGTATCTGAAATTGCACAAGGAGATTGATTCTTTGAATGCTGTTGTCAAGACGCTCGAGCAGGAAAATCAGCAGTTAAAGGGCAGTTACAAGGCTCTGGAAAATCATGAGCATTATAGAATCGAGAAGATCGCCCGGGAAAAATATAATTTTAAAAAGCAGGGTGAAACAGTCATTACGATTGAGGAAAAGTAGGTAAAGAATAAGGGTTTTGCGATGAAAGAACAGGTAAAAAGCAGTTTCCCAAAATGTACTTCGGCGTTTCTTAAACAGCTTGAAAAAAACAATAACAGGGAATGGTTTGAAAAGCACAGAAAACAATACGAAGAAAATTTTCTCTATCCGGCTGAGGAGTTTATTATAAAATTCGGGGAGCAGCTCTCCAAAATCGCCCCCGATATCATAGCAATCCCCAAAGTTGACAAATCCATATTCCGCCTTCACCGCGACGTTCGTTTCAGCAAAAATAAAGAACCATATAAAACAAATCTCGGTATGTACTTCTGGGAAGGTGACAGGCCAAAGATGGAATGTCCCGGATTTTATGTGCATGTTGATACCAAATCAATCTTTATCGGATCGGGAGTGTACGAATTCACAAAAGAGACCTTAGAGATATACCGTAATGCCGTTGATGATCCGCATAAGGGTGAGGCTCTCGATAAAGCCGTCAAAAAGATTTTGAAAACAGGGAAGTATTCACTGGGTGGTAAAAAGTATAAAAAGATTCCAAAGGGATTTGATCCGGAATCTCCATATGCCGAATATTTACTTTACAACGGCCTATACTGTTCGTTCGAATCAAAAGATATGAAAGATATATCGGGTGATGAATTCCGTGAATTGTGCTTTAAAGTTTGCAAAGATCTTTTACCGCTTCACAGATGGTTTGTTGATCTATTAATGTTAGGATAATCACTATAGTTAGTTTTAGACATGAAAAAGGCGGTGATATCACCGCCTTTTTTTTAGATTTTAATTTATGGCTGGAAGATGGGGGAGGATTTTTGCTTCTAAAGCCTGTTTCGGTTGAGCGCCGATAACACCATCAACCACCTTACCATCTTTGAATATTCCTAAAGTCGGAATGCTTCTGATGCCATACTGCATTGAAACCGCCTGATTTTCATCAGTATTAATTTTTACAACTTTCAATTTGCCGGCATACTG
This sequence comes from Ignavibacteriaceae bacterium, assembly GCA_963667005.1. Taxonomy (GTDB): domain Bacteria; phylum Bacteroidota; class Ignavibacteria; order Ignavibacteriales; family Ignavibacteriaceae. The sequence goes on along the minus strand of OY762937.1, from coordinate 3,180,655 downwards.
ATTCGCTAATTGTTCAACAACAGGAGCTACCATTCTGCATGGGCCGCACCAGGGTGCCCAGAAATCTACTAATACCGGAATGTCTGATTTTAATACTTCTTGCTCAAAATTTGCATCGGTGCCTTCTATTACATTTACCATATCTATTTCCTTTATATTTTTTATCATCTAAGGATATGATGCTAAAACGGCAAAAAGGATTCGTCGGAATAGCTTACGAAACAGAGGCAATATCGTTTTTTGATGAGCGGGCGACCCACATCTCGATGAGCGCGGTGATTAAGGCCAGCAGGATAAACAGGCGCCATAACTCAGAGCCGTACCGGGCTTGATTGATCTTCTCAACACCGTTTTCCTGCGGTTGAATCGTCTTTATGTTACCTTTGAAATTCAGCTTTGATAAGTATGTCTTCATGTCATTTTCGGTATATGATTCGGTAGCAGATTCCACCGGATTATGATTTATTGACATGAGGTAGCGCGTGTTCTTATCAAGATTGAATTCATAAATCCCGGGTAAGTTAGTTCTATCGTATTTGACCCCGCTCTCAAGTGACTTTTTATCCGCAAGAAGCATGTCTTCTGTTTTATCGGGGCGGATGATCCTTATCGATCCGCTGCCGATCTTACTTTGTGGGATAGTAATTGCGTCGCCGGTATACAGCAAATTCTCATCTGTTCTTTGAGAGGAGAGATAAAAGACTGAGGAGTAGGCAAAGGGGACAAAGAAACTCTTGAATGGGAAATTCGTCCACTCGGGATGTATTGCTGATGCAAAGACTAAAATCTTACCATTGCCGCGTTTATATTCGCTCAAAAGCCGTGATTTATCAGAGAGGGTAATGATGTTTTTTGCATTACCGTCATTAGCTAAAATGAAATGCGTATAAAACTGAGGCGATTCAATACCGGGAGCGGCATTGTTTTTAAAAATTCCTTTGAGCATAGGATGCGTAAAATCAATTGCAAAGAATTCTTCATATGTCCATGACTTGTCGTTGGCTTTATGCGCACCACTGCATTGAGGAAGCCCTAACGCAACAAGAGTGTGACTAAAATCGTCAACGGATGTACCTGCGCCGGGAGCAATAAAAATGTTACCTTTGTCTGTAACGTATTGCAACAGTCTGTCCGCTGGAATATTTCTTGAACTGCCGAAAAGATAGACGGCGTCATATTTCATCAGATTTGCCGATGATAACTGCGAGATATTCCGCTCATCAAAACTAAACGTCTTGGAGGAGTCGCCGGTTTCCAAAGCCAACCGTAAAAACCTGCTGTCATTTTTATCATTCTCGAATATGCCAATATTTATTTTTTCTGGAACTACAACCGAGGCATATGATTTGTTATCAATTGCGATAGCGTCATCTTCGATTTCAGCAACAATATTCTGAAATCCCGCCTGTTTGAATGTGGACTCTAATTGCAATTCGGTTGATTTATACTTCGGAAGAGAAACTCCTTTTTGTGCAGTCCGCTCACCGTTAAGAAACAACGACACAACGGTATTTTTGCTATCGGCATCCGAGTAATTGGTTAAAAATACGCTAACCTGAAACGGCCTGTTATTCCCTAAAACAACTGTATTAAGCTTGATGCTGTCGATTCCGATATTGAAAATCTCTTTACCTTTGAACGGAAACAGATACATGCTGACTCTTTCGTTCAGTAACTCTCCGAGGTTTGAATATGCGGAGTCCTTCATAAGCTCTGTTTTCTGCATGTCGGTGAATACGTACAGCTCCTTATTGAAATTATTCGACTGTCCGAAGAGAGATGCAGACTTAACAATAGCAGGGTGCATGTAACCGGAAACATTTGAAAGTTGGATATCTTCCAACTGCTTCTTGAGTGCTGTAATATCCTTGGAAAGGGGAGCAGGCTGTTGATGCAAATCCGACATAAGTACGATGGCTGCATCGTCTCCGGCATGTAATTTTTCAAGATGCGTCCTGATCAATGATTTTGCCTGATTGAAGTATGAGCCATTGTCACCCACAACTGACATGCTATAGGTATCATCGAGAATGAATACTGCTGTGGTTTTTGCTAGAGAGGTTGTCCCGCCGATGGAGATTCCTTTAATAGTCGGCCGTGAGAAGGCTAATACTAAAAATAGAATAACCAGAATCCGCAATGCAAGAAGAAGCCATTGTTTTAGCTGAATCTTTCTGATTTTATTTTTCTTTAACTCTTTCAGAAAGATCAGAGTGCTGAATTCGATCTTTTTCAGTTTGCGGAGATTCAACAAATGAATTACGATTGGAATGCCTGCTGCGAACAATCCAAAAAGAACCGCGGGATTAAGGAACGTCATTGAGTGTTAAGCTTTCTTTTCGAACACCACCGCTGTACCATAACAAAGAACTTCCGTTACACCCTGCATAATCTCGGTCGCATCATATCTGACACCGATAACACCGTTTGCACCGATTTCCTGTGCATGTTTCAACATCATGACGTAGGCGTCAATTCTGGTTTTTTCGCAAAGTTCTGAAAGAAGGGTAATATTTCCGCCGACGAGTGTTTGGAAACTTGCGCCGATGGTTCCGAATATGGAACGGGAACGGACGACAATACCACGAACGAGTCCTAGATTTTTTACTACAGTGTAGCCGTCAATATTGAATGCTGTTGTTGCTAAGTGTTGATCAATCATGATTTCTCCATTTATTACGTCAATTGAAAACTAAAACTACCAGCTTCCACCGGCACCGCCTCCGCCGAATCCGCCGCCTCCTCCAGAGAAGCCGCCGAATCCACCACCGCCGCCGCCTGAACCAAAACCTCCAAATCCGCCTCCGCCGAATCCACCGCCTCCAAAACCGCCGAAAAAGATTCCGCGTCTGCGTCCCGGCAGTACAGAAAAGATGATAAAAATTACGATAATCAATAAGCTGAAGGCATTGAATTTCTTACCCTTGCTTTTCTTTTCAGGTTTTATTTTATATTCGCCGGCTGTTGCCTTAGTTATTGCGCTGACTCCCGCAGATATACCGCCAAAATAATCACCCTCTTTGAAGAACGGGATCATCTCGTTTCTAACGATATAACTCGCTGTTGCATCGGGGAGAGCTCCCTCAAGTCCCGCGCCTATTTCAATACGTGCCTTTTTATCATTTTTGGCGATAAGAACCAGGATTCCGTTATTAAGTTGTTTTGTGCCTATCTGATTTTGACTAGCTACCTGATACGCATAATCAGTGATATCCTGACCGTCGAGCGTGGGAATCATCAGTACAACTATTTGATTGGAAGTTGAATCCTCGAAGCGTTTGAGATTGCCGGTTAATTCTTCAATTTGGCTTTGTGAAAGTGTTCCCGTAAGATCGGTTGCCCACTGTGTCAATTTCGGCACAGATGCCTGCCCCATGAGCGGTGCGACTAAAAGCAACAGGGATAATAGGGAGAACCTTATTATTCGGTACATATTATGCATAATTATATTCTTTATCTGTGTGAATATATAAAATTATTGTATCGAATTGAAGGCTTAAATGCGATTAAGTGATGAACGGTAAGGGGGCGATTAAATTTTTAATGTGAAATAAAATGTCGTGCCCTTGCCGATTTCGCTCTCGACGGAAATGCTGCTGTTGTGAGCTTCAACAATATGCTTTACAATGGCGAGTCCCAAACCTGTTCCACCCGTTTCTCTGGAGCGCTCTTTTTCTACCCGGTAAAAACGTTCGAATAACCGCGGGAGGTGCTCTTTGCCGATTCCAGCCCCATTGTCTTTTACAAAGAGCGTGACCTGTGAATCCTTAACTTCATAAAATACGCGGATAACCGTCCCAGGAGGGTTATACCTGATTGCGTTATCAATCAGATTGTACATTACTTGCGCAAGGCGGTCCTTGTCAGCATATAGTCTAATATCTGCTCCAAGATCGAGAATGAGTGTAATGCCTTTCTGGTTTGCTGAAAACTTTTCGGTTTCAACAATTTTCAGGAGAAATTCAATAATGGGGAATGAATGGAAAGCCAGCTTCAGTTCTTTTGATTCTATTCTGGAAATATCAATAAGATCATTGAGTAAGTTGTTCAATCTCTCAACGTGGAATAAAGCTTTCTTTAGGTATTTTTCATTTACCGCGGCATCCTCCAATGCACCAGCCAGAAGTGTTTCAATAAATGCCTGAATGGAGAATAGCGGGGTACGCAGCTCATGAGAAACATTGGCAAGAAATTGAGAGCGGATCATCGAAGACTTTTGCAGTTCATTCATTTCACGGTTGATCTTTTCAACGAGTTGATTAATTGACTCGATGAGCATCTTAATTTCATCATTAGAACGGACAGAAAGTATCTTGTTATAATTCCCGCCGGCAATAATGCGAATCTCGTCTGTAAGCTTAACTATCGGGTCAGTCATCTTCTTTGAGATAAAGAGGCTCAGGATAATAACCAAGAATAGTACGAGCAGGGAAATCACGATAATTGATGATCTGATTTCATGTATCGTAGAATTATAGTAAGAAAGGGGGATACTCACCCTGATATACTGGATATTTTTATATACTTCTGCCTGACCCGGAATAGAAACCTTTTTTGCAACATAGAGATACTCCTGATGTGTGGTACTACTCATCCTTATGTTGCTGCCTATGGTATTTTTTCTGGCGCTGGCTATTTCAGGTCTATTCAGATGATTGAGCAAATGCGGTGAATTCGCTTTTTCTACTTCAGACTCCATCACTACATTGCCGAGGCTGTCAATCAGTGTTATACGTAGATGCGCACGTTTGGCAAAGCTCTGTAAATGGGCGGATATACTGTCCGCAGGCTTGTTGGAGATGTCATTCAGGTAGTAGGTGATAAAGTCAATGTTTTGCGTCAGGGAGCGGTTCATGTTATCATGGAATATTTTTTCAACCCGGTACCCGGCAAGCATGCCCAATGCCCCTATAATTACTATTGCGAATAGGAGATAGACAATGACTATTTTGGTGCGGATTCTGACAAACATTATTTTTTGAATCGGTAACCGACCCCTTTAATGGTTTCAATCAGATTGCTTTTATCGCCTAATTTTTCCCTGATATGGCGGATGTGTACATCTATAGTTCTTTGGCCGACTACCACGTCGTTCCCCCAAATCGTGCTAAAGAGCTTTTCTCTAGTAACAATCGTGCCTTTATGCCGGATAAGGAACAGGAGGGACTCGAACTCTTTTTTCGTAAAAGGGACATCCACGTCATTTACTTTAACCGTATAGTTGTTTGTATCAACGACCAAATCATCAATAACAATAACCGGTTCAGCGGTCTCGTGTGAATTATCACGGCGGAAAATGGTTTTTATTCTTGCGAGAAGCTTATGGATGCTTATCGGTTTTACCAGATAATCTTCAGCGCCGATTTCCAGGCCGAGTATTTCATCAAGTTCAGTATTTTTTGCCGTGAGAAAGATAATGGGAATTTTCGCCGATAGGGGATTTGCTTTGAGCACTTTGCATATTTCATAACCGTTCATTCCGGGCAGCATGATGTCAAGGATGATGAGATCGACTTTTGTAACATCAATATCCAGAACTTCTTTCCCGTTATTTGCGGAAATTATTTCGTATCCCTCTTTAGTAAGATTATAGGTAAGAACTTCGATTATATCTTTTTCGTCGTCAACAATCAGAATGCGTTTCTTCATGTATTTTCTTTTCGTTTTTCTACAAATATAGCAGTTTTAAAGAGGAATATGAATAAATGTTAAGTCAATATTACAGTAAACATGAACTGAAATTACATTCTTAATACTTTATTAACATGAAATTAACGCTATTTTAAGATTACATCATGAATTCTGAGCGGCGCAATCTTCATCGAACAAACGGCGAAGTTCAAAAATTGATATGCCGTAAGCGACTGCAACATTCAACGATTGTTTTATCCCATACTGAGGTATCTCCAAAGCCATGTCACACAGATCAAGCAGTTCCTGTGAAACGCCGGTTATTTCATTCCCAATGATAAGCGCCAATGGAAAGTTTTGGGGTGAAACTTTGTAGTGTGGAATGCTGCCTTCTGTTAACTCTAAAGCTGCAATTTTATATCCTTCGCTCTTCAGTTGCAGAACCACTTCCATCGGATCTTTAACATACTCCCATGCAACACTTTCCGTTGCACCCAAAGCGGTTTTCAATATTTCTTTTTTCGGAGGGGCAGGAGTAAAGCCGCAACAGTACAGTTTTTGAATCATCGCTCCGTCGGAAGTTCTAAAGATTGAACCCACATTATATGTGCTGCGTATGTTGTTTAGGATAACTGCAACGGGGAGTTTTTTTACATCCGGAACGGCTTCAAGCTTGGGCCGGTTTATGGAGATTTCGTCGTGCGTTTTCTTTTTCATTTAAATGTTTGTTCCTTGATGGCGAGCTGACCGCAGGCAGCGGCAATGTCATCGCCTTTTGTGTCTCTCAGCATTACTGTGATATTTGCTTCACGAAGTTTGGAGGCAAATATTTCTATATCCGGGCGTGAAGTCGGGACGAGTGTACCCGAAAATCCTGAAGGGTTCATATGCTTAAGTGAATTGAAAGGAATTATATTAACCTTTGAAGGAACGCTCCGGCACAGTTTAATGAGTGCCTTAACATCTTCCGGGCGATCATTCACATCCTTCAGCATAATATATTCAAAGGTTATCCGGGTGTCCGTTTTTGCGGCGTAATACCGTATTGCTTCAAGATTCGATTTTAATGAATACTTCTTATTCACGGGCATGATCTGTGAGCGGATATCCTCAAAACAGGAATGCAGAGACAAAGCTAACTTCACTTTTAATTTAGTATTTGCCAGTTCTTTGATTTTATGCGGAATACCCGATGTGGAGACGGTGATTTTTTTTAGGCTGATGCCTTTTGTAAGTTCTTCTGAGAAAATTTCGAGTGACCGGACTGTCGCATCATAATTAATCAGCGGTTCACCCATGCCCATATATACCAGGTTTGTTATCGGATCAGGATAACCAGCCTGCGCAAGGGCGTACTGATCAAAGATTTCCCCGGGCGTTAGATTCATTTTGAAGCCCATGAGGCCCGTTGCACAAAAACTGCAGTCAAGGGGACAGCCGACCTGGGTTGAAATGCAGAGTGTTGCCCGCCCTTCATCAGGAATGATGACAGATTCAATGACGTGCCCGTGTCCGGTTTTATAGATTATCTTCGTAGTACCAGAGTTGCTGGATCTTTCTTCTTGCACCTTTTCGAGAGTCTGAATGGTGAATTTTTCTTCAAGTTCTGCTCTGAGCGATTTAGGCAGGTTCTCCATTTCAGCAAACGAAAACACCTTATGATTGTACAACCAGTTAAATACCTGTTCGGCCCGATACTTCGGTTGGCCCATTTCGGCAAAAAGGGCTTGAAGTTCGGGTAATGTACGGCCTTTTAGAACGGTTTTTGTCACGAGAATCTGGTTTTCTGTTGCTGAATTAGTTTTCTTAAAATAATAATGTCAAATATACGGAATATTGCTCCAAAATGCCTTCTAAATGATAGAAAATCCTTGTTTTTCCATGCGGTTATCGCTAAAATACTTAATTACATTTTAATTTTTTATTCTCTTGTTAATGAAACCTGTTTCGATCTCAATGCGTCAAAAAACAGGGTCTGAGTATTTATTTAGTAATATAGAACGGAGTCATTACTTCTTATGAAAAACATTCATCTATATGTATTGTCTTTGATTATCGGATTAAGCTTATGGGGCTGTTCTCCGAAACATAGTGATATTGTTGTAGCAGAATATGGTAAATCAAAAATTACCATGAATGAGTTTGAGAAAGCTTATCTGAAAAACAGCAGTGCCACAGGTAAACAGGGTACCGATACTATTAAACAATATGAGAATTTTCTCGATCTCTACGTAAAATACAAAATGAAATTAGCCGATGCGCAGAAGCGCGGCTATGATACCAATCAGGCTTTGCAGAATGAACTGGTGGATTACAAGAAAAAAGTAGGTGTTTCATTCCTGCTCGAAAGAAATTTGGTTACTCCGAACATTAAAAGATTGTGGGAGATGCGTAAAAAAGAATTTCGTGTCAGCCACCTGATGATCCGTCCGGACAGTACCGGAGACGAAGCCGCACACCAAAAAGCATTGGCGCTTTTAGATAGCATTAAGCACGGCAAAACCTTTGAACAGATGGTAAGCCTGTATACACAGGATACATATTCAAAAAATATTGGTGGAGATATTTATTATATTACTGCCGGAATGCTCGTGCCGGAATTTGAAGAAGCCGTATATAAAACAAAGGTCGGGGATATTTATCCTGAACCGATCAAAACCCGCTGGGGCTATCACATTATCAAAGTAACTGAAGAAAGAGAACGCGTTCCTGCTGTTCGTGCGAGCCACATCCTGGTTGATTTTACCAATGAGAATGGCGAAGTTGATTCAGTTGCTGCGAAAAAGATTATTGACACGGTCGCACAGAAACTGAAAGCCGGCGGCGATTTTGCTGAACTCGCGAAACAGTATTCCAAGGATCAGGCTTCAAAAGAAAATGGCGGTGATCTGAATTTCTTCGAACGCCGCATGATGATCAAAGAATTTGACGAAGCAGCATTTAATCTTAAAGTTGGCGAAATCTCTCCGATTATTAAGACCAGCTACGGATATCATATAATCAAATTAACCGACAAAAAACCGTATCCTACTGTCGAAGAGGATAAAGAAAACTTGAAACAGTTATATCGTCAAGTACGGTACAATGCGGATTATGATACTATGGTTGCTGCATTGAAATCAACATACCAATATTCATTGAATCTTGCTAATGTTGATGCACTTACTAAGCTGAGTGATTCAACTAAAATGACTCCGGATGTTTTTGCCGCTACGTGGTATCCTGAAGTCAAAGATCTGACTTTGTTTACGATGACAAATGACGTAGTAAAAGTTGATGATTTCTTCAACTATGCGCAGAATCAGGCTGATTTAAATAATAAACTCATCACAAAAACATTTATGCTCGATGCGGTAAAAAAATATTCAAGCGAGCATGTGTTGGAATTATCGGCTTTGACGCTTGAATCAAAGAACGAAGAATTTGCTGACTTAATGAAAGACTATAAGAACGGTATCTTCATCTTTAAATTACAGGATGACGAAATTTGGGGCAAGATTGCCATGGATAGCGCCAAACTCGTTCAGTATTATGATGTTAATAAGGAAAAATACAGATGGAATGACCGTGTTGAATTCGCTGAAATTTTTGTAAAGAGCGATTCATTAATGAAGGCGGTCCAAGGCGAATTGAAGAGCGGTACTCCATTCGATACTCTGGTAGTGAAATATACTGAGCGCCCGGGATTCCGTGATAGAGGCGGTAAATATCCTTTGGCTGATGTTAATTCATCACAGCTTTGTCTGGAGGCAAATCGTTTGAATAATCCCGGTGATGTTTCTGCTCCGGTATCAAATTCAGGCGGATATTCGTTACTGCAGTTAATCAAAAAAGAACCTGCACGTGTAAAAACTTTTGAAGAAGCAAAAGCTGAAGTTTCCGGTGCTTATCAGGAAGAGGAAAGCAAGCGTCTTGAGAACGAATACAATGATGCGCTTCAAAAGGAATATAAACCTGTACTTCACTATGATGTACTCCCGCAAGCTTTTAAGCAATAGTTTAGCCTTAGTTTTTGTTTTTCTTATCACCGCACTTCTTTTTACGGGGTGCGGTGAAGAAAAAAAGACGGGCGGTTATGCTGCCCGAGTCAATGATTCCTACCTGTCCCAATCGGAACTTAATCAACGCACAGGATATGATTCCTTGAACCCGTCTGTCCGTACCGAATATGTTCAAAACTGGGTACGGTCCGAGCTTTTATATCAGAAGGCGGTCTCAGAGGGAATCACCAAGATGGATGGATATAATTATCTTGTAGAAAAAGCAAAAAAAGAAATCGCGGCCTCTTTATTGAAGAAAAAAGTGACCGAAGATTTTAATGTAAAGTTTGCAGAAAATGATCTGAAAAAATATTATGAACAGCATCCTGAGTATTTCCGGATTAATGACATGGGTTTTTTATATGATCAGGTAACCTTCACCGGAGAAGGGCAGGCGACAGAATTTCATGAAGTCGCCGTCTCAAAAGGATGGGACATCGCGCTGCATTTGATAAACGGGAAGAACAATGCTGCAGAAAACAATAAAAGTGTTTTTCAACTTGATTATCAGTTAGAAACAGGTGTTTTATACCGGGTACTGCATTTCTTGAATGAAAATGAAATTTCACTTGTACTTCATACCAGTCCTGCGGTTTTTACTGTAGTGCGATTGAAAAAAGTGTATCAGCAGGGAAGCGTACCGCCCTTTGAAACAATGAAAAATATTGTTGAAGAACGAATGGTCAACCAACGTAAGGTTGAACTATTTGATGAGTATATGAAGGAGCTGTACGAAAAAAACAAGGTAGATATTACTTACAGACGGTGATTTAGTGCAGGGGCTTGATTTACAGGCATGCATTTGCAACGCCTTTTTATTATGCTGTGCTTATACTTATATTAATATGTAAAACTTTCGATATTAGCGAGAATAAAATTTCATGAAAAAATTCCTCTTAGTCCTTTCTTTTTGTATGATTTCAGCTGGTTATGCCCAGGATGTACTTGATAAAATAGTCGCTGTAGTTGATAATGAAATTATCATGAAGAGCGAGCTCGATTTTCAGGTAAATTATATGATAGCTCAAAAGAAGATCAATCCTAACAATCCTGATATCCAGCAGCAAGTACTGAACTCGATGATCGAAGAAAAGCTGCTTTATGCCCAGGCTTTGATTGATTCGGTGAACGTCTCCGATGATGAAATCACCCGTCAGGTTGACTATCAGTTGAATATGCTCTCGCAGCAATACGGTTCAAGAGAGAAGATTGAACAACTGTACAATATGAGTTTCGAAAAAATTAAGCGTGAACTTCGTGAGAACGTCAAAAAAGAAAGCTTGATTCAAAGACTTCAGGAAAAGAAATTCGGTCTTATAGACTCCGGCAGAAGAGAAGTTGAGGAATTTTATAACAGGTTTAAAGACAGCCTTGGCGTTATACCTGAAAAAGTAAAGTTAGCTCACATTTTCAAAAATCCAAGAACGTCTCCTGAACTGAAACAAAAGTATCGTGCATTTGCCGAAGCAATTCTGGACTCCATTAAGAAAGGTGCAGATTTCGCCGAGATGGCAAAAAAATATTCTGAAGATCCGGGCTCTGCAGCACAGGGCGGTGATTTGGGATTTGTAAAAAGAGGCGTGTTTTTCCCCGAATATGAAGCAGCTTCATTTGCTCTGGCAAAAGATCAGCTCTCACCGATTACAGAATCTCCAGCCGGTTATCACATTATTCAGCTTCTTGATAGAAGAGGAGAATCGGTTCATACCCGTCATATACTGATTAAAGTGAAATCCGATGATCAGAATGATTTGAATACAATTGAGTTTTTGTCCGCTCTACGTGATAGTATTATAAGGAAATTTGATACATTTGCGAACTACGCAAGAACGTATAGTGATGATAAGGAAACTGCTCCGTTTGGCGGACCACTTGGAACTTTATATCTTGAACAACTTGATAAGCACTTGTTGGAAATCACCAGCAGAATGAATGATGGTGATGTAAGCTTCCCGAAACGTGTTGATTATAATCAGGGTACATACGGATATCACATCGTATATATGGAAAAACGAATTAAACAGCATCAACCTGATTTGGATTTAGATTATGCTGATTTGAAAAAATTGACTGATGAATACAAAAAACAGAAACTGTATCAAAAGTGGATGACTGAAATCAAATCAAAGATTTACTGGGAAATAAAACTTTAGCAGTACCTGAGGGACAACAGTATTTTATGGAAAACAATAAAGACATCGAGCAAGCCGGACTACTAACGGAAAAAGTAGCCGCGCTGAATGCAGAAATCGGCAAAGTGGTTATCGGCCAGCAGGATATTATTCATCAGCTGACCATTGCTTTGTTATCCAGAGGCCATTGTCTTCTCGTAGGTGTGCCCGGTTTGGCAAAAACTTTGTTGATTAAAACGCTCGCTGATGTCTTGGACTTAAAGTTCAACAGAATTCAGTTTACCCCTGATTTGATGCCGAGTGATATAACAGGAACAGAACTGATCGAAGAAGATTCCATAAGCAAGAAACGGGATTTCAGATTTATCCCGGGACCTTTATTCGCAAACGTTATTCTCGCTGATGAAATTAACAGAACCCCTCCAAAAACACAGAGCGCCCTTCTTGAAGCCATGCAGGAACATAACGTTACTGTAGCCGGTAAGAATTATACTCTTGCTGAGCCATTCTTTGTTCTTGCAACTCAAAACCCGATCGAGCAGGAGGGGACATACCCTCTGCCTGAAGCACAACTAGATAGATTTATGTTCAGTTTGTGGTTAAACTATCCAACGTTTGAAGAAGAAAAAGAGGTTATTCGCTTAACAACAAGTGAATATGCAGCCAAGGTAAAGAAAGTTCTGACAGGAGCAGAACTTATCGGATTTCAAGAATTGATACGTAAAGTTCCCGTCGCCGACAATGTAATTACATACGCGGTGAATGCGGTTAGTAAAACACGTCCCTGTACACCGGGAGCGCCACAGTTCATTAATGATTGGCTCCGTTGGGGTGCAGGTCCTCGTGCATCGCAGTATATTATACTTGCCGCAAAGACCAAAGCTTTGATGGAGGGCCGTTTTACGCCTCAGATTGAAGATGTACAATATGCGCTGCTGCCGGTGTTACGGCACAGGATAATCACGAATTTCAACGCCGAGGCCGACGGCATTACTACCGCTACGGTCATTGAACATTTATTAAAAGTGCTTTGATATGATCGAAATAAAAGGCTTGTATAAAAAGTTTGGTGAAAAGGAAGTTCTCAGAGGTGTTGACCTCACGATAAATCAAGGGGAGACGCTCGTGATTGTCGGAAAAAGCGGATGCGGTAAAAGCGTAATGCTCAAACACATAGTTGGCCTTTTAAAACCTGATAGCGGCACAGTCGAAATCGACGGCAAGCTCGTAAATACAATGACTGAGAAGGAATTGTATGAAATGCGCAAGGACTTCGGCTATCTGTTCCAAAGCGGAGCAATATTCGATTCGCTTACAGTTGAAGAAAACGTTGCACTTCCGTTAGTTGAATCCGATACACGCTATACATCAGCTGAAATACAAAAACGCGTTGATCAGAATCTTGAACTTGTCGGCTTGCCGGGCATCGGTAAATTAAAACCTTCCGAACTTTCCGGAGGAATGAGAAAACGTGTTGCTTTAGCAAGAGCAATGATAACTAATCCTTCTTATATCCTGTATGATGAGCCAACTACCGGGTTGGATCCTATCATGTCGGATTCCATTGATAACCTGATTATTGACGTTCGGACTAAAGTGAAAGTGACCGCGATAGTTGTAACTCATGATATGTTCAGCGTGAAAAATGTTGCCGATAAAGTTGCTATGATGCACGAGGGAAGAGTACATTTCACGGGCTCACCGTCCGATTTGATGAATTCGAAAGATGAAGTCATCTACGAATTTATTAAAAGAACGAATTCCTGATTAGTTTACATTTGGCAATTATTCTTACCTTTTAAGAAAACTTTCTTCTTACTTTCAAGAACAAATGGGGGTATTTTTACTCATTTGGTTAGCTGTCATCCCTTATCTTGAGCAAAATACACACCGATTTCAAATCTTAATATCCTCCCCATATTCTCGTAACATTATGTAATATAATAAGATACGGCGACTCCGAACAGTATTTAACTTACTTGCTAATCACCTTGCTGACATGGCAATTATTCCGGGGTGATTTTTACCTTAATATGAGTAGATTGGCACGTAATATGACAGTACTCATTTAAGTAAAACCAAATTTTTTAAGTAATGCACCTTACTGAAGGAATTATAAGGACTAGACCCGACAGTTGTAAGAGATGTTACAGCTGTATACGCGAATGTCCGGCAAAGGCCATCAGAGTTGTCAATGGTCAGGCTCTGATTATGGAAGAACGGTGCATCGCTTGTGGTCATTGCGTAAAAGTATGTTCGCAAAATGCCAAGGAGATCTCTTCGTTTTCTTCAGCAGAGTTGCGCAATTTAGTTTCGGAAAATAAAACCGTTGCTATAGTTGCCCCATCGTTTGCTGCCTCCTGGCCCAACGAATACTGGAAGATTCCTACCGCGTTAAGAACGCTGGGATTTGAAAAAGTAATCGAGACTGCATTTGGTGCAGATCTGATCAGCCCGGTTTACGTTAATGATATTGAAACGAGTGAGATTAAGACCATTATCAGTTCTTCTTGTCCGGCGGTGTGCAATTACATCCAGAAGTATTATCCGGAGTTAGTTCCAAATCTGGCAAAGATAGTATCTCCAATGGTTGCAGTTGCCCGATACATAAAATCAACATTAGGTCAGGATTACAAGATTGTATTCATTGGCCCTTGTACCGCTAAAAAGGCTGAAATTTTAAGCAGTTCGGTTGAAGGTATTATTGATGAAGCTTTAACATTCGTTGAGCTTAAACATATCTTCCAGGAAAGTAATATTTCACTTAGTGAGCTGAAGGAATCGAGATTTGATCCTCCTCATGCAAACATGGGTAAATCATATCCTTTAGCAGGCGGATTGATCAAGACGGCTGATCTTTCAGGCGATGTTCTGGAAAAGAAGATCATCGTTGTTGAAGGTAAGAGTAAAGTTCTCGAAATTATTGATGAGATTTTAAATAATCAGATCAATGCGAAGTTCATTGACATTCTTTTTTGCGAAGGCTGTATAAGCGGGCCGGCGATTGATTCTTCATTGAATTATTACTCGCGCCGTGAGAAGGTAATCGAGTTTATTGAAGAAAGCATCAATGAAGTTGATAAGAAGGTCTGGCAGAGCGAAGTTTATAACAGTCGTGATTTGAATTTGAGGAGAGAGCACTCCGTTAAAAATCAACGCAGGCCTGTTCCTCCGCAAGAAGAGATTTCACGTATCCTGGCTGATATCAATAAGCCGAACGAAGAGGATAAGCTGAACTGCGGCGCTTGCGGGTATTTGACTTGTGAGGAGTTTGCAATATCCGTTGCCAAAGGACTCGCTGAGAAAGCGATGTGTCTGCCTTATCTAATTGATGAGCTTCAGATCGCTTATGAAAATTTAGCAACAACTCAGGAAGCTCTTCACTCGGCAGAAAAGTTAGCTTCTATTGGCCAGTTGGCTGCCGGAATAGCTCATGAGATTAATAACCCTCTCGGAACGATAATGCTGTATGCCTCGCTCATTAAAAAGCAGGTAGAGAAGCTTGAAGAGGGTACACAGTACGACGGAGATTTGAAAATAATTATCAACGAAGCAAATAGATGCAAAAATATTGTGGCTAATTTGCTGAATTTCGCAAGACAAGGTAAATTAACCTTACAGAAATTTGATCTTTTTGACCTTATAACGGCAATTGTGAAGAAGATAAAACTCCTTCCTGCCATGCAGGGTGTGTTGGTTGAGATGCACCATGCAGCGTTGGACTCCATGATTGAAGCAGATAAGGATCAATTAGAACAGGTATTTTTGAATATGTTTATGAATGCTGCAGAAGCGATGGAGCAGTGCTCCACGAAGAAATTGTCTATTACAATTGATGACAGCAACGGCGATATGATGATCACTGTTGCTGACACCGGCTGTGGCATTGCAAAAGAAAACTACGGTAAAATCTTTACTCCGTTTTTTACTACCAAGAAAATTGGAAAAGGTACCGGCCTGGGCATGGCTATCGCTTATGGTATAATCAAAATGCACAAAGGGGATATCCGGTTTGAAAGCGAGATTGACAAAGGAACTACATTCCATCTAAAATTTCCCAAAACATTAACTCAGACTTTTAATTAATCTATCACGGAAACACTATGAGTGAAAAAAGAAAAATATTAATTGTTGATGACGATCCTGATATTTTAAGTCAGATGCGGGTCATACTTGAAGCCAATAATTATACTGTTTATACATGCGATAACAGCAGAGAAGCATTCGATCTTTTTGAAGAAATTAAGCCTGATGCAGTTGCAAGCGACCTGATGATGGAAGAAATGGATTCAGGATTCATGCTTACATATAAAATTAAAAAGACTGAGCACGGCAAGAAAATCCCGGTTATTTTGCTTACATCAGCAACGTATGTAACCGGTTACAAGTTCGACGCATTTACTCAGGAAGAAAAAGACTGGTTAAAATGTGACGCGGTTTTGAATAAACCGATAAGCGTTGAAGAACTGATGAAAAAAATCGAAAGCTTTTTCGAAACAGAAAAATAGCTTGTTCAGCCCGGCGGAAATACCGCCGAGCCGGTTATCGGAAATTCTACTAAACCAAAGGTTTAAAGAACGGTTATGCCGGAACAAATAAAGGCCAGAGTCCTCGTTATTGATGACGAGGAGGCATTACGGATTGCAGTCAAAAGAATCCTTGAAATGGAAGGATTCTTTGTTGGCGTTGCGATGAACGGTACCGAAGGAATTAAGAAAATTTCTGAGGAAGACTATGATCTGGCCGTTATTGACTTAAAAATGCCGGACATGAGCGGGCTTGACGTACTGAAAGAAATCCGGCATCAGCGGCCGAATACTGTCTGTCTTATGGCAACAGCCTACGCTTCATATGAAACGGCTGTAGAAGCAACCAAGATCGGCGCCGATGGTTACATATTAAAACCATTTACTCCGGAAGAACTCCAGCAGCATCTTACGATCGCACTTGAAAAGCGCAGATTTCTTGTCGAGACTGAAAGGTTGCGTCTTGAAAGAGAGCAAAGCCTGTTAGAAGTTGCAGTTGAACGGACAAGACTGAAAACCATTATTAATTCAATACACGATGGTGTATTGGTGATTAATAAAAGGGGAGAGCTTGCGTATTTTAATCAGGCGGTATTGCGTCTGCTCGATATAGAATACATTCCTATCGGCATTCCTGTTATAGAACACCTCCCCAAAGAAATCAGTGCGCTCATCAGTGAAAATTATCTTGATGTCGAACAGCAGGATAAATCCTACTCGGTTGAAGTTGAAATTAAACCGGAACACCAGTTAGTCATTCAGGCGGATCTATCTCCCGTCACACATCCGGACGGTTCGCTTGCAGGAGTGGTGGTCGTACTTACAAACATCACCGAATTTAAAAAGCTGGAATTTCTAAAATCGCAGTTTGTATCAATGGTGGCGCACGAGTTAAAAGCACCGATTGCTGCAACATTGGGATTTATTGATATTCTGACAAATCCGACATTAAAAGTCTCAGATGAGCAAAAGAACGACTTTCTCAAACGTTCACATTTCAGGCTGAACTCATTAATATTGATGATTAATGACCTTCTCGATATTTCGAGAATGGAAATGAACAAAGTGCCGAGAGAAATCAAAGAACTTTGCATCGAAAGCCTGTTTACGGATATCGTTGAACTCTTCAAAGTAGATATTGATAAAAAACACCTCCAACTACTATTGCCTCCCGAAGAATCTAAACATCTTATACGCGGTGACCAAAACGAGTTAATGCGTTTATTTACCAATCTATTTAGCAACGCGATTAAATATAATAAAGAGAACGGCTCTATTAGCGTCACGGTTGAAAACCGCGACTTTACTACTGCAGTTATCATCAGTGATACTGGAATCGGGCTTCGTCCTGAAGAAAAGAATAAACTGTTCAGCGAATTCTTCAGAGCGAAAAACGAATTCACCAAAAACATTCACGGTACGGGGCTTGGGCTATCCATTGTTAAGCGTATCGTGGAAGCGTATGGTGGCAAAATTGAGTGTGAAAGTACATACGGGACAGGTACGACGTTTACGTTACTGTTCCCCGTAATTGATAAGGTTTTTGAATAAGAGCAAGAATAATTTCTTTCTTAAAATAACTGTTCAATCACTCACATAAAGGCTAAAAGAATGTCACTAATTGCCGTTATAGATGATGATCTTGATATCCTCGATGCCAGTTGTCTTATTCTTAAGGCAAAAGGTTTCGATGTTATTACCGCGACAAATCCGGATGATGGCTACAAAATTGTAGCTGCAAAAAAACCGGATCTTATCATTCTTGACGTCATGATGAATGAACCGGACGACGGTTTCTTCCTGGCGCAAAAGTTCCGCAAGGATAAGATTAATATTCCAATCATTATGTACACTTCCGTATCCAAAGCAACAGGTCTGGATTTTACCTCCGGTGGAATGATTCCGGTTGATGAGTTTGTTGAGAAACCCATCTCTCCGGATGAACTTGTCGCTAAAGTCGAAAAATTAATCAATCGCAAATAGGAGTTTTCAGCATGTTAGTTTTTGAAAAAAACATGTTGGTAGATGAAATTGAAGGTCTGGTACGGCAGTACGGAAATACCAGAGCTGCATTGATGCCGATATTGCAGGCCATTCAAGCAAAGTACCAATATATTTCGGAATATGCACAGCAGGAAATAGCGGAACAATTAGGTATTCATCCTGTTGAAGTATATAGTGTGATTTCTTTTTATACATTCTTACATGATTCACCTAAAGGCAAGAATATCGTCCGGCTCTGCCGTACCATTTCTTGTGAGTTCGCCGGCAAATGCAGTGTGGAAAAAGCTATAGAACGCGAATTGGGAATCGGCTTCGGTGAGACAACAAAAGATTCCAGAATTTCTCTGGAATACACAAACTGTCTCGGTATGTGTGATCAGGGTCCGGCTATGATCGTGAACGATCGGATTTATACCAAGCTGACACCTGAAAAAGCAGTACAAATTCTTGAAGAAATAGAGTAAGGAGGGAACCATGTATAGAAATATTCAAAAAACAGCCCGTCATGGTGATGTTCTCTTTACCTATTATAAAGTCGGTGAAGGAATTAAAAAAGCAGTTGAAATGGGACGTGAAAATGTTCTGTTTGAATTGAAGGATTCCAAAATGAAGGGTAGAGGCGGAGCTGGATTTCCGACCTCAACCAAGTGGATGCTCACGGCCGCTGCCGTTGCAGAAAAAAAGTTCATTGTTTGCAACGCGGATGAAGGCGAACCAGGGACATTTAAGGACAGGGTGCTTCTATTAGAATACCCTGAATTAGTGTTTGACGGCATGGTGATTGCCGGATTCACACTGGGAGCTCAGAATGGTATTCTTTATCTTCGCGGCGAATACACGTATATGTTGCAAAGTCTTCAGGGTTATCTCCAACATATGAGGGATAATAATTCCTTAGGAAAAAACATCATGGGAGTTAAAGGATTTGATTTCGATATCGAAATTCGCATGGGTTCAGGCGCTTATGTATGCGGCGAGGAAACAGCACTGATCGAGTCCCTAGAGGGGCAGAGAGGTGAGCCGCGCAACCGTCCGCCATACCCGGTTAACACAGGATACATGGGGTATCCGACTGCAGTTAACAATGTTGAAACGATTGCCAGCATACCACAAATCGTTGTGAAGGGCGGAAAATGGTACTGTGCTCACGGTACAAATACATCAACCGGATCAAAGTTATTCTCAGTATCAGGGGATTGTGAGAAACCCGGCGTTTATGAATTGCAGTGGGGCACAACGATTAAACACTTATTGGACTTGGTAGGAGCCAAGAATACAAAGGCTGTTCAGGTCGGCGGCGCTTCCGGTGTCTGCATACCGAAAGCGCAGTTCGACAGAACGTTGAGTTACGAAGATGTTCCGACCGGCGGTTCAATAATCATATTTAACGAAACCAGAAAGATGATTGATATCCTCGAGAACTTCATGGAATTCTTTGTCGAGGAATCGTGCGGTCAATGTACTCCGTGCAGGATAGGAAACGTGAGATTATTGCAAGGTGTAAAAATGATCAAATCCGGAAAATACACATTTGCATACATCCGGGAATTAAAGGGATTGGCACAGACGATGCAGGTTGCTTCGAAATGCGGATTGGGACAGTCAAGTCCGAATTCGTTCTTATCAATCCTGAATAATTTCAGCGATGAAGTATTTCAAACACCAGCTAATGGAGTACACCATGCTTAAGGAAAGTAAATCTAGAGCACCTATCAGCCAGCAAGCATTGAAAATCGAAAAACCTGCTGATTTGAAATCAATCGGTGCAACAATCAGTATTGAAATAAACGATAAAAAAGTAAGCGTCCCCCTCGGTACAACGATTCTTGACGCGTGCCGCGAAAATCAGATCAATATTCCGACTTTATGCCACCATAAAGACCTCTGTACTTCCGGTGTTTGCCGTATGTGCGTAGTTGAGGTTGAAGGAATGAAAACCCTGCAGGCAGCTTGCGCTTTTCCTATTACAGCTCAGATTAAAGTGAAAACCACATCGGAGAAGGTAAGAAAAGCAAGACGTCATATTATTGATCTGCTCTTGAGTGAACATTACGGTGAGTGCTATTCCTGTGTCAGAAACCGGAATTGCGAGCTTCGCCAGTTAGCAAATGAGTATGGTGTGGATTCATTCACTTTTGGACATCCGGATCATAAATCATTTGAGATTGACCGTTCATCATATTCAGTACAACGGGATATGGATAAATGTATTCTTTGCCGCCGCTGCGTCAGGACCTGTATTGATTTACAGGAGGTTGGCGTTCTGGAGACCATCGGCAGAGGAGACAGTACACATATTGGTACTTTCTTTGAGAAGCCTTTGGCAGACGTTATCTGTATCAATTGCGGCCAGTGTATCAACAGATGCCCAACCGGTGCATTGTTCACTAACGATCCATCAGATGATATCTGGAAGGCCATTGACGATCCGGAGAAGCACGTAGTTATCCAGACCGCTCCTTCTCCAAGAGCAGCAATCTGTGAAGAATTCGGCATGGAACCCGGACATTCTCTGACGGGCGAAATGAACACCGCTCTTCGCAGAATCGGTTTTGATAAAGTGTTCGATACCAACTTTACGGCCGATCTAACCATTATGGAGGAGGGTACAGAGCTCCTTAACAGACTCAAAAAGAAACTCGTTGATAAGGATGATTCGGTAAAATTGCCTCAATTTACCTCGTGCTCCCCGGGCTGGGTCAAATTCATTGAGCATTTCTATCCTCAATATCTCGATTATTTGTCAACGGCTAAATCGCCTCAACAGATGTTTGGAGCCATAACTAAGACATTCTATGCAAAAGAATATGGTTTTGACCCTGAAAATATCGTTACAGTGGCGTTAATGCCGTGCTCCGCTAAGAAATTCGAGTGTAACCGGCCTGAAATGAACTCATCCGGATATAAGGACGTGGATTATGGCCTCACAACACGTGAATTAGCACAGATGATCAAAGAAGCAGGAATAACACTTCCTGAGATGCCAAAAACCCAGTTTGATGATCCGTTTGGTGATGCATCGGGTGCCGGATTGATTTTCGGTGCAACAGGCGGCGTTATGGAAGCAGCTCTGCGTACTGCTTATGAATTAGTTACCGGCAGGGAAGTCCCGTTCGAAAACCTCCGGATTGAACCTTGCCGTGGCTTTGAAGGCATCAAGCAGGCGTCTGTAAAATTAGAGAAATGCGTACCGGAATACGCATTCCTCGAGGGCGCAGATTTGAAATTCGTCGTTGCTCATGGCACAGCAAACGCACGCAAGGTTATGGAATTGCTTGATGCAGGTGAGCTTAACGACGTTCATTTTATAGAGATAATGGCATGCCCCGGTGGATGCCTTGGAGGCGGAGGACAACCTATCCCGACATCTCCTGAAATTCGCGCAAAACGTGCTAAAGCTATTTATGAAGAAGAAGAAGGACTCCCGATAAGGAAATCACATGAGAATCCTCACATTAAGTACATATATCAAAAGTTCTTAACTGAGGGTCCATGCAGTAAACTTTCACATAAATTATTGCATACGCACTACACAAAGCGTGGACATTTCATCGTCTAAACTTCCTAATCAGCCCCTCTTACGAGGGGCTGATTACTTCAATCAATTTCATTAGTTACCGGGTATTTGCTACTATTTTCATGAAGAAAATTTCTCTATTTTACGTAAATAAGTAATGATGGATTCAGTGAAGGAATGTAATTGATATGATGCACTTATTTGACATACCGGAATGGAATAGGAAAAACGACCGCCTCTGGGAGACAATACTGAGAAAGAATACCTGGTTTATCAAATTGAGGTACTTCGCTGTACTCTTTGTGCTCCTCTTCATAATGCTGGGTAAAAGCGGGCTTCTTTTTCATCTTCAGAGTTATCAAGCCTTCTCATTGCTTTGCATCGCCCTTTTAGCAATGCTTTACAACCTCGTCTTTCAGAACCGACTGGATCGGATTCGCGAAAACATGACCTGCGAATCCGTTTTTAACCTGTCTTTTGTCCAAATTTGCGCGGATTTGATAGTTTTATTCTTCATTATCCACCTGACAGGGGGAATTGAGTCACCCTTTGCCATATTTGTTATGTTCCATCTAATAATCGGCAGTATTATTCTGCCAAGGACGCCCATGTTCCTGATTACGCTGTTGATTGCCGCATTTTATATGGCAATCGCAGTCTTGGAGGCGACCGGTGTAATTTCTCACCATGCGCTTATAGGCTTGTTCCCATATCCAATGTACAGGTACTGGCCATACATAGTAATTCACTCGTTTATATTCACTTTCGCTCTACTTCTTGGATTCACATTCCTCACGAAAATTACATCGGATATTTTTAGACTGGAAGAGGATTTATTCAATTCAGTGCAGCAGCTGGAAAATGCGGATGTAAACAAGCAGAAATATGTAATGGCTATTGTGCACGAGATAAAAACACCTCTTACGGCAATTCACAGCTATCTCAGCCTTATTCTCAAGAAGACTCTTGGAGAAATGCCTGCCCCCATTGAGGAGCGGCTGCAACGCTCGCTCGAGAGAAGCGACGAAGCGGTTCAACTGGTTAATAATGTACTCCGTATTTCGAGATTGCGGCTTCTTAATGAACTTACCAAAGCCGATTTTAATTTTACCTGGGTACTTCAGCAGATCGTTCAAAAAATCTCTCCGGTTGTTGAAGAGAAGAAACTGCATCTTGAATTCGATCATGACAACAATCTCATCTTAAACGTATATGGCGATTTTACTCTTCTAAGTATGGCAATACAGAATATTATTGGTAATGCAATAAAATATACTCATGCCGGAGGCAGGATTCTTATTAAATTAGAGCAAGAGCCTGAGGGATTTTGTCTGGTCATTGCCGATACGGGTATCGGGATACCGGTCAGTGAGTTCCCTAAAATATTCCACGACTCATTCCGGGCTTCAAACGCGAAGCAAAAGGGAATTGAGGGCGCGGGATTCGGATTGGCAATTGTAAAACATATTATTGAAAATCATCATGGAACAATAGAAATTAAAAGCCCTTCCAGTATCGGTAATAAAGAAAATCCCGGTACAGAAGTAGAAATCTATATTCCATATCAAGGATAGAATTTTTAGACTAATGCAGAATATAAAGAACGTTTATTTCCTCGCTTTTACGGTGTTGAGTGCTTTATTATTCGGATATACATATACCCGCCCAAGTTATAATTGGGATCTTCTGTTGTATACATCCGCCGTGGTTTCTTTTGACGAATCAAATCCTCAGGTTATTCATGACAGGACATATCACATTGCTCAGGAATCCATGCCGGCAGAAGCATATAAAGTTCTTTTGACAGGGAAGTATGAAGAAGATTCTTATAGTAATCCGGAGGTTTTTCTATCTTTAAGACCGCTTGCAAAAACGCGACCGCTTTACATTTCTCTATTGATTTTACTCAATAAAATTGGGCTTAATCCTGTCTCCGGTACAGTGCTGCTCTCATCAATCGGTTGCTTTCTGTTCAGCCTTTGCTGTTTTCTCTGGTTAGCGAAATACTACTCCGGAATGCAGTCATTCTTTTTGTCGTTGGTAATTATCTACGTCGGGCGCTTTACAACATTGGCAAAAATGGCAACTCCTGAGGCACTTAGCGCTGCTGCTATGTTGGCAGCAGCCTTTTTTATTATTGAGAAGAGGAAATTTATTCCAGCGTTATTACTGTTTGGTGGAGCTGTCGGGCTCCGGTATGATAATGTGGTATTCCCAATTATTATCCTGATTGCTTTGCTATTCTTCAACCGCAAAGAGTCGCAAATTACAAGAACCCTTGTGAGTATTGGGATAGGGGCATTGATATTGGAATTCATCTTCATTCTGCTTATTGCAGCTGACAATCCCTTGCAGTATTTTTCATCGCAATTGTTTTTAGGTGCTTTTGCTCAAAGCAGTGCTGCTTCCGGCAGTAACACATATGGCAATGCCATAAATCGCTTCTTGATGGACCTGAGGCTGGCTCCTTCGCGAATTCTTATTTTTATTGTTCCCATCATTGCCTATGCTCTGCTGGGGAAGATTTCTAAAAAACCTTACCTGTTTTATACATTCTTTTGGAGTACAGTGGTAGTATTAGTAGTCAGGATTGCGTTGTTCCCTTCAGTAGAGATACGGTTTTACATATTTTACCTGGCTTTGATCTGTATGCTGTTACTGATGGAGTTGGGAAATATGATTCAGGCTAAATCACGATTTGCAGTAAGGTGATACGCTGTTATATTATCTTCTGGTGAGCCAGCTTTCCGGATTTTGTGACTGACGTTCGCTCCAGATTTCGAAGTGCAGAACGTTACCTTCAAAGGTTTCAGATATTTTCCCCAGAACGGTTCCGGCTTTTACTTTTTGTCCCTCGGTAACACTTACCCCTGTCAGATGACCATATACAGTCCGGTATTCGTGTGAATGAGTAACGATGATAACCGTGCCATAGCCGGGAATCCAGTTGATGACTGATACAATACCTTCGGAGACGGCTCTTACGGCGGCATCGCCGGCGGTTTTAATATCAATGCCGTAATTAATTGTTACCGTCTTAAGTTTTGCATTCTCGGATTCGCCGTATTTGTGGAGCACCGCACCGTTGGAGACCGGCCACAATATTCGTCCGCGAAGTGATGGGAAATTGCCGGGAACAGTAGGAGAGCTTCCTGCAACAGGCCTGCTGACCGGTTCCTCACTCGCTTTTTTACCCTTTTTCGTAGTCGTTGCTGTTTCAACGGACTTCTGTTTCTTTGCTTTGGCTGCCTGTTCAATCAACCGGTTGATCAACTGGCGGATTTTCTGTTCAGCTTGTTTTTTGACAGCAAGATTCTTCTCAAGAGAAGTTTTATCAACTTTGATTTTTTTCAGCAGCTTCTGCTTCTCACTCAGTTTTTGAGTGAGTATCGTTTCTTCTTGTTTTTTTTGTGCAATTATCTGAGTTTTTTGATCTTTCTCAAACTCAAGCTTGTCCTGCGATTCAAGCAAAGCAGTCTGTGTGTTATTTATCCGCTCCATATCTCTTTTACCGCGTTCCGAGAAGGTTTTTAAGTAGCGGTAACGTAAAAGAGCTTGGGTCATTGACTGTGAATTAAGCAGATAGCTGGCTTTATTAGTGTACATCTTTTTGTACACTGCCGTTACATAGAGTGCATAGTTTTTCTTCAATATCCTGAGTTCGGACTTTAGATTGTCAACCTTAACCTGTATATCTTCAATCTCCGATAGTTTCTGCTCTTCCTGATTTTTTAGATTGGCAATAAGTCTGTTGAGCAGGGCAGTCTGCCTATTATATTTTTCAATAAACTCGGCAGTTTTTTTCTCATTTGCGCTGGCAAGTTTTATTTCCCTTTCGAGAGCATTGATTTGATTGCGCAATTGTTCGAGCTCGGCTTTTTTCGAGTCTACTTTTTGCGTTTGAGCCCCGGCGGGCCCGGCAATCAACAACACTAAGAAAATGAGAAATTCGTATTTTACCATTTTACAACGTCGGCATCGTCGGGTAGTGAGAAATCAATGGTAGTTGTATTTTTGTTGACAGATATTTTGTCATACTCAATGGTTATGTACTGTCCTTCTTTTACACGTTTCATTTCGATTTTCTTCGGCAGGGAAACGGTTTCAAAAATCTGAAAATCCGAGTAAGAACTTAATAGCTTTTCCTTAGCCTGAAGATCTTCTGCTTTATATTCCACGATGTTTAAATCACGGACATCGGCGGTATAACGTGCGACTTCATTCTTCAGTGAATCCACATATGTCAACAAGTACTTGTCGGTGACAACATCAAACGAAGTCGGCTCTTTATATAATCTTGCGCTCATATTAACACCTCCGGTAAAGGCATCAATGACATCGTTAAATGAAAGATCCACTTTAAAAATGTTTCTTATCAAATCATCATTTACGGGACCAGTATATGCGGTGTTTTTTAAAGCTTCGTAAAAAACGAAATTGTTTTTTGTAACGAGAATCTGAGCCAGTTCGATGCTGAACGGTCCATAAATCGTCAGGTAAATTGAATCCGGTTTTTCAATAACGATCCGGAATGAAGCGCTGTTATCAAAAGAAGGTGTCTTCACACTGATACTTCCCGAGCCTTCGAAGTTGCGGATTTTTCTTCTGTTAGCTTCCAGTTTGTTTACTAAACGGTCGGATGAAATATATTCCACCGTTGAATCCGGTTTTACAGTTGAACAGCCTGACCAAAATCCTGCACAAAGCATGAGCAAGGGCAGGGCAATCATTAATTTAGTATATCTCAAAGTGAACCTCTATCAATTTTAGCTTTTATTTCTGTTTGTGTTTTATCCATATCATAGGCTTTTTGCCATATTTTCATAGCCTCTTCTTTATTACCTTGTTTAAAGGCAACATCTCCAAGGTGGTCAAGAATTACTGCTTTCTCACCCCCGACTTTCAAGGATTTTTCTATAAAAATTCTCGCCTGCGCATAATTCCCCATCATGTAATAAACCCAGCCTTTGGTATCGAGATAGGAGGAATTCTCAGGCTCTTTTTCAAGCGCTGCACTTACCATCTTTAATGCACTTTCGAGGTTTATACTTCTTTTCGAGAGTGAATAAGCGTAATTGTTGTTGATCAGCGCATTCATCGAGTCAATTTTCAAAGCCGCGCTGTAGATGCTGTCGCATTCGCGCCACATCTCATGCTCGTCATAAATTAATCCTAATGTGCCCATCAGATCAACGTTCTTAGGGGAGAGACTTATTGCGCGTTGTATGTAGGCGATTGCCATGTCTGTCTCACCAAGCTTATTTAAAGAGTATCCGTAAGCCGTCAATGCGTTAAGATCAAGTCCATTGAGGTTTACCGCCTTGGCAAGAAATGGTTTGGCTTTGGCATGATCGTTTTCCTGGGAATACGCGTAACCGAGAATGAGATTGATGGCAAAGTCTTCAGGAAATTTATCAACTGCTTTTAACAGCACATCAATCGCTTCCTTATACTTCCTGTTATCAAAAAATGTTCCGCCGAGTTTAGTCCATGTCTCGACTTCCCACGGTGCAAGGTCATTTGATTTTTTGAAGTAGTCAATCGCGAGAGAATCTTTTTTTTCTGCCAAGGCTATTGAACCGAGAACCAACTTGATGTTCCAGTCGGTCGTATCAGCATCAAACTTCTCAAACAATTCTTTCGCGTAAGGCAGAATTGTTGAATCCTTCATGCCGGCGTAATAATACGCGTAACCGATTTTCAGCTTTGCATTCAGGTCAATGTTCTTATCCGCAAGAAGTTTTTTGTATGAAGCTGCGGCAACATCCCATTTACCTTCTTGTATAAATATCTGTGCATTACGCTCGATGAGTTCCTGGTCATCAGGGTACGATAAAAGCATCTCATCTATTTTCGCGTGAGCTTTCTCGTATAATTTACCTTTAACGTAATAGTCAATAAGCAGTTTTTCCAATTCCGGATTATCCGGATCAAGTTCATTCAATTCTTCAACAGAGGAAACAGCACCCTGAATATTACCGAGTCGTTCATACAACTCCGCGATACGGGTCAACACGGTCCATTCAGAGCCGTAATATTTCAGAATTTTATTATAGGTATCAATAGCTTTTTGAGGCTTACTGTTTTCGTATGATTTCGCCAATTTGAACAGAGCTTCGTTATTGGTCGAATCGATGGCAATAAGCTTTTCAAGCACCATGTTCGCCGAATCCGCTAATCGAGCGGCAGTATAGATATCATTCAGAAGAAGTAAATATTCAGTTTTCGTAGAATCTATTTTTACCGACTCTCTCGCATTTTGAAGAGCGGGCCCGATTTTATTCAGAAGGAAGTAATCTTTTGCAAGGGAGTAATATATTCCTGCGGAAGGAAAGAGCGATACCGCTTCCTGGAATTCCAGTATAGCGGATGCATAATCGCCTTTGGATTCCGCATTGACGCCGTTAATGTACTTATCCATAGAACTGCGGTATGCAGAACTATCCATAGTTTTTTTATCGCCGTTTGAGCTAAGTTTACCGGAAGAACTGCATGCCCATGAAATCAAACATAGTAAAATTAATGTCGCATTGATAGAATACTTTATCAAATGATTTTCCTCAGATTTTCATAATTTGGGACTGTAAAATTATTTATTCCGGTTATTTACTAATAAACCGGACTAAATAATATGACGAAAAAATTACATAAAAAGATTCAAAGTAAATTATATAACAAGTTTTGAATAATCATCAAAAATACGCAAAATTATGGAAAAATTTGACTTAGGCATTGCCTATGTATGGGAATATGACAAAGATTTTGTTGATCTTATCGAAAGAGAGCTGCAATCCAAGGGATTAACCACATTTATTGTTGGCGCACACAATGTCCATGAGGTTACCGCTAAGATTGTACACAAGGAGCTGTATTTCAATTTCTTTCTCGATAGGGCGTCTGACGTGGATGATGATTTTGCTCCCTTAGCTGCTACTTTAACCAAAAAGAAGACTATCATCCTTAATCCATATAAACGAATTCAGCATGCGATTGATAAAGCTACCATGCACCTTGAATTTATTACTGCCGGAATTCATGTACCATACTCTTTTATTATGCCGCCTTTAGCAGAAACACACGACGTGTATTTGTCCATAAGCGATTTATCACATTTAGGCAGGCCGTTTATTATAAAACCTTGCAACACGACCGGTGGTGGCATCGGGGTGGTTACCGGAGCCGAAACTCTTGAGGAAGTGATCGCTGAGCGTCCGAACAATTATCATGATAAGTATATTCTGCAGCAAAAAATATATCCGGCTATTCTCGATGGTAAAAGGGCGTGGTTCAGATGCTATTGGGCATTCGGAAAACCTATACCGACCTGGTGGGATGATGAAACACATCTTTATCAGATATTGACTAAAGAACAAATGGAGAATTTAAAACTTAAACGGTTGTATTCCATAACAAAAACGATCGCGATGCTGACAGGACTGGATTTCTTTTCAACGGAAATTGTCTATGCACCGGACGGCCAATTCTATGCAATTGATTATGTTAATGATCAATGTGACATGCGGTTCCAGTCAGCCCATTATGACGGTGTCCCGGATGTTGTTGTTCAAGAAATTGTAACAACATTGCGTAAAAAACTTGTGACTATGAAGAAAAAATCAAACCTTTAGAAAAATGGATAAAAAACTTGTGATTATTCTCAGTGTAGCGGCAATTGCCGTTGTAATTCTGCTCTTACATAATTACGTGTTCAGCATTTATGAAACCGATTTCCGGTTATCAAACGAAGTGCTCTATGCAGATAACATGTCAACCGTGAAGATCTTGGCGGTCCCGATCAACGGTCTGGGTGTACGGGCACCATTTCGAAAAGTGCCTACGGTTTTTACCTTTGAGCAAGGTGCGGAGCTGGTGGAAATTGTTTCGAAAGATGAGAATAGCGGTATACTGGTGATTAAAGCACGCCTTAGTCCCGGGAAAGTAATTATAAGGGCAAGAGCAAAATACAGCCTGCTTCCATCGGTTTTCGAAATTCCGATTTTGGCAAACACGGCCACGCTGTAATATTTATTCCTCCAGAAGCCAGCCTTCCGCAAGGTTTGGTGTAATTTCGGAAATGAATCTGGACGGCTTAGAAAATGTCGTTCCGGATTCTCTATCAAAAATATTCATGGGGTATGATACAAAGAGGTTTTGTTTTGCTCGCGTTGCAGCAACATACATTAAACGCCTTTCTTCTTCCAGCGTCTCTATCTTTTGCATTGAACGAACTGAAGGGAAGAATCCCTCAACCGCGTGAATGATAAATATCGAATGCCATTCAAGACCTTTCGCCGAGTGAATCGTTGAAAGGGTAAGACACTCATCATCTTTGCTTTCCTCACCGAACTCTGTCATACTGTCTATCGGTGGTTCAATTGCCATATCTGCGAGCAGTGCATCGACCGACCGGTAGTTTGCTGATATATTCAGAAAGATTTCAATATCCTTTTTACGTTTATTGAAATCGTCGTACTTGTCTTTGAATATCGGATAGTAGTACTCCGTAACGAGTTCAGCTTTCTCTGTTGGTGAAAGCGACTTTGTGTGGATAGTATATATCAGCTTAAAGAGAGGGAATAGTTTTTCAGTAAGAAGTTTACTAGAAATCATGTCCGGATCTTTAAGAATAGACAATTCTCCGGCCTCAACAGCATCTAGGATTTTCTGCGCTGTCTTCGGACCGATACCCTCATGCAGCATGAGGACACGAAACCAGCTGATGGTGTCCTTTGGATTGACTGATATTCTTAAGAATGCCAATACATCTTTGATATGAGCTGTCTCTACAAACTTGATACCGCCGATTTTGACGAATGGTATATTTGCCTTGGTCAATTCAATTTCCAGATCAAAAGAGAAAAAGGATGACCTGAATAAAACTGCGATGTCTGACAGGGGAATGCCTTGTTCACGGAGATCAAGTACTTTATCCACAATGAACTTTGACTGAAGGTTTGTATTGATTGCTGCCAGTATTACCGGTAATTCGCCGCTTTGTTTTCTGGTGTAGAGTACCTTATCGTATTTATTTATTGCCGCTTCATAAATCTTATTGGTGAAGTTCAGGATTTCAGGTGTACTCCTGTAGTTTTCCTCAAGCGTAATGATTTTCGTATTTGGAAATAATTTCGGAAAGTTCATGATGTTCTCAAATGTCGCACCACGGAATGAATAGATCGATTGCGCGTCATCACCAACGACCATAATATTCTGCTTGAGTTTGCACAGACCTTTTACAACTTCTGCTTGCAAATGATTTGTGTCCTGATATTCATCCACCATGACGAAATTCAAATTGCGCAATACGCTTGCGGCAGCAGGGGAAAGTTCATTAAAGAATTTGGCGAGATAAATAAGCAGGTCGTCGTAATCCAACATATTATTCTGGGCTTTATACGCACGGTAAGCATCACGTATCTTTTCAATCTTTTGGATTTCCGGAATGAAGTGCGGGTATTCATCCTCAACAATAATAGAAATCTCTTTCCCGGTGTTCGTGGAAAGGCTCAGGATTTTTGCCAATGTAGCTTTTTGCGGGAATCGCTTAGTCTTATCTGCAAGTCCGGCTTGATTACGGACGATGCTGATAACATCTTCACTGTCGCCTTGATCGAGTATCGTGAAGTTGGGCGAGAGACCGACAACATTAGCATATCGTCTGAGAATCAAATGGGCATAGGAGTGAAACGTACCACCGTTGATCTTTTCACACCTTTTATCAAGCAGGAGAGAAGCCCTGTCAAGCATTTCTCTGGCCGATTTACGGGTGAAGGTCAACAGTAAAATGGATTTTGGATCATATCCCAGTTCAACGAGCCGGGCTAAACGATACACGAGAGTTCTCGTTTTGCCTGTTCCTGCTCCCGCAATAATTAAATATGAGCCCTCTTCAACAGCGACAGCTTCGTATTGTGCCGGATTGAGCAGGTGCTCATAATCAATGGTCAGATTTGCCGGAGCAATTTTAACTACTGGTTCCGAATTCTGATTGAACCTTTTTAGCGTGTATTTTTTATCCATGTACTCTATGTCGAAGCGCTTTTGGTTTCTGCAATATCTCACTCATCAAAAACGCCTGCCGCAGACTTTGCTTTTCCTTAAGTGAAAACTTTAAATCCGAAATTAATGTGTTTGATGCCGGTATCACGACCTGATTTTCCTGCACCACGGGTGCGGCTACTGCAGGTGATGTTTCCGGTAGAACTTGTTGCACTTCATCCTCTTCACCCTTGACAGCCGCTTTGGATTGAATTTCATCGCGTACATTTGTCTCAAGCGAAGTTGAAAAGTCCTCGGCATCTATTAAGACATCCATAAATTTTGGAATCTTATAGTCAATCCGTCTTTGACCCGGCTGTAAATTTTTCTCCGTTGGTGCATCTTTCATTTGCTTTGACTGCTTCATGAAAGATTTTATCACCGAAATGATGATGATAGCCCAAAAAATTATGGTCGGCAGATTTTTCATTGTTTATCTTTTGCTGATTTTTCTTCGGGTTTACCGATAGCTTCGCGCATCTGCGTATCAGCCTGAATATTTTTTAACTGATAATAATCCATGATTCCAAGATTTCCAGCGCGGAAAGCATCCGAAATTGCCAATGGAATCTGAGCTTCAGCTTCAATTAATCTTGCTCTTTGTCTGGAAACTTCAGCTATCATTTCCTGTTCTGTAGCAACAGCCGCTGCACGTCTTTCTTCCGCACGAGCTCTTGCAATCTGCAAATCAGCCTGAGCCTGATCGGCTTGCAGTTTAGCACCGATATTCTGTCCTACGTCAACGTCTGCAATATCAATGGATAAGATTTCAAACGCTGTTCCTGCGTCCAATCCCTTTTTCAAAACAACTTTTGAGATTGTATCCGGATTTTCAAGAACCGTTTTATGACTATCGCTTGAACCGATAGTGGATACGATGCCTTCGCCAACTCTTGCCAATACCGTTGCTTCGCCGGCACCACCAACTAAGCGTTCAATGTTTGCGCGCAATGTAATTCTGGCAACGGCTTTCAACTGAATACCGTCTTTAGCCATGGCGGCAACAAGGGGAGTTTCAACAACTTTAGGAATAACCGACATTTTGACGGCTTCAAGAACATCGCGGCCTGCGAGATCAATGGCGGTTGCGCGTTCAAATGTAAGTCCTAACTGCGCCTTATCTGCTGACACAAGAGCCATGACTACTTTTTCAACATTACCACCGGCGAGGTAGTGAGCTTCCAGTTTTCCGACTTCAAGCGCAATTCCTGCTTTTGTTGCAGTGATCATACTGCGCACGATAATCTGTGGCGGTATCTTTCTGAATCGCATTCCCATCAAATCCTTAAAGATTCTCAATCGTACACCGCTGAAAAAAGCTGTGATATAGAGTCCGATTGGAACAAAGTAGAAGAAGATGATCAGGAAGAAAAAGATCAATACGATTATTAAAATCCCAAAACTTGTTATTGCTTCCGGCATGGTTAATCTCCTTAGATATTCAAATAATTATACGTACTACATAGTGCTAATTTAATGATAAAGAATGATTTTGTTGAAGAAAAGCAATGATAAAATTATTATTTCTCAATTTAGGGCTGTTTGTAGAATACGATTCAGGATATTGGTATATTTGCACCTTTCTTTAAAAATCAAGGCTGTTTTGTGAATAAAGAAGTAACACGTAAAGTTTTATTCATCATATTTCTCATTTGTTGTGTTTTCCCTCAAGTATCCGCACCCTATGCATTACTCGCCGGAGTACTGTTTGCATTGGTTCTTGGTAATCCTTTTGTAAAGCGGACACAAAAAGCAACGCACTCACTGCTGCAATTCTCCGTCATCGGGCTGGGATTTGGGATGAATGCCGGTGTTGCATTGGAAGCCGGGAAAACAGGACTGATGTACACAATTATCGGGATAAGTACTACCTTTATTCTGGGTTATGTGATTTCCAGATTGTTCAAGGTTAAGAAAAAGACCGCATTTCTAATTTCAACGGGGACGGCGATATGCGGTGGTAGTGCAATTGCAGCTGTCGCCCCTATAGTTGAGGCGGAGACCGAAGATACTTCTGTTGCGCTTGGCGTGGTTTTTATATTAAACAGTGTTGCCTTGGTGTTGTTTCCGATTCTTGGACACATGATGGGAATGTCCGAAAGCCGGTTTGGTTTGTGGTCGGCTATAGCAATTCATGATACAAGCTCAGTAGTGGGTGCTGCCTCGCATTACGGGAAGACAGCGCTGGCAGTAGCAACTACGGTTAAACTTACCCGTGCATTATGGATAATTCCGGTTTCACTAGTTTCGGCATTTTTCTTCAAATCCGAAGTTAAGAAAGTCAAAATTCCTTATTTCATATTTGCATTCTTTGGTGCTATGATATTAAATACCTATCTCACCGGCATGCATGATGTATTTCAGATGATATCAGCAATTGCGAAGCAGGGATTAGTAGTGACTTTGTTTCTCATCGGCTCCAACATTACCATAAGCACTATTAAAACAGTTGGTTATAAACCTTTTGTTATGGGAGTGGTTTTGTGGATTATTATGTCTTGTTTTACCTTAGTAATCATTTAGCTTGTATCCATTGTGCTTATGGTTTGCCAAGAAGTATGTTGCGCGGAACCTTGTGCGCTGACAAAATGTTACTTTCACATCAAGTAAACAAGTAAGGTCGTTATGAAAAAGATTGGCGTTTTTGGTTCGGGAGTAGTTGCCCGTACACTCGCAAGCGGGTTTTTGAAATTCGGATATGATGTGAAAGTTGGGACATCACATCCTGAAAAATTAGCCGACTGGCAGAAGACAGTACAAAGAGAAGACTTGGTAGTTAGTTTTCAGGATGCTGCGCGGCATGGTGAAATCCTTGTTCTGGCGGTCAAAGGTTCGGTTGCATTATCATTATTGGAAAGCATCGGGCAGGAGATACTGAAAGATAAAATAATTATTGACGCCAGTAACCCTATTGCAGATGTGCCACCTGAATCAGGCGTTCTCCAATTTTTTACCGAGATAAATTTCTCGCTTATGGAAAGTTTGCAGAATGCATTTCCTCAATCATCATTCGTAAAATCTTTCAGCTGTGTCGGCAGTCACTTCATGGTTGAACCGAAATTTGACGATGGCATACCAACAATGTTTATCTGTGGAAACTCGGTCGAAGCTAAGACTGAGGTTAAGGATATTCTGACAAAATTTGGCTGGGAATACGAGGATATGGGACCGGCATCGGCGGCACGGGCTATTGAACCGCTCTGTATGCTTTGGTGCATCCCCGGATTTCAAAACAATCAATGGAATCATGCTTTTAAACTGCTTAAAAAGTAACCTCACACAAGATTTATCAAACCCCGCCGGAAGGCGATTCCGGCGGGTTTAATTCACTATTACCACTCAATTTTTAACCCCATTCTACATAGCTTATATCAATAAAAATTAGTAAATTAAATGAAAGTATTATGTGAAATGGACAAAATAGTTCGTTTTCGGACTGTGATTTTATTATCAGGAATTGAAGGTGGAACAAAAAACACGAAAATAGTGTTTTAGTTATAAAATAAAGGATTTTTATGGACGGAAATTTTTCAGACAGGCTGCAGGATGTGCTCAGGTTGAGTCGTGAAGAGGCATTGCGCCTTGGTCATGATTATATTGGCACGGAACATCTGCTTCTCGGCATCATAAAAGAAGGCCAAGGAGTTGCAGTTCGTATTTTAAGAAATTTGGATGTTGATTTAGTCAGATTGAAAAAAGCTATTGAGGATTCTATCAGAACCATTGGCGGAACTCTGACAATCGGCAATATACCTTATACAAAACAGGCAGAAAAAGTATTAAAAAATTCTCAAGTTGAAGCAAAAGCGTATAAAGCAAATGTTATCGGTACCGAGCATTTATTACTTTCTATCTTACGCGAAATCGAGAATATCGCTACCCAGATATTGCATCAATTTGAAATTACCTATGATGTTTCCAAGGCAGAGTTGAATTCAATGCTCTCCAGCCAGGAAAATAAAGAGGCTGCAAAAGGTAATTTACCTCCGGCAGGTCAGGAGAAGAAAGTCGAAAAGACTAAGACTCCTGTGCTCGATAATTTCGGCAGGGACTTGACCAAATCGGCGATGGAAGACAAACTTGATCCGGTCGTCGGAAGAGAAAAAGAAATTGAGCGTGTTGCTCAGATCCTTAGCCGGAGAAAGAAAAACAATCCGGTATTGATTGGTGATCCGGGTGTAGGTAAGACAGCTATTGCTGAGGGTTTGGCAATCCGTATTATTCAGAAAAAGGTTCCGAGAACGCTTCAGGATAAACGGGTTGTTACATTGGATTTGGCAGGCTTAGTTGCCGGCACTAAATACCGCGGCCAGTTTGAAGAGCGTATGAAAGCCTTAATGGTAGAGCTTGAAAAGGCAAAGGATGTTATTTTGTTTATTGACGAATTACATACCATTGTCGGAGCAGGCGGCGCATCAGGTTCTTTGGATGCTTCCAATATGTTCAAGCCGGCTTTGTCCAGAGGCGATATTCAGTGTATCGGCGCGACCACGCTGGATGAATACAGAAAGTACATCGAAACAGACGGCGCGTTAGATAGACGTTTTCAAAAAGTAACGGTTGATCCGCCTTCGTATGAAGAAACTATTCAGATTTTGAATAATATTAAATTCAAATATGAAGAGCACCATCATGTCCGTTATTCGGACAGTGCTGTTGAAGCAGCTGTTAAGTTTTCAAACCGCTACATTACAGACCGTCATCTACCCGATAAAGCAATTGACGTACTTGATGAGGCAGGTTCAAGAGTGCACATGGGTAACTTTGAAGTCCCATCTGAAGTCCTTAACC
This sequence comes from Ignavibacteriaceae bacterium, assembly GCA_963667005.1. Classification (GTDB taxonomy): domain Bacteria; phylum Bacteroidota; class Ignavibacteria; order Ignavibacteriales; family Ignavibacteriaceae. Next base: position 3,143,976 of record OY762937.1, on the reverse strand, counting down.
TCGAAGAAGAAATTGAACAGGTTCGTCAGGAAAAAACTGCGGTGGTTAAGAAACAGGATTATGAAGAAGCAGCCCGTTTACGCGATAAAGAAAGAAGACTGCAATCAGATCTTGAAATTGCTAAACGTGAATGGGATACGAGAACCAAGGACATCGTGTATGATGTAACCGAGGAAGATATAGCAACAGTGGTCGCTATGATGACCGGTATTCCGGTGAACCGCGTTGCACAGACTGAGTCTGAAAAATTATTACATATGGAACAAGCACTTGCCGCACAAATTGTCGGACAGGATGAAGCCATCGGCAAATTGACCAAATCCATCCGCAGGGCAAGAGCAGGTCTGAAAAATCCGAACCGACCAATCGGCAGTTTCTTATTCCTTGGACCAACAGGCGTGGGCAAAACAGAACTATGTAAGGTTCTCGCCCGGTATTTGTTTGATTCCGAAAGCTCATTGATTAAAATTGACATGAGCGAATACATGGAAAAATTCGCCGTTTCAAGATTGGTCGGAGCTCCTCCAGGATACGTAGGATACGAAGAAGGCGGCCAGTTAACTGAAAAAGTCCGCCGCAAACCGTATTCAGTCGTGCTTTTTGATGAAATTGAAAAAGCTCATCCGGACATTTTTGGTGTATTGCTTCAGGTGTTGGATGAAGGTGTTCTTACCGATAGTCTTGGACGCAAAGTAGACTTTAAGAATACCATCATTATTATGACAACGAACGTCGGCGCCAAAGAAGTGAAAACTATCGGTTCATACGGATTTAACCAAAAACCGACCGATGACAATTACTCTTCGATGAAGAATACGCTTGAAGAAGCCATGAAGCGGTTATTCAGTCCTGAATTCCTCAACCGTCTTGATGATTCGATTGTATTTAGAAGTCTTGAAAAAGCGGATATTCTGAAAATCATTGATATCGAGATCAAGGTTCTCATGAAAAATATGCGTGAGAATAAAATGGCACTTGAACTCGAAGAAAGTGCAAAGAACTTCCTTGCAGAAAAGGGATATGATCAGAAGTACGGTGCACGTCCTCTCAAGAGAGCGTTGCAGCAATATGTAGAAGATGCTCTTGCGGAAGAAATTCTAAAAGGCTCTTTCAAAGAAGGCAACAAAATTGTGGCCCGGTATTTTGAAGGAGATGAACATCTTGTGTTTACCGAAGAAGAAGTTCAGAGCAGTAAGCCCGACGAAGCTAAAGAACCTTCTGAAAGCGGTACCAAGGCTTAGTTTGACGTTTATTAGCGCACCCTTCGGGGTGCGCTTGTTTTTTTTGAACATTATCAAAGTTGAACAAAATTTCCATGAATCCAACGAACCTCTGTTTTTTAGGGTCATTTGCATCCTTGTTTGATCCGGTAATTCATTTTTTACGTAATCTGTTAGGTGAGGGACTTACATTTCAAATCACCCTCAGCCTGATTCTCTTTGCTCTCTTTTTTATCCTTGCTAAGACCATCAGCTATTTGCTCAAACGCATCATCAAGCCGATTGTACTTCGTTCAAAAACAGAAGTTGATGATAAAATTTTGCACATTATCGAGGGCAGCAGCTATAAACTCATCTCATTACTTGGTGTGTATCTTGCGTTACTGGCTTTTCGTCATGGCTTAGATCATGTTTCATTAATAACAAAGATGACATTAGTTCAGGAATATCCCTCCCTGATCAACATTCTCGCAGTTCTTGATAATCTCTTTTTCATATTACTGATTATCATGCTACTTATCATTTTGAGTCAAATAGGCGTTGTTATTCTTGACTGGTATGCTGAGAAAATGAATGCCAATGAGAATAAGGATTTGAGCGGAAGTCTATTTCCTTTATTAAAAAAAGTTGTCAAATTAATATTTGCACTATTTGCATTGATTATTGTTCTAAAGAAATTCAATGTTGATATCAGTGCTTTTGTTGTTTCTCTGGGAGTCGGTTCGTTGGCAATTGCTTTAGCAGCTCAGGAGACAATCAGCAATATGATCTCCGGATTTATTATCATGATCGACAGGCCGTTCCGGATTGGCGACCGCATCAAAATAGGTAATGAAATTCACGGAGATGTCGTTAGTATCGGTATACGAAGTACCCGTATTATCGACTTCGATAAAAATTATCTTATTATTCCGAATAACGACATCGTTAAATCACGCATTATCAATCTGACGTATCCTACAACAAGCACTCGTGTCGTTATTGATTTGCCGGTTGCGTATCAGTCGGATATTGACAAGGTGAAAGAAATCGCGTTAGCCGTCGCTATGAGTGATCCGGATACCGACCAGAATGATAAACCGGAAATATATATTGTGCGTTTCGGCGAACACGCCCTTGAGTTCAGGCTGGCCGTGAGGACAAAAGATTATCAATTATCGTTTGCATTGGGATGCCGATTGAAAGAGGCAATATACCGCCGTTTTCAGGAAGAGGGCATAGACATTGCAGTACCGCAGCGAATAGTTCAGATTGTTAACAGTGACCAACAGAATAAATTATAAGTTACATCATCTACAAACAAAGGGATACAGGATGAAAACCCGTTTTGTATTATTTTTAATCGCATCATGCATATGCATGATTAATCTTCAATTGGAAGCACAAGATATGAATAATCCGTTTTTCAGTGAATGGAAAACTCCTTTCCAGACACCGCCGTTCGATAAAATAAAGCATGAACATTACATGCCCGCATTCGAAAAAGGAATCAAAGAGCATGATAAGGAAATAGAAGCTGTTATTAGTAATACGGCAAAACCTACCTTTAAAAACACGATTGAAGCATTAGAAAAAAGCGGCGAACTGCTTACGAAAGTCAACCGTGTTTTTGGTGCAATGAGTTCAGCTAATACCGATGACGAAATGCAAACTATTGCAGAAAAATCCGCCTCGATGCTGAGTAAACATAATGATGATATTTTTCTGAATCCGAAACTCTTTGCCAAAATCAAAGCAGTGCATGATTCAAAAGAAGCAAAGAAGCTGACTCCTGAGCAGAAAGTCGTATTGGAAAATTATTGGCTGGATTTCACGATGGGCGGTGCTAACCTTGATGAAAAAGGTAAAGATGCTCTTCGCAAGATCAATGATGAGCTTTCACAGCTCGTTGTTAAGTTTGGTGATAATGTACGCAAAGAGAACAGTAAATTTGAATTAGTCGTGGATTCCAAAGACGCTCTTGCAGGGCTTTCTGACTCATATATCAAAGAAGCCTCTGAAAAAGCCGAGGCTAAAGGCTATAAAGGGAAGTGGCTTTTCACAATTGATAAACCGACACTGCTCCCGTTCCTTACATACTCTTCTAACAGAGCTTTGCGCGAAAAGATGTATAAAGCATATATGAGTCGTGGAAATAATAACGATTCACTGGATAATAAAAAGATATTTTCAAGGATCATTACACTCCGTGTAAAAAAAGCAAACCTACTGGGTTATAAGAATTATGCCGATTTGATTTTACAAAGAAAAATGGCAAAGACTCCGGAAAATGTATACAAGTTCTTAAGTGATGTTTGGAAACCTACTGTAAATACCGCCAAGAAAGAGGTTGAGGAAATGCAGGCACTCATAAAAGAAGAGGGCGGCAATTTCAAGTTAGAACCCTGGGACTGGTGGTATTACGCTGAAAAAGTTAAACAGAAAAAATATGCACTTGATGAAGATATGCTTCGTCCGTACTTCAAAATTGAGAATGTTATTCAGGGTGCTTTTGCTGTTGCACATAAACTGTATGGCCTGAATTTCATTGAAAGAAAGGATATTCAGATATATCATCCGGATGTAAAAGTATTTGAAGTTAAAGAAGCCTCCGGTAAACATCTCGGCGTTCTGTATACGGATTATTTCCCGAGAGAGAGCAAGGTTAATGGAGCATGGTGCGGATCATTCAGAGATGAAAGTAATATAGGCGGTAAATTTATCTCACCGGTTATCTATAACGTAGGAAATTTTACAAAACCGACATCCGATAAGCCGGCTCTTCTCAGTGTGGATGATGTTGAAACATTATTCCATGAATTCGGTCATGCTTTACATGGACTTTTCCAACATATTACTTATCCGGGCGCTGGGGTTGTACCAACGGATTTTGTTGAGCTTCCTTCACAGATCATGGAAAAATGGGCACTTGAACCTGAAGTATTGGCTATGTATGCAAAACACTATCAGACCGGTGAAGTGATTCCTGCTGCTTTGGTAAAAAAAGTTGAGAATGCATCTCACTTCAATCAGGGTTTTGAAACCCTTGAATATATGGCAGCATCCATACTTGATATGGATTGGCATACTATTACAGACACGATGCCAAGAGACGTGGAAAAATTTGAAAAAGAATCCATTAGCAAAATGGGTTTGATCCCTGAAGTTTGGCCGCGTTATATGACGACAAACTTTATTCATATTGCAACTTGGGGCTATGAATCAGGTTATTATAGCTATCTTTGGTCTGCAATACTTGACAGCGATGCTTTTGAAGCATTTGCTGAAAAAGGATTGTTTGATCAGGCAACTGCTAAGTCGTTCAGAAAAGATATCCTTGAGAAATCGGGGAGCGAAGACTTTATGCAGATGTATAAGAAGTTCAGAGGAAGAGAACCTAAAGTTGAAGCCCTTCTTAAAAAGCGCGGACTGAATTAGTCTGAATGAAATTGAAAGCCCCCGAACACCGGGGGCTTTTTTTATTTCAGTAAGGTAAGTTTTTTGATAGCAGTCTGTGACCCTGATGTCAGCTGGTAAAAATATACACCGCTTGGGAGTGCAGATGCGTTGAAATTTACTGAGTACTTTCCGGGGGAAAGAATCTCATCTTTAAGCACACCGATTTCATTACCTAAAACATCATAAATTGCTAATTTGGCCTTTGCAGTTTCGGATTGAACGAAATTAATAGTCGTAACAGGATTAAATGGATTCGGGTAGTTTTGTGACAATGAAAACTCAAACGGTTTGGGTTCTTTTGATATTGCTGTAATTATCTGGTTAACTACATTTGAATATGAAGAATTCCCGACGGTGTTTTCAGCACGGAGTCGGTAATAGAAAGTGCCGTTACTCGTAACAGTATCAATAAATTGCTTCACATTAGCCGGGGATGTCCCAATAAATTTCCATGTAGCATTATCAGTCGAACGCTCAATCCTGAATTGATCTTCATTACTAGCCTTATCAGTCCATTTCAGTGTTACAATCCTACCATTTGCTGTAACCGTTAAACCGGTAGGAGCAGCCGGAAGATTGACTGCTGTGCCTTTGTACAGAGAAAAATCAGCAAACTTAACAGTCTCATCGCGCAAGTAGGAGTCACTGTTCAAGCTCCTGTAAATACCGTATTTCGGCCTTATATAGGTGGAGCTGTCTCTCCACATGACGACATTGCTGTTGGTATAACTAAGTAGTAATGAATCATCGGCAACCCGCCTTAATGTCAGTGAGTACGTCCCTGAAGTAGCGAAATAAATCTTCTCAATTGCCTCAACCCAGACACCTTTGTATTGTTTTAGATCGGTTTGCGATAGAAATGTTGTTTCACCTGTCAATGGGGCAGTGAAGATAATCTGAAGTTTGTCACCGCTGGAATAATATCGTGGTGAAATAGTCATCAATGGGGAATCCGAGTCAGGTCCGTCTCCGGCTTTAATTTGATGGATATGACAAAAATTAGGTGACGGCTGGTATGCCGAATCCAGTAGAAATTTCCATCTGAAAGTCATGGTTTCCCCATAATAGGCTATCATTGATGTTGGGGAAGAACCAGAAGTTTTTATTTCGGTACGTTGACGGTCAAAGTTGATGCAACGGTCGTTATCAATGGCTTTATGCAGCGAAAACTCGAAAGCCGGTTTTCTTAAAAATGCATTCCAATGTTCGGCAATATGAATGGTGTCGTGAACGCAATCGGGGACTTCATATCCGTATCCCTTTTTTGTAATACACGAATACGCATCACCGGAGCTATCAGCCGGCATAAAGACCTGTGCTTCGGTACTTTGTGTTAAAAGCAATAAAAATACCGCATAAACGAATAAAATGTACTTACTCATATATCCTAAATTTGTCATACGTATTATAACTATTTTGCGGTTGCATAACAATACGCAAATTGTGGTAAGCTAACGAAATAATGCTGAAAAAGTGTTTGAAATATTTCTGAATAGCATTAAGTTTAACTATTGAGTTAAGCGATTACTTAAACGGTTATCCATTCTTTTTTATCTTCCAGTCATATAGCCTTGTCCGGTTATATAACTTTTGAGTCTCTAAAGGTTTGATTTTCCCATGATCGTAAGGAGTGCAAAAGTGCGATATAATTTTTTCCTCGTCATTCTTTTTTTACAGGTATCCGTTTTTTCTATTGAAGCTTTTGCAGATATAAGTGAAGGTTTTGAGACCGGATTACCCGGAAGTGCCACAACAAGCATTACTAACTGCACTCTCGCTTCCGGAGTCTGGACAGTTTATAGAGGTGCTGCAAGTACGACGAAACATGGCGGCACCTATGCATGCCTTTTGTCAAGCAGTACTCCCGGTTCCTATATCATCACGCCCTCCTTGGTCGCCATTAAATCCGCTACCTTTTGGGTACGTGGTAGTGGAGCGAGTACTATAACGATTGAAAAATCCGTTGACCAGGGTGATTTTGTAATTGTGAAGACCCAGAGCATTACTTCCGGTTATACTTCATATACGATTGATATTAATGAGACAAGTCCTGACGTCCGATTGAAATTCACCAATGGCACTACACAATCCCATTACATTGATGATATTTCTATTGTTACTACTGCCGTTCCTGTCATCACGCTTTCTTCAGCTTCTCTGCCTGCTTTTGGAACGGTGATAGCCGGCAATCAATCCTTGTCGGCATCTTATGCTATTTCAGGCAAAGATCTCTTAGGTGACATAAGAATAAAAGCTTCACAGGACTACAAAATTAGTTTAGATGATGCAGCTTTTGTTGATTCATTAACATTAGCTCAATCCGGTGGTAGTCTTTCCCAACAAAATATCTACGTTAAATTTTCTCCGGCGTCAGCTTCAGGAACAGTTGTGGGAGCACTTTCACACTCCACCGCGGGAGGAAATACTCGTACCGTCACAGTCTCCGGTATTGCTATTGCAAGTTCACCTTCACAACAGCCTGTTATTACGATAGGAGAAGTTACGGGAAGTTCGATCAAGCTGTCTTTATCCGGCGGTGATGGTACTAAAAAAATTGTCGTTGCAAAAAAGGGAAGTATGGTGAATTGGTCGCCAACTGATGGAAGTACGATTTCCGGCGTCAGTTCTGTGTTCACCTCAGCTACAGATCAGGGTGACGGCAATAAAATTGTGTTTGAAGGTTCGGGGAATGAAGTAACCGTGTCAGGGCTGGCGGTTTCTGCAACATATTATTTTGCTGCTTATGCATACAATGACGGCAGCAACAATTCGCAAAACTATCTTAGTGAGAATCCCGGAACTGCTTCACAAACCACTCCTTCAGTCGCAGGATTAACCGCTACTCCATCCATGCTGGATTTTGGTCAGGTAGTGAAAAACGCTTCCTCTGCAGTCAAATCTTACACGCTGGATGGTAATTTATTGACTCCTGATGCCGGAAATATTACTGTCACTGCGCCGGCTGGGTATCAAGTCTCACTTACTTCTAATTCCGGATTTGCCTCTTCGTTAGTTGTTCCTTATTCTGCCGGAAGCATCTCTTCTGCAATAATATATGTTCGCCTTCTGCCTACGACGATCGGCAATTATTCAGGCACAATATCACATGTTGGCGGTGGTGCCCCTGAGCTAGATGTACTAGTTAATGGTGATTGTGTCGCTCCGGACAATGGAGGAGGTAGATTTCCGATTGGATTTGCATCCATGAACACTCGGGATGAAAACGGGACAACGGGAGGAACCGGTGGACAGGTAATCAGGGTTTCAGATTACGCGACTTTGGAAACAACTCTTCGTGATTTGAGAAGTGATCATTTTCCGTCACAAGCCCCAACAATTCTGTTAATCTCAGGTACGTTGACAAAAAGCGGCTCAGAAATCGTTTACATTAAGGATTGTTCCAACCTGACTGTTCTTGGAGAGGGAGTTGAAGGTGCAAAATTTGTCGGATTCGGATTTGAGGTTGAAGTCAGTCATAACATTATCATCCGTAATATTGAATTCTCAGACTGCTCAAACGATGGAATTGATATCCGCGATCCTGAGACTCACCATATATGGGTAGATCATTGTACTTTTAATGATGGCGCTGACCAGGATAGTACTGCATCCGGTCATGATGGTGCATTGGATTACAAAAAAATGGCAACCCATGTTACTGTATCGTGGAATCATTTCTACAATCATAGTAAGACCTGTTTATTCGGACATACCGACAATGAACCGGCTGATACAGTTATGTGTGCCTCGTATCATCATAACTGGTTCGAAAAAACAAGACAGAGACACCCGCGAGTACGATTTGGTAAAGCACATGTGTTCAATAACTTTTTCGATGGAAACGATCTTTACGCAGTAGCCTCAACTCAGGAAGCAGACGTACTCATGGAGTCAAATTACTTCCTCAATGTCCCGTACCCCTCATACTGCGGATATATGGAATCGGATCCGGGTGATCTGATTGAGAGAAATAATATTTTTGATAATTCCGGCTCACCTCAAACTCGCGGTTCAGCTTTTGAAGCTTCAAAGTACTATAATTATACACCGGATGATCCTTCACTTATCCCTGACCTTTTGAGGCAGTATTCTGGAAGGGGAAAAATGAGTTTTGATACACTTTATACAGATGTTAAGGATGCTCCGACTTTAAAAGTTGACAGATACATGGTACTGAAAAGTTATCCGAATCCATTCAACCCAAGCACGACGTTGGAGTTTACCGTTGACAGCAAAAGTAAAAGTACGGTGAGGGTCTATGATATTCTCGGTAAAGAAGTGGCTATGTTATTCAGTGGTGCAACTGAACCCGGGGTGCAATACACAACCCGGTTTTCAGGAGCAAATTTACCAAGTGGAATATACTTTGGTGTACTTGAGGCAGGCAATAAAAAAGTTTTGCAAAAGATGTTGCTGATGAAATAATTAATTTCAAATTAACATAAATTGAAGTATAATTAATTTGAGATTTTTATTCATTTCCTCATACGGTAGTTTATCATGAATAGAGAAGAAAATATTTACCTCAGCGAGATAGCGATTCAAAAAATAATTGAGAGCGGGGTATCTGAAAAAGACATATTACAGCACTTAGAAATATTTAGAAAGGGGTTGCCTTACATCAGGCTTTACAAATCTTGTAAGGTGGGGGATGGTATTGTTGCTATAAAAGAGAGCGAATTTGAGTTTCTTATCAAATTGCACCAGGATGTATCAGCGAAGGGACGAATTCTAAAATTCGTTCCGGCATCCGGAGCCGCGACAAGAATGTTTCAAAAATTACATACCTATCTGAATAATGATTGGCCGGTTGATGAATTATACAAAAAACTTGAAGCCGGTGACAAAATTGCTGCCGCGGTTGTTGCAATTATTGATGGATTGGAGACTCTTGCATTTTATCCTGCCTTGAAAGAACTGTTGGCAAAAGATGGTTATGATATATCCCGGTTACAGACCGAAAAGGAATATCGAACGATAATAAAATACATTCTAACTGAATGCGGTTTGAATTATGCCAATTTGCCAAAAGGTATGATTTATTTCCATAGAGCAAGCACAGGTGCGAGAACAGCTTTTGAAGAACATCTGGTTGAAGCACTGGATTACGCAAAGGATAGCAATAATGTTTCACATGTGCACTTTACGCTCTCACCGGAATATCAGGAAGAATTTGATAAGTTGCTTCGTCAAGTCCGAAAATCCTACGAAGTGGACGGCCAAAAACTCTCGATAACCTATTCCTATCAGAAATCCTCGACCAATACTATCGCTGTTACCAAAGAAAATGAAGCGTATCTGGATAGCAATAATAATTTTGTATTCCGGCCTGCCGGTCACGGTGCATTGCTGGAAAACCTAAATGATCTGAATGCGGATTTGGTATTTATCAAAAACATTGATAATGTGGTTCCTGATCGTATAAAGGAGACAACCAGTTTATACAAAAAACTGATATGCGGATTGTTAGTTAAACTCGAAACTCGAGCACATGACAGTTTGCGAAAACTTGAATCGAATACGGTTTCCGAAAAAGAACTCAGTGATATTGAATTGTTTGTTCAGGAAGAATTACTAATATCACTACCTGAAAACTTCCATAATTTCAGCCGGTCGCAAAGAATCCAGTTCTTGTTCTCAAAGCTAAACCGCCCGATGCGAATTTGCGGTATGGTTCGGAATGAGGGACAGGTTGGAGGCGGGCCTTTCTGGGTAAAAGAAGCGAACGGCGAAATAACCGTTCAGATTGTCGAAAGTTCTCAGATTGATAAATCCGACAACAGTCAGAAGGAGATTTTCGAATCTGCGACACACTTTAATCCGGTTGATCTCGTTTGTTCCGTTAAAGACTACAAAGGAAAGAATTTTGACCTTCTTAATTACCGGAATCCGGATACCGGATTTATTACGGTTAAATCAAAAGACGGTGTGGAAATAAAGGCACTTGAGCTTCCGGGGTTATGGAATGGAAGTATGGCGGACTGGGTTACCGTTTTTGTCGAGGTCCCCAAAATTACATTTAATCCCGTTAAAGAAATCAACGATTTACTTTTACCTGAACATCAGGAATAAGGTAGTACAAAAAAATTAAGCAGGGCACTAAGCCCTGCTTTTACCTTCCAAAATTTTCTTCTGATTTTTAAGCCCGTATATGCGGCGATTGTCTATGAAAAGAGACCTTTCGTCGAAAAAAATCATCATTTGTATTATTATATGATAATTTTCAGGCAAACAAAATGGTGATTGTATGGATGTTACAACGGTCTTGTTAGCCTCATTATTAATCGCGGTACTCGTTATGATACTGCTTATCATATCCACGTTCATTAAGAACAATGAACTGCATCTGCACGATGAAGAAAAGTAGTGTTTACTTCATTCCCGGATGATTAACGCATTATATCTCCGGTACAGTTTACCGCAGGTGTCTTATACCATTTTCAACCGTGGTTGAAATCCGGTTAAATACCTCGTCGAATGTTCCCATTCCGTCAATTTTAATAACGCCGTGTAACTGTTTGTACTTCTCGATAACCGGCGAAGTCTTCTTCTCGTGCTCATCAATTCGTTTAACGATTTTTTCCGTACTTGAATCATATGGCATACTTCCCGGAGTCTTACTGCGGGCATCAAGTCTGCGAATCAGTTCAAGCAGGGGAACTTCAATTTCGATTATCTGAGAAATGGACGAATTATGTTTTTTGAGCAAGCCATCGAGAATATAGGATTGTACGAGTGTGCGCGGGAATCCTTTAAAGATAAATCCTTTTACGTCCTGAGGATCTGCGAGCCGTTTCTCAATCAACTCAACAACGATCTCATCCGGCACTAACTGACCGTTATTATACAGTTCAATAATTTTTTTGCCGATAGGTGTCTTTTGTGCAATCTCACTATCAAGCATATTGCCGGTAGCAACATATTCCAATTCGAATTTCTTTGCCAGTGCCTTTCCCTGTGAACCACGTCCGGAACCCGGATATCCAAACAGTACAACGTTGTAAAGTCGTTTACTGAGTTCATGCTTGATGATTTTCCGTATTTCGGTTTCGACGTTAGGAATCGTATCAAGTCCGTTTACTTCATGGAATATGCCGCGCTCTTTGAAGAATCGAAGAACAGGGAGTGTTTTCTCATTATACTCAGCCAGACGTCTACGGATTACTGCTTCATTATCATCAAGCCTGCCTGATGTTTCACCGCGTTTAAGGAGGCGGGCAACGGATTCTTCTTCAGGTACATTGATACTGATAAGGCAGTTCAACGAAGTATTCAGTTTTATCATTAACCCTTCAAGGATGTATGCCTGAATATAGGTTCTCGGGAAACCGTCGAAAAGGAAACCGTTGGCGTCGGGATTTTCCGTGATCGTTTTTTCGATAATTTGAACGATTATCTCGTCGGGGACCAGTCCGCCTGAAGCAATTATGCTCTGTGCTTCTTGCCCCAGTTTTGTCTTTTCAGCAAGTTCTTTACGTAAAAGATCCCCGGTAGAAATGTAATATAAGTTGTAATTTTTAATGAGGAATTCGGATTGTGTGCCTTTACCTGCACCGGGGGGGCCAAATAGAGCAATATTCAACATAACGATCCCTTACTGAGAAAGATGATTAAAATAATTGCAAAATATGCTTTTATGAATGTTAATTCATTTTATGTTCCTTAAGATATTAATTCATTTTGATTAAAAATAGAAAAAAAGCTAAAGAATTTAGACCTTCAAATTTTATGTTTATCTTCTGCCTGAAAAATAAAAGTAAAAAAATCTTAAAAAGCATACATAATGCTTGTCATTTACTTGATAACGCTGTAATTTAAGTTATTACTTTAGTAAAATTCCACTTTACACTTCATGATACACATGGATCAACTATGAAAAAGAATCAGCCGGTTAGATTAGAAGACATCGCAAAAAAACTCAGCGTTTCCACAGTAACAGTTTCTAAGGCCTTAAGGAATCATCCGGACATCTCAGCAGAGACAACGGAGAAGGTAAAAGTGATTGCTGAAAAGATGGGGTATATGCCTAACTTCAATGCAAGAAATCTCACATCGAGAAGATCCAATACAATTGGATTGATCGTTCCGAAAATAGCACATATCTTTTTTGCGACGCTTATTGAAGCCGTGTATGATATCGCTTTCAAATACAATTATGAAATTGTGCTCATGGTTTCTCAGGAAGATGCCGAAATTGAAAACAAGCATTTGCTCTCACTCATCGCGATGCGTGTTGACGGTATCATTATCTCGGTCACCGAGGATACAAAAGATTTATCGACCTTTAAGCGGATTCAAAATTTAGGTATACCGCTTCTTTTTGTTGATCGTGTTTTGCCGATGCCGGATACTTCAAAGGTAGTCGTGGATGATAAAGATGGTGCTTTCGTTGCCATAGATTATGCAGCCCGCCGCGGTTATAAGAAAATTGCTTTTCTGGGTGGTTATCCTCATATCAATATAGCAAACCTTCGCTATCAGGGATTCATGGAAGCAATGAACTACCACAAAATTCCAATCAAACAGAAATGGATTATTGAAGGCGGTCTCGGAGAAGAAGACGGTTACGAAGGTTTCATGAAAATCTGTAAGGGTGGGGAAGTGCCGGAATTTGTCTTCGCCATAACCTATCCGGTCGCCCTTGGTATGTATGTTGCCGCGATGGAAAAAGGATTACATGTACCTCAGGATATAGAAGTTACCTGCTTCGGTAAGAATACATTTAACAGGTACATTCCTTCAATTTTCAATTTTATTGATCAACCTGCAGGTGAACTTGCATCAGCGGCGATGGAATTGATGATGAAGCAGATCAACAACCCGCGCAAATTTGAACCACGCGAAGTAACATTGAAAACGCAGCTGCTGGTTCACAGTCCGTTTGCTAAGGTAGAACTCGGATTATAAAATCCAACCTTAACTATTTAATTGACGAGAAGGACGAAATCATAATTTTGTCCTTCCCGTAAATATCATCTCTCAAATTCACACAACCTGAATCATCTACCCACGCGGTGAAGTAGTCAACGTATATCGGTAGTTTGTTATGTATACTGATATTGGTAAACTTTGCGCCGTTCATATATCTTCTGATGCTTGACCGCTTCTCTTTATATTCAGCTGCTTTTGCTCTGTCTGAGACCGGCAGGTTAATTTCGCATTTTAAATAATCCATGTTCCATGTTGGATGATTTTGCAGCAAGTATTCTGCTAGCAGAAGTGGCTTTTCAACCCGGATGCATCCATGACTGACCGCTCTGACCGCCTTAGAAAAGGGCGGGCGTGTGGGTGTGTCATGGAGATAGATATCAAATTTGTTCTTGAAGAGGAATTTGATTTTGCCCAAAGCATTTCCCGGTCCCGGATCCTGAACGAATGAAAAAGGAACTTTGGTCGGTGAATAATTTTTCAGGTTTACATTTTTAAGATCAACTTCCTGATTGCCCTTATAGACTTTGAAATTTTTCTTTGCGAGGTAATTGGAGTCCTTCATTACACCGGGGTAAATTTCCTCACGGATAATGTTTGGCGGGACTGACCAGGTAGGGTTCAGTACAATCGTTGTAATTTCACTGGCGACCTGCGGTGACTCCCAGTTATCAGGACGGTCGTGCAGGTTATGTGTCTTTAAGTATTTTGCATAGCGTTCGTTAAAATTCGCCGGCTTCCTGCGTCCTGTACAAACGCGGATTGCGAATTGCTCTTTCTGTCCATCCATTAAGTGCAGGTAAAAGTCGGGAATATTGACGTACAGATAACGGTTTTGAGCGGTATAGTTATTCCACCGGAAACGTTCCAGATTTAGTTTAATCTTTTCAATGTATACTTTAAGTGGAATATTCAATTTTTCTATGGTTTCATTTCCCGGTACACCATCTGGAATTAAGCCTTGTGACTGTTGAAAATGCCAGATCGCCTTACTGATCAGAGCATCCATTTTGTCATTATGAAAAATCTTCACTTTGTTCGTATCAATGTAATTTAATGCAACAAGCCTGTTTACCACATCTTTTAATAGAGGTGACTTGTCACCAATGCGCAGTTTTCTGCCGATGGGTTTGATCTTATTCCATTTAATTTCTTCAACTGCAGTCAAATTTCTCAGCGCGGTTTGCAGTTTTACATACCTGTCTGCTTTCGGTTGGATATCCTGCAGATACTTGAAAATGTTCTGCTGCTTCAGTGCCAGAAACACATCAATGTCTTCAGCTTTCGGATAGGGAAGTGCGTATCTGTCACCAAACATTTTAACGGGATTCAGAACACCATGTTTCATGTGGTTGGAGTACTTCAGGACTGCATCAGCCAGCAAAATCTCAAGCCTTGCCTGAGTTGCAATAAGTTCTGATTCTGTCTCTTTCCTATGAAGAGCCGTCAAACATTCCTTTATCTGCTCAACATGATACCAGAGGGGATTGAGTCCATGCTCAAAGGAAAGTGCCAATAGCGAAGATATTGAATCAACATTCTGAGGTTGTTCTGAAAAGAATACCGGTTGGTACTGGTTTTTCGAATAGTATACCTGTAAGGTGTCAAAATAACTTAGAGAACTGTCCTGCCGCGTAGATTGAGCGTCAGTAGTGAACTTGGTCTCAATTGCCTTTTGAAGTTTTTCTATCGAAACATTATTCTGATTTTTAGTCCCCTGTGAGTTTGAATTCATGCAAGCGCAAAAGACAAAGAGCAGGGAGAACGCGATTACGAGGTGTGTTTTTGATGACATTGAAGAAAGTATTTCCTCTATGATGATACTACATTCTTTGATAAAAATAATAATCCCTATTGTTAATCTACAAAAAGAAGGGGAATATATACTTTGCCCGGAATCCGGATTTAATGGAAAATAGCAATGCCACCCTCTGAAGTCTCTTTATAAATCCTCGGTAAATCGTGACCTGTCTGTTTCATGGTCTTGACAATTTTATCAAAAGATACGATATGCTGCCCGTCGGAAAGCAAAGCAAAAGTGGCTGTATTAAAAGCTCTCTCTGCGGCAAACGCATTCCGCTCGATACATGGCACTTGTACTAATCCGTTTATCGGATCGCAGGTTAATCCCAAATGGTGTTCAATGCCCATTTCCGCTGCATATTCAATTTGGGGTGGTGTGCCGCCAAGGAGTTGAGTTACGGCGGCAGAGGCCATGGCGCAAGCTGTACCGATTTCTCCCTGACAACCGACTTTCGCTCCGGAGATTGAAGCGTTTGCTTTAACAACATTCCCGAATAATCCGGCAGTCGCTAAAGCTTTCAGAATTTTCTTTTCGGGAAATTCAAAGCTTTCCTCCATACGCTTTAATACCGCAGGCAATACGCCCGACGATCCGCATGTTGGGGCAGTCACAATAACACCGCCGGAGGCATTTTCTTCGGTTACCGCAAGGGCATACGTAAATACGAGAGTTTTTTCTTTAAGTGAACCTGAATAGTTTTTGGCTTTCACATGATATGAGGCGGCCTTTCTTCGCAGATTCAATCCTCCGGGCAGGATACCTTCATTTTCGATTCCACGTCTGATGGATTCCTTCATGACATGCCAAACTTCAGCGAGGTAATCGTAAATTTCCTGACCTTCGACTTCTTCTACGTACTCCCAGAACGATCCACCGTTTTTGATCGTCCAATCGAGAATATCGGTTATAGAAGTGAGTTTATAGATGGAATCCGAACCCTTTTGATATGTATCGTCTATTATCTTACCTCCGCCAACGCTATAGATGGTCCATGTATCAATTATCTCGCCGGTTTCATTGAGGGCTTCTAATCTCATCGCATTCGGATGCCGCGTTAAAAACTCTTCCGGCTTCCAAATTACTTCGACCGGACTCGGTGATAATGATTCGATTATGACTTTGTCAGTTAAATGTCCTTTGCCAGTTGCAGCAAGACTCCCGAATAATATAGCCCGGAAGGAATGCGCCGCAGGATTCTTCTCCTTAAAAATAGCAGCAGCGCGTTTCGGACCCATTGTATGACTGCTTGAGGGACCGTTACCTATTCTATAAATTTCTTTAATTGATTCCATGATGTCCTATTTGAATTCAGATATCTCCAAAGGAGATAGTAATCTTAATTAAAACAAAACGAAATTTAATAACTTTTCATATGAGTGAGAAATGCATGTCTCATTTACAGAGAGGCAAATGATGCTTTGTTAACAAATATTAACGGATAAATGAGTGAAAAATCAAGTTTTTGGAAATGAAGCCTGATTTATCCCTTGATTTGTAGAGTACTAACTTGTACATTAAAATGCGAGTTATTTCGATTCGCTCCTGGTGAGTTGGGCACCTTGTTTTAATTTATCACCATTCGATTAGTTGAAGAAAGTTATATGATGCGTCGCTACCAAAAATTGTCTTTGGGACTTTTAATTACTTTTGTGTTATACACCAACAATACGCTATCACAGGTTTTACATCCTACCGGATTAAAACGTGAAGATTGGAGCAAGGTTACATGGGTGAAGCAATACAAATCTCTGGCTAAAACAACATCACTCCCAAGTTCGGTTGATCTTTCCAGTGGTTTGCCTGCTGTCGGCGATCAGGACGCTCTCGGGAGCTGCGTTGCATGGTCAGTTGGTTATTATGCTAAAACCTTTGAAGAAAAAAGGGAAAGAGGCTGGGATGTATCTCAAAATGCTCATATTTTTAGTCCAACTTTTCTTTATACCGGCATTAATAGAGGTGTAGATAGTGGTGCTGCCTTATCAGATGCTGCATTATTTTTAATGAACAGAGGCTGTGCCCCAGTATCGGACTGCCCTATATCGTTAACAAATTATTATACATTACCTACTGAAGCTGCCTATACCAGTGCAATAAATTATCGTTCTCAAGATGCATATATAATCAATACGACGAATATGAGCGGTATTAATTTACTCCGCGAAATATTAGCCAGCGGGAAAGTGGCAACAATTGGAATAGATATCTATAGTAATTTTGATAACATCTCTTCTTATAAATACGTGTATTGTGCTGCAAATCTTACGGGTGCTAATCGTGGAGGTCATGCCGTTACAATAGTAGGTTATAATGATTCCGTAAAGACAGCTGACGGTTATGGGGCATTTAAACTTGTTAACTCATGGGGAACAAGTTGGGGGCAAAGTGGATTCGCCTGGATTTCTTATCAGGCTTTGATGGATAGTCATATTTCTCAAGGTGTAGCTATTTTGGTGAACAACAGAATTGGTTATACACCACTTCTAAAAGCAAAATTAAAAATCACGCATGGATCTCGGGGAAATGTAAGTTTATCCATCGGATTAGGATCTTTAACTGCACCCTTAATAAGTATTGATGAGAGTTTTGTTACAAGCTCATCGGCGAATCGTGCTTTCCCGTCAAATAATATGGTTTTCGATTTGACGGATTTTTATCCTTATTTAAAATCTGGTGTTCCCGATACAATAACGCTCACTTTTAGTGACAAAAAGTCGGATTCATACAGCGCCACTATTGATTCCTTTAAAGTTATTGATTTGCAGAACAATGCAAATCTGACCGGATTGACAGCTTCGCTTAAACTTTCTGACGTGGCAACGAAAACTATAAGTATCGTTCATACGCCTGCTACAGTGAAGTCCAAGGTGAACTTAATTTCTCCTTCCAACGGTGACGCTATGGTTGAATCATCCCCGACGTTGGCTTGGAACTCAACTGGTTCAGGGAGTTATAGGCTTAAAATCTCAACGGATGATGTAAATTTTGATAACACTATAGTCTATTCGTCTACAGTGTCTGGTACCTCTGCAATCATTCCACCACTCGTTAAAAATCAGATTTATTACTGGAAAGTTGCAGATGCTTCAACCGACAATTGGTCGGATACATGGAGTTTCAAGACTAGTATGATTAATTCCAGTAGTTATAATGTGAATCCCGCTGCTTATAACTGGATTGATATATCTTCTACCGGAACTGCTATAACAGCATGGAGTAACATTGATTCATCAGGTAAGACAATAACTCATGTTTCTAATATATCTGTTAAGGATGACGGATTTTCAACAAACAAAATCCCGATCGGATTCAGTTTCGATTTTTATGGCAAAAAGTTTGATTCTTTATATGTCGGGGCCAATGGTTTGGTGAGTTTTTCGAACCAGAAAATAAACGGCGCGTTTAACGGAGAATTCGGAAGCAATGCTCTCGGATGCTTTGACCCGGCATATTTCCCCCCGGAAAACAAAGTATTTCCGAATGCCATGGCAGTAGCGTATGATGACTTTGACCTTGATAATACAGATGGTTACGGCGGAGGCAAGGTGGTTTACAAAGCTGCGGCTGATAAGTTTGTCTTGTCATGGATCAACATTGGTTCATTTCAATCAGCAGGCGACACGACCAATTCTTTCCAGCTCGTCTTAAATAAAGCGGATAATTCGATAGTGATGAATTATAAGAATTTTGGAGTAACGGCTACAAGGAATAATATAAAATCTGCTATTCAAAAGGAGGACACATTAGCAGTATCATGGGTCGCAGAAGGTGTTCCGGCAGCACACATTATAACAAATGGCAGCTCTGTTATGTATACCAAAAACCTCACTTCAATTGGTACCGATGTTAATAAGCAAACAAGAACATTCGTTCTTAGTCAGAATTATCCTAATCCGTTCAATCCTTCTACTGTAATAAATTATACATTACAGCAAAGTGCGCATGTTGCACTAAAAGTATATGATTTGCTTGGTCATGAAGTTGTTTCACTTGTGGATGAACAAAAACCCGCCGGTGAATATTTTGTTAAGTTTAATGCAACAAACCTATCCAGCGGGATATACTTTTACCGCTTAAGCGCAGGGAACTTTTCTGAAATGAAAAAGATGATTTTGATTAAGTAAAATGAAATTACGAAAAAGCCCTCCGGTACAAGGGGGGCTTTTTTATTTTTCCTTGCCGGTAAAAAATCATATTTTGTTATCCTGATTAATCAATAGCATGAAGACCCGACCATGCGTGGAATCGTATCGTTTATAGTATTTTGTTGCATTATTACCATGATCGCAAATCCGGCTGATGCCGCTGCAAAAGATGTTGTTTATGTGTCTTTAAGAGGAGGCAATGCAATTCTCCTTTTTACTCTCAATAATGAGACAGGTAGGCTTTGCCTTCAAGACAGTGTGGCTTGCCCGGGCGGACCGGCATCTATGGCATTTTCGGCAAATCACAAATTCCTGTATGTAAGTGAGAGAGAGACAAACTCCTTTTCTGCATATCGCGTAGATAAAAAAACAGGAAAGCTGTTATTTATTAATCGGATAAAGGCTGTAAACAATCCTGTTAATCTTGAAGTTGATAATTCAGGTAAATTTCTTTTAACCGTGTATTATCATTCCGGCCAAGCTGCTGTTTATAAAATAAATGCAGATGGCAGTTTGAAAGATTCAGCTATTCAGGTCTTGTCCGGATTTGTTAATCCTCATGCTATCCATGTCAACCGTGAGAGCCAAATAGTATATATTACCGATAAAGGCGGGGACAAAATCTATTGCTATAATTTCGATTCTTCGTCGGGTCTCCTGAAGGCTAATGAAACAGCAAATGTTATCACCCCTAAGGGTACTGAACCACGGCATTTTCTGCTTGATGAAACTCACAACAGGATGTATGTTGTTAACGAAACTTCAAATTCGGTAACTGTATATTCCTACAATAAAGTAACAGTTGCTATCGCAAAATTGCAGGAATTATCAACTCTTCCTGAGGGCATCAAGCTTGAAAGCAAATCGGCGGATATCCATTTTTCGCCGGATGGTAGATTTCTGTATACCTCAAACAGGGGACATAACAGCATTGCGGTCTATAAAATTGATAAAAAAAGCAGATTATTGCGCTTACAAGGCATTTATCCTACAATAAGCAAACCCCGGTCTTTTGCCTTTAATTCGACAGGAAAGTACCTCATTGCTTCTGATGAAGCGGGTATGCAGATTGGAATACACCAAGTTAATCAAAAAACCGGAGCCTTACTTCCAATGGAAAAAATCACCGTTGGCGAACAGCCATTTTGGATATTAACCCGCCCTTTAAAATAATTTTATAAGAATTGAAGAAATCATTTGGAAATGATTTCTGATTATTATAATTTTTATCATATCAAAAGTTTGAAACTTTTAAAACGATAAAAACTTTCCTTGAACACGAGATTGAACATGAAAAAAATTGTCATCACACACGCCAAAAGAATTGCTACCGGTTCTTTCAACGGCGCTCTTGCAAACTTCTCAGCCCCACAGCTTGGCAGTTTCGCAATTAAAGCTATCCTTGAAGAATCAGGCATCGAGAAAACTAAAGTCAATGAAGTCATCATGGGTAATGTCCTCAGTGCAGGTGTCGGTCAGGCTCCGGCACGTCAGGCCGCGATATACGCGGGACTTCCGGATACCGTTGAAACTTTTACCGTGAATAAACTCTGCGGCAGCGGATTGAAATCTGTTATGCTTGCAGCGCAAGCAATCCAGTCGGGCGATGCAGATGTCATTATTGCAGGCGGGCAGGAGAGCATGACCAATGCCCCATATATATTGAAGAATGCCAGGAACGGTTATCGTCTCGGTAATTCAACTGTGTTTGATTCCGTGTTGTTGGATGGTCTTACAGATGTGTATTCTAACATGCACATGGGGAACTGTGCTGAGTTGACCGCCAAAGAATATAATTTAACCCGCGAGGAATTGGACAGGTTCGCAATACAATCCTTCAAGCGTGCAAATCAGGCGATTTCTGAAGGTAAATTCAAAGATGAAATCGCACCCGTTAAAATTAAGACAAAAGCCGGCGAGATAGTTTTTGATACGGATGAAGGACCGGCAAAAGTAAACTACGATAAAATACCTCAGTTAAAACCGGTCTTTGAAAAGGACGGTGTAATAACTGCGGCAAATGCATCCAGCTTAAATGACGGTGCTGCTGCTGTTATGATTATGTCGGAAGAAAAAGCACTCGAACTTGGATATACGCCTATGGCTGAAATCATCGCACAAGCCTCAGCCGCTAAAGCTCCTGTGCAGTTTACGACGGCTCCGGCCGATGCAATCAAAAAAGTTCTAGCTAAGGCTGGAATGAAACTGCACGAAATTGACTTATTTGAATTGAACGAAGCCTTTGCCGTTGTTTCTTTATCAGTTGGTAAAATACTTGGACTTACCGAAGATAACGTAAATGTCAATGGTGGAGCAATTGCGTTGGGGCATCCGATCGGCGCAAGCGGCGCAAGAATTTTGACAACATTAGTATATGAAATGAAAAGAAGAAATTCCGGATTTGGCTTAGCTTCCTTATGTATTGGTGGGGGAGAAGCTGCAGCAATTATCATTAAAAATTACCAAGGATAATGCAATGACACACGAAGAACGTGTCCGTAAAGAAATCATTCAAAGCTTCGGTGAAGCATATAAGGCTTTTGGATTGAACAAATTGATGGGATATGTTGTCGCATTATTGATCTATTCGCCAAAACCACTGTCCCTTGATGAAATCACCAAGCAATTAGGAAGAAGCAAGGGACCTGTAAGCCAGATTGTCCGTAGACTGCGCGACCGTAAGCTTATCAGGAAAGTCTGGGAGCCGGAAAACAACCGCAAAGACTACTACGAAATTGAACCGGAAATCTTTGAAAATGCTTTCCGCAATAATCTTGAACTTATTAAAAATAATACCCGTATTGCATCATATATAAAAGAAAAAGTCCCGGCTGATGAAAAGGTACTTGCCGGCCGGATTGACGATATGCTACATTTCTACAAACTCATGGAGAAGCATTACCGGAATTTTCTTGCCGAATGGATAGAAGAACGTAACAGGTTAATGCTAAAATCCGAAAGCAAAAAAAGAAAGTAATTTTTTTTATAACAACGTTTGAAAAAAATCAAACGTAAAAAACACTAAGGAATAAAAATGAAACGTTTAGAAAATAAAGTCGCTATTGTAACCGGCGGGGCACAAGGAATCGGCCGGGAAACCGTGCTGAAATTCGCCCAAGAGGGTGCTGCTGTAGTTATTTGGGATGTTATGGAAGAAAAGGCAAAAGCCCTTGTTGAAGAATTAAAGAAAGCAGGCAATAAAGCAGCATTTGATAAAGTAGATGTGACCAGCCTGCCTTCCACAGAAGCGGCTGCTAAAAAAGTAGTTGAAGAGTTCGGCGGAATTGACATACTAATTAATAATGCCGGAATCACCCGTGATTCTTCATTTCTTAAGATGACAGCAGAACAGTGGAAATCTGTAATTGATGTCAATTTGACCGGAGTGTTCAATTGTACAAAGGCTGTTGCCCCATACATGGTTGAGAAAAAATCAGGTAAAATTGTCAGTACGTCATCTGTCGTCGGATTATACGGTAACTTCGGACAGACAAACTATGTCGCGACCAAATCCGGAATTATCGGAATGACTAAAGTTTGGGCACGCGAACTCGGCAGAAAAGGTATTAATGTAAATGCAGTTGCCCCTGGCTTCATTGCTACGGATATGATTAAAACTGTACCTGAAAACGTTATTAAATCACTCGAAGAAAAAGCCCCATTAGGCAGGCTTGGAAAACCGGCAGATATTGCAAATGCTTATGTATTCTTATGCAGTAGTGAAGCAGATTATATCAACGGTACTGTTCTCAGTGTTGATGGTGGACTTATTCTTTAATATAAACAGAAAATGATATGCGAAATCCAATTATAATAGGCTCAGGTTCATACGTACCGGAAAAAGTAATACCTAATTCTTACTTTAATGAAATATTAGGTGAAGATGTAGACACATGGCTTCAGGAAAATCTGACCATCCGTGAAAGACGCTGGTGTAATGAGAATCAGTCAACATCAGATTTATGTATGGAAGCTGCTAATAGGGCGTTGACTTCTGCGGGCATTACAGCAGATAAACTTGATTTAATTATTGTTGCCACCGACACACCCGAATTTGTTTCTCCATCCACGGCCAGTCTTTTACAATACCGGCTTGGTGCTGTGAATGCAGGGACATTTGATTTGAATTCGGCGTGTGCAGGATTTGTCACAGCTCTTGATACTGCCGGAAAGTTTATAAAATCCGATCAGAGATACTCACATATTATGGTTATCGGTGCATATGCAATGAGCAAATACCTTGACCTCACGGACAAGAAAACTGTTACCTTATTTGCTGATGGCGCTGGAGCTGTGATTCTTGGAGTAAGCCATAAAGAAGGTGAAGGCTATCTGACAAGTTCGCTATATACAGAAGGGCAGTATGCCGAGTGGATGGGAATTTATGCCGGCGGTACACATTTGCCCCTTTCGCAGCAAGTACTTGATAATAAAGATCATCTCCTCAAATTCGTTAAGAAATTTCCTAAGGAGACAAATCCTATCGTTTGGACAAAGATGATCAAGGAATCGTGCGAACGTATCAATATCAGCCCGAACGATATTAAACAATATTTCTTTACTCAGATTAACATCAATACCATCTGGCAGACATTGGATAATCTGGGTGTTGACAGAAAACTCGGGTATACTATAATGGATGTCTATGGATACACCGGCTCAGCTTGCATACCTATGGCTTTGGACAAAGCACTCAAGGAAGGTGTGAGCAAAAAGGGCGACCTGATCTGTTTCATGGGATCGGGCGGCGGACTTGCATTTGCTAACGCTATCTATAGACTATAATTAACGGCAGTTTAAAGAATAGAATATGGAAAATACAAAAGAGAAAATTCCCGGATACGCCTGGTACGCCCTGGCTCTTTTCACGATTCTCTACGTGATGAATTTTGTTGACCGCGTACTGATTTATCTGTTGTTTACACCGATCAAAAAGGAGTTTTTATTCAGCGACTCCCAGCTCGCTTTGCTTGGATCAACATCTTTTGTCATTTTTTACACGTTACTGGGAATTCCTTTCGGCAGAATGGCTGATAAATTCTCGAGAAAATATCTTATAGCTTTTGGATTGGCTGTCTGGAGCATCTTTTCAGGTTTAACCGGTTTTGCACATTCATTTTGGACTCTCTTTATTTGCAGGATGATGGTGGGTATCGGCGAAGCCAGCTTAGGGCCGGCAGCATTGTCTATGTTGAGTGACTATTTCCCGTCAAGGATGAGAGCAACCGTACAGGCTGTATTTTCATCGGCGATTGCTATCGGTACCGGAGTTGCATTCTTTTTTGGAGGTTGGATAGGGCAGACGATGGGATGGAGATATGCATTCTATTTCTTAGGATTCCCAGGTCTCATCTTTTTGATTTTTGTTCTTACACTAAAAGAACCGGTACGGGGAAGCAGTGACACAAAGGCGCAAAGCGAAAGAAAGGATTACCGCATTCTCTTGAAGAATGGAATCTTTTGGCTGTTGCTTCTCGGTTATGCCTTTATTGCGACAGCCTCCAACAGTGTTTCTATCTGGCTTCCTTCATTCTTCGCCCGTGTCGCTAAACTCGATGTTGCTACAATCGGATTTTGGATTGGAATAGTAACAGTTCTCGGCGGCTTACCGGGGACCATCTTGGGCGGCTGGATAGCTGATAAGTTTAACGCAAAGCGTCCCGGTGGAAGAATGCTTTTCTCATCTATAGTCGCGTTGTTAAGCATGCCTTTGTGGTTCATCTTGTTATACTCTCACAACGTAATTTTTCAATTCATCATTGTAGGTGTACTACTCGGTCTTTCTTTATCCTGGCTGGGAGCCGCAGCTGCAGACGTCAATGATATCGCTGGTCCTCATTTACGGGGACTGGCAGTCGGGCTGTATTTCTTTATCGTAAATGCAATCGGATATGGTATTGCTCCCGTAGTATATGGAAAATTTAATGATGTTTCTAATGTAATGCAGCAACCGGAGTTGATGCGCTATACGTTATTACTTAGTCCGGCCGCCTGTGTTATTTCGGCAGTCGTGCTGTTCATCAGCAGTAAAAAATTTATGAAGGTCACTAATGGAAACTGATTGGTTAAAGAAATGGGCTTATTATACGCCCGACAAAATGTTTTTACGGGAAGATAACCGGGATATTCAATGGTCATTTGCCGAATTTGATAATCTTGTCTCGGCTGTATCATTATTTCTTCAGGAAAAATTTGGTATAACTCATGGAGACAGAATAGCTGTCTATTCCAAGAACCGTGCGGAATATGTGCTTTTATATTTGAGCTGTCTTCGTTCAGGTGCGATTTTGGTGCCGCTGAATTTCCGCCTTACACCTCGCGAACTTGACGTACTTATTTCAGATGCTGAACCCAAATTGTTTTTATATGAATCTGAATACAGCGAGCAGGTCAAGCTGCTTCAGTCCATTTCTCACACGCCTTATAAAGAACCGATTGAAGAAATAGCACCATTTCTCTTCGATAAGAAGAAATATCCGGCATTTCAGCCAAAGCAAACAATAGCTGAAACCGATCTTAATATGATTTTGTATACCGCCGGCACAACAGGGTTGCCGAAGGGTGTAATGATTACGCATCGTATGCTTTTTTGGAATGCAATAAACACAGGACTGCGTCTTGATCTGCATTCAGCCGATCACACACAAAGCTACGCTCCATTTTTCCATACAGGCGGCTGGAACGTTCTATTCACACCATTTTTATTGCACGGAGCCTCTCATACACTGTTGCAAAGCTTTAATGCCGAGAAAATTTTACTGCTCATGGAAAAAGAAAAATCCACTATTCTTTTCGGTGTTCCAACTATGCTGCAGATGATGTCGGATATGCCGTTGTTCAAGCAAGTGGATTTATCATCTGTTAGGTATGCTATTGTTGGTGGAGCGCCGATGCCTATTCCGCTTATCAATCTTTGGCACGAAAAGGGAATCGCGATACGCCAAGGGTACGGACTTACAGAGGTAGGACCTAACTGTTATTCTCTGCACCAAAGAGATGCCATACGGAAGCGCGGTTCAATCGGCTTTCCGAATTTCTATGTTGATGCCAAAATAATGGATGAACATGGAATTGAATGTCCGGACAATACAATCGGTGAGCTCTGGATGAAATCTCCAATTGTTACTCCCGGATACTGGCGAAAAGAAAAAGAGACAAAAGAGTCAATTACGGACGGGTACTTCCACACCGGTGATTTGGTCACGCGAGACAGTGAAGGATACTACTACGTTGTTGACAGAAAGAAAAACATGTTTATCAGTGGCGGAGAGAATGTGTATCCTGCGGAAATAGAAGCCATATTGTATAAACTCAACGCTATTAAGGAGACAGCTGTCATCGGGGTTGAAGATGAAAAATGGGGTGAGGTAGGAAAAGCATTTGTAGTATTTAAAGAGGGCGAAACGATAGATACGGATCAAATTATGGAACATTGCAGGCAAAACCTGGCAAAGTACAAGATACCAAAGCATATTCAATGTATCACGGCAATTCCCAAAACGGATGCCGGTAAAATTAATAGAAAAGAATTGTTGAGTATTCATCAACAAACCTTATCCAATCAATCAAAATAAAGGACCCTATATGAAAAAGTTACTTCTTCTCTTGACGTTGGCTTTTGCTGTTGTCTTCACTTCCTGCAAAAAGGATGATGATTCACCTTCAGCAGCAGCAACAACTGACCCTATTGTTGGTACCTGGTTGTGTACCGGTGCTAACGTTCCTTACGGATTGCGTGTTGCTCCGTTTAAGGTTGTAAAGATTACTGCTACGTTTAATGCTAATAAGTCATATACTGTTGTGCAGGTAGATAGTAGCAATACCAGTACTACCTTCACAGGAACATACACAGCCACTGCTTCAGCTTATAAAGATACTGTAACCGCTTCTACCACTAAGGGTGCAACAATCTATGATATCGTAGCAAATCAGTCTACGCCTTCAACTGTTACCTCAACCGGTATTTTCGCAATCAGCGGGACGAATATGAAATATGAAATCATTCAGACAACCCCTGCTTTGAGCGGCGTTAGCGCTCCTACAGCGGCTGGTGGCTTCGGCAGCACGTCAATAAACGGTGTCAAATATGCTCTCTACATTCAGGGTTACGTTAAACAATAATACGTGAACAATTGATTTTGAACATAATTCCCGTTATACTAATCTCCTATGAGACGGGAATTATGTTCAAGAATAAAGGAATCATCTCATGAAACATGGTTTTTTATTTCTCTGTATACTGCTTTTGTTGGGAGTATATACGGTTTCAGCACAGGATACCATTACGGTCAAAAAGATTCCGGATGCCAAACCATCAGAGCTGAAGTTTATAGGGTACTGGTTTTCCAAAGGTGTAGCGACCAATGTGGCAACAACTAATGAACTGTTGCGCGGGCAAATCATCGGGAGACTTTTTGGACCAAACACAACAAATACTTCTCCGCGGACAGCTGTTTACTTTGAACAAAGATTTGTTCCTATGTTCATTTACACACCATCTATACTTGATGGAGTAGCTACATTCCGGAGCTTATTCAAAATTGATATGACCTGGGGTGATGCCGCATATGGAGTTGGCGGAAACGTCGGCGGCGGTATCAACGCAGGACAAGTCAATTTACAAACGTTGCTTGCCAACGTAGATATTCGTCCCCGGGGAGCTGATTACAATGTTGTTGTCGGTCTGCAAAGAATTTTTGATAACGTTCGCGATCCGAACATATCAGCTGTTTCAACTGCTCAGACGAGCGCGTATAAATTGTGCTACTGGGGAACGCAGGGTGTCGGTATCAGTTTATTCGCTAATCTCAACAAAACAACGCAGGCAAAACTCGGATATTATCAGTTATATGAAAATATAATTGATCAGAATGATGATGTCGCGTTATGGATGCTGGATCTTGAATCACGCATTCAGCCCTTGCTTGAAGTTGGTGTTGACGGCTGGTTTGTTTGGGATAGAGGTAAAAGTGCGGGTGGTATATCCGTATTGGGACAAGGTTTAAACAGCAGTTTGGCCAGTTATAATGGCGCTGTAAGGCTGAATCTTCCGACTTCAAAGTATACTGCGAATATCGGATGGTTAGGTGCACATGCTGCGTATAACAGGGATTTTCTTGCCGGTAGATGGTGGGCCGATGGTTTTGTAATGTCTAACATAGGCACAATTGATACCGTCAGCACAGATTTAAGTTCGTCACACTTTGCTGATATTATGGGTGTTGCAGTTAATGGGCAGGTATCATATAAATATGGTATGACTGCCAACGATAAAGTCAGTTTTGAAGGCTTATACACCACCGGCGATAACAATGGTGCAAATGACGGTACCCTAAATAGTGTGATAACCGGTAACGTGTACGGATCTCCAACCGGTATTTACAGCAATCACCGCGCACTGCTGTTGTTCCCTGATCCTCAAGTTGTAAACAGATATTATTCTGCTGTGCAGGATATTTCCAACATGGGAATGGGAGTTACAGCCGGATTTCTTTCGGTCACTAAAGATTTGATCCCGAATAAGTTTTCTGCTAAACTCGGACTTGCTGCCGCACTTTCGAATGTCACTCCGAAAGGTGGAACAAGTTATATGGGACACGAGATCAATATCGAGCTAAAGTATAATATTAAAGTGTATTTGACTTTGGGACTCAGTGCCGGGTATCTGCAGTTAGGCGATTT
The DNA here is from genome assembly GCA_963667005.1 of Ignavibacteriaceae bacterium. Lineage (GTDB taxonomy): Bacteria > Bacteroidota > Ignavibacteria > Ignavibacteriales > Ignavibacteriaceae. The sequence goes on along the minus strand of OY762937.1, from coordinate 3,114,763 downwards.
TTACAATTCACCCGATGTGAAGTATGACAATTCAACAGGAAAACCACGTAATCCATATGTCATTTTTACATCACTTAACTGGTTAATGTTTTAGGAGTACCCATGAAAAATAAAATTGTATCTTTATTCGTCGCAGCTTTATTGTTCAGCGGGTGTTCCGGATATATCTATACCGATAAACCTGCATTGGAATTCAAAGACTTTGACTACGGTTTTTCAACTAAGACAGTTCTACATAATCCGGAAATTTCTTACATAGATGTTGGGACAGGAGAAAAAACAATTTTCCTCGTCCATGGTCTTGCGAGCAATGCCGGATTCTGGCGTTATAACATTCCGGAACTGGCAAAGAAATACAGAGTAATTGCCGTTGATTTACCCGGTTATGGAAAATCGCAAAAAGATTACTACGCATATAACATGAGTTTCTTTGCCTCACAGGTAAAACGCCTTGCAGATGCGCTCGGCATCAAGAAATTCATTTATGTCGGTCACTCGATGGGTGGACAGATCGGTATCACATTCGCGCTGAAATATCCCGAATATCTGGATAAACTCGTACTGGCAGATCCGGCAGGATTTGAAGAGTTTGAGCAGGGTGAGGGAGACTGGCTGAAAAGTGTTATGACTGTAAAAGGTGTTAAAAGCACTACGGAAGATGGCTCACGGAAGAATTTAGCCGCGAACTTCTATTCCTGGAACGATAAATGGGAATGGATGGTCGAAGAACGTGTTCGTATGAGTAAAGCCAAGGAATTTGAAGGCTTCTGTTATGCAACAGTTCGAAGTGTTTACGGTATGCTTGATGAACCGACTTGGGATAAGGTAGAGCAGGTTAAAATTCCAACTATTATAATTTACGGTAAAAATGACGGATTGATTCCTAATCCATATCTTAATCCCGGATTTACCGAAGATGTCTTTAAAGAAGGAAGTAAAAACATGCCGAACTGCTCTTTGCATGAAATTGATAAGTGCGGTCATATGATTATGATCGAGCATCCTGAAGAATTCAATGCAACAGTTCTTGATTTTATAAAATAAATTTTGGCCGTCTCAATGTAGTTCACCTTTGTTGAGACGGCCTCCTTTTTATGCAATTCCCCGAACTAGAATATAATTTCCCCTATAAGCTCGCGAATCTTCCGGAAGGATACTCAATAGCCTATTATGATGAGGGTACATCAAACGAGGTATTGCTATGTATTCACGGGCTTGCCAGTTATATGCAGGATTGGCGGAAGCTCACATCCTTGTTAACGGGTGATTTCAGGTGTATTGCCTTAGATCTTCCGGGATACGGGAAATCGCAGGAGGGAGTACATCCCGGTTCGCAAACCTTTTATGCAAAAATCATTCACGATTTTATTTCCACAATTGGTTTGCAGAAAATAAGTCTTGTCGGACACTCGATGGGAGGACAGATAGCTCTCACGACAGCTTTACACTTTCCGGAAGTTGTAAGCAATCTTATTCTGTTAGCTCCGGCAGGGTTCGAGACATTTACGGCGGAAGAGAGCAGATTGCTTAAAAGAAGCTTTACGGCAAAAAGTTTTTCATCTTCAAGTTCGAAGCAGATTGAAATGAGTTACATCTCTAATTTCAGTTCTCCGCCAGCGGATTTGACCGAATTGACTAAAAACCGGATAGCAATGAAAAAATGGGGCAATTTCGGAAATTTTTGCCAGACTGTGGAAAATTCATTCGCCGGGATGCTTAATGAGCCGGTATATCATCAAATCCACAATATAATCCAGCCAACAGCAGTGATATTTGGAAAGCAGGATAAATTCATACCGCAGCCGATTTTACACGCAAACCTTACAACTGAACAAATTGTACAAAACGGGTGTTCGCGCATTAAAAACAGTTCTTATAAGATGATTGAACATTGCGGACATTTTGTGCAACTTGAACAGCCCGAATTAACTTCAGGTATCATAAAAAAAATCCTATTCAGTTAGAGCCCCCTTATTTTTCAGGAATAAATTTGTTACTTTAACAGAACAAAATCTTATATCTTTTCCGGGAAGATTGCAAAATCGCCCGTTGTTCAAATTTCCCTAACTGATACGTACTTAATATGCTCGGCAATCAAGAAAAATTAGAAATACTCAAGCAAATTATCGCAAGCCCTACCTTTAAGGATGCGGCGCGTTTGCGTGATTTACTTAGTTATCTGGTAAATGAATCCATCGCCGGCCGTAAACCCAAAGAGACATCCATTGCTATTGATGTTTTAGGTAAAGACAAAGAATTTGATCCCAAAGACGATGCTATTGTCCGCGTCTACATTAACAATCTCAGAACAAAACTCGAACATTACTACCACACGAACCCTGCAGGTATAAAATATAAGCTTTCCATCCCTAAAGGAAGGTATGAGATTGATTTTGAACCTGTTGAAGTCCCCGTTGAGGTAAAAACTGCGCCAAATAATCAATGGCAGCTTATTACCATTGGCGTTTTAAGTGTGATAGTTGTAGTTCTTTTAATTCTTACATTTACCCGCTCCACTGCACCGGAGAGCCCGAGCAAAATTATAGCCAGCGTTATCGGGCACGAGAAAAAGCCGATAATGATTGTCGTTGGTGACTTTTTTGTGATGAATGAAGAAAAGTCGATAGGTGGAGAGCACAACAACGTAAGGGATTTCAGCATCAATTCGCTTGACGACTTTATGGAAAAGTCGAAAATTGACAAGGATTTCCAGGGCAAGTATACCCCTGCATTATACACATACTTGAGGCCCAGCACATACTGGGGATTGTGGCAAATATTGTCAGTACTTAAAACTAAAGATGTTCCGGTTTCAATAAAATTAGCCTCACATTTTACTGAGGACGAGTTTAAGTCCAATAATGTGATATTTATGGGGCAGATTAAATCACTTTTTGTACTCAGAAAGTTTTTATCTCTCTATGGTATTAAGTGCGATCTGAACAAAAATACACTCTCCATACTCTCCAGCGATGGTAAAACAGAACAACTTTACTCTCCGGCAGATATTCATGGAGGCAAGTTCGAAAAAGATTTCAGCTTTATTGTGAAAGGAAAAGGTCCCGGCAGTACTGACTTTTTACTGTTGATGGGATGTGCGGAAATTGGATTGCTGGGTGCTGTAAAGGGGGTATCGGATATTGCAACAACAAACAGTATTTTGGATAAATTTCCGGATAGGGAAGTACCGGAAAACTTCATGGCTGTCTTCGAATCCGAGGGATTGAACCAGACTGTTTTCGGGTCCAAGTTGAAAAACGTGATAGTACCCAAAATAAACTACCCCAAAAAGACGGATTCGCTCTTCAAAAAGTAGATGTTTCTTCTACCAAAAAATTTCTAAAAACTTCAAATATAGGCCGCTTTTGCGGCTTTTTTACGTTATTAACACGTATATTACAAGTAAATACTTGTTTTGCCCCTTGTGATTGTATTTGTTAGCGGCACAAATAATTTTCTTTGATCACTAAGTGGTAGAGATAATATGTACCCCCGTTTATTTAAGCCTTTCGAAAACAAAAAGTCTTTGAGCGTACTTGTTGCCAATAAAATTGAAGAAGCAATATGCCAAAAGACTCTTTCTCAGCACGAAAAACTTCCTTCTGTTAACAATTTAAGCAAGCAGTTTGATGTGAGTACTTCCATTGTACGTGAAGCGTTGCGAATTCTTCATGGAAAGGGTCTCGTCGTGTCTCAGAAAGGTAAGGGGGTGTTTGTAAGTACACCGGATTCAACCAATGTATCCGAGATTATGAATCAGTTCCTGTTCCATAAAAATTCAGGAAGCAATATTGGTGATATGATTGCAATTCGCGAAATGTTGGTGCCTTCGATAGCCGAAAGAGCGGCTTATAGCCGGACAGATGCGCAGTTGAAAAAAATCAAAGACAATTTGTTTAAAACAAGAGAGTATGCCAATTGGCAGGGAATATGTCAATTAGACATGGAGTTTCATCTTTTACTTGCTGAAATAGGTGGGAATGATCTAATCCGTCTGGTGATGGTGCCGCTCGAAAAAATGATCTATGAATCAAAATTGGAAACAAATCTTCTCAACCGTTCTTACATCTGGAATTTGTTATCCTATCATGACAAACTTGTTTCTGCAATTGAAAAGCAGGATGGCAAAGCAGCTTACGAGATTGTCAAAGAATTCAATAGAGAGGATATAGAGTCCCATCATTATGAATTAAACAGAACCAGACTTGCAATGTGCAACTAATCTCAAAAGTAAGAGATTAGCGCATATTCCTCATTCCAGATTCAACTTCCTGTGATACACGTTGAAATACTTCTTCGAATGTACCCTGACCATCAATCTGGACAACTTGATTAGTTTGTCTGTATTTATCAATAACAGGCAAGGTTTTCACTTCATGCTCTCTTAAACGTTTTACTATTTGAGCCGTAGTAAGTTCACCTTCTTCGTGAAGCTGACGGTTTTGAGAACGTTCATCAAGTCTTGTAATCAGGTCAAGAGGGGGGACTACCAACTCAATAATCTTAGAGAATTTCGTCTCGTGCTTTTGGAGTAAAGCATCAAGAATATAAGACTGTACTAAAGTTCTGGGGAAACCCTTAAAGATAAAACCTTTTACGTTTTTGGAATTTTCGAGGCGCTCTTCAATAATTTTAATTGCAATTTCATCCGGTAGAAGCTGGCCTTCAGCCCAGGCCGCTTTTATATCCTCGCCAATATCTTTTCGATTGAGAATTTCCTGATCAATAATTCTACCTGTAGCTACAAATTCCAACCCGAATTTTTCTGCTAATGCTTTGCCAATGTACCCTCTGCCTGAACCGGGGTAGCCGAATAAAAGAACGTTATATAAGCGCTTGCTGAGTTCACTTTCGATCACAACTTCGATTTGTTTTGTTACATCTTCAACTCCCTTTGTACCGTCTACCTCATAAAAAATACCTTTTTCTTTGTAGAAGTTGAGGACGGGGAGCGTTTTGTCGTAGTATTCTTTCAATCGTTTACGGATAACCGTTTCGTTATCATCCAGACGGCCGGATGTGGTTCCGCGATGTAACAGACGCTGCACAGATAATTCTTCAGGAACATGGATGCTAATGAGCAAATCAAGAGATGTATGCAGTTTAATCATCAAGCCTTGAAGAATATAGGCCTGGACGTTTGTACGGGGAAATCCGTCAAAAAGAAATCCGGTGGCAAAAGGATTTTCCGTAATAATCCTTTCGATAATCTGAACGATAATTTCGTCCGATACCAATTTACCGGCGGCAATAAAACTTTTTGCATCGCGGCCAAGTTTCGTGTCATTAGCCATTTCTTTACGGAGTAGTTCACCGGTAGATATATAGGAGAGTTTATATTTGTTGATAAGGAATTCTGATTGCGTTCCTTTTCCGGCTCCCGGAGGGCCGAATAATGCTATGTTTAACATTTTTTTTGTTTTCTGTTATGATTGAGTTTTTAGTTTTTTATGGTAATCAACTACATACCATTGTAAAAAATCTATAATGCAAAATACTAAATAATAAGGCCAATTTCACGGTTTTTTTGCGATAATATGGAAATAACCCAGCGGCTTGTTTTCAATCTAACCTCTAAAAAATGCAACAAAAAATGATCTTCATATGTTCCCGATCAGCGATCGGGCGATTTAAAATTGGTAAATAGCAATTATTAATAACTTGCAGATAAAATAATTATTAATTATTTTGTAAACGGCAAAATTTGATTGAGAGAAGAAAATCATTAACAAATCTTAATAATTTAAATGACGGAGAAAAAATGAAAAATGTTACTATATCTTTGACGGCTATTTTTATGCTTGTCCTCACAATATTGATTAATGACTCTGTATTTGGCTACGCCTCTGGTGTTGCTGGATGTACATCTAAAAGTGGGACAAGCGGATGTTCTTGCCATTCAAAGTCTACTTCTACAACTGTTACGATTGCCGGTCCAGCTACCTTAGCAGCTGGTGCTTCTGGAACTTATACCGTAACTGTCGCAGCTTCGGGTACTATCAATTCAGGAGTTGATATTGCAGCTTCAAGTGGTACCTTAGCCTTAGCAACAGATACAAAACTTAAAGTAAACGGAACAGAACTTACTCATAAGGCGAACAATTCAGGTTCTGGCTCTGTTGTCTATACTTTCAAGTACACCGCTCCTGCAACAGCTGGAACTGTTACATTATATGCAACAGGAGCCGGCAGTACAAGCAGCAAACCAGCTTGGAATTTTGCCCCGAATTTCTCCGTTACGGTTACAGCCGCAACTGATGTTAAAGACAATAGCGCAAAAAATGTCAGCTACAAGTTGAATCAAAATTATCCGAATCCATTCAACCCTTCAACAAAAATTTCATTTTCTCTTGCCAAAAGTGAGCATGTTACTTTAACGGTTTATGATATGGCAGGAAAAGAAATTTCTAAACTTGTTGATGAGCAGCGTGCAGCAGGTGAATACGCAGTGTCATTTAATGCAAGCAATTTGCCTTCAGGAGTTTATTTGTATAAGCTTACAGCGGGAAGTTTTTCGCAGATTAAGAAAATGGTTCTGACAAAGTAAATTAGTTTTACCTTGAATGGCTCTGTGTTTCTCAGAGCCATTCAAGAAATTTTATATGAATACCGACAAATTTTAATACACTCAGGAATACCAGCACACCACAAATTATTATAAGTACCCCTGATATTTTATTTACCCACCATAAACCTTCTTCATTAAGCTTTTTTCTAAATAATCTCACAAAATAACTCAGAGTCAAAAACCACAGGAAGGATCCGGCGAAAATGCCGATGGATAATTCTGATGCAGTAAAAGGTGCTAATCCTTTCCCAAGTCCCAATGTAGCAAAAATACCAAGAAAGCCGATAATTGTCGCCGGGTTAGTTAAAGTCAGAAAGACAGTTGAAAGGTATGTTGTGAGATGGTTCCCATTCTTAGGGGTGTCCTTAAGCAGTACAGGATGAGATGTATAGGTTTTATATCCAAGATAGAATAATATTACTCCGCCGATAAGTCTTATTGGAATCATTTGAGATTCAATCAGATCTTCTATCACAGTCAGACCGAACGCAGCAATTGCTCCGTACATAAAATCAGCTGTTGCAGCCCCAAGAGCAACCACAAACGCTCTTTTAATACCCTCTGCCAAAGCCTTCCGGATAAATATGATTCCGATCGGCCCGATAGGGACGGCCATACAGAATCCTATAGCTATACCGATGAGAAATACCATTGCTAAAGACCTAAGCCTAATATTTAGTGTTGAATAAATACTGGTGTTCAGTGATGAAACTAATTAAAAAAGGGAATTATTCCAAAAGCTATCAGAAATATTCGGAGTGAGCCTATAATATTTGGGCTTGTATAATTCGATGAATTTTTGTAATTATGTAAGCGGTAAATGTACCGGTTACTTTAACGATTAAGCTTTTCTTCTATTACCTTACTATCTCACGTATAACTTGTCTTTCAAGCTTATCGTTTATATGATTCTTGACTAACAAATCCAATTGTGTATTACTAAAAATTTAGACTATTTCAATTTTATAGATAATTTATAACAGGATCAAATGATTAACAGACTGATTGTATTCATATGTATAGCTGTGTTTGGAGTTAAGGGTATCGCGGGAATCTATGTGTCACCATCCGGAAGCGATAGTAATGCTGGAACACTGACAGCCCCGCTTGCAACAATAACCGCAGGAATTAACAAAGCGGCTGCCGGAGATACTGTATTTGTACGTGGTGGTAATTATACTATAGCCTCAACAATAAAAATTTCAAAGAGTGGAACAAGCACCGCATATTATCACTTGTTCGCTTATAATAACGAGAGACCGGTACTGAATTGCTCAGGTATGGCAGCTTCCAGTGGTTATAGAGGAATCTCTCTGTCAGGCTCGTATTGGCATATTAAAGGAATTGACATTTATAAAGCTGCTGATAACGGAATGAATATTTCCGGCTCAAATAACATTATTGAGTTTTGTTCATTTTATGAAAATGCTGACTCAGGTCTTCAATTGGGCGGTGGTGCAGAAAACAACCAAATAGTTAATTGTGATTCATATTTTAATGTCGATGCAAGTCAGGGGAATGCTGATGGTTTTTCTCCAAAGTTAGATGTCGGTACAGGTAATTATTTTTATGGGTGCCGGTCATGGCAGAATTCTGATGACGGCTATGATGGTTACATGCGTCCTTCAGATGACATAACAACCACGTATGAGAACTGCTGGTGTTTTGCTAACGGATACCTGAAAAGCGGCAGTAAAAGTTCAGGCAATGGTAATGGATTTAAAATGGGCGGAAGCGACAATAAAGACTTGCGCCACAACGCAGTTCTTAAGCGCTGTCTTTCTTTTTATAACCGCGTTAAAGGATTTGACCAGAATAATGACTTGGGGTCAATGACACTTATAAATTGCACTGCATATACCAATGGGACAAATTTTGCAATTTCACTTGCGCTGGCATCAGGAAAAATCGCAACCGTAGAAAACTGTGTTTCTTTAGGCGCATCAAATTCATTAGCAAGCTGGGTTGTTCAGACAACGAATGGATGGACAAGTCCGCTAAGTACAACAGCGAGTGATTTTCTTAGCACTGATACAACCGGGGTTCGAGGTGCCCGGAAAGCAGATGGCAGTTTACCGGATGTGAAGTTCATGCATCTAAAAACCACCAGCGCTTTAGTAAATGCAGGCACCGTATATTCAGGAATTACTTATAACGGTAATAAACCGGATATCGGATGTTTTGAAACTGCATCAACTACTGATATTGAAAAAATATCAATGTCTAATTTCAAAGATTTCACACTTGAACAAAATTATCCGAACCCGTTTAATCCGTCAACCAGAATTACTTTTAATCTGCCGATGCTTGGTAATTATTCGTTGAAAGTTTACAATACAGTTGGCCAGGAAGTGGCTGTTCTATTCAATGGACAGCTGACAGCAGGTACATATTCATATACGTTCAATGCAGCTAACCTTTCATCCGGAATTTACTTCTGCCGGTTGGCTGGCGAGGGTATGACTTTAACAAGGAAAATGAACTTAGTCAAATAACACTTATTATTTTAATTATTGGATGAGAAGAAATGATAAGACATGCTACTTTATTTCTGGGGTGGCTGCTCATTGTAACGGCAGCGTATTCACAATCCTATAACGCTGCTGATACTTGGACTACAGCACCAATCGGTTTTGCCTCACTGAACGCGCGGGGGCAAAACGGCACTACCGGAGGAGCCGGTGGAAAAGTTTACACAATAAATAATGCCGATACATTGTATAAACTTTTGCGCAGTCTACGATCTGATAAGAATCCCTCTTTGCCTCCCACGATAATTCAAATATCTGGAGTTGTCAACGTTGCCGGCGATAAAATGATCTACTTCAAAAACAATGCAAACATCACCATTGTCGGGCTTGGTACAAACGCCCGCTTTCAAGGATTCGGACTTGAAGTTGAAACGAGTTACAATATCATCATAAGGAATATCGAGTTTTGGGATTGCCCTGTAGACGGCATTGACATCCGTGACGCAGAAACGCACCATATCTGGGTTGATCATTGTACATTTACTGATGGGGCAACACCTGATCCCGGTGAATATGGTGATGCCAATCATGATGGTGCCTTAGATATAAAGCGAACTTGCACCAATGTGACCGTATCATGGTGTCATTTTACAAATCATAGTAAAACCTGCCTGATGGGGCACACTGATGGTGATTACCAAGATTCTGTGTTATCGGTTACCTACCATCACAATTGGTTTGAATCAACCTGGCAGAGACATCCTCGTGTACGTTACGGCAGGGCTCATGTACTTAATTGTTTTGAAGATAACAATAAATTATATGGCGTGGCCTCCACTGAAAATGCAAAGGTGGTTATTGAAGGTTGTTATTTTCTCAACGTTCCGACTGCAATTGAAATCGGTTATCAAGATTCCGGTCCGGGGGAAGTTGTCGAAAGGAACAATATTTACAGCGGCTGTGGAACCGGAGCTAAAACTGCTGGTATGGCTTTTGAGCCTTCAAGTGTATATGCCTACACCGTCGATGATCCCGCAACTATTCCGGCAATGTTGCAACTTTATGCCGGCAGCGGAAAAGTGAATGTGACTGATGTGAAAGAAAGCGGCAGCGTTACACCTGCAAAATTCGAGTTACAGCAAAACTATCCGAATCCGTTTAACCCTAGTACAAAAATCAGTTATCAACTGAAGAACAACGGATTTGTCACGTTATCTGTTTATGATATGCTGGGAAAACAAATAGAAACTCTTGTTAACCAGTATCAACAGGCAGGAGAGTATTCTGCTTTGTTCAATGCTGTTAATTATCCAAGTGGTGTATACGTATATGTGCTCCGTTCCGGAGGAGAGAGCTTAACTAAAAAAATGATGTTATTGAAGTAAATAAGAGGATTTTCATGAAAATTGCTAAAAGTGTTTTTCTTATTATTATATTAATTGCGTCTATGCAACTTAGGGCACAATTTGATATTAATACAGTACTTGCTGAAAAACCGGATGGTTTTGCATCATTGAATGGCGGCACAACTGGCGGTTATGGCGGCCGTATTGTCAAGGTGTCAAATCTTGATTCATTGAAAGATCTGATGGATTCTGATGAGAAGCTTGTACTTCTTCTTGAAGGTAAGTACCAGCTTTCCGGTATGACCACATGCCGGGGCAACAAATCCTTGATTGGTGTGGGTGCAGGAGCAGAGTTTACCGGGGGCGGACTGGAATTTTACAAACGAACAAACGTAATCATTCGAAATATATTATTTTCAGATGCTCAAGATGATTGTATAAAAATAAATCAAAATTCGAATAATTTCTGGATAGATCATTGCACGTTTACAGACGGCGCGGTTGCTGACCCTGAGGCTGCAAGCCATGACGGTTTGCTGGATATAACACGCTGCTCCAATTACATCACAGTTACTTATTGTGAATTTGTTAATCACAGTAAAGATATTCTTATCGGTATGAGTGATAGCTACAGTCAAGACATCGGCTATCTAAAATGTACTTTCCATCATAATTGGTTCAATGCTACCCGTCAGCGTCATCCGCGCGTACGGTATGGTATAGTTCATTGTTATAATAATTACTATGACAGTAACGAACTTTACGGAGTCGCATCCTGCTGTGAAGCAGATGTATTAGTAGAGGCCAATTATTTTAAAGGTGTTGCTTACCCCTCATATTGCGGATATGCTGAATCACCGGCAGGTGATTTGGTTGAGAGGTATAATGTATATGATAATTCCGGCACACCACAAATCCGTGGCACCGCTTTTGAGGCAAACACCTACTATTCATACTCACTTGATAGTGCATCCACCATACCCAGTACAGTTATGACGAAAGCCGGGGTTGGAAAATTAACCAGTGTTGAAAAAAGTGGTAATATCCGTCCAGAATCAACGGCATTGATTCAGAACTATCCAAACCCGTTCAATCCGCAGACCAGCATTGAATTTCAGCTGGCGAAATCAGGAAGTGTATTGCTTAAAATCTATGACAACCTTGGTAAAGAAATTAAAACCGTTGTTAACGAAGTAAAATCGGCCGGGACATATAACTACTTTGTCAATATGTCAAGTTACCCGAGCGGCATATATTTTTACCGCCTGACAACCAACGGTTATGCCGAAACTAAAAAAATGATTTTAATGAAGTAGGTATTATATGAAACACACAAAGAATTTACTACTTATTGCATTTACTTTCATTTTTTCTTATTCAGTATCGGTTGCACAGTACAATAAACTATTGTCGGACACGCCGGATGGATTCGCTTCATTGGATGGTGGAACTACCGGAGGTGCAGGCGGTGCAGTTGTAACTGCCACAAATGCAACTGAATTTCTTAATTACATGGATCAAGCAGTTCCGCTGATTATTCAGGTCAAAGGCACGATTTCTTATAGTGGAATGAAAAACTGCCGTTCTAATAAAACTATCATCGGTTTGGGTTCGGATGCGGCCATTGACGGCGGTGGCGTTTATATGTACAAGATGAGTAATATTATCATCAGAAACATTACGTTTAAAAATTCTTCCGAGGATGGTGTCGGTATCACCAACAGCAGCACACATATCTGGGTAGATCACTGCAATTTTACTAATTGCGCCGATGGGTGTCTGGATATCAAAGAACAATCAAACTATATCACAGTTTCTTATTGTAAATTTTACAACCACTCGAAAACAATGCTCATCGGACATAAAGACGGAAATACTGCCGATATTGGCTACCTCAAAGTTTCAGTACATCATAATTGGTGGGATAGAACTGTTCAGCGTCACCCTCGCGTTCGATTCGGCTGGGTTCATGTGTACAACAACTATTACGATAATGATTCTTTGTATGGCGTTGTATCTGCTTGTTCAGCAAAGGTTATGGTTGAGGGGAATTACTTTAAAAACATTCCCGTACCTATGCATAGCGGATATCAGGATTCTCCGGAAGGGGACGTTGTTGAGCGGAAAAACCTATACGACGGCTGCGGCTCACCGGTGATTCAGGTTGGTAGTTACAAACCGACGGGATATGTTATGACCGGAGTGCCGGAAGTAACATATTCATATACACTTGACAATGCAGCGGATATTCCTTCGCTCGTTCAGAGTCAGGCAGGTGTTGGTATCATCACGACCGGTATACAAACTGATGGCAATCAAAAAGCAGATAAATTCTCGTTGCTGCAAAATTATCCGAATCCTTTTAACCCTGAAACGGTTATTAATTATGAAGTTCCAAAATCAACTCTTGTAACACTCCGGGTTTATAACACAATGGGTGAAAAAGTTGCCGAGCTGGTTAATGAAGTGAAATCAGCAGGGCAGTATCAGGCTCGGTTTAGCGGAAAGAATCTTTCAAGCGGTATGTATCTCTACACCTTGACTGCGGGGAATTCAAAGCTTACAAGAAAAATGATTTTAATGAAGTAGCATGAACGTGTGCACTTTGATTTATTTACGCCTCTTATGAGGCGTTTTTTATATTATTAATTATATAGAAAAAGTTTATTTTGAGTTCATATTTAAAGCTTTTTCGATACAGATAGAGGTTTCAATGAAATTTTTGAAATACATCCCCGTTTTATTGATTGTATTCATGTTCAATATTTCTGCGCAGGATAAAAATGTAACGAAGAGTGAATTCAGAGATCCGAAAGAAGGATTCTATGATGAAATTCTCCGGCAGTTGAATGACTACACTCCTTCCACAGACAAGAAAAAAACTTTCCGGGTTGATTTTACCGGAATTGATATTCCCAAGTCCACTAAGGAATTCACGAGTTACTGGCATAATGACCCGATCTCACAAGGTAGAACAGGGACTTGCTGGTGTTTTTCAACCACATCGTTTTTTGAATCGGAAATTAATCGTCAGTTCAACGTAAAAGTAAAACTCTCTGAGATGCATACGGTGTATTATGAATATCTTGAAAAAGCGAAGAGATTCGTGAAGGAGAGAGGTAACTCAGTTATTGGTGAAGGCTCCGAAGCTAACGCAGTTTGCCGGATTTGGGAACAGTACGGAATAGTACCTGAATCAGTGTATGACGGACTTCCCACGGGACAGAAATTTCACGATCATAAAAAACTCTTTGATGAAATTAATGGCTACCTTCAAGGTCTAAAAACATCAAATGCATGGGATGAAGAAACTGTGGTTAAAACAGTTCGTTCAATACTTAATCACTATCTTGGTGAACCACCTACGGAGTTTGTTTATGAAGGTAAGAAGTACACTCCAATGCAATTCCTGAAGAATTATGTCCGTCTCAATCTTGACGATTATGTTGATTTAATGTCATTAAAAGAAAAACCGTTCTATAAACAAGTTGAATATACAGTTGAGGATAACTGGTGGCATGACTCTACATATTATAATGTTTCGTTAGACGAATACATTAACGCGATGAAGAGTGTATTAAAAAACGGTGGAACTTGCGTTATTGGCGGCGATGTATCGGAAGTGGGACATGACGGCTGGCATAATGCGGCTATTGTTCCGACGTTCGATATTCCTGCTGAATATATTAACGATGATGCACGCGAATTCAGATTTAATAACGGAACAACTCAGGACGATCATGGCTTGCATGCAGTAGGCTATCTCGTTAAGGATGGAACTACCTGGTTCCTTATTAAAGATTCAGGTTCAGGATCGAGAAACGGTGATGTAAAAGGATATTATTTTTATCGCGAAGATTACGTGAAACTGAAAATTATGGATTTCATGGTTCACAAAGATTTCGTGAAAGACTTATTGAAGAAATTTAATTAATAGTGGTTTGATAAGATGTGAGGAGAGGAAAAATTCCTCTCCTTTTTTATTTTGAATTTTTTAGAATAGAGAGCAGATGAGATTCTAAAGATTTTTCCGGCGTTTCTATAATTCTTCCAATCTCAGTATTCGACTTGTAAAAGATGAAAGTTGGAACCTTTTCAATTGACAAACCCGAGACTTCGTCAGCAAGACCTTTTTTATTCCTATCGACGCATATTATTTGAATATTCTTTTCATTGAAATTCAATTCATCAGTAAGCTTAAAGAACCGCGGCACTTGTTCATGACTGTCACTGCACCATGTGCCCATGACAATTTTAATTGAAAGGTCTTTAAGCAGGGGAGTCAGTTGTTGAACAAAGGCGGTATCTGGTACATATTCGTCATATTCTTTATTGAACCAGGAATACGAAGTGTCCATGAAAGCATCTCTTGTACAGCAGCCGATGAGGATAGGTGTCGCGTGTTTTTCATCAATAACAGTTTTAAATTGAGCCAATGAAACTCCGGATGTCAATAAAACGATATATAAAATAATTATACGATACATGTTATGGATGCTGCTTGTGGTTAAGAGCCTCCTGAATCTTTCGCACATCTAAGCCCCAAAGAAGTTTATTGCGCAACGTGCTGAAATAATCTGATGAATTAACGCGAAGCAATTTCAGAGATCTGTGGTTTCTTGAAATGACGAATTTGATCGGTGGCGGGAAGAGATTTGATCTTCTGCCGTCATTATTCAATTGCAGAACGTCATGCTGAGATTTAACATCAATGGTTATTTTTTGAGCTGCATCAATCACTAACGGGCGCATAGTTAAACCGTGTGCAGATATGGGACTTATCGTCATAACTTTTGCCTGAGGGGTAACAATCGGCCCACCGGTTGAAAGTGAATATCCGGTTGAACCGGTAGGTGTAGCGACGATCAACCCATCTGCCGCAAAAGTTGTTACGTATTCTTCACCGATGGAAATTGTAATCTCAATCATCTTAGGCCAGCCGCCTTTATCGATAACAAAATCATTGATAGCAGATAGATGAAGCTTAGTCGCACCCATGACGCATCCGTCAAGAACCATGCGCTCTTCAATCGTGTAATTGCCGTTTTTTAAACACTCGGTAAATTCACGAATTTTTTCAGTGCTTACTTCAGCAAGGAATCCCAATTTGCCGATGTTAATACCAACGACCGGTTTATCAAACTCGTGGGCAGTTGCGGCAGTGGCTAACATAGTGCCATCACCACCTATGGAGATGATAATATCACTATTTTTCCCTGTAGACTTCAAGTCTGCAACTGTGAGGGTTGGAAGGTTCCTGTGTTCATCCTGAACAAAACTCTCAATCATGTCACAAACGATGACATCTATTCCTGCGTCATGTAAAGCCTGAATAAGTTCAGACAGCACGCTGCTAAAGTCGCTCTTTAACGAATTGCCAATTATACCGGCTATCATTGTATATCTTCTTTTTCTAAACTAAGGAATAATTATATTACTTGGTTTTGTTGTTTCAACTTCCTTGTATTTTTCTGTAAGCTGCTGCAGCACCTGGTCTATGAACTGTTCTTCATAATCAAGGAGGTTGCCTTTTGTCTTTTCCTTCAAAACTTCAATAGTATCAATGGCAATTTTTGCGTACTCAAGATCATGGATAAGAGTGTTATCCATCGGATTAGGAATCATGCCCATACCCATCATCGCCAATTGCTGATGTTGAATGATAAGCTGTAAAAATATTGCGGATTGTTCATTTGCGATTTCCATATTATTCCTTTTTTCTTAGTTCCCATAATTTGGCGTATTTGGTAAATACATAATGCGCAGAAGAAACCGCCAGAATGAACCCTTGAATTCCGTCAAGGAAGCCCCTTCTCATTATATACATTTTGAAAAATAAAAATACCGGACGGAGGGTGATGTCCAGAATTGAAAACTTTTTTGCTGACTTGGAAAGGTCCTGTGCTGCCAGCGAAGTATAGTTGTTGAATTTCGTATAATAATGCTCTAAGTTCGGATCGGTAAAATGATTAAGATTGCCCTTTAAAAGACCAACGTCATCTCCGGCATCAAGATGCTCATGGACAGCCTTATTGACAAAATTGACTTTACGTTTATCAAAAAGACGGACGACACGGCCGGGATACCAGCCGCTATGCTTGATCCACCTCCCAAGAAAAAATGCACGACGAGGAACAGAATAAGCGGCATGGGGGAGAGTATCGTTATTTTTGAGTTCTTTCAATTCATTCGCCAAATCCGGTGTAACCTCTTCATCAGCGTCAATCCACAGAACCCAATCATTCGTCGTTAAATTCAACCCGGTTTCTTTGGATTTGCTGTACCCCTGCCATGGTGTTTTGACCAAGATGACATGTGGGAACGTTCCGATAATACTTTCCGTCTTATCCTGTGTACTATCATCGAGGACGACAATAATCTCATCTACCACGTTCTGCAAACTTAAAATGCAGCGGGATATATTTTTCTCTTCGTCCTTGGCTAAGGTAACCGATGATATTTTCATCATTATCTTGTTTTAGTTAATCGGAAATATTTAGAATCTAAAATAAAGATTCAAAATAGTAAAAAAAACGCACTATCCGGTTAGTGGCAAGTATTTTTCCCCTTAAATCGGCGGAAAAAATGCTTCAATTTGAGTAAATTAAAGCTTTAATTTTCAAAATATTAGCAGAGAAGTGGATGAAATCCAGAAAAATATTATGGGTTGATGATGAAATAGAACTATTTCGCTCTCATATTATCTTGTTGACTGATAAAGGCTATGAAATAGTAACCGCGACGAACGGCATTGATGCCCTGGAGATTCTAAAAGAACAGGAGATTGACCTTGTATTTCTGGATGAAATGATGCCCGGACTGGGAGGGTTGGAGCTTCTTGGTAAAATTAAAGATGTTTATTCTTCTCTGCCGGTAGTTATGATTACCAAAAGTGAAGAAGAAGCTATCATGAATGAAGCTATCGGGGGCAAGATCGCCGATTATTTGACGAAACCGGTGAACGCCAGCCAAATCCTTCTGGTCTGTAAAAAGATATTCGATACAAAAAAATTAGCCGGTGAATATGTCGCCAAAGACTATTTACAAAACCTGAATCAGTTTTCGCAAACCTTGTTTGAGAACCCTAATTTTAATGACTGGATAGATATTTATCTCAAATTGGTTAATTGGGATATGGAACTTGATAAACATCCGGAAATCGGATTACGTCAGACTTTCCTCGATCAGAAAAAGGAATGCAATAAAGAGTTTGCGAAGTTCATAGAAAAAAACTATGTCAACTGGATTAATACCCAGAATAAAGACAAACGCCCGCTGCTTACTGTAGATATTGTAAATGATTATATTTTACCTTTAACCAATGATGGGGAATCGGTAGTATTTTTCTTCGTTCTGGACTGCTTGAGACTGGACCAGTGGTTGGTGATGGAAGAGCATCTGAATGAACTCTTCAGGATAAAAAAGGATTACTATTATTCTATTTTACCTACTGCCACTTCTTATTCGCGTAATGCTCTTTTTGCCGGATTGTTTCCGAATGAGATCGAGAAATATTATCCTGAGTTATGGAAGGGTAATCCAAACGACGATGATGAAAAGAGCATGAATAAATTTGAGAAAGATTTCTTGCAGCTTTTACTGGATCGTAAGAGAGTGAAACTTCGCAATGATTTGAAATATTACAAAATTATTGACCCTGAAGTCGGAAGAAATTTTGAGGCAAACGTATTGTCTTATCAAAATAACCATCTTACCGCGGTTGTATATAATTTTCTTGATATGATTGCTCACGGCAGGTCTGATTCCGAATTGCTAAAAGAAATTGCACCTGATGAACCGGCATACCGTTCACTCACGAACAGCTGGTTTATGCATTCATCTCTACTTGGGACTTTGCGTACCATTAGCAAAATAAAAAATGCCAAGATTATTATTACGACTGATCACGGAAGCATCCGTTCATTGCGGGGCGCCAAGGTACTTGGGGATAGAGAAACCTCAACAAATTTGCGCTTCAAGTTCGGACGCAACTTGAAAGTTGACGATAAACATGCTATTTATATTAAGGATCCATCAGAATATAAACTTCCGAAGCGCGGTGTGACGATCAATTACATTATTGCCAAGGAAGATTTCTACTTCGTGTATCCGACAGATTATCATAAGTATTTGAGCTATTATAAAGATACTTTCCAGCATGGCGGCATCTCGCTTGAGGAAATGATACTTCCGGTCATTACTATGGAATCCAAGTAGGTATGAAGGTCTTGAAAAGCGTCATCCTCAAATCAGAAGCAGACACCGCTCAACTTGCAAAAGAATACGCTGCGATTCTAAAAAATGGCGACTGCGTTGTTTTAAATGGAGAGCTCGGAGTCGGTAAAACTTTTTTTGTAAAAAGACTGGTTGAGTGCCTCGGTATTGCAGGAAGCAGCAGTCCTTCTTTTGCTCTGGTAAATGTTTATCAGGGTGCTGCTATCATCAATCATTTTGATTTTTACCGTATTAAAAGCGATGAAGAACTTTTTGATATTGGCTATAATGAATATATCGGTGACACCGAAAGTATTACAATAATTGAATGGGGTAACTTATTCCCCGATGTGCTGCCGGAAAAGAGGATTGAGATGAATTTTAGTTTTAATCCGGATATGTCACGAATTGTCGAAATTTCAGGGTAACAGCATGAGTGAACAATCAAAAATACAATCTACCAATAAACCGGTCCTTGCAATTGAAACTTCGGGAGTTACCTGCGGTGTTTGTATATATAGGAATGAAAAAGAGTTCTTAAGTACCTTGCTGGTCAAAGACAGAAGTCATGCCGCTAAATTGGCATCATTGATTGAAAGTTCATTGAAAAGTTTCGGTATAACTATACAGGACATCGGTAGTGTAGCGGTTTCAAACGGTCCCGGATCATTCACAGGTTTACGTGTGGGGCTAAGTACTGCAAAAGGGATTTGTTCCGGTGCGCAGTTACCATTGATACTTGTCCCGACTGCAGAGGCAGCAGCCTTGGAAGTTGCATCGGTTTTTGAGCCGGGAAGAGTCTTTGTGGTAGCTTCAAAAGTAAATACAACTGAGTTTTATGTTACTAAGTTTAAGACTACTTCAACCGGATATGAAATATTGCATCCGACAACTGTTATAGAGGTTCATGGTATTAAAGAATTTTTATCGTCTGAAGAAATTCTCGTTTCTGATAAGAATTGGTTTGATAGTGAAAAATATGTAAATTTAATTAGTCCGAATCCGGTGCTTGTCGCTAAATGGGCCATCGGTTCGGGGACTGAAATAGCACCGGAAAATATTGATTTTGTAGAACCTTATTACTTTAAAGAGTTTATTATAAAAAGGAAATAACATGCAGCGGTTTCTTGTAATCGTACTTTTATGTTCATCTTTAGTTTTTGCCCAATTGCAGGGACCAAAAATTTTCTTACCTGCAGATACGTTTAATTTCGGTACGGTGAAGGATGGTGAAGTTGTTAAGCATACTTTCCCTGTTGTGAATAAAGGAGATGACACTCTAAAGATTACCGGAGTTTATCCGTCTTGCGGTTGTACAGCATTCGATCTTCCAAAAAAAGAATTGCTACCGGGAGAGACGGTTTTATTAACTGCGATTTTCAATACCGCAGGCAAATCCGGTTCACAATCAAAAGTTATTTCTATCGGCAGTAATGATAAAAATAACAGCATGGTACGTGTTTTCCTGAAGGGAAGTATTAGCACAGACACTTCGGCACTCAGTCACAAAAAACCGAAATTTGTTATGCCCGAAGTTCAATTTGATTTCGGAAGCGCAAAAGAAGGCGACGTTTTGACTCACTCCTTCTTAATAGTAAATGAAGGCACTGACGATTTGAACATACTTGATGTTAAAACATCCTGCGGCTGTACTGCTGCATTGCCGAGCACCAAAGTTTTACGTCCAAAAGAAAGCGGCTCTGTTTCCGTTGAATTCAATACGGCAAACAGATCCGGAAAAGTTGTTCGTACGATAACAGTTACGACTGATGACCCCGAAGCGCCCTCTAAGGTACTTACAATATCAGCTGACATTGCAAAACGGGAAAATTAACATGGCATGGTTTAAGCGTTCTAAAGCAAACATCAACCCTGAATCACAAAAAAGTGACATCCCGGATGGGATGTGGGAAAAATGTCCAGGCTGCGGTGAGATACTCCATAGAAAACAGCTGGAACAAAATCTTTGGGTATGTGAGAAATGTAATTATCACTTTAGAATCAGCGCCGATGATTATATCAACATACTGATAGACCAGGGAAGTTTCAGAGAACTCAACAGAAAAATGAGATCAGCCGATCCGCTTGAATTTGTTGATACGAAAAAATACAAATCGCGTGTTGATACTGTTATAAAATCCACGGGTCTGTATGATGCAATTAAAACCGGAACCGGACTGCTTGAAGGCAGGGAAGTCGCACTTGCGTGCATGGATTTTAAATTTATCGGTGGCAGTATGGGGTCGGTTGTCGGCGAAAAAATATCACGGCTCATTGACAGAGCTTTAAAATATCGCCTACCTGTTATCATTATTTCTGCCAGTGGTGGTGCACGAATGATGGAGGGTGCTCTTTCACTGATGCAGATGGCTAAAACCAGTGCTAAGCTTTCACGTCTTGCTGATGCAAAGATACCTTATATCTCACTGCTTACCGATCCGACAACCGGCGGTACCACAGCAAGTTTTGCAATGTTAGGAGATTTCAATATTGCTGAACCCAAAGCTCTTATCGGGTTTGCGGGTCCGCGCGTAATTAAACAAACAATCGGCAGAGACTTGCCGGAAGGTTTTCAGACTTCCGAGTTTCTTGTTGATCATGGTTTTGTAGATTTGATAGCCAACCGTAAGGAATTAAAGGCTACCATTTCTTCTTTATTAGATTCTGTTTCCTGAGGTTTTTATTACTATTATACATGATCCTAATGAAATGCAGAAAATTTCTGCTTCATTAAAAAGGCAAGGCAAAGTCATCGGACTTGTGCCCACAATGGGTTTTCTGCATCAAGGGCATTTATCCCTTGTAAAAGAATCCAAAGCAAAAACCGACATAACGGTTGTATCCATTTTTGTCAATCCGACTCAGTTTGCACCCTATGAGGATTTCAGCACGTACCCGCGCGATATTGAGCGTGATTGTAAGTTACTTGAATCTGAAGGTGTTGATTATGTACTTATCCCATCTGCCGAATCAATTTATACTGAGGGTGCGCAGACTTATGTAAATGTCACTAAACTTGGTAAAAAACTTGAGGGTGAATTCAGGCCGACGCATTTCCAGGGGGTGGCTACCGTGGTCACAATTCTGTTTAATATCGTACGGCCGGACATGGCCTTTTTCGGACAGAAGGATGCCCAGCAGGCGACTTTACTCACCAGAATGGAATGTGACCTGCATCTCGGAATTTCGATCAATGTCTGTAAGATAATGCGCGAATCCGACGGTTTGGCACTGAGCTCCCGGAACATTTATCTGTCTGCTACTGAAAGAATTGATGCATTAGTATTGCATAACTCCCTTAATAAAGCACAGGATTTAATTAAAGGTGGAGAACGGCATGCAGAGGCCATAATTAATGCCATGAAAGTGCTTTATGAAGTCATAAACTCAGCAAATCTTGACTATATCAAGATTGTAGACGACTCTTCCTTTGACGATGCGGGGCCTCTTGAGGCAGGGAAAGGGTATTTTATCCTAATTGCCTGTAAAATTGGTAAGACCAGGCTTATAGACAATCTGCATGTCTCGATCAATGAAGATCAGACAATCGAATTTAAGTAAAAAAAAAGGCCGTCTTAGACGGCCTTTTTAGTATCTATTTCAAGTACCATTTACTGGACTCTTCAAAGTATTTGTTCAACCTTACTGACAGGGTGTGTACATCAAGAAGATCACCATCGGTAAGTTGAGCAACCTCAAATAACTGGTTAACCATATTCTTCAAATACTCATCATTTGAATCCTTACGAAATATTGTAATCAGGTTTCTTATGAGGGGATTATTCTTGTTTACCTCGAATATCTTCTTCTGTGCTCCTAAATCTTTGTTGGTAAGACGCATAAATTTCTGCATTGTGGAAGTGATACTATCATCTTCATTTACAAGGCATACTGCACTGTCTGTTAAGCGTTTAGACTCTTTAACTTCCAGCACTTTATCGCCCAAAATCTCCTTAACTTTGACGAGCAGGGTAGGAAACAACTTTTCATCATCCTCAGCCAGCGGCGCAACCTCTGGAGCATGCTCCGGGCTATCAGGCATCTCATCGAGTTTCGCCAGATCGGACTTATCAATTGAGTGGAATTCAAAGTCCTTGTACTTATGTACTGAGGAGAGTACAAACTCGTCAACGGGTTCGTAGAGGAACAGTACGGGGATGCCTTTCTTCTTGAAAACTTCCAGAAGCGGATCAGCCTGAATAGATGCCCGGCTTGGTCCAAAAGCGTAATAAATTTCCTTCTGGTTTTCCTTCATTTTTTCGGCATATTCTTCCAGAGAGGTCAGAGATTCCGCGTCTTCATTCAGAGAGGAATTGAATCTCAAAAGTTGGAGGAATTTTTCCTGGTTGATATAGTCGCCGTATCCCAGTTTGAATACTTTGCCATGCTCTTTCCAGAATTCGGCATACGAGGCTGCATCGTCCTTTGCCTTTTTGATGAGGTAACTCAGTACCTGGGAGGTCACCGAACTTGCGATTTTTCCAAAAACCACATTCTCCTGCAAGGTTTCGCGGGAAATGTTCAATGGTATATCTTCCGAATCTACAACACCACGGACGAAACTGAGATATTCAGGCAGCAAGTCCTTATTCTTGTGCTGAATGAGGACGCGTCTGACATAAAGATCAAGACCGTAATTATCTTTGTTAAACCCGAAGAGGTCAAAACTTTTTTGCGGGATGAAGAGCAGAGAATTGAACTGTATCGGGGCGTCAATTGAAACATGAATAGTATCAGCGGGATCTTGTGAGTCGTATGTCAGGAATTTATAAAACTCCGCATACTGTTCTTTCTTAACACTGGATTTCGGTTCACGCCAGAGTGCAGTGATGGTGTTAACTTTTTCATTCTCAAGATAAATCGGGAATGAGATGAAACTGGAGTGCTTCTTAATGACCGACTCGGTTCTGTATTTGGTTGCGAAATCCTTCGCGTCATCTTTAAGATAGATTTTGATTGATGTACCGCGGCTGCGTTCTTCGTCTAACTCCGCAATTTCATATTCTCCGAGACCATCCGATTTCCATTGAATAACTTTTGAGCCGGCAAGATATGATTTTGTGGTTATTTCCACTTCCTTTGCTACCATAAAAACGGAGTAGAAGCCTACACCGAACTTACCGATAATAGAGTTCGTGTCCTGCTTGGCATCTTTCAGCTGTTTGATGAATTCCATTGAACCGGATTTTGCTATCGTACCGATATTTTCAATTACTTCATCATGAGTCATTCCAATACCGGTATCAGAAATGGTTAAGGTTGAGTCGGCTTCATTGAGACTTATTTTTATTTCGAGCGGCAGATCTTTTTCCGGAAAATCAGTTCCCTTGGTCGTCTCAAACCTGATCTTATCTAATGCATCTGATGCATTGGAAATCAATTCGCGGAGAAATATTTCTCTGCTTGTATAGAGCGAATGGACAAGGATATCCAGAAGTTGTTTTATCTCAGCTTTGAATTCATGCTTGTTTGATTTATTACTCATATTATCTCCATATTTTACATTTTTCAGGTTCTAAAATTACAATACGCAGATTTATTTTACAATATTGGCAGGGGGGTGTTTCTCCGTCCTTGAATTTCGCCTGAACTGCCCCTAAAGTTCTTTTTTTGTATATTTAGTCTTCAGTCACAGATTTTATCGCCGGCTATGTATTCTGCCGGGATATTTACAAAGGCAGTTATAGCCGTTAAATAAAGGATCGATTTTGTGAAACTTCAGTATATAGTCGCCATGCTTTTCTTACTTATCCCTTCATCGGCATGGACAGCCCCTCAAATGAATGATAACGGATTAATCAGTAAATTAAGCCCGGGGGTGAACTACCTGTTTAATATGGAGTTGGAAAAAGCCGAATCGGTTTTCCGTCAGGGTATTAAGGACAATCCAAATGACCCTCTTGCATATTATTATCTGGCGCAAATGTACCTCTGGAATTTCTTTGGAAATTCCTCTACCAAAGAATACAATAAATTCATTCAGTACAGTGATATCGCTATTGAGAAAGCAAGTGAGCTTGCGAAGGTTAAAAGCAAAGAAGAATATGCCTCACTTATTCTGGGCTGTGTATATACCCAGCGCTCGGTAGCTTACAGCAAGACAGAACACTACCTTGATATGATTACCGCCAGCCAGAAATCGCGCTCGTATCTGAATGATGTTCTGGATATGAACAAATCCAATTACGATGTGTATCTCGGGTTCGGTTTATTCAAGTTTGCCTTGACGCAGGTACCGCCGTCATTAAAATGGGCATTAAACGCAATCGGCTATGAAGGCGATTTAAAGCAGTCCATTCACGAAGTCCGGCTCAGTGCAAACAAAGGTGTGCTGACAAAAATTGAAGCCAGCTACTATCTCGCTCAGTTACTCTGCGATCAGCAGCTTGATTATGATGCTGCAATTACCGTATATGAAAGCCTGTTAAAAAATTATCCGGGGAATTTCTTATTCTCATACTCATACGCAATAGCGCTGATGAAAGACAGACGCCCGGAGAAGGCCGTGCCTGTATTGCAAAATCTCACGCGCTCGGTAAAAGACCAATTTAAACAAATTAAAGCGTACGCTTATTTTTCACTGGCTGATATTCGATTCCATCAGAATAGGTTTAAAGAGGCTAAGGTACTTTACGAAAGCTTCATTGCAATGACACCCGACAAAGGTTATACCGGTATCGCTAATTACCGTTTAGCCTTGTGTTTAGCGTCTCTGGGCGATTATAACTACGCAAAGTCATGCATGGAAAAAGCGAAGTATGGGATTCAATCACTTGAAGACGACGCCTTTGCAAAAGATCGAGCATCAATCTACCAGTCCTATTGGGTGAGCAATGAAGATTTGACTCTGTTCCGCTATAGCAATCTGATAGAAGCAGGCAAAGTAAAAGAGAGTGTTGATTCACTCGAACATTTTTACAGCTACGTAAAAACATGGCGATTAGTTCAGGAATGCAGATATTATTTGAGCGAAGCATATTACACTGCCGGGAATTACAAAAGTTCATTGGCGGTTGCAAATGAAGCCCTAAAATATCCACAGAACACGGACAAATGGATCCTGGCATACAGTTACTTTAACGCCATTCGTGCCAACCTGAAAATGGGCAACACCTATCAGGCAAAAGAACTGGAGAAAAGGCTGGATTCTCTCGGGGCTTACGATTATGCGAAAAAACTGAAAATTATGCTAAATTCTCTCAAAATGTTGTATAATTTAAGTTAAATTCCTTCTCGTATTACTTTATTTTTCGTAATTTAGACTGTTTAAAACTTTGAAATTCTGAACTAGAACTTAAATATTTTTAATAAAGTAAATCGTCATCTTTTGATGACCACAATTAGGAGCTTTTTTAATAATGGGTTTATTTGATTTTTTCGCATCTGATATTGCGATGGATTTAGGCACCGCTAACACTCTTATTCATGTTAAGGGTCGCGGTATTGTTCTCAATGAACCATCAATCGTTGCATACGATAGAAGCACAAAGAAAATTATTGCTCTCGGTAATAAAGCAAAAGAAATGCAGGGAAGAGAGCATAAAGAAATCCGTGTAACGCGTCCGATGCGTGACGGTGTTATTGCAGATTTTGAAATTGCCGAAGGCATGATAAAGGCATTCATCAAGAAGATCAACTCCGGAATGTTTTCAAGCCGTCGAATCGTTGTTGCGGTTCCAAGCGGTGTTACTGAAGTTGAAAAACGTGCAGTGCGTGACAGCGCTGAGCATGCGGGTGCGAAAGAAGTCCACCTTATTGCTGAGCCTATGGCTGCCGCAATCGGTATCGGCATTGATGTTGATGCACCTGTCGGAAATATGATCATTGATATCGGCGGCGGTACTACTGAAATTGCAGTTATTGCACTTGCAGGTATTGTTACGGAAGAATCTATCCGTATCGCAGGCGATGAAATGAATTATGCTATTATGCAATTCTTCAAAAAGAATCACAATATTTTAATTGGTGAAAAAACTGCTGAAGCAATTAAATGCGAAGTCGGTTCTGCTATGCCGCTGCGCGAAGAATTAACCATTCAGGTTAAAGGCCGTGACCTCGTTGGCGGCGTTCCGAAAACAACGGAAGTATCTTCTGTTGAAATTAGAGAAGCTTTAAACGAAGCTGTTCAGCAGATCGTTGATGCGGTAAAACAATCACTCGAACGAACACCTCCCGAACTTTCAGCAGATATCCTTGACCGCGGCGTTATGCTTACCGGTGGCGGTGCTTTGCTTAAAGGCCTGGATGAACGTATCAGAAAAGAAACAAATCTCCCTGTGCATGTTGCTGAAGATCCGTTGACAGCGGTTGTTCGCGGTACCGGCAGAGTTATAGAGAACGTGAACCACTATTCCAGAGTATTACTCCGTAACAGAAGATTCTAATGTTTCGCTATATTCGTTTTGCATGGGATTCTTTTAAAGAATACATTGTATTCGTCCTGATACTGATAATTAGTCTTATCCTCATTGCCCAGAATGATTCACAATCGGTAAAGAAATTCCGTACTTTCGTTTTTGGAAGCTATGCGGCTACGTCTTCAATTTTCAGTGATCTCTTCTCATTTACCAGTCTTAAGTCGGAAGTAAAATATTTACGCGGACGAAATGCCGAACTCATGATGGAAGTAAGCAAGCTTCGGGAATATGCTTTTACCAATGATGAATTAAACAAGCTTATAAAATTCCGCGACACTTCATCTTATCAGTTGATACCAGCCTCAGTCGTTTACAAATCCATTACGGGAATTCAAATGAACTTTGCTCTTAACCGGGGTAGTTCAGACGGTATACGGCAAGGTTGTCCTGTCGTAACCGGCGACGGATTTGTAGGAATCGTACAAATGGTTTCATCGAACTATTCCATTGTGCGGACATTGAAAAATTCCGATTTGAAGTTGATTGTCAGAAATGAACGCTCCCGTATTGACGGCATATTGAAATTTAACGGCAACGATATTATGATTTCAAATCTGCCGAAAACTGCCGACATAAAAGTTGGTGACAGGATAGTAACATCAAATTATAGTTCGTTGGTAAGTTTTCCAATTCTTATCGGCAGGGTAAAGAAGATACAGAATCCCGAGCAGGGCTCAATGAATAACGTGGTAATTACACCTTCAGTCAATTTTGATAAAACCGAAAATGTTTTCGTCATCATGAATACATCCACGGTTAATTTTACATTGCCATCACAAATAACTTCTTCGGCTAACTGATGCGTTCAAGTATATTCAGACCAATAATTATCTTCCTTGTAATCTTATTCCTGCAGATTAAGATTATGCCGATAATTTCTCTTGAAGGAGTTATTCCTGATTTGATTATTATCTTTCTTGCCTTCTATACACTGAAGAATGGCAGGTTATGGGGCTTGATTGCTGCCGCCATTGCTGGACTTGTTTTTGACTTAGTTTCGGGCGGACTTATAGGCGGCGCAATGTTCTCAAATACGATTGCAATTTTTATTACCGGATTGTTTTACAAAGAGCAAAAATCGGAATTTTATATTCATTCATATTTCTTTGCTCTCATTATTTTAATTGCTTCCGTTATTAATGCTACCACGTATTCAATGGTGGCTCATTTCGATTTGTTTTCGCGTTTCATTTCATTTTTGTTTTTTCAGGGTATATTACCGGGCGTTTATACTGCTGCTATGGGCTTGTTGTTTACTGTCGTGTATCCTAAGAAGGGCTTTAGATGACATCCCGTTTATCAGCATCCGGCTATCGTAGAGGGATTATTTTTGTCCTGGTCATAGCCATTGCTTCCGTATATATTTTCAGGTTAATGCAGTTACAGATTTTTGAACGAAGCGTCTTCGAAGAAAAAGCCGCGATGAATAGTATCAAGGCGATCGAGGATGTTCCGCTACGCGGTGTTTTTTATGACAGAAATCTGAAACTGTTGGTCGAAAACACCCCAACGTATACAGTACGTATCACTCCGGCAGAATATAAAAAGACAAGCGACAGTCTACTTGAAGCAGTACTGAACATTCCTCCGGGCTCTATTCGAGGCATTCTTCTTAAGAATAAGCAGTACTCAAAATTTACTCCAGTCAAGATTAAGAGAGGTGTTGATTTTGCTTCTATTGGATGGATAGAAGAGAATTCCGAAAAGCTCGTTGGTGTAAGTTACATCATCGAAATGCAGCGCGGATACCTTGATTCCATTATGGCATCACACCTTTACGGTTATACAAAGGAGATTTCACCTAAAAGACTTGAGACGGACACATCGAAATACTATTCACCGGGTGATCTGGTCGGGTATAATGGTATAGAAAGAAAATACGAATCGTTACTGCGTGGTATCAAAGGGTATAAATATGTTGTCGTTGATTCCAAACAGCGTGAAGTATCCAATTTTCAGCATACTCTGAAGAACATACCGGCTATCAAAGGCAAGGATCTGGTGTTAAGTATTGATGCGGATGCTCAAAGGGTAGCGGAAAGAGAATTGCAGGGACACATTGGCGCTGTTGTCGCAATTGAACCGGCAACAGGTGAAGTGCTTGCGATGGCAAGTTCGCCGACATACAATCTTAATGAGTTTTCATATTTTACACCAAAGCAATACATCGCGCAGTTATACACCGATCCGTCAAAGCCGTTGTTCAATAGAGCCACTATGGCTGCGCATCCCCCCGGATCAACATTTAAAGTACTTTGTGCTATCACTGCACTCGAAGCAGGGATCATTGATGAGACATACACCTATGGCTGCGGCGGTGGTTTCACGTACGGACGTTTTTTCAAATGCCATACAGCTCACGGGCCGCTTAATGTAATTCACGCGATTGAAAAATCGTGTAATACGTTTTTCTACGCATTGATTTTCAAAAACGGTCTTGAACGGCTTGCCGCAATGGCCTCAAAATTCGGTCTTGGAAGAAAAACCGGTGTGGATATTATGGAAGAATCAGCCGGACTCATTCCAACTGAAAAATACTATGAGAAAATTTACGGCAAAAACTGGCCGCGCGGAATCATGGTAAGTTTGGGTATTGGACAGGGTGAAATCAGCGTTACACCGATGCAGTTGGCGTTTTACGCGGGTCTTATTGCCAATAACGGTAAGTCGCACCAGCCGCATGTTGTCAAAGGTTATTTGAACGATTATAAAAAATTTGTTCCGATGAGTTTTCCTGAAGTAAACACCGGTGTTTCGCAAAAGACTTTTGATATAGTTAAGCAAGGTATGTACCTCGTGGTTAACGGGGCTGGAACCGCAACAAATATTAAGTCGGCTGAACTGCAAATTGCGGGTAAAACCGGTACAGCTCAGAACCCGCACGGAAAAGATCACTCATTATTTATCTGTTTTGCACCGTTTGATCATCCGAAAATTGCGGTAGCCGTACTTGTTGAAAATGCCGGATTTGGTGCAACATATGCGGCACCTATTGCGCAAAAAGTAGTTTCCGCATATCTTAAAGTAAAGACTACTACCACAACCGGTGTAGTAGCAGAGACCGGAGCCGATTAATGGAGAGAGTGGATTATCGTTTTCAAGATAAGTTTGATGTTCCGTCATTTCTGATCATAACTGCGTTGACCATTATCGGATTCATGGCAATTTATTCGTCCACAAGAAACATCACTTTTGAACAGGGCAACTTTCTCAAGCAGATTATTTCCTGGGGCATTTCCATTGTCGTTTTCACAGCCGTCTGTTATTTGCCAGTTAGATTTATCAGGATGGTTTCAATTCCTGCATATATCGGTTCATTAGGTTTACTTGTATTGGTGCTGCTCATTGGCCGCGTAGTAGGCGGACAGAAATGTTGGATTTTCCTAGGAAGTTTCAGTTTCCAGCCTTCTGAAGTTGCGAAATTAGGCACAGTACTTTTTCTTGCCAGATATTTAAGTGATGCTAAAACAGATCTGGATAAGCTGAAAGATATTATTATGGCTGTCGGTATTGGTCTGCTGCCGGTCGGACTTATCATGTTAGAACCTGACTTGGGTTCTTCTTTAATATTTTTCGGCATTATCTTAATGATGCTTTTCTGGAAGGGAATTAGCCTTTTTGGTTTGTTCTTCGTTTTGTCACCGGTTGTATGTGCTTTGGCATCCTTATTTGGTACGGTGTATTTTATATTGGCATTAGTAGCCGTTTTCGCCATTTTGTTTTTCTTCAGAAAAGATGTGTTCCTCAGTGGATCAATTTTTGCTATCAACTTAGCTTCCGGCTTTTTCGTAGATTATGTTTTCAATATCCTGAGCCCTCATCAGCAAAAAAGAATTTTATCCTTTGTTGATCCCGGTGCAGATCCGTTAGGTGCAGGTTACAACTCATTGCAGGCTAAAATTGCAATCGGTTCCGGAGGATTCTTCGGAAAAGGCTTTTTGGCCGGTAATCAAACACAGTTACATTTTATCCCTGCACAGTGGACTGATTTTATCTTCTGCGTAGTAGGTGAGGAGTTTGGATTCATAGGGGGAATTTTTATCATCGTCATGTTTGCTGTTCTTTTCACCCGGTTATTAAAAATCGCTTCGCTTGCGAAAGATGATTATCTGAGCCTCGTTGTTATCGGCATCATGACCATTTACATGATGCACTTCATGATCAATGTTGGTATGGCAATCGGTATCATGCCGGTTATCGGTGTACCGCTTCCGTTTATCAGCTATGGCGGAAGTTCCTTACTCAATAATATGCTGATGTTCGGTCTTGTTATCAGCATATACCGCAGCAGGAAAGATTTTACCTGATTTAGATTTTTAAGCATTGATTCCCATTGTTGAGAGCCGTAACTTGCACTACGTACTCGTTGAACTTTGTACATTATGTACATAGGCAAATGTAGGTGCTCAGTTTTACCAAGCAAATTCGCGGGTTTAAGAAAATGTCATCTCACGTACACATTCCCGAAACTATTTTAGCCTCAATATGGAAAGAACGTAAATTTAATAAAGAGGTTTTTACTGAATCAGGCGAGAAAATTGAGATACTTGAGACCGGGGACGAAAACAAAGAAAACGGCGGTCCTGATTTTCTCAATGCAAGAGTAAAAATAGGTAACCTGACATATGTAGGGGACGTTGAGATAGACAACACGCACTCCGACTGGAAAAGCCACGGCCATAATATAAATAAACGCTTCAACAAAGTTATTTTACACGCCATTGTCAATAACGAATCAAATCAAAATTATGTGTACACTCAGGATGGCCGCAAAATAAATACCATATGTTTTGCCCAGTTCATTGATGAAGCAGTGATTGACTCTATCCGGAAATCAATGGTGATAGAAGATGAGAAAAAGACCAATAAAGTCCACTGTTATAAAGTGTCCGGATTCGCGGATGAACAGACAAAGATTGATTTTCTCGGTGAACTCGGTGTAGAGCGGTTTAAGAAGAAATGTGAAAAAATGATCACACGGCTTCGGGAATTAGTGTTTATTGATTCTCTAAAATTAAAAGAGCCGGTGACGCATTATTCATTTCCGAAAGAAATTTACAACGAGAAGCTATCAGCTGAAAATCTCAATGATAAATATATCTGGGAACAGCTTTTTTATGAATCGATATTCGAAGCTTTAGGATATTCCCAGAACCGTCAAATTATGG
The DNA here is from genome assembly GCA_963667005.1 of Ignavibacteriaceae bacterium. Lineage (GTDB taxonomy): Bacteria > Bacteroidota > Ignavibacteria > Ignavibacteriales > Ignavibacteriaceae. The sequence goes on along the minus strand of OY762937.1, from coordinate 3,082,579 downwards.
TGAAGCTTACACAAGCTGTCCCGATTTCGTTCATCGAAAGACTCGATATACCTGATAATGAGATGGTAGATACATTGGAAGCTTTGTACTTTTCCGTTTCCGGATTGATTCCGGATACCGCGGGATTAAAAGACGAGAATACCATCGCGTATGTGAGGAAAATTTCAGAGCATTGGGTTACAATACAGGATAATTACAAAGGTGCAAAGTTCGACTCAACGGACTGGCACTTTTTTAAATTAAGGCCTCAGAATTTTCCAACACTCAGAATCGCGGCTGGAGCCCGGCTTGCAAAAAAGATTTTACGCGAAGATCTGATTCCTTCAATTATGAAAAAGTTTTACGAGATTCATAATTATACCGTATTGAAAAATGCTTTGCGGACACTTCTCATCATCAAAGGTGAGGGGTATTGGAAGAAGCATTTTATGTTCGATAAATCAGCTTCGGAGGATACTCATTACTTCTTGGGGAACACGCGCGCTGACGAAATTTTTATCAATGTTATTCTGCCGTTTGTATACATCTATTTCGATTTGTTCAATAAGAAGAAGTTCGCAGACAAAACTTTAGCAGTGTACTCCAGTGTTGTTACAGAAACCGAAAACAGCCTTGTCAATGAAGTAAGTGAAGCACTTCACATTGAATCTTCAATAAAGAAGTCGGTAATCTATCAGGGAATGATAGAACTGTTCAGGAATTATTGTTCCCGCGAGCGGTGTGAAGAATGTAAAATCGGCGATAAAGTCTTTAATAATCCAAAAGATGCTAATTAGAATTAGACATTTTTTTGATTTCATCTCTTATTTTAGCGGCCTTTTCATAATCCTCAATCTCAAGAGCCTGGCGTAGCTTTTCCTGCAATGAGGCTATTTTTGCTTCCTTTGATGTCGAAGGTGGTTCCGGCATTGACTCCGGTGTTTCAGGAGATTCATCAGCAGATAAATCCGGAATTTCGTTTGACGGTGTAAAAGCAGCTGTATCCATAACCGAATCAGAAACGAAAATAGGGCAGCCGACGCGCAGAGCAACCGCAATAGCGTCACTTGGGCGTGCATCTATTTCATTGGTCAATGATGCAACTTCAAGAACGATTTTAGCAAAAAATGTATTGTCCTTGAGTTCGGTTATAATAATTTCATTTACATTCGCGCCAAGATTATCAATAATCGCTTTTATCAAATCGTGAGTCATCGGACGGGGCGGTTTAATACTTTCGAGTTCAAGGGCAATTGCCTGAGCCTCAAATTGTCCGATAATGATGGGCAGTTTTCTACTTCCAAATACTTCCTTTAATAGCAAAGCGTATGCACCGCCGGTAGCGGGACTGCTTGATAATCCTAATATTTCACATTCAATCTTTTCCAAGACGTTTCCTTTTCATTTTAATTTTTCTATCTCAGCTGTTAACTGAGGTAAAATTTCCAACGCATCTCCAATAATACCATAATCAGCAATTGAGAATATCGGAGCATCCTTATCAGTATTGATAGCCACAATACATTTTGATGCTGACATTCCGGCCATATGCTGCACAGAACCCGAAATACCGCAGGCAATATACAAATTTGGCGATATAGTTTGTCCTGTCTGGCCGACCTGGTGCTCATGTGAAATCCATCCGGAATCAACTACCGGCCTTGATGCACCCACAGCACCATCTACCACTTCAGCAAATTTGAACAGCATTGAAAAATTCTCTGCTGATTTTAAGCCTCTTCCGCCGGAAATCACTATAGATGCGTCAGTAATACTCTTTTGAGTCTGATTTTCCGGCAGCGTAATTATATAATGATTTTCAGTATTTTCGGTAATCTCAATTGATTTATATTCGACCTGAACAGGTTCATAATCAATATTTTCTTTAACCGGCCTTACAGATATAACACAAGAGACCTCAGAAACATTCCTTATTTCATCAATTTTTCCGCCGAATATTGGCCGTGTAATTGATGCAATGTTGTTTATTTCTGAACATCCTGCAAACATCGGCCATCTTTTAGCTGCGGCGACAGAGGCAGTTAAGCCAGTCAGAAGCAATTCGTTAAGGCTATAAATATGCACAATTCCATCGTCTGGTATCAAGTCTAATACGGCTTTTTTGACTGCATGTGTCTGGAGCAGGGGAGATGAACATTTCAAATGCGTTATTTTATTCACTCCGCACCGGTTCAGTGAGTCATTTCCTTGCTGGTTGTTTTCACCGATTATTATTGCTTCTACAGAGGCATCCAAACCTTTATAGACAGCAGAAACCCTCTGTAAAAGATTTCGGGAAGCCGCGGAAATACCTTCGTTTGTTTGGGCGACAAATACACATACATGAGAGTTCGAAGCACTCATAAAATACGCCCCTCATTTTTTAATTGATGGGCAAGTGCTTGTATTCCGGCTGGTGAGTTTTCAAAAAGCCTGACTCTCTTATCCAGATTTTTCAACCGCATGGCAACCGGAATTTGAGTCTGCAATTCTGAGGTGTGAACCTTTGTTTCTATCGATTTCTTTTTAGCAGCCATTACTCCCTTTAAAGAAGGGTAGCGCGGATTATTTATTCCTTTGTTTGTGGTGATGACTGCCGGCAAAGATGTAGTGATGGTTTCTACTCCGTTTTCTATTTCGCGGTCACCGGAAATCTGAGAACTATTAATTCGTAACGCTGTACAGGCATGAATAATGCGATACCCGCACAGTTCGGCTGTTAACATTCCTACAAGCCCATTCTGATAATCAACTGTCTGCATTCCCATAAATACGATATCATAGTTTTTCTCTTTGATCTCCTTTGATAACAGGATTGCTGCTGATAGGGAAGTAAGTTCCCCACCGGTTTGAATAAGTAAAGCATTATCAGCACCCATCGCTAATGCTTTACGGAGAATTTCGGTATTCGATTCCGCTCCGGCGCATATTGCATCAACCGTACCGTCGAAGAGTTCTTTAGTTTTAACTGCTTCCTCGATTGCATATTCATCAAACGGATTAAGCATTGAAACTAACTTTTCACGATTCAAGGATGCGGTCGTTGAAGAGATTTCAAGGGGCGAGTTTATTTCAAAGGCAGATGTTATACAGACTGCAATTTTCAATTTCTTAAACCCTACATAGTCAAGAAAACATTAATAAAATCCATATGTAAATTTAACAATTTTACGAGTATAAATGTTTCATTTATGTGGCGTATTGTGTAACTTTTGATATGAAAAATATTCAATTTCAAGAACAATCCACTCCGGAAACATATACATCTGAAGAGACAACAACAGCTCTTTTGTCCAGGGTAATGCTCTTTAATGATGAATGGCATTCTTTTGAGGAGGTTATAGCTCAGCTGCAGAAAGCTATCAGGTGTTCTTTCGAAGTTGCCCGTTCCTTAACTTTTGAGGTACATGTAAAAGGGAAGGCTATGGTATATGAAGGTGCTCTTATTGATTGTTTGAGAGTGTCCTCGGTACTTGAAGAAATTGCACTTCATACACAAATACTCTCATAAAACATTTGTATCTTAATTGAAGAATCCTTATTTTTCATATTCTAATTTTTATGGGCAGGTAGCTCAGTCGGTAGAGCAATGGACTGAAAATCCATGTGTCGGGGGTTCAATTCCCTCCCTGCCCACATCTTTTAAGAACCTCATAAAACTACTTTCCACTTGTCAGCCATCACATATTGTTTAGAAATAGTTTATCATGTTGTATGCATGTTTTTATGATTATTTTAGAAATTTGAAAGTTGAGATTTTTGGGAATGAATGATCAGAGTTGGTATTCGGGGAAAGATTATCAGCGTGATGCAACTGAAACGAACAGATTCAGACGCAAACAAATGAAAAGGCAGTTGATCCGTAATTTCATTATCGGGATTGGTATACTCATCGTAGTCGCTGTTCTTAGCTTCGCCTTGGTTGAAAAAGTAAAGAATTATTAAGACACTAAAATTCTTCTTATCTTAGTCCTCATAGTTACATTCAATTTCATTTCTTATTTGAGATTGAATCCATATCGTTCACAATCCATGAAATGCCGTGGCTACCTCTAAAATTACAAGCAAGAAATCTCCGTGGTTATGGGTACCTTCTCTCTACTTTGCCGAAGGCGTACCATACGCAGTTGTCATGTATATATCCGTTATCATGTACAAAAATCTTGGCCTTTCCAATGCCGAAGTTGCCTTATACACCAGCTGGCTATATTTACCCTGGGTCATTAAGCCGTTCTGGAGCCCCTTTGTTGACCTCTATAAAACGAAACGGATGTGGATAATTTTTAATCAACTTTTACTGGGTGCCGGATTTGCAGCAATCGCATTTTCTCTGCACACCTCTAAAAGTGTACAATACAGTTTAGCCTTCTTTTGGCTGTTGGCTTTCAGCTCTGCGACGCACGACATTGCCGCGGATGGATTTTACATGCTTGGACTGGATACACACAATCAGGCATTCTTTGTCGGTATCAGAAGCATGTTTTACAGATTTGCCATGATACTCGGGCAGGGAATATTGGTTATGCTCGTGGGGTATCTGCAAAGTCATGCCGTGACGATATTACCTGCTTTGCAAGGGCAAGGCGTGCAGTCGCCATGGATAATTATATTTTTCATATTAGGACTTCTCTATATATCATTTGCTTTGTATCATGTTCTTTCATTACCAAAGCCGGAACAGGACAAAAACAAAACTGTACCACCTTCGGATATATTACGTGAGTTTGTTCAGACTTTCGTTCTGTTTTTTAAGAAAAAGCACATTATCCTGACGATTTCCTTTTTACTCATTTACCGTTTGGGCGAAGCACAGTTGTTGAAATTGGCCGCTCCGTTTTTTCTTGATACGAAAGCTGCCGGTGGTTTAGGTTTGACAACAGCACAAGTCGGCTTCGTTTATGGAACAGTCGGTGTTATTGCACTGACACTGGGTGGTTTTCTAGGTGGTATTGCTGCAGCAAAGGACGGATTAAAAAAGTGGATATGGTGGATGTTCTTAGCAATTAATATTCCGCATATCTTGTATATTTTCCTCTCATTTACCCAGCCTGATAACTTTTTTGTTATTAATGCATGCGTGGCACTGGAGCAGTTCGGCTATGGCTTTGGTTTTTCAGCATACATGATGTACATGCTGTATATTTCCGATGGAGAGTTTAAGACGGCTCACTACGCAATTGCAACAGGATTTATGGCATTAAGCATGATGCTTCCGGGATTAGTGAGTGGTTATATACAACAGTTCTTGGGGTATAAATTATTCTTTATTTGGATTCTTATTACTATGATTCCCGGCTACTTCATCGTAAGGATGCTGCCGATAGATGTGAATTTTGGCAGAAAGAAAAAGGATGATTTTTAGGCAGCAGTAATTCGACCATCTTCATTGAGCTGCTTGTTCATTCCATTTAAAAGTGAACTCACCCCAACCCCTCTCTTGAAAAGAGAGGGGAGGGCTTGAGATAGTAATTTGTGTGAAATGTAATCGCTGGGGTGAGTTTATTTTACTGTAGATTTACATTACCAGAGCCATGATGGCTTTTTGTACGTGTAATCTGTTTTCTGCTTCGTCAAATACCACAGAATTCGGGGAATCCATTACGGCATCAGTCACTTCATCGCCTCGATGAGCAGGCAGGCAGTGCATGAACAAATAATCTGCTTTAGCATTGCTAGCGAGTTTTTCGTTTACCTGATAGCTGATGAATTTTTTCTTCCGTTCTTCCGCTTCTTTTTCCTGTCCCATGCTTGCCCAAACGTCGGTATAAATAACGTCCGCATCTTTTACAGCTTCAACCGGATTTTCTACAATCGAAATTGTGCTTCCGAAATAAGCGGCATTTACTGATGCGGCCTTTACAATGTCTGCATTCGGTTTGTAGCCGGAAGGGCAGGCGATTGATATATTTACACCTAATTTTGAACATGCGTTAATAAGGCTGTGAGCAACATTGTTACCGTCACCGATAAACGCGAGTTTTAACCCACGGACTTCTTTCTTTTTCTCCCAAAGGGTAAACAAGTCGGTTAATCCCTGACATGGGTGTAAAAGATCGGTCAATCCGTTGATAACCGGAATGGAACAATGCTGTACCAAATCTGCGACATCCTGATGAGAGAATGTACGAATCATAATTCCATCAAGATATCGGGACAGAACCTTTGCAGTATCGTAGATATTTTCGCTTCGGCCTAATTGCAAATCGGTCGGACCAAAATACAATCCGATACCACCGAGTTCATAAATACCAACTTCAAATGAAACGCGTGTTCTTGTTGAAGGCTTGGAAAAGATCATTCCAAGTTTTTTGCCTTCAAGAAGACGATGCTTTTCTCCGGATAATCGTTTTTCCTTAAGAGATTTTGCCAGATCAAATATTTGCCAAATCTCTTCATGTGTTAAGTCGTTAATGGAGAGAAGGCTCTTGCCTTTCATGTTTACTGCCATTAAGGTCTCCTTTCTATTTGGTTATTTGTGTGCCGCCGTCAAAATTTTCTAATGACGTTGCGTCAGTAATCGTAGTGCGTTCGCCACCGTTTTGGATAAAACGGATTGCAGCCATGACTTTTGGACCCATGCTGCCGGCTTCGAACTCACCTGCATTATAATACTCGAGTGCTTCATCGGCACTCATTTTATCTATAAAACGTTCGCCGGGTTTCTTAAAATTAACCGCTACTTTGTTGATGTCGGTAAGAATAAAAAGTTCGTGAGCGTGAATTCTTGTTGCTAACAGAGAGGAAGCAGAATCTTTATCAATAACGGCTTCAACACCATCCAGAATTCCCTCGGCACTTTTAATAACCGGAATTCCACCACCGCCTGAAGCGATTACAAGGACTCCGCGGTTCGCGAGTTCTTCTATAATCTTTTCACCCATGATTTCAATCGGCTTAGGTGAGGGAACAACCCTTCTCCAGCCTCTCTTTTTCGGATCTTCTTTGAACTGCCATGAAGGCTGCTGTTGTTTGAGTTTTGCAACCTCGGATTCAGTGTAAAAAGGACCGACCGGTTTTGTCGGATTCGCGAATGCCGGATCTTCTCTATCAACGAGTACCTGTGTGACTAAAGTCAATACTTCTCTATTAAGGGATTCTTCCAGAATAACATTACGCAACTGACGTTCGGTCAGATAACCGATACCGCCCTGAGAATCTGCGACGCAGATATCAAGAGGCATCTTTGGTATGTTATAATCTCTGAATCCTGCTTCGTTTCTTAGTAAAATATTTCCTACCTGTGGACCGTTTCCGTGTGTGATCACGAGAGAATCGAACCGGGTAAGAAGTTTTGTGATGAACTTGCAAGTATTATACGTGTTCTTTGCCTGATCGGAAATTGTTCCGGGTTCATCACCACGAAGTAAAGCGTTACCACCGAGAGCTACTACGGCTATACGTTTCATAAAAGATTTTTATCCTTAAGTATTGTTTCTAATGTAATATTACCTTTTTCTACTAAATCATAAGTCACTCTTGTACAAGGCTTGTTAATCTTGACCAATCTTGAAAGATCAATCGGAGTACCGATAATAACGGAATCACAATCGGTTTTGTTGATTGTCTCTTCAAGATCTTTGATCTGCTGATCGCTGTATCCCATTGCCGGGAGCAGTTTACCGATCTTCGGATATTTCTTAAACGTATCGGTTATCGTTCCGACTGTGTACGGACGCGGATCAATAATTTCTTTTGCTCCACCGTTCCATGCTGCAACCATGCCGGCGCCGTATTCCATCTCACCGTGTGTGAGGGTCGGACCGTCTTCAACTACAAGAACACGTTTGCCTTTAATGACAGAAGGATCTTGAACCGTAACAGGGGAGTCGCCTTCAATAACGATCGCACCGGGGTTCGATTTCTTCACGTTCTCGAGAACAATCTGTATATTCTCCGGTTTTGCAGAATCAACTTTATTAACGACAACCACATCCGCGAGCAGCAATGAAGTGTGCCCCGGATAATATGTCATTTCATGTCCCGGTCTGTGCGGGTCAACAACAGTGAACGTTAAATCAGAGTGATAGAACGGAATATCGTTATTTCCGCCGTCCCATATAATAACATCGGCTTCCTGTTCAGCTTGACGTAAAATAGCTTCGTAGTCTACGCCTGCGTAAATAACTCCGCCGTGAACAATGTGCGGCTCATACTCTTCAATTTCTTCGATCGTACAGTTGTGCAGTTTCAAATCTTCAATTGAACCGAACCGCTGGACTTTTTGCTTAACTAAATCGCCATAAGGCATAGGATGCCGGATTGCAACAACTTTCTTTCCGGCCTTTCGTAATAACTCTACAATTTTACGGGATGTTTGAGATTTACCACATCCGGTACGGACAGCAATGATGGAGATGACCGGTTTTGTACTTTTTATCATTGTTTCACCAGCGCCAAGCAGACGGAATGAGGCTCCAGCCGCATTTACGATAGCTGCTTTTTGCATCACATACGTTGCAGTAACATCGGAGTATGAGAATACCACTTCTTCAACATGCAATTCGTTAATAAGCCGCACAAGATCTTTCTCGTCATAGATCTTTATACCGTTCGGATAAAGACTTCCGGCTAATTCGGCAGGGTAAAGTCTGTCGTTGATGTTGGGGATTTGTGTAGCGGTAAAAGCAACTACACGGTAATTCTCGTTTCCTCTAAAGAAAACATTGAAATTATGGAAATCGCGTCCCGCGGCTCCCATAATGAGCACATTTTTGGGTAACATAAAGTTTCCTGATTAGTTATTCAACAGTCACGCTTTTAGCGAGATTTCTTGGCTGATCTACATTGAGCCCTTTCTTGACTGCAATGTAATAGGCCAATAATTGAAGCGGAATCGCTGCAAGTATTGGCATTAACATCCGGATTGTGTCCGGGATTTTAATTACATAATCGGCTAATGAGTCAATAACGTCATCACCTTCAACGGCGATGGCTATTACTTTTCCTTTTCTTGCTTTAATTTCCTGTATGTTGCTGACAATCTTGTCATAGGTCGAATCCTGCGGTGCAATAAATACGACCGGCATGTTTTCGTCAACCAATGCGATTGGTCCGTGCTTCATTTCAGCGGCCGGATAACCTTCAGCATGGATATAGGAAATTTCTTTCAATTTCAACGCACCTTCAAGAGCAACAGGGAAGTTATAACCTCTTCCAAGATACAGGAAGTTAGTTGCATCTTTAAATACTTCAGCGATTTTTTCAATCTCGCTTCGTAATTCCAATATCTTTTTGATTTTATCGGGAATTGTCAAAAATTCTTTTACAATTGCCTGACCGTCGACTTTACTCATGTCTTTTTTTCTCGCGAGCAAAAGGGTGATGAGAGCTAATACAGTCAACTGTGATGTAAATGCTTTTGTCGAGGCGACGCCGATTTCCGGACCCGCGTGGATATACACACCGGTATCGCTTTCGCGGGCAATGGTGCTGCCCACAACGTTACAGATACCGACGCACAATGCGCCCTTCATTCCGGCTTCACGCATTGCTGCTAAAGTATCGGCAGTTTCACCGCTCTGCGAAATGAAGAAAACGGTATCATCAGGATGAATAATAGGGTTTCTATAACGGAATTCCGACGCATAGTCAACTTCAGTAGGGACACGCAAATATTGTTCAAACATATACTTGCCAACCAGAGCAGCATGCCATGATGTGCCGCATGCTGAGAGTATGATGCGCTTTGACTTTACAATTTGATCAACCATGTTTTCGATTCCACCGAGTTTGGCTGTTCCATCGCTCGCGAGCAATCTTCCGCGCATGGAGTTGAGAACTGAATCAGGCTGCTCCATAATCTCTTTGAGCATGAATGTTTCAAAGCCGCCTTTATCTATCTCATCGAGTGACATGTTTACTTCGATGATTTCTTTTAAGATATCTTCGTCATAAACGGTTTTCGTTGTGTAAGAGTTCTGGGTAAGTTCGATTACTTCGCCGTCGTCAAGATAGATGATCTGCTTGGTATAAGCTATCAGAGCCGCGACATCAGACGCTACAAAATTTTCATTATCGCCGATGCCGACGACAAGAGGGGAACCTTTTCTGGCTGCGACAATTCTATCAGGTTCTTCGGAATATATTATTGCCAGACCGTAAGTTCCTTCTACCTCTGCAAGAGCAAGGCGTACAGCTTTAAATAATTTGTGACCTGATTTCAAGAATGAGTCAATCAACTGACAAAGTACTTCGGTATCAGTTTGACTTTTAAAGGTGTATCCCTTTTTCAGCAGACGGTTTTTTATCGTCATGTAGTTTTCAATTATCCCGTTATGTATAAGGAATAATTTACCGTCTTCGCTTGCATGCGGGTGAGCGTTGATTTCATTCGGTTCGCCATGTGTTGCCCAACGGGTATGGCCAATACCGACAGTAGCAGAAATCGGTTTTTCCGATACTAATTTTTCTAACTGGGAGACTTTACCTTTTCTTTTAATAATTACCGGTTTCTTATCAACCAATAGACCTAAACCGGCAGAGTCATAACCTCTATACTCTAATCTTTTAAGGCCTTCTATTAAAATTGGAACAGAATTCTTTTGTCCTATATATCCAACTATGCCACACATATTACCTCGAAATGAATAGTTTCAATCTATAATTAATCTTACTTTTTTACAGACACAAAAAAAGTAGTTTGCATTACATAAATAATGCTGTTATACAAATATATAAAACTATAATTTAAGGAAATTTTATTTTGTATGAAAGGGATTGTTTTTTAGCCGGAATATTGGTAAATTTGAAGCCTTAAAATTGCCTTGTGGTGTAATTGGCAACACGTCTGACTCTGGATCAGAAGTCTCTAGGTTCGAGCCCTAGCAAGGCAGCTAAAGCGAAGTGAAAACTTCGCTTTTTTCGTTTTAAACCCTTTCGGTCAATAGAACCACGCCTTCGGCGGGCAGGCATGGATAACGCTGATGACACGGATTTTCACTGATTAAATTTATTGGACTAAAGTCCATATCTCTTGGGGGCATCTTACCACGGTCTAAAGACCGTGGTTAATGAAAGGATTACTTTAGCATGTCATAGGCGACTAGAGATATGTTTTCTAACAAAAAGAAATCCGTGAGAATCTGTGTCATCAGCGTCATCCGTGTTCTATTTCCCATCTGCTATTTCCGTATATTTCACGCTATAATAATATTGGATAAGCAATTGAAATTTCTCTACGCCTCAGAACTTAAACAAATTTATGATGTTTACGGCCACTTTTACGATTTGAAAATCGGTACGACGGTATTTAAATGCCGGAGTATTCTGGAAATTGTCAAAAAGAGGATAGCCTTCAATGCCAATATGCCTGTGGATTCTGTTGTAGTCATGATGAATCCCGGCTCCTCAAAACCATTGGACCCGGAATACGTGCCGACGTTGTTTACCATGCAGGAAATGTCAGGCAGGGATTGGAAGAAAGAAATTGTTCCGACGCGTCCGGACAATGCCCAATACCAGATTATGCGGCTGATGGAATTCAAGAACTGGCAATATGTACGGGTACTTAACTTATCCGATTTGCGGAATGGCAACAGCGGAAAATTTTATGACGACTTTATCCGTGCCTCTAAAATTGATGCTTCAAATCCGCATAGCATATTTCACCTCGCAAGGAAGAAAGAATTTAAGAAGTGCCTTAACCTGAAATCCGGTGCGCCTGTTATTCTGGGATGGGGGAATGAAAGCTTTTTAATTCCTCTTGCACAATCGGCATTGAACTCTCTGAAAGAATGCAAACTTGCCGGTGTTTCAAAGAATGACAACCCTTTTTATTATAGCTATCCGAGTCCATATTTAAAGGATCAGAAGCTTTTCTGGCTAAACACAATAATAAAAATCCTCAAGTAAAAAGAAGATACATTTAGTAAATGAAAAAGGGAAGGCGTCGCATGCCCTCCCTTTTTGCGTATGTGCGAAGTTGTCCTTATTTGGACATGTTGGGGGACTTTGGTTTCATTCTCTGATGTTCTTGTTTTTCATGTTTCTTTTCCATCCAGAACTTCAGATTTTTTACTTTTTCTTTCTGCTCAGGAGTCAATAATGCAACAACGTCTAAACGGTGATTCAATGCGGCCATGTGAATCTTATTCTGTTGTTTCATGATCTGTTCTTCCAGATCGGTTATAGCTTTGCGGTTAAAGTCGCCTTTTAGGATCAGGTCTTTTTTATCAACGCGGAGCTTTTCCAAATCGGCTTTCATGTCAATCATAGCTTTTTCATGAGCACTTTTCAGTTCTCCTACCTTAGCCTTTTGTTCAGGGGTCAAATCAAGTTTACCCCAGAATCCTTTATTCGCGAACTCTCTGTGCTGCTTTTTCGGCGGTACGTTTGTTTGTGGCTGCGCCTGCAGAGCAACAAACAGACATAACGAGAAAAGGATTGTGAGGATCGAAAATTTTTGTGTAGCTTTCATACTGTATCCTTGGAATAATGAAGAATTTATTTCATTCATTGGACATGGCAGAACAGGTTTCGGTTTAATGCTGCACCAATAAAGTAAATATTAAGCCACCGTAAGGGGATTAACGGAAAAATGAGATATTGGGAAAATATTCGTAACATTATGAAAATAAATAAGTTAATTGATTGTTATTTCACGAAATTATCCTTGCTTGTCATGTGGATTTTTTTTTATTATTTATTAAATTTTGAAAATTTCTTACGAACCCCCGGTTGCCAGGGCGTCTGATTTGTAAAATTAAATTGGAGTTTATGATATGTTTCCCGGATCTTCAATGTTGCGTGACACGATTACCATGATATTGGCCGGTGGACAGGGCGAGCGCCTCCATCCTTTGACCTTACCAAGAAGTAAACCAGCTGTGCCATTCGGCGGAAAATACAGAATTATTGACTTTGCATTATCTAACTGCCTCAATTCCGGTCTGCGTAGAATCTACGTGCTTGTTCAATACAAATCGGATTCTTTGAATCAACATATATTTGAGGCTTGGAGTATTTTTAATCCCGAATTGGGAGAGTTCATTTACTCGGTACCACCTCAGAGAAAAATCGGCGGCGACTGGTATCTCGGCACTGCAAACGCTATTTATCAAAACATGAATCTATACACAGGCGATCGCAAATGTAAATGGGTTCTTATTTTGGGTGGTGATCATATCTACAAGATGGACTACTTGAAGATGCTTCAGTATCATAATGACATGAAAGCTGATCTCACAATATCCTGTATTGATGTACCGATTGAAGAAGCTGCCAGATTTGGTGTTATTGGCATAAATAATAATTATTCGGTTGAATCTTTCATTGAAAAACCACCGCAGCCGCCGGAAAATCCAAACAAACCCGGCACAGCTTTGGTAAACATGGGCGTCTATATTTTTAACGAGTCCATTTTGCGTGATGTGCTGAATGAGCTTCAAACCAAAAAAATGAAGAATCATGATTTTGGTAAGGATATCATTCCCTACATGGTACAGTCGAATTGTACAGTGGTTGCTTATCCGTTCGTTGACGAAAATAAAAAGAGTAAACCGTACTGGAAAGATATTGGAACCATCGATAGTTATTATGATGCAAGCATGGATCTTATCAGTGTAATTCCTGAATTTAACTTGTATGATTATGACTGGCCGATCAGAACGTATCAATATCAATTTCCACCGGCAAAGACGTTGTCGCATGAAGGCGAACGTATCGGACGTACACTGAACTCCATGTTGTGCGACGGTACAATCGTTTCCGGAGGTTTGGTTGAGCGTTCCATACTCGGTGCAAATGTTCGTGTAAACAGTTACGCGTATGTTACCGATTCCATTATTATGAATAATTGTAATATCGGAAGAGGTGCCAAGATTCGGAGAGCCATTATAGATAAGAACGTAAAAGTCCCTGAAGGTTACGAAATCGGATTTGATCCGACTAAAGACAGTAAGTTATTTACAATGACTGAAAGCGGAATTATCGTTATTCCGAAAAATTATTCATTCAAGAAATAATTTATAAATCTCTTAAAATGCATATATTGTAACATATATTGCATTTTATCTGATACACATGAACGATATTCTCAAATCGAAATTGGAGAACCTCCCGGATAAGCCGGGAGTTTACCAATTTTTTAATGACAAGGGGAAACACCTCTATATCGGCAAGGCAAAGAACCTGAAGAATAGAGTTCGAACGTATTTCTTGCCCGAGCACTCCTCAGTGCGTATCGGTCTCATGGTTAAGAAAATCCATGATCTGCAACTGATTGTTACCGATTCAGAACTCGAAGCACTTGTCCTTGAGAACAATCTTATCAAGCAATATAAACCCCGTTATAATGTACTCTTAAAAGATGACAAATCATTCCCGTTTATTAAAGTCACCAACGAGGATTTCCCCAGAATTTTTGCAACAAGAAATCTTGTAAGAGACGGTTCGCGGTATTTCGGACCTTACACCGACGTTAAGAGTATGCGTTATGCACTCCGGCTGATAAATCAGCTGTTCAAAATCCGAAGCTGTAAATTCGCGCTGACACCAGAGACTATAGCGAATAAGAAAGTCAAAATCTGCCTGGACTACCACATTAAAAAATGCGACGGCCCGTGTGAAGGCTTGATCAGTCGTGAAAATTACAATGTTATGGTTGAAGGTGCGGTTAAACTTCTCGGGGGAAAACTATCAGACTTACTCAAAGAATTAAACGAGGGGATGACAAAAGCTTCAGCTGATCTGGATTTTGAGACAGCCGCGGCCTATCGTGATAATATGCAGAAGTTGCAGGTCTTTGCCGACAAACAAAAAGTGATCAGCGATGATCTTGAGGACAGGGATGTTATTGCGGTAGCGACAGCCGATAAGGATGCCACCTGTTCGATTCTCAACATTCGGGGCGGCAAGCTTATCGGTAAAAAGCAAATAGGTCTGAGAGTCGAGTTAAATACCCCTTTGGAGGAAGTGTACGCTGCATTCATAAAACTGTTTTACGATCTTGAGTATGTTGTCATTCCGGGAGAAATCGTCACCGAGATAATGCCCGCAGATGATGAATTGATACAATCATGGATATCCGAAAAGGCAAAACAAAAAGTTAAATTCGTAGTCCCGCAGCGCGGTAAGTTGAAATCCTTAGTTAACATGTGTAAGCAAAATGCGGTATTGCAGCTTGGTGAATTACAGTTGCAGAGGATGAAACGGGAAGGAAATGTTCCTCACGTACTGACCGCATTGAAGCGGGACATCCGGTTGAATAAACTACCGAGGCGTATAGAGTGCTTTGATATTTCCAACTTGCAGGGCAGTGATATTGTCGCGAGCATGGTAGTTTTTGTTGATGGCAAACCTAAAAAGAGCGAGTATCGCAGATTCATTATTGAAGGCATTATTGGTCCGGATGACTTTGCGAGTATGCAGCAGGTTGTTACAAGACGTTACACCCGTGTATTAAAAGAAGGTTTGCAATTTCCGGATCTTATAATGATTGACGGAGGAAAGGGGCAGCTTTCGAGTGCCGTGGAAGTTCTTCAGGAAATTGTGAAGACGCCCTACGAGATAATCGGATTGGCAAAGAGATTAGAGGAGATTTTCGTTCCCGAAGACTCTGAACCTATTATAATACCACTGACATCCTCCTCGCTGAAACTATTACAGCAGGTGAGAGATGAAGCCCATCGGTTCGCTATTACGTTTCATCGTGAACGCCGAAGCAAACGAATCATAACAACAGAGTTATTATCAATTAAAGGAATCGGTCCAGCGATAGCGGAAAAATTATTGAAGCAATTTGGAAGTGTCGATGGTGTTAAGGCGGCAAGTAAGGAACAGTTATCCGAAGTTGCCGGCGAAAGCAAGGCAGTTCTGATTGTTAGCTATTTTCAGGGCGGAAGCAAGGTTTGATTTTAAGCAAAAAAGCGAAAATTTTAAGAAAATATTGTTATTTTTGCGTAATATATATAACCAAACATGAAATTATTACGAATTCTTCTCATAGGAGCCGTTTGTCTCTCAGGGTGCCGGTACTTCAGTAGAAATGAACCGGTTAAATGGGATGCACATAGATTTCAAGCTGCTGTTCTGGCAGCTATGAACGGGGATGCCGTTACCAACGACTCACTTCACGGGTTGTTTGATCTCAATACTTCGTCTACCGATGCTTCGAACATGGTGCACATTGACAGTACTATTGTTAATAAAGCAAAATATTATACGCTTCTTATCGAATATCCGAATCCGCTGTATAACAGATTTGCGGTGTACGACACATCATTCCGGCTATTGCTTTTAGATAAATCGTTGAACGGAAATCTCTCGCAGAAATTTACAGGAAACGATGTGATGTCCTTTGTCGCGGTAACGGAAAAATTCCGCTCGAAGGATTCGATAAAGCTTGAAAGAGTAAATTTTTACATGATACGCAATTTGACGGTGACTAAAACACTGTCAACTTTTGTATCGTATGAGGATGGCAAAAGTATACTGGCGCAGTCTATTGATAACATTGACGGCACGACGATTAATACGAGTTATTCTTGCCAGCCAACTAATCTGCTTGCCTTGAGCGGCGACAGTTATGCGGTTGATCTTTCGTCAGGGAAGTCAAGAGCTGCAAATTCCGAATTGGATATTAAGGTGCTGCAATTGATTGATGCATACGCCAAACCGTTCAGCCCGAACCAATTATATAATAAGGAATTGAGAAACACTTCGGAAAAACTGGAAGTGAATAATGAAATTCCTTCCGAGAACGAAGGTTTGGTTGATAAACAGATGGGTTTTTATATCAATTTAACTTCACAAGCCTGGCGTTTGCAAAAGGATGTTTATATAACGCAATACCTGAATAAACCGCATAAGGGATTTCTCTACCTGAATGAGGCACAAGGCACCTCGATCTCGGTTATCGAATTATTTTATGGTGAATCCTCAGAAGGGCTGATCAACTATCCGTTAGCTCAAGAATTAAAAAAGGTATATACTGTACGATTCACGGACAAAATTCTCGTTCAACGGAATTTCATCAGATTTTTTGAGATTTCCTGTTCAACCAGAAAGTTTTTAGTAATTCTGAACGCACCAAGATTATCGTACGATGCTCATATGAACGAGTATCAGGATATGATTAACTCATTTACCATTGATTGTCATAATTAAAACCGGAACAAATGAATATCTATATTGTTCGACATGGCGATGCAGAACCGGGAATGGTAGGAGCCGACAAACAGCGTGCTTTGACCAAAGAAGGGATTGAAATATTGCATCGGGCAGCTGCAGGATGGAAGTCGCTTATTACAAATATTGATTGTATCGTATCCTCACCGTTAGTAAGAGCTTTGCAAACCGCGGAAATTATTCATCAGGAATTTTCAGTTCAAAGTGACATTATCATTGATCAGACCGTCGTCAGCGGGAACACCTCCAAGATACTTGAAATTGCGAATGTTATGAGGAAACAGGATATTTTGTTTTGCGGTCATGAACCTGATTGCTCAAGATATCTTGCTGATATGATCGCAAACTCAGGGAACAATCTGAATTTCAAAAAAGGTATGATAGCAAAAGTATCGTATAACGGGAAGGCGAGAATCGGAGCAGGATATTTGGATTTTATCATTCCCGCTAAAATGTTTAAATAAAAAAAGGGCATGCATCTACATAAACCGAACACTTACCGTTGCTTTCTTCCGAACCTGGCGGGGTTGGGCGACGGAATATTAAATGCAGCCCTAAATTGAGTTGGGAAAAATAGCAAAATTTGGTGAACGAGCCAAGTTACAACGGGGAAATAATTTCAACAGAATGTTAATAATTGTTTTTTATCACCGTAAAGTTGAGAGTTTATGAAAATATTGGTAACCGGAGGCGCAGGATACATCGGTTCACATACCGTTAAAATGCTTCTTAAAAAAAATTACGATATCGTGATTTTTGATAATTTATCAAGAGGCCACATCGAAGCCGTTCCGAAAAATGTCGCCTTTGAAAAGGTTGATCTGCTTGATGTTGACGGCATGAACAAAGCTATCGAAAAATATGACATCCAGGCGGTAATTCATTTTGCTGCATTTGCGTATGTTGGTGAGTCGGTGGAAAATCCGATGATGTACTATCGTAATAATCTGGTCGGCAGCTTTAATCTGCTTTCGGTATTAAAAGAACATGATATTAAGAAATTTGTTTTTTCTTCAACATGTTCGATATACGGGAATCCGGTATCCGTTCCAATCTCGGAAATCCAAGCCCCGGCACCAATCAATCCTTACGCTAAAACAAAGCTCATGATCGAAAACATTTTAGCTGACTACGATACTGCTTATGGTATGAAATCTGTAGCTTTGCGCTATTTCAATGCTGCAGGTGATTCACCTGATGGCGATATCGGTGAAAGCCACGATCCGGAGCCGCACTTACTGCCGTTGATCATGTATACAGCCTTGCAAAAACGCAAACAGTTGAACGTCTTTGGTGATGATTATCCGACACCTGACGGTACATGTATCCGTGATTATATTCATGTCGATGATTTGGCAGATGCGCACATACGCGCACTTGAATACATTGTAGCAGGCGAGCAGTCCACCATCATCAATCTCGGCACTGGTTCGGGTAACTCGGTTAAAGAAGTTATCAGCACTGCAGAAGAAGTTACCGGAAGAGAAGTCCCGTATGTTATCAGCCCCCGACGTCCGGGCGATCCGGCCGTTCTTGTGGCCGACAACAAAAAAGCCAGAGAAGTTCTCGGCTGGATTCCGAAACATGATATCCGTTCCAACCTTCAAACAGCCTGGAACTGGCATCAAAATCCAAAATATTAATTAAGATTATCATTTTCGAGTAAGACCAATAATACAACGTATTATTGGTCTTATTTTTTGTAATAGACTATTGAGAGTATGCATTTTCTCGAATATATTTTAATCGGTATCGGACTTGCCGCTGACGCGTCGGCGGTTGCATTCGGTTCCGGTTCCAGCGGTAAGATTGAAAAACATAAAGAAGCTCTGCATCTTTCGTTTTCATTCGGATTTTTTCAATTTGCCATGCCGGTCATAGGTTGGTTCTGCGGTGCTCAAATCGCACCTTTGGTTATGAATATTGACCACTGGATAGCGTTTGATCTTTTGAGCCTTATAGGATTAAAAATGGTTATTGAGTCATTTTATGAAGAGGACGAAGGAAAGGAAAAACCTCATACACTGCTGCGGGTTATAATCCTATCAGTTGCAACGAGCATTGATGCGCTCGTCGTTGGATTCAGTTTTGCTTTTCTTAACATCTCAATCTGGTATCCGGGAATTGTATTCGGTATTGTGACGATGATACTTTCAGCAGCCGGTGTTTACAGCGGCAAATATCTTGGGAAGACTTTCGGCAGGAGAATGGAGCTTGTCGGCGGAATGATTCTTATTGCTATCGGATTCAGAATTTTATA
Source organism: Ignavibacteriaceae bacterium (assembly GCA_963667005.1). Taxonomy (GTDB): domain Bacteria; phylum Bacteroidota; class Ignavibacteria; order Ignavibacteriales; family Ignavibacteriaceae. Next base: position 3,063,216 of record OY762937.1, on the reverse strand, counting down.
TTTACATTTATATACGACAGCTGCTCTTTAAAATAAAAACTCCCATCGCAGATGATGGGAGTCACGATATTAAGAGCCTTTTATTCCTTTTTTGATACTTGCCTCCTTCATTTAGTTTAAGATGCTAGAAAGTAACCAGAAACTAAACCTTAAATGATGCAGTACCTCCTCTATTGTTTACGATATATAAAGAACAATTTCTAGAAGTATTAGTGTCTTTAGTTTTCAAATCCATTATAAAAATTTGTTTGATTAAAAGCAATTATAAAAATAATTCCCTGAATTAATTTTGCTTCATTAAAATATTTTAGAACTATTTGGAGTGCGTGGTTGTTAAACAAGAACGCACAATTTTCACACTTTCGGATTACGGAGATATCATATGAAACGCGGTGAGCCAGTCAGAGACTTATTAGGACTTATGTTTAAACCACACCCATGGCATGGACTTTCAGCAGGAGAGGAGGCCCCGGAGATGGTTACTGCCTTTATTGAGATTGTTCCAACCGACACCGTTAAGTATGAAATTGATAAAAATTCCGGTTATCTGAAGGTAGATCGTCCCCAAAGATTCTCCAACATCGTTCCATCAATGTATGGTTTAATTCCACAAACATATTGCGGTGAGAGAGTCGCAAAATATTCTGCTGATAAAGCCGGTAAGGTTGATGTAGTAGGAGATGGCGACCCGCTTGATATATGTGTACTCTCCGAAAAGAGCATTCCTCATGGCGATGTTATTCTTGAAGCCAAACCAATTGGCGGTTTTCGTATGTTTGACGGTAACGAGGCAGACGATAAAATTATCGCTGTTCTCAAAGGCGATGCAATGTACTATGGTTTCAATGAGTTATCGGAAGTTCCCCATTCAGTTATAGAAAGATTGCGGCATTATTTTCTCACATACAAACAAATGCCGGATCAGGAAGTCCCGGTGTGTGAAATTACCCACGTCTTCGGAAGAGATGAGGCACATGAAGTCATTCGCCGCAGTCTTGAAGACTACGATGAAAAGTACGGCAGCATTAATGAAATCTTACACAGATTAGCCGGATTTTAATCCTAAGACATAATAATTCCCATTCCCTTGATTGTCATTCCGGAAAATTTGACGCGACCATTTAGAGAGAAGTTGAAAATATCACTCGGCAAATTTATCCGGAATCCATTATGTGATATTGTGGAGGTCTTGTATTTCGATTTGCTGGCATTTGCAATCATACCATTCTCAATTCATATCGTAAGAGTGTATTTCTGTACAGAGGTTTTAACCTGGATTCCGGACAAATCTGCCGGATAGAGTCCATGCACAAATAAATATTTCTACGGCAGATTTTCCGGAATGACAAATCATTTGGATTTAACTTGGCAAAAGGGGAAATGAAGTTATCCGCCGCAGCCTTGAAGACTACGATGAAAAGTACGGCAGCATTAATGAAATCTTACACAGATTAGCCGGATTTTAATTCACAAGTTGCTGCGAAATCTTTGCCTCGCCAACTATTTTCATTAGATCAGGCAAATCATAATACTTCAGCGCTGAAGGGACGATATTCCCGTATGAATAATTCTGGTATGGATTCTCCAACAAAGATGTATATGTCTGTATCTGACCGTTCAATACTATTTTCCCGATACGGCTGTCAAATAATGCTGCATGTACAACCGGGGGAATGTACACTCCATTCGCAATGATTTGATATACCGGGCGTTCGGCTAAAATAAACTGATCCATGAAATCGAAAATTGTTGTGAGGTCGGTGACTCTTTGTCCCAGCAGAGTTTTGCCCGCCTGTAATGAAAGCATCGCATACGTGTATTCCTGATACCAGAATTTCGTAACCTTTGGTTCCTGTGGATCATCCGTCTCACCAATACCGCGCAGATCAGCAACTAACACAACATTATTACGAGAAAGCAGGGAGTCAATAAGTTTCTGTTGATTCTCAATAACGGTGTTCTTGCCGTTTTCATCAAGGATTATGGTTACCGGCTGGGCAAAGAATGACTTACTTTTGGGTTTATAAATAATGCAGGGGATTGGCACTTCGCCATGCTTCAGAACCTGCACATAATACATCGTGGCGTTTGCGGTTTTCTTTTCTTTCACGATTTCCCAATTCGGCTGTGAAGGATCATCATTGTAACCGATTAGTCTTTTCACTGTTGAAACAATCTCACTTCTATCTTGAGATAGAAACCCGTTCCTTAGGTTTTGCAGGTTCTTATTGATTCCCAAAAAAGATTTTGTTGCAGAGATTTCTCCGGGAAATTCTTTCACTACCTGTCCCTTCGGCAGTACAGTTAGGATGCTGTCGGGTAAAGAAAATTTTTTGTCCTCTTTATTGATGGTGGAATCCTGATAGAAATAATTTTTCATCCATGAGACAACTGCCTCACGCTCAGGTAAAGGCATGCCATGACCACCTTCATACGTAAACATGGAAATATTCTGCGGTGCGCCTAGTACGCTGTATGCTTTTTGCAATTCTTCAAACGATTGTTTAGCGCCAAGGTAATCAACAAAATCGAATGTGCTTGCCATAATCTTTAAAGGCTTGGGGGCAAAGGTCATGACATAATCCGCGATTTCCACCCCAAGCGCGCTTTCGGATGGGATGAATTGGCAGCCGTCATCAACGCCGAACACTTCAATTTGTCTTTCCCGCTTTGTCATGAAGCTGCTTATGGAAGCGATTTTAATTCTATTGTCGTAAGCGCAGAGGAATGCGGTTTGTGTGCCTCCGCCTGATGTGCCGAGGCATCCGAGTTTATTAATATCTATTTCCGGCCGGGTAGCTAAATAATCAATCGCTCTGCTGTTGTCGTAACAAATCATTGAGGCAAGGTTGGTCCCAAGTAAAGTCGCCCCGCAATTAAGCAAAGTGTGTTCAGTAGTTGCGCGTTCGACGAGGTTATTCCCGTCTTTATTGAACAACTGGACCCGTTCGCCCTGTGAAAAAGGATCAACTGCAAAAGCGGCAATTTTATTTTGAGCTAACAGAGTGGCAACACTTTGATATCCGATCTTTCCATTTGCTGTGTGACCAGCTACTACCAATACAACAGGGAAAGGGCCCTTTCCATCGGGAATATATAAGTTACCTGTAACATGTCGCCCCGGTATGCTCTCAAAGTATATCCGTTCAACATGAAATCCTTTGCTTTTTGTTTCTCCGGTTACCTTACCATATAACGGCCAATCAATCACCATTCTGCGGCCTAAAAGAACTTTTGTAGCTTCTCCCGCTTTACGCTGATATTGTTTGAAATCTTCTAAGTTCTTACATGCCTGTGCTACATTTTCAGAGCGTTGTGCATACTGTGCGTGTACTTCCCTCAGAAGGTAGGACTTGAATCCCGTATTCACAAACCAGGGCATAACTCTGTTTGTGTCACTGTTTTGTGCATACAATAAGCAGGCGGAGAGAGAGAGTATGGAAAGAAACAATAGTTTTTTCATACGGTAACTTTATGTTAAGTCGAAAAATATTTGAAAATGTGAGGCTGTTTTTCAGACAGCCTCACCGGTAAACCGACTAATCTTCAATAAACGCTTCTTTGCTTTCTTTCGTAAATGAAAACATCAGCATCATTACGGCAAGCACCATATATCCTATTGCAAATTGATAGGGTACTCGTGCTAATTCCCAACGCAATGTCCATGGCAGATACATGTTTCCCTCAGGAATTGCCGAATGAATAAGTCCAAAGAATGTAAATACACTGAGTATAATCAGGTAAATGGATGTCTGCCGTAATTTTCTGTCAATCATGGTGGCTATCATTCCGCCCCACAACATCGCTGTTAAAATAAAACCGTTACCCAAAGCAACTATCGTGAGTACATCAGATAGTGCCTTACCCGGTAGGAGAAGCATTTTGTTAAATATATCTGTCGGGACCAATTCCGGGTTGGATATTTTTATTTGCAGCAATCTCGCAACGGTAGGGAAGTAAGCAAATGCAACAGCGGGTGCGTGTCTTGCTGGACAAGCTTTGAAAGCCTGCACCATTATATCCAATGCGACGAAAATCAATATCGGTGCAAGTACGGCACGGGGGATAAGTTCAAGAATAAAGGATACAATGCCAAGCATGCCACCGAGGCCTACAACAATTCCTGTTAGAAGTGTATATCCGGCTTTACTGCCCATGTTTTTATATGCCGGTTGTCCGATATAGGGGGTTGTTTGCGCAACACCGCCAAAAACGCCAGCTATAAGTGTTGAAACAGCTTCCGTAAGCAATATTTGCTGAGTATTATAATCATCACCCGCAACTCTTGCGCTTTCCGTTACGTTAATGCCGCCGACAATTGTCAGCAGGGCAAATGGGAAAGCGATAGGTAAATAACGGAGTGCTTCAGTAAATCCATAGATAAATCCTAATGACGGCATCGGCATTCCGGGATGGAATTCCTTTGCCGGCGGGGCATAAGCCAATCCGAAAATACCCATCGGTGCAAGAACGTGATAAAGAACTGTTCCAATCACGATTGCGATAAGGATACCGGGTAGATTTTTTGGCAGACGGATTTTGGCAATGAGATTGTATAAAATCAATCCCAGAGCTACCATTCCCACAATCGGGACTCCGAATATATCTGCAAGAGGTACAAATCCGATTAATGCCAGACCGATACCTGCAAGGCTGCCCAGCAATCCGGCTTGCGGAACAATTCTCTGCACCCACTGGCCGATGAATGAGAAAATAAGCTTAATAATTCCTATCATGACCATGGTTGCCATACCAATGTACCAGGTCATCATAGCTGCGCTTTGAACATCCATTCCTTTGCCTTTGAGGTACAGGAATGCGGGTCCAAGTACGGTGAGAGCGATACCGATAGTAGATGGGGTATCGAGTCCGAGTGGCATTGCTGTTACATTGGGATTATTAGTCTTTTTAGCAAGCCTGAATGCCATATAGGTGTACACCAGATCACCGAAAAGCACACCGAGAGCCGTACCGGGAATCATTTTTGAAAATACTATTTCTTTAGGGTACTGAAAGCCGAATATGAGTATGCCGGCAAGGAAGGAAAGGACGGTAAGGTTGTCGAAGATGAGCCCGAAAAAGCCGTTAATATCTCCGATACCAAACCATTTATATTTAAACTTATCCATGAGCATCCTTCAATTATGAGAGGGAATATTTATCAGCATCTACAGAGGGACTCTAATAAACATAAAATAGTCCTATAAATATGAGAAATCTTATGCTGAGAAGAAATATAAAAAAGTGGAAAAATTTTATAAAATTGGAACAAAGTTTCCGGACAAAATGTTAAACTTTTATCGATAAAAAATTTGTTTTATTATTGTAAATAATATTTTATTATTGTGAATAGTTTAAGCATAAAATATTGTTTGTTCCAAATAAACCATTTTGCTTATGCGGATCTCTCCTTTTGAGCTCGTTATTAGTTGTTATTACAATAAAATAGTTGGATAAAATTGCGAAAAAATGTACTCTGTTCTGTCATTTAACCTCGCAATTCATAAAAAATATAATTTATCAGCATTAAAGGCATAGGATGTCTAATCATTTTTTGGATTATCTGTTACGGATACGTCTTCCTTTAACGATTTTTGTCATTCTGCTTTCTTTTACCCTTACGTACTTTTTGTCAAGAGGAGAGAGAGACGGAGTGGGCTATTCTCCCGATCAACCGATTAAGTTTTCGCACGCTCTGCATGCGGGGCAAATGGGGATTGATTGTCAGTATTGTCATACGGGAGTTGAGAAATCGCGCCACGCTGGCATTCCGCAGGTTGCAACCTGTATGAATTGTCACTCAATAGCCCGTAAAGACCGGCCGGAAATCATAAAGCTCACAGAATATTACAAATCAGGTAAGATACTTCCCTGGAAACGGATTCACAAAGTCCCCGATTACGCGTATTTCAATCACAGCGTACACGTTAACAAAGGCATTCAGTGCGTCTCGTGCCATGGTCCTGTGGATCAGATGGAAAAAGTAGGACAGGCAAACCCGTTCACTATGGGCGCATGTTTAGATTGCCACCGGAATGCACAGCAGAGACTCCCATATTTGAAAAATGTAAAGAACGGCCCGGAATATTGCTGGGCTTGTCATAGATAAGTAAATGGAATTGAGATAGTCTATGGATGAAAAGAAAAATTTTTCGCGCAAAAAATTTCTTACCCTGAGCGGGTTGGGAGTTGCAGGCTTCGCTTTATTGCAAAGAAGTCCTCTTAAATTTTTTGCCGGAAAGCAGGATAAGAAAAAATTGGAAGTAAAGATTCATTCACTCGCAGTGAAAAGAGAAGACCGAGGTAATGTCAATGGCTGATGAATTGCAAAATAAAGAAGACATGACTCCTGACAGCAATTATTGGAGAAGTTTCAATGAATTGTATCACGATGAAGATTTTATTCGTGAACGGAATCAGGAATTCTCCGAGGATACGAAAGCCGAATTTGACCCCGAGAAAAATCTTTCGGGATTGTCACGGAGAAAATTTCTCGCGATGCTCGGCGCATCTGCTGCTTTAGCGGCTGCAGGCTGCTCTGATTATCATGATAAGGGAGAAATAATTCCTTATACAAGGAAACCTGAAGAAATTACTGTCGGTAATGCAAATTATTATGCGTCTACCTGTACTGCATGTTCTCTGGGATGCGGCCTTTTAATTAAAACCAGAGAGGGAAGACCCATCAAGGTTGACGGCAATCCTGACCATCCGGTAAATAAAGGCAAAATTTGTTCAACCGGACAAGCGCACATTCTGAATTTATATGATCCTTCACGTTTGCGTGAACCGATGCTTAATAATGCACCGGTAAGCTGGGATAAAGCAAATGGTGAGATCATCAATGTATTGAGAGGTGCAGGGAACAAAGAAATCGCTCTTATCACAGGCAAAATCATTTCTCCGACATTTAAAAAACTGGTTGATGAGTTTTGCGCAAAATATCCTTCTGCTAAGTTGTATGCTTACGAACAATTTTCCGATGTGAATAGAGTAAATGCCTGGCAGAAAACGTACGGTAAGCAGCCTGCAGTGATCGCGTGGGATAATGCTAAAATTATTGTTACTCTTGAAGCGGATCTTCTTGCGAAGGATAGTAATTTTATTGAGCAGTCCCGCCTTTTTGCTGAGAACCGTGATGTCGCGAATGCGAAGAAATTTAACAGGTTGTACGCTGCTGAAGCAAATATGAGTCTTACCGGAATGAATTCCGATTATCGTTTGCGCGTTAAACCTGAGCAGCAAATTGAATTTGTCATGGCGGTTATAAATGAAATCGTCGGTAAAAACAAATCGGCGGTATCTATTGAGGGCGCTGTCCGTTCTAAGCTTGCCGGATTTTCTTTATCAAAATTCGCAGCTGCGAATAATCTTTCGGCAAGTGTTTTGAAACAATTGGTTAATGATCTTGTATCTCAGCCGGGTAAGGCGATTGTGTATGCCGGAAAAACCCTTGATGAGAACACACATGTCGCGGTTAACTTACTCAACGAAGTTATTGGGGCACGTTCATTATATAGAACAACCTCATCCGATACTGCTTTTTCAACGATGGCATCTTTGAGTGATATGGATAAGCTTGTCGGTAATTTGTATGCCGGACAAGTAGCTGCCGTGATACACATTGACGTTAATCCGGCTTATACGCTTCCGGCAGACATGGGATACCAGTATGCATTAAAAAAAGCAGGTCTGGTCGTTTCATTGACTGAATTTGAAAATGAAACCACGAATGCAAGCAAATATGTACTTCCCGTTCATCATACGTTTGAATCATGGGGAGATGTACAGACAAGAACCGATGTTATTAGTACACAACAGCCGGTGATTGCTCCATTATACGGTACCCGCCAGACGGAAAATATCGTATTATCATGGATAAATGGTTCGGCGAAAATAAATGAGGATGATTATCTTGTTTATCTGAAATCAAACTGGGAAAAAGCAATTTACCCGGCCTCCGGTACCTCGGTAGCATTTGCCGACTTCTGGAACAGCGTATTGCATGACGGTGTGCTGCGTAAAAAACATAGTAGTGAGGAAAGTTATTCCTTTAATGCTAATGCGGTGCAGCAGATTTCATCTGCTAAATCAAATGCCGACCAATTCTCATTATTAATTGCGGAGTCATTAGTACTTCGTGACGGTAAGTACGCGAATAACGGTTGGCTGCAGGAGTTAGCACATCCGGTATCAAAAGTCGCATGGGATAATTATGCTGCTGTCTCTGAGAAGACTGCTAAGTCGCTCGGTGTAAAATCGGATGATATAGTTGATATCACCGTACATGGCAAAACCATCTCAATACCTGTGCTGATGCAGCCGGGTCAGGCAGATAATTTTATAGCAATAGAGACCGGTTACGGCCATACTGCCGGAACTGTTGTCGCTATAAATGTCGGACAGAACGTCAACCATCTGCTCACGAAAAAGAATATTGATTCTCCATTTTATTTTACCAATGTCTCTATTGCAAAAGGTAAGGGATCATCGAGATTAGCGACTACACAAGATCACCATACATACGATGAAGCACTGATTAAGGACCTTCACAAAAAACGTGAGATAATACGGGAAGGTACACTTACCGATTATCAGAAGGATCCGAAATTCCTCCACGAGGAAAAGAAGGAAGAACTCAAGAGTATCTATAAAACTTTTGATTATTCCGGAGTCAAATGGGGAATGTCAATTGATCTGAATAAATGTACCGGATGCAGTGAATGCGTGATGGCTTGTAACGTGGAAAATAATATTCCTGTCGTTGGTAAAGATCAGGTTTTGAAGAGCAGGGAAATGCAATGGCTGAGAGTTGACCGTTATTATTCAGGAACACCTGAAAATCCAAAAGTAAGTGTTCAGCCGATGCTTTGCCAGCATTGTGATAATGCACCTTGTGAAAATGTTTGTCCGGTCGTAGCCACGAACCACAGTCCGGACGGATTGAACCAGATGGTATACAACCGCTGTGTCGGTACACGCTATTGTTCAAACAACTGTCCTTATAAAGTGCGTCGTTTTAACTTCTTCAACTTCCGTGACCATTTTGCCAATGGTTATTATCAGCAGGATTCGATAACCTTAGCAAGAAATCCCGAAGTTACAGTACGTTCACGCGGCGTTATGGAAAAATGTACCTTCTGCGTTCATAGAATTGCCGAGGGACGAGCTGAAGCGACAAAGAATGGAAAAACATTTGACGGCGCAGGAATTACAACAGCCTGTCAGGATGCTTGTGGAAGCAACGCGATTGTATTCGGAAATGTAAATGATCCGAATTCGGAAATTGCTAAAATGCGGAAGCATGAACTTGGATATGTCGTTCTGGAAGAACTTAATATTAAGCCTAATGTTACTTATATCGCAAAATTGAGAAATACTTCGGAGGAAGCGTAAGTGAGTGTTGATTATTCACGTGAAATGCCTGTCGTTGAAGGTGGTCTGAATGCCTCAAACATTGAGGAACTGATTGCCAAGCCGATGGATGAAAAACCAAATAAGAAGTTTTTCATCGCGCTGTCAATAACAGGAACTCTCACATTATTCGGGGCTTACTGTCTCGCAATGACATTTTATTTCGGTACCGGTATGTGGGGCAATAATCAGCCTATCGGGTGGGCGTTTGACATCGTCAATTTCGTCTTCTGGGTAGGTATCGGTCATGCCGGAACGCTGATATCGGCAATTCTTTTCTTGCTGAGACAGAAGTGGCGTACAGGTATCGCACGATTTGCTGAAGCAATGACGATTTTTGCCGTTATGTGCGCTGGTCTTTTTCCTGCAATACATACGGGACGTCCATGGCTTGACGGTTATCTTATGCCATATCCGAGCCAGCACAGATTATGGGTTAACTTCACATCACCGTTGATCTGGGACGTGTTTGCAGTTTCAACATACTTTACCGTATCATTTGTTTTCTGGTATGTCGGACTCATTCCTGACTTCGCGAGTTTACGCGACAGAACAAAATCGAATATTAAGAAAACCATTTATTCTATCTTTTCGTTGGGTTGGAGACAATCTCACCGCAACTGGCAGCATTATGAAAAAGCCTACTTGCTCTTAGCCGGTTTTGCTACTCCTCTCGTTCTTTCTGTACATACTATCGTAAGCTTTGACTTCGCAGTTTCTATTTTACCCGGCTGGCATACGACGATTTTCCCTCCGTACTTCGTTGCCGGAGCTATTTTTTCCGGTTTCGCTATGGTAGTAACGGTGCTCATATTTGTGCGTAAGATTTTCAACCTAGAACACATCATTACCATGGACCATCTTGAAAAGATGACCAAGGTTATTCTTGCAACAGGAATGATGGTCGGTTATGCTTACGGCATGGAATTCTTTATTGCATGGTATACCGGAAGTCCGGTTGAGCAGTTTGTTTTCATCAATAGAGCTTTCGGACCCTATGCCTGGGCTTACTGGATTATGGTTAGCTGCAACGTACTTTTCCCGCAGTTGTTCTGGTTTAAGAAGATCAGGCGTTCAATTCCTGCGATGCTGGTCATCGTGATTCTGGTTAACGTCGGGATGTGGTTTGAGAGATTTGTTATCACAGTATCCTCACTGAACAGAGATTTTCTCCCTTCATCATGGGGATATTACACACCGACTTTATATGATTCGGGAATCTTAGTTGGTAGTTTCGGATTATTCTTTACACTGGTTTTAATTTTCACCAGAATTCTTCCGGTGGTTTCCATTTCCGAAGTTAAAGCGGTCGCCGACGGAGCTCAACCTAAACATCACGGAGGAGCACACTAATGAAACGTTCACAAAAGGTTTTTGGTGTAGCTGCATTGTTTAATACTCCTGATGAGATTATCAACGCAGCTCAGCATGTTTCTGACGGGGGATATACAAAATTTGATGTTCATACGCCTTATCCTGTACATGGTATGGATAATGCGATGAAGCTTAAACCATCGAAGCTCGGTTACATCACATTGGTATTCGGATTAACGGGAGCAGCGATAGCTCTCATATCGATGTATTTAACCATGGCAAAAGATTATCCGATGATAATCGGCGGTAAACCGTTCTTTGCTCTTCCGGCTTTTATTCCGGTTACATTTGAACTTACCGTACTGCTTGCTACCTTATCTACAGTATTCGGCATGATTGCTTTCTTCTTCAAGTTTCCTTCAAACGCTCATCCGTTGCACGATACCGGCTACATGAAAGCCGTATCGCATGATAAATTCGGATTATGTATTGAATCGGAGGATGCACAATTTGATGAAGCAAAATGCTCCTCATTTTTGCAAAGCTTAGGTGCGTATAAAATCGAAGTGATTAATTATCCTGAGTCAGTCTCATATAATACTTTCTCTGCAAAGTTTTTGGGATTTCTGCTCATCGTAGCAATACTTGTCTCAGGCGAAACATACTTCGCATTAAATAAACTATTGTATATGGTTCCATTTACCTGGATGAGCAAACAGGAGAAATTGACCACGCAATCCAAAAGTGAGTTCTTTAATGATGGCTTCGGAATGCGTATGCCTGTTAAGGGAACGGTAGCCCGTGGATATATTCCATATCCGTACAAAGGTATTGCGCAGCAACCTGCAGTTCCACTTTCAAATCCATTATTGCCGTCCAAAGCAGTTCTGGAGTTGGGGCAGAAGAAATTTTTAACATTCTGTTCTCCATGCCACGGCAATTATGCCGATGGTGAGAGCAGGCTGCGTGGCCAGTTCCCGAAACCGCCGAGCCTGCATTCTACAAAAGTGCGGGAGTGGGCAGATGGTAACATCTTTCACGTTGTTATGGTTGGCCAGAACGTGATGCCGTCATACGCCAATCAACTGACTGCTGATGAAGCATGGTCGATTATTCACTATATCAGATCGCTGCAGAAAGCGAAAAATGCTTCTGAAGAAGATATTCAAACGTACAAGAAGGAGGCAAAATAATGTCGCAAAATGATATTATGTATGTAAAAAAAGACTTAAGCCCTTCTGTACAAAGAACAGGTTTCATATTATTAGCTATTGGCGTGGTTTTCGGTATCGTTAATTTCCTTGTTGATTTTCAACAGGCGATTCTTTCATATCTTCTTGTATATGTTTTTCTTGTTAGTATTTCCGTGGGTTCCTTGTTCCTTGTGGCGCTGGAATATATCACCGGAGCAGAATGGAGTACTCCGCTGCGCAGAGTAGTTGAGTTTTTTGCCGGGTTGATTCCATGGCTGATAATACTTGTTATCCCGCTTTTACTGAACATACGAAACATTTTTGAATGGGCTCACCCTGATGTTGTAGCAAATGACAAGATACTGCAGGCAAAATCAGCGTACCTGAACCCGGCATTTTTTACGATCAGAAGTGTCCTCAGTGTTTTTATCTGGACATTGTTTTATTATCTTCTTACCAATAATTCAAGAAAACAAGATGATAATAAAGATCAGCGTTTGACGAAAAAGAATATCATCATATCGGCAATCTTTATCCCGGTATTCGCCATAACGATAACCATGACGTCTATTGACTGGATGATGAGTTTGGAACCACACTGGTTCTCAACAATTTTTGGTGTGTACTTTTTTGCAGGTTCCGTTCTTGCGGGATTGTCAGTTACCACGCTCGCGGTTGTTCTGCTCAAAGAAAAGAATCTATTACATCCGGCGATGATTGACGACCATTATTTCAGTTTGGGAGCACTGCTGTTCGCCTTTATCAACTTTTGGGCATATATTGCCTTCTCGCAGTTCCTGTTAATATGGTACGCAAATCTTCCTGAAGAGACAGGTTGGTTTATGATGCGGGGGAATGGCGGCTGGATGGTCATGTCCATGATACTTATTGTTGTTCATTTCGTTGTCCCATACGCTGTTTTGCTTTCACAGCCGGCGAAAAAAGATCCGCGTAAGTTAAAGTTTTCTGCTATTTGGATCCTGGCCGCGCACTTGCTTGATTGTTATTGGTTGGTAATGCCGAGCGTCCGGGCAGAAGCTGGAATTGCAAGTCTGTTATTGCAATTTGCATTTCCTGTGGCAGCAGTGGGTTTGGCTATCGTCGTCTTCGCGCAAAAAACAAAAAAATACAATCTGGTACCAATTGGCGATCCTAAACTGCAAAAGGGATTGAATTTCAGACTATAAAAATTGATGATTATGCACAAGAAAATTCAAGAATTAGTAGATTTTGTTAAGGCAAACCCGGTGCATCTCGTAGCGGTTACATATCCGTACCTGCTCGTTGTAGTACTTGGACTTGGCTTATTTTTTATTGCTCATAATAACACATTGTTTCAGAATACTATACCTCCGAAGTTGAAAGATACGCTGAGTGTAGTACCGGAACTTCCTGTGCAGGAGCCAAGGATTGCCTCTGCGGTTGATGTAAAGGCGTTGTCGGCACCGAGTGAAGCTATGATTGCAAAAGGGAAACAACTTTTTACAACCACATGCGTGTCTTGTCATGGTCAGGAAGGTAAAGGCGACGGCGTTGCTGGTGCAGCTTTAAATCCGAAGCCGAGAAATTTCCATGCGACAGAAGGCTGGAAGAACGGAAGAAAAGTAACTGAAATTTATAAGACCCTGCAATTCGGTATTCAGGGCAGCGGTATGGCCGCTTTCGATTACATATCACCTGAAGAGAGAATTTCCATCATCAGTTATATCAGAACATTTATGACAGATGCACCGAAAGATACTCCTGAAGAGTTGGCGGCATTGGATCAGACGTACAAACTTTCGCAAGGTACGAAGGTCCCGGGACAAATACCGATTGCCGGTGCTGAGAAATTATATGAGCGGGATAATGCAGCCAAGAAACAGAAGGTTGCAACTGCTATTGAAAAGCTTAAGAAGATAGATGCCTCTGTTTTTAATTCAGTCACTGATAACCGTGAAAAAGCATTAGCTACTTTGGTTAACAGTTCACAATGGAGCGTATCAACAGACAATTTTAAAAATATCGTTAAACTTAATATTTCCAGAAACGGATTTAAGCCGAATTTCAATTTGCTTTCAGACGAAGAAGTATCGGGTCTGTATAATCTGTTAAAAGAGATATTAGGCTAAGATACACTAGAAATTTTTATCCCGGAGGAGCTTTGAGTAATACGGAACATCAATCAGGAGTTGTTAACGGAAATCACAGCAGCATCAGTTCTGGTATGTGGTTGCTGTTATTTCTTGAACTGATTGTATTCGGAGGCATGATTATAGCGTTTTTTGCTTTCAGAATGCTGCATACTAGCGATTTTATGATCGCATCCAAACAATTAAGTACCTTGCTTGGTACACTGAACACTATATTGCTACTGACAAGTAGTTTGACGGTAGCACTTTCCGCTTCTTCATTGGAAGGGAAAAGAACAAGTCTTGCTGTATTCTTCCAGCTTGCGTCGGTATTGTTTGGTTTGTTTTTTCTAATAAACAAATATTACGAATATGCCGTGAACTCGTATTTCGGATTTTATCCCGGAGCAGTCGAACTGGTAAAAAGCCCTAACGGGCAGTCTGTTTTTTGCTGGCTGTATTATCTGGCGTCAGGATTTCATAGTTTATTGGTTTTTATTGGTATAGTAGTCTTAGGATGGATTACCGCCACTACACTGAAAGGTAAAGCGAATACAGAAAACAGCAGCAGTATTACATCTGCAGTCATTTTTTGGAATTCGTTAACCGTTATAGGTGTTCTTATATTTTCAGTGTTTTATTTGATAGGGTAAGTAAATATGAATAGGAAAATTGAATCAACAGCCACAGTGTATCTTAATCAGCTTCTTGTCTGGTTCGGGTTGGTTATGTTATCAGGACTGTCAGTCGTACTCGCTGGAATGGATTTAGGCAAAGCTTTGCCATTTCTGGTTCTTGTCATCGCGGCTGTTCAGGTATACTTGATTGCAAGAGCATTCATGAATTTTAGACCTGCCGATAAAATTTCAAAAGTTTTTATCGGTATTACCGGATTGATTTTGGCAGTGTCCTTGATTTTGGTAGTTGCCTGATAGATTATTTCAAATATTGTTGCAATTCTTCAGTAAGAGGAAGTTAAGAGAATGGATTTTTTAGATAAAATGGTTTTATCGCAGTCATTAGAGCACATCACACTGCTGCATTTCGTCTCTGTTCTGGCACTCATGGTATTTGTGCCATATATCAGTATGGTGCTTGGCGGCACTGCCGTTTCGCTTTATTTCAGACGAAAGGGCAGAGTAGAGAATGATGCACGCCATATGCAGTTTTCCAAAGAAGTAGCTGCATTGGTCACGGTAAATAAAAGTACAGGTCTTGCACTTGGCATCGCTCCTCTTGTTATCCTCCTTTTTAGTTTTGCCCAGGTATATCATCAGCTTGATTATGCACCTGTAAAGTTTTTTCTTTTTGCATTCGTCATTATCAGCACTGCTTTGGTACTGGTCAACATTTACCTTTACTCATTTGTTTTCAAAGATATTTTGACTTCAGTTAAAACCGATGCTGTTACCGGAAATGTCGCAGCTGATATTGAGAAGTTTTCACCGGGAATATCCAAGTTGAATGATTCAACAGGAAAATGGGGATTCGCGTTACTCTGTGTTGGCACATACTTTTTCGTTGCCGGTATCACATATGCAATCAATGCTGTAGACGGTCATATCGCTAAATCGCTGATAGGCTCATTATTATCCGTGACGATTATAAGCAGGTGGCTGTACTTTGTGGCGGTATCAATCTCTTTGACTGTATCAGTATTATTGTTCTACTATTTTTATTGGGATGGCGGCAAAAAAGACTCTGCACCGGACTATATTGAAAGCATGAAGACAAAAATGCTCTGGCTGCTTTTCATATCGCTTTTAGCTTTACCTATATTTATTCTTATTAATACGGTACTGCTGCCGGCCGGTTCATTATCACTATTTGTATTCGCGGGAATATTTATTGCACTTCTATTTGTTTTCTTGCTGTATCAGTTGATATATCAAATGATTAAAGAAAATCACTTGAAATTTGTGCATATACCCTTCCTCTTTTTATTATTTGCCGTAGCTGCGTTGGTCTTGGCGGAGCAGACTGCGATTTCCAACGTATCGCACAAAAACACACTTATTCAGGCAAATGCCTATAATGAAGCTAACGCCCCTAAATAATCAATATTGCATGTAAAATAAAAAAGGATGGCTAAGCCATCCTTTTTTATTTTAAATCGCCGGTAAGTGACTACGCAAGTATCGCGATGATCTCTTCCTGTTTCTCATCGCCTGTAAACTCAACACGTCCGTCAGCGTGAATAAAAACATCTATCTCAAGTCTTACTCCAAAATCTCCCGGCAGATAAATTCCCGGTTCGATTGAGAATGAGGTTGAAGGGAAGATTTGTCTGTCGTCATGCGTCTCAAAATTATCCATATGCGGTCCGCTGCCGTGGACTTCGGTGGTTATTGAGTGCCCGGTACGATGAATAAAATATTCTCCGTATCCCGCCTGAGAGATAACATTACGGACGGCATCATCAACCTCATAACCGCGTACCACTTGCTTATTAGCGAATCTTTCGGTTACCAGAGCCAATCCGGCATCACGGGCCTCACGTACGATGTTAAAGACTTTGATATATTTTTCAGGTACTTCAGTGCCGACGAATCCGACCCAGGTAATATCAGCCCAAACGCCTTCCGGTTTATTCTGCTTTGCCCAAAGATCAATGAGAACAAAATCACCCTTGGTGATAGGTTTGTGAATATCCTTTGTCGGTTCATAATGCGGATTCGCTCCGTTTTCATTCACGCCGACGATAGGAGGATAGTCGGTAATGTAACCGCATCTGTCGAATTCAGCCATGATAAACTGCTGAACTTCGTATTCGTTAACAGGGACATTGGCTAATATTTTCTCTTTGATGAGTGCGAAGGCTCTCCTGACAATCTTAGTCAGTTCCTGAGCCACCGGGACGTTTTCTTTATACTGTTCTTCAGTCCAAACTGCATTAAACAGGGTAATCAAATCACCGCTGCATACAATATTGACCTGAAATGTTTGTAAAAACTCGAACATGCCGGCATCAAGTTTGGAGAGGTAGGGAATAGCGTCATTCGGCGAATATTCCATTGCAATTGTACTACCGGGGAATAAAATTTTTCGCAAATGTGCCTGCAGAGAGTTATGACTGCCGTATTTTAATTCCTGTCCGGGTAAATGACGCAGATTGTCTGCTTCTATGCCGTTGACAATTTTTACCGGCGTGCCTTCGGAAGGGATGAAATAAAAAAATCTTCTTGTGAGATGTGATGTCGCTGGTATTCCTAAAATTTCCAATGCTAATGTATTGGAAGCACGGAAGTCGTATAACAACCAGCCGTCTAATTTCATTTGCTTAAGCAATGTTTGAATTCGTACCAGATCATTCGCGTTCATGATAACCTCTTAATGCAATATCTTTGAATCAGTAATATTTATATGGCAAAATACAAAGATTTTTAATTAGGAGATATATACCCCACGTTAAAACGTGGGGTTAATGATCTGACTGGCATATTGGTGCAGTAGACATTAACCACTGTTTTTAAACCGTGGTAGAGAGGTTCCCAAACAGCAACGACTTTAGTCTAACCCTATTTGTAAATAAGAGGGCATAGTTCTATATTACTTCCTCAAAAACATCACATCAAGGAGCTGTTGTATGGCGTATGTTAAAATTTGGGTGCATTTGGTGTTTTGTACCAAAGATCGGACACCCTTTTTATATCCGGAAATCAAACAAGAACTTATCCACCACATCATCCAGAATGCGAAATCAAAAGATATATTCATTAGCCTCATCAATGGAGCAGAAGATCATATACACTGTTTACTTACGCTTGGGTGTGAGCAAAATATTGCAAAAGTCGCCAAGATGATTAAAGGAGAATCTTCGTTTTGGATGAATAAGAATCAAAAACTAAGAATGAAATTCGAATGGGCAGATCAGTACTATGCAGTTTCTATTGGAGAATCGCAGGTTGAGAATATGAAGAAATACATCATGAATCAAGAAGAGCACCACAGAAAAAAGAATTTTACGGACGAGTCTGCTGAGTTAAAGCGACGTTATGGTTTTGGAGAATTGGACTAAAGTTCAAATTTCTCAGGATAAATTAACCCCACGTTTTAACGTGGGGTTAATGAAACACTTGTGAAACCTGAACTTGAGTTCAAGAAGTGACACACATGAGGTGAACTAAAGTCCGGAGAGTGTAGTGCGTATATACCCCACGTTCCCACGGGGATGTCCCATAAAACATGGGGTTAATGATAAAACGTATTTTAGATGTGAGTAGAGGTTATACAGTTTCTAATGTTACGAGTTTCCCTTTTTGGCGGATTTTTTCGATCAGCAGAGGAATGATTTTATTGCGGGGTAATATATGAAGCTGCCGGTAGCTGATATCGTAAGTTGCGGTGTTGATAGCTCTACCGACAATGAGATTGATTCGATCGGCTGAAAGTATCGCCGAATAAAGATCCGTCACTGGATTTTTCCGGCTCATTTTGGAGAGTTCGACTCCCCACACATTATACAACTGATTTAAAGTTACAGCACCCTCTGTTACCAGATCAATTCCATCAATGTAATAACTCGGGGGAGTAATGGAATCATTGAAAGATTCTTCGATTTCCAATTTTTTACCGGACTCGCGTGCGACTATTTTTGCTGTTGTACCGCCGCAAACGATTTTAATACCTTCGCGCGAAAGAAAATCACGAACCATTTTTCTGTCTTTATCCTGATCGTCGGGGGCTCCGGTTAGAATGTTAACCTGAGTTCCTGGACGGGCATAAACTATAGTTGCGGTACAGTCATCTTCAGGTTTGTCCTTCCAATGTTCTTTTGCTTTTTGTCTGACCAATTCGGGAATATCCGCGAGCCGCAAATCATTTCTGAATTGACTGTTAAGGTACTTGTTGACACCCTCTATATCCCAGCCATAGGGGAGACCTTTGCCTATCCCGGCTTGAGTAATGCCGTCGCTGACAAGCAGAATGCCTTCTCCGTTGCTCAGTGAGCAATGCGATTCGGTTACAATACGATCATCGATTGTTTGCACATCCTGATTTAACACTGTGGAATAGCCTTTGGCAATAAGAACCGGCGGGGGCATTTCGTAGGCAAGAACGGTGGCAGAGCCGTCGTTTAATATTCTCAGCAGAGAAAAGGCTGCAAACGGCAAATCCTTTTCTGTCGCCTTATTCATTGTATTTACAACATTGGAAAAAGCATGCAAAGGGGAGAAGCCGCGCTTTAGCAGTTCACTGATACGCGCCGCACACATTGTGGCAAACACATTAGCCTTTGCGCCTGAACCGAGTCCGTCGCATACAATGACAGTCGTCGCTTCAAGATTCTTTTCGCTGACAACAATATCGCCACATGGCTGTCCCGGCCTCTTGGTTGACTGGCTGGTCTTTACTTCGAAGTGTAAATATCCCTCAGCCATTTTCCTCTATCATCCGTTGATGTTTTTTGCTCGTCGTCAGTCAATTTTATTAAGTTTTCTACGAGATCTTCACCGCGGGCAGTACTTTCACCAAGAAACTTTGCAAGTTCCTGTGCCATGGTGATTTGATGATCCAATAATTCCTGTGCCTGCATAATAGTTTTTGTGCGGAGGGCGTCCAGTTTCTTCTTATCGAGAATACTCTTCGTTATATCAACGAAGATTCCGACGATCTGTACTTTGTTTTCAGTATCGTCATCCTTGAGTTTGTAAATCTTTTCGTGTGCAGTAAATCCGAATTTGCCGTGATTGACAATGACTTCGGTTGTTTCTTCATCGCTGACAAGAAGCTTTTCAAATGGTTCAGGATCCATAAGCGTAGCAATTCTGTTCCCGATAATTGCTTGAGAACAGCGGAAAAATTTCACGAACGCCGGATTCATCGTCAATATTTCAAGTTTCTCGTTCAGTATGACAATACCGTTAGGACTTGTTTCGATAATTTTGTCTGTACGCTGCTGTGCTAATTTCCGGACGTAGGGGATACACATTTCGAGTTCGGCATACCCGCGAATAACTGCAATCGCTTTATCGCGGCAGCTCGGGTATCCGCACGCGCCGCAGTTCAGCAAGTCCTTATCAGTCTCTTTACCTGTTTTTCTATGGATCGCGCGGATTGCATCTTCTGTAATTTCAACAGTCTCTTTTATTTCCTTATAGTCAAATTTTGTCCGCATCTGCTCCGCGGTCAACTGAGGTTCAACGCTGACCGGCTCAAGGCTTTTCGCGTAATTAATAACGTTTAGCTTCCGCTCAACCAGACTTGTTGACGAACCCATTCCAGGACCATTAATACATCCGTGAGCGCAGAATAAAGGTTCGATGATTGCTTCAGAGTCCTGCGTAAGAAAAGAATAAGCATCTTCCAGTTCCTGGCTCCCGGTTATCATAATGGAATTTTTTGAAAGAATATCGGTCGGAAGATTTGCCGTTTTAATAAGTCCACCCGTGAGCGGAAATAGTGTTGCCTCAGGGACCGGCGATTCATCGAAATTACTCGACTCACAATATTTGAATTCTATTTTTTCTTCATGCAACCATTCACGCAATTCTTCAAAAGTCAACACGGCATTCACCATGCCGGCAAACTCAGGACGCTCTGCTTCACCTTTTTTGGCGACACATGGTCCGGCAAAAACGACTTTAACATTGCTGCCATATTTTTGTTTGAGTAATTGTGCGTGTGCAATCATTGGGGAGACGACATTCACCAATCGTGACAGATGTTCAGGGGCATAACGCTCCGTGTAGTTCACAACAGCTGGACAAGCAGTACAAATGTGAGCAGCGTGAGGATTATTTTTTGCCACTGCAGCAGATTGGCAAGCTGTTTCATAAGCACCTATGCTGGTCTCACTGACGACTTGGAATCCAAGTTTTCTTAATGCAGATGGCAAAAAGGGAAGTTCCCATTCTTCGAACGCAGCCGCGAATGAAGGTGCAACGCTGATTGCTACGGTATAACCGTCGAGAATCAACTGTTTAGCCTTTTCAATCTCTCGTCTGTAGTTCTTCGCATGCTGCGGGCACTCTTTAATACAGTTGCCGCACAAAATGCAGCGTTCCTGGATAACGAATGCCTGACCGTTTTCCATTTTGATGGCTTTTACCGGACATACCCTGAGACAGCGGTAACAATCACGGCAGCTTGCTTTGTTCGTAAAAACGATATGTTGATTCTCTAACGTAACCATGTCCAACCTCACATTTAAGCGGTGACTTCCACTTTCGAAAGTTCTTCTATCATAACATTTTTGGCTTTTTCGTAATCACAATGTTCAATAACTGTATTGCCGATTCGCAGCGTCGGACCCTTGTCGCAATGTTCCATGCAAAATGTGGCCGAAACATCAACATGATCCTTTAAATCATTTTTATCAATATGATGCAGCAGTTTATGAAGTATTGTCTGTGAACCTTTTAGATAGCAGCTCGTTCCTACACAAACGTTGATTTCAAGTTTCTTTTCTGCCGCACCGGTATGCAATTCAATATTGTCATTGTCTATGCGCTTGCGGTTGAAATACTTTGTATGGAGCAGGTGATGAGCTTCAGCACTGCCCGGTTCCTTAAGTTGTGTCTCATATAGTTGTGCAACGTACGGATTTTCCTGTGATTTATGAAGCTGAAGCATCTTGTCGGCATCAATAATTCCTTTAGCTCTTTCATTCCTTGTTTCAGGATCGAAAGTAACAGGCTGGCCAGCACCACCGACACAGCCGCCGGGGCAGGACATAACTTCTACCATATCAAAGTGCTTTTTGCCGCTCTTGATATCCCGCATCAGTTGTTTTGCATTCTTTAAGCCATGAACGATAGCCAAACGAATCGGTTGATCACCGAGCATAACTTCGATTTCTCTGAGTGATTCTTCTCCACGGACTTCTTCAAAATCCACATTTGTCAGTGTATAACCGTTTACCTTCTCATAAGCGTAGCGCAATACGGCTTCACTAACACCACCGGATGCACCAAATAAGACGCCGGCACCGGTTTTAAAGCCAAACGGCAGATCAAATGATTCAGGCATCAGATTCTCAAATTTGATACCTGCCTGTTTGATCATCAACGCTAATTCCTGAGTCGTGATAACATAATCAACTTCGGGAATATTGTTTTCAGTAAACTCTTCTCTGCGTGCTTCGAATTTCTTCGCTGTACAAGGCATGATGGAGATTACTTTCAGCTTGTCTTTTGCAATTGAAAGTTTCTCAGGAAGAATTTTCTTTGCAACTGAACCGAACATTTGCTGCGGAGATTTACAGGAAGACAGATGTTTTGTATCCTCGGGGAAATACTGTTCTGCAAACTTAACCCAGGCAGGGCAGCAGGAGGTAAAAATCGGTAGATTTTCATTCATACTTTTGCGTTTGAGAAATTCGTTTGTTTCTTCCATCACTGTTAAATCGGCAGCAAAGGATGTGTCGTATACCTGATTAAATCCAAGCATCTTCAGGGCAGCAACTATCTGTCCCGTTACAATTTCGCCTTTCTTCATGCCGAATTCCTCACCGATTGCAACACGAACTGCAGGAGCTAATTGTGCCACAGTAACATACTCCGGATTGCCGAGGAGGTTGAAGACATTATCAATATCGGATTTAGGTGTAATTGCACCGGTCGGACATACGCGCGCACATTGACCGCAATCAACACACTCAACTTCTGCAAGATTTTTCCCGAAAGCAGGGAGTACCTGCACATCTGAACCGCGATGAGCAAAGTCAATTGCGCCGATACCCTGGATTTCTTCACAGGCTCTCACGCAATCGCCGCATAAAATGCATTTGTTAGGATCGCGTACAAGAGCGAATGATGAAAAATCAATATTGGTGATTTTTTGTGTTCTCTTGAATCTGACCTGATTAACACCCAGACGAAAAGCTAAATCCTGCAACTTACAAGCGTTACTTTTCGGACAGGTAGGACAGTTATGGTCATGGTTAGCAAGTAGTAATTCGATGACCATCTTTCTGATGTCGCGAATTTCCTGCGTCGAAGTTTTAATCTTCATTCCTTGTTCAGGCATAATCGAGCACGAGGATTGTAAACCGCGTCCTTCAACCTCGACAAGACACATTCTGCATGCACCATAAACGCTGAGTTCCGAGTGATAACAAAATGTCGGGATTTCAATATTAGCTTTTCGTACTACTTCCAGCAGGTTTCTCTCACCGTTAAATGAAATTTTCCGGCCGTCAACGAACATATATTTTTGTGTATTCATTTTTAATCTCCTTATGCTACGGCATCAAGTTTGCATGCTTCAATACAGGCACCGCATTTGATACATTTACTGTCATCAATTACGTGTACCATCTTCTTTGCTCCGGTAATTGCACCGGTAGGACATTTCTTCAGACATACGCCACAGCCTTTACACTTGACAGGGTCAATGTACGGGTTCAATAAAGCTTTACATCCTTTTGCAGGACATTTCTGCTCGTTTACATGCGTTTCGAATTCAGCTCTGAAATACTTAAGCATTGAGAGTATCGGATTAGGAGCAGTCTTTCCGAGTCCGCATAACGAACCTTTCATCACCGCCTTCGCGAGTTGTTCCAGTAGGGAAATTGTAGATGCAGTAGCTCTGCCTTCGGTAATATCTTCAAGAAGCGCAAGCATCTGTTTCGTACCTTCGCGGCAAAGAACGCACTTTCCGCAAGATTCATTTTGGGTAAATTGCATGAAGAACTTTGCCATCTGCACCATGCAGGTTTCCTGATTCATTACAACCAGTCCACCTGAACCGACCATAGCGCCGATAGTCTTGAGTGAATCGAAATCGAGAGGCAGATCAAGATGCTCACTTGTTAAACACCCTCCGGAAGGCCCGCCGATTTGTACGGCTTTGAAAGCTGATTCATCACATACATTGCCATGAACGGTAACACCGCCGCCGATATTGAAAATAATCTCGCGAAGTGTTGAACCGAAAGGAACTTCAATGAGTCCGGTATTTGCGACGTGCCCTGTCAAAGCAAATGTTTTAGTACCCGGAGAACTTTTAGTTCCGATTTTGTTAAAATGCGCGGCTCCTTTCCGCATGATAAGAGGTATAGTTGCCAGAGTCTCAACGTTATTGATCACTGTCGGGTAGTCCCAGAGGCCTTTCTCGGCAGGGAACGGAGGTTTTGGACTCGGCATACCGCGTTTACCCTGAATGCTCGCAATTAGCGCTGTTTCTTCGCCGCATACGAATGCACCAGCCCCTTCCATGACTTCAACAACGAAATCATGTCCGGTTCCGAAAATTCCTTTGCCCAGAATTCCGTGAGCTTCAGCATCCTTTACTGCCTTTTTCATCCTTTGCACAGCCAGCGGGTATTCAGCTCTAACATAAATAAAGCCTTCACTCGCACCGATTGCCCGTGCAGCAATAAGCATTCCTTCAAGAACGGAATGTGGATTGCCTTCCATAACACTGCGATCCATAAACGCGCCCGGATCGCCTTCGTCACCGTTGCAAATAATAAATTTTCTACGCGAATCGCGGATTCTCGTTAAATCCCATTTTTTTCCAGTAGGGAATCCACCGCCACCACGGCCGCGAAGACCTGAATCCATAATTTCTTTACATATCTCGCCGGGTTGCATTTCGAGGTAAGCTTTTTCAGCTGCTTCGTATCCGCGGATAGAAATGTATTCATTGATGTCATCGGGATTGATGATACCGCAAGATTTTAATACAGTGCGTTTCTGGCGGTTGTAAAATGTAATATCATTTTGACCCTTGCAGTGTTTGCCTGAATTCGGGTCCTGATAGAGCAGGCGGTCAACAAGCTTACCGGCGATAAGTGTTTCCGAGATGATTTCTGCAACATCTTCCTGCCTTACGCGTACGTACAAAATATCATCAGGTTCAATAGTGACCAGCGCACCCATCTGACAGAATCCCTGACAGCCACTGTGTGAAAGATGAACCGATTCCTTGGATTCTTCCTGCAGAACGACATCAATGAGAACATTCAAGCCGCTTTGCTGAATCTGACTTTTAAACTGTTCGAAAACTTTGAGGGAGCCGTTCGCTACACAACCAGTACCGGCACATACAATGATTCTTCTTTTAACTACGGATTTCTTAAGGAGGTAGTTCTCCTTAATTTCTTCAAGATTAATTTTTGCTGACATCCGGGTTCTCCTCGCTGTTTTTAATGATGCTAATGACTTCAGTTACTTTATCAGGTGTCATCATCGGATGTACGTCATCATTAATAACAACAACGGGAGCTAATCCGCAGGCGCCTAAACAAGAAACGGTTTCAAGAGTGAACAACATGTCGTCAGTGGTTTTCTTGGCATCGGAAAGATGTAATTGATTTTTTATCGCATCAATAATCGGTAATGAAGCTTTCACATGGCAGGCTGTTCCATTACATACTTTGATGATATACTTGCCTTTCGGGTCAAGAGTAAAGTGACTATAAAAAGTCGCGACTCCATAGATCTTCGCAGGGGAGATATCCAGTACAGTGGCAATGTACGTCATGATTTTTTCGGGCAGGTATCTGTATTCTTCCTGTACTCTATGTAAGATCGGAATAAGATTGTTTTTATCGAAGTTGAAGGTTTCCATAATATGATAAACCTTTTCGAATTTCCGCACATTTGATACGGGTTCGGCAGAAGTTACTTCAAACATTTATAATTCTCCGGAAAATTTATCGTCAAGTAAAAATTGTTTATGTAAGTTCTTTGTTAATACGGCCAGGCTTTGGGTAAGATGAGTATGTTCCACGATTATACCTTCAGGGACTTTCAGGTGGATGGGGGCAAAATTCCAAATGGCTTTTATGCCTCCTTCAATCAATTTATCTGCTACTTCTTGTGCACATTCAACCGGAGTAGTGATTACTCCGATGTGAATTTTCATTCTTTGCGAGAGATTGGTCAATTTTTCATAATCGAGTACGGGGATATTATATATCTCAGTGCCTATGAGGTCAGGGGATACGTCGAACGCTGAAACAATGTTAAGGCCATACTTTTTGAAATGCCCATAACCGAGTATTGCACGTCCCAAGTTTCCGGCACCTACAAGAAAGGCATCCGAAACATTGTTCCAGTTAAAAAAGGTCTCAATTGCATAAATCAGTTCGGAAATGACATAGCCTGTTTTGGGCTTACCGATAATGCCGGTGTATTCAATGTCCTTTCTGACCTGCGTCGGATCGGAGGACAGCTCATTACCGATTTGAGTGCTGGAAATGCTGATTTGGCCATCTTTTTGCAGCTTATGAAGCAGATCAAGATAGCGTGCGAGCCGTCTGAGTGACGGTTCAGGCGTCGAGCGGATTTGATGATTTTCCATGTTCTTTTATCGTGAAAAATATATCGAGAAAATTTTCTCGATAAAAATACTGAAGATTTTAGAAATTGTCAAGATAATTTTGGGTAATTGAAAACTTGCAGTCAAAGAACAACAGAGTAGAATGTCATTCCGGAATCTACCGCGGTGGATTCCGGAATGACAGTTTATATTTTCCCCAAATTTCTCATACACCTGAATTTCAAAAAATTCTTTTGCAGGAAGATGCCGGGATAGCAAAATCCCTTTCGAAATTTGAGAAATTTATGTATTCTTATAAGCTAAATTTATAATTCATTGAAAATGCGAGATATGGCTCAAAAAGCAAATAAAGCACGTTCTGCTGCAAATAAAAGCAGCAAGCCGGTTGAAAAAAAGCACTTGATTGACCCGAGATATAAGAGTTTTATATATACGGTGATTGTCGTCGTTGTACTTCTGATATTTTTTATCATTAACAATACAAGGCAGGAACCGGCACATGGTGATTATCCGCCGAATTATAAATCACAGACGACGTCACAGCAAAAGTGAATCTTTTTTGAAAAGATTACATCATACTATATATCATAATTTAGAGGTAGTAATGGTCTATAGAGTTTTAACGGTACTGTTTGTCATAGGACTTCAGTTTGGCGCGTTGGGATGCAAATCTAAGGCAGCGCAAAATGAAAGCATGAATAATAATCTGTTTACGTCAGAATCTTTTATGGCGGAAAGCAGTCTTAAGAAAGCTCCCAATTTCAAATTGCAGACGATTGATGGTAAAACTTTGCAGTTATCGGATTTCAAAAACAAAGTTGTTATTGTAGATTTCTGGGCGACCTGGTGTCCGCCGTGCCGCAGAGGTATTCCTGATCTTATCGCATTGCAGAATGAATTCAAAAAAGATCTGGTTGTGATTGGTATTTCGGTTGACCGTGATACACGCAGCAGTGTTGCCGATTTTGCAAGAAAACAAGGTATCAATTATCCGATTTGCTATTTCACCGACAAAGTAGTTGATGATTTTGGCGGTATCGAGGGAATTCCTACTTCGTTTATCATTGACAGAAAAGGGAATATTGTTGATTCACACGTCGGACTGGTTGATAAAGATACCTACGTACAGACGATAAAACAATTATTGAAAAAATAAATTACAATGCCGGTTCATCCGGCATTTTTTTTGAGCATACCATGACTAAAACCAATGCTATACGTTTTTTAGAGGCAAAGAAAATCGATTTTACCCTGCATCATTATGAGGTTAGTGAAGACGATTTAAGCGGCGAAACTGTCGCCAGGAAAATTAATGCCGATGCTGATTCGGTATTTAAAACGCTGGTCGCCAAAAATGATAAAGAGGAGATTTTTGTTTTTTGCATACCGGTCACTGCTGAACTGGAATTAAAAAAAGCGGCAAAAGCCTGCGGTCAAAAGAAAATTGATATGCTTAAAGTCAGTGAACTGCTTGAAAAGACAGGCTATATCAGAGGAGGTTGTTCTCCTGTCGGTATGAAAAAAAACTTCCCTGTATTTATTGAAGAGTCGGCACTTTTATTTGAGAGGATTTATATCAGCGGTGGAGCAAGGGGAGTACAAATTCACATTGCTCCGTCAACACTCGCGGAAATTACTCAGGCTTCTTTTTTTGATCTGATTTAGAGTTCTCTTTATTATTTATAGTCGAGTGATAAATTGACTGCTTGAGATCGTCCGGAACGTGCTTTTGTTTACACTTGCTGGAAACAATATTTTTTGCCACTAACTGAATTGTGTACTCTTCTTTAAATTCCTTATCGTCCGTGATGACGGTTTTTGCCAAATCGTTTTCGACGGGGCATTTAACCTCTTTATCAACATACGCGGTAATTAATTCCGGTATATAATCTTTTTTTGCATTAGTTTTTTTGTTCATCACTAACTAATCCTTTGCTTTTAGCATATTTATGTAGTTTTGCAAATAACATTTTTCTTGCCCGGTGCAGTCTTGAACGAACCGTACCGATAGGGCAGTCCACAAATTCAGCGATTTCCTCGTACGTGTATCCTTCGATATCTGAAAGAATGATGACTGTCCGGAAATCTTCCGGAAGTGAGGCGATTGCCTGAGAAACTTCATCATCAAGCAGGCTATCGAAAATTTCACGCTCTAAGTGAGCATCGTCCGTATTTGAAGGTTTGATATTTTCATAAAAATTCTCAACTTCCTCGTAATCAATCTTAATCGGACCGCTGGTCTTCTTTTTATAAGAATTGATGTACAAGTTCTTCATAATACGATACAACCAAGCCTTGCAATTAGTTCCCTTTTCGAACTTGTCGAAGAATCTAAATGCACGCAAGTAGGTCTCCTGAAGGAGATCGTTGGCATCGTCCTCATCGCCACTTAATTTAAGGGCAAAATTGTACAATGCATTCATGTGAGGGATGGCCTCCCTCTCAAAATCTTGTTTTAATGTATCTTGCAGCTGTTCAGGCATTCGTTTTTTGTAAGAAATTAAATATTAAAGATGTAAATATACTTTTTCCGGCTGAAATTATCTAATTATCACACCGTTTCTAATTTTCCCGCTGTATGTTTTTTGGTCGAATAAATGACCGTTGATGACTAATATTTGATCTCCGATTCCCTTATGGAGCCTGAATTGTGCAGGTTCACCAACCTGAAGATTCAGAAAGTTAAGTTGTTTTCCGGCTGCATAAATATTGAGCGGGAACTTGAAAAATTCCTCAATCGCTTCAGTATCCTTTACAACTACTCCCATAATTCCTTCACGTAGGAACGACTCTGCATCCAGATTGGCGAGATTCTTAGAGAGTACAACGTCGGGATGGATAGTCTCCGGCAGAATTTCATAATCTGAAAGAATATATTCCTCTATCCCATGAAATGTAGACAGGTCACCCAGATCTTCGATTTTACCTGTGTAATAAAATGTTCTATCGACAGGGCAAAGGGTTTCGTAATAATTGATACCCACATCCAGATGTAAAAATTTATCATTGATTCTGAGCTTAACATTCCTGATCAGTACATCAAATAAGTAATTATCATTTTCAGGAATCTGGAAATATTCTTCAACCGGGTAGCTGCTGATAGCGCTTCTTGCTATATCATGCAGGGCTGACATGAGAACAATAACATTATTCTTTCTAAGAAAGTCTTTTTCGGTATCGTCTTTCCAGCCGCCGCTCTCAACTAGTATCGTAGAAGCTCCCTTAAGTTGAAACGTATCTCCGAATGCTCTTGACTCAAAATCATCGCAATACCTTGCCATGTGTCCCGGTACAAAAAACTCTGCGGCTTTTTTCATGCCGACAATGGTTTGCATGGCACGCTCGCGATTGAGGTTTACTGTTTGTTCGTCATCAAACGGGGGAGCGAGAAATGATAAGGCGACTTGTTTCTCAGATTTAGCAACAGAATATAATGTACTTTGATCATGCAAATTGAAAGCATAGTCGGGGCGGATTGCATCGAATGTTCTCATCAGAAGTTGTGCCTCGGAAGATGTTTGTCTGAGTACATCACGGTTCACATCAATTCCGTAAGCATTTCTTCTCTGAAACAATTCTGCACCGTCGGGATTTACCATCGGCTGGAAAAAGATTGTTGTCCGGAGCCGGATATCATCAACGATTTGATGATATCCGGTCGGATTTGTCATAAAATTTATAATATCAAAAATCGCTCTTGTCGCGGTTGATTCATCTCCATGCATCTGTGACCATAGGAATATTTTCACCGGGCCGCTGCCTGTTGACAGCAGATGTACTTCTTTACCTAATTCTGAATATCCCGCGGTGGTAATATTCCAGCCGGGGCAGCCCCTGAGTCTTTGTATTGCAGAAGTCACATCACCATGGGTAATTGTCCGCCTGTTAAGCGAGTTTTCGCGGTAATGTTCGTATGTATGGTACAAATGAAATATAAATTCAGTATTTGGAGACATATCAATCAATGAAATTAAAAAAAACAAGATACTTTTTTAATAATATAATTGCAACTCGTGTCCGCATTAAGCAACAATACAGACATTAGTCCTTCATTCTGTTACCTTTTTCTTCGTGAATAAACAGCCAACTGACTACACGTCCGATGTCTATCTTCTCGAAGTTATTCCAGTAGGATTTATTTCTCACGTGTAGTGAACTTGTATCATCTCGATCAATTGCTGATGCCTCTTTCATGATACGCTGCAATCTCTGACTCCAGAGTTTCATGTTCTTGACTCGCAGATCAACCCAGCCTTCATTGGACCAAGTGTCAATGACTTTCGCATTGATAGGGAATGATTGTTCTCCATTGTGAACAGGAATCTTTAGCTCATTACCGCGAAGAAGGCTCTTTCCATCAGGTAATAAAATCCCAATTCCTATGGACACCATTTCAGAGCGGAGTTTCGCATTCTTCTGTACAAGTTCTGTGCATTTCTTTGATAAATCCGCCGGCGATATTTTGACAATTCCTTTCATTGTCTTGCCAATCAACTTCAATAACTGAATTTCATACAACAGTTTAGACAGCCGGGGAGGGCCAAGCATTTCGAAAGCAACGCTGCTGATTCCATGAAGGTTTTCCAGTTCTTCAAGTTTATCAACAGCAAAGTGCTGCAGGTAACCGGCACGATAGCTAGGATTCAACGTCGCATTATCCAAAGCATTAATGATATCGTGGCCGGTATTGCCGCCTTTTATTTCAAACAGAATATCATCCGCGATTTCTTCAGGAGTAACAAATTCCATTTGCTTTTGCGCAGTGATAGCTTCGAATTCACCCCGCGAGAATATGCCGTTCTCACCGGTATCAATGAAAACTGATTTGAGATGTGAACCGCTTTTTTTGAGTGGAGTAAATGCATTGAAATCAAATCTCTCTGTAAGTTTCACCGTATGACTGAAAGGAACGTCAAGCAATTCGATCGGCTTGCCTTTCTTTTTAATCGTATCATATTCAATACGCTTCCACGCAATAGCCGCAGTTGGTTTTAATTCTTTCACAATAGCAGACTCCGGTGTTCTTCCCATCAGGAAAAGCAGGAGAGTGTGTGCACCCGCAACTGCTGACTTACTTAACAGTACGCGGGATGGTTTTTCTTCGCTGTGCGTATAAGGTATGTTCAAACCCATACCGCCTGTACCGCTGGTGCCAATCTTAAAGTACAACTGCGTCTTGACTGTGTGCATAGCGTTATAGAGGATTTGTATATGCCGTATCAATTGAGGAATATACATCGTACACAGCAGACCTTCAGAAATTGCACGCAACTCATCATTACTGGCATCGCCTTCAAGTTTGTGACGGATTTTTTTGTACGTGGAATATATATCCTGATATGCAATTCCAGTCGCTGTATTGATGCAATCAATAATTATGTCCGCTTTATACTTGGTGATTAACTTGTACAGAGCAGAAGCCTGCAATGTGTCATCATGCAGTTCATCTAGTGTATCGTGCATGAGTATCCGCCGTTTTTCCGGGTCGAGTAAAATATCCCTTCGATCAAGTTCCTTGAACTCTTCACGTACCAATACATTTCCCCACCAGGGGACAAAGAAATCCTTTGGAAGTTTCGAATACTTTTTGTTTAGCTTCCGCACCATATCAAGGGCTTCGGATTTATTGAGGGATGTGACAATGATTCTCTTGGGTCTCTCAGGTATGAGTTTTTGTGTAACAGCATTTCCAACTAATCCCCATGCGCCTAAAACCAGAACAGTTTTTCCAGAAATATCCATAAAAAACCTCAATTAGTTTTTGCTTTGACGGTAAAATAAAGACTTTTCTTTTACCGTCTAAATGAAAAAAGAAATTTAAAATTGATAGTGTATTCGAAAGATTGTTAGCGGCTGAGCTACGAAATGACAATAAACCTTTGAATCTATTGCTACCAAGTTTTAAGATGAACGATAATTAGAATTACTAAACTGAATTCGCTTAGAAGGCAAGCATGAGAAGTTGTAATTACTTAAGAAACTGACAAAAAGAATGAAAAATAGTCAAAGTGACAGGATTTGAAGCGCGATATATGCCAAAGCGACAAAAGTAAGCAAATATGACGCAAAATACGTCATAATGGCAAAATTTCTAATATTGGTGCAGAATCGCTCTAAAATAATATAAAATAATAAGTTAGAGCTGTTTTATGGTTTTGGCACAGGCTTTGTTATATAGGAACAGAAACGTTAACACAATACAGAAAAGGATAAAGACAATGTGCAATTCATATGAAACATATTTGGTAACTAAAGACACTGATGAAAAGGCTCCTGAAATTTGGAAAAATCCGGCTGCGGATATTCTTGAATCAAAAGACAGATTCTCGGTTTATATCAGCATGCCCGGAGTTTCAAAAGAGAATGTGAATGTGAAAGTCGAAGATGATGAACTTATCGTCACCGGCAAAGTTTTGGCAGAGGAATTAGGTGAACGGAAATTTATCCGCAAGGAGATCAGATCCGGTAACTATTTCAGAAAGTTTAAAATAACAAATTTGATAGACAGGGAGAGCATTCAGGCCCGTTACGAAAATGGCGTTCTGGTTCTTGAGTTGATGAAAAAATCTGAAGCTCTGCCTAAGTCTATCGCTATTAATTAACATCAAATAACTATACAAAAGGAGAATACTATGTCACTCATACGTTATAACCCGATGCGTGATCTACTCAATGTAGAGCGCGAATTCAGCCGCTTGTTTAGTGATTTGGAAAGCAAATTTAACTTTCCTTCACGGAAAGAAGCTGATGAAGAATATGAAAACGCGGTTTGGATGCCGCTAACTGATATCTATGAAGATAAAGATAATTACCGCTTGATTTTGGATCTTCCGGGACTTTCAAAGTCAGATGTTAAGCTTTCATACGCAAACGGAGAGCTTAAAATCTCCGGCGAGCGTAACCAGCAGAAAGAAGACAAAGACGGTAAATTTCATAGAGTGGAAAGAACGTACGGCAAATTCTACAGATCTTTCAAACTGCCTGAAAAGGTAAAAGAAGATAAAATAGAGGCCGAATTCAAGGATGGTCAGTTAACCGTGGTAATTCCAAAGGCTGAAGAAGTAAAGCCTAAAGAACTGCAGATTTCAGTTAAATAATCAGTGTGCGATTTCTCACAAAAAGGGCAGTCATTTTGACTGCTCTTTTTTTTGATTTTTATGCTAATTTTTAACATATTGTATACGTAATTACATAAAAATTATTTGCTAAGTGTAAATAGTTTTTATTTAATTATTTTGAAATATTCAGGACACAATATAATGCTCAATTTAGCAGTTATCGTTTTATTGTCTTATTTAGCTGGTTCCATTCCTTCGGGAGTATTGGTTAGCAAGGCCGTGAATGGTACGGATATCCGTCATCAAGGCAGTGGTAATATGGGCGGGACCAATGTGATGAGAATCCTAGGCTGGAAATATGGGCTTTTAGTAATTTTATTAGACGCACTCAAGGGTGTGCTTGCAGTAGTTGTTATTGCAAGATTATATTTTGGTAGTTTTCCTTTCCCTAATCAAACACCATTCGATGATTTCACTCTCGTTCAAATCATTGCCGGACTCAGTGTCATGGCCGGGCATATATGGACCGTCTTCGGTAATTTTAAAGGCGGAAAAGGCATTGCCACCGGTATGGGGTTCCTGTTAGTAATTTCGACGATTGATTTACTTATCGGAGTCGGCGTTTTCATTATCGTTGTTTCGGCATCAAGATACGTTTCACTCGGTTCAATCCTTGCAACTTTGGCTATTCCGGTTGCTATGATCATACGGGCTAACGTATTTCATGTTGATATCATCGGTTATCATACTCTTCTTCCATTTCTTTTCGGTGTCTTCTTGATTGTTGTCTTTACTCATAGAGCAAACATCTCGAGGCTCATCGCGGGTAGTGAGAATAAGATCAGTTTTAAGAAGAAACATTAATTTTTACTATGGACGTAGCAGTTCTCGGTGCCGGCGGATGGGGTACGACATTATCCATTCTTTTACATGCCAACGGACACAACGTAACTCTCTGGGAATTTAGTAAGGACTACTGCGAGGTTCTCAAAGATAAAAGAGAGAATGTTACACTGCTCCCGGGCATTAGCATACCTCTCGGTATTAACATCACAAATGATCTTTTAGAAGCCTGCTCAAATAAAAAATTAATTGTTATTGCAATTCCTACACAATTCATCCGCAGTGTCATTAAAAATGTTGACTTCAGTCTTATCAAGGATACCATACTTGTAAGCGTTTCAAAAGGAATTGAAGTTGATACCGACCTGACCGTATCACAGATAGTCCGCAATGTATATCCGGAAATTTCACCGGCACATATCGGCGTACTTTCCGGCCCTTCACACGCGGAAGAAGTAAGCCGTCTCATTCCAACTACTGTTGTTGCTGCATCAACAGACATTTCCACAGCACGTTTGATTCAGACAACATTTATGCGCCCTTACTTCAGAGTGTATTCGTCGCTTGATCTAATCGGAGTAGAATTGGGTGGTGCATTTAAAAATGTTATTGCGGTAGGTGCGGGAATCATTGATGGTTTGAAATACGGTGATAATACTAAGGCTGCGATCATGACCAGAGGCGTTGCCGAGATTTCGCGTCTCGGTATTGCTCTGGGCGCATTTCCTGAAACCTTCGCTGGCTTATCCGGCATGGGTGATCTTATTGTAACCTGCGGCAGCAAGCACAGCAGGAACCGGTATGTCGGTGAGAAGATCGGTTCGGGAATGAAACTCAAAGAAGTTTTAAGCAGCATGAGTGCAGTAGCTGAAGGTGTTGTTACGAGTAAATCCGCTACTCAGCTTGCCATGAAGCATAACATCGAAACACCTATTACGTTCGAAGTATATAAAATCCTGTTTGAAGATAAGGATGCAGCAAAAGCCTGCTCCGATTTGATGACCAGGGAAATGAAAGCAGAGAACGAATAAAAAAAGGCTGCTCAACAAAGTTAAACAGCCTTGCTCATCATCATTCTTTTCAGAATTATCTTTCGTAAATCGGAATGTATGACCGTTCATTTGAACCGGTGTAAATCTGTCTCGGTCTGCTGATTTTCAGGTTCGGATCGCTCATCATTTCTTTCCAGTGAGCCAGCCATCCGGGTAACCGTCCCAAAGCGAACATGACGGTACACATGTTCATAGGAATGCCCATTGCGCGATAAATAATACCGCTGTAAAAATCAACGTTCGGATACAGTTTTCTTTCGATGAAATAATCATCTTCCAATGCAACTCGTTCCAAATTCTTTGCGATATCCAAAAGCGGGTCGTATACTTTTAAATCATGCAAAACTCTATCGGATGCTTCTTTAAGTATTTTTGCACGGGGATCGAAATTTCTATAAACACGATGTCCGAAGCCCATCAGCTTGTAGCCACTTTTTTTCTCTTTAGCAAGATTGATATACTTTTTGTAATCGCAGTTATCCTTGCGTATCTGTTCAAGCATCATTAAAACTTCCTGATTTGCACCGCCATGTAAAGGTCCCCATAAAGCGCTGATACCAGATGCAATTGTTGTAAACAAATTAGCACGGCTGCTGCCGGACATTCTTACCGTTGATGTACTACAGTTCTGTTCATGATCTGCATGCAGAATCAATACTTTATCCAAAGCATCTTCCAAAACAGGGGATATTGAGTAATGTTCTGAAGGCACTGCGAACAACATGTGGAGAAGATCTGCGGTATAACTTAAACTGTTAAGAGGGTAAACATATGGCTGGCCGACAAGCTTTTTATACGAGAATGCAGCAATGGTTTTAATCTTTGCAAGCAAACGGACTGCATTAAGACTAATATCACTTTCCTTGTCGGTATCCTGATAATAACCTGAAAGTGATGCAACCATAGCAGCAAGCATACCCATCGGATGTGAGGTTGATGTGTATCCCTCAAACATTTTCTTCATTTCTTCGTGAAGAAGACTATGGTGTGTTAATGAATCTTTGAAATCTGAGAGTTGGCTGCTCGTGGGAAGCTCACCGTTAAGAAGGAGGTAGCTAACCTCCATAAAACTTGACTTTTCAGCCAACTGTTCAATGGGGTATCCGCGGTATCGTAATATTCCTTTTTCACCGTCTATAAACGTGATTGCGCTTTTGCATGATCCCGTATTTCCGTAAGAGGGGTCATATGTAATTGCGCCGGTTTGGGCGCGTAGTGCAGTTATATCAAGACCTACTTCACCTTCTGAACCTTCAACAACAGGAATATCATATTCTTTCCCACGGAAAATGAGTTTCGCAGATTCCATTAAATACCCTTAATAAAAGTTAGTTTTTGCAAAAAGTTGCTAATTGTTAATTAAATTTATCACACTAAGTTAAGATATTAATATTACGTTTATCACGCAACAACATTCTTTGAGTAATTCTTGCTCAAATAAATGTTCGGCACTTTCTCGTAGTTATGCCCGGAAGATAGGTTTTATTTATTGGTTGATTATAAGTATCTTAGGGCTGAAAGTATCTTGTAAAATTTAACAAATAATTAAAAATTACCGGGAAAATGCAAATATCAACATTCTTAAAAGATATTGTTTTCTACATACATGAACTTAATGTAGTTCAGAGAATTGTGTTCTCATTTGTTGTATTGTACGGGGGTGTTGCACTATCTTTTGTGGTGCTTTCCGTATTGTCGACATTTAGAAGGTTAAATATAAGCAAAGCTTTAGAAAATGCAAACATTTATTTGATTAGCCTAATTTTATTAATTACGTCGGCTTTGCTTAATCATTTCTCGATTCACAAAGAAATTATCTTAATTTCTGTAAACACACTAATAGTGTTCGTAGTAATACTTACTGAAGCGGTGAAACGATATAATGCAATCAGTGGCAGATTTACCGATGCACTTGAATCATTGAGTTTGGTGGGCAAAATTGACTCAAACGCACTCTGGTTTTCTTATGTCCGGAAAAACTATTTCCGGTTTGTTAAAGAGTATCACTTATATCTTTGGATTGTGCTTTTAGGAATGGAAGCAATCACCGATGAACCGAATGGGATCGCCTCATTAATGAGGTCGTTACTTCAATTGTGGAATGACTCCGCTGTGTGGGGTATTCTCATTAGTTTGGTTGTGTTTTTCATCATCTTGCACCTTGTGGTTGTAATGATTTCAGATAAGCAATCGGTAGGGCACGAGTAATACTATGAATAAAATATTCGAACTTAAGGATGTCGGCTTTGTTGCTTCTCTCAAAGGGAATTTCAAAAAGAGAATAGTACATAATCTTACATCAGAAATTAAACTGCCTGAAAGCTATGGTATTGTATCGGTTTTTGGAGAGGATGATTCCGGTCGTTTGGAACTTCTCCGTCTGCTGGCTGGATTAGATACACCGGCGACAGGTTCAGTAACCAGTGCGTTCAGTGTTTCACCACTCCCATTTATTCCAAGCAGACCTTCTACTTTGCCGTGGCTTAACGTAGTGGAAAATGTGTCGCTGCCAAACAAACCCGTTAAAGGAGGTTCGGCAGATAGTGTAAAACGGGCACTAGAAATTACCGGACTGGATGGATACGAGACTCACTACCCGGCAGATAATGGCAGTGGCTTTTTGTTCCGAGTAGCATTAGCTCGTGCTCTGGCTGCTAATCCACCATGCTTGCTCATTGATGAGCCCTTTCATCACAAAAGCAGAGAGAGCAGAGAAGAAATTACTCAACTGCTGATCAAGGTTGCTGAGGAGTACCGGATATATATTATCCTTACTACTTCAGATCTCATTCAGGGCATTAACGCGGGCAAAATTTATTACTGGTTTCATAATAAAGAAATTAGTAAGTTGGAACAAGTGATAGGTGCCGATAATGTTTTATCGTTGATACGCTAAAAATGCAGTGTTAATTATTGTTTAAAAATCTTAATATTAAACTTGAAGGGACGTTCATAAAACCAATCAAATATTCAGGTTATGGTTTTTATACTTGAATGTTTGAGATTAAAAAGGTATATTAAAACTTAACATTTACTAAATCGAGGAATAACGAATGAGAAAGAGTGCTTTAGCATTCTTAGTTATTTCTCTGTTGTCTCTGCTGGTAGTTTCCTGCGGAGGGAACAAAGAAATCGCTAAAGAAGTCACACTAAAAGACACTCTCCAAGTAGAAAACAAGAATGAAATAGTTTCAGAACTCTTGGAGCAAGCCCGTCAATCATATGTTCTCGCATTGCAGAAGCAGGAAGTTAATAGCGTTAACGAAGCTATTAATAACTACGAAAATGCGCTGAGAATCATCAATAACCTTAGTTATTATCCCGGAATTGACCATAATGACGCTTATGCGGAGTTATCCAATTCTATTATAGACGACTATAAGAAATTCATAGACGGCCTTCCTGAGCTTCCCGCTAATGCATCTTTTGCAGCGCTGGAAGAGTGGATGGGCAAATCTGTCACAGAATTGGACTACAAAATTGAGAATCCTGCAATGGTCGCCCGTAAAGAGGTGGTCTCTGCTGAGATTCCTCTTGATGTCAATCCGCTCGTTGAGCAATGGGTTGACTATTTTACAGGCCGCGGCAGAAAATTCATGGAATCATGGCTGGCACGTTCGGGCAGATACTTCCCAATGATGAAGCAGATCTTTAAGGAAGAAGGTGCCCCTGAACAGCTCGTTTATTTGGCCATGGTTGAAAGCGGTTTGAATCCTGTTGCCCGTTCATGGGCAGGTGCTGTCGGTATGTGGCAGTTTATCCGTTCCACAGGAAAGCTGTACGGCTTGAATTATGATTTTTATACAGACGAAAGACGTGACCCGGTAAAAGCTACTCACGCTGCCGCCCGTCACTTAAAAGACCTTTATACATCCTTAGGCGATTGGTATCTGGTTCTTGCATCTTACAATGCAGGAGAAGGTAGAATAACCCGTGCTATGAAAAGAGGCGACAGTAAGAACTTCTGGGAACTTCAGAGCTATTTGCCCAAAGAAACCAGAAATTACGTACCTCAATATATTGCCGTTTGCCTGGTTGCGATGAATCCCGAAAAGCATGGTTTTAATAACATAGCTTATGAAAAACCGCTCGAATATGAGATTGCCAAGGTAAATGATGCCGTTGATATTGGATTTTTGGCATCTTGCGCGGGTACAACTTCCGAAGAACTTCTTGAACTCAATCCGGAGTTGACCCAGTATTGCAGTCCTGCAAACTATGCAGGCGGATATGAACTTCGTATACCCAAAGGCGCCAAGGACAAATTTGCGGCGAACATTCAGACAATTCCTGAGAAAGCCCGCCGTAATTTTGCATTCCATACAGTTAAACGTGGTGAATCGTTACGTTCAATCGCCGACAGATATGGTGTATCAGCAGCCGAGCTTGCAGATGCAAACAGTATTTCAACCAGAACAAAAGTCAGAAGAGGTGTCCGTTTAAAGATACCTTTCAAGTCTGCTTATCAGGATGTTGATGTCGCAGTAAATACAAACCAGGCTACAGCTGATTCAAATTCAGGCGAAGCACAGGATCAGCCCGGAGTCGGCGAACAAGAGACTTACGTTTCTCCTTATATCGCTTTGAACCAGGAGCCGGGCAAAACTGAAGAAAAGACCAATATCAAAGCTGTAGTAGCGGACAATACAACAAAAGAAGAACAGGATGTTGAAGAATCCGATTCCAAGATTGTTCCTGCCGGTAAATCTTTGGTGACCTACACGGTTAAACCGAAAGAAAGCTTGTTAAGTATTGCCGATCTTTTCGGTGTCCGTGTCAGCGACATTCGTAACTGGAATGCTATTCCATATACGACTGCGTTGAAGGTCGGACAGCAGTTGAATGTTTATGTACCGCAGGATAAGCGTGACTTTTACGCGAGCCTCGATAAACTTTCTTCATCTGAGAAAAAGACTACTTCTGTCAGTGAAAACCTCGTCCG
The DNA here is from genome assembly GCA_963667005.1 of Ignavibacteriaceae bacterium. Taxonomy (GTDB): domain Bacteria; phylum Bacteroidota; class Ignavibacteria; order Ignavibacteriales; family Ignavibacteriaceae. The sequence goes on along the minus strand of OY762937.1, from coordinate 3,023,058 downwards.
CAAAGCCTGGTTTTTCCATAAAGTCCGCAAAGGTGAAAACCTTACCTCAATTGCGAACAAATACAATGTCGCTAAATCGGAAATTATGCAGTGGAATGATTTAAGTTCCAATAAGCTGACACGGAATCAGAAGATTAAAATCTATTCTGAAAAGAATGTTGACGTTGCTGCTGAGAGAACTACTTCAAAAAGTTCAGCGAGAGTATTCAAGTATAAAGTTCGCCACGGCGAAACAGTCAGTAAAATTGCTGCTAAATTCGGTGTAAGCCCAAGCCAGGTTAGAAGATGGAACCACCTTGCTGGCAACAGAATACAGGCAGGTAAAGTTATCCGTATTATGAATGAGGACAGGGCTTCATCATATGGTGATAATGCCGTTAGAACACCAGCGACAAAGAACATTTACAAAGTTAAAAAAGGTGAAACACTTGCGCAGATCGCAGATAGATTTGATGTCAGTGTAACCAACATTAAAAAGTGGAATAAGATTTCCAAGAACCATTTGCAGGCCGGACAAAAGCTAAGAATCTATTCTGATTTTGCTTCGAAAGAAAAGCCTGAAAGAACAGCTGTATCAAAACACAGAAAAGGTGCCCACAAAGCAGCCGTTGCAAATGTACACGTAGTAAGAAAAGGCGAGTCACTTTTCAGTATCGCAAAAAAATACCAGATGACTACGAAGGAACTTGCGAAGAAAAACAAAATTGCCGGGACGAAATTAAAACCCGGTCAGAAAATTGTAGTTGATTAATTTTACAAGGAAAATAACCTAACTAAGTTTACATATTATTGTTAGAACCGTTAGGGGTGTTACCACTACAGAGTAACTGAGATAAAACCCTTAACACCTGATCCGGATCATACCGGCGTAGGGAAACGGTTTATATTTTCAGATTACCCGAATTTATGAAAAACCGTTTCCATGGAAACGGTTTTTTCATTTAAACAAGGATAAGATCTATGCGCTCTATATTATTGGCTCTATTATTCACCTCTGTTGTTTTCGGGCAGTCGTTCGTATTAAGCGGACGGGTTGTTGACGAAGAAACAAAAGTCCCTTTGGCAAAGGCAAGCCTGGTGCTTAACCACTCGCAGGAAGGGGCAATTGCCGACAGTAATGGTTCTTTTAAGATTACGTACAATGGAAATGTTGACAGCCGTGTAAAAATCTCATATGTCGGTTATCAGTCGGCTGAAATCATTCTTTCTAAAAGCGATAACCTCAATCGTGATATCAGTCTGAAAAGAAGTGCTATGCCGGCGCAATCTGTTGTTGTTACCGCGACTTTAGGTGATGAGACGCTGCCGATGACGACATACAACAAATTGAGTAAAGCAGAAATCACTCAAAATTACACGATTCAGGATGTGCCTCAGTTTTTGAGTTCTATGCCTTCGGCTATTTGGTATTCGGAAGGTGGCAGCGGCGTTGGATATAATTATCTAACATTGCGCGGATTTGATCAAAGAAGAATAGCCGTTATGGTTAATGGAATACCACAGAATGACCCCGAAGATCACAATGTTTACTGGATTGATTTCCCGGATATTCTTGGCAATAGCGAGCTTATCCAGATGCAGAGAGGGTCGGGCAGTGGTATTTGCGGATTCCCTGCTGTCGGCGGTGCAATTAATATTATTACATCTAATGTTACTGCTAAGCCCGAAATTCATTTTGGAGCACAAGTCGGAGATTACAATACCCGGAAATACTCTGTAACAATGAACTCAGGTCTGATTGAAAATAAATATTCCATCTTCGCGAAGTTGTCACAAACACTTTCCTCCGGATATAGAAATCTCGGATGGGAAAATGTAAACTCATATTATTTGTCGGCAGTTCGTTTTGACGGAAATCTTACAAGTCAGGTTAATTTTTACGGCGGACCTTTTCAGGATGGATTAGTATATACCGGATTACCAAAGTTTGCCGTTAAGGATAAAAAACAGCGCAAGTTAAATTATTCGTACTGGGAAGCGGATGATAAATCCTTTACCTACTTTACAGAAAGACGACCCGAGGAGCAGGAACGATTTACTCAGCCGCATTTTGAGTTGCTCAATGAGTACAAATTAGGAAACAATGTAACTTTCAATTCTTCGTTATTCCTTGTACTTGGACAGGGTTATTATGATTTCGATGGAACCTGGGGCTCTTATGAATATTTCCGTCTTCTTACGTCAAATGGCTTTGCTCCTGTTGCTGATTCTTCTAATACTTTTATTTCCAACGCAATTATTCGTGCTGAAGTAAACAATAAACAATTCGGATGGCTACCTAGAGTAAATATAAAATTGGACGATGTTGAAATTAACGCTGGAGCAGAATTCAGATTTCACCGTTCGAGGCATTGGGGTAACTTGTCCTACGGGACCGATATGCCGGCCGGCATAACTCCATATTACCGATACTACTATTATGAAGGTGCCAAGGATATGATAAGTGGATTTGTGAACGGCAATTTTACTCTCCGTGAGGACTTACATCTTCTCGCCGAACTTCAAGTATCGTACAATAAGTATCACTTATATAACGAACAGTATGTAGGCACTGATTTCAGCGTTCCGAATGTCTTCGCTAATCCCAAAATAGCATTGAGCTATAAGCTGGATAACACAAAATCCTCATATGTCAGCCTATCGTATGTAGGCCGCGAACCGCGATTGAAAGAATATTACGATGCAGCTGAGTCAAGCGGTGGTGCGACTCCGCAATTTGAGCAAAGACCTGATGGGAGCTATGATTTTTCAAAGCCTCTTGTCAAACCTGAACATATGCTTGATGCTGAATTTGGATTTATCTATGCTTCGGATGCAATGAGTATAAATCTAAATGCATTTTTGATGTCTTTTAAAAACGAGATTGTCAATAATGGGCAGTTAGATCGTCTCGGTAATCCGATAACAGGAAATGTTGATCAGACTCTGCACAGGGGAATTGAATTGTCAGGTTCATACAAATTTGTGAATGATGTTACTTTGAATCTTAACGCCACATATTCTAAAAACAGTGTTGTCAAAGGATATTCCTACAGAGGTTATTACGACACAATTCAGGTGAAAGATAATCTGGCAGCTATTGATCTGAACGGCAATCAGATTGGCGGATTCCCGGAATTCTTGACAAATGTTTCGTTGTCTTATAATAAGTACAACATATATGTGAAGGTAACGGGAGGTTATGTTGGGAGTTTCTATTCTGACAACTACGCTAACAAGTTGCAAAATTACTTATCAAAATATCCTGGACTGATAAGTAAATTTGGTTACACAGACAATAAAAATGATGCGTATTTTACTGCAAGTGCGTATGCAAGTTATGAACTACCTGATGTCGGCATCACGTCAAAGCTTAAAATATTTGCTCAGGTAAATAATATTTTTGATAGATTGTATTCGCAAACTGCTGTCGGAAAAGAATTTTTCCCGGCTGCAGAGCGAAATGTGTTATTTGGCTTGAACATGACTTTTTAAATCTTTACTTGAATGTTATTATGAAGAAGACAAAAGCAATTATTATTGCGAACGGTGAAGCACCTTCTAAATCACTCGTGAAATGTTTAATAAAAAATGGTTATGAAACCATTATCGCGGCTGATGGAGGGTTGTTGCATTGTAGAAAATTAGGTTTAGTCCCCCAATATATTGTGGGGGACTTTGATTCTGTGCCCGAATCTATTTTAAAAGCCTACGAAAAATTGAGCGTAATTAAAAAGATTTCTCGCCAGACTGATAGAGATTCGGAGAAAGCTATCCTATATGCTTTAAATTTAGGATTTAATGATATCTCACTTTGCGCTGCAACCGGACTACGTATAGACCATACCTTAGGTAATATTTCATTATTATTGGAATATAGCTCCAAAGTTAACATAAGAATATTTTCAAATGAATCCGTGATAATTCCGGTTTCAGGGGTTTATACCTTCTTTTCGAAAGCAGGAGAGACCGTTTCCCTATTTGCTTTTGAGCGAAAGACAAAAATTTCGACTTTGGGATTAAAATATTCGTTAAATAAAGAGTCTCTGATGTTCGGCAATAGAGAAGGCATCAGCAACGTCACCAATGAGGATATCGTCTCGATCAAGGTAACAAACGGTGCGGCTATTCTGGTGCGGGATGCCAAAGTAGTGATGAAGTATGATATTTAGCACGCTCGACCTTATTATCCTGTGCGGCTTTTTTGCTGCCGTACTTCTTATCGGGTTTATCACGTCAAGAAAGAACCAGAGTGACGAAGAATACCTGCTCGCCGGACGCAAGGTGGGATTGCTTCTATTCATCCTGACCAATGTAGCTACCTGGTATGGTGGTATTCTTGGTGTTGGCGAGTTTACTTACCGCTACGGCTTAGTGAACTGGTTCACGCAGGGATTCCCGTATTACCTCTTTGCAATCCTGTTTGCCGTATTCTTTGTAAAGAAGGTCAAATCCTCGTCAAATTTCACCATTCCTGAGAGGATGGAGCAAATGTATGGCCGGAGGATTTCCTTGCTCTCAGCAGTCTCTGTGTTCGTTCTGGCGTCTCCTGCGCCGTACTTGCTGATGACCGGTATAATTGTCGCTCATATTTTCGGCATCCCGCTCTTTTGGGCACTTGTCATAGCGTTAGTGCTGACAGCAAGCTATCCGCTTATCGGCGGATATAAGTCGGACATCATTACCGATGCTTTATTCTTTTTCATTATGTTCATCGGATTTATTGTTGCCGCCGTGTACCTTTTAGGGCATTACGGAACAGGATTTCTTCAGCAGAACCTGCCCCCTGAGCACCTGACAATAACAGGGGGTGTCAGCAAGGAATACATTATCGTCTGGTGGCTGATAGCGTTATGGACATTTGTTGATCCCGGCTTTTTCCAGCGGACTCAAGCTGCCCGAACACCCAAAGTCGCCACATATGGTATTTTAATATCGGTCGCGTTTTGGCTGTTATTTGATGCGCTGACAAACACCGTTGGTTTGTACGCTCGGGCATTATTCCCGAATTTATCAACGCCGTCACAGTCATACCTGATACTTGCGGATAAAGTCCTTTTCTCAGGGATGAGGGGATTGTTCTATGCCGGTATGATAGCATCCATTATTTCAACTCTGAACAGTTTTCTTTTTATCTCCGCGACAACCTTGGCGAATGATTTCATGCTGAAAATTCCCAAACTGGCAGGGAAGTACACACTAAAAAACATGACCGTTGCGGGAATTCTCATCGCATCTGTTCTCTCATTAGCCCTGGCAGTCTCAATTCCATCCGTTATTGATTTGTGGTACACAATCGGGTCGTTAGTAATACCTGGACTCCTATTTTTATTGGTATCGGTATATTTCCCCAAATGGAAGGTGTCACCGAAAACCGCACTCATCGAAATTGTATCGGGATTTGCCGTCAGCACAGGCTGGTACCTTTTGCGTGATGCAGGTTTAATCGGCGCCGGATTAGAAATCATCGAACCCATGGTCGCGGGGTTAATTCTGGTTACTTGCATACATCTTGTAGGGTTATATCTTAATTGGCGAAAGGATAGAGAGTAGAGTCCTATCCGTGGGTTGCGCCCACGGTTATCTCTGTTTGATTCCTTCGGAATAATGCATGCGATGTATTTCATGATTTGTTATAATCCTAAGGGGATTGAATATTGATAACCACGGGTGGAACCCGTGGAATAATCACCACAAAAACTCCATCCCCGAAGCGGGATGAACTTTAAGTAAAACCTACTATGTTTTAAGCTTCCGGGCAAAACTCTCATATTGAAACAACCTCGCACCTCGGACTTTGCACTTCGAACTTCGGACTTTCCACTTCGCACTTTTTCGCTGGTAGATTTCAAAATAAAATTACATTTGCTCCTTGTGGAATTTCAGAAAAAACTGTATTTTTGTTGTCTCAATAAGCGGAAGTGGCGAAATTGGTAGACGCGCACGTTTGAGGGGCGTGTAGGGAAACCTGTAGGGGTTCAAGTCCCCTTTTCCGCACTTAAAGCCAGACCGAAAGGTTTGGCTTTTTTCATTTTAAACCGGAATAGAACGCGGATAATACTGATGACACGGATTTCCACGGATTTTATTATTCATTAACCACGGTCTTCAGACCGTGGGAAGTGATCCCCAACGGTTGGACTTTAGTCCAATTGGTGAAATTGATTGGACTAAAGTCCAGAAATTTGTTAGGTATGCCTCTCACGGCAGTGAACTGCCGTGTTAATGATGCACATAACTTTATTGCATGTCTCGTTAGGGACTATATGTTTGTAGGATGACAATAGGTTAAGCAATCTCATTTGCCGTTAGGCAATATAGCTTTCTTTATGGTTCAGGTCTGATTTTGTTTTAAATCTTCATCAAAAAGGGGTATTTTTATTAATAATATAATTGAAAACGAAATACCTATTACGATAATTTGACTATATGAAACGAATCCTAATCTTTATCCTGTTTTTCGGCACAATACTCCTTAATGCCCAGACTCAACCCTTTGAGCCGGATGGTTATTATTTCCCGGCAAAAAGGTTGGTTATTGCGGGACATGCAATCGGTAATATAGATATAAGGACGCTGGACTATTCCTTTGATGATACGACGCATATTCTGACTTCAAAAACCGTCGAGCCGGAGGTATTGGTCTCTGTGGCAGGAGTGCGAAGAAGAGCTAAGGGATATAATCTTAAAATCAGTCCGGATTCTTTGAGTTTCTACTTTTTCGTCTCACCCTTGGATAAAGTTGAGTTTTCAGGAGTATTTCTTGATAAAAGAGGCAAATATTACGATTGCGCGGATATTACTGCTCTGAAAACGGTCGTTATGAAAGGTACCTTTAAATTATTCAAAGGGGAGAAGGTGAAAAATGTTTGGGTACGGGATTTTACTTTCTGGCAAGGAGATTAATTAGGAATTAATAACTTTACTTGTTAAATTCCTGAATCAGAATTCAAATTAGTCTGAACAAGGGTACAATAACTTTTTTAGGGAGCAAAAGGTTATGATTAGAAAATTTACTTACCTCGTATTGTTTTACTTCATCTCCTCCATGTCAATACATGGGCAGATAGTCCATGATTTATTTCCATTAACTCAAGGGAATTACTTTAAGTATGCGATTCAAAAAGAATCAAGTTATTATGATGTTTATACTGATACGGCAAATTATAAAAAGGAGATTTTAGGCACATCCACATTCAAAATCGTTTCCTTCGCATCAGTAAAAGATACTAATAAATGGACGGTTGAGCGATTTGATACTTTACATTATTACCAATACAATCGTATAAACCCTTGGGTTTTAGTGTTGGATTCGGCATATACTGTTCATAGCAGCTTCTACGTTTATGAATCTTTAGCAGATTCTCATAAAGTATCGCTTCCTGCATACATTGATATTTGGAAATTCCCACCAACCTTTCATCGATACGGTTCTGGCGAAAATATATATAACAGAAATACATTCCACTTTACTACAGACATGTATGAATGGGATACCTTGGTATGCAAGGGAGGAATGGGCCTATCCCGCATGTACTATGAGGAAGCTTTGGGAATTGATGTAATGTACATAAATAAAACTTCTGCTCAATTAATTGAGAGTTTGATATTAGCTTCACCTTTAGAAAGCAAAAAGGAATCCAGTTTTGCTTTAAATCAAAACTATCCAAATCCTTTCAATCCGAGTACAAAAATCTCTTATTCGGTAGGAAGTACACAGTTAGTTACTGTAAGAATATATGATGTTTTAGGTAAACTTGTAACTACGCTTGTCAATGAAGAAAAACCGGCAGGGACCTATCATGTTCAGTGGAATGCTGGAAATGTTCCATCCGGTATTTATTTCTGCGAAATGAAGAGTGGAAATTTCAAGACAGTTAATAAAATGATTTTGATGAAATAGAATTCCAAAAATATTTCATAAAAAAAGCTGTCCCGGTACATGGGGACAGCTTTTCTATTTTAGGGTAAAACGGATATTACCGTTTTAGTTTGAAAATGAAGGGGACAGTAAACGTAGCCGTTACTTTATTCGATCCGTCGTTCAGCGGGGCAAAATGCATTTTCATCGCTGCATCAAGGGCTGCTTCATCACATCCGAATCCGATACCATTACCGCGTTTTACTTTTGCTTCTATCACATTGCCACTCTGATCAACAGTCACCGTGACGTTTACCTGGCCTTCAATCAAACATTTCTTAGCGAGTTCGGGATATACAATACGTGCCGATATTGCTTTTGCGGATTCAATCGGCTGGGGCGCTCTGTCAATTATTCTCGCGCTGGGAACGATTGTCCCGGTTAATAGCACAACTGCTACCATCAAAGCCTTTACAAACGATACAGTCTTCATAGTCATCTTCTCCTTGAAATAAATCCTAAAAATTTTTGTTGTTCTTTTCTTCATTGCAACCGCGAACGAAGAATTAATAATTACGGTATCAAAAATACATCATGCAACACGGGGATGTTATAAACTCTACATGGATGGGGGATTTAGTTGAAGAATGGGATAATTAACTGTGTAAATGGTTGTTGGAACGCGGATGACACGGATAACACGGATTTTCGCAGATTTTCTTTTGTAAAGACATACTTGACCGGATCATAAGTGTCAACTTAACGTGACATAAGAACATCTCAATATCAAGGATGCAATAATTGTCATTCCAGAATCCGTCGATAGACGGATATCTGGAATCCATTCTGGTTTTATGCCGTTTTTAACTTGGATTCCGTACAAATCTGACGACCTGCATGGCAATGCAATACAAATTTGCAGCGTCAGATTTTACGGAATGACACCATTATACAAGGATTTTCATATAAATATTATATCCGTGAGAATCTGTGTTATCCGTGTCATCCGCGTTCTATCATAAAAAAAGAGTTATGCGATTGCTCACATAACTCTTTCAATAAAACTATGTTTGAAATTTATTTCAAAATACCGAAAAACGTTGTCGAGTATTTTGCCAAATCCGAAAGCGGGGTGAAGTAGATTCCGAATACAAGTACCGGAATTGCAAGAGCAACCACCACCACTGCCTGAGACAGCTTGTTCGGAATAACGGTAGGATCTTCCGGTTTTACTAAGAACATGTGTTTCAATACACGAACGTAGTAGTACAGAGAGATAACACTGTTCAAAACACCGACGATCGCAAGGACGTACATTTTAGCGCTTAAAAGTGCCATGAAGATATACAGCTTTCCGATAAATCCTGCTGTTGGCGGTAATCCTGTCAATGAAATGAGGAACACACCCATGCAAACTCCGTACAGCGGCATTCTGTATCCGATACCGTTGTAGTCGTTCACATTTTCTGATTTGATCTTATTGCTTATCAGAATGACGACGAGGAATGCACCCAGATTCATCATGACGTAAATCGCGAAGTAAACCATAACAGCACTCATACCGTCATTTGTCATAACGGCGAGAGATGCAAGTAAGTATCCTGCATGAGCGATGCTCGAATAAGCAAGCATTCTTTTCACGTTGTCCTGCCACAAAGCGGTCAGGTTACCGACAAACATGGTAATAATCGAAATAAATACGAGGAAGTTCTTCCAGTCAAAGAAAGGCATAACAAGCCAGTATCCGGATGAAGTACCGAGTGTATAAACAGTCAAGATAATGCGGATCAGCATCGCGAATCCCGCAGCCTTACTGGCTACGGATAAGTAAGCAGTAATTGAAGTCGGGGCACCTTCATATACATCCGGAGTCCAGAAGTGGAATGGAACGGCGGATATTTTGTAACCGATGCCGACGAAGATCATCAGAGTGACAAATATCAACAATGCATGGCTGACTTCGATTGAACGAAGCATCAATGATATTTCGTACAGGTTTGTTGTTCCGGTCATACCGAACAACAGTGAGATACCGAACAGCATAACACCTGAGGAAACTGCTCCATAAATAACGTACTTTAATGAGGCTTCGGTACTTTTCTTGTCCTGCTTTAAGTATCCGGCAAGCACATAGGAACTGAGAGAGACAAGTTCAACTGAAAGATATATCAGTATGAAATCTGTAGCCGATACCATGAACATCATACCGAGCATCATGCCGAACATAAGTGTGTAATACTCACCGATACGGTCCAAAGATTTCTGTATCTCTTCGCTCATGGTGCTGAACACAACAACGAAAAATGATGCGCCGAGTATTAATAATTTGAAATAATTAGCGAAACTGTCTGTTGCGATCATAGCCCGGCTTTTACCGACCATAAAGCCTTTGGTGACCGGAACGAAGAATTGCTGAGCAACAAATCCTATCGCGATAAGAATTCCGATACCTGCAAGTACCGGTAGGGCCTTTTTAGCTTTTGGAAAGACGAGGTCGCTCAATAGCACGAGTACCAGGAAGAGCGAAACGACTAATTCCGGTTTAATTAAATAGAGCCCGTTAAAAAAATATGATGTATCCATAAAAAGTTCTTTTACATTCCAATGGATGAATAAAAATTTCGATTAACGCAACATTCCTGCTAACGTGTTGACTGATGAATTCATCAGGTTTAACATTAATGAAGGATAAACACCCAACAGGATAATTACTATTGTTAATGGTATCATCATCGCGTATTCTCTAAAATCGAGATCTTTCAGCGATGCCCATTTTTCATTCAACGTGCCAAGATAAACTCTCTGCATTGTCCAGAGCATATAGCCCGCACCTAACAGAACACCAAGTGTACCAACGATGGTGATCAGGCGGATTGAAGCTACGTTAAAGGCTCCGAGGAATACGAAACTTTCCGAAATAAATCCGCTTAAGCCCGGCAGACCGATAGCAGCGAAGAATGCGAGAACAACAAATCCTGTGTAAACCGGCATTTGGTTAGCAATACCGCCGAAGTCATTCAAACCTCTGGTATGAGCGCGGTCATAAAGGACGCCGACGCTCAAGAAGAGCATAGCAGTGATGGTTCCGTGATTGAACATCTGGAAAACAGCACCGGAGATACCGGCTGTGTTTAATGAGGCCATACCAAGTAAAACGTATCCCATGTGCGAAACAGAAGAATAAGCGATAAGTTTTTTGAAATCCTTTTGAGCCATCGCGCAAAGGGCGCCGTAAACAATATTAATTGCACCGAATAAAGCGATCCACCAGATGAGTTGTTTCGTTAAATCAGCAAATATCGTGAAGTTGAAGCGGAGAATACCATAGGTACCCATTTTCAAGAGTACGCCGGCAAGAATAACGCTTATCGGTGTAGGAGCTTCAACGTGTGCATCAGGTAACCATGTATGGAACGGGAACATCGGTATTTTGATTGCAAATCCTGCAAACAAAGCGATGTAAGCAATAAATCTTAAGTTGTGAGGATTCATCGGTGAAAGAATACCGTCAGCAGTGAAGTTGGCCGGATTCATCATCGAGATCATGTTAAATGTGAATACCTTTTCTCCGTTATACATTTCCGTACAGCTTAAGTATAGCCCGATCATGACAAGAAGCATGAACACGCTACCGAACAAAGTATAGATGAAGAACTTGATAGCGGCATATTCTTTTCTTGGACCACCCCAGATACCGATAAGGAAGTACATCGGCAGAAGCATCAATTCCCAGAATACGTAGAAGAGGAAGAAGTCCAAAGAGACGAACACTCCCATCATACCGGTTACAAGAAGAAGGTATAAAGCAAAATAGCCTTTAACCGATTCTTTGATGTTCCAGGATGATAGTGCAGCGATAAAGCCGATAAAGGCTGTTAAAAGCAGCAGAGGAGCGCTCAGACCGTCAATTCCGAGGAAGTAGTCGATCTTGATCGTCTTCAGGCCTGCAATACCGCTGACCTTAATCCATGTGAACTTCTCAACGAACTGAAAAGTTGATTCGTTGTTAACTCCGCCTAAACTGTAATTATAGTTACCCCAGATAATTCCGGCAATAACCATCTGTGCGAAGGTCACAACGAGTGTGATAATTTTCATAAGCTTTTCAGCAGATTTCGGTAAGAAGAGGATAACCGCCATACCGAGAACCGGAAGAAATGTAATTAACGAGAGTAAAGGGATTTGGTGCATAGTGCTTTATTCCTAGATATTCAAATTTCTGTTTTAAATAAAAATGAACAATAGTACAACAATCGAAAAGACAACCATAACTAAGTATGACTGTACTTTTCCTGTTTGAATTTTTCTAATGATCAATCCGAAAATTCCATTCAATGTTGCGACAAGATTAACAAGACCGTCAACAACGACAGAATCAAACAATCCGCTAATGCGTGATACTAATCTGGTGACCGCTGCTGTACCGTTTACGATGCCGTCAACAATCGTTGAGTCGAACCAGGCTAAAAACCTGCTGAGCGCAAGTGTGCCGCCGACAAAAAATGTATCATACATTTCGTCGAAGTACCACTTGTTGAGAGAAACTTTATACAGCCATGGTATCGCATTTGAAATTTTATCGGGATTAATTTTCTTTTTCAGGTACATGAACGATGCGAGAAGAATGCCGAGTCCCGCAACAATCAGTGAAATGATCATAGCAGGGTAATGGGCATGGTGCATTGCTTCAGTATATTCAACCGAGTGTACGACTGCCATATGAGTTGCCTCGGCAGCCGGGGCTTCATGCTCAACCATGAATGAATAGCGTGACGCTTCGGGTACAACCGACTTAGGTACAGGCAGCCATTTGCTGAGTACCCAGCCATCCGAAGCTGAAAGCGGATTCAGTGTATAGAATGCAAACACGGAAAGTATTGCAAGAAGAATGAGCGGTGCAGTCATAACTGCCGGTGATTCGTGAGCATGATCGTATTTTTCTTTATTTCTCGGTTCGCCATGGAACGTGAGATAAAGCAGACGGAACATGTAGAATGCAGTTAAGAGTGCAACAAAGAATCCTGTAATCACAAAAATATTATGTCCGGTCAGACTGCCGAACGCCATCGCTGATGCAAGAATACCGTCTTTACTCAGGAATCCTGAAGTAAGAGGTATACCACTGATCGCGAGACAGAAAATTAAAAATGTCGTATATGTAATAGGAAGTTTCTTTCGTAATCCACCCATTTGACGGATATCCTGTTCATGGTGCATTGCATAAATGACAGAACCTGAACCGAGGAACAATCCGGCTTTGAAAAAGGCATGTGTAACCAAATGGAAAAATCCGAATGAGTAAGCGCCGACACCGAGTGCCATGACCATGTAGCCCAATTGGCTTATTGTAGAATACGCCAATACTTTTTTAATATCATTCTGGGTCAGGGCAATGGTCGCAGGTATGAAAGCGGAAAGAGCACCGATAGTTGCAATAACAAGCATTGCATCACCGGTGAGCATGGTGAAAATTCTTGTTGTGAGGTAAACACCTGCCGCGACCATGGTTGCAGCGTGGATCAACGCGCTAACCGGCGTTGGGCCTTCCATAGCATCCGGAAGCCAAACATGGAGCGGGAATTGGGCTGATTTGCCGATAGCACCGCAGAAAAGTAAAATACCTGTAACCGTCAGCCAGAAACCTGAATTAAACGGCATAACACCCTGACTGATAGCAGCAAAAATCTTATCGAACGTAAAAGTATGATATGTGGTGAACAATAAAAGAATACCTGCCAACATACCAAGGTCACCGATTCGGTTGACAACGAAGGCTTTCTTTGCAGCGTCTCCAGCTGATTTCTTTTCGTACCAGAATCCGATGAGGAGGTATGATGATAAACCTACCAGATCCCAGAAGATGTACATCATCAACATATCGTGGGCAAATACGATTCCGAGCATGGAGAATGTGAAAATTCCGAGGTACGCGAAATATCTGTTATACCGCGGATCGCCTTTCATGTATGCTATGGAGAAGTAGTGCACGAGGGTGCTGATTAAGGTAACCACAATAAGCATGAGGCATGCAAGGTTATCAATCGTAAACCCGAGTTCAACGGTCAACGGCCCGAATCCCGGCACGTTACCCATATTTATCCACGGCAATTCAGCTACGATAGCTTTGGCACCGGAATAATACGCGAGTCTCATATAAGCAAGGTATACACTGAGCGCCAACGTCAATGTTATGATCGTAAGCTCAAAGACATACATAGCCTTGAATTTTTTACCGAAGAGCAGGGTAAACGTGAACCCGACTAATGGTAAGAATAATATGATCAGTGCAATTGGGACAAAAGGAACACCATCTACCATGACTATTCTCTCATTTCATCAATTTCGTCAACATTGACATTTGAAAAATTCTTGTAAATATTCAGTACGATAGCCAGTGCAATTGCAGATTCAGCAGCCGCGAGAATAATAACAAACAGAGCCGCGAGCTGTCCGTGAAATCCGAAATTACCGAAGCGTGCGAAAGCGACAAAATTAATGTTCGCCGCGTTCAGTATTAACTCGATTCCCATCAATACCATAATGGCATTCTTTCTTGTCACAACTCCGTATATACCGAAGGTGAAGAGAATCGAACTGACTACGAGAAAATGAACTAAACTTATTGTAATCATATTTCTGTTGATTGTTTTATAAAATTATTAAGATATTACTTTCTTGCTATACTTGCCGCACCGATCAGTGCGATAGTCAATAAAATACCAAGCAGTTCAAAGATGATGATATATTCATTCATCAACAGCGAACCAACCTGAGCTAACCCGTTTGCTGCACCTACTGTGGTGTTTTCAACATGCCACTTGGTTTGTACTACGAACTTGAAAAGAAGTCCGAAGAGCAGTCCGACCACTATTGTGGCTGGCAGGATCTGAAAGACACCGGTTTTAATTTCAGAATCGGTAATTTTGTTGGTAAGCATCACACCGAACAGGATGAGTATCAGGATACCGCCGACGTAAACGATGAGCTGCACGATGGCAATGAAATCAGCTCCTAATAAAACGTAGATCCCGGCTACGCCGAAGAATGTCAGCATAAGGCTGAACGCAGCGTACATAACATTTTTTGTTGATACCACAACAAATGCAGAACCTACGGTTATCAGAGCGAAAAAATAAAATAGAATATCATACAAAGTCATTTTTTAACTCGGAGTATTAGTTGTTGGTGCTTCTGGTTTAGGTGCCGCAGCAGCTTTAGCCGCAGCTTTTTCAGCTTCAAATTTTACTAAGCTTTCTTTTTTCTCTTTGACTTCTTCCGGAGTCATTGCCGAAAAATGATATATAAGATTTGAACGTTTGTATTCGGAATACTCATATGTGTCCGTCATCTTGATACATTCGGTCGGGCAAGGGAAGACACACAATTGACAGAAACAGCATTTCGCAATATCTATATCAAATTGAGTTACCCATAATGCCTTTTTCTTGCCGAGCGAGGTTTTGCCGATATCATCAGTCGGAATAGCTTTTACTGTTTCGATGGTGATACAGTCAACAGGACAAGCCTTTGCGCACTGGTCACAACCGATACAATCTGTGATATCAACATACAGACGGTTGCGAACCCGCTCAACCATTCTCGGTTTGATTTCGGGATAGTAAGTTGTCACCGAAGGCTCGAACAAGTGTTTAAATGTAATGATCATTCCAACTATCGCAGTGTGGAGACCATCGTAAATATTTCTAAAATATGTCATCATAAAAATTGCTAACGATATAAGTTTAAATAATCATGATAAGGGCAACTGCCAATAAATTAACTACTGCAATGGGAATAAGATATTTCCAGCACATATTCATCAATTGGTCAACACGGAGACGGGGCAGTGTCCAGCGCAGCCACATCTGAACGAATACAAAGAAAATACCTTTTGCGGTGAACCAGAAAAATTGTTCGATTGGAACAAGCCAATGAACGCCTAAAAGATTTCCGAGATATCCGAATGGGGATTGAAAACCGCCGAAAAATAATGTTGCGACGATAGCTGATACTGCGAACATGTTTGCATATTCGGCAAGGAAGAACATAGCGAACTTCATTCCGGTATACTCGGTGTGGTAACCGCCGACCAGTTCTGATTCAGCTTCAGGAATATCAAACGGTGTTCTGTTTACTTCAGCAAGTGTTGAAATATAGAGAATAACAAATCCCACAACCATAAAAGGAATAATTGCAAATTTATGCCAGGTGGTGATATACCCACCGAAAATCAACCAGTTGAACATGTTGCTTGACTGTTTAATACTCAAGTCCATCAGATTCAATGAACCGGTAACAATGATAACAGTTACAATAACAAGTACGGTCGGAATTTCATAGCTGACGATCTGCGCAGCTGAACGGACAGCACCAAGCAGAGAATATTTATTGTTTGATGCCCAACCGGCCATCAAAATTCCTGCTACCATGAGTCCTGATATAGCAGTGATATAGATGATTCCGAGATTGATATCGGAACCCATATACGCTGATGAAAAAGGAATCACTGCGAAAGCGCCGTAACAACCTGCAAAAGCAAGTGCCGGTGCAATGTTGAATAATTTTGTATCAGCCTTTTCAGGGACGATGTCTTCTTTTTGCAGAAGTTTTAATATATCCGCAACGGTTTGCAGCCAACCGTATTTACCGGTGCGCACCGGACCGACACGATCCTGCATCCATGCAGAAACTTTACGCTCAAGCCAAACTGCGAACAGCGCAAACGGTACAAGAAAGGCAACCGGGATAATACAAGATACAGTTGCAGCGAGAACAGTACTGATACTTTCATGCGGCGCTCCGGTTACGAGTGTGAGCAGCCATTTACAAGCATCAAAAATTGCATTATATATCATCATCTGTCAACCTCTCCAAGTACAACGTCAATACTGCCGATGTTGGCAATAACATCAGCTACTAAATGACCTTTGCTAAGTTCGTTTAATATTCCAAGATGTATGAAAGAAGGTGCTCTTACTTTCACTCTGTGGGGCTGGTTTTGACCCTTGCTTACAATGAAGAATCCGAGTTCACCTTTGGGTGCTTCAACGCGGGCATACACCTGGCCTTCCGGCGGTTTAACACGCTTCGGGATTGCTTCGGCAATATTTCCTTCGGGTATTTGTTCAAGAGCCTGTTCAATAATTTTCACACTCTGTTCCATTTCAAGGAAACGGAGGTAATATCTGTTCCAGCAGTCACCTATAGCACCGTGTGAATCAGTACCGACCGGAATTTCAAAATCAAATCTGTCATATATTGAATACGGATCATCACGACGGATATCCCATTTAACACCACTGGCGCGCAAGTTCGGACCGCTAATACCGTAGTTTATTGCGACATCGGCAGGAAGAACGCCGACATTCGCGGTACGTTCAACAAATATCTTATTATAGCTCAGCAGGTTATTTAATTCAACAAGCACTTTTTTGAAATTCGGAAGAAATTCTTTTGCAAGGCGGATAAAATCCGGATGAAGGTCATGTGATAAACCGCCAATCCATATATAATTGTAGAGAAGCCGTGCGCCGCAGGTAATTTCGAAGAGAGTTAATATTTTTTCACGCTCTTCAAAGCAGTACAGAAAGGGAGTGAAGGCACCGATGTCAATTCCATAAGTACCTACTGCTACAAGGTGCGAAGCGATTCTCTGGAATTCACTCATGATAACGCGGATATATTCAACACGTTCCGGAACCTTGATACCGCTTAACTTTTCAACCGCGGTTACGTATGCCATCTCATTCGTCATTGAACCGAGATAGTCAAGACGGTCAACGTAAGGAATGATCTGCGGATAGGTCATTGATTCGCAGTGTTTTTCGAAGCAGCGGTGCAGGTACCCGATGTGGGGGATAGCACTGATGATCGTTTCCCCGTCAAGTTCAACTTCAACTCTGAGAACCCCGTGCGTTGATGGGTGCTGGGGCCCCATGTTTAATACCATTTCTTCTGTTTTTAAACTCATATTCTTTTCATCAATAATAGATTAATAAGGAATCTTCATTCCGTGGTAAAACTCCGGACTCTTGTAATCTTTTCGTAAGGGATGTCCACCTTCCCAATCGTCCGGCATGAGGATTCTGCGAAGATCCGGATGATTCAAAAATACTATGCCCATCATATCGTACGCTTCACGCTCTTCCCAATTGGCATGATTCCATACGTAGGAGACAGTCTCAATTTCAGCTTTTTCTCTCGGCAATGATACTTTTAAGAGAGCTTTATGTCTGAGTGATGTTGATTCAAGATGGTAGAATATTGACAATGTGCCGCCGGTTATATCAAACGAACCGTCAGGGTTTGTCGTTTTTGTCCCGTTTGCATCATCAACTGCTGAAAGAAGTACGAGACTATCAAAATCAAGTTCCTTATCATTATATAAGTATTCGCATACTTCCAGAATATTTGCCGGATTGATTTCAATTTCATAATCGAACAGGGGATTGTCCTTCTGCGCGATAACTGCATCACCGAACTTGGTTTTTAATAGTTCAAAGATTTCCTGTGGTGTTTTCATGCAATCTCCTTCTTCGCGACTAAAGTTTCCTTACGGATCTTTTCTTGAAGTTTTACCAATCCTTCCAATAAGGCATCAGGTCTTGGCGGACATCCGGGGACATAGACATCAACAGGGATGACTCTGTCTATACCTTTCAGTACGTTGTAGCCGTGTTCCCAGTATGGACCACCGCTGTTTGCGCAGCTGCCCATCGAAATAATATATTTAGGTTCAGGCATTTGTTCATAGAGGCGTTTAATGCGTGTCGCCATCTTTAATGTAACTGTTCCTGAAATGATGATAATATCTGCCTGACGTGGTGAAGGGCGGGGAATAACACCAAAGCGGTCAAAGTCCCAGCGGGATGCTGATGTGGCCATCATTTCGATAGCGCAGCATGCCAAACCGAAAGAGACCTGCCATAATGATGATAGTCTTGCCCAATTAAGAAGATCTTCCGTATTTGTCAGGATGATATTCTCATCGGAGAATTGCTTATCTAATAAACCCATAACTTTATTCCTGAATAGAATTTTCTACTATCGGGTCCTGAGTGACTCCGGTGAGTTGTTCTTTTGTTTCTTGTGGTTTTCTTGTGATTTTTGGTAGTATCGGATGAGGTCTTACCCATTCAAGGTCCCCTTTGCGCCATTCGTAGCCCATACCGAGGAAAAGGAGAATTAGGAAGATTGCACCGATCGCGAATCCGGCGAATTTAGCCTGCTGGTAAACCAGTGCCCACGGAAGCAGCAAGACCACTTCCACGTCAAATATTAAAAAGATAAGCGCAACTACGTAAAAGCGGATATTGAACTTCACCCATGGTGAACCGATCGGGTTTTCTCCGCACTCGTATGTAGTCAGTTTTTCTTTTGTAGGTCTTTTAGGTGCTAATATTTTTGCTGTCAAAACCCCGAGAACTACAAAAATAACAGCAAACAAGAGGAATGCTAATATCTTACCAAATTCTGTTAACATTGAAAAATTCCTGTTATGAGAACCGGTTTTTTGAATCCGGTGGAAATTAATTAAACGATTAAGTACAAAATTAAAAAATTATATGCTATTTAACAACAATTGTACCAGAATTCGGATTGCATGAAAAAAGTTGTAATTTTGTACGAATACTTTAAAAACATTAGAATATTCGTATTTTTATATTTTATTTTTATTGATTATATCATGCGCGCAACTGTTGCAAGAATTTTACTCTCAGATTTAGTAACAAATTATCTCAATATTAGGAAAAAGGTATTCCCGGTAAAAGTATTAGCAATTGTGAAAGCTGATGCGTACGGGCACGGTGTTAAAGGTGTTGTTGAGGCCTTGGTCGGTTTAGGGAATGAACAGCCGGACTATTACGGAGTGGCATATGCCGAAGAGGGCGAGCAGCTTCGTCAAATTGGCGTCACCAAACCGGTTTTACTTTTCGAAAGCGTTTCAGAGGAAAATATTCAAAGTATTATTGATAACGACTTGATTCCTACAGTCTTTGAATATGAGCATTTGCGGCTTATCAGACGCCATGCGAAAACAAAACCTATGAAAGTGCAGGTAAAGGTTAATACCGGGATGAACCGTCTGGGAATTGATTTTACATCTGCTGTTGAGTTTATTAGTGCTATAGATTCTGAGAAAAATCATTTTATTATGGATGGCATTTATACGCACTTTTCAACTGCTGATAATGCCGATAAGATATTTACGTTAGAACAGAACAAACGGTTTAAGAGTGTTTTGGATGAATTGAAAAACAGGAACATTGCTTATGGAGTCGCTCATGCGGCAAACAGCGGAGCTGTTCTTGATTTGCCGGAAACGTATTACGATATGGTTCGTCCCGGTATTCTGATGTATGGATATTATCCATCTGATGAAACCAGCGAATCAATTGCATTAAAACCGGTTATGGAAGTCGTTTCGGAAGTGGCTTCCTGTATTAGAATTAAAGCAGAAGAACCCATAAGTTACGGCAGAACATATTATACAAAGAAAGATACCAACATCGTTACCGTACCAATAGGATACGCAGATGGTTTCAGCCGTGGATTATCGAACAAGGCTTCCGTTATTATTGATGGCGGTTTATATCCGGTAGTCGGCAAAGTGACTATGGATAGAATCATGGTTGAAGTTGGTGAAAAAGTGTTTCCGATAGGCCAGGAAGTGGTTCTTTTGGGACAACGAGGTGATCTTAAAATAACTGCATGGGATTGGGCTAACATATTAGAAACAATTCCATATGAAATAACGTGTACGTTTTCAAAACGCATGCCCCGGGAAAATACGTAGGAGCGTATGGATTTAGATAGACAATATCTGGCACAAGTAGTTAGTATAACTACAAACAGCCTTCGACTCAGTTCTGAAAAAATTGAAGTGGTCGGATTGATGCGGGAAGCATTCCTGAACTGTCCGTCACTTGAAGAATATATCAAGCTGATGAAGAAGGTTACCCAATTTTCCAAGCTTGCAATAAAATTGCACGAAATCTATAATTATCTTCATCAGACAAAAATTGATTTCCTGCAGATATCTGAACGGATACGTGATCACAGCGCGCACATCCAGAATGAAATGGGACATCTGTTGGATACTATTTCATTAGTTGAATTTAAAGCTGCGATTGCCAAGATTGAAGATTTTGCTAATGCTGCAAAAGATGCAGAAGTTGCAGCCAAGCAGCCTGCCCCGGTAATTCCTATACCTGCACCGGAACCTGAACCGGTTGCTCCTACAGCTCATCCTGTTATGGATATTATGGAGCAGAAGGAAGAAAGCGCTAAGATCAAAGAACGTTTTATATTTGAAGAAGACACGCAGCATGCTGATGAGTTACTCTTCCAGAATTATGAAGTCTCTATCATGAAACCGATAAAATCACTTGATGCTTTGCTGAAGCGCATGGCAGAAGGTGAAGTGAATCATGATGAATATACGCACTTCGCACGGGTGATGAAATATAACTCCGACCTATCGGAGAAATTCGGTACTGAGATAATAACCAACATGCACCGTATTATCGGCAAGACTTTGTTACTTATCAGGAACAGGGAATTGATGCCGGGCAAAGAAGTGATTGAGGCTATTCGTGCATGCTTGATTGTCATTGTGGCTTTAGTTAAAAACAAAGAAGTTGATATTACTGTGTATTTGAACAGGGCTGATGAGTTCGGTCAGAAGATCAAATCACTCAAGATGAAGGATTAAAGATGGATATATATGCCATTATTATGGCTGGCGGCGTCGGTTCGAGATTCTGGCCCAGAAGTAAAGAAAAAACACCGAAGCAGCTGCTGACAATATTTGGTGAAGATACGATGATCCAATCAACGGTGAAACGAATTGAACCGTTAGTTGCCCCTGATCATATTTTTATTGTAACGAATAAGGTGCAGACTGAGGAAATGATCCGCCAGCTGCCTCAGATTCCAAAAGAAAATATTCTTGTTGAGCCATACGGACGCAATACCGCCGCCTGTATCGGATTAGCATGCCTGCATATTAAAAAATTATCGAATGATGCCGTTACGTTTGTCCTGCCGGCTGATCATCTCATTCATGATGAAGACAAGTTTATTGCAAATTTACATACTGCAATAAATTTTGCTTACGAGAAAAAAGGATTAGTCACAATCGGTATTGTTCCTACAAGGCCTGAGACCGGTTATGGTTATATACAAGTTACTGATGATAAAAGTGACAGCGCGATCTGTTCGGTTAATGCATTTGCAGAAAAACCGAATTATGCGACAGCAGTCCGTTTCTTAAAGAGCGGTGACTTTTATTGGAATTCCGGAATGTTCATTTGGCGTGTAGATACTATCCTTAGTGAGATTGCAGCTTATATGCCGGATCTCTCATACTGCCTGCAATTGATTGAAGCAGCAATGGGCACTCCTGAATATGAAAAAGTACTTACGGAAAATTATGCCCAGCTGAAGAGCATTTCTATTGATTACGGTATCATGGAAAAATCACATGATGTGTATTTGGTAAAATCAACATTCCGCTGGAGCGACGTTGGCAGTTGGGAAGAAGTGTATCAACTTTCCACGAAAAACGAAGATGGTGATGCGCTTACCGGAGATGTATTTACTGAAGGCACGCATGATAACTATATTTATTCACCGGATAGATTTACTGCGGTCGTCGGTACCGATAGCTTGATTGTTATCAATACTAAAGATGCAACACTTGTTTGCAGACGCGATCAGGCACAGAGTGTGAAAAAAATTGTAGATTTTCTGAAACAGAACGACAAAACAGAATTGTTATAGCATGAAAAAACTCATTACCGAAACTGATATTCTCAATTTACTGAAACAGGGCGTTCGCCAACTCGTGTTGGAGAAGGGCACCGTTATTACACCATCCGCTATTGATAGAATGAAACATAGCGGGATGCAGATTGTGGATGCTCTACAGCCACAGCAATCCGGCACAGCGACAACAGTTTCTGCGCCAAAATTCAGAACGATAGCAGTCGGTTCAGACCACACAGGCTTTTCGGTTAAATTAGAGATTATCAAGTATCTTCAGGAAAAACAGATTGTCGTAACTGATGTCGGATGTAAAGATACAACTGCATGCGATTATCCCGATTTCGCATTCGCCGTTGCCAAAAAAGTAAAAGCAAAGGAAGTTGATGCCGGAATTTTATTTGATGCAACGGGTATTCCTTCGGCGATAACAGCGAATAAGGTAAAGGGAATTAGAGCTGTTACATGTTATAATGAGTTTTCAGCCAGAAGTTCACGCGAACATAACAACGCAAACGTTGTCGTCCTCGGGGCGCGTTCACTCGGTATTGAAACGATAAAAAGTATCATCGATGTGTGGCTGTATACGGACTTTCTTGGCGGCAGACACCAGAAAAGATTGGATAAAATAACCGAAATTGAACGAAACAGCCAATAAGAATATTTTTCTTATTGATGAATTAGTGATTTGACACGTATATCAATTATTGTTATCTTTCAAACATTAATTCGATAAAATTGAGCATCTGCCTTTTATTGAGTGTCCCAAATATGTGTTGACTTGAATAAGTTTCTTCTATATATTTCAGCTGCTAGCAAATAGAAAATCACCAAAATTATCCAAAACCAATATCAAAGAAATCTATATCGGGTGAACACGGGGTCGAAAAAAGCTATTTTTAATGAATATCCAATAAATTACATAAATTCAACTATTACGTTCATACATATTCTGCAACACATATTTAATCCTTAATTCCTATTTATTAACTAATTGATTCAGCATTTCACCGTTTCCAAATTCCGGAAACTTCGTAATTCGATGTTCACGAACTTTTTAATTTATCCATTAATCTCATGTTGATTGTGAAAGAATCGCCTGAAATTGAGAAATTATACTCACTGCAAAAATTTGGAGTGAAGCTGGGGCTGGAGAATATCCGGGAGTTTCTTGAAATACTCGGAAATCCACAAAAATCCTTCAAAGCATTTCATATTGCAGGCTCTAACGGAAAAGGGAGCACGTCTTCTTTTATTGCCAGCATACTTATGGAAGCCGGTTATAAAACAGGATTATACACATCACCCCATTTTGTCAAATTCAATGAACGTATCATTTTCCAAGGAAACTATATTCCTGACGAATACGTCATAAAATTCGTGCAGAATCGTTGGGAATATATCATTGAAAAGCAGCTGACTTTCTTTGAAGTAACAACTGCTCTGGCGTTTTGCTATTTCAAGGATAAAGGTGCTGAGTACGCGGTTATTGAAACTGGTTTAGGCGGCAGATTAGATGCCACAAATGTTTTACAGCCGCTTGCGGTGGTTATCACCTCAATCAGTTATGAACACACGAATGTTCTCGGTAGTACACTGACACAGATTACCGGTGAAAAAGCCGCAATAATAAAAAAGGGTGCGAAAGTCTTTGCCGGAAAGATTCCTAATGAAGCATTTGATGTTGTAGAAGCAAAGTGTAAAGATTGCAACTGTGAATTCTTTTTATTGAGTGATTACATCATTGAAAAAAGGGACTCCATTGAACTGTATACGGAAGAGCTCAATATCGAACGTCTTGATTCGCCTTTGAAGGGCGGGTATCAACGCCGGAATGCAGCACTCGCTTTGTTGGCAGTGCATGAGACATTGGATTTTATTAATCCGCATGTGCTCGAACATGGGATTAAGAATGTTGTGAAGAATACAAAAATTCAGGGCCGGTTCGAAATTGCAAAAAAGAACCCGACATTGATTTTTGATTCAGCGCATAATTTTGAGGGGATAGATAGTTTTATCCATGAGTTTATCAAAATTCAACAGGAGTTTTCAAAATCGAAAATTCTATTTACAGCGCTCAAGGATAAATCAATTGTCAGTATGATAAAACGGCTCGCTCCCGTTTTTGATGAAGTGTTTATCACAACGCTTACCATAGAGCGTGCAATGCCGATTCAGGAATTGCAAAAGATGTGTGCAGAACTTGGTCTGCGTGTAACCGTTGTTGAGGATTCCACTGCAATCGTGCGGGAATATCTGAGAACCGGCAATGAAAAAGAATGTTTAGTTGTCACGGGAAGTATGTATCTCGTGGGACATGTAAAAGAGAGTTTATAATAATCATAAGAAATTTAAATTAATAATAAATCAGATAGGTGAATTAATATGCCGATGGATATTTCGGAATTAAAATCAAAAAAAATTGTTGAGCTCAATCAAATCGCAAAGGATTTGAATATTACCGGCTACAGCGATTTGAGAAAACAGGAACTCATTTTCAAAATCCTGGAAACACAAACATCAAAAGACGGTCTTTCATTTTCGAAGGGCGTTCTGGAAGTATTGCCTGACGGATACGGATTCCTCCGTTCAGCAGATTATAATTATCTTCCTTCACCGGATGATATTTATGTATCGCCGTCGCAGATTAAAAAATTCAGTTTGCGTACAGGTGACTTTGTCAGCGGCCAGGTCCGTCCTCCGAAAGAAGGAGAACGTTTCTTCGCATTGCTTCGTGTAGAGGCAGTAAACAATGCTGATCCGGCGGTTATGCGTGAAAGAACATTGTTTGATAACCTTATTCCGGTCTATCCGACTAAGCGCATCATACTTGAATCAGCACCTGGTGAGTACTCTATGAGAGTCATGGATATGCTGACACCTATCGGAAAAGGGCAGAGAGGTTTGATCGTATCGCCTCCGAAGAGCGGTAAAACAGTTTTGCTACAAAAGATTGCAAACTCGATTACCCGTAATCATCCTGATATTAAACTTATTATTCTCCTCATTGACGAACGTCCTGAAGAAGTTACCGACATGGAGCGCAGCGTAAAGGCTGAAGTAATCAGTTCGACATTCGATGAACCGGCAGAACGCCACGTTCAGGTCGCCGACATGGTTATTGAAAAAGCGAAACGCCTTGTCGAATCCGGCGAAGATGTTGTTATTCTTCTCGATAGTATTACCCGTCTTGCAAGAGCACACAATATTGTTGTACCTCATAGCGGTAGAATCCTCTCCGGTGGTGTCGACTCCAATGCTCTCCATAAACCAAAACGTTTCTTCGGCGCGGCACGTAACACGGAAGACGGCGGAAGCCTCACGATTATTGCTACTGCACTTATTGATACCGGAAGCAGAATGGATGACGTTATCTTTGAAGAATTCAAAGGTACCGGTAACATGGAAATCGTGCTTGACCGTGACTTAAGTGATCGCAGAATATTCCCGGCTATCAATGTGAATCGCAGTGGAACCAGAAAAGAAGAATTGCTTCTTAAGGAAGAGGATCTCCAGAAGATCTATATTCTTAGAAAAATCCTTAGCGAGTTCACTTCAATTGAAGCTATGGAATTCTTACTTGATAAGATGCGCGGTTCGAAGAACAATAAAGATTTTCTTGCTTATATGAATAGTTAATGCAGTAGGCATTATTCACTTTTTACATAGTTATCTGAGCAGTATGCGGACATTATTCGGTATATATTGTGCAATATTTTTCCTGTTGAGTGGAAGCATTTTTGCTGGAGATGACGGCAAGCCACCATTCCCGTTGCGGGAAAGAGGATTCTTTGTTGAATGTCACACAATGAAAACTTCCGATAGCCGGAAAGTTGCTATTGCCTACAGGCTTCAGAATTCCTTATTGACTTTCACAAAAGAAGACAACGCGTACACTGCTTCGTTTTCCATTCAGGTGCAGGTTATTGACACTCTTGATAAAGTATTGGCGACCGAAATCGTTGACCGGAAAATCACGGTGAAGGATTACGATGCTGCCAAATCAGATGCTTCTACGCAAGGTGTTGTTTCCGTAGCTCTCTCTGGACTGCATCCTCGTGCAAATGTTACCCTGACAGATAACTCCACGAATAGAGAAATATGGCGCCGCGATATACCGCTTGAAGAAAGACCGGTGTTACTGAATGTGGTTGTCGAAAGTTCTGGAGATACATCTTATACTTCACCCACTCTCCAAAATTATGGCGGAGCTATTCCGTTTTCGGATAAACCTTCCGATTTGATTGTCTCGGTGCCTCGAATGAAGAATGATTCGTTGAAATTGAATATCAAAGGAATGGATACTACATTCTCATTTGTTTCCCGTATCAAAAAAGATGCATCGTACATCATTGACACTGCACAAAATGCCGTTTCTGCAAAGGCTCATTCCGATACCTCTGTCAGTTCTTTCATATTCAAAAATATTTCTCAAAAGCTGTTGCCCGGCAGATATATGATGAGTTTTGGCGATGATACTCTTCACGGGGCTATGCCAATGACTGTATCCTGGATTGATATGCCGAAATCTCTTCTGTATCCCGAACTGGCTTATGATTTATTAGAACTGGTTGATTCACTATATTCAGATAGCCCTGTTTTTGATAAATACTCAAAGAAAGAAATCATCAGCATTTATAAGTTCTGGGAAAAATACGACCCGACTCCTGAAACAGCATTTAATGAACGGATGTTTTCTTTTTATAGACGTGCTGATTATGCTATCGAAAAGTTTTCTTCGATTAAAGGCGGTGATGGTGCAACAACAGGGCGCGGTGCAGTATTTATCAAATTCGGTCCACCTTCATCAGTCGAACGCACGGTAACAAAAGGTGGTAAGATGGCGGAAATATGGAAATATGCACCTTTGAAAAAAGTTTTCTACTTTGTTGATTATACCGGTGCCGGCAATTATGAACTGGTGAATGCACTATGAACATCATCTATACCTGTGGCGATACCAACGGAATAGGTCCGGAAATAGTATTTAAAACACTTCGGCACTTTAAAAGTAAACAGAAGGACTGCAAAAAATTTGTCGTAATTCCGCGCAATGTGTTTTTGCAGACTGCCAATGTTACTCAGCTTGATTTTCAGTGTGAATTGATTGAAGATTTTTCGGAAGCATCTTCCGATAAGCAGATTATTTCCATTGTAACCTTACCGGATGTAAAACAGAAATATGGTGTTTCTAATGCCGCTTCAGGAAAGGCATCAATTAAAGCACTTCAAATGGCATACGGTTTTATTGAAGCGAATCCAGATACAGCCTTAGTTACCGCACCAATTTCTAAAGAGGCAGTTAAAAAAGCCGGATACACTTATCCCGGACATACTGAAATGCTTGCCGGCTGGAGCGGTTCTAAGAATTTTGTCATGGTGTTCCTTTCAAAGAAAATGAAAGGGGCATTACTTACCATACATGAACCACTTGAGCAAGTGTCATCTTTGTTGAGCAGGGAATTTGTTGATGCAAAAATCAGAGTTATCACAGACTCATTGAAAAATGATTTCGGCAGGAAGATTCCAAAGATAGCATTGCTCGGATTAAATCCCCATGCCGGAGAAAATGGAAATATCGGCAGGGAAGAGAAAGAAATTTTTGCGCCTGTTATAAAGAAGTACAAAGGTATCATTGAGGGTCCATTTCCGGCAGATGCATTTTTCGGTATGCAGCTCTTCAAAAAATACGATTGTATTGTTTCCCCATATCACGATCAACTTCTTATCCCATTCAAGCTTTTAAGTTTCGATGACGGAGTTAATTTTACTGCCGGATTGCCGTTTATCCGGACTTCACCAGATCACGGAACAGCTTATAATATTGCGGGGAGTGGCAAAGCCTCTCCTAGTAGCATGATAGCCGCATCTGAAGCCGCGTATAAGCTTCTCAAGAAACGTAAACATGTCTAACGCGAAACCATATTCTCTGCTTGCCCGGTATTATGATCATTTGATGCATGATATTGATTATGAAGGATGGGCAGAATACGCAAATGAAATACTATCTCCCTTTCTGAAAAAGAAAGCCAAGATACTTGAACTTGCGGCAGGCAATGGTGTCTTTGCCTCATACCTGAAATATTTTTATCCGAATATTATCATCAGCGATCTGTCATTCGAGATGGTTGACTCCGTTCATGCCACGAAACTGCCGAGACTCGTCTGTTCGTACGACGCCATTCCATTCAAGCCTCAATTCGATGCGGTAGTATGCTTGTTTGACAGCATCAATTATGCACTTTCAGTAAAGCAATTAAAGAAGATTTTTCACGAAGTGCATACTGTGTTGAAGCCTGGTGGAATGTTTTTATTTGACTGCTGCTTGCATGAGGGAAGCAAGGAACATGTGGAACTGATCAAAAATGAAGGGCTTTCAGCCAACAAGTTTTATAAACACGAAAGTGTATATGATGAACGTACCGGTATTCATAAAAACATTTTCAAAATCAGAGTACCTGAAACCGGCGAAGAGCTCATCGAAGAACACACGCAAAAAATATATCCGGTTGAAACGTTTTTTCAGTTGCTCGAGAAAGAAAATTTTCAGATTTTGGAATGTTTTAAGAACTTCACATTCGAAGATTACGACAGTGACGCTAGACGCGCGCAGTTTTTGACGAGGAAAACGTGAAATCAATAATAGAATTAAAAGAATTAGCATTCGGCTATAACGGTCAGGAGATCATCAAGGACGCATCATTTGAAATGGCTCCCGGTGAATTTTTATTTCTGGTAGGTAAAAGCGGCTCAGGTAAAAGTACCCTGATGCAGTTGATATATTTTAACCTGCTGCCGACCAAGGGTGAAATTACCGTTGGTGAATTTTCTTCAAAAAGAATTAAACATAAAGATATCCTGAAAGTACGGCGGAAACTGGGTATTATATTTCAGGATTTCAAGTTGATTCGTGACAGAAACGTTTATGAGAATCTGGCGTTTATCCTTGAGGTAACAGGATACAATCCGAAGAATATCAAAAAGAAAGTTCTTGAAGTTTTGAATGAAGTAGGGTTGGTAAATAAACTAAAAAGCAAGCCCGAAGAGCTATCGGGCGGTGAGCTTCAGCGTGTCGGAATTGCGCGGGCGATTATCAACAATCCAATGTTGATTTTGGCTGATGAACCGACAGGAAATCTCGATCCGGAAAACTCCATTGAAATTCTTGAACTATTGAAACGCATCAACGCAAAGGGAACAGCGGTTATATTCGCTACTCACAATTATGAGATGGTCAAGCGGGGAGATGGTAAGATACTGAGACTCAATAACGGCAAACTAGAAATCTTCGACCGCCCGAAATAGTTGATTGCACCTGTCTTAGATTTCTTCTTTACAAATAATATCCGTGAAAATCAGTGTTATCCGTGTCATCCGCGTTCTATTGCGGCTATTATATCGTTGCATTCACGCCATACAAAATATGACTGAGAATATCTTTGTTGATGTCTTCAATTGACGGCTCAGCATCAATATCAATAATTACTTTTTTACCTTTGTAGAAATCCAGTACCGGTTTCGTTGTTTCTTCAAAAATTCCAAACCGTTTCTTAATCACGACTTCCTTATCATCTTCACGATGATAAAAGCTGTTCTCTGCACCGCACTTAGGACAGGCGGGAAGATGGGCGATATCATCAAGGATAAATAGTTCGTGGCAGGATTTACAGCTTCTGCGGTGAGTCAGGCGGTAAATCAGTGTATCTTCAGTTGCTGAAAGATTAAGCAAAACCACACCGACAATTTTCAATTCAGTGAACAGATCATGCAGGCGTTCAGCCTGTTCAACCGTTCTCGGAAAGCCATCGAGAATAAATCCATTCTTGCAGCGTTCCTGCAAGAGTGTTTCTTTGATAATGGCGACCATGGTTTCATCGTCAACGAAGTTTCCCCCGTCAATAATTTTTTTTGCACGCAGTCCAAGCTCGGAGCCTTTGCGGGCTTCCTCACGGAGTATGTCACCGGTTGATATATGTGGTATGAATAAACGCTGACTTAGTAATTTTGCTTGTGTCCCTTTACCGACGCCGGGGGGACCGAATATAATTAAATGCATTGTGTTTAAAGAACTTTCCTAATTGCTTCGTTTCTTCTGAAAAAATTGCTGTAAAATCGTTTTGCACGCATCTTCTTCCAATCCTGAGAACACTTCAATTTTGTGATTATACTTATTTTCCTGCGGAATGTTGTATAGAGAACCGCAAGCACCGTATTTAGGATCGAAGGCACCAAAATACAGCGTTTTGATACGTGCTAAGAGCAGGGCACCGGTACACATGACACAGGGTTCGAGAGTTACAAATATATCACACTCGTTCAACTTATTCGTTCCAAGCGCATTGGCAGCCGCCGTAAGAGCGATGATTTCAGCATGGGCTGTCGGATCCTGCAAAGCTTCATTCCGGTTATATCCGCGGCCGATAATTCTGTTCTTATGAACAATCACGGCACCGACAGGTACTTCGTCCTCTTCATAAGCGGTCACCGCTTCCTGAATGGCTCTGCGCATAAAATTATAATGTGTCTCTGAGAATAACATAATCTTCAAAAAAAGAAAATTAAATATACGGCAAAATGTGTAATTGTGCGAGTGTTTGAATCTGAGAGGAGATCAATGACTAGTAAGAAGCAAAGAAATCAAATAAGAGGATTAAGTAGGTTAACTTTTATTCATTTGCAAGCCACTGTCTGGCTTCTTCGATATTTTCGAAAGAACACATCCTGAAATCCAGAGCTGTGGCGAACCCCGCGAATAGATCACGTTGTTTTGCATCATCGCGCGAGCCGGCAAGTGCAAATTTCTGGATCTGTTTATACTCATTTGCCAATTTTTCAGCAATCAAAAGCAGATTTTGTTTCGAAAGTCTGTGAACCAATTCACGTTCATCAACTAATACGCTAGAAAATGCTCCGCAGGAAAGATATTCTCTTGCCGCTTTGCCGAAATCGCGAACTCCATTTAAATCATCCATCACTCCCTGTAAAGTGATTAAAAGATAAACAGGAGTTGGTTTAAAAGTATACGTAAAAGACATAAGTAAATCAAAATCAATTGAAGAAAGCTAAATTTAGAATTACTACTAAATAGCATGACTAAAATATTAAAACAGTGTAAAAGAAAAAGGAAAAACTGATGAATGGTCTTAGGAATATTTAAGTAAATGTGAGAGTAAACAATACGGTATGACAAGCATAATGAATTACCCGACAAGCCGGGATTCTGTGGGGAACCAAGTTTTCAATCTAAAGTGGATATACAAAAAAATAGCCCGTACTTTCGTACAGGCTATTTTGTTTGTACACCCGCAGGGATTCTCCAGGGGATGCCTTTGGCAGAACCCCGAAATTCCTGATTTAAAACAAAAAAGGTCGCTTAGTAGCGACCTTAGTACACCCGCAGGGATTCGAACCCCGAACCTTCTGATCCGTAGTCAGATGCTCTATCCAATTAAGCTACGGGTGCAAAAATGAATAACAAATATAAAGCTTTTTCCTTTTTTAAGCAAACTGTTCGTTAGCTAAAATCCTCATTTTTCACAACGATTGTAAGGTAATATTAAAAATTATTAGCTTTAGAGTACAGATATGAGACAAAAATAAGTGCTTCTCATCCTCTTAGCATACTATTGAAAGTTGGCAAGGATAAAAAAAGTAGGCTGATGTGTTGCACCAGCCTTTCTTTGATAAATTACCAAATGTTTGTCAAATTATATCAGCGGCATATTGTATTTATACCTATTTAACAAGAAGCATCTTTTTAATATTTACTAAATCTTCTGTCTCAAGTTTATAAAAATAAACACCGCTACTAACTTTTTTACCCCAATTATCTACTCCATCCCACCGTATCGAATGATTGCCGATACCTTGAATCTCATTTACTAAAGTAATAACTTGTTGTCCGAGCATATTATAAATTGAAAGCTTTGCAAGTCCGTTAGTACCGAGTGTATAATTTATTGTTGTTGTTGGATTAAACGGGTTCGGGTAGTTTGGCATGAGCTCGCTTTTAATTGGAATATATTTTACGTTTTGATTTTGAGAATTGATACGTGGAGATGAAGAAAGTGGAACATTAAAGCCAAAAATCTTCACTTCAAATTTTTCGTATGTAGATACGGTGAGTGTTTTATATTTAGTCCCTTTAATTATGATTGAATCTAAAGGTCGCGACTGACGTGCCCCAGTATTGAGATACTCATAACACGAATTCGCAGCCAAATTTGCTGGTAAATAATAAATCGTATTACTAACACTTTCACGGCTATTATTTACTGTCAATAGGAATTTTGAGCCATTTATATTCGTATTTTCTGCTCTGGCAATATAATTGATATCTGATATCTGACCGCCAATTTTTGTACCAAAATCCTTATTAAAACTATCTTTGCTGGAGGTCACAAGAAAAGTCGTATCACGACCATAGCATAATGTCTGAAATAATTTGCCGGAGTAATTTTCACGAATCTCTTTATTAATATTAATAATATTCGAAGTTATAGCAGAATCTGTTACATTTAAAGACCAGGATGCCACTCCTCCAGCGCCGTGAATAATTGCGTTAAACAGATCATATCTTGATTCAAATGGCGTAGGTGCTCTGCGGCTACAATAATTATCTTTGTGTGCTTGCACACAGTATAGAAAACCAGGTTGTGAAGCACTGACTGTCCGTCTCCGCAACATTTCAAGTTTCGGTACTAGGTTAAGCTGTAATTCTTCCGTATTGGTTTCCGGATTATTCGCCCAATACACATATTCATACATTACAGGCACATCACAAAATGACGTATTCTGCGCTGGAAAGGCGATAGTATCGTAAGCCCACATCAAGCCATCAAAAGTTTCTCCTGCAAAAGTGAGCTTGTTTGAATGCAAATGTATATAACTATTTAAATCTAACAGTGCAGTGTTCCAATTAGGTTGTGCATTCCAATAGTCCGGTGCTTTTTTGATGGCTACATCGTGAATGTCATCTCCGAGATAGTATCCACCGATATTTGAATTGAAAGACGTATTCGTGTCAATTCTACAAAATGCTTTTGTAAACTGTGCATCGGAAATACTCGGGATGTATGGACATATGGTATCTATGTTCTGATATTTTGATTGATAAGCTTGGACTATTATATTTTTTGCAAATTTTGGCGTGTAATTAGCATCAATATTGTCGGAATATTTGAACCTCTTAATTAGCGTATCAATACATGTAGTATCAGTAGGACACTTCGGAGCTCCAGCTAAACAATATTCTGGATCAAGCCCGACGAAAACAGAGTTTGAAGGATCGTTATTTGAGAATTGACTCACGATAGGTCCTAATGTATTAATTCGTGCATCACTATAAGGATAGTCTTCTACTGCACCCAAAGATCCCCACCAGCCAAGAATGAAATTGCCTGGGGAGTTAGAATTTCTATTCTCCGGCAATGGTTTAAATCCCCTGTCAGAGATACTACTCATATATTTTACCATAGAGCCAACAGTTATAGAATAATTAAAATCAATTACTGAAACCGAATCAATATCCTGTATTTCGTGATTCCAATATGTGCTTGCAAGTACAAAATTTCCATTAGCAACCGAATAACTCATTGATTTCAGTGCCGTTTCATTATCGCGGCGGTATGTTACTGCAATTTCGGTATTTCCATCTCCATTAAAATCGCCAACATTCATTGTTCTAATTGTACCATAACTCCAAACACTGGTTATATGATATGCAGCCCCTACTTTGGTAAAATTTGTATCATTCGAATTGCTAGTTGGATTATAGCACAAAACCCAATCTTGTTGAGAAGAATTATTTCGATACACATATATAAGATCTTCCTTCCCGTCATTATTAAAATCACCAACGTCAGAAAATTGTACAACACCCATACTATCGTTGGTTAACTTGTAGGGATAGCTAAGACAACCGAAGTTTTCTATATTAGATGATAAACCGACGGGATTGTATGTTAGTGACCAATAATTATATGGAAGAGTGTCATTAGCATAAATAATATTTATATCATCTTTCGAATCCCCATTAAAATCTCCAATGTTTACGAATCTGATGGTTCCCATTTTTGAATTAGTTAAATGGTAAGGTCCTCCGATCTTTAGGAAATGATTATCAATAGAAGTATTGCCATCATATGGTTTATAAGTTAGTGCAGTCTGATAACCGGGGAGAACATCCTGATAAATAAAAATTGCGTCGGTTGTGTCATTCCCATTAAATTCACCTGTCCTAACAAACAGCATTGAACCGTAGGTTTGTGTATTTGTAATAGGATAGGGACCCGATAGAATACTCCAAGTGCCATTGTTTAAAGTACATGTTAATGCAATCTCATGAGGGCTGTTAGTAGAAGTATAAACCAGTAGGACCTCATCTTTTTTATCATTGTTGAAATCACCGACCTCAGCAAAGATTAATATCCCAAAATTAGAAATAGAACTAGTGGGGCTTCCGGTTGCTATTCTTTCCATTGTATCGGAAGTTATAGATGTAGTTATTGCAGTTAAATTATAAATTCCTGAATTTGAGACAATAAATAGTATATCATCTCTTCCATCACCATTAAAATCTCCATGCTTAAACATTGGCTTACCCGCTCTGTCGGTGCAAATAGAGTTACTGTTAAATACCATCTTCGCGGTAAAAGTAGCCCCATTAATGAAACCTATAGAATTATTCATACTAAAAGCAATATTATTGGAGGCATTGAATTCCGGGAGGTAAAGCAAAAACATAATAATCATTATTACAGCTTTTTTACATAAACAATTATCCATGGTACAACCCTTATTTAGTGTATTGAATTTTAAGTCACCCATTAATGTGATTTATCTCCGGGTGATTTATTTTATTATCTTTTAATTATTGTGAACATACATTTTTGATTTACATATTCTGCATTGATTTTCGCTATCAGGAAAAGTAAAGTATCATTAACCTGATGATAATTAAATTATCCGACAGGATTAATAACCTTGATATATATAACGCTTCTACGACAACACAAAAATTCATTTTTTGAGTTAGTACTTAAAGAGCGAAAAGGCATGAGGAGAATGTCAACTTCATGCGCATTTTGCTGATATTTATTAGCCTTTTAATTGGATACTTTTCAAATAGCGGTAAGGTAGAAGGAAGTTCAAACACAATAATTCTCCCCATAAAATAATTTGTTATAATAAATCTTTATATAGCTTCACCAAAAATGAGCTATAATAGAGACAGCCAAAGTATAATAAATTTGCCTAAATATTAAAATTTGGACACTTTCATTTATTACAAATAAAAATACGTAACAAGTTATAAAAAAACAACCGTCCTTTTTTTGTCCTAAATTTCATCTCATCAATTATCTGCGAGGTTTTGATGAAAAGGTATTTATCCGATGTTTTAACTCAAATCCTCAATATCTCCGCCGGGAGTTACATATTCCGCTCCAGCTGGTATTTCCGGGCGGACTAATAATACGTCCTCGCGGAGCAGGGAAACCATGCCGTCTTTCATGCCTTTGCGCTTGGTGACATATTTTTTCTTACAGTATGCAACAGGAGTTATACCGCTGTTTTTCGCTTTACTATAAAATGCGGCAATAGCAGCAGCCTTCTTAATAGTTGATTTCTGTACCGGCTCTTTTGAATTGAACACCTGCAATACTACATGGCTTCCGGGACATCCTCTGGCATGGAACCACAGATCCTCAGGTTTTGCAACTTTTAATGTTAATATGTCGTTGTTGCGGCTGTCTTTGCCCACGAGCACGGTGTATTTACCGTCCACAAGAAATTTAATGGTCTTAACCTGTACTTCGTCTTTTTTATGCTGATTGTCTTTGTTCATCGGTATTTTTTTCTTTAGATCATCAATGTTGGCTATGTCACTGATATCAAGTTTTTCCAATTGCGTTGTAAGCTTATCGTATTTCTTCTGTACCTCGGGAATCTGTTCCTTTGCCCGTTCAATTGCCTGCGTTAACGACTTCGATTTTTTATAGTACACTTCGATGTTTTGCTGTGGTGACAGGTCATCACGCAAGGGGATATGCACCATGAGTTCGGGATAGGTGAAATCCGGCAAGGAAATTTCTTTCATCCCTTTTGAAAGCTGATAAATGTTAGCGGCAAGAAGATCTGCTTGTGCTTTCAGCTTTTCAATGGTTGACTCTTCTTCCGTTACTTGTTTCAGGCGTTCAAGTTTTACTTTCAATTGCTCATGCTCTTTTTGGAGTTTCGATTTTACATCTTTCAGTCTGGCAAAGAAATCAGCATATCTGTAGTGGTAAATAATATATTCATGCAGTGCATGAAGAGCTGAATCTGACACGCTAAAAATATCTGTCACTGCATCGGAAAAGGATTCCGGTTTCAATATGATTTCATGGCTTTCATTGTTGATGCCGAGAACGAAGGGTTTCGTGAGAAAATCCTGCACCATCTGCTTAAGCCGGACTGGAGTTTGATTTTGCTTATCGGATTTTTCAAACTCCATAAAGAAAGCCTTCCCAAGAAAGGGGAATTTTTTCTGATTTTCGAGAATACTCTCTGTTACGAAAACATCCGAACGCTCAATATTTTCGATGGCCGGATAGTAGAGCAGAATATCGTTCAGCGATTGTTGTACTTTTGCCTTCTCGATTTCATCATACTGCTTAAATGAAGCGAGCATCTGATGGTTCTCGTCCATAATAAAGCAATTGCTCAGTGTACCGCGGACAAAGAAACATATATACATCCCGCCGCATTTTATCGCTACGATGCGCTCAAATTCAGCGATGAGGACGGTTTCTACATTCAAAGGTAAAAAAGATTCAAACACCCCGACGGTATTTTTTTTCGCGCGGGCGTAGTTATCCTTTTTGATGATATAGGGGAGTCTGGCTTCCGTGCATATTTCGATAAACTGCTGACCCGAGTCTGTGGCAAAACAAAGGACGAGCTTGTCTTTTTCCTGAGTGAATGCCTCAACAAGCGTTGCGCCTGTAAGAAGCTCCGATAATTCGCGGGCTATTCTAAAATATAATAGGTAATGATTAAAGTACATGAATCACAAAAATTATTAAATCTGGTACAAATTTACGGAAATCGGGGGAGAAAGTTCGAATAAATGTCGACTCCGTTGTAAGGCGAGTTAATTGCACGCTTACAGGGGTTTATTAAGAATATAAGAAATATGTCGCCCCTATGGGGCTCTTTTGTTTTATGTTACCACTAACCCCGGGTTGACACGCGGGGCTACAATTATCTCGTCGCGATGCGACTATAAAGAGGCATGAAATCACAAGTTTTGGCATGATCCATTTGGGATGCACAACAACCGACGTGAAGCTTCAAATGAGATTTGTGATTAAGTTCCGTAGGAACAGAATAACTGTAGCCACGGGTTTTAACCCGTGGTAATGGATTAAAAAATAATTGAAGTCCTGTAAGGACGACATACAGAGGCAGAAGAGGGATAGAAACACACATTTTTTTGCCTCTCTCTCCCTTTGGGAGAGAGATTGAGAGTGAGGGGATTTTCAGATGTTCACCTAGGCTTCTGGACAAAATCACCTTTGCTTCATGGGCTAGGAATTAAGCCTCGGGATTCATTCTTACGAATAAATTTAATATATTTGAGTATGAAGAAGTATACAGTTGACAAACCCCGCGTAAAGAAATTTGCCTATATTTTAGGCGGTTTACTCATCTTTTATGTCCTCATGAACTATGTTATCATGCCGTGGTATGTATCATCACCCGAGGTTACCGTCCCTAAAGTTGTAGGATTGACCGAACAGCAGGCGGTGGACTTATTAAAGGATAGTCATTTGTCGGTTGTTATCGGAGATACCACTTCGGATAAGAGATTTCCGCGCGGTACTATCGTTATGCAGCGTCCGTTCGCAAATGATGTCGTGAAAAAAGGCAGGACGATTTATCTTGTCATCAGCGGCGGCGAACCGATGGCTATGGTTCCGGAGATTGTTGGCAAGTCTATTACCGACTCAAAATTTTTACTGGAGAAGGCCGGCTTAAAGATGGGTGAGATCACCTATGTTTCATCCAGCACTCCAAAAGATATCGTTGTAAAGCAGCAGTATGTCGGCGGATATTCGATAATTAAAGGGTTAGGCGTCAACGTATCGGTTAGCCTTGGAACCGTAGAAGGTAATATCGAAATTCCTGATCTCATCGGAAAATCCTATACTGAAGCTGAGACGATGATAACGGGATTAAAATTGAAAGTCGGTAAGGTCAATTACCAACCGTCATTCACATTACTTCCAAATACGGTTATTGATCAGTACCCTTCAAAAGGCACACGTCTTAACGAAGGCGATAAAGTTGATTTATTTATTACAAAAATAGTTGAAACAAAAGAAGACGAAGAGAAAGCACTACCGCGATGAAAAAATATTTAGCACCTTCCATTTTGTCTGCAAATTTTTTGAATCTCGAACAGCAGATAAAAGCCGTTGAAAACGGTGGCGCGGATTTTATTCACTGTGATATTATGGATGGACACTTTGTCCCCAATATTACGTTTGGCCCGATGGTTGTTGCAGCCGCAAATAAAGCGACTGAATTGCCGCTCGACGTCCATTTGATGATTGAAAAACCGGACCTGCTTATTCCACAATTCATCAAGGCGGGTGCAGATTATATTACTGTTCATCAGGAAGAGGTTGTGCATCTTGACCGTACAGTTCAGTTGATAAAACAACTTGGTGCTAAAGCAGGTGTGGTTATCAATCCTGCAACTCCGGTTAACACACTCGAAGATATTCTGCCGTCACTCGACATGGTTTTGGTGATGTCAGTTAACCCCGGCTTCGGCGGGCAGAAATTTATTGCCGCGACATTGAAGAAAATCGAAAAACTTCGCGAACTCAGGGAGAAGAATAAGTATTCGTACCTCATAGAAATAGACGGAGGGATGAACACGGAAACCATTCCGCTTGCATCAGATGCTGGCGTGGATGTATTTGTCGCCGGTTCAGCTATCTATGATACTCCGGATGTAACCGCAACAACCAAGGCATTCAAGAAAATTCTTTCCGCCAGGGAATAGTTTAGAGATGCGATGCCATGCTCAATGTTCAAATAATAGATTTCACGCTTACATCAACCTGTGAACTATATGCAAAGTTCTATGCGATACCGGAAGGCATACGCCTAAGTGAATATCGCGGACTCGAGTTTTTTGATACAGAGGAAATTGACAGGGCAGTGCGGGAAGTATTCTTACAAAACAGTCAAACGATTCAGCCCAATTCAGGTTATTTGAAAAATGTCTACGGACTCATGCTAATCGCTAAGCCGCCCAAAGCTATTGAGGAATTAGAGGAAAGTCTGCCTCAATTATCCGGAATTTTCGCAAAGTATAGAACACCTGTTTCTTTCACGTTAAGTGAGCGCACTTTTAAAGCCCCCGTAATCATGGGGATTCTTAACGTAACACCGGATTCCTTTTCAGATGGCGGGCAGTATACTTCCGTTGAAGCAGCCGTAAAACATGCCGGAGAAATGCTTACTGAAGGTGCTGATATTATTGATATTGGCGGTGAATCTACCAGACCGGGGTCGGAGGCTGTATCAGTTGATGAAGAATTACACAGGGTTATTCCCGTTATAACTGAGATCAAAAAAGAATATCCTTCTACGCTTATTTCGGTTGATACGAATAAAAGCAAAGTCGCGGCTGAGGCTGTCAAAGCAGGAGCTTCTATTGTAAATGATATCAGCGGCGGCACATTTGATGAAAACATGATGAGTACAGTAGCAGAGCTTAAAGCCGCATATTGCATCATGCATACACCGGCACCGCCAAAAACGATGCAGACCAATATCCATTACACGAACGTTATCGCGGAAATCTATCAGTTCTTGGCACGACAGACCGAGAAAGCGAAAAAGGCGGGGATTGAGAATATTATTATTGATCCCGGTATTGGTTTCGGCAAAACGGTCGAGAATAATTATGAAATATTATCACGGATTAGCGAGTTTCATTCGTTAGGATTTCCTATATTAATAGGAGTTTCCAGAAAATCATTTTTGGGAAAAAGTCTTGATTTACCCGTGAATGAGCGGGATATTGCTTCTTCAATGGTGGATATGTTTGCAGTATCACACGGCGTACAGATCATACGCACTCATAACGCCAAACATGCGGGTCAGCTAAAGAAAATTTGTCAATTATTACAGACACAATATGTTTGAATTGTTTCACGTAGGTTATCTGAAATTCACATTTCTCGACCTCATTGATATTACCATTGTCGCGTACATTATTTATAAGTTGTACACGGC
This sequence comes from Ignavibacteriaceae bacterium, assembly GCA_963667005.1. Lineage (GTDB taxonomy): Bacteria > Bacteroidota > Ignavibacteria > Ignavibacteriales > Ignavibacteriaceae. The sequence goes on along the minus strand of OY762937.1, from coordinate 2,982,155 downwards.
GTTAAAGGGAACTATCGGCTCTCAGATATTTCTGGGGCTTATCAGCGTGCTTTTTCTTTCGTTTATTGCCCAACTTATAAATTTAAAAGCTTTAAGCTGGCTGCTGAAATTTATCAGTGATATATGGGTAATTGCATTTATTATTTTGTTCCAGCCTGAACTTCGCAGGTTATTGGTTATCCTTGCGCGTAATCCTTTGTTCAGAAAGAGCAAACATGACGAGGTTCCAGAATATATAAATACCATAGTTGATGCTGCTTTTGAAATGTCTCAATATCAGCATGGTGCTCTTATCATTATTATTAAATCAACCGGTATGCGCGGTGTCGTTGAAACGGGTGAGACGCTTAATGCGAATATTACAAAAGACCTGCTTCGTGCGATCTTCTATCCGCGTTCGCCACTCCACGATGGAGCTGTGATAATTAATAATTCGCGTATTGAAGCCGCGCGTTGTACATTACCGCTATCCGCAGTTACCATGGTGGATGATGAATCGCTCGGCATGCGCCACAGGGCGGGACTTGGAATTTCCGAACAGGCTGATGTTATCAGCCTCATTGTATCTGAAGAAACAGGTAGTATCAGTATCGCAGAAAACGGAGTGTTGCACCGGGGACTTTCGCGCGAAGGATTGAAGAACCGGCTATCCAAAGTTGCTCAACCACCGACCTTCAGAAAAATGCGCATTGCAATTGAACAATTCTTCAAAAAGGATACGGAATAAAGCAGTCCTGAAGAGGGTTACCAGTTAGTAAAAAGTTGATATATTTGTTAGTTAGAATTTCATTTTTTTACGATTTTTTTAAAATTAGTTACTAATTCGATACAAACATTGGCTCTTACGTCCAAAAGGCGTGAATACGTAAATACTCTTTTATAGAAAAGAAAAACATGTCCAAAATCATTGCTATTGCAAACCAGAAGGGCGGAGTCGGTAAAACGACTACAGCGATAAATCTTTCCGCGTCCCTTGCGGTTGCAGAGAAAAAGACTTTATTAATAGATATTGATCCGCAGGGTAATACGACATCCGGTTTAGGTAGTCAAAATCTTACTCCTTCGGTGTATGAGATACTCATCAGCGATCTGCCAGTTGAAGAAGCGGTGATTACGTCACAGGTTCCGTTTCTGGATATATTACCGGCAAATATTAACCTCGTTGGAGCTGAAGTTGAATTAGTAAATTTACCCAACAGAGAACATCTGTTAAAAGCAAAACTTGATGCAATTAAACATAAATACGATTATCTCATTATTGACTGTCCTCCGTCATTGGGTTTTTTGACATTGAACGCGTTGACTGCTGCGGATTCCGTACTGATTCCGGTTCAGTGTGAATACTTTGCCCTTGAAGGTCTGGGACAACTCCTGAACACGATTAATATCGTAAAGCAAAGATTGAATAAGGACCTCACGCTGGAAGGCGTGCTCTTAACCATGTTTGATATACGATTACGGCTTTCTGCCCAAGTTGCAGAAGAAGTCCAGCGCTTTTTCGGTGAAAAAGTTTTCAAAACTATTGTCCACAGGAACGTCAGAATATCCGAAGCCCCGAGTCACGGTAAGCCGATTATTTTATATGATGCCGTTTCAACAGGTGCGAAAAATTATATAGCATTAGCATCAGAAGTAATTGAAAGAAATACAAAGGCGGTATGATAAAAGGGAAATCAGTTTTAGGGCGCGGATTAGACGCTTTGATTAACACGGAAAGGCAGCAGGAAGAATCTCAGACAGTGGAAAGAACAGCGGTTCAGACTATGCAGTCTTCTTTCATCATGAAAATTGACATCATGCTTGTTGACCCGAATCCGTTCCAGCCGAGAACCTCATTTGCTCCTGAAGCGATGGAGGATTTGAAAAAATCCATTATTGCAAACGGCCTGATTCAGCCGATTACTGTCAGAAGATTCGGAGAGACACGCTATCAGCTTATCTCCGGTGAAAGACGTTTACGCGCTTGTAAGGAACTAGGGCACAAGGAAATTCCGGCATACATTCTTGAGGTGGCGACGGATGAATTGATGCTTGCTATGGCATTGATCGAGAACATCCAGCGCGAACATCTTAATCCTATTGAAGTCGGTCTTGCGTACAAGCGGCTTATGGATGAATGCGGGCTAACTCAGGAAGAGATTGCCGAGCGCGTAGGTAAAGACAGAAGTACGGTCGCAAATTCGATCAGGCTTCTTAAGTTGCCTCCACAGATACAGGAAAGCTTGGTTAATGGCGACATTACCATGGGGCATGCGCGTGCGCTGGTAAATCTTGTTAGTGTTACGAAGCAGCTTGAAATTCTCAAGAAGATCATTGATGAAAACCTGTCGGTGCGCAAGGTTGAGCTGTTGGTAAAAAATGCTCTGGTTGATAAGGAACAATCTGCTGCAGACCGCGCTGCTAAACAGGCCCCGAAAACTGCGATGGATTATTCTTTACAGTCAATAGAAGATACACTACGTAGATTGTTGGGAACCAAGGTTAGCATTCACCGCAAAAAAGACGGACAAGGCGAAATAGTTATAGATTTTTATTCACAGGCAGAACTTGAACGACTATTGGAAATGCTTCATGAGATTCCTCAATAAAGCCTGGTTTTTCCTTCTGATTTTTATTCTGACGATTGCTGCATATCCTCAGGCCTCAAAAGATACAACCTCCGCATCAAGTAAAGATACGGTCTTTATCATGAAAAAATCCCCATGGACGGCCGTTGGTTTAAGCGCCATCTGTCCGGGACTCGGTCAGATATATAATGGTTCATACTGGAAAGCGCCCATAGTCTGGGGTGTTACAGGATGGTTTTTGTATAACTATATTCAGTGCAATAAAGACTACACTCATTACCGCGATCTGTATATTGCGAAAGGCACAACGGACTATAAACGCCTTAGAGATGATTATCATGATCAACGTGACCTGTTTGCCATCTATATGGGATTAACATACGTCCTTACATTAGTGGACAGTTATGTTGATGCCCATCTTTTCGATTTTACTGTTGACGAAAAATTCTACCGCAGTACGTATCAGATTAACATGCGAATCGGTTTTTAAATGAAAAAGCTACTTTATGAGCAGGAATGTCCCTCTTGCCATACAATGAATCCATTGTACCGGCTGACTTGCTCAAATTGTACTACCATTCTCCATAACAAAATACCGAATATTGATTTATGGAGAACACACCTAACCCTTGTCGAATCACCGGGTAAAGCCTTTACCGAAATTATCAGAGCGCAAAAAAAGAACTACATGGGACTTTTATTGCTCTTTTATACTTTGAAGTTGTACTTTGATGCACTACTCGTTAAGATACATGTATTTAAAATTGAGGGGATGAGCTCAAAATATACTCTGCTTACAATTCTTGGTATTCCAGCTTTATTTATCGCTCTCGGTGCATTATATAAATTGCTTCTGAAGATAGTGAAAGTGCGGATACGGGTAAAAGACGTCGTCTCCGGGCTAGCCTATGCTCAATTCCCGTTGGTTTTTGCTTTCATCGTTCTTTTCATCGCTGAATTCATATTCTTCGGTGAATACTTGTTTTCATTTTATCCTTCACCATTCCTTTTCAATGCCGGACTTGCATGGATGTTCACAGGGTTGGAGAGCGCGGCAGTTATATGGACACTGCTTCTCCAATGGAGATTCTTAACGCTTATCAGTGGGAAACGTTTGCTTTCGCTATTGTTATCGGTGGTTTTTACGGGCATTAATTTTTCAATTTTATTATCTACAATTATCTGGTTGAAATATACGTATGGAAATTAAGACAGATGTACTTGTTATCGGCAGCGGAATTGCCGGTTTATACGCGGCTATGAAAGTCGCAGATTTTGCTAACGTTATTCTTATTACAAAAAAAGAAACGACAGAGTCAAATACAAATTACGCTCAGGGTGGTATTGCTTCGGTTTTATCTCCGGATGATACTTATGAAAGTCATATTCAGGATACTCTTATCGCCGGCGCGGGTTTATGCAATCCTAAAATGGTCGAGATTTTGGTTAAAGAAGGTCCGGGACATATTCACGAACTGATTGACATCGGAACACGCTTCACCATGGTTAACAATACGCTCGAACTTGCAAGGGAAGGGGGACACTCGAAAGCCCGTATTGTTCACGCCAAGGATTTGACAGGTAAAGAGGTAGAAAGGGCTTTGGTTGACCATATCAATAAGCTGCCCAATGTCAAAGTTCTTGAAAATCACCTCGCGATTGACCTTCTGACCGAGCACAATATCAAGAAATTAAAAGATCAGCCGATTGACAGCCGTCATTGCTGGGGTGCATATGTTCTGGACACAACGGACAATAAGATCTGCAAGATTACGGCAAAAGCAACCATCATTGCCTCGGGTGGTTTAGGGCAGGTTTACTCTCATACCACTAATCCACAGATTGCCACCGGCGACGGATACGCTATGGCTTACAGGGCGGGAGCAAAGCTGGCTAATATGGAGTTTATCCAGTTCCATCCAACGTCACTCTATCAGAAATCATCATCGCCACTCGGGGAGCAGGACTTCCTTATCTCTGAAGCAGTAAGGGGATTTGGTGGTATTTTGAGGACTCAGGATGGCGTCAGATTTATAGAAAAGTATGATTCCAGGTTGGAATTAGCACCAAGAGACATTGTGGCAAGAGCAATAGATTCGGAATTAAAAAAACGGGGTGAAGACTTTGTATATCTAGATGTTACGCACAAACCTGCAAGTGAAATCAAGGATAAATTTCCGAACATCTGGGCTAAGTGTATGTCAGTCGGTATAGATATCTCAAAAGATATGATTCCTGTTGTTCCGGCAGCCCATTATGCATGCGGCGGCATCATTATAGATGAGTACGGGAGCACGTCACTTACCGGGTTGTACGCATCCGGTGAATCCTCGATGACCGGAATTCATGGAGCAAACCGGCTGGCTAGCAACTCACTTCTCGAAGCATTAGTATTCTCAGGACGTGCAGCTTTGGGTATCAGGAAGTTTTTGAAAGATGCCACTGTTACTGTTCCGGATATTCCGGATTGGGATGATAGTGATACTTTGAGCGCGGACGAAAAAGTTCTTATCTCTCACAGCATTGTGGAATTGAAACAGTTGATGGGTGATTATGTAGGAATCGTGCGCTCGAATCTCCGGTTGGAATTTGCCGCCCGCAGAATTCATAATCTGTATGAAGAAGTCGAAGACTTTTATAAAAAGACGAAAGTATTTGGAAACCTCATTGAATTACGGAATCTGATCACCTGCGCACATTTGATCGTAAAATCCGGTCTCATGCGTAAGGAAAACCGTGGTTTGCATTATAGCCTAGACTATTTGAATTCTCCCCAAATAGAGCCGGCACAGGATTCTGTTATACAAAATACTTACCAGAAGTCTTAAAGAGGTAGTCTATTACCGCTCCGTGCCGCAAACCATGCGAACTGACGGTAACAGATTCCAGATTAAGAAATTCCAATATCTTTGAGAGGATGAGGGTGCCCGTTAAAAGGACATCCTCTCTTCCTTTTACCACATTCCCATACTTGACGAGAATTTCCTTTGGTGTAAGAAGGGACAATTCACTGATAAAAATCTTTAGCTCGAATGCCGTCAGGATGCATCCATTGATTTTTTCTTCCTCAAAATCTTGCAATCCGAATTTCATCGCAGCCAACGTCGTTGGTGTTCCGGCTATGGCGATGCCTCTGGATATTTTAGATTCAATCCGGTAATTTTCCTCGAGTGTTTTTTCAATATAGGAGTTCAATTCTCTGAACATGGTTTTTCTTGGAGGAAAAGAATGAAAGAATTGCTCCGTCAGGTTGACCGCACCGATGGGAACACTCTTTCTGTATGTTACTTCATTATTCCTGCCTGTACTTAATTCTGTGCTGCCGCCGCCTATGTCTATTACGCATAGACTTTCATGTGCTACACTTGAGGTAGCACCCAGAAATGAAAACCGCGCCTCAGTTGCACCGTCAATGACGGTTATCTTTATGCCAGTTTCTTTAAAGACGTCTGAAATCACCTTTTCGCTATTTCGTGCAGTACGAAGGGGATAGGTGGAATGAGCTAAAACAATATCACAGTTATATCTAAGTATTTCAACTGCATAACGTTTCAAAACCGTAATGAGTGCTTGTTCTTTCTCTTCTGAAATCACACCGGCCTGAGCGAGTCCCTTGCCGAGCCTGGGTATCTCGTGGTGGTTGCATAAGGTGTTAAGGCGCTGATTATCAGAATCAACTTGAGCGATATACATGAGAACTGTGTTTGTACCAATATCTATAGATGCTATATTCATAATTTTTTGTTATTTTTGTACGCAAAAAAACAACGGATGTTATGGAAGATCTCTCAAAATTAGCAAAATTTTTTCTATTTCTTACTATGGTCGCATTTGCCATGTGGTTCGGCAGCTATATTACACGAATGACGTTATCGCTGCAATTATTTCACGGTACACACTTTGAGTTAAAGGATATCGTACTGAAATCCAACTTTGACTCAATAGTATTGACCCTGGCGCCGGCTATTGCAATCTCCGTTATCAGCTATTTCTCGCTGATAGTTTTTTATTTACTATTCCTTTTTACATCAAAGCTGAAAATGAAGATGAACGGTTGGTTATTTATATCAACGATATTGATTCTTACCACAGCTCCGTTTGAAATGTTTCTTATCTTTAAGTATGATAAGCCATTTGTTGATACCGCTTTCTGGGGATCAGCTAATGCGCAGTTCTATCTTCAGCTGATAATTGACCGTTTTTCAAAGCTTGGAAGTTTTCCGATAATTGAGATATTCTCATTCCTGGCAGTTGCGTACTTATTCTTGTTCAGACCTTTCAGGAAAAAAGCCTAATGAAGATTAAAGAAAAAGAGTTTGAAGGTATTATTGAAGAGCTGAAAGCACTTGTCGTTCAGCTTGGCGCATCGGTTCGCTTTGAAAAAGGAGATTTCAAGGGCGGGTATTGCATTTTGAAGGATACCCGGGTTATTGTTATAAATAAAATGGCTAATACACAGCGTAAAGCCATTATATTGGCGACGGCTTTGAAGGAACTCGGCATTGATCAGATGTATCTGACGCCGAAAACACGTGAAGTTATTGACGAAATGATAGAATTGGATGATAAATGAAAATACTGGTTATTCATGGCCCGAATCTTAACATGCTCGGGCAGAGAGAGGAATCTCAGTACGGCGTTATGACCATGGAGCAGATTAACTCAATGATGGAAAAGGCTTTTCCTCATCACTATTTTTCATTTTTCCAGAGCAATTACGAAGGCGATATCATCACCCAGCTCCAGAATGCAAAAGGGCAGTTTGATGCCGTTATCATCAATCCCGGTGGTTATGCACATTCATCTGTTGCTATCCGGGACGCGCTAACCCTTTGTAAATTACCCAAAATTGAAGTTCATTTATCCAATATAGCCTCGAGAGAAGATTTTAGACACCGCTCACTAACTGCTGCTGCCTGTGACGGTTACATATCCGGTTTTAGAGAGCATAGTTATCTGGCAGGAGTTTATCTTTTAGAGACACGCTGGGCAGAAAATAAGTAATTTCTGTTTGGAATATCCCTCATAGTTCATAAATTACGCTAAAGGTTATTAGCTATTTGTTATTTAATAACACTTTAGTTATTTTTGCTTAAATTGTTTTATGAGGATATGAAAGACTTCAGTATAAAAAAACTGTATTATTCTATCAGTGAGGTTAGTAAAATAACCGAGGTAGAGCAATATGTTCTTCGGTACTGGGAAAGTGAGTTCGAGCAGCTCAAACCTCAAAAGAACCGGTCCGGTAATAGAGCATATACAAACAAGGATATACAGCTTATCCTTGTCATAAAAGTTTTACTCAGAGACAAGAAATTCACCATAGAGGGGGCAAAGAAAATGCTCGCGGAGAAGGGAGTTGAAGAGCTTGCTGCTCTGGAGCATCCGGCTGAAACCGCTGAGGTGAAACCTGTTAAGGAGGTTCTGAAGTCAGAAGCAATTTTCGTGAAAAAAGGATTTGATAAAAACGATTTTATCGAACTAAAGAATATTCTTCAGGAACTAGCAAAATTTATTTGATCGGAACGTGGCGCAGCCCGGCTAGCGCACTACCTTGGGGTGGTAGGGGTCGCGGGTTCAAATCCCGCCGTTCCGACTACGAGGTACTCAATTGAGTGCCTTTTTTTATATCAAATTTTACAAATTATTTCTGTACTTTGTAACAATATATAATTTCATATTCCTTTGATTTTAAAATTTGTTGAATGCTAAAACAGCGCTTACTTAAAAGATTTATCATTCCGTTATTCCTGTGTTTCTGGCTGATGTCGGGGAATGTATATCCGCAAAAAACATATTTCATACGCTATAAAAGCAATGTACAGATAGGTGAAGTAAGCTCATTAGCCCGTCAAAAGCAAATATTTAAAAGCACCCAGTCCCTTCAAAAATCCACTCAGTTAATTAATTCGGTTTCTGTGTTATCCGACCGCATCAATACTACGCATGAAATTCTATCGAGAATTATTGTCATAAAACTGGCGCAGGATATTGATTCGGTAACATTCGCTTCGATGTTGGACAATTCTGACAATATCGAGTATGTACAAGCCGGACATACCTATAAAGTGGATTTTACTCCCAATGACAGTCTTTATACTCAACAGTGGGCATTGGCAAAAATAGGGGCTCCCGCTGCATGGAATATTACCATGGGCGAAGATACGGTCATTGTTGGCGTTATTGATACCGGTATTGATTACCTGCACCCCGACTTGAAAAATAAAATTTACATCAACAAAGGGGAGACCGGACTCGATGCCTACGGCAACGATAAAAGGTTCAACGGGATTGATGATGATGGTGACGGATTTGTTGACGATTATATGGGGTGGGATTTTGTGAACCGGTATGGTTTTCCGTTCGATTCAACGGGTGGTGATTATCTTAACTGGGATAATGATCCGATGGATCAGCATTCACTTTCGCATGGTACTGCCGTTGCGGGTGTTATCGGAGCCGAGACAAATAATACGATTGGTGTTGCTGGAATTGCTCCAAATGTACGTATACTGAACTGCCGGGCATTTGATCCGCATGGAAACGGCGAAGAATCGGATGTTGCGTCTGCAATTTTATATGCTACAAAGATGGGCGCCAAAGTAATAAATATGAGCTTTGGTGATAATTCTTTTTCTTATGTTTTGCGCGACGTTATCCGGTACGCATACTCAAAAAATGTTGTTTTGATTGCCAGTTCTGGAAATACTACAAATGATACACTTCATTATCCTTCAGGCTATAGTGAGGTAATCAGTGTCGGTAATTCTACACGCGAAGATTATGTATCTTCGAATTCAACGTACGGCTCCACTTTGGATTTGGTAGCTCCTGGTACTGACATCCTTTCAACGCAGAGAAATAATTCTTATGGCTCATTAAGTGGAACATCATTTTCCACACCTTATGTGAGCGGTACAGCGGGATTGATACTCTCAAAAGGTAATTTTACCAATGAAGAAGTGAAACAGATTCTCAAGTCTACTGCTGATGATATTGAGGCGAAGGGCTGGGATATTCACAGCGGCTCCGGGCGTTTGAATGCCGCTCGAGCATTGCAAGTATTGGCTCCGGCTATTGTAAAATTTGATTACCCGGCAATGGACTACTCAACTAAGTATGATACGGTCGCCGTATATGCTACGGTGATGTCGCCATACTTCAAGAATTATGAATTCTCGTATGGTATCGGGACGAATCCTTCTTCCTTCAATCCGATGCTGCAAGCACAGGTATCACAGATATCAAATAAATTGATTTTTACGCTTGACCTCTCAGCTGTTGGTGATACGACAGTTACGCTGCGTCTTTTAATGAACCAGACCAATGGCAGTACGTTAGAAGAACGGATCTATGTCCATCATAGTAAGTCCGCGCCCAAAATTTTATATTACTCACTGCTCCAAACATACTACGGTGATAAACCGACTATCAGCGCCGCATCGTATACGGCTGAAGCCGGTTTGGTGAGATTGTACTACCGTGAAAAGGGGACAATCCCTTTCCAATTCGTTTCATTGGACGGATTTGCGGTAAATAACAATTATGTCAAAAAAGATCACTTTGGGTTCATTCCGCTGAATATGATCAAAGCCTCAACGGAATATGAATTATATCTTGAGCTGGAAAATTTGCAGGGTATAAAGACTATTGTAAAAGATACTCTCGGCAGGTATTTCGATATTACGACTGACGGTTACTTCACTCAAAAATCTTATACCGAGATGAGCTATTCTTTGCCGGCAGGAAGTCTCTTTAATCGTCCATTGAATATTACTTCATCCGATACGACTGATATACTATTTAATCTGAATGGCGACCTTAGCAAAACATATTTCTATTCTTTTTCAAATAATAATTTCACACTTAAGGATTCATTAACTCAGAGAATTATAAAAGATGCAGGTGATTTTAATAAGAACGGAAAGCTGGATTTACTAACCAACTGGCAGAGGAATGGATACATTCTTGAACAGAATGCAATGAATTCTACGGCGTTCAAGGATACAGCTAAACGTGAAACCGGTTCATTTTGGCCGATATTCGCAAAAGATATTGCAAATGATGGAACTACGGAAGTACTGGCTGTTACGCGTGATACCAGTATGTCTGTTTATCAAGTAGGCGCTGATTTTACATTAGATTCACTCATTACATTTAGCAATTTCTCTCCCGTAGGATATGGAAATAACAATTTCGATTACCCGAATGCCTTGCTGATTGACGCAGATAAGGACGGCAAGAACGAGATTTGGACGATTGATTCAGATGGTGATGTTCTGTGTTACAATGTCATCGCAAAGAACAATATCAAGCCGGATCCTACTCGCTCGTTCAGTACGGGAATGACTTCATCGAGTTCATATATCACGAGCGGTGATTTCGATAACGATGGTACTACAGATTTAGCTGTGATTCTGCACTCTGTTACTGCGGTTGATCTTGCATCTTATTATAGGGTGCTTGTGTTCAATTTTAAGGGTAAAACTCTAAACATTCTATACGACAAATGTTTTATTGATCCTTCGGACCAATATAGTTTCCTCACGCAGAAAGCATCTAACTCAATAAAACTTGCAAATGTTGATAATGAAAAAGGCGATGAGCTGCTGCTGTTCACTTTCCCGTATGCTTATGTCATAAAAAATTCCGGTGGGGTAAGTAACTGCATTTCGTACCATGAGAATATTAATTCTGCCTCCGTGTTTGTCGGGGATCTGAATAAAGACGGTATTCCCGAAATTGCTTTACCTCAGAGCGATAAAATTTCCTTCATTCAGCTTGATGTTAATAATGCAATGATTTCACCCTCCGGATTAACCGGATATAGTGTCGATTCATCGAATGTTTTGCTGAATTGGGAAAGCGGTTATTCTAAATTTTACATTTACCACGGAACAACAGCTCAAAACCTTGCACTGATTGATTCCACCAACCAGAAATACTACTACGATAAACAGGTCAGCCGTTCCTCAACATATTACTATGGAATCAAAGCTGTCTCAGGAACAACGATTTCCGGATTCTCGAAAATTATTCCGGTTTTCCATCATACACCCGGCCAGCTGAAACAATATTCGATCAACGCTGGGAAGGCGATTGTGGTTGAATTTTCTGCCATGGTATCAAGTGCAGTGACTGACTACAAAGTATTTTATCTCAAGGACACGCAGGGGAACATCACATACCCGGATGCGGTAACTGCAGCAAGCCAGTACTCGTATTTAGTATCATTCCCCACGACGGATACAATATCATCCTATACATTTTACATATCAGGACTTCTTGATCTGTATTCATCACCGGTACCAGCGGATTCTATCAAAGTGAAGTTTCAATCGCAAACAGCGACTTCAACGTTCTTTGTGGAAAGCTTTGAAATCCTCGACCCGTACAAAGTTTCTATAAAGTTCAATCTGCCGGTTGACCAAAGCTTATTCGCAAACAAGGCACATTATAATATTAATCCGGCAAATACGATTTCTGATATTACATTTGATGCATCAGATCCCACAAAAGTCTATTTATCATTTCGGGGTAATAAACCCGTCGGGTCTGTCGGCATTGATTATACATTGCATATTTCAGGTGTGCATTCATCAGCGGCATCAGGAAGTGTTGCAATCAATGAAGGTGCCGGCTCAACAATTATTCTGGCTGACTACGCGAATGATTTGAATAGTGTTTATGTTTATCCGAATCCGGTCGCACATGTTACGGATAATTCGAAAATTACGTTTGCTAACCTGCCGGAGTTTGCAAAAATTCATGTCTTCAACCTGCATGGGAAAAAGATTGTTGATCTGAACGAGAAAGACGGTAACGGCGGTATTTCATGGAACTTACGTGATTCTGACGGCAATCTTATTCCAACGGGAGTTTATCTGTATCAAGTAACCCAGCTCAATAGCAACAATCAGGAAATCTCGAAGAAAATATTAAAGTTTATGGTGATACGATGAAGAATTTAGGCAGACTATTTACAATATCGAATTTTTTAAGCTTTGTCCGGCTTTTAATGGCAATACCTTTCTGGATTTTGCTCAACAACGATAACAAAGGTCCGAATAATTGGGCAGTGCTGTTGACGTTAGCGGCAGTAATAACCGATTTGATGGACGGATATCTTGCAAGGAAATTTGATCAGGTGAGTGAATGGGGTAAGATTATTGATCCGCTTGCCGATAAGGTATGCGTTGGTATAATCATTCTCCAACTGTTTTTACATGGGCGACTCATACCCGCGTTATTCTGGATTATCATTATTAGGGACATCATAATTTTTGTTGCCGGTATATTTGTTACAAAGAAGATAGGGATGGTGCTTCCATCCAATTATCTCGGCAAAGGTACAGTGCTTGTTATTGGATTCTACATCATATTTATGATGCTTGATCTGGCAGGGAAAAATTACGTGGTCAATTATTTGTTTATGCTGGCAATAGTCATAATGAGTGTTGCCTCGCTCGTGGCTTATGGAACCCGGGCGTTCGGGGTTATGAAAGGAAAAAGAAAAGAGTGAAGTTATTTAAGAATTTAAATTTTGATAAGCTGAAAAACGGCTTAGCTAAAACAAGAGAAAAGATCGTTACCCGGATTTCCGAAACAGTCACGGGTAAGGCTAAATTAGACGAAGAAGTATTGGCGGAAATCGAAGAAATTCTTTTGACATCAGACGTGGGTCTGGATACCTCTGAAAAGATCATTCTGGAAGTGAAAAAGAGACTCGCGGGTGCCGATGAAAAAGGCGAGGCAGCAATCATCAGAACGGTTAAGGACGTTATCAGTGATTTACTCGTGGATACCGGAAGCAGTGAAGAATTTCAACCGGCATTAGAAAAACACAAACCGTTCGTTATTATCGTTGTCGGTATTAACGGAGCCGGAAAAACTACTACTATCGGCAAACTGGCGCGCAATTTTAAGAGCTCAGGACTCAAAGTCATCATTGGTGCAGCAGATACATTTAGAGCCGCAGCAAATGAACAATTAGAAGTTTGGGCGAAAAGAGCGGACGTCGCAATCGTTCAAAAGGGTACAGGAAGTGATCCTTCTTCCGTTGCATTTGAGACAGTTCAGACTGCTGTAAAAGAAAAATACGACGTGGTAATTATTGATACTGCGGGACGCCTCCACACGAAAATCAATCTTATGGACGAGTTGAAAAAGATCAATCGGGTTATTCAGAAAGTAGTGCCGAACGCCCCTCATGAATCATTTCTTGTTCTTGATGGTACTACAGGTCAGAATGCACTCATCCAGGCTGAAGAATTTTCGAAATCAATTCCACTGACCGGACTTGTAATCACCAAATTAGACGGTACTGCAAAAGGCGGCGCGGTCATTCAGATTTGTGATAAACAAAATAAACCTGTACGGTATATCGGGGTCGGGGAAGGTATTGAGGACTTGCAGACATTCTCGCCAAGAGAATTTGTAGACGCGTTGTTTGGATAGATATTCATCATATCTTCCTAACCCACGGGTTAACCCGTGGGTTAGGAAAGAATGCATTTCTACTTTAATACTTTAAAAATTCTATATCCTATCTTTGGCGCAGTAAGCGTTACTGAATTATCTTTAACAGAAATCTTCTCTCCGCTCACCACATCAACTAAACTCTTAACAGACACAGACTGCGGGATTGAAAATGCCACAGAAGCAGCCTCTTCACTCTTATTCAATACCACGATCAGACGTTCGTTATAGTCCGAGCGCATGTATGTATAGGTTTTATTGTCTGCCTGAAGGCCGTAGAAATCACCGTAGCGTAAAGCTGAATGTGAATTGCGCAGTTTGATGATCTGGCTCGTTTCGTTGAGCATATGTTTTTCGTTCGCCGATAAGGCATCACCGAAACGCATCATGCGTCTATTATCCGGATCATCGGCACCGGTCATACCGAATTCAGAACCGTAGTAAATTGTCGGTAACCCCGGAGTGGTGAACATAAAAGCGTAGAATAATTTTGCTTTATCATAGCTTGAAGGATTATCAACCGTCGGAGGATTGTTCCATGCCATTTCTCTGGTGTCTACACCTTGCTTGCCGACTTTCCCGTCCGCATATGCCATGAACCGTACCTTATCATGGCTATCCATGATATTGCCCATGATATGGTTATATCCGAATGCCGCAAAAGTTTTTTCCATGAAATAATCAAGGGTTTGGAATGATATATCGTTATCCAGAAAAACCGGAATGGATTCATACGAAAGATTGAAATTAAACTGAGCGCTCAATTGTCCGTTATTAACATACGAAGCTATTAAATTATTATCTCCGAATGTCTCGCCGATTTGATATACTTTTTTGTGCTCAGGAATCTCAATATCCTGCTTCAATTGTCTGGTTAAAGCTCGCCAGAATAAATTCGGCACATGCTTCACGGCATCATGACGGAATCCATCGGCATGGGTTTGTTTAAGCCACCATACACAATTTGCTGACATTGTATCAATTGCCTGTTTGGATGACGTATAATCAAATGAAGGCATATACGGTTCGAACCATGTGGTCAATCTGTATTCATCCCACAGACGGAGGTTCTTTCTACCGTCGGGGAGGTCAAGTTTACCGAACCAATCAGGATGTTGTTTATAATAAGGATGTTCGATATGAACGTGATGAGCCACAATATCTAAAAGGACTTTAATATGATGTTTATGAGCTTTATCAACGAGCTCCTGAAGCTTGGCAAAAGTTCCGAACTTCTCTTCAACACTGTAGCTGCTGATAGGCCAGTAACCGTGATAACCGCTGTACCAGCGGTGAGGGGCAGGCGATTCACGATAAGCGTCATTCGGGTTATCATATACCGGCGAAACCCACAGTACGTTGATGCCTAATTTGTCAAAGTAACCTTCATCAATCTTATTGATGATGCCCTGAAAATCGCCGCCTTGATAATTGGCCTGCGGAAATAATGAATCGTGAACAACAGGGATCGAATTTGATTTATCGCCATCATTGAAACGATCGATCATAATTGAATAAATAATGCCGTCTTCCCAGGCGAATTTCTTATGGTTCGCTTGAACCGGCTTTCCATTCTCTAAAAAGACCGATTGCAAATTGGAAGCTTTATCGCCTACAGTTGCTGCAACACGCACAAGTTTATCACCCGGTAATTTGCTTTTCGGGACCTGAATTTCAATTTTATTGCCGCTGATTTTTACATCTGCCGCAGGAATGATTTCATTATCGAGCAGGGCGAAAATATTCTCTTTTGCAGCGTTGACAGGCTTGCCGTTCTTTTCCAGAAGGAAGGTGAATATATTGGATGAACCTGATTTTTTCAATTCATCCGAGAACAGAAATACTTTCTCCTGATTCGGATCGGTGATACGAACAACGGAATTAAAGTTTTCGAATCCGGTCGGAGTGGTTTCCGAGTTGGACGGATCAAGAATTTCTTTCCCGTCAACAACCAGTTTATAAACATAACTGCCGGGTTCAAGATTCAAAGTAGTTTCGAATACACCATTGACCAATGACATAGGATTAGCGTTTCTGTTCCAGTTATTAAAACTACCGAACACGGCAACGCTTGAAACTTTTCCTTCCGGTTTATAGGCAAATTTATGCGGAATGAGACTCCGCACAGCAGACCGTAATTCAACAGGTATAGCGTATTTTTTACCTTTCAAGGTGAACTGTAACAGCGTAAAT
The DNA here is from genome assembly GCA_963667005.1 of Ignavibacteriaceae bacterium. Classification (GTDB taxonomy): domain Bacteria; phylum Bacteroidota; class Ignavibacteria; order Ignavibacteriales; family Ignavibacteriaceae. Next base: position 2,965,917 of record OY762937.1, on the reverse strand, counting down.
CCGGGGAAGTTTTCCAGTGCACTGATCGCTATGGCATTCTGTGATTTATCGAAAACAACGTTAAGATAACTGTTCTTTTCAAATGTAACTGGATACTCTTTCGCGTAGAACAAATCGCTGACAAGTACAGTATCTGCTTTACCGATTGCTACTTTGACGGGCTTGATAATGTCCCGGATGTCCTGTCCATACGAGTTGCAGAAAGCAGTAAGTAATAAAATTGACGCGAGAACTTTTATATAATTTTTCATAAATAGATTTTTCGCCTTGATTGTTTTCTTAGTGACCTGACTTTTGAACTGCCGGAGCTGCCGAAGTTTTTTCTTCCTTTACCAATATCCACAAGAAAGCTGAAATCGCCAGACAAATCGTACTGATGACGAAGATAATACTTTTATCCGGAGCAGCGTTAATTACCTGGGCGATTCCAAGGCTCGCAACTAATTGCGGAAGTACAACCGAGAGGTTGAACAAGCCCATGAACAAACCCATTCTCGACTGATCTATTTGCTGTGACATGATGGCAAAAGGCAGGCTGATTGTTGAAGACCAGCCGATGCCGAGCAAAGCCATGATGATATAAATAGCTATCGGCGAAAATCCAAAGAACAACATTAAAGCGTATGAAATAGCCATGCTGAAAATACAGAACATGTGGGTTTTCACTCTGCCGAGTTTGTGGGTTATCGGCTCCAATACGAAAGCAGGTAAAACAGCGGCAACGGCGTTGAAAATCAGGAAGCTGATACTGATAACGCGTCCGAGTTGTGCGTTGATCTCTTCTGATATCTTGGAATCCGGTGTTTGATTGAATACTTTGAACTGTACATATGCAAACAGATAAACAAACATCGTTTGAACACCGATCCAGGTGAATGAATGAGCGGCTAGGATCTTTTTATATGTAATAATTCCGTTCGCAACCGCATTATCAGTCTTTGCTTTTGCCAAAAGACTCTTTAATATAAAAACGATGGTAACAATGGCACAAATGATTTCAGGAAGGAAATTACCGGGATGGAAATCCGCTAATTTTGCTGTTATGCCGTATATCGCGTACAGGAGGAATCCCCATAATGGTTCAATGAGTTTTAAAATTTCCATGAAGGGAGTCTTTACCTTCTCAGCGGTCTTTTCCGGCTCAACACCTGCTAATTCTCGTGGCTCTTCAATAAAGAAAGAGGGGAGAATACCAAGTAGAAGAACAAGAAAGACACCGGAATAAATCAAAACGTAATTATTCCAAACTGCCCCGATCACATAGGCGAGTACTCCGAATGTACCCGATATAGTCTGCATCCAGGTGTATCCCTTTGTTCTTTCATCACCTTCAGGCGTTACGTCTGCAATGATTGAGCGTGTCGGGTTAAAGCTGACATTGATCGCTAAATCCAAGGTAAGAGCGACTACAATTGCAACTCCCAAAATGCTTTTAAATCCAAAAGCATTGGCTATATGTTGAATGTTAGGAAGCGCGATTAACATAACCGCGGCAAACAAACCGCCTATCAGGATAAAAGGACGTCTTCTGCCGCCCCACATCCATACTTTATCACTGATAACTCCAATGATAACCTGTCCCAGAATTCCGGCAATCGGACCTGCTGCCCAGACTAATCCGATTTCATCAATTTTAAGATGGTATTGTGTGCTAAGAATCCAACTGAGAGCAGAAATCTGAATACAAAGTGCGAATCCCATTGCTGTAGCAGGGAGACTCAGTATTGCATAGAAAGAATTTGTAAGTTTTTTCTGAATGGATAACATTTGCAATCCTTGAATTTGTGATGCTCTTAAAAGATAATTACTCCAATAGGGTATGGAGATTGACTATAGAAAATCTGAAATAAAGTAATATTAATATAAAAATATATTAAATAACTTTATACAATCACTTACAAATTCAATCAAATCGGTGAGCTCGTTTCAAAAATACGTTCCTCATTGCGTCCCTTGTGGAAAATTGAACTCACCTCGCCGACTTAATTTAAGGCAAATGCGCATTTCCGGGCTCACCCCTCTCTTTCTAAGAGAGGGGACGGGGTGAGTTCACTTTATCAATAACTTATGCAACGATTTAAGGTACGCTAAGTTATGTATCAGAACTTTCCCGACTTTACTTCATGTACCAAATCCATCATTTGCTGATGTACAAGTCCATTACTGCATAAAAACTGCTTTGAGTAGATAGAGGCTGGTTTACCGCTAAAATCTGTTGCCAGTCCGCCGGCTTCTTCTAAAATCAATTGGGCTGCACAAATGTCCCATGGGAACAAATTAACTTCCCAGAATCCTTCAAAACAGCCGGATGCCACATAACAAACATCCAGAGCAGCCGAGCCTAACCGGCGCATACCGCGCGAATTTTTAACCATAGCGTTGAAAATTTCCATTGCTTGATCGGGGTTTTCATCAATATTGTAGGGGAATCCGGTTACAAGAAGACTTGTTCTTAATTTGTCATTTTGGGCAACTTTTAGTCTTTTGGAATCACAAAACGAACCGCTTCCTGCTTCGGCAAAAAACATGTTGTTTTGCATTACATGATACACAGCACCGCAGACGGTTTTACCGTTCTTCTGCAAACCGATTGAAACCGCGAACATAGGGAAGCCATGAGCAAAATTAGTGGTGCCGTCAATCGGATCAATAACCCATAGATACTCTGCGTTCGTATTCAATTCGTCGCCTTCTTCAGCCAGAATACCGTGAGAAGGGAAGTTTTTCTTAATATAGGAAACGATGAGAGCTTCTGATTTTTTATCTATTTCGGTTACGAGGTTGGATTCATTGGTTTTATATTCTATGGAGAAATCTTTTCCGAAGCCTTCTCTAACTAATTCACCGGCTTCGCGGGTTATTTCAAGAACTTTATCGAGCATGAGTGGGTAATCCTTTTTTATTGAAAGAACAAATATAAAAAATCAATTTTGAAATTCAGGGAATTGAGGGGAAATTAATGATTCTTCTATAATTAAGTTGTCAGCCAAAGTGCAAGACAAATGAACTCATCAACCCCAGCCCTTCTTCTCTTACTAAGAGAAGAAGGGAGTTATCACATTCGGGGTTGTAATATGACCCGGTAAAGCCGTCGTTTTGCCCCTTTTCTCTTATCAAGAGAAAAGGGGGTGGGGATATGAGTTTTTTGACACGATACTTGTAGTTTTTTCAAAAAATCAATGGAATGGACTAAATTTTTGTTTAGAACCGCACAAGCGATTCGATTGGTTTTGGGACATCAGTTTGAATAAAATCCTTTTCATAACATATAAAATTCCGTAACTTTACTGTTTACATTTGAAAAGTTTTATGATTTACAGCATGACTGGCTTTGGGAAGTCCATCGCCACAATTAAGAACTACACTTACGAAATTGAAGTTAAAAGCCTCAATAACCGGTTTGTCGAAGTTTCATTGAAACTTCCCTCAAGTTTATATTCAAGAGAATATGAAATTAGAGAAGCAATCCGGAAAAAGATCCGCAGAGGTAAGTTGCTATTTGTTGTTAATTTGCAAAAACAACAAGGTACTACCTCAACCTTAACTTTCGATGAAGAAAAGGTACATGCACTGCTCGATCAGTTGAAAGAACTTAAAAAGAAATTCGGCATTAAAGGTAAACTCGAAATCGCCGATCTTCTCAATGTAAAAGAGATGTTCAGCCAGGATAGTGAAACATTAAGTGACGAAGATTTTGAAGCATTTAAAGGTGCTATTAATGAAGCGCTTGATAACTTGCTGAAGATGAAGATGCAGGAAGGTAAAGAGCTTGCGTTAGATCTTCAGACCAGACTGGACAAAATACTGGGCTATTTAGCCCTTATTGAAAAAGATTTTAAAGAGAATCTCAAAATTTATTTTGAGAAAACTAAAGAGCGGGTTCAGGAATTAATTGCTGATGTCGCTAAATATAATGACCGCATGGAGATTGAACTCGCGCTTTTGGCCGATAAATCTGATATTACCGAAGAATGTGTACGTCTGAAAAGTCATATTAAATACTTTAAGGAAGCGCTTTCCGATGGTGATGATGTGGGTAGAAAATTGAATTTTTTATGTCAGGAACTGCACCGCGAAGCTAACACGATTTCTTCAAAATCATATGGAAATGAAATTACCTATAATTCACTCCAGATTAAGGAAGAGATCGAACGCATTCGGGAGCAAGTCCAAAATATCGAATAGAGACAAGTTTTTATGCCGGAAAAAGGAAAAATCTTTGTCATTGCCGCTCCAAGCGGAACTGGCAAGACAAGTATCATCCATGGTTTCTTATCCCATCATCCCGAAATCGTGTATTCAGTCTCAGCAACAACGAGAACACAAAGGCCGGGAGAGGTTAACGGAGTTGACTATTTCTTCGTTTCTGTTGATGAGTTTCAGAAGAAAATAGAGAATCATGAGTTCCTTGAATGGGAAAAAGTTTATGATTATTATTACGGGACGCTTCGGAATTTTATTGAAGATACGATAACCACCGGCAAGCACATCCTTGTTGAGGTTGACGTGAAAGGTGCGCTTTCGGTCAAGAACAAATATCCGGATTCATACTTGATATTCTTTGATCCGCCAAGCTATGAAGAGCTTGAAAAAAGACTGCGGAAACGCAACACGGATAATGCTAATGATATTATCAAACGTCTTGAACGTGCGAAAATGGAATTAGCCGAGAAAAACAATTTTGACCTTGTTATCGTCAATGATGACCTTAACAGAGCAACACAGGATTTAGAAAACTATATAAAAAATAAAATACAATAAGGAGACTCATGGGAATCCAGGCAATCGACTTACGCGAAATAGATAAAAACGCTGCTAATGTTTATGAAGCTATCATTGTTGCATCAAAAAAAGCACGTCAGATCAATGATGAACAAAAGATGGAGTTCAATCAACTTCTGTCGACTGTTCAACAGACCAACGTTGATGACGACAGTGAAGATTTTCACAATCCTGAACAGCAGAAAATTTCTTTGGACTTTGAAAGAAGACCGAAACCGCATGTCAACGCGCTGAATCAGCTGCTTGAGGGTCAGGTCAGTTTTGAATACAAAGAAAAAAGTGAAAAATAATTTTACCGGCAATTCCACCGGTTCGTTTTATTCACCACAACTTTAAGGCTGAAATATGCATCAGAATCCTGACATTTTTGCGGGAAAAAAAATCCTGCTGGGAATAACCGGTGGAATTGCTGCGTACAAAACGCCTCAGCTCGTTCGCGATTTTATCAAAAGAGGTGCTGAGGTGCGTGTCGTCGCCACACCTTCAGCCTTAAGATTTGTTACCCCTCTTGCACTTTCAACTGTATCCCAGAACCCGGTAATCTCGGAGATATTCTCTGAAGATAACGCCGGCACCTGGCATATTTCATTGTCCGAATGGAGCGATATTTTTGTCATTGCTCCAGCCACAGTGAATACAATCGCAAAAATTGCACATGGCTTTGCAGATAACGCGTTGACAACACTTGCACTTGCAAGCCGTTGCCCGATTGTTGTTTGTCCAGCAGCAGATATGGATATGTATCAAAATCCCATAACTTTACAAAACATTGAGAAACTGAAATCCGTCGGCATATACATCCTCGACGCTGATAGCGGCGAGCTTGCAAGCGGATTGAAGGGAATTGGACGCCTTCCGGAGCAATCAAAAATTGTTGAGACGGTCGAGACTGTTTTGTATGGTTATAAAAAATTGGATTTAAGCGGGAAGAAGATTGTTGTTACAGCCGGGCCAACATTTGAAGATATTGACCCCGTCCGTTTTTTAGGTAACAGGTCAAGTGGAAAGATGGGCTTTGCTCTTGCTAAAGCTGCTTCATTACGTGGAGCTGAAGTGACGTTGATTCATGGCCCCTCTTCAGAGGTTTCATTTCAAAATATAAAAAATGTTCCGGTGCGAAGTGCCAAAGAAATGTATCAGGCAGTTGCAAAGGCGATGGTAGAAAATGAAGCCCTCATTATGGCAGCTGCCGTTGCGGATTTCACTCCTGCCAAGGTCGCTAAGAGAAAGATCAAGAAGACAAAAGATACGTTAGATCTCGAACTTGTTGCAACAACTGACATATTAGGTGCAATTCATAAAGAGAATAAGACTATTGTCGGATTTGCACTCGAAACTGATTCCGAAGAAGCAAATGCTTTGAAGAAAATGGATAATAAGCAGCTCGATATGATAATCCTCAATTCACTTCAGGACAAGAATAGCGGATTTGAATATGATACAAATCAAGTTACCATCTACCGCAAGAATTCTAAACCTCTTCATATACCGTTGATGTCAAAATTCCAGACAGCGCACAAAATTTTAGACGTGGTGTTCTCCTAGTATGGGCAAGAAGGAAAATCTGGACAGAGTCTTACTGCAAAAAGAAATCTTTGGAGACGAACTCTTCATTCATGCTGATAATATCAGAAGGACAAAAGTAGTTTACGAAGAGGAAATGCCGGAACCGGTAAAGGTTAAAGAGGCTGTGATAAGTTTTGATGAGAATCTTTCCCCTGAAAGCGCCTTGCAAAAATTGTACGAGCAGACGTGTAATTGTCAGGCCTGCCGTCTCGGTTCAACAAGAAATAAATATGTATTCGGTGTAGGCAATCCTACTGCTACAGTAATGCTTATTGGAGAAGGCCCCGGTGCAGATGAGGATGCTCAGGGCGAACCTTTTGTCGGACGCGCCGGTAAATTGCTCAATGATATTTTAAAAGCGATAAAATTCGAACGCGAAGAAGTATATATTGCTAATATCGTCAAGTGCCGTCCACCCGGAAACCGGGTACCTTCACCGGACGAAGTGGACCAATGTATTCCATATCTGCATAAACAAATTGATATTGTAAAACCCAAGCTGATTCTTTGTCTTGGAACGACAGCGGCAAACTGCCTGCTGCAGAAAAAGGATACTCTTGGCAGGATGCGTTCGAATGTTTTTGCGTTCCGTGATATTAAAGTTATGGTTACCTACCATCCCGCTGCATTGTTAAGAAATCCGGGATGGAAACGCGATACCTGGGCGGATGTTCAGGCGTTTCGTAAATTATATGATGAGTTAGAAAACAAATAAAGATATTTGAAGAATTGTGGCTAACATGAGCGAAGTACAAAATAATGTAAATGGTATCCAGGCCCCATCTGCTGTAGAAGTCGAAGCAATAGTGCTCGGCGCTATGATGATTGATAAAGAAGCAATGCTTAAGGGAATCCAGATGCTTGGCGTGGATGTGTTCTATGTAAAAAAGAACGGCATTATATACCAGGCGATGCAAAATCTGTTTAAGGCAAACGAAGCAGTTGACAATATAACCGTCTTTGCTGAATTGAACAGAATGGGGAAGGGCGATGCCGCCGGTGGAGCTGCTTATCTGGCCGAACTTACTACAAATATTGCCAGTGCTGCAAATTTTGAATATCATGCCCGCATTATTATTGAAAAATCCATCTTGCGTGATGTTATTGGTGTTGGTACCGAGGTTACGGAGACTGCCTACAAGGCCAGAGAAGACGCTTTATCAATCCTGCAGCATGCGGAGAAAAAGATATTTGAAATCACTGAAAAGCATATTCGGAAATCGTACGTCTCGCTGAAGGAAGCAGTTAATGATACAATGGATTTCATTGACCGCCTGCATAGCGGTGATAAAAATACGCTTTCGTCAGTCCCGAGTGATTATTACGATTTGGATGATAAATTGGGCGGCTTTCATAAGTCTGATCTTATCATTTTAGCTGCTCGACCATCTATGGGTAAAACTGCATTTGCATTAAACCTTGCACGTAATGCTGCTAACTATGTGCCTACAGCAGTATTCAGCCTTGAAATGTCCAACCAGCAGCTGGTAACCCGTTTGTTGTGCTCGGAAGCCAGACTGAATGCGCATCAGGTTAGAACCGGAAAACTGCCACAGCAGGATATGCAGTATTTAGGCAGAAGTGCTGCTAAATTAGTTGAACTTCCGATGTTTATTGATGATATGCCTGCTCAAACAATTCTGGAAATCAGCGCTAAGTCCAGACGATTGAAGGCTGAAAAGGGAATCGGTTTTATTGTAATTGACTACTTGCAGCTTATGCAGGGACCGGATAAAGCGGAAAGCCGTGAGCGCGAAATTTCACACATTTCGCGGTCGTTAAAAGCACTTGCAAAAGAAATTGATATACCGATTCTTGTTCTTGCGCAGCTCAACCGTGAAGTTGAAAAGCGTAATGACAGATTGCCGCAGCTTTCGGACTTACGTGAATCCGGATCTATTGAACAGGATGCCGACGTTGTTCTGTTCATTCACAGACCGGAATATTATGGAATTACTTCAGATCCGAAAGACGGCAGCTCAACTGAAGGCATGGCTGAAATCATCATTGCAAAGCATCGTAATGGTCCTACAGGTGAAGTTAAACTTCGCTTTGTTAAAGATTATGCCAAATTCGAAAATGCGGATAATTACAGACAGTCACTCCCGGCTGGTGAGGAATTTGCATCTTTGCCTTCAATTGAGGATCCTTTTTGAGAAGGTTTGCATCTGTTCTTTTCGTTCTTCTGCTTTGTTCAATCCAGATTTGGCCGTCTGAGCCATCATCAGATAAAGCAGTATTTGACAACGTCATAGCCTACGCTTCTGCTCACCAGTTGAACGGTAAACCTACGGATATTGTATTGACGGCAATCGGTCAATACTTCCTGGGCGCTCCATACGTTGAAAAATCCCTTGACCATGATGTTGTTGAAAAGCTGACCACCAATTTAACAGGATTCGATTGCACCACTTTTGTAGAGTCTTCACTTGCACTTGCCCGTTGTATATCTGGTTCAAAAACCTCTTACAGCGATTTTGAAAGTGAACTAAGGCAGATCCGCTATCGTGGAGGAATACTAGATTCCTATACATCACGATTACATTATTTCTCTGAATGGATTCTTGACAATTGTGCAAAACAGATTCTCGAGGATGTCACGAAAGAGTGTAATGGCAAACTTACAGTTTACAAGTTGAACTTTATGTCAACACATCCGCAATACTATCCGCAGCTTAAATCACGGCCGGATTATGTTGATAGTATTAAGGCTGTAGAACAAAAGATCGGCAGCTGTAAATTTTACGAACTGCCGAAATTCGACATTGAAAAGAACGAAACTAAAATTCACTCCGGAGATATCATTGCGATAACGACTGACATTAAGGGGTTGGATATTAGTCATGTTGGAATTGCAATTCTTGGAAAAAACAATAGAATATATCTTTTGCATGCATCGTCGTCGGATAGAAAAGTTAAGATATCTGAAACTCCCTTGGCCATTTACATGTCTAAGCATCCTCATGATACAGGTATCATCGTTTTACGCTCGCAGAGTAAGCGCTAAAGGACTACAGAAAAGGTTCAAATTTCTTCCTCTGATTAAAAATACCCTCATTTTTCCTGTGCGCAATTCTCTAAATATTCCTATTTTTCCGTAATAATTTAGATTTAACAATCAGAATTCTACAATTTGACCGGATGTTTCAAAAAGCGGCGTTTTCAGTATGAGTAAAATAGCTTTAGTGACTGCTGCAAGCAAAGGTATCGGATTTTCCACAGCCCACAGATTGGTGAAGGAAGGATATAAGGTCGTTATTTCATCAAGTAATGAAAATAATCTTCGTTCTGCCTCTAAAAAACTATCGGAAGAATTCAACTGCGAAATTCCTTATGTTGTATGCGATCTTCATTCTGCTGATGCAGTAAGGTCGCTTTTCGCTAAGGTAATAGATCTGTACGGGACAATACATATCCTGGTAAATAACTGTGGTGGTCCTACAGCCGGTTATTTCGAAAACATTTCTGAAGATGAATGGTTGAAGGGCTATCAGGAAATTCTCCTGAGTGCACAGATATTGATGCAGTCAAGCCTGCCGTACATGAAGGCTCAGAAGTGGGGAAGAATCATTAACATTACATCACTGGCTGTAAAACAATATATTGAGAATTTGATAATCTCGACTACCTTCAGAGCCGGTTTAAGCGCAATGTCTAAAGTTTTAAGCATACAAGTTGCATCTGATAACATCACCATTAATAGTGTTGCCCCGGGTTATACATTGACTGACAGAGTGAAACACTTAGCGGAGATTCGGGCAAAGCAGAAAGGTATTTCAGTGGAAGAAGAACTTGCAATTACCAGCGAGTTGATTCCAATGAAAAGAATGGCTGCACCTGAAGAGATCGCATCTCTGGTGAATTTTCTCGTTTCGGATGAGGCCGGTTATATAACCGGAACAACCATTCCAGTGGATGGGGGAGCAATCAAAAATGTTTTTTAGGAGAAACTAGATGCCTGAAAAAATGTTTGGACCGGATATCCGGTTATCCCAAGCTGAAATATTTCAACAAAATATTTCGTTAGCAGCATTCACAGAAAAATTTTCATTACTTAATGCGGTGAATGATATTGTTCTTATCCTCAATCAGTACAGACAGATAATTTTTGCCAACGATTTATTAACGAAGTACCTTAATCTAAAAGACCGTTCCGAGGTTTATGGATTCCGCCCCGGCGAAATTTTACGGTGTGAACATGCTTTTGAGCTGCCGACCGGCTGCGGCACATCTAAATTTTGCACAGAATGCGGTGCGGCGAAAGCTATTAAATCAAGTCTCAACGGAGAACAAAGCGTTGAAGAGTGCAGGATTTCCACAGTTGAACATGAATCACTGGATTTGCGGGTATCTGCCGTGCCTGTAGAATTCGAGAACGAACGATATACCATCTTTACCTTGCAGGATATCAGTGATGAGAAAAGACGCTTGATGCTAGAACGCATTTTCTTTCATGACATTTTGAATACTGCAGGTGGAATTAAGGGAATTACTGATATCATCGGGTCTGATGGTGACGAAAGTATGCACCAGTTACTGTCTCAGTTATCGGATCGCTTAATAGATGAGATTAAAGCCCAACAAGAATTAACTTTGGCCGAACACGGGCAGTTGCAAATATTAAGTGAAATGTTATCTGCAGATAACATCATAGATAAAATTGCAGGAACATATGAGCGGCATCCGTTGTGCGAAAAAAAGAACATTCTAGTATGCACAGAAAGTGACTATCTATTCTCATCTGATAAGAGGCTATTACAACGAGTACTCGGCAATATGGTGAAAAATGCTCTCGAGGCAACACCGGTTGGCGGAGATGTTCGCATTACAACAAGAAGAGTCGGTCAATACACGGTTTTTCTTGTGCACAACGACACGTATATTGATGAGGCATCTCAGTTGAAAATCTTTCAAAGATCCTTTTCAACGAAAGGTGTGAACCGGGGTTTAGGCACCTACAGTATTAAGCTTTTGGCAGAAAATTTCTTAGGCGGAAGAGCGGGCTTCGTTTCAAGCAAGGGACGTGGCACTACGTTCTATGTTATTTTTCCGGAAAATTTAAAAAATTAAAATAGATATTATCGAATACACAAAATAAGGTCACCATGTACAAAATCATTCACGCAGAATTTCTTGCACAGGATATTAAGAAATTTGTAATTGAGGCACCCAAGATTGCCAAGAAACGTAAACCGGGGCAATTCGTTATTGTACGTTCACATGCCGAAGGCGAAAGAATACCTTTAACCATAGCAGAAGCTGATCTTGAAAAAGGAACAATTTCAATCATTGTTCAGGGTATCGGCAAATCAACAAAAGAAATCAATCAACTGAATACCGGTGACGAATTTCATGACGTCGTTGGACCGCTTGGTCAGGAATCTCATATTGAAAATTTCGGAACGGCAGTAAGTATCGGCGGTGGTGTTGGAGCGGCAATTGCATATCCGACTGCTGCAGCTTTGAAAAAAGCCGGTAATTATACAATTTCTATTAACGGAGCCAGAACAAAAGACCTCATTATTCTGGAAAAAGAGATCAGTGCAATTTCTGACGAATTTTATATTACCACCGATGACGGTTCATATGGGTATCATGGATTTGTAACCGATAAATTAAAAGAATTAATCACCTCCGGTAAAAAAATAGATTTCGTACTTGCTATCGGACCCATTCCTATGATGAAAGCTATCGCGGAAGTTACCCGGCCCTATGGTATTAAAACAGTCGTAAGTTTAAATCCTGTTATGGTAGACGGAACAGGTATGTGTGGCGGATGTCGTGCTATTGTAGATGACAAAACGGTATTTGTATGCGTTGACGGACCTGAATTCGACGCTCACAAAGTTGATTTTGAAATTCTTCAAAAAAGAAACAGGACATACAAAACATTTGAAACGGCAGCATTGGAAGAATTTGCCTGCCCCACACATAATGCAAAACTATAAACTATTGAAAACCGAACAGGAGAAAGTTCACCATGCCAGAAATTAGTAAAAAAGACAGAATGAAAATACCGCGTCAGGGTATGCCTGAACAAGATGCTGTCTTACGTGCACAAAATTTTAAAGAAGTAAATTTAGGTTATACTGAAGAATTAGCGAAAATGGAAGCATTGCGCTGCTTGCAATGCCCGAAACCGGTTTGCGTTTCAGGTTGCCCGGTCGGCGTTAAAATTAAAGATTTTATTGATTTGGTTGCTCAAGGAGATTTTCTTGGTGCGGCTGCGAAAATCAAAGAAGACAACGTTCTTCCGGCAGTCTGCGGACGTGTTTGTCCTCAAGAAGAGCAGTGTGAAATGAAATGCGTTGTCGGCGTTAAAAATGAGCCGATAGCAATTGGAAGATTGGAAAGATTTGTCGCTGACTTTGAAAGAGATAATGTCGGAATCAGACTTCCTCAATTAAAGGAAAAAACCGGTAAAAAAGTCGCAGTTGTCGGCAGCGGCCCAGCCGGACTAAGTTGTGCGGCTGACCTTATTCAAGCAGGTCATGAAGTGACTGTATTTGAAGCGTTGCACGAATTAGGCGGTGTATTAGTTTACGGTATTCCTGAATTCAGATTACCGAAAGAAATTGTCGCAGTTGAAGTTGATGCTCTGAAAAAATTGGGCGTCGAATTCAAGACGAACTCTGTTATCGGTTTGACAGACTCGATTGAAGAGTTGATGAACGATGAACATTTTGACGCGGTGTTCGTTGCCGTTGGCGCGGGTCTCCCGTACTTCATGAATATTCCGGGTGAAAACCTCAATGGTGTTTATTCAGCCAACGAGTTCCTGACCAGAGTCAATCTGATGAAGGCATACCGTTTCCCTGAATTCGATACTCCTGTATTCGATTGCCGTGGAAAAGATGTTGCAGTTTTCGGCGGTGGAAATACCGCGATGGATGCTGTAAGAACAGCTAAAAGATTAGGCGCTAACCGCGCATGCATTATTTACCGGAGATCCGAAGTTGAAATGCCGGCAAGGTTGGAAGAAGTTCATCACGCGAAACAGGAAGGTATTGAGTTCATTTATTTGACAAATCCTCTTGAATTTCTGGGTGATGAAAACGGATGGCTGACCGGTGTTAGATTGCAAAAGATGGAGCTTGGCGAGCCTGATGCATCCGGCAGAAGACGTCCTGTTCCGGTTCCCGGTTCAGAATACGAAATGCCTATTCAAATGACTGTGGTTGCAATTGGTAACGGATCGAATCCGATAATACAAAAAACCACTCCGGATTTAACTTATACGAAGTGGGGTAATATCGTTGTTGATCCTACAACAATGAAGACTTCGAAAAAAGGAGTCTTCGCCGGAGGCGATATTGTTACCGGCGGTGCGACTGTAATTTTAGCTATGGGCGCGGGCAGAACTGCCGCTAAAGCTATTAATGAGTATTTGGCTAATACCGAAGTATGGTAATAACCTTTTTGAACGTTGAGTAGAAAGATTTCTGACCTTATGCGATTTCACTTAAACGAGAATAACGGAGCTTTTATGTTTCAGATAACACATGGCTTAAACAGAGGAAATAGTGTTGAATACCACTTCCACTTTTCGCTTGAAGCGAGACAAAAATATAATCTCGAAAGTAGTTTTTTCTCGACACTTGGCAATGTTATTATTGCAAATTTTGCTCAGGCGAGACTGCTTGCTGAAAAGATTAATGTTATTCGAAAGTCTGAAGATAAAGTTCAAATCACTCCTGGACTTGTGAATGCATTAGCCCTGTTCCATGAAGTGTATCATGTAATTATTCATGAATATGAAAATAGCAGAAATCCCGGCGCTTTAAGCAGGGCTTTATCGCATTTGACTGGCGCAATAGGGTCTGAAGATGTTCAGAAACTCTTGTTGAAATTTGTTCAGAATTTTCCACCGTTGTCGGTGTATAAAAAAGAAGAAACTCCGGAGCAGTATCTCAACCGCTCAACTGGCATCAAGCCAAACAAAGAAATCGTTCTCGAAGAACTTATCATTCTTCATCTGGAAAATTTTAATCCTTCGTTCAGTGTACTAAAAGAACTCTTTGATGACGCTCCTTTAAAAGAGACGAAAGTCTACGAAAAGTTTCTGGTTGAGACTGAGAAGTACTTTGAGAAAGAATCTCCGGTATTTGAAGGTTCGCTCAAATTGATGAACTTCCTCAAGCAGCCTATCCTTGAACATCCGGATAATATTGATCTGCAACTGAAATTTATCCTCGCAAATTGGAAAATTGTATTGCCGGAATCATTCCTTGTAAAAATACTCGGCGGTACGGATTTGATTTATGAGGATTCAAAGTTGTTTACCCAGCATGGTGGCAAAGGCGGGACTCCGGGAGTTCAGGTATATAAAACCCTTTCGGCGGATGAACTTCGCGAGCTTCGTGAAAGAATGGCCGCTCTGGGTAAAAATGCAAATCCTGACACTATCCCGAATTACTATTACGCGGAAACTGTCCAGTTTACTCAGGATACAGAGTGGATGCCTAAAGTGGTCATGATCGCAAAAAATTCATTCGTCTGGTTGGATCAGCTTTCAAAGAAGTATGGTAGAAACATCAAGACACTCGACGCGATTCCTGATGAAGAACTCGATACATTTCAATCATGGAATTTGACGTCGTTGTGGCTCATCGGTGTTTGGGAGCGCAGCACGGCATCTCAGAAGGTAAAACAGTTTTGCGGTAATCATGATGCGGTTTCATCTGCATATTCCTTGTACGATTATGATATTGCCTATGCACTGGGAGGCTACAGTGCATATGAAAATCTAAAACATCGCTGCTGGCAGAGAGGAATCCGTTTAGCCAGTGATATGGTGCCGAACCATACCGGTATTTATTCAAAATGGGTACTTGAACATCCTGATTACTTCGTTCAAGCAGATACACCTCCATTTCCGGGTTATACATTTACCGGCCCTGACCTTTCCGACGACTGGCGTTATGAAATTCGTATTGAAGATAAATACTACACAAAACAGGATGCGGCAGTTGTCTTTCAATTGGTGGAAAAATCAAACGGCAGAGTACGATATTTGTATCATGGCAATGATGGCACAAATATGCCATGGAACGATACAGCGCAATTGAATTTGTTGAAAGCTGAAGTGCGTGAGGCTTTGATACAGCAGATTAAGCATGTCGCAAGCATGTTCCCGATCATACGTTTCGATGCGGCGATGACACTGACAAAAAAACATTTTCAACGTTTGTGGTTCCCGCAGCCCGGTACTGCCGGAGCAATTGCATCCCGTGCAGATTATGCTTTGAGCAGGGAAGAGTTTGACAAAGTTATCCCAAATGAATTCTGGCGTGAAGTTGTTGATAGACTGAACCAGGAAATGCCTGATACATTGCTTTTAGCCGAGGCATTTTGGTTGATGGAAGGATATTTTGTCCGCACCTTGGGAATGCATCGCGTCTATAACAGTGCTTTCATGCATATGTTCATGAAAGAAGAAAACGCTAAGTATAGAGAACTTATCCAAAGCACTCTTGAATTCAATCCGGAAATTCTGAAACGCTACGTCAATTTTATGAGCAATCCGGATGAAGAAACCGCTATCAATCAATTCGGTAAAGGTGACAAGTATTTCGGCGTTTGCTCAATGTTGATTACGTTGCCCGGATTGCCGATGTTAGCCCATGGCCAGATTGAAGGCTTTACTGAAAAATACGGCATGGAATATCAGCGCGCTTATTATGATGAAATTGCTGACCCATGGTTAGTTGAAAGACATAAAAATGAAGTCTTTCCGGTTATTGCAAAACGGTATCTGTTCAGCGGGACAGACAATTTCTGGTTCTTCGACTTCGTTGTTAACGGTAACTCAGTTAACCAGAATGTTTTTGCATTTAGTAATGGTACCTATCATGAAAAAGTTCTGGTTATATATAATAACTCATATGAGCAGACAACGGGGAAAATCCATTATACTACAGGCAAGCGCTACGGAGACGCACAGAATCAGGATAATACGCATCTGTCCTATTCAAATCTTGGAGATTCGTTAGGACTGCGTAACGAAGAAAACTTGTTTTATGTATGTAAGGACAGCCGGACTAAATTAGAGTATCTTTTAAAAGCCACCGATGTATTCTCATCCGGGTTTTCAACGTATTTGGCAGGCTATGAGTACAAGATACTATGGCAGTTCAGCGATGTTAAAGATGATTCGGGCTACTATTCTCAATTATACGAGATACTTGACGGCAAAGGTGTTGCTTCAGTTGAACATGCAGTTAGAGAACTGAAAACCGGTCCGCTCCATAATGCTATCGAAGATGTATTCAATACTACAAATATGGAAGAATTACGTTTAGCAGCAGGTTTTAATGGTGAGAAAGCCGTAAAATTGCCAGTGCTGTCACAATTCATTGTAGGCAAGGTATTAACCGTTATTAATGAGTTGCGAGATCTTGGCTATGAGTTGGAAGAACCCGGCAGTATAGTTTCAGGTCTACGTAAAGATATTTATGTTTTGAATAATGTCTATAATCAGGTTGAACTGTTATGCGAAAAAGGTATTGTTAGAGATAGAAAAAAAATCACATTGGATATCTCGTTGTTCGCGGACGTGAAGAAAGCACCTGCATTCAAAAACTTGATCGTCATATTCCTTTTCATTAGAAGGATCCTGGTATCTATCAAACCTCAGAATGGGGAAGTAAATCTGTTGGGATTGTACAATGAATTGCAGTTATCGAGAGCAATGTGGCAAAGCCTGATTCGTTTGGGTGATAACTACGATATTGTCAAGCAGGAATTTGACTTGCTGGGTATCTTATTATCCGATTCATATAAATTTGAATTAGGCACCCTGAAAGAAGTCAAAGAGGAACTGGTTAGAGAAAAGATTACATCTTTAATCGCAAACGAGTGGATTCGGCAATTTATCGGATACAATGTTTACGAGAATATTGTATATTACCATAAAGAGAAATTCGAATCGCTTCTAAAATGGATATTTTTTACAAAACAGTTTGAACGGGCATGGAAAGCCTTGCATGGTGTATCCATTATAACGGAAAAAGAGAAAATTCTTAAGTATTTCTCGCTGCGTGCAACTTCCGAATCACTCAAAAATAGTTCTCTGGAGTTGACTTCACTTGTCCAATTGGCGAACGAATCGGAATACAAACTAAATCTCTTTCTGGATTCGATGAACAACGTGAAAGAGAAGAAACCGGCGGTAAAAAAGAAGACTGCTGTAAAAAAAGTGGCAACTCCAAAGAAGAAGGTTGCTCCTAAGACTAAGGTCAAAATAGCAAAGAAGAAGATCGTTGCACCGGTTAAGAAAAAAACCGTGAAAAATAGCACAAAGAAAAAAAGTAAATAATTTTAGGTCGTAGCAGAAATTGTTAGACGAAAATAGTAAATATATAAGCAATCTGATTGCCTCGGCAAAAGCCGGAAACTTCAAGGTGTACATACAGATCATTTCATTGTACATGCCTAATGTATACGGTTTGATATTTAGAATTCTCAATTCTGAAGAGGCAGCAAACAAAGTGGCGCAGGAAGTGTTTGATTTTGGTTGGAAGAATATTGCTCAAGTGCGAATGAATAGTTCATTGCTGGTATGGTTCCAAGGTATTGCTATTAATACAATTCTTTCGATGTACAGAAATGATGAAATGCCGAAGGAGGTAAAGGAAACAAGTCTCGTGTTAAGTCAATTTGACAGGATTTTGCGCGAACTTTCATTTGCCGAGAGATTACTGCTTATCTTACGAGACATGCAAAATTACAGTTTTGAAGAGATTCACGATCTTTTACCGGAATTGGATGTAGAAGAAATCCAGCAAAATATCTATGGTTCCCGCAAAAGAATCAGCGAGGCGTTAAAAAGATGACGTGCGACGAATTCAACTTTAATGTAAACCTGGTTTTTGATAATCTTGGTGATGCTGAACTAAGTAACGAGATACAAAATCATTTAAAAATTTGTTATATATGCTCTCAGGAGTATAACAGACTTAAAAATTACTTTCAAAAGCTACATTCGAATCCAAAGGGGATTGAAGTATCCGAAAAATACATTCAGGATACAATTGATATCATTTTACATAATAAAGTTGAGCCGGTCAAGGAAACAAAAGCTGTTCCCATCGAGGTTAAACTAAAAACTACCAAAGAGAAAAAACCAAACATTCCTGAACCGGAACCATCACCAGTAAAGGAAATAACAATCAATACCGTAGAGAATAAAACAGTTGAACCTGTTGTTATCGATAAGATAGAGATTCAGCCCGAATTGATCAGAAAAAAAGTTACTAAACCGGACCTACCTATACCGGTGCAAAAAGTTAAAAGTAACTACGATCTATACTTCTTTTATGGTGTTATTGGAGTTTCCTGCCTCATAATTGTATATATCATACTGCAATTTTTCATTCATTGATTTTCTTAGTAAATTTAATATTCAAATAAAACTAGTTGGGATTAAATAGGTCTATATTTTTTATAAACGGAGGTTTATCATGGCATTTTCATTAAATAAAGCGACATTACTTGGTAATTTGGGACGTGATCCCGAGACACGATTTGCAGGCGCTAATAATTTAGCAATCACAACGTTTTCTATAGCTACAACAAGGAGCTATAAGGGGGCAGATGGTAACTGGATTAACGAAACTACCTGGCACAACATAAAAGCGTTCAATTTGAGTGACTTTTATAAAGATAATTTGAAAAAAGGTTCAAAAGTATATATCGAAGGTAGAATTAAACACGACGAATATACTGATAAAGAAGGTATTAAGAGATACAGAACTGAAATTATTGCAGAGAATATTATTCCTCTTGATGCACGTGAAAGAGGAGAATCGCGGGGCAGTTACTCGGCTCCTGAAGGTGGCGCCGGAGAATCATCCTCATCTCCTGAAGATGATTTGCCATTCTAGTTAAAACAAAGCACATATTAAGAAAGTAATTATTTGTTGGGTCCCGATATAATATTCTTCATACAAATTGTGCTTTTATTTGTAGGATCGGCTTTTTTTTCCGGTTCTGAAGTCGCAATATTTTCATTAGATAAGAAAAAACTTGCCAATTATTATGACAAGTCCGGTATTATCTATAAGTATATTGCATCGTTACTTGAGTACCCGAAACGCCTGCTTATTACCATTCTGATAGGAAATACGCTGCTTAATGTTGTCGCATCATTCCTCAGTGCTTTTTATGCTATTCAGCTTGTTCACAGATATCAGATTTCTATTAGCGATGATCTGGCAATCACGATTGAAGTTATCGTGTTAACCCTCACCTTATTGGTTTTTGGTGAGATTTCACCCAAGGTGTTATCCTCCAAAAATCCGGTTCTTATATCCCGATTAGCAGCAATTCCGCTGTACTGGATAAGTGTTATATTTTATCCAATTGCGGAGACTGTTAATGAGATTATGAAGACTGTCTTTTCTAAATTACACATCAAGAATTCGTCATACATTCTTGTGAGTGATGAAATTTCACATATGGTGAAATTCGGACATGAAGCAGGCACACTGGAAGATGAGGAGCATGATATCATTCAGGGTCTTGTCTCCTCGAAAACAACCAGGGTCCGGGAGATCATGACGCATAGAGTTGATATCAAAGCGATTGCTTTTGATCAGCCGTTCCAGGAGATTATCGAAGAAGTAAAAAACTCCGGACATAGCAGGCTGCCGGTTTTCAGGGATAATCTCGATGAGATTCTGGGAGTATTGTACGCAAAAGATTTGTTGAGATATATCAGTAGCGAAAGTAGTCCGGCACGTTTCAACATGAAAAGTATCATTCGTCAACCGCTTATAGTTCCCGAAACGAAACTGATTAACGAGCTAATGCGGGACTTTCAGGATAAGAAAAGTCATCTCGCAATAGTAGTGGACGAATACGGCGGCACTTCCGGATTAGTAACCTTAGAAGATATCATTCAGGAGATTGTCGGTGATATCAGCGATGAAAACACTGCGGGCACTGGCGATATAACCATACAGGCCGATGGAACAATTCTGATTTTGGGCAGCACCCCAATTGATAAAGTTGTTGAAGAATTGGCTCTTAATTTGGATATTTCAGATACAAATTACGATACTTTTGCCGGTTGGGTTCTTGAATACATTGGACAGATCCCGAAATCCGGCGATAGTTTTGTGTTTGAAGGTTATAAGTTCATTATCCGGGAAGTTGAAAATAACAAGATCAGTCTGGTTGCGGCGGAAAAAGCCAAACTAAAAAATTCATCAAGCATATAAGAGTAGTGAAATGAAAGATGAAAGAAAAACCGAAGTTAAAGTTGGCCTGACAGTTACATTGGCAATTCTATTGCTCTTTTTGGTAATCGGCTGGGCTAAGAATATTTCTCTGGGAGCATCAAGAAAACATCTTGATGTTCATTTCCTTTCAGTTTCAGGTCTCGAAATCGGCGATCCCGTAACACTAAATGGTGTTAGAAAAGGCTATGTTGATGCAATTACCAACAACAACAAACAAGGCGTTCTTGTAGACTTGTCGCTCGATTCCGATGTTCAATTACGTCAGGACTCGAAAATAAGCATTGACATGCTTGACCTGATGGGCGGGAAAAAGGTTGAAATAGAGCAGGGTAATTCTGAGCAGATGATGGATATTACCAAGCCCGTGGAAGGCGAATTCTCAGCTGATGTACCGTACGTGATGAAGACCGCCGGCTCAATAGTGAATGAACTGCCGGCAATTGTAAAATCATTGAATGAGTCTCTGGCAGCGATTAAAGAGATCGTTCAGGATGAAAAATTGAAATCCGATGTTAAGACAACGGTGTCGGAATTACGCACTATTACAGTGAAGCTAAACGGTTTTGTTGATCACAATTCCAATTCAATCACTGCCCTGATTAATAACTCAAACAAGCTTGTTAGTGAAGCCAGTTCTGTCATGCAGGAAAATAAAACTGATGTCAAAGAATCGGTACAAAATCTGAAAGAGCTTACTAAAACTACTACCACTCTCATAGAGAAGATCAATCTACTGGTTGATGAAACCAAGGGACAAAAGAACAACCTCGGAAAAGTAATGTATGATGAAAGCCTTGTTCCGGAGTTGAAGCAGACACTTGCGACCTTAAAAGAACTTCTAACCATATTAAACACGCAACTCCAAAAAGACGGAGTTAACGTAAAAGCCAAATTTGACCTATTTTAGAAAGACGCCTAATGATTGCCGGTATCGGAACTGATATTATTGAAATTGAACGAATTAAAACCAGTATAAACCGTTTCGGGGAAGCATTTCTCAAGAAAATATTTACCGAGAATGAAATCCGGTATTGCCATTCCAAGCCGAATAAATATCAGCATTACGCGGTTAGATTTGCTGCAAAAGAGGCGATCTATAAAGCTTTTCCGCCGGAAGGCCAAAAACGATTGAATTGGCAAACCGTTGAGGTCTCAATTGATAGTCAGGGGAGACCGTCAGTGATATTTCTGAAATCAGCGACCGAACTACCGAAATTGGGGTACGAAATCAATATCTCCTTATCTCATTCCAATTCTTACGCGATTTGCGTCGCAATTGTGACGAAAAATTGAGAAAATCTGATTAATTAAGGCTTTAGCGTCTTTCAAATGCCCTGCTTTTATTGATAATTCTCACTAAAAATCTTTATATTTAAAGGTTAAATTATTATTTACATAGCTCGTTAGATGTTTCATTTCGAGGGATAGCGTTTTCCTCATTGAGAAATCTGAGCAATTTTGTAGATGAGGAGTGCGCATTCGAATCTCGAAAGAAAAATTCAGGAAGGTTAAATGCCAGAGTCCTCGTACTTAATCAAAGTTATGAGGCTCTTTCTATTTGTTCCGTAAAAAAAGCCCTAACCCTGCTTTTTTTAGGAAAGGCGGAAATGACTTCATCTGATAACCGTAAAGTTGTCAGGTCTATTTCTAAGGAATTTCCATGGCCTAGCGTGATTCGTTTAAAGCGTTACGTCAGCGTACCTTATAAACAGGTAATTTTAACAAGAAGAAATGTGCTGAAACGGGATGGTTACAAGTGTGTGTATTGCGGCCGGGGTGATCTGCCTCTTACCGTTGACCACATTATCCCAAAAGCTAAAGGGGGCATGGATACATGGGAGAATTTAGTATGTGCATGTACCAAATGTAATAATAAGAAAGGGAACAGGACTCCACATGAAGCAGAGATGAAAATGCTTCATAAGGCGTATGTACCTAATCATATTATGTTTATTAAGAATTCTGTCAGTAAAGTTGATGAGAATTGGAAGCCTTATTTGTTTGTTAATGAAATTACGGATTTTACTCAATGACGAAAAAAGTTATACTTAGCGGAATGCGGCCTACAGGACGCCTTCACATCGGACATTACGTTGGCGCACTTGAAAATTGGATTAAACTGCAAAACGAGTATCAGAATTATCATCTCATTGCAGACTATCACGTATTAACAACGAACTTAAATAGTGAAAACATTTATCGTGATTCTATTGAGATGTTGATTGATTGGCTTGCAGCCGGGTTAGACCCGGAAAAAAGCCCGATGTTCCGCCAGTCCAAAATTAAAGAACATGCTGAACTTCATCTGATTTTCAGTATGCTTATTTCGGTAAGCAGGCTTGAAAGAAATCCCACATTAAAAGATCAGGTGCGTGATCTGGATATCGAATCCCTGGTGTATGGCCACCTCGGATACCCTGTATTGCAGGCTGCTGATATATTGCTCTATAAGGGCGAGAAAGTCCCTGTTGGCGAAGATCAGGTGCCGCACGTAGAAATCACCCGCGAACTGGCTCGACGTTTTAACAACCAGTATGGCGAAGTATTTCCTGAACCGGAACCTTTATTGACAAAATTCTCACGCTTGGTCGGCCTTGACGGCAATGCAAAAATGAGTAAGTCATTAGGTAACACAATATTACTTTCCGACGATGCCGAAGCCGTAAAATCGAAGCTGCGCAAAGCGGTTACCGATCCTCAGAAATTACGCAAAGGCGATCCCGGGCATCCGGAAGTATGCCTTGTGTTTTCGTACCATAAAAGATTCAATCCAGATGAAGTGCCGGCTATTGATGCTGATTGCAGAAGTGGTAAATTGGGATGTGTTGACTGTAAATTGAAATGTGCTGCGAAAATTTCCGAGTTCCTTGATCCGATACTCGAGAAAAGAAAGCACTATGAAAACAACATAGAGACGGTAAAAGAAATTCTCGCAGATGGCGAAAACCGGGCAAGAAAAGTTGCTGCGGCAACAATGCAGGAAGTCCGTGAAAAGATGTTGATAGGCTGATACTTTGTATAAGATTCACCTCGACCACTTTGAGGGTCCTTTAGATCTGCTTTTGTTTTTCATCAAACGTGATGAATTAAATATTTATGATATTCCGATTCACAAAATCACTCAGGAATTTCTTGAATATGTTAATCTCATCAAGTTTCTGGATCTGGAGATTGCAGGCGACTTCATTTTAATGGCATCAACGCTGATGCATATTAAAGTCAGGTTGCTGCTACCGAAAGAGGTAGATGAGAAGGGTGTCGAAATTGATCCGCGTGCGGAACTGGTCGCCCGTTTGTTGGAATACAAGCGGTATAAGGAAATGTCTGAGGAACTGGGATTCTTTGAATCCAATCAGCGGAAAGTAGCCTTTAGAGGTAATTTTAGCGAAGATCCTAAAGAAGCACCGCCGGAATATGATATACTCCTGAAAAATGTTAATGTTTTCGATCTGGCGAAAGTTTTTAAATCGGTTCTGGATAGTGTAAAAAAAGAAGTTTTTCACGAAATCAAAAAAGTGCCGGTCAGCATAGAGGATCAGATGAATTTTGTGCTTGGCAAACTTGAAGAGCATAAAGAGCTGCATTTTTTGAGTATCGTAGATGAGATTCGTGAGAAAATTAGATTGGTTGTAACATTCATCGCCCTTTTGGAATTAACCAAGATGGGTAAAATTGGTATTAAAGAATCTTCTGAATTCAATGATTTTGTATTATATCTGGTTGTAAATGGATAATATTTATATAAAAGTTATTGAGGCTCTGATCTTTTCTTCAGACGAATCATTAAAAGCACAGGAGATCATCCGTGCTATTAAAGGTCTTGATGGCGAAGATGTGGAAATCACCGAAGCGGATATTGAAGCATGCGTTGATGGATTGAATGCAAACTACGAAACGGAAGATAAATCGTTCCGTATTGTTCGCATTGCTGAAGGATACTTGTTCTCGACACAACCGCAATATGCAAAGTATCTCGGCTATTTGTCTTCCGAAAAAAGTAAGAGGCGCTTAAGTCAGGCTGCTCTGGAAACACTTTCTATAATTGCATACAAACAGCCGATAACCAAGCCGGAAGTTGAGAGTATCCGTGGAGTAAATTCCGATTATACGATCAATACTCTCTTAGAGAAAAATTTGATTACTATTTCAGGCCGTTCTGAAACTATCGGACGTCCTTTACTTTATGTTACGACACAGGAATTTTTAATGTATTTCGGTCTAAATAAAATAACCGATTTACCGAAACCACGTGAAATTGAAGAAATCATGCAGGATGAGGATTTTCTTGAACAGAAAAGAAAAATTCTCATGAATGTAGTTGAAGAATCAATAGAAAATGAGCAACAGGAAAATGAGCCAGAAAACAGTCCGGCTGAATAAATTTATTGCTGAATGCGGCATAACTTCACGGCGCAACGCTGATGAACTTATACGTAACGGCAGAATTCAGGTTAACAAAGAAATCGTCACAGAGCTTGGTTTTTGTGTTGATCCGGTTAAAGATAAAGTATATTATGACGGTGATTTGTTACGGAACGAATCAGTCGTTTACTATTTATTGAATAAGCCGAAAGGCTACGTAACAACCACTAAAGATGAGAAGCACCGTCAAATTGTTACAGAGCTGATTCCCAAAGGAAGAAGAGTGTTCCCGGTCGGCAGATTGGATGTGAACACAACAGGTGTTTTGTTGCTGACCAACGATGGCGATTTTTCAAATTTTATTTTACATCCATCGCATAAATTTGTGCGGACGTATGTTGCTAAATTGCATCGTGCGATTTCCGAAGAAGAAAAACACCGCCTTTGTGACGGAATCATCCTTGACAAGAGAAAGTCGAAATTTGCATCTCTCGATATTATATCGAAAGATAAGACCATGGTAAGAGTTACAACCGTGGAAGGACGTAATCACTTTGTGAAAAGAATGTTTGCACAATTAGGCGCATTTGTAGACACATTACATAGAGAGCAATTCGCAGATTTTTCCGATTATGGTATACCGGTAGGTTCCTATAGAGTAATTAATGTTAAAGAAATTGAAAGCTTCATGAAAAAGTATGCAGTTAAATAAACACTACCTGCTGATTATTTTTCTTGCTGCACTCACACAGTTCGCTTTTCCTCAGGAAAACGTAAAGAGCGATACTGTTGCTAAATATAGCCATGCAACTATTGCTGAGTTCCGTGAACAATTAGATGATATATTTAATGATCCCAATTTTTCATCCGCTCAGTGGGGCGTAGTTATTCAATCCCTCGCAAACGGTGAGTATTTCTATAAAAGGAATGAAGATAAAATCTTTATTCCCGCCTCAGACCTTAAACTCATTACCTCGGCTGCGTCATTAGTCAATCTTGGATATGATTACCGGTTCAAAACCGAACTGTATCGCAGAGGTAAACTGGACGGCTCGATACTCCAAGGTGACTTGATTGTTAAAGGATTCGGCGACCCTACAATTTCAGGACGTCTCTATGATGGTTCTATAACTCAAATATTTGAAGACTGGGCTGATTCATTACTGCAATTGGGTATTGATGAAATTGATGGAAATATTATCGGTGACGGAAGTGCGTTCGATAATGTGAATTTAGGCGAAGGCTGGGCATGGGATCAGGAATCCGATTGGTTCGCGGCTCCTACCGGGGCACTTTCGCTAAATGAAAATTGTGTTGATATTTTGATTAAGCCGACCAATAAAGGTCAAAAGGCATCTTTGTCCGTTCAACCCGCAACTAATTATGTTACTCTCATCAACCGTGTCTTTACTGTCCCGGCTGATTCTGTTACGGACATTAACGTGTATCGTGAGCGTGGAACGAATATTATTACCGTAACCGGCACTGTACGTGAGAAAAGCGACACACTTCGTTATTATTCAACGATTAACAGTCCCACACAATTTTTTGTTGTCGTATTGAAAGATGTTCTGCAAAAGAAGGGAATTGTAGTTAAAGGTTTCGGAACGGACGTCAATGACTTGACCGAACCGCTTGATTATTCAAAAGCTAATTTGCTGTTTACTCATAAATCAGTGACGCTTTCATTGATTCTGAATATCATGAATAAAAACAGCTATAATTTCTATGCGGAGCAGCTGCTGAAAACGCTTGGTTACGAGAAGGAAAAATATGGTTCCGTCGCTAACGGCCTAAAAGTTGTAAAACGCTTCCTTAGTTCAACCGGTATTAATACTGAGGGAATATCTATTGTAGACGGCTCCGGTTTGTCTCGATTGAATCTTATTTCGCCCAAGCAGTTTATCAGTTTACTTTCATATATGTACAAGAATAATCTGTTTAAGTTTTTTTGCAATTCTTTATCGGTTGCCGGTAGAGACGGAACATTAGCAGAGAGATTTCAAAAAACCAGAGTTGAGGACAACCTCCATGCAAAAACAGGTATGCTGGAAGGCGTGAGAAGTTTATCAGGATATATTTACACCGGTGATAACGAACCGGTCGCTATTTCACTTGTTGTGAATAATGTTATTGTGCCAATGAAATTGGCGGAGAATCTTCAGGACCTGATTTGTGTCAGGCTGGCAAATTTTAAAAGAAAATAAATGGAGTTAGATTCGTGCAGGAAAACATTCAAGAAGATGTTAATGTACTCATAAAGAGACGTTTTGAAGAATTAGAAGAGCTGAAGAACAAAGGTGTTCTTCCTTTTGCATACAATTATGCGGTGAACAGTAATTCATCAGATGTAAAAGATAATTATCAGGAAGACGCAGAACCGAAAAGGGAAGTCGCGATAGCAGGCCGCATTATGGCTATCCGCCGTATGGGTAAAGCTTCGTTCGCGCACCTTCAGGATGGACTGGGCAGAATACAGATTTATTTGAAACGCGATGAAATCGGTGAAGAGTATGAAAACTTCAAGCTGTTGGATATCGGCGATATTATCGGTGTTAAAGGTTTTGTATTCAAAACAAAGACCGGCGAAATATCGGTACACGTTCAAAGCATGCAGCTTTTAACAAAATCACTCCGCCCGATTCCGATCGCCAAAGAAATTGTTGACGAAGCCGGTAATAAAGTAGTCTTCGATCAGTTCGCTGATAAAGAATTACGCTATCGCCAGCGATATGTAGATCTTATTGTAAATCCTGAAGTGAAAGATGTATTCTACAAAAGATCAAGAATTATCAGTACCATGAGGCAATTTCTTGACAACCAGGGTATCCTTGAAGTTGAAACTCCTGTATTGCAGTCATTATACGGTGGAGCCTCTGCAAGACCGTTTATCACACATCACAACGCTCTTGATATTCCGTTCTATTTAAGAATTGCTGATGAATTATTTTTGAAGAGATTGATCGTTGGCGGTTTTGACGGCGTTTATGAAATATCCAAAGACTTCAGAAATGAAGGTATGGATAAAACCCATAATCCTGAATTTACCATGATGGAAGTCTACGTTGCGTACAAAGATTACTTCTGGATGATGGAATTTGTCGAAAACATGTTCGAGGCAATTTGTACCAAGGTTTTTGGAACATTGAAATTTAACTTTGACGGTCATGATATTGATTTCAAGGCACCGTGGAATAGAGTTTCCATGGTAGATGCACTGCTTGAAAAAACAGGAAAAGATGTTTCCGTAATTTCAGATGAAGAACTCATTGCACTTGCAAAATCATATCATATTGAAATTACCGGTAAACAGAGCCGTGGTAAGATCATTGATGAGATTTTCGAGGTGACCATACAGCCAACATTGATTCAACCGACATTTTTAACTGATTATCCGATTGAAACATCACCATTGGCAAAGAAACACCGCGATAAAGCCGGTCTCGTTGAGCGGTTTGAAGGATTTGTCGCCGGTCGTGAAATTTGTAACGCGTTTAGCGAATTGAACGATCCTATCGATCAGCATCAGCGCTTCCTCGAACAGAAGAAAGCTCTGGACCTTGGGGATGAAGAAGCCCAGCAGGTTGATGAAGATTTCGTACGAGCACTTGAATACGGCATGCCGCCGACTGCAGGTCTTGGTATCGGTGTTGATAGATTGGTTATGTTATTGACCGGTCAGACTTCAATTCGTGACGTACTATTTTTCCCACAGATGAAGCCGGAGAAATGATCAATTTGAAATCGGGTATACTTCTCATACAATTGAATTCCGGTTTATGATCAGTATAATTATACCTACACTCAATGAAGAAGTTTTGCTCCCTAATTTATTGGAGCAGCTTAATCTTCCTGAACTGCGTCGTGAGTTCAATTACGAGATAATCGTATCTGACGGCGGGAGTAAGGATAGAACTATTGAGATAGCGAAGACTAAAGCCGACAAGGTTATTCCATATTCTGACCCGTGCGATAATATAGCGGTAGGAAGGAATCGTGGTTCCAAAGAAGCTTGTGGAGATATTCTCATATTCATGAATGCGGATGTCCGCATTCAGAACCCGGTTCAATTCTTCCATACGATAGATAAGTACTTCAGAAATTCAGAATATCTCGCGATGACGTGTGTTGTAGAAACCTTCCCCGAAGAAGCATGTTTTAAAGATACCTTATTTCACGGCTTTTGTAACATCTATTTCTATTCATTAAATGTTTTCGGCGTTGGAATGGGAAGAGGTGAGTGCAATATTGTAAAACGAAACGTCTTCCAATCCGTCGGTGGATACAATGAAAAATTGGTAGCAGGAGAAGACTGGGACTTGTACAAGCGAATCGCGAAAAGCGGCCGGATATTTTTTGATTGGAATTCGAAAATATACGAATCTCCAAGACGCTACAGAAAGATGGGCTACATGCGCGTCATCTTATCTTGGTTTACAAATTCGTTCTCGATTGTTGTAGCCAAAAAGTCTTCATCGAGAATATGGGAACAGGTCCGCTAAAAACGGGCAGCGTTATAATCTTGATTATTTATGATTTCAGAGTTATGTTTCACGGCAAGGAAATGATTAGTTTTGGTTATATGATGATTTGTGTGTGATTTTGAACGGATATTTTAAGATTTAGTTACTTTTGAAGAAAAGATTGAGTGCGAAAAAGGAGAAAAATGCAATTTAAAAGCGTAAAATTCCCCATCCTGGTTACAATTCTGGCGGTAGGAATACTGCTCGGTACACAGATTCAAAAAGCAATGTCCGGTGATAAT
Source organism: Ignavibacteriaceae bacterium (assembly GCA_963667005.1). Taxonomy (GTDB): domain Bacteria; phylum Bacteroidota; class Ignavibacteria; order Ignavibacteriales; family Ignavibacteriaceae. Next base: position 2,936,199 of record OY762937.1, on the reverse strand, counting down.
CTCCGGGAAAATTTGCAAAAATTCAACGATGTACTGACCTACACACAAAAATACTACGTGGAAGAAATTGATTCCGAGAAATTGGTAGAGAGTGCCATTAAAGGTATGCTTGAAGATTTGGATCCCCACTCGGTGTACATTTCAGCCAAAGATATGAAGAGTGTTGAAGAGGAATTCCGGGGTGATTTTGAAGGTATCGGAATCGAATTTCAGGTTGTTAATGACACCCTTACCGTTGTTTCTCCAATCACCGGTGGACCGAGCGAAGCTCTGGGAATCATGTCAGGAGATAGAATTGTAAAAATTGATGGTAAATCCTGTATCGGAATTAATAATGACGATGTAAGAAAAAAACTTCGTGGAAAAGCCGGTACGAAGGTTAACGTACTTGTTGCAAGACAAGGTGTAAAAGACCTCATTGATTACGAAATCACCAGAGATAAAATCCCGCTGTATTCGGTAGATACTCATTTTATGATGGACAAAACTACCGGCTATGTCAGTGTTTCCAGATTCGCAGAGAAGACTACCGATGAATTACTTGAAGCTTTGAAAGATCTTAAAGCTCACGGAATGAAGCAGCTTATTCTTGATTTGCGGAATAACCCGGGCGGTTATTTGAATCAAGCCTTTCAAATAGCAGACCTTTTTATTGATGGTAATAAGATGATCGTTTATACAAAAGGCAGACGCAAAGAATTTGATGAAACATACACGGCATCGGAACCATCAGAGTATGAAAAACTCCCCCTCATTGTAATGATCAATCGCGGTAGTGCTTCTGCAAGTGAAATTGTTTCAGGCGCTATTCAGGATTGGGACAGAGGTCTGATTATCGGTGAAACTTCATTTGGTAAAGGTTTGGTACAACGGCAGTTTCCGCTTCCGGACGGCAGCTCGCTCAGATTGACTATTGCTCAATACTTCACTCCTTCCGGACGGCTTATCCAAAGAAAATATACCGATAAGCAGAAATATTATGAAGAAGCGATGGAGCGGGATGAGAACGAAGGTGAAAATTTCGTTCATAAAACTGAGAAGGATACCACAAGACCTGCTTATAAAACAGGCAAGGGTAGAACCGTGTATGGCGGCGGTGGTATTACACCGGATTACATCGTTAAATCGGATAAGGTAACCGATTTGACTGCGGCTCTGTTACGTAAGAATTTATTTTATATCTATATTCTCAAATACCTTGACACTCATGGAAAAGAACTTCAGAGCGAATACAAAAATGATTTGATGAAATTCGAACATGATTTTTCATTCTCAAAATCAGATCTGAATGACTTCCTTGAAATGGCAAAAGCCAAAGATGTTAAGGTTGATGAAAAAGATCTGGATAAAGATCGTGAATACATTCTTGCACGACTAAAAGCATATGTTGCCAGAAACTTCTGGAAGAACGAAGGCTGGTATATGGTTATGCTTAAGAGTGATAAACAGATTGCTAAGTCGTTGTCTTTATTTGATAAAGCGCACGAAATGGTTTCTTCAAAATAATGGTAAGAAAAATTCCTGTATTATTATTTGTGCTATTTCTTTTAGTTTCGCCAATGCATAGCACTGAGGCGAAAACAAATGAAATAGCATTTTCTTTTACAGGTCCACGCGACTTTACTGTCGGTGAAGAATTGACGTATGTCGTAAAATACTATCTTCTGAAATTCGGTGAGATCAGATTTAAGATTCAGTCGAAGAAAGTGGTTAACGGTAAACCGGTTTATAATGCAGTAGCTTATATGGACTCTTATTCAGGTATACCATTTGTTGATCTGCATATGATCTACGAATCACATTTCAACGAAGCAATATTTTCAAATTATTTCAAAGGCTTAGTCAGAAAGAAAGAATACACGACTTTTACAGATTATACTTATGATCATGCAGGTGCAAAGGTAAAGGTACGGCAGGGAAAAGTAAATCCATATGAATTATGGACAGATAGTACGGGATATTCGCAGCAGCCGTTTCAGGACGGGCTTTCAATATTTTACTATGCCCGGGCATTTTCAGGAAGTAAAAAATCCGTTAATCTGCCATGTCTGGTAAATGAGAAACATGTGTACGCAAAGATCAATTTTTACGACAACACTGAAAAAGCCCACATTGACGCAGTTAACTATGATATTGCGGTAAAGCACCTAGATGGTGAAACAAATTTCGTCAGTGTGTATGGATTGACCGGGTATTTTGAGGGCTGGTTTACGGATGATGATGCCGGTATACCGGTCATGGCTAAACTTAACGTCATCATTGGAAGAGTTACTGTAGAGTTAATTAGTTGGAAGAAACCCGGATGGATGCCGCCAAAGTATCACTAAGTGAACAACAAATATTCAATTATGACGGACTTTCACCGCAGATCGATGAATCTGTCTTTCTGGCTTCCGGTGCCAAGATTATTGGTGATGTCAGGATAGGTAAAGATTCGAGTGTGTGGTATAACTGTGTCCTCCGGGGTGACATTGAATATATTTCTATAGGTTCCGGTTCAAATATTCAGGACGGGACGGTTATTCATGTCAGCAAGAATAAACCGGCAATTATAGGTTCACAAGTAACTATCGGACATAAAGCATGTATCCATGCTTGTGTTATTGAAGATAGAACGTTGATCGGTATGAATGCCACGGTTCTTGATGGAGCTGTTGTTCAGACAAAGTCAATGGTGGCTGCCGGTTCGGTGGTTAAGCCGAATTTTATAGTGCCTACGGGTAAATTAGTCGCGGGAGTACCGGCTAAAGTTGTTCGAGATTTGACTGAAGATGAAATCGAATATTTTGATATCTCAGCACAACATTATATGGAATATGCTACTAAATTGAAAGCAGGAAAATAATGGCAACAAATTTAGGTGTAAATTTTCCGGAGAAGTTTCAACTTACAAAAAAAGAAATTGAAACTGTTATTGCTATTTTAAGAAAAGAGTTTAATTTTCGGATTAAGGCATTAGAGATAAATTTTATCAAACGCACTGAATTACGAAATATCAATATTTCGTTTTTAAATCATCATTATGATACTGATATTATCACTTTTGATTATCGCGATGGCGGGAAAATGATAGATGGTGAAATATTAATATCTATTGATGACGCGGTTGAAAATGCAAAAAAATTTAGTGTCCCTGTTAAAAATGAGCTGGTTCGGTTGATTATTCATGGAGTACTGCACTTGATGGGTTACGATGACCAAACCGACTCACAAAGAAAGACCATGTTCGTGAAGCAAGAAAAACTTTTGCGGGCATGTTTTAAAAATTTATAATATTACTGAAATTAGGATAATATGAAAAAGAACTTAGTTATTGTAGAGTCTCCTTCTAAAGCTAAAACAATTAATAAGTATTTAGGTAAAAATTACATTGTAGAAGCCACTGTCGGACATTTAAGAAATCTGCCTAAAACAAAACTTGGGGTAGAGGTAGAAAAGGGCTTTGAACCGCAATTTGTGAACATCAGGGGTAAAGGCGATGTAATTAAGAAGATTAAAGACCTCGCGGGTAAAAGTGAAAAAATCTTCATCGCGACTGACCCGGACCGTGAAGGTGAAGCCATCGCACAGGATATTGCAGAACTTCTGAGTGCGAAAAAGCCGGTTACCCTTCACAGAGTATTGTTCAATGAAATTACCAAGACAGGTATCGTAAAGGGGATGAATAATCCTCTCGATATTGATGCTCATTTAGTTAATTCTCAGCGTGCAAGAAGAGTGATGGATAGAATCATTGGTTACAAGATCAGTCCATTTCTCTGGAAGACAATTATTTCTTCTTCGAACAACCTTTCAGCAGGCCGTGTTCAATCTGTAGCATTACGCTTGGTTTGCGAACGGGAAGAGGAAATTGAACGCTTCATTCAAACTGAGTATTGGTCAATTTCAGGAATTTTTAATTCAACAGATAAATCAGAAATTCATTCAAAACTATTCAGTATTGACGGTAAAGAAGTCAAAGTTACTCCAAAGCCTGTCATGACTGATGAAGAAATGCAGAAGTTTGCAGAACACCATGTGTGGATCAGTACTGAAAGTCAGGCTAAAGAGATAGTCGAACAAATTAAAAAGCGGAATGATTTTGTCATTTCAAACATTGTCAAGAAGGCTACGAAACGAAATCCTTCAGCTCCATTCATTACCAGCACATTGCAGGCAGAAGCATCGAAAGCTTTACGCTTCAGACCCCGTCAAACCATGACCCTGGCGCAGAGATTATATGAAGGTGTCGAGCTGGGTGATGAAGGACTGGCCGGTTTGATTACGTACATGAGAACAGACTCTACCCGTCTTAGTGATGATATTGTCGCTGACGCGAGAGAGTACATTACATCATCTTACGGGAGCGAATATTTACCTGCTGAACCCAATGTCTATAAAAAGAAGGGCGGTAATGTTCAGGATGCACACGAAGCAATCCGTCCTACATCATTGAAATATACTCCTGAATTTGTTCGTCCGTTCCTGGATGATAATGCCTTTAAATTGTATCAGCTGATTTGGAACCGTTTTATCTCATGTCAGATGAACCCGGCCAGTCTGGAAACAACAGTAGTTGAAATTAAATCAGGCGAGTTTCTTTTTAAGGCTTATGGGCAAACAATGTTGTTTGACGGATTTACACGTGTTTATACCGAGGCCCAGGAAATTGACACCAGAAAAGACGAAGATAGAAGCGATTCAAAAAACGAAAAAATTCCTAAGAACCTTGAAAAAGGCGGAGCTGTTACTTTATCTGAGGCTGATAAACACCAGCACTTCACTAAGCCGGCCCCACGGTATACAGAAGCTTCCCTCATAAAAGAGCTTGAAAGCAAAGGTATTGGAAGACCAAGTACTTATTCAATGATCGTTTCAACGATCGTTGAGAGGGGATACGTCGAGCAGGAGAACAGACAAATTATCCCTACTAATCTGGGTAAAAAAGTAAACAAAGTTCTTGTTGAGAACTTCCCTGATATTATCAATACCGGATTCACAGCCAAAATGGAAAATGAATTGGACCAGATAGCTCAGGGTGAAAACGAATACATTAACGTACTCAATGATTTTTATAATCCTTTTGCTGAGTCACTGGCACATGTTGAACAGAATACTGAGAAAATCATTTGTGAAAAGTGCGGCTCTGAGATGGCTATTAAGTATGGTCGTTTCGGTAGATTTTTAGCCTGTACGAATTATCCTGAGTGTAAAAACATTAAATCAATGAAAGAACTCAATCAGGAAAATAACGAGCCTGAATATACTGGTGAAACCTGTGAAAAGTGCGGCGGCCGTACCGTCATCCGTATGGGTAAATTCGGACGGTTTATCGGATGTGAAAAATATCCTGATTGTGATTTCGTCAAGAATTTGACTCTTGGTATTCCTTGTCCTAAATGTGAAACCGGTGAGGTTGTTGAACGTCTTACTAAGAAAAGAAAACCCTTTTATGGTTGCAGCAAATATCCGGGCTGTGATTTTGTCAGCTGGCAAAAGCCGGTTATGACTCCATGTCCGAACCATGATTCCAAGTATATGGAACAATGGTATTCCAAGAAAAAAGGAAGATTCTTAAAGTGCCCGGTCTGCAGCACTGAAATTGTAGAAGAGATGCCCGAAGAAATAGAAGAATAGGTTATTCATGTTGCGTAATGCAGTAGCTCTCTACCTGGAAGAAATAGAACATCTGAAGAGATATTCCGCGAAAACGGTTGAAGCTTACAGGAATGACCTTACGCAATTTATGGGCTATTTGGATTCGCTCAATGTAACTGAAGTCAAGTCTGTCAGTCTCCGGCATGTAAAAAGCTATCTTTCTACTCTGGTAAGCGAAAAACGGAATAAAACTACCATATCAAGAAAACTTGCATCTATGCGGGGATTTTTTAGATTTGCATACAGGAATAATTTAATAGATGTAAATATTTTAGGTGCAATCAAAAATCCAAAGCATTCACGCAAGTTGCCCGAGATCATCAGCGCAAAAGAATATGTTCATATATTAGACATTACTCAAGGCGATGATCATTCTACCGATTATGAAAAGGCACTTATTAAAGCAATGTTCGAGCTCATGTACGGCTGCTCACTGCGTGTATCGGAGTTATGTTCACTCAAACTTTCTGATATCGATTTGAAAGTTAAAACCTTACGCGTTTTGGGTAAAGGCAACAAAACCAGAATTGTTCCTGTAGGTTCCAAATCCATTTCAATAATACAAGAATACTTGAAGTTGCGCACCGCCGGAGAAAACAATTTGTTGCTATTGGAAAATGGTAAACCGATTTATCCAAGGTATGTCCAGCGCGTTGTAAAGCGGATAATTTCTCAAATCTCTGAAATAACAAAAAAGAGCCCTCATATTTTACGGCATAGTTCTGCAACCCATATGCTGGATAATGGCGCAGACCTCATGGCAATCAAAGAAATTCTGGGACATTCAAATCTTTCCACCACACAAATCTATACGCATGTCAGTGTTGAAAGATTGAAGTCCGTCTATAAACAATCTCATCCCAAATCCTAAGAATAGGAGTTAGTATGAAAGTCAAAATCACGGCCAGAAAATTCAAAGCAAGAGATACCCTGAAGGAGTACATCCAGGGTGAATTGGACGCTTTGTCCAAATTCAGCGATGACATTCTTGATGTCGAAGTTATTTTAAGCTATCAGAACAATAAGGACAGCGTTAAAATAGCTGAGATTATTGTCAAAGTGCCTGGTCAGACGCTCACAATGGTTGAAGAAGCCGAAGAGTACGAAATAGCTATTAAAGCAGCAGTTAATAAACTGATTCGCCAGTTACAGAAGATCAAAGAAAAAAAATCGAAACATTAAAATGATTCAAGTGGATAAAAGAGCAATCTCGAAAAAAGATTCTATTGACGTAAAATTTTTCTTCGAAAATGTAAAGTCTAGATTTCAGATTCATTTAGTAAGTGATGATTCGGGTCTGGACAGAAGAATCACTGATCAAAATATTCACAGACCCGGCCTTGCTCTGGCCGGGTTTGTCGGTTTGTTCGCGTACTCACGCGTGCAAGTATTTGGTAATACGGAAATGCGGTATCTTGGACAGCTCTCGAAAGAACGGAGAATTAAAGCACTTGAAGGAATTTTCAGCTTTGAAGTTCCATGTGTTATTCTTACTGATAATAATGAGCCTTTCCAGGAACTGTTGGATATTGCTAATGCACGGCACGTGCCGATATTTTGCTCACCGTTATCCACGACAAAATTAGTTTATTTAATTGGGGATTTTCTGGATGATCAATTTGCCATTCGATGCAGCATGCATGGATCACTTGTAGACGTGTATGGTGTCGGTATTCTCTTTATGGGGAATTCCGGAATCGGCAAAAGTGAAGTCGCACTTGATTTGATCGAGAGGGGACACAGATTAGTAAGTGATGACGTCATCATCCTGACGAAAAAAGGAGAAGGAATACTTATCGGAGCCGGCGCTGATTTGAATAAACACTTCATGGAGATCCGCGGTCTCGGTATTATTAATATCGAAAAGATGTTCGGTATCAGAGCCATTCGTTATCAAAAACGTGTCGAGGTAATTGTTAATCTCGAAAACTGGGACGATGATGCAAATTATGAACGCACCGGTTTAGGAAGTAAAACAGAAACCATTCTTGGCGTGGAGATCCCATTTATTAAACTGCCAATCATTCCCGGTAAAAACATCACAGTAATCTCAGAAGTTATAGCGCTTCACTATTTATTAAAAAGACGTGGTTACGATGCCGCTCAGGCATTCCAGGACCGCCTTGCACAGAAGATTGCCAGGGGAACTGCTGAATTTGACAGGGGAGTCGAGTATTTTGAACATGATTTCGAATAAAATTTAAAATTATTCGAAAATGGCTCAAAATAGCAGGATTTACTCATAAAAATACTTCTTATAGAATTGTTTTTATAGTAATTTTTCCTTAAAATTGCCTTGCCAATTATGAAAAAATTCTATTACATCTCTAAAACAAAAATTCAATCCATAGATCTGAAGAACTATCGGATGAAATTTATAGGACTTGTTGCGACAATTTTTGCCGCGTCATGCCTATTTCTATTGGCGATTTTCTTTCTCTATACGCACTTTATCAGCCCTTCAAAGGATCTCGAAGAAACAAGAAATGAAAATTATTACTTAAAAAGTAAACTGAGAGATGTGTCGGGACTCTACAAGGATCTTGCAAAAGATCTTGACAGTCTGAAGAATCAAAACAAAGCACTGAGAACAGCGGTTAATCTGTCGCCATATTCTGAAGATCAAAAGGCGCTCGGAACCGGTGGCAGCACTTTCGGAAGTATTTTAGAAATCCTTTCAAAGAAAGACGGTGACCTTAAATCCACGATTTCCGGTATTGAATCCGTTATCAATAAATTTGAAATGGAAAAAGCTAATCTTTCCGAAATTAAATCTGCCTTCGCAAAAAACCAACAACTCTATAAATGCTTACCGGCAATTAAACCATGCTCCGGTGAATTTTCTGAAAACGGTTTTGGTATGAGAATGCATCCGATATTGCATATGCTTCGTATGCATAATGGTGTGGATATCATCACTGATGTCGGTACTGAGGTATTTGCCCCGGCAGATGGTAAAGTTGATTTCGTCGGCAGTAAAGAAGGTTTTGGTTTAGCGGTGGAAATTGATCATGGATTCGGTTATAAGACTATCTATGGACACCTTTCTCAGGCATTGGTTAGAGAAGGTCAAAAGATAAGCCGCTATCAGAAAATAGCCCTTACGGGTAATTCAGGCTTATCAACCGGACCACATTTGCATTACGAAGTTTTGCATGACGGTGTCAATCTTGATCCTGCACAATATATATTTAACGATTCAAATTTATTTAACAACACTGCAAATTAAAGGAGTATCATCTTACAATGATCTGGACGATCGAATTAGCATCCTATCTTGACGATGCGCCCTGGCCGGCTACAAAGGAAGAACTTATTGATTATGCTGATAGAATCGGCGCTCCATTAGAAGTTATTGAAAACCTTAAAGAGTTAGAGGATTCAGAAGAACCTTACGAATCAATTGAGGAAATCTGGCCGGATTATCCCACGGATGACGATTACTTTTACAACGAGGATGAATTATAAAGGCACTCAGTGCCTTTTTTATTATGGAAAAGAAGTACTGGTCCGGGATTATCGGACAATCCAGATTAAAGCAATTCTTTGATTCTCTTATCGAATCCCGCTCAATTCCACAGGCGATCTTAATAAAGGGGAGCGGGGGTAATGGAAAAGATGCGATCGGAGTTCGCTTAGGGATGATTCTTCACGCTTTAAAGAAGGGGAATGACCTAAATACAGTTGCCTCAATCCCCAATCCGTTCTCACAAACCTACATTAAATATATTTATGCTCTTCCTCGTGGTAAAAATGAAGCAAGTTTCGATAACCCATACGAAAAGCTCTCAAAAGATCAGATGGATTCTGTTCTGAAAGAGTTGAAGATAAAGAATACGAATCCATATTATAAAATGAATATAGACGATGCTAATGAAATTAAGATCAATAGCATTCGTGATATTTCGAGATTTTTAAACATTTCTTTTGATCAGGACGCCCACAGAACGGTTTTGGTGTCTCAAGCTGAATTAATGAATGAAGAGTCACAAAACTCATTGCTAAAAAACCTTGAAGAACCACCTGAAAACACGACATTTATCCTAGTGAGCGATGCGCCCGAAAAGTTGCGTGAAACAATTGTTTCACGGTGCTGGCAGCTACAGACTGAACCGCTTTCTGAGGATGAAATCCGGGAAATCCTAGAAAAATATTTTCATATTGAGCAATTTCACGCCGAGATTGCAGCAGCATTTGCTCAAGGCTCGATTCATAACGCAATTGATCTTATTGACCGGGATTTAGCTAATCTGAAGAACCTGACCGTAGACTTTATGAGATATGCCATTGGTAATAAAATAAACTCGGCTCATATGATACTTCAGGACGTCCAGGAACGTAATGATCCCGGAAGCTACATACTTTTCCTGAGACTTATTATTATCTGGCTGAGTGATGCTTCCAGATACACATACCAGGAAGACAATATATACTTCAAAGACTTTCTTGAAACATTCAGAAGATTCCACGAAAGAAATCAGGTTACATCACTTGATGCGTATATACATAAGATTGAGAGATACATTTACGCGATCGAGAATAACAACGTGAACGTCAATGTTATAAGCAATAATCTGATCCAGCTATTGGCATCCATGATTCGTACGAAAAAAAGATAAATCATATATTTGTCGCATAATGTATATTATGTAAACAACGATATATCGTTTTTTGCGCTTATTTCAAGGAATCCGCCCCTCTTCTTATAAATCTGCTGTCATTTGTAAAAATCTAGGAATGATGGAAATCTTTATCTCTTCAATAGTTGTAGAAATAATTTCTCCGTCTGATTGAACAATCACCGGCTTCATAAAATTAATCACGCAGTTCCTAAAATCTACGATTGTTACTCGAGGATCAGTTACGTGTTTACCGAAAATCGCCAATGGAAGCAAGTGCAATATTGACGGGACGCTTAGAGCATCCGCGGTGACCATTTTCAGAATCCCGTCAGTGATAGAACTCCCGGGGGTTAATTTAAAGCCGCCTCCGCTTGTCTCTGAATTCCCTATCGCGATTAGCAGTTTCTTCCCATGAATCTGAGTAGTGCCATCAAATACAGCTCTGCTATCAATAGATTCATACTTAAAAAGCGCTTTTATAACTGAATATAGATACAAGACTATCCCGGTTAAGATTTTGTTCCGGTTACTTAAATGCGTCACAACCGCATCAAAGCCCGAACCGCAGCTATTATGGAATTTTTCTGTAATAAACTCTGTTTTGCCGTGCTCCCGATAGCTAAATTCGCCTAAATCTATGTGAAAAAATGACTTTTTTGCCCATAATTCAATAATTTCTGACGGTTTGTGTTTTTTTAGACCAAGTGCCCGTGCAAAATCATTTCCGGAGCCGATTGGCAGTAAGGTAATCGGAAACTCATCCGGCTCATGCAAGGCATTGACTACTTCATGAAATGTACCGTCGCCACCGGCTACAAATAGCGCATTTATCGGGGCGTACCTGTTGATTATTTCTTTGATTTCGCCTTTACGGGTAGTTAAAACAATACGAACATCCGGTATGAGATTGGAGAGTTTATCCTTCATAGTATTATAGAAATGAAGGCCTTTACCCTTGCCGGCTACCGGATTAATAATGAGTAGATTTGTTTTCAAAATGCCACACTTAGATATGCAAATAGTTCAATTTCTAAAAATACTTAGAAATGGATAAAATAAAAAGAAGGTTTTCGAATGGTTTAACTTATAGTAAACTTACCCCGGCTAAGTGAGTTTACGGGATTAAAAGAGTTGCTTCCGTGAAATGCGTCCAGGGAGTCATTCACTACGGTGAATCTATTGCTACTTGTTCTTGCAACCACCGGCTGTGAAGTAATTTTGCTGCTTCTACGTTTCATCATAATTGGTTTAGGCACAATATTAATCGTACCAGCTTCAGGTAGTGCTACAGTATGAACCACATCTCCTTTGGAAATCGAATGTGCAACAACTGTCTTATGGGTCCTCATTTTTTCATTGCCTTTGGCTCTGTATTGCTTAATTTTGTAAGCAATAAATGATGCAATCAGAGTCATTGATGCAAGTGATGCAAAAATGGCAAACGCGATTTGTAGTAACGAAAATAGATCCATGGTATATTCCTATAGTTAGTATTAGGATTCAATTATTATGCCATGAAAGATTGAACCCAGATACTATAAAACGCTGTATTTACATGGTTTATCTGATTGTTTTACTGGCAGAAAGTCGAACGGAAATATGGAAATTAAATATTTTGAGAAACTGTATTATTCTAATACAATAAAAGCACTTTTTCTATGGGCTGTAATCGGAATGTTTTCATTCCTGATATACGGCTGTGATGATACGACAACAAACGCACAAGTTGACAATACAACTATCCCCTCTTCAAATGTTTCATACTCAAAGCATATCCAACCTGTGTTTACAGTCAAATGTACGTACTCAGGTTGCCATGATGATAATAGTAAAGCTGGTGGATTAAGTTTAACATCATGGAGCGGTACAACTGCCGGATATAAGGTAGTTATACCCGGTAGTGCATCCACAAGTCCGATTGTATGGTCGGTTAACGGCAGCGGGACAAAGCCTATGCCTCCGGTTTCGACATATCCCGGTATGACTTCAAACCAGGTCAATGGCTTGAAGGTATGGATAAATGAAGGCGCCAAAAATAATTAACGGAGCCATCCTTCTTTTTTATACCAGGCAATCGTTTCTTCAATTCCCTTATCAAGACTGATGTTTTGTTTATAGCCCAATTCTTTAACAGCCTTTTGTGTACTGCAAATCCAGGCTGCCTGTGTAATATCCCGAGCTTTTTCGATATTCAAAGTCGCTGCCTGCTTTTGGAAAAGTGAAATGAATTGCGCTACAGCGGCAATTGTATATACGATTGCATGCGGGACTTTGAATACAATAGCCCTTTTGTGCATCACTCTTGAAGTCACATCAATAATTTCTTCCCAGGTGTACAATTTTTCTGAAGAAATAAAATATGTCTGTCCGATGGAATTCGGATTTGTTGCGGCCAAATACATGCCATGTACCAAATCTTTAGCATGAATCAAACTGATCTGCTTTTTGCCTTCTTTTTTACCGAATCCGATAGTGGTCGTAACGCCTTTCCAGTAGGAATTAAAAAAGATAAAAATCTCCGTATCTCTTTCGCCATATACCGCCGGAGGACGGCAAATTGTTATAGGCAGACGGTCAAAGTACGTATGTGCTAATTCTTCTTCAGCCTTTTTGCTTCTTCCGTAATTTGTTATCGGGGTGCATGGATGAGTCTCATCAATAGGATTAAAAGCCGGAGATGGCCCAGCCGCTGTTTGGCTGCTGACAATTAACACGCGTTTTATGTTGTCCTTATATTTCAGCGCAGTTTCAAGTATGTTTTGGGTAGCCTCAACATTTCCCTTGTAATATCCTTCAGGTTTTTTTGATTTCACAACACCGGCTACATGGTAGATGTATTCTACACCTTCAAACGCCTTGGTAAGGCCTTCTTTGTCAAATAATCCACAAGTGATGATTTCTACGTTTTTCCCTTCAAGCCATCGTAGGTTGCTGGATTTTCTTACTAAACATTTAACATTGAAATTTTCTTTAAGCAATAAATCAACTAAGTGACTTCCTACAAATCCATTTGCTCCGGTTACGAGTGCGGTTTTGGTCTCATTCATGTCTGTACGACCTTTCTAAAATCTTTAAAAATGATTCAAAATTTAAGAAATTATTGTTATTTTAAGTAATTCTATATAACAAATTCGTAACGGAGGACATTGTTGGATCTATTCAAGAAATGTTTCGATTTCACAAGAGCAGATGATATTAAAAACATGGGAGTTTATCCCTATTTTCGGCCAATCGAAGAAAACGAAGGGCCTGTAGTTCAGATTGAGGGCAGAAAAGTCGTAATGGCCGGTTCAAATAACTACCTTGGTCTTACAGCTCACCCTAAAGTAAAAGAAGCAGCAATTAAAGCAGTTGAAAAGTACGGTACCGGATGCTCCGGCTCCAGATACTTGACCGGAACGCTTGACTTACATATCGAACTAGAGCATAGATTAGCCAAATTCTTCAAGACAGAAGCCGTATTATTATATTCAACAGGCTATCAGACTGCGCAGGGAATAATCCCGACTCTCGTAAATCGCGGAGAATTTGTCGTTTCAGATAAAGATAATCATGCCTGTATTGTTGCCGGCAATCTCATGACAAAGGGCGCAACCGGAGAGTTTGTCCGTTATAAGCACAATGATATGGCAGACCTTGAAAAGGTTATTTCGAAACTTCCTGCCGACTCAGCCAAATTGATTGTTTCCGACGGTGTGTTTTCCACCGGTGGTGAAATTGTTGATCTGCCAGAATTAAACCGGATTGCTAAAAAACATGGCGCACGTATTTTGATTGATGATGCACATTCTGTTGGTGTTATCGGTAAAGGCGGACGCGGAACAGCAAGTGAATTTGGTCTGGAAGACGAAATTGACCTTACTATGGGTACATTCAGCAAAACCTTCGCTTCTCTTGGCGGGTTTGTTGCCGGTAAGGAAAGAGTCATTAATTATTTAAAACATCATTCTCCTGCTCTCATATTCAGTGCTTCTCCTACTCCCGCATCTGTTGCTGCTGCATTAGCGGCATTGGAAATTCTTGAAGCCGAACCGGAAAGAGTTACCAAACTGATTAACAATGCAAAATACGTAAGCGAATCATTAAGTGCTGCCGGATTTAATGTTATAAAAGGCAGAACAGCTATCGTTCCGGTTATCGTTGGACGTGATGATTTGGCTTTTGCCATGTGGCGCAAATTGTATGATGCAGGTGTATTCGTTAATGTGTTTATTTCTCCTGGAGTTCCTGAAGGACGCCAGATGATGCGTACGAGCTATATGTCAACACATGAAAAAGAACATCTTGATTTCATCATTGATGCGTTCAAAACAATTGGTAAAGAGATCGGGCTAATATAGTAAATTTATAAAGAGGCGCTAATGTATCCTGTTACTATAAAAAAAGTCGAAAATAAGGGTGACCTTAAAAAATTTATAAAGTTTCCATGGGCAGTCTATAAAGGCGATCCGTATTGGGTTCCGCCGCTGATTATGGACAGACAAAAAATTCTTGATAAAAAAGGAAATCCTTTTTTTGAACACGCAGAAGCTGACTATTTTCTCGCTTATCGTGGAAATGATATTGTAGGTCGTATCGCTGCAATTAAAAACGATTTGCACAATTCTACACATAATGACAAAATAGGTTTTTTCGGTTTCTTCGAGTGTTTTAATGATCAGGAAGCGGCTAATGCTCTTTTTGATACTGCACGCAACTGGCTCAAAGAGCGCGGTTTAGACACAATGAGAGGACCTATGAATCCCTCAACAAACGATGACTGCGGAATGCTTCTCGAGGGCTTTGATGATGAACCTCGTCTTATGATGACATATAATCCCAAGTATTACCTTACCTTGTGCGATAACTACGGATTTAAAAAAGCCAAAGATCTTGTAGCGTATAGTTTGGAGACACATAAAGTACGTTCATCTGAAAAGTTGGCACGTATTTCCGAACTCGCAAAGCAAAGATCACGCATTAAAATTTCCACGCTTAATATGAAAGACTTCACTAATGAGCTGGAAAAAGTAAAGTATGTTTATAACAAGGCATGGGCTCCGAATTGGGGATTCGTGCCTATGACTGAACATGAATTAGACCATATGGCTGCAGATTTAAAACAGCTTGTCGAACCTAGATTAGTCCTCTTCGGAGAGATTGACGGTGAGACTGTTGGGTTTGCGCTTGTTATGCCTGATTACAATCAGATATTTAAAAGCATGAATGGTAGATTATTACCATTCGGCTGGGCAAAACTTCTGCTCCATAAATTCTTACCAAGAAAAATGAATTGGGTGCGCGTCATTACATTGGGATTGATACCAGAAATGCAGAAACGCGGCTTGGATGGTGTTTTCTATTGGGAAATTACTAACAGAGCAGCGGATCTTGGTTACTTCAGAGGTGAAGCCAGCTGGATTCTAGAAGATAATGAAATGATGAACCGCGGTGCCCAGTTGATGGGTGGTGACTTGTATAAGAAATACCGGATTTATGATATCGCAATATAGATAAGCTGGAAAAAATTTGATTATCGCGAGTGTTGTTTTATTAGGAATATTAGTTCTTATTAAAGCAGTTCAGTATTTCAGTTTAGCTAATATATATAAAGCTTCTGTCTCTGATTCCGGTGTAACACCAGAGATACCCATTTCCGTAATTATTGCAGCAAAAAATGAGGCCGAAAATCTTTCGGCCTTAGTTGCATCACTCTCACATCAAACATATAATCCCCTTTTATATGAAGTAATTATCGTTGATGACAATTCAACTGATGACTCATCTTCTTTATTGCAATCACTGATAAAAACACTTCCAAATTTCAAAGTTCTTCAGGCTGTTGACAAAAAATACCCGGCCAAAAAAGGTGCGTTGGCAATTGGAATCGCCGAGGCTAAAAATCCATATCTTCTTTTTACGGATGGCGATTGCACTCCCGCAAAAGAATGGATTGCTTCATTCGCACGCGGATTTGCTGAGAACAAAGATATTCTCATCGGTTCTGCACCGTTTGTTTCTCAGAAATCTTTGGTGAATAAAATAGTTTGTTATGAAAACCTTGTTAACACGCTGCTTACAACGTTTTTTCTTGCTATGAAAAATCCATATTCTGCTGTCGGCCGAAGTATCGGGTATACCAAAGATTCATATTTGAAAGTGCGCGGATTTGATAAAACCATGGAAACGATAAGCGGCGATGACGATCTCTTCATTCGCGAAGCTGTAAAGAATAAACTAAGTATCGGGTTGGTTACTGCTCCGGATGCCCTGGTATATTCGCGGACTCCTCAAACATTTTCGGAATATTTCAATCAAAAAGTCAGACATCTAAAAACATCCTACCACTATCCGCTTTCCACTTCTGCGTTAATATTTCTCTGGCATGAATGGAATTATTTCTGCCAATATTTTTTCTTACTTGCATTCATATCACCGATAGCATATGTGGTTTCTGCAGTGAAGATATTGCTGGATATGGTTTTGTATTCCACATTTCAAAAAAGACTCGGATACAAATTTTCCCCGCTGCAAATCTTTATGCATTCCTTCGCTTACGAACTGCTGGTGCTGTATAACATCTTAAATTCCATGTATAAAAAATCACAATGGAAATGAGTGATTTGGAAAGCAGGAAATCATCGTTGCAGGATAAAGACAAGCACTTATATTGGCTGGATGAGTCCCATCCTAACTATGAACGCTGGAAACGCAGCCGGGAGGTCGGCGAAGAAAGAGCCAGACTGATTGATATCCTTCTCTCAGGCAACGAGAAAATCTCGGGTAAGCAGATTCTTGATCTTGGAGGCGGCACCGGAGCAACCGCGTTGTATTTTAGCAAGGAAAATTCCGTAGTCAGTATTGATATAAATTTGTTGAAAATGCAGGAAGGTACTCTGCCTGCATCTGTTTTCCCGGTTTGTGCTGATGCTAATCTCCTTCCCTTGAAGAAAGAAATGTTCGATATTATTATCCTGCAAGATGTCATTGAACATGTAGAATTATCTGATGATTTTTTTAAGAATGTACACAATATTCTCAAGCCTGAAGGGATTCTATACATCAGTACACCAAATCGCAACTCAGTTCTGAACATTTTGAGCGATCCGCACTGGGGCTTTCCATTTGTCGCTCTTATGTCAAGAGAACGCATTAAAAGATCCTTTTTACCTGTTTTCAGAAAGCAGGAAATCAATCGTACCGGAATAGCTCAACTGCTTTCACTAAAGACCTTAAAACGGCTCACAGACGGTCTGTATAGCCGACAATTATGCACACAGGAGGCTCTACAAGCCCTTTTAGGGGGTAATCGAGGGGTTGTGTGGAGTGATTTTCATCTCTTTCTTATTAAGCTTATAAAACGCTTACGGATGGATTCATTCTTGCTTTCAATAGCGAACAATAAAGATGGAATCCTTAACCGCTTTTTCACGCCTACCTTCTATTGCATCTGTAAGAAGTTGCAATAAAATTCTTATATTGAATATTTACAAAATCGAAATATTGTAAGGAAAACTGATGGCTGTAGATAATCTTCAACTCGGTAAATTAGCAATTGAAGCTAAAAAGAACGCATCTCCAAAATACTCTCATTTTCATGTGGGTGCTGCTTTGCTTGCCAAAGACGGTACCATTATTCAAGGTTGCAATGTTGAAAGTGATTCATACGGACTCACCATATGCGCAGAAAGAAATGCGATATTTAAGGCAATTTCCGATGGGCACAGGAAATTCCAGGCTATTGCGATCGCCAGCGATTTTGAAGGATTTACTTCTCCGTGCGGCGCTTGCAGGCAGATTATCTGGGAATATTGCGGCAATGTTGATGTTATCATGATCAACCATAAAGACGAACTTCAGGTCATCAAAGCGGGTGATTTCTTGCCCCATGCTTTTTCTGGTGACGCATTGGAAAACAAATAAATTTTGAGATATGAAAACACCGCTCGAAAACAGATTCACTGAAATACTAAAGTTTGTAAAATCAAAAGCTCCCTATGAAGCTGAACTGGGACTCATCCTTGGCAGCGGACTGGGAGATTTTGCTGATACCATGAAGCCCGATGTATCAATAAGCACTTCAGATATCCCGGGCTATCCCCCATCAACAGTTGTCGGCCACAGCGGTAAAATCCACTTCGTGAAAAACAATGGCAAACGAGTTCTGATATTTCAGGGACGTATCCATTTTTATGAAGGATATGCCATCGAGGAATGTCTGTTACCCGTTGAGATTTGCTTTC
Organism: Ignavibacteriaceae bacterium; assembly: GCA_963667005.1. Taxonomy (GTDB): domain Bacteria; phylum Bacteroidota; class Ignavibacteria; order Ignavibacteriales; family Ignavibacteriaceae. Next base: position 2,917,718 of record OY762937.1, on the reverse strand, counting down.
AGATGGGTGTAAAGAAAATGATCATCACGAATGCAGCGGGCGGTATTAATGCTGATTTTGCTCCGGGTGATCTAATGCTCACGACCGGATTTAATAGCATGTTTTTACAGAAAGAACTGGCTCCTGTACTTTCTGCCGGTACAATGCAAAGAAGGAATGACCTCCTGGGATTAAGCAGCTCACCCATGTCAAAAACCATCCGGAAAGCTGCCCTTGAAGAAAAAGTCGATCTTAAAGCAGGCAGTTATTTCTACTCAAAAGGGCCAAGTTATGAGACTCCCGCAGAAATCAGATTTATGCGGAGCACCGGATGTGATGCAGTAGGAATGTCCAGTGTTCATGAGGCTTTGTATGGCATTGATTTGGGTATTGATGTCGCTGTCATATCTTGTATAACGAATTACGCGGCAGGAATCTCCGGAAATAAACTCGATCACTCCGAAGTAACTGAAACGGCGAATCTGGTAAAAAACAAATTCGCAAGCTTGTTAAGGAAAACGATAGAACTCAGCTGAGAAGTTTTATAACCGAAGCAGTGTAAATAATTGCGGTTTCGGTTCTTAATCTGGTGTTGATCAGATGAATCCTATTACTCATAATCGTCTTATGCATCTCTTCAGGTGTCAAACCGCCTTCCGGACCGAAAAACAAGAAATAATTCAAGCTCTTATTGAATGCATATTCTTTTAGTGTTGTTTCTCCCCTTACATCAAAAGCAATAGTTTGAAGGTGTTGATTTTGTATAAGAGATTCAGCTGACTTGTGTATTTCGATCTTAGGCAGGTGAAGGTTTAAAGATTGTTTCATCGCACCGATGGCGATCTTTTCCATTCTTGCAATATTAATTTTTCTGTTTGTGCTCCGCACTGTAGGGAAAATCGCGAATCGTGTAAAGCCTAATTCAACGCACTTTTCAAGAGCGATTTCCATCCTCTCGTTGTTTTTAAGAATCGGTATCCCGACTACAAAATTACCGAAAGGCTCATCAACCTGTTTTAATAATTCTAGATTTGCACGCAGGGACCTTTTAGAGATGCTCTCAATCGTTACATTAAATAGCCCTCCCTTACCGTCCGTTAACTGGATGGACTCCCCTTCTCTATGTTTCATAACGTGAACAATATGATGATACTCCTCATCCCAAATCTCAATTGAGTGAGAAGCTTCTTTATCGAAAGGAATATAATAAAGCTCTATGTCAGAAAGATATTCCGATATCAACTATGTACTCCTTTTTACCAAATTTATTCAAAGCCATTTCTAAACGTATGAGATTATAGGGTAGAAACAGTACGGTAAATCCACCACCATAACCTGAATCGAAATCATTGATGTTTATTGGCTCGCCATTCTTACGTACAGTGCCTGCATCAAAGAATATCTGATAATACAAAGCCATTCTATATGATTGTAATGCCTGTGGGATTATTGGCAGATTGAGTTTCAAATTCCATTCTTTGATGATTGGATATTTTGCCTCAACCGAAGCAACATAAAGAGAATTTCCTTCGTGCTGGGAAGTAAAATTCCCCCGGATGCGCTCAGCATATCCGAGATATGAATAATCAATGTAATGAATGTTGTTACCGGATACCTGCCGGGTTGCAAGCCGCCATTTCATTGAAATCGTTTTGCTGATTTCCTGGTATTGGCGGTAATCAAATATAAACACAGAATAACGGGTGTCCTTGATTCCGAGTCCCTTGAAATCATATTCCGAAGCAATATACACTCCTTTGGAAGGAAACTGAGCCAGATCGCGCGAATCATGACTATAAGCTATGCTCACTGATGGAATTCTTGCGATTGTTTCTCCGGGAAAATTTGGATTAACAGGCGATTGCGGCGTCTTTACGTACTCAAACATTCCTGAGATAATTGCTCTGTCGTATAAGGAGAATCGTTTACCGATTCCCAAAGCCGAATAGATATACCTTTGTTTGTAATTTGAGCCAAATAATGTATCTGCGATCAGGCTCCGGTTCTTTATGTTTCCATAGTATGCGGACCAATTCAGATATATCTGTTCTTTACGATATAAATATGGCACATAGTAGCTTAATGTCAGGTGTGGGTCGTATCCGAATCCCCCTTTGACATGAAGAGTCTGGTTTTCGCCCCGGAAATTCTTAATGTACAAATCTATACCGTATGAGAGTTTCTTCCAATCCCGGTCAACAAGTTCGATAAATGGAATAGGCCAAATATACCAGGCTTCTTCAACATCAATGTACAAATTCATTTTATGTTCATCCGGCATTGGATACAGGTTGACCTTGTTAAATATACCGAGACTGTAAATTCTTTCTCTGTTGAAATTCATAGCCGATAGCGTCAAGGTGTCACCGGGTTTAAAAGTCAACTCATTCATAATGACATGTGGTTCGGTTATCTTATTTCCACGGAGAATGATCGAGTCTATGACAACAAACGGCTCCTGATAGTACGCAGTATCCTTTACAGTTTGTGCGAACGAAATACAGGTAAGGAATAAAAAAACAAAGATGAGTCTTTTCATACACCCACTTTGTTGAATTGGCATCTTGAGTACTCAATGGCAATACAGGCATCATAGATCACTTGGATTCCTGCAGCCTGCAGCTCGTCAATGACGGCTTGGTTGAAAACACCCAATTGAAGCCAAACATACTGTGGTTTTATTTTTAGCAAAGCCGGCAGAACTTGAGGCAGTCTGTCTCCTCCTATGAACACATCGACAAGGTCAATAGGATGATCTATTTCCTCGAGTGATTTATAAACCGGAATTCCAAAAACATCTTTCAAGATCGGATGAACACCGACAACTTGATAGTTTTTTGATTGGAGAAATTTTGCAATTCTGCCGCTGTCACGGTCTTCTTTATCTGAAATTCCCAGAACTGCAATCGTTTTTACTTGTCTGAGTACATCGCAATAATTCATATATCAACTGCTCACATAATCTGAAATATCGTTACAACTACAAATGAGATTCCGGTCGCCGATAGCATTATTTATTCTTCCGACTGTAGGCCAGAACTTGAACTTCTTCAGTGATTCGACAGGATATGCAGCCTGTTCTCTTGAATAACTGTGGTTCCACGCATCCTGCACAACTGAGTGGCAAGTATGAGGCGAATTCTTCAGCACGTTATCGGTTTTATCGGCTTTGCCGGATTCAATTTCATCAATCTCGTTTTTTATAGATATCATCGCTTCAATAAAGCGGTCTAATTCTTTTTTGGATTCACTCTCGGTTGGTTCAACCATTAACGTACCATGCACCGGAAATGACACCGTTGGGGCATGAAAACCATAATCCATCAACCGTTTGGCAATGTCTTCAACTTCCACGTTCGCGGTTTTTTTGAAATCCCGGCAATCAAAAATTAACTCATGCCCTACTCTCCCGTTTTCACCGGTATAGAGCACTTTATAGTAATCCCCAAGCTGTTTCATAAGGTAGTTAGCATTAAGGATGGCAATTTCTGTTGCTTTCCGCAAGCCTTTCGCCCCAAGCATTTTAATATACGCTAAGGATATTAACAATATGTTCGCGCTTCCAAAAGGAGCAGCAGACACAGCGCCAAACGAATCAGCAGGTGAACCTTCGGTTAAGCAATGTTTGGGGAGATATGGAACAAGATGTTCAGCTACACAAATCGGGCCCATGCCCGGTCCGCCTCCTCCATGAGGAATTGCAAATGTTTTATGCAGGTTGATATGGCAAACATCAGCCCCAATAATACCGGGCTGTGTCAGACCTACCTGAGCATTCATATTAGCGCCATCCATATATACCTGGCCGCCGTTTTCATGAATGATTGCACAGATTTCTTTTATAGCCGTCTCAAACACACCGTGTGTTGAAGGATATGTCACCATTAACGCTGCTAGATTTGCGGAGTATTTTTCTGCTTTGCTTTTCAGGTCGGCAACATCAATATTTCCGTTTTCATCACAATTGACGATCTGTACCTCTAATCCAGCCATTACCGCACTGGCGGGATTTGTACCGTGTGCGGAGGCAGGAATCAGTACGACATTTCTATGTGTCTGATTTGTTGCCTCAAAATAGTTTCGTATGACCAAAAGGCCTGCATATTCACCTTGGGCACCGGAATTTGGCTGGAAAGAGACCCCCTTGAATCCAGTGATTTCGCAGAGAGCTTTTCCTAACTCCTCAACGACTGTCTGGTAGCCTTTGATCTGACTACTTGGTGCAAAAGGATGAATATTTGCAAATTCAGGCATGGTTATGGGCATCATGGCTGAAGCCGGATTCAGTTTCATAGTGCATGAGCCCAAAGCGATCATGGAAGCTGTAAGGGAGAGATCTTTCATCTCCAGACGTTTAATGTACCGCATCATCTCGGTTTCAGTGTGATACTTGCTAAAAACCGGACTGGTCAAATATTTGCTTGTACGGGATGCCCACTCCGGAATTGCCGGATTCGCAGGAGCATCACCAAGTCTATTTGAAATCTTTTTCGACAGTGCTTCTTCAAATACTGATACGAGTTCTTCGACATCCTTTAACGAGGTGGTTTCGTCTAATGATATGTCTAATCCATTATTTGCTAAGTATCTTAAATTAATGCTTTTAGCGATAGATATCTTCTGTATCTTCTCAAGGATATCATTAGAAACAACATAATGTAGAGTATCGTAATAATATTTATTATCTTGCTGTAATCCAAGGTTATTTAAACTATATTCTAGTACATTAGTGAGCTTATGAATCCGGCTTGCGATAGCTTTTATGCCATCCGGACCGTGATATACTGCGTACATGGAAGCCATGATCGCTAAGAGGACCTGCGACGTACAAATATTGCTTGTAGCCTTCTCTCTTTTGATGTGCTGTTCTCTTGTCTGCAAAGCCATACGGTAAGCCAGGTTTCCATTGGAGTCTACAGATGCTCCGATAATTCTTCCTGGGATCATTCGTTTATATTCATCTTTGGCAGCAAAAAACGCAGCATGAGGGCCGCCAAAACCCATTGGGACACCAAATCTCTGAGTTGAGCCAACACAGACATCCGCGCCTAATTCTCCGGGAGGCGTCAATAGTGCCAAACTCATAATATCAGCAATAAAGATGACATAAATACCGAGTTCTTTAGCTCTAGCAGTAAACGCTCTATAATCAACAATCTCACCAAGTCCATTTGGATATTGCACAACCACAGCGAAATACTCCTCTGTGAGCTGACTAACTTCCGGTTTAGCAGTAGCTACCAGGATATGCTGATACTTCGCGCGGGTTTTAATTACATCAATAGTCTGAGGGAAAATGTCCTCGGAAAGAAGTATTTTATTACGGCCTTTTGACTTAGCCAGATTATGCAGCATGAGCATAGCTTCAGCCGCAGCAGTTCCTTCATCAAGTAAAGAAGCGTTGGCTATTGGCAAGGCAGTTAAATCGCTAACCATGGTCTGGAAATTTAAAAGAGCTTCTAACCTACCCTGAGAAATTTCCGCTTGATATGGTGTGTACTGGGTATACCAGCCGGGATTTTCCAGAATGTTTCTTTGAATGACACTTGGCAATATGGTTGGGTAATATCCCATACCGATATACGATTTTGCGATTGTGTTATTCTTCGCAATATTCCTGATCGAGTTCAAAAACTCAAATTCGCTTTCGGATGCATCGAGATCTAATTCCTTAGGCAAACGTATTGATGCGGGAATCGTCTCGTTAATGAGCTGCGTTAAATCTTTGACGCCAACGATAGACAGCATTTCGGTGATTTCTTGATCATTTAAACCGACATGCCGATTGATGAATTCATCAGACATAGTATTATACTTATTAATATAAAAATTGTTGGATTTATTAAGGGAAATTTACCATTTTATTCACTATTGAAATAGTGTCATGGAAAATTATTCGGGATTTGTTTTGGGCTGCATTGTTTGGGAGAAAACTGCAAGAGCCTGACGTGCTGCTTCCTGCTCAGCCGCTTTCTTATTCTTACCTTTACCGGTACCGAGTGTAGTTGTTCCGATTCGTGCTTCAACAGTAAATACTCTGTCATGTTCGGGGCCTTCTTCCAAAATAACATAATATCTGGGGATATCTAACTTAACCGACTGTGCTAATTCTAACAATTGACTCTTGAAATTCTCGTCAATCAGATGGAGTTTAAGCTGGAAATTAGGTTCTACAACATATCGTTTTATAAAATTGACCGTAACATCAAACCCGTTAACAAGGTAAATAGCGCCGATAAGGGCTTCAAAAGCATCTGAGACAACGGTCTTTTGTCCGAAATTTCCGCTGTTCATTAAATCGCTATTGATAAATAACAGGTTCTGTAACTCTATCCGTTTACCGGCTTCAAATAGCGAGTTCTTGTTGACAAAATTTGAGCGGGTCTTGGTCAAATAACCTTCGTCCTTTTCCGGAAAACGATGGTACAGTTCTCTTGCTACAATAAATCCGAGAACTGCATCGCCGAGAAATTCAAGACGTTCGTTTGAGGTCTTAAATCTTTTTGAATCTAATACAGAACGATGTGTTAAAGCTTCGAGGAAAAGTGCGGGCTTGTCAATTTTGTGACTGATAATCTTTTCAAGTTTTTTAATTCTCTCCTTAGCAACTTTTTCATGCGAGCGAAATAATTGGAAAACTTTACGGAGAAGATTAAACACCTAAGCCCCTTTGAATTTTTTGAATAATAATGTGGCATTATGGCCGCCAAAACCGAACGTATTGCTTAATGCAACATTCACGGTGCGTTGAACCGCTGTACTTGGGCAGTAAAATAAATCACACTCAGGATCAGGAGTAGAATAGTTTATTGTTGGTGGAATAATATCATTGGCTACAGACATTACTGTGGCAATAGCTTCTATACCACCAGCCGCTCCCAGTAAATGTCCGGTCATAGATTTGATGGAATTCACAGCCAGGGAATATGCATGTTCACCAAAAACAGCCTTAATAGCTTTGGTTTCGGTGACATCATTATAGGGTGTTGAAGTACCATGAGCATTGATATAATCAACGTCGGTAAGTTCTAATCCGGCATCAGCGACTGCGCTTCTCATAGATCTGGCCGCACCGTCACCAGTGGGGTCAGGAGCTGTAATATGATGTGCATCTGCCGTAACGCCTATACCGGCAATCTCAGCGTAAATATGTGCGCCCCGGTTCAGTGCATGCTCCAGTTCTTCAAGTATTAAGGAACCGCTGCCCTCTCCCATAACAAAACCGCTTCTATCCTTATCAAACGGACGAGATGCCTCTGTATAGCGTTCATTCCATGTTGACAAAGCACGCATTGAATTGAATCCGCCGATTGACAACTCGGTTATCGGTGCTTCAGCACCGCCGCAAACCATAATGTCGGCCGTACCTCTCTGAACAAGCATAAAAGCATCGGCAATAGCGTGTGATGAAGTAGCGCAAGCAGATACCGTTGAGTAGTTCGGACCTTTGAGACCGAATCTCATGGATATATGCCCGGCTGCTATATCGGGAATCATCATCGTGATAAAAAACGGACTGATCTTTTGAGGTTTTTTACTGGAGAAATAAGAAAAGCAGACATCCTGAAAGGTTTGTACACCGCCGATACCGCTTCCATAAACGACACCTGCACGGGTACTGTCAATTTTAGATAGGTCAATTTGCGAGTCATCGATGGCCATCTGCGAACTTGCAATAGCAAATTGTGCAAACAGGTCAAGTCTCCGTACAGCTTTACCGTCAATAAATGCTTCCGGATTGAAGTTCTTAACTTCAGCAGCAAATTTGGTATCAAAATTCGTTGTATCAAATTTAGATATCAACCCGATACCATTTTTGCCGGAAATCAGACCACTCCAAAACTCCTGAAGCGTATTTCCGATAGGTGTAACGGCTCCCATTCCCGTAACAACCACTCGCCTTCCGAAAGGCATACTTTAAACCCGCAAAAAATTAATAAAAAACTGTCATCCTGACTTCATATCAGGATGACAGCGTATATAATTAAGCTAATTTTTCTGATAGATATTTTACAGCGTCGCCAACTGTAGAGATTTTTTCTCCGTCTTCAGCTGGAATTTCGATGCCGAATTCAGCTTCGAAAGCCATAATTAAATCTACGATATCAAGTGAATCAGCACCGAGATCGTTTGTGAATGATGCTTCCGGTACAACCTGAGCTTCATCAACGCGCAACTTGTCAGCGATGATTTCTTTTACTTTTGCTTCAACGTTCATTTAGGACTCCATTATTTTGTTAAGAAATATAAACATTAAAAAAATTATCACATAACTAATCCACCGTCAACGACGAGGACTTGACCAGTGATGTAGTTTGCATTATCAGAGGCTAAAAAGGCGACTGCGTAAGCAATTTCTTCAGCCATTCCAATTCTTTTCAGAGGTATTTGTGATACGATAGCTTCTTTTTGCTTTTCATTAAGCTTATCAGTCATATCACTTGCTATAAAGCCCGGAGCTATAGCATTGACCGTGATGCTTCTGCTGGCAATTTCTTTGGCGATTGATTTTGTAAAACCAAGGACGCCGGCCTTAGAAGCGCAATAATTTGACTGTCCCGGATTTCCATTTATTCCCACGACGGAAGAAATGTTGATGATTTTTCCGGAACGTTGTGATGCCATTTGTTTGATGGCATATTTTGTGTAATTGAACACACTTTTTAAATTGCTGTTAATAACGCTGTCGAAGTCGTTTTCAGACATTCTCAGGATCAAACCATCCCGTGTAATCCCTGCATTATTCACTAAAATATCTAAACGTCCAAACTTTTCCAAGAGAAAATTGATGCATTGTTCTGCAGCTGCGATGCTTCCGCCATCTGCCTTGAAAGCATGGATTTTAAGCCCTTTTTCGGCAGATTCATCAACAAAAGCCTGAGCTGCGGCATCTGAGCTGACATAGGTAAACACAACCGTTGCACCCAGCTCGGCCAAGTGCTTTGTAATGGCCTTCCCTATTCCTCTTGAACCGCCGGTTACTAATGCGACTTTATCATTAAACATTAATTACATTCCTTCTTTGTGTGCATTTGCCAATACTTCTTTCGCATACGCGTCAAGTTTAACCATACCTTCTTCGCCGAATAAATGGGTAAGCTCATTGCGACAGTACTCATAGATGCTTGTTGTATGTTTGCCGTCCTTGTTGCAGTGACTCAGTCTATCCATGTGTTCATAATCGATGGTAAGAGCACCTTCGAAAATGGTAAGCGGAAATAGAATACAGTACAAAGGTTTGTACTTCCACGGATGGGCACCTTCATTAATAGCAAGGCGCTGAATAATGCAGAGGCCGTCTTTATCAAGAAAAACACATTTCTTATTGTAAAGCTCGGTTCCTACGGCAACACCCGAATCAAAGTCTTCATCCTTTTCAGGTTCTTCAAACCAGTCCTCAATATTTTTCGTCTGGGTTTCATCCATCAATGGAATAAGACGATCTTTAAGGCTCATGATAAGTTCGTGCTCTTTTAAATCGGTATACACGCCATAATGGCAGCATTGACCGTTGCATTTGCACCCGAATATAAACGTGAAGATTGCAGGATCTATTTTTAATCCGTTAACCTCAAAGGACAATTCATCTTTCATCATCTGTAAGAGTCCACATCTTGAAATTTATCAATACCGATGCATACCGCGTCCGGTTTAATTCTTTTTATCAATCCCTGAAGAACTTTACCTGGGCCGATTTCAACAAAATCGGTAAATCCGTCTGCCACCATGTTTTTAATTGTGGATTCCCACAATACAGGAGCGGTTACCTGCTGAAAAAGTGCTTCTTTAATGTCGTCTTTAGCCGTTTCAGCTAATGCCGAGACGTTTGCATACACTGGTTTTTTAATATCAGTGAACGAAAAGTTGTTGAGTTCAGAACTCAGTTTGTCTTTGGCAAATTGCATCAGTGGTGAATGAAATGCTCCGCTGACAACCAGTTCCTTAACAACTTTTGCGCCTTTAGCTTTGCAAAGCTCCATGGCTTTTCTTACGCCGTCAATTGAACCGGAAATTACAATCTGGCCTGGAGAATTGAAATTCGCACATTGTACGATTCCAACGCTCGATGCTTCTGAGCATGCTTCTTCAACTTTTGCATCAGCCAGACCGATTACAGCCGCCATGGTTCCAGGTGACAATACACCGGATTCCTGCATTGCGTTACCACGGAAACTGACGAGTTTCAGAGCGTCCTGAAACTGAATTGCACCTGCGGCAACTAAAGCCGAATATTCGCCTAATGAGTGGCCTGCAGCACCATCAAAATCGAGAGTTCTGATTAAGCTTGATAAAACCACACTATGCAAAAAGATAGCTGGTTGAGTATACTTTGTCTGCTTTAATTCTTCTTCCGGGCCTTCAAACATGATCTGTGAGAGTTTGAAACCGAGAACGTCATCTGCCATAAGAATCATTTCTTTAGCTTCGGCAGAGTTTTCAAATAAATCTTTGGCCATGCCTACATATTGAGCGCCCTGACCAGGGAATACAAATGCTCTTTTACCCATTAGTCCATACTCCAAACTAAATAACCTGAACCCCATGAGTAGCCTGCACCAAATGCAGCGAGAATCAGTTTATCACCTTTTTTAATTTTACCAGCACGATAATATTCGCATAAACAAAGTGGAATCGTTGCGGCTGTCGTATTACCGAATTTCTGGATATTGATCATGACTTTATCCATTGTTACACCCATACGCTTAGCTGTTGAATCAATGATTCTCAAGTTTGCCTGATGAGGAACTAAATATGCAACGTCATCGGACTTTAAATTGTTCTTCTGCATGATATCATAGGAAACATCTGCCATACCCTTAACTGCAACTTTGAATACTGCTTTACCATCCTGATAAATGTAGTGCATTTTGTTGTCTACAGTCTCATGAGATGAAGGGTTTAAGCTTCCGCCGCCTTTCATATAAAGCGATTCCTGACCGCTGCCGTCAACGTGCAATATGGAATCAATAAGACCCATCTCAGGATTTTCTGTCGGTTCAAGGAGTACTGCACTTGCAGCATCACCAAATAAAATACAGGTGTTGCGATCAGTGTAATCGGTAATAGCGCTCATTTTATCTGCGCCGATTACCATAACTTTTTTATATCTTCCGGATTCGATGAAAGAAGCACCGGTCTGTAATGCAAACAAAAATCCGGAGCAGGCTGCTGATAAGTCGAATGCCCATGCATTTTTTGCTTGAATGTTATTTTGTACCAGGCAGGCGGTATTAGGGAAAAACATATCCGGAGTTATTGTCGCAACAATAATTATATCAATTTCGTTTACATCGAGATTTTTAGATTGAATGAGATCTTCGGCTGCTTTAGTTGCCAAAATGCTTGTGCCGCCCTTTTCCAGTATATGTCTTTCTTTGATTCCGGTTCGGGTTGTAATCCATTCATCAGATGTCTCAATACGTTCTTCAAAAAACTTATTATCGTATATTTTTTCCGGCACGTACATACCCACGCCGGTTATCATAGCGTTATATTTTCTATTTTCCATTATCAATCCTTATTTCACACTCGTAATTTCTTTAATCGAAACCCCAATTTTTTCTACGATGTTCTTTTCATACATTTCATAAGCACGCAAAACCATATTCTTAATGGCTTTTGGAGAACTTGAGCCATGTCCGATAATGCTTATGCCGTTAACACCTAATAGCGGGGTTCCGCCATACTCCTGATAATCGGTGCTTGTTAATGCCCTCTTCAAAGCACCCTTTGAAAGTCCGATCACCAGCATATCAAGAAGAGATTTCTTTGCCTGTACACCAAGCAGATGTTTTAACAGTCTTGGAATGCTTTCAGCAAACTTCAATACTATGTTACCGACAAAGCCGTCGCAAACAACAACATTGACGGTACCTTTGAAGATGTCCCTGCCTTCAACATTTCCCTTGAAGTTCAGATTCATCTTTTTTAATTCCTGAAACGCAGAAAGAGTAACTTCGTTTCCTTTGCTGTCTTCCTCACCGACACTGAGAAGTCCGATAGAAGGTCTTTCAATGCCATAAATTTCTTTAACGAAAATGCTTCCCATAATGGCATATTCAACGAGATGACTGGGTTTTGAATCTACACTTGCACCCACATCGAATATTGTAGTTATGCCCTTAACGTTAGGCATAAAAGTACCCATCGTTGGACGTGAAACTCCGGGAATGCGTCCGATAATAAAAGTTGAAGCTGCCATCATAGCCCCGGTATTACCCGCGCTGACAAACGCATGAGCAAACTTATTCTTGACCTGGTTGCATCCAACCACAATCGAAGAATCTTTTTTAGTCTTTACTGCAAGCGTCGGCGAATCACCCATTTCAATTACTTCAGAAGCAGGTATAATTCTCTCTTCAGGAAAATGTAAATTCTTTTCTTGAAGGATAGATAGTATCTCATCTTTCTTCCCGACAAGATAAATCTCAGACGATGTAAGTGTATTCTGGGCGTCTATGGCTCCCAAGATGCAGTTGAGAGGAGCAAAATCTCCTCCCATCGCATCTACAACAATTCTACACTTTTCTTGGGAAACCGTTTCCGGCATATTGGGAAGGTATTAGTTCGTTTTTGGGATGAACATTGATTTGCCATCATAATATCCGCACGACGGACAAGCATGATGTGCCATTTTGAGTTCACCACAGTTATCACATTTGCTTAAAGTAGGTGCAACTGCTTTATAATGTGTTCTGCGTTTTTTCGTTCTTGTCTTAGACATTCGACGTTTTGGATTTGGCATAAATCTACTCTTCTATGTTATTAATGGTATTAGTTTTTGTTAATTAAATTTTTCAAATTACTAAACGGCAAATTTCCTTGCTCTACCTTGGTTCTGTCGCAACCGCAATCTTTCTCATTGAGATTAGCTCCGCAGACTATGCAAAGCCCTTTACAATCTTCAGAACAAAGCCGTTTCATCGGTATTGCTAACTGAGCAAAATCGAATATCTCTGACGACAGGTCGATATATTCGGTTTCCGGAGTAATATATACAACATTTGTTTCCTTCTCGTTTTCTGCAGGTACATCCGAAAGGTATGCAACCTGAAATTCAAGAGGAATTTTCTTTCTTGTTTCAGCACCGCATCTGTCACATTCAAATACGGCGTCCACATCTCCTTTTGCAGTCACAATGATCTGCCGGGCAATCTTATCTAAAGCGACAACAAGCTCGTACTTATCACAGAACGGCTCTGAAAGCTCAAGATCAGTCACATTTCCATTAAATTGAAAATCGTGATGCCCATCAATCAGGTTAGAAATTTTTATCTTTATCATGTAACCAGTTTTAAAAGAAATATGACTTGCTAATATATCAATAAATGGTAAAATAATCAACTTTTTGACCTATATATTAGCATCCAAATTGAATGGTTGTTCAGTAAAATTCAGATATGGGGTTATCCGTGAAGGTTAGAAAAAGAAAGGATTATGTCGCTTCTCATCCCCTATGGTCGATTCAAGAGCGTGTCCGGGGTAGATGATAACCTCTTCGTCAAGACTAAAGAGTTTGGTCACGATGGAGTTCATCAGGGTGTCCAGGTTTCCTCCCCAAAGATCGGTTCTGCCGATGCTCTCTTTGAACAGAACATCACCGGTGAAGCAAATTTTATGCTGTTCAAGGTAAACGCAGTATTCAAAGGCAGTATGGCCGGGAGTGAAGAGAAATGATATTTTATGCTCGCCAATATTAAGGGTGGTTTCTTCGTTAAGATACAGGTCGGCAGCCGGAGAAGGCTGAAAGTCAACCCGGAACATCAATGCCTGTTCTTTAGCGGAATCTATCAGTGGTTGTTCTTCTCTTGCATAAACAAGTGGAGCACCAAATTCCTTTTTGCAAAAATCATTACCCAGTATATGATCAATATGCCCATGTGTATTGATAATATATTTTACCCGGATATTGTTTGACGCTGCATAATTACGCAGTTCATCCTGCTCGTTTTTCAGATAACAACCCGGATCGAGAATCACACCTTCACAAGACTTTGTATCCCAAAAAAAGTACGTGTTTTCTGAAAACGGATTAAAAACAAATCTTTCAACAACGAGGTTATTAGAATTATAAACGGTCATGATGTTTCAATTTCTAAAATTAATTTAAGTCCAGGCGAATTTTTGTTTGTCTTTAGGCTCCCGAGGGCGAATGAGATATACTTTATCCCGGGGTCTCACGAGTGACTCACATACAAATGTTATCTTATCGCCTTTTATGCCGGTCGCGACCGGTTTATCATCTGAAAACAGTTCGGGTACAATCATCTCAACAACTCCGGTTGTACTTCCTATGATAAGAATCTTATCTCCCGGTTTTACGGATTCATTTTTCATCGCAATATAAGCGACTTTACTTTGCTTATAGTAATTGATAACCTCACCGATAAACTCTTTCCGCTCGAGTGCACTGTTGCCTTCTTCGTGGGCAAAATCTTCAGCTGTCGGATCATGCTGATAAAATCCGGTTGTGAAACCTCTGTTATAGACAGAGGTCAGTTCTATTTTAAGTTCAGCTTTTAATTCCGGTGTCAATCGGCCTTCCATATGAGCATCAATTGCACGGCGGTAAACAGAGGTGACTTTTGCAGCGTATTCGGGACTGCGTTTTCTACCTTCGATTTTTAAAGAATCAATTCCTGATTCAATCAATGTATCAATAAAATCTATTGTGCATAAATCCTTTGACGACATGACATAGTCTTTTCCCAGCAGCAAGGAATAATCTTTTCTCCCATCGTAAATCTCATACTCCCTCCGGCATGGCTGTATACAATCGCCTCTATTAGCACTCCGGCCGAAGATATCCTGACTCATAAAGCAACGTCCGCTCAGAGCGATACACATTGCACCATGAACAAATGTCTCAATTTCCAATTCGGTATTCTTGCGCATCTCAATAATGTCCTGCAAGTTACACTCACGTGCAAGCACGACTCTTTTTGCGCCAAGCAGTTGATATTGCTGGATGGATGCAAGATTAGAAATAGATGCCTGAGTGGAGATACAAATCGGCACATCGTATTTTTTGCAGAGAGATATAACCGAAAAATCCCAGCAGATGATATAATCAATTCGGGCTTCTTTAGCAGCCTTAACAATTTTGTCGGCATCTTCAAGTTCTGAATTATACAAAATCGTATTAAGGGCGAGATGCGCCTGAACATTCTTTGAATGGCAGAGTTCAACAATGGTAGGAAGATCTTCAACATGGAAATTCTCAGCAAGAACTCTCATATTGAATCCGTCAATCCCAAAATACACAGCATCAGCGCCGTTATTAATAACAGCATTCAACATGGTCCAATTACCTGCCGGGGCAAGTAATTCGGGCTTTTTAGTAACCGGCATAATCAGATCATCTCGTTTAAGAGTTCTTGGCGCGGCTGGGCAATAACAACTTTGTTGACCAAAAGGCCTTTTTCTGCAACGAGAGCAGCACCTGCCTCTACAGCACTGGTAACTGCAGCAACTTCTCCGGTCATTGTAACAAATGCTTTTCCACCGAGTGCCATTGCAAGTCTGACTTCGATAAGTTTTACATTTGCCGCTTTAACTGCCGCATCCGCAGCTTCAATGAGAGATGCAATCGAAAATGATTCGACGATTCCTAAAGCTTCAAGCATTTGAACACCGGTGTGTCCGGCTATTGCAGGAAAAATTTCCGGATGAACGTTAGGGATAACGAAGTCGTCAATAATACCAAAGTTTAAAGTTTCTTTGGCTGCTTCCACCGCAGTGTGAACTGCTGCAACATCGCCCCCGATAAGTACCATGTACTTACCTGAGCAAATAGTCCTGGATAAAATCAATTCAACTTCTGATGTTTTCAGCATAATATCTGCTGCCTGCATTCCTGCAGCTATGCTTGATAATTCAACTAATCCGATTGAGTTTTTCGTAATCATGTGTTCCCTAACTCTTAATTCTGACAAATTCTTCTGTAACTTCCGTAACTGTTCCGGTTATTGAAGCATGAATAAAAGCACCGAGTTTATTCTCCGGTACTTCACCAATAACATCGCCGGTGCTTACTTTCGTTCCAATTGATACAGTTGCTTTGGCTGTTTCACCGACATGCTGTTTTAATAGTATTTTAACGGTATTCGGATTTGGAGTATGTTCCGTGAAAGGCGTATGAACATCATAATCCTTTAATTGCATCCGCTGTATAAGTCGTTGTACCGGTACTCTCCTGCCGTCTTTCATTGGATGGACGGTGACAGGTTTTGTTTGAGTGTATTTTATACCGGCCGATTTCATTTCCTTTTTAGCTTTATCGCACGCTTCTTTCGGAAACAGGTCTTCAGGGCATGAGTATAAAGTACAAAGTCCGCAAGCACAGCATAACTCGGCTTTTTGATTCCAGACATCAGCGCCAGTTGTAGTGAAGCCCAATGACCTCATTACTTTATGTGGCTGGACATCATAACCAAGTAAGTATCTTGGGCAGAATTCCGTACAGTAGCTGCATTGGTCACAAGCTGATTTACCGATTCGATGCCAGCTTTTTTCGGGTTTATTTTTACGTACAACTAATTGATGTTGTTTGGGTAGAACGATTAAAGCTGCGGTAGTTTTTGTAACTACCTCATCAAGATCAAATGTCAGCTTGCCCATCATTACACCCCCGACATAAATTGCGAAGTCATTAGTGCTTGGTCCGCCAGCAAATGCTAGTACTTCTCTGAATGTCGTACCGATTGGAACAAAGAACGAAGACGGTTTTTTAACCGCACCGTTAACGCATAGAAATTTTTTTGTGACAGGAATGTCATTTTCGGCATTCGCAATATTGTAAAGTGTTTCGACATTATTCACCACGCAGCCGATGTTCAATGGAATTCCTGCCGGGGGGATTAATCTTTTTGTTGTTGCATAAACCAATTCATACTCATCACCTGCCGGGTAAAAATCACCCAACTGTGAGATCACTAATTTATTATTGGTAATTTTATTTTGAATCGCGGAGATAGCTCTGGCGTTCTTTGACTTAATGCCGATGAATCCCTTCTTTGCATTCGTTGATTCAAGCATAAGCTCCATGCCCTTAACAACTTCATCAGGGAAATGTGCCATCAACTCAAAATCCTTATGAACCAGTGGTTCGCACTCAGCACCATTGGCAATCATGAACTCTACTTGAGATTCGGATTTGACATACGTTGGGAAACCGGCACCACCGGCTCCGACAACTCCTGCCTTCTTCAATTTTTCTGCTAATGCCATAAATAACTCTTTTTTCGAAATTGAAACATCTAATTTAATGGATATTCATTAAGTATTAAATGTCTATTTCATTTTTTTTATCATGGGTAATAATTTTTCCAATTTTAAGCAAAAATCTGAAAATATTGATATATTTAATTGTTTTTTTTGAGCTATTACAGCGTAAAAGAAATTATTATGATTTATGTGATTAAATAATGGAATTGTATCATGAAATTTAGTTTGAATATTGACCATATAGCTACGTTGAGAAACGCGAGAAATGAGATTGTCCCGGATCCGGTTACGGCTGCCCTTCTGGCTGAACAATCCGGTGTAGATGGTATTGTAGTGCATTTGCGTGAAGACAGACGGCACATCACTGACCGTGATGTCAGACTTCTTCGTGAAGTAATAACGACAAAGCTGGATCTTGAGATGGCTGCAACAGAGGAAATTATTAAAATTGCCTGCGATCTTGGACCCGAATTATCAACCATCGTCCCGGAAAAGCGTCAGGAACTTACTACAGAAGGCGGTATCAACATAATTGATAATGCCGATTTACTGCGCGATGCGGTTTCTGATTTGCACGAACATGATATAGAAGTATCAATGTTCATTGAGCCGGATTTTGATCAGATTTCAGCTGCCGCAGATATTCAGGCAGACGTCATTGAAATTCATACCGGAATTTTCGCTAATGCCCTTTCGGTGGAGGAAGAATACGACGAGCTTGAAAAGATTCGTCAGGCTGCTAAACATGCGAAGAAATTAGGGCTGGGAGTCAATGGCGGACATGGCTTGAATTATATTAATATTAAAACCTTCCGCGAACTTACCGATATTGATGAAGTTAGCATCGGTCATGCAATAATTGCTCGCGCAGTAATTGTTGGCCTTGACCGGGCTATTAGAGAAATGTCGGATTTAATTAAGGGTAGATAAAGATTAGGGATAGAGTACCCATGGTTCTCTATCCCAATATTTTTAGCTGCAACTTGTTGTAGCGCCGCAAGTCATACACTTCAAGCACACACCGTTACGAACCATAGTCATATTAAAGCATTCCGGACATACATCACCGGTATATCCTTTTTCAATTGCCTGCTTTACTTTTTTCTTCAGATCCATGGATTCTTCAGGATATTTTTGCGAAGCTTTTGACTCCGAAGATGACAGCGAAAAGTTATAAGAAGTCTTCTCGTCGTGGTCATGATCAAATTCAATGACCTTCTCACTTACCACTTCTTCGCTCTCAAAGTCAAACTCACTGATTTCTTTAACGATATTCTTCGAAACCGGGAATGTGTTATCATCATCGGTGTTGGCATGGGCAAGGTCATTCCTGCCGAGATAGCTAACAGCCAATTCGCGGAATATGTAATCAATGATTGAAGTAGACATCTTGATTTTGGAATTACCTGTAACCAAACCGCTTGGTTCAAATCTGGTGAAAACAAATGCATCAACAAATTCTTCAAGCGGAACACCATGCTGCAATCCAAGCGAAATTGAAATAGCAAAGCAGTTCAATAAGCTACGGACTGTTGCTCCTTCACGGTGCATATCAATAAAGATTTCACCGAGCTGACCGTTTTCATACTCACCTGTCCGGATATACACGCTTTGACCATTAATTTTTGCTTTCTGTGTGTAGCCTGAGCGTCTGTCCGGAAGTCTCCGTCTTTTTGCGATGTATCTGTGGACGATTCTTTCGGCAACTTTAACAATATCATTCTGTTCTTTTTCTTCTACGATAGCTTCCAGATCATCATCGAAAACAGAACTGAGAGGCTGTGAAAGTTTGGAGCCGTCACGATAAATCGCGTTACCCTTAAGACCGAGTCTCCATGATTCGAAGTAAGCCTCTTTGATATCATCTACAGAAGCCTGATTAGGAAGGTTGATCGTTTTGGAAATAGCGCCGGAAATGAACGGTTGTGCCGCTGCCATCATTTTGATGTGAGCCATCGGCCGGATAAAACGAGTACCTTTTTTACCGCATTTATTAGCACAGTCAAATACAGGATAATGCTCAACCTTCAGGAAGGGTGAACCTTCGATAGTCATTGTACCGCAAACATAATCGTTTGCCATCGCAATTTCCTGACGGGAAAAACCTAATGATTTAAGCACATCAAAATCCGGACTGTTAATAGTATCCGTGCTAAAACCTAATGCATCAGTAAGGAAATCTTCAGGCAAGGCATATTTTGCAAATGCAAAACCCAGATCAAAGACAGAAGGCAATGAATTTTCAATGCTCTGTAATACTTCTTCCGTAAAGCCTTTTGCTTTGAGGGATTCGTGATTAATATAAGGAGAACCTGCTAACGTTCCAGCACCCTTGGCATACTTTACGATTTCAGAGATTTGTTCATCGCTGTATCCAAGCTTTTCCAGTGCCGGCGGTAATGACTGGTTAATGATCTTGAAGTAACCGCCGCCTGCCAATTTTTTGAATTTTACAAGTGAGAAATCAGGTTCAACACCGGTAGTATCGCAATCCATTACCAGACCGATTGTCCCGGTAGGAGCAATAACTGTTACCTGAGCATTTCTGAATCCATATTCTTCACCTAAGGCAACTGCTTCATCAGCAGTTGATTTAGCAGCTTCCAATAACTCTGCCGGGCAATATTCTTCATTAATGCCGACCGGTACGATAGAAAGACCTTCATATTCCGAGGCTTCAGCACTGTAAACAGCACGTCTGTGGTTTCTTAAAACCCGCAGCATATTTTCTTTATTGCGTTCGTAAGCTGCAAACGGTTTGAGCTCTTTTGCCATCTCAGCGGAAGTAGCGTATGCTGTCATATGCATGATAGCAGTAATAGCGCCGCAAATAGCAAATGATTCATTACTGTCATACGGAATACCCTGAACCATGAGCAGTGCTCCGAGGTTAGCATATCCTAAACCTAATGTACGGTAGTCGTAGCTTAATTGAGCAATTGCCTGGCTTGGGAACTGTGCCATGAGCACACTGATTTCAAGTGTAATTGTCCATAATCTTGCAGCATGTTTAAATGCTTCTACGTTGAAAGTATGTTTTTCATCATCGTAAAAACGGATAAGATTAATTGAAGCCAGGTTACATGCCGTATCATCAAGGAACATGTATTCACTGCAAGGATTAGAAGCTCTGATCTTACCGTCATTTATACATGTGTGCCATTCATTGATTGTTGAATGGTATTGAATTCCGGGATCAGCAGAAGTCCATGCAGCGTACGCAATATCATCCCAAAGTTCTTTAGCATTGATAGAGCGGCTCGGATTTGGAACTCTTCCCTCTTTCTTTGCTTTGGCTTTTTCAGTTCTCCAGTACAAATGCCAATCAGTGTCATTGATAACGGCCTGCATAAAGTCATTAGTGACACGAATGGAATTATTTGAGTTCTGTCCTGATACCGTAGCATAGGCTTCAGAATTCCAGTCTACGTTGTAAACAGGAAATTCTATAGAAGTAAATCCCATTTTAGCAAGCTGAATTACTCTCTCGATGTAATTCTGTGGAATCTTTGCTTTGCGAGCTTGAATTACTGTCTTTTGCAGTTTGAGATTGAGCTTTGGATTGAATCTGTCATTTTCAGGATGCTCCTGATAGCAGGCATTCATAATAGCGTTGAGGTGGTAATTGCAAGCTTCTGAACCGGCGACAAGAGCAGCAACTTTTTGTTCTTCTTTCACCTTCCAGTTGATGAATTCTTCAATGTCCGGATGATCCATATCCAAACAGACCATTTTGGCTGCTCTGCGAGTCGTACCGCCGGATTTTATAGCACCAGCGGAACGGTCACCAATACGGAGAAATGACATAAGTCCGGAACTTCTTCCGCCGCCGCTGAGAGGTTCTTCCTCACCACGCAGTTCCGAGAAGTTTGAACCGGTGCCTGATCCGTATTTAAACAGACGGGCTTCACGAACCCAAAGATCCATAATACCGCCTTCGTTCACAAGATCATCTTTTATAGATTGGATGAAGCAGGCATGAGGCTGTGGATGTGTATAGGCATCATCGGATTTTTTCAATTCTCCTGTTTCATAATCAACAAAGAAATGTCCCTGTGAGGGGCCGGTAATTCCATATGCCCAGTTTAGCCCGGTGTTAAACCATTGAGGGCTATTGGGGGCCGCCATCTGATTGGCGAGGCTGAACATCATTTCATCGTAATATGCTCTCGCGTCTTCTTCGGTATCAAAATAATTTCCTTTCCATCCCCAGTATGTCCAGCATCCTGCAAGACGGTGGAAAACTTCTTTGGCACTCGTTTCAGAACGATACCGTTCCTTTTCAGGAAGCGCCTGCATTTTTTCATTATCAATTACTGATGCTGCAAGCCATTCCGGTACGTTCTTTTCTTTTTTCTTTTTTAAACAAACAGGTACGCCTGCTTTTCTAAAATATTTTTGAGTAATAATGTCGGTAGCTACCTGAGACCATGTTGAGGGTATAGATACATCAGCCATCTGAAATACGATGGATCCGTCAGGGTTCCGGATTTCTGAAGTTCTGTTTTCAAATTTTATTTGTTCAAGAGGGTCGGCATTCGGCACAGTGAAATGTCGCGAAATCTTCATGATGCTTCTCAATTTTAAATTATTAAAGAGATAGTATAATTGCGTTGTATGTATGCGAAAGTATCAATTAAGATTTTAAATGCAAAAGAATTTATTTTGATTCATGAAAATATTTTGCTTGCATTAAACTAAAAATTTTTACCGACGAAAAAGAAAGATTTACCGATTTTAATTTTGTTTACTTAAATAACATGTATAGATTTATACCGGAAACTTTATTTAATAAATAATCTTTAAGAATTTTCTGTTACGTTAATATTGGGATGACCTTTATGGATATAAAACAGCCATGGAAATCAAGAAACATTCTCGGAATCATACTGGTTCTTATCGGAGGTATGTTTCTCGTTGGTAATTTACTGCCGGATTGGATGGACTTTGGAGCGGTCGCGTGGGATTTGGTACTAATAGTTGCCGGCATGGTGTTATTAGTGAATGCAAAGAAACGACTACTCGGACCGGCGCTGATTATTATCGGCACGTTAAGCCTCATTCCCGGTGATAGTTCCAAGCTCATATTCCCTACTTTGGTAATATTCTTTGGAATTCATCTGTTAACACGCTCGAAATGGAAGAAAAAAGAAGAAAATCAGGAATTCACCACAGATAGTAATGTCCACAATAATTACCAGGGGTACTATAAGAATTTTACTGAGGAAAGAAATCTTGATGTGATTGAAGATGTTTCGCTTTTCGGCGGTGGCGAGAAGGTTTTTCATTCGGACGCATTTCAGGGTGGTACAATTACCGCAATATTTGGCGGATCGAAGCTCGATTTAACCGACTGCAAGCTAAAAGAAGGTGATCAGTATTTAGATGTTACTATAATTTTTGGAGGCATGACTTTAATAATTCCGGATTCCTGGAAAGTTCAGATTGATGTCGTTCCCTTATTTGGTGGATTTTCGACAAAACAAGCCAGAACAAATGTTCAGATAATTGATTCGACTGCCGTACTGCATATTAAAGGCGTGGTTGTCTTCGGCGGTGGAGAAATTAAGCTGAGATAATTACTTGAGTATGAAAATCCATAAATATTACAAGAATTTTACATGGTAGAATCTAATCCAACCGATAATAGCGCAGCATTGCGCCTAAAGGGATTTACTACGGCATCGAGCAGGTTCAGTTTACTGATCATTGGGCTGCTTATATTTTTGTTATACTTTATATTCCTGAAGATCGGAGTAGGTTTACAATATCCCTACGCCATCATGGACAGCCTGTTCAGTGTTCTTACATTCGCGGAAATTGCTTATTTCCTTCCCTACTCATCCCGTTATATCCAATTTAACCGGACGAGCCTGATCAATTTTATACTAACACACATTGCTGGCTCCTTCTTTATTTCCTTAATCTGGACCGGGGCTCATTATTTGTTTTTTACTTCAATCATCCATGATGACAGCTACAAAGCGTTTATCATCCAATCTCTGTTATGGAGATTCTTTATAGGGATTCTGGTGTATTTCATCATTCAGTCTTTCATCTACCTGATGATTTACTATGACAATTATACCGAAAAGACCTTGAATGAGACGCACCTTAAAAGTCTGGTGACTGAAGCAGAGCTTAAAAGCTTAAAATTCCAGATCAATCCGCATTTCATTTTCAATAGCTTAAATTCCATTGCTGCTTTGACAAGTATTGACCCTGATAAGGCGCGGGAAATGACCATTATGCTGGCGGATTTTCTCCGGTCAACATTGTCCAATAATCTAAAGCAGATGAATTCGCTTGAGGATGAACTGCGAAACATTGAGCTATACCTGAAAATTGAAAAAGTAAGGTTTGGTGATAAGTTTACATTTTCAAAAGAAGTGGATCCGACTTGTTTAAAAACTAACGTACCGAACATGATTTTGCAGCCTCTTGTTGAAAATGCAATTAAATACAGTGTATATGAATCACTGGAACCGGTGGCCATTCGTGTTAAATCTAAATGTCATAAGACCATGCTCACCGTAGAAATTGAAAATGACTATAAACCGAATACGCAGGCTCACAAAAACAAAGGAGCCGGAGTCGGATTGCAGAATATTCAATCAAGATTGCGCCTGATTTATGACCAGGAGAACCTCTTCAAGATTGAAAAAGATCAAAATATCTTTCGGGCAATTTTGTATATTCCGGTAGAAGAAAAAGACAAGAGTTAGAAATTGAGCGAAATTACAGTAGTTGTTATTGACGATGAGTATCTGGGCCGGGAAGTCATCAAATCATATATCAAAAAAATTCCTGAGTTAACATTTGTCGGGGAAGCCTCAAACGGTATTGACGGTTTAAAAGTAATTCAAGATCAAAATCCCGATCTCGTTTTTTTGGATATTCAAATGCCGAAATTGACCGGCTTTGAGATGCTTGAATTACTGGAGAAAGTCCCCCCTGTCATTTTTACCACCGCTTACGATCAATATGCCATTCAGGCTTTTGATGTAAATGCAATTGACTACCTGCTCAAACCGATATCATTCGACAGATTTAAGACAAGCATCGACCGCATTTTGCAGCAAAAGGAGCAGAACATTCAAGGCTCGATAGATATCCAGCGATTTGTAGTTGAACAAGCAAGGATGCTGGAAAGAATTGTAGTTAAGGATGGGCAGAAAATTCACGTTATCAATCTGGCACACGTTGAGTATATTGAAGCTCAGGATGATTATGTGATGATTTATACTTCTGAGGGTAAATATCTGAAGAAACAAACGATGAAATCATTGGAAGACAAATTAGATCCGAATATATTTATCCGGGTTCACCGCTCCTACTATGTCAATATAGAGTTTGTAAAACAGGTAGTTCTTGTAGAAAAAGATACATATCAGGCAAAATTATCCGATACTGTTGTGATACCGGTAAGCAAGTCCGGCTACCAGCTTCTCATGGCCAAACTTAAATAAGCAGTTTGCCTTTTTTCATGATCGGAATATCATCTAGGAACACGTCGGGTGATTTTACCACACCATCCAAATGTATAGGAACATCTACGTTTCCGCCCATGGATTTATTATTGCCTAATGCGATATGAATAGTACCCATGACCTTTTCGTCTTCGAGCAGTATCCCGCTTAATTTCGCCTTGTCATTGGTCCCAATACCGAATTCAGCAATGTTATAAGCCTTTCTGTCATTCACCGAATCCAGCAGCTTAACAAGCTTTTTTGCTGAAACTCCGCCGGTGATTTCCGTAGCGTAGCCTTCTTCAACGTAAATGGTAATATTGGCATTTTTCATTAACCCAATACCGGCCATTGAGCCGTCAACAATAAATACACCATTCGCTGTACCTTCAACTGGCGCGAGGTAGGTTTCTCCGGTCGGTAAGTTACCGCTTTCCCCTTTCGCGTGAAAAAGTCCCTTTGAGGAATGTACACTTCTGCCTGCAATCGAGAATGAAATATCCGTACCGTTAGGTGCGGTGACACGAACGTATTTTCCATGTTCCAATACTACTTTAACACGATTGCATCTATCTGCAATTTTATTGTAATCTGCGTTCAGACAGCGTATCATTACTTCTTTGGTGATACCGGGAAAAGTTGCGACTCTGCTTCCCTTTGCTGACGCCGCTCTTCTTGCGGCTGTGTGAGTCAATGAGGTGTTTGTGGGACATAAAACAACATCGAATTTCTGCATCAATTGTGCAACTTCATGGGGAGGTTCCTGTCCGTCGTGTTCATTCGGTTTCATTTCTACGTATAATGCCTGATGCCCTAAAGCAACCGCATTATTAAATAAGTTAAGCCCGATTTCTCTCTTAAACTTATCGGAGACTACAAGTACTTTTTCATTGGGCTGAGTGCCCATACAATCTTTAATTGCTATAACGGAAGCTTTATCCAAAGATGAAAGTTTCATATGAACTCCTATAGCGGAAATCCCACGTTTAATTGAATCGTTGTAGAAAAGCCGCCTGCTTCAATCGCGTTTTTGACAGGGTTATGATTTGAAAGGTATGAAAATGGTGACTGCGATTTATTTTGGAAGTAATCCACTGTGAAATTGTTAATTCCAACGGTGCCTTCAACACTTACATATTTTTCGATTAGATAGAGAATAAATCCGGTTCCCACACTGTAACCCAAATGCGTTGAATTAACAGAGTATTCTTCATCCGGCATAATGCCGGTGACGGTGTTATAGGATTTCGTCAGTTTGACGTCTCCATAGGTCACTCCTGCATCCAAAACTTTCCAGTGAAGTGCAGAAGTAACAGACATACCAATATCAAATCCGACTCCCGGATTGTTGGATTTGATCTCGAGACTGTAATTCTTATTATTACCTAATGAATTATAATTTGCCGTACTTTTTTCTGTGACCGATGTATAAAAACCCTTCACGGTGAAGATAAAGCCTTTTAAATTCAGGCGGTAAAAGTTAATACCCAAACGGTAACCTTTCAACGTACCTAAACTCTTAAACCCGTTGTTCAGAGAATCTTTGGCAACGTTGTTAAAATCAGAAATATAAGCGTTGAGCCCAGTCGCCTGGTACTTCTGATACTGATATCCTCCGTACCCACCAACAAGTCCTAAACATCCGAAACCAATTTCCTGGGCCGTGACACCCGAATACATCATCACGCAAAACATCGCAGCAAGTTTATAATTCATGTAATCGTCTTATATACAATTTTTTAATAGAATTCTATTTCATACCTTGTTCTAAACCATGACCGGAAGCACTTTTTTCACTTCGCTGTAAAAGGAATGCAAAGAGAAGTCCGAGAAAACCTAGTGTTGAGAAAATCCACATACCCGGTGTGTATCCGGTAGGATTTTGAGCACTCGCATGGAACATGTCGTTCGCAGTACCAATGAGAATATTAAACAGGAATAAACCGATGTTTTGAATCATGGTCATCAAACCATATGCAGTACCAAGCTTGTTGTTATCAACAACTAAGGAAACTGACGGCCACATGATGGCAGGCACTAATGAGAACGCAATGCCCATCATTGCCATCGGATAGAGCAGATAAATCGGTATAGCAGCGCTTATTCCGAAGAAGTCTGAATTAATATTGATAAAATCTGAAGGAAGCATTTGTGCAGGTCTGCCGAACTTGTAGGCCATCATGAGGTAAACAGGAATGATGAGCAGTGAACCTAACATCATGAGCAGCGATCTTTTTCCGATTCTATCAGACATATAACCGAAAATCGGAGTGAAGATCATAGCCGCCAAAGTCAAAATACTTGAAAGGTTTCCACCGACTTCCCTGCTGGTTCCATGAGCTTCCTGAAAGAATTTCACGGCAAATGTCTGGAACGGGAACATGGCTGAATAAAAAGTAACGCATAATGCAGTAATGAACCAGAAGGATTTTCCGAATTTGAAAATTTCTTTGAATTCAATCTTATCTTGTTCGCCTTCTTTTGGCATTTCATACCGTTTTGAAGAGTATATATCAAAGAAATAATAGATTACGATACATACTACAGCGAAAACTCCGGCAGCTACGGTAACTAATAACGGAGTCTGCCATTGGGTATAAATATGTTTCCCCCATGTTGGAGAGTTTAAGGCTAAAAATGAACCGAGGCGTGCCACAGTCAAATTTAAGCCAAATGCCAATGATAATTCTTTACCTTTGAACCAGCGCGCAATGATTGTAGTAATAGCAACAATCATTGATTCTGCACCTAATCCAAAAACCAATCTTCCGGCAGCCATCGTATAAATATTACCCTGGAACGCGGTAATCATTGCACCCAGCATGACCAGCGCTGTGAAGATAACGACCGATTTTCTTGTTCCTATCAGGTCAATAATGACGCCACCGACAAGTACCATGATAATATTCGGGAAGCTGTAAATAGCATTGAGCATGCCGATATTCGAATCTGAAAAACCTAATTGGGATTTCAGTAAATCAGCAAGCGGGCTTATGCTGTCATAAATGTAATAGTTGCCGAACATGGCAAAGCTGATAAGAACTAATACGCTCCAGCGGATGAGAGCACCGGGTTGAGTTTTTGAAGTCATTGTACAAACATATTAATGAATAAAATGGGTTGTCTCACCGGAACCGAACAGCTCCTTTAAGACAACCCTTGAACTTTATTGAATAAATTATTTGGCCGGAATATTAGCCAATACATTGGTGAGCAATTTATAGAACGGCTCAACCGATGGAATATTCAGTTTTTCGTCAGGTGAATGCACGCCGAACATCGTCGGACCAAAAGAGATCATATCCATTTCAGGATACTTCTCGCTGATGATACCGCATTCAAGACCGGCGTGGATTGCTTTCACTTCCGGTTCTTTTCCAAATAAGTTTTTATACGATGAGATGAACAATTTGAGAATCTCCGAATTAACATTCGGCTTCCAGCCCGGATAACCATCTGCAGTAGTAACATCAGCGCAAGCTAGATCAAAAACTGCTGAAACCATATCACAGATATCAGTATTTTCTGAAGCAACTGAACTTCTCTGACTTGTAACGACAACAACTTTGTTGAATTCAGTTGTGATAGTTGCAAGATTGGTTGAAGTTTCAACTAATCCCGGGATGTCAGGGCTCATGGTTATGACACCGTGAGGGACTGCATATAATGCATCCAAAATGTCGGCTTGTGTTTCTTTATCGAATACTCCTGCAGGAAGATTAACCGGAGATACGGTAACTTGCAAATTGGGTTCGTTTGTTGCCAATTCAGCCTTAACAACGGAATTGTACTCTTCGACAAATTTAACAAACACTTTTGCCTGATTTGACGGAATAGTAAGAACGGCAAATGCTTCACGTGGAATAGCATTATGCTTGTTGCCACCGTTGATCGAAGCTAAACGGATATCCAACGCCTTGTCTGCATTCCACAAACAGCGATTCAATATTTTAATTGCATTACCGCGGCCTGAATGAATTTCTAATCCTGAGTGACCGCCCTGTAAACCGGTTACTTTAACTTCAAATGCTTTTGCACGGGCTAATGGTTTTTTCACGTTTGGTGAAAAAACTGCCTGAGTATTTCTACCGCCTGCACAACCGATATACAAAGTTCCTTCTTCCTCTGAATCAAGATTCAAAAGGATTGAAGCCTTAAGAACTGAGGGATCCAGATTCATCGCGCCGGTAAGTCCGGTTTCTTCATCGAGTGTAAACAAGCACTCAATTGGTCCGTGAACCAGAGTATTGTCTTCGAGAACAGCCAGAGCTGCTGCAACACCGATACCGTTATCAGCACCCAGTGTAGTTCCTTTAGCTTTTACCCAATCCCCGTCTATGTAGCACTGGATTGGATCATTATCAAAATCATGATTAACGTCGCTATTGCATTCGCAAACCATATCAATGTGTCCCTGCAACACGACTGTTTTCAGATTTTCTTTTCCCGGAGTTGCGGGTTTTTTAATGATAACATTTCCGAATGAATCACGAACTGTCTCCAAGTTGAGTCGTTTACCAACGCTTAAGAGATATTCGGCAATTTTTTCTTCTTTCTTGGATGGACGAGGATGTTTACATATTTCCTCAAAATGATTCCATACAAGTGCTGGTTTCAGGTTGCCTAAAATAGCGCCCATATAATTTTCCTATTCTATTTCTTTAAATGAAATAAATTTGTTTAAATACAACTGGGTGAGGAATTTTGAAACGCGTTCTTCGCATTCGACAAAATCTTCGCCCATGATTGATTTGAGTTCATTACATATAAGTTGTACTGTTCTTTCTCCATCCATCAGCAGCCATGTCTGACTTCCGATTTTATCCAGTTTAAAATTCACAAATTGTGTCTTCTTAAACGAACCGGAGAAATTCTTTAATAATTTATTTTCAAACCGTGGGACAAGAATCGTGACCGTGTTCTCATCATCCTGTTTGAAATCATAACGCCTTAAAGGAGTCAATTCAAGATAATTAACTCCTTTAAGGACTTTTCTTCGTTGCCAAAAATTCATAGAACTATTTTACATCACTGCTGTTGGTGGAGCTGGTTCATCAGCTTTACCGGCATTCTTTAACGGTATTCTAACAAGATACCAGCCGATAAAGGCGATAACTGCGATACTGACAGCAAATGTCGGGTTATCAAATATTGCGAACAATTTAATTTCAAAGAACGCGAATGCTGCAAACAGCAAGCCTATAAGAGCCTCACCTGCAATCAAACCGGCTGCAAGCAGAACTCCCGTATTCTCAACTCTTGCTTTTTGAGCTGCGTTATTTTGTTTTTTCTCACTTATCTTTTCTACAATACCTTTAATCATACCACCGATAAAAATAGCGAATGTTGTTTCGAGCGGTAAATACATACCAACTGAAACCAGCATCGGGCTTTTTACCTGCATAAGAATAAATCCGAGTCCCATCAACATACCGACGATGATAAGCGGCCATGCCATTTCACCACGGACAATACCTTGTGACAATAATGCCATTAGACTTGCCTGAGGCGCAGGAAGTTTCGGACCGCCGAATCCGCCTTCGTATGGTGGAATTGCCATTTTACCGGCATTGATATCACCCTGTTGCAAGATGACTAACGGGAGGAACATTACTGCTGAGGCAACTGCAATACCGAGGATATCGCCTAACTGCATTCTCCAGGGAGTACCGCCGAGTATATGTCCAACTTTCAAATCCTGTAACATTTCACCGGCAACAGCTGCAGAAACGCAAACGACGGCTGCTACACCAAGAACTGCGGCAACACCTTGTGTTCCCTTCATTCCCAATGCGACCATCAACAATGCAGCGATAATCAAAGTAGAAAGTGTCAAACCGCTGATCGGGTTATTGCTTGATCCGATGATACCTACAAGATATCCGGATACCGCGGCGAAAAAGAATCCCGCGATGATCATAACGAATGTTGCGACTAAAGCTGCAACGACGTTCTGAGCAAAATAATTGTAAATAAGGAAAGTCATGATAGCTGAGAAACCGATGCCGAGCATAACCCATTTGAAGTTAATATCCTGATCGGTTCTAACCGTAGTTGATTCTTCGGTAGCAGCTTTCTTAACATCTGAAATAGAGCGCGAAATACCTGTCGCCAGGCTCTTACGCATTTTAAAGAGTGTGAAACCTGCGCTTACCAACATACCGCCGATTGCGATCGGGCGAACGATAAAACGCCATACACTTGTTGATAGTGCGATCCAGTCTTCACTGCTCAAGGTTTGACCCTGCGGTAGCTGTGAAATAACGCCCGGAGCGAGGAAGTATGTGATGATAGGAACAAACAAACCCCAAGCAAGCAAACCGCCGCTGAAGTTCAAAGAAGCTAATTTAGGGCCGATAATATAACCGACACCCATATAGGCAGGACTTACACCGGGTGAACTGAGAACAATTCCGCTATCCGGTTTAATATCACCAAACTTACCAAGTTTAACTTTTGCAGGTGCAAATCTTACGAAATACTCCCAGCTTGCTGCGAAAAATTTGAACTGACCTAGAGCCTGAATCAAAGCACCGATTCCCATTGCACCGAATAAGAATTTGGCGCCTGTTCCACCGGCACGGCCGGCTTTATGAATTTCAGAAGCTGCAACTGATTCCGGGAACGGTAATTCAGCATCTTCAACCATTACTCTTCTTAAAAGAGCAACAAACATAATACCTAATAAACCGCCGACGAACATAATTGACGATGCGATTAAATAATTACCGATAGTGTCAAATTTGACCCAAATTCCAGCGATAAAAAATGCCGGAATGGTAAAAATGGCACCTGCGGCAATTGATTCACCAATGGAACCGACGGTTCTAGCAAAGTTTTCTTCTAAGATTGAACCCTTCATGAGGCGTAAAATGGCCATGCCGATGACTGCGGCAGGATACGTTGCCGCAATGGTCATACCGGCTTTCAGACCCAGATACGCGTTGGCGGCGCCAAGAACGACAGCCATTATAAGACCGATTATTAAAGCTCTAACTGTAAATTCTGCCATATTTGTTTCAGGCGAAACAAACGGGACAAACGGTTTTTTATCAGACATGCTTTCTCCTTCTAATTTGGAAATTCCAACTTGAGCCAAATTATTTCCAAGTTGTCGTAATTATGAAAAATAAACTTAAATATATGCAGGTTTTTTGATGTGAACAATGTTTTTTTGTTGGGATTGCAGGTTTTTGAGAAAAAAAGCAGCATGGATGGACATAAAAAAAGAGCAATGATTTCTCATTGCTCTTTTCAATTTTATTTAGCGTACACTAATTTCTTTATTTTGTATCATCGAAGCTAATTCAGCAGTACCTTTGCGGGAGATTGTCTTAATAGCTTTTGCCGTCAATTTAACAGTAACGAAACGGTTCAATTCCTGAACAAAAACTCTTTTTTTCTGAAGATTCGGTAAAAATCTGCGCTTTGATGTATTGTGTGCGTGGGAAACATGATTTCCGCTCATCGGTTGTACACCGGAAACTTGGCAGCGTCGAGCCATAATTTCTACTCCTAAATGATTAAAATTACATAAACTTAAATATAATGATTTTTATTGAGAAATAAAAAAATCTTCTGCGAAAAAGGTTTAATTATCTTCCCTAACTAACAATAAAATAGCAGAATGAGGCACAATGTAGAGCTTTTCATTCTCATATTCGAACTCGTATGCCTCCTTTTTCAGAAATATTGCCAGGTCCCCCTGTCTTGCCTGAACCGGTATATACTTGACTTCATCGCGTCTTTCTTTCCAAGGCTCGTCCTCTGGATTCATTCCAATCGCATAACCGGGACCAATCTTCATTACGTATCCACTTTGGACTTTTTCTTTTTCCTGTACACCGGGCGGCAAGAACAAACCGGCATGAGTCTTTTCATTCTCTGCCCTTGGTTTGATGAGGATTTTATCGCCGACTACGATTATTTTTTCAAGCTTCTGTAAAAATGTTTCCGTCATATCTGCTTATCTACTGAAAAGTTTTAATTATGTTTTGTAAATTAGCAAATCGGATTGTACTAAGAAATACCACGGAAAACTTTTATAAAGACGGTCATGAATAAGGAAATAGATAATTGGAATAGCCGCTATTCGGCTCCCGAGTATGTATACGGGAAGGAACCAAACAGTTTTTTCAAGCAGCAATTGTCGGAAATTCCGGCAGGCAAAATATTGCTTCCGGGTGAAGGCGAAGGCCGTAATGCCGTTTTTGCTGCAAAAGCCGGCTGGACAGTTGACGCAATTGATCAAAGTGATATAGGAAGATCAAAAGCTCTCAAATTGGCTCAGGAAAATGGTGTTTCGATTAATTACGCAGTCAGTAGATTAGATGCTGCTGAAATGTTAGAGCAGGAATATGATGCCATAGGTCTTCTCTATCTGCATTTTAACAGTGATGAGCGCGAAGTATACCATCAAAGATTTCTTAAAGCCTTAAAACCGGGCGGTACTTTGATCTTTGAAGCATTTTCAAAAGAACAGATAAAAAACAATTCCGGCGGACCAAAAGATATTGATCTTCTCTATTCACTTGAGGAGATTATCGAGGATTTTATAAATTTCGATATTAATACCTTCACTAAAGAAACAATTACCTTAGATGAAGGCAATGGCCACAAAGGTCCGGCAAGCGTTATCAGGTTTTCAGGTAAAAAGCAATAGACGAATTATCCATGAAAGTACTCTTCCTAACATATTTTTGGCCTCCTTCCGGTAAAGCCTCACTCCAATGGCCGCTGAGTATGATACAGCATTTTCCCGAAAACGGAATTGATCCGGTTGTTATTACCGTAGAGAATGAAACATTCTCTCAAAAAGATGATTCCTTGTCCGGCTATGTCTCCCCTGACGTCCGGGTAATAAAAACGAAAACACTTGAACCGTTTAGCGTTTATAAAAAATTTACCGGTAAAAAGGCTGATGCAGAACTTATCGCCTCTGAAACAATTTCTAAAGAGAATAAAAGTTTAACACACCGTCTATCGGTTTGGATTAGAATGAACTTGTTTATCCCTGATGCGCGGGTTGGATGGATACCTTATGCATTCAAAGCTTGTGAAGAATTGCTACAGCAGGAAAAATTTGATGCGATTATCACAAACGGACCTCCGCATTCGGTTCATATAGTCGGGCTCCGGATAAGTAAAAAATATAAGATTCCTCACATTTCCGTTTTAATAGATCCGTGGACGGATATAGCATACTATCGTGGGATCAAAAGAAGCCGCTTAACGCTGGCAATAGATAATTACTTAGAAAAGAAAGTACTTGTTAACGGTGCCCTGAATATCATGGTCACGAAAAATCTTTTACACGATCTTGTTCATAAATATCCCGCGCTTTCATCAAACTCAAAAGTACTATACTGGGGTTATGAAGAAGCAGCATTCAACAACATTCAGACTAATCCGGAGCAATCAAATATCGGCAAAAAAGTATTTGTCCATGCCGGTAACATTTTTGATTATCAAAATCCCCTGCCGCTCTGGAAAAGTATTAAAAAGAAAATAGATTCCGGTGACCAAATTGAAATCAAATTCATGGGAACGGTCGGACCTGCAGTGAAGCGCTCGATTGAAGAAAACGGGCTTTCGGAGATAACCACGTATTATGGGTTTCTCCCTTATTTCGATATGCTGAATCTTATATCAAGTGCCGATTTTCTGCTTGTCTGCCCTACTGAGAAACGGCATGTACCCGGCAAACTTTTCGAATATCTTAGAACCGGAAAAATGATAGTTGCCTACGGTGAACCAAACGATGAAGTTCAGGAAATCATAAAGACATCGAATGCCGGCATGTATTTTACGCCGCAGGATGATTTTGATGTACTTTTTGACGAGGTTAATCAGCATCAAACTGATTTAAAGTACGTAAAGACTTTTGACAGAAAAAGCATCGCTGCGGAATTTTCTGCCATGCTAAAAGGGTTACTTACATAAAAAGGAGTATGGTTTTGGGTTTCAGTCATATTGATAAAAATGGTAAAGCTAAAATGGTGGATGTTTCGAAAAAGAAAACAACCAAGCGGACTGCCTTAGCCTCCGGTGATGTGTTCGTTTCCGGCAAGCTTCTTGAAATGATTGAAAAAAATACCGTAGAAAAAGGTGATGTCCTTACTGTAGCAAAGATTGCCGCAATTCAGGCGGCGAAGAATACCTCTGCCATTATTCCCATGTGCCATAATATATTCATATCGCATATTGATATAAATTTTGAAATTCTAAAAAAAGAATCACTCATCAGAGTATTCGCGAATGCGAAGTCAACTTCAGTTACCGGATTGGAAATGGAATCGCTGACTGCTGTCTCTGTAGCTGCGCTTACTATTTACGATATGTGCAAAGCAGTTGATAAATCCATCGTTATATCCAATATTCATCTTTGTAAAAAAACAGGCGGCAAGAGCGGGACGTATATCAGCCCCGGTAAATAATAGGACTATCATGTTACAATTCGATGAAGCAAAAAAAATTATCCTGAAGGAAGCCTCCACGGTCATTCCGGAAATAGAGTCACTCCCCTTACTGACGGCACTCCATAGAATATTGGCAGAAGATGTTTTTGCCGACTCCGATCTCCCCGGTTTTACTAATTCAAGCATGGATGGATTTGCTATTAAATATTCCCAAAGAAATGAATGGAAAATAATTGACGAAATCCCCGCCGGACATTTTCATGCAGTCGCTCTGAGTGAAGTGAATGCTGTCCGCATAATGACTGGAGGAAAATTACCTGATGATGCAGATGCCGTAATACCGCTTGAAGATGTAGCCGAAAGTGCTGGCAGCATAACCTTGCTTGATGGTAAAAAAATCAAAAAGGGGCAATTTGTCCGGCATACCGGAGAGGATTTACAAAAAGGTTTACTCGCCGTTGAAAAAAACACATTTTTGGAGTCGCGTCATATCGCTCTGCTTGCGATGTGCGGCAAACATTTGGTCAATGTGTATAATCAACTTAAAGCAGGTGTTTTAACGACGGGTGATGAGCTTATAGATATTCACGAAACACCCGATACGGATAAAGTACGGGCTTCGAATCTATATACGATTTTATCAGCATTGCAAAATTTGAATCTGGAGACCGTCAATCTTGGAATTTTGAGGGATAACAAAGCCATAATAAAAGAGGCTGTGCACGCTGCATTGATAAGCGATATTGATATTCTCCTTACAACAGGTGGTGTTTCAGTCGGCAAATATGATTTTCTGAAAGAAGTTTTTGGAGAGCTTGGAGTTGATATTATCTTCAATAAGGTCAACATTAAGCCCGGCAAACCAGTTGTCTTTGGAAAGTATACCCAGGGTACTAAGTCGAAATATATATTTGGACTGCCCGGCAATCCGGTTTCGAGCTATGCAACATTCAAAATTTTAGTTGAGCCGTTCATTCAAACAATCTACCGGCAAAATGAGCCTGAAATAGTTCAAGCTGTTCTTACATCGGATTATAAAAAGTCGGATACCAGACGGCACTTTGTACGTGGATTGCTGTCCTATGATGGGAATAAGTACTCCGTTTCTGTGCAGGGATTGCAATCGTCCAACAATCTAGCCGGTTTGGCTCAATCCAACTGTCTCTTTGTGGCTATGGAAGATGATCATTTGTTACAAGCCGGTACGGGAGTCTCATGTATCAGGATATAACCGGAATAATCTTAGCCGGAGGGAAAAGCACCCGGATGGGACAGAACAAGTCCCTTATGAAAATTAACGGGGTGACGCTTATAGAGCGGACAGTTGAATTAATGAGTGGCCTATTCCCCCGCTTGTTTCTCAGTACGAATTCGCCTGATGAATATGCATTTTTACAATTGGAAATGGTTCCGGATGCCGTCACAAAGATCGGCCCGTTGGCAGGTATTTATTCGACTCTGGTTAAGTCCACAACGGAAAAGAATTTTATTATTTCCTGTGATATGCCTCTCATGACACAAGGTATGATTGAATTTATTATTAATTATACACCCGATGCACCGGTGAAAGTTGCGCTGGCGGATGGATTTGTTCAGCAATTATGCGGACTGTATACAAAATCAATAATACCGGAAATTGAGGAGATAATTTCTGTACGCCGCGAGGAAGAATCCCGTTCCGAGATTCAACAGAAACGCGGATGTCCGGTTCTGCAATTGGTTAAAAGCACTGATTCGGTCATCATTGATGCCGAAAAAGTATATCCGGGATATGAAAAAAATACTTATTTCAACTTGAATAAGCCTGAAGATTATAATTATATTGTAAACTACTTTTCGGGCAAGCAGTGACTTTAAAAAAATATCTAAACTAAAGGTAAATACATGGACTCAAAAATAACTATAATCGGCGGTGGCAATATCGGCTTATCAATCCTGAACGGATTGCTTAATGCGAAAATTGCTTCTCCTAAAAACTTAAAAGTTACCCGTAGAAATATTGAATCTCTCAAGAAATTCAAGGACGCAGGTGTCGGCGTTACAACAGATAACGCTGAAGCAGTGAAGAACGCTGATGTTGTTATTATTGCAGTTCAACCAAGGCAGCTTAATGGAATTCTGGAAGAGATTAACTCATCACTTAATTCAAAGCAGATACTAATTTCAGTCGTATCCGGTGCAACCATTAAAGCTTTGACAAAACTTGTACCTGTAGGAGTGACCATAGTACGCGCTATGCCGAATACTGCTATTGCCATTAATGAGTCAATGACCTGCCTGTCGGCGGACAAATCCGCAGAGAAAGGATTGAAGAGTGCGGTCAAAATATTTGATGCAGTCGGAACTACGATGGTTATAAAAGAGGAACTCATGGTTCCTGCAACAGCTCTTTGTGCCTGCGGTATCGCCTTCTTTTTGCGTGCCATCAGAGCAGCTTCGCAAGGCGGTATTGAGATTGGATTCCATTCTGAAGAGGCTATTAAAATGGCTGCACAGACCGCAAAAGGTGCAGCAGCTCTATTGCTGCAATTGGGTGATCATCCTGAAAATGAAGTTGATAAAGTTACAACTCCAATGGGATGCACTATCTCAGGCTTGAACCAGATGGAACATAATGGTTTCAGTTCTGCAATGATTAAAGGTATTGTTACTTCAGCTGATAAAGCAGCATTATTATACAAAGATAAAGATTAGGTTTTTCTGTCCGGTATTGATTTGATTTTGTTTGGCTTTTTCGATTATGCAAAGGAGTGATTATGAGCAGGTTTAGAGTAGAAGAAAAACAATATGGTGTTCTCCCTTCGATAAAAATTATTGATGATACTATGGGGGCATCAATTGAGATAGATCAGATGGGCGCGTCTGTGCTGAATTATTTTGTAAAAACACATCGTGGCCCTTTAAATCTGATTGACGGATACCACTCGTATGATGAGATGCTGGAAGGTAAATCACCCCGGTCATCAATTCTTGCCCCGTTCTACGGCAAGATGCACAATGACTCTTTTACTTTTGATGACATTACGTATTCCCTGCCCGGTAGCGAAGTAATGCATGGTTTGATTTCCAAAGAGAAGTTTCAGGTAGCCAACATTGACATCAATACTGATTCAGCAAGCATTTCTCTAACATGTGACAAATTGATTGTATCACCCGTAGAATATTTTCCATTTCAAATTGAAATTGAGGTGACCTACACACTATCAGGTAGAAAACTTTTAGTAGAAATTACAGGTAAGAATGTTGGTGAAAAAGCTGCACCATTCGCTTGCGGTTGGCATCCATATTTCAGGCTCTCGGAAAAAGGTATTGATTCATTGGCGCTCAACATTCCATATGAGAAACTTGTGTTAACGGATAGCAGCTTTATTCCCTACGCCAATGAAATGGCCTTCTCACCAATATCCAATTTGCCGGGTTCGGATTTCCGCCCGTCCGTTTTCCAGAAAAAACGCATTATCGGAAGAAGAATGTTGAATGCTTGTTACGCGAATAAAACGCAATCCGGTAATGGGGTTATAGAATCAAAAATTGAAAACTTGGATAACGGTTCGTTATTGTTAATCAGGCAATCACAGGGTGTTCTTTTCTGTTCCACCGGAAATGAAACTCAGGAGCGCTTCAGAGAATCTATTATTCTGCATCCCGCTGAATTTGTATGGAATGCATTTAATCGTCAGGATCTTGCAGACAGAGTGAGATTAGAAGCTGGAACAGAAAGAAAATTCAGTACGGAGATCGAGTTTTCTCAGGCATAAAAAAAGGAGCTTAAAGCTCCTTTTTTTATAATTATTTTGCTGACTCTTTCAATCGCCTGATGGTTGAGATAACAAATCCCGAAACCATAATAAACACCCCGAGCCAGACCAAACTGATAAATGGCTTTGTGCTGACTGCAACTGAGAATACTTCCTGTCCTTGAGTCATAGCAGCATGAGATCCGTCATTTGGAGTTACCACAAGTGCAACTGACTTTGATGTATGATCAATAGTTGAAAGGCTGATCTGCACCTTAGCTTCCGGAATTTCAACCGGAATAGCTACAAAGTTGTTACCTTCTTTTTGGATCATGACATCAACCGGATGACTGTCTTTACCTTCTCCTACAATGAGTCGAACACCCATTTTAAAATTAGCGCCGGTGCTCATGGCCGAAACATCAGGTTTAATCAATTCCTGATACTTAACTTTAACACCGCCGACCGTGGTTTCTTGGTCCGGAGTCAATGATAACTGCGAGCCATTCTGAGCCTGGCTGCTACCGTCATCGTAGTTAAGAGGAGAAATATACAAATCCTTAACAAAGGCAGTCAAAATGTCCGGTTCTTTCATTAAACCGTTGTTTACTTCGCTGATGAACATAACCGGCCGGACTTCACCAACAGAACGGGTGAAATGAAGCACATCGGACATGCTTTGTGAACCATCACCACCGGGCTTCTTCACATCAATAACAAACTCATATTTGTTCTCTTTGTTCAGCACAAGATCGGTGAATGTGAGTTCATAACCGAAAACGTGAGCAGCCTGTCCTCTTACCAGATTAACATCCTTTTCCTGACTGTAAGCGGCGGAGCCAACTACTCCCAGCAGAAATAATGCAAGACCGATATGTGCGACGTATGCGCCTAATACTTTCTTGTTGGATTTGAATACCTTGTAAGCAATCTTTCCATTAATAATCAGGGTTACGTACGATGAAAAGATCAGCAGTATCATCATGACATTTGCAACGTCACCGATTATGACGGTGAGGATACTTAACACCGCAGCAACGATCAGACTTATTTTCAGGTCTTTATAAAGATTGGTTGTGGTAGTTGTCTTCCAACTGAGAACTAAACTCAAACCATTCAATAATCCGATGATGATTGCCAAAGGTACGTGCATCTCATTATAAAAAGCCGGTTCTACAGTCTTTTTGATGATCGGAGCAGATGTACCTACAATAACCACTGTTGCAGAACAGATAAATGCGACAGATGCAGTAAATAATGCAAGCTCACGTGATAAAAGATTTCCTTCAGGCAAGGACAAAGCGCCCAATTTATTCCATCTCTTAATGACCATCGCAACACTTAAAACAACATAGGTGATGATAAATATCAAAAGGAACAGGTAAACACTTGAACCCGGATTATCAAACGAATGCACTGAAGCATCGCCGAGTATACCGCTACGGGTCAGGAATGTGCTGTATACTACAAGGATATACGTCAATAAACTGAGAATAAGATTTGTTCTGGCAAATCTACCAATTGGTGATTCGGCATTCTGTGTCTTTCTTTGCACCAAAAATGTATGTATTGCCGCAACACTAATTAACCACGGAACCAAGCTTGAGTTTTCAACGGGATCCCATGCCCAGTAACCGCCCCATCCAAGTACGCCATATGCCCAATAACCGCCAAGCATGATACCGAGTCCCAAAATACCGGACATCGCGAGGAGCCAAGGGAATGATTGCCTTACCCAGTCTTTGTAGTCATTTCTCATTAAAGCGGAAATCGCAAATGAGAATGGCACAGTGGCCAGAGAAAAACCGGCAAACAAAATAGGCGGATGGATTTGCATCCAGAAGTTTTGCAGTAATGGATTCAATCCCTTGCCGTGAATGATAAATTCCTTAATGCTGATACCTGCACTTTGTAATGAAGCATACACTTCTGAGTTAAAACGGAGGTATGGCTGCCCTGTCCCGGGATCAGCAAAAAAGAAACTCTGTAAAAACGGTAAACGAACCATTTCCGGGTTGAGATGTTTTAAATCCAAAAGCAAAGGTTCAGTCCACAAGTACGCAAAAGGATTTTTCAACAATGGCGATACCATTGCCAGTAGGAAAGTTGTAGACAATCCGAAAACAGCCATAACACTGTATTCTAAGGATTCTCTTTTGGAGGTATAATACTGCACTACAACACCGGTAAACGACGTTAGGAACAGCCATAACATGAAGCTGCCTTCCTGGCCTGCCCAAAACGTTGATATCAGATAACCGAGTGATAAGTTATCACTGCTATAACTGTACACATAGTGGTACTGATATTGATGTGTAAGTATGATGTATAAAAAGAAAATTGATGCCGAAAAAACCAGAAAAACCATTGTGTGGTATGATCTTCTGGCCCAGGCAACTACACTTGTTTTCCCGCGAAATGCAAGAAAATACAAAACCATTGAAACGACACTGCATACAAATGCAGTTGAAATAATAAGACTGCCTATCATAAAACTCCTGACAACTATGAAGATTTTTTATCTTGATACTTTGATGGACACTTTGTCAATATTTCACGTGCCTGAAATGTTCCATCCTTAAATTGTCCGGTCACGACCACGCTCTGAGCGACCTCAAAGTTGTTCGGCATAGTCCCACGATAGACAACCTTCATTTCGACACCACTGGTATCTTTCATGAAGAATGAGAATGTCTTATCCTGCGGATTAATTTCGTAGTTTCTCTCCTTAATCCACTTACCTGTAGCCTTTACCGTTCTCCCTTTTTCGATAACCTTGGTAAAGTTGCTTTCATACTGGATACTGCTCTGTGTAAACAGATAGACCATTAATGCAAGAAATACGGCAACAATAACGCCGCCGAAAATATACTTACTTTTCAATTTCTTCGTTCCTCTCTATACGCTTTAAACGTTTGTCCAAAACTGTCAAATACGAAAATATTCCTAACCAAACGATCAGTACTATGATTAATACGATATATAATGAATTTTGTTGAAGGAAGTTGCTGATACTTTCCACCAAAGTCATTCCTCAATTAATTTACGATTATTTTTCTCAACGAGAATCAATGTTTTACTTGAAATTGTGTATATCCAGTAGTATAAAATGCTGAATGCAGTAAGGGATGTAAAGAAGATGATCCTCATGTTTCCATTCATCTTGAAATTTACAATTGGTCCCGAACCGCCCTCATCTCCCGCAGAACCGGGATGCAGACCTGTCATAATTCTGGGCATAATGAATATAAAAAACGGTACTGTTATAAAAGAAATAAGATTATACACGGCTGACAGCTGTGCTCTTTTTTCTTCGTTGTCCAAAGCGGAGCGGAGTGCAAATAAGGCACCATAGATAAGCAGCAAAGCAAAAATGCTGGTTTCCCGCGGGTCCCAATTCCAGAATGAGCCCCAATTGAATTTTGCCCAGACAGAACCAGTAATAGTCGCAAGAATGCAGAAAATCATACCGATTTGAGCAGAAGCATACGCTTTAATATCGTACTGCCAATCCTTGTGTTTCAGATATTTATAACTGAAATAGGTTGAAAAGAAAAAGGCTACAACGGTGAGCCAAGCAGTCGGAACGTGGAAGAAAATAATGCGTGCTTTTTCCTCAAGTCCCGGAATAAACGGAAATTGATACCAGTGTTCCGGAACAGGTACTATCGGGAAGCAAAGTCCGGCCACAATAACGAACGACATTAAAAGAAATAAGATTATTTTCCAAAACATAATAATTGTTAATTTTAATATTTGTAATATGTCAATATTTCCAAATAAATTCAAATAAAAGGTAAGAAGCAGCAAGCATTATAATGTCATAACAAACCAGTATTGCTACTTCTACCATCACCTCCTGAAATACTACCCCACCCATACAACTTTTGGTCAAATCAACCAAAATCATCATTAAGGGTAATAATATAGGAAATGATAAAACCGGGTAAAGAGTTCCCTTTGAATTTGCCTTGGAAATGATCGCCGCAATGAGTGTCGAGGATATCGCCAATCCGATATTTCCTAAAAAGAAGATAAAAATGAATATGCCAAGGCTGCTAATTTTAAAGGTGTCAAAAATAATAGCATACAGTAAAGCTATTAAGATGTTCATCGAAAAGCCCAAAATCAGATTGAATAACAGCTTTCCGGTGAATACAACTGAAGGTTTAGCGGAGAGCTGCAGAGTCATTACTGTCCCCCGCTCTTCTTCGGAAACAAAACCACGAGAGAGCCCGGACATTGCGGAAAAGAAAATGACGACCCAGAACAAGCCGCCGGTCAAAAAGTCGGTAATTCGCTCATTACCGATAGAAAACAGAATAACACTTATGGTAACGATAATGAACATAACTAACGCATTTATCGCGTAGCGTGTCCGCAATTCAGAATAAATATCTTTCAGAAAAAGTGCTATTGATGATCGTATCATATTACTTCTTATATGTTTCAAGATGAAGTATATCTTTGCACAATGCCAAATCACTCTGCTCGTTCGAGGCTAAAATGATGATCTTTTCCTTCGAAAGATCCCGTATAATTTCATAGCAAATACCCTTCCCTGCATCATCTAGGTTTGATGTAGGTTCATCTAATATGATGACTTCGGGATTATGAGCCAGAGCAAAAATCAAGCGTAATCTTTGCTTCATGCCTGATGAAAAAGTGCCTGAAATGTCGTTCATTCTTTCAAAGAGATTGACCTTTTTGAAAAGCGAAACAATATAATCCATGTCAGGAACGAGTCCTCGAATTTTCAGGAGGTATGTAATATTTTCAAGGGCACTGAATTCATCGTACAATATCAAATATGGGGCTGCAAATCCAATATAATTATGGATTTCTTCATGCGGTATTACTCTTTCTCCCACCTGATGAGTAACGCTGCCACGTGTTGGAGAGATTAATCCGGCGATAACCTTCACCAGGGTCGATTTACCCGTACCGTTCGGTCCGGAAATTCCATAGATTCCCGGTGCTCCATAAACCATTTGCAGGTTCTTGAATATCAGACGTTTGCCGAAAATTTTCGTAAGGTTTTCGGCTGTTAGTTTATATGCTGCATTCTCAGTCATTTATTATCGCAATCTTTCCGGTAATACTTTTATTCGCAGTTTTTAACTGGTAAATGTACACTCCGGAACCCAGCCGTGTCTTCATGTCCGCGAAAGGTTTCCAAATAACATAGAGCTGTCTGTCCATTACCGTGTTTTTGTGTAAAGTTTGAATTAAATGCATCGAAACATCATATATGTATAGATCCGCCTCATTTGATTCATCGCCGGCATCCAATGGTAAAAAGATGAGTCCTAAATCCCCGTATTTACTTTTGTAAAACGGATTCGGATGCGGGAATGAATTTTTCGATCTGGCTGTCAGAATATCCGAATTATTCAGAAAGATCGACGAGCCCCAAACACCGGAGTCCATATTACTTAGTGCACCATAATAATAGCCAATCTGCTGACCTCCGCTGATTGCTTCAGTGGCTATCTCAAATGTGCCGGAAAAACTAGAATCAGGATTTGCCATAGCTGCTGTCGTATTTCCATTTGTGGGAAGTACTACTACCGTATCATTTTTAGGAGTGTACACGTAACTTAAAGCAGCAAAAGAGCATGGCTCTAAGGAAAACGTAGAGGTAGCCGAGGTTGTGAAAAATTTCGTTTGATAATTAACGAGTGTAGGATAATTATCGGCTTCCGGGAAATAATCCCTTAGCTCACTTCGAAAGCCCGTATAATAACACCACTTTGCAAACTCTGAAAATTCTTTATTGAATGTGGAATTTGCTTCAGCAATACTGAAATAAATTGCATTCATCGCGCGGTATTTGTTGAGCAATTCCCATTGCCTTTTAATGATTCCGTATCCGAATTTTTTTTGTAGATAAAGATTCCATAGGATATAATCATACCCGCTGTGATTAGCCATACTTTGATTGGGCTTATGGAAAAAAGAACTTAGGTACGCGTAATAATCGTTGATGGAATTATAGACAAACTCTTCCATGGACGTAGATGTCATTTCATAGAAAAAGAGGTCTTCAATTTCACTCTTACTGTTCTCTCTTACATAGTAATTGCCCATCTGTATTGCATGGTGAAATTCATGTGCCGCGGTAACG
The DNA here is from genome assembly GCA_963667005.1 of Ignavibacteriaceae bacterium. GTDB lineage: Bacteria > Bacteroidota > Ignavibacteria > Ignavibacteriales > Ignavibacteriaceae. Next base: position 2,872,762 of record OY762937.1, on the reverse strand, counting down.
CGTGCGGCATTAATCCCTTCAGTATAGAATCCGTTAAAATTGTTATGAATTGAAATATACGAAGAGTATGTATGTGAGCCGGTCTTTACTTCATTCTCGGGTGTTGTATACCCATAAACATTGCCGAGGTTTGAGACATACACATGATACCTGCCGTCCGTGTCAACAGTCAAGTCAATAGGAGGTTCAGGAAAACCCAAGTATCTAACTTCAAACGAATAAGCCGAATCAAAAGCGATAGCTAAATCTGTCATTGAGTATGAAGGCGCCTCTGACCCTGTAGCATCGTAATGAATCGTAAATTTTCCTGATGGTGATACAACTGTGGAGTTAAGGACGGGACGTGAAAGAATCGATTTTAAAACGGCCTGTTTTTCGAGTGAAAATCCGTTTAGATTCTTTTTGATTGTATAAGCCAAATCCGTAGCACATTTCTCAGTCTGAATTGACGCGGTAGTTCTTTGCATTGAGCTTGTTGCATGCGAATGCATAGAAGTAAACTTCGAGTACAATGAATCCAGGTTCTGCGCCTGTATCTGCATCGCCAAAAATGCCAGAAATATCAACGTAAATATGGAATTACTACTATAATTTTTCAAAACCGATAGTGCGTTTGTTGTTGGAAGAACTAATTATATAATAGTGCGAACCCGATAATTTCTCAATTATAAAGTTACTTACATTTTCGATATTACCAATTTCAGTAAGATAGATTTTTCCACGTCTGCGTATTATGTCAATTCTGAACAATGTTGAGTTCGCAGGCTCAAAGAGGTATAACTTACTCAACTCTGCGTTGTTTTTTCTCCTGTAAAACGTCATGACTGAATCGCTCAATCTATAGCTAAATGCTTTGTCTGCCCTGTCCAGAACCGGGATTTCCCCTACTCCGGGAAAATATCCGTGCAGTTCGTTACCGGATGCATAGAGCACAAAAAATCTATCACGGGAATCATTGTAAAAATCTCCGACATAATTTCTGATTACTCGTTCTTCGGGATTTAGCCGTTTTTTATCAATAAGTTTTGTTGTGCCGGCGTTCGGAATCCATGTAGTATATGAGTACCCGGTTCCTTCCTTATCCGAATATAACACGCTATTATCACGAGTGATTTTTGCAAATGCAAGCTCACTCACATTGCAAGAGGACTTGAGGAACGGTTTTGTCTCAGTAAACGCGTTGTAATACTCTATGTAGAGCTTATTAGAATAATACTGCAAAACGGATAATCTTGGGCTTACACCGCCGATTTCATAATCAACCAGTTTCTTGAATTTATGTGAAAATATATTCTTTATCCCGCCATTTACAAAATCAACAGAAAATGCATCAATGGTCTGCTTTTCTTTCTGCAGACAAACGATAGTTTTTTCGAAAGGTTGAGAATCGTCAATTTTGATTTCCGAATAAACATCAGGCAGATTGAAGATGAATAGTTTTGCAAAATACCCGCTCTTATCGCGGGTTAAAAACGAAATGTTTCTGGAATCCGGATCTAAGAAGGCAATATCCTTCAATCCGTCATTGCCAAGATCAAAAGATTGTAATATCGCATTTTCACCTCCGAAACATATCTCTGCTTTATCTTCCTTTAATCCCAATGGCTCAATTACCGTTACATTCCCGTTACTCTGGGATATACCTGCACCGGTGAGAAACTTTGAGTAAATAGGATTAATATCAGTTATGCCGCCGCCGAGAAAATAGGTCACTTCCGGATAAAAGTCGAGATTGTCTTTCTGAAAAAGGATGCTGACCTTATTACATGATTTATTGACGTAGGCAATGTCTATCTTACCGTCTCTGTTGAAGTCACCATAAATATACTTATACGGTTCCTCGTGTAAATATACTATCCTGGTATTCGAATATGAGGATACACCGTCTCCGAGAATGAAATTGATCTGATTCCGGATGACATAACTGAAGTCTGCATAACCGTCAAGATTATAGTCGAAGGATTTCATCTGTGTTATGAAACCCGGTACGTTAAGCGAACGAACGTAGGAATATTCACCCCGGCTGTTATTGTAGAAGCAATCAAGCTTACTGGAAAACAAATTATACGAAACAATATCTTTGTATGAGTCGGAATTCATATCGGCAAAAACCGGTTTTCCGTAACAGGACGAAGATTGCAATACTGCTTTCGAAGCTTTGGTATAATTTTTAACAACGGTCATCCCCTTCATTGCTGGTCCGGACAAAACAATTTCAGGAATGGAATCTCTGTTTGTGTCAAAAGCGGTAAGGAATCCCGGGTCTGCATCAAAAGATACAATATTGCGATATGAAATTGAACCCCCCTGACTAATTTTTAATAAACTTGCTTTTCTGCCTTTGTGTGTAATATAACAGAACTCATTCATCTGATGGCTGTCAAACAAAACGAGTTTATGTAATCCGGCCGGCATTTCGTTTGTGGACTTCAGCCTGAATTCATTATCCTTCAAACCTTCCAGCACATATATCTTTTTGTTTGACTGATCAATAACAATCAGGTCGGTATACGCATCGTTATTGAAGTTACATGGATAAAAACTATCGGCAGACTTTAAAAACTGAAATGAATGTAATTTACAAAAACCGTTGATTGGAATTTGAGAATAAAGGGATGTGGAGCAGAGGAAAAGAAAAACTATAAGCTTATAAATTCGGTTTTCTTGCACAGATTCTGTTTTCTCTTCTTTTAAGAGCCTCATTAAATCTACGGATTTCTTCTTCTGTTTCAGGCTCAACCTGATTGGAGAGTAACGGCCTCATGTCTTCCCCCATACAGACAAATGTCAAATAGGCCGTGTTGGTGTGCAGCTTAGGTCTATCTTCAAATGATTCGGAATACACTTTAACACCGATTTCCATTGAAGTTGAAAATACCCGGTTCACCGATGAAATTAACGTGACAACATTCCCGAGTTTTACCGGATGATGGAAATCAATTTTGTCAACTGAGGCAGTAACACAGACTTTCTTGTTGACTTTAAATCCGGACATAGCGGCGCAAATATCAATCCAGTGCATTAACTGTCCACCCAACAGATTGCCGAGCATATTTGTATGCTGCGGCAAAACAAGTTCTGTCATTTGAACAGTTGTATCTTGTACACGGATTGTTTTTTGTGCCATCTCTTATTTGCTTACAGCTGTTTTTTTACTGATATCGGCTTTGAATGCCTGAACGTCTTTGATGTTTTCATCCTGAGGATATTTCAGCAGGAACGATTCAATTTCATTAGAAGCTTCGCTTAATCTGTTTTTTTGCATCAGCAGCTTAATTTTCTTGTACGAAGCCTGCGGTGCGAACTTCGAATCATGATACGTTTCAGTAACTTTTCCGTATGTCATGATTGCCGCGTTGTAATATTCCATTCTTTCATAAATGTACGCGTCATGAAATTCTTTCTCTGCCAATCTTGTCTGCAATTCGTTAATCTTTTTTTCAGAATCAGGTACGCGTGTATCGGCCGGGAAATAATCAATAAATGCCTGCAATTCTTCGATGGCCTTTTTTGTATACTTTTGATCAAGCGGGAATGGTGGTGCTAATTCATAATAACACGAGGCAAGCATAAATTGCGCATCGGCAATATATTTACTTGCAGTCATTGTTTTTATGAGTTTACTGTACTCATATCCGGCGAGGATATATTCTTTTCTCTTAAAGCGGGACTGGCCGAGGAAAAATTGCGCTTTATCCGCGACTTCGTTTCCCGGGAATTGAAGTAAAATTGCCTCAAATTCCTTGATGGCCATTTCGTATTCGCCGTCATCAAATAATTTAACGGCATAATCTATTCTCTCATTCGGTCCAAGATTAGCCGTATCAATTGATGAACTGCAATTCCAGTAAATCAGTGCTAAAAGCAAAAAAAGAAAGTATTTTTTCATTTTAATTTCGTTTATGTGTCCGGTCAGATTATCTAAATCGCACCATTGAAAATATTTAATTAAAATTCCCTAAAACCGAAATTTATTATTATCAGGAGTAATAAAACGTTCAAAAATACAGTTTTTTAGCATATATTAAAAATGTAAATTCCTGCCGCCTTAGGTAGTAATTTTTCCACCAAAAAACACGGAACTTTATACAGGTACAATTTATGAGCGTTTCTTCAGAATTGACAAAAATCAGGAATGGTTTTCAACCCTCATTTTGGGTCGCGAATATCATGGAATTGTTTGAAAGACTTGCCTATTACGGGCAGGCTACAATTTTAAGTATTTTCCTCCGCGATCATTTGAAATTGGATGAAATACAGACAGGCACGTTATCCTCTCTCTTCGGTGGATTGATTTATGCGCTGCCGATCTTTGCCGGTGCACTAGCGGATAAGTTCGGATTCAGAAAAGCCTTTACCCTGTCCTTTTTGATGCTCGCCTGCGGTTACTTTGCGATTGGTGCAACGGGGATGTCATCATTTGCCCCGATGTTTCAGAATGTCGGTACATATAACGCGCTCATATTTATTCTGATATTCACCGCAATCGGCGGATCATTTATCAAGCCCAGTGTACTCGGAACAGTCGCATTGTCTTCAACTCCGGAAACCAAATCCCTTGGTTACGCCATATACTACTGGCTTGTAAATATAGGTGCAGCCATTGGACCTATTTTTGCTTATTTTGTCAGAGATTCGTTCGGTATTGAAAAGGTATATATAGTATCCTCACTTAGCTGTCTCTTGATGTTTTTTGCGACACTGATATTTTATCGCAATCCTGCCGAAAAGAAACAAAACTCGGATTCTCTCCTGAAAATCGGCAAAGGACTCCTGACAGTTTTATCCAATATGAAATTCATGATCTTTCTTTTGATCTTTTCATTATACTGGCTGATGTTCTGGCAGATTTTCATCATCATTCCGTTTTATATAAAAGATTACATATCGACAACTGCCCCATTCGAAATTATCGAGTCGGTTGACGCATGGGGTATCATCTTGCTTCAGCTGGTCGTAAACAGATTAACAAAACGTTTTGCAGCATTTCAGGCTATTACCATAGGTTTTATTATTTCCGCGTTGTGTTGGGCGGTGATCTTCATCCATCCGACACTTCCTTTGATCATTGCCGGACTCATTGTGTTCTCCATTGGTGAGCAAACACAAGCACCAAGGTATTACGAATACATAGCAAACCTTGCTCCTAAAGGAAAAGAAGCGATGTTTCAGGGCTATGCCTTCCTTCCGATAGCGATCGGATGGGGCTTTGGCGGGACTCTCGGAGGCTTATTGTATAAAACGGTTGCAAAGCAAATGCAGCAGCCGCACCTCATTTTTGCAATTCTGTTTGGGATTGGAGTTCTGGCCACAGTACTTATGGTCGCGTACAATGCATACTTTAAAAACAAAACAGCCGCTGAAAATTAATTACAGCGGCTGCTTTTTATTTTATTGTAAAACTATTTTACGTGGACAAGGAACTGTAATTCTTTACCAAGCATTTCCGTTAAGTTGTCACGTCTATATCTCGTAACCACTTCAGGGTCGGGTTGTGGTAATCTATTCAACCTGAAATCTTCGTATACCTTCAGCAACAACTCTTTGATTGCCTTCTCATCGTATGGATCGCAAATATAAGAAGCCTTATATTCCTGAAGAGACAATTTTAAGGTGCTTGATTCCTGTACGAACCCGATAATCGGTTTTTGTGTACCCACGTATTCGAAAAACTTGCTTGGTGAATGCGCATCGGAATTTCTTCCTCTTCCAATCATCATCCAAAGGACGTCACTTGATAAAATCTTACGAACAGCCTCGAGATGTGAAACATATCCGGTTATTTTTACAAATGGTTCAAGTTTCTGCCTGCGAATCTGCCGCAAAAGTGATTTACGGAGTATTCCGATAAAAACCAGCTCAAAATTCGAAGCAATATCCGGTCTTTCTTCAACTAACGACTTGAAAGCATTCAGCAGATATTTGGGAGTAATATACTCGTAAAAGAGTCCGGAATGTGCAAGTACCAGTTTATCTTTGGCTTTCGGCTCAATGCCTGCCTTTTCCATATCTTCCGGATCATAACCATGTGGAACAATGATAATATCCCTATGTGAAACAAAGGGATAATATTCCATAATCTTTTCTTTAATCCGTCTGTTAATAACAATGATTTTATCAGCCGCTTTCAATGCCTGATATTCAAGCTGTTTATTCCTGCTCTTATGATACGGAGTCGGATATGTTGCAAAGTAGAATCCATACCACAGATCACGATAGTCTAAAGCTAAAGGAACGTCAAATTCTTTCTTAAGTTGAGCTGCAATAGAAAATGAAGAAAATGGAGGCCCTGTAACAAAAATCAGGTCGTACTGCTCTTCTTTCAAGAGTTTCCGGGCTTCAATAAGCGCATTTTTAGCCCATTGTTTTTTGTTATCGGGAATAAAGAAAAATGAACTGATGAAGGAGAGAGTTTTTCTCAGAAATTCACCAGGCATCTTAATAGTGCCTTTTTTCGGTATTAAGGAGTTTATCTCTTTTGCAGAGACTCTGACTATTTTTACAATTGATTCATCTACTTCTTTTAACAAAGAATGATCATAGGCGTAATAAGCGTTCAGTCCTGATGTCAAAACCGTAGGCTGCCAGTTGAATTTTGGCATGTATTTGACAAATTTAAGAGTTCGCTGAACCCCGCTTAAGCCTTTTGGAGGAAAATAGTATGCAATGACAAGAACTTTAAACATATTGGAAATTGAGCCGAATTTTAAAAATTGAAACCTAAAGTTATCAATCTTGCAACTATTTTACAATTTTTGCGACTAATAATTATCTGATTTTCATTTAAATAGCGTTTGAAACTGAACTTACACTGAATTATCGCTGTTTATGATGAAGTATAACGTAATAATCAGTAAATTTCTGCATGTTTTTTAGTAAAAGTGAACATAGGTCAAAGAGAATATTAGACGGATTACTATTATCCGCCTACATCTTTTTTCTATTAGTTAACACTTTTCATTATCACACTCTGCATATTTCCGGCTGCCCGGAAAAACCTTCATATACGGTTTACCAATCCTCGATTAATCTTCATTCTGCAGAGAACCTGACAGACGGTTGTTATCTTGCCAATTATGTTAATTCCCTATTTAATATTGATTCTTTCGGTAAAAGTGAATTTCATGTTCAGAATAGTGCAAGTTTGCTTCATACCGGTAAGACCATTATCAACCAATCTCATGGTTTCATTTCTATACCCCAGTTACGGGGACCTCCCTCAGTTTCCTGACAAGTATAATTCCACATTTTGAAGCTCGTTAGGAGCAAAATATTTACTTATGAGGTTTTCCATGAACAAGATGAAACATCTGTTTCTCGTCTTGCCGTTGTTCATTGCTATGACAACCGGTCTACAGGCTGAGAACAAGATCAATAAAAAAGAAACAATAAACTATACGGTGACTATTTTAGATAAACTATCTTCAGACCCATTACCGGCAGTCACCGTTATAATAAAACGTAATGACAATATTATTTCAGTAGGTACGACAAACCGTTTCGGTAAAGCAGTCTTTGACGATCTTGAAGAAAATTCCTATACACTATCTACCCGGTATATCGGGTACAGCGACCATGACACGAGTGTCATAGTTGACTCAACCCACCGGACTGTGCAAGTCTCGATTTGGGAAAAAAGTGTTGAACTATCGGAGATCGTGGTTAAAGAAAACAAAATCAATCAGGTGTCAACGTCAATTGACGTGAATACAGGCAGGCAGACATTTGAAGGTGAAACATATCATGCGGCTCCGACTTCCAGAATGACGCAGCTTATTCAGCAAAATCTTGCCGGCGCGTCAAGAGCCCCAACGGGTGAAGTGCATATTCGCGGCCAGCATGGTGAATTCAGTTATCTGGTAGATGGCATTCCTATTCCACTTGGGGTTTTCGGCGGATTAAATGAAATCGTAGATCCGAAGGTCATATCCAAAGTGACTTTCCTCTCCGGTGGCTTCCCTGCCGAATTCGGAGGACAAATAACCGGTCTGATGGATATACAAAACAGAGTCCCATCCGGTAAATTACATGTTGACATTTCAACATTTGCCGGAAGTTATCTTACCTCTAATAATGATTCGCTCGGATCAAAAGTCGGCAGTTTCAAGGCAATCAATTCCAACGGCCAGAGCATTGCAGTCAGCGACCACTCAAACAAATTGAGCTACTATGTTGCTGCATCGCGCGAAGAAACGGACAGAAGAATTGATCAGCCGGTGCAAACATTATTTCAGGATCATGGTTTCGATTATTTTCTGTACGGGAAATTCGACTACCTGATATCGGAGAATGATTATCTTACATCAAATCTCAACTACAGCAAAACATTCACACAGGTACCGTTTGATCCGGTTGACGGATTTTCAAACGATAAGCAGAAGTCCTATAACGCTTTTCAAACACTATCGTATTTCCATACGATTTCTTCCCGGATTGATCATGAATCAAACCTGTTTGTCGGTGCATTTGTCCGGGAAGGCGGCCTTGAATTCACGCCTAACACGGATGATGAAAGTAAAGTGTATCTGAATAATGATACTACCACAGGGTATGTCCTCTATCAAAACCGGACATTCACAACTACGGGCATCAGAGTGAAATATGATAAGAGTTACTCTCATCAGTTCAAATTAGCAGTGGGAGCAAATTATAATTACGTCGCAGGTAATGAGGACTTTCAATTCTTAACCACAACCAGCAAAGTGCCTGTACAATCTGAATATAAAGGATATGATGCCGGAGCCTTTCTGCAATCCGAATGGCATCCGTATGAATGGACGAAATTGGATGCAGGTTTCCGGTATGATATTCATAATGCACCATCTTTAGCAAATCAATATCAGCTTTCGCCGAGAGCAAAGTTGTATTTCTTCCTGGATGCATATAACAGTATTTCATTTAGCTATGATCATCTGTTCATGCCGACAAACATTGAAAATCTCGGCTCCATTGCATCCTTAACCGGAAACACCGCTTCTCCAACGATGCCTGAGAAAGATAATTTGTATGAGCTCTCTTATATGAGAAATTGGGGTGAAGGATTCAACACAAAGGTGTCCGGTTTCTACAAGAATTCAAGTCCCGGTTTGGATGATGAAACCCTTGGGTCAAGTTCGCTAAAGGTGAACGTGAATATTGACAAAATAAAAACAAGCGGATTAGAATTTGCTCTAACATACAATGATCTGTCAACTCCATTTTCGGGATATATAAACTCATCCATCATACACGCGTATGGTCAGGGTCCGGTGTCAGGCGGCTTTCTACCTGCCGATTCGTCTACGGGTTATTTTGATCTCGACCACGACCAAAGATTATCCGCTGTAATAGGATTGAACTATCAGCCTGAGAACTGGTTTGTCAATATGACTGCAACATACGGCTCCGGATTGACGAACGGCAACGACAATTTTGCTTTCAAAACCGGGTTGTTTGATTTCAATCAGGGTGCACACACTTCCCCATCGTGGATACTCAATCTGTCAGCCGGATATACATTTGCAATCGGGAAAGAACAAACTTTAGAACCTTCTGTATATATCACAAATCTGTTAGATCATGCCCACCTGATCAAAGGTGCATTTTTTAGCGGCGCGAGCTTTGAAGAAAGAAGAAATGTGGTATTTAAAGTAAGCTATCATATATAGTTGTTATAAGGCTGTCTTATATTTTGGAAATAGAATGCGGACCAGCCCGACTGCGTCAGTCAGGCGGATAACCACGCCTCAGGCGGGCAGGCACTGATTTTCACGGATTCTTCAATGTATAGGGCAGCCTGTTGTAATATTATCAAAATAGAGTATAGGCATAAACATTTTGAAATAATAAATTGTGTTATTACTTTATTTCTCATAGTTTCCAAGTTTTAATTCCTTCTCTCTTTTGATATATTTGTATGTAATTCTAAGGGAAAATAGTGTCTAAAGAAGCTCTTGCCCGTGTTAAAATCAATAAATTGCTCGAATCCGCCGGTTGGCGCTTTGAGAATAATGCTGATGGTCCGGCGAATATTAAATGTGAGCATCGCATAACAAAAAAGCCCTATGCAAATTCTGAGCTTGGCGATGATTTTGAAAAAGCCCAGAATGGTTTTATTGATTACCTCCTATTGAATTCAGACAAACGTCCCATTGCCCTTATTGAAGCCAAACGTGAAAGCATCAACCCCCTAAATGCCAAAGAGCAGGCTCGAGAATATGCCCGTAGCATCTCAGTAAGACATATATTCCTTTCAAACGGTAACATGCATTACTATTGGGATTTGCAAAACGGTAATCCAATCCGTATTTCAAAATTTTTATCAAATTCCGAACTTGGCATAGCTCAAGCCTGGTCTCCGAACCCTGAGGCGATGGCTCGTGTGGAAATAGATGAGAATTATATTGCCGTTTCCATGGATGCACAATGGAATTCCTACACCCCATCCCAAAAAGCAACAGTAGCGATAAACAAAGACATTCGTATTTTACGTGATTACCAGCTTGAAGCCATTAAAAAGGTTCAGTCAGCGTATGTTAAGGGCAATAGAAATTTCCTACTTGAAATGGCAACCGGTACAGGCAAAACCTTGCTTTCAGCTGCTATCATTAAAATGTTTCTACGTTCAGGTAATGCCGATAGAGTTTTATTTTTAGTAGATCGTCTCGAACTTGAAACTCAAGCCTATAAAAATTTCCAGGCGTATCTTGCCTCTGATAGTATAAGTTCAGTCATATTTAAGGATGTTCGGGATAATTGGGCTACAGCACAGATTGTTATTACCACAATTCAAAGTCTGTCATCCAATAATCGCTATTTATCCGAATTTACCCCAAATGATTTTCATCTCATTATTTCAGATGAGGCACATCGTACCCTCGGCGGCAATAACCGTGTTATTTTTGATTATTTTATAGGCTCAAAATTAGGACTTACAGCAACTCCGCGGGATTATCTCAAAGGTGTCAATCAAGCCGAATTGCAAAATTCTGACCCTCGCCAGTTAGAACGAAGGCTGATGCTCGATACTTACGATATGTTTGGCTGCAAAGATGGCGTCCCTACATTTCGCTATAGTCTGCTTGATGCAGTGAATCATGAGCCGCCCTATTTAGTTAACCCTTTCGTTCTTGATGCACGCACCACGGTTACAACCGACCTCCTTTCGAAAAAAGGCTGGAGCGTAAAACTCACCGCCGAAGATTTAGATGAGCAAACCATAGAATCAGAAACATATTTTAAAAAAGATTTCGAAAAGAAATTTTTCTCTCCTGAGACTAACTCTGCTTTCGTCAAAGCATTTTTAGCAAATGCCAAACGAGATCCCATTACGGGTGAAATCGGGAAAACCATATTTTTTGCTGTTACCCGTAATCATGCCCGGATTATTACAGAATTGCTCAATAAAGAGATCGAAAATATTTATCCGCACAAATATAATTCAGACTTTGCCATCCAGATTACGTCAGATATTCCACTTGCTCAAAGTATGACAGTTTCTTTTGCTACGAACAATTTGAAGGGGTTTACAAACTTTAATCCCGAATTGATTGATTATAAATCAAGCAAGGCCCGAGTCTGCGTTACTGTTGGCATGATGACTACAGGGTACGATTGTCAGGATATACTCAACGTTGTCCTTGCCCGCCCTATCTTTTCGCCATCTCTATTCATACAGATTAAAGGTAGAGGCACCCGCCTTTGGACTTTCTCGTATGACGACAAGGACATTAAATATTCAGAAAAGAAAGACAATTTCTATCTGTTCGATTTTTTCGCCAATTGTGAGTATTTTGAAAAAGAGTTCAAATATGGCGAAGTATTAGAGCTGCCACCTTTGGGCACTGGCACAGGCGGCGAAACTCCGCCTCCCTCTTCTGGCTTCACATATACTGGTCCTGATAATTTAGTTCCTATCGTTAAAGAGCAAATTGGTCTCAGTGGCATGAAAATAGACCGCGAGGCTTTTTCAAAAGGCTTTGAGGCAAAAACTAAAGAAGACATCACGAATAACCCGTCATTGCTTGAAGCAGCTGATCAGGAAGAATGGGATGTTATTATTCAGCATGTCCAGGATAAAATTTTTAATCAACCTACAGAGTACTGGAATCGCGAAAAATTACAGGAATCCTATAATGTTGACCGCCGGTTAAGTCTTCGTGAAATTGTTATGAAAGCAATTGGCAAAATAACCCGTTTCAAATCCCGTGATGAACTTGCAGATGAAGAATTTGAACGTCTCTTATCAGTAGATGGAGTTGATGGCTCTAAATATTATGAACTGAGGGAATTATTTAAAGCCTATTGCTTATTCGATGATATTCGACCCATTTTGGACAATAAAGAATATCCGCGGCTTGCTACAGAAGCCCGTCTCCCGTTGAAGACTTTAGAGGTTTTGGGTAAAGAGCAAATAGACCTGACCTTGAATTATATTAAAGATAATGTTTCAATAAATAAGTACTTAAAAGCATAATATGCTCCCTAAAGAAACTAAAGACAAAATAAACCGTTGCCGTGATATACTTGTTGGTCAACTGCCCTTGCCCTCTGATCAGGTAGAATTAATTACCATTGCTTTAATTTATAAGTTCATGGATGATATTGACGAGAAAAGCAGAAAACTTTCCGGGTCAACGTATTTCTTTCGTGATGAGTTGAAGGAATATTCCTGGCAGAGTTTAATGAGCAATAAGCTTAGTTCAGAAGAACGTGTTACGAAATTTATTCATGCCATTGATGCCATCAATAAATCACAGCATATAGAAGAATTATTTAAGAATATTTTCAAAAATACCTTTCTCAAATTTCGTGATGGCCGTATACTCAAACTTTTCATGGATGAAATAAATACATTTGAGTATAGCCATTCTGAAGAACTTGGTAATGCTTTCGAATATTTATTAAATTCGATGGGTACTCAGGGCGAGAATGGACAATTCAGGACTCCACGGAATATAATTGATTTTATCGTTGAAGTTGTAGACCCAGATAAAAATGATAAAATTCTTGACCCGGCTTGCGGGACTGCTGGTTTTCTCATCTCCGCTTATAAGCACATTCTACGTAAAAATACTACTGGATATGAAGATTATCGTGTAGTTCTTAATAACTACGATACTGAAGGGATTGATATTCATTGGGGCGATAAACTCCTGCAATTAGAAAAAGATAATCTGTCTAAACAGATTATGGGTTACGATATTACCCCGCTCATGGTTAGATTATCGCAAGTGAATATGTATCTGCATCATTTTCCAAATCCATTAGTTCATGAATATGATACGTTAAGCAATAAAAACAGGTGGAACGAAAAATTTGATTGTATTCTTGCAAACCCGCCCTTTATGACACCTAAAGGTGGCATTCTTCCACATCCTGAATTTAGAATACGGGCAAATAAAGCTGAGATTCTTTTTTCGGATTACATATTAGAACATCTCTCTCCAAACGGTAAAGCTGGTTGGATTGTCCCGGAAGGCATAATTTTCCAGGGCTCAAATGATTATATCGAGCTTCGTAAATGGCTTATTGAAGAAATGGGTCTTTGGGCGGTCGTTTCGCTTCCGGCTCAGATATTCCAGCCTTATAGTGGAGTAAAAACATCAATACTTTTAGTCGATCGTGCATTTGCCAGAACAGTTGACAATATCCTGCTTCTTAAAATTGAAAATGATGGTCGTTCTCTAAATACAAATCGCAATCCGATAAAAGAAAATGACTTACCGGCAGCATTAAATCTCCTGACAACTTATAAAAAAGAACCTGCTGCATTCAATCCTTCAAATAATGTTGCTTCTCCAGATTTTAATGTGCAGTATAAGGTGTTGCATCGCAAAGAATTTGCAAAACTTGATAGCTACAAAGCCTTAACCGCTGCAGTGGCTTTCTGCAAAAAAGAGTATAAAGCATATCTTAAAGCATCTGAGAGACAAAAAGCTGCTGCACAACTAAAATTTCTGCAAGCTACTGGGTTACCTCGTTTTCCTAATTCTGATATAGAAATCAAGTCATTTGTCGAAAAGCACTTAAAAGAAGCTGTTATTAATTATGGCGCGCAGTTAGATGTAGCTATATCGCTTCCAGCTGAATTGAAAAAGCATCTTGATTATCAAAAAGAATATAATTTGAATTTTGATAATTATTCCATACCTACTGAATCCTTATCACATAGCCGGGAATTCAAGTGTATCGGTGATATTTGCAACCTTGTCAATGGCAAGGCGTTTAAACCAACTGATTGGGAAGAAGAAATTAGCTCTGGCTTTCCCATCATAAGGATTCAAAATCTAAATAATCCTGCTGCTTCGTTTAATTATTTCTCTGGTGTTATAGAAAAAAAATATTTTGTTGAAAACGGTGATTTGTTATTTTCTTGGTCAGGTTCAAGAGGCACTTCGTTTGGCCCACATTTTTGGCGTGGTCAGAAAGCAGTTTTAAATCAACATATATTTAGGGTGGAATGTTCCGATGTCATTCGTAAAGATTATTTTTATTGGGCATTAAAAAAAATCGTAACAGAAGTTGAAGATAACTTGCACGGTGGGGTCGGCCTGGTACATATCACAAAAGGCGATTTGGAAAAAATAAAAGTCCCTGTACCTCCCCTCGAAATTCAGTTAAAAATCGTCTCAGAAATCGAGCAATACCAAAAAGTTATAGATGGCTGCAACCTCATAATTCAAAACTACAAACCCACTTTCAAAATTAATCCTTCTTGGGCCGAAACTCGGATGGATGATTTGTGTCAGTTTGTGCGTGGTCCTTTTGGCGGTTCATTAAAAAAAGAGATTTTTGTAGAAAAGGGTTTTAAAGTTTATGAGCAAAAGCACGCGATTAAAAATGATTTCTCAATTGGTGGTTATTTTATTGATGAGAATAAATACAAGGAAATGTCCCGTTTCAAATTAGAACCTAATGACATTATAATGAGTTGTTCTGGCACCTTTGGTAAAGTGGCAATTGCCCCTGAGGGTATTGAACCAGGTATCATCAATCAAGCCTTACTAAAATTAAGACCGAACAATTCATTAATAAATACTCATTTTCTTAAAATGATTATGGACTCATATTTTTTTCAGAATCAGCTTAATCAAGGTGCTATTGGCGTAGCCATACAGAATGTGGTATCTGTTGATGAAATAAAATCTTTTATAATCCCCTTGCCTTCTTTAGCTGAGCAAGAGCAAATTGTTATACAGATTCAATCGGATATGCAGGCAGTTGAAAACTGCAAAGCACTAAAGACTCAAATGGAAGCCAAAATTCAAGAAGTTATTGCCAGCGTATGGCAATCATAACACTAAATTATAAGGGCCTATATGTTTGTATCACTCTGTCATTATATAACAAATTTTTTTATATGGCTATTTAATATTTTGTGGTCTTTTGGGGGTTTCATTTCTCGCACAGTTCAATTTTCTGCGCTTTTCACAGGCATGATAACACTTACTGCACTTTTAGTGACTTTAAGTTTTACCATGAAGAATGAAAAAAAGAATAGGCGCCATCCCTTATTTCTAAAATTCCGCTATTATTGTCTTCTTCTCCCTAAATTCTCTAAATCTTTACGAAAACAAGCTGCTAATCTGGATAATCTCTGTGAAAATATCCGCAAATATGTGTATGATGCGGAATATTCTGCGACAACTTCATTTTATTATACAGAATTAGCCAAAATCGATTCAAACATAATATTTTCATACCTAACTGAGTTTATAAAAAATGATTCTTTTATTGATCCTTTTCTGAATATTAACCAAGCAATTGCAGCATCAACTGAAAATTTCAATTTAATTGACACATTACAAGATAAATTTATTTCAGGTGCACTTTTATATGAAAAGAGCAATAATGAACTTATCAATACTACAAAGCGACATATTGCTTCTTTGCGCAAGAATTTTGAAACCGTTGAGGATGTATACTTTGAAAGTATAGTTTCCATTGTTAATAAATATAATGAAAGTACTGCTTTGACTTTTGCCTCGTCTTATGACATATTTTTTAACGAACTTAGAAAGCTTCTGAACAATTATAGTGATTCAAGATATAAAGCATGGACTGAACAGATTGCGGTAGATTTAAATTCGGCTGAATCTAATTTCGAGTATTTTAAGGATCTTTGTGATGTTCAAATTGCTACTTTGAGCCAGTATTCGAAAATTTTTATTGAATCAGCTGATAGAATTGATTCTTATAATTCTCTTTTTACTGACTATTTAAAAGTTGGGGAAAAAGAATATACAAGGCTCTTTGAACGCCAAAAGAAGAAAGATTAATTCGGTTTTCTCGTTTTTCCTGAATATAAGCTCCTTCAGCCAACTTGTTACTTTGTCCAGAAGTATAGTATGTGAGTGATTTAATTTAAAACGAAAAAAGCTCCCAAGATTGGAAGCTTTTGGCGGAGTCCCTCAATGCTTCGGGAACCAAGGCCGGGATTCTCCATAGGATCCAACGGATGCCAAAGGCATTCCGTGGAGAACCCGGGCTAGCGCTTTACAGAATAATTTAAAATGAAAAAAGCTTCTCTGTTAAAGAAGCTTTTGGCGGAGAGGCCGGGATTCGAACCCGGGCTAGCGCTTTACACACTAGGACGGTTTAGCAAACCGTTGGTTTCAGCCACTCACCCACCTCTCCGTGGTAATACGAATGCTGAATTTTTACAAAATTTTAAGATATGAAATATATGACTTTTTCCGGAAATCAAAAAAAGAAATTTACTATAAATCCCCGGAAATAGGTTTTAGCCTGATTTCCTCAGGCACTGAAGTTGAGTTATTCTGAAGTAGTTGAAGAATGATTTTAGCGACATCTTCTGCCTTCATCATTTTATCTGAATTCTGATTAAGCACTCTTTCAGACCATATAGGGGTTGCCGTTGGACCTGGCACAACATTAATCACCTTGATATTATGCTCCCTGATCTCTTCTCTGAGCACATCAGTGTACGCTAATAGTCCGGACTTGCTTGCTGAATAAGCGCTGCTGTAGGTGTATACTTTATGCGTTACCGTAGAAAGTATATTGATAATTGCTCCATCCCGCTTCGCAATCATATCCGGCAATACTGCTTTGATTGCTATAATCGAACCGAGTAGATTCGTATTGATAATGTCAGTGATTAATTGCATCGAGTCTTTTTCAGCGGGAGTAAACGATGTAATGCCTGCATTGTTAACGAGTGTCTGAACATATCCGCCATTTGCACTTAGATAATTTATAGCACTTTCAACATCGGGAATGTTAGCAATATCTGAAGTGAAAGATAAAAATGTACCTTTACCCTTTTCTGCAGGTAATTTGATTTCTCTACGGGCAGTACCAAATACATTAAAACCGTTTTCAAGAAGTATGTTGGTTAACGCGAGTCCTATACCGCTGCTTGCACCGGTAATCCAAACGAATGGTTCAGCCATCTATCTTTGCGTCCTGTGAGTGACTAAACTGAAGAATTCATGTCTGGTTCTTGCGTCACTTTTAAAAGTGCCATGCACTGCGCTTGCCGTGGCGAATGAATTTTGTTTTTCCACACCTCTCATCTGCATACACATGTGCTGTGCTTCGGTGACTACTGCAACACCGGTTGGCGAAAGATATTTGTTAATTGTATCGGCAATCTGCTGTGTCATTCTTTCCTGCACCTGAAGTCTTCTTGCAAACACTTCAACAATGCGCGGAATTTTACTGAGTCCGACTATTTTACCGTTCGGGATATATGCCACATGTACTTTTCCATAGAACGGGAGCATATGATGCTCGCACATACTGTAAAAGTCAATGTTCTGAACGATGACCATCTCATCATATTTTTCTTCAAAGATAGCTCCGTTCAGTACTTCTTCAATGTCTTTTGAATAACCGCTGGTGAGAAAATCGTATGCCTTGGCGACTCTTTTGGGTGTTTTCAACAGGCCCTGGCGTGTCGGATCTTCGCCCAGTTCCACCAACAATTTCTTGACCAACTGTTCTATTTTTTCCTGATTCAATTACTCACCTTTGTATTCAACCATGTTATTTTCGGTTTCATGTAACTTAACCGAATATAGAATCCCCACAGGAATTCTGTCTTTCAACTTATTCCAGAATGCTACGACAAGATTCTCAGCGGTTGGTATTACACCGCTGAGAAAATCCACGTCGTAATTCAAGTGTTTATGATCAACTTTGGAAATGATCTCATCCCGAATTATTTGTTTCAATAATTTCAGGTCGAAAAGATAACCCGTTCTTGGGTCAATCTCTCCCGCAATCGTAACTTCGATAACGTAATTATGACCATGACCATGCTTGTTAGCGCATTTATCATAAATCTCATAATTCTGTTCTTCCGAAAGTTCCGGATTGTAGAGTTTATGGGAAGCACTAAACACTTCCTTTCGGGTTAGATAGATCATTTCAGGCTCTTCAGAAATGCTTTGAGCTCGTCAATATGGCCGCTAACTTTAACCTTCGCGTAGATATTCAGGATTTTTCCTGTCTCATCTATAACGACGGTTGTTCTTTCAACGCCCATGTATTTCCGACCGTACATACTTTTCTCTTTCCATACGCCGTACTTCTCAAGAACTTCTTTGGCTTCGTCTGCAAGCAAGGAGAATTTCAATTCAAACTTATCTGCAAACTTCTTATGCGAAGCTGTTGAATCCGGACTGACACCAAGTACCGTTACTCCCAATGATTCAAACGCTTTTATCGAATCACGGAAATCGCAAGCTTCCTGTGTGCAGCCGCTCGTATTATCTTTTGGATAAAAATACAGTACAACCTTTTTGCCGAGAAAATCTTTAAGCTCAATAAGCTTTTCATGCTGGTCTTTGAGCTTGAATGCCGGAGCCTTTTTTCCAATTTCTATCATAAACTAAACCGCTATAATTAATTATACAATTACAGAGACGCTAATACTTTTTTGATTTCTTCGTAGTTGGGTTCGTTCTTTGCATCTTCAAGAACTTCAACGTAACGCAATACGCCGGTCTTATCAATAACGAAAGCAGAACGTTTAGCAACGCCGAAATAATTAAACGCACCCGGTGCGAACACATCATAAATAGCACCGTACTGTTTGATGACTTCTTTATTGAAGTCGCTCAACAACGGGAATGTGAAGCCGTTTTTTTCGTGCCATAATTTCAGGGTAAACGGGCTGTCTACGCTCAATGCCAAAACTTGTGCATCGAGGTCGTTGTACTGGGTCATGCTGTCGCGAAATGTGCACAGTTCTTTTGTGCAAACACCGGTATTAGCGAACGGGAAAAATAACAGTACTACGTTTGAGCCTTTAAATTGAGAAAGAGAGACTTTTTCATTTTCATGACTGAATAATGTGAAATCGGGAGCTACATCACCTACTTTAACCATTTTAAGATCCTTTCTTGTTTTCAAGATTAAACACTATAGGTATTTAAATAGTTTCAAAGTACCTGGACTTCGTATCGAATTTCAATTGAAAACTTATCTTTTACAGCAGTTTGAATTTCTCTGGCATACTGGAACACCTCTTGTCCGGTTGCCCCGCCGTGGTTAACAATAACCAACGACTGCTTCTCATACGTACCGACATTCCCCTTTTGCTTACCTTTGTAGCCGCATTTTTCAATCAGCCATCCGGCCGGAATTTTAACATCACCATCCGCCAACGGAAAACTTGGGATGTCGGGATATTCGCTTTGTAATTTCAGGTACGATTCCTTATCAACAACAGGATTTTTGAAAAAACTCCCCGCGTTTCCCAGTACTTTCGGATCGGGCAATTTCGAGTTTCGTATTTTTAATACTTCGTCTCTGATATCCTGCGCTGATAGCCTGCCGGGATTTTTGCTTTCAAGTTCTTGTAATGCTCCATACTGCAGTTTTGGAGCGGGAGTTTTTGAAAGAATTAAATCGACTCCGGTAATAAGAAGCCGGTTTTTATACTCGGATTTGAAAATACTTTCACGATAGCCGAATTTACAATCTTCATTCAAAAATATTTTCCATTCAAGATCTACCAAATCGAATCCGATAATGCGTTGAATAGTATCTTTAGCTTCAACTCCGTATGCCCCGATGTTTTGAACAGGGGCAGCGCCGACTGTTCCCGGTATACCGGACAAGTTCTCGAGTCCCCATAATTGTTTGCTGACAGTAAAACTGACCAGATCATCCCAGATTTCTCCGGCTTTTGCCTGAACAACGACGGAATTTTCGTTTTCCTCAACTATTTTAATGCCTTTAAGCTCATTTTTAATAATTCCCCCGGAGTAGTTTTTCGTAAACAACACGTTACTTCCGCTTCCGAGAATGAAATGCTTAATGCGGTGTTTATTCAAATCTTCAACGATATCGTCAATTTCCGAATCGCTTTTAACGACGTAAAGCCTGTTTGCAAGAACATCAATGTTGAATGTATTTAAACTTTTCAGGAAGGCATTTTTGATAATATTCATCAATCACATATTTTTTGTAATCAGTAATTTCTAAAATACATGTTTTTATCATTATTCCCCTCTGCTAACCCAATGTATTTCAGCACAAGAAATGTTTAAAATATTCGTAATTCGTTGAAAAATTCTGCTTTTTTTAGTTTTTTTTTATATTTTCCATGTATTAATAGTTTACTATAGGTTGTGGGTCATGAAATATCGAATTCTACTCTTAATTTTGGCAGTCCTTATTTCTTTTTCATGCAATAAAGATGAATCAATTGTGGGGACAGATACATCAACGGGTACTACATCCGTTTCTATTGTTATCACTACACCTAATGGTGGAGAATCCTTGCATGTCGGTGCATCTCAGACAATAACCTGGAAAAGTACTACCAGTGGAAAAATGAAGGTTGAGCTAAGCCTTAACGGTGGGGCAACCTGGAGTACGCTTGCGGATAGTATTACAAATACGCAAAGTTACATCTGGTCAAGTATTCCGAACACACCTTCTGATTCCTGCCTCATAAGAGTTACTGATAAGTCAAATACGAAGAATGTCGATATATCTGATTACTATTTCAAAATCATTAAATACATCCCTAAGAATATTGCAGTTACCGCACCTAACGGCGGTGAAAGTCTCATTGGTGGAAAATCAACGGTCATCACCTGGACTGAGTTAAATGTTGAAAAAGTTAAATTAGAATATTCCATCAACGGTGGATTAACCTGGAATGTATTTCAAACTTCCTATCCGGCAGATAGTTTAAAATATACCTGGAATCCGATACCTAGTGTTGTCGCCTCAACTTGTAAGATCCGTATTTCTGATGCGACAAGTGATACGGTTAATGATGTAAGCGATGCCAATTTCAATATTATTTCTATTCAAAGCATATCCATTGTCGCTCCAACCTATAATGAAGAATTGTACATCGGCAGCAGTTACGAAATCAAATGGATTGCTAATGACATGCAATACGTAAAAATCGAATACTCTGTTGATAATGGCGCAACATACAATACTATTGCATCAATAACGGCAAATGATAGTTCTTTTATCTGGTATAATATACCGAACACACCTTCTGCAATTTGTAGATTGCGTATTTCGGATGCAATTGACGGAACACCGGCGGTCGTATCCCCTTCGACCTTCATTATTTCTAACAAGCCGGAATTAAATCTGCTCGCCCCTAATGGAGGAGATACATTAACGGTTGGAGGATCAACGAGGATAACCTGGGAATCCAATAATACAAATAAAATTGCACAGCAGCCGGCGGCAGTTACTTCCATCAGCCAAAAGAAAGTGAAGAGGCCGCTTACCGAAATTAACTCAATCTCAAAAAAGATTGAATCAGTACAAACGAAAAATGTTAAAATTCAGTACTCTACGGATGCCGGAGCAACATGGGTTGTAATTACTAATAGTACGGCCAACAGCGGAAGTTATACATGGAGCCCTATTCCAAATACCATTTCGGATAAGTGCAAGGTGAGAATCAGTGACGCGGAGAAAGGAACTCCCACTGACAGCTCAAGTTCTAATTTCTCCATTGTTTCTGCAGCTGCTAAAACATTAAGTCTGACATCTCCCGTTGGTTCTGAATCCTGGGCGTATGGAACGACGCAGAAAATTACATGGACGAGTACAGGTATTTCAAATGTAAAACTTGAATACACCACAGATGGAGGAACAAGTTTTACAACTATTGTTTCGAGCTACGCTGCAACGTCCGGCAGTTACACATGGAATGTGCCGAATCTTGCTTCAACCACTTGCAAAGTAAGAATAAGTGACGCTTCAAACAGTGCTCTTGCAAGTTCAAGTCCGGCATATTTTGCATTGACCCCGGCACAAAACATCGCCGTCTTAACTCCGTCAAATGCTGAAGTAATTACCGCCGGTAGTGCGTATAACATTCAGTGGACATCTGAGAATGTCGCAAATGTTAAAATAGAATTTACTACCGATAATGGAGTTAACTGGTCAACTATCATCGCCTCGACTGAAAGCGATGGTTTTTATGTTTGGATTCCGGTACCAAATATCTCCTCAACAAACTGTAGAATCAGAATTAGCGATGCCGCAGATGGCTTCCCTGCAGTGCTCAATGATAAAGTATTCTCAGTTATTACCAAACCGGCAATTCAAGTTTTAACTCCAAATGTTAATTTAACATGGGTAACCGGTTCAAGTCAGGCAATCACCTGGTATTCAAGCAAATTGTCGAAAGTAAAAATAGAATTTACTACCAACAGCGGCGCTTCATGGAGCACAGTGGTTGACAATTTAGATAATACGGGAACGTATTCGTGGACAATTCCGAATTTGAATTCGAGATTGTGTAAAGTACGGATTAGTGATCCGACCGGAGGAGTCCCATCTGATGAATCCGATTCATGCTTTGCTATTTCGAATGAAGTTCACAAAGCTTTAACCGTTACCTCCCCGAATGGTGGTGAAGATTGGCAGGCTTCGAGTGTGAAAAATATTACATGGTCAAGCTCAGCAATCAGTAAGGTAAAAATCGAATACACCACTGATAACGGGTTGACTTGGTCTACAATTGTTGACAGTGCAGCGAGTTCCGGATTGTATCAGTGGAATCCGATCCCGATACTTTCTTCAACTTCATGTAAAGTACGTATCAGTGAGGTGCCCGCATCTTCTCTGAGTGATGTCAGTGATGGAACCTTTACCATTGAGCCAATTAAATCCATGCAAATAATTTATCCAAACGGCGGCGAAGTATGGACGGGTGGCAAAGCCGACACGATAAAATGGATATCTTCCGGAGTGTCCAAGGTAACCATCATGTATAAATATGATGGCATTCCGCCGGATATAGTTGATGCAGACGGTTGGGCTACTATTGCATCAGGTATTTCAAATAGTGGGTTCTATATCTGGAGTGCAAGTTCAGGCGCTACAGGATATCGAATAAAAGTATTTGATTTCGATAATACTTCTCCGGTAGATGAATCGGATGGTTCCTTTATTGTATTGCCACAACCTTCTTATAAGATAACGGTGTTGAAACCGAATGGATTTGAAAAGTTGGTATCCGGCCAAAAAGATGTCATTCAGTGGGCTTCAAATAACATACCGTTTATTGATATTGATTTTACAACGGATGGCGGTGCCAACTGGTCAAGTATAGCAGTGAACCAACCTTCAACAGGATTTTATTCCTGGAATATTCCTGATGGTTTGACTTCAAGTATGTGTCGTGTCAGAGTTAAAGATACCCCTACCGGTTTATATTCTGATGTGTCGGATACGGTGTTCTCTATCATTAAGAGTAAGCAAATTAAAGTTATGTTCCCGAACCAAACCACGGATTTTGTCCTTTCTGATACTACTTTTACCTGGTATTCGTCAGGAGTCACCACGGTAAATCTTGAGTTAAGTTTGGATAATGGGGTCACCTGGAGAACTTTAGCCGCAGGAATTCCATCTACAGGAGCTTACAGATACAGTATCGGTACTTGGGCGGATATCTCATCCATGGCAAGATTCAGAGTAACAGATGCGACCGATCCGACGGTATATGATATTAATGATGAACCATTTAATATAGCACATAAAGCTTCTTCGGATAAAATTTCCAAGATGCCGCCTCCAGTAGATATAAAGTTGCCTGATATACAGCAGAAATAATAAAAAAAAGTCCGGTTTTCAGCCGGACTTTTTTTTATATATAAATTCAAATCAACCCGGAGGCCAGGTCATTTTTCTGCCGCCTAACAGGTGCATGTGAAGATGATACACATCCTGTCCCCCGTTATCTCCGCAATTGATAACAAGTCGGAACCCATCTTCAGCGATGTTAAGGTCTCTGGCTATCTTATTTGCAGCATCGAACATCTCGCCCAATAGAGCCGCGTGTTCACTGCCGACTATTTCTTTCACTGTTGAAATTTCAATTTTCGGAATAATTAAAATATGAGTGGGTGCTTTCGGATTAATATCTTTGAAGGCAAGCACACTGTCAGACTCATAAACGATCTGTGCAGGAATCTCCTTCCTGATAATCTTGGAGAAAATTGTTTCACTCATGGTCAGTCTCCTTTGCTATACCGTATTTTTTCATCTTGTTATATAAATGGCTTCTTTGAATCTCTAACATATCGGCAGTTTTACTGATGTTCCAGCCGTTAAGTTCCAATTGTTTGAGGATATATGCTTTCTCGGCTTTTTCCTTGAATTCCTGAAATGAATTGCTTTCGACAATCAAGTCGTCAATACCGACTTTCTCTATCGGCAGTAATGACTGAATATCCGTTATTGATATCATCGGTTTGTTGACCAGGATGATTATCCGCTCAATGACATTACGTAGCTCGCGTATGTTGCCGGGCCAGGTCAGCTTTTTTAGTACTTGAAGAGCTGCTTCGTTGAAAACGGGAGCCTTGCGTTTATATTTAGAAGCAATTACAGATGAGAAATAATTCACCAGATCAGGTATATCATCTGCCCGTTCGCGCAATGAAGGCAATTGCAGTGGTATAACATTTAAACGGTGAAATAAATCCTCTCTGAAGTTACCTTTGGTAATCTCTTCCTGAAGGTTTTTATTTGTCGCAGCAATAATTCTTACATCAACCGGAATCTTTTTGCCACCGCCGACGCGTTCAATTTTTCCTTCCTCAATCGCACGCAGAACTTTTGCCTGCGCCTGAAGGCTCATATCACCAATCTCATCAAGGAAGAGCGTGCCCTTGTCTGCTAACTCAAATCGTCCGATTCTTTGTTGAAACGCGCCGGTAAATGACCCTTTCTCATGTCCGAATAACTCAGATTCGATGAGTTCATTTGGAATTGCGGCACAATTGACATCAACGAACCCGTATTTTTGGCGTTGGCTTTTCTCGTGAATTGCTTTTGCAATAATCTCTTTTCCTGTCCCGTTCTCACCCGTAATAAGGACCCGGGCATCAGTAGGAGCAACGGACTCTACGACATCCAAGACTTTTCTGAAGCTTGGACTTCTTCCGACGATATTGCCGTCCTCGCCAATCGCTTTGCGCATTTCCGTATTTTCTTTGAGCAACAGGCTTTGTTTGCAAGCATTTCTCACGGAAATCAACAACTTGTCGCGGTCTATCGGCTTTTCAATGAAGTCGAAGGCACCTAATTTAGTTGCCTTAACCGCGTTTTCTATGTTGCTGAAGGCAGAGATTATTAAAATGTTCAGTAGCGGATTGATTTCTTTGACCTGCTGCAAAACTTCAAATCCATTAATGCCGGGTAACTGAATATCCACGATCAGTACATCGTAATCCTTGAATTTGAGTCTTTCTATGCCGTCTTCGCCGGTATTGACGTAGTCAACATCGTAGCCCTCATAATCAAGAATTAGTTTAATGCTTTCACATATCTGGACTTCATCGTCTATTATAAAAACCTGTGGGTTCATATTTATCTTATCATATTTGTTAAATTATAAAATGAGAAGTACATGGAAGGATTTGCTTCCGGCTTTTTTCTCAGCATCCTGCCGAATCTGCCTCCTAATTTGTTGGTTCTTACATCTCTCAAATCTATGGAAGAATCAACCTTGAATACTTCTTCAAAAACTTCTACTAAACACCCGATATAATCAGGAATATTAACACTTCCCGTTACGTACCCGAGAAATGCAGCGCCAAAAAAGTGCGCCAACTTGTCTTTATCGCCAAATCTACTCTTTGGACTATCAAAATACACGTTATTTGGCAGAAAATCATTTTTTCTTTCAAAAGTCGCAGAATCTGCAGAATAAACGTTATACATCAATTGTGCTTTTACAACCGGAATTCGAACGGCAAAAGCTCTAAATGGTAAACAGGCAAAAGTCAAAGTAATTAATGCTTCCGAATAACTGTCGTCACATAAGTCCTTAGACTGTCGGAATATTGTATCGAGCTCTGATATCTGATTATACCCAACAATACCCGTCTGGTGATTGGCGATTATCCGGTGCGTCATCGCGACTACATTGTTCGACAATGTGCTTCCTTGTCCGAAAATCCCAAAAGGATATGCAAACATGCAAAACAGGCCAATAAGTAAATTCCGGGCAAGGTTGAACATTAAAGATTTTCTTTAAATTCGTTGATTATTGCATTCGCAATTCTGTATGGTGATGCGCCGTTCTCAAATAAAACGTTTTCATCAGTTGCAGTATCTATTCTTTTTGCCCAAAGCTCAGTAATTAGCTTAGTCTCAACTATTTCTTTAACTCTTGTATGTAACTGTTTGTTTTTTCTTTTATTAAATACATCATTCTCAAGCGCAAATTGACTGTGTAAGTCTATGTTCTTATGTAAAATATCAATGCCTTTGTTTTCATTTGCAACTGTTTTAATGATGGGCGGTTCCCATGAATTACTTGAGGTATCTCTGAGCATCAGCATGTTTTTAATGGCATTTACGGCGTTTTCTGCACCCGGTCTCTCACTTTTATTGACCGCAAAAATATCTCCTATTTCCATTAATCCGGCTTTCATAGCCTGAATCGTATCACCTGATTCCGGCACTATAACCACGACTACCGTATCAGATGTTTTTACGATATCCAGTTCGGATTGGCCGACTCCGACAGTCTCAATAATAATAATATCATACCCAAACGCGTCAAGCAGATCTGCCACATCATTCGTTTTTTTGTTAAGCCCGCCAAGACTGCCGCGTGTAGCCATACTTCGAATGAAGATGCCATCAGTTGCTCCTATCTCAGACATCCTGACCCGGTCGCCCAATAATGCCCCGCCGGTAAAAGGACTCGTCGGATCCACGGCAATAATTCCCACAGTCTTTCCTGCCGCAAGAAGGCTTTTTGCGAGACTGTTAGTAATAGTGCTTTTACCCGCACCCGGAGGTCCGGTAATACCTATCCTGTAACCATTTCCCGTCAGGTGGTAAATTGCGTCAAGAACCTTCTCAGTCTTTTCGTCGTCATTCTCGACCAAAGTAATTAACCTGGCTAATGCCCGCCTATTTTTATTCTTAATATTCTCTTGTAAACTATCTAAATTCAAAACTAATCTCTGTAAAGCTTATGAGAAATGATATACTTTTTTACCTGTTCAGGCACTAAATAATCAATGGATTTCCGGTTCTTCAGTCTTTCCCGGATTTCCGAAGAGCTAATATCTACGATGGGAGTATTTATAATATTGGCAAACTTGAAATATTTGTTTTTCTTTTGAATTTTGGCTGTGTCGGTGCTACGTTTAAGGACAATTAAATTTACTAAGCTGACCAACTCATCGGGATTTTTCCACTTATCGAATACAAGTAGATTGTCGTATCCAATAATCAGATCCACATGGTCGAACTTTTTCTTTAGGTGTTTCACCGTGTCAATGGTATAGGAAACTCCACCCTTTTTTAGTTCATAATCAGATACACCAAAATGAGGATTACCCGCTATGGCAGACTTCACCATTTGGAGCCGCTTTTGTCCGTCAACCGGAGTCGTGTCTGTCTTATGAGGTGAAATATAGCAAGGTATAAAAATGATTTTATCAAGACCGCATATTTCACGCACGTATCCTGCGGTTATTAAATGCCCGGTATGGATTGGATTAAAAGAACCTCCGTAAATGGCTACTTTTTTCAAGAGATAAGTTCCTTATACTCAATAAACAGTTCTGTAAACCTGTCGTAAATATCTTTGGAGCAAAGGTTAAAATTCTCTCTTTGCGAGAGAACACTATATAACTGCTTGAAGTCAGTAAGATTAGCGACAGAATAAATCCCGCTCATCAGAATAAAATAATATTCAAGATCCGGTACTTTCTTAAAAAGGTTATGGAAATTGCAGCTATCTAATTGGCAGGCCAACAGTTCGTGGCTATAGCTGCAAGATGCTGTAAATCCGAGTTTATCGTATCCATCAACTCCCAGCAAAGTCACTTCATCTTCCATATCAAGCAAATTTACGATGTGCTCGATTCTGTGTTTCGTTAAGCCGATGATGTTTGCATTAATGATGAGCATTTTGGCGTATTTGTGTTTTTTATCGGCAATAAACTTATGCAGGTCTTCCGGTTCGGCAAAAACCAATTGGTGGGACTCGGAATTGATAACAATATTTTCCAGGGATTTGTCACAAAGGATAAAAATGTTATTAATCGAACTTTCTAAACAAACATCATAATTATTCTGAATCAATATCTCTGTCAATGAAAGCAGATCCTGAGATGACATATTGTTTTCAGAATCCGCGACATCATAATAGGAATCGGGATGAAATGCCACGATAAACACGACTACGTTTTCAGCGTTCATCGAGAGCCTTGGTGAAGCATTCTGAACAGGTGTATCCTTTTTACAAGAACTTCCCTGCTGTAAAAGCTCCGTTTATGTATTTTTTGATAATGCGCCATGATTGCTAACCTTGCACCACAAAGAAATATTTGATTATAATATCTAAAATATGGGAATTTATTTATTTGCCCCAAGAATGTAAGATATTCTTTTCGGGAAATTACATTTTTCTCGAATTCCTGTTTTAAATTTGTTCGTAGTATCTGCTGTTCTTTGAGCACAAGAATGGTCATTATTCCTACATACCCGCTTGACTGCCAAAGTATGTCTGTGATAAACAATCTCAACCGGATAATGGGATATGCCGTAGCATTTACTGACATATGAAGGATAATTGCGATGATAATCCCTAAAATCGCCCAATATTTGCTTTTCGTAGGTTGAAATAGCAGTCCATATGCCAGCATTCCCCCAAATAGGCCCGTTTCAATAATATGCAGCAAACCCGTAAGAAGCCTGTACTGAAGAGCCGTGCCGGCAAAAAGAAAAACTATATTTTCTACGTACGCGAATCCAATACCAATGAGACTGCCGTACACAATGCCCGTGGTTATGCTTCTGTACCGAATTTTACTAAGTAAAATGATTACAAATAGTGCTTTCAGTATTTCTTCGACAACCGGAGCCCAATAGTTAATAACAATTTGAAAGCTGATATGGGTTATTTGAATGAGAAAAACTTCTATAATGGCACTGAGAGCACAGGCGACCACTGCTCCCCACAGAACACAGAGTACCTCTTTTTTGAGTGTGCTTTCATGAAATCCAATCATACTCCGGATGAATATTCCGAGTATGCCGTATACAAAAGTCAAAATGATGATTACCAAAATATCGCCGTAAGTGAGGAAATTTTGTTTTTATCCCTAATACCGCAGCCGCAGGCTGCCCGGGGAGTTAATATTATTAAGTTAAGTACCCGAATTTTACTGTAAAATCGAGTATAATTCAAAATATTTCTTTAATTTAGTGAATAAATTTTTCATATTATTTATGAACCATTCGGAGAAAAAAACATGTTAGCAATAGATGATATTAGAGCCCGCGAAATTTTGGATTCACGTGGAAATCCAACTTTGGAAGCGGAAGTTATGTTAGAAAACGGTGTTATCGGAAGAGCTGCTGTACCAAGCGGAGCATCAACCGGTGAACACGAAGCCTGCGAATTGCGCGATGGCGACAAAAGCCGCTTTTTAGGTAAAGGCGTGCTTAAAGCAGTTAAAAATGTAAATGATATTATTGCCCCTGAATTGTTTGACTATGACGCCTTCGATCAGGTAGCCATTGATAACAGACTCATCGAGCTTGACGGCACACCAAACAAATCAAAATTAGGCGCTAACGCTATTCTCGGCGTTTCCATGGCAGTTGCCAAAGCAGCGGCTTTATCACTTGAACTCCCTCTTTACAAATATATCGGTGGCGTTAATGCTAAAACATTGCCTGTCCCAATGATGAACATCATCAACGGTGGCAGTCATGCTGACAATAACGTTGATTTCCAGGAATTCATGATCATGCCGGTAGGCGCAAAGAAATTCTCTGATGCTTTACGTATGGGTGCTGAAGTATTCCATACGTTGAAAAGTGTTTTGGGTAAAAAAGGATACAATACTTCTGTTGGTGATGAAGGCGGATTTGCTCCTAACCTGAAATCAAATGTTGAAGCTATTGAAGTACTTCTTGAAGCAGTTCAGAAAGCCGGATACAAACCGGGTGTTGATATCGCTATTGCACTTGATCCTGCTACAAGCGAAATGTATGATAAAGAGAAAAAAGTATACAAGTTCTTCAAATCAGACAATTCTGAATTAAGCTCCGAGAAAATGGTTGACTTCTGGGCTGACTGGGCAAGACAATTCCCTATCGTTTCAATTGAAGACGGTTTGGCTGAAGATGATTGGGCTGGCTGGAAGCTGTTGACCGATAAAATCGGCGGCAAAGTTCAGTTAGTTGGTGATGATCTTTTTGTAACCAACACACAGCGCTTAGCTATGGGTCTTGAACAAGGTGTTGCTAACTCAATCCTTATTAAGGTTAACCAGATCGGCACTTTGACCGAAACTCTGGACGCTATTGAAATGGCTCACAAAGCCGGTTATACCGCAGTTGTAAGCCACCGTTCAGGTGAAACTGAAGATACCACAATTGCTGATATCGCAGTTGCAACAAATGCAGGCCAGATCAAAACAGGTTCTGCTTCAAGAACAGACCGCATTGCTAAATACAATCAATTGTTAAGAATTGAAGAAGAATTAGCAGGAGCATCAAAGTTCTTGGGTATTGCAGGAATCAACTGTAACTTATAATCATTTGATACAGGGTTGTTCCAAATATTTTGGGACAACCCTTCTTTTTTTTGTAGTATTTCATTATTAACTAAGCACGGAGAGTAATGCAGCAGGTGTATCAACACTTCCTCCATTTTGTTCATACCCTTAAAAGAGGAATTTATATACTCCTATCAAATATTTTAGAAAAGGCTGCTTTCTTTCTCATCTTCCTTTTTATCGCCCGCCTGTTTTCAAAAGATACTTTCGGTCTCATCAGTGCTTCCTTTGCTTTCGCTAACATTGTCGCTTCTATATTCGAAGGCGGATTAAATTTTTATTTTCAACGTGAATCCGCAGTCCGTAATGTAAATCTTAATGAGGAGTTGAATAATGGATTCAATCTACGACTCTTCCTCTTTGTGCCGTATGTGCTGATCACCGGCATCTATTTTCACCTGACAGGTTCTGCTTACTTTTATACTTCGTTGTTTATAGCATTAGCTGTATTTGCGTTTTCAATCAACAACCTATTTAACGCAATTTTGTTTGGCAGGAACGAGTATAAGGCTAGTTTTCTCTACCTTCTCATAAGCCGTTCGGTTCTAATATTGATTGTAGCCGGCAAGTTGTATTTTAATGCCAGCATTGAGTCGATTGCACTTATTTTTGCCCTATCCGGATTTATTCATACTGTGCTCTTATGGCGTGATCTCATACAAAAAAAGATTCGGCTCTATTTTGCATTCATCAACCGGGAAATTATTAAACGCATTCTTGTATCAGCTTTGCCGATGGGAATCGGGATGATTATGGTTTGGATATATGACCGAGTAGATGTGATCATTATCCAAAACTATTTAGGTTATTCTTTCGTCGCAATCTATGCGGTGGCTTATTCACTTTTCAAACTACCGCAATCATTTGCTAACTTCTTGCTGACACCGCTTTTTTCGGAATTATCCGTTACCTATGGCGAAAAGGGTTATCTGCCATTTTCGATGATGAAGAACAAAGTAATTACATTGCTTATGTTTATTGTGCCTTGTTCATTCATATTATACTATCTCGCGAAAATTGTAATAGTCTTTCTTTATAGCCCCGGCTATATGGCCTCTGTCCCGCTTCTGCAACTATTGATTATCTGTATTCCCGGACTTTTACTGAATAATTTTACAGGTACAACTCTTAATTCCTGCCGGAAAGAACGAATAGTCACGTTCTCAGTATTATGGGCAGCAATCCTGAACATTGTACTGAATATCGTTCTTATTCCCAGATATGCCCTTATTGGTGCTGCTATTGCTTCGATAATCACGGAATATTTTACATTTTTTTACCAATTTGTCTATATTTTGAAAAGTCATTTATTGAAAGAAGACAGTCATCCGATAACCAACTCGGGACATTGATAAGAAAATGGAAAACCAATCTCTTCCGGAGCCTAAAATCCTACTCATAGGAAGCTATAATACTTCCGAAATTTTATCGGGTCCGGAAAAGTATGCGAAAAGGTTGTATCAATCTCTGCAAAATAATCACGCAGTAACATTTGCTACATATTTCGAATCAGGAAACTACTCATTCTACCAAAAGCTTTTTGGCTTTGAAGAATTATCCGGTGACAGCAATGTAATCCGCCTTGGACTTATTCGATTTATTTTATTACTGTTCGGCTTTTCATACGATATTATTCACGTTGTAACCTTTAGCCGCTTCGCGGCCTTAGCATATCTCCTCCCGTTTTCGAAACACCGGATATACACAGCTCACGGCATTATTACAAAAGAAGATTCCGCTAAATCCGGCCTCTCTTCGTTATACAAAGTAAAAAATCGAATTGCTGAGAAAATATTCCTAACACAATCTAATGCTATAATAACATTGTCTCCTCTCCTGCATAAAAAGTTGAGTAAATATTATCCTGAAACGGTTACCACAAACAAGACAATTTATCCCGGAGTGGATAATGAATTCTTTGCCGGAACTAAAATTTCAGACACTTCCAAAGGCTTGCATGTTCTCTTTTTAGGCGGGTTTGCAGAACGTGAGAAGTCTGCATATGCAGTGATTGAAGAAGTATACTCAAAACTGCCGCAAATCAAGATTGCTTGTGTCGGCTTTGCATACAAAAATCTTGAATACTTAAAAATCAATTACATAAATAAAACTGATGTGGGCTCTTTTGTCAGTCTATTAGGCTTATGCAATGTCTTTATTGCCCCGTACAGCGGCGAGACATTCTCGATTGTAACATTGGAAGCAATGGCGCTTGGCATTCCAGTAATTGTAAATCGAAAAGCAGGTGTTGCCAAATTGATTGAAGACAACGTACATGGATTCTTATTTGACAGTGAGCAACCGGCGCAGATTACTCAGATACTACATAAAATTGTTGAAAACCCGGAAACGATTATAGAAATCTCCGCCAAAGCAAAAATGCGTGCAGCCGAATTTACTTGGGAGAAGACTGCAGAACATCATTTAAATGCCTATAAGGCTTTATTAATTGACGGGAGAGCCGATACTATATGATTCGCGTTGCAATCCTTACAAATTCCCTCAATTACACGGACGGAGTCTCAAATCATATATTCGACCTCATTACGGGATTTCAAAAATATTCCGAAGAAGTATCCTTCTGTATAATTACCGGCGAGAATAATGCCGTTGAAAAATTCAACAGGTTGGGAGTGGAAGTGATTATCCTTCCAGGATTCCAGCATACAGAGCGTTCGTTAATTAATTTTAGTAAAAGTGTATTCAAGCTGATAAATCTGGTGAAGGAACGTCAAATACACGTTCTGCATTCCCACAATCATTACCACGCGTGTATTGCGACTGCCTGCAAGGCTTTGACAGCTGTTTCGACCGTCCAGACAAATCACGGTATCCTTCCCAAAATTGGAATGCTACCCCATTTTTCTGCCGACCGGTATGTTCTCATCAACCAGCACATTGTAGAATATTTTCAACAGACGTATCCGGTTAAATTCAAGCACGCAGCTTTCGTCCGGTGCGGAATTCCGGACTTGAATCTTGTCAAAAAGAAAAATGAACTTGTCACATTTATTGCTGCAGGAAGGTTCGTTGAAGAAAAGGGTTTCGATACATACATTCGGGCAGTTAATAGTCTTCCGGCTGAAATCAATTCTAAGGCTTGTTTTTATTTAGCCGGCGATGGTGAGGAGAAAAATTCACTGCTGGAGCTTAACAGTACAATGGGAAGTAAAGTCACGTACTTGGGCAATATCAGCACGCTTCAAGAAAGATTTTGCGAATCAGATGTATTGGTAAACCCATCAAGATCAAAGTCCGAAGGCTTCCCCCGAACAATAGTTGAGGCTGCCTTTGCTGGCAATTTAATTATAACTTCCAACTTTTTGGGTGTTACGAATGACCTTATCCCAGATAAAGACGGGCTTTTATTTGAACCAGGCAATGTTGAACAGCTGCGCTGTCAGATTCAAAAATGTATTACAGAACCTGATTTATCTGCTTATTTGATAGATAATTTTACAGCGAAGGCAAAAAAGATTTTCTCTTTAGACTTGATGGTTAATCTGACATACCAAGTTTACACGGCTGCAATACTGGATTGATAAAGCTATTGACAAATAGTAACATTTGTTAGTAGTTTATCAATTGGCGTTTTTAAAATAAAACTGCCGTGGAAGAGGGCGTGACCACGGCAGTTTGTGTGTTACTATAAGGAGGGTGTCTATATATTATAGAACATTCTTATTTAGCAATATGTATGCCAAATCATTTAATTGTTTTTATTGCCTTTTATTGGAGTTTTGATGAGATGTTTTTACTTTTTGAGAATGTCTTATCATTATTAAGAAATATTCATAATTCGGAAAGCTTATATGTTACTTACTGAGAAGTTACCTCAAATTGACTATAAATCAGAAATTCTAAGACTTAAGAAATCACTTAATGCCGTTATATTAGCCCATTATTATCAAGAATCAGAAATCCAGGATATTGCCGACCATATTGGAGATAGTCTTGAATTGGCTCGAAAAGCAAAAGCTACAGACGCAGATGTTATCGTTTTTTGCGGTGTGCATTTCATGGCAGAAACGGCAAAGATTCTCAATCCAAATAAGATCGTTGTATTGCCTGATCTGAATGCAGGATGTTCGTTAGCCGATAGCTGTCCCGAAGATGCTTTTGCTGAGTTCAGAAGACAGCATCCGGAATATCTTGCTATTACATACATTAACTGTACTGCTGGGGTCAAGGCAGCGAGTGATATTATCTGTACCTCAAGCAACGCTTTGAAAATAATTAAACAAATACCGGCTGATCAACCGATTTTATTCTCCCCTGATAGAAATCTTGGTGCATATCTGATAAAGGAGACAGGCAGGGATATGAAACTCTGGAATGGCTCATGTATCGTGCATGAGACATTTAGCGAAAAGAAAATTATTGACCTCAAAATGCAGCATCCGGAAGCTAAAATTATTGCACACCCTGAATGCGAGGAAGTTGTATTAAAGCATGCTGAAGTAATCGGTTCGACAAGCAGAC
Source organism: Ignavibacteriaceae bacterium (assembly GCA_963667005.1). GTDB lineage: Bacteria > Bacteroidota > Ignavibacteria > Ignavibacteriales > Ignavibacteriaceae. The sequence goes on along the minus strand of OY762937.1, from coordinate 2,837,240 downwards.
TATTGAATTTTGTTATTGAGGATGACGGGAAAGAATATATTGTCGTTACAGAACCGGGCATTATTCATCAGATGGAAAAAGCCACATCCGGAAAAACTTTTTACCCTGCTCCCCCATCGGCTGAGTGTTCCTGTAATAATTGCCCGCATATGAAATTGAACACCATGGAAAAATTGTATAACTGCATGAAAGATTTGCAGCCCAGATTAGACTTATCTGAAGAAATAATTGAAAAAGCACTCGTCCCCTTGGAACGAATGCTAACCATGAGTGTATAATTACGGTTTGTTGAGAATTATCTTAAATGTAGTACCTTCACCTGAAGCTGAACTCTTCACAAAGATCTTTCCTTTATGATAGTTCTCAACGATTCTTTTTGAAAGGCTGAGGCCTAATCCCCATCCTCTTCGTTTTGTGGAGTATCCCGGACGGAACACATCCTTACGATGCTTCAAGTCAATGCCTTTTCCGTTATCAGCAACCTCAATCTCCGTCTTGTGAGGAAACTCTTTTACAACAAGATATATCTTCCCGTGAGTATGGTCAATGGCATCAAGTGCGTTCTTGATAAGATTCTCAAGTACCCATTCGAATAATTCTGCATTCATCATTGCATGCGCAGTTAAATCCCCTTCTATCAATAATTCTACGTTCTTGCCGGTTTGTGGTATCCTGCGTTTGAAATACTCGTATACCTTTTTAACAACCTCACCTATCTCCGTCTCTTTCAGTGTAGCCTTTGATCCAATCTTTGAGAATCTGTTCGTTATCTTGCTCAGTTTCTCTACATCATCCTCAATTTCATTGGTGATGTCCTGAACCTTGTCCGGGTCTTTATAATTAATTCTCAAGAGTTCCAACCACCCCATAAGGCTTGATAAAGGCGTGCCGAACTGATGTGCTGTTTCTTTTGCCATACCAACCCATATATTACTTTGCTCTGAACGCTTGATCTGGCTGAAAGCAATATATCCGATAATAAGGAAGACAGCTGCAATAATCAGTTGCACATAAGGGTAATAACGCAGTTTTGTAATTAATTCAGAATCCCCATAGTGAATTTTCGTAAGAATAATTGATTCCTGGCCAGAATTATAGCGAACCTCAATAGGTTTATGGATTGCATCCATTTCCTTAATTTTTTCAGCAAAGATTGCTTTAAGTTTTACCTCGGTTAAAGTTGAATCGTATGCAATATTCCGGATGTTGCTTTTATTTATCTCACCGATGCTGTTATCGGGACCAGTGAGAAGCATCGGGAAATCAATAGGACGAATGAGATTTTCGAATAGAAAGGTGATGTCATTCATGTCAGTTGAATTAGCGATGTATTCAAGGCCTTTAGCGTACAACTGAACCGTACTTCTCTCTTTATCTTGAAGTTCTCTTACAAGATTATTAGTATACACCAATGTACCGAGTCCGATTACTATGGCGCAGATAAAAAGCATTATTTTTATATTTAACGAACCGGGCCCGCCATCAAGTTTCATTTGCAAATTATCTGCCTACATTGTTAAAAATATCGAACTAAATTCACTTCATCTTGACTGATTAGACATTATACGGGGATAGTTTGTTCCCTCTTTGGTCCAACGGATACATGACTGAATGGTACACCGGCATTGTCGGTCAGGTATTGGACATATTCTTTCGCTTTTTCAGGGAGTTCGTCATACGTCCTGCAATGCGTGATGTCTGTGTTCCAGCCGGGCAATTCCGTGTATACCGGCACAGCAGTATTCAGTTTTTCAATATCGGTCGGGAAACTATCCAGAACAGTATCACCACATTTATATGCCGTGCATACCGGTATTTTTTCAAATTCGCTTAAAACATCCAATTTCGTGAGTACGGCTTCAGTCATTCCATTGACCATTACGGAATATTTCGCCATTGGAATATCGAACCAGCCGCAGCGACGCGGCCTGCCCGTAGTTGCACCGAATTCAAATCCGATCTTACGAAGTTTTTCTCCGGTTTCGTCTTTCAGTTCTGTTGGGAATGGGCCTTCACCTACCCTAGTCGTGTATGCTTTTAGTATACCTATAACAGATGTAATTTTTGTCGGTGGAATTCCACTGCCGGTGCAGGCTCCACCTGATGTAGAGTTTGAGGATGTAACATAAGGATAGGTACCATGATCTATGTCAAGAAATGTTCCTTGAGCACCTTCCAATAAGATTGACTTCCCTGCCTTCATTTGAGCATTGATAAACGCGAGTGAATCATCAATAAACGGCAGGATCACCTCACGATATCCCATAAAATTATCAATTACTTCATATACGTTAATGGGCTTAAGGTCGTAGACTTTTTCAAGAATGACATTTTTCTCTTTTACGTGCGTAGTAATTTTTGATTTGAGATTCTTTACATCTACGAAATCTTCGATGCGGATTCCTTCACGTCCGATCTTGTCAACATAACAAGGTCCGATACCTCTACCGGTCGTACCGATTTTTTTCGTCCCGGACTCTTTAGCGACATCAAGGATTTTGTGATACGGCATGATAACGTGAGCGTTTTTGCTGATTTTCAATCTGTTCTTGGTGGCAATACCAAGATTGTTAAGTGTATGCAGTTCTTCGATAAGAGCGGCCGGTTCAATTACTACTCCATTACCAATTACGGAGAAAACATTATCACGAAGGATACCCGATGGGATAAGATGTAGCACATATTTTTTGTCACCGATTTCCACCGTATGACCTGCATTGGCTCCGCCCTGATACCTTACAACTACATTGTAGTCTGCTCCAAGAAGATCAACAATTTTACCTTTTCCTTCGTCTCCCCACTGACCGCCGATAATGACACTTACTTTCATTGAACTGCCTTAGATTTTCTTAGAAATGAAGCAATATTTATATAAATATTATAATTTCATCATCAATTTAACCATAACCGTTTTCGATTGCAAACAAATGCAACGAACATCATTCCTAATAGGCAATTTTGTATACAAAAACAGTTTAGCCGGCCGCGGGCATGCAACATTTGATAAATCCTTACTTTGAATAAAGTAATTTTCAAATACGCGAATAATTCGTAATTTTGATTATACAAATTAAAGGAATCCTAAGATGAAGGAATATTCTGACATCAAGGGCTGTATTCGATTCGTTATCTCATCTTTCTTCAGATACCTATCCCTGCATCCCTATATCCCATTATGTGGAGCATACTAATGGAAGAACGTTATCATACCATTACGATCAGTATTCAAGATCGTGATACTGTCTATAATAAGGTCGGTGAAATTCTCCACCAGTATGCAGATCACATTTTATTGCGAACCGGTTATCCAATCAAAGAGCAGAATCACGCTATCATTTTTATTATTGTAAAGATGACAAATGACGCATTAGGTGCTTTGAGCGGAAAATTGGGACAAATCAAATACGTCAAAGTCAGCACAACTACAGTAAACTTATAGGGTGTTTTTTATGAAAAGGTTAGGTATATTTTCCATCGCACTATTGTGCGCAATCCAAATTTCTGCTCAGACTTATCACATTTCAGGTGTTGTCACGGACTCAGAATCCAAAGCGGCATTGAAAGATGTTGTGGTATATTTAAAGGAAACCGGCGTATATAGCCAAACAAATGAAAGCGGCAGTTACAGCTTTCAGGTTTCAAAATCAAAAGATCTTACAGTAATTGTCGAGAAAATCGGCTACATTACTCAAAGAACACAAATTCATCCAACCGACAAGAACTCAATTGTAAATTTTGAATTGAAATCCTCTGTTATTTCCTTTGGCGAAGTAACGGTATCTTCTACTAAGAACGATCAATTTCTTAAAGAAACCCCGTTGCCGATTGAGGTGAGCAACAAAGAGCAGATTTTTAATTCAACTGCAAATGGAATCAGTGATGCTTTAAGAAATGTTCCCGGCATTACAGTTGCGCGTGATGGTATGTGGGGAACAGATATTAATATCAGAGGTCTGAGCCGTCAAAACGTAGTAACTCTCATTGATGGCAATCGCATTGAGACTACATCAAATCACGCTGCCAGCTTATCGCTGGTTGATATTATGGACATAGACCATGCAGAAGTTATTAAAGGTGGCATTTCTACACTGTATGGTACCGGTGCAACAGGTGGTGTTGTGAGTATTTCTTCTAAAAAACCGGGATACACTGAAGATTTCCGTTTCAAAGGTTCAGTAACTAGCGGATTCGCCTCAGCCAACCGTGAATATGCCAATAACGTCACTCTCAATGCTACTTCGTCTACATGGTTTGCAAAACTCGCAGGTACGATCAGGAATGCTGAGAATGTCATAACTCCGGCAGGAACACTGCAAAACAGCTATTTCCATGACCAGAGTTTAAGTTCAGCTTTTGGATTCAAGCCGATGGACGACCATCAGTTGCTGCTCGATTTTCAAGCAGTGCACGCACCGGATATTGGAATTCCCGGCGGCAAATCATTTCCTCAAAATGATACAGCACGAGCTCGTTACACAAGATCGGATCGTTTAATGTATAGCGCAGAGTATAAAATCAATAACTTACTGCCATCTTTATCAAATGTATCCTTAAAATATTTCCACCAGAAGATTACCCGTAATGTTGAAGTTAAAGCAACCGACACAACGACTCTTGCTCCTGGTGCTGATCACAATGCATATGGAATTCAGCTTCTCAGTAATTGGGTAACTGGAGAAAACAGCAATTTAACAGCTGGGATTGAAAATTGGCAACGAACATACGCCGGTCATAAAACTACTACAATACGGTATAAGATAATCACAAAGACTATAATAAAAGGCGAATTTCCTGTCCCAAATTCAAAATACAATAGTCTTGGATTTTTTGCTCAAGAAAACTTAAATCTTTTTGATAATAAATTAAAATTAGTTTTCGGTGGAAGATTCGATGCGATACACGTTTCCAACGAAGACGCACCTAATCCAATGTATATGATAATAAACGGTGTTCGAAATGATCAACCGGCAAAAGATCCACTTTCATCCTTTGTTGCCAGTTCACACAAGGATCAATCATGGAGCGCTAATTTTGGTTCTATATATTCGCTCACAAACAGTATTGATGCAACGCTAAATATATCACATGCGTTCCGATCTCCGGTTATGGAAGAAAGGTATCAGTATATTAATAACGGAGGGTCAATTTATTTAGGTAATCCCGACTTGAAACCCGAAGTAGGTAATTTCTTTGATTTAGGAATTAGATTGCGAGATAAAGTGATTTCAGCAACAGCGAATATTTTTTCGAATTATTTTACTGACCTAGTAACAGACTCGTTAACTAACACTGGCAGTAAACCATTGATATACAAGAAGTCAAATGTTGGTAAAGCAAACTTATATGGGTTTGATGGTTCATATGAGCTAAATCTTTTTGATAATTTTGTGGCCTATCAAATGTTTTCATACGTGCGGGGTGAGGACACACAGAATCATAAAAATCTTGCGCAGGTGCCTCCGTTTAATACAAAATATGGAGTGAAGTATTATTTCAGCGGAATTGGAGTAATTGATATCTCAGCATTTACCTATTCAACTCAGGCCAATACAGGCGCAGGCGAAATAAGAACCCCAGGATATACTGTGTACAATTTGTATTTATCGACTGAGAAATTCCCACTGCACGGAGTTGCTCTAAAAATAGCATCCGGAGTCGAAAATATCTTTAACAAGAATTATAGAGATCATTTATCTACTGATCGTGGACTCATCAAAAGCGAACCCGGTATAAATGCATTTTTAAAATTAGAGTTAAGCTGGTAAGAATGAACTGGTTTTATTTTGCCCTTTTATCGGCAGTACTTTCAGCTGCCTCGACGATCTCGGAGAAAAAAGTACTATTCAAGACAGATGCCATGGATTTTGTTTTTTGGGCGTCAGTCTTTAATGTTTTATTCTCACTTCCCTTTTTCTTCGGAATCAACTACGGAGCATTGCAGTCTTTCAATCTTGTTGTATTATTTATAAAGTCAGTGCTGGGGGCACTGTCTTTTATATGCGTTATGTATGCCTTGAAAAATCTTGAAATAAGCGGCGCATTACCACTGATGGTTTTTACACCTGCGTTAGTCGCGGTTTTCGGATTTCTATTTATTGGCGATACATTGACAGGGCTTCAGATTGGTGGTATTGCCTTGTTAATTGCCGGCACGTATTTGCTTGAAGTCCGCCCGAATCAAAAAATACACGAACCATTTCTGGTATTTAAAAGATCAAAGTATTACTACTACATTGGCGCTGCATTACTGCTATTTACTCTAACCTCAATACTTGATAAGCTATTGCTTGGAAAGTACAAATTACCGCCGGTAGCCTTTATGGCATTTCAACAGCTTTTTTATCTGGTAGTGATTTCAGTTATCTATGGATTTAATAGATTCAGGACACGCAAATTTACCATTATCAAAGAGCCGTCCATTTGGTTCTGGATTGCTGTCGTTGCAATATTAACCATCGGATACCGGTACAGTCAAATTCTTGCTGTAAAAAACGGTCCGGTAGCTGCGGTATTGGCAGTTAAGCGAACATCTGTGTTTATGGCAGCGATTTTTGGCGGAAAGTTATTCAAAGAGTCCAGTTTGCTGCAAAAGGCTATCGCTACGGCAATAATGGTCGCCGGGGCGATTCTTATCATGGAAGACTAAATTAACGTCCTATAAGCGATATATCTTCGTTTTCGAGATGTTTTTTTGAATATCCCTGAAGAGTAACATGTATCATCGCGTTTCCCAATTCCGATAGCGTGCAGACATAGTGTGGGAAAATCTTTTTCAGCATCGGATATAGCGGGCTCATGAATTTTGAAGCCCGGTATGCTTTTAATAATCCGGGAATTGGACGAATGTATCCGGGCCGGAACATAAATGCCTGCCTGAATGGGAGTTTCAGCAAATCATTCTCAGTTTTTCCTTTGACTCGCGCCCAACGGACTTTCCCCGTCTCAGTACTATCGGTACCTGAACCCGAAACGTAACAAAACGTCATATCCGGATTTAAGGACGCAAGTGCTTTTGCGGCCGAAAGTGTCAGGTCATAAGTGATTTTGACGTAGTCATCCTTGCTAACGACTAATGACGATACCCCTAAGCAAAAATAGCAGGCGTTATACCCTTTCAGATATTCATCATTCTCAGAAAAATTATAGAAATCATTAAGTAGGATTTCCTTCACCTTCTTGTCTTGACATCCGGAGGGTTTCCGACTTATAAGAAGAATGTGTTCCACATTCGGGCTTTGGATAGACTGATGCAGAACACCTTCTCCTACCATACCTGTTGCGCCAAAAATTATTGCCTTAATCTTCATAGTGGGTCTCTAACAGCCGCCTTTGATTTTCTTAACGACTTTAGCGGTCTTGACAGTTGATTTTGCCTTAACAATCAGATCAGGCATAACCAGACTAGCTTTTTCTCTAAAACGGTCCGTATCCATTTCCTGTCTGGATGTTGTGTGATCCGGTTTCTTGAAATTTATTATCGTATTGATAAAACCTTCCAAACCTCCATCAAGAACAGCAATATTTGTGTATCCCATTTCTGATGCAATCGCTGCAGCCTTGGATGCTTCTTCTTCTCTGTATGAATAAAACACTTTCATTGTGTTTTTATTACCTAGCAAATCTGCCCATTCTTTCCCAAACAAATTTTTCGTTTGAATATTCACCGCATGCGGTAAAGCATACTTAGCAAATGATTTCTCATCACGGACATCGATCAAGACTAATTTCGGATCCTGATCCATAATTCTGAAAGCTGCTTCATCGGCATCGACTTTTTGTATCTTATGAGCGCTAATAAATGAAGCGTTATTTACCTTTTCAAGTAACGATTGTTTTTGGCTCGGCATAAAGATCGTTAAGAGAGCCATTATCACAGCAAGAATCGAAAATCCCGCGTAATACGGTATTGGTGTTTTATCGTTACGAACGCCTTTATTTACTTTAGTCTCAATCATGGTAGTTGCCCAAAAAGCACCAACAGCAACGACTGTCAGGATAATAGCGAACACTCCCTGAGACATTCCCAAGGTGTCAAAGATTCTAATCTCGCCATAGTTCCAGCCTTTGTATATCCATTCAAACCAAGAATATCCTTCAGCAAAAAACAGAACGCCGAAGAGTGAACCAAACACGAACAGCATGGCATCTATTTTCCCTACTGCTGCAGCACAAACACTCGTTCCGGGACAATACCCGCCAAGAATAAAACCGAAACCCATGATTGCACCGCCGATTATTGCCGACCACATAAACGTGGGGTTAATGGCGATGATTTCAGTATCAAGTAATCCGTAGTGGCTCAAGATAATAATACCTAACATGGCAGTCACGGCTGCTGTAAAAAATACCCTCAGTACGACGAAATCGTATCCGTAAAAAACGCCGACTAATTTTTTTGACGATGAAAAACCAGCTTGCTCCAGAACGAAACCGAAAGCTATGCCGATTAATAAAGCAACTATATAGTTTAATTCATTTCCAAGAACATCAGGGACTAATGGGCCCATAAAAAACTTTCCGATTTAATTGTTGATTACAACCATACTTTTCTGAAAAAATAGGCTATCATATAAGCCGTACCGAAAATAGCGATCATCGTAAGGAAACCTCCGGTTGACAATACAGCCATACCGGTTAGTGCCGTACCACTGGTACAGCCTCTTCCGAACTGGGCGCCCAAACCGAATAAAGCCCCACCGAGCAAAGAGAAAATTACTCTTGTTTTTGTGGTGGCATGCGGACCTTTTTCCAATGTAAATTTCAAACGATCCGAAATAAGTCCGCTAATAAAAGCGCCTATAATTACGCCAAGTACTTCAAATACCAGCCAGGATTTTAACGGATTTCCCGGATGTTCGACGTAATACTCCTGATAGAAATGAGTATTATTAACATGTGAGGCAGCGACTTGTCCGGTCGCTGAAACAACAACGCTTTTAACTGCTCCGCTCGCTCCTAGACCGCGTCCTGTAATATATACCGTCATAAGCAAAACCAGGCCTAATAAAAATCCGGCCAGGTACGGGTTCATGTATTTTGATTCATTCATAATAGTATTCTGTAATTATTTAATTTCTTCTTTTTCGTGGTCTTCCAACTCTTCATATCCCGTGATCATTGCTTTAAGATTTGAAGTGATTGTAGAACCTGTAGTAATTAAGTACAAATGAGCTATAATAAAGGCTACAAGTAAAAATGCTCCGGCGGTATGCAGATATGCGATTACCGTTAATGCAGCGCCTTTAAAGTGCATCTGCGGGTAATTATAGAACATGTATAACAAACCCGAGGTAACCATTACCGGAATTACTAATAGTTTTAGACCAAGGTATGTTAATTTCTGCAAAGGATTAAGCTTGGTTAAAACAGTTTTCTTTGTCGGGTGCGGTGCATTTCTAAAAATACCGAATAGATAATAATCTATCTGAGCACGCAGGTTTTTACTCGTTGGTAAATACTGACGCCACTCTCCGGTTGTAAAATGCCAGAAAATGGCAAATACAATGAGAATAATGAACAATTTTGCAGCGATATTATGATAATGAACAGCGTTTGCAAAACCGAAAAATTCTATTGAGCCATGAATCTCGAATCCGGTAAATGCCAGAAAGAAAATCAACGCGGCCTGCATCCAGTGCCAGAATCTTTCAAAACCTTTATATACTAATGCTTTTTTCATATATAATTTAATCTCTTTTCAATTTTCTGTGTGAAACATAACGGACTGTACCGTGAGTAATTACGCCAAGCAGAGTCAGGATAAGCAGAAGCTTGCCGAAGAAATCAAGTAGGCCACTGTAATCCCGGCCAGGGAGATAAAATCCGGTTAATTGGGCAAGACGACCATTTTCTCTGGTATGGCACTCATTACAGGATACGCTTTCTTCTTTAGGGGCAACCATATGATTTACCGGCCAGTACATTCTTGTATTAATGAACGAATACTTTCCACTATATGGCAGTCCTACTTCTTCCATTCCCTTTTTAGCAGCCAAGTTCCAGTCAAAGTCTTTCCAGAATGCACCTTCGCCTTTTTTCTCTGCAAATAGTTTCGGCTGAATCAATATCATGTTGACCGGGTCAAATATTTGTTTCGCTTTGTGAATTTTCACAGGATAAATCTTAGAATCCGGGTCTGAATAACTGCCATTAAGTGTGTTTATCTCGAGTACAGCAGAGGTATCTTTAATTTTGTCGCCAAGTAAATAGTGATTTGCAGTTCCGTTGAACCAGATATAATCAGGTTTTACATTCTTTGCCCATTTAAATGAACCCTTGATGGACATATATGTATGATTCCCATCTTTATCATCTTCCTCGTATGGCTCCCCATTTTTAAGTCTTCCCGCGGTAGACCAATCCCATTCCATTTTTGTTGCGTTACCTTTTGCATAAAGAGGTATATGGCAGGTCTGGCAGGCTACTTTGGCGATATGGCCATTGATGATATTGTCTTTGTGTGGTTTATCGGTATGGCATTGTTCGCAGGTTGAGCGATTCCTGTTCATTGATGACAAGGAATACATCTTACCAGCCATTTTATGATTGACTGTAATGTGGCAATCGGCGCATTGAAGATCAGATGAAGATGACGCCATGTGTACATCAATTTCTCTGGTCGGATCAAACATAGTCTCTTCCAAATCACCATGTTTAACATTATTACCGCCTCCGCCGAAGAAATGGCACGTACCACAATTAGTCCTCTGAGGCCTTCCGGGGTGTTGAGCAATTTTGTTTAAATCCAGACTGGCATCCGGAAGTCCGGATTTTTCGGCGGCTTTTTTATAGGTGCCAGTATTATCGTGGCAAATAAGACAATCAATATTATTCATGTCTGTATATCCTTGAGCTTTATTTGTCACACCATAACCGATGTGGCACTTCGCGCAACTTTGTTCGTTGCCTTCAACGCCGATACAGAAATTATTAATAGCGTTCTTTTTGCCAATGTATACAATACCACGGCCTTTTACATACTCTTCACGCTCCCAATTCCAGTGAGAAGATTGCATTACCTCTTTACCTCGTTCAGTATGACAAGATAAACAAGCCTCTGTTATCTCATGGGGAGCGCTGAATTTTTTTTGAAGGATTGCAAATTTACTGTGGTCAACAGAGGGCTGATGTTTTTTCGCATATTTTGCCTTTAATGCGACCAAGGTATCTGAGGTCGTACTTTCTCTTTTGAGAAACGGCAAAGTAATAAGAAATGACATACCGATGATGATGAGCAAGACAATAGATGATTTTTTCATGACTTTTTCTTATAATTAGCCAAATGTGGAAATTCTAGCTATCAAAGCTAAATAAACTTCTATTAACTTTAAAGCAACTGTTGGATGCAGAAATTATTGGGAGGATTCAAAAAAAAAGAGCGATCGTGGACCGCTCTTTTGTCTAAACAAATATTGGATGAAGACTACAGTTTAGCAGAGTTTTCAGCCAGATATGAAGCAACACCTTCCGCGGTATCCTTCATGCCTTTGTCGCCCTTTTGCCAGCCTGCCGGGCAGACTTCGCCGTTCACTTCGTGGAACTGGAGAGCATCAACGAGACGTAACATTTCATCAACGTTTCTGCCCAAAGGTAGATTATTTACAGTTTGATGCTGAACGATACCGTCTTTGTCAATCAGGAATGAAGCACGCAAAGCTACTCCACCCGGATGCTCTACATCATATGCCTGAGCAATCTCATGCTTAACGTCAGCAACCATCGGGAATTTAACTGGTCCAATACCGCCTTTGTTAACCGGAGTTTCTCTCCAAGCATAATGTGAGTACTGTGAATCAATTGACACACCCACCACCTGAACACCACGCTTTTCAAATTCAGCTAAACGGTGATCATGGGCAATAATTTCGGTTGGGCAAACGAAAGTAAAATCCAATGGCCAGAAAAAGAGAACTACATATTTCCCTTTTAATGAGGAGAGCTTAAAATCATCAACAATGCTTCCATCAGGTAAAACTGCAGAAGCTGTAAAATCAGGAGCCGGTTTTGCAACTAAAACGCTCATAAAAAATTCCTTTCAAATAAGATGCGTAAAAAAATTGTAATATTTTAACAATTATACAACTATAACAAGAAAAATTCCCCGCATAGTTCCGATTAAATGAAATTTTTATGTTTTTGTCGATTATTTCAGAGTTTTATCAAGAAACGGCAGAATATAGGCCATCATTTGGTTATACCAGGGATAGAAGAGCCAAAATGGGTGTGGAGAATCCGGAATTGTATATTCCTGGTGATAGACATGATATCTGTCGAGGATTTTAATAAAGTCATCCCGGCCTGCATGGTAGTGCGGAAGTATACTGTTGATAAAGAGTATCGGCGGTGTACCGGGACCTGCATAGGTAATTGCAGAGGCCTCTTTCCATTGTTCAGGTTTAGATGCATACGTCCCATTAAACCAATATGCGGCCGCGGAAGGTTTTTGAGGGTCGGTATCAAATCTATAGGAGTCAATATTCGTGAAATCCAATAATCCGTCAATATTGACAATTGCCTGAACTTTGCCGGAGTGATTCTTCAATCCCAATTGATCAAATAATCCAACATTATTAGTCGCCCCAATAAGTGCCGCCATCTGACCACCTGACGAACATCCTAGTACAGCAATTTTATTTTTATCAAGGTGCATTTTTTTAGACTGTGAACGTAACCATTTTATAGCCGCTTTCACATCATTTACCGCTGCGGGATACGTTGCTTCAGTAGAAAGACGATACTCAACCGACATTGCTATATAACCATGGTGCGCAAATTCCTCTGCCATTGGATTCTGCATTGTCTTATCCCCGGAGCGCCATCCCCCGCCATGAATAAGCACTATTCCAGGCACATTTTTTTTGATTTTCTTCTTTGGATAAAATATATCGGCGTGAAGTTTTCTTTTCCCGGAATCTAAATATACAACGTCCTGCTTAAAACCCACATCCGGATACTTCTTCAATTCAACGATTGATGCATCCGGATATTTCCTTAAAACTTTAACATAAGAGTTGTAAACTGTAAATGAAGTATCGGGTATATTCGTAATTGAGGTAATTTGACCATACAATTGCGAAAAACTCAGAAAGAAAAGGAAGCAAATACTGTGAATTCTTTTCATCTGCCGGTCAAAAACTTACTAAACACATTTACCGTTGCAACGCATGGTATTCCACCATGATTCAAACCGTTTCAAATGATTTCCTGATACCATAACGATATGGTTCCCAAGTGGTGACTCAAGAAGCTGCTCTACACTATTCCCAGCTGTAATTTTGACTTCTACCTGTGTGCGGCATAGGTTTTCCGATTTTCCGGAATGGATAATATCACCCTCTGCGAGCCAGATTTTATCAAGTGATTTACCGCCAATTCTTAAGAGGGTCACCGGACCATTCCAAAGTGTACCGGCGATGCCGACGCCTAATCCTGACTCGAAATGAGAGCGAATTGTGTAATTCTGGACGATACTAATAGGTACCGTACAATGAGCCAGCCATATAGAATTATTATCAACATCTATTTGAGCCGGATTTGCCATCCATGGAGTTCTATTTACCATTAGATTACTCCACATAAGGCCAATAGTTGAGACTAAATCTCCCTCGCATCCAGCAATGATTCCATCATCCATAAGCTTTGCCAAAGCAAAACACCCGGTGGTTTTGCAGTCAACAACAAGATCAAAACAGCGGACGCTGATAGCGTTCAGATTATGTTTCTTTACAATATTTTTTAACGCCAGATATACTTTAATTGAATCGCTGACTTCATCACTGGAGGGTTCAACTATTGCGACAGCATTTTCCTCTAATTGAGTTTTAAGAACAGCAACATCTGTATTTTGAATTTTCTGAAGACCGGCCTTCAATTCCTCAAAGGGAATGGAGATAATTTCGGGGCCCCATGTTTCCCTGATCAATTCGGTGCCAGGCATACTTGCAACAAGCCAGTCGGATGGATAACCTACTAAACCGATTCTCGCATTTCTCAATTTCTGAAAAACGGCCAAATCTCCCATCGCTCTTTCAACCTTAATATAACCGGTTGTATCCTGCGGACCTTTGATATAAATAATCTTACCTTGCACATTTTCTTGATGGAGCCTTGCAAGAATTTCCAGTGCCGCCGGTAACGAATTATTCGTCGGATGTACTAACAAATAGACAGGCTCTAATGGAATTGATTTATTCCTTTCTTTACGCAAGCCCAGAATGATATTTTCCGTCCCCCCGCCTACAACAAAATACAAAAGCGGAGGATTATCTGATAATTGGTCTCGGGTAATTAATTTGCCGCCAATTTTTTCTAAATGAGGAATATAATCAGCTATTATTTCTGAAATCTTACTGGGAGGAAGGAGCTCCGAAGCAACCGGGATATAATTGAACGACATAAAATTCTTTCTCGGCTATATAAATGTGGATAATTAATATGTATAAGTTAAGAAATGAAAGTATTAATTTGCTAAAGAAATTTATCAGATTTTGAAAACCAGGTTTCAATTAAGCAACTGAGTGGTCGGTTTTAGTCATTAATTTTGAGTCTCAAATGAAATATTTACAGGTATTCTGCTTCTTTTTTCTTTTTTTGTATACCTCTACACAAATTACTGCTCAAACTGTTACCCTGCCTGTTTGGCACGACAGTATACCCGGCGCAATTAGCTCGGCTAAGTATTCAGAGGATACAATAACTCTCGACAATGGCCAAAAAAGAATTCGAAAAGTAACAAATCCGACTATTGCCGTATATCTTCCGGCAAAACCGAACAAGGGTGCTGCTATCATTATTTGTCCGGGGGGTGGTTACGAACGACTCGCGTATGACCATGAAGGCATAGAATTTGCTAAAAAATTAAATGAATATGGTATTGCGGGAATCGTATTAAAATATCGTCTGCCTAATGATTCGATTATGCAAAAGAAAGAAGACGGTCCCTTAGCCGATGCTCAAGAAGCGATAAGATTAGTTCGAAAGCATGCCAGTGAATGGAATCTTGATACAGGTAAAATTGGGATTTCCGGTTTCTCCGCCGGCGGACATTTGGCGAGTACCTTATCCACGCAGTTTAACAAGGTGGTTTATCGCACTGAGTCAATCAGTGCAAAGCCAAATTTTGCTATATTAGTTTATCCTGTAGTGACCATGAAAACACCATTGACTCATGCCGGATCCAGAAAGAGACTTCTTGGAGCTAATCCTTCTGATGCATTAATTCAATCATTTTCAAATGAAATGCAAGTCTCGGCTGATACTCCTCCTACTTTCATTGTTCATGCAGCAGACGACCAATCTGTTCCGGTACAAAACAGTATCCAGTATTTTGAGTCTCTAAATAAATTCAAAGTACCCGCAGAGCTGCATATATATCAAAAAGGCGGTCATGGTTTTGGTTTGGGAAAAGACAAAGGCACAACGGCACAATGGTTCGATTCCTGCATCAGATGGATGCAAGAATCAAAAATCATAAATTGAGTAGGCTAAATAATATATTCGATATTATCAAAATAATTTTCAGTCGAACGGATTCTAACTTCGCTTTTGCTATAAACAACTGATTTTGGCGGAATGCTTTGTGTTATCCATGCATTACCACCGACGACAGTATCTTGACCAATTACTGTTTTACCGCCAAGAATTACAGCTTGTGAGTAAATTATTACATTATCTTCAATTGTCGGATGACGTTTTGTACTCTCCTGACTTTTATCAACGCTTAAAGCTCCGAGCGTCACACCCTGGTATATTTTCACGTTTTTGCCTATGACCGTAGTTTCCCCTATTACTATTCCTGTCCCGTGGTCAATAAAGAATGGCGAACCGATCGTAGCTGCCGGATGAATGTCAATTCCTGTTAATTGGTGAGCATACTCGGTCATAATTCGAGGAATAATGGGGATCCCCAGAGAGTATAACTCATGAGAAATCCGATAAATCATAATGGCTTTAAATCCGGGGTAAGCCAAAATGACTTCATCAATGCTTTCAGCGGCCGGATCACCTTTATAAATGGCTTCTGCATCACTCCAAAGTCTATCATGCACCTTCGGCAAAGAAGCGATGAATTTTTCTGCAATGCTGTCGTTCTTATCTACTCCCTGACCGTTCAAATTTCTCAAAAGAGAAATTAAATTCCGTTCAAGAAGCTGGAGTTTAGCTAAAAGATCATCTGAAGAGTAGTATACCTTATTTGAAAAGTGCGGGAACAATAAATCAACCAATTCTGTTAGAAATTCAACAGATTGTTCCTTTAAGTTGGCATTACAAGTATGATTCTCTCTTTTCCCGAATAAAGATTCGGCAAAATTAGCATAAATTTGTTTTTTCTTAGTGTACATATTGATCACAAATAAATTTTATAGACAATTTTCGATAATTGCTTAAATATTTAAATATTAAGTATTTAGAGTAATAAATTTTTCACCAACTGTCAACATAATTATATCCAAAAATAATAAAAACAAATTTGCATTTATTGGAATATTCGTCATTTTTGCATTAACGGCTTGTAATCTATTTCCTACCCGGAAGTAGATTATGGTCTGTATACAGTATAGTATGTAATTATAAATAATTATAAGAAGTCGCCATGTTTTTCTTATATACCTCAATAGCCTATTCTCTTATAACACTCCTGCTTGCATTGGTAATATTGTTCAGGACGCGAAAAAGTTTTCAAAGTAAGTTTTATTTACTTTGCGTCTCCTTTTTGATCCTATATTCTATTTCCGGTAATTTAGCCTCTCTACCTGAGTATCAGCAGTATAAAGATTATCTGGAAACTGCAACTATATTTTTCTTTTCTGTATTGCCATTCTTCTTTCTCCATTTCATCATTATTTATACGGGGCAAGGGAAATTGCAGTGGAAAAAATATGTTGTCATGGGGATATATCTCGTTGGTCTTTTCGCTTATACAATGATTCTTGTGGGATTAATTCCAAACCCGATCGGTCAGTATAAAATTCTCTCAGAAGGCGGCTACCTTTTCTATTTTACCTGGATGTCTGTCTTCTTCTCCATCGGTGTATCAGAACTCATCTTTATTTATGGCGGTTTTCATACAGATGCAGTTAAATCCAGAATGTTCTTTTCTTCTTTCGCTATTCTAGTTTTAATTTTACCCGGTCCATTCTCTGAATCCGTACTGAAAGTGATTTTCGGACAAAGCCGAACCTTGTACTCGATAATTTCAACTATCGCACTAATTCTTTCAGTATACCTCATCTTTAGAAATAAGCTCGTCGTGACATTTTATGATGCCCTTCGCTCCACCATCGGGGTTATGAAGGAGATTATCATTCGTACTGATGATAAATTCAACATTGTTGTTGCCCAAGGTGCGGTTAAACACAATTTCGGATTTGAAGAACATGAGCTTGTCGGAAAAAATCTAACCTCCTTTTTTACCGATGCAAAAGATCCTGTTTATCAATCCCCGACATGGATTGAACGGAAAAAACATGACGGTCTCATCAATGTGGATGTTGTAAATGGAGACAAAGAGGTCGTACCAATGAGTTTTTCCTTTACTCCATTGATTAATGATGATTTAATTGTCGGATATATTGGAATCGGTAGAAATGCACTGGAGCAAAAAACGTATGAACAATCATTAATTGAATCGAAAACCAGTCTGGAGTATTTAGTTGAGCAAAGAACATCTGAACTTCAAAGATTGAATCAGCAGCTCCAAGAGGATATATTCAAACGAAAGAAAGCTGAAGAAGAACTTCAGATTCTCAATCAGGAACTAAGAAACGTTGGAACTAGTAAGGACAAATTCTTTACCATCGTTGCACATGATTTAAAGGCGCCATTTCAGGGCTTGTTGGGATATTCTAAACTATTAATTGAAGATCTGGAATCACTCACGACAGATGAAATAAAGGAATATTCAAGCAATATCCACTATATTGGCAAAAACCTGTATGATATGGTAGAAAATCTCCTCTATTGGGCAAGGGTTCAAATTGGGAAAACCGACTATCAACCGGTAGAGAGTGAATTACGTGATATCGCCGGTGAAGTTATAAATACTCTCAGTTATAATGCAGTAAGGAAAGATATATCACTCACAACTGATGTAAAACCCGGACTTAAAGTTTTTGCCGATCAAAAGATGCTGTATTCGATTTTGCAAAATTTGGTCTCTAATGCGATTAAGTTTACTAACCCGGGTGGTAGCATTATTGTTTCAGCATCCGTGCTCATAGATGCGATTCAAGTTTCAGTAACCGATACAGGCGTTGGTATTGACCAGACAAACCTGGAAAAACTATTTAATATCGAAACTCCGGTAAAGAGCGATGGCACAGCTAATGAAGAAGGCACCGGTTTGGGTTTGATATTATGCAAAGAGTTAGTTGAAAAGCATAAAGGCTCAATTAGAGTTGAAAGTGAATTAGGAAAAGGAAGTTCCTTTGTCGTTACCCTCCCCAATAAATCTTAATTTGAAATAAGTAATAAAAAAAGGCAGTCCATTTCGGGACTGCCTTTTTTTTATCTAAACTTTCAAGTCATCATTACTTGAGAAGCATCATCTTCTTTGTCAATACCTGATTTGGAGTTGACAACTGGTAGATGTACATACCTGAAGACAATTTTGAACCGTCAAAATCAACTTTGTATGATCCTGGAGACTGAACTTGATTTACCAATGTAGTAATCTTAGCTCCAAGAATATCAAACACTTCAAGTTTAACCTGAGAAGTATTCAATACACTATAGCTGATCATAGTAGCCGGGTTGAATGGGTTGGGATAATTCTGATTCAATGCGAATGAATGAGCTTTTGCATCGGTTTTTTCGATTGCGTTGATCATCCAGTCTGCTTTCTTAGCCGGGAACCAATTCAAATCACCAGCTGGGTAACCGCCAACGGCGCCGGTATAAGCAGCATTTGCTGTGGAATATGTACAATCAAGAGTATCATCGAAATATTCGATCCTTCTTCTATCGTAATCATATTTAGTCCAGTCAAATTTGCTTACATCTTTACTTTTTCCACCGCCACCATTTGCGATTGGAACTCTATACCAACGCATCAAATTTGTCATGAGCATCGGTGTATTAACAAGTTTTAAGGATACTTTCTTAAATGCATTAACAGAATCAGCACCAAGTTTTGAGTTGAGATTCCATGATAATGGAGAACCCTCACCTGTCACTCCAGCTGAAGCGAAATCATTATAGAAAGCTTGGCCTGAATCTGAAACAGCATAGTAATTATTTTTAATTGTATAAGCAGTAGTTCTGCCGGAATCTTTTTCAGCAATCACCCATGTCATTCTCGAATTGCCTTTTGAGTCAAATTCATTATTTGCAGCAAATTCAACTTGGCGAACAGCATCGGTATCATTTCCGAGAGCGAAAGCGTCAACAAGAAGATTATTAGTAATAATGGCTTTGTCAACTTTACCCAAGGAAAGCATTCCGTGATAGGACATTCCGTTAACCAAGGTATTATGATCAAATTTAAGATATTTGATAGATCCTGTGCTTTGATAATGGCGAATAATACGATCTTGCCAATTAACAAATGTATTGTTAACAGATATGAGCGTATCAACTGAACCAGCGCGAACATCAAATGCTTTACCTGCTCCAAGATTTGATCTTCTCAAAAAGCCCATATTGGCGAATATTGTATTAGTAACTTTGATATTCTTCGGTGTAGATGAGCTTCTAATATGATTTCCATTAGTATTTGACAAAATACAACTGTCAACTGTTAAACTGAATCCGGATGCAGCGAAATCGAAAATACAACCTTGCATACCGGCCACGTAAGATGTATCGTGGGAATCGTATGTACCTACTTCCCAGACACCGGAAATACAAAGATTTCTGACTTCTACATTTCCTTTAGCGTTAATAAAATATCCCGGAGGTAAATTCGTCGCAACTGTTGGATATAAATATACGATAGGTCTGTACCCCGGGCCATCTTCAGCCACGATAGTTAATTTATAACCAATATTCTGGATAACCGTACGGGATTTATAAAGACTGTCGCGATAAAGCACATAGATTGCTGAAGAATCTCGCCTTGCTCCTCCAGAAATTGTATCGGTAGTGATAACATCATCGAGATATGTTCCGGAACCAATTCCTTTAACATATACCCTATGGTCCGTCTGAGCCATTACTAATTGTAACGACATAAGACATAGAACAAATAAGAAAATCAGTCTTGTTTTTCTCATAAAGGACTCCTTTTGTGAATGAATGAAATCATGTATTTATTGTTTTTCGAGCGCAAACTATTTTAATCAAAATGTATAACGAACGCCTATATCACCTGTAATTCCATATCTCTGACTGGATGTAACAATTTCCCACCCATCAACATTATTTTTCCTAAATGTTTTCTCCTCAGTATTTGTCAAATTATTAACGTTTAACAAGAATGTCAGATGCTTATCATAATCATACTTTAGTGAAAAGTCTAATCGGCTATAGGCTCCCTGAACAGAATCAGACATTGCTCTAAGAGAATACGACGTTGTATAACGAGCTTGATAGAAATAAGAAAGACGTGTTGAAATTCCCCATATATCATAACCTATTGACACGTTTCCGTAAAACTCAGGTTGACCTTCAAGTTTATTTTTTTGCTCTGTGAATGTAGTAATCGGCTTATAGGATATAATAGTGTCAATTTTTCCACGAACAGTACGTATCGTAATTTGTTTCAAGCTGTCTCTTTGCGAAGCAAAAAGAAATGATTCAGATTTCACTAATGAGGCATTATAGCTTATTACGATATTTTTCCATAGACCCGGGAGGAATCCGAACTTGGCCTGATGTTCAAATTCAAAGCCCCAAACCTTTGTAGGTTTTTTTGAATTGTAAGGATAGGTTAATGCATATACAGTATTTGTTTGATTAGCGGGAACAGTATAAGAGCTGCCCAATACTTTCAGTAATGAATCGTTCATGGTAGGTGCATTAGACATAACGTGATACATGTTCGTAATATTTTTGTAAAAAGCAGATATTGTAACAAGGCCAAAATCATTACCGAAGAATGAAGTATTAACTTCAAAATTCCATGCCTTTGCAGCAACAAGATTAGGATTACCAGCATCAAGTGTTGGCGGTGTATTGCTTTGTATAAACAAATAACGATTGAGCCGCATATTATAATCAGGGCGTGCTAATGCTTTATAGGCAGCAAGTCTGACATTCATATAATCTGTCGGGCGAATAACCATATGAGCTCCAGGCAAAACTACAGTTTCAGTATGTGAAGCTTTTTTATATTGTTCATCTACTACGGAGGAAAATCCACTTACTGAAGATCCGATAAAAATGGAATTATAATCATTCTGCTCTCGCTCAACACGGACACCGGCAATAAGAGTCGCAAACTCTTTGTAATTGAGAGTATTCATTATATATGCAGAAGATAGACGCTCAATTATATCATAATACCCAACTACTGCCGACCAGTTTTTTTGGTAAATACCCGCTCCGTTTTTTCTTGGATAAGTCGATCCTGCACTATTTTGGGTAATTCTATACCATTCTCTAATAGCGTTAGGATCAATTAACGGATATAGGTAGTAATTTCCGAATATATTGCGACCCTGATATGGGGCATCCATAAAATTGGTAACTGTTGGCTTACCAGCATTCATGGTTAAATATTCAAACCTTGTCCCAGCAAATTCGGGTACATGAACTAAGGTTGCCCCGCTTGTCCCGACTGAACTTACGGAGGTAAAATCATAATAGTTACTTAATGGATAAAGATAATCTTGACTATCGTATTCTTCACTTGTTTTGGTTCTGTTCTTATAACGGTATTTAGCACCACCCTTCAGTTCACCGGCAAAATCATTACCGACTGTATATTTCCCTGAGATGTCTAAATAAAGTGTCTTTTCTTTTTCAAGATTTTTTTGGTTCCGGTAATAACCATAACTTGTTGTTGCCTGATCGAATGCATTCACGTAATAAGGAATTAATAACTCAGGATTTGAACCTCTGACGATTGATTCAGGAATCGGCGAGAAGCCAGATGTATAAACCCCTCCAACTTGATTTGTCGGTTCAGAGAAGTCCATTTCAAAATCATATGGAAACTTTCCTAAAGATTGAGCAAATGATCCGCCCCATAAAAAATTTAGATCAAAGAAATTATTGTCTCCACGTATCGAACTATTGAAAGTATTTATTTCCTGTTCTCTTTGGCGAATCGAATATGGAACACCGCCGGCATTTGAGAGTGTTTGTCCAACGGTCGGATAGTGTCTCTCATATGTGGCATAATTTCTGGTGGTACCATTATAGACATTGCTAATCTTTATAGAACCATCATCTGGCGTATTAATATCAAAAATCACACTACCACCCTGACGTTTTCTTATCTCCTGCGTATAGATTAGATCAAAATCCGTAATTTGATGTAGAGGTTCCGTCCCTTTGGCATTATCAGGCGTTGCATATGTAAGTTTGTATTGCTCATTGCTACGATCTTTCTTCTCGATATTTCCAGTAACTTGCACTCCCAGAATATCACCAAAAAATCTTTCGCCATATCGTAGCGCGAAATCATATTGATCTGTGGTATTTTTTAATTTATTATAAGCACCTTTTGCATCAATACGCAGCAGTCTTTCGGATGGTGCCTTTTTTGTAACCAAATTAACGCTACCGGCAATCGCATCAGCATCCTTGTCCGGAGTTAACGCTTTGTACAATTCGATGCCCGCTAATGAACCTTGCGCGATAGTTGATAAATCCACACCTCGTGAATCTGCATCAGTCGGAGCCATTCTTACACCGTCTATGGTCACAACAGAAAAACGATCACTCATTCCACGTAAAATAACCTTATTGGCTTCACCTCCGGAACGCTGAATTGACACACCCGGTAAACGACCTATCGCCTCAGCAGCATTTGCATCAGGCATTGATTGAATTTTTTCTTCGGATACTACGTTGATAATCGTGTTGGAATTTTTTTGCTGATTTATAGCGGAGGCTTGTCCTACTGCTTGCCCTGTCACTACTATCTCGGATCCTATTAAGATATCCATTTTAAGTTCAGCATCATAAACAATGGTTTGACCACTTGCAATGGTGATTTCCTTTTCTTCAGACTTGTAACCGATATATGAGATTTTAGCTTTGTATTTGCCGGCAGGAATAAGAACGATTTTATATTCTCCCTCGATGTTTGTTGAAGCTCCTAAGGAAGTTCCGGCCAGATGAACATTTGCTCCAACTAACCGATCCCCTGTGATGGCGTCTTTTACAACACCCTTAATAATGCCCTGACTAAAAACGTTAATAGATGAAAGAACCAAGATTACAATAAAACACTTAAGGGATGTAGAAATATTCATAAATCAGTTTCCTATGTTAGGTTGATTCCAAAGTGCGTAGGTTGAGACTAAAGAACATTAAAAATAATCGTTTACTTTAGCGCTAATTAATTTCGACAGTTTTTCACAAATAGTCAAGAAAAAAAGTCATTAATCACTCCCCTTTTTTTCATTTTTTACTATTTACTCCTTTTTTTGTTTTTAATCAGAATGTATACAGTTAAAAGCCTAAAATTTCGTAAATTTGTAACTGTGTTTTTAAGTTTTTGAATTATTCATGGACAGATTTTGTTTCGTTTATGACTGGATTCATTGTTTTTGTTCTTATTTATTACCGAGGTTATTTTGATAGATTCAAATTTCATAAGAAATATTGCCATTATCGCCCACGTAGATCATGGCAAAACAACATTAGTTGACCATATTTTACGCCAAACAGGGGCTTTTAGAGCTAATCAGCACGTTGAGAAACGGGTTATGGATTCCAACGCTCTGGAACGTGAGCGTGGAATTACGATTCTTGCTAAAAATTTAAGTGTTCATTACAAAGATTTCAAAATTAATATTATTGATACTCCGGGGCACGCGGATTTCGGTGGTGAAGTTGAGCGTACCTTAAAAATGGTGGATGGAGTTCTTTTATTGGTTGATGCTGCTGAGGGTCCCCTTCCTCAGACAAAGTTTGTACTTAAAAAGTCGCTTGAGTTAAATCTTAAGCCGATCGTTGTCATTAATAAAATTGACCGTAAGGATGCCAGAGCCGATGAGGTTTTAAATGAAGTATTCGACCTCTTCGAAAGTCTCGAAGCCACTGACGAACAATTGGATTTTCCCTTTGTTTACGCGATTGCAAAGCAGGGCATTGCAAAATATAATCTTGAAGACGAGAGTGATAACCTTATCCCCTTACTCGATTCGATTATTGAAAAAATACCACCGCCAAAGGCATCAATCGGTGAGCCATTTGGGATGTTGATATCCGCCATTGATTATAATGATTATCTTGGAAGAATCGGAATCGGCAAAATCCATACCGGTCAATTGGCCGTCGGAGACTCCATTGTCCTTATCCCGAGGGAAGGCAGCCCGATTAGCGAGAAGATTTCGAAAATATACGTATATGATAATCTGAAAAGAGTTGAAGTTGATGATGCACACGCAGGCGATATAGTGGCCGTTGCAGGACTTGAAGACGTGGATATTGGCGATACTTTAGCAAGTCCGGAAAAGCCGGTTGCCATTACAGGTGTTAAGGTAGAAGAACCGAGAATTTCGATGAATTTCATGGTAAATACCTCCCCTTTTGCAGGAAAAGAAGGGAAATATGTCACATCTCGAAATCTTGGAGATAGACTTTCCCGTGAGTTGAAGGCCAATGTAGGTTTACAGGTTGAAATAACCGATTCGACAGACGTATTCCGTGTCAGCGGACGTGGAGAGCTCCATTTAGGCATCCTGCTCGAAAATATGCGTCGTGAAGGTTATGAATTAATGGTCAGCAAGCCACAAGTAATCTTAAAGAAAATCTTAGACGTTATTTGCGAACCCGTAGAGCATGTTATTATAGATGTCCCTGAAGAATTTGTAGGCATCGTTATCGAGAAGCTTGGCAAACGTAAGGCAGAAATGAAAAATATGCTTACGTTCAAGGATTATACCAGAATTGAGTTTTATGTGCCCTCCAGAGGCCTTATCGGCTATCGTGCGGAGTTTATGACCGATACCCGTGGCACCGGTATTCTCCATCACAATTTTCATAGCTATGAACCATACAAAGGTGAAATATCGCAGCGCCAAAGAGGCGCCTTAATTGCTATGGACGAAGGAATTGCATCAGGCTACGCTATGTTCAAATTACAAGAACGCTCAGTTTTCTTCATCGATCCGACCACAAAAGTCTATGAAGGTATGGTTGTCGGTGAAAATTCCAGAAGCAATGATATGGTCGTCAACGTTACCAAAACAAAGCAGCTCACCAATATGCGTGCTTCAGGCGCTGACGAAGCTATCCGTCTTGAGCCTGCCAAAAACATGACTCTGGAACAAGCAATTGAATGGATAACTGACGATGAATTTGTTGAGGTTACTCCGGAATCGATTCGTATCCGCAAGCGGTATTTGACTGAAGCAGATAAGAAAACTGCAAGATTAGCAGCAAAAGCTGCTGCAAACGAGTCAGAAGCTTCCAAAGAATAATTCTATTCCAAGGAACCAAAGACTTATTGCATTTTGTTCTTTTAGAAGGACAAAGAATTTTGTGAACCGGAGAAGTAATGATGCGTAGAATGATGGTTATATTCTCTGTGTGGATACTCCAAGGAGGTTGGCTATGTCCTCCGGTTCACATATTTTATTCCTGACTTTCCAGCCAGCGTTCCGCATCAATAGCAGCCATACATCCTGATCCAGCCGCAGTAATTGCCTGACGATATTTCGTATCAGCCACATCACCGGCAGCAAAAACACCTTCGATATTCGTAAAAGTGGAACCGGGTTTGGTTATGAGGTAACCTACCTCGTCCATTTCCAAAACACCTTTAAAAAGATCAGTATTTGGTTTATGACCAATCGCGACAAAAAGTCCATCTGCCTGCAATTCTGAAATTTCTCCGGTTTTGGTGTCACGAAGTTTTACTCCGGTCATGGATTTAATGCCGTTGTTCTCTTTGCCCAGTACTTCCTCAATTACCTTATTTAAGGCAAATTTTATTTTGGGATTTTTGTGTACTTTATCGACCATCGCTTTAGAAGCCCTGAACTCATCGCGTCTGTGCACAATAGTGACCTCAGATGCATGATGTGTTAAGTAGTTGGCTTCTTCAAGAGCCGTATCACCGCCACCTGCAACAATAACCTTCTGATTCTTGAAAAAGAAACCGTCACAAGTTGCGCAAGCCGATACACCGAATCCCATATACGTTGATTCGCTTTCCAATCCGATAAACTTAGCTGACGCGCCGGTTGAAATAATGACAGCATCGGCAGTAAATTTCTCATCATAACTTTCAACAACGAACGGCCTTTTTGAGAAGTCAACCTTTGTAACTTCCTGATATAAAGAAGTTGCGCCAAAGCGAAGAGCTTGACGGCGGATAATATCCATCAACTCCGGTCCTTGAATTCCATGCTCAAATCCCGGATAGTTCTCAACTTCAGTGGTAATAGTCAACTGACCACCCGGTTGTAAACCTTCAAATATCAATGGTTTTAGATTAGCTCTTCCGTTGTACAATGCAGCGGTTAAACCCGCCGGGCCAGACCCTATAATAATTACTTTATAATGATTGTTTTCCATTTGTTCTCCATAAATTGTAAACTGTATACTTATAACAAATATTCAAATAAAAATAGTTTCATGTCTAATTAGATGCTTAAAACCCTATATTGATTCTTTTTCATCCTGATTCTTCAAAAATCTGGCATTTCTTTGCAAACCGGATAGTTTGGTACGAAGAATCGGTGATTCGGCAAACTTAGATTTAAATTCCTCCTGAGACATATCCAAAACCACATCCAAATTTAAGGAAGTAGTGCTTTTTGCACTTATGAATTCCACTACATTTGTTGCACTCGAAAACCGTTTATTCCATGGACAAACGTCCTGACAAATATCGCATCCAAATAACCAGTATTCCATCCTGCCGGAAAATTCAGGGCTTATCTCGCCTTTATTTTCAATCGTCAAATACGATATGCATCTACGGGCATCAAGATTATATGGCGTTAAGGCATTTGTGGGACAGGCATCAATACAAGCGGTACATGTTCCGCAATGGTCAGTTATTGTAAATGATTCATCAAATGAATGATTACATATGATATTTGCAATAAAAAACCAACTTCCGATCTCCGGATTGATAACATTGGTGTGTTTTCCCATCCAGCCAAGTCCCCCTTTGACCGCCCAGACTTTGTCCATGACAGGCCCGGTATCAACATACGAAATTGCCGCAAAAGCCGGATCAATTTCCTTGATACGTTCTATGATTTCAGTAAGTTTGTCCCAAATTATTAGATGATAGTCCTTCCCCCAGGCATACCGGGAAATCTTGCCATAACCATTTTGGGATTCATGCTGC
The DNA here is from genome assembly GCA_963667005.1 of Ignavibacteriaceae bacterium. Taxonomy (GTDB): domain Bacteria; phylum Bacteroidota; class Ignavibacteria; order Ignavibacteriales; family Ignavibacteriaceae. Next base: position 2,809,822 of record OY762937.1, on the reverse strand, counting down.
CTGTCAGAATAGTAATTTAGTCCCAAAGAAATAACACTTTGTGCATCAGGAAGTAGTTCTCGAACATCCCTGCGTTTTTCGATGTTCCGCTCCATATAATGCATGCCCGCATGTTTCCCGTCCTCAAGCCACCGCTCCAATCTATTGGATTCAATTTCTAGGGTTTCGACCGGTGAAAATCCAACCAGATCGAAACCGGCTTCCTTTGCGAATTGAATGATTTTAGATTGTAAAAAATCAGACATCAGAATTTGAATTTCTTAGATGATACTTTAATAAAAACATCTGTACCTCTGATTTCGACCGGGTAGGATTCGATTCCTCGCCCGCCGCCCGGCCTTTTCCCATCCGCTAAATTGTACTGCCAGCCATGAGCCGGGCAAGCAACATATCCATCCTCAATGAAGCCGTCACAGAGTATGCTTTTGTGAAGATGCGTACAAACATTATTTATTGCATATACTTTATCTTCTATTCTGAACACTGCAATATCAATGTCCCGAATCGTGAACTTCAGTCCCCGGCTTTCTTGAAGTTCCTCTAAAGTACAGACCTTTTCAAAATCCGGTTCGGGCTCATTAAAGAACATTGAACTTCTCGCTTACCAAATAACCCTTCTCGGTTTGTCTTACTGTTGCAGCTACACAGGAAGGATCATGTTCAAGGAATATTTTCCAATTTTCATCACATATAGTCTTCAGCAAACTTTTCTTTTCCTCCAGTGTAATAAGCGGCTGCAGATCATACGCCATGATATATGGCAACGGTATATGACTTATAGTCGGAAACATATCACCTCCAAATAAGATTGTATCATTCCCGTCTGAAATCTTAAATATCTGCTGGCCGTATGTATGCCCATTGACTCGGATAATCTCAATCTCATCATCCCAGAAACGGTCTTCCGACAAGTTCTGTTCCAGCACACCTGCCTTGTATAAGGGCTCATAATTTTCCGGTAAATAACTTGCTTTGTCTTTTATGCTCTGCTCTCTCGCCCACCTAAGATTATCTTCCTGTACGTAGTAATTTGCATTAGGAAATGCGGGAACAAGCTTATCCCCTTCGTATTTGGTTGAGCCGCCGGTATGGTCAAAGTGAAGATGTGTCAACCATATATCTGTAATATCGTCAGAACAGTAACCAAGAGATTTGAGCGAACTCTCGATTGAATTCCCGGATTGATCAATCGCATAGATCTCTTTGTATTTTGGAGACCAGTTTATTCCATTCCCTGTATCAATCAATATTTTTTTTGAATCGGATACAAGAAGGAGGTTTCTGGTAACTACTTTAATTCTATTTAGGTCGTCTGCTTTATATTCTTTGGACCAAAGCGTCTTCGGTACTACACCGAACATCGCTCCGCCATCTAACGCAAAGCTGCCGGATTCAATGCTATATAGCTGATATTTACCTATTTTCATGCATTTTTCTTTGATTTATTTTTCGGAAAATAACAAACTTTCACAACATTCCGTAAAAATAAATTAATTTGTATTCAATCCGATTTATCATATTTTTTCTAGATTGTTTAGCTGCAAATTGGCAATCCTTGATTTTAAGAAAGAACGTAAATGAAAAGTAATGAAATTAATTTTTTAGTAGAGCTTGATGAGGACAAACTTCCTGAAAGTATCAAATGGCTTGCTGAAGATAATAAACCGATGGGGTTTAAGGAAGCTAAGGCCCTTTTAATCTCATTGTGGGATAGGGACGAAAATGTAACGCTAGCCATGGACTTATGGACAAAGGATATGTTAATAAACGAAATGAGTGCCCTTTATTATCAGACACTCATACATTTAGCAGATTCTTATCAGCGGGCAACCTCTAACGAAGCAGCGGCAAAAATATTAAAAGATGCAGCTGAAAAATTCGCCGAAATCGTCAGGATGAACGAAGATGCACCTTCAGGTCAATAATATTATAACGCCCGCAATGCACTAACAATATTCAGTCTCGCTGCTCTGAAAGCCGGCAAAAATCCGCCTACAAATCCCATCAATAAAGAAAATATCAGCGATATAAGCATTATTGAGGGCTTAAGAGCAAATGAGAATTGCACTTCCGAAAAAGATGCAAAGTTAATTGTAGAAATATTAAAGAACGACAATACCGATGCAAGAGCAATTCCAATTATCCAACCCACGACCGAAATCATCACCGATTCAGTAAGAAACGTAGTCAATACCGTCCGTCTCTTAAAACCCAAAGCACGTAAAGTACCGATTTCTACTGTTCTGTTTGCAACAGCAGCATACATTGTAATCATAGCTCCGATCGTGGCACCGATACTAAAGATCACCGTTACTACGAGACCAAGTATTTTGATGAACATAGACATCGCCTCTGATTGTTTTTCATAGTACGTCTGTTCTATCTCCGGTTCAAATTCCAATAGCCGTTTATCGGTTCTGAAAGCTTCTGCGACCTTCGCGAAATCTGTCTTATCTTTCATTTTAAACGTTACCACAGAAACAGTCGTCCCACGGTTAAATGCACTAAGTAACTGAACCTCATCACCCCAAACTTCAGAATCGAATCCACTGCCACCCGCATCCATAATACCAACGACAGTCCAATAATCACCAGCAATTTTTAATTTATCGCCAATATTGGAATTTTGGAATTTCTTGTGAATACCATTAGCAACGATCAATTCACGTGCACCCCATCTGAACATTCGCCCCTCGGTAATTTTCACCTGAGGACGTAAATCGAAGACCGGTTCTGAGACTCCCCGTACTGTCACATTGCTCATACCGCCTGATTTTATATTCAGGTTGATGATGACAACCGGCTCGGTTGAAATAACAGGTTTACCGTCTGCTCTTAATGCAATAAATGGTAAAGTCTTGATAATATTCTGAACGTCACCCGGAATAATGCTGGTGATTTCTCCCGTGGAAGATTTTCTGGTTACATGAACGTTATCATCAGAGCCTGTTTGTTTTAATGTTTTTTGGATGCCATATGCCATCATTAATACGGCAGCAAATACGAATACCACCAAAGCAATACCTGTTATAGTTATTCCAGTGGTTAGTTTTCTGGCCCCAAAATTTCTGAATGTATATTTAATCGGTATCATAAAAATATTTCAATTCCTATTAGATTGATTATCCAACAAACCTGAAACCGTCAACGATTTTGGTTTTTAATGCCTTTGATAGAGGGAATACTGATGCCAATATTCCAATAAACACAACGGAACTGATAGCGAGTATAACAGTTCCCGGTACAAGGTTGAATATCGGGAATATGCCCTTAGGTATGTTTTCTTCAATACCTTTTATAATCGGGAAAGACATAAATAATCCCATTACTCCGCCGATAATGGAAATGGTAAGAGATTCACCAAGAATGAGACCTAGAATATGTTTCCCTGTAAATCCAAGTGTTTTAAGAACTGCATATTCCCTTGTCCTTTCACGGGCGGCCATAATCATTGTGTTTCCCATTACCAGCAGGATTATGCCGATAATAATAAACGAAATCAAATTCATCGAAGTGATGATTGAGTTCATTGATGCCATGAATCCTTGCACAAATGCACGTTCTGTTTCTGTCTTCGTTTCAGCCATTGAATTACTGAAAAGATTATCAATCTTTTGAGAGATTGTCGAAGCCTGACTCTGGTCTTTAATCTTGACGATGTACCAACCGACTTCTCCGGCACGGGCTGGATAGACCTTTTTTATCGCTTCATCGAGATACGTGTATTGGAAAAATAATTGAGTGGCATCCGTGGATTTGTCCCGGGGTTGATAAATACCCTTAACGACAAATTCCCATCTGCCGGGATAGATATCCCCTTCAATGGGGATAATGTCACCGATTTTGAAGCCGTATTGTTTGGCAATTGCTGCACCGACCACACATGAGTTTCTTGTGTTTTTGAAATCTTCCAACTGTTGTTTAGAGAGAATGTATTCCGGATATACATCAAAAAAAGTATTTTCATCAACCGCTATACGTGAGAAAAACTGATCTTTGTCTTTGTATATTCCACCAAACCAGTTGCTGAACGTGATATTCTGAATTCCCGGGATCTGAGCCATTTTTTCTTTATAAGCATAGGGCAGCTGGAATATATAAGAAACAGAATGTCTCGTTATTAAACGGTCCATAGCAGAAGCATTTACACCCTCATCCCATGCAGTAATAACGGTGCGTAAAACGCAAAATGAAATTACCGTTATGGCAATCCCAAGGATAGTCAAGAAAGTTCTTAACTTATGCCTCAGGGAGTTTTTCAAAACTAATTTTACTATAAACATACTATTCTCCTACCAAATCACCTTTGTCAAGGTGTCTGACTTTATCTGCTTTTTCCGCGGCGTGAGGATCATGCGTTACCATGAGAATAGTTTTTTTGAATTCTTTATTCAGTCTCTCAAGAAGAGTCAAGATTTCTTGGGCTGATTGCTTATCAAGATCACCTGTCGGCTCATCTGCGACAATGATAACCGGATCAGTCACGATTGCCCTTGCAATAGCTACCCGCTGTTCCTGGCCTCCGGAAAGCTGTTTCGGGGAGTGATTCATTCTATCACCTAATCCGACAATCTGAAGAGCAGTTTCAACATGCTTTCTTCTCTCTGCTTTTGAAAGTGAAGTTAATAGCAGAGGCAGTTCAACATTTTCAAAAGCGGTCAATACCGGTAATAAATTGTAAAACTGGAACACAAATCCTATATGGTTTGAACGCCATTTAGCAAGAGCGGTTTCACTCAATTTTGTAATGTCGGTGTCATTAATAAGAATTTGACCGGATGTCGGTTTATCAATCCCGGCAATCAAATTCAGCAATGTTGTCTTCCCTGAGCCTGAAGGTCCCATCAATGCTAAAAACTGGCCTTCGGGAACGCTAAATGAGATATTATTCAATACCGGAATATCGAAAGTATCTCTCCTGTAGCTTTTCGAAATATTTTCTATTTTAATAATCGGTTCACTCATAAGTACTCCAAAATTCCATTACTCTGTTACTTTAACTTTTTGATTATCTTTTAATTGAGCTGATGGCGATACCACTACTTTATCAGCTGAGGTCAAACCATCTTTCACCTCCGTATATGCTGAAAATCTTTGTCCGGTTTGTATTTCTTTCAGAACAACGTTTTCGTTTTTGACTATATAAACATATACCTTGTTGTTTTTCTGAATCAGACATTCATTTGGTATGGTTAAAATCGGCGGTTCATTCAGATCGCTCATCTTTGTATCTTTACTGATAAACATCACCTTTGCGCTCATTTCCGGCAAAACCCGGGCATCATAATTTTTAATACCCACTTTCACCAGAACTGTTGCTTTTGAGCGGTCGGCTGTAGGAACGATCTTATCAACATAGCCCTGATATTTTCTATCAGGATAGGCATCAAGTGAAATTTCGCATTCTTGTTGTATTGATATTCTGTCTATGTTGGATTCTGAGACGTCAGCTTCAACTTGCAATGAGGTCATATCAGCAATAGTGACAACGGCTGCTTTTGAACTGGCGCTCGCCGCAAACGGAGCTACGATTTCGCCCACGTCTGCGTTCTTTGTTAATACCGTTCCATTAAAAGGTGCCCGGATAAGCATATTCTCCAAAGCGACTTCTGCTGCTTTTACCTGAGCTTTTGCAACTTCAATGTTTGCCACTACCCTCTTGTATCTAAACTCCGCGGCATCTAAATCGGACTGCGAAGCTGACTTACTTTGAACAAGTGCACGCATTCTGTTAAATGAATTTTCCGCATCCTTCAACTCGGATTGCGTCAAGGAAAGATTTGCTTTCGCCTGATCCAATTGGGTCTTGATGTCATTATCTTCCAGTTTAGCGATCACTTGATCCTTAAAGACCTTGTCACCTTCAACAACACCGAGATACATGAGTCGTCCTGTTCCTTTAGAGGCAACAGCCGCTTTTCTCTGGGCAACAATGTAGCCGTTAGCTACCAGTACAGCGTTGTTTTGAGCAGAAGATGTAAGAACTGCTGAGGTTACTTTTACTTCTACAGACGAACTAAAAAGTACATTTTTAAGAAGTGCGTATATGATAAGAACAACTGCCGCAACACTTACACCAATCAGGATTTTCCTACCAAGCCCTGAATTTGAAGGTGCACCACCGGAGTCTCTTTTGATTTTTAATGAAGATAGATCTGCGTTGTGTATTTCCATAAACCACCAATAGAATAAAATTCAGAATCGAGTTCTTAAATTACGATATTCAGTAATAGTTCTGACTATATATAAATCTAACGGTCAGATTTCATGATGAGAGGTCAGCACGAATGACCGGTAATACAACCTAAACAGCCTGCGTATCAGTGCACTTGCAAGTAATCGTCATATCTGGAGGAATGCGGCGGATCAATATTTTTCAAAGTCTTAAATATCTGTTTGTCGGGATACGTTTTCAACTTATCGACAATTTCCCCACTTTTGGCATCGAAAAATACTTTAGGATAGAAGCTTTTAACATCCAGCATTACTTTATTAGCTTCAATTGTTTTTATAATTTCTACGATTTTTTCCTGAGCTTTCTTAACGTACTGATCTTTTTTGAATGGATTCTGTATCTTTTGTGAATACATATCAATTGCAAAATGGTAATCAGCAAAACCCTCTCTGAAGAACCTATATTTCTCATTCAGAATATTGTCGATAAAATCTCTTCTGTTGTAACTACCGCTTGATGAGACCCATCCGCTGCTGAACGTTGTGGATTGTGCAAGATTCAAGATATCCGAAGCTTTGCTAAAATACAATGTACCGCCTAATTTTTCCCACGAGTCATTCTCCATACCGATAATGACAAACGCATAATAATCAAAGAAGCTGGTAACAGAATTGAATAATGTCGGATTAAAATAGAATGATTGTTTCTTCTCGTACAAAAAGCTCCATGAGTTATCCATGATTTTCAATATCGGTGAATAATCATTAGTTTTATAGATTCTTCGTTGACTCGTCACAACAGCCTGACCGATATAATTGACTTCGTCAGATGCGCTTGTAACAGAAATTGTAAAAGCGCAGGTTATTTTATCGTATTTCCAATCACCGCCGGTGAATTTAGTTGTATTCAGGTAATTCTGTATGTCTTCTGCAAAATGCGCAAGACTCTCTTTATTTGAATTCGGTAAATTGATGTAATTTACCGTTACCGTTGCATTCAGTTCCTGAGCGGAAATTCTACATGCAAGTCCGATGAGACAGATACAGAAAAATAGACGATTCATTTTCATTTCAAATATTTATTTTTTTATATTTTAATATATCAATTTTAGATAACACTGAGAAGAGTTTCAGGTGGAGAAGATTTTTTGCCTATTTGGCATAATTTGCATCAGTTGTCTATCATACGCACAAATTCTACCGGGGGGAAAGCAAATCGCCCTCTCGCATTCAGATATAGCCAAAAGTGATGATGTTTTCAGCATTTTTTCCAATCCCGGTGGGTTGGCCAGGATAAAATCTATTGAGGTGGGAGCATATTACTCTCCATCCCCTTTCGGATTAGATGAATTACAAACCTCATATGTTGGGTGTACTGTTCCGACCAACTTTGGAGTCGGAGGCATCGGTTTCATGCACTACGGATATGAATTATACAGCATCAATGAAGTTCATGCGGCCTTTGGAAGACAATACGGCTCTAAACTTTATTATGGGCTATCGCTGAATTACCATCATGTTAGTATTGAAAATTACGGTTCAGCTTCGGCAATACTCATTAATGCGGGCTTTGTGTCAATGTTAAGTGAGGATATTTCCTGGGGCAGCGCAATTTTAAATATCAATCAGGGTAGATTAGGTGAGAGCAATGAGACACTGCCCTCGTTATACACAACCGGCTTTTCGTGGAATCCCTTCAATAGTTGCTATTTATTCCTTTCTCTCCAGAAAGAAACCGGAATTCAGCCATCTGTCAACTTTGGTTATTCATACTCTCCTATAGACAACATCACTCTATTATCCGGGTATTCAACAAATCCGGCTGTGTTTAGTGCAGGGTTTTCTATTTCCTATAACTTTTTAGAGTTTGATTATGCGATGACGCACCATGGAGAATTAGGCTACTCACATCAGATTAGTCTCATCGTGATTCTTAGCGGTATAATCCTATGAGTTATGGCCATTCACTGCATGTCATTTTACTCTTGTTGATCTTGAATACCGTCATAAAAGCGATAGAGATACCTGATACCAATTTGACAGAGGCTATTGAGTATGAAATTATGCCGGATGACGCCTATGATCATAACGACTACTTTTACAAGCTTCATTCGCTCAGAGAAGTACGTATTAATATAAACACATGCACATTACAAAAACTGCTTTCTATTCCAACAATAAGTTTCGGAACAGCTTCAGCTATAATCGAATATAGAGAAAACAGCGGGCAAATTTTCTCGCTAAGAGAGTTATTTACTGTACCGAATTCAGATTCAACGGAAATTGCTGCCCTTATACCCTACATTCGTACCGGATTTGAACCTGCTGCGGGAAAACAGAAATACGCTGATGTTACATCACCACATCGGGTGTCACTCATATCTAGAGCAATCAACCCCTCTGAAATGGCTGATACATACGGGAGCGGTATAAAAGCAATGAAAATATACAATGCTTTGCATGCAAGGTATGATGATTCAATCAGTGTTGGAATGTGTACTGAAAAAGATGCCGGTGAAAAAAATATCGCAGACTACAAGAGTTTTTATTTCAGATACAATAATCTGTGGGGAACCGAATATATTCTCTTGGGTGATTTTCTTGCAGAATTTGGAAAAGGACTGCTTGTCTGGGCTCCATTTAGACAAATGAGTACTATCAATGCTTCTAACCCACAATTAGGTTTTGGAATCGGGATCAGAGAACATTCCGGTACATCCGAATCTCTTTTTATGAGAGGCGCCGCTTTCGGATTCCGTTATAATTATTTCCTCATGGAGTATTTTTTCTCACACCGTTCTATAGATGCATCATTCGATTCAACCGGATCTTATATTTCATATATCAGCCTTAGCGGTTATCACCGGTCACGACTTGAAATCGCGCGGCAGAGTTCGGCAAATGAGAATATTGCAGGTACTATTCTGACATTTTCGAATTTTCATTCATACGAAGTGAAACTCCTGCTCTTGTATGACTCATACTCCGTGCCTATATTACAAAAACTGAACCTCCCTCAACGAGCAATAAGCGGATCAATATCATATGCATTCAAAAGAAAAGCAATATTTATTAATGGAGAGATTGCTCACAGCAATCATAAATCCGGACATATCACGAATATTTCAATTAGTCCTGTTGCTACATCAACTATGATCATGTCATACCGTCGATACGAGCCTTCATTTCTAGGTATGCATAGTAGCGTTTTTATGCATAATGATCAAACGTCTAACGGAGAAGAAGGATTTTATTCAGGGCTTCACCTGACATATGGAAAATGCAGTGTGGATTCTCATGCTGACTTTTTCCGGACTCTCGGTGCCGACCGCTTCGGTTTATGCTACAACGGGAATGAATTCTTTGGTTCATTTTTATATAAAAATTCAAACACAATTACACACAAACTGGGAGTAAAATATTCCAAAAATGAAAACCCAGTAACAGGTTCTCTATGTATCATTAAAGGCAGCACTGCTAATTTGCTCACATGGTATGATTTTGAGTATAAGCCAACCCAATCCTTAGTTCTAAAGAGCAGGATTGGAATAATCCGGAATCAGGATTCCGTTTCGCACCAAGGCTTCCTGACTTACATGCACATCAATTGCCGGGTAAATCAAACGATGTGGATTTCGGGCAGAGCTTACTTTTACAAAACGGATGATTACAGCAGCGGATTATTCACCAGCGAAGGTGAGGTACCCGGATACGTCACAACCGCGCGTTTATATAATGACGGTGTTAGGTACTTTTTAGCTGTCACAACAGTATTGTTACAGCATGTTCATCTTTCCTTGAAAGCAGCTCTGCAAAGAAATGAAACATTGTATACGAAAAAGTATTTTTCACAATATAGCCTGCAATGTGAGCTGCGTTACTAAATAAGATATTTTAATGATTTATTTTTTATATTAATAAGGAATTTTTAGATCATTTAGCACGGAATTGTCCTTGAAAATACTGGTTACCGGAGCGGCTGGTTATATAGGCAGCGTTTTAGTTGAAGCATTAGCCGAAGATGATAACAAATTATTCCTTCTGGACGACTTAAGTGAAGGAAACGCTCAGAGCATTCCGGCGAATGTAACTTTCTATAATGGAAGTTACGGTGATGCAGCATTGCTCCGGAATATCTTCGAAAAGAATGCAATTGATGCTGTTATTCATCTCGCTGCATCTTCCAGTGTCCCCGATTCTGTCATTAATCCCCTTGAATATTACGATAACAATATAAAAAATACTCTTACGCTGCTAGACCAGATGGTCAAATATGGAGTTACGAAATTCATTTTTTCTTCCTCTGCCGCGGTTTATGGTGAGCCATCCCATACTCCTATTGATGAATCCCATCCTTGTATTCCAATAAATCCATATGGTAAGTCAAAATTGTTTCTGGAAGAGATTCTCAAGGATATTTCTGAGACGAAGAAACTGGAATTTGTGGCTTTCAGATTTTTCTGTGCGGCCGGAGCTTCTGAGACTAAAGGTGAATCCAGAGCCAGCGAGACTCATTTAATTCCGTTAGTCACCGATTGCTTACTTGGGAAACGCGATAAGATGTATGTATACGGCGACTCATTCCCTACTCATGACGGCAGCGGTGTACGTGACTATATTCATGTGGAAGATATCGCGCAGGCTTTAGTGTTGTCGCTGAAAAATTTTGAGATTGCAAAGAATTCGTTTTACAACATTGGTTCTGATGAGGGATATTCAGTATTGGATATCATCCATACAGCAGAAAAGCTTTATAAAACAAAAATTCAACTTGAGATTTGCCCGCCAAGACCGGGAGATCCGGCAAAATTAGTCGCCTCTTCTGCCAAAATACGGAACGAGCTGGGCTGGATTCCTCAATACACTATAGAAGACGTAATAACCTCTGCCTACAACTGGCGGAAATCTCCTAAGTACTAAGCAATTACTTCACCAAAATCATTTTGATGACATTACGTCCACTATTGGAGGTCAATACTGCTGTATATAGGCCTGAAGTCAGATTACTCCCATCGAAAACAACGGAATGTGAACCGGCGGCAAATTGATCATCCACCAACGTTGCATATTGCCTCCCCATCGCATCATACACTATAATTTTGACACTTGCCGGATAAGTAAGATCGAATGCTATGGTAGTGGACGGATTAAATGGATTCGGATAATTTTGCCTCAACCGAAAGTTCTCATTTCCCTTCGCCGCATGCTCATCATGCACAGAATTCGGTTCATAAAAAAGCTCGTATAGTTTATTCCATAATTCCGGTCTGTCGCGGTCATATCCAAGTGCCCAAATTCCCACACCGCCGTAGTTTTTTGACTGGGCATATTTATACTTCAAGCCAAGACTGGAGTCACTGTCAAACCAGGTCTGTGTATACCCAGTATCTGCTGTAGTCACATACCATGGGACCTGCTCACCGGCACACCATTTAACACCTGCAGCCTGAGCACTGACTGCGTCGTCAGCATAGAGGCTGTACGTAATAAATTTTCTAACGGAAGAATATTCGGTATTTGAAGTCGTATTCCATCGGACTCCATAATAAGGCAGGCCGAGAATCAACTTTTGGGGCGCGTTTGTGGTAACGCTGCCATACTGAACATTCATGGTGTTCGTAACGTTGTACGTCCCGCCGGTTAAAGGTGCACATCCCCCGGTAGTTGTACTCCATGAGCCGTGATAATTATATGCCATAATAAAAATGTAGTCACAAACATTTGCCAGACCCATGAGGTAATAATAGTTCGAAGTTATTGCGGGACCTGCGAACGATATTTCCGCACCTGGTTTTTGCCCCTTAACGTAGGTAGCAAGATCACCCATAAAAGTATTCAGTACGCTTCCCTGATCCTCCTGATATAAGCCCTCGAAATCAATGTTCACACCATCCAGATTGTTGGCATTGATTATCTTCATAATATTCGAGTAAAATGCTGCTTTGTACGTTGAAGAGTTCATCAAAGCGTGTATTGATGCAGCTGAAAAATTGGTCACACACATAATGACTTTAACATCGTTCTGATGAGATAGCGAAATCACATCCGTCCATGGCCATTTCAACGGATTGGTCATTGAACCGGTACTATCTGCCTGAAAATCGAAAACAGCGATGTGAGTCAAAATATCGTAGCGCAAATAAGAATTTGTGTATGGATAACCCCAATCAGGCAGATAACCGAATATTATCGCGTTACTCTTAGTGCCTTTTGATTTAAAAAAGTGGTTTTGAGACATTACCACAGGTAATTGCGGCACACTCCTGAACTGTTGAGACTGTTCCTGATGAACCGAATGGAAATTTTGGGCAGGTACATTACTATACAACCCGCATATCAAAATAAAAAGTAGTATTTTGAGAAGATTTGAATTTGAATATTTATACATTATAGTTCAATTCAAGTTAATTTGTTTTTTTGACTAAACAACTTAATAAATTCCGCATTTGAACCCGATAATGATTGAATCTTTTCTTTTTCGGTATCTTCTCCCTTTTTTGCCTCCAGCATCTTAGCAAATTCTTCACTTAACAACACCACGCAAGAACATTTTTTGCCGAAACTGCCAAGAGCACCATCGCTGGTTATGAGGGTAAGCTGGGTTCGTGATTTTGAGTTGGTAATATAGGTTCGTATATGTTCATCTGCAGTGCGATTGTCGGAGTAATCAATTTTAACTTTTGAATGCCTGATTGGGGTCTTCTCAAAGCCATCAAAAAATATTATGACTTCGCATTTTTTGCTACTGAAATAATTGGAGATGGCGCTGTATAATTTTTCCCGGGAAGTCTGAGGATCTTTTTTTTGGAAGGCTTTAAGAGTAGGAATTTTCCCGATGAGGTTATTTCCATCTATCAGATAATATTTCATATGACAGTTTTTCAATAATACCGTTAATTTCTTTCCCCAATTTACGAAATATTATTTGCAGCAATCGTCTTCTTCTTCAGAAACAGGTGCGGGTTTTTCTACCGGTTTTACTTCCATGGTTTTTTCCATGTGGTGACTCTTCATGCCAAGCTTATTGTTGATATTCGGACTTAAAAAAGGTATACCGAGATTCAAACCACGTAATATTATTAAAACAGCAAAAACAATGGTAAAAACAGGAATCAATCGTTGTGAATTAAATGCTATTCGTTTGCTCATCAGTTGAGGTAAGACTGAAACGAGTATCAACGCCGGCATGGTACCTAATCCGAACACTATCATGAATAACGGGCTATAAAAAGTATTAGAATAAGCTATTGCTCCGGCAAGAGCCACGTATACAAATCCGCATGGTAAAAAGCCGTTCAACACTCCCAGTAAAAATCCTGATAAGAGACTGTCGCCAATTATGTATTTCCCCAATGATTTTTTGACTAAAATATACAGCTTTTCGAAAAAAGTAATTTTTGCAAGTAAATTGACTTTTAGGATTGATAACAATCCGAATATTAAAAGCAATATTCCTGATGTTATTGTTAAGATATGCTGAATACCAGAAAAGTTAAGTTTATCGCCTAATACTCCCACAAGTAAGCCGAAGCCGGCATATACCATTATGCGGCCGGAATGATAAAGCATTCGCTTGAGAATAAAACGAAACGATGACTTACTTTTAAATGGTAAAGCTAACATAATAGGGCCGCACATCCCGACGCAGTGCATACTCCCTAAAAATCCTAATAGGAAACCGCTTACCAATACTACTGTAAACATGTTATCACTCGATAATAAACTTCTTTTGAGTAAGGTAATCAAGTCCCTGAGCGTGCCAGTTAACAATAATTGTCCACAAACCTTTTTTTACCCTGGTTAAGGGTATTTGAAACTTGCCGGTTGAATCAATTTGTAAAGTGAATTGAATATCATCTCTGGAATCAGATGCGCGATAAAAACTCACATCGCCTGATATGTTATTACCTACTTCCTCAATCGGGAATGTTATTGCCAATTTACCCGGGAATTGTTCAATCTGGACACGATTTTTTAGATCAAAAGCATTTTGTTGTTTAGCAATATCGTTCTGATACTTTAGTTCTTTCTCGTAATAATTTTTTGTAACCAGATCCACTCTCTGATTAAAAGCAATATATGCCATTACCCCCATTATAATCAAAAATACGATTATCAGTGCCAATATTCCGGCACCCCAATTAGTTTTCATAATGTTGTAACCTTATCATAGTTCTCGATCTAATCTAATCACCGGTATGCGATAAAAACGACGTCGTCAATTCAGTTATTTTCTTGCCATCCTCAAATACACCTACGGTAATAGGAATATTTAAGACATCTTTGTTAAGCTTTGTTTTATCAAGTACTATCATAAAACGGCCTTCGTAGGTTTTTTGCGATGGTACTTTCAGATCATCTCCAAGTATTTTGATTTCTCCCTCGGCATTCAGCAATTTCAGAGTCAACTTGGATTCATCGAATTTTTTATTAACGATATACAGATTATAAAGATTGCTTATCTTATTCCCGGGTTGATCCTGATACAGCATACCCGGTGTCCGTAGAATGTTAATGCTAAAATCGGTTCTATTTATGAACAATATTGTCAGAACTGTTAACAAGATCACCAACACGGCAGAGTAGCTTATTATCCGGGGAGTTATGGTAAATTTCTTCCGTTCCTGAATCCCGTTGAGTGAATTATATCCTATCAGTCTTTTGGGTTTATGAATTTTCACCATAACATCGTCGCAGGCATCTATACATGCGGTACAATTAACGCATTCAAGTTGAATGCCGTTGCGTATGTCTATTCCGGTGGGACAAACATCAACACATAAATTGCAGTCGACACAATCCCCTTCTTTGTTTTCTCCGCGTTTCGACAGTTTGCCACGGGGTTCACCGCGGACGTAGTCGTAAGCAACAACTAATGAGTTTTTATCCAATAACACACCCTGAAGACGACCATATGGGCATACAATCGTACACGCCTGTTCCCTGAAGAAAGCAAATACAAAGTAGAATACTCCGGAGAATGCACATACCGCAATGAATTCAGTAAGATGATATATCGGAGGCTTAGAAATGACATTGATTAAGGTATCAACTCCGACAAGATAAGTCATTAGTAGATTTGCAATAATAAAAGCAATACCAATAAATATTATGTGTTTGCTGACTTTTTTAACAATTTTTGATGCGCCCCACGGTGCAGTGTTGAGTTTTTTCTGATGATTTGCGTCGCCCTCAATCAAATATTCAATTTTCCTGAAAACCATCTCCATAAAAATGGTTTGGGGGCAAACCCATCCACAAAATATTCTTCCGTATATCGCAGTAAATAACACAATAAATATGACCATGGCAATAAACGCCAGAACAAACAAATAGAAATCCTGGGGGCCGAATGCAACTCCAAAAAGAATAAACTGCCTCTGGAAAATATTCAGCAAAAATAGCGGATGACCGTTGACCCTAATGAACGGCATAATAAACAGGAGCAATAACAATGTATATGCTACGATGCTTCTGTTTGTGAGAAATTTGCCTTTGGGTTTTTTCGGGTAAACCCAAGCCCTTTTTCCTTTTTCATTAACCGTTGAAATTCGGTTCCGAAATTCTTCTGAATGACCGGAATTTTCCATATGTTGTTTTCTTAGAACTCTGTTCTATAGCTTAGTATCAGCCTGTGCAGTCTTAGTGCTGTCACTTGTTTCACTCCACTTTGTACCTTGCGGCGGTTTTGCATTTGGTGGATTAGATCCGTGGAGACTGATTACATAGCTGGCAACTTCCTGAATTTCCTTCGGCTTCAATTGAGTCTTCCAACTTAGCATACCTTTATCAGGTACACCGTTGGTAATCGTTGTAAAGATATTTTTTATTCCACCGCCATGAATCCAAAAGTCATCAGTCAAATTTGGTCCGACTAATCCTTCGGCCTTTGTACCGTGACACGCAACGCAATTTTTCTTAAAGATTTCGCTTCCTGCCATGATATCAGCTTGCTCAGTCAATAAAGTAACCGTCTTCTCTGTAATCAATGCTCCGCTGCCCATGAGTTCTGCACGCTGCAGTTCAGCTGCTTTAATTTCACCTCTATATTCTGCTTCCGAGGTCGGACTGATATTGAGAACGTGATAATCCAGCATATAGACAACAGCAAATACGATTGAAGCGTAGAAGAGATATTTCCACCACGGCGGCAAAACATTATCCAATTCTTTGATGCCATCAAATTCATGGTCAAGAACAATGGACTCTTCCTTCTCGAGTGGAGTGGCTGAAGTCAATTTTTGCGCTATTTGCTGCCATGTAGTAACGGCATAAGGCGTACCGGTTTCAGCAAATCCATGATAAAGTACGAGGGCAAGAAGGACAAGAAGAACCAGTATAAAGAAAATGATTACACCAACCGAAAACACTTGCAAGACATCAACAGGAGGTGTATTAACTGCCTGCCCAAACACCGGTGTTGATGCAAGAAGCAATACTAAAGTCAGACGGGATAACAAGTCACTAGTTCTACGCATTGTGCTTTTCCTTTGCATCAAATTCCGAAATATCAGTTAGGGGTAATTCAGACATATTTTGAAGATAATCCTTTTTTAATCGCATAACCCAAACCGACGCGATGAGAAAAACCAAAAAGAATAATATTAGCGAGATAATTGGGAATATTTCTATGCCCTTTATGGAGGATAGATAATTACTAATCATAATTATTTCACCACCTGTTCATTTGCCTTTATGTCTGTACCTAATCTTTGCAAATATGCGATGAGGGCAATCAACTGTTTATTGTTCTCAATCGGAATTCCGGATTTCTGGAGATCCAACGCTATCACGTTAGCCTGTTTCCACAAATCACTAATTGCCTGATCCTCATAACCAACCGGATATGGTACACCCAGGGTCCTCATTGCAGAGATTTTCTTCGGAGTCGAAGCAACATCGATATAATCTTTTTCAAGCCATGGGAAAGGAGGCATAATTGAACCCGGCGACATACGTCGTGGATCTATCATATGATGATAATGCCATAGATTCGGGTATTTCTTACCTTCTCTCATTAAATCGGGTCCCGTGCGCTTTGAGCCCCACAGGAATGGGTGATCATATACGTACTCTCCGGCTTTAGAGTATTCGCCGTATCTCTCAGTTTCAGACCGAAATGGCCTTACTAACTGAGAGTGACAAGAATTGCAGCCTTGTGCAATGTAAATGTCTCTACCCTGCAATTCCAACGGTGTATATGGTTTAACAGCGGCAATTGTCGGAATATTTGTCTTGATCAGGAATGTTGGAATCATTTCAACGACTCCGCCGATCAATACCGCAACCAATGATAAAATAGTAAACTGAACCGGCTTGCTTTCCAGCCAGTGATGATTCTTTTTCTCTGAAGTCTCCTTAATCAGCGGTGCGGCCTGAGCTTCTTCTTCTCTAATAAAAGTTCCCTGCTTTGCAGTTTTAACAAGGTTATAGACCATCACCACAACACCTGAAAGATACAGACTTCCGCCTATAGCGCGAATGATATACATCGGGACAATTTGCAGTACTGTTTCAAGGAAGTTCGGATACTGTAATGTTCCTTCCGGAGTGAATTGCTTCCACATCAGAGATTGTGTTAAACCTGCCCAGTACAATGCTACGACATAAAACACGATACCAAGGAAACCGATCCAGAAATGAAAGTTTGCAAGTTTTTTGGAATACAACTGAGTATTATACAGTCTTGGTACAAGCCAATACAAAATACCGAACGTGAGGAATCCATTCCAGCCTAATGCACCTACATGCACGTGAGCGATAATCCAGTCGGTAAAATGAGCTAAGGCATTCACATTCTTAAGTGAAAGCATCGGGCCTTCGAATGTAGCCATACCGTATGCGGTTATAGCAACAACCATAAATTTCAAAACTGCATCTTCACGGACTTTATCCCATGCACCGCGCAAAGTCAATAATCCGTTTATCATACCACCCCAGGATGGTGCAATAAGCATGATGGAAAAGACAGTACCTAAAGACTGCGCCCAATCCGGCAATGCACTATATAACAAATGGTGCGGACCGGCCCAGATATAGATAAATATCAACGACCAGAAGTGAATAATTGAAAGCCTGTATGAATAGACCGGACGATTTGCTGCTTTTGGAAGATAGTAATACATTAAGCCGAGGTAAGGAGTTGTGAGGAAGAATGCGACCGCATTATGCCCGTACCACCATTGTACAAGAGCATCCTGCACACCGGCATAGACCGGATAACTCTTCATCCAGCTAACCGGAAGTTCAATGGAATTGACTATATGCAGCACTGCAACAGTAACTACAGTTGCAATCATAAACCATATAGCAACATACATGTGTTTTTCACGGCGTTTCATTAACGTACCGATAAGGTTGATACCGAATACAACCCACACAAGGGTTATCATAATATCAATCGGCCATTCCAGTTCAGCATATTCTTTACTTGTGGTATAACCAAGAGGAAGGCTGATAGCAGCTGAAACGATAATTAACTGCCATCCCCAAAAGTGAATGTTTGAAAGCAAGTCACTATATATTCTTGCTTTGCAAAGCCTTTGAATCATGTAATAGAAACCCATAAAAATACCATTGCCTACAAACGCGAAAATTACCGCGTTGGTATGCAGCGGACGCAGTCTGCTGAATGTAGTATACGGAATACCAAGATTTAACGCCGGTACGAATAACTGCGTTGCTATAAAAACACCGACAAGCATACCAACAATTCCCCATACAGCAGTAGCTATCGTGAATTTTCTTACAATGGTATTGTCATATTTAAATGTCTCGAGCTGCATCAAGATTTCTCCTCGTGGTTTCTATTATCCTTAACTTTACTATTTTTATCATCCATCAACATACGAATAGCCGGAGTGTGTTTGTCATCGTATTGACCTGATTTCACGGCCCATAAAAATGCGACCAGAAATCCGGAAGCAACCAGCAGACTGAAACCGATCAATACAGCAACAACACTCATAATAATTTCATAGCTTTAGCAAATATCGAAGTCAACACAACCGTTAAAACAACTACCGTTATAGAACTAATCGGCATAAGCACTGCCGCAAATAACGGAGTCATTTGACCTGAACATGCAAAATATAACCCAAAAATGTTATAAACAATTGAAACTGCAAAACTTAATTTTACAGAGAATATAGTTTTTTTAATAAACTCAAAATACAAGAGGAGGTTTTTCAAACTCTCCCCGCTCAAAATCGCATCACTTGCAGGCGAGAAATTTATAATATTCTCGCTTACTGAAACTCCTATATCACTTTGTTTTAATGCTCCGGCGTCATTCAGACCGTCTCCGATCATCATGACAACCTCTTTTTGATCCTGTAAATCTTTAATAAATTCCAGCTTATCAAACGGACTTTGGTTAAAGTGAATTCCTCCTATCAATCCGGTGTGAGCTGAGAGATACTTCTCATCTTTGGAGGAATCTCCGGAAAGAACGAATACCTTGAAAAAACTCTTAATTCTCTTTAATAATACCTCAATTCCTTCCCGATAGTTCCCCAAAACAGCGAAATATCCCATAAATTCGCCATTTATTGCAAGATATACTCTGGAAGTGCGTACCTCAGGCTGAGAATTCATTTCTTCCGGCTTTATCTCACCGCAAACCTCCAGGATATACTGTCTGGAACCCAGCCTGATTGATTTACCTTCGACGATCCCTTCGATTCCTTTGCCTTCTACTTCCAGATAATTGTCCACCTCAAGTAATTTCTGTTTTTCGATTGATGCCGCAATACTTCTGCTCAAGGGATGAGTTGAATTTGCAGCCAACGAGGCAATAGCCAGGAAATCGGATTCCGTCAATGCATTGCCGGCAAAATGAGTTTCGGCATTTTGCTGATGTGTCATAGTCCCCGTTTTATCAAACACAATCGCAGTTATATGCCGGAGTTTCTCTAAAGTTTCTGTATTTTTTATGTAAAACTGATTCCGTGATAAGATTCGCATTGCATTTCCAAAAGCAAATGGTCCCGACAGAGCTAATGCACATGGACAAGCAACAATGAGTACGGCGCTGACAACCTGCATGGTTTTATCCATGCCATGAGGATACCAGAAAATTCCGGCCGCAACCGCGATAAGAATTACCGCTGCCGTAAAATATCTGCTGATGTTAGACGAAATGCTTATAATGTTCTGCTTCGGGTTTGATTTAAATGAGGATTCATCCCATAATTTCGTTAAATAACTCTGAGAAACATTTTTTAATGCGACGACCTCAATGATTCCGCCTTTCTGTTTACCACCCGCGTACACAAAATCACCTTTGTGTTTTTCCGAACAGGAAGACTCCCCCGTGATAAAGCTGTAATCAATATTCCCAGTACCTACTGCAATAACCGAATCCACCGGAATAATTTCGTTATTTCGAATGACAATCGTGTCTCCTATCGCAACTTCAGCAAGAGGAATGGAGACTTCATCATTCTCTTTCTTAAGATTAACCGCAATCGGGAAATAGGATTTATAATCTCTTTCGAAATTGATCAGGTCGTAGGTCTTTTTCTGAAATATTCGTCCTATAAGAAGAAAGAAAATCAGTCCGGCAAAAGAATCCATGTATCCCGGACCAGTTCTAAATAAAATTTCATATAAACTGCGCCCGTAAAAAGCCAATATGCCGATGGATAACGGCACATCAACGTTGATGGCGCGGTATTTCAGGCTCTTCCAGGCTGAGGTGAAGTATTCCGAACTGCAATAGAAGAAAACAGGCAGGGATAATAATACAGTTAAGAAGTTAAATATCGGTTTAAGAGTTATACTTGATGAATCCGATGCAAGATATTCCGGGAAACTAAGCAGCATGATATTGCCGAATGCAAATCCTGCTATACCTATTTTGTAGTATAACGTTCTTTCTGTGCTTTTACTTTTTTTACCGGACTCCTGGATTTCTATTTTTGGTTCATATCCGATGCTTGTCAACAGTTCCGCTATGCTACGCAAAGATATGTTGACTGGGTTATAAACTATGGAGATCGTCCGTTTGGGAAAATCTACAACAGACTGGAGAATGCTCTCATTAATTTTATGCAGGTGCTCAAGAAGGTAAATACAGGAACTACAATGGATGCTGGGAATGAATAGAGTTACTTTTGCGTATTCGTCATTTTTGAAGTCGAGAAGTTTGGAGACAAGTGTTTCATTATCCAAAAACTCAAACCTCTTACCGAGTCCGCTGTCTTTTCTGGTTATGCCCGGAGTTTGGTCAATTTCGTAATATTGGCAAAGATTATTCTCGTTGAGTAGTTCATAAACTAATTTGCAGCCATTACAGCAAAAGAATTTGTCGTCAATGTGAAAGTTCTCATCGGGGCACTCTTCACCGCAATGATAACATAATATTTTGCTAATTGTTTCCAACACCGAGTTCCAATTCTACCAAAACCTAACCAAAACAAATTCATAAGATTAACTATTATTAAGTGAAATTAGTTTCACTTACACTGTATTGATTCGAGCAGCAAAATAACAATGACTAAGGCAGGAAAAAATATGGGGCCCAAGAATGAGCCCCAATTAAACTATTCGTTAATGACAAATTTTACAAGCTGTCCGGCTTTCGCAATCTGCTGTCCCGGTTCCACGAAAATCTTCTCAACCACTCCGTCGATCGGAGATTTTATATTGTTCAACATTTTCATTGCTTCGAGTACCAGAATCATGTCACCCTTCTTTACTGTACTACCTTCCTTAACCGTGATAGATTTAACTACTCCGGGAATTGCAGAATACAGCATTGACGGATCTTTTGGGACATACTTTTTCCGCATGAGATACTTTTTCGAAAGCTGTGTCTCATACGTTGTAGCATCAACTTTTATTTGAGTATTTGATTTTTCTTCATTCATATTAAAATGGCGGAACTCCATGTTTCTTGGTTGGACGGATATCTGACTTCCCTGCCAATGTTTTTAGAGAATGGATAACATATTCTCTGGTTTCAATCGGATTGATAACCGCATCAATATGTCCATTTTTTGCAGCGACGTATGGGTTAGCGAATTTTTCAGAGTATTCCTGTACCTTTTCTTTACGTGTGGCATCAGGATTTTCAGATTCTGAGATTTCACTTCTGAAGATGATATTAGCAGCACCTTCAGGGCCCATAACAGCAATTTCAGCTGTAGGCCAAGCATACACATAATCAGCACCCAAATGACGTGAACACATCGCAATATATCCACCTCCGTAAGCTTTTCTGAGTATAACGGTAATTTTAGGAACGCTGGCTTCACTGTATGCGTAAAGAATTTTTGCACCGTGACGGATAACGCCGCTATGTTCCTGATCAATTCCAGGTAAGTAACCCGGCAAATCAACAAGAGTCAAAAGCGGAATATTGAAAGCATCGCAATATCTGATGAATCTGGCTGCCTTGTCTGATGAATCAACATCAAGCACACCTGCGAGAACTAACGGCTGGTTTCCAACGATACCGACTGTCTCACCGTTAATTCTGGCAAATCCGATGACAATATTCGGCGCCCAGAACTCCTGAATTTCAAGAAAATCAGAGGAGTCACTTATTGAGCGAATAATATTTCTGATGTCATACGGCTTTGTTGCTTCAGCAGGGATAACTTTTTCAATATCGAATATAACTTTAGGTGGTTTAGGAACGGCAGGATCGGCTTTTTTCTGATTATTCCATGGAATAAATGTCATCAAGCGTTTTATCTGCTCAAAGCATTCTGCTTCACTTGTAGCAAAGAAATGTGCATTTCCTGTTATCTCAGCCTGCACTCTCGCACCGCCGAGATCTTCCATTGAAATTTCTTCGCCTAAAACAGTTTTAATAACTTCTGGACCCGTAATGAACATTTTAGAAATTTTATCAACAACAAATACGAAATCCGTTAAAGCCGGCGAATACACCGCACCACCGGCACACGGACCTAGAATAACAGATATCTGTGGAATAACTCCCGATGCGATTGTGTTGCGGTAAAAAATCTCACCATAACCGGCTAAGGAATTAACACCTTCCTGAATACGTGCACCACCGGAATCATTAATTCCGATAAGCGGCATTCCGTTCTTCAATG
Organism: Ignavibacteriaceae bacterium; assembly: GCA_963667005.1. Taxonomy (GTDB): domain Bacteria; phylum Bacteroidota; class Ignavibacteria; order Ignavibacteriales; family Ignavibacteriaceae. The sequence continues at coordinate 2,786,579 of OY762937.1, read as the reverse complement.
CCAAATCCATGACTTTTGTAATTTTTCGGGCATGCATGAGACCAAGAGAACCGCCTGCTACGGTAAAATCCTGAGCAAAAATACCTACCGGGTGTGATCCGATCGTTCCGGTTCCGGTAATAACACCATCTGCCGGAAGCTGCTTTTTATCCATACCGAAATCTTTACCGGCATGTTCGACAAAAAGGTCGGTTTCGTGAAAAGACTTATCATCCAGAAGTACTTCTATTCTGTCTCTGGCATACATTTTCCCCATCGAACGCTGTTTGGCAATAGCCTTGTTTTCTTCAACCGGTTGAATTTTTTGCTTCCGGCGGAAGAAATCCATTATTTTTTCAGCAATTGACATTTCTATCTCTTCTAATTATGTAATAAATTGCTATTTGTATCAGAAATCAGCATATTGACACAAAATTACCTGTCTAAAATACGAATTTTGAACGTAAAACCCCTTATAAATGATGCTGAGAAAAAAAGATTTTTGATAACTTCATCTCATGTATTAGTTTCGCAATTGATTTCATTTATACATCTAAGAAGGATTGAATATGCCTGCAGTGAAAGAATTCAAAACAATTCCACAAATGTTCACAAATCTTGTACAGGACTATGAGAAATCTGCGCCTCATGCTATGCTCAAATATCGCGTTAAAGATGATTGGAAGGAAGTCAGTTATTCTGAAGTTAAATCCCATACAATCGCTTTTGCTTGTGGGTTAGCGTCTTTAGGTGTTAAAAGGGGTGATAGAGTTGCAATTATTGCAGAAAATCGTCCTGAATGGGTGTATTCAGATATGGCTATTTTAGGATTAGGCGCGGCAGATGTTCCGTTATATCCTTCGTTAACAGCGGATTCAGTTGAATTTATTCTGAATAACTCCGAATCAGTAGGAATTATTGTGTCGAATAAATTCCAGTTAAACAAAGTTTTGAAAATCAGAAATAACTGCAAACATCTGAAATTCATCATCGTTATGAATGAGAAAGATGTACCTCCGGATGGTAGCCATATAAAATCGTTTGATGAGGTGGCCTATGCAGGTAAGAATTCGAGTAAATATGATGAATCATACTTTTGGCAGCAAGCTAAAATGTGCACTGAGAATGAAATTTGCACAATAATTTACACTTCAGGAACGACCGGCGAACCAAAAGGGGTCTTGCTTTCACATAAGAATATTATTTCAAATGTGAATGATGTCCTTAAGATAATCCCCATTAGTGATACGGATATTTTTCTTTCGTTTCTTCCTTTATGTCATATCTTTGAGAGAATGGCAGGCTATTACACTGCCCTTTCATGCGGAGGTATGGTTGCCTACGCTCAAAGTATTGAGTCGGTAGCAAGTGACCTGCTGACGGTAAAACCGACAATCATGACCTCAGTCCCCCGCTTTTTTGAACGCATGTATTCCAAGATATTGAAAAATGTAGAGGGTCAATCCGAAAAGAAACAGAAGATATTTAATTGGGCAATTAGCATCGGATCTGAATTCGCTAAAGCAAAAAAAGCCAATCAGCTGCCTATCGGATTGAGTTTGAAACATAAGCTTGCAGAAAAACTGGTATTCCACAAGCTCAGAGGTCGAACCGGAGGCAATCTTCGCTTTTTTATTTCCGGAGGTGCCGCATTACCGCGAGCACTTGGTGAATTTTTTGAAGCTGCCGGAATTATTATTGTTGAGGGCTACGGACTTACTGAATCATCTCCGGTTATCGCAGTTAACCGGGTTGACAACTACAAATTTGGTACTGTTGGAAAGCCTATGCCGAGTGTTGAAGTTAAAATTGCGTCCGATGGAGAAATTCTTGCACGCGGTCCGAACATCATGCAGGGCTACTACAAAAACAAAAAAGAAACAGATGAAACCATCAAGGACGGTTGGCTGCATACCGGCGACATCGGTGTTTTCGATGCCGAAGGATTTTTGATGATTACAGACCGTAAGAAGCACTTATTTAAAACATCCGGCGGTAAGTATATTGCCCCGACTCCTATCGAAAATCTGTTCCTTGCCAGCCAGTACATTGAACAGTTTGTCCTCATTGGTGACAGAAGGATGTTCCTGAGTGCCCTGATCGTTCCGGATTTTGAATCTCTCCGTGCGTACGCTGATGCGCACGCGATTAACTATTCGGATAATGATGATTTAATTTCGCAAAAAGAGATATATGATTTAATGGAGAATGAGCTCGTTAAATTCCAAAAGAATCTGGCTAATTATGAACGGGTAAGAAAATTTGCGATTCTTGATAAACCGTTCAGTCTTGAGAGTGGTGAAATGACTCCCTCTTTGAAAATAAAAAGAAAAGTAATTGAGGAACGGTACAAACATCTGATTGATGAAATGTACGATGATGGTAGCAAATAAGTTTCCATAAAAGAAAAAATCCCCGTTAAGGGGATTTTTTCTTTATAACTCATATCATGATAAAACTTAATAATCCATTGCGTCGCCGTTATCGCGGTTACTTCTATCATCTGATTTCTTAAAGTTGAACAGACGATAACTTAGTCCTAAAAATGCCACCCGCGATCCGCGCAAGTCGGTACTGTTTGCTAAAAAGTTAGTCCCTGAGGTTTCTGTCATATTTTTCTGCGAATGGAGAATATCCGATACCCGTAAAGTCATGGTCAATTTACCGTCCATAAAGTCCTTTTTCAACGCTACATCGCTCGTGAAAATCGCTTTCACTTTACTTTGCGGCATGATAACAGGAGCGTTATAATTCATCATCAACTGAAACTGTATACCATACGGAAGCTGCATCATTGAATTTAATTTAGCAAGCCAGCTGTAATTACTTTTATTAATATTCTGACTCATAATGTCGCTGACGTATTCTGTGTTGAAGTATGAAGCGTTCGCGTTCAGCCTCCACCATGATGCCAGAGGTTGTACAAGCGTCATTTCCAAGCCATACGAGTTACTCTTATCAATGTTTTCGTACGTCGTCTTGGTAATATTGTTGTCAATCAGGTAGCTGATTGAGGTTATAATACCGGTCGAATGACGATAGAAAACCGTCGAGGTTATCGTAGTTTTGCCGGTGGTCGTAGAATATCCTAATTCGTATGAGTTGGTGAACTGGGGCATAAGAGCCGGATTACCCTGCGTCACGTTCTGTGAATCGGCTAAACTGACGAACGGACTCAATTGGCGCCCTCTTGGACGGTCTACTCTCCTGCTCATGCTGATTAAAAGCTCGGAACCCTCTGAAAGCTCCTTGCTCAAATGGATTGATGGATACCATTCAGAATAGTGTTTGTTAAATGAGTCACCGGAGATTTTTTGGAGACCTTTTGTCTGAGCGTATTCATAACGGAGTCCTGTTTGGTATTTCAAGCCCAAAGCTTCACCGGTAACCATGGAGTATGCCGCATGGATCTGTTCGTCAAACTTGAAATAATTTTTCTGCGTTAAGTCTTCAACCATACTGCCGCCGGACTCATACAGGTAATCATTGTCCATCTCACTAGTACGGACTGTACTTTTTAAACCACTCTCGATTTTTGTTTTTTCATCAATCGGATAATTATAATTCAATTGACCGAGGAACTGCTTCGAATTATTGTTACTGATTGACTTCTGTGACGGTGTTATGTAGCCGACAGGAAAATAATTATTCTGGGCAAGGTCCTGACCTCCATCGGCAGAGTGGTCATCATATTCCAGATCGATGGTGAAATCTTCATTAGCACGGTCATACGTCTTTTTGTAGGACAAACTGTATTCCTGCCCTGTCACATCACGGGTAAACACGCCGGTCCTCAAATAATCCTTTGTTAATGCACCGGATGAGGTTTCATTTAGGTTTCTTGTTTTCGAGCCGACATTCATGTTCATTTTTCTGATTTCGGCAGAAACCGAAAGCGTATTGAATTCATTCAAGAAAATATCAGCGCCGGTATTAAAGCTGTTTGAGCCAAACTTAAACCGGTTATCTTCGTTTTGATAAAGCAAAGATTCAACACCATTATATGTACTTGTTCTATCAACTAATGAGGTACCGCCCATTCTCATGTAACGGTTGTCATAATTAAAAAAGAAATTAGCAAATGAAGTCTTGTAATTCGTATGGAATGATGAGTTGTATTTATCCTCCGTTCCGGCATTCAATGTCATCAAACCGTTAAACCCGCCCTGCTCTTCTTTTTTCAAAACAAGATTAATGATACCGGAAGTGCCATCCGGATCATACTTAACAGACGGATTGGTTACAACCTCAACCGACGATATTGAGGAAGCCGGGACCTGACTCAATATATCAGTACCGCTGACACCAACCATACCGGATGGTTTGCCGTTGATGAGAACCGTGACATTTGTACTACCCCGCAAACTGATTGCACCATTTACATCCACGGAAACCGATGGAATATTTTGCAAAACATCTACTGCAGAACCGGTCGCAGATGCGAGGTTTTTATCAACATTAATGACCTTTTTATCCAGATTGTTGATGACCTCTTCTTTATCACCTTTTACGACAACATCGGATATTTTATAGAAGTGGTCCTGAATGAATATTTTGCCCATGTTTCTATTTGGATTCTTAGGGCCAATAAACACTGAATCGATTTTTTTAGTGTCATAACCAATAAATGAAACTGCAAGATAATATCTACCTGCCGGGATATTTTCGATTTTGAATGCACCGGTATTATCAGTCACTGCTCCGTTGACTACAGATGAATCTCTTGTTTTATGAACAACAACATTACAATATTCAAGCGGCTTTTTGGAAGCCATGTCAAATACGAATCCCGTTAAAGAGCCGGAAATTTGAGAGTTTTTTCCCCCTTGTTCAGGACCTTGTGCAAATATTATAATTGGTATAATTAATAAAATGAATACTATTTTTTTCATGTAAGAGTAACGTCTTTCGTTAGTTAAATCAAATAAATTTGACAAAGCGACCCGGTTTTTAGTTTAAAATTGACCGGAAAGTACGTCTATTAGGATGCTGAAATGTTCTTTTTAGTTTCCAATTCGTCCCATCTTTTATATAACAAATCAGCTTTGTTTTTTGCAGCATTCAATTCATCATTCAGTTGAGCTGTTTTATCCCCATGTTTCTTGTAAAAATCCGGATCAGAAAAAAGCTCTTCTATCCTTTGAACCTCGGATTCCGCAGCAGCAATTTCAGATTCGATATTTTCAAGTTCTTTATTTTCTTTCCAGGTTAACTTAACCGTAGTTTTTTTAACTCTGGTGTCTTCCTTTTTTATTTTTGTAGCATCATCAGTAGATTTTGCGAGTATATGTTTACGTTTCTCTAAATAATAATCGTAATTCCCCTCGCTCACATATAAGGCGCCGTCATTTTCAAATGCAAGTATTCCATTGCACACCCTATTAAGAAAATACCGGTCGTGACTGACAACAACAACGCATCCGGCAAAGCCAATAAGTGCCTCTTCCAGAATCCGCAAGGTCGGTAAATCCAGATCATTGGTCGGCTCATCCAGAAGTAGAAAATTACCACCGTTCTTCAATATCTTTGCAAGTGTCAACCGGCTTCTCTCGCCACCGGATAATTTACCGACACGGGTATTCATCCGCTCGTCAGCGAACAAGAAACGGCGCAGGTACGTCCACACGGGCATTTGCTGCTTACCAAACCGGATTGTTTCTTTTCCCTCGCCGATAGCCTCTATAATGGTATCCTCATTATTGAGTAATATACGAGCCTGATCGATGTAATTAAATTCTGTTCTCTCTCCCTTTTCAATCGTTCCTGTAGCAGGCTCGGTTTCTCCCAAGATAATCCGTAGTAATGTGGTTTTACCGACTCCATTTTTACCGATGATCCCTAATTTTCTACCCGGCTTAAAATCATACATCAACGAGTGAAACAGTGTCCGGTCTCCGATTTTACCGCTAATGCCATCTAATTCCAGCACCTTATTACCAAGGTTTTCAGGAACCGGAATGATAAGCTCGACATCAAGTTCCGCTTCAACCGGCTGTTGTGCGGCTACCTCGTAATAATTATCAAGTCTGCTTTTAGCTTTAGTTCTTCTTGCCTTCGGCCCCCGCATGACCCAGTCAAGTTCACGGCGCAAGAAATTCTGACGTTTCTTTTCTTCGACTTCCTGTATTGCTTCTCTTTGAGTCTTATTAATAAGGAATTCCGTATAATTTCCGGCATGCGAATAGAATTCTCCGTTCGACAATTCTACGATACGTGTGGCAATTCTATCAAGAAAATATCTATCGTGCGTGACAAATATACAGGTGCCCTTGTACTGATTGAGAAAATTCTCAATCCATTCGATTGAATCGGTGTCGAGGTGGTTGGTCGGTTCATCGAGTATGAGCAAATCGGGATTAGAGATCAGCGCCCGGCATAATGCGACTCTTCGTTTTTCTCCACCGGAAAGCGTATTTACAATTCTATCCGACTCAGGGGCATGGATCTCTTTCAACAGGATGCCAATATTTCTATCAAGATTCCATCCGTCAACAAAATTAATACGTTCTTCCAGTTCATGATGCCTTGCCGAATCTGTGGCAAGTCGTTCATAGTCTTCTAACAATGAAACGATCTTGGATGCGCCTTCTAGAATGTTCTCTTTAACGGTTTTGTATTCCGATAGTGTAAATTCCTGGGACAAAAACCCGATTGCAAGATCTTTTTTCTTTGTTACTTCACCGGAATCAGGCTGCATCAGACCACTGATTATTTTTAAAAACGACGATTTACCGGCACCGTTTCTGCCTACTAATCCGATGCGGCTGCCTTCGTGAATACTAAGCGACGCATTTTGTAATATTTTCTGTTCCCCGTATTCGAGTCTCAGTTCTTTAGCTGATAGAATGACCGGTGTAATATTTGATGCCATAATTTCCTAAAATTGAATTGCTAACCTATTAAAACTGCCTTTGAAAACAAAAAACGAATGGATTTATCTTACAGTACCACTAAAAATTCGGGGAAATCATATTTTTTACTGGAATTCTAACGAATTCTATTCACTTTTTAGTATTTTTCAACATAAAGAATATCAAAGAATTATTTCTTTGCTTTGAAATTTCCACAAATAACGTCTTTTAATGTTACCATATCTAAATAATACTATTTTGAACATATAGTAGTGAATCAATATGAATGAGCAGCTTCAACAAATCGGCAGCAGAATTAGAGACTTACGGGAGATTGCCGGTATAGCAATTCCCGAACTGGCACAAGAGCTCCAAATAGAACCGGACATACTATCCGAGTACGAAAATGGTAAATCTGACATTCCTGTTGGATTTCTAACGAAAGTTTCTCAGAAATTCAACGTTCCTTTGGGAACACTGCTCAACGGAGAAGACCCGCGCCTTCATATTTTCAATATAGTCCGCAAAGGAAAAGGCCTGCAAATCGAACGGCGGAAACAGTACAAGTATGAAAGCCTGGCGTTTAATTTCATCAATAAAAAGGCTGAACCCTTCATGGTGACCATTGAGCCAAAAGAGGAATCCTCCCCTGTCGAGTTCAATTCTCATCCCGGACAGGAGTTCGATTATGTGGTTTCGGGCGAGATGAAATTCTTTATACATAAACACGAATTTATTTTACATGAAGGGGACTCAATTTACTTTGATTCAGGATATCCGCATGCAATGCGTGCACTCAATGATACTCCTGTAAAAATGTTAGCTATCGTTTTATAAATCAAGGAAGTGAACAACTGATGCTTGAATCATATTTATCTAAAACCGAATTCAATTCCTATGAGGAATTTTATGATGAATTTAATATAAAAGTACCTGATAACTTTAATTTTGCTTATGATGTCGTAGATAAAATCGCAAAAGAGACTCCGGATAAAATCGCGATGGTTTGGTGCGACGACAACGGTGAAGAACATATTTTTACATTTGCGCAAATGGCTGAAAACAGCAACCGGGCTGCAAATTTTTTCCAATCAATAGGCATCACTAAAGGCGATCCGGTAATGCTCATTTTGAAAAGAAGATATGAGTACTGGTTCAGTACATTAGGACTCAATAAACTGGGCGCTATCACAATCCCTGCGACTCACCTGCTTTCAGCTAAAGACATCGTATACCGCAATAACGCCGCAGAGATTAAAATGATAGTCTGTGTTGCCGATGAGGAGGTCATACACCATATCGAAGCAGCAGAAAAGGACTCCCCGACACTCAAACATAAAGCAGTACTTAATACTGACCGGGATGGCTGGTTGAACTTCACAAAAGAATTTAATGCACAATCTCCCCTGTTTGACAGAAGCAGTGTTCAGGCTACTGACAATAATGACATGATGCTGCTCTATTTTACCTCCGGCACTACCGGAATGCCGAAAATGGTAAAGCATAACTTTTCATATCCACTCGGACATATTTTAACAGCTAAATACTGGCAGAATGTTCAGGATAACGGATTGCATTTGACAGTAGCCGAAACCGGATGGGCTAAAGCGGCTTGGGGAAAAATCTATGGTCAATGGCTCTCAGGTTCTGCAATTATGGCTTACGATTTTGACAAGTTCGTTCCCAAAAACTTACTTGAGGCGATTATTAAATATAAAGTTACTACATTCTGTGCCCCGCCTACTGTGTACCGTTTTCTTATCCATGAGGATTTGAAGCAGTACGACTTTAGCTGCGTTAAGTATTGTGTGGTTGCAGGCGAACCTTTAAATCCCGAAGTATTCAAACAATTTTACGAAGCTACAGGATTGAAACTGATGGAAGGTTACGGCCAGACAGAGTGTACTGTTGCTGTAGCTACCTACTCATGGATGAAACCCAAACCCGGCTCTATGGGCAAACCTTCCCCGGGTTACGTGATAGAAATTCTGGATAGCGATGGAAAGTCAGTTGAGGAAGGTGAAGTCGGACAAATCGTAATCCGCACCGATAAAAAGATACCTGTCGGTATGTTTGCGGGATACCATAAAGATGAAGTACTTACGAAAAAAGTCTGGAATAATGGGATTTATTATACCGGTGATATGGCATGGTTTGATGAAGACGGTTATTTCTGGTTTGTCGGCAGAGCTGATGATATTATAAAGAGCAGCGGATACCGCATCGGACCGTTTGAGGTGGAAAGTGCCTTAATGGAACATCCCGCAGTACTTGAATGTGCAATTACAGCTGTCCCCGATCCCGACCGCGGTCAAATTGTTAAAGCCACCATAGTACTCTCCAAGAAGTATACGGCAAGCGATGATTTGGCTAAAGAGCTTCAGGAACACGTCAAACGGGTCACTGCCCCCTATAAATATCCAAGAGTTATTGAGTTTGTAGAAGAATTGCCGAAAACGATAAGCGGTAAGATCAGAAGAGTACAGATTCGTGATAAAGACGGAAATGTAGTAACTGAATAAGATTCTATTCGATTTCCAAACCCACGTTTTCACGCGTGGGTTTGGGACGATACTTGCTACTAACAATTATTTTTTCAGATTCGATAAAAGATTCTTCTTGAAATCCTCGTAGTCTTTCCCTACTAACACAGATCTCTTTTCTTTCTTCAAAAATTCTGCAAGCCGTTCGGGCATTTCAACAGTAAATTTCTCAGAGTCTTTCACCTCTTCCAAAAACTTTGCCGGATGCGCAGTTTCAAGAACTACATATTCCGCATCATTGCTCAATATTTCAGAATCTTCTTTAGCTGCCAGATATCCAACAGCGCCGTGTGGATCGAATACATAACCGAATTCATCGTGTGCTGCATTAATTGCATTTTTGGTCTGTTCATCGTCATATGAATATGCGTGAATATTCTGCCGTAAAGCGTCCATATCACTTTTAAAGATGTGCGTGATTCTTTCCAAATTGCTTGGATTGCCAACATCCATTGCATTAGAAATTGTCGGGACTGATGGAACAGGTGTAAATGAGCCTGAATCAAGATATTTTTTGAATATATCGTTGCGATTCAAAGCACTGATAAAATACTGTACCGGTAATCCGAAAGACTTAGCAAGAATACCGCTGGTAAGATTTCCAAGATTTCCGCTCGGGACAACAAAAACCACCTCTTTATTTTTAGATTTTAATTGTTTCCAGGCATTTACATAATAAAAGGACTGGGGCAATAATCTACCGATATTGATGGAGTTTGCAGATGTTAGAAAATAATTGTCGGTCAATTCTTTGTCAAGAAAAGCAGTCTTCACTAAGCGCTGACAGTCGTCAAAGACTCCGTCAATTTCAAAGGCAGTGATGTTTCTTCCAAAGGTGGTAAGCTGCTGCTCTTGAATTTTACTAACCTTACCGGATGGATATAAAATTATGACGTCAATATTCTCTTTACCATAAAAGCCGCTTGCTACCGCGCTGCCTGTATCTCCGGAGGTGGCAACTAAGATTGTGCATCTCTGTTCACGTTTCTTTAGGTAATATGAAAGCGTGCCTGCTAAAAACCGGGCGCCAAAATCCTTAAAAGCACAAGTTGGGCCATGGAATAGTTCAAGGACAGATACATTGTCGTTCAAAGGTACAACAGGTGCTGTAAAATTGACTGCTTCGTTTACGATTCCACGCAAATCATCTTGCGGAATGTCATCAATGAATTGCTTTGCAATTTCAAAAGCTATATCGGTAAATGAAAGCTTATCAATATTTTCGAAAAATGATTCAGGCAATACAGGGATGAATTCCGGAAGAAACAATCCGCCGTCATCAGCAAGGCCTTTTATAACTGCATCACCAAAAGAATACTGTAGTTCGCTATTTCTTGTACTTAAATATTTCATTTTACTTGTATGATTTTAGGACCTTGATTATTGACTTTGGTTATGTACACATCAGTTTCAATGCTCATCTGCTTGAGAAACTTTCGCAATTTTGGAGCTGTATCTTTCAGTACTTCGGGATTATCAAAAAAACTGAACATCGTCGGACCGGAACCCGATATATTAAAACTGACTGCGCCATACTGCAACAAAAATGATTTCAAATCGTTATACATGGGAATCAGTTTTGCTCTGAGAGGTTCGGCAATAAAGTCCGTCATAGAGCGACCCATCAGACGATAATCCTTCAGCATAATTCCTGCGATTAAAGAAGCAGCATGAGCGCTTTGTTTAACCGCATTTGTTCTTGTAACCATATCAGGTAGTATTCTTCTCGCCTCTTCCGTCTTTATCTCTATATGAGGATACACGATTAAGCAGGCAAGCTCTTCCGGAAATGGAATTTTTATAATATCAATCGGGAAAATACTTCTGGCGATTACAAAACCGCCATATAAAGCCGGGCCGACATTGTCTGCATGAAGACTATTTCCCGAGGCAATTTTTTCACCCTCAAGGGCGTGCATAATCAACTCCTCATTTGGGAGTTTGTTCTGCAGCAGTGCATTGACGGCGAATACTCCCCCTACAGCGCTCGCGGCACTTGAACCAAGTCCGCTGGCGAAAGGCATTCGTTTGTTAATTGTCATCTCAATGCCAAAATCGGCTTTAATGAAATTCATAAAAGACAATGCCGCGAAAGAAGCTGTATTTCTCTCTGCATCATGACTCAATTTCCCGCCATCACCCGTAATTTTTTTAATACTCACGCCGGGCTTATCGGTGACTTTTACTTCGATGTAATCACCCGGTTCTTCTAAAGCAAAACCGAGCACGTCAAAACCGGGACCGACGTTTGAAACACTCGCCGGAGCAAATACTTTCGCGTATTTATATTTAAGTAAGTATGAATCCATATATCAACCGAAGATTTTAAAGATATCGGAAATAATTCCAACACCCGTAAGTTGAGTACCCGCTCCCGGTCCGTTTACAACCTGCGGAGCTGTGTTATAGTAGTCCGTATAATACGCGATGATATTTTCCGTTCCAGCTAAATTGTATGCAGGGTGTTTTTTATCTACTTCTTTCAGCTGGACAGTAGCTTTTCCATTCTCAAATGACGAGATATAACGAAGCACACAACCTTTTTTCTTAGCGTCGGCAAAGCGTTTGTCAAAATATTCATCCAATTCAGGAAGTCTCTTCATGAATTCTGCGACTGAAGCGATCTTCCTGTATTTTGTAGGGACAAGATTTTGCACAGAAAGATCACTTAATTCGAATTTATGTCCCGACTCACGGATAAGTATCAATATCTTACGCGCGGCGTCCATACCACTTAAGTCTTCACGTACATCCGGTTCTGTATAACCCAGCTCTTTAGCTTCTTTAACTAATTTCGAGAACTTTTTAGTCGCGGAAAGATTATTGAAGATAAAACTGAGAGTACCCGATAATACGCCTTCAATCCGGGTTATCTTGTCACCGGCCCGGATAAGATCGTTCATTGTCGAAATAACAGGCAATGCTGCACCAACGTTAGTCTCAAATAAAAACCGAACGTTATTTGCTTCAGCGGTCTCTTTCAATTTCGAATAGAAGGAATAATCCCGTGTTGTTGCTTTTTTATTTGCTGCAACAATATGAGCACCGGCATTCAACACATCCAGATAAATATCTGGAAGCATTTCGCTGGCAGTTACATCAACGAATACTGAATTCGGATAATTAAGCTCTTTGATCCTTCTTGCAAAAGCCTTCAAATCAGATTGTTGTTTGGATTCATGCAATTCTTTTTTCAGAAGTTGCACACTAATCTCTTTTTCCGAGACTACCATCTTAGAAGAATTAATCACACCGTGAATTCTTATACGATGGTACAAGTCCTGATTCTTCTGTACAAGATCAACAAGTGCGGATCCGACATTTCCATATCCCGCAAGGAACAGATTTATCACTTCCGATTTACTGCTTGAGAAGAATTTGTGATGAATCACATTTAATGCGCGGAGAGCATCTTTCTTGCTGATAACGGCTGAAATATTCAATTCAGATGAACCTTGCGCAATTGCACTGATATTTATCTTACTATCTCCCAATGCGCTGAAGAATTTTCCGGAGATCCCTGGAGTCTTTCGCATGTGCTTTCCGACTACAGCAATAACTGCACAATCAGGCTCAACGATAATTTCATTGATGATCTTTGTCCTTAATTCCGAATAAAATTCACTCTCAAGAGCATGCTTTGCAAGTTTGGCAAACTCGGGTAAAACAGCAAGACAGATGGAGCGTTCAGAAGATGCCTGGGTTATAAGGATGATATTAATGCTCTCTTTTGCTAGAGCCTTAAATACCCGGGCAGCGATAGTTGCCATACCCACTATACCGACAATACCGCTGCCCTGTACACGGATAACGTTAATGTCGTCAATAGAAGAAATTCCCTTAATTAAGTAATCGGAATCGGACTTTACCCCGATAATAGTACCCGGGAATTTTGGGTTAAATGTGTTTTTGATAACGATAGGTATCTTTTTCTGGGCTACCGGCTGCATCGTTGGAGGATAGATAACTCTCGCCCCGAAATGTGATAATTCAATGGCTTCTTCATACACCATGTTATTGACCGGGAATGCATCGCGAACCTTTTTAGGATCCGCAGTCAATACACCGTCTACGTCCGTCCATATTTCAACAATTGAAACATTTAATGCTGCCCCAATGATCGAAACAGTATAGTCAGAGCCACCCCGACCTAATGTTGTCATTTCAGAACCGAGTGTTGAAGCAATAAATCCGGTGATCACCTGAAGTTTTTTATGCTTTTTGAAATAGTTTTTAATGAGAGCGTTCGTCTCTTCAAACAGGACTACTGCCGAGCCAAAATTATCGTCGGTCTTAATTATTAATCTGGTATCAAGAAATTCAGCATCAACGCCTAATTCATTGAAGAGTCCTGTAATGGTCAAATTTGAAAGTATCTCACCAAATCCCTGAACGAAATCAAGTATCTTGGTGGAAAGTTCTTTAATAAGGTAAACACCTCGCAATACCTCTTCAAGATCGTCTAAGGCGCCATTAATCTTTGGCAGTACTTGTGCCTGATACTTAGGAGAAAGTAATTCTTTAGCGGTGTTTATATGGCGGGTCTTGAGCTTTTTAAATTCATCGACATATAAAATATTTCTGTCTGCGGCAAGATGGCTGATTTTAATCAAATCGTTAGTGACACCCTGATATGCTGAAAATACAACACCTTTTACTGTGTCCTTTTTGTTTTCAGCAATAACGAGTTTTACGGCGTGCTTTATGCGCTCCGCATCCCTAACAGATGAACCGCCAAATTTCAGTACTTTCATTTTTAACTCATATAAATAAGTGAACAAAAAAAAACCGGCTTCGTTTTGAAGTCGGTTTTACATTTTAATGGTAAAATACATCAACCAACTTCACCGTCCCGGAGGAGTTGTCATAGTTGTGGTTGTTGTAGTTATATGTATAAACATTTTAGTGCTTTTTTCAAATTATATATAGTAAAGTAACATTTTATCGCATATTAGGCAAATAAAATTATCATTATTCTGCTATTCAGGAGAAAAAAAGAGGCGGTCGAAACCGCCTCTAAACTAACCTATTAGCAATGTTTACTTCAAGAATAACATTTTCTTGACTTGAACGAAGTTACCGGCAGTGATCTTATAGAGATACATACCAGATGCCACGCTCTGTCCGAAATTGTTGTCACCTTTCCATTGCAGTTCATATGTACCTGCTTTGCGGGTTTCACTGACTAATGTTCTGACTTCCCTGCCCATCATGTCGTATACTTTTAATGTAACGAATGATTCATTCTTCAATCCAAATGCAATCGTTGTTGTTGGATTGAACGGGTTCGGATAGTTCTGTGATAAACTGAACTCAGTCGGTCTCTTTTGTTCGTTCTGAACTGCAGTGACCTTATTAGCAACAAATGAACCGGTATTGGAAAATATTGACTTACTGCCTTTAGCAGTTTTTGATTGAACTCTCCAGTAATAAGTACTACCTGAGGTCAAATTGTCAATCTTTTTCGAAAGCATTGACAAATCATTTATCGTAACAGCATTTGAAAAGTCTTTATTCGTCGAATATTGTAAGTTGTATGTTAATGCACCTGATGCTGTCGGTTTGTACCATGACAGAACCGGTGACAAGGTATTAACTACATTTCCTTTATTCAAACCTGCGAGGCGCGGTTCAACCGCAGCCTGATCAGCGTAAATAACGAATGATTCAACTGGGCTTGACCAGTCTGATGTTACGCTGCCGGCTGTGGAGCGGACTCTCCAGAAATATGTCTGACCATGAATCAAAGTATCAGGAATTGAATAAATGAGTGGATTATCTGTTACATGATATACCAGATTAGTAAATTCTTCATCCGTAGCTACTTCAACTTCGTAAGTAACAGGATATCCGGACATACCGGAAATATACCATTTCAATAATGGTGTTGTCGTCCAGCTTGTAACTCCGTCTTTCGGTTCGATGATAATAGGATTCAGTGAACCTGAACCGCCGACGGTTTCAAATACCCCTACTTCTGATGTTGAAGGAGCGCTGCTGGCGTTATAGGCAACAACATACCAATCATATGATGTACCCGGATCCAACGGTGTTGGGAATACAAAATAGTTCAAATCGGTATGAGCCGGTGTTAAAAGTGTGTATGATGCATCAGCTGATTTTTTGCAATAGACATCATAATTAACAACGCCTGCTGCTCCGGCAGACCAGCTTAAGGTCGGCAGGAATGTATAAACAGTTGCATCATCAACCGGATAATTCAAGACCGGTTTGATATCAGCTACGTTTCCATAAACGGTAAAGCTGCCTACATTCGACCAGGCAGAACTTTGACCAAGTGAGTTTACGGATTTTACAGCCCAATAATATGTTTGTCCCGCAGTTAATCCGGGGATAACATCGTATAAGCACGAAACCGGTGCTTGCAAAGTGAATGCAGCTGTATTATTATCAATACCGAATCCAACGATATAATCCAATCCTGCACCATTGGCATCAAGATACCATGCAACCTGAGGTGCAGTTGTATATACGGTCGGGTTTTCAACCGGCCATGCGGCAATAGGTGTTACTAATGTACCTTCGCCATGTGTCGTGAACGAACCGGTAGTATAATCTGAATAAGCATTACCGTTAAATGATCTTACTCTATACTGATATACAGTTCCGGGTTCCAAACCTGCTAATTCGGCATTTACTCCCGTAGTGGATGCTTCAGCTGACCAGACAGCATCAGCGGCTTTTTTGTATTGATAGTAAAAGGTCAATCCATAAGCACCTGTAGTGACGTACCAATTAATGGTTACATCATTTGTGTAGCATACGCCGCCATCAGGCCATGAAAGAGAAGGAGCAGTCGCTAATCCATACAAGGTAAATGAGCTGACGGTTGAAAATGACATAACTGTACCATCGCCTAAAGCTGAGAAAACTCTCCAATAATAGGTTTTTCCTAAAGGAAGGCTTGCCGGCCATACTAATGAAACTGCTTCCCCGGATGATAAGGATGTTACACCCACAGTAAAAGTTGAATCGAGTGATAATTCAACCGTGGAATAAATTCCGGTATTGTTCTGTGTGTAAGTCCATCCGAACACAGGAGCATCATAATAATACATATTTCCATTTACCGGATGGAATAGTGTAGGCATAAATGGTCCGACTGTTGTGAACTGGCGGACTGAACTTTTAACTTCGGCGCCTTTAACAGCTTCTACTTTCCAATGATATGTAGTTGAATTCTCCAAAACATAAGGGAGAACTTCGTATGTTAAATCTGTTAATCCTGTTTTAGAAATTACAACATCACCAAAACCGGCATCTTTAGCCACGATCAGATTATATGATTCAGCACCGTCAACAGCATTCCATGATAACGTAGGAACAATAGTAACAGCTGATGCGCCATTTACCGGAAGAATTAACGATGGATTTGCAATTTCAGTAGTGAAATCATAAATATCAGCATTCGGAGACCAAACTGCGTCATCCCATGCCCAAAGTCTAAAGTAATATTTAGTGTTATAAGCTAACCGGCCAGTGTAATCAAATGATTCACCATATACAGTATCAGCATAAATAACACCATCAACATTGTTTGCACCTGTAGAAATCGTGATCCAGTACTTTGTAGCAGTTGGTACAGCATTCCAGGTAATACTTCCGCTAACAGAAACACCAGTTGTACCGGATACCGGAGATGTTGGTACGGGTGAATCTACCGCGAATATCTGAACAGTGAAGACGATGAGGAAAATTGTAAGTGACCAAAACCGAAGCATATTATTCATGACTCTTCCTTACTTGTTATTTATAAACTCTGAGCGAATTTAATCGCCTTTTCATTCAAATATTAAATCAAGAACATAACTTATCCAGGGATCGAAAGGCTCTTTATATATAATAGTATATAAGTGCCCATCTATAGGCGTTTTAAAATATCTACAATATTTTTCATTTGCAAAGCCTATTTTACAAAAAGACTATTAATCTTTTTTAACCAGTTACAATTCTGCACCTCAAGCTCTGCCGTTCCCCTAACCTATTAATTTTTAAGCAGTTTTGGGTAGCAGATCATTTTTTTACTTAAATTAATGCATTTTTATACACCTCATAACTAAATTTCTAAGGAACTTCTCGATTTTTATTCTTTTTTTTAATTATTTTTTCTTTTTATCCTTGACAAATAAGCAAACATCCTGTATCTTTGTACTCAATATGAAAACAACAACGCAAAATAATTTATTGAACTTTAGCACAACCAATGCCGATAGTGGCAGCGTTGTTGTTGTTACCCCTATTTTTAGCCTTCCTTTAGTGAACAACATTATTGGGATTCTAAGCATTCTTAGCGTGCTAAGCATTATTATTCTACGCTAAGGAATAGCCGCAATCCCAAATCAAACAAAAAGCTTCGTAAATAATTAAAAACATCAGATTTCGGGATTGACGGAAATCCAAAGCGTATTATTAGGATTACGTTTAATTAACATTTGAGGTCTATGTGAGATCTGATTTAGTAAAAAAAGGTTTTGATAAAGCTCCACACAGAAGTTTATTGAAAGCTACCGGCGTTATTAAAAGTGATGCTGATTTCAATAAGCCATTTATCGGTGTGTGCAATTCCTACATTGATTTAATTCCCGGCCATGTCCACTTACAGGAATTTGGTAAAATTATCAAAGATGCTATTCGTGAGGCAGGCGGAGTTCCCTTTGAATTCAATACAATTGGCGTAGATGACGGTATCGCGATGGGACATATCGGTATGCGGTATTCATTGGCAAGCCGTGAACTTATCGCAGACAGTGTTGAAACTGTTGTTGAAGCGCATCGCCTTGACGGTATGATCTGTATTCCGAATTGCGATAAGATCGTACCTGGAATGGCGATGGCGGCAGTCCGCATTAATATACCTACAATTTTCATTTCCGGCGGCCCTATGAAAGCCGGAAGACTTCCCTCCGGTAAAAAATCGGACTTAATTTCAGTATTTGAAGGTGTCGGCCAGTACCAAACCGGTCAAATTGGCGATGCAGAACTTAAGGCGCTTGAAGATTTCAGCTGCCCTACCTGCGGTTCATGTTCGGGAATGTTTACAGCAAATTCCATGAATTGTCTGATGGAGGCACTTGGATTGGCCCTGCCCGGTAATGGAACTATATTAGCCATTGACCCGAAAAGAAAAGAATTAGCCAAAGCGGCAGCAAAACAGATTCTGAAGTTAGTCGAGATGGATTTGAAGCCGCGTGACATTTTATCAAGAGAATCATTTTTAAATGCATTTGCGCTTGATATGGCTATGGGTGGAAGTACAAACACGATTCTTCATTCATTGGCGATAGCTAACGAAGCCGAGATGCCGTTTGATCTGGCAGAATTGAATGAAATTTCAAGCAAAGTCCCCTACCTCTGCAAAGTTAGTCCGGCAACTCAGGAAGTCCATATTGAAGATGTTGATGCAGCCGGTGGTATTTCAGCTATATTACATGAATTATCCAAGCTGGATGGTATCATTGATACAAGCAGAATGACCGTTACAGGTAAAACCTTGGGTGAAAATATTGCGGATGCAAAGGTTACGAACTCTTCGGTAATTCGTCCATTGGACAACCCATATTCGCAAAGAGGCGGATTATGTGTTCTGTTTGGAAACCTTGCCCCGGAAGGTGCTGTTATAAAAACAGGAGCCGTAGATCCCAAAATGATGGTTCATACCGGTCCGGCTAAGATTTATGACTCACAAGATGAAGCGATGGAAAAGATTTTGCAAGGAGATGTAAAAGCAGGTGACGTTGTCATCATTAGATACGAAGGTCCTAAGGGTGGTCCGGGCATGCCGGAGATGTTATCCCCTACCTCTGCAATAATGGGAATGGGATTAGGTGACAAAGTAGCCTTGATCACTGACGGTCGTTTTTCGGGTGGTACCCGTGGCGCTTGTATCGGCCATTGTTCGCCGGAAGCCGCCGAACGTGGTCCGATTGCTGCTTTGAAACAGGGCGATATGATCACAATTGACATCCCGAACAGAACTCTCAGTGTTGACCTCTCCGATGCAGAAATATCCAAACGATTACAAGAATTACCAGAATTTGAGCCAAAAATTAAGAAGGGCTATCTTTCGCGTTATACGGAAATGGTCACTTCTTCAAATACAGGTGCAGTTCTGAGAACAAAAAGATTTTCAAAATAATCACAATAGGATCAATCATGAAAGAACAGAAGCATAAGATAAGCGGAGCAAAGATTTTCTTCGAATGTTTACGCAATGAGAATGTTGAATATATATTTGGTTATCCCGGTGGTGTGGTGCTAAAAATATACGAGGAATTATACGATGTAGATTTCCTCACGCACATTTTAGCCCGGCATGAACAAGGTGCCACCCATATGGCTGAAGGCTATGCAAAGGCTACAGGTAAAGTTGGTGTGGTTCTGGTTACATCTGGCCCCGGCGCAACGAATACAGTTACGGGTATTGCTGATGCTTATATGGATTCTGTCCCCCTCGTGGTGTTCACCGGTCAGGTTGCAACACGATTAATTGGTAATGACGCATTTCAGGAAGCAGATATTATCGGTATTACACGCCCGATTACAAAGCATAATTTCCTCGTTCGTGATGTCAACGATATGGCAGAAACAATTAAGAAAGCATTCTATATTGCTTCTACAGGAAGACCGGGACCGGTCGTAGTTGATTTGCCTAAGGATGTTATTAATTCAGTTGCTGAATTCAGGTACCCTGATAAGGTCGAAATCCGCGGATATAAACCGACTTTGCTCGGTCATATGAATCAAATCAAAGCAGCGGCTAAAGCAATTTCGAAAGCAAAGCGTCCGTTGTTATATGTCGGCGGTGGAGTTATTATCGCTGATGCGACTAAAGAACTTTACATGCTGTCAAAAAGGAATAATTTGCCGGTCACTATGACTCTGCTTGGTCTTGGTGCATACCCCGGAAACGATGCAAATTCACTTGGCATGTTGGGAATGCATGGTACATATGCCGCTAATAAAGCTGTAGATACCTGTGACTGCCTTGTTGCATTAGGTGCGCGGTTTGATGATCGTGTTACAGGCAAGACAGATGCCTTCTCACTTAAATCTTACAAAATACACGTTGATATTGATCCGACTGCAATAGATAAGAATATTGTAGTTGATTTACCTATCGTAGGAGATGTCAAACACGTATTGACTGAATTGTTGAATGAACTTACCGAAGCTCCGGATACGACGGAATGGTGGAAAGAGATCAATCATTGGCAAAAAGATTGTCCGCTTCAATATGAATCAGCAGACGGTAAATTAAGAACCGAATATGTTCTTGAGAGACTCTCTGAAAAAACCAACGGTGAAGCAATTATCGTCACTGATGTCGGTCAACATCAGATGTGGACTGCACAGCATTACAAATTCGTTCATCCACGCTCAATGATAACAAGCGGTGGCTTAGGAACCATGGGTTTTGGGCTTCCTGCTGCTATCGGTGCTCAATTTGCAGTTAAAGACCGCCCGGTTGTATGTATCAGCGGTGATGGCGGTTTCCAGATGAACATTCAGGAATTAATTACCGCAGCTGCCCATAAGCTGCCTGTCAAATTCTTTATCATGAATAACGGATTTCTTGGAATGGTACGTCAGTGGCAAGAATTATTCCACGCTGAAAAATATAGCTTCACCGACTTGTCACATAGCAATCCGGACTTTGTCAAAGTTGCCCAGGCATTTGGTCTGGATGCGTTCACTGTCGATAAGGTTGAAGACGTTGATGCAACTTTGGATAAGGTATTCGCGATTACAGATAAACCAACGTTGATTGAATTCAAAGTTGAGAGAAGCGATATGGTGTTCCCTATGGTACCGGCAGGTGGAACTGTTGCAGATATTATGACAAAAAGACTTAATCCTAAATTAATGGTATAACATATGAAACATACAATAACAGTACTCGTAGAAAACAGATTTGGTGCATTTAACCGGGTTGCTACCATGTTCAGCGGCCGGGGTTTCAATATCAATAGTATTTCTATTGGCGAGACCGAAGATCCCGATATCTCGAGAATGACCATTGTTACAGGAGGTGACGACCAGATCATAGAGCAGGTCGTTAAACAATTAAACCGTCTCATTGATACCATAAAGGTTATTGATTTGACCGATCAACATCGCGTTGATAGAGAGCTTGCTTTAATTACCGTGTTCTATCAAAAAGGAACAAGGACGGAAATAACAAACATCTGCGATATTTTCAGAGGTAATATTGTAGATATTAACACAAAGACCTTGATGTTAGAAGTTACCGGTCCACCTTCAAAGATTGATGCGGTTGTTAACGTACTTGCTCCATACGGAATTAAAGAAATCGCGCGTTCAGGAACAGTTTCTCTCAAACGCGGCGAACAGTTAAAACAGAAAAGTATTATTCCAACATCAAAAGAATAGGTAACCAAAATGAAAGTGTATTATGATAGTGATGCTTCTTTGGCATTACTCCAATCAAAGAAAATTGCAGTGCTTGGTTTCGGTAGTCAGGGACATGCACATGCCTTGAACTTAAAAGACAGCGGTATGAATGTCGTTGTCGGTT
This sequence comes from Ignavibacteriaceae bacterium, assembly GCA_963667005.1. GTDB lineage: Bacteria > Bacteroidota > Ignavibacteria > Ignavibacteriales > Ignavibacteriaceae. The sequence goes on along the minus strand of OY762937.1, from coordinate 2,764,650 downwards.
TACGTGCGGGCAGCCCAAGATGGGAAAAAGCCCAAGCGCTGGGTTTTGAAGTTAAATCTGTCTCAGATGCTTCTGCATGGGCTGATGTAATTATGATTCTTCTTCCAGATCAGAATCAGAAAGACGTGTACGACGCCGAAGTAGCTCAGCATGTTTCAGCAGGAAAAACACTCGCATTCGGTCATGGTTTTAATATCCATTACAAACAAATTGTTGCACCGGCTGACGTTAATGTTATGATGATCGCCCCTAAAGGTCCCGGTCATTTAGTACGCAGAACCTTTTTAGAAGGCTCAGGTGTTCCCTGCCTTATCGCTATTGAGCAGGATCCTTCAGGTAATACCAAAGAATTGGCATTAGCCTGGGCAAAAGGTATCGGTGGAACCCGTTCCGGCGTTATCGAAACAAACTTCAAGAATGAAACCGAAACAGACTTGTTCGGCGAACAGGCTGTTCTTTGCGGCGGCTCTGCTGAATTGATCAAAGCCGGTTTTGAAACTTTGGTTGAAGCCGGATATCCACCGGAATTAGCATACTTCGAATGTATGCACGAAATGAAGCTGATTGTTGATCTGTACTATGAGGGAGGCCTTTCCCGCATGAACTATTCAGTCAGCGATACAGCTGAATACGGTGGTATGACAAGAGGCCCGAGAGTAGTTACATCAGCCGCAAAAGCTGAAATGAAAAAAATTCTCGGCGAAATTCAATCAGGTCAATTTGCTCAGGAATTCATAAACGAGTATAAAGGCGGCAAAGCTAATTTTGAAAAATTGAGAAAAGCTAACCGCGAACACCCGATTGAAGAAGTCGGTGCCAAACTTCGTGAAATGATGAGCTGGTTGTTCAAAGGCATCAAAAAAGAAAACGTTGATGCATAATTTTCACTTCCTAACCCATGTGTTAAAGCATGGGTTAGGAATCTATAATTGAAAAATTTTTCTAACCATAATTTTAGTATGCAATGAAATATAAAATAGCCTTGATCCCCGGTGATGGAATTGGTCCCGAAGTAACCGATGCTGCGGTTGCAGTTGCGAAATTTGTCTCTAAAGCTTTTAATGTTGAATTTGAATTTACAACACATTTATTCGGCGGCTGCTCGTATGAAGCATACGGCAATCCGTTGTCAGATGAAACACTGAATGCATGTTTTGCTTCTGATGCCGTTTTACTCGGCGCAGTAGGCGGATATCAATGGGAGACTCTCCCCCACCACTTAAAACCGGAAGCCGGTTTATTAAGAATCCGTAAAGAGCTGGGTTTATTCGCAAATATACGCCCGGCTAAAATTTATACACCATTATTGGGTGCATCATCGCTGAAGCCCGAAGTGCTTGAAGGCACTGACGTCGTTATTCTTCGCGAATTGACAGGAGATGTTTATTTCGGTCAGCCTCGCGGGTATGATGAGGAAAAAGGCTGGAACACAATGATTTATTATAAACACGAAGTTGAGAGAATAGCAAGAAAAGGATTTGAAATCGCGATGCAGAGGAAAAAAGTTCTCTGTTCGATTGACAAAGCAAATGTTCTTGAGTCATCTCAATTTTGGCGCAAGATAGTCCACGAGATCGGAAAGGAGTATCCTGAAGTTAAAATATCCGACATGTACGTTGATAATGCTGCTATGCAGATAGTACGCAACCCGAAACAATTTGATGTTATCTTGACGCAAAACTTATTCGGAGATATTCTGAGTGATATTGCGGCTATGATTACAGGTAGTTTGGGTATGCTGCCATCAGCTAGCTTAGGAGAAAAGTATGCTTTATATGAACCTATTCACGGAAGCGCTCCGGATATAGCAGGTCAAAATAAGGCTAATCCCCTCGCAGCAATATCATCAGTTGCCATGATGTTTGCTTACTCATTCAAGATGCCGGAAGCGGCAGCCTTAATTGAGCAGGCCATTGAAAATACATTAGCAGGCGGCTATCGTACAGCAGATATTTTTTCTGAAGGAATGCTACTGGTTTCAACAACAGAAATGAGAGACAAAGTTCTCGAGGCTCTAAGACAGTTGATTGAAAAACGTAGTTAATAATAATTCCTTAGAAAGGATTTCAAAATGGATAAAAATAGAGTTTTAGTATTTGATACTACTTTACGTGATGGTGAACAATCACCCGGCGCATCATTAACGATTGACGAAAAAGTCGAAATCGCAAAACAGCTTGAGCGTTTGAACGTTGATGTCATCGAAGCCGGTTTTCCGGTTTCCTCTCCTGTGCAGTTCGAAGCTGTACAAAGAATTGCAGGCGAAGTGAATTGTATAGTTGCCGGCTTAGCACGTGCTAAGGAAGAAGATGTGAAAGCAGCTTATGAAGCCTTGAAACACGGCAATAAAATTCGTATCCATACATTCACCAGTACTTCTGATATTCATATACTTGGTAAATTCGGAGATGACCGCTACGGCAAAACACTTGCCGAAAAAAGAAAAACGGTTATTCAGATGACACACGATTCTGTTGCACATGCTCGTTCGCTCGTTGAGGATGTTGAATACTCTGCAGAAGATGCTGGTAGAACGGATATTGGTTACTTAGCTGAAGTTGTAGAAGTTGCAATTGCAGCCGGTGCAACGACAGTCAATATTCCGGACACAACCGGATACACGATGCCATTTGAATTCGGAGCTAAAATAGCTGAGTTGAAACGCCGTGTTAAAAATATTGATAAAGCAGTCATTAGTATTCATTGTCACAATGATCTTGGATTAGCAGTTGCCAACTCGTTGGCAGCTATTGAAAATGGTGCACGCCAGATTGAATGTACCATTAACGGGATTGGTGAACGTGCCGGAAATGCTTCTCTCGAAGAGATCGTTATGGCATTGAAAGTTCGTAAAGACCTTTTCAAATATTTCACGAAAATCAAAACTGAAGAAATTTACAATACCAGCAAGATGGTATCTTCTTTTTCCGGAATTGTTGTGCAGCCAAATAAAGCTATTGTTGGCGATAATGCTTTTGCACACGAATCCGGCATTCATCAGGATGGTATGTTAAAAAACAACCAGACGTATGAAATTATGAGCCCTTCCCTGGTGGGTGTTCCGAAAACTAAAATCGTTCTTGGAAGACACTCCGGACGGCACGGATTGGAAGCACGCCTTGCTGAATTGGGATATAAAATCAGCAAGAAGGAAATCAAATCAATTTATGAACAATTTCTTGTTCTTGCGGATAAAAAGAAAGAAGTCTTTGACGATGATCTCCGCATCTTGATGGAAACATCTTCTGTACAGCAAGCTATCAATCTTTACGAGCTGGATTACTTGCATGTTAACTCAGGGACAAATTCAATTCCGACTGCTACCGTACGTATCAGAGCTGGAGAATCCGTTTATCAGGAATCCGCTACCGGAGATGGAACGGTTGATGCCACATTCAACGCAATTGAACGAGCTCTGAATATCAAAGCGACACTGGATTCTTATGTTGTACGTTCAGTAACGAGCGGCAGACAGGCTTTAGGCGAAGTAATCGTTAAGATTAAAAATCTGGATCATGACATAACCTTTACAGGTAGAGGTGTATCAACCGACACCATTGAGGCAAGTGCAAAGGGATTTTTGCAGGCACTAAGTCACGAAGCCCAGTTCATACAGTCCAAGAACACTAAAAATGAAAAAATAAACGAAAGTATATAAACAGTTTACGAATATATAGGTATAAAGGTAATTCTCCATGAAAATGACAATAACTGAAAAAATATTAGCTAAATCAGCCGGCAAAACATATGTAGACCCGGGGCAAAATATTTGGTTAAACGTAGACGTTCTCATGACACACGATGTTTGCGGACCGCCTACTATCGGTATCTGGAAACGTGAGTTCGGTGAGCAGGCTTCTGTTTGGGATAAAAACAAAGTAGTCATATTCCCCGATCACTACATTTTTACAAAAAATCCACAGGCAAACAGAAACGTAGACATTCTTCGTGAATTTGCTAAAGAATACGGCATTGATAATTATTATGATGTTGGAACTGAACGCTATAAAGGCGTGTGCCATGTTGCTTTAGCTGAAGAAGGCTACAACGTTCCGGGTACTGTTCTATTCGGTACTGATTCTCATACCTGTACTTCAGGTGCTTTCGGAATGTTCTCAACAGGCGTTGGAAATACCGATGCAGCATTCATACTTGGAACCGGAAAGATCTGGGAAAAAGTGCCTGAATCAATGAAATTCATTTTTGATGGAGAATTGCCACCCTATTTGATGGCTAAGGATCTCATCCTTCGCATTCTTGGAGACATTACTACCGACGGTGCTACCTATCGCGCAATGGAATTTGACGGGCAGGCAGTTTACGGACTTTCCATGTGGGAACGTATGACGTTGACTAACATGGCTATCGAGGCCGGTGGAATGAACGGTATTATTGCTGCAGATAAAGTCACTGAGGATTTTGTTAAATCAAAAACCGATAAATCATATGATTTGTTTTACAGTGATGAGGGTGCGAAATATCATTCTGTACTCAGATACGATACGAAAACGATTGAGCCTTTGGTTGCTAAGCCGCATAGCCCCGATAACGTCGATACTGTACGCAACAACCAGGGTAAAGCCTTAACAAAATGCTACATAGGTTCATGCACAGGCGGTAAAATTTCTGATTTCATCGCAGCTGCTGAAATCCTTAAAGGTAAAACAGTCAAAACGAATACGTTCATTGTTCCTGCAAGCACTTCAGTCGCAAAACAATTATCAGTTGAAAAAATTGATGGCGAATCGCTGATCGATATCTTCAAATCTGCCGGTTGTTTCATTGCTGAATCAAGCTGTGCAGCATGTCTCGGCGGACCGGCTGATACGGTCGGAAGAGCTGTTGATAATGAAGTTGTTATATCAACAACCAATCGTAATTTCCCGGGTAGAATGGGTTCAAAGAAGTCTGAAGTTTATTTAGCTTCCCCATATACTGTTGCAGCTTCCGCTGTTAATGGTGTTATCACCGACCCGAGAGATTTTCTCGTATAACTGATTTGTACATACAATTGATTTTGGAGTTAGTAAATGAATAAGATAGTAAAAAGTAAAGCATTTGTTTTAGGCAACAACATAGATACAGATCAGATTATACCTGCTGAACATCTCGTATACAGTTTGACTGATCCTGAAGAATCTAAAATGTACGGTAAATTCGCGTTGTCGGCAGTACCGACTGCACAGTCAGGACTTCCACAAGGAAGCGTACCGTATGTAGCCGGAGATTCTGTGACATCGAACTATGCAGTCATCATCGGTGGTTCGAATTTCGGATGTGGTTCTTCCCGCGAACATGCCCCTTTCGCACTTGAAAAGGCCGGAGCAAAAGTAATCATAGCAGAATCCTATGCCCGTATATTTTTTAGAAACGCAGTTGATGGCGGGTTCGTTGTTCCGTTTGAATCAATCGGGAAGATTAACGACAAAATAAAAACAGATGACGAAGTAGAAGTCGATCTGGAAAACAATGTTGTTAAAAATCTAACAACTGGTGAATCCTTCCAGCTGAAACCGCTTGGAGATATTCTTCCGATAATTGAAGCAGGTAATTTATTTGAGTACGCCAAGAAATCCGGAATGTTATCATAATATACCGGGTATTTGTGCAATGAATTTATGTGAAATGACGAGGTTATAATGAAATCGAAAGCTATCGAAATATTTGATACCACATTGCGTGATGGTACACAGGGAGAAGGTGTAAATCTTAATACGCAGGACAAACTGATTATTGCTCAACGTCTTGATGAATTCGGTATTGATATTATCGAAGGCGGCTGGCCCGGAAGCAATCCACGTGACGAAGAATTTTTCCGTAAGGTTCGTGCTTTACATTTATCCAGAGCAATGATGTGCGCTTTCGGCTCTACAGCCCGCTCATTAGCCAATCTTGAAAATGACACAAATCTGAATGCCTTACTGAAAGCCGAGACACCTGCCGTATCCATATTTGGTAAAAACTGGAGGTTTCATTCAAAGCACGGTTTGAATTTGGATGATGAGGAAAATGCTGAATTGATCTACCGGTCCGTCAATTTTCTTGCATCTCAAGGTCGCCGTGTTATCTATGATGCAGAACATTTTTTTGACGGGTACAAAGACAATTCTGACTTTGCCCTTAAAATGCTCAAATCGGCTGAAGATGGCGGAGCCAGTATTATTGTGTTGTGTGATACAAATGGCGGGTCATTACCGGAAGAAGTATCACGTATTGTAACTGAACTGAAGAGTGTTCTTAAAGTGCCAATCGGCATCCACACACACAATGACGGAGAACTTGCCGTAGCTAACGCACTTGCGGCAGTAAGAGCCGGAGCTGTGCAGGTTCAGGGTACAATCAATGGCGTCGGCGAACGCTGTGGTAATGCTAATTTATGCAGCATATTGCCGAACCTTGTTCTCAAGGGCAAATATAAAACAAAACAGCACATATATTTGGAACACCTTACTTCCCTATCGCATTTTGTTGATGAGATAATGAATCTCAATCCGAATAACCGGGCGGCTTTTGTTGGTAAATCAGCTTTTGCTCACAAAGGCGGTATTCACGTCAGTGCTGTTATGAAAAGCAGCTCTATGTATGAACATATTGTCCCGGAACTTGTCGGCAATAAACAGAGAGTGCTTGTATCCGATCTCTCCGGTCAGAGTAATATCAAGTACAAGGCCAAGGAACTCGGAATAGATCTATTCGAGGAAAAAGAAGTAAGCAAAAAAGTTGTTGCCAATATTAAGAACCTTGAGTATGACGGTTATCAATATGACGGTGCCGAAGCTTCTTTCGAATTACTTCTGAGAACCGAATTGAATGAGTTCTCACCGTTCTATAAAGTATTGTATTCAAAAGTGGAAGTTGTTAACGACAATAAAGAATTTGACAGAACCGAAGCAGTGCTTAAGGTTGAGGTCAACGGCGAAATTGAACATACTGCGGCAGACGGAAACGGACCTGTCAACGCGTTGGATTACGCGCTTCGTAAAGCACTATCAAGATTCTATCCTCAGATTGCAACCATTAAACTTATGGATTATAAGGTTCGCGTTCTTAATGAAAAAGAAGGAACTGCGGCTAAGGTGCGAGTTATGATTACTTCTTCCGATGGCGAAGAAACCTGGTCAACGGTCGGCGTCAATGAGAATATTATCGAAGCGAGCTTCCAGGCATTGAATGACAGCTTAAATTACCGTCTTTATAAGTGGTTTGCCGCCCAATAATGTGATAAATCCGACATTTTACAAAAAAAGCTGATTGATTTCATTTTCAATCAGCTTTTTTTTGTTTGTAATCAAAGATTTTTTGTAATTTATCTGTACTTAAAAACATATTTTTTGGCAGTTGCCAATTATGGCTTTGATTTTACAGAGACACGATTTCCAAATAGGCACTTTTTCTTCCCTCTTATCTCTTCTGATATCGTTGTATTTCATGGTAGTAAGCTCATCTCAAAACATGCCATTTTCTTACTTTCTAAAATTTTCAAGCGATTTACCTAAGAAATTAAGTCGTGAGATGCGCCTATCTGTATCTTCGTCTCGTCAAAGTTATCGAGTTTCTAAATGCACTCACTTATTCAATAATTGTTGTCACATTTTATAATGAGGTTTATATGACAGAATACACACAGAAGCTGCTGGCTGAAGTGAAAGCAAAAAATCCGGCGGAACCGGAATTTCATCAGGCAGTAGAAGAAGTTGTTGAATCGTTGGAGTTGGTCTTACAAAGACATCCTGAGTATCGTTCGGCTAAGATTCTTGAAAGAATGGTTGAGCCCGAGAGAGTAATTACGTTCCGTGTTCCCTGGTTTGATGATCAGGGCGAAATCCACATCAATCGTGGCTTCCGTATTGAAATGAATAGTGCAATTGGTCCTTACAAAGGCGGATTACGTTTTCACCCTTCAGTTAACCTTGGAATTTTGAAATTTTTAGCTTTCGAGCAGGTGTTTAAAAACAGCCTTACTACCCTGCCAATGGGCGGCGGTAAGGGCGGTTCTGATTTTGATCCTAAAGGAAAAAGTGATAATGAAGTTATGAGATTCTGCCAGAGTTTCATGACCGAGTTATACAGACATATCGGACCTAATACCGACGTTCCAGCCGGTGATATTGGTGTCGGTGGACGTGAAATCGGTTATCTTTTCGGACAATACAAGAGATTGAAGAATGAGTATACTGGTGTTCTCACAGGTAAAGGTTTAAACTGGGGCGGTTCACTTATCCGTCCTGAAGCAACCGGTTATGGCGCTGTTTATTTTGCACAAGAAATGCTGAAGACTAAAGGTTTAGAAGTTGAAGGTAAAGTATTTGCAGTATCCGGTTTCGGCAACGTTGCTTGGGGTGCAGTAAAGAAAATCAACGAACTCGGCGGAAAAGTTGTTACCCTCTCCGGTCCTGATGGATTTATTTATGATAAAGACGGCATCAGCGGCGAAAAAATAGACTTCATGTTGAAACTTCGCGCCAGTGCAAACGACCGTGTTCAGGATTATGCTGATGAGTATAAGGTTGAATTCGTGCCCGGTAAACGTCCATGGAGCGTTAAGGTCGATGTTGCAATGCCTTGTGCTACTCAGAATGAAATTGATGTTGAAGATGCTAAAATGTTAGTAAAGAACGGTTGCGTTTGCGTTTGCGAAGGCGCGAACATGCCTACCACAATAGATGCATATCACATATTCAAAGATGCTGGAATCTTATTCTCGCCGGGAAAAGCTTCTAACGCAGGCGGTGTTGCTACTTCCGGACTGGAAATGTCCCAGAACAGTATGAGACTACCATGGCCTAAGGAAGAAGTAGATAATCGTTTACATCAAATCATGAAGAGCATTCACGATACATGTAGAGCGACTGCTGAAAGATTCGGTACACCTGGGAACTATGTTAATGGTGCAAATATTGCCGGTTTCTTGAAAGTTGCTGATGCAATGATGGATCAGGGATTAGTATAAGTCCCCGCAACATTAGTTATTACAAAAAAGGTTGTCTCATTGGACAACCTTTTTTTATTAAAACTCAAACTTATAACTTATACCGAGTTCGTTAATCATTTCATTGTAGGTGGTCGTTTCCGTCACCGATTCCTTCCTCTCGAGGCGTATCAAGAAGCTTTCGATGATTGGATATTCTATACGTACGTTGGCTGAAGACAAATCCTGTAGAAAGTTTGTCGAACCGCCTATGGTATATCTGAAATTCCGATACTTCCCACTTAAATTGAATTTTGTCATGGTGCCGACGTTTTTAATCTCAAGGGATTTAACATAATCGCCGAGATAAGCGTTCAGCATGCCTCCAATTAATGAACCGGCCAGTGAAGTTGCAGTGCCGGTGAACAAGTCAATTTGCCCCGCGGCTTTGCTCTTATCTGCCTGTGTCAAATCCTTTTTAAATTTGCCTGTAAGCACGAACCACATAGCATCAGCTTTATCGTATCCGGTTGAGGCTGTCTCAGATTCAATGTTGCTTGAGCCGATATACATTGAGATATTATTCTCATCCTGCGAGAAGTTCTTGGCCAAATCTTTAATTGGACCTTTTAGTTTAACCTTAACGGCTACAGGCTCTTCTTTTCCAGCAGTGGCTGATGTAGAATCATTACTTACGTAATAGCCGTTGTAAACACCTGTAATATCCAAATAGGGATTGGTAACGTCACTTTCGAAACGTAAAGTGCCGGTAGCAGAGAATGTTTTCAAAAACTCCAACGTGGAACCTTCAAGTACTTTCAGTTCACCCTGAATATTCTGTATACCGTTCTTTCGTTCAAATAACAAATCACCTTTAAGTACTGCATTCAGCTTTTGATTGGCACCCTGTGCAAAATCAAATATGAAGTTAGCTTCGTCCTTTATTTTCACTTTAACTTCGTAATCAAAGCTGAACGCACCCGGCTTTGTTGCTCCGGGAGTTACTCTTTTTTGAGTAGCGAGATCAATCAGTCTGCGAATTTCTTCTTCTCTGGACGAAACCTGGCCTTGTTCTCCAACATAATGATATATAAAATTATCGGCCGAACCTGAATAAGCGGTTTGCGAAAGCGGATATGTAATTTTCGCTTCCTTCACTAAAAGTGGAACACTGAGGAATGAACGATCCCTATTAATGGTAAATGAAATGTTACCGTCTGTTGCAATAAAACAATCACCGTATAGAGATGAAGCAGATACTTTTGCATCTTCTGACAGTACTGTCAGTTCTCCGCTCATATTTATCTGCATGTTCATACCTTCATCAGCAAAAAATATTGCTCCTCCTCCGGTGACCACTCCCTTGTTTTTAATTTTCCCGATGTTCTTAACAACAAAGCTGTCAAGCAGAACAGTTTTGTTATTCAACCGGATCAACATTCCTGTCGCGTAATCAAGGTTATTCGGATCAAAGTGAAAAGCTGTATTAGAGATTCTCAAGAAGCCGTTTCGCATCATGTCTTTAATTGTGCCCGTGAAATCAAGTTTTGCGTTCATTGTACCCCGGACTCTGCTTGCATGCGGAATGATATCACCAAGACTTGCCAGATTAAAATCATCTGAAACAATGTGCAGGTCAATATTTCCATCCTGAGGAATTAATTCAGGGGCACCCAAACTTAAATTCAAAGGAACAAGACCATTGATATTCAATCTTGGCTTGCTAACGTTACCGACTTTTTCAACAAATCTGATATCGGTATTCATTGTACCGTTTTCATACACAAGATCGCCAACCAACGAACCGAAGTTAACTTTTTTGAAAGTAATACTATCCAGATTACTATGGACTGTGTACTTTGGGTTTTTCAATGTTCCGGTGGCGGTAATCTGCATATTAAAATCATTATCAATAATGTTCGCCGGCGACATACCTAACAAACTATAACTTACATCATAGCCCTTGAGATTAATAATATTCAATTTCAAATTCATAGGATTATCCATTGAGAATACTCCATCAGCCAAAACACGGCCGTCACCACGCCACATATTGAATTTCTGTATATAAAGATTCTCGGCAAAATACTTCAGTAAAAACTTATCCTTATTGATAAGTTCATAGTTGTTGTATTTCAGTCTAACACGATCTACATTACATAAAAGTGAATCTTTACGTAAATCAAGATTCATATCAAGAACAGAACTCATATTTTCACCAATACCGGCAGAGCCCGAAAATCCCAATTGCCCATTCATTAACGTAACTGAGCAATCAATTTTTTTAACATCGCTTTTTACAAACAATCGCTCAATTGATGTATGCAAATCTCCCTCAAATGAATTGATCGAATTATCTGCTAATGGCTTTTTAAGAGCGCAATCTATTTGAGCATTACGTAAGAAAAACGCATTATACTTGTCATAATACTTGATAAATGGAATGTTCGCATCGAAAGAGAAAGCAAAACCCGACTTACCATTTACTATTGAACTATGAAAATTACCTTCACCGTTTATCTCTTTATTCGGCATAAACATGCTGATTTTCTCAAGATTCCGTATTTGCATAGAAATATGGACATCATAATCTCCGGTAATCAAGGAATCGGCTTTTGCTGTATTTGCACCACTTAACTCAGATGCAGGCGGTGTGGTTTTTGGCGGGAAATAAATATTAAGCTTTTGTGAAACAGAATTAGAAATTCCGGCAAATTGTTTAGCAACGATATCGCCGATGTTCAGAAATGAATACTTGCCTGTAATCGTTCCTTCAATAATGTCCGATTTGAATTCGAGACGTTTTTGCAAATTTGCAGAAGATTGCAGATCAACGCCAGCAGTAAAATCATCAAACACTTTATCGGCTATAACCGAATTAAATACGTGCAGATCAGCTTTGCCGGAAATTTTATCGGGTTGAAATCCTGTTCCGGAGAGCTTCAATTCACCATTTATATCACTACTCAGGGTGGAATCGAGCATAACCGGACGCAAATCTATATGATTGGTGCGTAGATACGCGCGGTATACCGGAAGAGAATCATTTGCGAAATTAACATTTGCATTCAAGGTCAATGAATCAATGCTGCTTTTCGCCAATAATGTGGTTCTGAGTTCAGAATCTTTAACTTCTCCTTCAAGCCTGAGTGTATTATATATTTGCTTGCCGATAACGGTATACTTGCCGTCAACCAAATAATTGATAGCCGCTGTTTTGGGATTTACCCCCACCCCTTTTGCTTTGACTTCGCCATTGAATGTTATTGGATGATGCGCAAGTTGTTCTATGTCCAGATTGGCCGCATCCAACGCAATATCGTAAATAAATGAGTCCCCTGAGTAGTCAAGACTGGTTGTAGAGCGGATAACCCCACCGGATGCCTGGATTTTAAACTTACTTACAAATTTAAAAGGTGTCCCATCATATAAAAGACTGTCAATTGTCAGAGTTTCGAAGCCTTTATATCTGGGCAGATCAAGAGTCGGCAGTAAATTTGCAACGTCTGACTCATCAATAAACGAATCCTTAAACTGCGCATGAATCGTTAATTGAGAAGCCTTATTAAGATCTCTTAGTTTTCCAGTTGTTTGCAGTATGGTTTTACCATACTTTAGCCGGAGTGTGGTAACATCAAGTTCTTTTACCGTGCCATTCCCTTCAATCAACGCTGTGATATTACCCTTAAGTATTTTTGTGCCAGGGATAAACGTGGTCAGATCATCAAAGTTGAAATCATTTGCTTCGAGCCGTACTTCAATCGGCGCCGTTTCGAAACTCTTTTCATTAAACTGGAATAAATTGACCCCGCGCATTTGCATACCCAAATTAATTTTTGAGCGCTGCGTTTGAAGCACAAAATCCTTTACTGAAACTATTTTTTTGTCCAATGTAAATACGCCGGAGATTTCTTTAACATTGAAATCTTTAATATTAGAATCGAAACTGAGATTCTTCAGATGGAGACTAAATGATTTGTCATTAATCCTTGCTTCAGCCCCAATCTGCAGATCAAGATTGGATATTCTCAAGTTATCCATTCCGAAATTCGGCTGGGGGGAAAAGTCATTTACCTTATCCCAACGCAAAATATTACAATTAAGGCCGCTGATATGAAGATCACTCACCTTAATCGCGAACGGAAAATTCGTTTCTGATGTATCCTTTGGACTTGGAGGAAATACCTTTTCAATATTAAAGACGCCAAGTGAATCTTTAATCAGATTACCTTGAACTCCGGTGATATTCAAATCTTTTACAAAAATTTCTTTATTAAAGATTCTAAGAAGTTTTATCCGGAGAGCGAGCTTATCAACCTGAAAAATCTTTTGATTTTGTGATTCGAGACTGACATCACGTACGATCAACGTCGTAAAAATCGTACCGTCAATTTGTCCGATATTGAATTTACCATTCAGAGAATCATTCAGGATATTAAGTACCTCTTTCCTCGCGAATTCTCTAAAGGTCGATGTCTGGGTAAATCCCAGAGCTAAAAGGAATAAGATGAACAAACCAATAGCAAAGAAAAGAAAATAATTTACTATCCTATGGTAAAGACCACGGGGCTTTCTGAATTTCTTCTTTGTATTTGATTCTTCGTTAGTCAACTTTATAACGTTCTAATATCGTCTTGATGATATTGGTAGTGGACACCTGATTTACAAACTTAATCGTTTTTACCATACCGCCGTTATTTTCAACAACATCACGTCCTACGATCTGATCAATCGGCCAATCAGCCCCTTTCACTAAAACATCCGGGATAATTGCCGAAATAATTTCAAACGGAGTATCTTCGTCAAACAGAGTAACGTAATCAACCGATTTGAGATTTGAAAGAATGAAGGCTCTTTCCTCTTCTGTAACGATCGGTCGTTTTTCACCCTTTATACGGCGTACTGATGCATCACTGTTTAATCCTAAAATAAGAACATCGCCACATTCTTTTGCTTTTGCAAGATAATCAACATGACCCGCGTGCAGAATATCAAAACATCCATTTGTAAATACTACGGATTTACCTTCCAGCATCAGTTTATTGCGTATTGCTTTAATCTCTTCCCGAGTATAATAACTTTTCACTATATCACCTGTTCTACTATGTCAAATAATTTACTTTGTTCTATCGGAACAATTCCGACTTCTTCACAAACAATTCCGGCTGCATAATTTGCCAGAAATGAAGCTTCATAAATATTAGCGCCTGAAGCTAATGCCATGGTTAACGTTGAAATAACGGTATCTCCGGCACCCGAAACATCACTGACTTTGCGTGCTTTTGTCGGCATACGCTTGCTGCTGCCATTACTCTCAAAAACAGCAATGCCGTCTTCGCCGAGTGTTAGCAATATATATTTTGCCTGTAATTTTGTCAATAAGGTTTTTCCAGCTTTATCAACGTCTTCGGATGATTTTATTCTCATGCCAAGTACATCTTCAGCTTCTTTTCTGTTTGGCTTAAAAACAGTAACATTCTTGTACGCAAAGAAATTGTTGAATTTCGGATCAACCGTAATCAGAATATCATGCTTATTGGCTAACGTAATAACTTTCTCAATTAAAGACGGCGTGAGCACACCTTTATTGTAATCCTGCAGAATGATACCATCCAGAATGCCGACTCTCTCTTCAAGGTTTTTAACGATCGTATCTTCAATTTCCTGAGAAATACTTTCAGTACTTTCTTTATCAATTCGGACTACATGCTGATGATGTGCGATAACTCTGGTCTTGGCAGTGGTTGGACGTTTTTCATCTGTTATCAAGCATTCAGAAGTAATATTAGCTTCGTCAAGCAAATTTCTGAAAATGTCACTGTAATTATCTTTACCAACCACACCCAATGGGAATGGATTGGCTCCTAATTTTACAAGATTTAAAGCGACATTTGCCGCACCACCGAAACGGTAAAATTCATTATCCACTTCAATTACCGGAACGGGAGCTTCCGGAGAAATTCTTTTTACTATGCCGCGGAAATAACAGTCCAGCATCAAATCGCCGACGACAGCTATGTTCTTCCCGTTAAATTTATTCTGTAGTTCGTGTAAACGTTCTTTTGTAATAGTAATCATGATCTTTCCTTAAAGGACATTGCCCTACTTTTTAGATTTCTTTTTTGTAAACTCTGCGAATGAATTGTGGAATTCCAATCTCCATAATCCTTTGTCTGTTCCTATCCAAATATCCAGCCCGTTGTAATATAAAGCAGTTATATTTAACGAGCTTATTTTAATCTCATCAAGATTGACCGGTGTAACTTTCCCGGTTCTCTTATCGTAAATAACCAGGCCCTTGCCGATTTCGCTCTTTGAATCCTTATCGAATTGGTATAAAGCCAACCAAATTTTATTGCCTGTTTTGATTATAGACTTAATTCCGTTTGCCGGTAATCCTGCCCGTTTATCAATTCTGGTCCAAGTGGCCTTACGGTTAAATCGGTAAAGTCCGCCAACATTAAACTGTGGCTTTTCATTGGTAATAAATTCATCACAGCCGAACCACAAATAGTCCTTTTCTGATAAAATAGAGGAAACAGAAACATAGTCTCCCTCACCGCGGAACCCATTTTCTTTACTCGAAAAGAATTCCAATGATGACTTATCACTAATATCAAGCGCTTTGTCGTATTTATAAATTCCACCCTCAGTTGAAAACCAGATATAATTATCACCTTCGGGTTTGATAAACTTAAAATTATTTGTCCGGTCGTCGTTGTTGAGTGTTAAATCATAATCATCATATTTTTGGCGCGCAACATCAAGTCTGGTTAAATTCTTAAAACGACCAATCCACAGGTATCCGGTGCTTTCATCATAATACAAGGAGCGAATCCAGTTGCCGTATTCACCGCCTAAGGCAAATTTGCGTTTCTTCCACGTATTTCTCTTCCGGTCATAGGTATACAGGCCGTCACTGCTGCCGCCCCAAATATAATCCTTGGAAACGGCTATGCAGTAATAAAAATCATTTTCCGCATTACCGGCTTGAGAAGAATAAACAGTCCATGCTTTTTTAGCAATGTCGTACTGCATGATTCCCTGCCCGTAGGTAGAGAACCAAATCGTTGTATTATCACCAATGATCGAGGTTATATTCGCATTAGGATAATACGCTTCATAATATTTTGATTGTGCAACTGTCAACACGCTCAATAAACAAAAAGCGAGTACTATACGTAATCGTGTAGACATTTCTCTATAAAACCTTTAATAACTTTCTTTTTCAGTCGGGAAACTCTGTCCCTTTACATCTTTTGTATACTGAGCCACTGCACGCAGTATCTCATCACCTAAGTTTGCATAATTTCGTACAAAACGTGGATGAAAATCCTGAGTCAAGCCGAGCATGTCGTTTGAAACAAGTATTTGACCATCACAATGCATACCTGCACCGATCCCTATTGTCGGGATACTAATACTCTCCGTCACCTTCTTTGCAAGATCAGCGGGTATTTTTTCAATCACAATGCTAAAAGCTCCCGCTTCTTCGAGAATCTTCGCATCTCTGATAATCTCATCTGCTTCTTCCTGCGTAGTACCTCTCTCTTTGTAACTGCCAAAAAGATGAATACTTTGAGGAGTCAGTCCCAGATGTCCCATGACCGGGATACCGGCCTGTGTAATTTTTCTTACTGATTCAGCGACTCTTTCGCCGCCTTCGAGTTTCACTCCACCTGACGAAGTTTCTTTCATAATTCTTCCCGCGTTGCGAAAAGCTTCATCAACACTCAACTGATATGACATGAACGGCATATCGGTTATTATCATGGCACGCTGAACTCCGCGCGTAACGGCCTTAGTATGATATATCATTTCATCCATTGTTACCGGCAAGGTAGTTTCAGCACCTTGAAAAACATTTGCAAGCGAATCCCCCACGAGAATCAGATCAACGCCAGCCTGATCTAAGAGTTTAGCTGTGATAAAATCATATGCTGTTAAGGCAGAAATTTTAATTCCTTTCTGCTTCATCAACATAATTGACTTTGTTGTTATTCTTCTAAGTTGTCCTTGAACACTCATTTTTATCATCCATCAATTTACTGTTGTATGTAAATCAGCCGGTACTAACCGGTTGAATGTATTACCGAAGTAATTTTCAAATCCCGATATAATCGCGTCCTCCAACCGGTTGTAATCAACAGCCGTATTAAGAATGCTTTCTATCTCTATTGTTTTATCCCTTAATTCTTTAAGCATTTCCACTTTTTCATCATTACTTATTTTCAAGTAATCCGGCAGCCTTCTGTGGAAAGTCCCGCATAATATTGAGCCATGTTGTAAAATAACATTACCCATTTTTCTTTGAGCGCTGCCGATAAGTTTTTTATGTTCAAATTTAAGTTCATTTTTAGCAGTCTCTGCAAAACAGGCAACCCCTTTACCGGCTTTATATACTGCCGCATAATCAGGTTGCACATTTTCCAATTCCGCTGACGTCAGTTTTGCGTCATACATTCCAAGAGCCAGCAGAAGTGCATCATTGACATCTTTATAAATCTTCTTCGGTGAATTATCTGTTGAACAGTGCATCACAACCGAATAGGTTAATTCTTCAGCATGTAAAATTGCACGGCCACCGGTAGGGCGTTTAACCACATCGATACCGTCTGTCAGGCATCTGTCCTTATCCACCACTTCTTCCGGTTGATTTGCACCGAGGGAAATACAGTATGGCTTCCACGTATAAAGACGTAACAATGCTTCATCTTCGGCTACTTCGCCGGCAAGGTGCAAGTCGAAATCCATATTAAAAACGCCGGTATGTGCGCCGGTGTTTATGACTGACCATTTCACTTACCGATGATTCCCCGATTTCCGGCTTTAATAAACTCAACTATTCCAAGAACGATTTCATCCAAATTCTGTTCCTGAAGAGTAGCAAGTGCCTGCGTGACATTTAATTTCGGATTATAGATGACGCTGTATGCACGTTTAATCGCGTTAATCTGTTCGTTGCTGAATCCTCTTCGGCGAAGCCCGACCAAGTTTACTCCACCATAGCGGAGCGGTTCACCGGCTGTAAGCATATATGGAGGAACATCTTTCACTACACGATACCCGCCGCCGATCATAACATGCTGACCGATATGAACAAACTGATGTACCGGAGTTGAACCACCGATGATTGCCCAATCGGCAACATGCACATGCCCGGCAATCTGTACGCAATTGGCCAGGATACAGTTGTCTCCTATCTGGCAGTCATGAGCGATGTGAGCATATGCCATAAGAAGGACGTTCTTTCCAATTCGTGATTCACCGGTTTCAAGAGTGCCTCTGTGAAGAGTAACATGTTCATGCACGGTAGTATTATCACCAATGTATAAATACGTTTTCTCTTTACCGAATTTCAAATCCTGAGGAACATGAGCAACTGAGGCGCCCTGATACAGCTTAACCCCGCTTCCGATTCTGGCTCCGTCATATACGACAACATGAGGCCCTATATAGGTGTTATCTCCTATTTCCACATCATCATGAATAATGCTGAAAGGAGCTATAGTCACGTTATCGCCTATTTGGGCTTTTGGACTAACGATTGCGGTCGGATGTTGATTGATCATACTATGCTTTCAATTTTATTTGAAGATTCTTATCTGTCAACAATTGCGGCCATAAAGTCAGCTTCTGCTACTAATCCGTCATTGACAAATGTACGGCCTGACATCTTCACAATTTTACCCTTCTTGCTCACCATTTCGATTTCCATAACAAGCTGATCACCAGGTGTTACCTGTTTTCTGAACTTCGCATTATTAATCTGAGTAAACAAAACTAATTTTTCTTCCGGATTCAAGAATGAATTCAACAGTAACACTCCACCGGTCTGAGCCATCGCCTCAATGATGAGTACACCCGGCATTATCGGATTACCCGGGAAATGTCCCTGGAAGAAGGGTTCATTTGCTGTGACCGATTTGATACCGACGACTTTCTTATCAAGATCAAGCTGGGTGATTTTATCAACAAGAAGGAATGGATAACGGTGAGGAAGTATTCTATGAATCGCGTTCGTATCAAATACGACACCTTCTTTTTTAACGAGTTGATATTTCTTAACCAGTTTCTTTTGCTGGTACATTTTCCGGACAAGCTTAGCAAATTCCACGTTTGCTTTGTGTCCGGGACGAGCAGCCAGAATCTGGGCTTTGATCGGAACACCGATAAGTGCCAGATCGCCGAGCATATCAAGCAGCTTGTGACGCGCTGGTTCATTTCTAAAACGGAGTTCTTTATTATTCAGAATTCCATTGCTTCCGAGTGTAACTCCTTTTTCCAATCCCAATTTTTTTGCAAGATTATCAAGTTCGGGTTGTTCAGCTTGCTTATCAACAATAACTACCGCACAATCCAAATCCCCACCCTTGATAAGTCCGAGTTCGGATAACTGCTCAACCTCACTTAAAAAGCAAAATGTTCTTGCAGGAGCAAATTCAGTTACGAACTCTTTACCCAAGTCAAACAAACCACTGTGCTGGCTTCCGAGAGCAGGATTCTGATAGTCGACCATGACAGTTACACGGTAATCATCAAGAGGCAAACCGACAATATCAACCTGGCGTTCTTCATCGTGGAAAACAACGGTTTCATCTATAATCAAATAATCTTTAGGGACAGACTGCTGCTCGAATTCAGCTTTCTCCAATACTTCAACATACTGAATTGCACTGCCGTCGCCGATCGGCGGCTCAATACCGTCGAGCTCGACAATAATATTATCTATCTGCAATCCTACAATTGCAGCCAATACATGTTCGACCGTATAAACTTTTGCCTCACCTACTGCCAAGGTGGTACCTCTGGAGACATCTATAACGTAATCACATAAAGCCGGGATTTCCGGGTTGCCGCCTAAATCAGTACGGACAAATCTGATTCCGTAATTTTCAGGGGCCGGCTTAAAAGTCATGGTACAACTTGTACCGGTATGTAATCCAACACCGGACATTGATACCGGATTTTTTATCGTTCTTTGCAGTTCAAGCATGCCAAACCTACATTTTCTTATCAAAATACATAAAAGTAACTATTTAACTTAGAAAGATACTAATCTATTAACTTTTGACAAAAAATCCGACAAGTGTTGTGATAGAAAATGCTTGCTTTTTAGCCAAAAACAAACAATATTGAATAACTTTAATGACTGAATTGTCATTTTCTCTCAGACTCAGGCTTTTGTTTAATTACATATATTTTCCTCTATGCCATTAACTATGGAGGTTACGATGGATATTTCAAAGTACAGAGTACCTTTCAAGAAGAATCTTTCTCTTTCCGATTACCCCACCGATTCAAATGGAAAGTTCAAAACGCGCGAAGATGCCGAGAAACTGCTCGAAAAAAATATTAAGAGAATGGCGGAACTGCAGGATAAATTATATGCTCACGATAAGTTTGCCCTGCTGCTGATCTTTCAGGCAATGGATGCTGCCGGTAAGGATGGTGCCATTAAAAATGTCATGTCCGGGTTAAACCCTCAAGGTACACAGGTATACAGCTTCAAACAGCCATCAGCTGAAGAATTGGATCACGATTTTCTCTGGAGAATAAATAAATCCCTGCCGGAAAGAGGCAGAATCGGAATATTCAACCGCTCCCACTATGAAGAGATCCTGGTGGTCCGCGTCCACAACTACTTACAGCCGGAAAAACTTCCCGACTATGTAATGAACAGCAAAAACATCTGGAAAGACCGCTATCGCCAGTTCAGAGACTACGAACGCTACTTGTACGAGAATGGAGTTTGGACAGTTAAGTTCTTCCTTCATATCTCAAAAGACGAACAGAAAAAACGTTTCATGAAGCGTATTGAAGATCCGGCAAAGAACTGGAAATTCTCTTCTTCCGATTTAAAAGAGCGCGAACATTGGGATGAATATCAAAAAGTTTATGCGGAAGCTCTTACTGAGACAAGCACCAAGTTTGCTCCATGGTATGTTATCCCCTCAGATAAAAAATGGTTCGGCCGGACATTGATATCCGAGATTATTACAAAAACTCTCGAAAAAATGGATCCGGTCTATCCGCAGATGAGCGAAGACAAGTTGAAGAATCTTCAACTTTACAAAGAGCAATTAGAAACAGAGAGCTAAGTATGTAGAGACGCTCTGCGAGCGTCTCCCACAGTAAAACGTTCAACATTATTTTGCTTAGGATATAAATCCATTCTTTGTTTTCGGGAATTATGGTTTCGCCATTTAATGAAAAGAGACGCTCGCAGAGCGTCTCTACATTTTAAATATGAATTTTTAGTATGGTTTTCTATGGGTGTTCGAGTTTCCGCCGGAGACGGAAGTATCGAGAACACTTTTGCTTATTTGTAATTCGTAAACTGTACAGGAAAATTCAGTTCGGCTTCTTTGACCATTTTCTGAACTGCCTGTAAGTCGTCAATTTTGGGAGCCTGACAGCGGATCTGCTCATCTTGAATCTGAGCATTTACTTTCAGCTTGGAATCTTTAATCATTTTAGTAATGATCTTCGCATTGTCTTTTGAAATCCCGCTGGCTAACTCTATAACCTGTTTGAGAGTTCCGCCGCTTGCCGTTTCCGGGTCTTTATATTGCAGTGCTTTGATCGAGATGCCGCGTTTGATGAATTTGCTCTGCAAAATATCAATGCTCTGTTTTCTTGAATAATCATCCTTTGTATGGATGGTCAGTAATTTATCTTTTTTGTTCAGATCTACTGTTGTTGCAGAATCTTTCAAATCGTAACGCTGACTGATTTCTTTAATTGCCTGATTAACCGCGTTATCAACTTCCTGAAAGTCTATTTCTGAAACAATGTCAAATGAATGATTTGATGCCATATTTTCTCCAATTATTTCTTCAAAAATACGAAAAAACAAATTGAGGTGAAATGACTATAATCCTTCAATTGCGAGACTGGAAAATTCGTCTATTACTTCGCCATCTATACTGATGACTTTAGCAAATAATTGAATATTCTTCCCGGAGTTATCAATTGCCCTCTTTGCCAACTGAACCAGTCCTGAACAGCAAGGAACCTGCATAATAAGCACGGTAATACTTTTTAATCCGGATTCCCTGATCATTGTTTCAAGTTTGTTCAAATATGCTTCTTTGTTTGAGTCCAGTTTTGGACAGGCAATCGCCAAAGCTTTCTTATGAAGAAAATCAGCATGGAAATTGGGATATGCTAAAGGCACACAATCAGCCGTTAAAAGTAGATCATTATTTTGTACTTGGGCTGCAAAGGGCGAAAGCAGATGTAATTGCACCGGCCACTGCTGTAACCGAATATTGTTCCTGGTTGGCATATGAGAGTTCTCTTGAACTGCTTCCTTTGAAGGAGCATCGGCCTCCTTATGTACTGATTTTCTAATTTCGGAAAAGTTAATAGGAATGTTTCTTTCTTTAAGAACATCTAATGCCTGATTCAGATAGTTCATTTGTCCATGCTCGTACAAATGCACCAAATGTGCAGTTACGGTATTCTCACCCATCTCGATCATCCGATCGATAACCAGAGATTCATTGTACGGTTCTGCTTCCTTTTTCTCGACCGTGATAGCATTTTGCGGACACTCGCCTATGCAAGCCCCTAAACCATCGCAAAATATTTCATTGATTAGCCGGGCTTTGCCGTCTATAAGCTGTAATGCACCTTCAGCGCATGCCTGAACGCATTTATTACAACCGTCACACAAATTTTCATCAATTGTTATTACTTCTCGTAGCATAGTAACCTGAATTTTCTTAATCGGATATTTTTATCTGATTAATATAATAATATTTCAAAATATTGCAAAATCATGTACACAGAAATTCTTTGAGTGATTTTTGCTGTATTAAGTACTGGACTCCGCAATCATGCTAAAGTTTTCTCCACTTCCCTCTCCCTGTGGGAGAGGGACAGAGGGTGACGGCTTACTTCACAAGAATATAATAATTGGTCTAAGACATCTTTAAGTGAATCATTAATTTTCCTTTCTTTTGTAAATTGCATATGTATTTTTGATTCATTTAAGGATTTTGATATTAAACGCATATTCTTATTACTGATAATGTTCTGGGGGTTAAGTTCTTTTTCATTCTCTTGCATAAAGTTTCCGGTTTCCAATCCCCTTGCACTTGATCCGGATATTGATAAAGACAGCACCTACGTTTTACCTGCACAATACAATATTGATGTGCTGCATTATCTTATTAAAATATCGCTGCATCCAGAAATAAAAGAAATTGTTGGTGATGTAACTATAACAGCAAAAATCCTTCATAGTGAAGATTCCGTCTATCTGAATTTTTATGATAACTTAGAAATTGATTCTCTTTTCGTAAATAACACTCCATCAGTCTATAATCGTTTTGAACGTAACATAAGTATTCCTTACGACCGAGCCTTGATGAAAACGGATACATCTGATATCCGGATAAAGTATCATGGTAGTCCCAAGAACGTCGGCTTCTCTTCATTCGTTTTCGGTGAGGTAAATGATAACCTGATGGTTTCTACTCTCAGTGAACCGTATTTCGCCTCAACCTGGTTTCCATGCAATGACCGTCCCGATGACAAAGCTTTGATGGACATGTATATCACCGCCGATTCTGTTTATACATCTGTTTCTAATGGAAAGCTGATTGATTCAATCACGCAGGATTCAACACGTACCTTTCATTATAAAACATATTACCCTATTGCCCCATATCTCATTTGTTTGTATTCCTCTAAGTACTCGCATTTCTCAGAGAATTATGTCAGCGCGGCTAAGGATACCATGCAGATTGATTATTATGCCATTCCGAAGCATTTAGAGAATGCGAAAAAGGATTTCATCGGTCATGCAAAAATGATCGGTGTTTTTGCAAAACTATTCGGTGAATATCCCTTCATAAAAGAAAAATACGGTGTTGCTGAGTTTCTCTGGCAAGGTGGCGCGATGGAACACCAGACCATAACCGGTATAGGTACAAGCTTTGTTAAAGGCAAAAATAGATATGAAGAGATCTACGTTCATGAATTGTCACATCACTGGTTTGGTGATTGTGTATCACCTAAATCATGGAAAGATATTTGGCTGAATGAAGGTTTTGCAACGTATTGTGAAGCAATATATCTGGAGCAGGTTTATGGTATAGAACAGTTTGAAGCCAAAATGCAGACGCTAAAACTTCCGGTTTTTTCAGGAACTGTGTACGATCCCAAGTACAACTTGTTTTCGCCGACAATATATTACAAAGGGGCATGGATAATGCACATGCTGCGATTTGAAGTCGGTGATTCCGCATTCTTTTCTATTCTCAGACAATATTTCAATACATATAAATACGGGAATGCATCCACTCAGGATTTTATTGCGATTGCAGAAGATATTTCAAAAAGAGACCTGCATCAGTTCTTCGATCAATGGCTTTATAAGGAATCCAATATAATAACAGCATCATACTCGTGGAAAGTCACTGAAGCCGGAGATCAGGATTCATCCTATACCGTCCAGTTGAAAATGAGACAGACACAGACGGATTATCCATGTTTTCATTTCCCGGTTAATGTAGATTTGTTTTTCAATACATACTCGCCTATCGAGACCAAGCGCATATATGTGGATAAGCCTGAACAAACTTTCACTTTTACTTTCAAACAAAAGCCGCAATCGGTGTTGATAAACCCTCATTTGCAAATTCTGGGTGAGTTTATTGAAGCGCCGGCGCAGCCGTAACGGTTCGCAGGACGTCAATTTTTTAGATAAAGGAATCATTATTAATTAGTAAATTATGTGCTGATTTTTGGATGCTTATGAGTAAAACATATTATTTTATATCGGACATTCATCTGGGACTTGAGTCCAAAGAGATTGAGGATGCAAAAGAAGCCAAACTGGTTTCTTTCCTCAATTCTATCATGGATTCCGCAGATGAATTATTCATTGTGGGTGATTTATTTGATTACTGGTTTGAATACAAACGGGTTTATCAAAAAGGGTACTTCCGTACCTTTACCGCTCTTCAGGATCTAACCAGAAAGGGTGTGAAAATTCACTATTTCATTGGCAACCATGATTTCCTGCACCGTGATTTCTTCCCTGTTGAGCTCGGCATTAAACTCTATGGTAATGGCGATTATTTCGATCTAAATGATAAACGCTTCTTCATTGATCACGGCGACGGCATGATTGCTAACGATTACGGTTATAAAATTCTTAAAGCTGTGTTGCGTAATAAAGTCGCACAATGGATGTATTCTAAGATTCACCCCGATCTTGGCATACGCATTGCAAGCGGCTCAAGTAAATCAAGCAGAAAATACACCACGCAGAAAGACTATGGCGAGCACGACAGTCTATTCGAGGCAGCTAAACAGTACATTGACAAGGGGTGTGATTACGTCATTTTCGGACACTCGCACAAACAAGACCTTCTCCCCTATAATAAAGGCTATTATGTGAATCTCGGCTCATGGTTGGATAAACCATGTTTCGGAGTATTCAAGAATAATGAATTTTCTATTGTTGACTGGAAATAGTTATGGATAATAAACAGAAACCACCTTTCAAAGAACGCTTTCAAACTATGTGGGAGGACCCAGAGAAAAAGAAAAAATTTCTCATCATTTCCTCGATCATAGTCGGCTTGTTCCTTGGTTTTATTGTTTATATATGGTGGGGACTTCCTTCTCTTGAAGAGCTTGAAAATCCTAAACCACAACTCGCAAGTAAAGTGTATTCGATTGATGGCGAATTGATTGGCCAATACTATGTAGAGAACAGAATAGAGACTGATATTGACAGCCTTCCCCCGCATTTGGTCAATGCACTAATCTCAACCGAAGATAGGAAATTTTATGACCATTGGGGCGTTGACATGGACCGTTTTGTAAAAGCCATGGTCAAAAATATCTTTAAGAATTCCCGCGAAGGTGCCAGCACGCTTACGCAGCAGCTATCAAAAAACCTATATAATTTAAAAAGCTCAAATGAAAATATTTTCGGTACAGGCATCCGGAAAATCCGCGAATGGATAACCGCCATTCAAATCGAAAAGACGTTCACCAAACGTGAAATCCTTGAGATGTATTTCAATGTTTCTTACTTTGGAAAAAGCGCCTATGGAATCGAGTCTGCCGCACGTGTCTACTTCAATAAAAAAGGTAAAGACCTGACAATTCCTGAATCGGCAATGCTGATCGCCTTACTGAAATCCCCTGTGCAATATGACCCGGAAAGACGCGTGCAGAATGCTCTTACGAGAAGAAATCTTGTCATGCAAAACATGGTTACAGCCGGATTTCTTACTGAGGATAAATATGAGAGATTGAAAAATGAGCCGATAGTTTTGGCGCGCGGCAAAAAGGTAAAAATCAGGAGCGACGCGCCTCATTTCATGGAATCTATCCGGCAGCAGATGGAAGCAGTCGCAGAGAAACACGGCCTTGACTTATACCGTGACGGTCTTTCCATTTATACCACTCTTGACCATAGAATGCAGGTTATTGCGAACAAAGTGGTAGCAGCTCATTTGAAAGAATACCAGGAAATATTCTACAAAAATTGGAAATGGGATAACAACAAAGAACTTATCCCCTCGTTGGTAGACAGGGCTATTAAGAATACTGCCGAATATCACGAAGCAAAAACTAAAGAGCAAAAAAGTCAGGTGTATAACCGATTGCAATACAGTCAGGCTTTTATTGACTCAGTGAAAAAAGCCGAATCTACTATTCAGGTTGGCTTTGTTGTCATTGACCCAACTAACGGTCAAATACGGGCAATGGTCGGAGGTGCCAATCAGGACTGGTCATATGGTATTAACCATGTAACGCAAATCAGAAGGCAGCCTGGTTCCTCCTTTAAGCCTATTGTGTATACAGTTGCCATGGATAACGGAGCTTTCCCGGCGTATTCATTATCCAATACGAAGTTTAATTATAACGGTTGGTCACCTTCAAACAGTGATGGTTCATACGGCGGCTACATGACACTGCGCAACGCTCTTGCACAGTCTGTCAACGTTATTGCCGGCCGCTTAACCACATCCGATATGGCGCCGCCATCACAGGTCGTACGGTATGCGAAAAAGATGGGTGTCAATTCTCCGCTATCTGCGTTCCCTTCTATCGCATTGGGAACAATTGAAATTGCACCGATTGAAGAGGCAGCCGCATTTGCGACATTAGCTAATCATGGCGTGTATCACGCTCCGATTTCTGTGCTCAGAGTTGAGGATAGAAACGGTATGGTTCTGGAAGAATACAAATCCGAGACCTGGGAAGCTGTTTCACCACAAAGTGCGGCTCTCACCGTCAGCATGATGGAAGATGTCGTCAGTTATGGAACCGGTGCATCTGTCCGGCGCGTCTTCCATAGACCGGCTGCCGGAAAAACCGGTACAACGCAGGATTATGCTGATGCCTGGTTCAGTGGATTTACACCTCAGCTTGAAGGTACGGTATGGGTCGGATTTGACGATCATAGGATAAAATTCAATGGATGGTACGGTCAGGGAGCACGGGCTGCTTTACCAATCTGGGCAAACTTCATGGCCGAGACGTATAACACGGTAAATCTACCTTTGAAGTATTTCGACATGCCCGATGGAGTAGTTCAGGCAGAATTTTGTAAGGCTTCTATTGAGCGAGGTGAGACTCGATTGGCTAAGGACGGTTGTCCGGAAAAGGTAACCGACTGGGTCAAAGCTGATAGATTGCCAGAGGCCTGTAATATACATGGTGGCGGAGCACGAACTCCGGCTGCTTCCAGAAATGAAACCGGCTGGTAACAAATTTCCACAGAAATATAGAGATGCTCCCGTTTATGGATATTGAGCTATCTCTTTAATTATTAAGCTTTTATATGGTGAATTCTAAATTGGATTTTAGTAACTTCAGAAACAACATCATCGGTGTAAATGCCACAGTAGAAACACCATTTGGGACTCAAAAATTGGTGTATGCCGACTGGGTAGCCAGCGGCCGTCTGTATCAGCCAATTGAATCCGCCATCCAGGAAAAGTTCGCTCCCCTCCTCGGGAATACCCACTCTGAAGCGAGCTCCACGGGAGCATTCATGACTCGTGCCTATCATGAAGCCCAACATATTATTAAGACCCATGTCAATGCTTCTGAACATGACCTGCTGATCAATGCCGGCTCCGGAATGACCGGGGTGGTGAACAAGCTGATCAGATTACTTGGATTAAGGATTCCGGAACAGCTAAAGGATATGACACATATTCCTGAGGAATTGCGTCCCGTCGTCTTTATCACCCATATAGAGCACCATTCCAACCAAACATCCTGGTTAGAGACTCTTTGCGACACCATCATTTTGGACCCCGAACCGGATGGTACTGTTGGAGCTACTGACCTGCTTAAGAAACTGGAAGAGTATAAATCCAGGCCACTAAAAATCGGATCTTTTTCAGCCTGTTCTAATGTAACCGGTATTAAAACCCCTTACTATGAACTCGCTAAGATCATGCATCAACAAGGCGGATACTGCTTTGTTGATTTTGCCTGTTCCGCACCATATGTGAACATAGATATGCACCCAGCAGACCCGGAACAGCATCTTGACGCTATATTTTTCTCAGCTCACAAATTCCTTGGCGGACCCGGTTCTCCCGGTATTCTGATCTTCAATTCAAATCTGTACCATAATCGCGTTCCTGATGAACCCGGAGGCGGTACGGTGGATTGGACGAATCCCTGGGGACAGCATAAATTTGTCAATAACATTGAAGCCCGGGAAGACGGCGGCACTCCCCCCTTCCTCCAGACAATAAAAGCCGCGCTTGCTATCAAACTCAAAGAGCAAATGCAGTCGGAGCGTATACAAGAGCGTGAAGCTGAATTATTGGATATTCTCTTCAAGGAAATTGAAAACATTCCGCATGTTCATATACTCGCTGATAATCTGCGTGACAGGCTTGGAGTAGTATCTTTTTATCTTGATAATATGCACTACAACCTCGCGGTAAAGCTGTTAAATGACAGATTCGGCATTCAGACTCGCGGTGGCTGTTCCTGTGCCGGAACTTACGGCCATTACCTTCTGCATGTAGACCCTAACCGTTCGCACGCAATCACAGATAAGATCAATCACGGAGATCTTTCAGATAAACCGGGATGGGTACGGATATCAATTCACCCGACTATGACCGAGGATGAAATGCAGCTTATCGGAGATGCACTCAGACAAATAGTCACTAATGCGGACTCATGGAGTGAGGACTATCTGTATATTCCTGAGAAAAACGAATTCGTGCATAAGTCTGAAAAAATCCCGGATATATCACCCCTCTTCGAACTGTAGCCCAAGTCACAGAAGAACGAACCGCAGAGACGCGAAGACGCAAAGCAATTTTATTTAAAAGAAAAATTTTGAGTCTCTGCGGTTCAATTTCAAATCGTAGGTTGACACTCTGTGTCGACCATGAAGAAGTTGAACCAATTTTTGTGGACGACTCGGAGAGTCATCCTACAAAAGTACTCTGCGCCTTTGCGGTGAAATTCCTACAAATAAAAAAAGCAGTTCGGAGACTGCTCTTTATTAATAATCTATGTAACTTCTTATTAGAACTTAAACCCTGAAATAATCTTTTGTATTTCATCAGCACTAATACCGTTACCGAATTCTTTATCCTTGGATAAAGGTGCGGTCGCCGGTTTGCACTTCGGTGTGTTATCCTGATTGATAACCGGATTACCTGCGCGTGCACGGAGTCTCTCTTCAATTTCACTGACGAAGCTGCGTGATGTTGTATCAGCTCCGCTGATCGAAGTCAATGAAGGCATATCGCCTTTGGAATTGATCGGGTTTACTTCAAACGCTAATGATTTAACATTGATGAGATGTTTAGCTGATACGTTTTCGGATACGATTGATCCGCCCCAGGTTCCGGGTCCGAGTGTCAATGACGGCAACAATGCAGTCGTATTTCCTACGGCGCCTAATGCGGCGACTGTGTTTACAAGAATTCTAAATGCGGGTTTTTCTATCGCAAATTTCATAATGACATCGGCATCATTCGAATGGATTGCCATCGAGTGGCCGATTCCGCCGAACACTAACAGATCAATACACTTATGACAGCCTTCAAGCCAGCCGTCAACCTTGTACATCGCAAGAATAGGTGATAATTTTTCATATGACAGCGGTTCACTCTTCCCGACTTCAGTACATTCGGAAATGAGGACGCGTGTGTTTGCAGGGACATTGAATCCGGCCTGTTGAGCAATCCATGTCGCCGGTTTACCAACGATATCAGGATTTATGCGGCCGTCTTTCAAAATCATTTTTGCGAGTTTTGCTTTTTCTTCAGAGTTAGTAAAATGAGCGCCCTGAATTTTACATTCTTCCACAACTTGATCGTATAAATGACGGTCAACGATAATTGCCTGTTCGGATGAGCACAACGTTCCATTATCAAATGTAGTTCCGTAAATAATATCGGCAACAGCTTTTTTATAGTTCGCTGTTTTCTCAATAAATGCAGGAACGTTTCCTGCGCCTACTCCGTATGCCGGTGTACCAGAACTGTATGCAGCTTTAACCATAGCACCTGCACCGGTTGCCAAAATTACTGCGATGTTCGGGTCGCGCATCAAAGCGTTTGTGCCTTCGAGTGTGGGATTAGACATACACTGAATCAATCCCTTAGGAGCGCCTGCCCTTTCTGCAGCTTCACGTACGACGCGAACAGCTTCCATAGTGCTGTTTCTTGTACGGGGATGTGGGCTGATAACGATACCGTTACGGCCTTTTAAGGAAATCATGCTCTTAAACATTGCTGTAGAAGTCGGATTCGTGGAAGGAACGATAGCTGCAACGACACCCATAGGTTCGGCAATCTTAATAATTTTACCGTTGAATTCAGTTGCAATAACACCGACTGTTTTCAAATCTTTAATGGATTCCCAAACCTGGCGTGTAGCAAATTGGTTCTTCACCAACTTATCCTGCACTTTACCAAAACCGCTTTCCTCGCAAGCCATTTTCGCGAGGCGTTCTGATTCGGCATAACCGGCATCAGCCATTGCTTTTACAATCTTATCAACTTGTTCCTGCGTATAAAGCTTAAATTCCAATTGAGCTTTTTTCGCAAGTTTTGTTAAATCCCGAACTTCCTGTGTCGAAAGTAAATCTTTATCCAATGACATGCAAAATCCATATTATTTGAACTATTAATATATCGTATCAAAACGAGACTTTCAAATAAGAAAATAATGAAGAAGTTGGAAGTAAACTCCCCGTGTAAAATAGTTCACGTGCAATATTGGCCTCAAACTAAGTCTCTCATTCCGGAATCCACCGCGGCGGACTGTCTACATATGGTTCCAATTATTTACTGTCAACGGACATTTCCTAATTCCTTTTTTCTGAAAATGGATTCCGGACAAATCTGCCAAACAGCATCCAAGTTAGGACAATTAATAAAATGGCAGATTTTCCGGAATGACATGTATATATGAATTAAAATATGAAACCCGTATTCGAAATTCATCGACATCTACTCTATTGACCGTTCATCCCAATTATTTTCCTGCTCGTTACAACCTTTTGTAATTTTCTTGAGTCTAATAATTATTAATTACTCATTAAATAATGCTGGTTTTATGAAACTCAATTTATTGAAACACACATCAATTCTGCTGTTAACTCTATTCTTCTTTAGCTCACCTTTAACCAACACCTACGCTCAAAAACAAGATAAATCACCCGTAAATGTTCAAATAGTAGCTGATGAAGCCGAGGCAGTAGTTGACATTCTCGCAAAAAAAGCTTCTAATGAGACCATTACGGATGCTGATTGGCAAAAGTTATTCAAATCAGAAGGATTTACCCGGCTAAAAAAACGTGAAGAATCTTTCAAACACGAATACACCGAAGAAAACTTTAAAACATTTGTTTTATCTGCTTCTCTCTTCGCAAAGCGCGATGAGCTTAAAGAAACTCTGAAACAATGGGTTAAAGCCGATGTGGACGATGCCGCACAAAAAGCACTGAACTACCTGCCCGCGGGTGCAACGATCAAAGCAAAAATCTACCCTGTTATCAAACCCGGCAAAAACAGCTTTGTGTTTGAAACAAAAACCGATCCTGCAATCTTTCTTTATGTAAATACCGATGAATCTAAATCCAAATTTGAAAATACTTTAGCCCATGAGTTGCACCATATAGGGTATGCTTCCTGTTGTGCTGAAAGCCGTGCTGCAAAGTTAGCCGCTCTGCCGGTAAAAGCACAAACAGTACTTGACTGGGTCGGTGCTTTTGGTGAAGGATATGCAATGCTTGCTGCTGCCGGCAGTCCATACACACATCCGCACAAATACAGTTCAAGTGAAGATTATTCGCGTTGGGATAGAGACATGGATAATTTTAGTGCAAATCTTCTTTCTGTTGATAAATTTTTCAATGCAATCCTTGATGGCACAATTGCTGAAAAAGATATTGATTCTGTAGGTATGGAATTTATGGGAATTCAGGGTCCTTGGTATACAGTCGGTTACAAAATGTCCGTACTGATTGAAAAAACATTCGGCAAACAGAGATTGATCGACTGCATGTGTGATCCGGGTTTATTGCTCCCCACATACAATGAAGCGGTAATTGTTAGCAACAACGTAAATCATGCTAGATTACCAATGTGGTCGGATAAAGTAATAAACGCTATTACACACAAATAATATTGCCGGTTCAGGGAGCCGTGTGGTTTTGCAATCACAGGCTCCCCGAACATTTAACTGCCGATTAACTCCTCGAATTTTACACGTTTGAAAATATTTTTAGTCGAGCTCCCCGGCTTTCATTTTTGTTTTGGCCCGTTGAGCTGTCTTTTCAATTTTTCCATCAGTCATGATTTTAATTACTGTAGCAATTGTACCCGGGCAAACGACCGGGAGACTGACGTTAAATCTGTTATCCTGTCTGGTAAACTGTAATGGTGCCCCGTTTTGCAATAACGTAGCCGAAGAAATATTCACCGGCAATTCCGGTAATAACAACTTGCCGTCTTTCGGATAGTTGAATATTGAAAAATATAATATCGTTTTGCCGGCAGAATCTTTCGCGGTGCATCTGCCCCAGTCGATTGGTGAAAGCGGATTTGCCTTGGTACCATAAATTGCTTCGCCGTTCTTTTTCATCCATGCACCGATTTCCTTCAGGCGCACAATACTCTCTTCAGGGAACTCACCCAGTGCAGTCGGACCGACATTTAATAAATAGTTGCCGCCTTTTGATGCAATATCAATCAGGTTATGAACCAGCGTTTCAGTGCTTTTCCATTTATGATCAGAGCTTTTATATCCCCAGCTGCCGTTCATGGTCATGCACGTTTCCCAGTCTTTGCCGTCAAGCTCATCCACATTCGGAATTTTTTGTTCGGGAGTTTTATAATCACCTTTATAATTCGGGCGTTTCAGACGATCATTGGTAATAATATCCGGTTGGAGTTTCAGAAGTCCGGATAGCTCTTCGGCATATTCATCGGTCATCCCCGTTGGAGTATCCCACCACAAAACAGCGACATCACCGTAATTAGTGAGCAATTCTTTAACTTGTGGAACTGCAACCTGATTCATGTATTCACTCATTGATTTGGTGGTCTGAAGAGAGTCCCAATGCCCGCTATGTTCTTTCGTATAAACATCAATTGCAACAGAATCGGGATTTGCCCAGCCTTCCGAAGCAGCTTTTTTTGCTGCTGCACCGCCCGGATTGTTCCAGTCCTGAGCTTGTGAATAATAGAAGCCCAGTTTTATACCGTACTTCTTACAGGCTTCCGAGAGGGACTTTAAAACATCTTTGCCATATGGCGTTGCATCAACGATATTCCACCTGCTCGCACTCGTTTTGAACATCGCAAATCCGTCGTGATGTTTTGCGGTTATGACAATATATTTCATTCCGGCTTCTTTAGCCGCCTTAACCCATGCATCAGCATCATATTTTACCGGGTTGAATTGTGCTGCAAATTTCTGATATTCGGTAACCGGAATCTTGGCCCGGTTCATAATCCATTCGGAAGCCTTATTGATCTGCTGCTCCTTATACACGCCTGCCGGGACTGAATACACGCCCCAGTGAATGAACATACCAAACCGGGCTTCGCGCCACCACGACATGCGGGAGTCGGAGTTAACGCTTACCTGTGGATATAATATTTGTGTAAAAATAACTAATACCAGAAATGCAATACAAAGTCTTTTCATGTTACACAGTTCTTTAATTACCGAAGATATATAGTAAATATAAAGATTGCTGTAAGATTAATCGTCGGGATTGACCCCAAAAATCATAATTGACGTTGAGATTACCTGTTTTTACTACCAGGTGAATTATTTATAGACTTAAAATGTTTTATAAGTGCAGTATTTTCAATAAATTATATGTTTTAATCTAAATTTTATGACAGTAACACTAATTCAGTCCATACTATCCTTCTTTTCGGCACTTGCCGGAGCGGGATTGGTATTTAAAATTAAACTTACGCATGATAAGCTATGCGCGCTTATTTCCCTGTCAGCCGGAGCACTTGCCGGTGCTGCAATTCTTATTCTCATTCCGGAATCTCTTGGTTCACTCAAATATTACGAAGCTATTGTATCCATTATAAGCGGCTATCTGCTTTTTTGGTTGATCAATAAATTCTATTTTCATATCTGCCCTGCCTGCTCTGCAAGTCACTTTGATGAAGCTACAACAAAGAAATTTTCTGACATTGTAATGCTCTTGTTTACTGCTTTGTCCTTCCATTCATTCTTGGATGGTTTAGCCTTATCAACCGGAGGCGCGGATAGAAATGCTATCTTTTCCGCAGTATTCGCGCATAAATTTCCCGAAGGAATTGCCCTTGCATCACTCATGGGAGGTGCCAATTATAGAAAATATAAAATTTTTGAATTCGTTTTTCTTGTTGAAATAACCACCGTCGTCGGTACTATCGTCGGTAACCTTGCTCATTTCCAGGCTAACTCATGGCTCCTTGGTATTATTCAGGGACATATCAGCGGTGGATTTTTCTTTCTAGCAATGCACGCAGTTATGGGCGAAATATTTCATCATCATAAAAAATTAGTGGTTCTCTCTTTTTTGTCAGGATTTCTTTTTATTTTTGTTGTCTCAAAACTCGCTTTTTGATTTTTATCAGGAGAGATGGCAGAGTGGTTGAATGCGGCAGTCTCGAAAACTGTTGTATTGGGTAACCGATACCGAGAGTTCGAATCTCTCTCTCTCCGCACTTAAGGCAGTCAGAAATGACTGCCTTTTTTCATGTAATAGAACGCGGACCTGCCCGACTGCTGACGCACCCATGCAGGCGGGAGACACGGATTTTCACGGATTTTTTTAAGCAAGACTTATAGCGTGCTATTTTATTTTGCTATGCAATAGATTCCTTCGTAAAATTCATCGGTAAAAACTACCGAAATCAGAAACTCTTCATTAGATATACCTGAATTTTATTGCTTAGTGAATATTCATATTGACTTTTATCCAAATGTTATGTAACTTTTAATAAGTGTATTATTTACACTTATTAAAAGTGTTCTTTTTACACCGTGTAATATGTGCTCGGTTGGTGCGTGTTTTTGCATGGATGTATCCGATTTTGAAAGATCATACATCTTCATTGATTTTAAACTCTAGAAGGTTTTTTATGAACAAATCCCACAGTCACTTCCCTTATTCGCTAGTTGTTTTATTTCTTTTTTTGATTTTCGGCAGTTCCCTGCCAGCTCAGACTCTCTACTCATACTTACCTGAAAGTTTTGAAGATACTGTATGGGCAACAGCGGCGACTTCATCTAATGCAATAAATGCCGCGACCGGTACCTGGACAACCGCCAGTAATAATATTCGAAGTACTGCAACCCCGGCTCAGGATGGCACATACAGTCTTTACATGGCCACAAAATCAAATGCTTTAATTTCTCCAAAACTTCAATATGGTGCAGGCGTTTTAACGTTCTACGTCAATAAACCATCCGGTGGAGGAAGGAAAATCTTTGTTGCCACATCAAAAGATAAAACGACCTGGAGTGCTTATGTAGATTCATTTGATGTCCCATCGGTTTGGACACTTCGCAGAGTCGCAATCAATGATACTTCAGTCAAGTATGTAAAGTTCTATACTAATTCAAATGGCAGTGTATACCTTGACAATGTACTAATTACGAGTCCCGGTGCCGCAGATGTAACTGTGTCAACTGATAAAGTCACGGATATTAACCAGCGCAGTGCAGTCGTCGGCGGTACGATAACCGGCAACGGTTCATCCATTATATTAAGTTCCGGAGTTTGCTATAATGCAACCGGATTCCCTGATACTTCTTCTTCTAAAGTCGTTTTCTCAGGTACAACAGGACAATTTACCTCTCCGATTCTAAATCTTACTCCGGGCGCAACATACTACGTAATGGCATATGCGGTTACGTCAATCGGCGTCAAATATGGAACTCTGGTTACTTTCAAAACTCTGGAGGATGATGCTCCGATAGCTTACTGGACCCAGCCATTTAATGATGTTTCTCAATTCCCCTCCGCAAGCCCGACTGATCCTGTTTCGATAAATGTTGCGGGACAAGGGACATGGATATATTATAAGGCCTACAAAGGCTCCAATGCTGCATATATTAACGACGGTTCACCCTATGACCTTCGTATGCTTAAAAGCGGATCGTATGTCATCACACCCGTGCTGCCAGATGGTGTAACCGCTCTCACATACATGGAAGGACGCGGAAACCGTATCTTAAATATCTATACATCCAATGATACCGGAGCCACCTGGACATTATTTGAAGCAGATACGACTACTAAACTCGGCATTAATACTATCTTGATAAAAAGTTCAACAGTCAACAGGATAAAAATCGCAAATGAAAGTGACGGTGATGAAGATGTTGACAACATTTCAGTAACTGTTTATCCGGTTGGTGAAGCTCCGACAGTTGAAACCTTGCTAGCAACCAATATCGGCAAGAATACTGCTTCGTCTGGAGGAATTGTTACGCTTTCGGGGACAAAACCGGTAGTTACAAGAGGTATCTGTTGGAGCACTTCACAATTTCCGCTTACTGCCGATAATACAACAATTGACGGCAGCGGAACCGGTTCATTTAACACTTCGCTAACAGGACTTCCGGCAGGAACTCTGATACATTACAGGGCTTATGCTTCAAGCCGCTCCGGAACAGGTTACGGATTGGAATATACTTTCACGACACAGGCTGCGACAATCCCGGTATTAAGCACAACTCGGGTTTCAACAATCACGGCAGAAACAGCAGTTGGTGGCGGTTCAGTTTCAGATGACGGAGGTGCGCCGATTACGGTATGTGGAATTTGCTGGAACACGGCAGGAAATCCTTCCATTGCAGATGCTAAGACCAATGACACGATCAAATCCGGTGTATTTCAAAGCCTGGCAATTAAGCTTATACCGGAAACTAAATATTATTATCGTGCATATGCTTCGACCATCGCGGGTACCGGATATGGTGCGGTTGATACTTTTACTACCGGTAGTTTGAAACTCCCTGCAGTTACAACCTCTGAGGCTGCATCAATATATTCGTTCAAAGCAACAGGAGCAGGAGTTGTAACAGACGACGGAAATGCGCCCACGATTCGAGGCATTTGTATAAATACTACAGGCAATCCAAATACCGCAGACCGTGTTGTTCTTGCAGGAAACGGATCCGGTTCGTTTACTTGTGTTATTGGAAATTTACATAGCTCTACTAAATATTATACCCGTGCATTCGTTACAAATACAGCAGGTACTGTGTATGGAGAAGAACTAACATTCACTACCCTGGCTTCAACCTCAAAGCATGTATCACCTGCCGGCAGTGATGTAACCGGTGACGGCTCTGCAGCATCACCTTACTACTCATTACAAAAAGCGGTGGACAATGTTTCTCCCGGTGACACTATATATATGAAAGGTGGTTCGTACACGTATACGTTGCGTGTGAATATTAACAAAAGCGGGACAACGGATGGCGGCAACATCGTCGTAACAACAGTAAATGGAGAACGGGCACTCCTAGATTTTTCCTCAATGGTATTGGCTGATTCCAATCAAGGTATCCGTCTCACTGGCAGTTATTGGTATTTCTACGGACTTGATGTAAAGGGTGCGGGAGATAACGGAATGCTTATAGAACGCAACAAACCATCAGGCGGCACATACAATGACGTTAAAGGTAGAACAGATGAAGCGCATAACAACGTCATTGAGAATTGCAGTTTTCTTGAAAACCGCGATACAGGGTTGCAGTTGAAAAATCTGGCCGAAAACAACCGTATTATCAACTGCGATTCATATTATAATTGCGACCCAGACATGGGTGACGCTGATGGTTTTGCGCCAAAACTGACAGTAGGCAGCGGCAATTATTTTTATGGCTGCCGTGCTTGGCAAAATTCTGACGACGGTTGGGATGGACTTCTCACTACCGCCGATAACGGTTTTCCTGATAACATCAATACCACTATTGAAAACTGCTGGTCTTTCATGAACGGCTTTCTCAAAGACGGTTCAGCCGGAAAAGGTAACGGCAACGGTTTTAAACTCGGTGGAGCCGGTAGTTATGATGAACGCCATAATATGACTTTGCGTCGCTGTGTTGCCTTTGATAACCTGCAAAAAGGATTCGATCAGAACCATAATCAGGGCAGCATGACTCTAGTCAACTGCACGGGATTTTCAAAACCTTATACCGGAAATAAAAGTCATTATACATACAGAATTGACGGGACAATTCTTGCCCCGGGAAAACAACTTATCCATACAAATAACGTTGCGGTCTGGGACGGTTTACCGGCCGGTGATTCACAGTACGCACCATGTGAAATGATCGGCGGCGTTAAAACCACCTGTGATTATCTGACATCAGCCTCAGATTATGTTTCGGTTGATACGTTAGGTGTTCGCGGGCCCAGAGCCGCTGACGGAAGTTTGCCTAATGTAGCCTTTATGCACATAAAATCAGGAAATACAAAACTGATCGACAGCGGAACTCCGGTTGAAGGCATATTATTCGAAGGTAAAGCCCCTGATCTTGGAGCTTTTGAATACTCAGTTATGGTAGATGTAAAAAACAGTTCAACAAGAACAGTACCTTACGAATTCGCATTATCGCAGAATTATCCTAACCCGTTTAATCCAAGCACGACGATTACATTCACACTTGCAAAAGACGGCCAAACATCATTGAAAATCTATGATGTTCTCGGGCGCGAAGTAGCAACACTTATCAACGAAAACCTGCATGCAGGCACAATGCACTCAGTACATTTTAATGCGGCGAATCTTTCAAGCGGTGTGTACTTCTATTGTCTTGAAAGTGGTCAGCAAAAACAAATTAAAAAGCTACTACTTCTCAAATAGAACTCTTTTTGATTTCATACTTTGTTCACGGTATGATCTCATCTCCATCTAAAAAGCAGTCCTCCGGACTGCTTTTTAGTTAATGATTAAGGAAATTAATCATTGTTTTAGTACCTTGGAGCACTAAAATCATATTTAGTTCAATGTGATCTTATTTATCAGGAAGTATTGCCATGATTACATATAAGAAGATCATCCTCTTTATCATTCTGCTAGCTGCCTTCTCTTTCCCTCAAGCACACAGGCTAACACAAATTTCTACTATCAATGCGTTGATGACCGGTGTATATGATGGTAATTGCACTGTCCAAGCGTTGAAAAGTTATGGGAATTTTGGCATCGGTACTTTTAATAATCTTGACGGCGAAATGGCGATACTTGATGGGGTTTGTTACAAGATGCAGTCGGATGGAAATGTTATTCAACCCCCGGAAAATGAAAAGGTTCCCTTCGCTTCTATAACAGTGTTTGAAACCGATTCTTCAATCGTGTTACATAAACTTGCTCAAAAATCTGTTATCTCGGAATTAGACAATACTATTCCAACCACAAATATATTCTTTGCGGTTAGAATTGACGGGTATTTTAATAAGGTCAAAGTAAGAAGCGTCCCGAAACAATCTCCACCTTATGTGCCGCTCATTAAGGTCATTGAGAAACAATCCGTGTTCGAGTTTGAAAACATTGAAGGCACCTTAATAGTGTTCAGATGCCCTGATTATTCCAAAGGAATTAATGTACCGGGATACCATTTCCACTTTATAAGCAAGGATAAACAGAAAGGCGGCCACGTCCTTGATTTCTCTTTGGAACACGCGACCGCCAATATCGAAAAACTCAATGAGTTTCTAATGCTATTGCCTTCAGACCAATCATTTTATAAGGCATCATTATCCGCAGACAAAGAAAAAGAACTTAACATAATTGAGAAGTAAACTTCTTGAGTATAACCGTAGTATGATGAAGTTTTTACAAAATATTATCAGTGTAAATCCGTGTTCTATCTATTTTATCAACATCATTTTCTTAATACTTGTAAAGTCATTTACACCGATTCTATAGAAATACATGCCGCTTGCAAGGCCATTGCCATTAAATACGGTACTGTATGAGCCCGGAGCTTTAACTTCATCAACTAATTTCATCACTTCTTTACCAAGCAGGTCAAATACTGTAATTGTTACTCTGCCTTCCTTGGCAATTTGATACCTGATAGTTGTCGACGGATTGAACGGATTCGGATAATTCTGCGCCAATTCATAGGAAAGCGGCAGACTGTTTTTTTCTACCTCGGTAATATTAGTCCGAAATAGCCTGACACTGTTTTGCAATCCGTTATCTGCAAATCTTGCATATACCTTTGCTTTTAAGGAATCAAAGGCCCATCCTGTTACTGACGTGTTTAACAACGTTGAAGCATCAACCCTTGACTGCTTTGTTCCGTTTATCCATACTGAATCAGGTTTGGTTTTTGAAAAGTTGAATTCCGTAATATAGTCGCGCGTAAACGGGACGAATGAACCTGATCTGGCATCAATCGATACTTCGGTATATTTAGCACTTTCGATTTGAGCAAATCCTGTTGTTGCATACATACCGTTTTCGTACTGGTAAGTCTCACCATCATCTTCATAAACATAGCCGCTGCTGTTTCCGCCCGAATAGCAACTAAGGATAAGACTTTTTCTGGCAGTTGCGTCATCAGTATACTTACCGACAGGAGCTGTAGGGATAACAGCGCCGGCTTTTACGAACAGAGCTATTGTCGAGTCCGTAACGGGATAACTCATGGTTGATTTGCCTTTGTACGTTTTACCATTCCAGTAATCTATCCATGTACCTTCAGGCAGATAGACCGATACTGAGGTAACACTTTGATTGAGTACCGGTTTAACGAGGAAATTATCTCCGAACATCCACTCATCATACATATCCGCGCAGGCGTTATCATCCGGAAAGACCATCGGTAAAGGTCTGGTAATTGAGACTCCCGTATTATGATTGAACCATGCAGCGGTATATATATATGGTAATAGTCTATACCGGATTTTAATATACGATGTTGAAATTTGTTCGGCGTATGCTCCGAAGTACCACGGATAGCGTTTTAATCCATACTGTCCGTGAACTCTGTAAATAGGTACGAACGCGCCAAACTCCATCCAACGGTAATAGTTATCAGCCGAAGGGGTTCCATTAAAGCCACCGATATCCATTCCCCACCAGCTTGAACCTAAAAGGATGCTCGTGAGCATGAAGGGTGCCTGATCAGCCATATTGTTGAAGCCCGTTGAAATATCGCCTGACCAGTGTCCGTACGCGTACCTTTGAGCACCAAGGAAGAAATTTCTATTGATAGACCAAACACGTTTATTATTGTATGCTCTTTGTCCTTCATATTCGGAACGCTGCATTTGCATGAAATTAAAATTATCACCATACTCATCAGCTTCATCATTCCAGTAACCTACGATACCAAGATTATACGCGTTGCCTTTATTCACGTAGCTATCCCAGTACCACTGGCGGACTTCAGGCTTATTGAAATTTAACCTGCCGACCTGCTTGTTGCTGAAATAATCCGTTGTGTAATCAGCAAAGAAATTATTGTTCTTTGCATAAGTTCCCTCAACAGTTCCTGTATGGATTCTTGGTTTCCTGATACCGAATAATTTCATACCTATTTTAGAAAGACTGTCAGTCAAAGCGCCTGTGGGTCCCATCGGGAATTTTGTACCCCAACGGAATTCACCGTAGTTATCTGCACCCCAGTCCAT
This sequence comes from Ignavibacteriaceae bacterium, assembly GCA_963667005.1. Taxonomy (GTDB): domain Bacteria; phylum Bacteroidota; class Ignavibacteria; order Ignavibacteriales; family Ignavibacteriaceae. The sequence continues at coordinate 2,722,597 of OY762937.1, read as the reverse complement.
CCAGTCAAAATCAAGCACGTACGTATCAATCGGTATACCTTTTTGCCGGTATGTAGTGACAATACTCAGTAATTCTGTTTGATCAATTCCCCATTGCGTATTGATAAAACCCATTGTGTATTTGGGGAACAATGGAGGCTTGCCGGTAACATCTGTCATACCGGTAAAAATCTCAAATGGTTTACCAAAGACGAAATAGAAATCCATGTTCTTCTTGGAAGCGGAGTCAGTTGTAGCAGAATAATTGATATGATAATCCTGGCCGCTGTTATTATCCCAGGAGTTATCGGAATATCGAATTACAAATGCGAAACCTGATACAACCTGTGCCGCATTATTAAACGGACCGATTTTTATGGTTATCGTATCATTAACCGCTGCTGCGAAGGGAGTTTCCACAGCCACGTTATCGGAGTATAGTTTTGTACCTTTCGGCCAATATGAAGAATCCGGTTTAGTCCAGTTATGTCCATTATAATTAACACCCCAGTGCAAATACGCCGTCTTTTTCGAGGCCAACCGGATAGTTAATGTATCGTTAATCGTTGGATTTGCGGGACGGACACTGATCGAACCTGTACCGCTTGCACCATGGAGAAAGTTTAGCGTATTTGTTGTGTATTCTACTCTTCCCGAATCCAGATCTCCGATTATTCCCCAACCTTTTGTAGTCCATACAAAAGGAGCACCGGCCGAGCCCTGACTGCCGACATAAATGTTTCCGCCGGTGGTTAATTTTAGACTTGTTGATTTACTGTTATGGAGTCCGTAGAAGTTTCCACCTGAAGTATTCAGATAAATACCATTTTTATTGATTCCCACCGAAGCTTGTTCGTTACACAACTGCTGTCCGGTGCTATCGTAAATAGTGAAGCGCATCGGATTTTTGGTTATTAATACTTTGAATTTAGAGGTTTGTAATACAATCGGATTTACGTTAGTATCAATTGAGACAGGAACAGCATCCCATTTAGTATTTCCGATTATCAGAGTATCCCTGCTATCTGAACCAGCAGGGATATAATCAACTTTTAAAATATTATTTTTACATGCTTTGAAAACAACAGCATCATTATTACTATATATTGTTAATCCATTTTCAACATATCGTACGGAGTCAACATTCCCTATTCCCTGTGCCTCAATATTTATAAACGTCACAGTGACGAGAGCCAAAATGCCGAAAAGGCGGAAACCAGTGTGCATTGTATTTCCAATCAATATTTGATAACAATAAAGTTAATATATGAAATTGACAGACGTTTTCTAAGTAATTTTTCATCCTATATCTTATTTTTTAAGTTAACAATTATTGCCTGATAACGATTATATATTTTTTCGTATTTTAAATAATCATTCAATTTTCTTTTGTTTACTGATTAGCATGAAAAATTCCGATTCATTTCAACCGCAGCCATTTCTTTTATATAATAAGGTCCAGCATTACGAATGGGGCACTAAAAACGCTGAGGCCTATATTCCCGGCTTCCTTGGCGAAGATCCTGTACCCGACAAACCTTATGCAGAGCTCTGGATAGGTACACACCCCAAGATGTCGTCCGAACTTGATTTCCAGGGTGCAAGAATCTCGTTACTTGAATGCATCTCCCGATACCCACAGGAAATGCTCGGGAAAGCAACTGCATTGAAATTCGATAATAATCTTCCCTATTTATTTAAAGTATTGTCGGCAAGAAAAGCCCTTTCCATTCAGACTCATCCGAATAAAGAGCAAGCTGTCAAACTGCACGCGCTTGATCCGGTAAATTATCCAGATGATAATCATAAGCCGGAAATTGCCATCGCATTGGACAACCTTGCTACTCTATGTGGATTTCTACCCGCACCTGAAATTAATAAAAATTTACAGACGTATCCTGAGTTACTTCAATTTGCCGGATGTGATGAAAATGCATCCCCGTCTGAGGTTTACAAAGCAATTATGCATAAGCATGATAATAAAGCAGATCTGGTGTTAGTTCTTGAAAGTCTGGAGAAAAAAATACACAATAAAAACAATCCGACACCCGCCGAAAAAGAATTTCTTACTCAATATGAAATTTTCGGTACTGATGTCGGCTTATTATCTTTCTTCTTTTTTAATTTTCTTGAGTTACACGAAGGTCAAGGTATATTTACCGGTGCAGGTGTACCGCATGCATACATTAAAGGCAATATTGTTGAGTGTATGGCAAATTCAGATAATGTTGTACGTGCCGGGTTAACCAATAAATTTACCGATGTAAATACCCTGCTGGATATTTTGCATTTTGATTTCGCTTCCGTTAAAGTAATGCAACCTGATAGCACATCTGGTAAATCGTATTATAATCCCGGAATAGATGAGTTTTCTTTAGTGCGAATTGCTTCGCAAAATGTTTATCAGGAAACATTCATATCGAATGACAGACCCCGTCTTATTGCCATTACCGAAGGCGGGTTGGATGTATCTTATGGGAACACGAAAATCAGTTTCCTCAAAGGTGATGTCATTTTCTTTCCTGCAGCTCTACAGTCATTCACACTTTCAGCGCAATCTCCAATAAAAGCATTCATCGTAGAAATACCGTAACACATTCTCCTTTCTTTAAAATAAAAAACCCTCCCAATGGGAGGGTTTTTCTATTGATTAAAACCTATTACTTCATCAACATAACTTTTTTAGAAATCGATGTCTTTTCAGCCTGGAGACGGACAATATACATTCCGCTCGGGAGGTTTGAAGCATTAAACTGTGTTGAATAAGCACCTGCAGGAACAAAACCTTCATGCAAAGAAGCGACTTTTTCACCTAACATATTGAATACACTCAGGTTAATGTTTGATGACTGAGGAATTTCAAATGCAATCTTTGTTGAAGGGTTGAACGGGTTAGGATAGCTGCCTAATTTATAAGCTGTAACTTTTGCCGAAGCCTCAGCTTTAACAGCCAACGGTTCAGCACTTGTAACTTTAATAATATTAATATCAAGATTACCTGCACTTAAACCAGCGTTATAAATTTTAACCTTATTAACAGCCTTATTATTGATGGCTAAACTTGCTTCTAAGCATTTGGTAGTTGTTGAAGTTATTATTCCGGCATTAGTCCATGTCACGCCGCCGTTTGTGGAAATAGCTACACCGTGTTTAAGAGCTTTTCCATTACCTTCAACTATAGTAACCGTACCTACACCATGCAATAAAGTTGGTGTAATCATATAACTTGCAACGTTTGTATCTTTTAAGAAACGTGCATCATTAATATTTCCCAGATCTGGGCATAAATAGCTACCGGTTGTTTTATAAACACCCAATAACTTCCAGACACCTGAAGGAAGAGTAAGACTTACCTCTGACCATGGTGGATTAGTTGATGGTTTCACAACTGTACTCCATGCAGTAGTATCTTTCAACTGTTCCGTAAAATAGAGATCCTGCGCCATTATTTTAGCGCTCATAATCCCTAACAGAACGATTACAGTTAATATTCTGTAAAGGTTTTTCATAGTAACTCCTAACGTGATTAATGTAATTAAATTAGAAAATAAGTCAAAGTGGGAAGTAAACTTAATCGTTTAAGTAACCGATTATTTTTATTGCCTTAACATACGACAAAATACAGGTATTTGTCAAGGATATTTTATAGGAATCCAAGAAATTTCACATAGCCATCAGCAGTAAACTAATAACAAAAATTAATAAATATTTTACATTTTTTTGTTGGTTCTTAGGCGATTCTTTTATAAATTCAATCATTGAACTTTGTTCAATATTAATCGTCTTGGCAAAATAAATCGTCTTGGATCTAATGGAATATTCCGATTCCAATTTCTTTGACATGAACAGCAACTCAGTTGAGAGGAGTGGCTTACTCTCAAATATAGCTGCGTCAAAGAATATGATAATGGAAGGGCAGATTCTTCATAATCGTCCATTCCTTGAAGAAATCGCAGAACAATGCATGAACACCCGGCGCTATAAAAGTGCTGCGGGAATTGTATCTGGTCTGATCAAAGTCTTCCCCTATGATGCCTCACTCTGGCATAAAAAATCACTTTGTATGCTTGAAATCAAAGATTACGAACGAGCTGCCCGCAGTTTACGCAAAGCAGTTAGTCTCGATCCGGTTAATATTGATTATCAGCTGAGCTTAGCATCCCTGTTCTTGGCAACCGGCAAAAAGGCTCGCGCCGCTGAAATTTTTGAAAAAATCCAGTCGCAGTCCCCTGCGGATTTTGAACTGTACAACCAAATCGGTAATATCTACTTGTCACGTAACGAGTATCACACCGCCATGGGATATTATAACAAAATGCGCGAAATGCAGCCTGCTTCTCCTGACGCTTTGTTCAATATTGCACTTTGTCTGGAGTATGTAGAAGATTACGCCGCTGCTCTCGAAGCTTACGATACATATCTGCTTGTCGAGACGCATTGTGCAGTCGGCTGGTACAACCGGGGCATCGTTCTTGAGCAGTTGAAAAAGCACATGGAAGCAATTGACAGCTACCGCTGCTCTATCACGGTGGATGAATCGTTTCCTGACGCATGGTTCAATCTTGGTAATTTGTATGCGGATATTGACGACTATAATCAGGCAATCGACTGCTTTAAAAAGGTTATCAGTCTGCAATCAAAACATTCAGGTGCTTATTATAATCTTGGTATTCTCTATGAAGACCTTCACGATTATAAACAGGCTATTTATTTTTATTCAAAGTCTTTGCAGTACAATATTACATTTCAGGAAGCATATCTGGGAAGAGGTAATTGCTTCAGTTTAATTAATGATACCGAGAATGCCCTGCAAGATTTTCAATCGGCATTAGTCTATAACGATAATCCGGAATCTTCCTGGAAAATCCCGGCTTCAAAATCCGATGTATCTATTGATGAAGTTTGCCTGCAGCGGATACGCTCCTATGAAGCACGAGGCGCACAAAATTTAAACTCTCTGGAATTCTCCGATCTGATTCAGAACTATATTTCAATTGGCAAATATGAATCCGCCATTGCCCTCATCAGCAGCCACGGAGGGAACTCACTCTCCTCGCATGATATTTTTCTTCTCGCGAAAATTCATTTCATGAGAAAGAATAATTATTTGGGGTATCTATATCTGAATAAATCTTTTTATATTAACAAAGAATTAATTGAAATATTTTCGAAGATGTTTCCCAAAGTAATGTCTTCAAGATTGTTCAATGAACTCTTTGGATTTAAAAAGTAATTTGTAAATATTCGGTCTCTTCATGCAAAACATATTTCATACGAATACGAATGTATTGTGTCTTATTGGCCATCCGATCAAGCATACATATTCCCCTTTTATCCATAATCTTTCGGCTAATTTATTAGGACTGGAATATCTTTATTTACCTTTCGATATTCCTCAGGATAATTTGAAAGACGCCCTCAAAGGCATGGTAGCATTAGGCATAAAAGGTTTTAATGTAACCATTCCCTACAAAGAACTTATTCTTCCCTATCTGCATACGATTTCTGAAGAAGCAACGATTGTGGGAAGCGTTAATACGGTTGTTAACGATCAGGGCAAGCTTATCGGTTATAATACCGATGTGTATGGCATTTATGAAACACTTCTTCCATATAAGGACGAACTGAGCGGTTTGGAAGTCTCTGTTATAGGTGCCGGAGGTGCTGCCAGAGCACTTATATATAATCTTATCAGATTTTTCAGACCTTCAAAAATCAACATCATCAATAGGACCGAACAGAGAGCAGAATCCCTTAAACTGTATTTTATCGAAAAGATGAAATACGAAGATATCGAATGCTACGAGCTATTCCCGCCCGACAATCTTCCGATTCTGCAAAAATCCAAGTTGATTGTTAACACTACCTCATTAGGCATGCATCCGGATGTTGATGATTCCCCCATCACCCTTCCGAACGTGTTTGTTGAGAATCAGATTGTTTTCGATATGGTTTATAATCCGGTTGATACGAAGTTTTTGCAGCAGGCAAAATCAGAAGGAGCCATCACGATAAATGGTATTAAGATGCTCGTATATCAGGGAGCAAAATCCTTTGAGTTATGGACCGGAACAAAAATGCCGATTGAAAGCGTATATGATGCACTCATAAAATATCTGACCCCATAAATTTTACCAGGTATAAAAAAAGCCCCCCGATAATTCGAGGGGCTTTTTCATTTTCACTCTAATCTGTTATTTCTCCGGAATTTCAAGTCCGACAAACCGGGAATTACCCTTGCTGTCGGCAACTTCAAGTAAAATTGCAGAACCTTTTTTACCTTCAACAATTTTCTTGAATTGTGAAACTGAATCAACTTTCTTTTTGTCAGCTTTCACAATCACAATTCCTTCGCTCAAGCCCTGGAACTGAGCGCTTGAATTTGGCTTAACCTTTGAAATAAGAATACCATTTTCAATTTTGTAATTTTCTTTATCCTTCGCGGTCATATTCTTTACGGTAAGACCGATGTTATCCATACCGATGATGGTCTTGTTATCATCTTCACTGGATTCGCCTTTATCGTTTTTAGCCGTGTCCCCTGAATCTTTATCGTCTTTTGGCTTCAAGGTTACGGTTCTTTCCATTTCCTGACCGTCTCTAAAGATTTTCAGTTTGACTTCGGTACCTGCCGACTTGGAAGCCACATAGCTTTGCAGCTGATTCGGCTGATCTATATCCAATCCGTCTATTTTAAGAATTACGTCACCTTTTTTAATGTCAGCCTTCGCTGCGGCACCGTTCTCAACGATTGTTTCAACTATGACACCATGAGGTTTCGATAATCCAATTGATTTGGCCAAAGCGGCATCAACTTCACGAATCTGAACACCGATGTATCCACGGTTGACTTTACCGTGTGCAATCAGATCTGTAGCCACAGATTTTGCAAGATTAATAGGAATTGCAAATCCGTAACCGACATAGGAACCTGTTCTCGATGCAATTGCAGAATTCACACCAATCACAGCACCTGAAAGATCTACCAAGGCACCACCGGAATTACCGGGATTAATAGCTGCATCCGTCTGAATAAAGTCTTCAACACCGTAGCTATCCTTAATAAGGTTCAATTGTCCGCGGTTCAGAGCACTGATAATGCCTGCTGTTACAGTACTGCTCAATGACAACGGATTACCGATCGCCATAACCCATTGTCCTACTTTCAGCTTATCAGAATCACCTAAGTAAGCAACAGGTAAATCAGAAGCTTTGATTTTTATAACAGCCAAATCGGTCAGAGGATCTTTTCCAACAACTTCAGCTTCAAACTTCCGCTTATCATACAGAATTACAGATACCTGCTTCGCGTTTTCAACAACATGGTTATTTGTCAGAATATAACCATCATCGGTTACAATAATTCCACTGCCTGATCCCAGCTGCTCTTTTGGTATTTCAAAATCCTTGAACGGGAAGAAGAAAAATTGCTGCTGCTGTTGATCTTCATCTGTTTCAGCAACTACGATAATTTGAACAATTGACGGAGTCACTTTTTCAGCAACCTCTGTAAAAGCCTGACTAAACGCGCTAGCATCAGCATTGAGACTTACCGGAGGTTTCTTCGCTCCGAGCTGAATTCCTGCCCAGCTTTTATGAACTAAACCACTACCTGAAATAAGAAATGCTCCCAGAATTACACCCGTAAACAGGAGCGCAAAAGCACCAACAAGTTGTTTCGTTTTCATGGTCTTTCCTTCTATGCCTTCTTTTTCTTGCAATAATAACTTGTTACATTTTTAATGAGTTAATTTGTTTGAATCCGGGAATATGAAACTGTGCATATTTAAGCAATACGGTAAACATCTTTTGTACATGTTGTTCTTGTCCCGAAACTATCCTTTTACCTGATTTTAGACAATCGAGCGTATTGAAAAGTTCCCGGTCTATCCGGTAAAAAGGTGGAAGCGTATTCATGCAATTGCTGCAAAGCAAGCCGGTTTCAGACGAAAAACCTTCTGGATATTCAGTAAAAGGCTCATGGCAATTATTGCAAAATTCGAAATTGATTTCGTATCCCATTTCTTCAAGAAAGAAAACAAAGAAACGTAAAAAGCTAACCATGGGGTCTGCGTCCTGCGATAAGGCGATACGTTCAATTATTCTCTTCACACCGTTATATAGGCGTTGATTAGGCTCATGTTCTTGAAAGGATGCATTAACAACTTCAAGCACAGCAAGCGAATACTTAAGTTTATCATAGTCCTCATGGATTTGAGGATAATAATTAACCAGATCGGCCTCGGTGAGTAGCTGAAGTTCACGGTTCTCTTTCAGGTAGAAAACCGTATTGATGATATTTAGCGGGAAAACAATTTTCCCAATTTTTGAAGTCTTCTGTTTTGCGCCTTTAATTATGACGGAAAGTTTCCCGTAATCCCCAGTCAGGATATGAGCAATCCTGCTAGTGTCTCCGTAATCAATCACCGAAAGGACTATAGACTCGGTCTTGACAATCTCGCTCATACTTCACGAAAGTTATATGGGTAGGAATATATACCGTCTTCAGTAATAATGCCGTGTATCAATTCAGCCGGAGTAACATCAAATGAAGGAGATAGCGCCGTATATTCCGGCAACGTTACCGGGGTGCCGTTCGCGAATAATACCTCATCTCCTTTACGCATTTCAATTGGGATACCTAAACCGTTTTCAATGTTTGAGTCAATGGTTGACTTCGGAGCGGCAATATAGAACGGGATATTATGGTATTTACATGCTATCGCCAAGGCAAATGTACCGATTTTATTAGCCGAATCACCATTCGCGGCAATTCTATCAGCACCGGTGATTGCGATATCCACTAAACCTTTACTCATAAAATGGGAGGACATTCCATCGGATATTATCGAAAATGGGATGTTGTTTTTCCCCAGTTCAAATGCAGTCAGTCTGGAACCTTGAAGCAATGGCCGGGTTTCGTCAGCGTATACGAATTCCACTTGTCCATTCAGATAACCCTGTTTGATAACATTAAAGGCTGTACCCTCACCTGCTGTAGCCAGCCGGCCGGTATTGCAATGAGTAATCACTCTGGATTTCTTTACAAAGATTTCACAGCCATACTTCCCGATCAATTCGCAGCGCCGCTCATCGTCCCTGTGCAATGCAACAGCTGCATCCACGAGTCCAGCAAATGTACAACTTATACTAAAACAATCCTTGATTTTATTTAATGCCCATACCAGATTGACTGCCGTGGGACGAGCGCCAGCTAAGCGTTTGTATGCTTTTTCGAATAAGGCAGGATCAATTGCTTTTTTTTGAGACAGCACTAATGCGTAAGCACCTGCTACGCCGATAGCAGGTGCTCCACGAATCTCTAATCGCTCAATAGCTTCCGCAATTCTGTTGTAATCATCAGTATGAATGTATTCTTCCTTGAAAGGAAGCAGTGTTTGATTTATAAAAACGAGTTCTTCATTTTCATATCTCAGATTAAAATACATACTACTCATCAAATCTTGATAATGTCATGAATTCACGGAAACGGTCTTTAATGCGAAGGTACGATAGTTCCTCAAGGCCTTTTGTGCTGAACTGTTCAACACAGAATGACGCCATTGTGGATCCGTAAATGACGGCACGCTTTATATTCTCCATGCTGGTATCCTGGGTTTTATAGATATAACCACAGAATCCTCCGGCGAAGGTGTCACCTGCACCTGTAGGATCAAACATCATTTCGAGAGGATATGCGGGCGCAGAAAAGACGGTATCTTTTGAGAAAAGTAATGCGCCATGTTCGCCCTTTTTAATGATCAGGTATGGCAGGCCGTAATCCAAAATCTTCTTTGCTGCCTTAATCAAGTTCGGTTCATTCGCCAGAAGTCTGGCCTCCGAATCATTGATAATAAGTACATTGGCACGTTTAATGATTTTAAGAACTTCATCCTTCTTACCTTCAATCCAGTAATTCATTGTATCAACCACAACAAACATCGGATTAGTCAATTGATCCAATACTTTCAACTGAAGAGTAGGATCAATGTTGCCAAGGCATACATACCGTGTTTTTTTCAGGTGATCGGGAATAACGGGGTCAAACTTTTCAAATACGTTCAACTCAGTCAAAAGAGTATCTCTCGTATTCAAATCATAATGATAAACACCGGACCAGCGGAATGTTTTTCCACCGGGCACAATCTGTAGTCCATCAAGATCAACATTATGATTCTCAAGAAGTTGAATATACTCTTTGGGAAAATCTTCGCCTACAACACCGATCAAGTGAATAGGGCCGCTGAAATATGATGCAGAAAGTGAAATATAGGTTGCCGAACCGCCCAATGCTTCTTCTACTCGATCAAAAGGCGTTGCAACCGTATCCAAACCAAGAGAACCGACGACTAAGAGGCCCAAGTTTGACTCCAATATTTTTGTGAAACGTATTAGTTAAAATAGATAATTATTGCAAAAAGGGCTATATAAAATGAATCTAAATAAGTGGTATTTCAACAAATTTGAGATAATTCTTCCGTTTCTTCCAATATTCCATGACGATATCAACAACTTCTCTCTGACCCGGCCAAGCCAGCATTGACTTAGCTTTTTTACCACTGCCCCAAACAAAGGCATCATGCTCATCCGACAAAACAACTCTTACATTGTCTTTCACCTGTGCCAGAAATACCGGTATCTGTGATATAGTATCTGCTTCAGGATTATAAAATGCATTAATCTTCGGTGCCACCCACATTTTTTGAGGATGGAGTCCGGTTTCTTCAAGCAGCTCGCGCTGCGCTGCCTGATAAGCTTTTTCGTTTTTCTCTACCCTGCCGCTTACCATCTGCCAAATGCCGGGATACATTTCCCGAGGTGATCTTCTTAAAAGTAAAAACTGCAGCCCGGTTTTAGTTTCCTTAACGATATGCAGCTCAATTAAATCAGCAATGACTTTCATAGTATTACTCCGTTAAAAGAATGCCCGCACTTCAGCATGCGCAGTGTGGATAATTTTAGAACCTCCCTGCGCGCGCCCCTCATAATTAGCAGTTGCCTGTAAATTGGTTGATATGCGATAATCGAAATATACCCTGCCGAACATATTTTTGCCTACCACATTACCCCCAGTTAACTCATACGGAAGGTAGTTAGCGGTAGTGTTGCTTGTCAATTCTGTTCGCTCAAATTCAAGGCGCAGCCTTCCGAAACCAGAGAATGAAAAGTTTATGCGGATTGTCTGTCCGTTTTCATTCAACTTGGTCGGTGTTTTGGGATAAAGATCTGTGTTTTGTTTGGTTTTAATTTTAAATCCTACCTCAACGCTATTATATGGCCGATAGGAAAAATCAGTAGTAAATCCAAGTGCATCAATAGTTCTGTTTCGCACTGCATTTGCCTTGGCAAGCATGTAGTCTGATGAGGAAATTACCTCTGTCTCGTTGCTAATATCTTCGACCAGCTTCATACGCATACGCATCCCCCGCTCTTTCTTAAATCCTTTCTCAATACCGGCGCTATAGGAGTTGAACGTCCTCTCTTGCATGTACTGAAAGCGGAATGACAGCCCGGGATCATTCTCAAAAAGATAAACAGACTGCAGAAAGTAGTTTGTGCCCTGAATAGTTGTGCTGTCTTTCATGAAATTTTTCAATCGCATCAGGTAGATTTTCTTGAGTTCCTGCTCTTTACTGTTTTCCTCAATCCTCCCATATGATTCGAATGTAAGCGGCTTTACAATAGCAGAGAAGAAATCCGTTCCGTGAAGAAGAGGTGTAAGAGCATATCTCAGGCGTGCACTTGTCTTTAAGTCTATGACTGGATACAGTTGATCGGATGGCAGCGTAACAAGCGAATAATCGCCGTCATACGTTGTCGGTTCGAATTCGTTTTCGTCTTTTACGCCATTTCCGTTTAAATCGCCGACATATTTGTATGAACCAGTACCTTTTGTCACCTGAACATAGACTCTTTGTAACAACGCAGTCTTTTGAGTAGAAACCTCATAATAAAAATCACCACTGATTTTATCAACCGGTGTGACCTTTGTCTGCGTTTTTACAAGAATGACCTGTGAATTCAGCGAGCCGTCGCTTTTATAAACATCAGAATATCTCTTGTTCCGTGTCGAGACTTTCAAATTAGACTGCACTACCCGTCCGCCGTAATAATCCATATCATAGGTAAATCCGTCGGATGTTGACTCATCAACCAGCATTCCCTTTCGTGGAAGCTGATCTTTCCGGTAATTGTATGTGTACGTCATTTTCATGCCTTGCAACGGCGTTAATGTCAAGCCGGGATTAATTTCATAATATTTCAGGCTCGCAGCTGTTAGTGAATCTGTTCCTGAAACGATATCCTGTTTGTCCTCGTAGAGGTATTTAATAACAGGACTTACTACTTTGTAACTAATTTTAGCATCAGCAGTCTGACGATACCATGAAGTTGAACTGATCCGGTTTTCGGATTTCACGTAGTCAAAATCATAATTAGCCGTGTACTGGGAATTAAAATCAAGTTTGATCACTTCCCTCAGTCGTTTGGAGCTATTCACACTCTCCTGTGTCAGCTCGCCATATGTGGATGTTGAAGAAATCGCTTTCACCGGTTCAAGATATAGGGATATTTCTCTGAGACGCTCATTATGAGATGTAGTGTCCGAGCTTACATTGTAACTTCTGTTAAACTCAACATCTCCGAAACGCTCAGGTGAAGAAAACCGCTTGTTTATGTAGCGTTCTCTCCATGAGGCTCCGATTTTTGTAATCTTCGTCTGATTAATAATAAGCTCGGTCGGAGCTAAGGTAATATTCCCGTTATATGCAAAACCGCTGTTTTGATTATCACCTATTGATGAGAACCGATTCAAATCAACATTACTTCCGGCAAGTTCAATATTTACCGACAGGTTTTTGGTAAAATCATAACCTAAAAGGAAATCGGCAAATTCCTTTTTCTGCGGCAGTGGTAGATATATTACTGTATCGTATGCGGCCTGATTAGCCCCAACATACCGGAAGTTCCCCGGGGCATCCCGTAGATAAGCACCTTTTCCGTTTCCGACATACGAAAACGTGACGTTATACAACGCCTTGGGGTTGCCGGGATTGTAACGATAGAATACGACATTATTTGAACTAATTACAGTATCAACCTTTTCATAATAAGCAGTTATCGTGCCGGTGGAATCGGGAGTTGCAAGTGATACACCGCTTTTAACCGCACCGGATTTATTATTTCCCGCAGCAGCAAGGATTTTTTTATCTGCATCCGATAGCGTCACATCTATCGGGGCATCCTGATTATCCGCCTCTCTAAGATAAGTAAATCCGGTCCTGAGTGAGTTATGGAAAAATGTAGTTGAGAGTCCGGCTGCGAAAAGACTTCGAGAATATGCCCTGTCCGTGTATTCAAACTCTACAATAATACGGCTGGCACTTGTTATGAGACGGTTCGTTGTGAATGTAACCTGGGCTATTGAATAATCAATAGTATAATCATTCTGCTCACCCCGCTTCAGTAACTCGCCATTTAAATAAATCCGTTCGGAACCCGCGATAATGATAATGTCGCTTTCGTTATTCGCTCCATACAACGAATAAGGCCCCTGCACGGCATCTGTGCCTGTAATCGCGTTGGATGTGAATTTACCGCGTGCACTTGCGAAAGCGGTAAACGCTGTAGTATTATCGATCTGCACCTCTCCGAGAAAACCCTGAAGTTTTCTGTTAATGTTACCGAACTCCCCGGATTTTTTTATCAAATCATAATCACCGAATGTACCCGAAGCGTTTTTGTGCTTTATCTGAATGAATACTTTATCAAGCTCATCCAATCTTTCCGTGTTTCCTTCAGGTTGAATCGGACTGTTCTCATCAGTAAGAGCAGCGACCAGATCAATATCATCGGTCAGTTTACCGGATAACTGAAGTCTGAACCCGCTTTGCAGTGTCATATCTTTATTCGTACCCACAGTAAAACCACGAATAAGCGTCCCGCTTTTTTCTATCCCCCGACCAAAAATGCTTTCATTTGTCAGTGCATTTGAGATTCTTTGCATTTGTTTCATCGTATCAGCCTGACTTTTCATAGGCAAAGGAGCCAATACTTTCAGGGCATATTCATTTTTAAACGAAACACGAAACGAGCGATAGCTCACGATGATAGTATCCAGGATGGAGTAAGGGAGCGAGTCCGATAAAGAAAATGATGATGCTGTATAATCGAGAGTATAATCATGCGGCTGTAATAATCTGCCTCGAATGCTTAGTATTTCACTACCGGGAATAATGGAAGAAGTGTTGAGCTCATATTTATTCTTCAAATTGATGAGAAGAGTATCTTTCTTTATCTCAAATTGCTGACTATTCTGAGCGTTCAGAAGAGCTGTCAGAAAAAAGAAAAATGCTGCTAAATATAATCTCACTTATCGGGTTCTGTTAGTTAGCGAAATAATTACCTTAAAATATAACAAATTATTCAGTTAGTCTGGGGACAGGCCTATATAGAAATGCCCCAAGAAGGGGCAAAAAATTGTGTACTATTGAAGCTGAGTATTACTGTTTTACAAGTACAAAAGTCTGTGTATTGTCTTTTGTCAGGTCAATTGATATTGGTTTCGTCAGCGTTTGATAACCCTCCTTATACAATACCATCTGGATATTATTACTGATATACGTGGTGTCGGAATTTGCTGAAACAACCGGCATGTTAACGGCAAAAACTCCAAGCGGTATTGAAAACTTTCCATCACTTGCCGATTGTGTTAACGGCGTCTTGGAATACAGATCCTGAATAGCATCGTAGCTGACTAAAAACGCTCTTTCTGTAAACGTATAGGCAGTAACAACTTGATAAATGTACACACCATTTGTCAATTTCAATGAGGAAATATCTATTGTATATGTTCCGGCTTTATACGGGCCATCTACCACCGTATCAATTGAATCTCTTGAATACCAGCGTAGTATTTTGACTCTGACATATCCTGAATCGGGTATGGTAAACTTAATAATCGTGGCGGGTTGGGTATTGCTTGTATTTAATTCACGCTTCGAATACGTGCTGAACAAGTAATGCACCCCGACGCCGGAAATAGGATTGCCAGAAGTATCAACAACACTTCCCTTAAATGCTACAGGTTCATACCCCCCTTCAAAGGGATTATCCTTATGACAGTTCAACGCTAATAAAGCAAGTAAAAGGATACAAACTTTTATTTTCATAGTAGTCTCTTTAAAATAAAAATGGGACTAACCTTACGGTTAGCCCCATTAAAATTGTGCTTAGTGAATCTTACCTGATTTAAGTTCGTCTGCTAAACGTCCTGCACCATAAAGATTTCTAATTGCCTCAAGCATACCGGCTGAGTGTACACCGACAGTTCTGTTAGATTCAGTTCTGAAAATGAACTGACCCGGCAGACTTTCGATATTTCCATCGAAAGCTAAACCAACAACTTCAGCATTTTTATTAATTATCGGGCTGCCTGAATTTCCACCGATGATATCGGCCGTACTGATGAAATTCATTGGAGTTTCCAATTTGAATTCTGCAGGAGGATTCTGCCATCTCTTCGGCAAATTCCAAGGATATTGTTTGCCGTATGAATAATATCTGTCATAGAGTCCGTAGAAAGTAGTAAATACCGGAGCTGTTGTTCCGTTATATTCGTAACTCTTTACAACACCGTCAGCAAGACGTAACGTAAATGTCGCATCAGGTGGTATCTGTGTTCCGTAAGCCTCAAATAAGGCTCTGCCAAGCATCTGCGAGTAATCAGCTTCTTTATTCACTAATTCCTGCATTGTCAAAGCGACTTCTTTGCCTTTGTCGGAAGTCATCAAAACATGCTTGATAATCGGGTCATTTGAGTTAAGAATGGCATCAGGATTTCCGTTTAACAATGCCTCAATACCTTCTTTTGTTCCAATTGTCGAGCTCTTTAAAACTGATGCAGCAGCTTTTGCCGGTGCTAATGTTCCATGAAGGTTCATAACAACTTCATTCTCGCTACCGAGGAATGATTTGAACAACGATATATCGAGTGCCAATAATTTTGTCGCTTTTGCTGCGATAAAATCTTTTGGAATAATTGATTCTTTGGTCTTAGCCAACATCGAATCCTTATAATCAGCACTGCGCTGCTCAACAGGAAGTTTCATTTCTTTAGCATATCTGATCAGATTTTTTGCAATTACAAAATAATCTGAAAGTGCGAATGGGCGAAGATTGTACGCAGAGTTAAGCTTTGAGTATTTTCTCATCTCGCCACGAATATCTTCAATCTTTTCCCAAAGACCACCATAAGAATTCTTTAATTTCGGGTTTCCCCATACTTTAGCTTTGAACTGTGATTCGAAATCGCGTTTTCTCTGCATCATGACTTCATCACGCAAGCCGCCGAGAATTCCATTATATGCTTTCCACGAATTTGAATATCCGAATAAATGATCCTGTAATGAATCTTTCAAAGACGGATTTTCGTCAATCAATTCAGTATATACTTTAACAACACCATCCAAAATTTCTACAATTGCAGGATGTGATAAATCTCTGAAGTATTCAAGCTGCGCAACAGTCATCAATCTGTTTGTGGAACCCGGGTTACCAACAACGAAAACCGGCTCGCCGGCCTGTGCACCCTTTTCACTCCATTTGAAGAAGTTGTCTGTATGGAGTGCTTTTCCGGAGTCATCATAGACTCTGAAAAATGAACAGTCAAAATCATATCTAGGATAGGTAAAATTATCCGGATCTCCGCCGAAGAAACCCATTTCGGTTTCAGGAGCAAATACTAAACGGACATCTTTGTATCTTTTATAACCGTACAGCGAATATTTTCCGCCATTGTAGAAAGTCACAACTTGACCTTCAAGACCCGTCTGTTTTTTTAATATCTTTGCAAGGTCTTCTTTGACTTCGGTGCGCAGTTTAATTTTTTCTGATTCGGTTTTACCTTTATCCATTGCCGCCTGAACTTCATCAGTGACGTCTTTAATGCTTACTAATTGATCAACAAATAAACCAGGGACTTTTCGTTCATCAGAAGCTGTTTTAGCGAAAAATCCGTTAGTATGGAGATCTTCACCTTCTTTTGAGACTTCCGTAACACTTTCACGGGCACAGTGGTGATTTGTCATAACCAAACCATCAGATGAAACGAAAGAAGCTGAACAGTATGTCGCAAAGCGAAGAGCTGATTGTCTTACATGATTCAGCCAATCATCGGATGCTTCAAAGCCGTATTCTTGTTGTAAATAAGCTTTTGGCGGGAAATCGAATGTCCACATTTTTCCTGTATCGAATTTGCCTGCTTTGCAGGTATCTAAATTAACCCAGGAAGCTGACGACGTACTCGAAGAAGACGAGCATCCCTGAATGAATAGCCACGAAGCAACCAAGACCATGGCCATCAAACCATTTTTCATGTATCGCATAATAAATGTACCTTAATGGGATTGTTAAATAATTAAAAAACTTAATAAATTATCCATTTCGCAATCGAATACCAAACCATTCAACCGCACTCTCTTACCGTTCATGTAATTATTCAAACCGCTCATCCCAAAAAGATCAATAATTACTCTATTTACGAAACTTTTGCATGCCTAAATCGTGAAATTCTTCAAGACTTTGCAATCTGAGATATATTGACCCATCACGCTATTTGGCGATTTGTGCGGAGAGTTGCTGTACTAACAAATCATTTTCCTGGTTGATTGATTGAAGAAGTCGTGTCGTCCTGAGATTTACGATTTGGCTTCTTTTTTTATCAAAACCCTTCATATTCAGCAGGAACTTCAATAAATTAGAAGGTTATTTTTGAGTAATTTTTATGGAGTTCTCATGCCTACACTCATGGTCAGCATTTCAGGTATTCGTGGCATAATTGGCGACGGTTTAGATCCCGAAGTAATAATCAAATTTGCATCTGCTTACGCGGATTATATTGGCAGCGGTAAAATAGTTATAGGAAGAGATTCCAGAATAACCGGCGAAATGGTTCGTCAAGTTCTTACCGGAACATTATTAGCCAAAGGGTTGGATGTAATTGATATTGGAATCTGCCCGACCCCAACAGTACAGTATACTGTAAAGACTCTCGAGGCACAAGGCGGAATTGCGATCTCAGCCAGTCACAACCCAAATCAGTGGAATGCCTTAAAATTACTCAACAGTACCGGGCAATTCATGTCCCCGGAAGAACATGCTGAACTCAAAAAATTCTTGGATTCCGACACATCAGCCTACAAATCATGGGATAAAATAGGAAAATTCAGCAATTATTCAGAGGGTTTGGAAATACACAAACAGGCCGCTCTTAATATGCCATTTATCGATATTGAAGCGATACGCAAAAGAAAGTTCAAAGTGCTTTGCGATTGCGTAAACGGCGCAGGATATGTCGTTATTCCTCAATTGCTTAGAGATTTTGGCTGTGAGGTTATTGAAACCAACTGTTCTGATAGCGGAATATTCCCCCGCCTTCCCGAACCTATACCTGAAAATCTTGTAGATACGATGGAATTAGTAAAAAAGGAAAAAGTTGACCTCTGCGTTGTGGTCGATCCCGATGTTGACCGGTTGGTGTTAATTACCGATAAAGGTGAGCCTTTCAGTGAAGAAAACACCATAACTCAAGCCGTAAAGTTCATTACCTCAAAACAAAAAGGAAGCGTGGTCATTAACCTTTCAACAACCAGAGCCGCAGAAGATGTAGCGGTAGCCAATGGTTGTTCAGTCTTCCGCTCCCCAGTTGGCGAGGCTAATGTGGTGAAGAAAATGAAAGAATGCAACGCGATTATCGGCGGTGAAGGCAGCGGTGGTGTCATTTTCCCGGCTGTGCATTATGGACGTGATGCTCTGATCGGAATTGCCATTACCTTACAGCATCTCCTCGAATTTGGCGGCACAATGACGGAATTGAAGAATTCCCTCCCGCAATATTCGATTGCCAAGAAGAAAGTTGAAACCGGTTCTACCAATCCGGATGTTATCATTGAACAGCTCAAAGAACGTTATAAGAATGAAAACTGGAATGACGAAGATGGATTGCGAATTGATTTTCCGGATCATTGGGTTCATTTCAGAAAATCGAATACAGAACCGATAATTCGTGCAATTTGTGAAGCCAAAACGCAATCTGATGCGTCTAAATACATAGATGAATATTTCGGCATTATGTGCTCATTGATGAAATAACACCTAAGGACAATGAGCGGGCTGTTTTGAATCGAACCAAATAACCTGTATTTTTGTTGTAATGATTAATTTAATTAAGGAAACGCTTTTATAATGACCAGAGAAATGTTCAGATCAAAAATTCACAGAGCGACGGTTACCATGTGCGAATTGTACTATGAAGGAAGTATCACGATCGATACTGAGCTTCTCAAGGCCGCGGATATTCTGCCCTTTGAAAAAGTACAGGTAGTAAATGTAAACAACGGTAACCGTTTGGAGACATATGCTCTCGAAGGACCTGCCGGAAGCGGGATGATCTGTCTGAATGGCCCCGCTGCCCGTTTGGGTTATGTTGGCGACGAAGTTGTGATTATTACGTACGGACAAATGAGTGACGATGAAGCTAAAAATCATAAGCCGACTATCGTTCTCGTTGATAAGGAAAATAAGGTTAAGAAAAGTATATAGTTTTGTCTTGACTAATAATCAAGAATAGGTTAAAATTAGAATCATTTATTTAGCCGGTTACTATGAAAAAGTTAATTATACTCGTATTTTTTCTTTTGATACTGCCCTTTACGACGTATCCGCAGTTTAAAGATTCGAATATCTTTAAACCCAGCGTCAAGGACGGAATGATCAATGATTCTCCTAATTTTATCTTAGGTCTTTTTGACCCAAGTAAGTTTTCGATGCATCATACCTATTCCATGTCATACACGAGCATGGGAAAAGAAGGCGTTGCCTTGGGTGTATATACAAATTCGATGCAGTATAATTTTACTGATAAGCTGAATGTGCAGTTGGATGCCAGCCTGGTACATTCACCTTACAGTTCGTTAGGTAAAAATTTTCAAAATAGTATCAGTGGTATTTATATTGACCGGGCTCAATTAAATTACGCCCCGTGGGATAATGTAACAGTTATGCTGCAATACCGCCAGATACCTTACGGTAGTTATTATAGTGGATACGACTATTTTAATTCGTCGCCGTTCAGTTTATTTAGAGGTCAATAATACCGGGAATATTAGCAAACAGGATTCGTGAAGGCAAATACAACTAAATCAAAAGTTAATTTGGGAACATTCTTTTCAGGAAAAGGATCAATTTTTCTGAATAGCATCATAGCCATTCTTTCTTTAGCCATTATTATTCTTGCATACACATTACTATCGGCCATTCTTCCTACTCATAAAGTAGACAAACCTACTACCGGAGTTGACTCGGTTCACACCTTGCAATTGGAAGTGCTCAATGGCTGCGGCAAAGCCGGTGTTGGTGACAAATTTGTGGAGTATCTCAGAAGAAATAAGATGGATGTCGTACAAACCGGCAACTATATTTCATTTGATATGCCCAAAACACTTTTGATTAACCGTAACGGTAAAGACGATCGAGCAAAATACATTGCTCAGTTATTAGGCGTTGATACAGCCAATATCGTGCGTCAGTATAATAAAAATTATTATGTTGATGTATCGGTAATTATCGGAAAAGATTATAAAACATTATTATTAAAAAAGTGAGGCTCTTTTGAAATCTGAAGAAACCATCCAGTTGATTGCTCAGGCCATTTTTGAAAAAAAAGGCAAAGACGGCAAAGTATTGGATCTTCGAAACATCACAACTATTACTGATTATTTCGTTATTTGCACTGCCGAATCCGATACACAGGTTAAGGCTATTGCTGATAACATCGAAGACAAATTAAAAGAGCATGACGTTAAACTTTGGCACAAAGAAGGCTTGCAAGGGCTTACCTGGGTGCTCCTGGATTATGTAGACATTGTCATCCATATTTTCAGAAATGAATACAGAGAATTTTATAACATTGAAAAGCTATGGGCTGACGCCAAAATTGTTGACTTGGTTGATGAACCGGAAAAACCAAAACCGGTTCGTAAAAAAAGGACCACCAAAGCCAGTAACTAAAGCTATTTGTAACCTTCGACCGGAGATATTTTGAGAAAGTACTTATATAACCTGATTACCCCTATCATATCCGACATTGATAATGAATCGGTGCCTTACCTGCAATTTGATATTCCGCAGCAGGAAGCTCATGGTGATTTTTCTACCAATATCGCTATGATCATCTCGAAAAGACTCAAAAAGAATCCGAGAGAAATTGCGACGAGCATTACGAATGCACTCAGTTTGGATAATAACGTTATCACAAAAACTGAAATTGCGGGCCCCGGATTTATTAATTTCTTTTTTGCGCCGACATATGTAGCGAATAGAATCAACGAAATATTTGAGGCAGGAAATACATTCGGTAAGTCATTGAAAAACTCCGGCAAAAGAGCTAATGTAGAATTTGTTTCTGCTAATCCGACAGGACCGCTTACCGTAGGCCACGGAAGAAACGCTGTCTGCGGTGACACTATCTCAAATATGCTGGAATGGATCGGCTACGAAGTTGACCGTGAGTACTATTTCAACAACGCCGGCAGACAAATGCGGGTGCTTGGAGACTCAGTCAAATACAGATACCGTGAACTTTTGGGTGAGACGATAGAATTCCCGGAAGATTATTATCAGGGCGATTATATCAAGACTATCGCTGAAAATCTGATCGCACAGCATGGCAATTCCCTGCTTGAAGAAAATCCTGAAGGCAAATTCAAAGCCGCCGCTGAAGAATTTATTTTTGCTGATATCAAGAAGACACTTCATTCAATACTGATTGACCACAAAATATTTTATAATGAGAACAGTCTTTACGAAGAAGGAAAAATCAAAAACCTTCTTGAGTCGCTCAAATCCAAGGGACTTATCTATGAAAAAGACGGTGCTACCTGGTTAAAACTTTCAGAAATGGGAAATGAACAGGATAAGGTCATCATTAAGTCTACCGGCGAGCCGACCTATCGTCTACCTGATATTGCTTATCACATTACCAAATTTGACCGCAACTATGATCTAATCATTGATCTGTTTGGTTCAGATCATAATGCAACTTATCCTGATGTTATGGCAGCTCTCAAAGCGCTCGGTTATCCGGTTGAAAAAATAAAAGTACTTATTCACCAATTCGTTACCATTACGCAGGACAATCAGACTGTTAAGATGTCTACGCGCAAAGCCAATTACGTGACTATCGACGATTTAGTTGAAGAAGTCGGCCAGGATGTTGTCCGGTACTTTTTCAATATGCGCTCAATTACGACTCACATGAACTTTGATATTGGCTTAGCGAAAAAGCAATCCGATGAAAACCCGGTATTTTATTTACAGTATGCTCATGCGAGAATCTGCTCGATCATGAGAAATGCAGCCGAACAGAAAATTGAACAAAAACTTGATAACCTTGCAGTATTAAACGTCTCCGAGGAACAGCGCTTACTGAAAAAGCTTCTCATCTTCCCGGATGTTGTTCTTCAATCAGCGGAGCTCTATGAGCCTCATAGAATTGCAATGTATTTACAGGAATTGGCTGAAGCATTCCATCGCTTCTATACAGTTTGCAGAATCATCGGTTCTGAGAAAAGCATTGCAGAATCACGACTTGCCCTTGCAGCTGCAACCAAAATAGTCTTAAGGAACGGCCTTTCAATACTTGGCGTATCGGCTCCTGAAAAAATGTAATAATTTACTGCTGACATTGTATTACTACCATAAATTTCATTAATTTTGACAAAATTAATGAAAGATATTCTATGGAAGATACTACCAACACTGCAGACATTCAGACAAGCGAACCCCTTAGCTTTTTTGACAAAGTTACCGGTATCCTTACCGAACCCGGTAAAGTATTTGAAAATATAGCCGAAACAAAATCAAAGTCTTCCGACTGGCTTGTCCCATTCTTCCTCATTCTTATATTTGCAGCAGCCTCTGTCATCATTGTCATGCAAAATAATGTCATTAAAGAATCTGTTAAGACAAATGCCCGGAATAAAATTGAGCAAGCCTTTGAGAAGCAGGTTGCAAATGGTACAATGACAAGAGCAGAAGCTCAGGATGGCATTGAAAAGGCATCAAAGGGATTAGATATTATTGGAACTGTCCCCGGGATGATTATTCAAACGATTTCTGTCATCTTTGTCGGTGGTATTGTTTTCTTCCTTATCGTTTCTTATTTCTTCTTGGTCTCAAAAATATTCGCTAAATCCCCTCTTAATTTTGAAAACTTCCTCGTTGCCTATAGTATGGCAGGATATATCACCATTCTAAATATTATCGTATGTATTATCCTTGCCTTTGTATTCGATCGTCAGTTTGAAAGTGCATCGCTTGCCGGGATAATGAATGTAACCGGGAACGGTATTAGCAAGTATTTACTTTCAAAAGTAGATCCGTTTACTATTTGGGCGTACGTTGTCTTTACAATTGGATTGACCAAATTGTCAAAAGCGAAATCATACACAACGAACGCGCTTATTGTATTTGGCAGCTGGATTATTTGGAGCGGATTGTTCTTCGCAGCAATGAAATATATTCCATTTCTTAACCGTTTTTCAAACTAGCAGGTAAACGTGGCCGGAGTTCTTAAAACGCTTCGCCGATACCGAATTGGAACTCAAATACATCCTTGAAGAATGGTTTGGATGTAATTCTTTTTTGATTGAGTGGATCGTAGAGTTTAACGCCAAAGTCAACTCTGAATGGCGCAAATGCTGAGTAATAACGAAAACCTATACCTGCGTCTATCCCGATCATGTCCCAGCGGAATGCTTTGTAACCAAGCCAGGTGTTTCCAAAATCCCCAAATAACACACTGCCGATTTCAGGGGTGAATTTGTAGCGGTATTCTGCAGAACTTTCCAATAAAAAGGTACCACCGGCAATATTTCCTTCAGCAGCAACTTCACTAGGAGCTAAATCCCTGGCTTTCCAGCCACGTAAAGAATTACTGCCGCCTACGAAGAATTTATGCGTACTCGGAATATCTATCTCATTTCCAAAGTATGTTTGCATATACCCTGTTTTAAATTTTAAAGCCGCAACTTCAACATTCCGTCTGCTCAAAGACCAATAATATGCCGAGGTAATTTGCGCCTTGTAAAACATTGCACCATCGAATGGATTTGATAACATTTTCCCGAAAAGATAGCTCATCGAATTTGCTTCTTCAATCAGGAAGGATAAATTATAACCAGCCGTCGGGAACAACGGATCATTCGCGCGATATGCTTTACATTCAGCACCCAGAATAGAAATCGGAATGTTTTTGTTTACTTCACTACCGCTTGTGTTGAATATTTCGTCCACTACTTCAAAATTGTAATATGCGGTGAGAAAATTTAAAAATGTATAGCTCGGCAATTCAAATTCGAAGCTCAACTTGCCGCCGTAAGCTCTTTTATTAGATCTGGAATCTTTATTTATTTTATAATAACCTTCAACAATACCATAAATAGGCCGGTTAAAAACATAAGGTTGTTCAATTTTCAAATCACCTTCAAAATATCCCATTACCGTAGTATCATTGAGAGCAAAAGTTTTTGACAAGTTCCCGACTTTTGACCTGAATGCATCGCTGAGACCGAAAGAGCCGGTCATGGATAGCTTTCTGGCCTCGCCGAAAAAGTTTTTTCTGGCATAGCTTGCCGCCAAACCCATGTTGAATGTGTTCAGCTGGTTGTTCATGATGATTTCAGGTGCTGCTTCATTAAGCAAACCGATATTACCGTTCAAAATGATGGGGACTGAAGAATTTGTGGTGTCATCAATTTGCGGGGCTACAATAACCGAATTAAACAGCGAGGTACGGTACAAACGAATTTGACTCATACGAATCTTTTCAAGGCTGTACACATCACCTTTTTTAATACCGATGATATCCTGGAAGAGTTTATCATCTACATCAGCTGCACCATCGCCTTTTTTTAATATTGTAACATCGCTTACTACGTATTTTTTCCCGGCAGATAAGAATACGGTCACATCTGCTTTATTGACGGCTGTGTCCTGAATGACAACAGTACTATCATATTTTGCAAGCATGTATCCGCTGTTCTCGAGTGTCGTAACAATATTGTCGGTATTGGCTTTCACCGTTGATTGAGAAAATCGTACTGTTGTGTCAATATTTGAGAGCTTGAGCAGATCACTTTTCTTTTCTACATCAATTGAATCAAGCCCGATTAAGCGTACATTTTTATAAAGAGAGGGTTCGCCTTCGATGATCTCATATTGTAAATTCGCGTGATACGATGTTGAGTCCAGTTTATAGATTGGATTTATTGCTACTTTGAAGAAGCCATTAGCAACATAAAACTCTTTTAAACACCGCATATCGTTTTCAATGTTGGTGCTGTCGAAGTAGATCGGAGCTTTCCCAAGACTTGAAAAAGAATGTAGGAATCGCCAAAACCACATTGGGGTTTCTTGCGAAACAATAAGCTCTTTCAGCTGAGCACTGGAATACGTCTTATTACCGGATATATCAATTTTCATCAATTCGTATTTTTCCGATTGAGCCATTACAGTAGGTGTACAACAAATGAATGCTATACAAGCACAAACGAAAAGATATGTTATATTTTTCAGACGCATCAATTTACAAACTTATAATCCTGTGAAACCAGTTTAATGTCGGAGAAGTCGGATTTAATTCTTTTAACAAGATAATCTCTTACATTTGAATCTCGAACCGCTGAAGGCACATAAAAACTTGGAGTCTCACTTCCATTGATATACAAATGCCCGTAAGCAATTAGTGACGAATTAAAATCGATCACGTAAGTAAACACTTCGCCGCCACCAGAGCCCATAAAATAGTCCGAAGAGTTATAGTAAACCACATCATAGTTCAATCTGGAAATTTTAACGGTTTCAAAAACCGATTCATTAACAGCACCATCAAACAGACCGGAGGTATAATCAACCATAACCGTGTCTGCCTTTAAATGAGCGAGCATGAATTTTATCCCAAAATCCGTTCCCGAGTTTACCTCGTAAACAACGGCATAAAGGTCATAATTTGGTTTATACATTCCCTTTAAAACTTTTACCTCTTTACAGTGATACGTTGTATTTACAAACTCAACAATTTTTTCTTCATCAGTTTTAATAACAGATGGCTGCCCCTCATTTTTATCACTTTTTCCGCAGCCCGAGAACATCAAAACGACCAGAAAGCTAACCGGAATGATTCCTTTAAAAAATAGTGACTTTAGTCCCTTTTTGAATAACGCCATACAACTCATCTATTTCTTCATTACTAATAGCAATAGACCCGTCCGTCCAATTGAATGAGAACGGGAGATTTTTAAATAAAAAATTTAACTGGCCGATACCATGGATACCGATTTTTCTCCACTTGTATGAACTTTGAGAAATTGAATCGGAATAGTAAGATTGAAGTGACATACTTTCAAAATCCTGCCGGGTTATTGATCCCATTCTCAAAGCCGCCCGAAGGTCATTGATATTCGGATAGTTTAACCTGAAGAATTTATGGTAAATGTGTGAAGTATCTATCTCACAAATTTCATAGTCGCCCATCGGAGTAGAAAGTTCATCAGCTGTCTGTTTCTGCTGATTACCTTTACCAAAAACCGCACGATAGACTTTTACTTGAATTGAGTCTGAATACAAAGTAAGAGTGTATTTCTTCTTATCAATAACAATAGACGGATTGGATATCTTCTTTAAATTGAGCAGGGTCATGCGCTCCTGAAGGGTATCGCTTCGAAAATTCAAAATCATTCCGTAAGCATAACAACCGGCCAGGAATACTAGAATACTTCCTATAGATAAGAGAACTCTTCTTAACATCGTTTTTTAATCAAATTCCAAGAATAATACAATTAATTTAGTAATTTTTCACAAATTAATAACTGTCGGAAAATCCAAAAATAAAGTAAAAGCACTTTCCTTGTATCCTGAGAATACATGAAAAGTGCTTTTTTAGAAATTTTATTGACTTAAAAATGTAGAAATGTCAAATAGTGAACTGTAAACCAGTATATAACCGCCGCAAGTGCAGCCGATACGGGAATGGTCAAAACCCATGCCCACAAAAGTTCAAGTGTAACTTTCCAGCGTACGGCAGACAATCTTTTTGTGATTCCGGCACCGATGATACTGCCGGTAATGGTATGTGTGGTGCTTACCGGGATACCTGCCATCGCCGTACCGAACAATGTCAATGCGCCAGCCGTTTCAGCGCTAAAGCCTTCAAATGGTCTTAGTTTTGTAATTTTCTGTCCCATGGTTTTAACAATACGCCAACCGCCGGACATTGTGCCTATAGCAATAGCTCCATAACAGGCAAAGACAACCCATAATGGTATATCGGCAGTTGGAGGTAAATGTTTCGTAGTTATGAGGGCTAAAAATATAATTCCCATCATCTTTTGGGCATCATTCGCACCATGTCCTAGGCTATAAGCAGCAGAAGAGACAAGCTGGAGTTTTCTGAAGTTTTTATCCACCTTTGCCGGGGAAAAATTCTTACAAATATGCAGCGTAATGATGGATAATATAAGAGCCGCAATTATACCGATAAAAGGAGCCAGGAAAATAAAGGCGATTATTTTTAGAACTTCTCCCACCTGAATTGCTACAAACCCGGCCTTTGCAACTGCCGCGCCAACAAATCCACCAACCATTGTATGTGAAGAACTTGAGGGAATGCCCCAGAACCATGTCAACAGGTTCCATACGATGGCTGCGATAAGCCCACATCCAATCACCGTCAAATCAACGTAGTTATGGTCCACGATTCCTTTGGCAATGGTCGTCGCTACATGATGGCCGCTTATCTTAAATGCGACGAAATTGAAAAATGCTGCCCAAATTACTGCAAATCTTGGAGACAAAACGCCGGTAGATACCACAGTTGCTATCGAATTGGCGGCATCATGAAAGCCGTTGATAAAGTCGAAAGCAAGTGCTAAAAAAATTATTATAATAAGTGTTAATAACATTAGAAATGTAATCCGATATTGTTAATAAATACTTTTAAGAATTCTTGATGAGAATTGCAACGATGACATTGGCAGTTGACTGGCATTTGTCAGCCGCATTTTCCAATATGTCGAGAATCTCTTTTTTCTTAAAAAGTGTTATCGGATCCTTTTCTTCGAGGAATAGTTTTTTGAGTGCCATTCTGTAAACGTTATCAGCTTCAGATTCCAAATCCTTTACCGTTTTACACTCAGTTACCTGACCGCTGCGGGTTTTAAGGTCCTGAATAATAACTTCTAGTTCTTTTGTCTGCTGAACAACGATCGAAGCGAGTTTTGCTGCGCCTTCAACCGGTTCAGTCAAATTGTATGTATCAACGCGAACTGCTGCTCCAAATAAGCAGTCACTAATAGAATCCATACGTTTCATTAAAGTGAAGATGTCTTCCCTGTCGAAGGGAGTTATGAATGTTTTATTAAGTCTTTTTACTACTTTGGAGTTTATTTCATCACAGCGGTGTTCTAATGGTTTAAGTTTGAGGTAAATATCAGGATCGTATGTGTCAGCGGAAAAAAATTCTTTAGTTTGAATGGCTATTTCTTGAATGTGCGACATGATTGCCTTAAAATCTTCAAAATATTTTTCTTCTTTCGGCAATAAAGCTTTTATCATATTATTTCCAATCTATGTTGTTTCCAATTCATATAGTAACGTTAAGCAATAAATCCAGGATTCGGGTTTTTACGAAATTTACCAGAATTTATATGTTAAAATTACGTTAAGTGCCTCAAAAATAAAACCATAGAAGGGCTACGTTGTGTTAATTAAATGTTAAGTTTGGATTTTGGCAAATTTCTAAGGGTCTGAAACGGTGGTTCGCAGGTATTTATGCTAAATATGCTTATATTTAGTGTTTTTAATACAAATTTGTTGAAATCATGTCTGAAATAAAGAGCGAAATCCCAAAAACATACAATCCCGAAGGAATTGAAGATAAATGGTATTCATTCTGGCTGGAAAATAAGATTTATCATTCTGTTCCCGAGCCGGATAAAAAACCTTTTACGATTGTAATTCCCCCTCCCAATATTACGGGTATTTTAACAATGGGACACATCCTTAATAATACAATTCAGGATGTGTATATTCGTTTAAAAAGGATGCAAGGCTTCAATACCTGCTGGGTACCCGGAACCGACCATGCTTCAATCGCAACGGAAACCAAAGTGACCAAAGCCTTGGCTGATGAAGGTCTGGTTAAGTCTGAAGTCGGACGTGAAGAATTTCTGAAACACTGCCACGTCTGGAAAGAAAAGTATGGCGGAATAATCATCCAACAGTTAAAGAAACTTGGCGTAAGCTGTGACTGGGACCGAGAACGCTTCACCATGGATGACGATTATTACAAGCAGGTTATCAATGCTTTTGTAGCGCTCTACAACGAAGGGAAAATTTATAAAGGATACCGCATGGTCAACTGGTGTCCTGTCTCAAAATCTGCGATTTCCGATGAAGAAGTGATTCCAAAATCTGTCAGCAGCAACTTGTGGTATTTCAGATACCCTATCGAGAATTCGAAATCGTATCTTGTGGTAGCGACGACTCGTCCTGAAACCATGCTTGGCGATACAGGTGTTGCAGTAAATCCTAACGACCCACGGTATGCCGATTTAATAGGTAAAAACGTCATTCTGCCAATCGTTGACAGACCGATACCAATCTTTGCAGATGAATACGTAGACATTAGCTTCGGAACCGGAGCAGTCAAGGTTACTCCTGCTCATGACGTAAATGACTATGCAATGGGTCAGCGTCATAAACTTGAAATTATAAATATTTTAAACGAAGATGCCTCATTAAACCATAATGTCCCCGATGAATATAAAGGGCTGGATAGATTTGCCGCCCGCAAAAAAGTTGTTGCCTGGTTTGAAGATGCCGGATTGATTGAAAAGATTGAGCCCTATACTCATAATGTCGGGTATTCGGAGCGTGGTAATGTTCCGATTGAACCGTATTTGTCAGAGCAGTGGTTTATGAAGATGGATGATCTTGTTAAGCCCGCCATAGAAGTGGTACGCGAAGGAAAGGTTAATTTCCATCCTAAGCACTGGGTAAAAACCTATGAACACTGGATGAACAACATCAGCGACTGGTGTATCTCCAGACAGTTATGGTGGGGACACCGCATCCCTGTATGGTATTGCGAAGATCAAAAAACCCCCGAGTGTGCAAAACCGATTGTTGCTGAGATTCAGCCTCAAAGCTGCCCTCATTGTCAAAGCACCAACATTTATCAGGATGATGACGTTCTTGATACATGGGCTTCAAGCTGGCTTTGGGCACATGATGTTTTCAGAACTGAGGAGGAAAAGAAATATTACTACCCAACCGATTTACTTGTAACTGCACCGGACATTATTTTCTTCTGGGTAGCTCGCATGATCATGGCCGGGCTGCATTTCAGAAAAGATATTCCATTTAAGGATGTTTATTTTACGAGTATCATCCGTGATCTTCAGGGTAGAAAAATGAGTAAATCACTCGGCAACTCCCCTGATCCGCTTGACGTAATTAAAACGTATGGAGCAGATTCGCTCAGATTCACCACAATTTATCTTGCCCCGCTTGGACAAGACGTACTCTTCAGTGAAGAGAAGTGCGAACTCGGAAGAAACTTTGCCAATAAGTTGTGGAATGCCGGCCGTTTCCTGATGATGAATCTTCAGGAGATCCCTTATAATGCTTCCTTGCTCGACAAGCACGTTGATAAAATTGACGAATGGATTGAATCCCGTTTCAATTCGTCTCTCACTGAATTTAATCGTGCTATGGATAATTTTGAAATCAATAACGGTATCAAAATTATGTACTCGTTCGTATGGAATGATTTCTGCGACTGGTACATTGAACTTTCAAAGATTAAGTTCTATGCGGACGATAAAGAAATAAAATCTGCCGCACTTTCAAGAGCTATCAAGCTGTTTGAAAATATGCTTAAGATGATTCATCCGTTTATGCCATTCATTACTGAAGAACTTTGGCATTTGATTGAAGCCAGAAAAGACGATGAGAGTATCTCCACCTCAGAATTTCCGCCTGTTCAACCTGCTAAGATCAATGCTGAACTTGAAAGTGAAGTTGAATTCCTTCAGGCAATTATCACCAGTATCAGAAATATCCGTGCTGAAATGAATATTGCCCCATCGAGGGTTATCAGTATTCTGATTAAAACAGATAAACTCGACCACAAGTATATTGAATCTATCAAAAAGATTACACGTTCTGAAGTAGTGATTGATGCTGCTCTTGCCAAACCGGCAAAGAGTGCCTCGGCAGTATTAAAAGATTGCGAGATATTCATTCCTCTGGAAGGAATCATCAATCTTGATGTCGAAAAAAGCAGATTGCAAAAAGAAATCCAGAGACTGGAAGGCTCCTTAAAAGGATTGTGCGGAAAACTCTCAAACGAGAAGTTTGTTCAGAACGCACCAGCGGAAGTTGTAGAGAAAGAGCGCCAGAAAGAAGCCGATTGGCAAAATCAGCTAAGCAAGCTTCAGGAGCTTCTCTCGAATCTCGAGTAAGAAGCTGCTCTCAGTCTTTTAGGATGTTACGGAATATTTCCGTGAGTTGGTCATATTCAATGAGAAAACCATCGTGACCGAATAATGAGTCAATGGTCTCTATGCTGCCATCAGGAATATGTTCGGCAATGAATTCCTGCTCTATTAACGGGAAAAGGTTATCCGAATCAATTCCAATTACAACAGTCCTGGCTTTAATTTTGCCTAATGCCAGTTCTACTGAACCTCTTCCCCTTCCGACGTTATGGGAATCCATCGCTTTACTCAATACATAATAGGAATCAGGATTAAACCGCTTGACTAATTTCAATCCCTGGTAGTTTTGATATGAGGAAGCTTGGAAATTATCTGTCTTATCCTCTTCATCGGTCTGAGTATTTACATAGGACTCATATGAACGATATGAGAGCATTGCGATTGCTCTTGCAGCAGCTAATCCTTTTTCAGCATCAACATTATCCATTGCCATTCTTTGCGCCTCGTTGTAAGCAATCCCCCACGCTGAATGCCTTGCGTTGGTTGCAATCGGTACAAGATTCTCAATTACATCTGGATTTTCGATCGCCCACTCAAGTGCCATCTGACCGCCGGTTGAACCACCGGTAACTAATTTTATTTTTTCAATGCCCAAATGCTTTCGAACAATTTCATTTACCCGTACCATATCCCGGATGGTAACGAGCGGAAAAGACCTTCCATATTTTTCACCAGTCGCCGGATTTAAGCTGTTTGGACCTGATGTACCATAACACGAGCCAAGATTATTCGAACATACAATGAAGTATTTCCGGGGGTCAAATAACTTACCTTCACCAACAAGGCCGTCCCACCACTCCAACGGATCAGAGTTGGCAGTCAACGCATGAAAAATCCATATGACATTCGAAGAATCGGAATTCAATTTACCATGTGTCGTATAGCAAATATGAATCGCCGGAAGTTCGATGCCGGACTCTAAGATAAAAGGTTTATTATATTCTAAAATTTGTGTACTCATAAACATCATTCATTAATTATCACATAAACGAAAAAACCCGTTTGACTGCTATAAAGGAGCCCAACGGGTAACCTTTTTAGCTTTTTTACTGTGGCGCAATACGGTACAAATACCCACAAAAACAAAAACCATACTAACCGGTTATAGCCGAAAAGTATGGCAGCATGACCAAGATTTTTCGGAACAATTCCGCGTATCATTTTAGCACCGCAGCCTTGGAAACTCGGTTGCTGTCCCTAAGGGACTCTTGATACATTGTTAAGAATTACTTTTTAATTATACCACAAATTCAGCAAAAAGTCAAATGTACTCTAAATAAAAAACCCCCGGTATTGCCGGGGGTTAGAATCATTTCAAGAAAATATCTTACTTCAAGAGCATCATTTTTCTTGTCTGGCTGAAACTTCCTGATTTCAGCTGATAAACATATACACCTGACTGCAGTCTGGAAGCGTCGAATGAAAATTCATGGCTCCCAGCCGACATAACGCCGCTGAATAATGAAGCAACTTTTTGGCCCAGCATGTTGTATACTGAAAGTTCAGTGTAACCAGTTTTTTCAAGATTGAATGAAATCTTTGTGCTTGGGTTAAATGGATTCGGATAATTCTGATTCAATTTGTAATTATTAACAACTGCTTTGCCATCTTGTACTGCAGTTGGAATCTGAGCTGCTAAATCAGCCGGAAGAGTTTTTTGTGTAGGGCTATAAGCGCCAGTTACATCACAAAGCACCCAATCCAAATATTGTCCGTAACCTGCAATTGTGGTACTTTGATTACCAATTCTGAATTCTTTTGCGGTTGAACCAGCATCTGTGGTTTTACCCGAACATATTGGTGTAGGGTTTTCATCAAGGTATACAGTTGTTAAACTATCTTTAATAGTAATCCTGTAAATATGCCAATCCAATGAATTAGCAACACGACCTTTAACAGCCGCTTTGATCAACGATATTGAATCTTTTGCTAAAACCCAGATTTGTTCACGGACTGTGCCAGTTCTTATTTCCATTTCAAAAAGTCTGTAATCTGCTGCGGTATTTGCATTATACGCAGTAATCAATTCAGGAGTTGCCTTAACTCTGAAAACAGTAGTAGCACCGGTTGCATTTGTAATAGCAACGGTATTATTCCAATCACCTTTAGCTGTAGGTGGTATTGCGTTGAATTTCAAATATTTTGAGCTATCAACAAAAGCAGCTGAAACGGCAGTATCTTTTACCACCCAAGCAGGACTACCTGCTGTAGGTAAAACGTTACAATCATACCGAATACCCCATGTTTGTGCATTAAGGCTGCTTAGCGACAGTATTGCTAAAGCTAAAATAAGTAAAGTGTTCTTCATGAAGGCTCCTAATAAGTTAATAATTAATTTGGTGCGTGATATTCCTGAACCGTAACACTTAACCGATTAAGTAATCGGTTATTTATGTTGCAACGAAATTACGCTTTCCGATTATCTTTGTCAAGTATAATTTTATTAATTTTTGACCTGTTTTGGCAATTCTTCTGAAATTTTTTGATATACTATGTCGGTAAGTGCATCATAATCATTCGGCCCCGGATATACCGGCTTCAGAAAAGTCACCTTAATTTTTTTGAATGGCCGTGGAATCAGGCTTCCTTTCGGGAGAGCGTACATTGCTCCGGAGATAGAAACAGGTACAATCGGGATATTCAGTTCTTTACTCAATATAGCGAAGGACTTTTTAAATTCTCCGAGAACGCCTGTATGGGATCTCGTCCCCTCTGGAAATATGATCAGGTTTTTCCCGTTTCGCAATACTTCCGCAAGCTTCTGTAGAGAGGTTTTTAAGTCTTTATTAATGTCCATAACAATCACATTATTTTTGCTTGCCAACTTCTTAACAAAGAAGTTCTTAACGTGTTTTTCCTTAGCATAAAAATATGTTTTTTTGAACACTTTATTTTTCAGGAAAATTGAGACAAATAATGCATCGAGAAAACTTTGATGATTGGATGCTATAATAAATGAACCTTCCGGAATATTCTCAGCCCCCTCCCCTTTTATTCTGAAATAGAGTTTGAGAAAATAACGTGCAGTATTCTTAAAGAGATTTTGCGTAAACCAGCTGTCCGGAAGTTTTAAGTCAACCTTTTCTTTTAAAATCTCAGCCCAACGGACTGTCTCGACAGCAAGTTTATTCTTTTTCTCTTTCATGTAATGAGAGAGTTTTTCTACTGTCGAGTGATGGATCAATGTATCTTCCTGCACTTTGATTCCAAACGTGGATTCCAGAAATACCTGAAGATTTATTTTATCGAGTGAATCAAGAGCCAAATCTATCTCAAGATGGTCGTCTGGAAATATTTTGCTTTTCTTTTGGCTTTCCAAAAATTCCTTTATCACAACGTATTCTTCAAACACAGGTTCCTTTTTGAACATTCTCTTCTGAGTAGTTCCCTTTTCAGCCAAATCGGCTAATTTGAAGCGTTGGATTTTACCCAGACGGGTTTTGGGAAGTTCTTCTTTTGATAGATAGAGTTTTGTAATTTTCTTATATGAAGAAGATGCTCTGTTGTATTTTTCAATTACTTCAACTTTGAACATCTCTTCAAGATTCAAAATGGATTTTTCACGCAGCTTCTTAAAGTCCGGATAAATGATCGCCTGAAGTTGATCGTTCTTACTAAATACTGCGACCTCGGCAATAAAATCGCTGATGACCATTATCTTATGCTCAACTTCTTCCGGATTGATATTCTTACCGTTTGACAAAACAATAATTTCTTTTGTTCTTCCGGTAATATGCACATATCCTTTTTTATCAATGAAACCGGTATCTCCCGTATGCAGCCAGCCGTCTTTAATAACTTTTGCTGTTTCTTCCGGTTTTCCATAGTAACCCGAAGTAACATTTCGCCCACGGACAAGAATTTCATGGTTAACAATCTTAAAATCCACTCCGGGGAGTAGTTTGCCTGCGGAACCTATTTTCCAATCATTCGGACGGGTAAAGGTAATCATCGGTGCAGTTTCAGTCATGCCGAAACCTTCCAGAATTTCGAACCCGAGAGTTTTATAGTCGCGGGCTAGGTCCTCATTAAGTTTGGCACCACCGCATACTAAATAGTCCAGATTTCCGCCAAACCTCTCATGCACAGATTTGAAGACGGTTTTAGAAAAATTTCTCGAACCAAGAATCCTTGCCACTCCAAATATTAGTCGGGCAACAAACCGCTGTTTAATTTTCTCCATGATACCATTGCGTATGGCTTCATATAGACGCGGCACACCAATAATAATTGCAACTTTATGCTTCTGCAGAGTATCAATAATATCGGCTGAGTTTACAGATGGCGAGAAAGCAATTCTCGATTCCACATACAAGGGTGCTACCATTGATCCCAAAAGCGGGAAAATGTGATGCAGAGGTAATAGGCACAATAATGTGCGTTCTGATGTGTAGATTGGAACTTCTTTTGAAACGCTAACCAGATTTGCTAATAAATTGTCATACGAAAGCATCACGCCCTTCGGTGAACCGGTAGTGCCCGATGTATAAATAATTACAGCGGTATCATGCACATTTGATTCAGGGATTTCTTCAATAGTGTAATCAGCTTCATTGTAAATTAAATCTTCAAAAACGAACATTTTAAGTTCATAAGACAATAAAGGAGTCACCTCCTTCATTGTTTCTGCAGTATCGCGTGAACAGAACAGAATTTCCGGTTTACTATCATTCAAGATGTATGCGATTTCATCCGGTTGAGCTAAAAAGTCAATAGGTACGACGATTGATCTGTTCTTCCACGCGGAATAAAATGCATATACCCACTCAAAGCGGTTTCCTGAATAAATAGCAACTTTGGAAGTTGTGGAGCCGTCGTACAACGTTGAATAAAAATGTATGTGTCTAAGTAAATCGTTATATGTAACACTTTTATCTTGCCATAACAGCGCGGGTTTATTACTAGACTTAATGAACAATGCAACACCTATTAAAATATTTTCAAATGTATAGCAATTCAGTAAAATTTCACAAAGAAAGATACTGATTTACGACAAGGAAATATGACTTTTAATGCACAGAAATTGCAGGATCAATTTCGGCAGACCAGGCAAGCATTCCGCCTGCAACATTAACCAATCCACCTATATAGCCGGCATTTTTTAGCAACTGAATCGCCGTTTGACTTCTTTTTCCGGACCGGCATATCATATATGCCGTGTTGGTGTTATCCAGTTCAGCTATCCGCCGGATAATACTGCCAAGCGGAATCAGCTTTGCTTCCGGCATTCTACCTTCGGCAAATTCGCTTTCTTCTCTGACATCAATGATTTGCAATTTAGGATTTTGGTCGAGGAGCCGTTTTAATTCAGAAACCTGAATTTCTTCAATTTTATTCATATGGATATTTTCGCACTCAATATTGTAATCAATAAGTTTAGTAATTTCCGGATTTTCACCACACAATTTGCAGTTAGGCTCTTTTTTGAGTCCCATAGTCCGAAATTTCATCGTTAATGCATCAAAAAGCAGCATTTTGCCATTCAATACATCTCCGATATTCAACACCAATTTAATCGCTTCAGCAGCCTGTAAAGTTCCAATTATGCCCGGTAAAACTCCCAAAACTCCCCCTTCGGCACAGTTTGGTATTAATTCGGGCGCCGGAGGATCAGGAAACAAACAACGATAACATGGAGCGTTTTTTAGACCAAAAACACTTACCTGACCTTCAAATTTGTATACCGAGCCATACACATAGGGTTTTTGCGCAATATAACAGGCGTCATTTATTAAATACCGCGCCGGAAAATTATCGGTACAATCCAGAACGACATCATAATTTTTTATTATTTCTATTGCATTTTCAGCAGTAAGTCTCTCTGTGTAAATATCAGCTCTGATATCCGGATTTATACCGCTCAATCTTTTTCGGGCTGAGTCGGTCTTTAATGTCCCAATTTCAGTCTCAGAATACAATATCTGACGCTGCAAATTATTCGGACTAACGCGATCATCATCAATTAGGCCGATTGTACCAATTCCGGCGGCTGCCAGGTACAATGCTGCGGGAGAACCTAAACCACCGAGCCCAACGATGAGCACTTTGGCTTGCTTCAATTTCCTTTGCCCATCAACACCAATTTCATTCAGGTTGATATGCCGGGAGTATCGCTCAATCTCTTTTGAAGTGAGATTCACCATATTCTTTTGAATATTCATGATAACTAAATAGTTAATATAAACATATTTGCAATGTGATTTCGAATCACAATCAAAAAATTCTTCATTGACAATCATACAAGCTTGGAGTAAGTTTCCAACAAGAAAGGAGCCTATATATGAAAACAAGAAGCATTATAGAAATACGGTCTCTTTTTAATCCTCCGAATTTTTACGTTCACTCGCGGAAGTTTGCACATTTTCTCTTCAATGATTTCTCATCATTGAAAACACATTGCGATAGTAAAGCCAATAGACATTATAAACACACGGTGGATCGGAAAACATTTAAAAGCTTTTAAAGTAAAACCACCAAAGTGGCCTAAGATACCGGTACTGATTTTAACTTTCAGGAACTGAAATTATTTGGTATATTTTTAAGTCAAATAAATTGCCAATATAGTTAAGGTCCGGGTGAAATCACGGTACAAAATAGTTGTTGAAGTGTTGTTTCTAATTGCCATATGTACTGCAATTATCTTCATCATTAACCCTCGTGGAAATTTTCCGCTTAACGATGATTGGTCTTATTCGCGAAGTGTTCAAATTTATCTGGAAACTTCACGATTTGAATTAACCGGCTGGTGCTGCGTCCCGCTTTTACCTC
Source organism: Ignavibacteriaceae bacterium (assembly GCA_963667005.1). Lineage (GTDB taxonomy): Bacteria > Bacteroidota > Ignavibacteria > Ignavibacteriales > Ignavibacteriaceae. The sequence continues at coordinate 2,684,234 of OY762937.1, read as the reverse complement.
AGGTGTTGTGGGGAGCCTTATGGTGTAGTTTCACCGGATTCTCGTTTGAAACACTGAGATTTTCCACCTTACTTATCAGCGTGATAGGGATGATATTTTTCTACATTTCCATGATAGAGATATCGCCCAACAGATTTGCCCGAATTTTATTGTTTTTTGTCATTGCACTCAACCCGGTTTATTTCTTGCTCTCAAATACTTTTATGACTGATGTACCTTTCTGCGCAGTCTCAATGATTGGGTTATATTATTACATGAAGTATTTCCATACACGATCGACCAAATTTCTTGTACTCGCCTTCGGTTTCTCAATTTTGTCTGCATTTTTCAGACAAATCGGCATTTTCTTTATACTTTCATATGCAATTCTCGCCCTCTGGGAAAAAGATAAATCATGGTTAATCCGAGTTTATCCGATTATATTGTTAATTTTAGTTGCCTGCGGACTTATAATATTTCAGAAAAGTATTCTATCCCCCGCTGTTTCGCCTTTCATGAATAATATAAGAATGGAAAGATTATTTGAATCACTGTCACTACAAAAATTATTCGGTTTACCAGCTTTTTTTAAAGCACTCGGCATGGTGTTAATTTATATGGGGCTCTTTCTTTCGCCGGTAATCTTATATTTCGCTCCGAATATCTCAGCGCTGGTTAAAAACAAGAAACAATTCAATCTGATATTTTTGATTATTGCAGTTACAATTTTTCTTCTATTACTTATAGCACACAAATTGCTGCCATTCCGTCCGAACATCCTGTGGAGTTATGGTCTTGGTCCTGCTACACTTAGAGATGTTGATACACTCTTCATTCCAAGTATTCCGCAAATTCCTCTAGTAATCTGGGCATTGCTGACCTTCATAGGAATTTCCAGTGGAATGTTATTAGGCTACTTTTTGTTTCGTTTTTGCTCACGATTTGTCAGACGTGTTAAAGTGAACACTGAAACGATTTTCTCTTTCGAGAATTTCTTAATTTTGTCTGTAATACTTCTATTCCTCCCATTGTGCCTCATGGAGTTTTATGACAGATACTTATTGATATTTCTTCCTCTCTTCGGATTAATGCTTCTTAGAAGATTCGGACAGAACGACTTTTTTGTTTCCAAATTATTCATAAACGCATCAATCCTTTTAATTACCGTTATAGTTTTTTTTACTATTACAGCCTCACATGATTATTTCGCAATGCAGCGTACTAAATGGCGTCTGTTAGACTTTACCATGAATGAATTGCATGTCAACCCTGAATCAATTGATGGTGGATTCGAATTTAACGGATGGTATTGTTTTGATCCGAACTATACTGTTTCCCCCAATAAAACATATTGGGTTAAAGACGATAGTTTTCTTCTAACATTTGGATGTTTGAAAGACTATAAAATAATCAAATCCGAATCGTATTCATCCTGGCTATTCCAAAAGAACGTTCCGGTAAACCTCACCATGAAAATCAACAGTACTGATTCGCACAGATAATGCCGCTTATTTTGAAGTTGTTTTTTTTATCCAAGTGCCCATAAGATCAAGTACATTAGGTGAAAAGGTTTCTTTTATACCGGCATACTCGGAAGGGCTCCCTGTTGTTGCAGTCTGGAATAAATGATTAACTCCTTTGATTTCCATGACTTTAAATTTTGTATTGCCGGACTCAGTCAAGGCCTTCTTAATTACTGCCAGATTTTCTTTAGCAGAAACTTGTAAATCCTTTTCTCCGTTTAAAGCTAAAACAGGACACTTCAATTTTTTTAATGCCGGTTCTGGATTATATGACAAGAAAAATTTCAGCCATTGTGTTTGCAAAGCTTTTACCTGATTAGCAACATCTTCTTTATTCACCGTTTTCTGCCCCACTGATTCATAATAGCGCAGGTAACCATCGAATAGCTTTTCATATGCACGGGCACTATCTTTTTCAGTTGTAATAAACCGGTATACCTTTTTATTAAATGCTACTGATGCTGCAAGAATAGAAGAATCAGTTCCTGCGATTTTCCCAAGATCTTCAGTCTGTTTCGCTAAAATCTTGTCTCCGGACAACCCCGGCGCTGCCATCAGTACAATAAAGGCAATGCTCTTATCATTATTTGCAACCATTGGCGCTATTAGACCGCCTTCACTGTGCCCTACCAAGCCAATTCGTTTGGAATCAATCTCTTTACGCGCTTTCAAAAAATTTACTTCCGCTTCAACATCTGTTGCAAAATCTGCAGTGGTAGAAGCAGCAAAATCACCGGTTGATTTACCGGCACCACGGTCATCAACACGTAAAACAGCGATGCCAAGTTTAGTTAGATAATCTGCAATTACCCAAAATGGTCTATGTCCAAAGATTTCCTCATTCCTATTTTGCTTACCCGATCCAGTAATGAGAACAACAGCAGGAAACTTTGTACCATTATTCGGGTATGTCAAAGTACCGGCAAGTGTAATACCCGCTTTAGTATTTTGGATGGTGACTTCTTCCTCATGATAGTTAAATGGAGGTACGGGATCTTGTTCTCTTCTAATGACAAATTCCTTATCATTTTTCCTGAGTATCAAAGAGAACTTTTGGCCGCCTTGTTTCCATTCTCCCGATAACATGTTGGAATCAGGCACAAGCACTCCAATGAATGATGCAATAAGATTTCTGTATTTAATCTCGATTGAATCTTTATGAGTAGTCACCTTATCGGCCAATATATCTTTCGCCCCTTGTTCCGGAACATCAAGAGTAGCTGAATATGCCCCAGCCTGATTTTTTGTAATATTAAAAATTAATACAAGTTTCTTATTAGGCAGCGAAAGCTCGCCCTGCCACCTTCCCTTAAATTCAGATCCTAAGTTATTTAATTGAGCCATTGATTGCTGATGCAAGCCCAAAAAGCAGACTAAAAAGAGTACACAAATAAATTGGCGCATACAATTCCATATTTTTTTAATAAATATACGAATTTTGATGATGCCGGTAAATGGCAGACCATGTGGTCACCTCGGGATCCTGCTAATGGACTTTTGCATTTATAAGCACCTGATAAAATCCCATAATTAGAGTCGAAAATATTTCCAGCATTTATTTTTTTAACGTATCTTTGTGGTTACCTACACTTGATTTTTAATGTTTTTAGAATAGTTTTTAACGATTTAAGGAAATGTATGCCCGAAAGCTTATCACTCGAACAGTTTATTAAAGGAATCCCAAAGGCAGAATTGCATCTTCATATTGAAGGTACGTTTGAACCTGAATTAATGTTCCAAATTGCACAAAGAAATGGCATTAAGATAAAATACGCATCTGTTGATGAACTGAAAAGCGCGTATAATTTCAATAATCTGCAGGAATTCCTCAACATTTACTACGAGGGTGCCGGAGTGTTGATTATCGAGCAGGATTTTTATGACATGACATGGGCATATTTCACTAAGGTTTATACCGAAAATGTTGTGCATGTTGAGTTGTTTTTTGATCCTCAAACTCATACAGCAAGAGGTATTGCTTTCAAAACGGTAATCCAGGGTATCCACCGTGCTTGTGAAGATGCTAAATCAAAACTGGGAATAAGTTCTAAGCTTATCATGTGCTTTTTGCGGGATCAGGATGAAGAGTCGGCCTTCAAAACGCTTGAGGAAGCGCTGCCGTACAAAGATTTGATTTTTGGAGTTGGCTTGGATTCTGCTGAAGTTGGTAATCCGCCTTCGAAATTTAAAAAGGTCTATGATAAGGCACACCATCTTGGTTTTATAACTGTTGCACATGCCGGTGAGGAAGGTCCAGCAGAATATGTCTGGGATGCCTTGGAAAATCTCCGTATTGCGCGTATTGATCATGGAAACCGCGCCTTGGACGATGATAATCTCGTTCAGGAAATTGCAAAGCGGAAAATTGCCTTAACTGTCTGCCCTCTTTCTAATTTGAAACTTTGCGTTGTAAATGATTTAAAGCACCATCCTTTGAAAAAAATGCTCGATTTAGGTATCCGTGCAACAGTGAACTCGGACGATCCGGCATATTTCGGCGGTTATATTAACGAAAATTATCTACAAACTGCTCAAGCTCTTAATCTTACAAAAGAAGACATCTATATTCTTGCTAAAAACTCTTTTGAAGGCAGTTTTCTTCATATTGATGAAAAAGAAAATTTTATTGCTGCCGTGGATAAATTCTGGAATGAGCATAAGTAATATTTAGTGATTGATATAAAAAAAATGCCGGCTTAGCCGGCATTTTTTATTACTACAAAAATAAATTTGCTCTTCCCTTGTCATACTCCGCATCAAACAACCTTCTTCTCCAGTTACCGTATTCAAAACTCTGATATTTTTTTTCAGCGATCAAAAGTATTGAGTACAAATCCTTGATACTAAATTTGCTAATTTGTTGAGTTTTCCATTTTGTAGTATCGAGCGCGAATGGAAGAAGATAATCCAGAGCTTTGCGGATGGATTTCCCGTTATCATCATAATTCCAAATATCCACCCCTGCCCTTTCAGAAAGTATTGACAAATAAAAGAACGCCACTAAATTGAAATTACTATAACCCCAGGAGTTAGTACGCTGAAGTTCATACGGCTGCTTTCCGTCGGATTCAACTTGCGAAGAGATTCTTTTCACCTTAGCGTTTTCTGCTACTTGTTTTGCCAAATTAAGATTCCCTGTGTATAGGGCGAGTGATATAACCTGTACGTCATACCACGTACCATGATTGTTTTTCGACTTACCCTCATCGACTCCGTTTTTGGAGTGCGTCAACCAGTAGAGGTAATCAGACATCCATGAATGCAGAGCACTACTATCCTGAATCGACATCGCTTCTGAATCTTCCAACAAAACTAAAGCATCTACTAAAAGATAAATCCGATGTGTATCAATGAGCCCTGATTTTCCACCGCCATTATTCCTTCCTGGAACAAACCCGGCATATTCCAAATTCGGGTTCATTTTTGTTTCAGGCAAAATGAACCACTTCCTCAGAATTTCAAGTGCTTTTTTGCTATAAGTTTCATCACCGCTTATATAATATGCTAAAGCGAGCGTATTGACTGTTGTTATAACCTTATTGAGATATATTTTATCTGTATAGTCATTAACCTCCGGATTTGTTACCCCGTCCCTTCGGATATATGGTTTACCATCCGGCTTTGTCGTATCAGGCCACCAGTAACCTCCAAAGCTTGTATAGTCATGTTTATCACCGCTCGGAGGTACCTGCTTCTTTTCCACGATTGAAGGAATCTCAACGCTCAAGGTTTTCTTGGCATCCCTCATCAAACGACTTATGGCCACGTCTTTTTTCAGGGTGCCTGTCTCAAAGCTCTCTTTAAGAATTCTTAGTTTTTCACCGGAGTAAAAAAATGTTCCTGGTGTACCACCCTTAGGAGAGGCAAGAAAGGATGATACTACCAGAAACAAAATCAATAATTTGCTGTTCATGTATAACTAATTATTTAGTGTGATGAAGCCTTACCCTGCCGGAAACAGGAGTTTTAATTCCGACATAGTTGAATGAGTTTTGATCGCAAATTGATAAATCAAGCGGATCAACAAACTGATCGCCATTAATATCCGTTGCCAAGGCAGCACCAGCTTCATAATTAAAAGATGCCTGATCAACCATAGATAAATCTAAAGGATCAACATATCCGTCCTGATTTACATCTCCGCTATACATGGCGTACCGTGGAACCGAACCGACAGCCACGAGATTGTTCCCATAGGCCTGGGAAACTGCAGATGTAAAATCATAGGCAGTAGTTGATCCTTGAGAAAATGAAATTGGAGCAGCACTCCACGTTTCAATACTGTTTCTATGCTTAATGACCAGATAATAACTCCCCGATGCGGCACTTGACAAGGCTGCCGTAGCAGTAAAAGTTAATGAATCGAGTATTGCACGAGCTGAATCCACAACCGCGTACGGCGAAGAAGAACCAGCAAGCAGAACGGTGATAGTATCCCGAGAATTCAAGAAATCACCATCGTTATAAAAGCCCTGCGGAATTACAGTAACTGCGACACTTCCTGAGGATGCAATAATCATTGCCGTAAAGTCTCCAAATACGGTTTGGTTTGAAGCCGTAAATGTATGAGCGCTGGTATTGACTGCACCCAAATTCACCCAACCCGCTCCATTCCACAGAGCACCAGATAAGGTGGCTTCAGTTCCTGCAACATCAGCCGGGACATAGGTAAATACTGCTGTGTAATTAGGATTCGTTACACCACTATTTGCAATGGACCAATATCTATTAAGATAATTTGTAGATTCGCTATTATCTGCATGTTTTGCATTAGCCACCATGACGACGACGGTATCTGTTGTGAATGTGCCACTGTTAAGAGTATAGGTTACAGGAGAATATTCAGCTGTTCCGCTGTTATCGCCCACCGGGAAGGTGAAACTGTGCGGAGCTGATGTATTCATAAGTTTTTTAACCTTACCTGATCCTGCGGTTCCAACTATCATATTGGCAGCAGTTGGAGTTCCGGCAATTCCTGCAGCATTCGCAAGTAGTAAAGTATGACTTCCAACATCAAGTAATCCACTTGTCAGCGTAAGAGCGCTATTGATTTTTTCATCAGAAGCTAATACAACTCCTGCTGGATTGTTAATCGTTAAATAGTCAAATGAAGTGCTGCCAGTAATTGTTTGGGCTGCTGTTCCGTTGAGAGTAACTGCTCTTGATTGAGGATATAGGCTGCCGGTTATGGTAAGATTTCCGCCTATATTTAAGTCACCACCGGGTTGATTACCAAGTGACATTTGTCCATTCAGTGTCAGATTTCCACCAACACTTAAGGCGCTGACACCCGGATTAGGACTATCATAATCCATCCAAAGTGCTGAACCGGCGTCTATTGTTAGATTGCCGGTAAGACTGCGAGCTGCAATATGTGAGCCATTAGGATAATTTAAAGTCGTATTGTTGCTGAGTTGTACATTAGCGGGGTCAGTATTATTCCATTCATCATATCTGCCGTATGTACCACCCGTATTGTAAATTAAAGTTGATGCTGAGCCATAGGTCGGAGTACCGGAAATATAACCACCACCGTTCAATTTGAATGTGCCATATACGGTCAAGTTATTTCCATTAGATATACCGGCAGAGGCCTGAACAAGACTAACGACTGTCCTAGGTACGTTCAAACTGATTCCACCAGCACCTTGCACAGTAACTGTGCGTGGTCCGGAAGCATCTGGCCAATAAGCATCACCATTAATGCCATATTGACTGGAAGCATTGTTAAAAATCAAGACTCCGGTTGAGTTGTACACAAAACCGTTTCCAGTAGCCCAACCACCATCATTAATTTGGAAATTACCGTTTATGGTTGTTGTCCCGTTATTGGTCAACGTTGCACCAATTGCTAAGGTTGCATTTGGATAGACAAGTCCGGTTAATTTTATTGTTGTGGGAGTACCGATAGTAACCACCGCAGACGAATCATTAATGGAAAGTCTTCCAAAAGTGGTCGGAGACGATCCACCGATTGCCTGTGCAGCTTTACCGTTAAAAGTTACTAAACTAGAGTCATGTGATGTGTAAGTACCATTATTTGTCCAGTTTCCACCGATTGTCAGGTTTGCCGGTCTTCCGTCAGGAGCAGTTGTACGTAGTTCACCAGCTATAATATTCAGATTATTGCCGATTGAAAAACTATTGTATGTAGTGTGGTTTGTGCAAACTACATGGCGATTCGTGCCAGAAGGATTATTGATGGTTAAGTTATAAGGTACTTTACCAGATGAAAAGTAAATTTCAAAACCATCTGCAGAACCTGATTTTGACGCGACACCATTACCAAGGCTTATTGTGCCACCAGTCATGTTAAGGGCGCCGCTGATTTTAACCTCCAGCCCTGAGCCGCTTCCCGAATCCGGATTCACGACGCAAACAGTTCCACCCGACATATTGAGAGTTCCTGATGAGGAAACTTCAAATGGGTTTTGTGTAGCTGCAAGGCTCACAGAACCGGCAGTCCCTCTATTTTGCGGATCGATATTAATTTGTCCGCCCGATATAGTTGATGTACCAGATGACGTTACAAAGCGGCCGTTAACATTCAAAGTGCCGCCCTGCATGTTAAAGATATTCGCATTATCCAATTTCACGGCTCCCTGAGCTGTGGTATTGTACCCTAAGGTAACGGTATCACTCGTATTAATGATTATAGTACCGAGCTGGCCAGAGGATGAACCAGCAATACCACTGGTAAAGTATACCTTAGCTGATCCGCTTACTTTGAAAGTACCAGTACTATCAGCATTCCAGTTAGCACCTGCGCCCGTTACGGCTGAAGGAAGAATCAAGGTACCTGCGCTTATTTCAAATATGCCCTTGGTTATGACAAGACCAGTATTTCCACCTTTAATATTCATGTTGCAAGATGCCAATACTCTGTCGGCATCATTCGCTCTTCTAATTTTGAGAAATCCAAAATCGAAGGTAGCAGGAGTTCCATTCGCGGAGATTGTTTGATCGCCCGACGCACTCTTGTTAAAAATAAATGCCACACCTCTGGTGCTAGCGCTGTATAAAGCAAGTTTAGCGGCATTGTTAATCGTAAAATTTCCACCTAAAATAAATTGGTGTATAACCGTTACAGATATTCCATGCGCGAATGAAGAACCTGCATTCATTACAAAGTCACCTGTAACTTCTAACACCCTCACTGTTGTAACGTTTTCGAATTTCAAACCGCCAGTTGCGCCTGCACCAATCGTTAAAGCTGCAATCTTGGCACTCTGATTAATGGTGATTGTGTCACCATCACGGATAAACACGGTATCTGTTGCCAGTGTCCCCGGCACTGAGCCCGCCGCACTAAACGTACTACCACCATCCGTAGAAATCTGCCAGGAAGCTGTTGCATTCCATGACCCTACGGCTGAACTCTTATATTGATTCCCATATACCCAGCCGGATACCGAGATTACCAATACGAAAAACAGAAATCTTTTTATCATATTAACTCCGTTTATTATGTCCGATTTAAATTATTTAACAATAATCATTTTGCGCGATTGCATATAGGAACCTGCCTGCATTCTATATACATACATTCCAGACGGTAGATTGCCGGATTCAAAACCAATAGTATAAGCACCGGCATCATATATTTTATTGGTCAACATTTTAATTTGTCTGCCGGCAACATCGTATACTGTAATAGAAACAAACTCTCTACCCGGCACAGAAAACTTTATAGAAGTGGATGGATTGAATGGATTAGGGTAATTCTGCTGAAGTGCAAACCCTACCTGCTTCATTGGTGATGATTTGATAGAAGTTACAACCTGTTCAGCGCTATACGGCCCAACATCAGAGGCCGACAAGGGATGATTAACAATAGTCGTAGTTGAGTACTCATCCGCGCCAATATCAACTGCACCGGTTCTGGGTTGGCCATCAATATCACCAAGCACATAACTATATGCAAATGGAGCTGCATCAATAGCCGGGCTAGAAGCTGTCAACCGATAAATACTATCGGCAAATTGCAGCTGCGGGTCTGCTACGTTTACCTGAGCAGCAGTTGCTGTTATACCGAGTGTAGCTGTTCCTGTAGGATACATAATATTTCCGGAAATCGTTTGGCTTAGCGGAGTTGCGTAGTAAATAAAGAACGGATTTTCAGAACCGACAACAATGTTGTTGGCTATGAGTAAATCTTTCGGCGGTTTGGAATAATTGCCGTTGTTGGTATAACCTATTTCAATGTTATGGTAATTATTAACCAAGGTATTATTGACAAAACTTGTTCTTACTGAACGAAAGTGGCTTGATTGACTCGTACTTGAACTGTCAGCATCGCCGTCGGTTACAGTTAGAGCAGCATCCCAGGTAAATCCACGTAAATTTGAGAAGTAGTTATTATATATTTTATTATCTGAACGATATACTCTGACGCCTCCCGTACTATCTCTTCCCTGCCCCAAAAAGAAATTTCCGTATACGGAGGATCTGCTTGTCTGACGGAGACAGCATGTGCCCATACAACGAATGAATGTGTTATAACGGACTATATTGTCGTCTGTTTTTACGGAAACAAATTCCGGATCACCATTACAATCTTCGAACAAATTATATTCAACAATACCATACCCCGGAGTTGAAGAGAGACTGCTTACCCCCATGCGGATAGTTTCCATACCGTTCGTGATTCTTGGACCCGTATTTCTAAAATGATTATGATCAATCACATCGTATTGAGAACTTCTGGTTGGTGTTCCCTGAAATCCATCTATACGAATCATATTACCGGTAAGCACCTTATTTTCAAAAAGATTGTGATCTATCCGGTTGTGACTACTAATAGCTGAAGTCGCATTATATAAATCCTGAATAATAATCCAGGCCGAGCCCGTTGACTCGACTAAGTGAAATATATTTCTAGTTATTCGGACATAAGTACAACTCTCAATTTTAAATGCTGTGCCATCCGCGCTCTTAAAATCAAATCCTTGAATTGTAATGTAATTAACATTCTTCAGATCAAAATATGATTTATTGATGAAGATCGCTTTACCTGTATTCTTAGCCTTGATGAGAATTGGGAGCTCTGCAGTGCCACTAACAGCAGCATTCAAATAAGCGTTAAGATCATATGTGCCATCAGCAAGCTCAACTGTATCCCCGGGTGCAAGGTTTGTAGCAACAGCAGTTTTGAAAGCTGCCGCTGTTGAAACACTGATGATTCGAGCTGAAACTAAACCTGTAAGACATAATACATAACAGAAGCTTATAAAAAAAGACGACTTTTTCATGTAGCAAAATCCTTTGTCGTTTACACTACTTAATTAAGATTTATTGGTAATTGAAGTAACTTAACGTTCAACACGGCCTGAGCCGCTGCCTTTTGCGAGTTTTTCAACTTCGTCAATTGAAACGAGGTTAAAATCACCGGGAATAGTTTGCTTTAGACATGAAGCTGCGACAGCATATTCTAAGGCACTCTGAGTATTGTCTTTTGTCAATAATCCATAGATCAATCCACTTGCGAAAGAATCTCCTCCTCCGACTCGATCAATCAATTGTACATCGTAACGTTTTGACCGATAAGGCTTTTTGCAATCTTTATCGTCATGTAGCAATGCGCTCCATCCGTTGCGTGAAGCTGAATGGCTCTCACGAAGAGTGATTGCAACTGTTTTAAAACCGAAGGTAGATTTTAATTGCTCGGCTAGTGCGAAGTATCCTTGCTCATCAAGTTCAGCACTATCAACGTTTGTTTTGCCAGCTTTGAACCCAAGGCTCTTTTCAGCATCTTCTTCATTTGCAATACAAACGTCAACATATTTCATTAAAGGAACCATGACAGCTTGTGCTTCTTTAGTTGACCATAATTTTGCTCGATAATTAAGGTCGGTACTTATTGTGACGCCATATTTCTTTGCGACTTCGCAAGCAGTGGCTAAAACTTCCTGAGAGTCTTTTCCCAAAGCAGGTGTAATGCCTGTCCAATGGAACCATTTTGCATCTTTGAATATGGCATCAAAGTCAACTTCATCTTTTTTAAGTGTTGTAACTGCAGAACCTGCTCGATCATAAATGACTTTGCTAGCTCTCTGGCTTGCACCGGTCTCAAGAAAGTAAATTCCAACACGGTCACCGCCACGAACAATATAATCGTCATGGACGCCATATTTCCGCATTGCATTAACAGCAGATTGTCCGATTTCATGTTTGGGCAGTTTTGAAAGAAAGTATGATTCAAAGCCGTAATTAGCTAATGCTACCGCAACGTTAGCCTCGCCACCGCCGTAATTAACGTCGAATGAATCGGATTGAACAAATCTCTTGAAGCCCGGTGTCGATAACCGGAGCATAATTTCGCCGAACGTTACTACTTTTGTTTTCATATTAATAATCTCCATAATTCCTTAGTCTTCAGATTTCATTTTAATGTTTAGATTTTTTTCGATGAACGCATCTATTCTTTTATAGATATCTACCATCTCTTCTTTTGTAAATTTACCGTGTTGGCCACCGGGAATTGTCATAAATTCGTTCACTACACCTGCGTCAGTCAATGCTTTTTGCATTCTTACTGCATGTTGGTATGGTACGGTTGGATCAGCATCACCGTGAACAGTGAATGTTGGTGGCAAATCTTTTCTTATATAATTTATCGCTGAAACTTTATCAGCAATTTTTTCTTTATTAGGCTGATCACCTAACCATCTTACTGCATAACCTTTTCTATTTTCACCACTTAAAATGTCTTTTACATCAGCAATTCCGTAAAAGTTAACAATGGCTGCGACTTTCAAATCACCTTTATAGCCACATTCGGTATCAAATTCCGATTTTGCGGGCAACATACCGGTAATCAATGCAAGGTGTCCACCAGCCGAACCACCGCTAATAACGATTTTTGACACATCAAAGTTGTATTTATCAGCATTTTCATAAATCCATGCCAGTGCACAACGGCAATCAATAACAGCCGCAGGAGCCAAACCCTGATTAAATAAGCGATAATTAACATTTACTATAGCAAAGTTACTTGCCATATAATGTGAAAGCTGTGAAGTCATTGAATCTTTTGTACCCTTTGACCATCCACCGCCGTGCATATACATGAGCACCGGAGTTTTTTCTTTCTTGTCTTTAGGCGTATATAAATCAAGTTTTACCTGAATAGTGTCTATCGTGTGGTATACTATATCAATGTGAGCATCATACAGTTTACTATATTTTTTTTGCCAGCGGGAGTTTTCCATTAATCGGGTTTGTGCGCTTGTGAGGCTGTTAGCAATTAAGACCAAACCTAATACTAAAAGTAGATTTTGTTTTCTTATGAATGAGATAAGATTCATTGGAAACCTTTCGAAAAATTGTAAATAATCAGTATTTTATTTTAATAGCAGACCTTTAATTCGGTCATATAAAATTCCATCCGTCAATTCAAAAAAATATATCCCGGATGAAACATTCCTCCCAGAAATGTCTGTCCCGTCCCACTGAATATTCATTTGGCCATCGGTTCCCATGCCATCGAATAAACTTTTAACTAACCTGCCATATAGGTCGAAAACCTTAAGTTGAATATGTTTTCCTTCTGCAACCGCAAAATGAATTGTTGTTGACGGATTAAATGGATTTGGGAAATTTCCCTTAATCCCGAAGTTTTTTTTTAACGAATTCTGAGCACCCCGTATATTATTCAACCCAGAAAGAAATTCAAGCTTGCCTGTTCCGTTTATTGTAACTACAATCATACCGTTCGTGTTGCTAAACGATAATGATGTCCCATTATAGAGGACCTTAGTGATACTATCTGCACTTTTCGTCGGTAAAAATCGAATGGTTGTATTTTGTGCTAAGGTGTCAACAAAGAGGATGTTGTTATCCCGGTTAGACAAATCAGCTGCAGCGGTGATCTGATAATCAGATTGAAGCAGCTCTATACCATCCCATTTTAAAGAAGTACCTCTGGTTACTGCATATTTGCTGAGTGAACTGTTGCTGTTTGAAATCCAACTGAATACTGCGTTTGTCGTAAGCTTGCCTACAGTGAGGGTATTATTGACCTTCTGTAAACTAAACTGGTCAACTTCACTCCCACTCACTTGAAACGATATAACTCCGTTAGTGCTCAAATCCGATACCACCGGGAAAGTACTTGTTGAAACATCCGGGTAAAGGAGGTGTATAAATGCGACATTAGTATCAGTTTGAGCTATCTCTACATAAGATTGTGCAACAGAATCTTTCCAAAGAGAAGTCCATCCGGTTTTATTTGTAATAGTTTTTTTACCTGAAGTGAGCACAAATGCATGCAGCTTCTGTGGCGTACCATAATTATCAGTACCCGTTAACCAGCTGATTTTATTATCCGTGCGGCTCATTGTACCGCGAGAGTGAATATTCAAACGATAAACGGATTTCGATGAAGCAGTGGCCAAATCATATACGACCCAGTATTTCTTATTCGGGAATGCTATACCTCTTTTGATAGTACCATTGGTTGCAACTGTTATTGCCTGTTTCTCAGCAAAGTCATAAAAGGGTGAGTTCAGAAATTGAACATCTTTCGGGGGAATATTTGTTGCGAGGTCTTGAGGTCCAATCGTATCTACAGTTACAATATTATGCGCCGTATTGGAAGTGTACCACGCTCTTTTTGCGTCAGAGGAACCGTCAGCACCGTATCCCGCATCTGTTGCTAAAATAGTGTTGTTATATTCAAGGACATAACTTAGTAAATCCGGATGCTGATGATTATCACATTCAGCTACTCCATGAAACAGTAAATAGCGTGATGGTGTTGCCGTGTAAGAAGCACTATCCCGGAAAATTACGATACCGCTATTTGTTCTTTGTGTTGCACTTATTTGCGGTATAGTTGAAGCTATTGTTGGATCATACGTTATAAACTCGTCAATGCTCCATACGACATCAGTTGTTGCGCCGGTATAGTCTTTTGTAAAAAATGATGTGTTCGCCCAGTTCCACTGTAATATTTCGGATAGTGGAGCTGTCGGGTGCAGTGGAGTTGATGTCGTCTTATAAGCGGCGGCAACTAACTGTGACGGAATTGGATGTACATAACCATCCTCAATGTTAGGAATCCACCCCTTCCCGTCGCGTATACGAACCAGCATTTCAAAAGCTTTTTGGAAATATGGGAAATGATCTACACCGGATACATTTTTATAGTGCCATAAATACGGTATCATATTGACCATGCTATACACATTATAATGAGATCCTTCACGATAGATACCATCATCACTATACATGTACTTAGTAACCGTATTAGCTTGAGTAAGACCAAACGTAAGCCAGTCTGCCGCCCGCGAATCCGAGCTGAATGTCAATGCGGCAGTTACTATTGCCCAGGCAGGTTTTGAGCGGTGATTATGGGGACGTGGTGCATACTTTACGCCTGCGACCATATTGTTACGCAGAAGTAAAACTTCAGCTATAATCTTGCCTCGAATTGTAGTATCTTGAACAGTAGATAATTGACCTTGCATCCAGTCGTAAGCTTCGCAATAGTTTTGGAGCCATGTGGCTCTGTAAATCTCGTCATAGCTATCGCCGAAATCAGCAGCAGTCGCTGTCCGCGGAACGTTATCATATGCACGTAAAAGACAATCTATCGCTTTTCTTTTCGCCGCAGTATCACCGGTCATAACCCAAGTGAATGCTTCAATCTTCGCCATTCTTGGGCGATCGTTTTCATCTGTTGAGGCAGCTTCCACTTTTTTGTAAGTACTTACATCGCTCGTATAACGCGACCATATTGTCTGGGTGTAGGTGCTTGCGTTCCTTTTAGCGTACAGATCTGCAATTTTATCTGACGTAAACCACAACGATGGATGCTTTTCAGTTGAAGGAAGCACCGCCGTAGTTGGTACAACAAAACCTGTATACGTATCATATTGCGCGTATAAGCTTTGCTGTATAATGAAAGCAACAATAATAACCCGGAGAGCCGACTTTATGACGAGCGTAAGTGACCTTTAAATTTTACTTATTTTCTTTTAACTGAATTCTTTCAATGTTACCGCTAAAAATGAGGACCGCAGCCACTCCAAGTGGAACCAATGCTCCACCGACCATAAAGAATGAAAACCAGCTTGTTTTTGTCAGCCAAGGGACTAATTGCATCATAATAATAGTACCTAAGACCGCACTCGTGCCGCCAAGCCCGGCTAATGAGCCGACTGATTTGCCTGTTAAGTAATCACTCGGAAGTGTTTGAATATTGTTAATTGAAACCTGGAATCCGAACAAAATAACGGCGATGAGGATGACTGCCGAAATTGGAGTAAATGCATATGCACTGAGAATCAAAGGCGGTAAACAAATAATGTTGCCGATGATGATTACTGTTTTCCTAGCTCGATCAACAGTCCATCCTTTTTTGATAAGGTGTCCCGATGCCCAGCCGCCAAGGAAACTACCAAGTGCAGCGCCGACATACGGTACCCAAGCAAAATAACCTATGTGCTTCACATCAAAACCGAAGCGCTCATTCAGATAAATGGGCAGGTATGCAACGAACATCCACCAGATTGGATCAAGAAAGAATCTGGATACAATTACCGAATAAGTTTTTTTATAACTTAGTAACTCTGACCATTTCAGTACTTTTTCATCTGACTTTGCTGCAGCAGGCTGTCCGGAAAGAATATATTCTCTCTCCTCTTCGGAAACCCATGGATGATTTTTCGGAAGGCCTTTATTGATGAGCAGCCAAGGAATAAGCCATATCAAACTGAATGTGGCAATAATCGGGAATGTAACTCTCCATCCGAAAGTGACATACAGGTAAGCGATCAACGGAGGTGATATAATACCGCCGATTGAAGCACCAGCGTTAAAAATACCCTGCGCTAAAGCTCTTTCTTTCACCGGATGCCATTCAGCTACTGATTTTGTAGCTCCCGGCCAGTTTCCGGCTTCTCCAAAACCCAAGGTTGCACGCAAGAACCCGAAGGAAGCCATACTACGTGCTAACCCCTGAAATGCAGAGGAAAACGCCCAGATAACGATTGAAAATACAAAACCGAAACGGGTGCCGATTTTGTCATAAATTTTACCGCTAACACTTTGACTGACCGCATATGCTATCATGAAAAAGGTTACAATCATCGTGTACTGATCTTTGGTCATACCAAGATCTTTTGAAATGCCCGGCCACATAATAGACAAAGCATTTCGGTCGATATAGTTAATTACTGTGACTAAAGCGATGAGACTAATTATAGCCCACCGGAATCCTTTTACTTTTTTCAAGCAATGTTCCTTAGTAAGAGTATGTATGCTTATTTAATGAAATCTTCGCGAGCCGGAGTGAAAATATCAACGAGTAAACTATCTTCCAGAGCAACAACGCCATGCTCGATATTTGACTGCAGATAATATGCATCTCCTGCTTTTTGTACCTTCTTTTCAGTACCTATGGTAACTTCAAAAGAACCTGATACGATATATGATATTTGAGTATGATAATGTTTATGAAGATAACCTATAGAGTCTTTTTTAAACTCAACTATAAGAGCCATCAAATCTTTATCGTAAGCAAGTAGTTTTCTCCGTACACCAGGGCCAACTTCTTCCCACTCAATTTCGTCGTTAAAAACGAAATTTTTTACTGCATCAATACTTAATTCTGCCATACTATTCTCCTTTGTATTTCTCAAAATATACTTGCCCGGTCCATTTATAACTGATGCTGTTCAGCATAAAGTTATGCATCGACTTGGAAGATGAATCGTTATTACTGATAATTAGAAGATAATGTATATTGTTTTTACCCTGAATCTCTACAGCGGTAAAATCAGTACCATCTTTTAAAACTTTAACTGATTGAAGTTGTGGATACGAATCCTGTGTAAATTCATTTACACTATCATACTTACCATGCGGCTCGATTACCGAAGCAATTGCAAATGATTTTTCCTTGTTTCGAATAATGAAAGCCGGGTCATTGCGAAGATTAAATTTCGGGTCACTTGCTCCAGCCCTTACAAAAAATAAGTTTGTAGTGCTATCGGCAGATGCAGTTAATGAATAAAATCTGTCACCCTTCAGCCAGGTTACCTGCAAAGTAGAATCCACTGTACCGGACCCCATGTTCCAGAGATGTTGATATCCGCTGTCTTTGCCAAGAGGTTTAAGTGATTTATCATTTGCTGTGTATTTCACCGTTGTAGAAATAAACTCGCCGGCATAATATACAGGAATATCGTAAGTGTGTACTTTATCAGATTCAGCCCTGATGACGTCAATTACTACCGGTTTTGCAATTTCGGCAATTGACACAAGTGCTAACGTTCGCTGAATTTTTACCGGATTTGTCGGATCAACAAATTTTGCACTGGTTACTTTAAATTTCGGATTATCAATCGAGAAGAAATATGCATCAGGGTGGTATTTCTCCGATACGGAAATTTTGCCGCCAAACTGTGTTTTTTCGTCCACAACCAGCGTATTGTGAGCAATGGTCTGCATAGCGAATGACTTATTTTCTGGTAAGTACCTTCCGCCCCATTTTTGATCGACATTTACATAACGTGCAGAACCATAATCACGGACGATTTCATCACCGTTATCATAATAGCTAAAAGACAACTTATCATAATGTCCATGGGAAAGGCCATGAGCAGTATATTTGTAGACGAGCATTGATTCATCAATACCCTTACCTGAACGAACAATACTCATACCGCCTTCGTCGCCGTTTGCACCGTCTGAATAGTTGACGCTTTTACGTTCAAATTCTGGAGTATTCTTGATTCCGGCAAGTGCCTTAGCAACTAATAACCCAGAACCGTTCAATGCAACCTTGTCCTGTTTTTTTGCTATGTCTAACAAGGATTTATCACCACCGTAAACGTCATAAACGATATCAAGTGCTGTCATGATCTCAGGAGACAAATAGTTTTTTTCTTTGACTCCGTCATTCAAAGGAAGAAATTTACCACTTACTGTAGTTTGCTGGAGAGTAGCATAGACAAGTTTCTTGAATATGCTGTCCCGGAATGCAAAGATTTTCATTGAAGGAATATTATTATTAATTGCCTTTGCCATAACGAAGACCGGCAGCAATTCATAACGCGCATAATAAGCGCCTTCAGTATAATATCCATCAGGAGAAATAAGAGCATTCATTTGTGCAATGAATCCTGCTGTGGTGTCTTTATGCGAGCCAAAGAGCGCTTTATCAATGAGATCCTTATCATTTAACAAAAAGCCCGCTAATCCAACAGCTGTAGTGCTATATGTGCCATGGTTGTGGATCAGATCAAGCTCTTCAACGCGTTCAACGGCAAAATATTCTGCCATATTCCTGAACACATTGTTTTCAACCAACTTTTGTTCAGAAGAGGTAAACGTTCCCTTCACACAATCATATGCTTGTGAGGTATAAATGAGCCAGTTGTATTCGTTGAGTGATTGCCAGAAAAGTCTGCCGGGAGATGAAGAAGCTGCCTCGGGATGCTGTTTTAATGTGGGATAGAGATCGGCGTATTTAAGTAACATTTTCTTTACAAAATCTGCATATTTTTTTTCGCCGGTAACCTGATATAAAAAGCCCGCCAGATACATTTCCGTATAATTCTGTTTATGACGTTCATGAGTATACCCGGCTGCATCTTTCGGAAAAGGAACATCAATTGACTTTCCAAGAACCGCATCAATTTTATCCTTTGCCTCCAAAAAACATTTTTTGAAAACCGGATACGAAGCCCAATCCTTGTGAATTGCAGTGACTTCCTTACCTGTTAAAACCAGATGAGGAGGAGTGCTTTGGGCTAACGCACCATTAGCCCAAAACACGAGAGATGAGAAAACGATTAAAAGAAAACCGAATTTCTTATGCAAAGAAAACTCCACCGTTAATTTCGACACATTCACCATTGATAAATGAAGCTGCATCTGAGGCAAGGAAAGTAACAAGGTTAGCTACTTCTGGAGCTTCGCCTTCTCTCTGCAACGGTGTGGAGGAAGCAACCTTTTGACGGACTTCCGGTTTTGTAAATGTGTTATGGAACGTTGTGTTAATCATTCCCGGAGAAACTGCATTAACGCGAATTTTTCTTGGTCCTAATTCTTTAGCCAACCCTCTGGTGAACGTCAGTACTCCACCCTTAGATGTAGCATAAGCAGTAGCACCCGGTCCACCGCCGTCATGAGCTGCGATAGAAGCAAAATTAACAATGCATCCACCATCATTCATGTTTGGAAGAACATGATGGCAAACAAGGAAAACGCTTTTCAAATTGAGGTTAATAACAAAATCCCAAAACGATTCTTCCATCTCGTCTACTTTTTTTCTTCCGACTAAGCCACCTGCAACGTTAACCAAAATATCTATTTTAGCATTAAATGCTGCTACTGTTCCTTCAACAAGACGCTTAACTTCTTCACTCTTGGTTGCATCAGCTTGCAATGCGACAGCATTGCCACCAATAGCTTTAATTAAATTTACTGTTTCTTCAGCATCGGTAGGGTTGTCATAATAATTAACTACAACTGAAGCACCTTGTTTTGCTAATTGCAGAGATACTGCTCTTCCGATATCGCGAGCGCCACCGGTTACTAATGCTACTTTATTTTTTAAGTCTATCATAATTTCCTCAAATATTTATTTTATAATGTTAATAATTTACATCCTGCATTACATATTATGTCATACAAGTTATTAGTTTAAAAAAATTATTGTGCCTGTTCAGTCAACATTTGCTCAGTATGTTCTTTAGCAACTAACAAATGCTGCTTCATCATTTCCCTTGCGAGTGCCGGATCACTTGATTTAATAGCTTCTAAAATTTTAAGATGCCATACTAAAGCTGCTTCTTTTGCATTAGGAACAGCTACCATAATCTTAGATTTGATTTTCGGCATAAGACTATGGATAGGATTTAAGATCAACGGCATTATCGGATTTTTCGTTGATTCAGCAATAAGGTGATGAAATTCTAAATCAAGATGCGCATGGCGATCTTTGTCAGTGTTCTTCCGCATATCTTCATAATTTTCCTGCAGTGCTATGATATCATTGTCATCATGATAAATAGCAGCATATTCAGCAATTGTGGGTTCGATTATAAGACGGGCTTCGAGTACTGTAAGTGGGTCATCTACATGTCCATTGGCAAAAAGATAATACTTCATTGAACTGATGACATGGTCAGACGAGGGAGGCATAACAAATATGCCTTTCCCCTTTTGAATGGAGATCAACCCTTTTGCACTGAGCATCCGGAGAGCTTCGCGAATTGCAGTACGGCTTACATTAAACTGAGCACACAGTTCAAGTTCAGTCGGCAATTTATCGCCTTGAGCAATTTTTTTATTTCTGATTGCTTCTTCAATTTTAGAAGCAACTTTTTTGCTCAGAAGCTCTTTATTTCCAATAGAAGAAAAAATGGTTCCCATCCAAAAAATTATACGTTGTCTGACATAATATAAGATACCTGCATATTATAGGCAAGCATTTTCTAAGAAAAAATCGCTATTTCACTGTATTTTTTAAGCACGGAGTAGCATCTTTGTCATCTGTAGTACCTACCCAGTTTTCCGGTAAAGTATGATTTTCGAAGGTTGCACTATCTTTTAAAGAAATGATATTGCCATTATCAAGTATTTCCTGCGGCAATTCTACTATCGGGCAACCTGTCCATTTAATATTTCTGCCCCAGGATACAACGTCCAAAGCAGCATTTTTAACCCAACCCTTAACTAATGCGATATCATCTTTTCCTGTCAGTCCGATATGACCGCTATCTGCCAAACAACTCTCCGTATCTTCATATGGGAATACTACGACATGCTTTTCATCTTTCGTCAGAGCTAATAAATCAGCAGACGATTTACCGCCGTACGACATATCTTTGGCATCCAAACAAATGAGTATGATTGTGCCTTTTGCAAATGATCTGGAAAATATTGATTTAGGGGTATTAAGAAATTGGACGCGGCCCTGTCTTTCACCTGCCGAGGAAGTTGGGGATGAATAATCTGTAAGATAACAACCGCCTAAGCAAGTACCGTCTTTCAAAATAGTCAATTCGACATAATCGCCGCCATGATACATGGATTTCTTCGTACCCCCATTACCTATTTCTGTAAACATGACATCACCGGCTGACTGTGCAAATGAAATGCCGGACATCAATAAAATAACGAAACTAAAAATCAATTTTTTCATCTTTTTACTCCATAATAAAATTATTGCTGAATTGTATAATAAAAACCTTTTAAATCTTGTGTGCGCACTTCAACAGTGTTATCTTCAAGCGGTGTTGCTTTCATCTGAATTTTTGCTACTCCGTTAGCAGCCTGAATTACCTGGCTTGTTGTTGGTGAACCGCCCGGATTGACAATCTTACCGGCACCGACATTAGAGAAATACAAAATTTTGTTAAAATCAGCACACTGCCTGCCTTTACAATCAACTACGGTGGCAGTTATCAAATAATTTCCATTATCCAAACGTTTTTGTGTAAATTGGATTTCCTCTGCTTTATCAACCTTCTGAGTCGTGTATGTCAACTCAACTGAATCAATAGCAGCTTCCTTACCACCATCAAATCCCTTTGCTACGACTGTATTTTTGCCATCTGTGAACTGAACACTCCATTGTAAGCCGGAAGCAGGAAATGATTTTATATCTTTTTTCAGTTTTCCCTGACTGACGCCATTCAGGAATAACTCAACCTCGTCACAGTTTGAAAAAACCTTTACATTCCGCTTTTGATTTTTTGCACCGGTACGATATGTCCATGAATGTGATTCCACATAGCAGAACTTGGGGTTTGTTGTCCAATAGCTCTTGAATACAAAATATGCATCCTTTGGGGTACCGTCCTGATCAATAAGGCCTTTCTGATTCATGTAAGGAATTGGATTCTCAGGACGGAGCGGTGTACTAAAGTCGCGGAATATCCACTGGGCACTACCTGTCAACCATGGATTCGTTTCCGATGACTTGAGATACCAATCAAATAAATTCACAATGTAGCTTTCGCTCCAGTCACCGTCATTAGCGATGTTCTTCACTTTAGATTGATTTGCTTTCTCTTCGCCATTATCAACGGGAATAATTCCCTCACCTGATATTGGAGAATCAGTATGTCTACCCGGATGACTATCACCGCCGTATTCCGCGTGAAATAGTCTTGGATATTTTTCATGATTTGAGGCCATTACCTTATCATATTCTTTGTAGACTGTAGAATACCAGCCCGGCCAAATTGATGGTGAATACACATCTACGATCTTAGAAGCTGCTTCAAATTTCCTTGCCGTTGTAGGTCTGGATGGATCTAAACTTTTTGCAAGATCATGCATCACCTTAACAAAAGCTTTTAACGAATCGAAATTATCGCCGCCCGGGAAATCAGGGAGCCAATCACTCTCATTCCCTATTGACCATAAGATAATTGACGGATGATTGTAGTGCATGTTGATTTGTTCTTTTAACAGCCGGGTTGTATTTGCCTGCCATACCTGACCGCCCATTCCTCCACGACACCATTCAACTTCATCCCAGACCAAAATACCTAACTCGTCACAAGCTCTGTAAACTTCCGGACTCTGGGGATAATGCGCCAGACGGACAAAATTTGCACCTAACTCTTTAATCATTTGCATTTCTTTACGATGAAGCGAATCAGGAATTGCGTTACCATACCCACTTAATTCTTCATGACGGTGTGTACCGCGCAGCAACAGTCTTTCACCATTCAAATAAAAAGGACCCTTTTCTTTGAATTCGTACCACCGATAACCGCATCTGTCGGTCAATTCATCAACCACTGTATTTTTTTTCTTTAAAGTAACACGCACCGTGTATAAGTTTGGATGCTCTGGTGACCATAATAATGGCTGCTTAATATCAGGCAATGAAACATTTACCGTGTCGATACCGGGCGTAATAACCTGTTTTAGTTTCTTTTCCGAAACCACATCGCCTTTCGGGGAACATACCTGCGCAAGAACTGTATATTCTTCGTTGGAGGTAGTTTTATTCTCGAAAAAGATAGATAGATTTGTTTTAGCAGCATCTCTGCTAACTTTTGGTGTTGCAACGTGGAAATTGCTAATGTGTGTTAATGGCAGAACTTTCAGCCATACATTACGCGGAATACCTCCCATTATGCTAAAGTCAGCCTTCTGCGAAGGGATGACATTAATGTCTACTGAGTTATCAGCACGCACCAAAATCTCATTCACTGCCCCGAATTTCACATACGGGGTCATATCTATATCGAATCCGATGAACCCGCCAATATGCCCACCGGCCAATTGCCCGTTAACATATACTTCGCTTTTTATATTAACCGCTTCAAACGAGAGCACATATTTCATTGGAACATCATTTTTAGGTATAAACAATTCTTTTTTATACCAACTCGCATCTCTTCTATATCCCGGCACTAAATCGTAAATATCTATTTTGTTCCAGGTGTGCGGAAGTGAAACGTTTTGCCAACAGTCTGAACTCTTCAAAGCGTCTTGATAATTTTGTGTATCATTCTCAAGATACCCCCAATCATCATTAATCTTGTATTCTTGTCTTTTATCAGAGTTTTGAACACAATTAATAGATTCCTCTAATTCATTGTACTTTTTCAGAACCTCTGTATAGTAATAATCACCACATGGAAAAGACTCGTCAATTCCCCACCCTTTTGCATAATTATAAACCGTATGAATCAACAAACCCTGCTCGGTTTTACGCTTCGAATTGATGAAGGTGTAATTTTTATTCAGCGATTCAGCGATCCGGGCAAAAGCATGACGATACTTAATTGCTTCCTCTTGCAAAGGCAGCAGATGTGATAATAGCTCCATTCCTGAAGCAGCAATCGCTGCCGCTGAAGCATCTCTGGAAACAGTATCCCCTGCCAAATCAAGATCCCAATAAGGAACCATGTCATCAGGAAGTTTTGCAAGAAAAACATCGGCCATTTTCTTAGAGGTGTGCAAAAACCGTTCATCCGCAGTGTATTTATATGCCAATGCAAATCCGTATATACCCCAGGCCTGCCCCCTTGCCCAAGTAGATTCATCCGAATAACCTTGATGCGTGCGTTTTTGAACAACCTTCCCGCTCTGTGGATCAAATCGGATGACATGATAAGAAGTAAAGTCCGGTCGAACATGTTCTTTCATACAGGTTAACGCGTGTTTATACGCAATATCATATAGCGAATAATCACCGGTGACCTGAGCCGCCCAAAACAGAAGTTCAATATTGAGCATAGTATCAATAATCATTAAGCTGTCACGATCTTTTGAACCTAATGCACCCCATGCGCGTAAATAGTTACCCTTATCATTAAATCGTTTCGCCAGCATTCTGGCGGCACGGATAGCTGCGTCGCGGTATTTTACATCTCCGGTTTCGCGATATGCCTTAACCACTGAGGGTAAAAAGATAAAACCTAAATCATGAGTATTATCAAGATCCGCATATTGAATAAGACTATCTGCGTGTTTAAGGGCACGTGTTTTTAATTCATTATCTTTTATAATATCATATACATTCCACAATTCACCACCGGTAAACCCTATTAACCATGAAGTAGATTTTGAGAATTTCCATTCTCCTTGCTGGGTGTATTGCGGAAATCTTCCATGCATAACATCATCTTTATATTTTAACTGTTTAACTACGGAACTGATAAAACTGCTATCAGCCGCCTCAGCGAAAACCATAGAGGAGAGAAATGTTAACAGTACAAAGAGGAAAATTTTATAGCGCATATCGTAAGGTTCGATTCTGTATAGATTAACAATTAATTAAGCCAAAGTACCGGCTGCCGTATAGGAAAATTTCTAATAACTTCTTCGACTTGTGAATCTGCTTCCAGAGTTTTCCATAATTCCAAATATTTGTTTTCATTATAAGCAATAGAGCCAAACAGGAGACTTACCTGTCGGACTGGAAAATCCTTGAAATACATTACATCCGGATGCATTTTCCATGACGACTTATCTTTGATAAAGGGGTACATATAATCAATAGCTTTATGGAGACTTCTGCCATCAGGCATTTGATAGTCCCATAGGTTGGTCTTATCATCACTTAATATTTGAGCAATCATGCACATTGCATCTAAATTAAATAAAGAATAGCTGTATGGCTTTGTACGCTTTAATTCAAGCGGAAAACTTCCGTCGGCAGCCATTTGATTAGGGAGCAAAATACCTTTGAATCTATCCCTTGCTAAAGTCAGAAGCGAATCATCTCCTAACAGCTTTGCAAATTCAGACAGCTGCATAGTAAAACAGGTACCATGATTATTTTTGGCATTCATCTCTTCCTTGCCGTTTGGATGCGACATCATCCAATTGACATACCTTCGGAACCAGTTTTTTATTTTATCAGCTTCGGGATGCGCCAAGGCTCCCATCAATTCCAATATCTCTACAGATTTTGCAACTTCAATCAGATGTATAGTATCAATAATTCCTACACCCCTGCCATTAGCCTTCCCTTTTACCGCCTGTGCAAATGACAAATGCGGAGCCATCATTGTGGTTTCATCCACAAACCATGCATTTAATTGTCTGATTGCGGCATCTGCATATTTTTTTTCATGAGTAATTTTATAAGCTGCCGTAAGTGCCGCAGTTTTAACACTGAACTTAATTAGCGCTTGACGGTGCGCGTTAAAATTATCAGGGTTGGACATTCCGTCATTTTGAATATATGGGCCATTCGGATTCTTTGGATCCGGCCACCAATAGTCGCCCTCAGAAAAATAATCATGCAGTCCCCCGCTGCTTCTATCAGAATGAAATGCAGTTACGGTAATTGGGGTATCAGCCAGATATGCATTGGCAGCTTTTAAAACTCTATCGTGCTCAAAAGAACTCAAATCTAATTGTTTCTGTCCATAGACATTACCAACGATTAGACTCAATAAGAAAATGATATATAGTTTTTTCATTAATAAATTCTCAAAATCATTTAATTATTTCAGATAAATAAGCTTAACCATAGAAACAGAAACACCGGCAGTAATGCGGCAAAAATATATACCGCTTGGCAAATTCAACATTGCAGGATTCCATTGTACTTTGTTTTTCCCCGCATTCTTCTGCTCGCTGCACAATATTTGCACTTCTTTACCGAGAGAATCATAGATTGTAATTTTTACAGCGGCTTTGGCGCCTAATTCGAATTCAATTGAGGTTGTCGGGTTGAAAGGATTCGGATATGCTCCAATGATTTTAACATCTTTAGCCTTTACATTATTCGAGTTCAAGTCAGCCATACGAGTTATACCCAGTCTCTCCTGCAATTGAGCCAGGTATAGAGAATGCGGTACCAGGTTATCCGTATTTGTACCTTCAATAAACCCGGGGGTTTCCTTAAATGGGGCCGGAGGAGTAACACCTGAGACTTTGCGTCCGAAACATCCAATCGCGTAATTCTGTCCCGTCGGCGGCTTTTGAATGATTATATCCCTGCTGCCGGCTCTGCAATTCCATGCAACAGAGTTTGTGATTGCCCATCCGTGAGCCGTACCATAGTTTCCGCGATTGTATAAGCCCAGAATATATGACGAAGTATTTGGACTGGAATCAACCAGATTATCAAATAAAAATCCCTGACTCCAACGTCTATGCCCTTCACTGGCATTATAAATACCTATGGATTTGCAGTTGTATATAACATTGCCTGAGGCATATGAATGTCCGTTGGATATATAATGATGCCTTCCGTTCGTAGCTGTGCAATTTGAGAATAAAATCAATTGGGAAGCAGCGTATGTATTAAAATTATACCGGCGCTCTCCGGTTATTATACTCACCGGGTCAAGCGCAAAGCAGCTATCAACAGTAATTCTTGTAGCAGTACACGTGATAACCCCGGATTGTCCGAAATGAAGCATGGTACAATTTCTCACCCAGGAATCTTCTATCTGATCCAGTTCAATTGCGCTCCAAATGTGGTCTTCATCCTCGCCGCCTGCAGTTTCAATATCAACCCGAATATCTTCTATTCCGATATTTGTCTTGAGGTTAGCTCTGCCGTATTTGTAAATGTATGATTGTGATAAAGCTTTATTCAATGGATTAAAGACAGGAGCATCTATAGTAATCTGATTTCCATTAATCGCTACTATCCGTCTGTTATATACTATGGGATGTTCACCAACTTCCCATTGAATGGTATCATGCGAGCTGCCATAATTAACCGCTTGCAGCCAGGCATCGGTGCAAGGGTGATATATGATAATATTGTCTCCGACTGAATAGCTGGATGCAGTTTCAACTTGGAATACTCTTGTCCCTGTTGGCACAAAGGAAGTTGTGATGTTTGTCTTTGTTCCGGAAATCGAATCTCTCCATAAAGAGTTTTTATTGCCACCGGCGATTATCAGATTTCTCTGATGAGTGCTGTCACCCCTTCCGTAAATAATTGTATTCGTAAGTGTGTCTTCACCGTCTCCAGCACC
This sequence comes from Ignavibacteriaceae bacterium, assembly GCA_963667005.1. GTDB lineage: Bacteria > Bacteroidota > Ignavibacteria > Ignavibacteriales > Ignavibacteriaceae. Next base: position 2,656,306 of record OY762937.1, on the reverse strand, counting down.
TCGCAGTACAATACCCGAATACTTGAGATATATTGAGCCCCAAACATTGTACACTCCGGGGGCTAAATAAAGTGTCCCAATAAAACCGTCCGCATTTTTAGGTAGCAGACTGACTGAGTCCAGTGCATTCTGAATATTTTGGGTATTATCGCCGGGAACCGGGAATATAGTTTTTACAACCGGTATATCAGGGATTGGCGCTTCACTTCTTTTATATCCTGCGTAACTGAAATCAGGGATAACGTTTTGCTCAGTATCAGCGACATATTTTAATTTGTTGTTTTCATAAAATACCCGTGTAGACTGCCATGTCTGAGCAGTTACTCCTGCAGCGCTTAAACTTAGAAGTAATAGTACAATATATAGCGTTTGACGATTCATCGGCTGTTATTAATCGATCAGTATAAGATAGTCTCTGACATGGATGTAGCATCATTCCCAAGGCTCTTCAACGCAGCATTAGCATATGCGTCATCGTGATAGGCATCCGAAGCCATAACAAATAGGTCAAAAAATGATTTAATTTTAAAATCTGTTATTTGCTTATTCTCCCACTGTTTATCACCTTTAATAAATGGCACTATGTAGTCCAAAGCTTTCTTAAGACTTCTTCCGTCAGGAGTTGTATAATCCCAAATATCGACTTTCACTCGATCACCGATTCTTGCAAGTTTCGCCATTGCTTCCAAATTATAGCATGAATAATGCAACGACCTGGTTCTCGCCAATTCCTTTGGCTGTGAACCATCAACATTAATTTGTTCGGGAATTCTTTTTGTTTTTACGTTCTCGCATATCTTTTTTACGAGATCATCCTTACCAACATAATATGCGACAGCAGCAACGCCCTGATCATACCAGGTTCCGTGATTATTATCCGACTTGCTTTCTCTTTTACCGTTTTCACTGTTCATCAGCCAGTCCAGATATGAATCGAACCACTTTTTCAGACTCTTGTCTAACTCATCTGTCATTAAATCAGATCCGGATAACATCGCAATCGCATCCAGGACCTTAGGAATTTCACAGGCATCAATGATACCAGAATAATTTTTCTTTTTACTACCCCGGATAATTTGTGAGTATTCAAAATTTGGGTTCATCATGGTTGCGGTATCCACGAACCAGGTTCTCAACCACTTAATGCCCTGTTCAGCGTACTCGTCTTTCCCTGTTACATAATATCCCACACCAAGATTGAATGTCGTTTTAAGCATTTTGGGGAATACTTCCTTATCACCTGATTCATATATATCGGGATTGACTTCACCATCCTTTTTGATATATGGAAGCCCATCAGGCGTATTAGGATTCGGCCAATAATAATTAGCCAATGAATAATAATCATGCTTATTCCCGCTCGGCCCGGCTTCTTTTTTATCCAAAATAGTGACTATATCTATCTTCAGCGATTTTTCAGAATCTTTGACTAATTTTTTCAGAACCGGATTTTTCTTATAGTCTCCGGTCGTGTATAACTCATGGGCTCTTTTTAATTTTTCTGCGCTAACAAACACAAATCTGCCTTGCGGGGTTTTTGCAAAATTAGCTACCGAAAGGAATATCAATGCAATTGCAATAACAGACGTAGATATTCTAAAACTCATATCACTTTCTTTTCTCATAGGATGGAATTGTAATCAAAATTCTAATTATGAAACAGTGGGAATTGCGTCATATTTTAAATTGCTGCAGGGCTTTTCAACCCTGCAGCTTAGTGCGTTTCATCAATCACCTGCCAAGACGACGATGAAATATTCTTTAAGAACTAAATCTAAACTATTACTTCATTAAGATCATTTTGCGAGTTTCAGTGAATTTACCTGTATTCAATGTATAGAAGTAAATACCACTTGAAAGTTCGCTTGCGTTAAACGAAGCCTGATAATATCCGGCAGATTTGTATTCATTCGCCAATACCGAAACTTCTTTTCCTAAAGCATTGTAGACTTTTAATGTTACAAATGAATTTTCGGGAATGCTGTAACGGATTGTTGTTGATGGGTTGAACGGATTTGGATAGTTCTGTTCCATCAGGAATGATTTGGCTTTTGGAACATCTAATCTTACATCTGTTGAAGATGTCAAAGTATTTGTAGTTGTTCCTGTTAATCGAGCAAAAGAGATATATAGACTATTTAGACCTTTTCTGAGGACGATTGAGGTAGCCAACGTATCACTTCCATAATATTTAGGATAGCTCTGCAGTATCGTCTGATCAGGGTAATTATCATGTAGAGTATTCCATGTGGCTCTGTCGTCAGTTGAATAAGCAACGCGGATGTCATGATTACCGTCGGCTATACCATCTCCCGCCATATAAGAAGGGCGGAAACTGTCAAATCCCATTGTATCAGGAGGTGTATTAATTAAATACGTATAAACTACTTTGTAATATCTGACTTCAGAAACCTTATCAATCTGTCCATCAGGGAATGTGCTTGAGCCGGTATTCGCTTTGCCAGAGATACATGAAACGATTGTAGCTTGGCCGGTTACAAGACCCGGGGTTGATGATTTCATAACGATTGGACGATAACCGCCTGCATCACCAACTGCAAAAGTATTGGTTTTACCGCTTGATGCACCCATTGCTCTACCAAGATTGCCCATAACATAACTTGTTGCTTTTCCTGTATCCATATCAGCTGAGGTCGTTGATAAATGATAGAATACATTCTTATCTGTTTGAATGCATCCCTCGGTGAAATGAACAGATGGGCTTTGATTGGGATAGGTTGAGGAACCTTGTGCGCATACCATATCACTGAGCAATACGATTCTTGCGCCACCTGTCTTATTGATGGTAATACCGTTAAACTCATTATTCGTAGTTCCGTATGTACCCATTTTCACCGTACTGTTCGTTGAACCATAAAAAATAAAGTTTATGACGTTCAGGCATGAAGGAGCAGCTGCACCGTTTCTCATGTCAAATTTGGTTCCATTATTTTCGATATTTCCCTGAAGGTAGATTTTATGAATTGAAAATAACGTGGTACTCGTTTGTGTAAAAAAGCCCATATTAGCAAAAATTTTAATATTCCCTGTAACATTCAAAATTGTTGCCTTGGTATTGGATGTCCTCCATGCACCAACAGTTGAAGTATCCGAACCGACATAAAGATTAGCAACAACCGATGAATCCATATCGTAAGTGACTGTTGTACCACCGGTTATATACACATTATCACTCGCGCCCGGAATAGCACCGGTTGACCAGGTAGTGACATCACTCCAGTTACCTGATTTGATGCTTGCCACATCGCCTGCAAAGATATGCACACTAAGCAGGACGAAAAACAGCACCAAAAATGTTTTGGAAAAAAGTTTCATGGAACCTCCTGAGAAAGATTTAATTAGTTAGTTTAGAAATTGATTGTATATCCGACTATAATGTTGCCGCTGAATTCAGCCGCGTAATTCGTATTTGTATAGTATGAATCGTAATATCGAAGCGTAGAGTATGTATAGGTTACGTCAAGTCTGCCATATGGAGAAACATAAGCTGCACCGCATGAATATCCTGTCGCGACCGGACCCTTGGAGCGATCAGCAGCGCCATCTGGAGAAAAAATCTGAGATGTATTTTTATAACCCGCCGACAATGATAGATACTTGTACGGACGATATTCTAATCCGAAACGAAGGATGTACTGATTGAGAAGATCCTGATAGTACTCGTTCTTTTGTGCAATCACTTTTTGAGCTTCTCCATACGGTATCTTTTCATAATCAAAGGACAATGTAATTTGATTCTTTGGAGTATAACTAATGCCGAATGAGTACCCAACCGGCATTTTTAACTTATCTTCACCTGAAGACATACTTTTTGAAGTAGCATACCAGCTTTTTGAGGAATCAGTATAATCCCATTTTCTGGTCATCGTGTATGGAAGCGTAACTTGACCACCGATTTTAAATTTGTTGAACGTATAAAGAACACCAAGCGAAAAGTTTAGGCTGTTATATTTCGACTGGCCGTATGTTGTATCAAGACCATCCTCATACCGGAATCCGAAATTATTCTGATCATACAACCAGAATGAACCATGCTTACTTAAACCGAGATTATCATTTGTTTTACCCCAAACAGCCTTTGCACGTGCACCAACCTGCAAATTATCCATAACCTGATATGCTAAAGCAAAATGAAGGTAACTCATTGTGCCTTCACGCAATCTCTTATAGCGATACCAGTGAATATATTCCTGATGATACTGATTCGCAGTTGTTAAAACATCATAATAGGTGTCACCTGGATGCGGATCAAGATATGTATCATTTCTGTCATAGTCGTATAACTTATTAGTATTAAACGATACCGCTGCTACAAGATCTTTGACTGCAAAATCCAGCGGGACAGCTAAGGCGACATTATTCAATGAATAATTGCGGCTATACCGGTGCCAATTTTCACCTGCTTTTGTGTATGGATCAGTGCCCAATTTAGGGTCTTTTATATTATACGGTTTTTCTGATACGTCTTTTACGGCATTACCATCAATGTAATATGAAGTATCTGATTGATGCGGAGGAATGTATAATTCTTCTAAGTACAAAGATAAGGATGAAAAATACTTCGTCGGCCTGTACTGCTGGCACTCTCTCCAGAGCTGGGAGTACATGCTTCCACCAACAGAAAGTTGATTTTTCGAAATATCGGCTAGTCCTGCAGGATTGAAATATAGGCTGGAAACATCACCGGATATTGCCGTAAATGCCCCTCCCATTCCGCTGCTGCGAACGCCGAAGTCACCGACCATGTCAATACCCTGAAAGGAGAATTGATCACCCCGGTGCTGCGCCTGCAGATTCTGAGCCGCAATCAGAAGTATTATCATTATTCCATTATAAAATATTTTTAAACTCTTTTTCATATCTGCTTCCTGATTGAAAACAATTTTCTTATTGTATTGCGAAACCTACAGACACACGATGCACTGCAGGGAGATAATCACCAAATGGATTATAGGAATAATCAAATCTTAAATTCTGATATTTTACACCGCATCCGAGACTGTAGGTCTCTTGATCGCCATTAAATTTATAACCGGCGCGCAGTTGTACCATATTTTTGAATGAATACTCCAAACCCAAAACGTGCTGCTGGTCGAAATCACGAAGTTGGGTAATGTCGTATTCGAACAAAACTGAATTATCTTCCGAATCCATAAAAAGATTATTGCCGGCGGCTCCTAAAACAAAAGCTGAGACGCCAATATTTAATGTCTGAGGTATCGGATACTTGTTCTCTATGAACTTCACATCTGAACCAAAGTTTTTAATAGCTGCAGCGATTTCGATTGAACGGTATCCGGTTTTGAAATGGATTCCGCCATCAAAAGCAACGGTACGTACTTTGTAATACACAAGGTTCTCTTCGACGTATTTTGCAGAAAGCCCGAATGAGAACGCTTTAGTCAACTCGAGTCCGTAAGATAAACCACCTACCATCTGGAATGGACGAATCACTTCGCCTGTTAATCCCGGATTATAACTGGACTTATCTGAAGAGAAACCACGTGCCCCAACAGTAGTAACCTCAATTTCGCCGATATCTGAGTATAATCCGAATACTCCAAACGAGCCATAATGTGTTGTCGTCATTCCATACGAAAAGGAGTACATTTTAACATCTAAGAAGTAATCAATAAACGACACTGAGGCATCCTGATCTGAAATCTTTGTTAAAGCTGCCGGATTCCAGAAGCAAGCATCAGAATTATCTACTGCTGCAGTATATGCACCGCTTAATGATGCTGCACGTGCGGAAGGCCTTACACTGAGAAATTGCAGTGAGGTGGTACCGGTTTTTTCAAATGCTGAAAGTGATACCGGCAGGCAGATAAAAATCATGAGAAGTAATTTTTTCATAGTATTCATTTTTTTCCTCTTTCCGATATCTTACTTAATTACCAAAAGTTTACCGGAATATTTATCGCCCGACGGTGTACTGACTACAAAGAAGTATATTCCTGAAGCGATTGACTGTCCGTTTTTGGTAACCTGCCAATAGTCTTCAGTAAATTCGTCAACGTCATGCTCAATAGTTTCGACAAGGTTACCCGCAAATGAGAATATGCGGATCGTGCATTTTTTCGGAAGTCCGTAGAATGTAATTCTGTCAGCGTCAGTACCGGTACCATAACCGGATTTGAGTAAAAATGGATTTGGTGTTGCATATACCTTGCCGAGTTTTTTAACTGCACGTAAATTTTTCTTGAAATGGGTTATATTAGTCTTCCCGCTTTCGTGCCCTTTGTCATCCACTGATGTAACGGCATAATAACCATAATCACCTATCTGGAAGCTTTGATCATCGTCCTTGACTAAGTAGTTTCCCACGCTATCCAATGAAGTGCCCACCGGAATTGTCGCTAATAATTTCCATGGGCCCATGCCAACTGTAGCACGATATACTTTATAATTAGTTAATACGCCTGTTAAACGAGGACTGGAAAATGATTCGGCAGCTCTGTTCCATTTGAGAATAACAGCACCGGTATCTGTATTTGTAACCGTAATTGCAGGAGCCGGACATGGTATTGAGATTTTGTAACTACCTTTTGAAGGCAGTTCGTCAGGATGCAATGGAAGTTTAGCATAAACACCGGCTGAATCAAGACCCAAGTAAGCCTCGAATGCTTTGTGAGCAACTTGTTGGACAAAATGCACATTAGAATTTACATAATCCGGATAGCCGTAATCTTTTAGATAATTATCTGTCATTTTAACGGGATTGTGTGCTTTATCATACGAGTATGCTGGACGATTCCATGATGGCACTTTATTCCATTGATAACTGCTCTTACCTGTAGCACTGTCTCGGCCGCCTTCAACAGCTTTAACAGGATCTGCACCATAACCGACAACTTCAGCAATTGCAAAGTGTACGGTATCGCCAAGGTTCAAAGTATAAGGACCAAAATTAATATTTTTTCTAACGGCCATATTTGTGTTGCCGTACTGATTTTTACCTCTGCCGCGCCAGTAGTCTTTATTCCATCTCGCGTTGGCTGTTGCGCCGGGAGCGACTGTACCGGGTGATGAAGAAGAGTAGTAAGTAGTAGTTCTATCTGTAGCGAGGAGCTCTGAATTTTGCATTTTCGTAGAACTGACATCACCTGTCTGCAAGCGGTTGATCCAAGGCTGTTTTAATCTGTTGCTACCGCTCAACTCATAATAGGCTCCTTTTGAGTCTTTATGAGCTGCCAGCATAGTTTTATATTCAGATTCATTCACATTCGGATCTGTGGGACTAAATACCGTTAGGTGAAGAGTATCAAATTGCAGTATACAGAAACCGGGGTCTTGCGGGCTCAATAATCCTCCACCGTTTGCTCCGGTGGTTGCGTTAAGGCGGAATAAGGCAGAATCCGGTTCAGGTTTGCCGGCAAATTTCCAATCTAATTGTTTACATCTATCCTGATTAAAGGTTAACCAATAGTCCATGTCCCAATACATGTCCTGGTCTCCTTTGTACATTCCGGCATCATATTTCCATTCGTTGTAATTTCTCTGATATCCATACATCGAAGGTGCTAATCCATATACAAAAACGAATTCGACATCCTTTAATTTTTTGGTCATCTCAATCGTTTTTTCGTTTCCATCAGTATCACCGTTATATACAAAGGTATATTCATAGATAATCAGATCATCATAATCTGGAAAACTCCACGCACGGGAGGTTCTGATGACTTTGATACCGAGGTTGGTTGCCCATGATGCAACAATAACTTCCTCTGCCTCATTGGGGTCATACGCTGGGTTCAAGGAGCCATCGCTCAAAACCGGATAATTTTCTTTTTTATCTATAAAATAAGGGAAACTCCATCTTCCGAAAGCCATTTCGGGAGATCCGGCACCGACACCACCACAGTGAGCAAATAAACGGTTCGCCTGCCCCGGAAGGCTGTCTATATTCCCTGCTATTAAGAGACCGGCTCCGATGCTGTTGTGCTGTCCGCTATACTCAATTCCGTTCAAAACAGAAGCTGAGCGTGACGGCCATTCCATAAGCGGCACCGTTGTTGTGTTTCCTTCCGAACCGGTCATCCATGCACGTCCGAGTTCACCGGTATTAAAAACTGTCTGCCAGAGCATGCCTCTTTTATGTATTTGATATTCACGCACCTGAGCAAAGCCGAGAGCTGAACAAGTTATCAAAAAGAACAATATGTATTTAGTTGTATTTTTCATATTTCATACTCTTAGAAATTAACAATCACGCCAAAGCGGAAATTGCGTGGTTGATTAGAATAGATGTATACTGACTGGCTCGTAGTATAAGGTTCATAATAAGTATATGTGTCAATACTCCTCTGATCGTATTCCCAACGAGGTGTATTGACAGTATTGTCAAATACAGCTCCGTAGTTATACACTTTTCCGTTCAAGAGATTCAGTCCTTCAGCATAAATATTTACTGATGTTGACCCGAACTTGAAGGCTTTCTGGATTCTTGCACGAAGTTCTTTTTCGGTTGGTGTACGTTTGTTGTATTTCAAACCTTCTCCGTTTACATCCCAAGTATATGGCCTTCCTGAGTAAAGACTGAATGTTACACTGAAACTCGTATTTTCAAGCGGTAATATTCCGCCAACTTCCGGTCCCTCATCATTGTTGAACTTGTATCGTATGTTCGAAGTTAATTTATGAGTACGATCATAATTCATAAAAATATCTTGTGGATCCGGTAATTTTACAGATGCAGTTCCTTCAGCAGGATTTTCGAAGTATGTCACCGGTGCATCCAATGATGTAGCTGCTTTTCCTGTTGCAGATTCATAATTGTATCTGACGAACAGGTCGAGATTTTCATCATTATTTTCAATGGTTATAAAAAAGCCCTTAACATCGGAATAATCACGGTTCGTGTATGTTTGATAAACCTGTTGCAGTCTATCCACATAATACGCAGCATCTACAAGGTCCTTAATGTCTTTGTAATAAGCGGAAACATCAAGTTTAAATCCACCCGGAAATGCGTTTACGATACCAATATCGTACATTTTTGTGTTTTCTGGTTTCAACCTCGGATTACCCAAGATCTGAATATCACCATACTTGTTGACTTGATTATAGAAAATCTGCTCGTAAGATGGTCTTTGAGTGAATGTTCCGTAGTTGACGTGAAATACTGAGCTTTCCGATACCGGGAATGAAAAACCGACTCTCGGCTGTAATCTTGTATATAATTTCGTCTTTGTTTTCAAAGCGAGTGAGGCATCATAATAGGAACCCTTTTCACCAATTGGTTTGGATTCATCATAATACGGATTACGCAATGGTGAAAACAGATCGGAATAATAACTTGTATTCATATCATAATAATCAAGACGGAGACCGACGTTTGCTATGAATCCTTCAAATTCCAATTTGTCCTGTGCGTACAGTCCGCCTTCGTACGGAAATACGTTAAACTTAACTTTGCGATACGAAGCGGCATTGGTTATGCTCATATCTCTATCTACGTTAAGGTTATTGTATGTATATTGGAATCCGGCTTTTAACAAGTTATTCGTGTTCACCTGAGATACGATATTCGCGTGCATATCATATGTTTGGACTATATCAAGTCCTCTGTTGGATGCGAATGAACCGATTTGATGGTTCGAGGGCCCGTAATAGTTATACCAGTTAGACTGAGTAGTGTACACGTCCTGAAACTGGTCGTCCGTCAATAATTCAAGTTTGTTGCTGGAACGTAAATTTAAATAATTGAGCTTCAGGTTAAATACATTAGCCGCATTAAGAACTCTGCTCCAATCCAAACCAAGTTGAATATTGCTCTGGTAAAGTTTATTCATCGTCAATGTTCTGTTAAACAGATACCGCAGCCAGTTTGAACTGCTGAATGAATTTTCAAATGAATTATCCCATGTCAGACGGAGTCCTATTTTATCATCGTTTGTAGGCTGAACGGTGATATTGGCCATCATTTGGCGATACAGATTCGGCTCTGTGGTGGGAACGATTGCATAGGTTGTTCTCTGACGTCCAACAAAGAAAATTTTAACATTATCACTGATTGGACCGCTCAGAGTAAGATCGAATCTGGAATCTACCGTGTTGTCGTATTCCAAACCGACATCGCGGATTGATTGCAGCCAATTCGCTCTGCTGATACTTGCCACACGGAGCGAATCCGCATGCGAAAATGAACCGTCTGACGGCATGTAATTCGAAAATCCGTAACCATTGTCCCACAAATATTTTCCGGGAGTTACTTTGTTTTCATTAAGCCACTCATCCACATTCTTTAACAAGTTATAAAATTGCAAATTGTTTGTGCTGTATGGACTTCCACCCCATGTTTTATAACCCGGTAAAGTACCGGAAATATCAAGAGATGTTTTCCATTTTTCGCCGCCTTCTCTTGGCACCATGTTGATGACACCGGATTGAGCATTACCGTATTCAGCAGAAAAGCCACTTGTCAAAACTTCTACAGTTTTTAAACCGCTTACGATAGGGCTAAATGCACGTTGATTGCTCAAGGGGTTAACTATGGACGTACCGCCCATTAAATAAGCAGATTGCCCTACTCTACCGCCGCGGAAGTGGTCGTCAATAATATCAGGCTGAAGGGTTAAGATATCACCAATATCTTCAATACCGGCTAATTCTCTGACTTTTTCCACTTCATACGTCTGTTTTGTGGCAGTCAAATCAACTTCAACTTTTTTGTCGTTAAATGCAGTTACTACAACTTCACTTGTTGTATGTCCACCGGCAACAAGGCTAAAATCAACTTTTGTTGTTTTATCAATTGTCACTTTTACATTAGTCATTATTTCGTCTTTGAAACCGATATAGGAGCATTTAACTGTGTAGGTGCCGGGAGGGATGTTGAGGATGAAATAGTTACCGTTGATGTCTGTGGTTGCGCCGTGCTGCTTTGATATGTTTTCTTCTTGTCCATCAACCAATCGTGAAACGATTACCACATTCGCTCCGAATGATGGTTGTTTTGTAGCTGCCTCAATCACCTTCCCGGAGATCTTACCGGTTTCCCCCGCGAATATAAGGCCGTTAACAAGAAGTAAAATACAAATTAAAGAGGTCCGGAAATTACGACGGATAGCCATCGCCAATCCTTTAATTTATGGTTGTTGTAAAATTTAAAGCTATGTGTTTCCTGAATGTTTTGAATGCTTCGCTTCACCACCCCCGTTAATGGGTCGGTGAACCAAATAGAATCAAAAAACCACATCCGTGACGTAAAAAAAGTTAATGAAGCCTCGGGTCGGCAGTTGTCAAAAACTTGTAATACATCATTCATAATATATAATACTATTTTTAAATTATCAAAATAAATTTAGAAAATTTACGTATTCATCTATGGTCAACGGTTAGCTAACAATTTAAACAAAAAAGAACTGCTAAAAGTGCCTTTTTGTCGTATTTATAAGGTTTTTACCTGCGTCTTTCACAAAAATGCATACAAAATCTGAGGCTCGTTACCACTTATTTAGGCTTTTTTTTACAAAAGCCAGTTTTTCCAGGTTAATTCAGGAATACGTCTTATATCCATCACCTCCAAGTTCATGAGTCCGGAATTTCGGGAAGCAGTTGATCATTTTATTGATAGCAATATTTCATGTGCGCACAATTGCGATTAATATGTGTACTCTGTAGTTTCTGAGCTCGAAGTGCGCAGTTTTGATGTGTCATCAGCCGGGAGAGGAGCTATTGCGAAAATAAAAAACCCCGCCTTAAGCGGGGTTAAAAGTTCTTAGAGTCTAATTACTTCATAAGAAGCATTTTTTTGACTTCACTGCCCGTTCCGGAATTCATCCTGTAAAAGTAAACTCCGCTCGGCAAATTATTCATTGTAAACATCACATCATAGGCTCCGGCCTCTTTAAATTCATCAACCAATGCCCGGACTTCCTTCCCTAACACATCATAAACTTTAAGAGTAACATGCCCTGCTCTCGCGATTTCAAATTTGATCGTCGTAGAAGGATTAAATGGATTAGGGTAATTACTATATAATTTGAATTCGTATTTTTTCATCGAATTGGATTGGTCATCGGATAAGCCGTTTGTTGCTACCAATTCGTTCAAATATTTTTCAAGATTTGTATAACCTGTTTTGTCATAATCACCATTTCTATCGCTTGGGTCGTCAGGATTTAACCCTTTCGATATCTCCCAGCTGTTAGACATCCCATCATGGTCTGAATCCATCGTGGGATTTCCTGATGCGTATGTGGGATAAGTATAGCGGTTATAAAATGTATCAACCATTCCGTTTTGACCCAAGGAGGTAGTTCCGTTGAGGACGTCTTTCAATATCCTTTCATCCACAGAATCTCTTTTCGGCAAGGTAGCGCCTACTTTAGATAGAACATCATTGAATGCAATTTCTGCTGAAGTTGTTGTAACTGAAGGACAAACAAACACGGTATCCGACTTTAAAGCAGTTAAGGGAATGCCTGAAGTTTTCGGTGAAACTCCGGGATTGCTCCAATTGTCGGCAGTTACGGAAGCTGAGCCACCAGTGTAATTTCCATTGATATACCATTTACCTGTTTTAGTCGTATCTGCTCCGTATGGCTGGATTATTCGGGATCTGTTCGTACTTGCATTACCTGGTTTGTAGTAATTATTTATCATATTAATATATGATTTACCGTTGGCAATTTCGATTTCGCCGCCATAAGCAGGGTTGGAGCCCCAATTATAAATAACATTATTCCGGTAATCAACCACCTGCATCGTATCATGAGCACGTGCGCCGTTAAATCGTGGGTTACGGCTGTCACAGCAAGCCATGAGATTATGATGATAGGTTGCATACTGGCCACCGAAAACACCCGCGTATCCATGTGCGCCCTTGCCGTTAAATGAATTTCGTAGTCCCTCAGAAATTAAACACCATTGAAGGGTTGTATAGTGATTATCATAAAGTGTACAGACTTCTTCAATTGACCAGCTCAATGAACAATGATCTACTATAACATAGTATGCGTTTTCAACATCTATACCATAGATAGCAGGACTATTGGTCCCGGTTATGTCGGTCGGTCTGAATCTCAAGAATCTGATGATGATATTTTTACCGTATACTTTCATCGGATAGCGCTTAAGGCAGATACCATCACCGGGAGCAGTCTGTCCCGCGATTGTTACATTAGAACAACCGACATCAAGCCTGCCTTTCAGATCAATTACGCCGCCTACCCTGAAAACAATAGTTCTGGGTTGTGTTGTCGTATCTTTCAACGCCGCACGTAAACTGCCAACCGGTGGATTCGTCACATCATCATCGAGAGTTGTAACCTCAAATACGACTCCTCCTCTGCCACCAGTTATGTTCGCGGCATAACCTTCAGCCCCGGGAAATGCCGGTATTTGAGCGAATGTATTCAGTGTTAAGACAATTGGGGCGATAGTGATCAATAAAAATTTAAAATAATCAACAAATTTCATTTGTGGCTCCATGATTATAGTCTGTTTCCAAGAAACACTTTTAATTTACCATAAAATGGAATAATGTTCAAACCACATTGCAGGTTATGTCTCGATATTATAATGAAACTAAAAGTTTTTCGGCTTTTTATTGTTAATTTCACAACATGTTTTAAATTTAACTTAATCAATCATTACTTATTTAATAGTATTTACTGTAATATGGAAATAGGATTTATCGGTACGGGTATAATGGGATTCCCTATGGCTAAACGCTTATTGGGCGCTCAACATAAGATTGCAATCTTTAACAGGACGTGGGAGAAAGCTAAACCTCTTCTGGAGATGGGTGCTAAAGCTTATGATTCTCCGGCTGAATTATCAAAGAATTGTCAATTAGTTTTCAGTATGGTATCTAACGATGACGCACTTTCAGTCATCAGCAAAGACATCGTAGCAAATTTACCGGCTGATGGAATTCATGTTGATTGCAGCACAGTTTCGGCTACACTTACTGCTCAGCTTGAGAGTGTATATAAGGAACATAACAAAGTATTTATTCACTGCCCGGTTCTTGGCAGCTATCCACAGGCTGAATCCGGAACCTTGCTGCTCTTTGTAGGCGGAAATAAAGTCGTATCTGAAAGCATAACTCCCGTTTTGAAAGCCTTTGGTGAAACATTGTGGTATTTTGATAAAGCCGAGCAGGCCACGTATACAAAACTGATAATGAATTCGTTTATTGCCGGTATGGCTATGACTCTTATACAGGGACTCATGCTTGCTACAAAAACCGGTGTTGGTGCAGAAAGTATACTGGATATTCTGAAACACTCAGCACTGAATGCCCCAATGTTCCAGACAAAAGGGACAAGCATAGTGGAACGTAATTTCACTCCCAGATTTTTTGTGGAAAATCTTTTAAAGGATGTAAATTTGATGATTAATGAAGCAGAGAAGCTGCACTCCCCTGCTTATATCGCAAAGTCAGCCAAAACTGTGTTGGATAATGCTGTATCTATGGGCCTAGGGAAAGAAGATTATATAGCAATAGCAAAGGTTATCGAGAAAGAAGCCGGTACGATTATATCCTAAGGATTCATCTTACACTAATATAGAATTCTTCCATAGTATTAAAAACCGGTGACTTTGTTGCCAGCAGACGGGCTTTATCCTGGTGCCCTCCGGCAATCAACACGGCATCAGCGCCTATTTCGCATGCAACTTCGAAATCATGAAGTGTATCTCCGATTAACAAGACTTGGCCTTTTTGTAATTTCAAATCTGCAATTAATGCTTTGCCTAATTCCACTTTACTTGTAGCGTAAATATGATCCAATCCAACTAATCGAGAAAAGTACTGCTGTAGTCCGAATTTCGTTACAATTTCCTCTAAAGACTTTTGTGAGTAGGCGGACAAAATTGATTGGGGAATTCCTTTTGTTTGAATTAACCGAAGTACATCTTCGGCACAAGTTGATAAACCGCATTCGTGTTTTCTTGACTCATACCCGTCCATCCATTCCTTACCAACTATCTCAAAAGATTCTTTTTCGAAATCCAATCCGGTTTTCGCATAGTATTCTTTTACCGGGAAAGTGAAAATCTCACGATATTGCTCTACCGTTAAAGTAGGCAATCCGCGTTTGTGCAGTACATTATTAATGAGTTCAACACTTAACTCAAGATCATTCAGCAATGTGCCGTTCCAATCCCAAAGGATATGTTTATAATCGGTAATTTTCATAAGTATCCAAATTCGAAAAAAAACGGAGTATGAAACCAACCACACTCCGTTACATGATAATAAAATTTAAATGCTATTTAATATAAACAAGTTTTTTAACAGCATGAAAACTCTTACCGCTAATGTTATCGTTACCGCTCAGCTTGTAAAAATATGTGCCGGTTGTCAGGCCAAAAGTATTCATGTTAAGTTGATAAGAAATGTAACCCGCCTCAACCGTTCTGTTTATCAGATCCGCGATTTTTTCCCCTACAGCTGAATACAGCTCAAGCCTTATTGTTGAAGCTGCCGGTAGTGAAATTCCGATAACCGTGGTAGGATTGAAAGGATTCGGGTAATTCTGCATAAGTACATAATTCGATACGGGATTGATCTGAGCTCCTACTTCGGGGCTGAACTCGACCAAACCATCATTATCCACAATACGCAGACGGTATTTATAATCTCCGGCAGAAAGATTTTTATCAACAAAACTATAATTCTTAGGCGAGTTGCTATAGCCGTTCGCACGCACCAAGCCGATTGTATGCCATGGGTTAACGGCACTCGTTTTTTGCACTTCAAAATATGCAGTATTCTGTTCCGTTGCCGTATTCCAATCAAGCACTACATTGTTGCCTGAGACCTCCGAAGTGAAGGCTGTTAATTCCACAGGGAAATTATTATCCAAAGCGGTTATTGATACATTATCAATTCCTAATGCCTGCGCACTTGAAAACGTTGTGCCGCTGGTAACTGAATAATTCCACGCCAGATAAAATGACGCGCCTGCTGCCACTGAAACGGAGAGTGTCTTATTCTCAATAAGACTGCTATCTCCCGGAGCAGAGGTAAAACCTGAGCTATTTGCATCTGCAGCAAAACTAGATTTAAAACCACTTCCCGCATTTATCCAAGTAGTTGAATCACCTGTTGATGAGTAGAAAAGCTGAACAGAAAATCCGGCGCTATTCGATCCGTTACGATACTTTTCGACTTTGTAGCTGATGGTAAAACCGGAAATTGCACTTGCTCCGTTATTTTTCATAGCAAGTAACATGTTCACATTTTTTGAAGCGGAAGATGAGGATATTCCCCCAAGTGCTCTGTCGGTTGCGGTACTCGAAACACCGGCGCCAAAATTATAAATGCCGTTTGCTGCTGTACTGCTCATGCTATTACCCGCCGCATAGGTAGTGGTACTAACTGCGTTTGTGCTGCTATATGCACCGATTGTTTGTAAAGTCGCAGTGTTTTTTGCTACTTTCCACCCATACGGCAAAGTTGCCGTTGCAGATGTACCCAATGTATCAAAATTTTGTGAGTAGGTTACTCCTGCACTCATGTTAAAGGGAGATACATACGATGAAGAGATGGCAAATATAGAAGAGCTTATTGAATTCAAAGCAGAATTACTTGCATCACTTACCCGTACTTTGCAATTTGCCGATGCAGTGTTTGGAATAGTCCACGAATACAAGCTGGCGCCTGCTGACGTACTAGCAATAACTGTAGTCCAATTGGTTCCGTTATTTGTGGTATATTCAATCATCACATTTGTGACACCCGAACTGGTCCACGAAATGTTATGTAGAGTTGCGACTGTCCAACTTTCTCCGCCAACCGGAGAGGTCAGCGTTAAACTGTTACTTACCGTTACCGTAAATACTGACGCGGACATTGAGGTTACAGATGCGTTGGAAGCATCCGTTATTCGCACTTTATAATTTGTTGAAGCAATATTTGACACCGACCATGAGTAAGCACCAGCACTTGCCGCGGTACTGGCAATGATGGTAGTCCAATTGGAACCGGCATCAGTAGTATACTCAAGTTTAACATTGGTAACATTTGAACTTGTCCATGTAATGTTATGAGACGACCCGCCTACCCAACTTTCTCCGCCAACAGGAGCTGTAAGTGACAACGTTCCGGTGACTGCTGTCACGGTAAAAACGGATGGACTGACAGATGCAGTCGCATTGCCCGCAACATCACTGATGCGGACTTTATAATTCGTTGAAGCAAGGTTAGGAACTGTCCAATTATATGTTCCTGCACTGGAAGCAGTGCTGGCAATGATCGTATTCCAACTGCTACCTGCATCGGTGGTATATTCCAGTTTTACATTAGCAACATTCACGTAGCTCCAGGTAATGTTATGTGATGTATTTCCGGTCCAGCTTTCTCCACCTACCGGAGCCGTAATAGTCAATGTTGGAGATGCCGAAATTGTGAAAGTACCGGAAGACATTGAAGACACCGCCGCATTACTTGCATCGCTTAGCTTAACATAACATGTTGAAGAAATTGTATTCGGTACAGTCCATGAATAAGTACTGGTGCTTGCTGAAGTAGAAGCAATGACTGTAATCCAACTTGAGCCGCTATCTGTTGAGTATTCAATTTTGATGTTGGTAATCATTGCGGAACTCCACGTTATGTTATGTGAAGCGCCGACAAACCAGTTTTCGCCGCCAACCGGAGAAGTTAAAGTAACCGTAGCAGACGAAGAGGTGACCGAAAAAGTACTTGCACTTGTTGCCGTCCGAGAGGGTGTACTCGCGTCCGTGATTCTGATTTTATAACTTGAAGATATTGTAGATGGTACTGTCCAGTCATAATACCCGGTAGAGGCAGGTGTACTTGCTATAATGGTTGTCCAGTTTGTTCCTCCGTTGGTAGTGTATTCCAATTTAACATTTGCAATGGCAATGCTTGACCAAATTATTTGCTGAGTTGTCGCAGCACCCCATGACTCGCCACCCACAGGTTGCAATAACGATAGTGTATCGGCCAATCCTGTTGTCTTATAATTTCTCAATGTGCTCGTTCCATTATACGGGAAGAGTTTAAAATAGAACTGTTTTGATGTATCTACCCCGCTAAATGTATATGAAGTTGTTCCATATGCCAGATTTACAATTGCCGAACTATCAGACCAGGTTGTTTTATCAACGTATACCTCTCCATCTATAGGGAGAAAATATGTATTTGTCCTGAATCCTTCGAGAATATATCCTGAGGGGGTCTGTGTTCCTGAAGAAACTTTTGCCCATGTAACCGTAACCGAATTAGCCCCTTTGGTTACTACAATGTTACTGGATTTGAAAGAAGGTTCCGTACTATATGAAACAGAAATTTTCGAAAGATCTCCGAAATTAATGTAATTCACCCACTCCGGATGATCAACAAATGGATTTCTATTCTGTTGTATTGATTGGACGTAATTATTTCTATCGATTTCCCATTTATCAGGCGGATCTTGCTTATTCCATTTCAATAAAGTTGCTAAATACTCCGGTCCTTCCGAGGCTGATGGCAATGTTGATGTATTCAAATAGTTGAATGTCCAGTCACCATATCCCGCAACTCCATTATAACGCACAGCCATGTATAATAACGCCCGGGCTGCATCTCCTTTGTGGCAATCACGTGGTTCATATACGTTATTGCCTAAGGAATCTGTACCGTATTTCGCTTCGAGGTACGAGGACGAAACCGTTTTTACAATCCCCAATGGATGGTTGCTGCGTATAACATTCGTATGATTTTGCTGAACCGGAAAGAGGTGATGCTGATCGGAATAATAGGGATTTGAAGTACTGGCTACAGGGAACCAGCTCTGACACCAAGTATGTTCACGGCTGTATGTTGAACCCCAGGCAAAAGGCTTAGTATAAACACAATTTTCGCCACTATATACATCCGTAAAAACACCATATGTGGTTCCGCCAATAACCGTATCGCGCGAAGCGAAGTTCGCTACGTTTGTCTCGTCAAATTGATCATACGAAATTGTAGTGTAAGGTGACCTGATTCTCGTTTCTAAATTTGAAATGAAAGTTGAAGTATCCGGATTAATCGTCGAATAGTAAGAATCCGCCTGCCCTAAAACAACGCTCGCGAGGATAATTATAAAATAAGTTACATAGGAAAATCTAATCATTTGTATGCTTCGATATACATTGGCTAAAAATGTGGTTTTCAAGAAAATCAAAACATTAAATTTAACTAATTTTGGTCAAAAAATTATGCGAAAAGTCACTTTATTGATGAATTATGCAGTATTTACGTATAAAAAAAATGCCCCTAATTTAATCGAATTATTTATGCGTTTGTAGAAGATATACTGCGCAGATTGATACAATTCTGCTCTCTTTGATATCAATGTTGGTTTTTATTTCGATATAGATAAAATCATATTTGCCAAATTCATGAACTTTTACTATTTTAGTTTGATGTTTATCGAATCACTTTTGAAATTTATGGAAATCAAAACCAGCCTAAATATATTCAAAGCACTATCGGATTCTTCCCGATTGCTCATCGTAAGCTCGTTACGAAAAAAACCTCAATATGTTGAGGAATTAAGTCAACGCTTGCACTTGGCCGAATCTACCGTTTCTTTTCATTTAAAAAAACTTGAAATGGCCGGGTTGGTGTTCAAAGAAAAGCAGCAATACTATGTGATATTCCATCTGAATGAACAAGTGTTTGATTCCACTATCAAGGATTTAGTATCATTTACTAATCCCCTGTCCGAGATGCAGGATAAGCGAATTGAAGCGTATCGACAAAAAGTAATCTCGACTTTTATCCGGGACGGATTGCTTGAAAAACTGCCTTCACAGTTTAAAAAGAAAATCATAATACTTGAAGAATTTTTAAAGCTATTCAATACAAGTAGAATGTATACGGAAAAAGAGGTTGACGAAATATTAAAGACAGTTGCCAAAGACTATATCACTATCCGGCGGCTTTTTATAGATACAGGAATGATGCAGCGTGATGCCGGAATTTACCGTATACTTGAGTCTGAACAAATCGGCCATTCCAAACCGTCAATTGTTTCAGCTTCACACCGACGCAGCAGCAAAAAGCATGTACAATACTCAGAAGAAAAAAAGAATAAAATGGCAAATTTAAAAGAAATAAATCGTGCACTTAAAGAAGTACTACCCCCGATGGGTGTATATATTATACGCGATAGCGAACACAACACAATATATTTAGGTAGTAACAAGAATATGAGAGCGATATTCAATCGCCATCGCATGGAGTTGGAGACACATATACACACGATAAAGGAATTACAGGAAGCCTACGATAAACGTGGTTATGATGCAATTACTTTTGAAGTGCTGGATATGCTGGAACCCAAAGAAGAAAAAGGATACGATTACACCGAGGATATAAAGACTCTGGAGGAACTTTGGTGTAATAAGCTGAACGAAGAAGGTAAGCCCTTCTCCCTCTTAAAAGCCACATCTTTGGTAAAATAGTATTCTCCGGATTTGCAGAAATACGGCGCACCCATTTTATCATAATGATTTTTGCCGTATTTTTGCTGTTCGAATTTACGTATTGGAGAGAATATGAATATATACTTTGAATGGCTTGGATATTTTGCATCTGCGTTAGTTGCGATTTCTTTAATGATGAGCGGGATTGTAAAGCTCAGGATTATTAACCTGATAGGCGCAATCCTCTTTTCCGGTTACGGCCTTATCATACACGCCTACCCTGTTTTTGTTGTCAACGGAGTCATTTGTCTTGTTGACCTTTATTATTTATGGGATATTTTGAAAGCTGAAGAGTTTTTCAACATCTTAGAAGTCTCGCATGATAGTGATTACCTCACTTATTTTGTTCAATTTCATTTCAAAGAGATCATTAAGTACATGCCGAATTTTGTATTTAAGGCAAGTGATGCGACGACAGTGTTTTTTATCCTCCGTAATTCAATTCCCGCCGGTTTGATTATTGCGGAGAGAGGTGAAGATGATAGTTACTATATCAAGCTTGACTTTGTCATTCCCGGATATCGTGATCTAAAAATCGGAAAGTATGTTTATAAAAATATATTTGCTAAAAAAAGTGCTAAGAAAATCTATAGCGATCCCGGCAATAAAAAGCATGATGAATATCTTCGTAAAATGGGCTTTGAAAAGATAGAATTAGCAGGACAACCTGTCTTCTGTTTGGACAAAGTCTGATTTTTTCACTCTCAGTTTTGATTAAGGATTATCTTGGCACAACAGCTTAATAGCAACGATTCTTATGCAGCTATTAAAATAGATGAATATCGTTGGTTCGTTTATGCACGCTTTCTTCTCACTTTCGCCATTCAAATGCAGTCCGTTATCGTCGGCTGGCAGGTGTATGGTTTAACACACGATCCGGTCTCATTGGGATTAGTAGGACTCGCTGAGGCGATCCCATTCCTGAGTATCGCGTTATTTGCCGGACATGTAGCGGATAATATAAATCGCAAAAGCATAATTCTGTCATCAACTATCGTATATACACTTTGTGCTGCCGCTTTGTATGTAGTAACTGATCACCTCGGATTTTTACTAACGACATATAAAGCTCTTCCAATTTATGGAATCATTTTTATTACAGGCATTGCACGCGGATTTATCTTCCCTGCTCAAGGAGCTTTGTCAGCTCAGTTGGTACCAAAGGAATATTACGGAAATGCGGCAACCTGGAATAGCATTGCGTGGCACGTAGCAGCGGTTACCGGGCCGGCCATCGGAGGGATTGTTTGCGGGTTTTTCGGTATGAGTGTAACCTATGCAATTGTAACTGTCTGTACTGTTGCTACCTTACTTTGCTTCTTGAAAATAAAGAAGAAACCCCTTCCGGTTCATGACAAAGAGGAGAATATCTTTGTAAGCTTATCCAAAGGTTTGAAATTCGTTTTTTCAAATCAAATCGTGCTCAGCGCAATAAGCTTAGACATGTTCGCAGTTTTTTTTGGCGGTGCCGTTTGCGTACTTCCAATTTTTGCAGATCAGGTATTACATACCGGGTCACAGGGACTGGGATTTTTACGAGCTGCTCCGGCAATCGGATCAATCTGTATGTCCGTTTTTTTGATTTATTTTCCACCGTTTAAAAAGGCGGGTCGCAATTTGTTGATTGCCGTATTCGGTTTCGGGATTTCAATTATTCTGTTCGCATTATCGAAATCCTTTCCCACAGCCATTTTGGCATTGATACTCAGTGGTATGACAGATAATGTGAGTGTGGTAATACGTGGGACAATTATGCAGGTATTCACTCCCGATGAAATGAGGGGCCGGGTAACAGCGGTGAACAGCATATTTATCGGATCATCGAATGAGTTAGGTTCCTTAGAATCCGGTATAGCAGCCAAATTGTTGACTCTCATACCTTCGATAATCTTCGGAGGCAGTATGACACTTGGGGTTGTAGCAGTTATTCGAAAAGTTGCACCAAAGCTCCGGAGCTTAAGCTTACAACAGTAAGCTACTTCTAATCAATGGATAACTCAACCCCGACTTGCTTTTTCAGAAAGGCGGACAGTTTTCTAAGGATTTCCTTTTTATCCACTTCTGAAAATTTGCCATGCCCTCCATCTGGAACAGTATATAATTCATTTGAGATATGGTTTTCATCCAATGCTCTCTTCAGTATCAACGCTTGTTCATATGGAACTGTAGGGTCCTTATCTCCATGCGTTGTGAATACAGGCGGACATCCGGCTTTAACATAATTGACCGGTGAAATTTTCCTTGCCAATTCCTCTTTATTCACGACTCCATTAAACCACCTTCCTGAGTTCTTTTTGACTCGTGAATCAGTAAGCAGTTTAGATAAATCTGTCGGACCATAATTATTTATTATGGCAGCTACATGCAAATCTCCACTATATTCACAATTATTGTCAAATTCCGCATGGGCTCCGGATAATCCGGCAAATAGAGCTAAATGTGCGCCGGCAGAGTTTCCTGCGGCGATAATTTTATTTGTATCGAAATTATATTGGCTGGCATGGGCATAAACCCAGGCGAGGGCTGCCCTGCTATCTTCAACCGGAGCTATAATAGAGGATGTATTTGCAAAGCGATATTCAACATTCACTATGCCCCAACCGGCTTTCATATACGTTGCGAAAGTCATTTCATCTTTACTCCCCTTAACCCAGCCACCGCCATGAAAAAATAATAATACCGGTACAGGAGCCCCCTTCTTGATGTAGTAGACATCTAACTTGCATTCATTGTATGGCGTCTTGCCGTATGAAATATTCAATGCAGTGCTGTATGTTTTTACAAAATCGGCTTTCCATGAGGTCGATTCGAGCACACGGTTTCCACCTGCCCCACAGCCACTTATTGAAAGGAAAAGCAATAACCCGGCTAATACATTCTTTATCCGTACAATCATCTTATTACAGTATCTCTGATTTTATATGCTATAAAAAAAGCCCCCCGAGTTGTCGGGGGGCTTTTCATACTTATAGTTTGGTTATTTCGATGTTTTCTTCAACAACCAGTTTTTATAGTAAGGTAAGGTTGCAGCCCGTTCTTTGGCGCTGATTACCCTGCCTGCACTTGGTCTTTGAATTCCAACATAATTAAATGAATTTTGGTCAACAATCGAAAGATCCAACGGATCAACATATTGATCACCATTTACATCTGTGGCTAAAGCTGAACCGGATACGTAGTTAAACGAATCCTGATCAACCATAGATAAATCAAGCGGATCAACATAACCGTCCTGATTACAATCACCGCTGTACAGGGCAAATACACCTGCATCAACCTCGACTTCATTTCCACCATATGCCTGAGAAGCAGCGGATGAGAAATCATAGTTAACGGTGCCACTGCTTGTATAAGCGACTCCTGAAACGCTCCATGTTTCAACAGTACTGCGGTGTTTCACCACGATATAATATGTACCATTAGGTGCTGATGAGAAAGTACCGGTTGCAGTATATGTCAATGAATCCAAAACTGCTTCTGATGAATCCACAATTGCGTATGGACTTACGGACTGAGCCAGTAATATTTTCACGGTATCCTTTGAATTCAAGTAACCGCCCGCGTTATAATAACCTTGCATAATAACTTTAACCTGTACGTGACCGGCTGTTGCAAATTCACCGGCAGTTATTTCATTAAATGATGTCAAATTGCTTCCTGCGATTTCATGCACACCTGTGTTGACACTGCCAAGCGATGTCCATGATGAACCTGTATACAATCCACCAACAAGACTTGCTTCTGTTCCAACTACATCCGAGGCACCATACGTTAATGTATCTGTATGAACAGGATTAGTGATTCCATTCGAAGTTAAAGTCCATGTACGATTGAGGTAGTTTGTTGAACTTGTGTTATGTGCACTCTTAGAAGCCGACGATCTGACACCAATATATGCTGAAGATAGCGTACCGGCTGTAATGGTGATTTTTGCCGGAGTATATGTCGAATCAGTTCCTACCGGGAAAGTAAATGATGTAGGCAGAGCAGTAATTAATTTCCGCAATTCACCTGCACCCGAGGTAACAATCATCTTGCTTGAGGCACCGGTTCCCGAATAGGAATTAGCAAGTGTTAGGTTACTTGAACCAAGAGTCAACTTTCCGGTAACAAGGTTCAGTGTGCCGTTAACCAGAGTGGATTTCGTCAAGGAAACACCAGCCGCATTATTTACCGACAGATTATTAACCGTTGATGGCATATCTGATCCGGTAACTTGAGCAGACGAAGCATTAAAGTAGTAAGTCGCTGAACTGCTGAAATTTCTTGTTGTGGTTCTGATCGGTCCTGTCGAAGAATTCAAACCATTGGGGTTCCCAATATTTACCGTAGCACCCTGACCAATATTGAACGTACCTGCACCAGAAATTACAACTCCTGAGTAACCGAGGTCGAGAGTACCTGAGGTTGTATCTTCAGCAGCCGTAAAAGTACCGCCCGAATTTATCGTTAAATTAACGAAATTAGTCGCTGCATTATTTCCCAAGTACATTTGACGAATGCTCGCCGTACCATTGACATTAATGGCAGCAGTATGTCCGGAGGTAATTCTGATATTGACTTCTGAACCCGGGTTTTTTGCATTCAATGTACCATTCACGGTAATTGTTGCATCAATGTCCCAGTCAGTACTTGCCGAACTGGCTGAGCATAAACTTGAATAATCGTTAAAATTAAGTGACTTGCCTGTATTAATCGTGATTGATGAAAACTTCGTAGTCGGAGTTGGTGCTGTACCTGTTGCCAGAATGAGCGCTCTACCAGTACTGGTAGCTCCAGCTCTGTAATTCATGGTCACATTTGCATCAATAGTCAGTGCTGCACCTGTTGTAACTTGGGGACGAAGCTGTGACAATTGAATAGGACTGCTGCCTGTTATTGTAGCATTTGCATTATAAATATTGAAGCTCAAACCATCAGTACCATTACCCATTGAATCATTCGCCGTAATGGTATTACCATATACGTTTATAAAATAACTATTGGAACTGGTAACATTTGTTCCGGATGCAGTCAATACACCACCGGTATTAACAGTAACATTAAAAGCGCTGCCACCAGCTGCTGCACCAACAACAACTCTGTCACCGCTAACAATGACCGCATTGTCTGTAGAGGTAGGAGCTACACCGCCAACCCATGTAGCACCAGCCGACCACACACCACCGCCGGTACCATTAGAATACACAGTCGTTGTCGCGGTAGTTTGGCTGCCGGAGCCGGCAGAAGAAGTGAGATAATTTTCACTGCCAGCTGAACCGTTAAACTCGTATACAGAAACATAGTATCTGGAAGCTTTTGTCAGTCCGGTAATGTTTACTGAATCACCTGTACCACTATAAGCCACATACGAAGTACCGATTGATGATCCCGATCCGTATGCTGCATTTGCCGTATAACTGACACCATCTGAAGGAATTCCGTCAACAGCCGCACCAGATTTAACTAATACTAATCTATTGGCTCCATTTCCTTTTGTCCAGTTAACAGTCATTGAAGTCTGTTGGATGTTGCTAAATGTAATTCCGCTTGTTTGTGTTGTCGGTTCGGACGAGAGAGATTGTGAAACCGTGGAGTCTGTATATGCAACACCTGTCGAATAGTTAAATGCCTTGTCAACAGTATAAATTCTGTAATAGTAGCGAACATTATGCGTTAAAGCATTATCGGTAAACGAAGGATCTGTTCCGAGATAAACTACTGTCTGACCAGAGGCAACTGTATTACCAACAGCATAAACACCATTTACGTTGGGGGCTGTTGAAGGATCCGTTGAACTACGAACAACCATATATCCACCACCGTCAACTCCTGTTGCAGGGGCTGTCCAGCTAAAACTTAGAGCAGCTGAAGTTGCAGAAACTTGTACCGGAGAAGTAATTGCATCTGGTGCAGTTTCATCTACAGCAGTACCCGGATACATCACGACGTCATCCAAACTTACTGTGTCAGCAGCCGAATTAACAAATCGAACCATTTCAATACCGTATGTAGGGCTTGCAGTTGAAGTAGTTGATGTACATGCAGTAGCAACTTTTGTCCAACCATTGTTTGTACCCGTCATCGACACTACTGCGCTTTTAAAGGAGGCTGCAACAAAATACGCGTCGGTACCTGCACCTACCTGAACACTACATGCCGGAGCAGTGGTTGAGGGGGTTCTATAGTAAAACTGTATGATTTGGGGTGTGGCACTTTGCACAAGACCATTTGCAGCAGTTGGTGATTGTACACGTTTAGTCGTACTGGTAGATTTATATGAAAGACATTTATTACCTGTACGTGGCGCTCCCCCTCCACCTAAAGCTGATTTGATTGTTGCCAATCCTGAACTGCTTGTAGTCCAGACTGTACTTTGAATTCCGGTAGCACTTGACAAGGCATTACTTGCCACTGCCCCGACAGATGAATTTTCAAAGCCGCCGTCCATCTGCGGATAGGCTCCGATCACCTGTGATTGGGCTGATATCATCGTGTTAAGCAGGATAATACCGAATAATGGAAAAATGTAGTTTTTAATTTGCATGTAACTGGCTCCTAAATTAGCTGATTATTAACTGTTAAAATCGATGTAATGAAACTCAACGAAACTCAGTAATACATATTTAGTACTATGTATGATGTAGGGCAAATATAATCATTTATTTTATGAATACAAGTGATAGTTTTAACATTTTCTAAGATGATTTAGTGCCGGATTTTAAATGAATTTCGAAGAGTCAGGGTCTTTTCTGAATAATTTGACTCCGATATTCAATTGCGGCTGTGAAAGTGCTGTCAATTTGGATGGCTTTGTCGACAGCCTCCAGCGCTGTGGAGTATTCCCCTAACCCCATTAAAGCCTTAGCTTTGTTGAAATAAGCACGTTGATAATCCGGATTGTAATTTATAAGTGTAGTACAGTCATCAAGTGCATTTTGAAACCGTTTTAGGCGCAGATTAATGTTTGCCCTGTTGTTTAATGCTTCAAGATACTTGGGGTTTAGAATCAGTGCTTTTGAGTATTGCTTCACGGCCTCCGTATACAATCCCTGATATGCATAAACGTTCCCCAAATTATAATATATGTAATCAGTATTAGGATCAAGGCTGAGAGATTTTTTATAGTCCTGCACCGCGCCGGATAAATCCCCAAGGTTATTTTTGGCAATTGCCCTGTTGGTATAAGCTTCTGCATAAGCACTGTTCAGTTTGATTGCCCTATTTACAAACACGACCGCGGAATCATATTCTTTCAATTGCAGAAACAATGCTGCTTTGTTGTTCCACGCAGGTGCATAGTCGGGAGTAATCGCTAATGACTCGTTCAAATCATTCTCAGCACCAATTGGATCTCCGTTGGAAAATTTATAAAGACTTCGAGAATTATAGGCTATAGCGCAATCAGGATTTTCGCGGATAGCGGCAGAATAAAACTCAAGAGGCGATGAATAATTGAACGAATTTGCATACGATATTGCCGAAAAGCCTGCCACAAGAAATACCAAGATAACTCTCATAGAAGCGGGAAATATTCTGCGCTCTCTTATGGCAGCAACTATAAGAATAGCTATGCCCAGCATCGGAACATATGCGCGGTGTTCCAGATAATCGAATCCGAACCGTGACATCGGATTAGTGTAAAGCGTGGGAGGTAAGGAAAACAAAATGTACCATATGAAACCGAAAACAAGAAAAGCATTTTCTTGTTTTCTATTTTTCAACAAATAAAAAATAATGCCCAAAGAAAGTATCATGCCAAGTACAACAAATGTCATCTGAAAACGCGGCATCGTCGTCAAGCCGAATGGTAGGATAAACTTAGCAATGAAAACAGGAATTACTAAAAGGTTGTGAAACATCAACCCCAAATTGAAGATGCCTGCACCCGTTTGGCTTTGCAGTACTTGAAAGCGCATGAACAAGTATGCTGTTATTATAGAAATCCACGCAGGAAGAAATCTTATCGCCATATCTTTCCACTTCCTGCCTCCGACAAAATAATAGTATAAGCCAAAGATTACCGGCAGCAGCATAGCCGTTTCTTTGACGAATACAGCGAGAAAGAAAAAGCATATATGGCTGATTAAAAATACACTCTTCCCTGTATTAATATACTTTGCCCACAAAATCAGAGCACTTATAGAAAAAACCGCCAACAACAAATCCATTCGTGCAGGTATCCAGCAAATTGCATGCGTAAAGAGTGGATGAACACTCATAATCATCAGCACAACAAAAGATACCCGGCGGTCCAATCCCATAATCGTGAAAAGATACAGAGCAAGTATGAGTGAAACTATATGCAGTATAAGATTGTGCGCATGAAAAACCGATAAATTTTCTCCACCGAGAATCGCGTCAATCATAAAACTAATATTCCCAACCGGACGATAGAATGAATCTCCTTTTGTATTCATAAAAGCGTCTTGTTTGAACACCTGTGGAATGTTTTCAATCTTTCCGATAAACGAAATCTTTTTTGCGATAATTTCTTCATCGTCAAATCCCGAATATCCGAATTTCAGAGTATGGAAATATACCAACACAGGTAAAAGCGCGAGCAAAAGATAGTGGTGCACCTTATTACCGTATAGATATTTCCATATACGCTGAGGATAATTTGCGGGGACTGATTTCATCTGTACTTTCGAAAACTGTTCAAATCAATTTTAACTTTGCGAAAGTAGTAATATTCTTTCGGGCAGGCAACTCTTTTCCTTTTCTGATTTCAAATTCACTGTTTTATTTTGGAATAATACTTTATCTTTGTTACATCACTGTTTTTTGAAATAAGGATACATTATGAAACTTCAATTTGTCGGTGCGGCTCAAACAGTAACCGGTTCAATGCATTTGCTTCATGTCAATGGTTCAAAAATTCTTTTTGATTGCGGCATGTTTCAAGGTAAAAGAAAAGAAGCTTTCGAAATCAACCGGACATTCGATCAATTTAATCCTAAAGATATTGATATTGTAATCTTGTCTCACGCTCATATTGATCACGCAGGTAACCTGCCCACATTAGTAAAAAACGGCTTCAAAGGCCCAATTTATTCCACACGGGCAACAAAAGACCTTGCTTACATTATGCTTCAGGATTGTGCCCATATTCAGGAAAAAGACGTTGAGTTTGTCAATAAGAAGAGAAAAAAACAAGGGAAGCGTCTCTTTGAACCCCTCTATACAAGTGAGGATGTAGAAAAAACAATCTCATTATTCAAAGCTTTCAACTATTACGAAGATATTGATATCACGCCCGACGTAAGATTGCGGTTTTATGACGCCGGTCATATTTTGGGAAGTTCTTTTGTTCATTTAATGATTCAGGAAAATGACCGGGTTATTAGCTTTGCATTCACCGGAGATATGGGCAGACCAAATCTCCCTATTCTGCGCGATCCTGAAAAAATTCCGGATGTTGATTATTTTATTTGTGAAAGTACGTATGGCGGCCGATTCCATGATCCTTTTGATGTATCCGGTGCAAAAATTATTGAAGTATTAAAACGGGCAGTTGAAAAGAAATCAAAGATCATTGTACCATCTTTCAGTGTCGGCAGAACTCAGGAAATCGTATATATACTTCATAATATATTTAATGCACATCCTGAATTGCGCATCCCGATCTATGTTGATAGCCCCCTTTCAGTTAACGCGACTGAAGTATTTCGTAATCATCCAGAATGCTTTGATTTTGAAACTTCCAGATTCATTATGAAGCACGAAGATCCGTTCGGCTTTAATCTATTAAATTATATTACCAGTGTTGACTCATCGAAAGCCCTTAACGACACCAAGGGACCAATCATGATTATTTCCTCAAGCGGAATGGCAGAAGCCGGCCGTATACAGCATCATCTTGCGAACAATATTCAGGATGCTAATAATATGGTACTGATGGTCGGATACTGCGCTGAACATACACTCGGCCGAAAAATTATTGAGGGAGAAAAGGAACTGCACATTCTCGGAGATACTTATCAGATGAATGCAGAGGTCGTACTGTTCAACTCTTTGAGCGCACACGCTGATTCTAATGAGTTGATTGATTACTGCCAAAATCTGGACACGGCTAAAATGAAGAAGATGTTCTTGGTGCATGGTGATTTAGATCAGCAGGAAAAATTCAGAACCCGACTAAATCAAATCGGATTTCAAAATGTTGAAATCCCTAAAAAGGGAGATGTATTTGAATTATAAAATCACCCAAAGTCCGGCTTTGTAATTGTTTAGTAAGAAGGAAATGACTATTTGCTGTTCCCCATCGAGGAATGTAAAA
Organism: Ignavibacteriaceae bacterium; assembly: GCA_963667005.1. Taxonomy (GTDB): domain Bacteria; phylum Bacteroidota; class Ignavibacteria; order Ignavibacteriales; family Ignavibacteriaceae. The sequence goes on along the minus strand of OY762937.1, from coordinate 2,625,588 downwards.
TTAAAACGAGCGATGTTCGTTGTTATTATTTTCCTCTCGGCAAGCTATGTCCAGGCCCAGCAGGACAGCATGTTGTTTTCTTCTTCAGGATATTTACCGAACATACTCAGAACAAGCCTTATCAAACAACAAAATACCTTTTCCTTCAATGGTTCAGGTTCTTACGGCTACTTTTCGCCTACTTTCTTTTTTACGGCGAATGAGGATTACAACTCAACCATCATCAGGTCAAACGACATCAGTACTAAGGAAAGTCATATCACCACATTCAAGACCGGATGGGGACTTACCGATAAAATCGCGGCTGGGGTATTATTGAATAGCAGCATCTATGAAGATTCACGGCAATCCACCATTAACTCATCATCACAGCAATATCTGGAATCGTTCGGGCGCTATTCTTTGGGCTCGGAAAACTATGCGGCCTTATCAGGAGGCTATGCACGGAATAAGCAAGTAGGCGAATCCGATGATGGATTTATCATTGAGAGTGAGGGGTTGTTAAGGAATCTTGCTCTACTTGAATCCAATATGAGTACTATCTGGAAACTAAGACAGGAGCAGGTTAATCCGCGGAAAAACTACGTCCGGAAAATCCAGTTCAATTTCAATAACCAGTTTGAAAACACATTATCTAATGATTTCTCACTCCAATACGAGGAACAGAGAAATGATTTTTATGTCCCCATTGACTCAATCACCCACTCCATGTATGATGTTAAGAACAATGTTCAGAAAAGAATTGAGAGAGTCTTAAGTCTCGGAGACAAAATTTCAGATATACGTTTTCTGAACTATCTATATGGCACACTCGCCGGAACTTTTTACACCCGCCAGATCGACCGTAACTATTTGTACGTCGCAAACAACAGTTACCAGAAAAATATTTTCCCGGATAAAATTCAGGAATTAAAATTTGAAGTAGAAAGCAATCTTAAATTAATAACCGCGATTCAGGAAAGTAATCTCAAAATTTATTACGCGCAGCGTGACGAGAAACATCAGATACCAACCAAAGATAAAATTCCGGAGTTGGACTATTCAAAGCTTCAGGGGACTGAGTTAATGAAGAATAACACTTCTGATAGAATTTCGCTCGTCTTTTCTTCAAGATGGCAACTATCCGCCAAGGATAGATTAACCTTGAATCTATCACATAATAAATTGACATATGATACTCAGAGTGAAGAAAACTATGATGACCGGGATGAACTATTGTCAATAGCCCGTATTGAATACGAACGTAATATTTCCCGGTTCTTTACATTGTTTGTACAGGCAGAAGGCAATTTAAATCACGTCGTTTATATATTCTCGGAAAAGAGTTCAAACAATAACCGAAACAGGATACTTAGATTCCGCAGTGGAGGTAAATATACCGGGGCGGTATTATCATCTGCAAATATCTTCGAAATCACCTCAAATTACACTACTTTCGATTTTGAGGATATAAATCCAAATTACAAAAGCTATTCATTCAGGCAGTTTGTTTTTACCGATTCTTCCGAGTACGCATTTTCCCGGACACTTAGGGCAAGATTTCAGGGAGTGGTAAAACTTTCTGAGCAAGGCGATCTGTACTGGTCCGATTTTTCACTGAAGCCAACCCGCAACAGTGATGAATTACTATTTCACCCGGCCTTTGTAGCAAGAATGTATGGGGCAGAATTTGCAACAGGTTTCCGTTACTATTTCTACACGGTTAAAAACTACACGTATATCAACTCAAAGAAGGAAATGTCCCGTACAAGATTCATCAGTACAGGCCCTACAGCAGAAATTAAATACTTCGCCGGCAATTCTGTCAGTGTAGTTTTCAGCGGTAATTACGAGTTCGTCTCCCATGGTTCAGGAATAGAGGATCACCGCTCAAATTTTCAATTATCCGTGTCTATGAAAATTTAATTGCGTTATGAATAAATTTTACTATTTTGAGTAAAAATAATTTAAAAACTTGGACAAAAAAGAATACAACCTCGAAATCTCCAGTGACCCCTCAAACCTGATTACGGTTGAGGAGTTTATCAACTTTACCGCAAGCGAGGCTGGTATTGATGCCGCCAGAATGCCCGGACTTCTTCTGGCTATTACCGAAGGTACAACAAACGCCATCATCCATGGCAATAAAAAATCCCCGGACAAGAACGTTATCATAGATGCTGAGATTGACGATTCTACCTTAACGTACAGGATCAAAGATCAGGGTGCCGGATTTATTCCTGAAGATGTACCGGATCCTACAGAACCGGAGAATTTGCTAAAAGATAGCGGTCGTGGTTTGTATCTGATGAGAATTTATGCGGATGAACTGAAGTATAATATTACCGAAGCCGGAACGGAACTTATCCTCGTTCTTAAAAGGTAAGTTCACCTTAGAGTAAAATAGTCCTCCCCGCTCTCCTTTGTGTGAATCAATAGAACCCCAGCCCGAACAATAGTAACCAAGGTCCTTGAAGCTCTCCTGCCTGAAATATTCGTAAGCTCGCTTAATTGTTTGACCGTAATAGTTTCATTACTCTCCAGATACGTGAATACAGCTTTTTCAATGTTGCCGATGGAATATTTGTGGAGTTCGTTTTTATGGCGTTCTGCACGTAATATTCTGATCATCTCTTTACTTGCCTGCACACTTTTATCGTTAACGCGGACATAAACTGCTGCTGAGTTGATATCAAAGTCGTGATAATCCTGAAGACGGTGGGGTTTTTGATCTGATTCCGGAATTGAGGCAATGACCAATTCTTTGCCATCTACCACGTAATAATCAATTTCGTACTGAACCGGAGGCTCACAAAAATCTTCAGCTGCCATACGGAATAATTCTGCCTCTTCTTTTTCACTCTTCACTCCGACGACCTGTCTATTGTCATCTACGCCGAAAATGATCACACCGCCGGAGGTGTTGGCAAATGCCATGATTTCTTTAGCAATTTTTTCGGATGAGGAAAATCGTAATTTGAACTCCGTCTGTAGATTTTCGCCGCCTTCAATCAGATCTAGTAACTCGCGCCGGCGTAATTTCATAAAGGTAAAGATATATTATTGTACCGCGAACGGATAATTGATGAACGCCTTGAAACATATCTTGAGTTGAGCGTGGGATCATGCACCAATGGGGATGGGATAACTGCTGCCAAACGCGAGGCTTCTGCCAAACTAAGTTTTGAAGGGTCTTTTTTAAAAAAGGTATTTGATGCTTCCCCTATTCCGAATACACCATCACCCCACTCAATGACATTGACATAATTGCGAAGAATAGCGCTCTTGGAAATTTCCTTTTCCATCCTGAATGTAACCAGTAACTCCTTTGCTTTTCTGATGACACTTTTATTTGTCGTAAAGAAAAGGTTTTTGGCAAGCTGCATAGTAACTGTGCTGCCCCCTCGCGCCGCTTTTTTCTTTTTTGCGTTAAGCTGCATGGATTTTTGCAATTCCGGCCAACTAACACCATGGTGAGTAAAAAATCCGTCATCTTCCATACATAGAATGGACTTATAAAGCACGGGAGATACTTCATCCAATGCAACTTTGGATTGAGCCGGGTAGAAAATCAAAAAATGCTCGATTGCCCTCTGTTCCATAACCGATGAAATACGCTTTGTTTGGTACTCGAACAGGGGTATTTGCAATCCGGGAAGGCTGAAATAAAGCAAAAAGAGTATATAAAGGCTGACAGTTCTCAATTTATGCTCACGAAAAGCACTAATTATCCTATCTGTAAGAATAGTAATTTCCAGAGGTGCTGTCAGGCCGTTGTTTTCCGGTTGCATGAAAAATGCCGTTTATGTGTAAAAATCAGTCAGAATCAAAAAAACTTTAAAAGTAATAAAGATAATATTCTAAAAAGAAGCAATAATTTAAAAATTATGCGTAATTTAGCGCCAAATATTTTATAATTATTTCGAGACGAAACATAGGTGCATCATGGATAAATGGAATTGGCAAATTGAAAATCAGGAATATCTAGCAAATGCAGTTAAACGCTGTCAGGAAAAAGGAATCCTTCTTCCGACATTCAAACAATTAAGAGATCCTGCTTCAATTCCGCAAAACATACAAAATAAACTTGCTAAAATTGACGTAAACGAAACTCATCCTTTAAATCTATTCCGCATCAACTGGAGAAACGACGTTAATACCGGAAAAATCGGTGGAATTAATTATGTTGAACTTCCTTCAGAATTAACAGGTGTTAAAGCAAGAGTAATCGGATTGGTTGGAAAATTCTTCCCTACCGGTGCTCATAAAGTAGGCGCTTCTTTCGGCTGCCTTATCCCTTACCTCGTTACCGGAAGATTTAACCCGGATTATCACAAAGCAGTATGGCCTTCAACCGGTAACTACTGCCGCGGCGGTGTTTTCGATTCCGCTTTGCTTGGCGTACATGGAGTAGCCATTCTTCCTGAAGATATGAGCAAGGAACGTTTTGACTGGCTCCGTAACATGGGTGCAGAAATTTTCGCTACCTACGGATGCGAAAGCAACGTAAAAGAAATCTACGACAAGTGCCATGAACTTGAGGCTGAAAGCGATCAGTATTATATTTTCAATCAGTTTGCTCAGTTCGGAAACCCGGCTTGGCACTATGAAGTAACCGGCCATACCATTCATGAACTGTTCAATCAGTTGAATGACGGCAGCTTAAACCTTCATGGTTACGTAAGCGCGACCGGTTCAGCCGGAACAATCGGTGCAGGCGATTATTTGAAAGAGCAATTCCCCCATGCAAGAATCCTTGCTTCAGAAGCTCTGCAATGTCCTACAATTCTGAACAATGGTTATGGTGCTCACCGCATTGAAGGCATCGGCGACAAACATATTCCGTGGATCCACAACGTAAAGAATACCGATGCAGCTGTTGCTATTAACGATGCTCATCCTTTACATCTGTTACGCGTTCTTAATGAACCGGCAGGACAGGAATTCCTCGCGAAAAAAGGTGTCAGTGCAGAAACATTAAAGAAACTTCCTCACCTTGGAATTTCAAGTATCAGCAACGCTTTAAGTGCTGTAAAATATGCTAAGTATTATGAATTGACCGAGAAAGATGTTGTATTTACAATATTCACGGATTCAGTTGAAATGTACCGTTCACGCCTTGCTGAAATGAATGAAGAATTCGGTGCATATTCAGCTCATCAGGCTGAAGTTGACTGGACAGCGTACATGTTGAATCAGGGCACTGATAATTTCAAAGAATTAAACTACTACGACCGCAAAGCAGTTCACAACCTGAAATATTTCACCTGGGTTGAACAACAAGGTAAAGATGTTGACGAGTTGAACGCTCAGTGGTACGATGAAGGATATTGGAAAGAACGTTTGAGTTCAGCTGCTAAATGGGATAAGCAGATCGAAGAATTCAACGCAATGACTGGTGTTAAAATATAATTCGGTGCTTGAAAGGTTGTTATGGAAGTAATCTACGCAGATAAATCCGTAACAACCTTTTTCTTGATATCAACCTTTATCCAATATTAGGCCTATATGAAAAAATTAGAAATTACGAACGCTTTTATTTGTCCGATTGAAAACAGAAGCATTACTCCTGTTTTCGGTGACATGCTTGTCGTTGACGGAAAAATCGCTTCAATCACACCAAAAGAATTTCATCCCGATATCCTCACCGAACCTGGGAAATTAAGCAATGAACATGAAGTATATAATGCTGGCGGTAGAGTTGTCACCATACCTTTGGTAAACTTTCACGATCATATATACTCACGTTTGGCTAAGGGTCTCCCTACAAAAGGCGATTCTTCAAATTTTGAGAACATCCTGAAATATCTCTGGTGGATACTTGATGAACAGCTCGATCTGGATATGACCGAAGCTTCAACTCAAATGGACGCTATTGAGTCTATTAAAGCAGGTGTCACGTACATATTTGATCATCATTCATCCCCTACGTTCGCGGATGAAAGCTTAAGAACAATTCGCGATACATTGGACACATTCAAACTTCGCGGTGTTTTGTGTTTCGAGTCAACCGACCGTAACGGCCAGCTTAAAACCGACTCCGGTCTAGACGAAAATGTAAACTTCATTAAAAAATATACAAACGATAACTTCAAAGGTATGTTCGGCTTGCACGCTTCTTTCACATTGAGCGATGCAACTCTCTCCAGAGTTACCCGTATGCTTCAAGAATTGAACACCGGAATCCACATCCACCTGTGCGAAGATATTTCCGACCGAGAAAACAGTAAATTGCTTTATGGCGATTATCCTCTCGCCCGGTTAAAAAAATTCTCTCTTCTTAATGAAAAAAGCATTGTAGCTCACGGTATACACCTGACTCCGGAAGAAATAGAAGAGATCAAGAAGCATAATACCCAGATGGTATTCAACCTTGATTCCAATTTGAATAATGCCGTAGGACTGCCGAATTTTGATAAGATTCGTCTTGGCAACGGTATGTTAGCCGGCACCGACGGAATGCACGCTAATCTTTCCCGTTCGTTAAAGCAGATTTTCCTTATCGCACGTAATCAAAAGCTCTCGTTTGGTGATGCGTTCGGTATGTTTATTAACATGTATTTCAATCAGGTTGAATTTGCTCAGAAATATTTCCCTGATTTCCCGCTTTTGCAAGTTAATAGCCGTGCAGACTTTATTGTTTGGGATTATGTTGTTCCAACACCGCTGACAGCCGAAAACTTCTGGGGCCATTTTATTTATGGCATGCTTGAATATCCGGTACGCAGCGTTGTTCAGAATGGTGCTTTCCTTATGAAGAACTATGTTCTTCAAGGTATCAATGAAGCTCCTGTCCAGAGAAACATTTACAATCAGGGACAGCGCCTCTTAGAAAAATTTATAAAGGCTTAATTTTTTGATCTTTATTAACCCCACGTTTAAACGTGGGGTTAATAAAGATACAACAACAACCGGACTTTAGTCCAATTGTTCAGGATGTTAGGTCAAGGTTATACTTGAGATGGTGTTACCCCCGCGTTGTCCACAGGATTCTGCGAAAAACGTGGGGTTAAAGGCCTAAAAATTAAAAATAGTGCAATTAATTATTTCCACATTTAAAGAGAATCTATGAAAGATTTTAGTGTTGTTGGCCAGCCCGTTGCCCGGCAGGATGCCTATGATAAGGTAACAGGAGCCGCACTGTATGCAGATGATTACTCGGTACCGGGAATGCTGTACGGAGTTATGGTTCGTGTACCGGTGACTCATGCTACGATTGATAAGATCGAATACAGCCCGGCGCTTCTAAATAATAAAAATGTTACCGCTATTTGCGATGCTAACGATTGTCCGGCGGCAAAGAAAGTTGGTCCGATTAAACAGGATCAACCGATTTTCAGCTTTGAAAAAATCCTTACTCCGGGCGATGTCGTTGCGATGCTTGTCGGTCCGCATGAAGAAGAACTTATAAAATTAAGAAATGAAGTTAAAGTATCATTCACTCCCCTTCCGGCTTTAACTGATCCTTTAAAAGCACTTGATGCTGATGCTCCTCTTATTCACCCCACGTATAAGAATAATGAAATCAATTATTATCCTTTGCGCAAAGGCGATGTTGAAAAAGGTTTGGCTGAAAGTGATTTTGTGCTCGACCAGACTTACACTACACAGATCATTGAACACGCGTATCTTGAGACTGAAGCAGTCATCGCCATACCTATGGGTAAAGAGCGCGGCGTAAAGATTATCGGTTCAATTCAGAATCCTCACACGACACGTAAAGTTGTTGCCACTGTTTTAGGTCTGCCGTTGACGAAAGTCCGCATCATACAGGCTGAGCTCGGTGGTTCGTTTGGTGGTAAAGATGATACAATGAATATCATCGCCGCCCGGGCAGCAGTTGCAGCCGTTAAAACCGGTAAGCCGATCAAGATTCGTTTTAACAGAGAAGATTCAATCCTCGAAAGCTACAAACGCCATCCGTACTATATGCACTACAAAGTCGGATACATGAAAGACGGTACACTTAAAGCAATGAAGATCAACATCATTGCCGATGGCGGATGCTATTCTTCAATGAGTCCGTTCGTTACGTGGCGCACGGTTGTTCAGGCAACAGGACCGTATGTCGTTGAAAACGTATGGACAGACGTTCGTGCTGTATACACCAATAATCCATATACCGGAGCGATGCGCGGGTTTGGTTCACCACAGCCGATATTTGCTCAGGAATCCATCATGGATGAGATTGCCGCAAAGCTTGGTATGTCGCCTATTGAAATTCGCAGAAAAAACGGATTCAAGAGCGGGTCAATAACGGCAAGCGGACAGAAACTTGAGAACCATGACATTAATCTTATGTCGGTACTTGATGCAGCTGAAAAAGAAGCTACATTCGAATCCAAATGGAAAGAATACGAAAAGGTAAATGCTGAAGCCGCAAAACTGTTAGGCGGTTTTAATGCAAGCGAAAGCAAATCATATATTTTTGATAAAGATGAGTTGATTGATCCTGAAAAGTCGAAACGTAAAGGTATCGGATTAGCATGCAGTTTCCGCGGATGTGCACTCGGCGCCGAAGGCGTTGATGCTGCAGCCGCGTATATCTCCGTTCAAGTAGATGGTTCAATTTACCTTATCTCCGGTTTAGCAGAAAATGGTCAGGGCTTACATGCGACATTCTCAATCGTTGCAGCCGAGGTTCTTGGTGTAGATATTTCCGATATCTATTACCTCGACCATGATACCAGTGTTGTACCTGATAGCGGTCCAACCGTAGCTTCGCGCTCTACCCTTATGGGCGGCGGTGCTGTTAAAGATGGTGCCGACATTCTGCGCAAACGTATGGAGAAAACTCTTTGCGAACATTGGCAGCTGCCGGAAGATACAAAATTCAGTTTTGCCCATCATGTGGTTAAAACTGAAGACGGTAAACACAGCATGGCATTTAAAGATGTCTGTGCATTGTGTGCTTCAAAGGCCGTATCACTGGCAACTATCGGCTGGTATAAAGGACCTAAAGTACACTGGGATGAAGAACTCGGACAGGGTCCTGCATACTTCACTTATGTTTACGGATGTCAGGTCGCTGAAGTAACAGTTGATATTGCAACCGGAGTCGTTTCGGTTGACCGTGTTGTAGCCGTGCATGATGCCGGAACCATCATCAACAAGCTTGGTGCAATCGGCCAAATCTACGGCGGTGTTACTCAGGGTGTAGGATATGGATTATGGGAAGAAATCTCAACACATCAAGGCAAAATCCGTGAGTTGAATTTCGACCAATACCTTATCCCGACAAGTAAAGAGATTAAAGAAATTACACCTATCTTTATCGAAGGTAAGGAAATATACGGGCCGTGGGGTGCGAAGTCACTCGGCGAGCCTACTTTGGAACTCGGTGCAGCAGCTGTCGCTAACGCAGTCCGCAACGCGACTGGAATCCGTTTCCATAACCTACCGATAAACCTTGAAGAATTATTGCTTCGAAGAAAACTATATCCAGAAGATTTGAAGCGAGGGAGTTTATAATGATACCTGTAATTGATTTTGTAAAAGTTAAAACTTTGCAGGAAGCTTTAGTTTTCCTCAAAGAAAATCCGAATGCAAGAATTATTGCAGGCGGTACCGATGTTATCCCTGCATTTCAACAGGGTTCTGCACGATATAAAGAAGTCTCCGGTTTGCTTGACCTTTCCGGACTTGCTGAACTGAGACAAATTGAAGAAACCGATAAAGAAGTCGTTATTGGTTCGGCTTGTACCTTTATCGAGGTCATTAAAAACCCTACTGTTAAGAAGTACTTCCCTCTACTCGTACATGCTTCATCAACGGTCGGAAGTTTGCAAATCCGCAACAGAGCAACATTGGCAGGAAATATTGTCAATAACGCCCCGTGCGCAGATAGTATTCCTTCCCTGCTCGTCTATGATGCGTATCTTGAGGTCAGTTCAGCAGATGGTACTTATACAATACCACTGCAAAAATTTCTTGAGAAGCCATATAAGACTCAATTGAAGGCTCATGAAATCGTCACCAAGATTCATATTCCAAAAGTGCCGGAAGGCTGGAAGGGTGTATTTTATAAATTAGGCAGAAGAGAGTCCGTCTCTATCAGCAGAATCACACTCGCCATTCTTTTGAAAATCGAAGGTGACACGATAGTGGATGCGAAAATCGCCAGCGGTGCATTAACACCAATCGGCAACCGCTTCCCTGAACTGGAAACGAAACTGAAGAATACAAAGTGTGAAAAAGAGAATCTGAAAGAAGCAGCTGTCGCACTTGGAAAGCACATTCTGGAAGTAACCGGTTTACGCTGGTCATCTCCATACAAACTTCCTGTAGTACAGCAACTATTCTATCAGGAGCTCAGTAAATTAATTTTTGGGAAAGAATAATGAAAACGACACATATATCATTCATACTGAACGGGAAAAATGTTGAAGCTGACGTTACGACAGCCCAGCGATTAATTGATTTACTCCGCGAAGAATTCAACTTTACCGGAACAAAAGAAGGATGCGGCGTTGGAGAATGCGGTGCATGCACTATAATCATGGATAAACGTGCAGTTAACTCTTGTCTCGTTCTCGCGGCACAAGCCGACGGCAGTGAAATTACTACGGTTGAGGGACTCGCTAAGGGTGAAAACTTACATCCGCTGCAGAAGAGTTTTATTGATCACGGTGCTGTTCAATGCGGTTTCTGTACGCCGGGAATGTTGATGTCCTCCGAAGCATTGCTTCAGGAAAATCCGAATCCGACTGAAGAAGAAATCAAAGATGCTATCGCGGGAAATTTATGCAGATGTACCGGATATAAGCAGATTATTGAAGCCGTGAAAGAAGCATAACCTTTCGAAGAACCTCGTTCGTTTAACCATTCTTATCACAACAACATTTCTATTTTTATTTCCTAGCCCATGAGTTAACTCATGGGTTAGGAAGTATTCGAAATTATGATTTATTCGAATCTTCTTTACGTTTCAAATGTAAAACCGCAATTTCGGGGGGACAGTTAAAGCGAATGGGTGCAATTGCCCAGCCGATTCCCCTGCTGATGAACAAGCTGCTGCGTTCCGTCTCAATGTAGCCGTGAGTATATTTTTTATTCTTAACGGGCAAAATTAGTGGTCCGTAAAACGGGACATTAATCTGTCCGCCGTGAGTGTGTCCCGATAAAATAAGATCTACCCGGGTATCGTAGTCCCGATCTGCTGTATCGGGATTGTGTGCCAACAAAATTTTACAATCCTTATGCGGAACATGTTCGAATGCCTTATCGACACCCAATTTATCAGTCCACAGGTCACCAGCGCCGCCAATCCAAATATGCTGTTTACCGATGGTGATCTTTTTTGATCTATGCCGCACGCTCTGGCCGCTTTTCTCAAGCCATGCAAGTGAGTCTTCTAAACCGCTCCACTCGTCATGATTGCCCAGTACCGAATACACACCGCGTTTAGCTTTCAGATTGATGAGTTTTTTCCAGATTGTTTCAATCTCATGACTATCTTTACGATTTCGGGTGTAGTCCCCCGTACAGACGATTACATCCGTTTCCTGCTGCATGGCAGTCTTCAGGACATACTCTACCAGTATCATCGGTGTAAGTGTACCGTAATGAATGTCGCTTAGCTGACAGATGGTAAAATCCTCAAACGCGGACGGCAGATTTGGCACAGGTATATCGTAATGATTTACAGCGATCATATATCTTTCGATAAAGACAGGATAACTTGCAAGCAGCGCTCCGGCTGAAAGACCAAGACTATATTTTACGAATTCTCTTCTATTCATTTTGCAATTTTAAACTCGTCTAAGATAACTGTTTTAACAAAAAGTATAAAGAAGAATTTTTCGCCTTCACTTTTTCTTTAAACTGACTCATACACATTTTCTAAAAATGAACTCATATCCCCAACCTCCCGATTGCCTCGGGACAGGCTCTTTTCTCTTAATAAGAGGAAAGGGGCGTCTAATATGCTTATTTGAAAATACTTGGAGCCATATTGTGTGTCTAAAAATTTTAGTTGTCATTCCGGAATCCGTCGGTAGACGGATATCCGGAATCCATTTTCATTCTCCTAGAATTCAACAAAGAACAAGAACTTATCTGTCCCATTTTATTATTAAGACTTTCCTGAAACCGAAGATGCTTTTCTGCATCATATCCACAAGTATAATTGATAAAAGGAAGTTTTTATGGAATTACCGTACTTGTATAACAATACAGTTGTTTGGAAACATGACCGTATAGGTGAAATAAGTGAAGCAACTCTGCCCTCAATTACCGTGGCCACCCCGCCGGAATTTGCCAAAGGAGTACCGAATATCTGGTCTCCCGAACATTTATTTGTAGCCGCGGCAAATGTTTGTCTTATGACCACATTTCTTGCCATTGCAGAAAACTCAAAATTGGAATTTATATCATACAAAGCTGATGCAGTTGGTAAGCTCGATAAAGTAGACGGCAAATTTGCAATAGCGGAAATAACCATCAAACCGGAAGTTACACTCCCTGCCGGAACTGATGAAGCGCGGGTATTAAGAATTTTAGAAAAGTCTGAAGCAAATTGCTTAATTTCGAACTCTATGAAAACAAAAGTTCATCTGGAACCAGTTTTTCATTTTGTATAAGTATAACACAGTAAAACTAAAGGTCTTATATGCCGGTATATGAGTATAGATGCGAAAAGTGCAATAAAAAATTCGATATGCTGCACAAATCGAGTATGGCTACGGAAGAAGTAGTCTGCCCTGCTTGCGGCTCAACGCAAAACAAAAAATTATTCTCTTCATTTGCTGCTAAAGCGGATTCACATTCTGATTTTGGTGGATGCAGCGATGGTTCGTGTCAAACAAACATCCCCAGCGGCGGCGGTTGCTGCGGTGGTGCATGCAATCATAATTAATCAATATCCTTATTCTCATTCACAGAAAAATGAACTCACCCCAGCCACATATATTTTCAACAAACCAGCATTTCACGGCTCTCCCCTCTCTTTCCAAGAGAGGGGTTGGGGTGAGTTCACTTTTTAGAATTTGCTCAATTCTAACTCTTGTAATGAAAATTAATTTTTAACTAGCCTCTAAAGGTATGTATCATGTTCTCTCTTTTCGGACTATTTGGTAAAAGTGCTGCCCCCAATATTAATATCAACGCTGAAGAATTTAGAAATAAATTAAAAACGAATGCTGTCCTCGTGCTGGATGTAAGGACGACTGCAGAATGTAAAGGTCCATATAAAAAAATTCCATCAGCAATTAACATTCCGCTACAGGAATTAAGCTCAAGGCTCAAGGAACTGGAGAAGTTCAAGAACCGTGAAATCGCTGTTATCTGTCAATCAGGTTCACGCTCAAGAAGTGCGGCAAAATATCTTAATAAAAACGGTTTTACTGCACTTAATGTACTTGGTGGCATGTACGGCTACACCAACCGGTAATCACTCCTCATTCTCATGTAAACAAACCTTTAGCTTCCGGGGAATAATTCTTTCTCCGGAAGCATGATTTATCTTAAAATTTCCGTAAATTTTGAGAGTTTTTATTCATTCAAATAATGCGAAATTCAATTGTCTGATAAAAGTTTTTCACTTTCGAATTATGACGGTATCATCTTTGATCTCGATGGTACAGTCTATCGCGGCTCGCATATCGTACCCGGCGCAGATATTACCATCAATAAGCTGAGAAAGCTTAATAAAAAAATTGCCTTTGTATCCAACAAGACAACCGGTACCGTGGATGAGTACTATGAGTTCCTCTCGGGACATGGCATAAAACTCTCCCTCTCTGAAGTATTCAATGCAACCTTAGTCGCCGGCAGGTATCTCGAGAAGAATTGTGCCGGAGCCAAGTTTTTCGCTATTTCAGAACCGACCTTTGTCACAGAAATTGAAAAATACGGATTAACATTTACCGATAATCCGGTTAACGTTGATATTGTTCTGGTCACCCTGGATCGAGCGTTGACATTCCCCAAGCTGGAAATCGCGGCGCACAGCCTTGAATTAGGTGCGCAGTTTTTAGCCGTTAACACTGATAATACCTGTCCCGTTGATGAAGGCGAAATTTGGGATGCAGGTGCTACCCTTGCCGCTTTGGAAAAAAGAACACACCGGAAGCCGGAAATCGTATTCGGTAAGCCTTCTCCATTAATGATGGATACGGTGTTTGAGTTTATTCAGCTGCCCGCGGAAAAGCTCCTGTTAATCGGCGACAGGCTTGAGACCGACATAAAAATGGGAAACGATTTCGGCATAGATACTGCATTGGTTATGACCGGAGTAAAAAACTTTATTAACGGTAATTCGGATGTAAAACCGACCTTTGTTTTTAACTCGATTAATGACCTTCTCAGCTAAAAAAAATAGTTTTATTTCCTTTGAGGGAAAGCCTAAAATCAGGTATTTTATATATCAAAATTTTGATTATTCATTTATCAATTGGAGTTCTAATGGAAAAGAGAATATATAATTTTAGCGCTGGTCCGGCAATTCTACCGGAAGACGTTTTAAAAGAAGCACAAGAAAATTTATTTGCACTCCCCGGTGTCGGAATGTCAATTCTCGAGATTAGCCATAGATCAAAAGTGTATGACGAAATTCATCAAACAGCAAAAGCAAATTTGCGCAAGCTGCTTGATTTGAACGATAATTACGAAATTCTTTTCCTTCACGGCGGCGCAAGCTTACAGTTCTCAATGATACCATTGAATCTTATGCCTCCGGTCAATAAAGCAGATTACATTGTTACCGGTGTTTGGTCAAAGAAAGCCGTTAAAGAAGCTAAGAGAGTCGGAACCGTTAATATTGCTGCCTCAACAGAAGCAGAAACATTTAACAGAATCCCAACTCAGGAAGAATTAAAACTTGATCCAGAAGCAGCATATGTTCACTTCACATCAAACAATACTATCTACGGAACCGAATGGCATAAAGAACCTGAAGTCGGTAACGTACCGTTGATTTGCGATGCTTCATCCGATATCATGCACAAGAAAATTGATGTTAATAAATATGCACTCATTTATGCAGGTGCCCAGAAGAATATCGGACCATCCGGTCTTGCCCTCGTTATCGTTCGCAAAGATATGCTCGAACGCTCACAGGACAGCTTGCACACCATGTTAAATTATAAAACACATGCTGAAAACGATTCATTGTATAACACCTGTAACGTATTCGGTATTTACATTGTCGGTCTCGTTGCAAAATGGCTGCTGAAAAACGGCGGACTTGATGCAATGTATAAGACTAACCTTGAAAAAGCCGGTATCCTCTATGATTGCATTGATGCAAGCGGTGGATATTACAGAGGTCATGCATTGAAAGACAGCCGTTCATTGATGAACGTTACATTCAATCTGCCTACTGAAGAGCTTGAGAAAAAACTTATCAGCGAAGCAACCAAAGCCGGATTTGATGGATTAAAAGGACACCGTTCAGTCGGCGGCCTCCGTGCATCTATTTACAATGCCTTCCCGAAAAAAGGCGTTGAAGACCTTGTTGCCTTCATGAAGGAATTCCAGGCTAAAAACGGTTAATTAAATTTATCATGCAGTACTGCCGTGCCGGAATCGTTACGGCCGTTTCTGTGTATAGTAATGGAGTTACAATGAAAAAATTATATTTCGCAGCAATTATCGCTGTCCTGGTACTTGCAGGATGCAGTTCAAAAAGTCCGGATAAGTTACAGGCTTTCAGCGGAGAGGCTTTTGCGTATGATCTCGGTGACGGAGGTTGGGATGTAAATGCTTCTGTCCGGGTAAAAGGATTTTTACAGAAAGAAGCGAATAACGTATTCTCTTCCAACCTTACTTATACGGTTGACCTTGTTACGCCTTCGGGAGTGACAAAAGCAAAGTTGTATACCGGAGCTGCAAGTCAGGAAAGCAAAGAAAAGCTATCTGACATTCCTTTGGAATCACAGTTTGAGCTTGACTCGACATACACCGCAGGCGAATATAAAGTGATTTTCAATATTTTCGATGAACTCGGAAATCAGAAAGCCACATTTGAAAAACGGCTTGAATTAGCGAATGACTAAGGAAACGTTTTTATAGGTCTTTTAAAAAATCCCGCGATGAACTAGCGGGATTTTTATTATTTTTGATACATAATTCATCTAAAGTACAGTAAGTTCATGGCTTCAAAACGAATACTTATTACAGGCGGGGGCGGATTACTCGGACAGTATCTCAATGAAGAATTGTCCAGGCATCATGATATACTCACGCTGTACAGAAGCCATCCCGGCAACTGTCTTCAATTCCCCAACCGGCAGGGAGATATCAACGATTATCCGTTTATTGGAAAACTTTTTGATGAATTTCACCCTGAGATAGTCGTTCACACTGCTGCAGTATCGAATCCCGCATTAGCTGATAAGCTCGATGATGCAGTTGTTTTCAAAACCAACGTGGAAGCTACAAATCACCTTGCGATGTTATGCAAAAAGCACGGTGCAAAAATTCTTTATACTTCAACTGATCTGGTGTACGCCGGATACCGCGGTTCGTTACTGAAAGAAGATGCAAAACTTATTCCTGTGTCTCTCTATGCAGAGACTAAACTCATGGGTGAAAGAAAAATTCAGCAGTCGGGAGTTGAATATATTATTTTTAGAACAGCACTGCTATTTGGCGCCGGGAAAAACCACGCGTCATGTTTCTTTGAGGAAATGATAAAATCATTGCAGCAAGGAAAAACGGTCAGACTGTTCCATGATCAATACCGTTCCACCCTGTCACTTCGCGAAGCAGCAAGAATCATTTCTGAGGTTGCTTCCAAAGAAACTCAAAGCGATATCATTAATTTAGCCGGACCCGAACGGACTTCACGTGTTCAGGTTGGTGAAATAGTGTGTGAATTGGGTGGCTTCGATAAGTCACTTATACAACAAATTTCCTTGAGAGATATATCATCCAATCCTGTAGTTGAAGATGTCTCAATGGATATTTCCAAGTTATTAGCTCTGGGTATCACCCAACCCCCGTTAAGGGAAACAATTCAACAAGAATTGATCGTAATCATTCACAAGATGTAACAGGTTTCAATATGCTCCACTATGTCAAATTTCACGGTGCTCAGGAAAAAATCAATGTAGGAAAGATCATTTGCGTCGGCAGAAACTATGCTGCACACGCGAAAGAGCTGGGACATGAACTCCCCGCTTTTCCGGTAATCTTCCTTAAACCCGCATCAGTACTCATCCAAACAGGCCAGAACGTAATTCATCCTGCTTACTCCCAAAACCTCCATCATGAAATTGAGCTGGTGGTATTGGTA
Source organism: Ignavibacteriaceae bacterium (assembly GCA_963667005.1). GTDB lineage: Bacteria > Bacteroidota > Ignavibacteria > Ignavibacteriales > Ignavibacteriaceae. Next base: position 2,608,373 of record OY762937.1, on the reverse strand, counting down.
GGCAGCGAGATGAAAAGTGTTGATGAAAAGAAAGCCTTAAAAGGTATCGCCGGATATGGAGTCGGACTCGATATGACTCTTCGCGATTTGCAAAGTGAACAGATTTCCAAAGGCGAACCATGGACACTGTCAAAATGCTTCGACACCTCCGCAGTCGTATCTGAATTCGTTTCACACAGTTCAGTCCCGAACATTCTGAAAGAGGAAATCTCGTTACAGGTTAATGGACAAACCAGACAGCAGGCTTCGTTAAGTACAATGATATTCTCCCCCGCTGCGATTATTTCGTATGTTTCCGAGAGATTAAAATTGGAGCCCGGAGATTTGATTTTCACCGGTACACCGGCAGGTGTCAGTCAGGTCGTTCGCGGAGATAAACTTCAGGGCAGCATCGGCAATATCTGCCATATCGAAACTGAAATAGTATAGCACTAAAACATTAACACGGCGTTTCAACGCCGTGACAGGTACATCCCAAGACTTATGGACTTTAGTCCAATTATTGCAACTTATTGGGCTAAAGCCCGATTGATGGATATGTAGCTCTCACGGCGTTGAAACGCCGTGTTAATGTTCAGGACAATCGACTTTACGAAACCCTCTATAGCTTTATGCCTTCGGCAGCCGCTCAATATATGAACTGTTGCTCAAGATTGAGAATGTCTCAGTCTGCCGCAGTTCCTGAAGGGAGAGACAGTTCATATAGCTCATCGCGCTTTTCACACCATCCGAAATGCTGTTTATCACGTTCGAGACTAATCCCTTATACGCGACCATCGTCTCCTCACCTTCGATGAATTCATTCTTCATCTTAACACCGAATGAAGCCGATCCGCGGTATTTTTTCCAAAGCTGGCCATTATACTTAATAATCTCACCCGGAGTTTCCTTTGTCCCGGCAAGCATACGTCCAAGCATCACGACGTCAGCCCCAAGAGCCAAAGCCTTTGCAACATCACCGGCGCTTTTTATTCCGCCGTCAGCGATAATCTTAATCTTTAATTTCTTTTCATTGCGGGTATGCAACACATCAAGAATTGAGGATACCTGCCCGATACCGATACCCGTCTGTACCGATGTCGTGCAAACACTTCCGCTGCCTATACCGACACGTACAGCATCAGCGCCGGCATTTTCCAGATCACTTAATGTTGCACCGTGAGCAATGTTTCCAAGAATTACCTGAACGCCATATTTCTTAACCTCTTCACACTTCTTCAAGACTTCCCTGTTATTCGCATTTGCCGTATCAATACAAATAAGATATTTACGTTCAGCAAGACGTTCAATAGTCTCTTTGTCCGTGTTCAGTGCGACTGAAACGCTTTTCAGTGAATTCGCTATGTTGTCATCTTCCAAAAGTGTGTGCAGTGATGAGTCAAACCGGTTCAGAATACCGATACACCCCATATTATCCAGCGCCATAGCCATCTCAATACCGGTGACGGTATCCATGGGACTTGATAAAACCGGGACTAATAATTCATAACCAAGAAATGAGTCGTTAATAACGACTTCGGAGCGTGATTTAACTGAGGAGATACGGGTGGGTATAAGACTGATATCATCATACGTCAGGGATTGATGATGGTTGTTCAACTCAGCTTTCGAATAGATCTTCATCTGAACCTCTTTCCTTTTTCTTATTTTTCGATAAGTGATTCCAATGCATCTAATATTGCATTCATTTTTTGCGCCGTTTTAATAATCGGCTCCGAAGAAGCCATATCAACACCGGCTTGTCTTAAAATATTTATCGGATAGTCCGATTTACCAGCTTTCAGAAACGAAAAATACCGTTCTATAGCCGGCGCACCATCGCTCAAAACCTGCTGGGCTAAAGCCTCACTTGCCGCAAATCCGGTAGCGTACTGGTACACATAAAAATTATAATAGAAATGCGGAACACGAGCCCAGGTATATTCTTCTTCTTCATCCAAAACAAGAGCAGGCCCCATATACTTTTTATAGACCGATGAGTACATCTCCCTGAGATCATCGGGGGTGAGTGCCTCACCTTTTTCGACTTTCTGATAGGTCAGCAATTCGAACTCGGCAAACATAGTCTGACGGTAGAACGTTGCAGAAACATTATTCAGGTAGCGCTCCATAAGGGATATTTTCTCTGCCTTTGTTCCGGCATTCTTGAGTAAATATTCCAACAAAAGCGACTCATTGAAGGTCGAAGCAACTTCGGCAAGGAAAATTGAATAATCGGCATACACGAAAGGCTGATGTTTTCCGGTCAAAAATGAGTGCATATTATGCCCCATTTCGTGGGCAAGAGTAAAGATGTCGTTCAGGAGTGAATTCCAATTAAGGAGGACATAAGGGTGCATTCCATAGGTCGTCCCTGAGGAATAGGCTCCGCTCCGTTTTCCGGGTGTTTCAAAGACATCAACCCAGCGATTTGCGAATGCCATATCGAGCATTTTGCCATAATCCTCACCAAGTGGACTAAGAGCGGCTTTCACGATGGCAATTCCCTCCTCGTAGGTGTATTTCTTTTCTTCATTTTTGTCAAAAAGGCCGACATATACATCATACGGATGAATTCCCTCTAAACCGAGCACTTTCCGCTTCAAATCCGTCCATCTGTGCATGGGAGCAAGGTTCTCTGAGACTGATTTGATCAGATTCTCATAGACACTGACAGGTACATTGTTTTTATCTAATGAGGACTCCAAAGCACTGGCATATTTGCGTGCTCCCGAGTAAAAAATCTTCGATTTCAGCCCGCCATTAAACAATGTTGAAAGAGTATTCGCATAATCTTTATACGGCGCATAATATGCTTTATAAGCCCTCTCGCGGTAAGATCTATCCGGAGAATACAAAGCAGACTGGTACCTGCCATGCGTCATTTGTACCTTTTCCCCGTTTTCATCTTCGCACTCGGGGAATTTCAGGTCGGCATTTGTAAAGATAGAAAAAGCATCATAGGCAAGATCCGACATTTTAGAACTGGCTGCCAATATCTCTTCCTGCTCCTTGGGAAGCGTGTGCTCCTTAGTTCTCCAAAGCTCTTCAAAGAAATGGTCGTAATGCTTTAATTCAGAATGAGTTGCGATAAATTGCTTAATGAGCTGTTTATCCAAAGCAATCAGCTCCGGAGTAATGAAAGATGCCGCGGTGGCATAGTTGGTATAGAGCGATTTTATCCTGTTATCAAGTCCCTGATACCGGGGTTGGCGCAAGTCCTGATCCTTTGCCAACATCGCATAAAGGTACAAATGCTCAAGCCTAACGGTGACCTCCTGATCCAGCTTCAACATGGCAGCCAGGGATTCCGCAGAATCACCCAGTTTGCCTTCATATTCCTTTATCCGGGAGTAGTTCTGGTTAACCCATGCAAAATCGGCTTCCCAGAGTTCTTCTGAGACATATATATGGGTTAAATCCCACATATATTTAGGGTCTATCTGCTCCCGTTGTAATAATCCCCCTTTTGTATCATCGCTGCTTAAAAATAAGTCGAATCCGGGCTGATCCAAGTATTTTCTTAAACTAACCAACTATATCCTCATCAAAAATCATGAATACTATTTCTCACAGAGCTCGGTCAGCACGCCATGGGTTGATTTCGGGTGCAGGAATGCGATTGAAAGCCCTTCAGCGCCCTTACGCGGCTGTTTATCTATCAACTGTATGCCTTTGGCATCCAAATCCGTAAGCATCGTGGAAAGTCCGTTAACGGCAAACGCGATATGGTGTACTCCCTCGCCTTTCTTCTCGATAAATTTACCGATTGGGCCTTCAGGATCGGTTGATTCAAGCAGCTCAATCTTCGTCTGCCCGACAAGGAAGAATGCCGTTCTGACTCTCTGGTCTTTGACTTCTTCAATGTTGTAGCACTTCATGCCGAAGGCGTTCTCGTAATAGGCTATTGATTCTTCTAAATTTTTTACGGCAATGCCGATATGTTCTATATGTGTAGGTGTCATGTATGTCTCTGTTTTTCAATTCATTAAATAAATACGGTCTCTTTGTACTCGCCGAATACTTCACGCATAACGTTACAGATTTCGCCGATACTTGCATATACTTTTACCGCGTCAACGATATACGGCATAAGATTTGCGTCTCCCTGCGCCGCGGCTTTCAATGCCAGTAATTTCGCCTTCACTTCATCCTGACTTCTTCCACTCTTTACGCTCTTCAGAAACGCAACCTGTTCATCCTGAACACGCTGGTCAATTCTTAACAAATCAGTATGAGGCGGTTCTTCGGTCTGGAATTTATTCACGCCGACGATGATGCGCTCTTTTGACTCAACTTCTTTTTCGTAGCGGTAAGCAGCCTTTTGGATTTCACCTTGCTGGAATCCTGTCTCAATGGCTGCAGCGGCTCCGCCCAAAGCATCAATCTTCTCGATGTATGCCATTGCTTCCGCTTCAATTTTATCAGTCATAGCCTCTATGTAATAAGAACCTGCGAGCGGATCTATGGTGTTCGTAACTCCGCTTTCATATGCTGCGATCTGCTGTGTCCTCAACGCAATGCGTACGGCATCTTCAGTCGGCAGTGCCAAAGCTTCATCTTTTGAATTTGTATGAAGGCTCTGTGTGCCGCCAAGAACAGCAGCAAGTGTTTGAATCGTTACACGAACGATATTATTATCTACCTGCTGTGCAGTAAGAGTTGACCCTGCTGTCTGCGTGTGGAAGCGAAGCATCCATGAACGCGGACTCTTTGCTTTGAAACGGTCTTTCATAATTTTTGCCCACAAGCGTCTAGCTGCGCGGAATTTTGCAACTTCCTCGAGTAAATCGTTATGCGCGTTAAAGAAGAATGATAACCTTCCTGCAAACTTATCTACATCAAGGCCCGCGTCAATTGCGGCTTGCACATAAGCGATACCATCAGCGATGGTAAAACCGACTTCCTGTGCTGCCGTTGAACCTGCTTCACGAATATGATATCCGGAAATTGAAATGGTATTCCATTTCGGGACTTCCTTTGAGCAGTATTCAAAAATATTCGTGATAAGGCGCATGGATGGTTTTGTCGGATAAATATACGTGCCGCGGGCGATATATTCTTTCAGAATGTCATTCTGAATTGTACCGCTCAGTTTATCTTTTGTAACACCCTGGTTCTCACCTACCGCGATATATAACGCGAGTAGAACTGAAGCAGGTGCGTTGATGGTCATTGAGGTTGATACTTTATCAAGTGGAATATCTTTGAAAAGAATTTCCATATCGGCGAGTGTATCAATTGCCACACCGACTTTTCCGACTTCACCCTCGGCAATCGGATCGTCGCTATCGTAACCGATCTGTGTCGGCAGATCGAATGCGACTGAGAGTCCGGCCTGTCCCTGTGAAAGCAGATAGCGGTAGCGCTCGTTGGATTCTTTTGCAGTGCCGAATCCGGCATACTGTCTCATCGTCCAGAATTTACCACGATACATGGTTGGCTGTACGCCTCTTGTATATGGATATTCACCCGGGAAGCCGACCTTTTCGTTATAAGCGTCAGCTGTGGCATCTAAGGGTGTATAGAGCGGCTTTACGGGAGAAAAAGAAACCGTGGTGAACTCCTTTTGGCGTTCCGGATTCTTCTCTGTTGATTTCTTATATGATTCTTCTTCCCACTTTTTATATTCTTCTTGAACTTTATCAATTTCAGACATGCAAAACCTCTTTTTGTCACTCGGAATAAAAATTAAAAACACAACATTAAAAATCGGCAAAAAAACGCATTATTCATAAAATACGTGTAATTTATTTTCGTTCCCTGCTCAACTTGCCTCTTGAATGAGAAGCAAATATGCCGCCGAAACACATAAGCGTGAATAATACAAAAGCGATCCTGATGCTCAATAAAAGTGCATCATGGTTGCTCTGGCTGATTTTAACCTGCCCGATAACCACGGAAAAAATCAACATCGCAAATCCCATACTGAGCATTTGCCCTGAAAGCCGCATAGTGGAAAGCGTTGATGAGGATATTCCCAGATACCTTTTTTCAACGGAACTCATCACCGCGTTCGTATTCGGTGAGGAAAAAAGTCCGTATCCTAAACCGAGCACGAACAGGCTTATTACAATGTATGTAAAACTTGTGCCGGCATTAATGAATATGAGAAAAAATAACCCTATCGTAGTGAGTGTCATACCGACGGTGGCAATAAGCTGCGGCTCTCGCTTATCCGAAAGCTTTCCCGCGACCGGGGAAAAAATTGCCATGATGATAGGCTGGGAAACAAGGATAAATCCGGCAGCCTGTGGAGTTAGTCCTTTTATATATTGCAGGTAAAAGCTCAAGAGAAATCCGACTGCCGTTGTCGCTGCGTAATTTATCAAAGCGGCAAGATTTGAGAATGCAAAAGTCCGGTTGGTTTTCAAAAGTTCAATATTCAATATCGGCGCAGTCAGTTTGGATTCATACGCGACAAAATATGTAAAACCGATAAGTCCGGCGACGACCAGAATAAATCCAACCGTGCCGGGTAATATTGAAAACCCATACATCAGCGCGATGAGTGCAGCTGCATACACTACCGAACCGAGGTAATCAAATTTTTCACCGCTCGCTTCTGCCCACTCGGATTTAAGTAAGAATGAGATAAGTATCAACACGAACAAACCGATAGCGCCGTTAATGTGGAACAACGCCCGCCATCCGAGATGCTGCGTGATCATACCGCCGAAAAAGGGTCCGGCAGACAATCCGGTATACACCGCAGCCACATTGAACCCAAGTACTTTTCCCCGCTCCGCCAATGGAAATGCCGAGACCAGAATTGCCGTAGATGTGCTGAATAACATTGCCGCACCTATGCCCTGAATTACGCGGATGACAATGAGCATTTCACCGGTTGGTGCAAGTCCGCTTAAAAATGAAGTCGCTGTGTAAATCAGCATGCCCGACTTATATAGTTTAGTTCTACCGAATATGTCCGCGAGCCTACCGATGGGTAAAAGAACCGCTGCTGTTGAAAGTAAAAATGACGTCGCCACCCAGCCGAGAGTAATGGCGTTCATGCCGAATTCTTTGCCGATTGAAGGAAGTGCGAGATTGACCGATGAGCCCATAAACGGGGTCGTCATGGAGCTGATACTTATCAATATCAATAAAAACAGTTTATTTCGTTTCTCGTTCATGTGCGTTTTTCAATTTATCGTATAATGTTATTCCAGCTACGATGAAATATATTCCCATAAAGTTATAGATCAGTTGAAGGAATTGAATTTGTTTTATTATCAACGCTTCAACCGTTATCCAGATAACCAGAATAACACCCTGAGCGATGCAAAGGACAGGATAGTATTTATGCTTGCGGATTGCAGTAAGTGCGATGAATACCGGAATGATACCATTTGCCACAAGTAATATCACTCCCGGATAAAAATAATCTTTGAAAATTGAACCTGCTAAAAGTTTGGGACTTATCTGCAGCAATGCGCCATCTGGAGCGATGAGAAATAAAATACCGCCAAAGAATGCAGATATGCTGAGAAATATCAGCAGCACAATCGTAATAATCCGGAGCTTATTGTTCATATCTGTAAGTGTTTGAGTTATTCGAAAAAAAATAAATTTAATACCGAAATCGTAAAACGACGCTACAAACATACGAACCTTACATGATTCGATGAATTATTTATTTCCACGAAAAAAATTTATGCTCCCTGCGGTAAATTCATTCATCCCTTCAAAATGATTAAGTTACATCAGGTGATTTGTTATATTTCTACGAAATGGACTCTTTGTAAGGTACTAGACATGAAAAAAACACATATAGAAAAGCACTTCCAGCAATCTGAAATACTGAAAGATATTATTATCGGTCTCGCGGACGGGTTGACTGTCCCCTTTGCACTTGCGGCCGGACTCAGCGGCGCAGTTTCAAGCAATGGTATTATCATCACCGCCGGCCTCGCGGAAATTATCGCGGGTTCTATCGCTATGGGCTTAGGCGGATATCTTTCAGGTAAGACTGAGATTGAGCATTACAATTCCGAATTGCAGCGCGAATACAGGGAGATAAAAGAGTTTTACGAAACTGAAAAAAAAGAAGTGCGTGAAATATTTGCCGAATACGGACTTTCAAAACAGGCACAGAATATCGTCGCCGAAGAACTCTCACAAAATGACGACAAATGGGTTGACTTCATGATGCGGTTTGAACTCGGGCTGGAAAAGCCTGATGCTAAACGCGCCGCACAGAGCGCACGTAACATCGGGCTTTCATATATCGCCGGAGGCATTGTACCTTTGACCGCCTATATGTTTACAGCCGTCCCACATGAGGGACTTCTCTACTCTTCAATCATTACGGTCATTTTCCTAATGGTGTTCGGCTATTTTAAAAGCAGTATGACCGGACAGCCTCCTTTGAAGGGAGCCATAAAGACAACGGCTATCGGAGTGCTTGCTGCCGCAGCAGCCTTTTTTATTGCGCATCTTTTTAATTAATGTTTATACTGATACCGCTATATGAATTATAATTTACTTGCCGCGTTTGCTTTTGGGATTCTGATACTGGCCGTTAGTCCCGGTCCCGGTGTTGTTGCTTCAGTTTCAAAAGCTATATCCGACGGATTTGTATCCTCATTATATGTCATTGCCGGTTTGGCTATCGGCGATGTTTGCTTTCTCACACTCGCCTTGCTCGGCATGTCAACAATTTCATCATTCGCGGGAAATCTGTTTTTTATCATCCGGATTGCCGGAGGATTGTATCTCGTTTATCTCGGAGTGAAATACTTTTTCGCTAAAGCATCCGAACTGAAAAGCGAAGCATCAAAAAATCCCAACGACGCCTATAAAACATTCGCAAGCGGATTCATGGTGACCATGAGCAATCCAAAGCCGATTTTATTTTACGCGAGCGTCGTACCGACTATCATTAATGTAAAAGATGTACATATCGTAGAAGCCCTGCTGATGATCAGTATTGTTATCGGTGTGTCATTTCTTGTACTGGGAACGTACTGTTATTTAGCTACCCTGACAGGCAAATTGATCGGCAGTGCCGCCGCCCAAAAACGGATTAATTATATATCCGGTGTGCTGATGATTGGTGTCGGGCTCTATATCGCCTTTGTCCGGTAATCTCAATAGAACGCGGATGACACTGATGACACGGATACTCACGGATTAATATTTTTAGATAATTCAAAGCTGGATCATATTATTTAGTAATCGTCACGTAGTGACGAAATATTTGTAGCCGTGGATTTCAATCCACGGTATAACGGACACCAACACCCCGGAGTCCCGTAGGGACGACACATGCCATAACAAATTAGAGTCCCGTATCGACGATACCACTTTAGCCTAAGATGCTAGGTCCTCGTCACGTAGTGACGACATACCCGCCTGAACACCAAAAGAAGGCGGGCAAGTGTGTAGCCGTGGATACCGATCCCGCGTCGCAGAGCGACGACATATTTGTAGCCGTGGATTTCAATCCACGGTATAACGAACACCAACACCCCAAAGTCCCGTAGGGACGACACATTGGCCGGACGAGTTCAAAAATGCGAGCGGATTTACAACAATGCATTTATCTTGATGTACAAGCAATCAACAACAAATCAGAGTCGCGTAGCGACTATATATTTGTAGCCGTGAATGCCACTTCCTCGTCACATAGTGACGACATATGTGCAGCCGTGGATTTTAATCCACGGTATAACGAACACCAACACCCCGGAGTCCCGTAGGGACGACATAGATGATTACTCCACATCTACAAACACATATGGCCGTTCATACGGTATCTTGTACAATTTCAAAAACATTTCATATTCTTCCAAAAACGTTCGCTTGCGGTGATGCTCTTCCTGATTATCGATATATTGTACAACCCGGTCAACATGTGACGCCGAATATGAAAACGCCCCATACCCTATTTGCCATGAAAACCTTGTTTTGGTGAATCTCTTTTCATTGATCCATTTGGATGAACCTGCCTTAACCGCCTTCATAAATTCTGCCGGAGATTGTCGTGGTATATACCTAACCAGGATATGGATATGATTATGTGTGCCGTTTATAGCAATCAACGTATGTCCGCATTCACGAACTATGCTGGTGATATATTTATATAATTCATCTTTCCATTCCGGCTGAATTAATGAACCACGGTCGCCGACTGCGAATACGAATTGGATGTAGATTTGTGTGTAGGTATTGGCCATGTATCCCCCTATATCGTCCCTACGGGACTTTGATTGTGTTATTGGTATTATTCCGTGGATTAAAATCCACGACTACAGCTATATCGTCTCTACGAGACTTAGAAAATTTTTTGATATTCATCCGTGGATTGAAATCCACGGCTACAGCTATTATGTCACTACGTGACTATGAATTATTATTGCAGAATGATATTCAAAATGAAATTCAAATTGTAATTTTATCCCAAAACAAGATTTCTGGGATTAACATACGAACAATTCTATATCGTCCCTACGGGACTTTGATTGTGTTGTACTTCTCTACCGTGGATTAAAATCCACGGCTACAGCTATAACGTCACTACGTGACTATGATTGATAAGTATTCAGGATTGACTTCCAATTCTACAATGATATTGTCACTACGTGCCTATGATTGTAAAATATTTGATTCTTGTTTTACCATATATAATCTGCGTAAATCCGTGTCATCCTCGCCTGCCCGCCGAAGGCGTGGTTCTATTCCCGGCTATGAGTGGCAATGGCAGTCGCCGCCCCATTCGTAGGTGCCGTCGGAGAAATGTTCGCATTTCCAGATTGGTACGTCGTGTTTAATGCGGTCAATGATGAACCGGTTGGCTTCGTATGCTTCCCCTCTATGTGCATGTGCCGTTACAACAACTACCGCACTCTCGGATACTCCCACCTTACCGATGCGGTGAATCGCGGCAGCATAATGTAAATCCCATTTGGCAATCGCTTCCGAAACGATCTCGCGAATCATCTTTTCTGCCAATGCCTTGTATGATTCATACTGTAAATGATCAACCTGCTTATTCGCATGCGTATCACGAACTTCACCGCTGAACATAACAATCCCCCCTGCACCGGGAACATGTGCAGGTTTTAATATTGCATTAAAATCAATCGGCTCCTCGGTTATACCGGAAAGCTCAACCGCCGCTTGACGGAGGGATGATATGGACAACGTCTTTATCCTTTATTAATTCCGAACTGTTTACAATACTCTCGGCTATTGCGAATCTGCAATGCCGTAAAATTTTTTCTGCATCAGGTTTTGCAGCACATAAAGATTCAAGCAGCGCTTTAACCTTACTGCCCTCTTCAGCTTCATATTCAAACGGAGCCGGGAAATACTCTTTAACCTGCGCATACGGGATAATAGTAATTTTCATAATGTCTATGCCTACCCGCCGATTGAAATCATGGTGAGCGGACTACCTTTGAACTTCAATGGCTGTTTGTGTTTTAAAGCTTCAACTAATTTCGCGGTCAGTGCATCTTTGTCATCAGCAATATCGGCTATGTATTCGCTTTTTTCTTCGCTGAGGCAGCCGTAAATGTGACCCGAATTATCCAGACGCAGACGGTCGCAATCCGAGCAGAAAGGTTCCGACTCATTCGCGATAATACCGAATTGATATCCGTTATCCAGTGTCCACATTTTAGCCGTTGCCGAAGGACCCCGTACCGCTTCACTTTGTACCGGATACTTTGCTTTGATAATTTCAAGTATGGAGTTCTGTGGAAAGAAGTATTCATCAAACCTGCCGGAGTAAAAATGTCCCATGCGCATCAGTTCGAGATACCGCAGACCTGCCTGTTTTTGCATGGCATAATCTAAAAGCGGAAGGATTTGGTTTTCATTAACACCACGCATAATAACTGCGTTTAATTTTACCTTGATACCGCAGTTGATAGCGGCATCTATTCCCTCAAGTACGGAGTTAAGATAATCGCCTTTTGTAATAGCTTTCATGATATCACGGTGGAGCGCATCCAATGATACATTAATATCCCTGACACCCGCAGCGGCAAGCTCCAATGCTTTCCTTGAAAGCATGTAGGCATTCGTCGTCATTTTGATATTCTTCGTGCCGTTGGCTTTGAGGGCTTCGATCAATGGGATAAGATCATGATATAAAAGGGGTTCTCCTCCGGTAAGGCGTACCGTTTCTATATCAAGGAGGCCGGAAAGGTGTTTTACAAGTCCCGCCAGCTCGGTATAATGCAATTTGGAAACGGCAGACGGCGCAGCCTCAGCCGCACCTTTGGTATCGCCATTAACGCAGTACACACACCTGAAATTGCAGGCGTTCGTCAAACTTAATCGTAATGTCCGGAATGTTCTTCCGTGTTCGTCAATAATTTCCAAAATTTCGCAATTCTTCTTTTAGCATCATAACAAATTAGGCAAAAAAATAATTCACTTAAAAAATAAGTGAATTATTTAATAAGATAACCAGTAAAATTAATACAAATTTTAGAATTAAAATACTACTTAGTCAAAAGCTTATTCTTGATTAATCTGTCAGTGATTTTACTTTTTCGTTAAATACCCCCTGATTGAAGCCTTTAATTACTTCAATGAGGTTGTCGTTTTTGAGCACTCTTAATCTAACCTTTCCTTGTGAGGATCAAGGTATTTCAAATATACTTTGAATATATTGGATTTAAGTATTGAACGAAATTGCAATTGACAACCAATTCCCTTCCCTTGACCATGAAAACCCTCAGATAAATTGTTTTGAAATCCCATATCAAATTTAAAATTTGTTGTTGCCCAACTCCTTGGAAAGATTTCAGGAACGTTTGGGAAATAGTGCATATAATCACCATCCGGACGTTTAATTGTATATAAACTATCTTTACTCTTTACGATGTTCTTGGTTATTAGCGCTAATTCAAAAGCCTTAATTGATGTAATTTTTGATGTTGGATTAAAAATGTCAATTTGTATATAAACATCTTTTCCATTCATGCAATCCTTTACATAAAGTGTTGAATCATCTTGAATTACTTCTCCATTTGAATAAAGCTGAAGTTCATTCTCTGGTTCATATAAAGAATCACCTTGAGAATTAAGATGGAATCTAATCTTCTTTGATAATTCTCGTTTTAAATTAGTAATCTTGCCAAGATATATGATATGCGGATAATGTAACAAATCAAAAGGTATATCTTCTTTTTGCTGAGTTAACAATATACATTTTTTCCCTAGAGCATGTGCATACCCAGTTTCATAAAAAACATTTGGATTCTTGTGAGTCATGTCAGCTATAATTAAATCAGCTTTATTAATTTGATTATAAATACGGTCTAAAATTGTGCTATCAAAAATTTGCTCATCAACTCTTTCACAGTAAGCCCCAGCATTCTTGCATGCCTCTTTAATACCGCAATTATAGATGTCATTATACTTCTCATCAAACGGCATCAGTACAAATACGAAAGGTTTTTGTGCTTTTAACATAAATTAACAATCTTTAATGTTTAACAATTCGCATATAACAATGGAGATAATATTAATTCATCTCATCTAAGTCATTATTGGATTTTTTCAATTGCCAAGCAGCCGACTTGCCTTCTAATCCCGGCACGCGTTCAATTAATCCCTCATCTCTTAATTTGTAAAAAACATTTTTCATAGAATTTTCAGATCTTATTCCCGTCAAATCGCGCGCTTGAGAATTTTTGATTGTATCACTTTTGGAAAGAAATTCCAAAATTATTTCTTCTGGTTTTGCAAGTGAAGCATGCGGAATTATGACCTTGAAATAGTTTCCGTCTTCTTCCAGGATCGGTTCTTTTAATCGCCATTCCTTCATTTTTTGGAATGTTGTATTTAAACCTTCCCCCATGTCTTTATTAGGGGGATTTTGAAACCTATTTAAGGATCTAACAATTTTCGGATTTCGAGAAAACCGTGAATCTAAAATATTGAACAAAGTCACATATCCAGGTAACCGCCCAGGACTTATAATTTCTATCCTATTGTTATAAATGTGAATTTGTATATTATCCGAAATCGAATAATCACGATGAATAACTGCGTTAACTAGGACTTCCCAAATCGCCTCAGGTGGATAGTCTACTGTTTTAAGGCCATCTAATGTCCAAATCGAAATTGAAGACATGATACTCTTTATTTTATCTGAGGCTTCATTTATCTGATTTATTAAGGCCCCTTCTATCGTATAAGTTTCTTTTAAATGCTCTCTCTCAGGTTCGTCCTCTTTAGTTTCATATCTTGCAATTTTAATTGCACATTGTCTTGGGACTTGGTTAGAAGGATTTTCAGAAAAAAGTAAAAGACCGGCTATTGATGGCTCCCAAGTCTTTAGGTTGCAGAACTGTTGATTAACAACGAAATCTAAAGGATGAGTTTTTGGAGAATAGTATTTTAGAAACTGCTGCAAAATTGGTGAATCAACTATTATCTCCAAAGGTATACCCTTAACATTTGCATCTTCATATGATACTGCCCCTTTTGCAAAAGTTAGTTGCTGAATCCTTTGCTGATCAACAATAGGTAACGATTGAGCACCGACTCTTTCATATACCTTTCCATCAGAGCATTGGTGAACGCTATTACTTTTATCTATCTCGATGTTCAAAATGATTCCGGTATAGTCTTGACAAGCATAGAAATTTGTTTTAAAAGAAATCGTTGGCCTGATCTCCATCAAACTTTGTAAAATTCCATTAAAATCTTCGATTTTTTCATAACCTTTCCATCTATTCTCAATTGATAAACCTGTTTTATCATCCTCAATTCCAATTACAATTTGTCCCCCATCAGCATTAGCGAATGATGTAACATATTTTTGCAATTTCGCTGGTTGCAAATCTATACTTTTCAAATCAAAATAGTGACTTTCTTGCCTACCAATTATTTCGTTGGCTTCTATTTTAGAAATTGTCTGAATAGTCATTTTATACCCTAATTTTTATGAATTTTTTAGATTTAGTTCCATTTTAATTTAGATGACAACTTTAACCATCTTGTTGCGAAATACACTTCCTTGCTTTTGACGCGATATAGAATATCAACATAAAGCAATATTAATGCTGTTATTTTAGAATTTTACCGTGCAAACAATCTCCGCCACATCGTTCGTCCCCTCGGTTATTAGGAATAAGAGAGGCATATAAGAATGCTATTAAAATAAGTAAAATTCGGACTATTACAATAGATTTTCGCTAATAAACGACGACAAATAAAAAACCGAGACTGAAATTAATCAGGCTTGGTTTAAATTTTAGATCTGGGTAGGACTTATTCCGTCAGCGCTTTTATTTTTTCGTCAAATACTGCCGAATCAAAGCCTTTGATAAAGTCTACCAGTTTGTCGTTTTTATAGAGTGAGAACGACGGCAGAGTTTCGGTGTCTATGCCAAATTCTACGTCAGCCATTTTGTTTTTGTTCAGATTGACTTCATACGCCTTAATGTCTTTATGTGCCATCAGAAAATAATTAAGTTTTGTATAATAGCCGAGCGAACTTCCGGCCTTTGCCGGCCCCCAAACAACAAGTACTTTTGGCGATGCGGCAATCAACTCTTGAAGATCTTCTTCATCTAAAGCTTTCATCATGCCTTTATTCCCTGCTTTCGGAACGTCCACCGTATAAGGTTCGCTGTTGCTCATAACGGTCAACCGTATTTTATCCGATTCGGTACCACCGATTTTGTTGAGAACATCTTGCAGATTTGATTCTTTAACCTCTTCATCATTTATTTTAAGCACTCTTTCACCGGCCGCCAGCCGCTGGCTCCTCGCCTGTATTCTGCCGAGCGCCATCTCCTGAACTTTGCGGATATATATTCCGCCGTTCATTGCCATCAGCTCGATGCCCATCAATGATGTCTGTTTTTTCGTTTTCAGGACGTCTTCCAATCTGGCGATTTCAACAGCGATGCTTGCTTTATCCGGTGCATCGGGATACAGGGTAATGTATTTTTTATATTCTTTCAGCGCATTTCTGGTATTGCCTTCAAGAAGTACCAGAGTCCTGCCAAGATAATAATGCACTTCCGGAAAATCGGGAGCGGTCTTAGCCGCTGATTTAAATAAGTCAATCGCCTTATCAATGTCCGAGGGCACTTTTGCCGAATCAATGATCTGAATTCCCTGAAGCAGCGTGGTTTTGATATTATCAGGGATTTCCTGTTGAGCACGTACCGTTACACTAAAAAGTAAAGTCAGTAATACAAATAGAATGCTGTTAGGCATTTTTTTAAATTTAATTGAGAACATGTAAACTCCCTTACAAAATGAGTCTGTGTGTAATTTAGTATATCAAATTTTGATAAAATATTTAATTTGTTAATTCTCTTACCTTCATAGATAATTTGGTAATCTCACCTTTTCCAATTGCCGATAACGTCAGTTTGCCGTTTTCGTACACGAGCGCTGCCGGTACATTCTCATAACTTATGCCGAATTCGTCATTGAGCATTTTATTTATATCCAGGTCAACTTCAACAACCGAAATTTTATCCGCACTTCGTGAACTCATAACCGCCAACAACTTCGAATACTGAAGACAAACCATATCTCGTTTCTTCATCCAGTAAATAATAAGAGGGGTTTTTGCAGATGCAATAAGCTCATTGATGTCGGCTTCTCCGATGGATTCAAATTCCGACATTTCCCGCGGAGTGCGTTTTTTTATTGACATACTCAACTGTTCACTGCCCCGAAGCACCGAAATGACTGCATTGACTTCGGCCCCATCAAGGATACTTTTTATCGCCTCATTGATATTGGATTTGTGAATATCCATCCCGTTGATCTTGACTATCTTATCTCCCGGATATAACGACGATTTGATATTGTCGGATTCAATCGCTGCCGGATTACTGATGTGCCAAACAAAGACATCATCGTGCAATGTAAAATATCTGAATCCCAACCGCCAGGCATCGGCATTCGTACTAATGGATTTCTTCAACCCGGTAATTTCTTTTTCAACATCTTCTTTATCGGCGGCATTGGGTGAAAGAGACAAGTATTTTTCGTACTCACGAATTGCATTCCGGATATTACCGTTAAGCAACTGCAAAGTTTTACCGAGATAAAAATGCGCCTCCGGTGATTTCGGTTCTAATCTTGCCGCGTTTTTAAATAGGTCAACGGCTTTCTCTATATCCTTTGGACCCTTGGCAGAGTCAATAATGGCAATCCCATTAGAGAGCATGTCTTTGATGCTCTGCGGAATTTCCGTCTGTGCGCCTGTACTCATTTGACCAATGAACACAACCGCGCTTAAAACACAGATGAAATTAATTCTTCTTTTCAGGAATGTCATATGTGCTCCGTAATTTTTCCAAGGCGTCGAGTCCTTTTTGGTTTTTACCTATCTCCTCCTCAACCATTTTTTCTTCTTCATTGGCAGCGTTTAGTGCAGCCAGAATATCAGCTTTTGTTTTACCGTCTGTTTTCGTTTTATTGGGTTGTTCTTCCAATGTCTGCATCTCTTGTTTCTTCTCTGCAATCGTTTTTTTCAGATTAACCTGTCGCTGCTGTAATAGCGACGCGGAAACGGAAATACTGTCTGCCTTCGCCTGTATCGTCTGATACATAATCTGTTGAAATCCGACCGGATTCTGCACATTCACTTCGGGAATTCTAATTTCGATTTCGCCGCAATCAGGTGTGGGTTGATTCGGAAAATCTGCTGATGCGCGAGCATTTTCTAACGGCGTTTCCAACTCCTGAAGGGTTGCTTTACCATTCAGCACAAGTCGGGCATCGCCGATATGTTTTTTTGCCGTACAATTCTGTTTCTTTATAACTTTAACTGCTTCAGACCTCACGAAACGGTTTTTCAAATCATTGGCTGCAATTTTCTGCTGATCGGCAAACTTTTCATTTACCAATTTGGTGTAATCACCCTGTAACTTGCTAACCTGCTCCTTCCACGCTTTTTGCTTGGCAATAATCTCATCAATTTCTTCCTGACTGAGCGCCGGAGCAGTATATGTAGAACCGGATGAAGAACTCGAACTTGATGATGATTCTTCCGCGCTTGATGAGTTAAACAAACTGTTTAATAAAGCCTGAAAAGCATTTCCGACAAAGTTCGTCATAATTTCATTAGTCGTATTTCCGGAAGAGTAACCGCCGCCGCTTCCGCTGCTGCCGCCCGATGAACTCGTACAGCGAGGACCGGAACTTGTACACTTACAAGTGTAGGTTACACCGTTTCTACTCTCAGACCACGAACTACCCACAGCTACCTGATTTCCGTTTGATTTATAACACATGACACATTCTTGTCCATAAACAAACATATTGCCTGCAAACAACAGGAATGCAGCTAATAAAATTTTATTCTTCATCTTTCCACCACGTATTTAGATTTTTTAGCTCTACCGGCTGTACATCAAGTAGTTTACCATCCATCGTTACTAAACCCGTCTGACCTCCGTTTATCAAAACCGTCTTAGCATCTTTTAAGGATTTCATTTCGATACAGCCCTCCGAAACCACAACCGCCGACGTATCGCTCAGGCATTGCACCGTAAATTCGGTTCCCCGGTCTGCCAACACTGCGCTAACTCTCACTCGTACCTCAAACTTTTTCTGTACGCGAGCCTTCAGTTTCTTCAGTTCAACTTCATAAACACTATCCGGCGATTGAGCTGCAGCCACCACATTGTGATAACCCTTCACCAGACTCGCCTTATATGCCTCTAATTTTTCAACATCCATCCGTATCCGGCCATCAAGAATATTGATGACATCAACGCTGTCTTTCTTTTGAAACGACACTTTTGAATTCTCGCCGATGATTAGATTTCCCCGGCCGTCAACACATTGCAGTTCAACTCTTCCCCCGTCCCCGGTAGTCAAAACATCGCCATCTTCAAGCGAGGAAATATTCATGTCCTGCAATTTGATTTTTTTTCCGTTTGCTCGGGTTATCGCAACATCACCTTTGGAACTCAAAATCGCACCCGTAAAATTCGGCATAGGCGTATTCATTTTCGATTGTAATGCGTTTATGGTTCCCTGGAATCGTATTTTCTTCTCTTTGGTGATGGTTATGAGTCCGCCGTATTTTTGTTTGGTGGTATTAAGCTTTTGTATGGCCGCTTCAAGCTCATCCGCCGATTGCGCGTCGCCGTCTTTGCGTGCCGTATTCAGCAATTCAGTCGTATTGCGGATGTTCCTATCGCACCGGTCAATACTATTCTGATAGCGCAAAATATTCTCATCTGCAGTTGTAAGATAGTTTTGCAGTTTCAGGATGGAGCTGATTACACCGGCATTGACCTGTTGCGGTAACACAGCGGAGAATGGGAGGAGTACAAGCAGCAATAACGCAATGAACTTTTTCATAACCGTCAGTCCTATAAATAAACGATATGAGCAGCAAAAAGTTACTATGTGGCAAGTACATACCACAATTGTCGGAAAATTAGCTTAATTTTTACTTTATTCCAATGTAAAAGCTGTGATGTAAAGCACTACTGACAATTAGTTCTTATCTTCAATCATTGAGATAATCGGATATACAGCATTATAGTTTTTCTGAATAAACATGGGTGCTTTCTTTTTGTACAGGCGCTCACCCAAATCATCGGCAATTTTAATAAGTGCCCTTTCGCTCTCGCAAATTTTCGGTGAGAGTGCTGTGATATCACCGGTCAGCTGCCAGTTTAAGCAGCTGCATGTATGATTACATCTTCCGTTATAATCACAGTGTACACATTCTTCATTTTCCGTTTGGGAAATTTTATACAGTTCTTCCCTTTTTTTCTCATCGAACCCCTTCCATACATCACCTATTCTAAAGGCAGTATTGGAAACACCGTCTTTCACAAACTGGACACAAGGATAGATATCCCCATTGGGAGCTATAGATATCTGTTTTTTGCCCAAATGACAATTAAAACACTCAATGTTTTCACTTTTAATGTGGTTGGTAAATTTCATGTCAAAAGGTGAAAAGTAAAATTTTTTCTCCTCATCTATAAATTTTTCATACAATACGGCTATCTTTTGATATTGCTCCTTTAGCCGGGCAATATCCTTGTCGTTCCAATCCGCCGAATAATCAAGTGATGCGACAATATACCGGCATCCTTTATGTATCAGATATTCAAATGATTGTGCATAATATTGAATGGTATCCGGCGAAACAGTCATCAATACTTTAGCGTACGGTTGATAACGAAGCAGCAGCTCAAGCTTTTTATCCACAATTTCAAATGTACCTTTACCATTTACCGTAACACGATGAAGGTCATGAGACTGCTGAATGCCGTCAAGACTAAGCGATACTCCCAGCTCGAATTTTTCCGCCATTGTGAGAAAAGTGTCATCCAGCAGCAATCCGTTTGTCGTCATTTTATAGTGATATATTGACTGTCTTGCGCCGCACACCAGCTTAAACCGCCGAAGAGCTTCCGCGATAAGCTCCCGCTGAAGTAATGGCTCACCACCAAAAAAGATAATTCCCGTGTTAAACGGCATCGTATCGGCAATATATTCAATGGTGCGATACATAGTTTCGCGGGTCATACCCCGGTTTTGAACCGGCTCAGAATAGCAATAACTGCACCTCATATTACAGTTTGCAGTTAAATGAATTACTACGTGCATTACTTCACCAAGCCTTCGTCTCTAACCCACTTGATAAAGTCATCAACCTGTAATATTAGCTGCTCAATTGCCAGCTTTTTATTTTTGGCTTGATTTTCGGGAGCATAGAATCCACCTTCTGTATTTTCGTGCGAAGAATGCCAAATCATAGGATCGTAAAATACAGCAGCGTTATATCTCCCGTTTCTTTGCAATTCCTTCTGTACTACTTTGGCTGCCCTGTATGTTGAGTATTCATGTACAGTCGAAGCATCCCCTCCGGATTCGAAACGGGAGAGATCCTTATTTGATACATACTCGAACACCATGTTGAACTCAGGGCAATAACCGTCCATTTTCAAATCAATGAGATTATTATTGAAGCTATAATATTCTTCTCTTTCGGCAAGAGGTATTCGGGCGTTAAAATAGATAGTAGGACATT
This sequence comes from Ignavibacteriaceae bacterium, assembly GCA_963667005.1. Lineage (GTDB taxonomy): Bacteria > Bacteroidota > Ignavibacteria > Ignavibacteriales > Ignavibacteriaceae. The sequence goes on along the minus strand of OY762937.1, from coordinate 2,587,396 downwards.
TTTTCGTTTTGAAATGAAGATTCGCCTTTTCAAATTCTTCTACTATAACTTTTTGAGCTTCTGCTTCAGATAAAAATACAGGCGCGCCCATAATTATACACCCGATAGCGCCGCTGCCGTCGCCGTGAACGAATACAGGAGCCACTTTACCCGCTGTAATCCTTTTAACAACCGGATTGTCTTTTGAGGTTGATAATGAATCGCCTCTGGTCACATGGGTGGGAGCCTGAGCCTTTGTATCAGATTTTTCGGATATGCCGGCAAGCAAAAATGCCAATAGCGCACCATGTACAATTGCATTTTGAGTCCACCGGGTTGGAACATTACCTGCAAGCAGATCATTATATCCCGCAAATTGTTCCAGAGTAGGATAACCGGGTTTTGATTTTTGAACTGATTTAATTTCCATTATATTCACCTGATTTTTTGCATTCTGCCCATTTTCGTTTCCAGCATGCGAAAATTTATTAGAGATAAAAATATACGACACTACTAGACTGTGTCACTAATCAAAGATAATTTACAAAACTTCCCGTTCCTTTCACAGTCAAATCTATCGGGCTATTGAAATGAACCTTTGCAGATAACTGCTGCCTTAGGAAAATACTATCGGTTCGCCTACGCGTACAGGCTTGTATGTAGCCGAAAAGGCATCTTCGAAAGTATGAACCGCTTCCGGAAAGCTGTCATGTGGGGACAATGCAACCAGCATTGGCTTACATGCTTTCAGTGATTCAACTTCGCCTTTTAATTGCTCCTCTTTTTTTCTCATGTAGTGCAAGCCGCCAACGACTCCGATTACCGGCTCGTTAAAAATAGTCTTTGCCCGTTTTAACAAGCGGTGAAGACCCATGTGTCCGCATCCGACAATCAATACGACTCCCTTTCCTGCAACATTTACTGCAAGTGATTGTTCTGCATCTTCGGGATTTAAGCGCCACATCGGAAAAGGTTCTGCAAACGCAAAGCCGCTCGTTGTAGCCACACCTTCAGCAAGCTGCTTAGGTTCAGTTACAAATTCCGGGCTGCTTCCGGGGTAGTTCATCTGTTCAGGCACAAATATCGGTTTCTCGCCTAATGCCGGTTGTGAAGTCCCATCCGGTGAAAAAGTTTTTTCCTTCCACCACCTCCAGCCTCCTACATGGTCCGGATGCCGGTGTGAGATGATCAACATATCAATATCATTAAAAGATAAACCCAAACTTGCCATATTTTTTTCAAGGGGTGATGGTGATACGGCCTTGGGATTATGGCCAAGGTCAAAAAGAATTGTCTTTGTATCGGTTTTAATCAGGTATGAAAGTCCATACCCTTTTTCGAGATTGTTTGTAGAATTGGCTTCATACAAAGGAAGGATTTCAAGCTTTTTTGTTTCACCCATTGTAACCGGAGGCAGCTTTGCAATTCTTCTGGCTTCTGAGTAAATTTTTACATTTGAAAGTATTACCCTGGCAAGTGTAACACCGAGGAGAAACGGATTCAACATTCTCAATTTCATTCCAAAACTTTCCTTATACCACTAAAATCGTTCATTCATTAATCATTAACAATCAAACTTTGAACATCGCACATTGAACATTTAGCATTAAGCATTTACCATTTTCTTAGACTTGTATTTTGAACAACACATTAGCTAACTGGTCACTTCCCAACGGCTGCAGCGTCGGCTGAGGCAGCGTATAAACACCTTTTTCTTTAGTGTTCGCGACTATAACTGCTCCCGCGCTTATAACGCACTCTCTTGCTACTGTAACACCGTTAAGAATTGTGCAGTTGGCGCCAATGACACACCTGTCCTGAACTTTTGAACCGGCAAGCATCACGGCAGCAATAGCCAGATAACAATGCTCACCTACAATTGCATCGTGTCCGACTACTGCGTTGGGCATAATAAATGTGTTTTTCCCTATTGTGGTGAATGGCCGCACATTGGCGCCGTCACATATCATGCAATTTTCGCCGATAACCAAATCAGGCCAGACAATAGCTTTCGAGCTGATATAACTGGCAAGAGTATACCCTTTTGCTTTTGCTTCATCGAATATTTTCATTCTCACAGAATTGACACGGTTGAAATACACTGCGATAAACATCATATGTTCGGCAGGTGGATATAGCGACTCTACTTCCTCAAACGGGACCAATGGTAGTCCAAGAAATTCTGTTCCCTTCATTTCTTTTTGTAATACCGTAAAGGCGACCACTTCGTGCTCACTATCATTTGAAAAATCATAATGACTCTGTACTGCCGCGGGAGTGTTCCCATAAATAATCAATTTTGCCATAATCTGTACCTTACTTAAATGATGTTCCGGTTAATTTCCCGTCGTGGCTGCCAACTGTCTCTCAAGGAATCCGGCTATCGCATTTACCGTATCCAAATTTTCCGGCGTCAGGTCATCGTTGTCAAAAGTTACTTTAAATGTTTCCTGCAGAAACACAATTAAATTTGCAACGTTAAGTGAGTCAATGAGTTGATTAGTGAGCAGCGAATCATCATCACCAAACTTCACATCTTTACCGACTAATGTCATAAGAAAATCACGGATAACCTGTTTGTCTATCATCTTCTTCTCCTGAAAACTAATTTCGATAATTGATCGCTCTTCAACGGCAGCAGGGATGCCGGATTTGCTCTGTAAACTTCTTTTTCCTGTGTGTTTTTAAGAATCACCGATCCGCCGCCTATAAGGCATTCTTTGGCAATTATCAGATCTTCCATTATAGTCGCATTCGGGCCGATACAGCAGAAGGACTCAAGTGTTACAACCCCCATAACGACTGCTCTGCTGGCAATATAACAATGATCATGTATTACAGTTGAATGTCCAAGAAATGCTCCTGCCATCACAATGACATCATTGCCAATCTGCAGTTCCGGCCTTAACATCGCTCCTTCACTGATAAAACAATTATCACCCATAGTCACACCGTGACCGACGTTCACCGTAGGATGGATATAGCTCAATAATGAGTAACCTTTTTCCTTAGCTTCATTGTATTTTTTTGCGCGCAATTTATTCATATCATTTGACAGAATCGCGATAAACATTTTGTGTGAATCAGGTGGATAGATTGTGGTAACATCTTCAAAGGGCACAACCGGCAGGCCGCAGAATGTTTCTTCGGTCAAATACTGTTTATCAACGGTAAAAGCGACCACTTCATAGTTCGGGTCGTCCTGAAGCGCGAATAAGAAAAGCCGGGCTCCTTCAGTAGTGCCGAAAAGTATAATTTTTTCCATGCATGATTCCTTTATGTTAGCTGAGCTTTTAAAATCTTACCGTTTGATGTCTTCGGCAGGCTGTCCCTTACCTCAATAAGCTGGGGCACTTTATATGCCTCCAAAGTTCTTTTGCAATGCTGCATAACTGTTTCTGGAGTGACACTTTCCTTGTATTCCTTGGCTGCGACAACAAATGCTTTTATTGCCGTTCCAAGTATGGGATCCGGAATGCCGATCGCTGCGGCTTCTATAACGCCTTCAAGACTATAGAGCGCGTTTTCAATTTCTCTGGGCACTACTTTTTTCGCACCGCTTTTAACAATTTCATCGCTACGCCCGACAAAGTAGAAATACCCTTCTTCATCGGTCTTAAACATATCACCCGTATAACAAATCCGTTCACCAAACACCGGTCCCGGTCTAAAACGTTCGGCGGTTCCCTCAGGAAAATTCCAATAACCGCTTCGGACGTGTGAACCGCGAAGTATCAACTGCCCTATCTGACCGGGTGCGGCCTTGTTTCCATCTTCATCAATGACCCAGGCCTGCGTGCCGGGAAAAGGCTTACCCACTGATGTTGGCCGAGTTTTAATTTGTTCAGGTTCAAGAGATAACGAATATGAAGCTTCTGCCATTCCATAGTAAGAACAGATTGATACATTCGGCAGTTTTTCAAATACTTTTTCAATGACATGATCCGGAAGTGCTGCGCCAACACTGGAAACAAATCGCAGATTACTCAGATCGTATTTACTCAAATCCATTTGCATCAATAAAGCGAGTACAGTCGGAACGCCAGCGAAACCCGTGGCTTTTTCGGCAGCCATCCGCTTTACCATCACATTCGGGAAAGCGAGTGATTTCTCTAAAATCAATGTACCGCCAACACTAATTGTCTGAAACAATTGATTGATGCCCGGGCTGAATGATAATTGCAGCGGACTTGTGTGTATTTCATCTTTTGTTAATCTGAACCGTTCTATACCGCAATCGGCGGTAAAAAGAATGCTATGGTGGGATACCATAACCCCCTTTGATTTACCTGTGCTTCCAGATGTATAAATAAGAAAGGCAATGTCATTTTCTATTCTGTCCTGTGGCGGCGCCTCTGCAGGATACTCATTCTGAATTGCATTAAATGAAAGTATTTTATCGGTAAGCGCTTCTGTTCTTGAGCCGGTCAATACTGCAAATTTTAAGGATGGCAGTTCTTCTAAGAGACGAGAAGCAACATCAGCACGATGATCATAAGTTACTATTGCAGAAATTTCACAGTCTGATGCGATGTATTTTAGGGTTTCATAGGTATTGCCGGAATCAACTCCGACAAAAATGGCATTAGCTTTAAGCGCGGCAAAAATACTGACCACCATCTCGGCGCTGTTTAAAATATAGAAAAGGACACGATCGCCGCTGCGGACGCCGTTTTTTACAAACGCGTTCGCTAACCGGTCAGACATTTCATCAATTTGCAAATAGGTTAAGCGTGTGTTTTCGCAAATCAGTGCAAGTTTATCCGGGTGTTCCTGTCTGTTCCGGATGAGCATATCCTGAACAAGCCGGACACTTTTTAGTGCTGATGACATGAAAAGCTTTGCCCTCCTTGAATACCGCCAAGAGAATAAGTACTATGTGGCAATAAGAGACTCGCCTCTTTGACTTTGTGGAAATAAATTATTCAATGTATGGCTCAAAAAGAGGCTTTTCAAGGGCAGCTCCTCTCAATGAAACCTCTCTGAACTCAAGTATTCACTTTATGAAATTCGTTCAGAACGCTGTCAACATGTTAAATTTCTTAACTCGACTCTATGGAAAATAATTTTAATTGAAGTGATTTCCAAATAGAATTAGCCCACTTGTACGGATAGTCGAGAATAAAACCACATTGTACGGTTAAATAATCAGCGTTTATTACGTGTGGATAAAATTAAAAACTGATTTCCAGTACCTGTAAATCTATTAGCTTTGCACTTTCAATGATATCTTTTTGTGAAGAGATTTTTTTTGAGGGCGGTTGATAAGCTGCTTCTACAGGCCAGGGTGCAATACTTGTTGTATAAATAACAGAACCAATTATAACACCTCCTATAAAAGCGAAATAGGTTGGGGTGAAAGCAGATTGTTTTATCAATCTTGCGATTGCGAATGTCGTGCTTCCAAGGCCAAATCCTCCGATGGCTCCATACTCAACGATTTTCCAATATTCTACACGATTATTTTCTAAATTTGCGACCCATTTTACACCAATGGCAGAACCTAAAAGATAACTTGCTACGGATACGCCCACGAGCATATTTGAAGCGAAATTCTTTCCACTTTCTTTAGAAAGGTTCGCGCAAATTAAAGGGATAGTGGCACTTATACCCCCTGCTTCTGGTGAACTGAAAACCTGAAAAGCTACGTTGAAGATGGAATGATGTTTACTCTTGATATTATTTTCGTCATTGAGCGAACTAATCGTATCACGATTAGAAATGAACTTATTCGGGAACGCCTCTGAATGTAATAACAATCTCACTTGTGCATGAACACTACAAAACAATATCAGTATAACAATAAAAATTCTCATGATTTCTCCCTCAAAACCGAGATCAATGTTTAGGGTGCACCTATCAATACAGAAGGCAAGGTAAGTTAAATAAAATCAAAGAGCTGTCACTATAGCATATGATTCTCAGGAATCTATCAGATCCAAAGAATAAACCATACTTGACAATAAACCCACTTTTATTGTGGAGGTGGCGGGAGTCGAACCCGCGTCCGAAATCAGAAATCAATAAACCTCTACGCACGTAGTCTGTCTTTTAATCTCGTTCTCAAAAACTCCGACGGACAGGATTTTTTGAGAACTATCCGGTATAAAGTTTCGCCTCTTCTACCCGAATCTCAATTTGGCTATCGCACCTAATCGGCGCTCCTATTTAGAACGGCACGAACATCTAAAAGGAACGGCTACTTATTTTATTAAGCAGCTAAGGCGTAATTAGATTCGCCAGTTATTGTTTTCCCAACGTTTTATCGTGGTGTCGGGCAACACGGTACGCATTTTATCGTTTTACTAACCCCGTCGAAACCAAATTCACCCCCGGTCAGTTTTCCAATCTACGTCTTTCACACCAGCCGAAGCATTCTCAAACCGGGCTAAAACGAACAAAAGATCAGATAATCTATTTACAAATATAAGTAAATTCGGGCTAACATTCTCTCCCTTTTGGAGTGCCACAATCTGCCTTTCTGCCCTTCTGCAGATCGCACGGGCTAAGTGTAAAGCCGCAGCAGATTTTATCCCACCCGGAAGAATAAAATTTTTTAATTCAGGAAGTCCAGAAGTGATTTCGTCAATGTAGGATTCCGCCTGCCTGATTTCTTCCTCACCGATATGAGGCACTTTTGAGCTATCGGCATCAGGCGATGCCAATTCCGCACCTGCAACAAAAAGTAAGTTTTGCATCCATCCGGTAATCGTTTTTGTTTTTTCATTTTCGCTCAACGAAATTGCCAAACCTAAAAACGAATTAACCTCATCAATTGTGCCGTAGGCCTCAATTCTCAGCGAATCCTTTGAAACCCTTTGACCGCCAAATAATCCGGTCTCACCGTTATCACCTGTTTTGGTATATATTTTCATAACAGGCTGCCTAATTCCTTGATTGTAACTTCATACGATCTGCCGTCAACTTCAGCGGAAAGAGTTTGTCCCGGATGGTAGTTATTCTTTTCAATATAGCCCATTGCAACAGTAGTATTTAATTGAGGACAAAACGCCTGAGAGGTTATTTTTCCGGCAAATTGATTCTGGCTATTGTAAAGCTCAGGTAAGCTTCCGTTGGTCAGAGGACTGTCGAATACCAATGTACACAAATATCTCTGCACTTTGTTGTAGGTCGCCAAACGGGCAATTACCTCCTGCCCGATATAGCACCCTTTAGTAAAACATACTTTATCAAGAAGCTGAGCTTCATGTGGATTATAGTTGTCGTTGATTTCCGATATGGATGGAATTCCTGCAGTAAGGCGGTAACACTCATAAGCATCCTCTCCTACCATACCGTAACCGTTATCCTCTCCGGATTTCAGTAGTTCACCCAAAAGCATTTTGAGTGAATCAACCGGAGAAATAATGATATATGATCTATGTCCACCTGAATGGCCATTAATAAAGACTCGATATGAAAAATTATTTATAAAGAATGTATAAATTTTATTTTCCTGAATGAATTGGGCATCATCACCAAAATATTCACGCAGCAGTACACCGGCTTTCGGTCCGATGATCTCAACTGCCGCATACTTGTTATATAAATTCTCCACATTCACGTCATCAGTTACAATAAACCTGTTAAGCCAGAACTCAATAAGTTCATGCTTACCCTCATGCCCGATCAGAAATATTCCGGAATCTGTTGTATAAAGGATAACTTCATCGAGTATCCGTCCCTTTTCATTAGCAAAGATAGTTCTACGCATTTCAAGTGGTAGAAGCGACTTGATGTCATTAGTAGAAATACGATGTATGAAATCGAGTGCATCTGCACCTGTGAGTCTGAATATGGGATTTGGACTTATATCATGAATTCCGGCGCCCGAGGTCAGCAAAGACATCTCATGGGTTTTATCCGAATAGACCGGAAAACTTACCTGCTCGCCTACTGACTGAGAAAAAAAACCATTTTCAATAAAGAACTGTGCTAAAGGAGAAATTTGCTTCATAAAACCAATATTGTAAAATAAATCAATTACCAACTGTAAAATAAAAATTTCCATCGTAAATGATGGGAAAAGTAAACCAATAATTAAAATAAACATATTTTGGGCTGAAAAGTTCAGCTCAACGAGGATATATGGGTTAATATTTCCCGTTTTTCTTTTGAATTATCCTTAATTTATTGTTTTGAAAATTATAATTTGTACAATGTCGAATACTTATACTTCAGATAACCTCTCAAAGATCATGCAGCGCATATCTGCCGAGTCACCGAGTTTTCCTATAAAAAGTCAGCCGATGCATACGGTGTATGGCGGTGCTCATTTATTTACGGAATCCACTCCTGATAAAGTCGCACAAATTGCTTCCGGTTATTTCTCTAAATATATTTCTAATCCCCAACAACTGGCAGACATATTCGGAATAACTGAGGATTCAATTACACATGAGTTATTCGACAGAATTATATTAAAATTGAACTCTGCCGCTCTTGAAGACTATAGGGTGGATTTTGAAGATGGTTATGGCAGCAGGACGGATGATGAAGAGGACAGTGCAGCAGTAAAAGCCACTCTGGAGGCAGCAAAGGCACATACAGCGGGGCGCCTGCCTAAATTTTTCGGATTCCGTGTCAAACCATTGACAAAAATCTCCGCCGGTAGAAGCCTAAAAACTTTGGATATATTCTTATCAAACTTTTTTACGAATATTAACTCTCTTCCTGAGAATTTTATTATAACCATTCCGAAGATTGAAAACGTTGAACAGTGCGCCGTGTTTAACGAGGTTATTTCGGAATTTGAAAGAAAGTTAAAACTGCCCGATAATTATCTTAAAACTGAATTGATGATTGAACTTCCGGGTGCTCTGTACTCCCCTTCAGGTGCATTCATGCTGCCGGAATTGATTAAAGCAAGCGGCACAAGAATCCTTGGTTTACATTTTGGAATTTATGATTTTACATCATCCATACAAATCCCCGCGCCGAGTCAATCTTATACGCATCCGGCTTGTGATGAAGTCCGTTTCCTGATGCAGTGTGCCGGAAATTTATATCCGGTTTCAATTTCGGATGGTGCAACATCATTTCTGCCATTGGAATTATACAAATCCCCGGCATCTGAAAATGAAAAAGTATTGAACAAAGCTAACGTGGCTAAAGCCTGGAAGCTGCACTTTGACAACGTCCTTCATTCGGTACATTATGGTACCTTCCAGGGATGGGATTTGCATCCATCTCAGATACCTGCACGAATAGCGGCACTTCAATACTATTTTTTGAGAAACAAATTACAGACTTTAGATAGGCTGAAAAGATTTGTTGAGCAAGCGGCTCAAGCAACTCATAAAGGCGGAGTGTTTGATGATGCCGCAACGGGACAAGGCTTATTGAATTTTGTCAGACGGGGTTATGATTGTGGTGCATTATCAGAATCAGATATTATTTCGACCGGATTAACTCTTGAAGATATTTCAGGAAAGACATTCGGTGAAATTATAATGAATAAAGCAAAGTAAAAGCTCCGTTGAGCTCTGTTTTTGCCAAAAGAAAATATTTTGTTAACTTTGTAAGCTAATTTTTACCTGGCGCGTTCGTCTAGTGGCTTAGGACGCTGCCCTCTCAAGGCAGAGATCACCGGTTCGAATCCGGTACGCGCTACAACCTTCCTTTTATCCAATCTTATTATTACTCTCAAGGTAGAGGTCACGGTTCTGCCACTGGCATCCCTCTGGGAGAATCCGGTACGCGCTACTCCTTCCCATATTTTACAATTTTAATTTTATTCTCAAGGCAGAGATCACGGTTCTGCCACAGGCATCCCTTTGGGAGAATCCGGTACGCGCTACAACCTTCCTTTTATCCAATCTTATTATTACTCTCAAGGTAGAGGTCACGGTTCTGCCATGGGCATCGCTTCGGGAGAATAAAGTTTATTTCTATCTTCACCTGAAAACTTCAGTTCGCAAACAATAATTGCAATCTTAATGAAATATTTAATTATTTTAGCACTTTGTGTTTGGTAAACTAATTTTTTAATATTAACAATGTTTAATATTAAGTTTCCACAAGGATTTTTAACAGATAAGCCTAATATTTTAATTTTGTATATCTGATCAAATAGATTTTAAATTACGGTATATACTCGGAAAAAATATTCATGTCAACTTCTAATCTTGGTAAAAAGGTAAAGACGGTCGTTTTAGGCGGTGCACGCGACCCGGGCGATAAAAGAATTTTTCATACGCTTTCACTCATTGCATTTCTTGCATGGGTTGGCTTAGGTTCTGATGGATTGTCCTCTTCCTGCTACGGTCCCGAAGAAGCATTCAGAACTTTGGGTGCGCATCCTTATCTGGGAATTTTCGTAGCACTTGGAACCGCCATTACAATTTTCATCATATCATCAAGCTATTCCCAAATCATTGAGCTCTTTCCTACAGGTGGTGGTGGTTACCTTGTAGCCAGTAAGCTGCTTTCTCCAAAAGTCGGAATGGTTTCCGGTTGTGCTCTTATCATAGACTATGTACTTACTATTACGATTTCGGTTGCCTCAGGTGCGGCAGCAATTTTTAGCTTCCTTCCTGAGTGGATGCAAATCTATAAATTACCGTTTGCATTATTCGGACTCGTTGTTCTCCTCATACTCAACTTACGTGGAATAAAAGAAGCTGTGGTACCACTGGTCCCTATCTTTATGACTTTTGTTATTCTACACGCTTTTGCAATTATATATACAATTGTAACTCATTCCGCCGATGCGCATCAGACCATAGCGGCGACACAAAAAGAACTTTCAAATTCGGTAGGCCAATTAGGTATAATGGGTACTGTTCTGCTTATAATGAAATCATACAGCATGGGCGCAGGTACCTTTACCGGAATTGAGGCTGTCAGCAACGGTATACCCATCCTGCGCGACCCCAAGGTAAAAACAGCGCATAAAACAATGCGCTATATGTCAATCTCACTTGCGGTAACGGTAATGGGTTTAATGCTTGCATATCTTTTTTATAATGTACACCCATCAGAACACAAGACACTTAACGCAGTGTTATTCGAAACTATGACTGCCAAGTGGAATCCGGGAACGGCACAAATATTCATGTATACAATTCTTTTATCGGAAGCAATATTGTTGTTCATTGCGGCACAGACCGGTTTCCTCGACGGACCTCGCGTACTTTCGAACATGGCTTTGGACAGATGGTTCCCCTCACGTTTCGCGAACCTCAGCGACAGACTTGTTGCAAAGAATGGTATTGTACTCATGGGACTCGCATCAATAGCCATGATGATTATTTCAAAAGGTTCAATTGCATTTCTGGCTGTGTTATACAGTATCAACGTATTTATCACATTCTCTCTCTCTCAGCTCGGCATGGTTAGACACTGGTGGTCAAAGCGCAAAGAGGAAAAGCATTGGGAAAAGAAACTCGCAATCAACGCGCTTGGACTTATTCTTACTTCGTTTATCCTTGTTTCCGTTGTCATTATTAAATTTGGTGAAGGCGGATGGCTTACTATCCTTATCACCGGTTCTATGGTTTTTCTGGCTCTAAAAATCAAGAAACACTATGAAAAAACAATGGACCTGTTGAAACGCCTCGATGTTTTAATTGATTCGGTAACTGCATCAATATATAATATTGACGAAAATGAAAAAACCCCGGCTCCCCTTGCTCCTGATTATAAAGCTAAAACGGCTGTTATAATGGTCAACGGTTTTAATGGATTGGGCATTCACACGTTATTAAGTGTATTCAGGATGTTTAGTGGTGTTTTCAAGAATTTCGTTTTCATTCAGGTCGGATCTGTTGATGCCGGTTCATTTAAGGGAGCAGAAGAAGTCGAGAACCTGAAAAATCATATTAATATTGAAGCCAATAAATATGTAGACTTTTTGAAAAGTGCCGGTTACTATGCAGAAGCATATACGAGCATAGGTATAGATCTCGTTGATGAGATTTCTAATAACGCCGAACAAGTATTAAAAAAATATGATCAGGTTATGTTCTTTGGCGGTCAACTTGTTTTTCCGGAAGATACCTACATGACTCAGTGGCTACACAATTATGTTGTGTTTGCAATTCAAAGAAAGTTCTACACACAGGGTTATCCGTTTGTTATTCTACCGATACGGGTTTAATATTTAGGATGTTATGAAACGATATGATATACACATTTTTGTTTGTGAAAATCAGCGCCCCGAAGGTCATCCGCGAGGCTGTTGTGCAAGTAAGGGCTCTGTTGAATTTAGAAACCAGCTAAAGAAGCGGGTTAAAGAAGCCGGGCTGCCGTTTGATATCAGAGTGAATGGGGCCGGATGCCTTGATGCATGTGAATACGGTACGGTGATGGTCATTTATCCCGAACAAATTTGGTACAGCGCTGTAACAATAGCTGATATTGATGAAATTATAGAACAACATCTAAAACTCGGCAATCCGGTGGAACGGCTCAAAATCAAAGACAAACGTTTTCATAAGGATATGCATGTCGAATAGTCAGATCAAAAGCAGGGCGCTCAATATTATTAAACTGCTTAAAACCGAATATCCCGAAGCACAGATAGCAATTGAATTTGGCTCACCTTTCCAGCTTCTGATCGCCACTATACTCTCAGCTCAATGCACAGACGAAAGAGTGAATCGGGTGACAAAACCCCTGTTTAAAAAGTACAAATCCCCTGCAGATTTTTTAAAAGTAAACATAACAGAACTTGAAAAAGATATATTCTCTACAGGGTTCTACAGACAAAAGGCAAAAAGTATTGTGGGATGCTGTTCAATGTTGATTGAAAAACACGGTGGAAAAGTACCCACGGATTTTGAACAACTTATACAACTACCGGGAGTTGGCAGAAAAACGGCTTCGGTCGTTTGTGGGAATGCTTACGGCATTCCGGCCATCGCCGTTGATACTCATGTTAAACGCCTATCGAATCTTTTAGGCCTTGTCAGTTCCGATAATCCTGATGAAATAGAATCGGAATTAAAAAAACTACTCCCGGAGAGTGAATGGGCATTATTCAGTCATCTCCTGGCTACTCATGGAAGAAACATTTGCATTGCCCGCAAGCCGAAATGCGCTCAATGTATATGCAATAAATTATGCCCTTCCCGTCTCCCCGAATAAGCTTGTCAGCCGCCGCAAAAGTATACTGTTTCTGCCCCTTTTCCCGGGATAAATCATTTTTTTATATGGGATTTTTTGAGCAAATTGTTCTACAAATTTGGCAATAATCCCGATATTTAACGATTGATACAAAAGTTTTAATTTTTTAACCTGTACGTATTTTGGACTTCAGTTCCGGCTTCGTCATTGGCAGTTTTTGGGGAAGTAACTGAGTTGAATGAATTCCTGCACAAAAACTCAATTCCGGACATGTAAAAATTTTGACTTGACTCATACGCCTAATTAGTGGTAATTTCATCCTAAAAATGGAGAAGTTTTAACCGGGTTATTGCTACACTGTAAAAAGTTTTTTTAAAAGTAAATCGTCGTACTAATGCGTAGCATAATTCTGTTTTCTCTGTTTGTCGCTGCATACCTTACCGTTCACGCGCAACAAGATTTTCAAATTCTGCAATCGAATGCACAGAGGATTGTTATCTCTTATACTCCGAAGTATACCGATACGACTCTGCAATCAATCGAGGGAAATGAATATCGTATTGTTGATGTAGTAAACAGTACTTTTCACAATTCCGATAAAACAGGTTACCCTCAGATCCCTTCAAGGGATTTTGACATTGGAGTGCCGAACATTTCCGGGAATCAAATCATCGTTCGAAGCATTAGCACTGTAGAACTCAGTGGCACTCCCCTGCCATTTCCGAAACTTGAAAAAGATTTGACTCAAAAAGTACAGTTGTATTCCAAGGGTGGTGTGTACACCGGCAGCGCTGCATATCCAACCGACTTCATTTATCAGTATTCAGCCGGTTCTGTCAGAAATATGCCCCTCATCACAGTCGCTGTTAATACTGCCAGATTCAATCCATCAACCGCAAAGATTGAAATTGTAAAGAAAATAGAGTTTGAAGTGGTTTTTGCCTCCTCGGCAAATAGAACTGCCGCAAATAGGACGCTTGACAGCTTCTTAGATGATGTCGTTATCAACAGTGCCGTTGCAAAAAGCTTTGCTGTTGCACCTAGCTTAAAGAAGAAATCAGTTACCAATAGTGTATTGGCATCTGGTAAGTGGGTTCGCTTTCAGGCTCCGGAAGAAGGCATATACATGATCACAAAAAGCATGTTCTCTTCTCTGGGCATACCGGATTCAGTAGATCCACGAACTATTAAAATTTATAACAACGGCGGAATAGTTTTATCCACAACAGTTTCGGATAAACGCCCGGATGACCTAGTAGAGAATGCCATCTATGTTTCGAATGAATCTACGGGGAAATTCAGTTCTACAGACACAATATTGTTTTACGGCAGAGGTGTGAGTTTCTGGAGCTATAATGCGAAAACGCGTGCAGTCGAACGCAATTCATCACCTTACTCGAATGAGAACTATTATTGGCTTACATATGGCGGCAGTGCCGGTAAGCGTATGACATTACAACAAAGTCTTTCTTCGTCAACACCTGTCATAGACACTACTACTGCAGCTTATACGTATTGGGAAAAAGACGAAATCAATATCGGGAAAAGCGGTCGGCAATTCCTGGGTGATGCATTTAACGAGACTACAAAAAGCCGTGTGTACACAAAAACACTTGAAGGCCTTATAGCCGGCAGCACTATCAATTATTACTATCGATTCGTCAATTCTTCAGTCTCATCCGTGCAGTTTTCCATAGCCGAAAGTGAAAACGTTCTGCTTAATAAATATCTTTACGGATATGCTTCGAATTCTTATTCGTACGGAATTGACGATGCAGGAAATCTATATTATTCAGGTTCGCTTACCAATAACATAAGCAATCTTCGTTTTTCATACAACTCACCGGGAAGTACATCTAACGGATATCTGGATTATTATGAGATTCGTTATAATCGCGACCTGAAAGCGGTTAGTGATAATCTTACTATCTGGTCACCGAAAACCACCGGTACTGTTGAATACAGATTATCCGGTTTTACCAATAACAACATCTGGGCATTTGATGTAAGTGATTTTGCGAATGTTAAAATTATCGCAAACACTCAGAGACCCAGCAGCAGCGAATTGAGATTTCAGGCTGATGAAAACGCCGATACTCTCAACGCTTACATTGTTTGTACATCGTACCAGTTTAAGACACCTTCCGGTTTTTCGATGATGAGCAATCAGGATCTCCATGGCATTACTACAGGAGGTAAGCTCATCATTATATCTCCTACTGAATTTATTGCTCAAGCTAATCGCTTAAAAGCTCACAGAGAAAGCGGCAGTAAAGTCGCTATTTCGACGGTAGTGGCCGATATCAATCAGATCTATAATGAATTTTCCAGTGGGAACCGGGATGTCAGTGCTGTACGCGATTTTATCCGCTATGCATTCTTAAATTGGAGCACAAAGCCTGAGTACGTTCTTTTACTCGGTCACGGTGACTACGATTACAAAAACATTGAAGGAACCGGAATCAACTTTATTCCACCTTTCGAAACAGTTGAATCGCTTAATGAGATTGATTCATACAATACAGATGACTTCTTCGCCAGAATTGATGGTGATGATTTAAATATTGATCTTAGCATTGGGAGACTACCGGTACAGACTCTAGCAGAAGCTACGATTGCTGTCACGAAGATTATCAATTACGAGAATAATCCCGACAAGTCCTTATGGAAGAATAAAGTAACTTTAGTTGCTGATGACAGTTATACCTCAAGCGGAGCAACTGATGGAGTTACTCATACAGAGCAGTCCGAAAGAATCTCAACAATTTATTTGCCGTCTTCTATTGATCAGAACAAAATTTATCTGGCAGCATATCCTACAGAAATGACAAGTTACGGAAGAAGAAAGCCGAAAGTCAATGAAGCAATTGTAAGGGCTGCATTAGAAGGTACCTTGATAATGAACTGGGTAGGACACGGAAGTCCTGATTTGTGGGCACACGAACAAGTTTTTGTCAAAGATGCAATGATGCCCGAATTTACAAACACGAATCTATTCTTCCTGACTGCCGCGACATGCGATTTCGGTTATTTTGACCGGACGAGCGGACAATCAGGCGCAGAAATGCTGGTACTTAAAGAAACCGGTGGTGCAATCGGTGCATTTACCGCTACCCGCCCTGTTTACTCAACGGTCAGCGCTTCGCTCAATGAATCACTTTATGATAAATTGTTCAATGTTGCAAAAGATACTTTAAATCTGCCTATTCCGATTGGTAAAACATATTTTTTGGCAAAAAAATCAAAAACAGATGCCAACGATCAAAAGTATCATTTATTCTGCGATCCGTCCTTACGACTTAATATGCCTCAGTATTCAGCCCGGATTGATAGTGTAAATGGTTCTGTGCTGACATCTGCAATTCAAATTAGTGCACTTGGTAAAGTTAAAATTAACGGTTCAATTCTCTCTTCAAGTTCAAGTGCAACCAAATATAACGGTTATTCAGGCCAGGGCATTTTGACTGTCTACGATTCAAAACAAAAACTCCCTATCCCCGAATTCGGGTCTACTTATTCTGTTGACATTCAAGGCGGCGTAATTTATAAAGGACGTATTTCGATTGTGAATGGAAACTTTGAAACCGACTTTGTCGTACCAAAGGATATATCCTATGAGAATAAAAATGGCAAAATCGTTATTTACTACTATAACGATGCAAACGACGGATTAGGATACAGTAAAAATATCATTGTCGGCGGAACCGATACGACAACTATTGACGATAAAACCGGACCATCTATCTCGATTAAATTCGACAACGAAAATTCTGATGGTTCATTTCTCATTCGACCAAACTCAACCTTAGTAGTTAAACTAACTGACGAAACAGGACTAAATACTACAGGGTCAGGCGTCGGACGCAGATTACAAGGAGTGTTAAATCAGGACGAATCGAATATTCTGGATTTCACGAATTATTATGTCGGCGACTTAAACACCGGTGGAAAATCCGGTACGATCGATTATCAGTTTAACGATTTGGCCGAAGGTGAATATCGTATTGATGTAAAAGCCTGGGACGTTTTTAATAATGCCTCTACGGCATCAGCCTTTTTCAAAGTGGTCTCAGGTGAAGATCTTGTTATTGATTATATCTATAATTACCCAAATCCATTTTCAGCAAATACGACTTTTCTATTTTATCACAACTATTCCGAACCGGTTGATGTAAAAATTAAAATTTACACAATCGCGGGTAGACTAATTCAACAAATTGATAAATTCGGAATTACTGAGCGAAATGTCAAAATCGGCTGGGATGGAAGAGATAAAGATAATGATCTGTGCGGAAGTGGCGTTTATTTATACAAATTGCAGGTTTCTCCGGCAAACGGGAAAGCAGGAAAATCCTATACCGGAAAGCTAGCAATCGTCCGTAAATAACAATTTTCCGGCATTGCAATTATTTATTTGTTTTAGTTCTAAAGTTTCGTGAAATTTAAAGATTTGATAATATTTTTAATAGTTTTTGGCTCTTTTATTCGAAATATCTATTTAGTTTCCAGGAGGTTCTTTGATGAAGCGAGTTAGTGTAGTTTTTTTACTCCTTACTGCTTTAATGAGTCTTAATAACAATATTTACGCACAAGGTGAAGCTGCGGTCACTTTCTTGCAGATCGCACCTGATTCGAGATTCAGTGCATTGGGTGAATCCGGAACAGGTTTAGCTGATAATTCTTCAGCTATTTTCTGGAATCCGGCAGGTATAGCATTTCTGACCGGTCAAGAGGTTTCAATTACACACAGTAATTGGTTGCCTGAATTTCACCTTGATCTCTTTTACGATTATGCAACATATCGTAATTATATTGAAGAAATAAACGGCAGCGTTACTGCAAGTATTACTTATATGAACTATGGTGAATTTGTCCGTACGGGTGAATCCGGACCGGACGTGTTGGGAACATTTCACGCATTTGATGCGGCATTGACACTTGGTTATGCCACAAAGCTCTCAAGTGACTGGGGTTTGGGTGTAAATTTCCGCCTCATTCATAGTAATCTATCCGATCAACCAACTGCGAATGAACAAGGCAGCGGCGTTGCAACAACGGTGAGCTTCGACATCGGTGGAATGTGGAGACCTTCGCATCTCTACCTCCCCTTTCTTGATGATGATTTCGGCAATAGATTCAGCATCGGTGCAAACTTGAGCAATATGGGTCCTAAGATCTTTTATATTGACAAAGCACAAGCCGATCCTATTCCTACAAACTTGCGTCTCGGTTTTGCAGCAAGATTGTATCAGGATGAATTGAACTCCTTTACCTATACTCTTGATTTCAGCAAACTTCTTGTTCAAAGAGTTCAGAATGATACGAACAACTCGAGCTCTTCTGAGTGGTATCAGGCATTATATAAATCATGGACGAATAGACCATTCAGTGAAGAGATTCGCGACATCGTTTCCACGATGGGTGTTGAATACACCTATGGACAGCCGGGCGACTTCCTCTTCTCATTGCGCGGCGGATTTTTCTATGAAGATCCATCATTCGGCAACAGAAAATTCATCACCTTAGGTGCCGGAATTAAATACGATCTGTACGGATTTGACTTCAGCTATATTTCAACTTCCGTATTTAAGGACAGAGAGAACCACCCGCTCGCTAACACTTTGCGTTTTACGTTCTCCGTCGGTTGGGATTCAGTACCGGAAAAAACTATCGGACTGCCAAGAGGACTTTAATAATTTAACACTATACGTGATGGATAGACAAATTTTTTAAGTAGTAAAGAAGTTCTTTCTTTTCAAAGAGAGAACTTCTTTCGTTTTATTCCGATTATAAAAAAGAGCATATTGAAGAATTTTTCAATATCTAACATGAAGCACCGCATATGACAATCAAATATTTAAAACCGCTTTTCCTGCTTTTCGTCAGTTTTCAGTTGGTTGCATCAGCTCAATTGCTGCACAAAATCAACCAATCGCCTTCCGGCATTTATAATAAGAAAACAGGTCAAACAGTAAAAATCCTTGCCGTGATGGTACAATTTCAAAAAAATACTACTTCAACAATCGTTGGCAACGGTCAATTTGATTCCATTTACACAAAGAACTGGGGCAACGATATCATCGACCCTCTACCTCATGATGCCGCATATTTCGATGCTCATTTGAAGTTTGCTTCTAATTACTACAAAAATGTATCGAACAACAAGCTTAATGTTTCCTATACCGTTCTCCCTCAAGTGATTACGGTTTCAAAGAACATGAAAAGCTACTCCCCGCTTTCCGGTTCAACTGATTTTACCGGACTCGCTCAATTTAGTGCTGAAGTATGGCATATGGTTGACTCTGCGAATCCCGGTTTCAACTTTTCAGATTATGACCTATTTACAATCTTTCATGCTGGCGTCGGCAGAGATGTATCTGTTTCAGGAAGTTTAGGCAATGAAAGAGATTTGCCGTCAGTTTATATGAATTTAACTTCGATGCAAAAGTATCTGGGTTCTTCATATGCAGGTATACCGGTCAGTAACGGTAATTTCAAAATTACGAACTCATTAATTTTACCTCAAACAGAGAATCGCGAAGCTACTGCAATTGATAACAGCAAGTACTTATATCAAGTTACAATTAATGGACTATTAGTTTCTAGTATCGGAAGCCATATTGGTTTACCCGATCTATTCGATACGAAGACCGGTGTTACTGCCATAGGCAGACTTGGATTAATGGATGGCCAGGGAATTTTTGCATACAACGGTGTCTTCCCGCCTGCTCCATCCGCATGGGAAAAAATTCAGTTAGGCTGGGTCACACCTGTTGAAATTACTCCGGGAGATTTTTCAAAATTGAATATAAAAACATATTCAAGTGCAGCCTCTTCGGATACAATGATTTATAAAATTCCGCTGAACGCGAAAGAATACTATCTTGTTGAAAATCGTCAGAGAAATCCAAATTCTTCCGGTGTTACCCTAACTATTTACAATAACGGTACTACTACATCCAAAACATTCACAAAAGACACGACCGGTTTCTACAGCTACAACATTGATTCACTATCGGGAGTTATAACAGACGTTGATAACCCTGATTGGGCACTCCCCGGCAGCGGTATATTGATCTGGCACGTAAATCAAGATATCGTAGATAGTAAAATTGCTAAAGATGAAATAAACGCAGACAAGAATAACCGCGGAATTATGGTTGAGGAAGCTGATGGAATCCGTGATATCGGCGAACAATTTACAAACGTATTTGGCGATGTTGTTACCGGTGAAGGTGAAGATGTTGATTTCTGGTATACCGGGAATAAAGCAAAACTCTTCAAAAATGTTTTTAATAATAGCTCCAGGCCAAATACTAAAGCTCATTCCGGCGCATCGAGTCTGATTGAGATGAAGGATTTCTCCACTACAGGTAAAGCGATGTCATTTGCCCTGACATACGGCAATGATAATATTAAGCCAATGATAAACAAAAAGCTCTCACTTCCTTCGACTGACAACCTTCTATTATTTGATACCTTGTATGGTGCAGGCGTTTTTGTTATCAAATCCGGAGACACGGTTTTAGTTTACGATTCAACATTCAGCCTGATTAAAACTCTTCCCGATTTTACATCGGTTAATCCGGCCATTGGTCCTAATTGGATAGTTGGCGTGAAAGACTCGACGGTATCAGTATACTGGAAAGATAATTCGGGCGAAAACTTGTATACCACATTCAGTCATCACGGTTTACTAACATCGGCTCCTTTAGTCGTACCGGCTAATACTTCAATCTCGATCTATGTTGGAGCTCAATCCGGTGAGTTATTGGAATTCAAACAAGCGGGCACCTCATTAACACTTGTTACATCTCATGTGTATTTCCCGATAACAGCCTCATTGAAAAGAATATCGTTCTCGGACGGTGTATTTTACCTGATTAATCAGGATTCAACAGCATTTTCTTACTCAGGCAGTAATTTCAGCGGCAATATTTCAGGAGCCGGAACTGCTATTGATTTTGGGGTGACCAAAACAATTAACGGTGACGTATATGCCATCGTCTTAACACGTGGTAATCAATTTTACGTATTCAAAAGTACAGCTCTCATCTCAACCTTTATGCTCACAGAATTACCTGAGATAAAATCATTTGCCATATTCGATATTAAACAAGACGGTTCAAACTACATTTGTTTTCAAGCCGGCAGTAAGTTATATGCATACAACTACATCGGAAAACCGGCAGAAAATTTTCCAATCGCAGTTGCAGAAGCCGGTGTTAATACTGTTAAGCCATCTGCCGTGAAATTCCCGGGTCAAACTGCCACGAGTATTATTTCTTTGACCTCATCAGCCGTGTATGTCAATGATGGCGTAACGGGTAAAAGTCTTACCGGCTTCCCATTGACCATTTCCGGATCTGCCGCTTCAACACCGGTGCTGTTTAACCTCAATGACAAACTGTGTGCTGCTAATGTCAGCAGTAACGGTGATGTTTTTGTATGGCAGATAGCCGGTACCTCTGGCAACATCCTCTATACCGGATTGCAAGGCAACAACTCGAATTATGGGAGCGCATCGGAAATTTATAAATCGAATTTCAACAACACGTTCTTCCCTAAAGAAAAAGTTTACAATTATCCTAATCCGGTCCATTCAGGCAGAACATTTATCCGTTACTATGCATCTGAAAACGCCAAGGTACATATTAAGATTTTTGACCTTGCCGGAGATCTTGCCTCTGAATTAAACGGCTATGCAACCGGAGGTCTTGAGAATGAAATCGCGTGGGATATTTCATCCGTTCAGAGCGGTGCATATTTTGCCCATGTTGAGGCCACCTCTGACTCGGGTAAAAAAGAAGTTGTTATTATTAAAATTGCAGTTGTTAAATAACTCATTGATTTTGCAGAAGGAATTATTTTACTTTGTCTAAATTATCCAATACTCTAAAGTTATTCGTAGCTCTTATTGTACTCTCTGCCCTTCCGGCGAAAGCGCAATTTACCGATTTTCATCCCGAGCTAAACTGGTATACCATTAAAGGCGAACATTGTGTTGTGCATTTTCACGATGGTGCAGAACGGACTGCACGCGTGGTTACAAAAATTGCCGACGAAGTATGGGGGCCTATCACATCGCTCTATGATTATGAGCCGGAGCCTGTACATTTTATCATTAAAGACATTGATGATTATTCCAATGGTGCTACATATTTCTTTGATAACAAAATTGAGATATGGTCAAGCGCGTTAGATTTTGAATTACGCGGTTTTCACAACTGGTTACGTAATGTCATATCGCATGAATTTACTCATATGGTTCAGATTCAAGCTTCACTGAAGACAAAGCGGACACTCCCTGCTGTATATCTTCAGTGGCTCAATTATGAAGACGAACGCCGTCCCGACATTCTCTACGGTTTCCCGAACGTCATAGCTTCCTATCCCCTAGCGATGGTCAATATGCCTTCCTGGTTTGCAGAAGGAACGGCCCAATACATGCGTAAGGATCTGGGGTATGAAAAATGGGATGCTCACCGTGATATGATTCTTCGTTCCTATGCTCTTGATAATAACATGCTGACATGGGAGCAGATGGGCATATTCGACAAGACGAGTTTGGGTAACGAGTCCGTTTATAATTCCGGTTATGCGCTCACCCGCTATATCGCCCAGAAATATGGCGAATCGAAAATTGCAGAGCTTACGAAGAAACTCGGTAAGCTCACGAACTTCACCATGGATGCAGCTTGTCAGGATGTCCTGGGAATATCCGGTAAACAGCTGTATAGAGAGTGGTCGGATTATATCAAAGCGAATTACAAGGAGAGAATAAGTAAAGTACTTGAAAACAAGATAGTTGGTGATACCATCGGCAATGAAGGTTTCGGAAATTTTTATCCTGTTTTCTCGTCAGATCAACAAAAAGTATATTACATTTCCAATCAAGGCAATGATTATCTCAGTCTATGCTCTTTATACGAATACGATGTAAAGACTAAAAAAGAAAAAATGATTGTACCGGGTATCCGTTCAACCATTTCTCAAATTCCGGGAACAACGAAACTGCTTTACTCAAAATTGACCGAAGATAATCCGGGCTGGGCTAATGTTCATGATCTTTTCACGTATGACATGGTAACTGAAAAAGAAACCCGCCTTACTCATGATCTGCGTGCGACAAATCCGTCTGTATCCCATGACGGCAAGAACATCGTGTTTGCTTTCCAGAAAGACGGCACAGGAAATATTGCTACGGTGACGATTGACGGGAAAAACTTCAAACAGTTAACCGTGTACGGGAATGGTGAGCAAGTATTTAATCCGCAGTTCTCGCCTGATGGTGAACATATTATTTTTGACTATGCATACTCACATGGCAGAGATATTGCCATGATTGATACTTCAGGTGCAAATAATAAATTTATTCTTAATGCTGCCTACGATGAACGGAACCCGACATTTGATAGTCAGGGTAATCTGATCTTCAGCAGTGATAAAACCGGGATTTTTAACATCTACCGGTACAACTTGAAGTCTAAAGTAATTTCGCAATTGACCAATGTCACCGGTGGTGCATTTATGCCTGCAATTGACAGCACCGGAAATATTGCATACGCGGGTTATACATCCGCGGGATATAAGTTATTCTACCTCCCTGTTTCTGAACAGAGTAAAGTGAAGCCGGAAAATAGTTATGTCGCTTTGGATAATCCGCCTTTAGGTGAGGACAAACCTAAGGGAGACCTGAAAAAGTTTAATATGATCTCGCTTCAGCAGTATGATGATTATAAATTACCGGACATGCAAAAAACACCATATAAAGGTGCTTTTTCCAAACTGACCTTCTTCCCTTTCATCAGGTATGATAATTACAATACATCAAACCAGTTCGGCGAAAAGATCAAGCCGGGAGTTTATGTAACATCCAGTGATATGCTCAACCGTTATGAAATATTCGGCGGCGCTTCACTGAACACAAGAATGGAACGCGATCTGTTTTTCTCATTCGCATATAGAAACAAACTTCCCCTGTTGTTTGATATGGGTATTAAACCGGAGCTGGCTCTTGAACTGTACAGCGTCAGCCGTAAATCAGGTGAATTTGCCGTTGAAATTGAAGGATTTCACCCTTCCAAAACTGATGTAACATATAATCTTTTTGAAGTGGATCTTATCGCCAAGCATAGAATTATTTCAAGATTTCATACACTAACATTTAAGTATACCTTCAACACCTATTCTGCTACTACAGGCAGCTTTTATATTACTCGAATAAGCGACGGTGAGCCTATTCAGAGTCCGGCTTTCAGTGACACATACCTGATCGGTAATGTATTCGAGGCGAAATATAATTTCGACTTCCACCTTCCATATATTGATGACGATATTAATCCGATTGCAAATACATTTGAACTCAAATATGATTATGAGCTAAACCGTTTTAATCCGGATAATAACTATACGTATTCAACTGATGGTACTCTGGTAGCTCAGTATAATCATTACAACTTCAACCGTCTCGAATTGAATTCTCAGTTAACTCTTCCAGTCTTCAATAACCATACACTCACGTTCAAAGTGCGGGGTGGAACGATACTGGGTCCGAACGTACCTGATTTCTTTGATTTTTATCTGGGCGGCCTGGTTGGAATGCGTCCATATCCATTTTATTCATTGAGCGGAAACGAAGTTGCCTGGCTAAATCTTACATACCGTTTCCCGTTATGGAAAAATATTGATGCCCGATTCGGTCACTTGTATCTCGATAAGATTTTCTTCTCGGTATATGGTGATTATGGAAATGCCTGGAACGGTGATATTGTAAAAATTAATGATTTCAAAAAAGGAGCCGGCGCTGAAATACGCCTGGCTTTAAACTCGTTCTATCTCTTCCCTACAAGTGTATTCTTCAACGCATCATACGGGTTTGATAGCTTTTCCAGAACCACACGTAATAATACAATGGTCACGTATGGTAAAGAAATGAGATATTACGCGGGTGTACTTTTTGGCTTTGATATTTAATTCGATAATACGTTTTATATAAATTTTTCTGAGGCTTACATGTTTCGTTATTTGCTGGCTGGATTATTTTTAATTTCTTTCACTTTTGTGAATGCGCAGAGCGATAGCAATAAAATTACTCTCACTGGTAATTTAGCTTTGGATTCGAAAATACTTACATTAAACAGTACCCCTCTGCAAAAAAAGTCTTTACTGCCCGAGCCAACTAACAAAAAGAATCCTATGCTCGCCGGCTTGTTCTCTCTTATTATTCCGGGGTCGGGAGAATTCTATGCAGAGCATTACCTTGAAGCAGGCATTTTTGCAGCTATAGAAGTGGGCGCAATTGCTATAGCATTGCATTACAATAGCAAGGGTGACGATCAGACTACATATTTTCAGGGAATAGCTGACAAAAAAGATGGCTGGAGTGTTAAACGCTATGTCGATTTTTTGAATAGTAAAAACGGCGCTGACTCGGCACGGAAGCAATATGTTATCAACTATACAGTAGATGAATCAAAACCTGAGTGGCAATGGTTTGACTGGAAAAAAATCAATGCAGCTGAACTCGGTTCCCACCAGTTACCCATACACGGGACTCAACAATATTATGAATTGATTGGGAAATATAATGAGTATAATCCGGGATGGCTTTCATATTGGCCCAGCGGGACACCGTTAAATGGTACTATTTATGACCCGGTCTATTCAGAAGGAAATACGGTTGGATTGGAGCAGCTAAAAACATATGCGGGTTACCGGGGAAAAGCTAATGATTACTATGACTATGCATCACACGCGGTGATAGCCATATATATAAACCATTTTCTGAGTGTTGTTGATGCTATATGGAGCACAATTTCGTATAATAAGGATCTGACTTTGAAATCTAACGTGCAGTCCGTTATCATAAACGGTAAAGCAGATTATCTATCTACACTTACTATGTCATACGCGTTTTGATAGGAGGATGAAACATGATTAATCCGAAATTGCTGGAAATTCTCTGCTGTCCCGAAACAAAAGCCGATCTTATACTCGATGGAGAAACGCTTATCTCAACGGATGGGAAGTCCCGCCGCAGGTATAAAATTGTAAATGACATTCCCATCATGCTGATTGATGAATCCGAGATAGTTAATGTTGATGAGTGGAAAGCGATTATGCAGAAACACGGAAAACAGTCAAAAGAAAACTGATAAGCAGTACTAAAGAAAGCTGATCTCTTTTTTGTAGGCCTGCATCAACAACTCTTTGTACTTTTCCATAGGAACCTGTACGGGCTCAAACATTGCCAGATGATCGGTGATGTATTGAAAGTCTAAGAGAACGAATCCCCTCTCTTTCAATCTTTCCATAAGTTTTACCAGTGCGATTTTTGAAGACTGTGGCACTATCGTAAACATGGACTCCCCGAAGAACGCCCCACGAATGGAAATGCCATATAAACCACCTGCAATTTCACCTTCACGATAAATCTCAACTGAATGAAGAAAGCCCAAATCTATTAAATTCCTGTATGCATCAATGAGTTTTGGGGCAATCCATGTTGATTCGCGCTCGGCGCACAGATGAATCACTCTCTCGGGGTCATGGCTATAACGGACTTCATAGTCCTCTGCGGTAAGATATTTTTTAAGAGAACGCGGTATGTTAAAATGAGGGAATTTGATAATTGTTCTGACTTCAGGTAAATACCAGTCAATTTTATCGCTGTCTTTTGATTCTGCCATGGGGAAAGCCCCCATGGCATACAATTGTAATATGTTTTCCGGCTCTAAGAAAGAATCGGGATAATCTGTATTATTCTTACTCATGTACCTTAATTTCGTAAGAAACAATCTTATAACCTTGCCAGGTCTCCATAGCGGCATATAAAACTCCGGTAAGAACGATAACCATACCTATGGCGAAAAACCCCATGGTTAAGCCTTCGAATTGCTTCAAACCAAGAATAAATCTGAGGCCGATACTCAGTGATGTCAATACAAATAAGCCGACAGCAATCGAATAAGATAATACGGCATTGCGTACAAGTTTAACACGGAAATGCAGCAATCCGATTTGTTTGACCAAACTCTGAAGGCGGACTTCCTCTTCAAATTTAAAACTGTTTTCACCAGCCTTTATTGCTATTTTACGTTTCTCGTCATTTAATGCACGAATTCTGCTAACCACAAGTGAATATTTATTGTTCATGACAAGCAAAAGCATTCCGCAGGCAGAAATCATGAGTCCGGGAGCCAGCATTGACTGTATCATCGTGATAATAATTTTTGAATCTTCCATCGTTTGTATAATCCTTTTTAATAACTAAAGAGCGTTACCGGAGTATCCCGGTGTATATGGGACGTCCTGTAACGCGTTTAAATTTCAATGTAACATACAAATATACGAAGATTCGCTCCTTTTTGGAAGGAGCTTTAGGCCAACATTATTTAGTTAGTACAATTTTACAGACTTTCGTTATTATGTTTCTCGAATTCACTTCTCTGGCCTCTAATCGGCATAAATATATTCCTGAAGGGAGTAAAGTCCCATTGAATTCTGCAGTGTAGCTCCCTGCTTTTCGTTGAGTATTACAAAGTGTGCATACTTCTTTGCCGGCTAACGAATATACTTTCAGAGAGACTTTTGATTCCGCCGCTAAGGAATAAAATATTTTAGTCGTCGGATTACATGGATTCGGATAATTTCTGAGCACATAGAAACCCCTTTCCCGCTGGCTAACCGAAACATCAGACATCTCCTTCACTACATGGATTACCTTATCCTTAGCAAAATTCCATGCTTTCGATGAACTGCCGGCGGCATACATTGTAACTGAATCGGCGATATTAGGCGCTTTATACTGAAACGTATAAACAGCAGCACCGTCGGTGTAGTTGACCGGAAATTTATGAGTCAATTCAGAATTGGTTGACTTAAGAAATGCAGACCCGTTCGTAGATAATGTGCCGATTGAAACTGCAATATTTATACCTGATCGCGTGGCAGAGCCTCCTGATACGGTGACAGTATATATTCCTGTTTCACCAAGCAAAAGGCTGTCAGGCCCTGTAATGACTACTTTTACACTTGCATCTGCATCAATATATGATCCTGCATGACAGTCGCAGCCTTTTGGCCCATACTTGCGTGTAGCATTTGTAACTCCGGATGAACTGGAATTTATGGGAATCTGGAGGGTGAGAAATAAAAAAACGACACAAAGAAGTGTAAATCTTATTCTATTCATTTTAACCACCTGATTTATGAAATTAATGAGATACCCTTAACAAACAGCTTTTTTGAACGCTACATTATTCTTTTTTCCATTTAATCGTACAACCAATCGCGAAGGTTTCAGGGACAGAAACAGTCATACCGGCGATTATTTCGTCCAAGGCGTTACGAAGATACCTGCTCTTCACTTTATCTTCTTCTTTCCAATTATCATCTATTTTTCCGTAATAGGCCAGTTTTCGATCTGAATCGAATACGAATAGTTCCGGAGTGTGTGATGCACCAAATGATTTTGCGACATCTTGTGACTCATCACGGAGATAAGGAAAATTAAATTTCTTTTGCTCTGCTCTGACTTTCATGTGCTCGAAGGAATCATCAGGATAATCCGTAGCGTCGTTAGCATTAATCGCAACGATTTGTACACCCTTGTCGGCATAGTCCTTTTGAATAGCAATAATACGGTCTTCATAAGCCTGAACATATGGACAATGGTTGCAGCTAAACAAAACAATCAACACTTTAACGCTCGCAAAACTGTTCACCCCGTAGATATTTCCGTCAGTCGCCGGTAAATTGAACTGAGGTATTTTCGATCCTAACTGCAACACATCATCGCTCATAATCTCTTCCTGCTTCAATCAATCATTAGGAGTATAATTCTAACTCTGTAAGCTCGCAGATCATGTGACCCACGGTAATATGTCCTTCCTGAATGCGCTGTGTATTCGCAGAAGGAATAACAACTGCAACATCAACAAGATCTTTCAGCTTACCGCCATTACCGCCAAGCAGGCCAAGTACTTTCATGTTTTTCTGGCGCGCCATTTCGACTGCCTTAATAACATTCGGTGAATTCCCGCTTGTCGATATTGCCCAAAGAACGTCACCCTCTTGACCTAATCCCTGAACGTTCCGTGCAAATACATTATCAAATCCGATATCGTTCCCGCCTGCCGTCAAATTTGATGAATCTGTCGTTAATGCGATTGCTGCTAATGCAGGACGATTGATATGATGATTCAAGCGAATCATAAATTCTGTAGCCAAATGCTGGCAGTCGGCAGCGCTGCCGCCATTACCGCACATAAGTACTTTGTGTCCGCCTTTATACATGTTAACTATTAACTCTACTGCCTTTAATACATCTTCAGTGCATGCCTCAATCATATTAAGCTTTGTCTGAGAACTCTCCTGCAATGAAGAAGTTATAAACTCTCTTTTATCCATTTCAATCCTAAATTAAACTGTCTGACTTTTTTTATAATGTACAGCCGCGGTAAACTCGCCGAGTTTGTCCCATGAAGAATCTTTTTCGAAGAAATTGCCTGTCACTACGATTTTGGCACCGGCATGAACCAGCTTTGAAGCTGTCTCCGCATTACGGATACCCCCGCCTACTATCACGGGAATATCACATATGGAAGACACAACTTTAACCATCTCAACCGGCACATGGTCATCTGCTCCCGAGCCAGCCTCCAGATAGACAAATTTCATCCCTAAATACTGGGCTGCCAATGCAGTAGCTGCTGCAATCTCGGGTTTCTTTCTGGGAATCGGCAAACTTCCGCTCATATATTCGGCTGTTGTTCTTGCACCGGACTCAATAATAAGATAACCGGTAGATATAGGCTCGATTCCTGCATTCTTAATGAGCGGTGCAGCAATAACGTGCTTCCCGATCAAATGCTCGGAATTCCGGCCGCTGATCAACGAAATAAATAATATAGCATCCGCGTATTTTGATACTTGATTTACACTGCCGGGAAAGATAATTAATGGTAATTCAGTGTATTTACGAACTTCTTGCAAGGTATCGTCAAGATTTCCATTCATTAATAAGCTGCCGCCGATCAAAAAACCGTCAACGCCGGAAGCCGCACACCGAGTTACAAATTTCTTCATCTGCTCTTCGGAAAGCTTGTCCGGATCGAGCAAAATCAGATGACAGGCGCCATTTTCTGCGATTTTATCTAATAAATAGCTGTATATATTCATATAAATTGTTTCAATGAAACGGAAATATATTCATTTTATCGTACATAAAAAAGCCTGTAGAATTGGCGAATTAAAAATAGCCGCTTGAATTAATATTTTCAGGTATAATTATACCCTTCTCAAACAGTAAAATATGCAACAAGCCAATATCTTCACTTCCCAGCCCATGAGTTAACTCATGGGTTAGTAAGGAAGGGCCTGCCGGTACTATATGTGCAGGTTATTCTCGAATACACCAAAATTTTTCTCCAAATGATTTTTCATTATTTATTATATTTGAAAGTCAGAATTTCTTCATTTGGTGCGAAAGTATACACATTTACCGGATTCCGGTAGTTCGAATGATGGAGTTTTTGCTTTTGCAGCACATATAAAATCATTTATTGCTGCTTGTTAATCAGATGCAATCACAATAAAGTTAGATTTAATTTTGTATGGCCGAATTGACCGAAGAAAAAGTCCTTGTTTCAAACAGAAAAGCCAGGCATGAATATTTCCTTATTCAGACCTACGAGGCAGGACTGGTGCTGCAAGGAACTGAAGTTAAATCGCTGCGGCAAGGTAAAGGAAATCTGACCGACAGTTACGCCAGCCTCCGGGACGGCGAAATCTGGTTGCTCAATTCGCAAATCAGCGAATACAAAGAAGGCAATATTAACAATCACGACCCGTATCGTGAACGTAAACTGTTACTGAACAAGAGCGAAATCCGCAAAATCAGATATAAGATGGAAGAAAAAGGAATGACTTTGATTCCACTCAGTCTATATTTGAAAGGCGGAAAAGTAAAAGTTGAATTAGCTCTCGCCCGTGGTAAAAAGATGTACGATAAGCGGGAAACCATTGCAAAACGTGATTTTGAGCGTGATCAGGAAAGACGCATTAAATACTAAAGCATTTATGTATATAAACTTATTTTTCAAAGATTATTAAGTAGGAGTCCGATTCTATTGAGTACTTTATTCCCGACTCTCAATGAGCAGATGGATATTATCCGCAGGGGTGCATCGGAGATTATCCCCGAAGAAGAATTAGAAAAGAAAATTGTCAAATCTATAAACACCGGTATACCACTAAACATTAAACTTGGATGTGATCCAAGCCGACCTGATCTTCATTTAGGACATTCAGTTGTATTGCGTAAATTGGCTCAGTTCCAGAACATTGGACATCAGGCCATTCTCATTATCGGTGATTTTACCGGAATGATCGGTGATCCGACCGGAAGAAATGAAACACGCCCGGCTCTCACTCTTGAAGAAACAAGAAAACACGGCGAATCATATTTCGAGCAGGCTTCTAAAATTTTATCGCGTGAAAAGACGAAAATTGTCTATAACTCCTCATGGCTTAATACCATGAGCTTTGAGGATGTTATCAAATTAGCATCAAAGTACACAGTTGCTAGAATGCTAGAAAGAGATGACTTTACCAAGCGTTATAAAAACGGTGAGCCTATCAGTATTCACGAGTTCCTCTACCCTCTTGCTCAGGGTATGGATTCTGTTGCGATTAAAAGCGATGTTGAACTCGGCGGAACAGATCAGAAATTCAACCTGCTCGTCGGCCGTGATTTACAGCGTGAATACGGATTAGAACCTCAGATCATTCTTACCATGCCTCTCCTTGTCGGAACCGACGGCGTGGAGAAGATGAGCAAGTCATACGGCAACTATATCGGTCTCAGCGACACATCAAATGATATGTACGGAAAATCGCTCTCCATTCCGGATACGCTGATTTACACATACTTTGAATTGGCAACCGATGTTGCAGGCGCAAAACTCGCAGAAGTTAAATCGCAATTGGCTGATGCATCGGTCAACCCCAGAAATATTAAGCGTGAACTTGCCAGAACTATCGTCTCAATGTATTATTCGGACGAAGATGCAGTTAACGCGGAAGAAGCTTTTGATAAACTATTTATCAAAAAAGAAATTCCGGATGATATTCCTGAATTTCGTTTAACTATCGAAGGAAATCAGATTGGAATAATTGAACTTCTTTCGGTAACCAATCTCGTTCCCTCCAAGTCTGAGGCACGCCGCCTGATACAGCAAGGAGGAGTTACGGTAAATTCACAAAAAGTATCGAATGTAAATGAAATGATATCATTGCAGAACGAGAATATTGTCAAAGTCGGCAAAAGAAATTTCTTAAAAATCATTACCGGATAGTTTCACCGGGAAAGGAGATGATACAATGTATGTCCCATCCAAAATATTTTTCACGAAAGGTGTAGGACGCCATAAAGAATACCTTGCATCGTTTGAGTTAGCATTGCGCAATGCAGGTATTGAATTTTGTAACCTCGTTACAGTCAGCAGTATTTTCCCGGCAGGATGCAAACGCATTTCTAAAGAAGACGGGCTTAAATTGTTGACACCGGGACAGATTACGTTTTGCGTAATGGCCCGTAATGCAACGAACGAACCAAACCGACTGATCGCTTCATCTATCGGTGTTGCGCTTCCGGCTGATTCAGATCAGTACGGCTATTTATCAGAGCATCACCCGTATGGCGAAAATGAAAAAGTCTGCGGTGATTATGCTGAGGATTTGGCTGCTACTATGTTGGCAACGACTTTAGGAGTTGAATTCAATCCTGATACCGACTGGAGCGAACGTGAAAACATTTACAAAATGTCGGGAAAGATCGTCCGCTCATTCAACGTTACACAATCAGCTGAAGGTGATAAAAACGGACTCTGGACAACTGTTATTTCAGTAGCTGTTTTACTCCCCTAACTCTGATTTCGAACAGAATTAAAAAAGCCCCTCAATATCGAGGGGCTTTTCTTTTATCTATCACCTTTTATGTAATCTTGAAGCTGATTAATAACAAACTCTTTATGAGTGAGAATTGCTTTCAGCACATCTCCGATTGATATTACTCCCACAATCGAGCCATCATCAACGACCGGCAGATGCCGCACCTTTCTCGAATTCATCAATTCCATGCATTCTTCAATATGCGCTGTACTCGTGACCGTAATAACGTTTTCCGTCATAACCTCACCCACAACACACTCCTTCGATGACTTGCCGCAAAGTGCAATTTTCCGCGCATAATCCCTTTCCGAAAAAATACCTACCAAAGCTCCCTGTTCTATTACAAGAACAGCTCCGATTGATTTTTCCGACATAAGTCTCAGTGCATCAAATACTGCTGTGTTACGGGTAACCGAGTGTACTTCATTGCTCTTATTTTTTAATACGGTTCGTACTGTTTCCATGTTTTTCCTATGCTAATTATAGTGACATTGGAAAATAGTAAGAATTGTGTGGGATTTGCAAGTATAAAATTACTGAATCAGTAATCACTATTGATTTTCAGGATATATGTCCAGTGATTCAAGGATTTCATAAATTTTCTCCCTGCTGATCTTACCCAAAGCACTCTTTGGAAGCTCCGGTAAGACAATTATTCTTTTGGGTATTTTATATGATGGCAGGCTTTTATATAAACTGCGTAGAATGTCGTTTTCCGTTAATTGCTTCTCGGCTTTACAACTGACAACCGCAGTGACAGCCTCTCCCCATACCGGATGCGGAATGCCGAGAACACTACACTCTTGGATGTCATTCAGTGATAGAATCAGAGCTTCAATTTCATCAGGATGAATTTTCTCTCCACCTGAATTGATTACTTCAATTTTCCTTCCTGTTACAAATAAAAATCCATCTTCATCAATATAGCCTATATCACCTGTCAGGAAATTACCTTCATACAGTTTTTCACTGGTTTCTTTTTCGTTATTGAAATATCCGTTGAATAATGAGGCAGACTTTATGCTTATTTCACCGACTTCATTTGGAGCAACTGATTCCATAGCTTCATTAAGAATAGAAATCTGTACACCATCAAGAAAATAGCCCGCGCTTCCCCTTTTGAGTTGTACAATTTCCGGTTTTAAAGCCGTCACAAACGCCCCGGTTTCACTCATACCATATACCGGACATGGTTGCCAGTGTGAGCCTTTCTGAAGCAGCGCACCATCGGCTTTTCCCCCGCCAATCAGGCTGAATCTGAGCGATTTAGGGGGAGTTGCATCCGAGTCAATCAACTTTTTTAATTGTGTTGGAACTAATGAGCAAATGGTGACCGGATGATTAGATACAGCTTGAATAATATCGGGCACACTCCCCGACTCAGAGATCACCAATGCAGCACCGGAAAGCATGGTGCGGGTTAGAACTGATAGCCCGGATATATGGAACAAGGGCAAAGACAAAAGCCATAGATCATTCGGGTTATATCCTAAAAATTTATTTCCAGACTCAAATGCGGCAACTAAACTTCCTACTGTGTGTTCAACAGCTTTGGGTTTGCCGGTCGAACCTGAAGTAAATATATATGCAGCCTTCAGTTCCGGTTGCTCTTTATCCTCACGTTCCTTCGATTCAGTAGTAGCCATTGCACCTAACAATTCAATCACAGAATATTTATTACCATCATCAATGCAAAGAAGATTTGAATCGAGAATTACACTCTTTGTCTGTGTTAGGGATAGCTCTTCCTTTAACTCAGGATCCGTCAATAAACAATTCATCATTACAGGAGCGTTATTCGATTCCCACAGTGCTAAAATTGTCAACAGCGAAAGAAACGGGTTTTTACAAAATACGCCAATCCGGTTTTCAGCACGTGCGGTTGAAGGAAGCGCATCGCTCAGCTTTCCGGCAATATCAGCAACTTCTCCGTAGGTAAATTGATAATACCCTGATGAATTGCGGCTCGCGGCAAACATTTTTACCGGTAAAGAATAAATAAATTTTTCCGGGACGATTAGGAAGGTTGATGTGGAGTTTTTCTTCGCAAGTTCAGAGATTTTGAGAGTTAATGAAGTTTGCATAAAAACCTATTGCGTAAATTGTATTATAAAAGTCCTTTGTTACAGAAACAACAAGTTTACTTTTCCATCATAACGCGATACCAACCGCAAGGAGCAATCCGTATAGCGATGAAAATGCAGCTGTCAAAGCAAGAAGTCTGTTTAATTCCTGCCCTTCCAGCGACGATAAAAGTGTTATCAGTTTTAGAGCTAATGGCATTAAGACCACCGGCAAAAATACCCACAGCGAATAATTATAATTAACAAAGAGAATCAATGGAACAATAAATGCCGCAAATATAAATAACTTATATTCCATGCGTGAAAACTTCTTGCCAAAGATAACGGCAAGGGTGTTTTTGTTCGCGGCTCTATCCTGCTCAATATCACGATAATTATTAACGACTAAAATTGCTGTCACCAAAGCCCCGACAGGAACGGAAGCAATAAATGCCTGAGGAGTCACTTCATGGGTATTGACAAAATATGTGCCCATCGTACCTACTACTCCGAAAAACACAAACGAGAATATATCACCCAGCCCGTTATACGCAAGCGGATAAGGACCGGCAGTATATATAATGCCCGATATGATGGATAACACTCCAATAATCAGAATAGGTAAACCACCAAGGTATACCAGATACATGCCGAGAAGAAACGCGAGGCCAAACGTAATCCAAAGTGCGATTTTCATCTCGGATGGCGAAATGTGACCGGAACTCAGTAATCGCATAGGGCCTACCCTATCAGGAGTATCCGAACCCTTGAGATGATCAAAAAGATCATTAGCAAAGTTAGTACCGATTTGAATGAGGAAAGAGCAAAGCAAACAGAATAGTGATGCTGAAAAGGAGAATTTATTATCCCGTATAGCAAGAGCTGAACCGACTAAAACAGCTACAGATGCGGCCGGTAAGGTTTTCGGTCGTGCTGCTAAGATCCAAGCCTGTATTTTTGAAATTGTTTGTGTCATGACGATTCAAATTTATGGTAGCCGGGGGAATTTCTTAAAATTCGGTTTTCTTTTTTGAAGGTACGCTTTTTTGCCTTCCTGAGCTTCCTCGCACATATAATATAAAAGCGTAGCATTTCCGGCCAGCTCCTGAATTCCAGCCTGGCCGTCCAATTCTGCATTAAACGCGGATTTGAGAAGCCTGATCGATAAAGGTGATTTTTCCAAAATCTCTTTAGCCCACTTAACACCTTCTTCTTCTAATTTCTCAACAGGCACAACCGTATTAACTAATCCCATTTCCAGTGCTTCCTGTGCAGAATACTGGCGGCAGAGATACCAAATTTCACGTGCTTTCTTCTGTCCGACCAATCTGGCCAGATAACTTGCACCAAAACCACCATCGAAGCTTCCTACCTTTGGTCCGGTTTGTCCGAATACGGCGTTATCTGCTGCGATAGATAGATCACAAATAATATGCAGCACATGCCCGCCTCCGATTGCGTATCCGGCAACAAGAGCAATAACAACCTTTGGAATGCTTCTAATCAATTTCTGGAGGTCAAGTACGTTCAACCGTGGTACGCCGTCACTACCTACATATCCTTTGTCGGCACGGATTCTCTGATCGCCGCCTGAACAAAAAGCATATTTACCGTCCTTAGCCGGACCTTTGCCGGTTAACAAGATAACTCCTATCGAGCTGTCTTCGCGTGCATCAGTAAAGGCATCAAACATTTCCATCACTGTATCGGGACGGAAAGCATTCCGTACTTCCGGACGGTTAATGGTAATTTTAGCAATGCCGTCACATTTTTCGTATATAATATCTTTGTATCTTTTGGCTTTCTTCCAAGCTACTGCCATGGTCATACCTTATCTTGTTTTACAAAATCGTTGATAAAATCATTAATCAAATTTACAAATTCAGTCGGATTTTCTAAATGAACATTGTGCCCGGCATTTTGCACAACAACATGTTTGCATAATGGGAACATGACACTCATCCTGCCATTAATCGCCGTAAATTTCGTATCCAACGTTCCGGTAATCAATAATACGGGAACATCTATCGTATATAAATAATTCCACAGAGGTTCCATTACCCCGGCGCCGAAAGATCTCAGGGACTGTGCCAATGCGGCAGGTGAATTTTTCAATCTACGGTGATTTTGCTGCATTAGCTTTAATTCGGAAAGTGCTTTCTGAGACTGGAACAAATCTATTTCCGACCAGTAGTTAACGAACCACTCCATACCTCTCTGCAAAATTGCATCGGCAAGCGCCGTATCAGCAGCAACTCTGAGTTCCCTTTGTTCGTCATCATCTATACCGGGTGAAGCGCTCTCGAGAATAAGCCCAATAACAGACTGGCTATCTGATGCAACTGCATCAAGTGCAAATCTGCCGCCCATCGAGTACCCTACGATGATAATCTTGCCAAGATTGAGTTTTTTTATGATGGTAGAAATAATGGCTCTGCCGAAGGATTGGCTGTAGTATTCAGGATTTTCAGGCTTGCCGCTCTTGCCAAAACCGGGCATATCTATGCGGACAAGCTTATAATCACCTGATAGCATTTCAACAATTTCATTCCAGTCTTCAGTTGAGCCTGCAAAACCATGAATGAAGATGAGACTGATGTCGCCTTCCCCGGATATTTCAACGTTTATGGAAAGGCCGTTAACGTTTTCGAAAATCATTTTGCGAATTGCACCGAATAAATCACATTAAGTAAAACATCCGCCACTTCGCCTAACGTGCTCTTGCTGATGTTTTCAATAGTGTCATGAGTGGTATGCCAATACCGTCTTCTTCCGGCAGTTGAATCAGCGCCGACGAGTGATGCATCAATAATGTCAATTGTTTTTAGCCCTGCCTGATTTAACGGTACATGGTCATCGTAAATGCTTCCACCGGGTTGTGAGATGAAGGTATTAGCACCGATGTTCCGGGCAGCTTCCCAAACTAATTCCACAATTTCACTCCCGAAAAGAACGGAGTTTTGTTCCTGATAGAATTGTGCTTCTTTGTCCCCGACCATATCCAGAAGAATACCGAATTCAGGTGAATACTCTTTTGCATTGGCGGCGAAATACTTCGAACCGAGGCAGAACATGCTTAGATCAGAACTTTTACCATAATCTTCACCATCGAGGAAAATTAGATCAACGCCGACTTCAGGCATCTTTGCTTTCATAACCCGCGCGAGCTCAATCATTACAGCACACCCGCTTGCACCGTCATTAGCACCCATAACCGGCTGAGTGCGGAGTTTTAGGTCAGTATCCTGATCGCTTCTAGGTCTCGAATCCCAGTGACCGCAAATGAAAATTCTCTTTTTAGCAGCCGGATTGAATTTTGCGATAATATTTGTCAATGATAATTTTTCATTATCGTATCCGGTAAGCTCAAAGTCCTGTGTTTCAATCTTGTCTGCATATTGACGAAGTGTTGTTAAAAAGAACTCTTTCGTCAACTGGTGCGCTTTTGAACCAACCACCCGAGGTCCGTTTTCCAGTTGTTTTTCAACATAAGAAAATATCGCGGAAGGGTCAGATTTCGGAGTTTGCTGATTCTTCGAAAGTGACACGTAGGGTGTCGTTTGTTCCGGGCCTTTTTTGCCATCACATCCGTAAAATATTGTAATCATTGCTGCTGCTAATAAAAATAAATAATACTTCTGCCTGAACATTTCAATTCCAAAAAGTGGGTGGAGTAACTATCAAATTTAGTAATAATACGTGAGAAAGGTAAGTTTAATTTGCAGCTAAAACTTCGCAAATGGCATCCTGAATCCTGCGTGCGTGGTTGGTATCCCGGGGGTTAATCTGCATTAAAATCGAGAAAGAATAATCATTTCCTGACTGTCCTGTGACATATCCTGAAAGAGCACTGACACCGCTTATGGTTCCGGTTTTAGCAAATACACGCTTATATGCTTTTCCGGTAGTCATGCGATTACGTAAAGTACCATCAACACCAGCCTGCGGGAACGAATTTTTTAATACCGGATAATTCTGCGGTTCATGTTTGTAAAAATATTTCAGAATTCCGTTCAGCAATTCAGCGGTAACCATATTGTAATGCGAAGCTCCAGAACCATCGGCGATTCGATAATTCTTTGGATTAAAACCGGCTTTAGAAATCAGACTGTCTGTGTAGCGAAGACCCTCTTCACCCGATATAAGACTATCCATTTTTGCTGAACATATATCCCGGCTTAACAGTTCAGCGCATAGATTGTTGCTTGATTTATTCATGACCTCAACAATCTCACCAATGGTATGCGTCTGTTGAGCCATACAAGCTGAATGTGCTGTAAGTGTTTTCAAAGTATTATTACGGATGTGTATTCCTGCTTCTTTACATTTCTCTTTGAAAAGAAATGCAAAGAACTCTGCGGGTCTCAAGATGCTTATATTTTCTTTGTAAACCGTATCTGATGGATTCCATGATCCATTACAAAATATTATCTCTTTTCCCCTGTCCCACGAGTGCTTGAACGATACATTAGTAAGTGCCGACGAATCAACGTTAATTTGATTGCGCACAGCAAAAAACTTAGATTCCGGTTCAATTTTGACGATGAAGGATTCTTCTTCTGTATTGTAATCAATTTTAACTGATACGGAGTTACGGTTTATAGAAAGCGGTGTGATATATGGTGCATCGGCATAAGGGTCATCATCCCACATCCAGCCATTTGACCAACGGAGGGTATCAAATAAGCTGACATCCGGAATAACTCGCCCCTGGATTACACGAACACCTGCTTTCTTGAGCTGCGCTACTAAAGAATCCATATTACTCAAATCGAATAACGGATCACCGCCTCCTTTGAGAATCAAATTTCCATTGACTACTCCCCGCTTAACCGTCCCGGTAGTAAATATTTTTGTCGTAATCTTAAAATCGGATCCGAGATAGTGTAATGCTGCTGCTGCAGTCAGAACCTTCATGTTGGATGCCGAACGCAATGGCAGCTTATTGTTTTTTGAAAATACAGGGATATTAGAGGTAAGGTCATGCACATCAAGCGAAACTATCGCTGAATCAAAGTAAGGACGGCTCAACAACGAATCGAGTGATGACGCAATGCGGTTAGTTGATTTCTGAGCAAATGCGCCTGCTGAGAAAATAACTACGCAAACAATGGCTACAAAAAAATGGTTAATGAATCTCATAGCCTACTGGATTGATATTCTTACGTCAACACCGGCTTCATTTGTTGTGGTGGCCGATATGCTTGATGCACCTTCAGGTTTTGTCGAAGAACGTTTGTAATACACCGACGCGGTGACTCGTGAACTCATCACGTACTTAATTCTCGGTTCAAGTGACGTTCTGATGGTTCCGTTTTGAGGAACACCGGCATCAGTATAATCCGACATATCATACAGAACGACAGAATTTTGCGTCCGGGTATATGAGAACGAAAGCTCAATATCATTTTTCAATGAAATACCGAAGAACGGAACTTCAAAACCCTGTTTCGTATAGTTGATGGTAATACCCATGTCTTTGGAATACGAGTCCGTAATTTTCTTTGTCGTGACGGCAACATCGTAACCGGATGATGTCGAGTATTTTACGCTACCCGAAAAGTTTCCATTCCACAAATCAAAGAACGTCATATTAAGGCCTACCAATGGCTGGAATCCGATAGATGCTTTTTGAGATTGAATAGATTGCACACCGCCATCGAGTCTCCATGCCTCGGTGTAATCGGATGTATACGCGTGATCAAGTGATACTTTCTTTGCAATACTCTTAAACAGCGGCAGTTTTTCGAGTCCGTCCCACGAAATACGCCAGTTTGCACGCGGAATATAATTCGAAACATCACGGAGGAAACTGATTTTGGAAAGTACCGGCATGCTTTCAAATCCTTGCACAAAGGCACTGGTTATATCGTTCTCTCCATTCGCAACATAAATTTCATGTACTTTCTTAATGCCGCTCTTAAAGAACGAAAGAACAAAAACCGGCGGCATTGAGAAGAACGAACGTGATAATGTTCCGGTTGAAGTTATATTGGTAATACGTACATTCCCTAATGAGTCAGTCCCCAAAGTTGTCGTCTTATTAACAGACCATGCAGTCTTCCAATTTAAATCAATTTTTGCACCTTCCCATAACGGACGGGAAGTTTTCAATTCTATACTGTTACTTTGTTGGAA
This sequence comes from Ignavibacteriaceae bacterium, assembly GCA_963667005.1. Lineage (GTDB taxonomy): Bacteria > Bacteroidota > Ignavibacteria > Ignavibacteriales > Ignavibacteriaceae. The sequence goes on along the minus strand of OY762937.1, from coordinate 2,546,192 downwards.
GTTATCCGTCAGACTTCCATTCTTAGCGCGCAGACCTGCATTTTTACTCAAACCGAGCATAAAGGCCCTTGAAGGCCCCTCATCAACTTTATATGAAAGACCCCACAGATTATTAAAACCGTTTCCAGTACCTCTTATACCTGAAGATGCATAGGTATTTTGATTAGAGAAGTTCACCGAAATATTTTCATAATCAAAGAAAATAGTCTTAGCGACCAATTTAAGCATTGTCAACCCGTTTTTTAATGCTTCAAGCTTTGAAGCAAAGCTTGAACCGGATTTTGTTGAATCCATTACCGTTGTATCCTGTAACGCTGTGGATTTATCATCAGTCGATACGGAAATACTGTCTTTCAGGTTTCTCGGCTTTTGAACAACCGGATTGACTTTAGGTTTTTGAACATTCGGATTTTGAGGTTTTGGTGGTTCTTCCTTAAATAGCGGTTCAAACAAACTCTTCAGTCGCAGAGTAAACCCAAGCGATGTAGTGTTTTTAGCAGAAACAGAGCGGCCTAATTCCTTCTGTCTGAAATCATTCATCCAAGCATAATTAACGCTATACCCCGCCGATAAAGTCAGATATTTTCCAATGTCGAATAAATTCGGGAGCTTCGGTGCAGATTTAATATCAATGTTTTGTTGAAAATCCTTATCTCGTCCAAAGAATTCCTTCGTAAAAATATCTTTCCAAATCTGCTTTTCAGAACGCCATACACTGTCTTTCTCATCAAATTCGACGTATGCCAATGTGGAAGTCGCACTTTGGTTATATGAAGAAGTGAGATTCAGGAAACCATTCTCAGTCATTTTCCAGTTAAATCCCATATTCCGACTAGTCTGAAAATCGTGGGATGGTGTTGCCGTTTCGTTAGTCGTACTCGTCGCCCTGATAACTGTATAAGAATAATTTCGTCTCGCAGTTACGTTATAACTGAATGACTGTGGCAGATAATAAAATTTAAATTGCCGGTAATCATTTGACAAAGCTATAGGCACTCCGATAATCGGTATTTTAGCAGGTATAACCGAATACTCCGGACTGATGCTAATTGCGTAAGCCATGTTTGCATTCCATATCCAGGCGTTGCTCGAAAGTGTGGTAGGATTGCGTGAGAATGTCTTATTAAAATTATATCCAAAAGTCAAACTATTGAACGAATCCCTTATCAGCCAATAATCAGTAGGAATGCGCAATTTGATATTTGATAATGAATATGTCTCCGACATATTATACGTTTGAGCATCTGTTGCAATCTGATCAGCTGCCGCCTGTGCCTGCGATTCCGTGGCTCCGTTTTGCAGCATCTGCTCTTTCTTCAATTTCTGAGCCTCAGTAACAAGAATGTCCGAACTTGGGAGGAACAAAGGCTTACCGACACTTTCATTCCTGGAATAATTCAGCTTTAAATTACTTTCCTGTGAATTTAACGGAAGAATTTTCAACAGATCGACATCTGCCGATACACCCCAATTATTTGACTCCGTTCGGGAGCCAAACTGTTCAGACAGCTTATGGAAATACGGATCTGTCCTACTGATGTTATAATTCAATGTTACCAAGTCAGCCAATTTTAAAGTCGTTGCGACGCTAAACGCCCAACCCTTCGTATTATCTGCTCCGATAACACGCAATTCATCGACCCACAATACACCGGAGACCGGTTGCTGTAACAAAGGATTATCGTCCGCTTTATTTGTAACGCCAATAGCAAGAAATTTAACACCAGTCAAAGCCGGCTTACCGCGTACGACGTAGAAGTGCCCTTCTTTGCCTTGTACAGGTACTTTATAGTCGTGTGTTATGCCCGTGTCCCCACGAGCCTGCTTTATGGCAGTCAATTCTTTGAAATCAATAGTGATTTCATCCCAGTTATTTTCATTGATATTATCCCGTAACGGCTGGCGGTACTCATAAAAATTGTTCGTATCACTACCAAAACGGAAGAAGACTTCGGATGAATACTCGGTTACACTTTTATAGTACGCTAAAGACTTAACACCCGTTGAAGTATTCGGGTGAACGAACAACTTCATCTGACTGTAGTTAAAAATATCCAACGCTTTTGACAGATATTTGACCGCCTGTCGTGATTGGCCTTCAGGCAAATCGTTCACAATAAGACTTAATGACTGTTCATTTCTATAAACGTTCTGGTCACTTCTTGTTCTGTCTTTTTCCTGAGAAACACCGCTCGGCATAGTATAATCAGGATTATCTTCAATGCTAACAACGGAGAGTTCAAGTATCGAATCAGTGGCTATTTCTTTTTGCCATTGGTTACCAACAAGGTTAAACTCCGTCATGCGGAAATGAACACGATCCTGCACACCGGTAACGAATACTCTGATACCCTCAACCACTGTTAAACTCGGCTGACCTACTGCTAATGCAAAATCTTTGAGCGGTACTTTGAACTGATACCATGAATTGGTTCCACCGCCGGCGATAAATGGATTAGTCGTACTGTTCGTATCAAGAGGAATTTCATAACGGAAATAGCTGTTTACCCTATCCAAAGTTCCATTGTGATTCAAATCTTCAGTATCAGGCAGTCTGCCGATATCGGTAAGAACCGAGTTTCCTTCGGTATTATTAATATTTTGATATTTATCCGGATCTTTGCTTCCTGAACTTGAAAATGAAAAATCATCATGGCTCGGATCACCTTCAGTGCTGCCGTACTTCCCTCTTTCCGCAGCATCCAAGATGCCATCAATACCTGTATCCTCACCATCATCCAGGAGTTCGTTCTGGTTTTTATCTTCGCTGTCTATTTTACCGTTTGGAATTACATCCTCGCTGATTCTTCCAAGATCAATATTGATTTTAGTGTCCTTGTCCGCATTATCAACATGCACCCAGAATTCAATGTATTCAATATTTTCTTCAACCAGATTGCTTGCCGTACTCGAAAGGAGCTTCATCATTCCACCCCAGTTTTTGGGATGATCCGTTAAAGATGGGAAATGATTGTATGGTCCGACAATAGACGGATCATAGACGAAATCCAATACTGTCACGAGCTGATCATTTGTCGCCACACGCTTCTTCGGCCAGATAGCATTTACCGACACATCCGAAGGCAGAATATTGTACCACCAGGCTTTAGCTTTATAATTCATCTTCACCGTATCAGGAAGATCATTTATAGCAGCATCAAGATTTGTAGGAACACTAATATCTTTCCATCCGGTATAACCTACTCCGACAGGAATGATTCTCTTCGTTCCTTCAAAATCATCAACATAAGCGATGTTATTTGACTTATCAGATGCGATGGTACTCTTTTTTGTATTCGGGTCAGGATTCATCAAAGCTGCTTCGGCCTTGATAGCAAAATTTGATGATTCTTTTGTAGAAATAATTTTATCCAGCATGCGGGATACTAATGGAAGTTCAGCAGCTGTCTGGAAGTCAACTCCGTAAATCGAGTTATTCATCGGCTCTTCACCGATACGCACCTTATCACTCAACGTCTGCTCGCTCAATGTTAACATCGAAAAACCGAGTTTGGTCGAATTGGAAATATTGAAAATACCTCGAATACCGAACAAGGTTTTTGATGCTATCTGGAAAAGGTCGTTTTCTTCGTACGATATCTTGAGGTTTGCTCCTGATACCAGCGCAGCCTCATTTCGGATAGTCAGTGTACCGATATTATAATCAACCGAGTAATCAACATTATTCGTTAATTCACGGCCATTCAAAGTGACCTTTACGGAATTTTCAACGACGTTAAATCCAAGCTGATAGCTTGAAGAAGACTCACCTGTGGATTGCCCCGAAATAACAAATTTATCTTTTACTTTGTTCTGTTGAGCATAGGTAACTGTTGTATCATAAATATCATTATAGCGCAATGAGTCATAATTTGGTAAGGCAGCTGAAATATTCCGACCAAAAGGCTGCAGGGTCGGGAAAATAATCTCTCCGGTTGCAGGAATGATCGTATAGGCAGGGCGAAAATCAAAGAGACCATCCGGTTGGGCATTATTGCTTGCGTCCAGAATATCGAGGCCAAATGCGGTCAATAAGCGGACTGAACCAAGAGTCGACTGAGCATCACTACCGTCAATTTCATATTTTATATCGCAGGTAAAACCATCCTTCTGAATATTCCGGGCGCCAATCGAATAGATATTCTTTAGCTGCAAGTTCCAGGCTTTCTTATACTGGGGCTGTAAATTCTGGGGCTTTACAAGTTTGAGTACAAGACCGCTGAGTTTTGATTTATCAAGATTTTTGGATAACTCTCCATACGTCTTACCGCCTGCCGTATAAGCAACAGCTATAATGTCCTGATCCTGAATGGATGTCTTGAAGGTAATAAATCCTGTTTCGGGATGAACAATATAATCTGTTCCTTCCGTCAACATGACAAATCTACCTCTGACTTTTTCTCCCGGAATTTCAGTCATTGTGGCGCTTCTGTATGTGGAATCATACAACGTTCCGGGATTTACCGGCAGGTCTATGTAAGCATTGCCCATCCACTCATTCGGGTCGGTAACTACCTGATTGATGGATTTCCAAACTTCGATATAGGTGATCCTGTAGTTTTCATCAATTGTCGGAGTAGCCTGAGCAAAATATTTAGAGAATAAATTCAAGCCGGCAGATGTATCAGCGTATGCTTGATCAACGAAATAATGATTCTTGGAGTAATTGTAAGCGCGCAGTGTAAACGGCTGGCTTGATGAACCACCGGAAACCGATTTTTCTTTAATCTCGCCTTTCTTCTGTGAAGCAAGAGCGGTTAAATCCAATGGACCTAATTTAAAATTCGCTTTGATACCAAACAGTGCTTCGCTTCCCCCTACAAGATTAGATGCCTGAAGTGAAACGTTACCTGCTTCTATGCTTTGGATGATTTCATCTTCATATCCGGTGTACTTGATATGCAGCTGGTTTTCATACTCAAATGTACGCTCTGTATTCCAGTCTGCCGAAATCTGCAACTTGTCGCCGATTGTACCATTAACATTAATTTGCACCTGCTGACGGAAATCCGGTTCGTTTCTGGTATTACCCAAGCTGGAAGCAGTCACACCTTCGGTTGTTTCATTTCTCCATGCACCGTGTATGTCAACCGCACCACCGATCTTTAAGCTGATTTTCGGAGCACCAAAAATGCTGAGTACACCAACACTTGGGAGTGGTATCTCAAAATCTGTAAAATCTTTAATTAAATTTCCGAGATCTTTTTTCTGGTCCTTCAATTCATACTTATAGACAATCTCTTCCCATGATTCTCTTTCATGACTCAATAACTTGAGAGCGATGTAATCGGACATAGTCATAGTGAGAGGGTTACGGACCCGGGTTCCAGCGATAGATTCTTTTACAGTCACTTTGCGGCCGTCAGACGTATCAATCTGAGTCTCTTTTTTCTGCTGTGAAGGCGTGGCGAATAATTTCGAAGGCTTATGAGAGCCTATTGTAGTATATGGAACGTCTTTCCTCTTTGTTTTGAAATGCTTTACACGGGCAGTTGAATCTATTCTGGTTGAATCAACTTTTGGGAGATCTGAAACCTTGCCCTTTAGCGAATCAGCGGGTTGATTTTTACCGCCGGTGGCTTTTGCCTTTAATGAATCAGGCAAGTGCGTGGTTGAATCGGCTTTAGCTGCCACAGAAGAATCAGCCTTGGCTTTTACAGATAAAGGATCTAAAACTTGAATTGAAACAGGTTTTGAAGATGCTCCGGTGGAATCTAAAGTACTTTTCGTACTGTCAGCTGGAGTCACTTTTTTTGTCTGTGTAGTATCAGCGGCTTCTTTATGCTTAGCAGCAAGTGAGTCAGAAGCATTCCGGATAGCATGCTCCATAAGAGCATCTGTCCAAATATGCTTATTCACCTGCGAATCAGGAGTATAGGTAAACCCGATATTCATAAGGCCATAAAATACAACGGCCCCAAGAATCACCTGGGCAAAGAAAAACCTAAGAAATTTAGAATTCCCGGAAAAAATTTTCTATCCTGCAAAAATAATTAATGAAACGACTGATGTTTTGATTCCGGCAAAACGAGTTAAAATGCTTTGCCTAAATCCACAAAAAGAAATGTAACAATACTCCCTATAAAAATTCTCCGGTTTTTTCCTGGATATGAGTTTTAGTTCCGCTAAATGGCTTTTAGCAGAATCAAAAATACTAAAAATTTCTCTTCTTATGAAGAACTCCCTTAGGAAAAATATGATTTACCGGCATCTTATTTAAGGCAAAAATTTGGCAACTTTATGAAACATCCTCTTTGGAAGTATTTTGCGAAATTATGTCAATAATTTCTCCCCCTTGTGCAATAACGCAGCTCAATTTATTCCCCGCACAAGCTGCAGTATCAATGTATACCGCATTACCGGATTTGTTGAACTCGACATCCTGATGTCTGGTATGTCCAACTACCTGTAGTAAATCAAGAGGCTGCAGAGGTGCTCTATTCCATAAAACCCCAATTTCATCGTCTTGTGAAATTTTTAAAATTTCATTCCAATCAAAATTTCTATCCCTCAGATAATCCTTAATACTCTCAAAATTATACTTGGAGATTCCTGCATGAGTTATCAAACACCCCTCGTCAACATAATACAATGGGAATTGCTTGATAAATTCGGCGTGCAGGCCCCACAAAGATTCATTCTGGCTATAAAAGGCCATAGTCTTCTGGCATCCATTCATTTCCCAAACTAATGCCCACGGACTGCCGGGAGTGTAAAACGCGTGACAAAACAAGTTATCGTGATTACCCAGTACAGTCCTGATACCGGTTTTTGCTATGTATTCAATAACCAGATGCGAAAAATTACCCCGGTCTACAATATCACCAACACTGTACAAAGATATCCCGGGATATTTCTCCCCTACCTTATTCACCAGAGTGACTAACGTATGGTAGCAGCCATGAATGTCGCCAATAATTCCTATCATCAGATTAAATATAATTATTAGATTTTGCGTATGCTGCTAATTCATCCCTGAACTTGGGATGTGCAATTTTTATCAGTGCCTGAACTCGTTCACGGATGGATTTTCCGAATAAGTTTGCCACGCCGAATTCAGTAACAACATAGTGAACATCCGCTCTGTTGGTCACTACTCCGGCTCCCGGCTTTAATGTTGTAACGATTCTTGAAATAGCATCACCCTTAGCTGTTGATGGTAAAGCAATAATCGGTTTTCCACCTTCTGATCTTGAGGCTCCACGGATAAAATCAACCTGTCCACCGAATCCGCTGATAAACTTGGAACCAATGGAATCAGCACAGACCTGCCCCGTTAAATCAACTTCAATAGCCGAGTTGATTGCAACCATTTTCGGGTTCTGTGAAATCACAAACGGATCATTTACATATTCTTGAGGATGGAATTCAATCATCGGGTTGTTGTCAATAAAATTATACAGCCGTTGCGTGCCGAGCACAAATCCGGCAATAATTTTACCGGCATGAATTATTTTTTTGGAATTCGTAATTACTCCACTCTCAACAAGAGGGATAATACCGTCCGAAAACATTTCTGAATGAATGCCGAGGTCTTTTTTACTTCCCAAAAACTTAAGAACTGAATCCGGAATTAAACCGATGCCCATCTGCAACGTGGAGCCGTCTTCAATAAGCTCGGCAATATACATACCGATTTTAGAAAATACTTCAGTCCTTTCCGCACCCATCTCCTTTTCACCTTGCGGCAGTTCCATGATGGCTTCATCAGACTCAACAATGTAATTAATCCTATTGATATGGATGAAGCTGTCGCCCAATGTGCGAGGCATATTTTTGTTGATCTGTGCAACAACAATGTCAGCTTTATCGGCACCTGTTTTTGATAATCCGACCTCAACACCAAAACTGCAAAATCCATGTTCATCCGGAGGTGAAAGATGAAGAAATGCGACATTCGGTTTAATGATGCCCTGTCCAAACAATTTTGGGTATTCAAACAAGTAAATGGGAATGAAATCCGCCCGTCCTTCGTTAACAGCCTGCCGTGCGTTTGCTCCCATAAAAAAGGAGCGGTGCCGGAAGTGCTTTTCCATACCCGGCTTCAAATAAGGAAGTTCACCAACTGCAAGAACGTGAAGTATTTCAACATTCTCCAGTGATTCTCTTCTATCTACCAACGCGTTGACTAATTTCATGGGAATGGCACAGTTAGAGTGCATCAGCACTTTGTCACCCGGTTTTACGAGGCTAACTGCCTGCTCGGCTGTCACTATTTTAGAATTGTAATTCTTCATGACAGATGCCGAATAGTTGATCGGAGTTTGTGTTCCGGCTATCATAAATTCCTATTTGTGATTAGTTTTTTGAAAAAAGATGTATTCTTCTGAATTCTACATTATACGTATCTGCGATAACTTCATTTGAACACGTACCGTTAAAGGTACAAACACCTGCTAATAAGCCTGCATCATCGCTGAGTGAAGGCATCAATCCTTTGTCGGCGACTTCCAAAATATATGGAAGGGATGCATTGGTCAATCCGAAACTGGCTGTTCTTGCAACCTTTGCCGGCATATTCGGTACACAGTAATGAATAACTCCATGGGAAACGAACACCGGATTAGAGTGGGTCGTCGGCCGGCTTGTTTCAACACAGCCGCCCTGATCAATCGAAACATCCACAATCACGGCGCCTTTCTTCATTGTTTTAACCATTCCCTCAGTAACAACATGAGGTGACTTAGCTGCCTTATTCTGAACTGCTCCTATCAAAACATCCGCAAATTTTACTCCGCGGGCTATCGTGTAAGGATTGGCAACAACCGTTGTAACGCGTTTGTGATAAGTAGCGTCAATCTTTCTGAGTTGAATCAGATCTTTATCCAGAACAATGACACTTGCGCCGCGTCCAATTGCAGAACGGACTGCAACTGATCCGACAACACCTGCACCGATTATTACCACCGCAGCAGGAGCTACTCCGGCGATACCGCCGATGAGAACTCCACGGCCTCCGTGATTGCTGCTTTCCAATAAACTCTCGGCAACCTGCACACATATTTGTCCGGCTATTTCACTCATTGAATGAAGAATGGGAAGTTCTCCCTGATGTTCTATCAGTTCATAGCTTATTGCCGTTACTTTCTTTTCGAGCAATGAATTCAGTACCTTCTTCCCGCTGGTGGCAAGATGAAGAAAAGAGAATAATGTTTGATTCTCTTTCATGAGTTCACACTCATCTTCGAGCAGCTGATTGACTTTTACTACAATATCTGATCTTTGAAAGACTTCCTCAGCACTGTACACAATATGTGCACCAAGGTCTTCATATTCACTGTCCGGGAAATGACATGCAGCTCCAGCACCTTTTTCTACATAAACAGTGTGTCCGGCTCTAACCAAAGTATCAACTCCTGCCGGAGCCAAAGATATTCGTCTTTCTTCGAATTTTCGTTCTTTTGGAATTCCGATCTTCATACGGCTTTTCTCTTAATTAAATAGACTTTTTTGTTAAAACTCTTGTACTACGGCTGTTGAACAAGATATCTTTTTATTTTCTGTGTTGTTGTTTTTTCAAATTCGTTATCACGAATCGTAAATTTCCGGACTTGCTTGTAGCTCGGAAGCGTTTTATTAACTTGTTTAATCGCTTCACCGATTGTTGACTTGATAATCTCCGGAGTAATCTGAACATTATTTTTTTCGGACATTTCGATAAATGATTCGTGATCCGGAACGATCTGTGCTGCTATTACATCATCATCCTCTTTTGCATTTTTGTCGGCATACACCAGAACTTCCTTAACGAATGTGTTGAGCAGTAGAGCATCTTCAATCTCTTCCGGAAATACATTCTTTCCGTTTTTGGTAATGATAACATTCTTTTTTCTTCCGCTGATATGCAAAAAACCGTCATCATCAATTAAACCCAGATCACCGGTGTGAAACCAGCCGTCAATTACAACCGAGTTAGTCAATTCTTTGTTTTTATAATATCCAAGCATTACGTTATCAGCTTTAGCAAGAATTTCTCCGATGCCGTTTTCGTCGGTATCAACAATTTTGATTTCAACATTCGGTAACGGAATACCGGCGGCATTATCTTTGAATGCTTCAAGTCTGTTCAAAGCTAGAATCGGCGAAGTTTCGGTAAGTCCGTACCCCTGAATGAAGTTAAACCCGAATTCCCGCAAGCCTTTGGCAACAGAAGGGTCTGCCGCCGCCCCACCAACAATAAAAGCTCTGATATTTCCACCGAAATTCTTGTGTAGTTCTTTAAAAATCAGTTTCTTAGAATCCTTCCAGCCGAATAAAGAAAGAAAATCCGTTATATGAATCATTGGTCTGATAACAACTGATTTTACTCTATCTGCCTGAATTGTTTTATATATCTTACGGAACATTTTTTCGAAAATCAGAGGCACACCGAGTACCATAGTCGGTTGAACTTTGAGCATATCGTCTACAATCGTTTTCAACGACCGTGAATACCAGACGCTTGCCCCGCTATATACCGGACATAACTGGCCGCAGGTGCATTCGTATGTATGATGTATCGGCAGGATAGATAAAAATTTATCCGAGGTGTAAATTTTAAATGCCGAGCGCATTCCGTACAGATTAGCCGCTATATTCCTCTGCGAAAGCATAACGCCTTTTGCCCGGCCAAGCGAACCCGATGTAAAAATTATCTCTGCCGGTTCATCAAGATGTATCTCAGGCAATTCATTTTTCGTAATCGGTGTCGCATTCCGGATTAATTCAGGCATTGATTGAATGTTCTCCGAAAGGTCTGCCGAATCCATGCTGATAAAAAATTTGAGCCGTTTGAGCACTAATTTTGCTTCACTCATCATCGAGTGAAAGCCTTCAGAAAAAACAATCACTTCCGCGTCGGATTCGTGAATGATATTGAATATTTCGCTCTGTGTCAGGTTTTTATCAATTGGAACGATGATATGATTAAAAGCCATTGCAGTAAGGTACGTTAAGGTCCACTGGACTCTGTTTTCAGAAATGACCGCGATGGTTGTTCTTTCTTTAAGTCCAAGTTTTTTTAACGCACTACCGAATAATAATATGTGTTCTAATAATTCTGAAAATGTCAATGAATTTATCGGTGTAGAACTTAAATCCTGTAACGCCGGTAAATTTATAAATCTTGAAGCCGACTGCAATACCATATCCTGGATGGATGTTATGCGGTGAACTTCATGAATTTCATAAGTCTTTGCCATAGGGCAATCTCCGTAAAATTAACTATTGAAAAATCGAGAGGCATTTCTCCAGATCTTTAATCAGATCATCACTGTTTTCAAGCCCTACCGCCATTCGGATGCCTCCCGGATGAATGTCGGCAGCTAATAATTTATCAGCCGGAATCATAGAATGTGTCATAGATGCCGGATGTTCTATCAGTGTCCGGGTGTGTCCCAGACTGACCGCCAATGTTAATGTGTATGCATTCTTTGCTGCATAATTCATCATCATCCGGCCATTATTTCTCATCTCTTCGGCATCTTTACCTTTTATAGTAAAATAAATCAAACTGCCGGGAGAAAACTCGCCATTGAAATTAATCATTTGTGTTTTTGCACGTTCGTAAAATCTGAAACTCGGTAAACCCGGGTAGTTAACAAAATCTACCATGGGATGTCCGTGAAGATACTCAGCGACTTTTTGGGCGTTCTGCACCTGTCTTCCAATGCGCAAATGCAATGTCGGTAGACCGTACGTTAATATTGTCCAGGCAGCCTTAGTTCCTAAACAAGCACCGAAATCCTTTCTCATGAGTAGCAGCAGATCGTGGAAATGCTGTCTTCCGACTACCACACCGCCCATATCGGTACCAAATCCGCCGATACCTTTTGTTAACGAGTTAACTGCAAAATCGGCACCTAATTCGATAGGCCTCTGACAATATGGTGTTGCAAACGTGTTGTCTACGACGATGTAAATTTTTTCGTTTTCCTTGCGCGAGGCATTTATCTCATCAACGAATTTCCTTATTTGTCTAATATCAATGATATCCAGCGTAGGATTTGATGGTGATTCAAAGTATACCACTCTGGTTTGGTCATTAATGTTCGCAATAAGGTTATTAATATCGGTAAGGTCGGTTAATGTACACTTGATGTTATAACGCGGATACCAGTTCATAAACAATGAATACGTACAGCCGTACATCGAGCGGTGCGCAACAATCTCGTCACCGGTTTTTGTCAATATTCCCAGAACTCCTGAAATTGCTCCCATACCCGTAGAAAATGTAACCGCACATTCGCCTCTTTCAACATAGGCCAGATTTTCTTCAAGGAGACTTTTATTCGGTTCACCTAAACGGTCGTAGATGTAAATAGGATTGCTTTCATCGCCAAAGGTATCAGTGTTTGCGAATTCTTTAAAGCCTTCGGCTCCCCTTTCGGCTGAATCTAATCTAAAAATTACTGATGAAGTGAGCGGCGAGATAACGTGGTGAGAATAGTCCCATTTTGTGCTGACGTTTTTCCCATAAATGAGATGCGTCTCCATGGAATACTGTTTATCGTCAACGCTAATATCCTGCTGATCATTGAGAGAATGCTTATCCATAACCTGATCTTTCTATAATATTATTAAGGGAAAATTACAAAATTTGTCCCTAATACAATCCTAAAATCTTCACCAAATCGTACGCAAAAACGTCCGAAACTATCTAATCAGGAAAAAGCCGACGGAGCCCCAAATCATCCAATATGCTATGAATTTACCGGTTTTTGGGTAATTTCTTTTGATGTTACCCCAGGTAACCGCGACTATCAACATTAATACTATCAGTGCAAGTGTTGCAAGTACAACCTGCTGCACTCCAAAAGACTCATGGATGACATCAGCAAAGCTTTTATCATCCCACCACTTGCGGTAAATCACCTGCAAATGAAGCCAATAAATAAACAGAGATTCCCTGCTTACATCCAGAATAAAGAGCTTTGAAAAATCAACTCGAGCAGTCAGCACCCTGGAAAACCAGAGAATCAGTAAGACCCATCCGATACGTGCCGTATAAAAAAAGAAATGCGGCTCCGGCAATTCCAGATGCGTAGGAAATTTCTGTGTGATAAACAGGTGTCCTGTTACAATTAGTATGATTGCTGCCCAAAGAAGAGTTTTGAAATACGGCTCAATCATATCAACTTTGCGCATTTTTACAAAAATTGACGAACAGTATGCCCCGGCAGTAAGAAATCCCATCCAGGGAAATAGCGGGAAAAGTGACAAATGCATCGGATTGAAATAATTGGCTATAATCGGGTGAAAATGCTGCTGGAAATCATGGCCCCACAGCCAAGGAGTTATTACACCGATAAGGAACGTAATTCCGAGCATGAGGTAGCGATACACAACATCGCTTTTAATTATGAGGCGCAGTAAAAAGATGATTAACAATCCAACAGCTATCGTCTGCAAAACATCAACCGAAAAGAAGGCAGCCCATTGGTCGGCGTTAGCTTCATGCAAAGTGCGTTTAAGAGAAAAAAACGGTACACGAAGACTATACCCCACTAACAGTATCAATCCAATCCTTGAGAGTTGCTTCCAAAATGCTGTGCCGAATTTTCTAAAATCAGGCAGTTTTTTATCCGATGCCAGTACAAAAGCAAATCCGGATATAAACAAGAATGAAGGAGCAACAAGCCCGTTAATAAAAAGAAGAATCGGATACCACCATGTAGCTTTTAAAGCGGGATTCATAAAAGCATTTACAACGTGTACCTCGATCATGATGAGAAGTACGAGTCCCCGATGGAAGTCAATGAATTGCAGTCTGTTTTTTACGTCCATACACACCAATTGTTTTTAGAACATGAATTGCAGAGAGAAATAAAATTTAAGCATAGAATATATAAATTTTATTTCTCTCTATATTAGTCCAAATAGGTTTTCAATTTTTTTTAGCTGTGTATTGTTAGGATGAATATGAGTAAAATAGTTTTTATAACAGGAGGCACCGGCCTGATCGGCAGCCATCTCATTAATGAGCTATTAGCAAGCGGGTATTCAGTAATTGCCGCAGGACGAAATACTGCAAAATTCACATCAATTAAGCATAATGCATTCCGGGCAATCCACTGGGACGGAAAATCCCTGCCCTCTAAGGATGACTCACTGGACAACGTGCACGCAGTTATACACCTTGCCGGAGCAGGAGTTGCTGACAAGCGCTGGACTGAAGCCTACAAAAAAGAGATTCTTGAAAGCCGTACTAAATCCACAACGGCACTGGTCGAGTTTTTCTCAAAAGTTAATAATCCCCCGTCTGTTTTCATTTGCGGCTCAGCTACCGGATACTATGGCAGTTCAGCCGAAAATACACTCACTGAAAGTTCACCAAAGGGGGCCGGATTTCTTTCCGACGTATGCCAAGCATGGGAGGAAGCGGCAGCATCATCTGCTAAATGCGGCATGCGCTGGATTAGTATACGTACAGGTATTGTTATGGATGGAGAAAAAGGTGCCCTGCCGAGAATGGTCATGCCATTTAAATTCTTTACCGGCGGGAAATTGGGAAGTGGTCGGCAGTGGTTTTCATGGATTCACATTGATGACATTGTTGGAATTATAAAGTCTGCACTTGAGAATGACTCAATGAATGGTGTTTACAATGCGGTTGCGCCATCGCCTCTCCGCATGGTTGATGTCGCGAAAACTATCGGGAAAGTACTCCACCGTCCGGCGTTATTTCCTGTTCCGGAATTTGTGCTCAAAATAGTTCTCGGCGAATCCGCTTACGAGATTACCAAGAGTCAGAAAGTTATTCCTGAGAGACTCCTCAGCGCCGGATTCAGGTTCAAATTCCCTCTACTTGAGGATGCTTTGAAAGATCTCCTTAAAAAAAGCTGATTATGGAGTTAGATTTTGCTGTCTGAAAAATATTTCCACCCAATCATTATCCGGTGCTACTAAAGGAGCTGCCATAACCTGACCTCCAAAACCCAGATGATGAATCCCAAATGAGGATACGGTTGTTGTTTCAAGACCGCGGAAAGCAGCCTCTTTTATTTCCATACCATACTTTTTAGCAAGGTCTACCGTACGGTAATCCAAAATTCTCTTTGCTTTTTGGTACTCAAGAGTTTTTGTGATATAATCCTTCACTTCCTCAAACGTTTTTGAAGGTGGGTCGATATGCTCATCTTTCTTGCCGATAAGTTTTATAACAGAATAGCCTTCCTTAACCTTTATCGGACCATAAATTTCGTTTATCTCCATCTTAGCAGCAGCTGCGCCGATTTCACCATACATGAAAATCGGGAAATAGCCGTACTCTCCGCTACTCTTTTGAGTCCATCCCCGCTTATTATACCGTTTAGCAAGTTCACGGAAATCTTTTCCTGATTTTGCCTGTTCCAGAACAGAGGCCGCAGTTACTGCGTCATCAGTAAGAATTTCTATAATATTCACCTCACGGGGATATTTGCTCTCCTTATAAATGGCTTTATAGTATTTTATTGCATCAGTATCGCTTACAGAGATCGAATCCATAATATTGTATCTGGCCATCGAATAGAGATAATTATCCTTCCAGAGTGCGACTTCCCTTTTTACTTCAGGATCATCTGCCAAACCTTCTTTTCTACCTTGCTCGGCAAGCAGCTCACCTTCAATAAATTTCCGTAGTCTGACGTTCAGTGTTTTAAATACCGCGTTCACTTCAGGATTAATTGTTTTGTATATGTCAAATCCCAACTGCAGCAGAAAATCATTCACAGTATAATTTTGCTTACCAAGAGTGAAAAGAACTTTCGCTAAAGTATCCTGCCCTATTTTTTCCTGTATCGCTATAACATCTTTTGCTACAAGCGGAATAATGTCCTTGTCGCTGATATTGAATTTAGTTTTTTTCGTTGTAAGAATTTCTGAGACATTACGGGCTATTGATTTAAGAAGAATAGCTTCTATGTTAATCTTTTTATCCTTTAACAGATTTTTATAATACTCTAAAAGTAATATTTGTTCTTTCCTGGCTGATAAGACCTTCTTTGCCGCAAGCGCTATATCGCTTTTGTTATTATCGGGATTGATAACGGCTGATTCCTGATAATTCACTAATTTGAAAATGTACCATCCGGCAGGGCTTTGCAACGGCTTAGAGCATTCATCCTTTTTCAAATTGTATAATACATCTTCCATATCTTCCGACATCTGCCCGAATATAACCTCTTCAGGTTTTTTCTGATCATCTTTTTCGGGACTCTCAGCGAGAATTGAATCAAACGGGATTTGATGTTTAATGAGTTTATACAGTTTAAATATTTCAGTGGAATCTTCGGAGAAAAGATAATTAACATAGAGTTTCTTGGACTGGCGTCTTATTGCCTTAAGGTATTCCTGCCGGGTATATTTAGCTTTACCGCGGATTTCCTTCATGTAAAGCCGGTCGCGGATAAACATATCTTCAAATGATTTTGTCACCATCCGCATAACCGAAGTGGTGTCGTAACCTTTTTCAACCGCGTCAATCGCCCAGAGTTTTTCGGAAAGTAACGTGTACAGAAAGTTTAGCTGATACTCTTTTATAGTCTTATCAGACATCTTCCCGAACTGGGGAGTAAATTCGAATCGCTCTTTGAAATCCATGACAGTGATATTTTTGAACCCGGCGGTTCCCAGTATTGCATTGTTGTCCGTACCCTGTGCATGACTTGTGAAAAAACAGAGAAATGAGAGCAGAAAAAGGCTTATTACTTTCATAACTGGCGATTCAATTCATATTAAAGTAAAAATTAAAATACTAATATCTCAGTTTCACCTCAATAAAAAAAGTCTAAACCTGGTAAAAATTATTCAATAGAGCAGATTAACTTGCTTAATCCGAAGTATTAATAATATATTTCGAATATCAATAAAGCTGTTTAATTAAGATTTCACTCCATGAAAATTATTGCTGTTGTTTTGTTGTTAATATTTGCCAGTATACAAGCCCCTGCCCAAAGTTCAGAAAGAACAACAACTCCGAATCCCGGCAAAAAATATACATTTGACACTACCTTGACCTTTACCCTGCACAAAAGCCTCCCGAAGATGTACTTGAGATATCGGGATTATTTTGATGCTGCAGATCAACAATATTATTATAGAGTTGATTTATCCAAGTCGAAAAAAGGCAAACCTTTCCAAGTAATCAAATCCAATTCTGAAGCTTATTATGGACCTCTCCACTATGATTACTGTTGCAATGATTCCGGAATGCGAGCAATGTTTGTCGATATAAATTTTGACGGTTATGTTGATCTGCGTCTTAAAAAGAGGGAAGGTGGTGGACCGTATGTAGTTAATCAGACATACGATTATTATATATTCGACATCTCAAAATTCAAATTTCAATTCAATGAAGAAGCATCGGATGTTGGGAATCCAACTCCGAGTATACACGAAACAGTGTTTGGATATTGGAGAAATGGTTTTTCGGGTACAAGTGGAACTGTCAGTGAATACAAATGGGTAGGTCGACACCTCGTCCAAGTACATGGTTATGATTATGATATAATCAGCAGGGATAGAGATCCTTATGCCGATAAGAACACGCTCTATAAAAAAGAATCGTACATTTATAAAGATGGCAAGTTAATCCGTAAACTCCATAAACGCATCAGGTTAAAGGATATACCCAAGGAACATTTGCGATATTGGTAATACTTGACTCATTTCGTAGCGATTAGTGCAGAACTGCTCGAATTGCGTTTTATTTTGTATTCTTTGCGCTCTTAGCGCCCTTCGCGGTTAAATTTTTGAGGCTCCGATATTGACATTATATAAAAAATGTATTAAGTTCGCTAAAAATATTATTTAAGCTTACTTAAACTTTATGACAAACAGTATCTCAACAGAGAACTACCTCAATATCATATACAAATACCGGAATGAAGACGGCGGTATAAAGGGCAATATTATTGCCGAACAGCTGCAAATCTCAAGCGCAGCAGTGACGGATATGCTGAAAAAGCTCGCGAAGGAAAAGTTTATCGAATACTCCCCTTACAAAGAGATCCGCCTTACTGCCAAAGGAGAAACAGCCGCGGTAAACTTAGTCCGGCGCCATCGTATTTGGGAAATGTTTCTTTATGAATTTGTAAAATTACCCTGGGAACACGTTCATGCTGAAGCGGAAAAGCTTGAGCATCATTCATCCGATCTGCTCATTGACCGGTTGGAGGAAATGATGCACTTCCCCGAATTTGATCCACACGGTGCACCAATACCTTCCAAAACAGGCGGCTTACCGAAGCAAATGAAACTAACCGTACTTTCAGATGTCCCTGCTTCAGTAAAATGTATAGTCCGTCGTGTAAATGATTATGATCAGGCTTTTTTAACATTCATAAGTTCAATAGGCATTGAACTCCAAAAAGAGATTACTGTAATCAACAGAATGACATTTGACAACTCCGTTGTGTTAAAAATCAACGGCAAGCAGCACACCGTTAGTGAAACGGTAGCTAAAAACATTTTCGTATCGGTTTCAAAGGAATAGAAGTTATGGATAAATCACTTTCAGACGTAAACGCTTCTGTTACTATTAAGGGCAGCAGTTTTTGGAAACGGCTTCTAACTTTTACGGGGCCGGCTTTTATGATTTCAGTCGGATACATGGATCCCGGCAACTGGGCAACGGATATCGCCGGTGGTGCTAAATTCGGTTACCAGTTAATATGGGTCGTCTTGCTTGCAAACTTATTTGCTGTCCTGTTTCAGACGATCAGTGCACGGCTTGGTATCGTATATGGACGGGACCTCGCCCAATCATGCCGCGACCATTACCCGAAGATTGTAAATTATGCTTTGTGGATAGTATGTGAAGTTGCTATTGCCGCGTGCGATCTTGCCGAGGTACTTGGTTCTGCTATAGGTCTCTATCTCCTCTTCAAAATACCCTTGTTTTGGGGCGTGATTATCACCACGGTTGATGTAATATTGCTCATGGGACTCATGTCGCTGGGTATCAGGAAAATGGAAGCATTTATCCTTGCACTTATTTCAACAATCGGACTCTGCTTTGCAGTGGAAATGTTTTTCGCGTCACCGCAATTAGCCGACGTAGCCAAAGGATTTGTACCGAGCGCTCTCAATGGCGAGTCGTTGTTCATCGCACTTGGAATAATTGGCGCTACACTCATGCCGCATAATTTGTATTTGCATTCAGCATTAGTGCAATCCAGAAATGTAACGCGAACCAGAGAAGGTTTGAAAGAGGCTAATAAGTTTAATTTGATTGATTCATTCGTAGCATTAAACGGTGCTTTTTTTGTTAACGCTGCGATACTTGTTCTCGCCGCTTCGGCATTCTTTACACAAGGATATACGCACGTTGAGTCCATCATTGATGCACATAAACTACTTGCCCCTCTGCTAGGAACTACAGCAGCCCCAATACTATTTGGGTTAGCATTGCTTGCCGCGGGACAGTCATCCACTATTACAGGTACGTTCGCGGGGCAGGTTGTGATGGAAGGATTTGTAGGCATTAAAGTCCGGCCATGGCTGCGCAGATTAATTACTCGTCTTATTGCAGTCGTACCTACGGTTTTTGTCATTGGATTTTATGGAGATAACTCCGTTGAATTTCTCCTTATTCTATCACAGGTATTACTGTCTCTGCAGCTGCCATTTGCACTTATACCGCTTCTCCATTTTACCAGCGATAAGCATAAAATGGGCGAGTTCGTCACCAAATGGTGGATTCAAATCATTGCCTGGTTAGCGGCGAGCTTTATCATCATTCTGAATCTGAAATTAGTATCAGATATGATCATTAAAAACATCGCTGATCCGACACCGATTGGCAACGTAGTACGATTCGTATTTCTGCCCGTAAGTATCGTTCTACTTCCTCTTCTCATTTGGGTATTGGGCGAACCACTTATCCGTAAGGTGCCGCTGAAATTCAAGAGAGTTGCTGAGCCGTTTGTCAACGTGCCGGAGTTTTCCGTTGCGGAAAATTACAAGCGAATCGGTATTGCGCTTGAAGGTAACAAGGACCGCGACGCTCAGATTATTGCGCGCGCACTGCCCTTCCTCAAGACAATGGGTGCCGATATTCTGTTGGTTAATATTGTTCAAACGGTTGCAGGACGTTTCATCGGTGGTATGGTTGCAGATAGTGAAGCTATGCGCATGAAAGAATATCTCGAAAGCATGGGTGCAGTACTGAAAGACGAGAAATTCCATGTAACAACAATTGTCGGTGGTGGTGAGCCCGAAGACGAAATTGTGCGTATAGCGCGTGAGTATGGACTCTCGCTCATTGTGGCAGGAAGCCACGGACATAAATTCTTAACGGATTTGATTTTTGGTGAGACGATTGACGGCGTGCGTCACAGAAGCCGTTTGCCTGTGCTGGCAATCCCCGTAAATTGAAATAGAACACGGATGACACAGATGACGCGGATTTTCACGGATTGTTAATATATAAACCCAGAATAGAAAGTTCTTTTACATAACACATGTATAATCAGAAACGGCAGAGCCGTGACAGCTTAATAGTATAAGAATTAAATCTGTGATTAAGAGCTCTGGATAGAGCGGTTCTTTTCGAAAAACAATGGCGGAACTGAAACGTACCTGCGGCACGCAATGAAATCGCGTAGAAATTTATCTACTAAGCTGCCGCATCTCTGATGCTCATGAGCTGTAAGGAAGAGTCATTACTCATGGGTTAGGAAGAATATTGTATTTATTCTTCCCCGCCGATTTCGACTTTTGTGTTGTACTTAACAGTTGAAAGCACAAAGCTTGTTTTTACTTTGTTAACGACTTCAATTCTGGTAAGCTTATCAATAATGAAACTCTGGAATTCTTTCATGTCTTTAACAGCGACTTTAAGAATGAAATCCTCTTCTCCTGCCGTATTGAAGCACTCAAGCACCTCGTGATACTCCATTACCTTCGTATTAAACACTTCGAATGCATTCAGTCGGTGTGCGACCAACGAAACAGAAACGATTGCAAGCAGGCTTTTATTGACTTTCTCATGGTCAACAAGAGCAACGTAATTTTTAATGACGCCTGAATTTTCCAGACGCTTTACACGCTCAATCATTCCCGAAGGAGAAATACCCACCTCCGAAGCCAATTGTGCATTCGTAATGTTGGAACGTGTCTGAAGAATATCAAGAATCTTTTTATCGGTATCGTCGAATTTCATTGTCTGTGCCTGTACATGTAAAAGGTAAATTGTTCGGTTTTTTATTGACACGGCCTATCACGGCGTGCATAAAATTTTAAATATAAGTCTAATTTCAGAATAATTCAGTAACCCCAGGTTTAAACGTGGGGTTACTATCTTAAAAAAATAATCAGTGAAAATCCGCGTCATCCACCACAGGACGCTGTGCGGCGTTCTATCTCCTACCCGCCCCATTCCCCTCTTTCCGGGGCGGAAAGAAGGGATGAGAGTGAGTATGAGTCGTAAATGTATTAAATTTTTTCGAATCTTGCCTGGAAGAAGCGGAGATATTCCGGTTCATAAACCATCTTCAGGCCGGTAATCTTTTCGCGATAGTTATAGACTTCCTCTACCGACTCGGCGACTACGTCCATATGCGCCTGTGTATATACACGGCGAGGAATTGTTAAACGAACCAACTCTAATTTTGGATAAATGTTTTCGCCGGTTTCGGCATTGCGCCCTGCTGAAACGACACCGCGTTCCATTGTGCGGACACCGGAATCAAGATAAATCTCTGCAGCTAACGTCTGTGCCGGGAATTGATCTTGCGTTAAATGTGGTAAGAATTTTTTTGCATTCAAAAATACGCCGTGACTTCCGATAGGTTTTACAATCGGCACACCGGCAGCAATGAGTTTTTCACCAAGATATTGTACTTGTCCAACTCTTGCTCTAATATGATCTTCATGGACTGATTCGGTTATACCGATCGCCATAGCTTCCATATCTCTTCCGGCTAATCCGCCGTAGGTATGCAGACCTTCATACACGACAACCATGTTGCGTGCTTTTTCAAATACATCCCAGTCATTGATGGCAAGAAATCCGCCTATGTTCACGAGCGCATCTTTCTTTGCACTCATGGTAGCACCGTCTGTCAAATCGCAAATTTCTTTTACAATTTCAGCAACCGAGTGATTTTCATATCCGGGTTCTCTCTGTTTGATGAAAAGAGCATTCTCCGCAACGCGGGTCATATCATGAATAATAGGAATATTGTATTTAGCGGTGAGTTCTCTCAGGGCTTTGAGATTTCCCAACGATACGGGCTGGCCGCCAGCCATGTTGACTGATGTAGCCAAGGCGACATAGGCAATTTTCTTGGCGCCATACGTATCAATTACTTTTTGCAGCTTGCCAAGGTCAATATCACCCTTAAAAGGATGTTCGTTATCCGGATCGTGAGCTTCATCAATAATTACATCAATGAATTTACCACCTGCTAGTTCCTGGTGAAGTTTGGTTGTGGTGAAGTACATATTTCCGGGTATCACATCTCCCTTTTTAATCATAATCTGAGATATGATATGTTCTGCAGCTCTGCCCTGGTGAGTAGGGACAATATATTTGTAACCGTAATATTGTTGAATAGTGGATTCAAGATGGTAAAAGTTCTCGCTACCTGCATAGGCTTCGTCGCCCATCATCATACCTGCCCATTGACGATCACTCATTGCCGAAGTACCGCTATCGGTCAGTAAGTCAATATAAACATCCCGTGATCTGAGTAAAAAAGTATTGTATCCAGCCTCCTTCAGCGCTGCCTGCCTCTCTTCATAAGAGGTCATGTGAACAAGCTCGACCATTTTAATTTTATATGGTTCGGCCCAAGAGCGTTTTTTCTTTTCTACCATATGTACTCCAAAATTCTATGAATTTTTATAAAAGCACACATAATATACGGCTAATTTTTATAATGTCAATATATTATGCGTTTTTTTCTGAAATATACCGATATTATGCACTCATTACTGAATAACATCGAATTATATTCTATTATTGCTTTTGCGAATTCTTGATTGCGCCATTATGACAGCTCATGCCGTCATTTTTGCACTCCCGACCAAAAATTTTTGTGCAATGTGGCCGAATTTGCCGAAAAGGTCTTGACATTCTCTGCCTTGCACCATAATTTAGCACTCATAAATTATGAGTGCTAACATTTTTACATTATTTATCAACTAACAAATTAGGAGGCTCACATGAGCAAAATTAATTTAACCCCTCTCGCTGACAGAGTTGTTGTAAAACCACAGGAAGCGGAAGAAAAAACCAAAGGCGGCATCATTCTTCCGGATACAGCCAAAGAAAAACCGATTGAAGGAACTGTTGTTGCAGTTGGCGCCGGCAAAGTTGCCGATGACGGTAAAGCAATTGCTCCGGCTGTAAAAGTCGGCGACAAAGTTTTGTATGGTAAATACAGCGGCACCGAAGTTACAGTTGACGGTGTTGACTACCTGATCATGCGCGAGAGCGACATTTTTGCAATCATTAAATAAGTTTATAATTAATATTTAACGGAGGTCATGAATATGGCACACAAATTAATCGAATTTAATACCGACGCACGCGCTAAACTGAAAAGCG
Source organism: Ignavibacteriaceae bacterium (assembly GCA_963667005.1). Classification (GTDB taxonomy): domain Bacteria; phylum Bacteroidota; class Ignavibacteria; order Ignavibacteriales; family Ignavibacteriaceae. Next base: position 2,522,677 of record OY762937.1, on the reverse strand, counting down.
GCGTTGATAAATTAGCTAATGCAGTAAAAGTTACTCTTGGTCCTAAAGGCCGCAACGTAATCCTCGAAAAGAAATTCGGCGCTCCTACTGTTACTAAAGACGGTGTCAGTGTTGCAAAAGAAATCGAGCTTGAAGACGCAGTTGAGAATATGGGCGCGCAGATGGTTCGCGAAGTTGCTTCAAAGACCAGTGATGTTGCCGGTGACGGTACTACTACCGCTACAGTTCTTGCTCAGGCTATCTACCGCGAAGGTTTGAAGAACGTTACAGCAGGTGCAAATCCTATGGATTTGAAACGTGGTATCGATCTTGCCGTTACCAAAGTTGTTTCTTACCTGAGATCAATCAGCAAAGAAGTTGAAGGCAGATCAGAAATCGCTCAGGTCGGCGCTATCTCAGCTAACAACGACAAGACCATCGGTGATTTAATTGCTGACGCTATGGAAAAAGTTGGAAAAGACGGCGTTATCACTGTTGAAGAAGCAAAAGGTACAGATACAGCATTGGATGTTGTTGAAGGTATGCAGTTCGACCGTGGTTACCTCTCCCCTTACTTTGTTACCGACGCTGAAACCATGGAAGCAGTTCTTGAAAATCCTTTCATTCTTATCCATGACAAGAAAATCTCTGCAATGAAAGATTTACTCCCTGTTCTCGAGAAAGTAGCTCAGCAAGGAAGAGCTCTTCTTATCATCGCAGAAGACCTTGAAGGCGAAGCTCTTGCAACTCTCGTTGTTAACAGACTCCGTGGTACCTTGAAGATTGCTGCTGTTAAAGCTCCCGGCTTCGGTGACAGAAGAAAAGCAATGCTCGAAGATATCGCAGTTTTGACAAACGGTAACGTTATCTCTGAAGAAAGAGGATTCAAACTCGAAAACGCTACTCTTGATGATCTTGGAACTGCAAAGAAAGTCGTTATTGACAAAGACAATACAACTATTGTTGAAGGTAGCGGCGACACGCAGAATATTAAAAAGAGAATTAACGAAATCAAAGTCCAGATTGAAAAATCGACTTCAGATTACGATCGCGAAAAATTGCAGGAACGTCTTGCAAAACTTTCAGGCGGTGTTGCAGTTCTGAAAATCGGTGCTTCAACTGAAGTTGAAATGAAAGAAAAGAAAGCCCGTGTTGAAGATGCTCTTCATGCTACACGTGCGGCAGTTGAAGAAGGTATCGTTCCCGGTGGTGGTGTTGCTTTCGTCCGCGCAATTGAAGCACTTGGCAGCCTAAAGGGCGACAATGAAGATCAGACAACCGGTATCCAGATTATCGCAAAATCTCTCGAAGAACCGCTTCGTCAGATCGTTAACAACGCCGGTCTCGAAGGTTCAGTCATTCTTTCAAAAGTTAAAGAAGGAAAGAACGATTACGGATTTAACGCTGCAACTGAAGTTTATGAAAACTTGGTTAAAGCGGGCGTAATTGACCCAACTAAGGTTACCAGAACTGCACTCGAAAATGCAGCTTCTGTTTCTGCTCTTCTCTTGACAACCGAAGCAGTTGTTTATGAGAAAAAAGAAGCTGAAAAAGCTCCTATGATGCCTCCTGGTGCTGGCGGTGGAATGGGCGACATGTATTAAAATCAATTGACGTTGATTTAAAGGCAGGATGTTGAACCATCCTGCCTTTTTTTTATGTTTATACTTTCGTAAATTAGTTTTTAAAAGAAATTTCTGAAAAAATATTGACTACCTGAAAGGGAGAATGAACCGCTCAAGCAAATGGATGAGTCGAATTGGCAGCGACCCGGAGTTTAATGTAGAGTTTGACGATCTCGTCAAAGAGACGTTTGAGCATCTTGCACAAGGGCGTCATCGCGTAGCATTGCAAAATGCCCAGAAGCTATATAATCTCCGGCCTAAAGATTGCCGCGCAGCTATCTGCCTTGCCTGGTCTTACGTGGAAACCGGTGACCCTGCTCAGGCATTGGACTACGCGAACCTTGCTGTTCAGCTTGGCCGTGATGCTGTGGAAACAAGACTCTACCGCGGTTTCATCCTTCAGCGTCTATCAATGTTCGAAGAAGCAATCATTGATCTTGATGTAGTCATATCCACAAATTCCAACGCCTTAGTTTGAGCACAGCACCTCAAATCCAAATGTTTAGCCGGACTCGGCCGTTTCGAAGAAGCTATGAACGTCTTTGAACTCACTATGAGATTCGATAACGGAGCCGACCCTACCTTCCCTTCCATCCTTGAATGGTATAAACGAGTTACCGGAAAAAAAGGGCAATTCCTCCTCAAGCTTTTAGGCAAGGACGACTTTTGGATTAAAGAGGCAGAAGAAGCCTTCACCCTGAAAGAACTGTGGTACGTTGCCTGGGTTATTAAAAAAATCCTCTCAAATGATTCGATGAGCGAATATCATCAGCAGGCAAAGATACTTGAACTTGAAATGCTCTTTTATATTTACCACTGGGATGAAGCCCTGGCTAAAGCTGACGCCATGGCTGCAGAGTGTTCCGGCAACCCGAGATTTGATAATATTTACAACCGCCTCATTAATCAAAACGAAGATAGACGAAACGAAGTAGCTGCGCAGCAGGAAGCAAACTCTCCCGTTGACATGCCTGAAGATGATTTCGAAGTCTCTGCTCCAGTAGAGCCTCAGCAGCCTAAAAAAACGTCAAAATATAAACCGCTTGATCTACACGATGAAGCGCCCCAGTCACAAGTAGAATTGCCTAAAAAAGTTGTAACTCTCTCAAAGAGAACTGATTTTGAACGATTCCAGCATCCCGAGCTCGTAGGAATTTTTGGAAGAACATTTGATGCATCTGCAGAAATTAATTCAAACGAGCGGGTTTACGCTATTCAATTTGCTGAATCAAGTGTCCGCTATATCGGAGTGGAAGTTATTATTTCCAATCCATACTATACTATCAAGGATGAACATATCCCTGGTACGGTGGTTTGGATTGTAAATGAAAAAGAAGTTGGCAGAAACAGTTTTGACGTTCCGATGGATAGAACATGGAAGCATGTCTATTTTACTCAAAGCTGGGGAACTGATTCACCCGGTTTCTGGAGACGCGGTCAGGGACGTGTTGAGATTTATATAAACTCACAGAAATTATGTGAAAGATGGTTTCTTATCGGCACGTCCGATATTGCAAATTATGAAGATTTTGATGTTGACCTCTTCGAAAAAGAGATGCAGAAAAAGCTCTCCCCGAGTTCAACGCTCAGCGAGCAAAAAGAATCCTCAATTTCTGCCCCCGCAGCATCGGTCGAATCTATCCTTCAGGAATTGAATACATTTACCGGATTGACCTCCGTTAAAAATTCAATGAAAGAGTTCATCAACTATCTTGAGTTCATTAAGGAACGTAAGAAACTTGGACTCAAGACCAAAGATGATCTCTCCTTTAACTGCGTATTCCTTGGCAATCCCGGTACCGGTAAAACTTCAGTTGCCCGTGTTCTCGGGAATGTATTTAAGGCAATGGGAATTTTAGAAAAGGGTCACCTTGTTGAAGTTGACCGCAGTTCATTGGTTGGTCAGTATATAGGCGAAACAGCACAAAAAACCGATAAGGTTATTGAAGATGCTATGGGCGGCCTGCTTTTCATTGATGAAGCCTATACACTTGTCAAAAAAGGCGGCAGCGGTCAGGACTTCGGTCAGGAAGCAATTGATACACTTTTAAAACGCATGGAAGATAAAGCCGGACAATTTGCAATTATCGTTGCTGGTTATCCGGATGAAATGAACGACTTCCTCAGCTCAAATCCCGGAATGAAATCACGTTTCAACCACTTCTTCAACTTCGAAGATTACAATCCGGATGAGATGATTGAAATATTCCGCGGCATGGCAAAGAAAGAAGACTACTCCGTTGAAGCGAACGCACAGGACAGTCTTAAAAAAGAACTCATTGACATTTACCGTAAACGTGATAAAACTTTTGGAAACGCCCGCTTCGTCAGAAATCTTTTCAATGATGCAAAGTTACAACTAAGCAAACGCTACCTGAGTCTACCCGAATCAATGCGGGATAAAAAAGCGCTGACGACATTTATGCCTGAAGATTTTGCACAGCTATTTGCGGGGACTCAGACAAAAACATTCAAGATGACCATTGATGAGGATAATCTCAACAAGGCATTGGAAAAACTAAACAGCCTGACAGGACTGCGTTCCGTTAAAAAAGACATTGATGAGCTTGTAAAACTCGCCCGCTATTATGTTGAAATGGGTGAAGATCTGCAGAGCAAATTTACAGACCACATTATCTTTCTCGGAAATCCGGGTACAGGTAAAACCACAGTTGCGAGAATGGTCGGCCAGATTTATGCTGCACTCGGTTTACTACCGAAGGGCCATTTGATTGAAGTTGACCGGCAGGCATTGGTTGCTCCGTTTGTCGGAAAGACCGCTGAAAAAACGACCTCGTTGATAAATCAATCCATCGGCGGAACACTCTTTATAGACGAAGCTTATACGCTTGTTAAAACCGGTGACACCAATGATTTCGGTAAGGAAGCAATAGACACTTTACTGAAACGGATGGAAGACGACCGCGGTAAATTCATCGTTATTGCTGCTGGCTATACGGAAGACATGCAGAAATTCCTTGAGAGTAATCCGGGACTTCAATCCCGTTTCACCAAGAAATTCATGTTTGAGGATTACACCCCGGATGAAATGGTTATTATTACGCGGATCGTCCTAAAAGAAAAGAAATTAAAATTACAAAAATCTGCCGAGGACCAGCTTCGCCAGTACTATATGGAATTGTACCGCACACGAGATAAGAACTTCGGCAATGCGAGATTAGTAAGAAACCTTGTTGAGAGCGCTTCAAGAAATCTTATGCTTCGTGTTGTTAACGTTCCAAAAGAAGAACGGACTCCTGAAATAACCCAGACTGTGACATTGGAAGATCTGAGTGAAATTATCTCAGCAAAGAGTGACAAAAAGATTATCCAGATCGAGGGTAATAAAGATAAACTTGATGAGCATTTGAAAGAACTCAACTCTCTCACCGGACTTGAATCAGTCAAACGCTCGATTGATAAGCTTATCAGCAGTATTAAAATTTCCCGCCTGCGCGAATCACGCGGCATGATCGTTATGCAGAAGAATCTCCATAGTGTATTCCTCGGCAATCCCGGTACAGGCAAGACAACCGTAGCACGTCTGCTCGGAAAAATCTATAAAGAAATGGGACTGCTTGAAAAAGGACACCTTGTTGAGGTTGACCGTTCGATGCTAGTCGCCGGTTATCAGGGACAGACCGCCCAAAAGACCGACGAGATGATACAGAAAGCTTTAGGCGGTACATTATTCATCGATGAAGCTTATACTCTTGCACGCGGAGGCAATGATTTCGGTCAAGAAGCTATTGACACCCTGCTCAAACGTATGGAAGATTATAAAGATCAGTTGGTTGTCATCGTTGCCGGATATACTAATGAAATGCAGGCATTCCTTGATACGAATCCGGGTTTGCAGTCACGATTTACCAACTATTTTATGTTCGAAGATTACAACCCACGCCAAATGCTGGAAATCGCTTCAGTCAGTGCCGAGAAAAATGGTTACAAACTTGATGAAGGCGCTCTTCAGATGTTGTTCGAACACTTCACCAAGTTATACAGCAAACGCGACCAAAATTTTGGTAATGCCCGTACAGTTCGAAATGTATTCTACAAGGCAATCGCTAATCAGGAGGAGCGGGTCTCGACACTCCTCAATCCAACTGATGAAGATTTGGTTACCATTACGCACCAAGATGTTCTACATTTAGAATAAAACCATTCTTAATGACTGCCATGCTACAGCTTAAAAACCTTTCAAAAAAATTCGGATCGTTTCAGGCTGTTAACAATTTAAATCTTCAGGTCAACGCCGGTGAGTTTTTCGGTTTTCTGGGTCCGAATGGAGCAGGAAAAACAACAACAATTAAAATGATTTGCGGACTCCTCTCTCCTTCCGAAGGTTCAGTTCTCATTGACGGATTAGACATTCAAAATAATCCCGTTGAAGCTAAACGCATTATCGGTTATATTCCAGACCAACCATATCTTTATGACCGCCTGACCGGACGCGAGTTTTTATTTTTCTCCGGAGGTCTGTACGGAATTCCAACCAAAGAATTGAAGATTATCATAGACAACGTAACCGAAGAGCTTAAAATCAGCGAATGGTTAGACCGCCGTACAGAGGAATATTCGCAGGGTATGAAGCAACGTGTGTCAATTGCCTCTGCCCTTCTGCATAATCCCAAGTTCCTTCTCGTTGATGAGCCTATGGTAGGGCTCGATCCGCAAAGCGCCAAAATTGTTAAGGATATTCTGAAGCAGAAAGCGAAGCAAGGCACTGCGATCATCATGTCAACCCACAGCCTGAATATTGCCGAGGAAATATGTTCCCGCATCGGCATTATTAAGGATGGCTCGCTTATTTTTGACAATGACCTGGATTCATTCAGGAATTTTTACGATAAAGAATATCAAAATCTCGAATCATTCTTCCTCGAACTCGTTAAATGAAACAGCTGTTTCATCTGCTTACGTATAAAATTTATTCCTTCTTTGTCCTCAGCTTCGACAAGAAACCCAAAACCGTTATAAAGAACCTCGCTGCCGGACTCATCTATTTCGGGTTCGCTTATGGTATGTATAAAATTACCGGTGCAGTTCTGTGGCACGTATTAACTGTCCTGAAATTAAATAATTTTCTTTTCCATCGTTTCATTTCTATTATTCTATTCGTTTTTTTCCTCGCGGTCAACGCCGGCAATATTATGGTATCGCTCACGGGATTGTTTAAGTCGAAAGAGATTGACTATCTTTTTACCAAGCCGATTCCGCAGGAAAATATTTTTCTGGTAAAATTCTTCGATAATTTCTTTTACAGTTCGGGTGTCTTGATACTGATTCTGTTTTCTGTTCTTTTAGCGTACGGTCAGTATTTCAAACTCGATCTCATGTTTTATATTAATGCTGTAGTCGGACTGTTTCTTCCGTTTACACTTATTGCAGCAATTCTCGGAGTGCTGATCTTATTCCTGCTCGTACGTATAGCAGCAAAAATCGGCATCAAGTGGACAGTTCTTATTCTCGGCTCATTTTATTTAGTAAGTGTCATAACTTTCCTTTATTTCAATAATCCTTCGAAGATTATTGAGGAGTCGCTTCTCACCGATTCATACGTTAATGCCCTCTTTGCACAGCTTGATAACCCGCTCTTGAAATATCTACCCAACACCTGGGTCGCGAGCAGCCTGTATCAATTTCAACACGGGCACACCACACTTGCATTCGGTTATATTGTCCTGTTATATGCTGAAGCCGCGGTACTCATTCTTATTGCATATATGATAGCTCAAAAAAGTTATTACAGAACATTCATCGTGGCTTCGGAAATCCGTCCCAAGGATGATGAAAAGAGAAATAAATCCATACCCCTTCTGCGGTTTGATAATGAACGAAGAGGCTCGCCTGTTTTCTGGAGTATTCTGCGAAAAGAAATCGTGTTATTTCTACGTGACCCGGCACAAACGTTTCACCTGCTTTTGATGATTTCACTTATGGCAGTATTTATTCTCAGCATCGGCGGCAAATCAACGGAAATGTTCCGCAGCCTGAATCCAGAAGTTCAGGCGCTGATTTATTTAGTGTTCTTTCTGTTCAACTCGTTCCTTATCAGTTCGCTTGCACTGCGATTTGTCTTCCCCCATTACAGCCTTGAGGGAAATACGTTCTGGAAAATCCGGTCGGCTCCGGTCAATTACAAAAAAGTCTATGCGTACCGTTTTATTGTGTATCTGGTACTTATGCTGATTCTTTCAGAAATGCTAACTTTTGCCAGTCATGTTATGTTCTCCGTTTCGCTCAAGCTATTCTCTGCAATTGTAACATTTTTAATTGTTGTTACTGTTGTTTCAGTAAACTATGGCTTCGGGACATACTTTGCCAACTTCGAGGAAAAGAATCCAATTCGAATAGCCTCGTCGCAAGGTGCCTCGACTGCTTTTCTCGTCTGCTTGTTTTATCTGGGATTTATCATCGCAGTGTTATTTATCCCCCTGACACAGTATTTTATATTCACACAAAATTTAAAACTCCCTCTGCCATTGAGTTTCTTTACATTATCCCTCGCCATGATAGCATTGTTATCCTTCGTGCTCACTATCCTCACCTATTTTCTCGGACTAAGAGAAGTCTCCAAAGATATTTAGCCCCCTTTTGAACTCCAAAGGAGTATCAGCTTAGTAGAATTGCCATTTGAATATATTGATTGAGCTCTCTAGGAGCGGCTCATGTTTTTTGCTCCTTAACAACTAATAAAAACAGCATTAATTTCATTATAGTGAAAAATCTTGTTTTTAATTATTCGTGCTTTGAGTATTTTGGGTTTACTAATGATTATCTGCGGGAAATAATATGAACACCGGCTCACCCTTACAAAAAAGTTTCGTTTTACACATAATTACCATCGCGTTGTTTTGTATTCCAATATTCGGACAGACAACTTCGAATAGAATGAATAATGATGAGTTTTGGCAAAGTATCAGGCAATGCCGCTATGAAAACAACCCCATTACTCATACAACGGTCAAATTTTCTAATGGTAAGACATCAATTCTATTAAAAAACAATGCAAGAAAGCTCACACTAAGTTTTAGCAATAAAACGCAGGTAGCTGGGTTAACAAAAGACAGCATTCCAGGTATGGGGGCATGTCTGGATGTAGATTCCGGCAATGGAGAAAGATACTCATATCTGGTCGCATTTTTGCAAAAGCAAAATTCCGTAACCCCTGCCGCCTCCGTATATCTTGGTAAGAATATTACGGTTAAATATTTCAATATTTCGAATGGTCATATTGAGATTTACTGGATATGGCCAAGCACGCAAGATGACACCATCCAAATCAATTGCATAACATGCAGAAATTTCAGTATTATAAATAATCAATTGATTGACGAAAATCACGAAGAAGCTGTTAAAGAAAAACTAAAAATAGCCTATGACACAATTTATACTCATTCCGTTAAAACCGGGATGTGGAATGTCAAATGGAACACCAACCGGGCGGATGCTTTTAATAGCACTACTGGAGATACTACCTTCTTATATTGTACTAGCAGAGAAGATTTAGATGACAATAATGAATTTTATGGTGATGCTGATTCTGATTTATCCTATTTTCAACCTTATTGGTATTCATATACTGACTGTCAGATGTTATCAATCGTTGGGCCATATGTTTCCTTTTTCTCTACGTATGATGGTTCGGGTGGCGTTCACCCTATTTATGGGCATGTTTTGAATGTATGTGAACTTGGAAGGAAAGATACGGCCGCAATACCCGATACCTCGACTGCTCCTTGTGATACGGAAAAAAGCTTCGAAAAAATGATTAGAACGACAAAGAATCTTAGAGAAGTTGGAAGTAATCAGCCCAAAATAACAGATATTTTTCCCGAAAATGATGTATTCCAAGAACTGATGAAAGATTCGATTATACTAGCGCATTTGCATCAATTCACTCCAAGAAATTTGCAGCAGCTGTGTGATTCCCTGGAGGGCGAATGTGAAATTGATTTTTCATTCTTGCTTGAAAGTTTTGCAATAAAATCGATTCGCGGTGATACAGCAACTATTTTATTTGGATTAACGCATGGTTGTGAAGTTGAGAAAGGAAATTTTACAACGTTTGTAATAAAACTCTCTATTCCAGCAATGAGTAAAAGAATGTTTGAGGAAGTCAAAAGAAATAAAACTACCTTAGAAGATATTAATCCGCTTTTCATAGCTGAACAAGATTCGATTAACTTTGAAAAGTATCTTGCGGTCATACGACAAAATAATTATATAGATTCCGTCACTATAGCAGATAAAAAAAAGAAAGAATCAGTGGAATATTTCAACAAAGGAAACAAATTCTTTGAAGATAAAAAATATAATGAAGCTATAGTGGAGCTTACAAGGGCCTTGACACTATACCCTGATGATCTTGATGCACTTAGAGAAAGGTTCATTTCATGTGCAAATGTCGGCAATTGGGAACAAGTCATGATCGACTGTGATAAGTCAATTAATATCGAACCATCCTATTCCTTACCCCATTATTATCGCGCGTTATGTTATCAGCGAAAGAGAAATTTCACAAAAGCAATAGATGATTATAATCATATTTATTTGCCGGAAATTACAGTAGAGCCAACGATTTTTTACGTACTACGTGCAGCTGCTTATTCGGGACTTAAAAAATATACTGAAGCAATTCAGGATTTAAATAAAGCAATACAGGAGGATAGCAGCAACATTGATGCATATTTCATTCGAGGCAATCAGTATTTAGCCCTGAGTAATTTTAACGCAGCACTTAAAGATTATCAGCAATATCGCACACAGGGAAAAGATTCTCCCGGTTTATTGAGTAATATGGGATATGCATACTCCGGGCTGAATAATTACGATGAAGCCATTTCGTATTTTACTAAAAGTATAAGTGCCGATGGTTCCAATGTTGACCCAAAAATCGGAATGTCCATTGTCTACTTTCTTAAAGGCGATTCTCCCCAAGCTATACGCTACATCAATGAGGCCATTTCCATATTTCCAAAACTTGAAAATGGTTTAAAAGGAATTATTGACCTCGAGCAACAGGGATATTCCTATACTGATGCAGAAAAAAAGCACTTGAAAAACATATTCCTTATTCGGGAAAAATCAAAAAAATAGGATTTATTAAGAGAACCTCTCAATACGAATGTGGTACTGTTTAATTTCATTGCGCATTTGAAATTTCAATGTTGTTTTTGAATTATTTTGCTGGTGATTTTATCTATTAGTTACGCAGCCAGAAATCAAACATGAAATAGTCAAAATCCCGGTGACAATTCCACTATTTTCGGAGTATTTCGGAAATGAAGCAATTTATGTATATTAAGGCAAGTATATTTAATTATGGGGTTCGTGTTGCGTACGATACTTTCAAAATCTCTGCATATATTATTAGTTTTGCTATTCATTTCGAACAGCAATATATTTGCGGGCACTACAGATAGTGCCTCTATTAAGCAAATACTCAATTTTACATATCACTCAAATCCAATTACAAAAAAGACAATCCACTTTGCCGACGGCAAATACACAGAGAGATTAAACAACGGCGGCAAAGAGCTACGTATTTCTATAGACAGAATAACCAATATCGATTCGATATCAGGATGTAGATTCCCCTGCACAGCAATAATAATATCGGCCGACTCCGGAAACGGTGACGTGAAATCGTATCTGGTAGCATTAGGCAAAACCGGGGACAAATTAACTCCAGTCGCCGATTTGTATCTTGGGAACAATATAACCATATCAAAATTTGAATTAGATCTGGGCTGTATCGAACTGTGGATGTATTATAGCTTCATTGGCGAAGATGCAAAGCATCCACAGCACGGAGCATTCCGGTCTTTTCAGCTAAGCGGCAGTAAATTTATTGACTATGAATTTGAAAAGTCGTGCGCAAAAAAGAATGCGATTATAAACGACACTGTATTCACCAATTCGAAGGAGACAGGCGAATGGATAGTAAAATGGAATAATACGCGTGCCATTGCTTATCCGTATTTCGATGGAGATACAATTGAAATTTACAATGAGGTTTTTGCAGACATCAATGATATAGATTTTATAGCTCCGGATACAAGCAAAAGCAATTTTTACATCCCTACGGCTAAAGTTAAAATGTCCGGGGATACAATAGTTGTTCTCGAAACACGTCCCAAAGTCAATCGCTATGGCGGGATGGAACAAAGCGTTGATACACTGGTTTCACCGTATTGGCAATACTCTAAAAAATATGAAATGCTCTCTATTGTGGGACCATATGTCTCATTTATTGAAACGTTTATTAAAGATGAGAACTCTAAGCCGGAATACTCAATAAAGGTACTTCGCCTAAGCGGAGATGTCGATTGGTACAGCGGATTTACCGGAGCAATCACTAAACGCGCTAAAACCGACGAGGATGGTGAGCTGGTAGACGATTTTACAGAATTGTACACTCTGGATTTACTTATGAATGAACTACTGAAAATTCCAGCAATTCGGGCAGCCTATAAAGACACACTCCCCTTGTGTTTCAGTTGGTTTTATGAAAATGATAAAGTACGAAAAGTCATAGATCCGAGAGAGTTAATTTCGAGATTTTATTTTACTCGAATAATCGGATTAGATACGTTGTGCCTCGGCTATGGCTTACCGGATAAAACAGGTAAGTACATTCAAGAAGTGAAGCTGCCGATCCCTATGTCATTGCGGGCAATGTTCTTAAAAGCAAAGGAAACCCACGGTACCACGGATTATATAAATCCTGAATTTCTTGCAAATGGTATACCGCGAAGCAGCATGATATCAGGATCAGGAAGGGACACACTGACCAATAGAAATCAACTCAGCCGAAGAGAGCAAAAGCTCCTCTTGATGCATATTAAAAACGGACAACAAAAGGATAAATACTTTGGTAGAAATGAGGCGATAGACCAATATACAATGGCGTTGCAAATTTTCCCGAATGATATTCCAAGCTTGCTCTCCAGGGCATCATTAGAACTTGACCACCAAAATGATGCCGCATTAGCAGACTGCAATAAAATACTTTCCTTAGAAACTCATAATGCAAGCGCCTTGTATATACGTGCCGACATATACACGACAAATAAATTATACCATGAAGCGTTGTCGGACATAGATAGCGCGCTTGCCCTCGACAGTGCGCACCAGATTAATAAACTATGGAATCTTCGGGGGTTTGTACACAAAGAAATGGGCGATAGTCTCAAGGCATCTGCAGATTATTCCATGGCAATATATTATGATAGAACAGATGTCTCCTCATTGGGTATGAGAGGGAGAATATACAAGTCCCTTGGCCAGTATAAGGCTGCCTGTGATGATTTTGAACAATGCATGCAATTATGGCCAGATAATCATAATTTTGTAGCGTGGGCTGCTTACTGTTATTTGGAGTTGATGAAGTATGACAAGGCAATTGAATATTTTAAGAGATTCGCAAAAGCCAATACGAAAGACTTCGATGTCTATCTCGGTTTAGCCGAGGCCTATTATTACAAAAACAATCTGGATTCAGCATTGTCTCATTTGGAAATTGCTATATCAAAGCAACCAATACTACGGACAGGAATATCTGCCTTATCAATATTGGAAAAGCAAGGATACGCATATTTCCCAACGGAAAGAAAGGCACTTGAAGCACTCTTTGAAAAAAGGAAAAATAACTCAAAAGTGATAAGGCCTAAGTGAAAACCGCTGAGGTTTTTGTCAACTCTTTGTGGTATCAGTGATTTTCGGAAAAGCTTTGGTGGGCTGAGCCTTCTCCCCTAACTCGAAATATTTAATACCAAAACCGGGAATGACATATCACCTGTCAGGACGAACAACTTATCATTCGCCTTTATTCGGACGCCGGATACCGACGTAGTTGAATGAGTTTTGATCAGTAATAGATAAGTCCAGCGGATCAACATAACCATCGCCGTTAACATCCGCTGGCACTCCGCGACCTGAGACATAATTAAATGATGCCTGATCAACAATTGATAGATCCAGAGGATCCACATAACCATCCTGATTAACGTCTCCCCCGTATAACGCCCATTTGACAGGTGTAGTTGATACCAGAATCAGATTATCCCCGTAGGCTTTATTTTGTGCATCAGTGAAATCATATTCAATAATCGCACCTATAGTAACATTAACAGGTAACGCACTCCATGTCTCTATACTATTCCGGTGTTTAATAACTAGATAATAAGAACCGCTAAGCGGTGCGGTTATAGTTGCACTAGCAGTAAATGACAGAGAATCAAGCACGGCGGTAGTTGAATCTACAAATGAGAATGGAGAAACAGAATTTGCCAATAATATTTTAAGCGTATCCCGACTATTCAAATATCCTGCGGTGTTATAAAACCCCTGAGGAATAACCTTTACCGATAAGACGGTTGATATATTAAGCGTAAAATTCGATGCCCCGCTGAAATGTATGGTTATGTAATTCCCGTCTGACTGTTCCCATGACTGAATATTTTGACCTGTCACAGTACTTATATGCTTCCCGACATACAATGTGACTGTTGCAGCTGCGTTGGTAAATCCGGTAAATGTATTGCTGCTATTTTGTTGAAACGCTATATCCAATCTTGTGCCGGTCATCATGAGATTTCTATCGCCATATTTCAACTGTGAACCGTTTTTTACAAACCACTGGTCAAAGTCACGAGACTCCTTATCTAAAGAGAAGAATGTGAGTTTACTGTTAGAGGAGAGGCTTCTATCAAGAAGCGTTACTGTACTATCAAGCGATTGCACAACCGTATCTTCCTGAACGAAGGAAATGTCCAAGTATTGATGCCCGTTTATTTTGAGTGCAGTCACCGGCGAGACCGCAAGTGTTGTTATCGCAATTGTATCGGATTCGTATGGGTAAAGTGCAGACAGAAATTCAGTATTGGCTGCGCCGTTTTTGTTAGTGTATAAAGCAGTATGACTGTTCGTAGAATCATATGCATATTCATGCGGCATAACTGCCTTTGAATAGGATGAGGCTCCCCCGCTGGCAACGGAATGGACCAAAAGCGATTGATTCCCTTTTTTCCACGTACCTTCTCCATTAGCCAGATTATCAATAAATACGCCCAAGCCGTTTACATCACCACCCTCAATACCGGCACCATGCATTTGCCATGTATAATTATGGCTTGAGGCAGCTGTAAGAAAATCAGCATTTAGGAAGTAGCTCTTTCTGATGAATAAGAATTTCCTGTTGATATCTACACTTGAATAATTTGTGCGGGCTTCGCCATACCCAAGTTTGTCAGTTTCAAATGTATTTTCGATATAGCCATCGGCATCATTGGAGTTTTGCGGGTCACCTATTGCCGGCCCCGCACCGTCTACCAAAATCATATTATGATTCTGTGCATTTCCCACTTCTGCTCTACGCGCATAGCTGATGTATCCCGGATCTATGGCAAGAACTTCCCCTCCCTTGTAAATAATAAAACTTGAAACATCTGCCTGATTATGACCGTATGAATTCGCTCTGGCAATTCCATGTTTTCCTGTGATATGCATATAGACGGCATTTGAATCGGTAGCGGAACGGAATACTAAATTCCCACTCAACGGCAGTACCTGCATCAGGCTGTCTGTAATTACACCGGCAGAAGGAAGTGAGGCTATATAATTTGCCCGCATATCCGTATTAGAACTCATCAATTCAGCATTCAGTGATGTACCGACTTGCAGCCGGCTGTAGGAATTATGCCAGATAAAAGCTGACTTTCCGGTAAGTGCTAGTTCAGGAAAGAAATCATTCATGTACGTATCTTCAATTGCAGGCATTCTGCCATCAGGCATCCTTATCTTAGTAACCCAGGAATAGAGCGAATCATATCTGCTATCATAAAATGGATTCGGGATCGAACGGCTTGTAATCCTGTACGTGTATTGCTGTGAACCGGCAGGCAGTAAATTCCCCATTGCCCTGATAAATGGCAGGTAGTTAAGAAAACCATATCTAAAATAACCCGGACCTTCGGCATAGCCGCCGATACTTCCGGCGTCACTCTGCCGGTTAGCAGATATAAACAGAATGTTTTCCAAGTTCCACATGGCTGTGTTTATCCAATTAAGCGGCTGCATAGTGGGAGCAACACTTGTCGCTCCATTAATAACTAATGCTGCCATGCCGAGCGCTGAAGCAGTCATAATCGCATGATTGTTATACACCAGATCAAAAAAGCTGACCGGATACGTCGGTGGAGCGATCAACCGTGTGGATTCTTCATATAAATGCCCCGCGAACTCTTGAATCCTTGCTTTTGCCCCAACCAATTGTGAATCAGGAACCCCTGCTCCTTTTAGCAAGTCGTAAGCGATACAAAAATCAATCAACTCCTTGCTTCTCCACTGCCAGCTGTCGTATATAGCAGGATTGGATACCGTTATGCGGTCAACAGCTGTATCGAATGATTCAAGGATGGAAATCACTTTTGCTCTGAGAGCGGCTGATTCGTCAGATGGCAGGTCAACTACTGAACCCGAAGAATATTTTTTCCCGAGTATAACTACAAACGAAGCATTTTTTGCGACATGGCTATTCACCAGCCTTGAAGCATCACTTGAGTCAGTCGATACAGTTTGCACTGCAGAGTTGTATACCCCTTGAAATAAGGTCAGCATTTCCGGATTAGAAAGTGATGTCCTGACAGTCTGGATTTCTGAGGATTTGAATAGAGTACGTGGATACGAGGTATCGGCACCGGATGGATTCCATGCACCGGTCTGAGCCGAAGTATTACTCACGGCTATAGTAATACTCATCAGCAGGATTAAATATATTTTATTAATCATATCAGCCAAACCTGAATCACCCGTGTAAATTCAAATGGAATTTAACTGTTAAAAGTTTACTGATAATAAATGCCAAAGTCAATGGCATTACTGCCGCATGTTATTTCGATTCTGTCGTCATCTGCCGGATTATGGCTTCATGCTGCGGAAATAGTTTTAGCAATTCATTTCTTTGAGCCAGTTCGAAATCAGTGAAATCAAATCCGGGTGCAACAAAACAGGATACCAGGACGAAGGATTGTTTGTGTACCAGGTCGGCTGCAAACCAGGTCTGTTTCGGAATAATGATTTGAGGAACCGCACCCTCGCCAGTTCCCAGGATTTCCTTATGTAACTGCCCGTCCGCGGTGAGTGAATAAATGTTCGCCGCACTGCCGTCTATATAACTCCATATCTCATCAGACTGAATCCGGTGAAATGCCGAGATATCATTCTCATGAAGCAAATAGTAAATGGAGGTCGCAAAAGACCGTGCTCCCGAATATCTTTCAGGTAGATTTCCAGCAGCTATGTCCTCCGTGCTCCGGTAAATCTCCTTGTAATAACCGCCCTCAGGGTGTGGCTGGAGTCCAAGTTTTTGGATCCAATATTCAGCAGAATGAATACGTTCCATAAAAATCCTTTGCTTTAATTATTTTCAAGTAACTATCCCTAACTTATTAAAAAATAATCACAAAACCCTAAGAAGATAGAACGCGGATAACGCTGATGACACGGATTAATACAGATATTTTTAACAAGCCTATCAATTCATGTTATTAAAGATGGATTGAGAATTAATCGGTTTTCATAATAATATTATCAGTGAAAATCCGTGTTATCCGTGTCATCAGCGTTCTATTGCCTTTAAAGTGAGGAACGGTAACAGGAGTGAGCTGTTACCGTTGAGTCGTAGGATTACTTACTAATGGGGGGAATTAGTAATATTTTTGAGTCGTTATTATTTATGACGCTAATGAGAGCACGAAGTTTCTCAAAATTGTCGCAAGAAATGTGCAATAATTAATGCCCTAATTGAAGTGATTAGGTATGGAAGGTTTTTTTCGGTGAAGAACGTCTAAAAATCGGGATAATATCGAATAGAAATAGACCACAGATGAAGCGGATGATGCAGATTTTCACAGAATATTAATAAGAGAAGCATGGATTTATAGAAACAAGAAGTATCACACCTCCCTCTCCCTTAGGGAGAGGGATTGAGAGTGAGGGTAAATTTCCAGAAGTATTATTAAAGGGTTATCGGGGCAACCGGCATTGCTGTCTTGCGCATGGAGTGCACTTTCTCTGCGACCGGCAGATCAGTATGTTCCTTTACACGGGCTTCAAATTCATCACGGAATCTCTCCACCATGAATTTTACCGGCCAGGCTGCTGCTTCACCGAGTGCGCAGACGGTATTGCCTTCGATGTTTTTTGCGACTGACACGAGCAACTCAACATCACGCTTGGAGCCTTCCCCTCGTAATATTCTATTGAGAAGTTTCAACATCCAACCTGTTCCCTCACGGCAAGGTGTACATTGGCCACAGCTTTCGTGATAGTAGAACTTTGTGATGCGTGCCAATACCTGGACAAGATCGGTATCTTCATCCATGACCATGATTCCACCGGTACCAATTGATGAGCCTGCCGCTTTCAACGACTCGGCATCCATCTTAACACCTTCAAGCTGATCACCGCGCAACGGAGGCATTGAGGAACCGCCGGGAATTACGCATTTGATTTTCTTATCACCGGGTACACCACCGGCATACTTGTAAATAATGTCGGTAAGCAAAGTACCTGAAGGAAGCTCATAGACTCCCGGTTTATTTACATGACCGCTAACTCCAAACAACAATGTACCGGGATGCTTGGGTTCGCCGATTGCGGAAAACCACTGCCACCCCTTTTTGATGATTGGAGGAATATTGGTTAAGGTTTCAACGTTGTTAATAGTAGTAGGACATCCCCACAAACCGTTCTGTGCCGGAAAAGGAGGCTTTACACGTGGGTATGGCCGTTTACCTTCAATGGAGTTCATCAGAGAAGATTCTTCACCGCAAATGTATGCGCCGGCTCCCTTGTGAATATACAGGTCACAGTAAAAATCAGTGTTGAAAGTTGATTTCATTCTCTCGCCAATGAGTCCTGCTGCATATGCGTCATCAACAGCCGCCTGCATGAGGTTCACCCATTTGTGATACTCACCGCGGATGTAGAGATATGCTTTCTTTACACGGATTGCATAGCAGGCAATGAGAATGCCTTCGATTAACTGATGGGGATTGAATTCAAATATTTGTCTGTCTTTAAATGAACCCGGCTCACTTTCATCACCGTTGATGCAGAGATAATTCGGTTTATCGCCGTTCTTCGGCATGAAACTCCACTTCAGTCCTGCTGAAAATGCCGCGCCACCTCTTCCGCGGAGGCCTGACTTCTTCACCTGATCAATGATATCATCCTGCGATTGTGTCAGTGCGAGTGCGATCGTTTCATAACCGCCGTTGCTTTTATAAACATCAAGCTTGTGTAAATTCGGTATATCCGGAAGAACTATCTTTTCCATCAGTGTCCTGTCAGCTAAGCGATTTCAAAATTTCTAATGATTTTTCTGTCGAGAGATTTTCGAAGTAATCTTCATTTATGGCGATCATCGGTGCCGTACCGCATGAACCCATGCACTCGACTTCCTCGAGAGAGAATTTACCATCGGCAGTAACTTCACCATGAGTAATGCCGAGTTTTTCCTGATATGCTTTATAAATCTCATATCCGCCGCGCAGCAAGCATGAAACATTCGTGCAAACCTGAAGATGATACTTCCCTGCCGGCTTTTTATGGTACATGGTGTAAAAGGTAGCAACTCCAAGTACTTCAGACTCTTGCATCTCAAGTAAAGCCGCAACTTCTTTCATTACCTCAACGGATATCCAGCCGTGCTGTTCCTGCGCAATGTATAGCGCCGGCATAACAGCGGCCTTTTTTTCAGGATATTTTCCCAATATCTTCTGAATCTTGTCGAGGTTTTCCTGGCTAAATTTAAATTCCATAATCAATCGTTACTCAATATTAAAATTATTTATCAGCTTCACCCATAACCGGATCAAGGCTGCCTACTATCGCCACAACATCAGAGATCATATGCCCCTTAACAAGCTGAGGAATTGCCTGAAGGTTGGTAAATGATGGCGAATTGATCTTTAACTTCCAGGGCTGTCCTTCGCCCTTGCTTGCGATGTAGAATCCCAAAGCTCCTTTGGAGTTCTCAACTGCGTGATACACCTCTCCGACAGGCGGATTAGCACCGAAGTTGACCAGCATAAAATCATGAATCAATTCTTCCATGCGGGTATAGATTTCTGTTTTGCGAGGCAGTACTTTTTTAGGTGCATTAAGCAGAGTATCACCGGCAGGCATCTTATCAATGATTTGACGGACGATCTTAGAGCTTTCCCGTATTTCGTCCACGCGGACAAAATAGCGAGCAAGGCAATCTCCTTCTTTGTATGTAGGGATGTTAAAATCCATTTCATTGTAGCACATGTATGGAGTAGCTCTGCGCAAATCGAACTCTACGCCGCTGCCGCGAAGACAAGGACCGGTCAAGCCGATATCAAGAGCATCTTCTGCGGAAATAACACCGATACCTTCAAGGCGCTCAAGAAAAATTCTGTTGCTGTTCAGCAGGTTTTCTATCTCAACAACCTTCTCATCAAACTGATCAAGAAATTCGCGAACCATTTTTATGGCTGTATCATTAACATCCTGCGCAACACCACCAATACGTGCATAGCTTGTTGTGAACCGGGCACCGCAAATGACGTCATAAATATCAAGAATCTTTTCGCGCTCACGAAGTCCCCATAAAAAGACAGTCAGCGCGCCGATATCCATCGCCAGTGCACCGACTGCAACCAGGTGCGAAGCGATACGCGCCAGTTCACTCATCATCATGCGGATATATTGCGCCCGTTTCGGAGCTTCAATACCAAGCAGTTTTTCTACTGCTAACATATACGCAACATTGTTTGCCGGAGGTGAAAGATAATCAAGACGGTCGGTGTGCGGAAGGAAATCAAGATAGCCCATATTCTCAGCCATCTTTTCGTATCCACGGTGGAGATAGCCCAGCTCAGGTACGCATGCAATGACGGTTTCACCGTCAAGTCGAAGTAACAAACGCAGAACTCCGTGCGTCGCAGGGTGCTGGGGACCCATGTTCAATATCATTTCATTATCAAGAACATCCTCAACGCTCAGATCAACATCGGCGTTCATCAATGCTTGGATAATTTTCGGCTGCTCTTGTTCTTTTTTTAGTTTTCCCATAATCGTCTATTTCTTTGGCAAAGGAAGTGAACCCGGTACGCCCATGACCGGAAATTCCTTTCGTAAAGGATGATACTCAAATTCTTCAGGCATATACATGCGTCTCAAATCGGGATGATTATTGAACGTAATGCCGTACATATCGAAAGTTTCACGTTCATTCCATGAAGCGCTCTTCCAAACGGATGTCACAGAATCAATTGTGCTGTCATTTTCTTCAACAGGACACATAATCCGCAGGCGGAAACTATTTGCGAGTGAAAAAACATGATACACGACGCTGAAGCGTTTCGCCTTTTGTGCCCAATCCACTGCGGTAATATCCTCACAAAGAGTGAATTGCAATTGCTCATCATATTTTAAAAATGCTGCGAGCTCAGCTATCGCCTTTTTATCAATTGTCAAAATAACATCACCATGAAACTCCGAAAACTCCGGAGCGTACGCCTTGAACGCAGTGGTGATTTTTGATTCTAATAATTCGCGGAATGTTACACTCATGTTGCGCTGTACCCTTCTTCTTCAACATTCTGGAAATCCCGGACTCTCGTTTTGCCGATTTTTTCCTGAATTGTTATAAGAGCATTCAAAAGGTTGTCAGGACGCGGAGGACAACCAGCAAGATAAATATCAACCGGTAAAAATTGGTCAATACCCTGCACTACTGAATATGAGCGGTACATGCCGCCGCTGGAGGTGCAGGCACCCATTGCAATGACCCACTTGGGTTCGGGCATCTGATCATAAATCTTTTTTACAACTTTTGCCATTTTATAAGTCACTGTTCCGGCGACGATCATCAGATCGCACTGACGGGGTGTAAATCTCATTACCTCTGATCCAAACCGCGCGATATCGTATTTAGGATCGCCTGCGGCCATCATCTCAATAGCACAGCAGGAAATTCCCATCGGCATAGGCCAAACCGAGCTTTTCCGTGCCCAACCTGCCATTGCATCAACCGTCGTAGTCAGAAAACCATCGGTCTGTAATTTTGCTTCTAATCCCATTTAAAACCGCCTTTTTTGTAAGCGTATAAAAATCCAAGTTCAAATACTACAAGAAAAAGAATCATCGAGTAAAATATCGAACTGCCTGCCTGATGAAAGAGGTTCTTAAACTGAACCGCCCACGGGTAGACAAATATGACTTCGATATCAAAAATGATAAATAGCATCGCCACCAGATAATATTTAACGGATACCCTTTCATGGGTAGTTCCAACCGGTTCAACACCGCTTTCGTAGGTTGATTCTTTTTCGGCATTCGGACGCTGCGGGCCGATAAGCTTTGAGGTCCAAACAATGACCCCGGCAAACGTTACAGCAAAGCCGAAAACCAGTACTAAAGGTAAATATGTTTCTAACATTCGTTCTCTGTAAAAATCAATTTACAAATTAAAGTAAATACTCCGTTTATACAAAAATAAACAACCTTAAAAACGAATAAGTTTCCGCATATTTAAGTTATTTTCGAATATTTCTTTGTTCCCTATGATTTCAATATATTTACTTTTTATATTATGGAAATTATGGATACACTCAGCGTACTGTTCATTGGCGATGTTATCGGGAAACCGGGACTTGAATTTCTCCAAATGTGGCTCCCCGGATACGTACAGAAATACCGCCCTGACATGATTATAGCCAATGGTGAAAATGCCAACGATGGCAAAGGAATTACTCCTAAAGAAGGTGATATATTATTCGGTTTAGGCGTTAATGTTATTACAGGCGGCAATCATACATTTGATAAGCATCAGTCACAGGAATACATTAAGACAGAAAAACGGGCGATCCGCCCATTAAACTATCCCAAAGGCACACACGGCGAGGGATATTGCATACACGAAACAAAAAAAGGTAAGGTCGCCGTCATTAACCTACAGGGACGTGCGTTCATGGCAACGATTGACTGCCCTTTCCGCGCTTCGGAGTGGCTTCTCGCGAAAATTCGCAAAGAAGTTTGTGCAGTGATTATTGATTTTCATGCAGAAGCGACTGCCGAGAAAATTGCGCTTGCATCGTTCCTGGATGGTAAAATCTCTGCCCTGCTCGGCACTCATACGCACGTGCAGACTGCGGATGAGCGAATTTTCCCGAACGGGACAGGTTACATTAGTGATGTTGGTATGACGGGTCCATATGATTCGGTTATCGGTATGAAGACTCAGGCGGCCATTAACAGATTTATTTATCAGACGCCGCAGAAGTATGAATCTGCTGTAAACGACGTTCACATGAGTGGTGTCTTTTTGAAGATTGACACGGCGACCGGTAAAACGGTCGAGATTGAAAGAATATTTTTCCCAGACTTTACACATAAAGTTGAATAATACACATGATTTTATTGGACGGTAAGAAAGTCGCTGCTGAAATTAAGCAGCAATTGAAATCAGAAATAGACCAGCTCAAAGCAGCCGGGAAACCAATACCCGGACTTGCGGCAATACTTGTCGGAGATGACCCCGCATCCGCAGCTTATGTGGCCGGAAAAGAACGGGACTGCATTGAGGTAGGTATACATTCTGAAGTACTTAGACTACCGGCTGAAACTTCAGAGGCTGAACTCTTGAGTCTGGTAGAAAAATATAATAACGACAATAAATTTCATGGAATTTTAGTTCAGCTGCCTGTACCTAAGCATATTGATTCAATGAAAATCATCGAAGCCATATCCCCGGCTAAAGATGTTGATGGCTTTCATCCGATGAATATCGGCAAGCTGATGATCGGCGTTGACGGATTTGTTTCATGTACTCCAGCCGGTGTCCACGAGATGATGAAGCGCTACAACATCGAGACCAAGGGAAAACACGTTGTAGTAGTAGGCAGAAGCAATATAGTCGGTAAGCCAATGGCGAATATCATGATGCAGAAAAAAGCATTCGCAAATTCAATTGTGACCGTATGCCATTCGGCAGCAGAAAATATTACAGTGTACACCAAACAGGCTGATATTCTTATCGCTGCGATCGGTGTACCGGAATTCATTAAAGCCGATATGGTTAAGGACGGCGTTGTTGTTTTTGATGTCGGCATTAACAGAGTGGAAGATCCCACAAGCAAAAAAGGTTTTAAATTAGTGGGCGATGTTGATTTCAATCAAGTTGCTCCGAAAAGCTCGTACATCACTCCGGTCCCCGGCGGAATCGGTCTGATGACAAGAGCAATGTTATTACAAAACACGTATCAATCCTATAAGGAATGGATGAAACAATGAATGACAATATGGTAAAACGCGTAATTTCACAAGTGTTGTTGGAAAAATCCCTTCACGATTTTTATTGCCAGGGTGAAACCTGCAAGGGCTGGGAAACCAACGTTATTACACAACCTAACACCGTAAAGAAAATTGTAGAGGTTGGAGCAGAGCGTATCGCAGCCGGTCCCGGTGTCGGTGATCAGATTGATTCCGAACTTGCACGGATGATTGACCATACATTGTTGAAACCCGAAGCTGCCAAAGACGAAATAGTTAAATTATGTAATGAAGCCGCGCAATATCATTTTGCGTCCGTGTGCGTCAATCCCGGTTACGTTGCTTTAAGTTACAGTATACTTAAGGATACCGATGTCAAAGTTTGTACGGTTATCGGCTTCCCTCTCGGCGCAACGACAACCGAAACAAAAAGATTTGAAGCTGAAGAAGCTATCAGAAACGGCGCAACCGAAGTTGATATGGTCATCAACGTTGGTATGCTGAAGAGCAAAGATTATGATTATATTTTCAATGATATTCAGCAGGTCGTTCTTGCTGCTAAAAACAACCGTGTTGTTACCAAAGTAATTCTTGAAACAGCCCTGCTCACTGACGAAGAAAAGGTCGTTGCCTGCCTTATCTCAAAACACGCAGGTGCTGATTTTGTTAAAACCTCAACGGGCTTCTCAAAGGGCGGTGCTACCGTCGGCGATATCGCGTTGATGCGCTACGTTGTCGGATCTGCGGTCGGTGTAAAAGCTTCCGGCGGCATCAGAACAAAGGAAGATGCCGAGGCAATGGTTGCAAGCGGTGCAAGCCGTGTCGGTGCAAGCGCGAGCGTTAAAATTGTTTCCGGTGATGCTTCCGGCGCTGGGAGCGGATATTGATTCTTGACATCAATGTTCTGAAAGAAGCTGACGGATTTACCGCGGAAATTCCATCGCTCAAAGGATGCGAATCATGGGCGCCAACCGAGGATGAGGTAATTGACAAGGTTGTTGAACTCGCCCGCTTCATACTCAATTTGAATAAGAATGAGAAAGTGAAGATAGACAAGGCGCGCGGGAATTTTACCGAAAAGGTTTATAAATTAGTTTTCCATAAAGACTGATTGGAGTTTCTATCGCTACCGAAAAAAGACTCCAGAAGATGACCGCAGTTGTAACAGCCCGTCAGTTTGATGTCAGGGTTGTACTTGAGAACATTCATGACCCGCATAACGTCAGTGCCATTTTACGTTCATGCGACAGCGTCGGCATTCCAAAAGTCTCTCTCCTGTATAATCTGGAAAAATTTCCACGCATCGGGAAAAAATCTTCAGCCTCTGCAAATAAATGGGTTGAGAGGGATAAATTCACCACTGTGGACGACTGCTACTCCGCCCTCCGGAGCGAAGGTTATACAATTTACGCGACTAATTGCAATCCCGAAGCCGTTGATATGTACACTGTAGATTTTACAAAAAAGGTGGCCATAGTTGTCGGCAATGAACATCGCGGTGTTTCCGATGAAGGAATAGAAAAAGCTGATAAGAGTATTTTTATACCGATGTATGGAATGGTGCAAAGCTTGAATGTATCCGTCGCTACAGCCGTAACTTTGTACGAGGTATTGCGCCAGAGACGTGAAAATGGTATGTATGATGCATCCGCATTACCGCCTGAAGAATTTCAATCAATCTTGAATGCATATATAAAAAAATGAGTAATCAAAAATTATCGCCGTTAAGCCGCATACAAGGAACGCTCACTTTTGAAGGAGATAAGTCAATTTCTCATCGTGCGGTGATGTTCGCCTCGCTTGCTGAAGGTACCTCGGTAATTGAAAACCTTTCTGTCTCACACGACGTACAATCAACCATCAATATTTTCCGTGCTCTCGGCGTTGATGCCAAACAGCAAGGCAATACTCTTACAGTCAAAAGCAACGGATTTAAGAATTTCAGCGAACCAAAGGGACAATTGGACTCCGGTAATTCCGGCACTACAGCCAGATTGATGTCCGGCATACTGTCTCATCTCCCCTTTCAAACAACAATTTTCGGCGATGCTTCGCTTTCCATGCGCCCGATGAAACGGGTTATTAATCCAATCCGTGAGATGGGTGCGATTATCGAAGTGAATGAAGCAGGAACGCTGCCGATGACCTATAAGCCCAGCGCATCCATGCACGCTATGACCTACGAGCTGCCTGTTCCTAGTGCTCAGGTAAAAAGCGCGGTTCTTTTAGGCGGACTTTTCCATGATGAAAAGACCTGTGTCATCGAGAGCGAACAGACCAGAAACCACACGGAAATTTTGCTCAACCTGGAAACTCTGCTCGTTGATGGAAAGGCTCATATCTTTTCATCAAGCAAAAATTTTCCGGTAAGTCAAAACTATTTTATCCCAGGCGATATCAGCTCTTCAACATTTTTTATCATTCTTGCTCTCTTACTTAAAGATTCCGAACTGCTTATTAAGAATGTTTCGCTCAATCCGACAAGAACCGCAGCATTAACGCTTTTACAACAGATGGGTGGCGATATTACCGTACAGGATGTCAGGATCTCCTCTAACGAACAATACGGCGACATATTGGTAAAATCCAGCAGTCTCCATAATGTTGAGATTCCCAAGAGCATTATGCCGAATATCATTGACGAGATTCCGGCTTTAGCTATTGCCGGAATGATGGCGGAGGGTGAATTCAAATTAAACAACGCCGCAGAATTGCGCGTTAAAGAGTCGGATAGAATTGCAGCAGTCGTGACAAATTTAAAACACCTTGGTTTGCATGTTGACGAGTATCAGGATGGTTTTTCTTTCACCGGAAAACAGGACATTACAAATACCGCACCGGTGTTTGAATCATACGATGACCATAGAATCGCCATGGCATTCAGCCTTGCCGCATTCCTAATGAAAGACGGAGCAGAAATAACCAATTTCGATTGCATCCGGATATCGAACCCGAATTTTTTAAATCAGATAAAAGAATTATCCAAATAATTTTTGAAATCATTAACCACACGTTTTATGGGACATCCCTGTGGGAACGTGGGGTGATAACTACTACTACAAAATGGACTTTAGTCACATAGGCATGGGCTACTTAACGAACCCTCATCACCCAGCCTCTTCTCCCATAGGGAGAAGAGGAGTCGGAACAGCAAGTTAGTTAATTCTTCCTCCCTCGCCCTCTGGGAGAGGGACCGAGGGTGAGGGCTTTTAACAACAAGAGTAATTATTATTAGGAAAAGATTTATATGCACAACCTCATTCAAATAGCCGGAGTAATTGACTCTGCCGAAGTCACAATGATGATCGAACTCGGAGTAGATTATCTTGGATTCCCCCTCAGACTCCCTGTAAACAAAGAAGACCAGACCGAAGCTGAAGCAGGTGAACTGATCAAATCAATCCCCGCACCTCATAAAGGCGTGTTGATTACCTATATCAACAATGCGGATGAAGTAATTGAAATGTGCGACAAGCTGCACTCAAAAGTGATGCAGCTGCATGGTGATATTGAGGTTTCCGAACTGAAGAAGCTCAAACAATTGCGCCCGGATATTGAGGTGATTAAAAGTCTCGTCGTTCGTGGAAATAATTTCGAAGAGCTCGAAAATATGGTTGATTCCCTCTCCCCTTACGTTGATGCATTCATCACCGATACATTCGACCCGAGCACCGGAGCCGAAGGCGCCACTGGTAAGACACATGATTGGAACATCAGCGCGATGCTTGTTGAACTCTCTGAAAAACCGGTTATTCTTGCCGGTGGATTGAATGCCGACAACGTTAGAGAAGCAATATTGCAAGTACAACCGGCTGGAGTTGATGTTCACACCGGAGTTGAAGGTAAAGACGGGCGAAAGGACTATGCATTACTCAAAAAATTCGTGGAAGAGTCCAAAGCCGGATTTGCAGAAATAGAATCAGTGTAATTTTTAATTGTAAATTTTGAATTTTTAATTCGGAATAGTAGCCCGGCCAGATATTAAAAAGCCGCGAGAATAAAATTCTCACGGCTTAATTGTTTTTAAACCTATTATTTATTTAATCAATAACATTTTTCGTGTTTGAGAAAACTCACCTGCCTGCAATTTGTAAAAATACACACCACTTGATAATCTACCGGCATTGAAATTCTCTTCGTACGTTCCGGCGATTTTATATCCCTCGAACAATGTTTCTACCTCTGCGCCAATTGCATTATATATTTTCAATGAAACGCGTTCCGCTTGCGGTACTGCATACTTTATGACTGTTGACGGGTTGAACGGATTAGGATAATTCTGTTCAAGCAGAAATTTTGTTGGTTTTTCAACCGAGCTTTCGCCGGTACTGCTTGCCAAGGTATCATGTGATATTGAATAGTCATACACGTAAACTTCTGCGTACGCGCTATCAACCTCATTCGGTGCGGTGCCTGAATTGGATTGCGTGTAATCACCGAGTTTAAAAAAACATCCCGAATAGCTTTTTGTTTTTTTATACGGCAATTTTTTTCCGTTGTATTCAAACTCTAAAACACCATCGTGAGCAATAAATTTAACCTCGTAAACAGTGCCAATTTTATACGCTGCATCAACCAGATAGGCATGAGTTTTATCACCATCCGTAATCCAAATTTGAGCAAGTGTATCAAGTTTGCCAACCGTACCACCTGTTCCACTGCTTCCACCATTCAATCCTTCAACACGGAACACGCAAACATCATCACTGGCATCGTGAATTTGTCCCGTTACAGTATGAGGCTTCACATATGTCAAATGCGTAACTTTCTGCTTAATCCACATTGTGTGCGTGCCTTTGGCATTTGACCATGAGGCTTCACTCTTTGAATTCTGGTAGCGATAATTTTTTATCATTTCACGTAATTCACTACGGGGGTTGTTTGAGCCTCCTGTTGTTGCACCACCATGGTTAGCACGGAATTGTACTGCCCAGCCATCAGCATCATGAACTACTTTGAACCAGGGATCGATAATGTAATCGAGTAACGTAGGATTGAAAAACTCTTGGGCGTCATTTATAGGCAGTGTGATTTTCCAACAATTAAGGTCTAAAATTTGTGAGGGATATTTAATTCTCTGCACAGGAGCATTTTGCACGCTATCTTGTGTTGCAGAGATATCAGCAGCTTCAAAAACATCGAAAAATGTTTTACCGGTGCCTGGTCCGTACTTCGCATACATCATGGCAGGTGCACCGCTTGATACAAACTCAACTGCAATTTGTTTCCATGAAGCACCATGGTTTGTTTTCACTTCATACGGGGCATCAATTCCCAGATCGTTTACCCCAAGGGTGCCATGACTATATACCCAGGCTGTAACCCGGTATCTATGTCCTTTATAAATGGGATGCAGCGCCTGTCGCATATATCCTAAGGTGTCACTTATCCTTAAAAGTTTTGCACCGTCGTAAGGTGCCGGACTTGAGGATGACCCCATTGATGTACTGCTTGAATTCCCTATCTTTTCCCAACCACCTTCCGAGCTGCTTAGCTCAAAGCTTGGATTGACGATTGAATCGAGCGGAACCGGATGTTCAATAACCTGTGCTTCCAATCTGAAAGCAAATATAATAGCCACAAGCAAACAGCTAATACTTTTCATAAACTCCTGTAAAGTTTAGGTTGATAATAATTGATTTGGTAACCAAGAGTATTCTTTTTACTCTATTTGTACGACTACCAGTAAAAATGCCTTTGGCGGTTCCGCATTTCAAAACTTGTAATACATCATTCATAATATAGGTTTATTTTATGATACATGTCAATATCGCCTTTGCCTGAATTTTTCATAAAAGCGCCACATTTTGTAAATTTAGGTAATATTTCAAACAAAATTTTATAGACATGAACAGTAAAATTGTAGAAGCCATACGTCCCTCCGGATACCCCCTTGCAATAATTTTATCAGACGAAAAACCCGCAGAAGGAATTCAATTCAGAGAGAATATATGGGGGTGTGTTGCTTCAGTTTTATCGACAGCAGCTTTTAAAGGAAAAACAGCATTCTTTGACAGAAAAACTTACGGCTGCGTCGGTGGCGGTGTTGCTCTTGGATTTGGCAACACGTATGAAGGCTTCCCAATTGAGCATCTTTTATCAAACGGTAAAAAAGATTTTGTAGACGGCACCAGACGAACGAAGAAACTTGAAGAGGGTGAGCATTATTTAAAGACTCCTGAACTTGCGAAACAATTCGTTGACTGCTTGCCGATGCGCGACATCAAAGAGACCTATGTCATTTTCAAGCCATTAGAACAGGTGACAAACGAAAAAATCGAAAGCGTTGTACTGTTTGTCAATCCCGATCAGCTTTCAGCACTGGTGGTTCTTTCGAACTATGGTAGAGCTAAAGCGGATAGTGTGATTGCTCCTTGGGCTGCTGCCTGCCATGCAATACTCTTTTCATACGAAGAGAACGAAAAAGAACAGCCGAGTGCGATTATCGGATACTTTGATCTTGCAGCCCGGAAGCATATTGATAAAAATCTCCTCTCGTTCACTATCCCCTACAAACTTTTCCTTGAAATGGAAAACAATGTTGAAGGCAGTTTCCTTGAGTTGGAAGAATGGAAAGAACTGCAAAAACGATAAACGTAATATAGCCGTGTATATTATTCTTCTATACGTTTCCAATAAGGTTTTACAATAAGACCTTTTTTGTACGCCCCGTAAACCATGTAACCTCCGGCCGCTGTACAAATAAGCAGTGCAATTATCGAAGCCTCGGCTCCGAATGCCCCACCGGTTATTAGTACCGGTCCGGTTGTATTTCCACGCAATAAACCAACTGATGCTCCGCCTGATACTGCAACACTGAAAACCCCGCCCTGCACAAAATTCCAGGCAAAGTGAATTCCTATAGCCAGCCACAACCGGCGCGTTATCATGTATGCGGCGGAAAGCAATATTCCGGCTTCAAACGCAATTGCGAACGCAGAAAATAGTGTCGCATTGGGATTCGCCAGATGCGCAAAACCAAAGAAAAATGCACTGATCAGAAGGGCTATCCAGGTACCAAGCGAGCTTTCAGAAATCCGGAAGAGCACACCGCGAAACAGAATTTCCTCAAATACTCCCGAAATAATACCGAGAGCAAGAAACGGGATAAGCACTTTCCAATCGTTCATTCCGGCGACTTTGTAAAATCCGAATACCCACATTATGCCTATTACTATGACCATTAATCCACCGCCAATGAGAGAACCCAATAGCAATTCACGCACCGCTCCTATGGGTGAGAATTCCGTCAACTCACGCTTCTCAATGACACGAACAAAACTGTAGTACGCGTAGTAAGCGGATATTGCTATAAGTAATGCGAAAAGCATGACTAATATCGGATTATGCCTGTTTGGTACAAGGCAAATACCAATCTGCTCTATTGTCACGACAGCTATAATCCAGAAAAATGCCATGAAGATTTTAATGACAGGATTTTGTAGAATTCGCTGCGCTTAACTTGATTCACTCATATACTACTCACTCCATGTGTTACGAAAAGAAATTATTAGGTGGTATTTAGAAACTACTCCTTCATCAAATTAGTAAAATTTTTAATAAAATACTGTACCTGTTTTTCGAAACAGATAAATGGAAAATTTAAAACAAAAAGCCCTCCCGATTAACCGGGAGGGCTTTGAGCCAGCTGCCGGATTCTCCCAGAGGGATTCCTATGGAAGAACCTTGCGACTTGCTCATTGCGATTACTATAATTTAAAATAAAAAACCCGTACCGATTAATCGGTACGGGTTGCAAGAGCCAGCTGCCGGATTCTGCCAAAGGCATCCCCGTGGGAGAACCTTGCGGCTTGCTCATTACGAATGTAAATTTTAAAATAAAAAACCCACCCGATTAATCGGGTGGGTTCTGAGAGCCAGCTGCCGGATTCGAACCGGCGACCTGCTCATTACGAATGAGCTGCTCTACCAACTGAGCCAAGCTGGCGCCTAAAAAGATTTATTGACGCTTTAAATTAAATAACACTGATATAATTTAAAACTAACGCAATTTCTTCTTGTGACGATTCTTTCTTAAACGTTTTTTGCGTTTGTGAGTCGCCATTTTGTGTCTTTTTCTTTTACGACCGCAGGGCATTTTACCTCCGTATGTTACTTAATTAATTAAACTAAAATACTATTAATCTTCGTTTGACTTCTGCTGCATGCCGGAGTCAACCTGAGCTTTAAAATCTTTTGAAAACTTGAATACAGGTACATAATGTTCAGGAACATGAACCTTTTCGCCAGTCTTCGGATTGCGTGCAAACCGGGCATTTTTCTTTTTAACTTTAAATGTACCAAAACCGCGAATCTCAATCCCCTTACCGCTTTTCATGGATTCCATAATACTGGTGAAGAATCCTTCAATAACGGCTTCAGTTTCAATCTTCGTTAACCCGGTTCCGTCTGATACTATATCGACTAAATCCGCTTTGGTCATCAATGCTCCGTCAGATTTCTTATAACTAATTAAAAATAAAGAACTTAACTTAGTAATTATTACAATTATTTACAAATAAAACGCGAAAAAGATTAAATATTTTGTCCTTTTAACCTGTTATGATTATAGGGAGGGTATATTTCCTGACGGAAAATTGACCTATTTTTAGAAAATATATTCTACAAACATTGAATGCCTACGGCATAGCTTCATGTACCGATAATGTATCATTTTCGATTTGGGCATTACACCCATATTCTTCGCACTTCGGACATTGGACTATGCCCCGCACTTATCTTTCATCATGATTTGACAGAAAATTGCTCTAATAATTGCACATAAATTCTACAGAGATTGAATGCCTACGGCATAGCTTCAGAGTTGTCTTCGTGAGTTGTACAGCGGGGTTTTTTCCCGCCCAGAGATTCCCGTTCCATAAAGGTGGGCGGGTATCAAACCTGCCCTACAGTTTAAGTTGTAGGTTGATTCTCTCCGCAGGATCCCGTGGACGAATCGACCATTTTGGGATGTGCGACTCGGAGAGATCGCCCTACAGTTGTCATGCCGGGCTTGTTCCGGCATCCATGCGAATATTTCCCGTAGGGAATCAATCTGTGTAGAAATGTTGCCGATAAATAACAATTATTTTCCGTTGGAAATATATCTCCTACGGAGAATCTGATTGTTGATGTATGCATTATTCTACAGAGATATAATGCCTACGGCATAAAATCAGTCACTTAGGAACAATACTTATCATTAAGAATTATTCCACCCCTTCGCACTTTGGACTTCAGACTTCCTTACATTAAACACTAAGCATTAAACATTCAACCTTTTCTTCGGACTTTGGACTTCGCACTTCGAACTTCTCCCCATTAAACATTTAGCATTTATCATTTACAATTACTCTAATCGTCATCCTCATCTTTATCGTACGTCTTAACAAAAGCCCCTCTAACTGGAGCCGGAACAGTCGAGTGAATTCCCTTTATTGAACGCCACAATATGTCGTTGAGTGATGCCTCATCTATCGCATCTTCACGAGTGAAATCCATAGCATCGCTTCTTTCCTGTCCGTACGCATCCGCCATATTCTTCTCCATACTGTCATATTTGGGTTCAACATGGCTATAGGCACTCAAGTCGGGGGATGACATAAATGAGTTATACATCGGCAATGCCGAGGCATCATACTGCGACATCGGCGGCAAACCAAGGAACAATTCCATTGTTCGGATCATAGAACTGGTGGAATACATCTCGTGGTCTATGAATCCCCGCTTTGTATACGGACTGATAACAAGAGCAACAGTCCTATGAGCATCAACGTGGTCGGCGCCGTTTTGGGCATCGTCTTCAACAACAAATATTGCAGTGCTGCCCCACGCCGGACTTTTCGTCACATGTTCAACGAGCTTACCAAGAGCTACATCATTCTGTGCAATCATAGCACGGGGAGTCAAACGATTTCTTCCCGTCCCATTGGTATGATCATTCGGGAGTTTAATAACCTGATATTGTGGCAAGTTTCCGGCAGAAACAAACCCATCAAACTCTTGCATCCAGCTCTGAACGCGGTCAACATCTGAGTAGTTC
Organism: Ignavibacteriaceae bacterium; assembly: GCA_963667005.1. Classification (GTDB taxonomy): domain Bacteria; phylum Bacteroidota; class Ignavibacteria; order Ignavibacteriales; family Ignavibacteriaceae. The sequence goes on along the minus strand of OY762937.1, from coordinate 2,488,720 downwards.
AAATCCCACGAACGGTAATGTGGTGCGACATGGCCTTCAAGGGATTCAATAGTTGCCGTAACCGCATCATCTTTTGTTTTTCCGTTCTGAGCGAATTCGCCATAGCTGCGGAACGTCACATTATTGCGCTTGCAGTTATCCCACATGTATCCATTTTCTGGATACGCAATTGGATAGCCGCCTTCAAACTCATATTCCCCGCCGCGGTAGCCGTAACTTGTCGGCCAGTTCTTCTCTACATAGTCGGTTGCATATGCGCCATTCGACCAGTTATGCCCGTCGGCACTTACCTCGGCATCTGCATAAAAATTATCGAACAAAGTGAACTGCTTCACTAAGGCGTGAGCATTCGGTGTTACTTTTTCACCGAACAAGCACAAAGATGTATCACCATTTCCTCCTGCTATATCGCCAAACACCTGATCGTAGGTTCTGTTTTCTCTAATAATATAAATCACATGCTTAATCGGTGAGTCTTTACCGAAAAGTTTTTCAGGAATACTCAGGTCTCTATTTTTATGCTCATTGTTCGTCAATGGTGAATTTTCAAACACAGCCTTAGAATAAGTGCTCATTTCAGCGATTGCAGGAATTGCAATTTTTGATACTGTTCCCAACAGCAAGCGCGCTATATATTGGTCCATGGTATCCTTTTGATATGGATTAGGGCCTTGCGGATTAGGCTTTGATGTACCGCCTTTGCCGTTAGCGACCAACAACAAATCCTCACCCGGGACAACACGAACCGCTGTCGGATACCAGCCCGTCGGTATGAATCCAAGTGATTTGGATTTTCCCGGCACCGAAATATCCATAACTGCGAGACAATTATTATCCGCATTAGCTACGAATAACTGCGAACCGTTATCACTCAACGCCACAGAATTTGGCGTACTTCCGGGAGGTGAATCCGGAGTTAATGCGGAGTTGATCGTCTCAATCTCCTTTACGCGCTCGATATCCAGAACAGAAACTGTGTTTTGATTAGCGTTTGAGACAAAAAGATACTTGCCATCCTTACTTTCCACCATGTCATTAGGGTGGCTACCGGTTGATATAAGCTTCTCAATTTCCAATGATGACTTTTTTAAAACCGCGACTTGCTTACCTCCCCATAATGAAACGTAAACAAATGGATTTTTAGAAGAGACCAGACAGGTATAAGGTTTGGACGGCAGTGAAACCTTTTTTAAGACTTTCTTGCTTGATAGATCAATCGCATATAATGCATCAATTTCCTTGGCGGTAATATAGAGGACTGAGTTTTGGTCATCAACGGAAATGCCGCCCAGCCACAATTTGTCTTTCGGCCAGGATTGGCCTAAGACTATTGAATCAGCTAACTGCAATTTTCCCAAGATAAAATCATATAGATACACTTTGCTGTCATTTCCGCCAGAAACAGCAAGTTTCTTTCCTTTCTCATAAAAAGAAATTCCAAGCCATGCTTTTGCAAGCGGGACTGTTTGCACTACTTGATTTTTTGCTATATCCACCACCTGTACGCTCTGCTTACCGGCGCCGTTATTTGTCAAAACAGCATACTTCCCGTCCGGCGAAATTACCATATTTAATGGCAGATCGCCCACGGGGATCTGTTCGCCCGCGGGTGATAGTTTCCACCCGTTTGACAATAGAACTTTATTATCATTGTACTTACCGGGAGTTACAATACTTGAGCGGGTACAGCATCCTGATAAAATAACACTAAGTGCAGCGAATATTGTAACAAGAGCAAAAATTTTTCTCTTCATATTTCGTTCGAATAATTAAGGAATAATTAAAGCTAAATTTATACATTTGGTTGTTAATTTTCTTTAGATTATTTGCGAGTTAATAGAAACATGAAGACACACATGAAACTCTTTATTTTTTCCCTTCTCCTGTTGTTCTCCGTAACTAAAGGAGCTGAAAACATGAAAACATTTGAGTGCGATACCATCAAAACGGATGATGGAAACATCACCATCACTTTCATCGGGCATGCCAGCCTGATAATTGAGCACAAGGGATTAGTTATCCATGTTGACCCTTGGGGAAATCTTACCGACTATTCAACGCTCCCAAAAGCCGATATTTTATTGATCACACATACCCATTTTGACCACATGGATAAGTCAGTGATTGCAACGTTGAGCAAACCGGCCACGAATTTGATCCTCAATCCCGAAGGATATAATAAGCTCCGTCATGGTATATTAATACGCAATGGCATGGTAAAAGTTATCGAAGGAGTGGCAATTGAGGCTGTACCTGCATATAACACGACGAAGGATCATGAAAGATATCACCCAAAAGGAATCGGCAATGGATATATTCTGACTATCGGGGGAAAACGGATATATATCGCGGGTGATACTGAAGATATTCCTGAAATGGCTAATCTAAAGAATATTGATTATGCATTTCTACCGATGAATCAGCCGTACACAATGACTCCGGAGCAAGTGGTAAACGCGGCAAAAATGTTTAGACCGAAAGTGTTATATCCATATCACACGGGTGATACGGATATTTCCGTTCTACAGAAATTAATGGCTGGCGAAAAAGATATTGAACTTCGTATCAGGAAGATGAATTAAAAGTTCACTCTGCAATTACAGACGAGCTGTGCTTCAACCGGTGTGACAGGTTGCAATTGAAAATCAACAGAGACCGTATTTTGTAAACTTTTATTATGTGCGGTAACTAACCGTACAGCATTAATCACGCTGACAATTCGATTGAGAATCATAGCACCGGTTGCAAATCGGACGTTATTGTTTGCCTGTCTGCTTGAGACCCACATTGTGCGGTATGTTTTTCTATCCGATACCGTATTCCATTTCCAATAACGGGCGTTTGCATCATACATGGATTTATAGTCTCTATTGAAGGCCATTTCGTTATTGTACTCGTCAACGCTATTGTAATTTGCCATATTAGCATAATAATCTGAATCGAATGAATCCCCTTGTACTCCGGCCTTCGCTTTAGCAAAATTCTTAAAATTATTTTCTTGCCAGGTTGAATAGCTTGACATGCCAAATGCTGTAGCCCACAAGGCGACTTCAGCAGCAGTGAAATATTTGCCGGTACTGTAGTCCCCTGCGTACAACTCACCCATTCCGGGCAATGCAGCAGATAATAATATTGCTATGCCGGTAGATTTCTTCTCTCCTGCCTCCATTACTTTTGCCGGAACATTCTGCATATTTGCTTTACTGAACAATGCCAAATTCTGCTTTGTCAGATTTTGTGCGAGTCCCGCCTGAAAATATATGAGAGTAGTGAAAACAACAAGAGCTACAAATCTTTTGTTCATATCTAACCTTATATGAAATACTTACTTAGTTTCCTGCGAATCTACATAGCACAAATGACCATCAGTTCTCTGTACATCCGCTAATACAATTTTATTTATCAGAGACTCATCATAAGGCATTGCTACCCTTACATAATTTGATGAGAATCCTTTTATCAAACCATTTTCATTCTGATGCTCGCAAAGAACATCTAATTTTTTACCGATCATACTCCGGTAAAACTCATTGCGCTTTTTATCGCTCAAGATGCGCAATTTTCTATTCCGTTCTTTTCGCTCGAACACGTCAACCATACCGGGAATTGTCAGAGCCTTGGTATCCGGACGTTCGGAATACGTGAATACATGCAAATATGATACAGGAAGATCAGCTAAAAACTTGTGTGTCACAGTAAAATCTTCTGCTGTTTCCCCGGGAGAACCAACAATCACGTCAACCCCGATTCCTATGTCGGGAATGCGTTCTCTAACTTTATGAATCAATGATTCGTAAAATCCCGTCGTGTATCTTCTCTGCATGAGCCGCAGCACTTTATCGCTGCCGCTCTGTAATGGGATATGCACATGTTTGCACATTTTATCAGAACTTGCGATAAGCTCAATGATATTATCTTCAAGAAGATTCGGTTCGATTGAACTTATCCGGATTCTAAAATCGCCATCTACATTAACCAATTTAAGCAATAATTGGTAAAAATCCGTGCCAATATGGATGCCATAATCACCGACGTTAACACCCGTTAAAATGATCTCTTTATAGCCGGATTCGACCAGATGCCGGAATCTTTCTACCACTTCATCAGGTTGTGAACTGCGGCTCTTCCCTCTTGCCATCGGGATTGTGCAGTAGGAGCATGTATAGTCACATCCATCCTGAATTTTAAGAAATGCGCGGGTACGAGCATCATCATCCGATGAATATGCGATGTGAAAATCATCATTCAAAGATTCAACCGGAGAAACAAAAATGCAGGACAAGTCCTTCTTCTTAAAATCGTCAAGCAGAGTAAACATGTCAAATTTTTCTTTAGAACCAAGAACAACATCCACGCCCGGTATCTTTACGATTTGTTCAGGACGAAGCTGTGCATAACAACCGACAACAGCCACAAATGCATCCGGATTGTTTCGCAGTGCTTTTCGCACGATATGCCGGCAGTCTTTTTCCGCATTCTCCGTGACTGTACAAGTATTAATAACATAAACATCTGCATGCGTATCAAAATCAACCACATCGAAACCCTCGCGTTCAAACTGACTGCTGATCGTGGAAGTTTCGGAATAGTTGAGTTTACAACCTAATGTATAAAATGCTGCTTTTTTAGCCATACGTTTCAAAAAATCATAACCAAATGTACTTAAAAGTAATCAGCCCATGAATACTCATGGGCTGATTTCCGGTTTCTAAACTATAATCACGTAATCTAAGTAATCAGGAAAACCGATACCTGATTGAACTACGCTTGAGTTATTCGCCAGCCTTTTCTTCATCAGCCGGTGCAGCAGATTTATCTGCAGCAGGAGCGTCATCAAGACTGTCAAATGATGGAAAATCTGATGAATCAGCAACAGTTTCAGCAACCTTAACATCAGCCGGAGAAACTTTTTCCAATTTGTGAGCAGCGATATACTCTTCGATAGCGGTTTCATCCTGATCTTTCAACCAAGCGATAGCGCTCAATACGATCTTCTTGCTCTCTTTATCGAATTCGATAACTTTTACATTAAGAACCGTATCTATCGGGAAGTGCATAGTAAGATTTTTGATACGTGCTGTTGAAAGCTGATTTGTCGGGATAAATCCGTCAACTTTGTCAGGTAATTCAACAATGAGACCTTTTTCGATAATGCGGACAACTTTACCTTCGGTAGAAGTGTTGACAGCATATTTGGTTTCGAAAGCATCCCAAGGATTATCAAGAATCTGTTTGTGACCGAGAGAGATTTTTCTCTGATCCATGTCAACTGAAAGGACAACAACATCAAGGTGTTCACCTTTCTTAACAACTTCACCTGGGTGGCGGATTTTTTTCGTCCACGAGAGATCTGAAATGTGAACAAGTCCGTCAACACCTGGTTCGAGTTCAACAAACACGCCGAAATTGGTAAGATTTCTTGCAACACCGGAATGTTTTGAACCGACCGGATATTTACCCATAAGCTCATGCCATGGATCCGGTTCAAGCTGTTTCATGCCCAAAGAAATTTTCTTGTCGTCTTTATCGAGGCTGAGAACAACTGCTTCAACAATCTGTCCCATGGAAACCATTTGTGACGGATGTTTAACATGCTGTGTCCAACTCATCTCTGAATTATGAATAAGTCCCTCAATACCCTTTTCAACTTCAATGAAAGCGCCGTAATCGGTCAACGAAACGACACGACCGGAGACTTTGTCACCAATCTTAAGTTTTTCATCAATGTTTTCCCAAGGATGTGGGAGTAATTTCTTTAAGCTGAGAGAAATACGTTTTTTCTCTTCATCAAAATCGGTAACAACGACGTTGATAGTCTGGTCGAGTTTAACAACTTCGTTCGGGTGGTTAATACGACCCCAACTTAAGTCGGTAATGTGAATCAAACCGTCAACACCGCCAAGGTCAACGAATACACCGAAGTCGGTAATTGCTTTAACAATACCTTCGAGAATCTGACCTTTTTCCAAACGCTCGAGAATAGCTTTGCGCTGGTCTGCGAGTTCTTCTTCAACGAGTACTTTATGTGAAACCACTACGTTCTCAGTAGGGATATTCACTTTAACTACTTTGAAGTCCATTTCTCTGCCGACAAAAGCATCGAAATCACGGATAGGACGAACATCAATTTGTGAGCCCGGTAAGAATGCTTCCATTCCGAGAAGGTCAACAACCATACCACCTTTGATGCGGCGGATGATTTTACCCTGCATAATTTCACCGGTATCGTAAGCGTTCAATACGCGTTCCCAAATCCGTAAGAAATCTGCTCTTTGTTTGCTGAGAACAAGATTTCCTTCCAAATCTTCGACGCTCTCCAGGACTACTTCTACTTCCTGACCGACTTTTACATCGGCGAAATTAGAGAATTGATCCCGGGAAATTTGACCTTCAGACTTAAAACCCACATCAAGGATAACAGAATCGTCAAGAATTCTTACGATTCTACCTTTTACCATTTCGCCTTGTTTAACATTGCGGAATGATTCAGAGTACAACTTCGAAAGAGCTTCAAACTCTTCTTGTGAATACTCATCATCGTTGAAAAACTTTTTAGATTTTTCATATTCCTCAGCGGGGTTTACCGCCTTTTGCTCAAATTGTTCAGACATTAAGCCTCCAAAAAAATATCGTTCATTTACATTTCAGCCATCATGAAATAAAACGAACAAAAAATAATTTAGTGTAACATATTGTATCTATCGATGGCAATAGAATTTTAAAAATTTCTTTCGATATACTCTTTCATCTCATCCATCGTCCATTGGGGTGTTGAGGTTGCACCTGTTATACCCACTGAGGACGCACCTTGAAACCACTCAGGTTTCAGTTCATCCTTTGTTTCAACAAAGAATGTTTTCTTATTCTCTTCTTCAGCAATATGGAAAAGCACTTTTCCGTTACTGCTTTTTCTTCCCGCGGTGAAGATGATCACATCGTGTGTTTTCGCAAATTCACGAAGCTTCTTCTCACGACCGCTGACCTGCCCGCAAATCGTATCTTTCGCGTGAAACGTCGTTGCAGTCTCCTCAATGGAACCTATCTCTAACTGATGGATTTTGCTTCGTAAAGCATCCGCAATTTTATAAAAGGTCGGCTTGTCCATTGTTGTCTGCGAAAACAAAACCGTCGGTCTTGAAAAATCAACCAATGTCATTGCTTCTTCAAGATTCAGGACTACTATGGCTTTTCCGCCTGTTACGCCCTGTAACCCGATAACCTCGGCGTGATCTTTTTTTCCAAAAATTACGACCTGATAATTCTGGTCACAAAACTTCTTGATACGTTCCTGCACTTTCGTTACAACGGGACAGGTAGCGTCAATTAATTCAATGCCTCTCTCCATCGCCTTTTTATAGGTAGATGGCGGCTCTCCATGTGCCCGTATGAGTACTCTGCTTCCAGCAGGTATCGAATCCAGGTCGGCAACTGAGATCGTTTTCAATCCTTTATTGCCTAACCGTTCTACTTCGACGGCATTATGAATGATATCTCCAAGAGAGTAAAGCGATTTATTCTTGTCCAGCTCATTTTCGGCAAAGTCAATTGCGCGAACTACTCCCCAGCAAAAACCGGCGGAGGTATCAACTGTGACTTTCATAAAAATTTTACCAGCACCCTTGATCAGGTGAACCTTGATTAATTCTTTTCTTAGCAAGTTTCACGATAAAGTCGACTTGCTCTTCAATCGTCAAATGAGTCGTATCAACTTCAACTGCCTCTTCAGCTTTAACCAACGGGTTCAGTGTTCTGGAGGAGTCAATGATGTCGCGTTTTTCCAGGTTGGATTTAACATCGGAGAATGAAGAATGTTTACCTTTAATTTCGAATTCACGAAGGCGTCTTTCGGCGCGGGTATCAAGTGCAGCAACAAGAAATATCTTCAACTCGGCATTAGGATATACGACAGTCCCGATATCCCTGCCTTCCATTACCACTCCACCTTCATTACCCATGTGCTGTTGCAGCTGTACGAGTTGTCTGCGGACACCTGCAATAGTACTTATGTAGCTAACCTGATCGTTTACTTCTTTTGAGCGGATTTGTTCGGTAACTTCTTCACCGGCAATAAAAACGCGGGTCTCCCCGTTTTCATAGCTCAGCTTTAAATTTGATTTTTGTAACGTTTCAACAATGGCCTGTGTGTCTTCCAGAATGTTCTTTTCCATAGCCATATAGGTCACCGCTCTATACATCGCGCCAGTGTCAATGTACAGGTAATTCATCTTTTCGGCAACTAATTTGGCAGTAGTACTTTTTCCGGATCCTGCAGGGCCGTCTATAGCAATAATTATTTTTTTCATATCTAAGAAATTTACTCATTTTTCGGGGATTTTTCAAATTAATTTAATAGCAAAAAAAACTGAAAAATTTGTGAAATTAGAGAAATTTTAGGCAAGGAGTGTCCTCGGTACGTCCTCCTTACGTCGGCCACTCGGACACCCACTTTAGCTGGATTAAATTTAATTTTGAGGAAATTTGCAGAAAGCAAGGGACATCGAGTGTCCTGACGAAGTCAGGACGTATCGAGATGTCTTCGGAAAACTCTCCGCAGTATGCCTTTGGCAGGACACCCCCATTACGGCATTTAATTAAAAAAATATTTAGAACTTAAAAGTACTTCGAGCCCGCCTGCCGGTCGGCAGGTGTCCGACGCAAGGAGAACGTATCAAGAAGTACCATTAAGAAATCAAATTACAAATCTCCTTTATTCATAATTAGCAAATGTTCAAAAATTGCCGTAATTTTCGTTATTAAATGATAATTCGGAGTTACTTATACCATGGCTAAAAAAGAGTTTAAAAACGAACCAGTTCTGAATTTTGCTGTACCGGCAAATGAGAAGAAACAAAAAGATGCTTTGAAGGCAGTCCGCAAGAAATTAGGGAAGAAATACGAAATAATCATTGGCGGGAAGAAAATTAAAACCGACAGATTACTGCATTCATATAACCCATCCAATCAGGATGAAGTTATTGCTTCATTTTATAAAGGAACAACAGCACTCGTCGAGAAAGCAGTAGAGACTGCCGCTAAGACATTCGAAACATGGAAATATGTTCCGGCAGCAAAGCGTGCCGACATACTGTTCAAGGCTGCTGCAATTGCGAGAAGAAGACGTTTTGAAATAAATGCGTATATGATTCTTGAAGCCGGAAAGAATTTTGCAGAAGCAGATGCTGATACGGCAGAAGCAATTGACTTCCTTGAGTTCTACGGACGTGAGATGCTTCGCTATGCTGCTAAACAGCCTATTACCCCCTTCCCCGGTGAAAAGAACGAGTTAGTATATATTCCGCTTGGTGTTGGTGCAGTAATTCCACCATGGAATTTCCCGTTTGCAATTTTAGTTGGTATGTCCAGTGCCGCTATCGTTACCGGAAATACCGTTGTATTAAAACCATCAAGCGAAACTCCAATGATGGGACGCTTGTATGTTGAGATTATGCAGGAAGCCGGATTACCTGCAGGAGTATTGAATTTTGTTCCGGGCTCCGGCGCAGAAGTTGGTGATACACTTGTTGCGCACCCGAAAACGAGATTTATTTCATTTACCGGTTCAATGGAAGTCGGTATTCACATCAATGAATTAGCAGCAAAAGTTCAGCCGGGACAGATATGGCTGAAGCGTGTTGTCGCTGAAATGGGTGGCAAAGACAGCATTATTGTTGATTCCGAAACCAATGTTGACGCAGCTGTTCAAGCGGTTGTAACGTCTGCATTCGGATTCCAGGGTCAAAAATGCTCAGCATGTTCAAGAGCCATCGTTGACAAAAAAGTATACAATGAATTTGTTAAAAAATTAAAAGTAAAAGTTGATGCTTTAGCTGTCGGCCTGGCAGAAGCAAACTCCCCTATCAGTCCGGTTATCAGCGCAAGTGCGAAAAAGAATATTCTCAAGTATATCGAAATAGGTAAGAAAGAAGGCAAGCTTCTGAACGGCGGCGGTATAGCTCCAGGGAACGGCCATTTTATTCAACCAACTGTATTTGTAGACATAGCCCCAAAAGCACGTATTTCTCAGGAAGAAATTTTCGGACCGGTTCTCGCAGTCATCAAATCAAAGGATTTCAATGATGCATTGAAAATTGGGAACAATACCATGTACGGTTTAACCGGAGCGGTGCTGACAAGAAACAGAAAGAAAATTGAGCAAGCTAAAAAAGAACTTCTTATCGGTAATTTATATTTCAATAGAAAATGTACCGGTGCATTAGTAGGAGTTCATCCATTCGGCGGATTCAATATGTCAGGAACGGATTCAAAAGCAGGCGGAAGAGATTATCTGCTTCTTTTTATGCAAGCTAAAGCTATGAGCGAAAAAATTTAATTTATTCACGAACGAAATAATGGATTAGTGTAATGAAGATTCATGAGTATCAGGCGAAAGAAATTCTACAAAAGTATAATGTCCCAATCCCAAAGGGAAAAGTTGCATTCTCTGTTGACGAAGCAGTGGAAGCCGCCAAAGAGATCGGTGGAAGTGTTTGGGTTGTAAAAGCTCAAATTCATGCCGGTGGACGTGGTAAAGGCGGCGGAGTTAAGGTTGCAAAGTCGTTGGATGAAGTTCGTTCACTCGCACAGGCAATTTTGGGAATGACACTCGTTACACACCAAACAGGTCCTGAAGGTAAATTGGTCAAACGACTCCTTATTGAGCAAGGCATTAATATCGAAAAAGAATTGTATCTCGGTATCACCCTTGACCGTGCAACTGCTCAAAACGTTGTGATGGTTTCTACTGAAGGTGGAATGGAGATTGAAAAGGTTGCTGCCGAAACTCCTGAGAAAATCATTAAAGTATTTGTTGACCCAAAAACCGGATTCCAGTCATTCCAGGCACGCCAATTAGCATTTGCTCTCGGCTTGCAAGGTGCGCAGTTCAAAAATGCCGTAGTGTTCTTTGATGCTTTATACAAAGCGTACATGGCAACTGATGCTTCCCTTGCTGAAATCAACCCCCTTGTCGTGACTAAAGAAGGCGATGTTCTTGCGCTTGATGCGAAAATGAATTTTGATGACAATGCCCTTTTCCGTCATAAGGATATCTTTGCTCTGAGAGACTTGGACGAAGAAGATTCTCTTGAAATCGAAGCTTCAAAGTACAATCTCAACTATATTAAGTTGGACGGAAACGTCGGCTGTATGGTGAATGGCGCCGGACTTGCAATGGGAACGATGGATATCATCAAACTAGCCGGCGGAAACCCTGCTAACTTCCTTGATGTTGGCGGTGGAGCAAATAAAGAAACTGTAGCAAACGGATTTAAGATTATCTTGTCAGATCCGAATGTAAAAGCAATCCTGATTAACATCTTCGGTGGTATTGTCCGCTGTGATCGGGTTGCTCAGGGCGTTATTGACGCAGCAAAAGAAATTCAAGTTAATCTCCCGATCATTGTCCGCCTTGATGGCACGAACGCCGTTGAAGCACGGGAATTGCTGGAAAAATCAGGCTTGAACTTTGAAGTTACAAGTACATTAAAAGAAGCTGCTCAGAAAGTAACTTCTGTTCTGGCTCAATAAACAGGGTCGAGTGATGAATAATTCACTTGCTCCGAAAGACATTATTTTCATAAATAGAAGAATAAATTTTCGGAATTAGGATGATAAAAACCAGGCTCTTAATATTTTTTATTATTATCGGCAATTTTGCTTTTGCCCAAACGACCTATGAATTCCTCCGCATGGACATGAGTCCGCGTGCGGCGGGACTGGCGGGTAGTTTCGTTTCGGCTAATGATGACCCTGATGTTATTTTTTACAATCCGGCTGGTTTGGCTTATATAGAGAACACACCGGTATCTTTAACATACGTCAATCACCTTCTTGATATTAATTTTGCCGGAGTCTCCGGTTCCAAAAATTTTGAAGGTATCGGAAGGTTCGGAGCCGCAATTAAATATGTCAACTACGGCAGTTTTACAGGAGCCGATCAGGACGGAAATGTACTTGCTGATTTCAGTGCAGGTGAAGTTGCTTTTGATGTGGCATACTCGAATTTTCTCGGTGATAATTTAGCATACGGCGGAGCGGTTAAATATATCTACTCTTCGCTTGCAGGATATTCATCTTCTGCGGCTGGTGTTGACCTTGGATTGAATTATTCTTTCCCACAGGATAAATGGAACATCGGTTTTGCGATGCTCAATATGGGCGGACAGTTATCATCGTATGCCTCTACTTCAGAAAAAATTCCGTTTGAAATCGTGTTCGGCGTGTCAAAGCGATTTGAGAAGGTGCCGGTAAAACTGTATGTTGATTTCCATAGGTTGAATGACGATAACGGAAGTTTCAAGAAGCGTTTCAATGCGTTCTCATTTGGCGGTGAACTTAGCTTAAGCAAGGCTTTACGGGTTCGCGTCGGATATGACAATAAAAAACGGAAAGACCTCACGATTGATAATTATGCAGGACTTGCAGGATTCAATCTTGGTGTCGGCCTGACGATAAAGAATTATACGTTCAATTATTCTTTCTCATCAATGGGTGACGTCGGTGCCCTGCACCGCATTGGTCTTTCGACATCGTTTGACTAAGCTTATATTATTTTACACTTGAAAGCGAATCCGATGGATTCGCTTTTTTGTTTCAGCATCAATTTATGATTAAACCTTCTTATATACAATTATTAGAAAGCGGTGAATTCGAACGGCGAGTCAACTCCGCCTGGAAGATTCTCGAATCCTGCACAATGTGCCCAAGTGAGTGCAAGGTAAACCGGTTACAGGGCGAACTCGGTACCTGTTACAGCCGTGCATTCCCCATTGTTTCATCTTTTACTCCGCACTTCGGCGAAGAACCTGTCTTGTCCGGAGTCCGTGGTGCTGGAAATATTTTTTTTGGCAATTGCAACTTGAATTGTGTATACTGCCAGAACTATGAAATTAGCCAAAACCGGAGAAGAGAACTTGAGCATGAAATATCATGTGAAAAATTAGCTGATATTATGCTTGAACTCCAAAAAGCTGGCTGCCATAATATCGGGTTAGTCTCACCTACTCACTTTGCTATACCGATCTTGAAAGCCATATTCATAGCAGCGCAAAAAGGACTTCAAATCCCTATCATATATAATTCCAACGGGTATGATTCAGTTGAAACTCTGAAACTATTTGAAGACGTCATAGACATCTACCTCCCTGACTTCAAGTATGGCAATAACGATTATGGCAAGGATTACTCAAAGGTGGATGGATATTTTTCTCATGCTGGCAAGGCAATCCGTGAAATGTATAGACAGGTCGGAAATGCCTTATCTTACGAAGACGGATTAGTAGTTCGCGGACTTATCATCCGCCATCTTGTGCTCCCTAACGACCTTTCCGAAACAGAACAGGTACTTAAGTATATTGCAGAAGAAATTGATAAAGATATTCACGTATCCCTCATGTCCCAGTATTACCCCACAAATAAGGCAGCAAAGTATATTCTCCTAAATCGGACTGTTCGGGAATCCGAGTACAACAAAGCGATAGCTCTAATGGAAAAATACGGACTTCATAATGGCTGGATTCAAGAGCCGGAGAGCAGCACAAATTACCGTCCGGAGTTTGAGAATTCCAGGAAGAATCCATTCAATAACATCTAATTCCGAGATTTCCTGCCCTACTGTTTATTCAATAAGAATAACTGTCCACAATTCACTACAGTAATTTATCCATTCAACAGCATTTTCATCCAGTCGTCACATAAAGCCCTCATTTTAGCCCATATTGCAATATTTTTCTTATATGAAATACGAAAAATATTTTGGCATGATTTCTGTTTTTAATATATATCAATCAATTGGAGAAAATATGAAACGTTTTACTAATTATTTCTTTATGATGCTGCTATTAGCTCTTGGCAGTTCAACCATTGCGTTTGCACAAAGTGATTCAAGCGATACAGAAAAAAGCAAATCGAAAGAGTGTAAGTCTGAGTGCAAAAAGCACCACAAGTGGCACAATGACTGGGACTTCTCAGACGACCTCACAGACTGGACTAATACGAAAAATCCATTCATTACTCTTATGTATGGTCAATCTCAGTTAAGTATGCACAATATGAATACTGATTTTAACAGATACGGATTTGGAGAAGTTAAAGCCGGGTATCAAAAACTGGATAAAACATATAAAGATACTGATATTATAAAATACAAAAGCCACTATTTTGATATAAATGCAGGAACAAAAGATTTCTATACATCAGATGAGGCCGGTAAATTGACTGCAAATACCTTGCAATTCGGCATGGGCTGGAATTCAGGTTACGGGTATAATACGGGATGCTCCAATGTTATCCTGACTCATTCATTCGGTATAGACTGGACCCGTGTGAGATTTGATGACCCCGTTACTGACAGCTATGATGCCAAAAGAATGGCGTATTACGACAACAATTTTCGCTTTGGAATCAATTCAGAAGCCGGTATTCAAGCTCAGATTATTCCCTACCTTTCGGTCAATGCAGCATATAGCCGTTCGCTCATGTATCCGAGAGTTATTTTCTGGAAGGCTGCCGGAAGCTTAGTAACCGAAGCAATTGGTTACGGTCTTGTAGATAAATTTGTAGACAATATTTTGAAATCAACACCAAGCGCAGCACCGATTGTAAACTTCATCTTAAAAAACGGAATTGCATATGGAATGTATGAATTACGCAAAGAAAAGATGAACTTCCCGTTCGGCGGAGAGTCACCTTTAATGGCTAACACCTTTAAGGTAGGGCTCACCTTCAATTTCTAATTTTCCGCATTAATCGATGTACAACCCCGGAAGAGTTTATTGCTTTTCCGGGGTTCTTTTTTGTGCAGAAGTTCTATAATCTTCTCTTTTGTTATCCCCATATAATATTTATTTTACGGAATACAATATGCTTTTATACCGTGAAATGCATATACAATCGACTTAAATGATAAATAAATCCGGAGAAAATATGTCAAAACAACTAATCGGTCACGTTGAGATACCCGTTGTGGATTTGGAAAAAGCAAAAGAGTTTTATGATAACGTCTTTAATTGGGATGTTAAGCCATTTGGCAAAGGTTACTATTTATATAACACTAAAGCCGGCTTAACTGTTGGATTCAGAAAAGTCGCTGAAGTAAAGAGTGGTGACACTACCATTTTCCAATTCCATGTAGACAGTATCGAAGCGCACCTTGATCGCGTAAAGACTCATGGCGGAAAGGTTTACCGAGAAAAGACCGTTATACCTGTATATGGCTGGTATGCACTTTTCAATGATGTGGATGGAAATGTAATCGGCTTATTTCAAAGCCACTAATAGTTTTACCGGGTAATTGAATTAATCAATTACCCGGTACTAAAATCAGCGTTTACGCGGTGAGTATTTTCTCTTCAGCTGTTGCAGTTCTTTTACCGACATTTCAAAAATATTGCGAATTTCATGAGTTGTAGTCAGCGCTTCATCTAACAATTCTTGCTTTGCCAATTCCTCAATACGGTTACTTAGTTCGGTCAGCGGATCGATACCAAGTGACATACTGCTTCCTTTTATTTTATGTGCGATAAATGCAGTATCATGCATATTCTTTGCCTGAATCGCTTCAAAAAGCTTTTCAATTGTTTTTGGCGTTTCAAGCAGGTATATATCAATAAGTTCTACAAAGAAACCCAAGTCCTCTTCGGTCTGCAAGTCAGCAAGGAATGGAATCTTCGTTTCGTCAACGATCTTTGTATTAAGCTTACTACGCTGCAGCTGTTCAACCAAGTTACCTTTTCTTGCGAGAATTTTATTTCCCCACTTAGCGATCATATCCGGTAATTCGTCAATACGCATCGGCTTTGGAATATAATCATCCATACCTGCTTCAAGACATTCTTCCCGATCGCCCTGCATCGCGTTTGCAGTCATGGCAATAATAACCGGCCTTTTCTCCGGGGAAAATAATTCGATAAGCTTTCGAGTCGCTTCAAGCCCGTCCATTTCGGGCATATAGACATCCATAAAAATCAAATCATAGTGTATGACCTTCATGGCATCCAGAACTTCCAGACCGTTAGCCGCAACATCAACGCGGTAGCCCAGCTTTTCAAAAATCCTGATAGCAACTTTTTGATTAATCGCATTATCCTCAGCGAGTAGAATGCGTAATGGATATTGCTGGGCAATCTCTGAATTGATCGCGTAGTGCTTATATCCCTTAGAGATATTGGCAGGCATATCACTGAATACAGAAACTAAACTCTCATATAACTGCGATTGCTTTATTGGTTTGTTCAGGAATTTCTTGATATTCAATTCCTGCAATAAATCATTGTCCTCTTTACGTCCAAGCGAGGTCAATACAATGATAGGAAATTGGACTATCTTCGGAATAGCTCTTATCATTCTTGCCAATGCTATGCCGTCAATCTCCGGCATCTGATAGTCCAGAATCGCAATGTCGTAATGATTTCCCTTTCCCAGATCTTCCATGGCCTGTGTTGGTTTTTCAAACTCGGTAGAAAACATGCCCCAACTCTCCACCTGCAGTTTTAAAATTCTTCTATTGGTAGCATTATCGTCAACGATAAGAACAGACTTACCGCGTAAATCTGGGATTATGGAACTTAGTGCGTGCTTCCGTATAGCAAGAGATTCTTCAGCAAGTATTGTGAAATAGAATGTTGAGCCTTTGCCTTCTACACTCTCAAGCCACATCCTGCCGCTCATCAACTCGGCTAATTTCTTACTTATAACAAGCCCAAGGCCAGTTCCGCCATAAAGCCGGGTGGTGGATGAATCAACCTGAGTAAACGGTTGGAATAATTTAACCTGCTTATTTTCAGGAATACCTATACCGGTATCTTTGACAGCAAATTGAATTTCGTAGCGGCCGCTCTCTAATTTTTTTGAACTGACCGATATGAAAACTTCACCTTGTTCTGTGAATTTTATAGCATTATTGAGTAAGTTCGTTAGTATCTGCCTGAGTCTTGTCACGTCACCCATAACAGCTACAGGGGCTGGTTCCTTGATTTGATAGAGAAGATCAATGCCTTTCTCTGCAGCTTTTGAGCCCAACAAATCCAGAGTATCTTCGATACATTCCCGGAGAACGAAAGGTTGAACTTCCATTTCCATTCTCTCGGATTCGATTTTCGAAAAATCGAGGATGTCGTTGATAATAACCAGTAACTGCTCCCCGCTGATGCGGATAGTTTCAACAAATTCCCGTTGTTCTTGGCTTAAACCGGTGTCTAACAACAGACCGGTCATGCCTATCACCCCATTCATCGGAGTCCGGATTTCATGACTCATTAAAGCCAAAAACTCACTTTTTGCTTTAACCGCTGCTTGGGCTTGGACAGCAACTCTATCAAGTTCAATATTCTTTTTTCTCAGTTCTTCATCGGCATAACTTTTTTGAACCAGGTTTCCAATGATAGCTGATACGGTTGTTAGTACCGATTTATCGCTTTCGCTCCATGTTCTTTTATGATAACATGAATCAAATCCGATGAAACCCCAAAAACTGTTTGCTAAAAATATCGGGGCGATAAGAATTGATTTCAGATTTTGATCGAAAAAGATCATACGCTGTTCAGGCGTCATATCTTCAATGTCAAAACTAACAACCTCTCCGGCTTTAAGCTTACTATAAAGTGAAATGGAGCTGAAGCGCTCGTAAGGAATTATCTTGTCGCGAAGCAGTTCTATTTGCTTTTCTACATCTTCGGCATCCCACTCAAAAACAATCTGCGTACCCGGATCGTTTAACTCACTCCCGGGAACATTCTTATAAATATAAACACGATTAACATCTGCTGCCTCACCCAAAATGCGCAATGCTTTTTCTGTTGAGCTGCCGAAATAGGATTCCGAAATAACAACAACGGTAGCCTGCGCTATGGCCTTTAACAGAGCATCCTGCTTTTCAAGAAGCAGTTCCTGATTTTTTCTTTTTGTTATATCGCGGGAAATTCCGTAGGTACCTACTATTTGTCCATTGGGATTGCAGAGCGGCATCTTCGATGAAATGATGTATTTTGTCGAACCATCCACCAGCACTAATTTTTCTTCAACATCGATGATTGAAGTGCCGGTTGCAATAATTTTTTGCTCGTTGTCATAAGCCTTCTGGGCATCTTCCCTGCTATAGAAATCAAAATCCGATTTGCCAATCATTTCCTCGGGTTTCAGTCCATGACGCAGAGCTTTCGAAATGTTTACTTTGATAAAGCGGCTTTGGAGATCTTTAAAATAGATAGCGTCGGGAGAATTATCCATGAGGGTTTTCACCAGACTCTGCTCGTTCGCAAGTGCTTTTTCGGCTTCGGCACGGTCGCTGATATTCCGGATTGTTCCCTGTCCGATATATTTCGAGCCTCGTTTGATCATCTTACCGTCGATTTCGACAGGGACATTATGCCCCGCTTTATGAATGAGGGTAGAGCGAAAATTAATGAGTATTTTATTATTGAAAAACTCAGTGATTGCATATCGGAATTGCTCAATATCTTCCGGAAGGATAAATCGTGTCATCTCTTTCCCGATAACCTCTTCAGCAGAATAACCAAGGCTATCTTGCACGGATGGACTTATATATAGAATTTTACCCTGATGGTTAATTCTAAAAATTATATCAAGTGAGGATTCGACGAGTTGTTTGTAATCTTCAGCTCCGCTGGAGTTGAGCAGTACATCCAGTTTTGATTCAAGCTTTTTTAGATATTTGATTGCGTCATGGAGAAATTCGGCTTTGTCCACCTCTGCAAAGAGCTGGACATGAACTTTGTCCAATAGTGCATAAGCTGAACTTTTAGAATCTTGCAATACGTCAGAAAGATGCTTTTCATGCAGCAGAGATAATACCTGCCCATGCAATTCCTGGACATCCGAACTTATTGTGCTTTGTGTTACCTCATCTTGAAAGAATTGAGATACAATACGCAAAGCACTGTCGATGCGCTCGATATTTCCAGAGACTATTGAATGATTAACTTCTTTTCTACCTGCAGCCATATATTTCAAATGGGAATAAACGTTACATCAATAATTACATGATAATTAATGATTTTCTATTCTTCGTAAAAGCAATAATTTTTGCTCATATTTGAAATATACGAAGTTGTCCTTCAATTTTACAGAAAATTTTCAGGAGATAAAGTTCTGCATGTTCTATAACACAAACGCGAGTTTACTTTCCGGTGTACGGCAGTCCATATCCGTTCCGCGGTCACGATGATCTGCAATTTCAGCAGTTACACCGATAGCCCGGCCAAACAAGAACAAGGTAAACACGATATCCTGTACTTGCTTGTTAGTAAGCTTACCATCTTTCAGATCTTTCCAAACCAACTTTAGAATTATAACAGCCAGAACAGCATCAACATTTACGCAAAATACATTTTTCGTAATGCCTTCGTTGAATAACTCCTGTACCAGATTATGATAAAAGTCTAAAAAGACATTATATATTCCCTGCTCCTCCAATTTTCCACGAATGAAATTTTCGCGAGGGTCAATGTTCACATCATGACCTTTGAAAATCGGGTGATTGATGCAAGGTATTCTGCGATAATTCAGATCGCCGGTCTCTTTTTCCATCTGCTTATACTGCCCATATGTTCTGGCCGCATCTATAGCGAGAGATTTCAGGTCAATCTTATGATTTTTGTTACCGGGATCCTTCAGATCAGTTTTGGAAAATTGTTCTAACAAGTATTGCACTGCTTCAAAACCGTTACCACCGTGGGCAAAACCGGTATTTGACATAAATCCGACATATGCCATCGAAATATGGTTTCTAGCGCTGACGGATTCCTTAGCCCCTTTGGCAGATATAGTGCCGGAGCCGTTTGTAATGGTCAGACCGATCAAGCTTCTGAATTCATATAATTCACTATCCGTTGGAGGACGGTTGAATAATATCTTAAATGCATTTTCGGTAAATGAAGCACTGATGTTGGATATCTTAGTATTGATAAGCTTCTGCCAGAATTTGTTATTCTTTCTATCAATTACCGAGTATGCAACAATTCTCGACAGGATATAGAAATAACTTATCGAATCTTCAACCACCTGCCGTGAAATCCGGTTTTCGAGCATCGGTTTCCAGAAGATGCAAACGCCGATGGAAGCCAGAAGAAACTCATAGGTATCCCGGATAGACAATCCTTCTTTTTCAGATAATAAAATGATATGCCTGCAAACATCTATAGCTATACATTTTTTCTTACTATTCTTAATCTCCTTCAATAGCATTTCAGATACTTCACTGCGCATCTGCTCTTCTTTTGTCAGCAGGTTCTTCCTGATAAACTCATCAACCTCTTTAGAGAAAGTTGTTGTTTCATCGTTCAGTTCAAATTCTCTGATGAGGTTAATAATGAACCTTGCATGAGCCCGAGATTTGTCGAGCAATGATTTGTTACCTATCAGAGCTACCTGTGAAGCAATGTATGCGTTCGGAGAACAATCATTGTCTCGTGCTACATCCACCAGGTTCATTCTATTCTCATCCATTTTCAGGAATAAATTCAGCAGAAAATCAATCGTAGGTATATCGCCTTTTTCCGGCATAACCTTCGCAAGAGCAAAGTAAATATTTTCTTCCATGGTGTGCTTTGAAAGGTCAAGGACGGTTTTTCCGTGAAGTTCGGAAATCTGAGTTTTGGGATCCATTCTGGAAGCACCGGATTTGTCCTGCATGTTCTGACGGAGATAATGAGCACCAACCTGCTTGTTGATTTCCTTGATCTGAATATTGTATGGCTCCATTGCCTGAACAATTGGAATATCCAATTCCGGCGGTAATTTGAAGGTCGCGTCGCCTAACCAGGGCTTAAGTGAAAGATCACCTTGAGCTTTGAAATCAGGAGCCTCACCTATTTTTTCAAACACAGCGTGAACGGCTTCAGGAATATGCTGTATCGAGGATACTCTTACACCTTTTTTAGAAACTTTTGGTTTTGCAGGGTCGAATACACCTACTTCGAAATAATTATCAAACCATTCTTCTTTAGCTAACGCATCATCTCCGCTGCCTGCTAATGCACCTGCATGGCCGACCGCTCTATTAATATCCTTTTTCCATCTACCGGTAACACAGGCAATAATTGGCTTACTGAATCCGAAACGGCGCTCATTAATCCAGTCAAGCGCCTGCTTTTCATAATATCCTCCCGGCTCGACATAGACGACAACCGCTTTGGTTCTCGGATCATTTTGAGCTGCATAAAGAAACTCTGCAAGAGCAAAGTGGATGTAAATATCTTTTCCTGAACTCACCACAGTAGAGAGTCCGAAACCTTTGGTTGAAAGATACTGTGCTATTGTGGTCGTAAAGTTTCCTGAATTGGAGTGAATTGCGATTGACCCTTTTTTGAGAGCTTCTTCAGGGTTATCTCCACCTAACGCGCCGCCGACTCTGACATGGTCCCAGATATTTGCAACGCCAAGACAATTGGCGCCAATTAAATCTACGCCGGCTTCCTGACAGATCATTCTAATATTGCGTGAGTCTCTTGAAGCAACTTTTTCAGTTATGACCACAATGCGTTTCAGATTAGGGTTATAATTCACCAATTCTGCGACTGCCTGAGAAACTGCTGAAGGCGGTAAGTATACAACGCCGATATCAAAATTGATTCCATGTTCTTTGACGTCACGAATACTTCTGAAAATCGGGATATTTCCTAATTTAGTTTCAAGCTCGCCTCTTTTTCCATATTGCACACCGGCAACAATGTTGCCACCGCTATACTCATGCGATACGGGAGTTACTTTTCTACTTTCACTTCCAAGTATGTTGATAATACATACGCGGTTGTTCTTTGTGACCAATTCTTCCAGAGAATGTATACCGACGAAATACGGAAAGGGTTTAGTTGTTAACTGTCTCATAATAATCTTCTTTATTTCATTTCAAAACTGTTAGTGTTTATTGGAAAGAATATAGACTATTCATTACCATATTTTGCGATGTATTCTGCTTTACCTGAGGCTGCCCACCAGGTATCAATCTTTTTCGCGTATTCTAATACCTTAATCATTGAAGTATCAAATCCGAATATCCTGTAAGGAAGCTTGAGGGTATCCAGCATGTCTTTCGCATAGAACATACCTTTAACCAGATTCGGACCGCCTCTTCCGATGATTACATAAATCGGTTTTTTGCCATTCTTAGCGACTGTATCACGTAACGCATCAAATATGCCTTTGAACGTAACATAGATATCGGTATTATTAGCTTTACCGCCGATGATGACTAAAACATTAGCTTTGTCAAGCCAGTGTTTGAAAACTATCTTACTTATTTCATACATTTTCTCATAAGGGGGATTGCCGCCAAAATCGGAAGCAAAAATTGCCGAGGCACCAAGGGTCTCAGTGGCTGCACTTGTTGCACCACCGCCGAACATGAACGGAATAATAGTTCCTTCGGGATTCATCTCAAGAACATCACTCTGCCCTTGATATGTCCTCAATTGATTGATTTCACTTTCGAAAGGAGTAACATCCGTTTGAAATATAGTCTTTGGGAGCATGAGACGTTTCCAACCCGGATTGTCTTGATCGAACGATGCTTTAACATCACAAGCAACGGGAACAAGTTTGTTATTAATTCTGGCCATACGAATTGGATTAATTTCTATAGTTGTTAATCCGTAATTATCATACAGTTCCCAAAGCTTTGGAAGATTCTGCACCAATGGGGAAATGAATTCTTCCGGGCAGTTGGTATCATTCAGCTGGTTTGTTAAATCAAAGCTTTTAAGTCCGATAAATGGATCTATATCATTTACACGAATTTTATCCGGTCCAAGAGTTTCAATATCAACACCGCCCCAGGGTGAGATGGTAAATATCGGCTTACGGTATACTGTGGAGGCTGAGATGGAAAAATACACTTCGAGTTCAGCCGGAATAAATGCTTCAAAGGTTACACCGTTAGCTTTGACGACTTTGGAACCAAATTTATGTGTCGCAAAATATAGCTGCTCTTTTGCTGCAAGCGCATCCGGCAGATTATCTACAATCTTTACCAGACCGGCTTTCCCCTTTTTGCCGACTCCACCGCTAAATGACGGTTTGACAACTATCTTGCCGTACTTATCAATTAAATTTTGTATTTCATCGTGCGTTGCTCCGTCCGTTAGAAATTCTGCGACCGGAAATTCGACAAGCTCTAATAATTTTGCCCCGTATTTCAAACCAGATAACTGCATATAGATTACCTTAGAAATTGAAAAATAAAAATGACCAGAAGAAAATTACATAAGTCAGGTTTAAAAACTAAGGCATCGGAAGTGTGATGATGGTGAGTCTTTTTTTCTCACCATATTTTCTAAGTGGAGATATAACAAAGCAGATTTTTATTAAGGGAAATACTTGCTTGACTTAAAAATGATTATGTTTAATGTTGTGTCACCTTAACTAAAAAAATTTTAGTTTTTTTAATAATTTTAAAATTGCTGAGCCTTTTCTGGCTTTGGGGCAAATATTCTCACCGAATTAATTAAGTAGAGCGCCAATCATTTTTGCATTAATTTAGGCAATATCGCATAATATTTTATTTATTTACGCTATAATGAATTTTACCTAAGAAAATAAGTTTTTACTTTTGCGCTGTTTTTTAACAAAAGTAGCAAAAAAAATCATGAGAAAAATTTTCCCGCAAATTTCTGCACAAAAATCTTTAGAAGTCTATAAAATTTCACCCATTAACTTTTTAAGCTCCGCAGAAGTAAATGGTTTTGCAATGTAATGGGAACAACCAGCACTTAAGAATTCCTCTTTGTCGCCTTCCATTACATAAGCTGTAACCGCAATAATCGGAACAGACTTGTATGCTTCCAATTTTCGAATTTCTTTTGTTGTTTGCACACCATCTTCTCCCCTACCAAGATTTATATCCATCAAGATTGCGGCATAGGTTTTCTGTTTGACGTTCTGAAGAGCCTTTATTGAACTATTCACCGTTTCCACAGTACATATATTCTTTAATACTTTCGTTACCCATTGAACAGCTATCGCATCGTCTTCAACATATAATATTAGGGGTAATTCAGGAGCGTGGTTACTAACCATTTTTTCCTCAACCTTTCTCTCTGTTTTTTCAGGAAATAATACAGTGTCTGCGGTAATCAGGGGAAACTTAAGAGTAAAAACTGCGCCTTCATTCAAATCACTTTCCAGAACTATATTGCCCTTCAGATTTTCTACAAATTTCTTTGTTATGGTTAACCCTAGTCCCGTTCCTTCAAAGCTCCGGTTATGGCCTTCACTCACTTGCCGGAATTCCTCCCAAATCAATTGCTGATTTTCCCTCGCTATGCCGATTCCGGTATCGCAAATTTTTATGATCAGCCATTTATGGCTTCCTGCCTTTTCAACTGCGACCTGAATACGCACTCCGCCTTTGTCAGTAAATTTGATTCCGTTATTCACAATATTACTGATAATCTCACGCATTATTTTTTCATCGGAAACAATAACCAGCTGTTCAAACTCACTTTCCAATTTCAAGTACAAAGATTTTTTTTCTGCGTTTCTTGCAAATAACCTACGGACCTCCTCAATAGTCCTTATCACATCGAATGCCGAATATTCTATATCCATCTTACCAGCTTCGATACGGGACAGATGGAGAATGAGATTAAGTGTATCCATTAGACGGCTGGCACTGTTGTATATTATTTCCATATTAGATTTGATATTCGCATCATGCGTTTCTTCAATTACCTGCTCACTATATCCCAAAATCCCAATCATCGGTGTCCGCAATTCATGGCTCATGTTGGCAAGAAAGCTGGATTTCAAGCGGCTCATCTCCAGAGCTTTCTCCTTTTCATAAATAAGGTTGGCTTCAAGTTTTTTGCGCGTACTTATATTTTCAATAATAATTAAAAATTGAGTAGCCCCGCCTTCTTCATCCTTGATAGGAGAAATAGAAACATTCTCCCACACATTAACTCCGGATGGACGTTTATTAAAAATTTCACCCTGCCACTCAACACTATGCCGAAGAATCTTGCAGATATCTATGTCATTTTCAGCTTGCAGTTTTTCGTTAAAAACATATAATTTTTCTCCAATATTGACACCCTGCATGTTGTTGTATTCTTCAGCAACTTTGGCATTAGCATACAAAATGGTGCCTTCTGCATCAATAATCAAAATTGAAACAGGACTTTGCTCAACGACTCTTGAAAGCTGTTTAATTTTAGCCTCTGCCAATTTCCTCGGAGTTATGTCACGCCCTTCACCCAAAATTGCCTCCGGTTTCCCCTCTTCATCCCGTATTAGGCTAAAGGTATTCTCGGACCAATATGTAGTACCGTTCTTTTTATAAAACTCCAATTCCAGCGAGACAACAAATGAATATTCAGGATGCAGTTTCAGATTGTTCATTTCCTTGTTATAGGTATCTAGAACTTTTTGTAGTGACGCTGCAGGCATATGCTTTTCAAGCGGCATACTAAATATTTCTTCTTTCGTAAAGCCTCTGATTTTTTCAATTGAGGGGCTGATATAATAGGTCTTCATCTGTAAGTCCATCAACCAAATCGTATCGGTCATGTGATCAGCTAATAGCCTGTACCGCTCCTCACTTCGCAAAGACGAATTTGTAGCACCCACCAGGTCGAGTGCATCAGAAAAATTCTTTGCCCCCAACAAAAGCGTAACATAAAACAAACCGAACTCCGACAACAATATTGCCGGAAGATTGATTTTTCCTGAGAACCAAAACATCACAGCAGAAAGAAATTGAAACATTATTCCGGGAATAAAAGCCGCTGACAGAAGCATTCCTCCGCTTTTCAGCCCCTTCTTAACAGCAAAGACTGTGGATTTTATGACCAGAATACCCAGCAAGATAAAATATAGTGAAATAACCATTACATTCTGCGAAGTCTTTCCCACAGGCATATTGTAAGATATCCCAAGAACCAATGGCGCAGAAACTATTTTCTCAACAAAAGAATAATAGAACCCAAATGGGTGAACAAAGTTTATAATAATAAAGTATACGAGAGGCAAAGTGTAGCACCATTTCAACCACGTATTGGAATATCCGGTTATAGCCGAAATTAATTGAACAAGTACGACTCCGGCCATCAAGAGGAAGAAATTCGTTCCTTTTTCAAAAATTATAAAGTCAGGAATATTACAATATTGTTTGGACTGAAAAAATAAATCAAAAATAAAGAAACCGATAATGGTTAGTGTAAAGGCAAGATACAGGAGGTTAAATTTTCTATTGTAATTTTTATATGCAAGCCCGATAGCCCCAATAAGGTTAAAAGTTAAAAACCCGATGATGACAGAATAAAATATCTCAAACGTAAACATAGCATTTCCCTCTCTAATAAAATTGTACGTCTCTTTCTGCTATCTCATTTCATTCTATTATCTAAGATGTTTATGCGAATTTATTCTTTCGGGTACAATATACCTGTCATAAGGCTTTGAATCTCATCAGCCGTAAAGGGTTTAGAGAGGTAATGAGTACAACCTGCAGATAGAAATTCCTCCCTATCACCTGTCATTGCAAATGCTGTCAAAGCGACAATCGGCACATCACTACCTCCCTCAATCTTGCGAATCAGCAGACTCGTCTGCAACCCGTCGATTTGATCTTTACCAAGGTTTATGTCCATAAGAATCGCGCTATATCTGGTTTTTCGAACCTTGTCAATCGCAGATGCGGGTGTATATGCGACATCCAGCTCGCAAATAGACTCTAATACATGCATTACCAACTGCACAGCTATCTCATCGTCTTCTACATATAAAACCTTCGGCCTGACAGCAGCTTTAAGTTCAGGAATTTGTATTTCAGGAATTTTCTTCGAAGTATCAGCTATTACATCAGTAGTCGTTGAGTCAAGCATAGGAATTCTGACAGTGAAAGTTGCTCCAGCCCCAAGAGTACTGCGCACACTAATGTTTCCGTTCAGCTTCTCAACAAATCTTTTAGTTATTGAAAGACCTAAGCCCGTACCTTCAAACGACCTACCCATACCTTCACTCACCTGTCTAAACTCTTCCCAAATAATGCGCTGATTCTCCTCACTTATGCCAATGCCTGAATCGGAAACTTCAATTACTATCTCAGCATTTTCAATTCTCATGCAAACGCCAATATCACCTTTGTCGGTAAATTTAACGGCATTATTAAGTAGATTATTAATTATGTGCCTGAGCATTGTTTGGTCGAGAAGTGCAACCACCTTTTCTTTCGGTTCTTGGATGATGAATTTCAACCCCTTCTTCTCAGTAATACTCTCAAATAACTGGCATATCTCTTTAATGGTAGCCCAGACATCGACATTTGACAGGTGTAGTTCTATTTTCCCGGCCTCTACTCTTGATAAATCCAAAATCAGGTTCAATGTTTCCAATAACCGTTTACCGCTTTTATTAATTACTGAAGCGTACTGCTTATAGTTATCAGGTAAGTCAGATTCCTCAAGAATTTCCGAATATCCTAATATTCCTATCATGGGAGTGCGAAGTTCGTGGCTCATATTGGCCAAAAAGCTCGACTTCAGTCTGTTCATTTCCTCAGACTTTTCTTTAGCGGCAATCAACTCTAAATTGGTGCGTTTCTTTTCTTCAATATCAATTTTAACACCGACGTAATTGAGGATAGTACTATTTTGATCCATCACCGGTGAAATGGCGACCTCTTCCCAATATATTTCATTATTCTTTCTTCGGTTCAACAATTCGCCCTGCCAAACCCGCCCACTCTTTATTGTTTCCCAAAGTTCCTGATATTTTTCTTCAGGGGTGAAACCTGATTTCATAATGCCTGGAGTTTTACCAATAATTTCTTTCTGAGTGTACCCGGTTGTTTTTTCGAACGCTTTATTAACATATTGGATTTTCCCCTCCGTATCAGTAATCAGTACCGACACAGGATTCTGTTCGACGGCGGTGGATAATCTGAGTAATTCCAATTCATACAGTTTCCACTCATTAATATCCCTAAAATTTATTACAATTGCCTGTACAGCCGGTTCCGAGAGCATGTTGGTTATTGTACTTTCAATCCACTTCCAACTGCCATCATGGTGATGAAAGCGATATTGAATCACAGGTTTAAGACTAGGATCGAGAATCAATTCCTGTAGTGTTTTTAGAACATACGCCAAATCTTCCGGATGAGTTAGTTCATCAGGTGTTAGTTTGCCTATATCTTCCGCCGTATATCCGAACATTTTAAGTGAAGAAGGACTGATATAAAGAAATTGACCTGCAAGATTTATCAAAGCTATGCCATCAGGCGCATTTTCCATCAACTTTTTGAAATGAGTTTGAAGATGAACAAGATCTCTTTCCATTTTCTTACTGTCGGTAATATCCCGGATGATGCTTATGGAATATTGTTTGTCTCCCATCCAATAGGTTGAAGCATGCACCTCAATCTCAAATTCTTCTCCACTACACCTTATACCCTTTGTAAAATAACTGGAATTATAGCCAATATTGTTTTTACGTTTTGCCAACTCCTCCATAACCTTAGCATGTTCATCCTGCGCAATAAACGTGAGTACTTCAGCTCCTACAATGCTTTCTTCCGTTTCGTAACCAAGGAGCTTTACAAATGCTGGATTGGCACAAATCAACTTGCTTTCGTGAAAAAGACTTATGGCGTCTATGGAATTCTCAAAAATGCTTTTCCAACGGATCTCGCTTTCTCTCATTAAGAATTCGTTTTTCTTCCGCTCGGTAATATCGCGTGTAACTCCCCGTATTTCGATCTTCCCGGTCTCAGGATTCGGATAAAAAGTTGTAATTACTTCAGTCCAAACAATCGATCCGTCTTTACAAGGTTGCGGGACTTCATTGATGTAATGTGCATCATATGATAATTCACCCGCTTTTAATTTTTTAATGGTTTCCTTTACGACCTTCCTGATTGATTGTGCAGCATCAGGTAATAATGCCGCCTCCATAGGTAGGGCCATGACTTCATCTACTGAGTAACCACGGAGTTTTTCGATGGAAGGACTAACATAATTGAAGTAGAAAGTATCGGAATCCAACACCCATACTACATCAATCATACTTTCGGTCAAGATACGGTATTTGACCAGGCTGTTCTTGAGATCGAGTTCTATCGTCTTCTGACGGGTAATATCAGTTGAGGCACCAATCAGATGGGTACAAATTCCACTTTTATTGAAGACCGGCGTAAGAGTTGTTAGTACCCATACTTCCTCGCCATCAATTATCACCCGTTCTTCATACCGGATAGGTTGCTTTTTGTTGATGGCTTCACGGTATTTACCCATTGCGTATGCTGCGGGCTCGGGTGGTAAAATTTTATCTGGTGACTTGCCGATTATCTCTTCGCGGGAAAATTTTGTACTGCTTACGTACGCATCATTGACTGAGATGCATGTAAAGCTACCTTTTTCTCCGACTTCGATGAGAAAAATCGAATCCGATGTGGAATTATAGATGAGATCCGCCCAATTGGCCTCTTCTGTTTTGGCAAGCAAATGCGTTAGAGAATTTTTTTTATTCATTAACCCTCAATGGACACTGCAAAACAAGCATCTGGACATAGACAACCTTTTCAAACTCACTACCATACATTAAAACCCAACATCAACATCACATAGGTGTAAAATACTAATGGCTTATTCCCATTAGGAAGAAACTTCAACTTTATCGCATTATTGAACAAGAAACTACTTAATTCAGATTACATTAACAATTAAAATTTTTATCGGTTCAATATTTTTTTCATTTGAACAAAAGTAATGACTGAAAAGTAATAAAATCTTCAAATTCTGATTTTTTGATTTTTAATAAAATTTATCTAAAAAGCGCAAAGATAAATCAGTAGGAAATTATCGACTTTATGATTTGATCCAATAATTCTATTCTAAATTCATATATTTACATTACGTCTAACAATAATTACGGTGAACGAGTGAGAATATAAACTTCAATATCAGATAACAGCGGCACAGCCGTTATAATATCATCTATTTGATAAACAGGAGTTTATATGTCTTTTATCGTAGTTACCTCCCTCGGGTGGAACCACCCGGATGGTACAAATCTTTTTAATAATATTTCTTTTGCATGCAGTTCGGAGCGAACCGGCCTTACCGGGAATAACGGCACAGGTAAATCCATTCTTGCACAAATCATTGCCGGAAAACTTTCTCCGGCAAACGGATATGTTGAGACGTCAGGAACCATTGCATACTTACCCCAAAACGTATCAGGATTTTCAGAAAATTCAATTGTTGGACTATTCGGTGTTGCCGAGCGGTATGCCGCCTTACAAAAAATCTTTTCCGGAAGCGGGACAAATGCGGATTATGAAATACTTAATGATGACTGGCAGCTTGATGAGCGTCTTCACGAGGCACTGGAAAGCACCGGTATTTCGTACATCAATCCGCGCCGCTGCTTCAATACTTTAAGTGGCGGCGAACAGATACGTTGTGTATTCGCTTCCCTGCTTTTCAACACACCCGATTTTCTTATTCTTGACGAACCCACCAATCATCTGGACGAACACATGCGCCAATTTGTTTATATGTTCGTCCGGGAGTTCAAAGGCGGCATGCTTATTATCAGCCACGACCGCGAACTGCTCCGGCAAATGGATAAAATAATTGAGCTCACGCCCGGACTGGCAAAGTCCTACGGCGGCAATTATGATTTTTATGATGAGCAAAAACTCATTGAACGTAAAGCTCTGGAAGATGACTCAAGAAATGCGGAGGCACGATTAGATAAACGGGTTAATGAAATGCAGACGGCATTACAACGGCAGGCAGTCAGAACCAAACATGCGGCGGAAAAAGCAAAAAACGGCGGCATACTAAAAGCTGTCATTCATAAGCGGAAAGGAAAAGCGGAACAAACAGCCTCTAACCTTAAAAAGCTACACGAGAAACGGGTCGAGAACGAACAAAAAGCAGTTGATGAAGCCAGACAGCAGTTGCCGGTTGACCGAAGAATGATTTTGGATTTCACTAATACCAAAACGCCCGATACTGAAAAAATAGTACTCTTCGACAATGTTAATATTATACTTGATGGTCACACACCATTATGGAAGGAACCTGTAAGTTTTTCTTTGCTCGGCAACGATAGGCTGCACTTGCAAGGCGCAAACGGATCCGGCAAATCAACATTAATGAAACTTATCACCGGTGAATTGGAAGCAAGTGAAGGCACAGTTTTTACCGGAGTGCAGAACATCGCTTATCTGGATCAGAATACTTCCCTGCTTGATGATACAAAGACAATTCTTGAGAATGTTCTTGCCTATGCTCATGATGCCGTACCGGAGCATGAATTGCGGATACGCCTTGCACGGCTTCTGTTCTTCAATGAGGATGTCCACAAAAAAGTATCGGTATTAAGCGGTGGCGAACGCATGAGAGTCGGACTTGCTTGTCTGTTCGCTCCTGTTCAGCCGCCGGATCTCATACTGCTTGATGAGCCGACGAATAACCTCGACTTGAAGAGCGTCAATGAAATGACACGGATGCTCAACGAGTATGCCGGCTCTCTGATTATTGTATCACATGATCAGGATTTTATTATGGATTTGCATGTTAACCAACAGTTACGGCTTGCGAAGCCAAATAAGTAACCGGACTCCTTTGGTCGTTTATTACAGATTTTTTTCTAAATTATAACATGAATAAATACTATTTATCAAGTGGAGTCTCAAATGAAAAAGCTGTTGTTACTAGTTTTTGGGTTCTTTTCATGCATAGCAATGAGTCAAGATTTCAAACAGCCATTTGAAATATTAAAGATAATGGAGGCCTCTCCATTTATCTATAATGTGAATCCTCTCAAAAAAACAATTAAACCAAAGCAGAATGCCGGTGACATAATCAGCAATACATATTATATTGCTCAAACAGATCATGGACTGGTAGCTAAAACCTATTCACTATCTGATGCTGAAAACAAAATCATGGACAAGGCAGAAGATTTTTTCGCTGCTAAGCAACTCGATAGTGCTCTTGTTTATTATAATCAGCTTATTACCATTTCACCCAGCATATCAACTTTGCATACGTATGCAGCACAAACGTACGCACTGAAGCAAGATTATAAAAACGCTGAAAAAGAATATAAGAAGGCAATAGAATTAAATTCCTTGGATTATATGGCGCACTGGTTTCTAGCAGACTTATATTTCATTATGGATAATATAAGTGATGCTTTGGATGAAATCACCTATGCAATCATGTATAACAGGAATCATCCGTCAATTGCCAAATCATTTGCAAAAATTTATAAGGCTGCAGAACGTGATAGTAGCTTATGGTTTTTTACACCTCAATATGAGCTGACGAAAACCGGAGTTAACCAGGTGGATATTTATTTTAATAGTAATTGGGTTGGTTATGCGTTTACAAAAGCTCTATGGGAATATGAACCGGATTACAAAGCAAATTTCAGAAAGAAGTACAATAAGTCGGCTGAAGAGACTGAAATATTTGCAGAAAAAGAATGTTTGATAGATGAGCTAATAGGCCTGAAGAACGCTAAGGCAGATTTAAAAGATGATGTACAACTAAAGGTTCTCTCTGAAGCAGCTAATGATAATAAATTTGAAGCATTCTTCCTATTCGAATATTTATTACCCTCAAATCCCCATTTGATATATGTACAGTCTGAAAAGGTACACAAGATGTTAAAGGAATATATACTGGATATCCGGAATCCTAAATTATAACCGCGTTCAGTAAAGAATATAAACGGCTATTCTCGAAAAGGATAGCCGTTTATTATGTAAATAAGAAATATGCAAAATCCGTATAACCTGATTCTCCGGTAGTTTCCGATTTGATGCCGAATACTCCTACTCTTGCGCCAATCCATGTACCCTGTGTTGTCTGAAATTTTTCTGGAAGTAATTTAACCTCACCTCCGATAGAATACGCCAGGGTAAATTGACCTTCAGGTCCCACCATTGCTTTTACGGTGAGTATGGATTTATCCGTTTCTCCAAGAATGCGTTTCCCGTCAACAGTAATGAGCACAATTAGATTTTGATCTCCGGCACTTTCCAAGCCAAGCATATACTGTTTCTCACCGGCAATTACTAAGCCAGCTGATTCCCCTGCTGACTTTGCATGAAGTTCAAACTTAGTCTCGACAGTAAAGCTCCGGGCAGGAAATTTTTGCAGCAGTAAGTTCGGTTGTAAACGAACATCCGCCATCACAGGTTGCGTATATAATCGTAAATGCCCCGGGTTTTCAGTAAGCGAATACCAGTTATCATAATGATTTGCAGTCCACTGCCATTGCAAGCCGAGTATAGGACTTTGAAAATCATCTGAGGTTTGCGGAATGCTTTCATCACCTTTGCAGGGTTTTGCATATTCTAAAACCGGAGTGCCTACACCATCCGCATTTTGATTTATGCCTATCATCGGCCAATCATCAACCCATTGCACAGGCTGCAAATGGATTATCCTTCCATATATACCTGTATCCTGAAAATGAACAAACCACCACTCGCCGCTTGGTGTATCAACTAACGCTCCCTGATGCGGCCCGTTTATTGGCGAATCGCCTTGCGCCAGTACGATCTTATCTTCATAAGGTCCATAAATATTTCGCGAGCGTAATATTACTTGCCATCCGTTTTGAACACCGCCGGCAGGAGCTGAAATGAAATACCAGCCGTTACGTTTGTGTAATTTCGGACCTTCAAGCGTCGGATGCTTTTCGGGATTGTTATAAACTATTTCGCCCTCGTCGAGTAATTCAGAGCAATCGGGAGCCATCGGAGAAACACGAAGCAGATGTTTTATTCCCGCCCTTGAGCCCGCATACGCGTGAACAAGATATGCTTTGCCGTCATCATCCCAGAACGGTGCGGGATCAATTAATCCCTTTCCTGCTTTGAGCAGATGAGGTTCAGTCCATTTATCCACCGGATGATTAGCCGTAATAACATACAAGCCTTCATCGGGAGTCGGAAATACAATCCAATATTTGTTATTATGATAACGTATCGCAGGAGCCCACACACCACAGCCGAGCTGCACTGCAAAATATTTTTCGCCCGGCACATTTTTAATCGCGTGATTAATAAGTTTCCAGTTTACCAAATCACGCGAATGCAATATCGGCAAACCGGGTGTGCAGTTAAAGCTTGATGCAACCATGAAGTAATCATCGCCGACACGAATTACATCGGGGTCGGAATAATCAGCGCAGATGATTGGATTTTTGTATCGTCCGTTACTGAGATCAGGTATCCACGGGAATGCAATATTTTTATCAGGCTGCTGCATGCTCTTTACCGATTTTAGGAATTAACAATTGAATGACTAATAACGATATAATGTACATACCGGAAAAATAAATAAAGACATAGAGATAACTTCCGGTCTTTTGCAAAATCTGTCCCGTTAATGCGCTGATAAGACCGCTGGTAAAATACGTGACAAATCCGCCAAGTCCGACAACCGAGCTAATTGTTTCTTTCGGCATAGTATCCGAAGCGATACTAAATAAGTTAGCACTCCATCCTTGATGCGCTGACCCTGCAATGCCGACAATCACTGTTGCAAGAAAGGCGTTGTTCACCGACGGCGCTAAAAACACCGGAACCACAGCCAAGGCACACACGAGCATTGTTACCTTGCGTGAAGTATTCAGGCTTTTACCTAAGTCGAGCAGTTTACCCGCAAGCCAGCCTCCGGCGATGCCGCCAACGGCAGCAATAACATAAAAAGCGCTTGTCCACCATGCGGTTGCCATTAAATTCAGATTAAAACTTCTTTTTAAAAAATCGGGAAGGAAAAATTGATAAAACGTCCACGCGGGTCCCGCAAGTATGCTTGCAATGATGTACGCCCAGACTGCGCGGTATTTTAAAAGTGCCAACCAGGGAATTTTCTTTGGTGCAGCTTCCGGTTCCGGCTGCCCTTCTCTTATATATTGCAACTCTTCCGGGAATAATCTCTTATGTTTTTCAGGTTGTTCGTATAAGAACCACCAGAATACTAACCAGATGAATCCTGTTAATCCTGTTAAATAAAATGCTGCTTCCCATCCCCAGGTTATAAAGAGCCAATTCACGAGCAATGGACATATAACTGCACCAACATTCGTTCCCGCATTGAATATCCCAGTCGCCAAAGCACGTTCTTTCGTGGGAAACCACTCGGCAACTATTTTAATGGATGCCGGAAAGTTTCCGCCTTCAGAAAGGCCGAGAATAATTCTCGCAAACATGAATCCCGCTGCTGTCATGGGCATGGTGACTGTCGCAAAAATAATCCCTTTCTCTGCCCATGAGAACCAAGGAAAACTCATGCGAAACTGCTCAGTTACACCGATAAGACCGCAAAGTCCGTGAGCGGTTGCTGCAATGCTCCACACGAATACAAATAACGGCAGTCCGCGTTTTACACCTAATTTATCAATCAACCTGCCGCCGAAAAGATACCCTGCAGCGTAAGCGAATGAAAACGCCGCTGCAATATTGCCGTAATCAATATCACTCCAGCCGAGCAGCTGGCTTAATGGACTTTTCAGTATGCCTATAGTTAAACGATCAATGTAGTTAATCGAGACTGAAAAGAACAACAGTCCGCATACTACCCAGCGAAAGTTACCTTGTTTCTTCATTTCACTAAGTCCAATTTTGAATTTTTTACTCTGATTGTATTGAGCAAATTGCCGGTCGAGTTTTCGACTTTTACATTGTCAAACGTGATACCATCGGCATCTATAACGGAAACGCCGCGCAACGATGTCATCGAAACATTCTTTAAAGATATATTCTGCAATGGCATCTCAGGCAATCCCTGAAGAACGATGGCCGATTTCGCACCGCGGCAGACAACATCTTGTATATGAATGTCTTTGAATTGCGGTGTACCTTCGTTAACCGGAGGTGCATTCTTTTCAATTGTTGCCGTCGTGTCATCAAGAGGTGATTTACCGCCATAGTATAAATTGAAATTTATTGCATCACCGGTAATACCGGACATCATGATATTTGAGATATGAATATTCTCAACAACACCACCCCGGCCTCGTGTGCTCTTGAAACGCAATCCGATATCGGTTCCGATGAATGTACAATTATTGACATATGCATTCTTCACGCCGCCTGACATTTCGCTCCCGATTGTAAACCCGCCGTGCGCGTGAAATACAATACAGTCTTCAACGAGCAGATCTTCCGTCGGTACGCCGATTCTCCGGCCTGCCTCATCCTTACCCGATTTGATACAAATGCCATCATCGCCGACATCGAAAATACAATTCCGCACAATAGAACGCTTGCACGATTCTAAATCCAGAGCATCACTGTTCTGAGCGTTCTCATCGTTCTTTACAGTCACATGAATGATTGAGACATCTTCACACAGAACGGGATTGATAGTCCAGTTAGGCGGGTTCTGCACAAGTACATCTTTAATCAATACTTTTTTACAATTGATTAATCTAATCATTTTTGGCCGGAGGAAGTCATGATAAGGTTCATATTCTTTCACATTCAGAGAACCGATTTTAATCAATTCTTCGATCTTCTTCGCCCCTTCCATTACTGTAGAATTCGGATACCACGTATCCCCGGATTTTGAAAGTACTCCTCCCGATTTCACGAGAGCTTTCCAGTCGCTTTCCGGTAGTTTGGATTTTTTCACAGGCCGCCATGCATCGCCGCCGCCGTCAATAATTCCCTTCCCGGTTATCGCGACATTCACAAGATCGGTGCCGCTAATCGGTGAGGCTGCACAGACTTCCCTTTCACCTTTCGTATCTACGACAGAAAGAGGATATAAACTGAAATCCCGGCTGAATTGAATCATCGAACCGGCTTGTAAGTGGAGTTCAATATTGCTTTTAAGCTGAATCGGACCCGTTAACCAGATACCCGGAGGAACAATAAGTTTTCCGCCCCCTTTTTTAGAAAGTGTTTCAATAGCCTTAGCAAAAGCTTCTGTGTTCAGCGTTTTGCCGTCACCTTTGCCTCCGCATTTGATTAGGCTAAGTTCATTCTTAGGTATTGCGGGCAGAGCGGTATTCCAGTTTACCCCTTTTATTGATGCTTTAGTCTGTGCCGCAAGCGGCTTTTGCAGTACACAGCACACCAATAAGGCAGAGAAAAATAGAGCAATTGAAGTTTTATGTGTTTTCATATCGAAGGCTTTTTATTTGCTGATATAAATTAAAAAATCCGGTGGAAATGTTATTCGTTTTTTTTCGGGAATCACCCGGCAAATAATAAGTGTAAATTTAACACTTTTTATCACTCCGGCGCAACAGATTTTTGTTGGATTCTTTTGAATGTGCCTTTTGCGCCAGAAACATGCCGTGCCTATGGCACTCTATTTTCTTGTTACAATCAAGCTCTATAAACATGTCGTGCCGGTGGCACTCATGAACTTTCACTTATTCAAACTGATTGCACCTGGGCCCAAAAATTCAACCGTCAATTAAAAGATATATACCTATAAGCTCTTGTTAATTCTAAGTGCTTTAAGCACGTCATGTTTATAGCACAGCAAATTCGCATGATATTCTGAGTGCCTTAGGCACGACATGTAACTGTATTGCATATGTAGGATATTGCGATTGTACATTTTTTTGGGAATTGGTTATTTTGACATATATAATATTCTAATTTATTTGGGATGCACATGAAAGTCACAGCAATAAACGGCAGTCCGCACAAAGAAGGCAACACCTATCACGCTTTAAAAGTCGTCGGCAATGCATTGGAAGCCAACGGCATTGAATTTGAAATACTCCACATCGGTAATAAAATTATTCAGGGATGCCGTGCATGCGGTACCTGCAGCAAGAACAAAGACGAAGAATGCGGTATTAAGAATGATCCGGTGAATGAAGGCATTCAGAAGATGAAAGACTCCGACGGCATAATTTTGGCCTCCCCTGTACATTATTCGGGAATCGGCGGCACGATGAAAAGCTTTTGCGACCGCGCCTTTTACGTGGCAGGCTCTAACGGTGGATTATTCAGGAACAAAATCGGTGCATCGGTAACGGCAGTCCGCAGAACCGGTGGGTCAATGACCTTTGCTGCCCTTAACCAGTATCTGATGTACTCGGAAATGATTATCCCCTCCTCAAATTATTGGAATGTCATTCATGGAAGACTGCCGGAAGAAGTATTGCAGGATGCAGAAGGTGTGCAAATATTGGAAATTCTCGGTAACCGGATGGCCTGGCTAATTAAATCACTCACAGCGACCAAGGAAACCCTTCCCCCTCCGGCACCCGCACGCAAAGTGATGACAAATTTCGTGAGATAATATTTTAAACATATGAAAAATGTAAAATGATTTCTATGCGCAAGATAGTTATTGATTTGGTTTATGTACTAATTATCTCCGTTTTTGCTGTCAGTGCTATTAGTGCATCACCATTAGAATCGGCGGTTTTCGCAAAAATAGTTTTCTTACTGATCGAGAGTATCGTTTTATATACCGGATTATCGCTATTAATGCGTTATGCTGTAAGACGGACTGTTGCTCAATCTGGAGAGAATAGAGAATTGACTGCCGACTCACAGAAAGTAGACTCTGATTTTTTTTACAGGAAACTATTTATTATTGCAATTGCATGTATCCCTCCAATTTTTAATCTGTATAGCATTTTGGGCATACGTGATACCATTCTCATAAAAACTTCTCATATCGCAGGTATCGGATTTTTATTTCTGGGGTTCTTTTTCCTGATAAAATTTATCCAGCAGCTGGTCATTCAAAAAGAAAACAAATACGTGCCATTAAGCGAAGTTATATTTCGATATATTGGCTATTATAATCCTGATGACAAACGAACAGTTGTCGAAAAACAAATCGGCATGGGGACCACCGTAAATTTTGCAACAAATGGCGGAAAGCTCTTTGCAATTTTTATGATATTTATTCCTTTTATAACGATTTTTGTGATACTTATCGCAATCCTCGTACACTAATCGGTAAATAAATTTTAGTATGGTATAGAGAATATATATTTCCTACGGAAAATGTTTTGCGTTTGGTTTGCGATTTCTACAAGGATTGATTCCCTACGGGAAATTTCAAGCTAATGTTATGACAAAAATTACCCAGTACATTTATGCCGTAGGCATTCAATCCTTGTAGAAAAGAATGTGAGAAGAATAACCTTTTTCCGTAGGAAATATACCTTATCACAAAATCCAACCTCTATATTTTGAACCTGATATTCTATTCCTAACCCATGAGTCAACTCATGGGTTAGGAATCTGAAAGTGTATCCTACAATAAAACCGCTGAATTTCCCTATATTTCTTTTTTTACTCTGCATAATTACTAGATGAAATTTATCCGGATATTATTCTTAACTCTTATACTTGCCTCTTCTTCGTACTGCCAGGATTACTACTTTTATCATGGGTATGATTACGGGAGTCAGTCAAGCTATAGCCCGCTTTTCGTATTAGCAAACGGCGGATTCGATTTCTTGCAGATCGGTGCAAAGCGCGATGTTTCACAAATTGCCTTTGCAAACGGTGCAACCAATGTCTGGAAGAATATTTCCAATCCCCTACCCGTCATAAAACAATACGGCTGGAAAAATTTCCTTAAGCAGGAAGTCTTCCCAGTTTCATTCGACGGCAGCAATATGCAATGGGTACCAAACTATCAACTGCATCTTATCGGCGGCGGTATGGAATATGCCGCGATGGACGAATGGTATAGAATGCACGGATACCCTTATCCAAAAGTGCTCAGTGCAGTCAGTACTCTTTCATACGAGTTCATCAATGAGTTTACAGAGAACGGGAAACTCAAAGGATATAACGAAGATCCTATTCCCGATGTATGGATATTCAATACCGGTGGTATCGTTTTGTTTTCGTTTGATAATGTGCGGAAATTTTTTGCCGAAACATTGAATATGGCCGACTGGTCACTGCAACCCATGTATTTGTGCGAAGGTAAGGAACTCCATAATGTAGGACAGTACTGGTCAATGAAATGGAAATTCCCTTCCTCCGAAAACTGGCACTTGTTTTATTATATCGGTGACGGCGGTGCACTTGGGTTGTCATATAAATATCCCGATGGTACTGCATTATCGGGAGCAGTCGGTTTTCTCTCAACCAATCAGGTATTGCTCGACCCGAATACAAATAAAAATACCCTGAATTTCAGTCCGATGATTAATCTCTTTTACGATAAGAATAATTCCCTGCTTGCAAGTTTGGCAATCGGCTTCCGTTCATCGTTGTTCAATTTTTCACAACGGCAGACAATTGATTATCTCGCAAATCTCAATGTATATCCAGGCTTCGTAAAATTCGGTTGTGTCTCCCCCGGATTCTTCTGCGCTCTTAAGAATGATAAAAATGTTGTAGCAGGTTTAACTGTTAACGTTCTGCCTGTCGGCATTGCTCTATAATCAGAATAGTTCAAGCAAATTTGTGAATTGTTCGATTTAGGAATAATTCTTTTTGAAATCCATGTTTTTGCGTTGTGATTAATAGCACAAAAGCTGCCGCAAATTTGAATATTTTGGTAGATTATTCAGTTATGGCAATAGTTTTACAAAAAAAAACAACTTTGATTTCACTGCTATATGTTGTAAGTTAATCAAATAAGTTGTGTGTCGGCCGATAGTTTATTAATTGAGTCACCATTGAGCAGATAATTATGTCCCCTTATCACTTCTACTCTGTCAATCTAATAAGTTACCTCCGCAAGGTTATCATCGCAGATAATACATATGGTGCCGGACATCAATTGGGGTCTTTGGAATGAATGATCTTTCCACCATTCCCATATACAATTTAGCAAGCATTAGTTCTCCCTCGAAAAAAGGTTCCCAAATTACTTTTCCGTTTGATACAGCAGTATTGACAATCTTCGGGATTTGGTCAAATCGAGTGATGTGGTTTTTAAAACTTATCAATTGCATCTACCCGGCTTTACACAAACAAATATTTATCAATCATCTACTTACAAATTATAAGAGGCCGATTATTCTCTAACATTACATTCCGCAGGGTCAGTACAAATTTGATACGTTTAGCAGATACTCATAATGATAAAAACTCAATCTGATGGTGC
Source organism: Ignavibacteriaceae bacterium (assembly GCA_963667005.1). Classification (GTDB taxonomy): domain Bacteria; phylum Bacteroidota; class Ignavibacteria; order Ignavibacteriales; family Ignavibacteriaceae. The sequence continues at coordinate 2,447,684 of OY762937.1, read as the reverse complement.
CAAATGAAAAAAATTTTTTCTGAAATAACAGACGTCAAAAAGCTCCAAATACTTATGGATAAGTTCACGATTGCCACGGGTCTCGGAACAGCAATTCTGGATACTGATGGTAATGTTTTAGTTGCATCCGGATGGCAGGACATTTGTACAAAATATCACCGTGTAAATCCTGCTTCATGTAAAAATTGTTTTGAGAGTGATACTTCGCTGGCAAATAACATCCATAATAACGGCAAGGATAATGTATATAAATGCTTGAATGGTCTTGTTGACGTTGCAGTTCCCATCATTGTCAACAACACCCATCTGGGGAACCTGTTTATCGGGCAATTTCTGTCAGAAAAACCTGATATTGAATTCTTCAGAAAGCAGGCTGTTACATACGGATTTGATGTTGATGAATACATGCAAGCCCTTTCCAAAGTGCCTATAATTTCGCTGGAAAGCGTTGAAAAACATATCGCCTTTCTAACTGAACTCGCTTTGCTCGTTGGCGATTTAGGAATGAATAAATTGGAACTGCTCGATTTAACCGCAAATCTTGAGCAAAAAGTTGAAGAAAGAACAATCAACTTGCAGAATGCTCAAATCGAAACAGAGGCTCTCAATAAACGACTTGAAAGGTCGAACAAAGAGCTTGAGCAGTTTGCCTATGTGGCTTCACATGACCTGCAGGAACCACTTCGTATGATTTCCAGTTATACCCAACTGCTTGAAAAAAGGTATAAAGATAAATTGGATCAAGATGCGACGGATTTTATTGGTTTCGCCGTTGATGGTGCCAATAGAATGCAGCGTTTAATCAATGACTTGTTAGAATACTCTAGAGTAACTACGCGCGGAAAGGAGTTTGTCAAACTCGATCTTTCAAGCGTTTTAGGAATTGCCCTGTCGAACTTACAGCAAAAGATAAAAGAAACTCACACGATGGTCACTAATGATGATTTACCTTTTTGTCGAGGTGACGAAATTCAACTTGTTCGAGTATTTCAAAATCTGATTGACAATGCCATCAAATTTTCCACTGAGACTTCGCCTCGAATCCATATTGCTTGCGAACCAATGGATGACGCTGTTCGAATATCAATTTCCGACAACGGAATCGGTATTGAGCCGCAATATCAGGAACGCGTCTTCGTCATATTTCAGCGGTTGAATAATAAAGCAGAATATCCTGGGACGGGTATCGGCCTGGCAATATGTAAGCGTACCATTGAACGGCATGGCGGAAAAATTTGGTTTGTATCCGAACCAGGGAAAGGTACTACATTCTTTTTTACATTACCAACGAAATAGGAGCAGAAATGGAAACTATAGTTATGCCCGGCAAACCGATCGACATATTACTTGTTGAAGATAATCCGGGTGACGCCAGATTGGCGAAGGAAGCTCTCAAGGACAGCAAATTGCAGAATAACTTATTCATTGTAGGCGATGGTGTAGAAGCCATGGAATTTTTACGGCAACAAGGTAAATACGCCAAGGTTCCTCGTCCTGATTTGATTCTCCTCGATTTGAATTTGCCTAAAAAAGACGGTCGTGAGGTATTGGAAGAAATTAAAACGGATCGCTCGCTTAAATTGATACCGGTTGTTATTCTCACTATTTCTCAAGCCGAAGAAGATATCCTTAGAACATATGAGCTGCACGCCAATTGTTTTATTACTAAACCCATCGATTTGGATCAGTTTATGAAAGTGGTGAAATCAATTGAAGATTTTTGGCTTACTATTGTAAAGTTACCGCCGGTTGAAAAATCGTAGTGACAAAGCAAGCCCTCCCGCCAGTCGTTTTTAGTACGAAGCAGTCGGAGAAGAAAATACATTGAAACTTGTTGCATATCTACGTGTGTGAGAATATTGATTTGCAACATGAGGTACAATATTTATTTACATACATATTTCATGGATTAATATTTTGAATATCGTACTAAGCATAATCAACTTCGCTCTCGATATAGTGTACTTATAGGAATCAATATATGCAAAATAATCCAGTGCACATTTTGGTAGTTGAAGATAATCCTTTGGATGTCCGGCTCGTAAAAGAATACCTCAATGAGAATATCGGCTATAATTATTCTCTATCCTCTTCCGATACTTTGGCGGGCGGACTAAAGAACTTGTACGACAATCATTTTGATGTGGTACTGCTTGACTTGAACTTACCCGATAGCTACGGAATAGATACCTTTGAAACACTGTACTCCTCATACCCTCTAGTTCCCATAATCCTTCTTACCGGTGTAAGCGATGAATTATTGGGAATTGAAGCCATCAAAAAAGGCGCTCAAGATTATTTGATAAAAGGTCAAATAAATGGCGTTCTGCTGTTGCGCACCATTAAGTATGCTATTGAAAGGTTAAAAAATGCTCAGGAAATAGTCAGGCTCAACCGCCTTTATAATGTTCTAAGCAATACAAATCAAACAATCGTCCGCGTTCACGATGAAAAAAAGCTATTCGAAGAAATTTGCCGAATTGCCGTAGAAGATGGTAAGTTTATCAGTGCTTGGATCGAGATGCGAAATCCACAAGACAATGCTATTACAATCAAAGCAGCGTCTGGCAGAGGAATTGAAAAGCAAACCACCGGAGAGTTCTTGCCAATAATTTCTCTCGGTGAACAAGTTCTTAATACAGGAGAACACTCCATATTCGAAGATCTGGAAACAACAGCGAGCATAAGCACACAAGATGCATCATCAGTTTTTCATGGATACAAATCAGCGGCTTCATTTCCCTTAATGCTTTCAAATCGCACAATCGGTTGTTTTAACTTGTGTTCTTCCGAGTCGAATTATTTCCAATCCGCCGAAATTAAATTACTTGATGAAATGGCGTTGGATATTTCCTTCGCCTTAGAGTTTATTCAGCAAGATAAATTTCGCACGGAGTCTGATGAGAGAAAAAAACTGGTTAATACCATTCTTACCATTATCAATAGACGAAATGAATGGCAGCACATAGTTAAGCATATTTTACAAGAAATTAAAAAGTTTGCCGGTGTTGATGCGATAGGAATCCGGCTTAAAGAGAATGATGATTTCCCGTACTTTGAAACCATTGGCTTTCCACAAAACACGGTACAAACGGATGATCTTGGAATTTCGTTTGGCGAATCTCAAGATGTACCATATTTCCCTACTAAGCACCTGCACTTGAAAGGTATATGTGGTCGGATTATTTCAGGAGAAATGAATTGCGATCAATCTCATTATACACAACAAGGAAGTTTCTGGACAAATTCTCTTTCCAAAATGTTTGAAGAAGTCTGTGACAAAGAAATACAACCGCTAAGTAAAAATCCATGTAATCTTTCAGGATATGAATCGGTCGCTTTTATTTTACTCCATTCAGGTGATGATGTTATTGGGCTATTGCAGCTTAATGATAAACTTCCTAATAAATTTACCGTTGAATTTATCGAGTTTTTAGAAGAGATCGGAAAAACACTTGGTATTGCTTTCAAGAGAATGCAACATGAAAAGAGTATCAAGGAAAGCGAACAAAAATTTTGGGAGATGTATAATTACGCACCTGTGGGTTATCACGAGCTTGATAATCAAGGAAGAATTACGCAAGTAAATCAAAAAGAACTTGAGATGCTTGGTTACACCCGTGAAGAAATGATTGGAGCATTTGTATGGGAGTTCTTTGATGACAAATTGTCTTCTAAGGATAGGGTGCTTCAAAAATTGCGGGGTATCACCCTCCCTGATGAAGGGATGGAACGGACTATCCGAAAAAAAGACGGCACATGTATTTTCATTCTCGTAGAGGATAAAATTATACGCGGCGGCTCCGGACAAATATCGGGTATTCGTTCAGCATTACAGGATATTACAGCGAGAAAACAGGCAGAAACTCAACTTGTCAAACTCTCCATGGCTGTTGAACAAAGCCCTGCATCAATATTCATTACTGATATTGAGGGAAATATTGAGTATGTCAACAAAACATTTACTCTGATTACCGGGTATTCAACCGAAGATGTGTTGCACAAAAGTCCCCGGATTTTGAAATCAGGATATACTTCTCCGGAAGAGTATGCCCGATTGTGGAGTACTATTGTATCCGGTAATACTTGGACGGGTGAATTTCTAAACGTTAAGAAAAATGGAGAAACATTCTGGGAAGAAGCTATGATTACGCCAATTAAAAACGACAAAGGTGAAATCAAAAACTATTTGGCCATTAAGCGGGATATAACTGAGTATAAAAGAATTACGGGAGAACTTCTTGTTGCAAAAGAAGCTGCTGAGGAAATGAACCGGTTAAAATCAAATTTCCTTGCAAATATGAGTCATGAACTACGCACCCCCATGATTGGAATACTTGGATATTCTGATATTCTGCTTGATGAAGCACAAGACGAACAAATGAAAGAAATTGGAGAAGTAATTCACTCCAGCGGTCAACGATTAATGGAAACCCTGAATTTAATTTTAGATTTATCCAGCATTGAATCAAAGAAAATTGAAATAGACCGCTCCCCTGTTAATATTGTTCCGGTTCTGCAAAACGTTGTAAACCTTTTTAAAGCGGCTGCAGAAAGAAAACATTTGACATTGCAATTCGATACTAGTTATACATCACTAATTTCCATGCTTGATGTAAGAATGTTCAGAGAAATTCTCAACAATCTTTTGAATAATGCCATCAAATTCACCATCAACGGCGGTGTCATTATCAGTTTGACAAAAGAAACAATAAATAACAAGGATTGGGCATTTATAAAAGTGCAAGATACGGGTATAGGAATTGCTCAGGAAAATATCCAATTGATTTTTGAGGAATTCCGTCAAGTCAGTGAGGGTAAATCACGCAGCTTTGAAGGAACAGGGTTGGGACTGACCATTACGAAGAATTACGTTGAAACCTTAGATGGAGCTATTACTGTTGAAAGTAATTTAAATGCCGGCTCAACGTTCACAGTCCGATTCCCGTTGTTGCACAATACTATACAAGAGTCCGGCAACGAACAGCAGGTTTCGTTTACTACCACTGATACTATAATAAATCCGACTTCAAATCTGCCCGAAATTCTTTATGTAGAAGATGATCCGGTCGCTGTTAAACTTGTTGCAAGTTTCCTCAAAGATATTTGCATCATGGATACTTGTTCAAATTCCGAGTCGGCATTAAAGAAGTAAGAGAAAAACACTACGGCGCAATACTCATGGATATCAATCTTGGGAGAGGCCTTGATGGAGTTGCCACAACCAAGTTAATAAGGGAAATTCCCGATTATCAACACACACCCATTGTCGCCGTTACAGCATTCGCAATGGTTGGAGATAAAGAAGAGTTCTTAAAAGCTGGGTGCTCTCACTATATATCAAAACCCTTCAATAGACGGGACTTCTCTACGCTAGTGCAGAAAATACTTAAGCAGCAAAGTTAGGTATATTCTTGACCCCATCCCGTGATATGGAGGCAATTTCGTTTTTGGGATTTTTACCTAAACTATAAATGAAAGAAGCTGGCTCAATTGTTTGAGTCAGCTTCTTTTTTCATAACGATGGCAAAAATCAATTTCTTAAAGCATCCTTAACCGTTTGTTTCATAGGGGTTGTCGGTCTGCCGATGAGCTTTGACAACTGATGTGTATCATCGTAAAGGTCGCCCTTCTCTGTAGGAGGCTGTGTACCCGCTAAGAATTGTGCAATACCTTCCGGCAATCCTGCCTGTATAAGCAGATTAGCATATTCTGACACAGAAAGGTTTTTGTATGGAATATCCTTTCCTGTCTGGCGTGAAATTTCTGCTGCATATTCACTCATGGTATAAGCCTCGTCACCGCCAAGCTCGTAGGTTTTGTTATCATGCCCGTTAGTTGTCAGTACCACTGCGGCAGCTTCTGCAAAATCCTCACGGGTCGCCGAGGATATTTTACCCTCGCCGGAAGCTCCGAATACGGCTCCTGCAACAAGTACACCTCCAATCGAACCGGTGTAATTTTCTGTGTACCAGCCGTTGCGTAGAATCGTATAGGCAATGCCAGTCTCCTTAATTGCCTTTTCTGTTACCAAATGTTCTTCTGCCAACCCAAGAGCAGACGTATCGGCACGTAAAAGACTCGTGTATACAATATATTTCACGCCAGCCTTTTTTGCTGCTTCTATAATATTTGTATGCTGTGAAGCACGCTGTCCGACTTCGTTACTTGAAATGATAAGCAGTTTTTCAATACCAGAAAGCGATGCGGCCAGATTCTCCGGTTTGCTGTAATCAAATGCACGAGCTTCAACTCCTAAATCTTCAGCTTTTTTCGGTGAACGAACTAACGCTACTATATTCTCAGCGGCTGTCTTTTCCTTTAATTTGGCGATAACTAACCGCCCTAATTGTCCGGTTGCCCCGGTTACTCCTATTTTCATGATCAACTCCGATTTATTAATTTTACTTACTTATTGGTTACTAATTGTTTTTTACTTACTTTATGTAAGTAAATATAAACAAGTTAGTTATATCAAAACAAGAGCTTACAAAAGAGGATATAACTTACTAAAAGGTTAGTATTATTATATTATAATGACTTATGAACGAAAAAATATTCAATAAATATAGCGATTCCGGGCATTGCCCGGTTAGAAATGTCCTTGACCGCATCGGTGATAAGTGGTCAATACTTGTTTTAATGGTTCTTGAAGAAGGAAAGGTACTGCGATTTAATGAAATTCATCATTACATTCAGACCATTTCGCAAAAAATGCTGGCTGTCACTCTGAAATCTCTTGAAGCTGATGGGCTGGTGAAACGTACCGTTTATGCTCAGATACCGCCCAAAGTTGAATATGAATTAACCTCCCGGGGCACATCATTACTCCCTCATCTGCACCATCTCGCTGAGTGGGCCGTGCATAACATGAAGGATATTGAGAAATCACGTAAAGCATATAGCAAGCCAGGGCTTTAAGAATTTCGCTAACTGCAATATTGCCTTCTTTCAATCTGGAACTGGTAACAAGCTCATCCTCATCAGATCTCTAACAACCAGAATGATTTAATAACTCGTATGTAAGGCGGGATTTATTCCCGCCCACAGTTGCGAGTATTTTCGAAAATGAACGGGTAACAAACCCGTCCTGCAATCTCATCTCGCAGTTTTTCGTCTTCATTATTCTTAAGTAAGCGATTTTATTATTTACTTTAATTGGCCGGTTTTCCCGGCTATTTGTAACTTTTCACATCACAACACGATTAATTAATTAATAATATTTGATTTTATCCTTAGTATTTAAGGAGAGACGGCGTTTTTTTTGCTATATTTTTGCTTCACTATATATTTCAGAAAGGCTCTTTCATGGATAAGTCAGTTGCGATAATTTGCGGCGGCGGCCCGGCACCCGGAATCAATACCGTTGTCAGCACAGTTGCAAAAGTATTTCTCAGAGACGGATATCGCGTACTTGGTGTGCATCATGGTTACAAAGGACTTTTTGCCGATGAACCGGAAATCAAAGAATTTGATTTCGGTCATGCTGACAGAATTTTCAGTCGAGGCGGTTCAACGTTGATCATGAGCAGATTCAAACCGAAAGAATCCGATTTCAAACCTGATTTCTTTATTAAAAATAATGTTAAGCTCCTTGTTACTATCGGCGGAGACGACACTGCTTCTACTGCCAATAGAATCACAAAATACTTGGCAAAGCAGGATATTAATATCGCAAACATTCATGTTCCGAAGACGATTGACAACGATCTCCCCTTACCGGACAGAAATCCAACGTTCGGATTTCACTCCGCGAAGGACGAAGGCGTTAAAGTCGCCTCAACTGTGTATGAAGATGCCCGCACCAGTGAAACATGGTTTGTTGTTTCAACTATGGGGCGGTCAGTAGGACATCTTGCATTCGGCATTGCCTCCGCATGCCATTACCCTATGATGATCATTCCCGAAATGTTCAACAAAACCGAAGCGACCTTCGAAAGAATTACCAATCTGATTGTATCCTCAATCATTAAAAGAAAAATTGAAGGCATCCGTTATGGGGCGGCTATCGTAAGCGAGGGACTTTTCCACGCAATGAGTGATGCCGAGTTGCATAACGCCGGTGTCAATTTTACATATGATGACCACGGACATCCTGAATTGGCAAACTTCAGCAAGTCGCATATTTTCAATATGCTCCTTCAGGCAAAACTGAAAAAAATCAGTTTGAGTGTAAAAACAAGGCCGATGGAAATCGGATTCCAGACACGCTGTTGCCGTCCGGTGGCTTATGATCTTTCTTTGTGTACACTGCTTGGACTCGGAGTAAAGAAACTCTACGATCAGGGAATCAGCGGATGCATTGTTACTGCAAATTCAAGTGGTGACATCTCCCCTCTCTATTTACATGACATTGAAGATAAAGATGGTAAAATTCCTCCCCGCGAAGTTGATGTTACTTCTATTCTGGCAAAACTCTCATTCCAGAATTTGTACTTTATAACTCCAGCTGATTATGAAGCAGCAAAGAAATATGTTCCAGATCCTGAGAATTATGATTTCTACAAACTTCTCAATTGGAAGCCTTCAGACATTTTTGACGTGTAATCCATAAAAAAAGCGGAGATGGCAGCATCTCCGCTTTATCTTATTTTATACTTCTTATCTTCTTTATTTAGCCACAGTAATAACCGTAGTTGCAGATAACGGTGATTCAGCACCCTTTCCTGTTACAACTTTTACTGCATAGGTATATGTAGAACCGGCGCTTACTGAAGCATCCGTAAACTCACTAACTTTTGAAGTTACTGATTGATATTCGGCTAAAGGTTTTTTACCTTCAGCACGGAAGATGACGAACCAGTAATTCTCATTCCGCTTTGTCTTATACGACCACTTCAGAATGGCATTTTTCCCCTTTAGCGTTGCTTTTACATTCTGAACAGCAGATCGAACACCCGGATCATACGGACGTGCTATAATATAACGGCTTGTTTCAGATGAAAGCTTCATCGAATCAATTGAGACAAGCTTATATTCGTAGGTTACGTCCTGTGTTACTTTTTTGTCAACGTATGATGTTTCGGTTGTTGAAAATGTCGCTATTCTATTCCATGCAACACTATCCTGTACACGACGGTACAGCACCTGTGAGGCCAGATCGGGATTAGAGCTCTTCGCCCATTTTAAAACTACCGAGGTATCTGTCACGCTAACATCCGTAAATACAGGTTCTTCCGGCGGAACCACAGCGGGCAGTTTTAATGCCAGTATCGGTGACAATTGCGAAGGACTGTAATTTTTATTTACTGCTGCTATGCGGTAATAAATATGTTTGGTCAGCGTGTTGATCTGAATGGTATCAATAAATACGGTATCCTTCCATACTTCGCCTGTTAATGCTTCAAATTCATGATCTGCTGCATGCGCACGCAACACACGATAGCCAAGCAGACTGCGTTCTTTATTCGGATGCCAGGTAAGTTTAACTACGCCGTTAGTATCTACACTTCCTTTAAGTCCTGTTGGTACAGCAGGAGCAACAGTATCGAATATTGCAGCATACATTGGTAAAGACGCACCCAGATTCTTCGCGGTATCCATCGCACATACGATGTAATACGGCTCATCGAAATTCGGCTTATCATCCATGTAACTTCTTGCTGTAAGGGCAAGAGGTTTTGGAGTCAGCAAATGGTAGCAACTATCGGCATACTTGCTGCGCTCGATAACAAATCCAACCATATCGGCATCCGGTGTATCATAATCCCAGCTCAGTTTGATCTGATGTGGCCCGGTCTGTTCTGGATTTTTTGCAATCGGTTGAACCGGCGGAGTTAGATCACGTGCCTTTGCTTCTACCTGAACAGCTTCACCAAATGTTCCAAAAGCATCCACTCCGCAAATCTTGTATTTATATAGCTTATAATTCTCTACTGTGGTATCGGTAAAGGCTCCGAGCGGACTTTCCGCACTATCCTTCGGCTGTAAAAGAATGATAGGCTGACTGATGAGATTCTTAAAGGATTTTCCTTTATCATCCGAACGCATGATCATATATCCGGAATACTTGTCTTCCTTCGCGGGTTTCCAGGTCAACTCTATCTTTTTATCCAATCCGTTTGCTTTAACATCTTCAGGCGGATACGCTGCTTCGTTTTTACCAACGACTACTGCTGTTTCACCGGAATCAATACGATACGTGAATGTTGTATCAAGCGAAATACGATAGGTGTATTTTTCGCCCACTTTTACTTTATAATCCACAAATCGCAATCCTGCCACCTTTGCAGTTAGAGTATCATTATCAGCAGCGAACAAAGCATAACCGTACAATGTATAATTTTGCTTTTGCAGCTCAGCACTAAGTTCCTTTGTACCGAGAATGTCAATCAGCGTGGTATCGCTCCATAGTGCGTTCAGAAGCATACCGAGATACTGATGATCCTTTTCTTTATCCATAAGATCGGCAATATCACCAGGCATCCACGCTACAATAGGTGTATCGTTAATAGCGGTAAAATTACCATCCGGTGTTTTTCTTTCGATCTTATATCCGATACGATTTCCTATTCGCCAGCCGCGCGGAGTGTTTGGAGCCCAGCGCAGAATAACCGAATTCGGTGTTGTCTTTGCAATAACAACAATTTTTGCGAAACCCGGATCCTTTGGTGCCTCACCTTCATCTTCAACAGCCTGCCCGAAAACTCGGGCAGGTGTCATCAAAAAACATGCAAGCATTACGATCAACATGAAAGTATATTTTGAAGAACCGGCTTCAATCATTTCCTGCGTTGCAGGTTTACGATATATAAATGTTAGATTTTTCATAGTGTACAAATCGTTCCTTTCGAGAAGCTGTAATTGCAACGACCTTTTACAAGGCCCCCGAGAATATTGTATTCTCCGGTTAGTGTTCCTTTTGCCCACCACGGGTTTGGACCGCCTACCTGCAATAAAGCTGCTCCGCTAATATAAAGTATGCTGAAATTACCACGATAACCTATATAACGATCCTGACACCATCTGCAGACCCAGCAATACCATGGTCCGCAAGGCCTGTATGTCCAAAAACCGACATCAACATAAAGCCCGATATCTGCCAGCATGTACGCGTAAAACTGTCCTTGTCCCTGCCAGCCCATGAAACCGGGGCATTTTGTTTGCTTCATCATTGCCATGTCAAATCCGCCGCCGGCATTAACCTGACCGTAGAATATACCGAATGTCTGGCGCCCGGTGTTGAATGATACGGAACCGCCGAATGCAAAACCATCGCCGGTGGCTATCTTGCCGTCGCGTTTAGTTGCAAGTGCACTCTTCTGTGCCGCAGTCAGTCTGCTTAATACTTCATTAGGTGGAAGCGGAATACTTGGGATTCCGGTACCAACCATAAAGTAACCGCCGATATTCAACATGCCCGCAACATTAAGTGTCACCCTGCTTGAAGGTTCGCCGATTTTCATATACCATTGTCTCTTATCGATATGGAATACCATCGTACCGCGACCGGTAACGGCCGGTGCAGCAAGAATGTACGCGTTGCATACTCCATGAAGTGTTGCATTCTGGAAATCGAAATCAACGTTAACATCAGCACGGATTCTCGCCTGTGCACGCTGGAGAATAGGAATCATAAAGTAGCCCTGACCGCTCATGCCGATGGATTTTACACCACCGTCGGAAAGGAATTGGGCATCCATTGCGACATCACAGTTAAAGGCTTCGGGTCTCGGCGATGTTCCGAGAATAACCATAGCTTTGAAACCAAACAGTACTGATTTATCAGGCACATAGGTGTACCCGGAATTCGACATACCCGGAGTTGAAGAAGCCGATGGATTTGCAGATGCCGGTAAATTCGTAAGGCTCGGATCTTGTCCGCTCTTACGCATATGATACCATGCACCGCCTCCAAAGCCATAGAAGCCAACACCGGTGTTCCAGAGAGGAATACCCGGTGTAAATGCGCAGCTAGCATCAACATACCAGTAACGGTAATCGTTAACCGAGCCGAACTGTGCTGAAGCTTTTACCATTACTTGCTGAACAAACGTAGCCTGAATAGCTCCCGCGAAACCCGAACCATATACCGGATCATTATCATAGATGCGTACACCACCCTTGATATCAACTACACCGATATTCGCGTTGATGCCGATAGAATCAAGTTCGATACCGTCGAACGCGAACTTCTGTCCGCCTTCCTTATTAATAACGCCCCAGATTGCAAGAGTGGTTGAACCACCGAATGCGTTGGCTCCCGGAGCAAACTGAACACCAACGTTAAATTTAACTCCGATAGCAGGTTTGTTGTTGCGGGTTCCTTGCAGCACATTTATATCATTTATTGAAATCGGGAATCCGGCCATTGATTTCTGAGGACTTGCAAAGCTCCATGTCCCCTTATCAAAGTACGGAGCAACACTCTGAAGTCTGAAGTTCTGGAAACGGATCTCTTTGAAATCAATACCTTTCACTTTCCCGATGTTTCCTGATATTGAAAGATTGCCGTTAAGCAGCGCAGAGGCAACAAACTTTCCGGTAGTATTACTGATTTCAATCTTTGAGGTCTTCTCTAGTGTTATCGATGAATGCCATAACGAAGCAGTCATTTCACCTTGAGGTACTATCGTAAACTGGTAGCCCAATGACCTCTTCCCCGCCGCGTTAGTCGTCGGTGAAAGACTGGCTGTATACACGACTGAAGAATCAAACAGCGGAACATGAACACGGCCGATCAAGCTTCCCTTTGCGAGCGAACTATTGACGACATCAATAGCAAGTGTATCTATGCTTCCTGCCCATCCACCGAAATCAGCCTGCGGATATTGCAGTAAGTTCTCTAACCTGAAACTAAAGTTTACTCCGGTTTTCCCGATGAGAACATTATTCATAGAAACCTGCAACGGCTGTGCTGACCCCAACGGCCTCAATTCGTCAGGAAGTGTGACAGCTGCCCGTTTAATAAAGAACCCGGTCCAATCCTCTTTCGTACTACCTTTAAAGCCTGCCGGGAATACGACATTCGGAGGATTGGCTATACTTGAATTATCATATCCGATATCCTGCAAATCAATTTTTAGTCCTGGAACTGCAGGAATCTGGACTTTACCTATCGTCGCATCACCAAGCCATTGCCATGCACCGCTTTTCTTTTCTGCTTGGGCGGTTACGCGCGCAATAACCTGTTTTGTCCCTGTTGCATCGTCATCAGGCACCATCCATGTTCTTGGGAATTTGACTTCCATTGCGACCTGGAATTTCTTGAATCCATGGCAATCAAAGCTGACATATGTTCCTGTATCATTATCCGTTCTGGATTTAAAGAGGATACTCCATGAATCAGTTTGACTGCCGCTGTTATATCCAAAGTCACTTGCTAAATACAACGTGGCGTTACCGTCACCGCCGATTCCGCCCGGATGGAAACATATATCTCTGGCACCGAGTCCGATACCGACTCCGGGGCCAAGCTGTGGTAAAGGTACTTGTATCGCGGCGTTCAGTTTAGCAATCGTTGGAGTCCAAACCATACCGATAATACCGATTACGACCTGTTCGCCGTTAACCGTATTATCAAACCCTATCGGAAGTCCGATAGGCTCTGTACCGGTAAAAGCGCTGACAAGTTTTGCGCCGGATGAAGCGATATTGTAAATGTTGGAAACCTGATCGTTTGAAAGTCCCAGATCACCGGACATTCTGTTTGCGTCAGCTTCCGACAAAGGCGAGCCCGGAGACTGTGCAGCCGAGATTTCACCTTCGTACATTTGATTCTGTGTATTAACCTTGATGTTGGCATAGTTCACGAGAATCGGAGCACGTAAATACGGAACCTTGATACTACCAGTTCCGGTAAGCGCATTACCAAATCCGGTAGACTGAATAACTTTCATCTGGAATTTGCCGACTTTGATAACGGCACCTTCGTCAAAATTACTTGTTGAAGGAGTCGTGTTGGTCGGCGCCGCGGCTGAGCACAAATCAACACACGCACCGGTCTCTGTTCCTGCCCTGAATTTTGAGCCCGTAGAACTCTGATTCTCAGCTGAAGGAATTACGCCGTCACGACGAATTTTTGTTTTATCATAATCGAAGGTGACCGTCCACAAATACGTTTTACCGCTATCGGCAGTAAAGACTTTTCGCGCAGTCGCTCCGGCTGTCGTCGCGCTCGAATCACCATTGATGAACGTAAGATCTAAACGCAGAGAATCCTGATTAACTTCAGATGCTTTAATGAGATTGTCTGCATTTCCTGTGAATGTATAGATCGAATCCGGCTTACGTTTTTTTATCTGCTCAATATCATCATTCGCAGCTGCAAGTTTCCATACTGAAAGCTTACCGCCTTTGATTGCAGTCTTATTGATAAGCGGCGTAGTATAAACGATAAACTTCGGCTGCTTTTCTTCGGGGAATTTAATCTCCTCGCCCGGATACCCGGCATAAATATTAAACAGGGTTGAATCGGCCATAGCTATGACAGTGAATACTCCATCATTGGAAACCTGACTCGGCCTGATACATACACTCGAATCCTTGCGGATTTTATCTTTCTGATAATTGAGAGTGAATGCCCAATAGTATGTTGCCGCGCTATCCGCCTGGAAATTTTTTGCAGCGACAGATGTGTCGAAAAACGCGAGATCAAAGTATGTCGTGTCTTTCGCCTGCCGGTTAAATTTAATTTTATTCTTATCATTTGCAGTAAGAACAGTATTGAATACCGGCGTACCGGCTTTTACTTTGACCGGAGTATCACCGGGATTCTGCATTTTCCAGATAGAGAACGATGCGCCGGTTATTGCATCCTGATTTACCGGAGGGTTTACAGCAACTGAAAAAGACGGTTGCCTCTGAGCCGGATAAGCTACAGCCCCAACCGGTGCAAGAGCAATTATTTTAATCGCGGTTGAATCTGTTTTAACAATCTTTACCGTGAAGGTGCCGTCATCACTCGTCTTTGTAGCGATACTGCATTTTTTACCGTCTGTGCGAATCTTGTCAGCCGCATAATCAAGAGCAACCGTCCAGACATACGTGACACCTGTATCGGGTACAAATGATTTTGAGGATGCGTCATCGGAATTGACATTCAGAATGTCAATCATCGTTGAATTGGTACCATATGCCGAAGCGCGATATGTTGATGCTTCAGAACCTTTAAATGTTGCGGTAAAAGCCGGTGTACCGGTTTTAGTTGCCGACTTCCATACAGACAGGGTTCCGGTAGTAATTGCGCTCGCATTAATCGGCGGCGTAACGATTACCGAAAATGACGGTTTCGGTGGATCCGGATATTGTCCGTTACCCGACGGCGAATTAGCAGTAATCAGAATTGATGCTGTATCTCTGAAATTCTGTGGTGTTAATGTGCGTGTTATTCTAAATAGACGGATTTCACTGTATCCGTTATTCTTAGTAATGTCCTGACCGTTCTGGTCTATTGCCTGCACCTGCCATGCAAAGCATTTTGCATCTGCGAACCGGGTCATTATCGAATCCGCATACGTCGTTTGGTAGAACGCTGTAGTTAGATTCTTCACATCAAGAAGAGATATAGTTCCTTTCAAAGCCGCTGAAGCGCTCTGCCCTGCCGGAACCGGAACAACTTTAAGATTATAGCGGACAAATTGACCGAAAGGCGGAGTAATTGTTGTCCACGACAGCATTGGCGGTACGGAAATCGTGGTATTGGTATCTACAGGTGAGATCAATCTCGGTGGCTCAAGATTGTTCATCTTAAAATATCCGATTTCGCTCTTACCCTGATTTTGAATATCTACTTTATTATTTGCATCATATGCCCTTACCTGCCAGGCATAATACGCAAGATCATTCTTAAATGTCGTGAAGGAAGGATCGCTTGGGAGATACTGATAAAATGCCGTCACTAAAGTTTTCCGTGCAAGCGAGTCATTTCTATCCATCGCATCCTGTCCGGACTGGCCTGTGAATACGGGTACAATTTTCAATTCATATTTTATATCTGCTCCTGCAGGCATAGGAGTTACCGGAGTCCAGTTGAATATCGGCAAACCGGCTATCGTCATATTCGTATCATTCGGAGAAATGAGCCGTGGCTGCTGCGGGACAACAATAGTGAAAACATCACACGCGTCGGGACCACTGATGTTCTGATCCTGCTCGTTATTGATATGAGCACACATCTGATACGTGCCTTCAGGCAGCTTCCCTGTTGTGTACAGAGTCGTCTTGAATGTTTCGTCCATCCAGATGCCGTCAGTATAGTTATTAGGAAGCACTTCTTCCGCGTTGCGGGTCTTCACTCCAAGAGGCATGGTAAACCTGCGTGCATAACTGTTTACGCTGCGTGCGACCTCCTGACCTGTGCTCAGATTCCTGAATGAAAAAACCACATAACAGTTAGGAATTGGTGAGGATGTTAAATTTGTAATGTCTAGCCTCGACAGATTTGGATTCAGTTTCCAATCAGCCAGACTGGGTGATGTCGGTTTTAAGATCGTTACATGCGCCGACAGTTTCACCGTCTGTGCGAGTATTGCCGAACTTAAAATGCACGAAAGAAGAAATAGGTAAACCAGCTTTTTCATGACTACTTTCCGGACATTATTTAAATATTAATCGTGTATTGTAGATTTCCTTGAAGTTCCGAATAGCTCGGCGTTTGTGCCCCGCCCCGATATTTGGAATTGGACAACGAAAAGTTTATCGAACCCAGTTTCAAGAGACTGTAAGACGCGTTGAAACTGACAATAAACTGTCCGTTCGTCGTAACATAATGTGTAGTACTATAACCAAGACCCAGTGTCAATCCCAATCTGTTTTCAAGAAACTGATGACCGACATTCTCATTGATATTTGCTATTTGTATTGATCCGTTAGGAATTGATGTGCAAGTATAAAAAAGGCTTGTTGACGCTGTCAGGCTTGATGGCAGAGACAGTGTGTGTGCCGCCATGTATGAGCGTGTTTGATTTCTTGAGTGTTGAATGATAGCCTCAATGGGATCAATATCTGTTGTATCAATTGTTTGTGTTTGCTGCAAGTATGAATTATCGTCTTGCGAATCCTGATAGGAAAAAGTAAAAATTATGCTGTTCGATCCGCCAAGTCCCGGAAACATAAAACGGGGTGAAAGCGTAAGCATATTGAATACGTTTGAAATTTTCGTCAGCTCGCTCTTATTATCGGACTTAATCTGGTTCTGGTTATAAAGGCAGTTCACACCAAAGAAACTGTTCAACTGATAATCAATAGATGTCATTCCAGTAAAACCCTTGGAAGTATTCAGCTTATTATTCCGGAGGTTATTCTGCCTTATACCGACACTACCGGTAATATTCAATCTGTTATCGAGCAGCCGAAGTGATGGATTGGCAGTATATTCCATAAGATCATTCGGCATTTGAGCGTAGCCTAATGAAACAAAGCCCGGGCCAATCCACTTACCTGATAGAGCAAGCGACCAGTATTCCGATGGAGTGATGTTAAAAGCTAATATGCCTGCCCCGTCAATCTGCGTAGAAATTCTGGGAGTAAATAAAAACGAAGGAATGCGGCCCGCAATATCATCCGCCTTTTCTGCATGCAAATTAGAAGAATACAACGATACACCGAGTTCACCTGTCATAGAGAGAGCTTTTGAGAATCGAATACCAAACTGATCCGATAATGCCATATTTTCAGCGGGTTTCGATATTGTTGTATTAGTGATTAGTGAGGCAGTGTCGTCCCAAACACGGGAAACATTGATATTAATATAGGATTCACCTTCTTTACCATACCCTAACTGTGCCGCAAACGCTTTCTGCCGGTATGTTGCCGGAATGTTCCTGACAGAATCACCATTTAGTACATCTTTAGTTCGTCCGTACAAAAATTTCAATCGGAAGTTCCCGGGTGTCAAATCTATTCCCCCGCCATACACACGGAGGTCACCAAATGTCAGGTCGCTCATCTTGGCTGAAAAATATCCACCATGGAGTGTCAACCATTTGAATATTCTCGGATTAACGCCGAATTGGTTAAACGGCTGCTGGAAACTTGACTGGTTGGTGCTGAAAGTAAATTGAAATGGAAGTGAAATCTGATCAAATAAAGTAAAATTGGCATTGAGCATACCGCGGCTTTGATTCCCCGGACGCCGCGCTTCAATACCCGAAGCACTATAAAAGTCATTGGAAAGGGACAATGAACCGTTAAACGCCACATAAGGTATTTGTGCATATAGCTCACCCCAAAAGAGAGTAGCCGCAAAAATGAAGAAAAGCAGTTTTTTTTCGGTTAAACCGAACATGAGATCCAGTAACTTAGCAATCATGAAAACCACCATCTTTAATTGATAAGACTGTGGTTTCTGCTGCTATCAGCGACATGTTGATTGTATAAATATGGCTAAATTCTAACCGACCCCCTTGAGTAATAAGATAGAATACAGGAATATTTCAATATCGTGCCGGTAATATAGCGAACAGAAAGCCGCAAAATTTTGCTATTACACGAACAGGAATCCGATTATTAAATATAGTTAATATTGAATATCGAATCAAGTATTCTGTAATAATTAATAGCACCATCTGATGCGCATCACAATCTTTGCATTTGGCAATATTTTTACGCCTTATTCTTAATTTTTGTGACGCAGGACAGAGCGTGATAAGAATATATAAATACTGGATTTTGGTGAAAACCTGACGCAATGGAGTATGATAGTAAGTTGTCATTCCGGAAAATCTGCCGCAAGAAACTGATATTTTGGAGATTTTGTCCAGCGATTTTCCGGAATGACAGTACAAATTTAACACCGATTCCAAATGAACCGAAATTTGTTCAAAAGTGCTCCGGTACGACCGTGCATTTTCAACAAGTACATTGATGAATAAATAATTTTTGGCATATTGACGGTTAGGAAAATTTACAACTAATTGCGATACAACATGAATACCAAAAATTCTCAATTACTGCATATCGTTAATCTATTGATCTTTCTACTTTTTGCGCCAGGCTTCATAATAGCGCAAAATGCTTCACTGAACTTTTTATTTATTAGCGACATGGGAGGCAAAGGCGGCGAGATTCAAACTGCGGTGGGAAAACAGATGGGTATAGCTGCTGAGAAGGAGCATAGCAAATTTGTTATTACCGGAGGCGATAATTACCACGGCAATGGCATTGACAGTGCAGATTCACCTCGCTGGAAAACAGAATTCGAAGATGTCTATTCCGCGACTTCACTTCAGATTCCCTGGTATCCATCACTGGGGAATCATGACAATAGGGGTTATCCTGATGCCGAGATACAATACTCACTGAAGAGCAAACGCTGGAACTTCCCCGCCCGGTATTACACGCATTCATATCAACTTTCCGATGGGACTGAAATTTTATTTGTTCATTTGGATACAGCACCGCTTATAGATAGCTATAGGAAGAAAGAGAACTCATATCATTTTACCAATGAAGATCCGCAGGTACAAATCCGTTGGCTTGATTCGGTACTTCATTATTCACATGCGAAGTGGAAAATTGTAATCGGCCATCATCCTGTTTACTCCTCTGCCCCGGCACATGGTGATACAAAGGAAATGATTGAGAAAGTCCTGCCAATTCTTTCAAAGGAACAGGTCAATATTTATTTCTGCGGGCACGATCACACCATGCAGCATTTGTACCATGCACCTATTGACTACTTTATCTGCGGCGGGGGTGCGAGTCACCGTGATGTAGAAAAACGCGACGACCTGAAGTTCGGACTTGGTTCAGCAGGATTTATCAGCTGCACAGTGACAAGCAGCATAGTCACTGTCACTTTTATAAGTGATGAAGGCGAGAAACTTTATTCAACAGAAGTTAAATAATTTTCAATGGTAAATGTTAAGTGTTCAATGTGCGAGATCCGAAGTGCAAAGTAAATTGAATAGTGAACTTTAGGTTTTTAATGTATAATTGGTAAAGACTATTGTCTCGGGATACTTTCAATTTAACATTTGAAATTTTCCAACTTCGGACTTTGGACATTGAACACTTAGCATTCACAACTGAAAATTATTCCTGCATCGAACATCGCACTTCAAACGGTTTTGCGACATAAAAAAAAAGGGCGACTCCGAAGAGACGCCCTACAATTAAATTTGTAATTGGTAAGTGTTCAATTATAAATGTCTAATTTTAATCCTGCTTAATAATTCACAATCCAGAATTCTTCATTTTTTCGGACTTTGGACTTCGAACATTTAACCTTTAGCACTTACAATGTAACACTATTTCAAGAACATCATTTTCTTCACGCTGGTGAATTGCTTACCTGAACTAAGTTCTTTTCCACTGAACTTGTAGAGATAAACACCGCTTGATAAATTGTAACCGCTCATGTTGACCGGGACATCATAATACCCTGCTTCAACATTGCCGTTCAGTATTGTCGCTACTTTTTGTCCGGTTATAGCGTACAATTCAAGAGTAACGTGACTGTTAACCGGGAGAGCATACGTTATCTTTGTCGACGGGTTAAACGGATTCGGATAATTCTGTGACAAACTGAATTCAGACGGTACTCCGATAAAGGCTTCGGCAGTTATCTTGCTGTATTCATATGTTCCATCATTATCAACCATTTTCAAACGGTATGAATAATTTCCTGATCTCAGGTTTTTATCATCAAAACCGTAGCTCTTAGGTGCGTTACTGTAATTGCTTGCAATAACTTCACCAAGAGCGCTCCATTTATTAGAACCCGAAACAGTTCTTTCAACAACAAACTTAAATGAATTAACTTCGGTTGCCGTAGTCCAGTCAAGATGCACATTTCTCGTTGAAACTTTTGCACTTAACGTTGAGAGCTCAACCGGTAATTCATACTGATCACTGCCAAGAACGAATTCACTGAAGCTGGTAAGCGGTTGTGAAACCAAGTAGTCATCAGAGATATCAGTAGGAGTGCCGTTTTGATGATAAGTTAATGCTCCAACATTTGTAAATGCACCGGAACCCGGAGTTGACCGCTTGTAAAGAATAACTGAGGTGTTATCTCCTTCAGCAGGAATTTGCAGAGCACCGCTAACGGCTATTCCATCGATATCGGTTCTTTTAAATGTCAGAGTGTAGTTTGTAAATGCAAATCCTGCCGGTGGCTCAATAATCCAACGGTACCAGCTTGTATTAGTATTAGTAATCCCTGACGGATTGGCCGGAGCATCTGAGAATCTTGATACAGCAAGATTTCCGCCGTTTGTAACTGAACCGAATGTAATTCCTGAAATTCCGGTACTGCCACTGACGGTCACTGGAACGTCGGTTCCGGTAGCTACAGTAGGTGCTGTAATCAGATTAGGTGTAGTCAACGAGATTATTGAAGAATTTGCACTTGTACTTGTTGCCGCGTATGCACGGGCGCGATAGTAATACTTTGTGTTGGCTGTTAAACCGCTTACGGGTTGACTGGTTCCGTTAACCGTTAAATCAGAGTAGCCCGAAATGGTAAAAGAATTTGTTTTTGTAAGACTAAAATTATCAATATAAAATCTATTGCTTGAAGCGTTTGATGCGGTAATTTTGATTTTCGATGTAGCAGACGCTCCCGAGACTGTCAATGTTTGAGTTACCATTGACGAAGTAGGGGTAATATCCGAACCTAATTGTGTGGGGAAAGTGCTGCCGCCATCTGTTGAGAGAAATACCTGCACCGCTTTCGTATCTGAACCATAAGTCTGCAAATCGAATTTCAAAGTCGCACCGGATGAAAGGTCAACAGATGGTGTTACGATATACCCCATTGTACCCGAAGCTCCAAACTTTGCCGATCCGCCTGCTGAATAAATGCTTGCCCCGGTCCATCCTGCTACTTGTGTATAACTATCTAATGAAGCAGCAATGTTGCTACTGGAAGGTGAACCGACTGAACCAGAAGTCATTAAACTGAAATTTTCACTTAATATAGATACCGTTGTGTCGAATGCCGGATTTGTGGCCACGTCAAGCCGGTAACTTGTTGCACCGGTTACAGCGCTCCAGTTTGCTGTAAATCCGGTAGTACTAAATTCAGTAGCATAGTTAGCCGTCGGCGCAGAAAGTGCACTGGTTGTAAAACTTACTTCACTTCCATAAGCAGTTCCAACAGAATTAGTAGCATATGCTTTTACATAATAGGTAGTATTTGGCAAAAGTCCTGTAATCGTACTTGTAAATGACCCGGTACCTGTGCCATCAGATGTATGGCTTCCAGATGCAACTTCAGCTCCTGAAGTAGTGCTCCAGCAAACACCGCGCGCAGTAACTGCAGCAGATGCCGTACCACCACCATCAGAAGTTACATTGCCGCCTGCATTTGCGTCGGATGATGTCTGTCCTGAAATTGCAGTTGTTGTTACTGTAGGCGCCACTTCGACTACGGCAGTAATAGTGAGTGTATTACTGGTAACCGGAGATCCGGAGGTTAATTCACTTCCGGCAACTGTAACTGAAAAATTGGTAACATTAGCGTCAAAATCAGTACCGTTAAAAGTCAATGTTACTGTAGCATTGGTGGCTGAGTTATATGTAACACTGTTAATCGAAGTTCCGGAAGGTGCGTTATTGAGAGTGAAGTTTGCTCCGCTCAATGTGCCGTCCACAAAAGACGTATTCGATAGAGCCACGGTGACTTGCGCCCCATTTAGAGTGAGCTCACTCAATCCTGAACTTGAGATTGTAACGGCGGGTGTGGTTGGCGCAGTATAAGCAAATGCACTCCCAACGTTGGTTGTACCGTCGTTCAGTTTAACCTGAATACTGATTCCGTCACCTCCGTCAACAGTTGCAGGAACTGTAACATCAAACGTTGCTACACCAGAAGCATTTGTGGCACCTGAAAGAGCCACAGCGGATGCCGGAGTTGAGGAATACCCTGTACCGTTTACCGTATACGATTCTGTTGTTGTAGCGGTCGTATTTGTAATAGTCGGTAATACTTTAAAAGTATAACCAGAAACAAGGTTGCTATACTGATCTTTTGCCGTTGCTGTTACGGTTTTTGTACCATTGAGAGTGAGTGCTGCGCTTATTGTCGCCGTTGATGTAGAAGAAGACACGGCACCTGCACTTATCGTTTGCGAAACCGTTGCATTCGAATAACCTGTAGCACTCACAACAATACTCTTTGAACCGGGTGATTGAAGTGCACTTGCCGGGGCTGAAGCAGAGGGAGTGAATGTAATTTTTCCTGCGCTTACGGAATAGCCAGCTGTTAACGCAGTTCCATTAACAGTCAGGCCTGATATTTTTCCTCTCCAGGTTGCATCATCGGTATAAGTGACATCAAATGCGGCATCAACGGTCGCACTGCCCGCGGCTGTTAACACCGGCGGTGTTGATGTTGCTGTTGTAATTGAAATATCATCAAGATACCCAACGTTACCGTCCGAACTGGAAATTTTAATATAGAGATTAGGTGTGTTATCGTTAATAGCTACCGTTTGAAGAGTAAATGATGTCGAATGAGTATACGTTATCGTACTTACCGTAGTAAAAGTACCACCAACGCTTGTTCCTTTGGCAATTACCCAGGAACCACTTCCTGTCGTTGAGCCGGATTGAATATAGAATGTAAGCGTTCCCGCTCCGGATGCCAAAGCAGGTGATATTAAAATACCAGCATTTGACTTGACCTGAGCTCCATACGTGCCGCTCCGCTTGGTAGTAGCTCGCATTACGTTTGTTAGCGTCCAACTACCCGAACCTAGCGTGTATGCAGTAGCAGTAGTGGGGTAAGATGTAGGCATACCGGATTCAAAGCCTTCCGTGAGTTGTGCCCAACTCTCCCCGCTCAACAATAGAACGCCAAATAAAACTAATAGTAGTCTTTTTTTCATGTGTTTGTCTTTCCTTTTATAACAAATCAATTCTTCTTAAATTCAACAAGATGCAAATATGTAACCATTCGCAGCACACATACGATACCGCGAATGATAGTACACCATTCACATGATAACACTAATAATATATTTTGTTCAACACTCAAGCCGCATGCAGAAACAGTTTCTCGATCCTATACTGTACACGACTGCCCGAGTAATTATTTGGAGGATTTTTATGGGTGCGGATTTATGCCCGCACAATTAATAGGCGAATAAAAATCAAAAATCCAAATCTTAAAACCGCGGATTTCCCGTCGGTTTTATTATTTTAGTCATTCAGCCTCTTCAGTACTAAATTTTTTAGCAACACACCTTGTTGTCTATAAATATATTAGGCTTTATGACTATTTTACCTTTTTTATGCGCAATATAAATCACAATTTACTTAAATGCAAGCCTATTTTGCGCCTATTTACATTAAGTAACTAATTATACAATTACTATATAATAAAATTAATGTAATCTTCAAAATCCAAAAAAAATAATACGCTAAAGGCAATTGGAATTTTCCCATGCAAAAGTAAGCATTTCCGGCCACACTAAAAGTTAATTTAGTGTTATATCTCAGTTTTGTGTGAAACGAGATTCCTGATTGACCGAGATTGAAATGGTAAATTTGGGAAGTCCGAAGTACATAGTTCGAGGTGCGAAGTGCAAAATGCGTGGTAGGGTGCCTGAATCAAAACGACTATACGAAATAAAAAAGGGCGGCTCCGGAGAGACGCCCTACAATTAAATTAGTAAATGGTAAGTGTCAATTATAAATGTCTGATTTTAATCCTGCTTAATAATTCACAATCCAAAATCTTCCATTTTTCGACTTCAAACTTCGGACTTCAAACATTGAACATTCAGCACTTAAAATTCACCATTACTTCAGCAGCATCATTTTCTTAACACTGGTGAATTGTTTTCCTGAACTTAATTCCCTGCCCGCGAACCGGTATATATATGCTCCGCTTGCAAGACCATATTGAGTCATGTTAACCGGGACATCATAGTAACCTGCTTCGGCATTGTCATTAATCAGAGTTGCGATTTTCTGACCGCTTATAGAATACAGTTCAAGCAGCACATGGCTGTCAGCCGGCAATGCATAAGTTACCTTTGTTGCCGGATTAAACGGATTCGGATAGTTCTGGAACAAGCTGAATTCTTTTGGAATCGCAATTTCAGCTTCGGCAGTAATCTGGCTGTATTCATATGAGCCGTCATTATCAACTAACTGCAAACGATACATATATTTACCGCTGTTGAGATTCTTGTCAGCCAAACTATAGTTCTTCGGTGAATTGCTATACTTGCTCGCCATAACTTCACCCAATTGCATCCACCGATCAGAGCCCGCCTTCTTGCGCTCAACCACAAACTTGTATGAATTAACTTCAGTTGCGGTTGTCCATTCAACCAAGACGTTTCTTCCTTCTGTTTTTGCATTGAGTGCAGAAAGTTCGACCGGCAATACTTCATTATCACCAAGCAGAGTGAAATCTGAGAAACTTGATGTCGAGAATGTAACCGAACGCGATGAACCATTAAGACCACCCGCTACCTTTTCCCATGTTGCACCGTCATTTTCGCTCTTCCAAACTGCGAGAGATGCTATGTTCTTTCCGTTATCATCATCCGATACCCAGGTTAAGGTAACATCTACCGGCGTTGTGGGTTGACTTGTCGGAGTAATTTTCCAGCGTCTGTTAATGCTGCCATCTCCCTGACTTACATAACCCTGTACACCTGAAGTTCTGGTAACCGTTGTGTTACCTAAATTATTCGAACCGGGAGCGATAGTAACACCGAGACCGGCAATATTCGAAGCTGTTGATGCGTTTATTGCAACAGGGTTGGCCTGAACAATTCCGATAACATAGCTTCCGGCTGATTCCGTACCAATTGATCCGGATGCACCCAGTGTGAGTGTCTGACCGTTAGCTACTGTAAGGGAACCATTAGACAGAGTAACTGCACCATTAACTGTCGTACTGTTAATCGTTGTACCTGCCGGTGGTGTATAATTCGTCAGGGTTGCCGGTACTGATAAAGCAGGAGTAACACTTCCACCATTATATAGAACCGAAGCACCTGAATTGATCGTTAATGTATTACTGTTCTGATCCAGTATACCGCTTGTCAGCGTTAATGTTCCGGCAACAGAGCCTGAACCGTTTAGCAAAGCACCCGATGAACGATTGAGTGTCAAATTATAATACGATCCAGCTGGAAGAATCGCACCGCCCGAACCGCCAACCGAAACGGTCGAACCGGAGCTGGCTGATACTGAACCGGCGGCAGCTGTAATCGCACCGTTCATTGTAAGATTGTTCGAACCGAGTGTCAACTGGCCTTGGGCAAAGTTAACAATTCCTGTGGTGGATGTTGTTTGCGAGAGTGTGATGCCATTGCTATTGTTGAAAGCAAGATTGCCCGTTAATGATGTAGGCAATGCATTACCTGTATACTGCCCAGCTGCACCATTATAGGTATAATTTGCAGCAGCATTAAAGGTCTTTGTAGTTGTTTGAATGTTACCTGTTCCGGCAGTAGTTGAGATACCGTTTGCAGAACCGATTTCAAGAGTTGCTCCACTCGGAATCGTCATGGAACCGGCACCGGTAATATTATAGCTGCCGCAACTTAATGTTCCTGCAGTTAAACTGCCTGTTGTCGTAATTGCCATATTACCAGCAAGAATAAATTTACCACTTGCCTTGTTTATCGTAATTGACTTGAATGTTTCTCCTGAAGCATTCGTCATGGTCTGATCACCGGTACCGCTGAATGTTACAGTATTCGTACCGGCAGTATATGTACCGGCATTCGTCCAATTACCATCCACGTCGAGTGTAGGAATACCTGAACTACTGCCTCCCATCATAATGCCACCCGAATTAATCGTAATATTGCCGCTAACTGTAATAGCCGGGGCACCAGTACCGCTTGAGAAGTTTAATTTACCACCTGAATTGATCACGATCGCACCAATCGAATGTGCCGTACTTTGTGTACTTACCAGTCGAACTTCCTGACTATTAGAATTATTTATTGTCAAAGTTCCGGTTACTGTTGCAAGTCCGGCACTTAGTCCTACAGACGCACTCTGGCTCGCACAATCCCAATAAACATCTGCAAAACTCTGAGCGAGTCCACCAGGAGCAGAAGAAGTAGTTCCTGTAAACTTCAGAATAGAACCTGAATTCCAAGTTGCCGTCATAACCGTTCCGCCGTTAACGTTGTTTTCATAAACGCCGCCGGAATTTACTGTTGCAGTTCCACTCACCGTATATGTACCTGAAGCGGTTCTTTTATAAGTACCATTGACGATAAAGGTTTTACCTGAAGATACTGTACCGGGTGATGTTCCCGAGTTGGTAATCGTTTTGCCGGCAGCAATCGTAAGATTCGCACCACTAATATTCATAGCAGTGGTAACCGTGAGATCAGAATTAATGGTAACCGTACCAGAACCGCCTGTTGTTGCCAAAGTAGCTACAGAGGATGGCAATTCTGCACCTGAGTTAATATCTGTTGTGTTCGCATACGTAACAGTGGTAGCAGCTCCGCTGAATGTAGGCGTGCCTGCAGAAATTGCACCACCCGAACGGTTGATTGCAGAACCTGTTGCGATAGTAAGCGTGTTAGAACTGATATCAACTGTACCGCTTGTCAAGGTTAGATTTGTTATTGAAAGCGGTGAATTCAAAGTAACTTTTGCACTACCTGCAATGACCAGTGTAGTAGCTGGCGATATCATTTCGTAACTTGTGGTAATATCTGATGTATTCGAATACGTCAGGCTCGACAATGTTCCTGCCCAGGTAGGAGCAGCCAGAAGAGCTCCGTTACCACGATTCACAACAGCACCTGTTGCTAATGTTAATACATTTCCGTTTTGATCCAAATTGCCTGATAACAAATTGAGCTTCGAGAACGTGAATGAATTACCAAGCAACAAATTACCGCTGGCTTTATTGATCTGTAAAGTAATATTTGCATAAGTAAATGTTGCACTATTCGAGATGCCCTGAGCTGAAGTTCCGTTAAAATTGAGGAAGTTTGTTCCTGTAGCTGAGGTAGCCTGAAAAACTCCGGTTCCACTCACAGCCATGTTTCCACCGATTGATAAAGTATAAACATTGGATCCTCCAACTGCGGAGATGTCAAATGTTCCTCCTGAAATGTTGAAATCACCGGCAACAACCAAACCGCGAGCGCCCGAAGCGTTGCGGCTCATGTATACCAATCCGCCTGTTTGAGAGTAGTTCCCTGAAACAGGTATTGATGTTGTTCCTCCCGCAGCTAATAATGTTTGTCCGGCACCTGTACTCTGAATAACAAGATTTCCGGCTATTGCTACATTTGCGCTTCCACCGATGGTAAAATAGCCACTACTGTTGGATATCTGGTTAGTACAGTTGTAAGTTAAATTATAGACGCTTGAAAAACCTGAAAGATTTGTTGAGGCACCGCTAGTAGGGGTTACCAAACCCGTAATATATAAAGTCGAACCGGTATTCCATGTTAAAGTCGGTACTACAGCATTATCAATATTGTGTTCATACGTTCCATTAACAGCACCTGTTCCCGTCATTGTCAACGTACCGGAATTTTTTAATGTACCGTTCACGGTTAAATCGGTAGCAGCTGTACCATTTGCAATGGTGAGAATCTGGCTTGGAGATATTGTTACCTGAGCGCCACTTTCAATGGTCATATCGTCAGCTTGAACAGAAGCCGCTACAGTAACTACATGAGGGCTTTTAATAAGAATAGATGCAGAAGCATCAGTCGGTGCAGTTGTCGCTGCAATCCAGGAACCATCAGCTCCCGTCGGTGAACTTTCCCAGGTTGAATTTGAACCCCAATTACCCGTCGCCGCACTCCGGAAGTAATCCGTTGCATTTGATGAAGCCACAACTGTTTGTGTCCCTCCTGCATTAACCGTACCTGGTGTAACCGTAGCACTGCCGCTGAACGAAACACTGCTGCCAGACATCGCCGAAACCGCAATAGTGTGTCCAGCCGTAGCTGCAGCATCAACATCAGCAGTAATCCAGAAATACCCGGTTGCACCTATTCCGATGGATTGAGTAAGAGAAGCAAACGATTCGGATGTTGCTCCGGCTGGTGTTATAGTGCTAATAGTTGAAGCACCTCCGAAAGCATTGCTGGAGTTATACCAAAGTTTCAGATTTGTCAGATCGGAAGCGGTGTAATTACCCGAAGTGGTAATTGTAACGCCACTCAGAGTTGCCGCAACATTTGTTACTGCAAGACTGAAATTATAAATGATATTGCTTGTCGAGTTTGTTGCCAGGTTGCCGGCAACTACTGTCGAAATTGTATTCAATGCAACAGCAGAGGTACCGGCAGTAATCGTCTTTGTACCGCCTGCGGTTATAGTGCCGGTGCTGAATGTAACTGTTGAAGCAAATGTAAAATTACTCTGCGCGAGTGCCGGTGTTACTTCAAATGTATGTCCAACAACCGCACCGCCGGCAACATCACCGGTAACCCAGAAGTAACCGGTATTACCAGCATTGATCGCCTGTGAAAGGCTTGAAAACGATTGCGGCGAGGTATTGGAAGGGCTGCTGATCGTTTTGATCGCTGAAGCGGAGCCGAATGAATTTGTTGCACTGTACCAGAGTTTCAGATTTGTAAAATCGCCGGAAGCATATGTTCCGCTGTTCGGGATGGTTACAGCCGACAAGGTTGCGTTTGCAGTAGTAACCGCGAGTGTAAAGTTATACAATATATTATTTGTAGTTGCCTGCGAAATGTTTCCGGCACCTTCCTGCCCTCCGCTGTTATCCGCTAAGGTAATCGCCGGTTCTGCGTTAATAGTCTGTGTACCGCCTGCATTAATTGTACCGACAGTACTCGAAATCGAGTTGCCGAATGTCAATCCGCTGAAACCAAGTGCGGGTGAAACAGCGATAGTCGCACCGTTAGTTGGTGAAGCAACAACATCAGCAGTCACCCAGAAATATCCGGTAGCACCAATTCCGATAGCTTGTGAAAGGCTTGTGAATGTCTCCGTGCCCACACCGCCGGTAGTACCTGCGGCTGAAATAGTGCTTATAGTAGATGCGCTGCCGAAGGAATTGCTTGAATTATACCATAATTTCAGATTGGTCATATCTCCGGCGACATAAGAACCGGTCGTCGGTATAACAACTTGAGTTAATGTAGTTGCAACAGTGGCAACAGCAAGCTGGAAATTATAGATAATATTATTCGTCGCAGCAGCATAAATATTTGCCGCACCTATTGTGCTGATACCGTTCAATGTAATGCCTGAAGTACCGGCTGATACAGTCTGAGCACCGGATGCGCTTACCGATCCGGATGAGTTAACTGTCGATGAGAACGTCAAATCTGTTGTAGCTATATCAGCAGCAGTGATGGTATGACCTATTACAGCGCCACCAGGAACATCAGCCGTAATCCAGAAGTAACCGGTATTGCCCGAGTTAATCGCCTGGTTGAGACTGCTGAAGCTCTGAGGAGAAGTATTTGATAACGATGTCAGCGTTTTAATGACAGAGGCACCGCCAAACGAATTGGACGAATTATACCACAATTTCAGGTTGGTGAGATCGCTGCCTGTATATGTTCCGGAGTTTCTAAAGCTTACCGAATTTAATGTAGCATTCGACACGGTTACAGCAAGCTGAAAATTTGTCAAAATATTGCTGTTTGAGGCTTGCGCAATATTACCGGCCGAAACAGCACTAATTGCAGATAATGCAATAGTCGGATAGGCATTTATCGTCTGCGTACCTCCGGCATTTATGGTGCCCGTCGTATTTGAAGTCGTATTGCCGAATGTAAGATTGCTGAAAGCAAGCGCCGGCGTTACGGTTATAGTATTACCATTTGTCGGTGAAGCAGCAACATCAGCAGTAACCCAGAAATATCCGGTTGCCCCTATGCCAATTGCCTGGCTCAATGACGAGAATGTCTGCGAGGAACCGTTGCTTGGAGAGCTTATTGTAGAAATGGCTGTCGCACCTGAACCCGGCCCCGCATTAGATGAATTATACCACAATTTAAGATTGCTCAAATCACCTGATGCATATGTGCCGGATGTTGGGATAACAACCTGAGTCAGTGTAGTAGCCACAGTAGCGACCGCAAGTTGGAAATTGTAAATAATATTATTTGTTGAGGATTGATAAATATTTGAGGCCCCAACCGTACTGATTCCGTTAAGAGTCACACCTGAGGTTCCGGCAGATACAGTTTGTGTACCAGATGCACTTACTGAACCGGAAGAACTTACAGTTGCTGAGAATGTGAGATCTGTGGTAGCAATATCAGCCGCTGTTATAGTGTGACCTATGGTTGCACCACCCGGTATGTCAGCGGTAATCCAGAAATATCCGGTCGAACCCGAACTTATAGCTTGCGTCAAGCCGCTAAAACTTTGCGGTGATGTATTTGAAAGCGAAGTCAGTGTTTTTATTGCCGAAGCTGAACCAAATGAATTAGTTGAGTTGTACCAGAGTTTTAGATTCGTCAAATCACTTCCGGTATACGTTCCTGAATTTCTGAAACTGACACTATTTAGCGTAGCTGCAGCAGTTGTCACCGCAAGAGAAAAATTAGTTAAAATATTACTGTTGGTAGC
The DNA here is from genome assembly GCA_963667005.1 of Ignavibacteriaceae bacterium. GTDB lineage: Bacteria > Bacteroidota > Ignavibacteria > Ignavibacteriales > Ignavibacteriaceae. Next base: position 2,416,232 of record OY762937.1, on the reverse strand, counting down.
CTGAGCGATATTTCCTGCACTAACTGCACTGATTGCTCCGAGTGACACACTCGGTGTTCCTGAAGTTGGTGTCCCGCTCGTTGTAGCTGCTGTTGAAGAATAGTTAAAAGCTTTATCAACGGTATAAACGGCATAATAATATGTGGTGCCTGAAACCAAAGCAACATCAGTAAAGCTTGTATTTGTGCCAACGTAAACAACAGAATCACCGGTGGCAACGATATTACCGACCGCATAGATTCCGTTTGCATTAGGTGTAGAACTTATGGCAGAACCTGCTTTTCTAACAACCATATAACCGCCGCCATCTACACCGCCTGAGGCCGCGCCCCAGCTAACGGTCAATGAAGAACCGGATACAACTGTAGTTGAAGCAGTGCCTGGGACATTTGGAGCCGTAACGTCTGGTGTTGAACCAGGGTACATACAAAAATCGTCAATATCAATAGCCACTCCCATGGTTGGTGTGTTGCACCGGACAATACCGACCGCAGAGTTGGAGGCAGTTCCGCTGGTAGTAATAATTTGCGTCCACTTAGTCCAACCGCCGTTTGTGGCTGCTAGAGTGGTATATGGCGTAGCACTTGGAGCGTAAACAGGAGAACCAGTTCCCGCATTCGAGATACCATGTTGCATACTTGCGGCTGTTCCAGTCGCCCCTGCTGTGCGATAGTAACATTGTACTACATACGACGTAGCAGTAGAGATAGAAGGACTTGTAGTGGTTGGACTCTGCAATCTTTTTGCAGTAGATGTGGTATAGAAATTTATAGATAGTGTACCAGTACGTGCAACACTTGTCTGTATAGTGGCCGTTCCAGCAGTTTGAACAGACCAATATTGCAATGTGGCACCAGAAGAAATTGATGATGCTGCAGTGGCAGCACCTGTTGTCTGAGCTTCAAAACCTCCATCCATGAATGGAAAGCTACCAATAAGCTGCTTGCTTGTTTGTCCAAGACCATATTCAGAAAGGAATAATATAGCGATGGAAATAAATAATAAGGTAGAGAGTTTTCTCATACTGGCTCCTGTAAATAAGTAACAGAAATGTTGATTTTTTAAATTTTGTTTAATATTAATCCGAATACTCAACTATTCGGAAAGCCATCAACGCACAGGAGTAATGGAGGGATGAGAAATTGTTTACCTGAGGAATATATGAATTTTGGTGCGCCGGACAATGTTACCGGATGAATTCAACTTCCTAAGTAAAGCCAGTTTCTCTTGTAGTGATTGATGATAATTATATATTTAAAAACCTAAAACTCGAATCAAGGAGAGCATATAGTAAACACACTTGAGCCAAACAGTTATCTAAAGTGATATCGTCGTAGTTAACGATAACTTATAATAATGCTATTTTCAAGATAATCAATTTTATTTAAAGTCAATAAGTATTTTTACGTAAATGGGATGTAAATCACACCGCCTAAATAGCACATTTAACTTTAGAATATTAATATTTTTTAATAAGGTAATAGACTTGCAATAAAACCACCGGAGAGGGACTGTATGAGGTCATAGAAGATACCTGCCATTTGTATTGCCGCGAACGTGTGGTTACATACAAAACAGTCGCTCTTATCCTATCAGCTCCGCACGAAATTTTTACTTAAAATTTTCGTAATTTTAACGATATTAGAAATTCAACAGTACATTTATTATCCATGGCAAAGAATAAAAACAAACACACATCAGTGCCAAATGTCAGGTCGCCCCAGCATTCCGGAGGCAAGACATTATTTGACAACTTGTACCTCCAGATCGCGCTTTTGATTTTCGTTCCTTTGGTTTTGTACTTTAAGACAATCTATTTTGATTTCATTTATGATGACCTGCTTATAAAAAACAACGCGGGCATACTCGGACACTTTAGCGGCATTATTGAGGCTTTTCAACGTGATGCATTTTTTCAGAAACCTGGAACAACCTTTTACCGCCCCATGCAGCTTGTGTCTTTTGGCTTCGACTGCATGATAAGCGGCCCGAACCCGTGGATGCACCACCTAACGAATATTCTGGTTCATATCGCCTCAGTTTTATCATTGTATTATTTATTGACCTTACTCGATATCCGGAAAAGTTTTGCTTTTACCGCGGCATTGATTTTTTCCGTTCATCCGCTTGTTGCCGGAGGCGTTTCCTGGGTCAGTTCACGCGGCGATTTACTTTTGGGATTGTCCGGCATTTGGCTTTTTATCACTCTTATCCAATACTCCCGTTCACATAAATTACTATACCTCGCGGCACATGCTATTTGCTTCCTTCTTGCGATTTTCAGCAAGGAAACAGCCTCTATTCTGCCCGTTGCACTGGTAATATTTTATTTCATGGTGATAGCTAAAGAAAACACCATGAAATACATGTCCATTTTCCCGTTACTCTGGGTAGCAGCCTTATTACTCTTTTATTTCATGAAATTTTCCTACGTGCAAGAATCGTGGACACAACAGGAATTCGGTCTGCGTCCATTTTTTCAGAATCTCTCTTACTTCCCCGCCCTGATCAGCAGTATCATAATTCCAATAAGCTTACCATTCATGCCGAAGTTCAGTATGGCTGCAACCATAAGCGGCACAATATTTATACTCGCAATCGGTTTCGGAGTAAATTACGCGATTATAAAAAAATGGAAATTATCAGTCTTCGGTGTGTTATGGTTTTTACTGCTTCTGCTTCCGCCCTTATTATACCGTCAAAGAAATTTTGATCATGATATCATGCAGCTTGAACAACGCATGTATCTTCCACTCATGGGTCTGACTCTAACGTTCGCCAATTTTTTTCAACTGCAGTTCACAAAGAGAAAAACCATATTGTATGTTATTACAGGAGTCATGGTTGTCTTTTATTCTCTTTTAACCTGGTACCATTGCGAAGATTACCGGAATGTATTCAACTTTACTTCGGCAGCCATCCGTAAAAACCCGGGGAACTCAGTGGCATTTACATACCGGGGTGTAGCGTATTCGGAGATGCAGGAATATTCAAAGGCAATGGATGACTACAATCAAGCGATCGCAATTTCGCGATACACATTAGCCTATTCTAACCGGGCTTGGCTAAAAGGCCTTTTAAATGACTTCGCCGGAGCGGAGTCGGATTACTCTATAGTGCTCCAAAACGAACCCATGAACCGTCTTGCGTTGATGCAACGTGCAGAGGCCCGCCGAAGATTACAAAAATATGATGAGGCTCTTGCGGATCTATTCGTTGCCAAGAAGCTTGATAACGGTAATCCGCGGATTTATTCCTCTATCGGCTGGATATATAATGATCAGAAAAAATTTCGGGAAGCGATTCCCCTGTTTAATCAGGCAATTGCAATCGCACCGCATGAAAGCTGGCCGTTTCAAGGTAGAGCTTTTGCAAATATGAATCTCGGAAATCTGCAGGAAGTTGTTGACGACTGTAAAATCATTTTACAGATCGAACCGGATAACATCGATTTCTATACTCATCTTGGTGACGCCGAAAGAATGGCAAAGCTTTATACTGAAGCCATTGCGGCATATACAAAAGCGCTCAATTTGGATGCTAATCTTGCGGCCGTTTATTTTTTTAGAGGCATCTCAAAAGAAGCAATACATGATATTCCGGGCGCTGTTAACGATTGGAAATCGGCTTACAAACTCGGATATAATGCTGCCGGTACGATGCTGAGAAAGTACACAGATTTATAAAAGCCCAACATAATTAGTAATAGTTTAAATCAGTACATGAGGCACTCATGATAAAGCGTAAAATATTTTTAGTTGTAATTACCATATGTTGTGCAGGAGCAATATTCGGCAGTGATAAAAATGAAAAATCACTACAGGATTATCTCAAGGGACTGCCCTTCGAGATGCCGCAAATGCAGGAACCTGTATTCCCTGCCAACTCCGTAAGCATCGCTGAATTCGGAGCTATACCCGACGGGCATACATTAAATACGAATGCTTTCTCCGATGCTATCCGCGCCTGCGTTAAAAAAGGAGGCGGAACTGTAGTAATTCCTCCCGGTACTTGGCTTACCGGTCCGATACAACTAGCGAGCAATATCAACCTGCATATTGAAAAAGGCGCACTGGTACTATTCAGCAACCGCCTCGTAGATAATCCATTTGCCGAGCCGCCAATGGATGGACGAAAATATGATAAGCGGCCGAGCCTCATTTCCGCCTATAAAGCCAATAATGTTGCGATAACCGGCGAAGGCATTTTCGACGGCAACGGTGCATCCTGGCGATATGTCCTTAAAGAGGACATGAATGAAATCGAATGGAAGGCACTTACCGCAACCGGTGGGTTCGTTTCTCCTGATGGGAAAGAATGGTGGCCTTCAAAAGAAGCCTGGGACACAGAGCAGATAATAAAAAAAGAGAGCAACCATAAATTCCGGCAAAAGGAATTAGAGCACACAAAAGAGTATTTCAGGCCAAATTTAGTCGGGATAAACGAGTGCAGAAATGTGCTTTTAGACGGACCGACGTTTCAAAATTCACCGAGATACCACATACTCCCTCGTCAGTGTGAAAATGTAATTATCAGAAACATCAGTGTATTAGCTCCGGATTATGGAAAAAATACCGATGCTATTGACCCGGCCGCCTGCCGCAATGTTGTTATCTACAATTGCACGGTTGATACCGGCGATGACGGTATATGCTTAAAGCCGGGTGATATAGCCGACTCGCAACCACGGGGGCTTGCTTGTATGAATTATGTAATAGCAGACTGCGTGGTTTACCGTGCTCACGGAGGGTTCGTTATCGGCAGCGAAAGTGACGGAGGCGTTCGTAATATTTTTGTCAACAACTGTATTTTTTCCGGTACTGATGTCGGACTCCGGTTTAAATCTCTGCGTGGGAAAGGCGGATTGGTGGAAAAGATTTATTTACAAAATATTCAAATGCGCAATATTATAACCGATGCTATCCTTTTTGACATGTATTATTCCGGAGGAGCTCCTGATGTTGAAGCTCGTAAGGATTTAACAATTCGCAAAGCTGAGGCCGTCACGTTGAAGACTCCCCGCTTTCAGGACTTTCATGTAAAAAATATCGTATGTAAAGGTGCAGACAGAGCTGTTGTCATAAACGGCTTGCCGGAGATGCCGATGAAAGACATTACTCTTGAAAATGTTTCAATCGAATCCAAACGCGGCGCCTATATCGCCGATGCAGACAGTGTCAATTTTATCAATTGCAGAATAGTACCCGATGCCAGTCCGGTCGTGACGGTTATTTCTAGTTCCAATGTCACTCTCAAAAACGGAGACTACCCTGTCCCGGTAAATCCTTTTATAAAAGTATTCGGCGAAAAATCAGCCAATATCCATCTGATTGGCCTTGATTTAAAAAACGTGAAAAATGTCTGTGAACTCGGTGAAAAGGTTAATCCGGCGGCAATTATTATTGAGAAATAAAGGTAAAATTGAAAAAAAGTATTTGCCTAATTGAAACTATTTTTATTATATTAGTAGTCTAAATTTTATTGAAACGGGGTCGTAGTTCAGTTGGTTAGAACGCCTGCCTGTCACGCAGGAGGTCGCGAGTTCGAGTCTCGTCGGCCCCGCAAAAGTCCGAAGTAATTCGGACTTTTTCATTTTAAAGTAGTTCAGTTGGTTAAACCTTCTGCTTCACACGCAGGCGTTCGCGAGCCTGTCCGCCATTGCCAGATTTCCCTACGTATCGGGAGCTTGCCAGCCGACGCTGGGTTGGTCTTTTTATGTCCGAAGTCATTCGGACTTTTTCATTTTATAGCTGTCCAATTATAAAACGCCATCCAATTTATAATTTTTTGTTACAAAATGAACTCACCCCGCCAGCTGGATTCAAGGCAAATTTGCAGCTTCTGTCTCCCCCTCTCTTTGAAAGAGAGAAGACCAGGGGTGAGTTCATTATTTCAAAAAGAATTTCCACCCATTCCGTAGTCCCAAACCTGCTCGAAAAATATTTTCAAAGGCACTTAATCCTCAATTTTATTGTTGTCTTATTAAAGGATTATACTGAATTATTAATCGTTATTGGTAAAAAAACATAAATATTATTATGCCTGATACATTTGCGTTAAACGATAAACTGACCACTCAAATACATGAGCTCGGGAAATTGCTTGGTGAGGTGCTCATTGAGCAGGAAGGTATTGAAATTTACAATTACGTGGAAGAGCTTCGCCGTCTCACGAAAGACTTTCGTGCCGGTACAGGGGCAGACTCCATTCCATTGATAACCGACTGCGTAAATAAACTCAGCGTGGAGCAGGCCGCTAAAATCGTGAAGGCTTTTTCAATTTATTTTATTCTCGTCAACGCGGCTGATGAAATCAATAAAATCAGAGCTATCCATCAGCGCTTAGCTACTGCCAATGATTCGTATAAAGGAACGTTTTCAAACACCTTCAAGGAGTTGAAAACAAAGGGGCTTTCCGATGAAGCTATTTCCGGCCTGCTTAACTCAATTGAGATCACTCCGGTATTTACAGCACACCCTACAGAAGCAACGCGTCAAACAGTACTTCGCAAGATTCGTAAAATTTGCGAATTGCTGCAAGACCGGGATGTTTATTACACAAATCAATTCAGGCTTGATAGTATAAACAGAAAACTCAAAGCCGAGATCACTCTGTTGTGGCAGACAAATGATGTCCGGTTCAGGAAAATTGCAATTGAAGATGAAGTGCAGCGGGGTTTATTTTTATTCAAGGATATACTGTATAATGCCGTTCCTAATATCTACGAACACCTTGAGTACGCGAAAAAAAATGCCGGTTTACATTTTTCAACCGATAATGTTCTTATAAATTTTGGTTCGTGGATAGGAAGTGACCGTGACGGTCATCCATTCGTAACATCTGAAGTCACCAAACAGACCATGATTAAACAGAAAGAACAGATATTACAACTCTACCGCAAAGATATTGAAAGGCTTTATGCTGAGTTAAGCCCGTCTGTTTTTCAAACGGGAGTGAGTGCCGAACTTGAGGAGTCGGTCTCCAGAGACAAAGAAAAAATCGACATCAGTATTGGTAATCACTTTATTGATCCATCAGAATTCTATAGGTACAAGCTCAGCCTCATTTTCGCAAAACTGCTGCGTGCCTCTGAGAACCGTGAAGGCGGCTATGCTGCAAAAGAAGAACTGATTTCGGATCTCCTGTTGATTTCCGACAGCTTACACCAGAATAAAGGCGGCATCATTGCCCAAACACTGATTAAGCCATTGATTGAAAAAGTAAAGACCTTCGGCTTCAACCTTGCAAGGCTGGACATCCGGCAAAATGCTGCATTGTTACGGCGCACAGTAGCCGAAGCAATTGAAAACGCGGACATAACCGCGAATTTTGAACAGCTCTCAGAAGATGAAAAAATCGAAATTTTATCAAATGAACTCTTAAGCAGCCGTCCTGTTTTTAACGGTTTCAAGAAATATAGTCCGGAGGCGGAACAAGTTCTATCAGAGTTTTCACTTATTGTCTGGGCACAACAACATATTTCAACTGATGCCGGAAGAGAATATATCATTTCAAACTGTTCCAGAGTCAGTGATATACTCGGCGCCCTGCTGCTCGCTAAAGAGTCAGGGTTGGTGAGCATTGATAAAAAAGAGGTTGTTAAAAGCGATATTGATATTCTCCCATTGTTTGAAACGATTTCCGACCTTAGAGGTGCCGCTGAAACATTGAATAATTTGTATTCTATAGAAGCATATAGAATGCATCTCTCAAGACGAAACAATATCCAAAAAATAATGATCGGATATTCCGACAGCAATAAAGACGGCGGTATAACAGCTTCGAATTTCGAATTATATAAAGCACAGATTTCAATTACTGACATTTCCGCAGCATCCGGTCTCAACATACTATTTTTTCACGGACGCGGAGGTAGTATTTCTCGCGGCGGTGGTCCGGTTTTCGATTCCATTCTTTCAATACCGCAAGGTACTATGACCGGCAAAATAAAAATCACCGAACAAGGAGAAATGGTCTCGGCAAAATATCTCACTCCTGAGATAGCAAATGAAAATCTGGAATTAATGATTTCTGCTGTTATATTATCAGCCGCATCACAATTTTCGAACCAAAGGCAAACCGGCGACTACCAAAAATACTTTACCCTCATGTCTCAAATTTCGGAATTATCCATGATCGCGTACCGTGCGCTGATAAATGCCGAAGGATTTCAACAGTATTTCAGGGAAGCCACGCCAATCGACATAATTGAGCAGCTTGAAATCGGCTCAAGACCATCAGCGAGAAAACAAGGCGGTAGGATAAGCGATCTCAGAGCCATTCCGTGGGTATTTTCCTGGACTCAGAACAGACAAACAATATCCGGCTGGTTCGGTTTCGGAAGTGCGATACAATTGATGCTCAAGAGTTCGAAAATTTCTATTGATGAACTGAGAAGTATGTATCGCGATTGGAATTTCTTTAAGGTTCTTGTTGATAATATTGAAATGGTACTTTTCAAAACTGATATGATGATTGGCCGGGAATATGCGTCACTTTATGATGGTCCCGGTAACTTTTTCAACATCATTAAAAATGAATACGATTCCGTAGTTACGGCGGTGCTGAACATAACCGGTGAAACTTCACTGCTCGACAACAACCCTGCCCTGCAAAGAACACTCGCGTTGAGAAATCCGTACATCGACCCGATCAGTTTCGTTCAATTACGCTTTATCAAAGAATATAGAAAACAGAACCTGAAACAAGGTGCGATGGATAAAGAAATCACTTCCCTGCTCCGCTCAACTGTAAACGGAATTGCGGCCGGAATAAGAAATACCGGATAGCACTCAGTTGATTATAAGGTACATCTTCATTTCTCTGTCTACTTTTCTCGAAATAGTATTTCAACCATTGGGAACTAATTGTTATGAATATTGACTTTGCAGCATAGTTCGGAATTATGCCCCTGGAAATTTGTAATGAATATCTTTGAATTATAAATGAATTAAACTAAGTTTACATTCATATTGCTTTGAGGATAAAATCTCAGCTTTTTATAGAATGTAGAAAATTGATTTTAAAACTTTTTGCTGCATACGAATTATGAAATCGGGCTTAAAAAGAATAACAAAAATTGAGATTCTGATTTTAACAGTATTTGTTTTGTTAGCTGGTGTCTTTTTGCTATACGAGGTAAACAAGACTATTGTCGAGACAGACAAGGAAACAAAAATCTTAGTCAGTGAAGCTGTGCGTAATATAAGTTCAGTCCAGACAATACACAGTGATCATTTACAATTATTAAAATGCAGAGCTGAAGAGTTGTTGAGAGACAAGGCTTCCGATTACAATTTTATTAAAAAAAGAATCGTTAGCGTCAAGGGCAAAGGCTGGGAACTCACGCCAGATGAGAAAGATTCAATTACATACATTGGAAGATTGAGCGGTTCCGGCAAGTCTGAAGATTTATCTCCAAAAGTACTTCAAGAAATTTATACCGCAGAAAAACTTAATCAATTATTTGCTGAAACAAAGCGTAATCTACCAAACGCACCTTTTGTATACTATGTATCAAAATCCGATTTCTGGAATTTAACCCCGCGACACACCCAAGAATTTGCTTTTTTCATTCATGAATACCTCACCTATGACTTATATACTTTCGGCTTACCGGAAAATAATGCAGCGCGGGCAGTGTTCTGGACAAAACCGTACATGGATGCCGGTGGCAATGGAATTATGGTGACCGCGGGCATACCCGTGTATTCTAACGATGAATTCATGGGAACAATATGTATTGACATGTTATTCAATGATATCGCAAATTATCTTAAGAGTACAACGTTTACCAATCGTTATGTCAGCCTGATAGATAATTATGGTCAGGTTGTTTCAAGCACTTTTCAACATTTAGCTGCTCCAGACAAAATCCCCACATTGCAAAATTTAATCAACGCTCAAAGAAGTGATATAAAGCGGTTTAAGAATAATACATTTGTCTGGGACAATAACAACCGGGTATATATATCCCCTATCCCCAACTCCCAGTGGTGCATTTTTCATTTTAATGCACGTGGCGAATTTTATACTATTATCATAGTGCGAGTGATGCCTGTCTTCGTGGCCGTATTATTTTTCCTGATTATTTTATACTATTTATTGTATTCCAACAGGTTGAGAATTGAGAATGAAGAAGCAAGGATTCTAGCTGAAAAATCCAATGAGACGAAAGATAAGTTCCTTTCAATAATTGCACACGATTTACGAAGCCCATTTACCTACCTGCTCGGTTTTTCAGATATGATGAAGGAAAATTTCATTACAAATAACATAGAAGAGCAAAAAGAATTATTCGGTCATATTTATACCGGGATAAGAAATGTATATAAATTGGTCGATAATTTACTGCTTTGGGCCCGCTCACAAAAAGAAAGCATTTCTTTTAATCCTGTTGAGATTGAACTCAATACGGTCGTAAGTGATACGATTGAGTCATTAGTACCTCTATCGAATAATAAGGCGTTACGGATCAGTAACACGATACCGGCAGATAGTAAAGTCATTGCGGATAAAAGCATGCTTGCTACGATAATGAGAAATTTAGTCTCAAATGCGATAAAATTTACGCCAAAGAATGGTTCAATTGTCATATCTGCTATCATGAAAGACAAATTCGCCGAGGTTTCAATACAAGATACCGGAATAGGGATTGAAGCTGAACAGTTACATTCTTTATTCGACATAAGCGAGAAAACTTCTACGAGCGGGACCGAAGGTGAATCAGGCACCGGATTAGGGCTTTTGTTATGCAAAGAGTTTATCGAAAAACACGGCGGAGTAATCAAAGTTGAAAGTGTAGTTGGTAAAGGCTCAACTTTTTATTTTACGCTACCGTCAAAAATCTAAGTAATCCGTTTACGCTCGCCTGCTTGTACGGTGTTTTATTCAAAGAATGAAACTATCGCTGATGCTTTTTAAAGCAATTTATGTAAATAATATGCTTTAACATCTTTCCAGTGATAATACGGCGCAATATCTGTCTGCACTGGAATCTGTACTTCCTTTTCACAGTGCAACAGTTTTACAATGACATCCCCAGTTTTTGCGTTCTTGAAAAATATCAGCTGAAGATTTACTCCCATCGGGGAAATTTTAGCAGCAGTCCAAGCAGAATAAATCTTATCCGGATTGTCCTCCCGGTTATTCATATCCTTAATATCCATTAACGCGAGCAAAGGTATAATGTAGGTATCGTGTCCGAATCTGAAATCGGCAGATACTTTGCCGGTTTGAATTGCACTATCGGCGCAGGCAATAATATTTTCAAGCAGAAGAGATGCGCTTTTCGTAACAGCCTTCCCATTTACCCCCGAAGGTCCTGCCATAAAGTACATCTGCATATTTGACAGCTGGGCTAAAACATACATTTCACCGGGTGTGAAAAACTCCGTCAATGTAAATGGTATGTCTTCAAAATCGGGAATATTCATTGCGGCTGTAAAAACCTCATGAGCAAAACGGCGCTGGTCGTCAATTATCTGGTTTGCATACACGGTGTCGGTGAAAAGATTTGTGATAAAACGTTTGGGATTGAATTGCCGCTTTAAAAAATCAGATTCAATTTTTCTTGCAGTATCTCTGAGCAGCTTTGCATCGTTGTTCAGGTATTTATTCCGCAGCGTAGCTTCCTGAACCACTGTTATTTCAGGATTAAACTCTTTCAAGCGTTCATCAAAAGCGGACATGCTTAAAATACAACGCGGCACCTGCGTGGAGCGGCTGTATATAAAACGGCTGTGCTCCCCTTTTTCGAACACTTGCGGAAATGATTTAAACATGCGTTCCGCAATTCCTCTGTGCTCCTTTACACCTAATGGTGAGAGATCACCATACCTGCTTTCAGCATGTGCCGCAAGCATGTTGATGCGTTCAAGCAAAGTCTTACCTGCTTCAGTCAGCTTACCTGCAGCAAGTGCTTTGTTCAGAATTTTTTGTGGAATCGTATGGCACTCCGGAGAAATTACCCAGCGCGAACCATGCCTGCCGTAGTGACTGATGTAAAACGGCACGTATCCTTCCGGCGCCGGAGTCTGTGCAACATACTCGTACGGATAAGGCGAATACAATCCGCCCGCTAATCCGGGGTTCTTGAAAAACTCTTCTTTTGTTGTCTGCGGATATAATAATCCGGTAAATGCAAATAAACCTAAAATCAGAAATGTTTTGTAAATACGCATGATTTTTCTGAAAAATGAAAATTGAAAAATTTTAATGCTAATTTACAAAAATGCAGGTAAGAAAAAATCCCGATAACTTAACACGGATCTGTTAAGCATTCATAAAGAATGCTAAAAACCTGAAGTTTTAGTCTTCTGTTATTTATTACCGGTTCTAAGAAACTTTCTCGTAGCAAACACACCGATGCAAGCACTATCGCGTTTCTCTAAACCTGTCCGGCATATTCTCTTCCATTTCAACAATAATTAAAGCTCAACATGACTTGTTATGAGAGCGACTTCTCCAGCCGCAATTACATTGGACTATAAACAACTGTTATTTCAATCACTGACGGGTAACAAAAAGCTTATTCGGAGACTGAATACTCTCTTTTTAAAAAGCTGCTCAATTGTTCGGCTACAGGTATTCTGCACTTCATATTTTCTATGTAATTCAACGTCCAAATGCGGACAAAATAGATTTTATTAAACAGTATCTGTACATTCCGTTTGTCATAGGTAAGCATTGCGTAATCGTTAATCTGATTTTTCTCATGAAGAACACGGCTCCGCGACAGAGTCAACAGTTCCGATTCAACGTCAAGTGCTTCATCAATAGCATTTTTGTAAGATACTTCAGAGAGATAAATAACACTCATATGTTTATCATATTGGGCAATCGAATCCGAAACGTTGGCTCTCCTGATGTACTGCATGCCTCCGGAATTTTTAAGCTGCATCATAGTAATATCATGACTGGAAAATGTTGAATAATAAGCAATGTAATTGCTGAGATGATACAGTTTTTCCCGGTTTACCTGTTTGGAAAAGTCGGCTCCGGAAAGCTCCAATAAACTATCCAAACCCTTTATTTTAAGCTGATTATCGGATATACATCCGGCAAGCATCTGCTTATCTTTCTCAATATCTTTGACGAGTGAATGTATATACTCGTTTTCCTTTTTGTTTTCACTAATACTTTCCCGGATGCGCTCGGCAAAAAAGCCCATGGTTACGGCAATAAATATCATAAAAGCTTCAAGAAAAATCTCTTGTATCGTTTTTTTGCTGATTTTCGGATGGTGATGTACTTCCATGAACTATCTCCCGTAAATAAAACTGTAATACATTTTTGGTTCTATGATGAGGTGAATCCCGTCGGATAAGATTCAGCGCATTTAAATTTATAATTTATTCTGCCATGTACAAAATACATAACAAGGTTCAATTCCCAAAAGCCGCGTGGCTCGGGATTTTGTTAAGATGAAATCCTTCTTCACATTACCCATGCACTGTTCTTCAATTTCCTTTCGGGCTGAGGTGTTTTTTTCACCTGTCCACCTGTACTTCCGAAGTTATTTTATCTATATGAGTGAGAAAAAAAAGCTCATTTTTGTGACAATTTTACCCGACTGTACACCTTACACTGTGAAAAATGCGGCTCTGATTTGTTTTATATTGGCATATATGTTGTAGATTCAATATGTTCACCCATTAAAGCCCAGGTTGTTGTATGAAATTTGCGATACATTTTCTTATTCCGGTGCTTGTATTATTTTTCTTAAGCTTTAGTACTTCCAGTCTATATGCCCAATCATTTCCTCTTAAAATAGCTATCTACAATGATGACGGAGTCGGAACATACGACCCGGCAGCGTTTGAAGCCTGCTTAAAGGACACAAATCTGTATAAATACACTGAAGTTTCAGGGGCAGACATTCGTGCGGGAATTTTGAATAAAGGTTTTGATGTTGCCCTCTTTCCCGGAGGCAGCGGCTCAGGCCAGGCTGAAAGCCTTCAGGATGCCGGACTGGATTCGGTGCGTAATTTTGTCTATAGGGGCGGTGGATATTACGGAACATGCGGCGGTGCATATTTGGCATCAGCAGCATATTCATGGTCTCTTAAAATTTTGAATGCAAAAGCTGTTGATGCAGGCCACTGGGCAAGAGGACACGGATATGTTGTACTCAACATTACAAAGGAAGGCCAAAAATTTTATTCCTTTCCGCAGGACACGGTTACTATCATGTACTATCAGGGGCCGCTCATGGCACCGGGTGCAGTTGATACACTTCCAGCATATGTAAAACTCTCTACCTTCGCGACCGAAATTGCCGAAAACGGCGCGATACCGGGAGCAATGATCGGAACAACGGCTTTTGCTCAAAGCTGTTTTGGAAAAGGAAGAGTAATTATACACTCACCGCACCCCGAGGGTACAACCGGCTTGGGATTCATGGTCCGGGCTGCTGTTAATTACGCGGGTAATAAATCCAACTTTACGAAAATAGCCACACCGTTAACCGCTGATGAGTGGAATGCCGGAAAATCAAAACCGATTCAATGGATATCCGGCAACGGTGTTGATAGTATGCAAATACACTATTCAATCGATAATGGCGCAACATGGACTCAGATCAGCGCTTCGGCTGTAAATAAATACGACTGGGTCATACCCAATACACCTTCCACTACTTGCAAACTTCGGATTAATTCACTTAATCGTGCCGGTATCGGAGATACTGTTTCATTCGTCATCCTTCCACCACTTCCTACTGTTGCTTCGGCTGCAAGCGGAAACTGGAGCTCCGCTGCTACATGGACCGGTGGTGTACTCCCTGATTCGGCGCATAACGTTTTAATTTCAGCCGGGCATACGGTTACGGTTGATGTCCCTGCTTACTGTAATGATATTTCATTCGGTGATGCAAATGCCCGTCTGAGCATGAACGCGAATCTTTATCTTTACGGCAATTTCAACAGATACAGTACATCAGCCAATCCTTTCTATGCCACAGCAAGTCTTTGGAAAGCAGGCGCCAAATTAGTCTTTACCGGATCTGCCGCGGAACAAACTATTACGAACCTCGGATCAACAAGCACCAGTCCCTATCCGTTCAGCATGGAAGAAATGGTCATTGATAAGGCTGAAGGCAAATTTACTACCGGATTTGGCGGTAATGTAAAAATCGGAATCGGTACGAGCCTTGAGATTGCTAGCGGTACGTTTGAACTTGGGTCATCCGACGACATCGAAGGTAGAAATGTATCCGGTTCGCCGGCGTATATCTCTTTCCTCATTGATTCGGGTGCTGTATTCAACATGGTAGGTGCCACCTCGCATATGCGAAGAGGAAATTATACCGGTGAAGAAACTTCGAAGATTGGTAAAATGACCGTTTTCGGTGAAGCATATCTGGCGACCGGATCTTCTAACAGAATTAACTTTCAGAGCATTGATATCGAAAATGGCGGAACCCTTTACATTCCTACAAGCAGAGGCTGGTCAGATAGTACATTCAATCCGGGTACGGTAACGATCAAAGACGGCGGCTTATTCAAAAGCAGTATCAACACTGCGTACTGGTATCCTAATAAAACAACGCCGACTACTCTTGTGGTTAACTCCGGAGGCGAATACTACTCAACCCCGACAGTAATCAACGTTCCGCCGGTTGTCACATTGAACAGCGGCAGCACCATGAGATATTATAGTACGGCAGCTTCTACTCTTCCAACAGGTATCACAACATATTCAAATCTGGTATTAACCGGCACGGCTCCGAAATCTTTGGGAGTAAACACAACCGTCAATGGTACGCTTACCATACAAAGTTCAGCTTCGCTAAATTTAAATAGCTTTGCTCTTACATACGGACCGAATGCAACCCTGCAATACGGATATTCTTCACAGGCAGCTGCGCAAACAACAAGCGATAACGAGTTTCCGTCCGCAGGCGGCCCGCCTAATTTGACAATATATAACAAATATAACGTCACACTTCACAGCAGCAGGAATATTAATGGAGTAGTGAAATTGACCTCCGGTTCTTTGTTGACAGGAAGCAATGTATTGCAGCTCGGAGATACGGCATCTGTCACCGGTGAAAAAGCCGGTTCATATATCGTCGGTAATCTTACGACTTCAAGAACTGTCGGCACAGGTGCTTCGACATTTGGCGGTGTCGGCGTATCAATTGCAGCAGGCACCGATGATCTCGGCAAAGTAACTGTTACACGCGTTTCCGGGACAACTGGAATTGTCATTATCAATACAAAGCCCGGCATAGCAAGAAAATGGCTGGTATCTTCGGATAATCAACCTGCACACGAACGCAGCCTCACCTTTTCATGGAATGCGACCGATGATAACGGAAAAGATCTGACTAAATCACAGATGTACTCCAGCACCGATGGAAATAACTGGAGTAACATTGGTTCTCCGGTTGATGCATCAACCCGAAGCCTCACCTGCAGTGTTAACTCTTTCGGTCAGTATACAGTGAATGCTCCTGATCTGGTTGATGTCCGGAGTGACGACAAAAACTTGCCGAAAGCATTTGCATTAAGCCAGAACTATCCGAACCCGTTCAATCCGGCGACCAGAATTGCATATACGCTGCCAGCAGAGTCCCACTACACACTCGAATTATTTGCCATCACGGGACAAAGAATTGCGACTTTGGAAAGCGGGATAAAAGCAGCAGGATATTACAATTATTCGCTAAAAATGGATTCGTTTGGATTGGCAAGCGGCATTTATTTGTATAGAATAAGCGCCTCAGAAACAACAACCGGAAAACAATTCACGGCAATAAAAAAATTGATGTATCTCAAATAGCTTGCATAGTAATATATAAAACCGTCATTTTCTAATCACCTTACATTAGAATAACTCTTTCACGGATGACGGTTCTCCTAAACCCCGAACACCGTATCGGGGTTTTTTATATCTTGAGCATATCAGAATATTCTGAAAGATATCTACAATTAGGTAAGTTCTAATTGTAGTAATAACATTTTCCCAAGCTCAGTTATTGTTGAAGAAAGTGCTTTTATTTTTTTAAAATTTTGAAAATAGATTGGTTTATTATCACGATTATCAAAAAGGCTCTTTTTCGGCTCAATTAATTTTAGTCTTTCAAGATGTTCAATATAACCTTCTTGAATTACAGCCTTTAGCTTAGTCTCAGTGTCGTCTTGATTTGATGATGTTAAAACAGTAAGAATATTTTGATGCTTAGCCTTAAACTCTTCGCCACATTGATCATGTACACAATTAAAATATTGCAACCAGATAATTTCTAAATCATTCAATTCATTCAGTAATCTAAGTAGATATTTTGAATCTTGAATTTCGACTGCTTCAGAATCAATACCATTTTTAATAATTGTAGCAATGTACTCTCTTCTTTCATCAGTAATAGCTCTCGAAGCCTGTACGAATCCTTCCTCGATCAAGTCAATTACCTCATCATTTGCCAACAATGTTTTAATTTTCTCGATAGGTATCTGAGACAGTTTTTCATCCAAAGTTTTTACATATTTAACCAGCCGATCAAACCTTTGATTGGGTACAATTTCAGAAAGTACTTCGGCAAGGATGGGACCTGCAAATGGAACTAAGCCAACTGTTGCTTTACCCAATGAAGTTAAATGATCAATTTTGTTATTATTTAATTCTTCCACTCTGTTTCCCTTATTTTTATAAAACCATTTACAATCTGTAAATTCTAATTATCAGGACTAAAAAACCATTCTCCGGGAATAATTTCAGCTTTCGAGCAGGGGCATTGTATTCCCGCATGCAACACAGCATCTCCTATTCCCTGATAGTATAATAATCTGTACTCATGTAATCCGGCTTTTAACGCAACCGGACTGTATCGTAATTCCGCTGGATGGCCTCCGTCATTATCAATGACGAGTTTGCCGTCAATATATAAAACCGTTCCATCGTCGGATTCCGTATACAAATTATAAATTCCATCGACAGGAACTTTGATATATCCTTCAAATATAAATCCGAAGTTCTCTTTTAGTTTGGCATTATGAATTGACGGGACATCTACCCTGCCGGACTCTTTCATGATACCTTTTGTAAGTTCACCGGTATTTGAAAAGCTGCCTTCGAAATATTGATACTTGAGTCCGGGCATAAGACCGTTCACAACTTTCGCTTCCGCGGGAATCACTTTGGAAAATTGCATTGTGCTGACAATACTATTTTCACATCCGTCTTTAAAACCTTTTGCCTGCAAACAAGAGTTATTTTTAATCGTAACGGGTGTCCGGTACAAAGGCGAGTTTCGCGCCGGTTCAGAGCCGTCCAGTGTATAATGTAATTCTGCTCCTTCAGTCCTGCAATGCAGTTCACAGGTCAGCGAATCAAGAAATGC
Source organism: Ignavibacteriaceae bacterium (assembly GCA_963667005.1). Taxonomy (GTDB): domain Bacteria; phylum Bacteroidota; class Ignavibacteria; order Ignavibacteriales; family Ignavibacteriaceae. Next base: position 2,397,889 of record OY762937.1, on the reverse strand, counting down.
ATTTTCATCGGGTTGAATGTAAGGAGTCGAAACCCTGCTGCCTTTCGATAACGAATATGGAAAACTCTCTTTGTCATTAGCCCATGCTTTATTCGGCAAATCACTCATATCAAACGTAATTTCACCACCGTTTTGAATATCAGTCTGACTTATAAATGCTGCTGCACTGGCTTTACCATTCACTTTCAGCGACTGGACATATTTATTATTCACGGATGAATTTGGTGCCTGAATAATAAAGTCTTTTCCATTTTCCAGATGAAGAACTGCCTTTTTGAAAATAGGACTCCCGATAACATATTCGTTTGTACCGGGACAGACAGGATACAGACCTAAAGCGCTGAAAATATACCACGCCGACATCTGTCCACAGTCTTCATTACCCGGCAGACCGTCACGCTTAGCGGTATAGAAATCGTTCATTATCTTTCTGACAAGCTCCTGCGTCTTCCAGCCTTCGCCGATATAATTATACAAGTATGCAAAATTATGGCATGGTTCATTATCATGGGCATAATAGCCAATAATACCGGGACCGGTAGATTTTGAAGGCACTTTGGATTTTAACTGAAACAACCCGTCCAGTTTATCGGCGAAATTTTTTCTACTGCCGAAAAGGTCAATTAAACCGTGCATGTCATGCGGCACAAAAAATGCGTACTGCCAGGCATTGGATTCCGTATAGCAGCTCGTTTGTACATCCGGATTGAGAGGTGAAATAAAAACACCGTTGTTTTTTCCACGCATAAACCCTGTTGCGCCGTCGAACAGATTAATGTACGCGAGTGATCTTTTTATATAACGCTCATAATCGGCAAGCCTGCCCAAATCTTTTGCCATCATAGCGATGCACCAGTCATCATACGCGAATTCGAGAGTTTTGGAAACCGATTCCCGGACTTCCTCAGCCTGTGCATACCCATGCTGAATATATGACTTCACTCCAAACGCATTATTATCTGCACTGGCCTTCATGGCTTCAAATATACTGTCAATATCAGCCTTAATAATTCCTTTTTTATAAGCATCAAAGATTACCGGTATTGAGTGATACGCTATCATGCAGTTTGTTTCCCAGCCTGCAAGTTCCCAGATAGGAAGCTGTCCTGATTCTTTGTATTTCAAATAGAGAGTGTGTACAATTTCTTCGGTTCTCTTCCTATCAATTACGGTTAATAGCGGGTGAAGTGCTCTGAAAGTATCCCACAACGAGAAAACCGTGTAAACAGGTGCCGGACTCTTGTATATTTTTTTATCCATCCCTATGTAATGCCCATCTGCATCACTAAAAGTATTCGGAGCAATTAGACAATGATAGAGTGATGTATAAAAACTTGTTTTCTGTTCTTCGGTGCCTCCTTCAACAGAAATCTTCGATAATTCCTTTTCCCATGCTGTTGTAGCATCAGATTTTACTCTCTCAAAATCCCAACCGGAATTTTCCGCATCAAGGTTGTTTCGGGCTTCTTCAATACCGACATGAGATATACCGACTTTGATAAGCAGGGTTTCGCCTTTGTCCATCGTATACCGCACGTATGCTTTAAGCACCTTGGATTCGGCAGTGCGGACGCTTTCAGAAAGCACTCCATCGGAAAAAACACCGGATGCTGAGAATGGTTTTGAAAATCTGGCAGCAAAGTATACCGTATGGTCGTGATTCCACCCCGTCGATCTTCTGAATCCTTCAATGAGTGAATCATTTACAATAGTAGTGCCGGCATTCAGACATTTATCACCGATGCCATGAGTCAGATCTATGATAATATTTGCTGCATTGCTTTCCGGAAACGTGTATCTGTGAAACCCCGTCCTTAAAGTTGCCGTTAATTCAGCGGTAATGCTGTAATCATCCAGATAAACCGAGTAGTAGCCGGGCTCTGCCTTTTCATTTGTATGTTTAAATCTTGAGCGGTAGCCTTCTGTGGGATGTTCTCTGCTGCCTGGGTTAAGCTTTACCGGACCAGTAGTGGGCATAAATAATATATCGCCATATTCAGGACAGCCTGTTCCGCTTAGATGTGTATGGCTGAATCCCATAATGGAACTGTCGGAATCATGATAACCGGAACACCAGTCATAGTCATTGTCATATGTATCGGGACTCAATTGAACCATCCCGAACGGAAGTGTGGCTCCGGGAAATGTGTGCCCATGCCCAGCCGTACCGAAAAAAGGATTTACATATCGGGACATTTTTTCCTGAGCTTCTCCTTTGTGAAAAGCCAGCAACATTACTGCCACTGCAGCTACAAATAAAAATCTCATATTTATCATGATTCGACCTTTTTCGAAGAGATAGTGTTATCGCTTAACTCACTCACCTTATTACTTAAATATAGTAAGATTAAAGTAAAAAGTGGCAACGTAAATTTGGATATTTCTATACCTTTCGGTATATTTGAAATTATGAATAGCAAGAATACAATTTTAGAAGTGTCGCTTGCGTTATTTGCCGCCCAGGGCTATGAAGCCACAGGTGTGCAGGAAATTGCAAAGCGGGCAAATATTACCAAGCCTACGCTGTACCATTTTTTCGGGAGCAAGCGTGGGTTGCTGGATTCGCTTATAGAATTGTACTATGATGGCTTTCAGAATACCTTAGAAGAAGCTGCCCGGTACGATAAAGACCTGACCAAAACACTATGTACCCTGCTTAAAGCAATCAGTGATTACTCCTTACATAATAAGGACTTCTACCGTTTTATCTTAATTGCTTCACATGCCTCTCCGCAAAGCGAGCCATTTGAGGCTATCACCCCATATATTGAGCGGAGCATGCTAACACTGGAAGAGCTCTTTAAGAAAGCGGTGGTACACCACGGCAATATGCGCGGGAGGCATCAAAGGTACGCTCATACTCTGTGGGGTATGATGAATAATTATATTACTCTGGCTCTTTCCGATCAATTAACATTAAATGAAGAGAGTATCTTTCTGGCTGTACATCAGTTCAGTCATGGAATCTACTCGTAATTTTTTTATAGTATACCTAACGGTATGTATATTTTAAGAGGTTATATATGCAAAACACACAATTCTTCGATCAGCAAATTTACCACATTTACCCGCTGGGATTTACCGGTGCCCCAATGACTAACACATTTCAAAGCACTCCGGACTTCAGATTGGGCAAAGTTTATACTTGGATTGAGCACCTGAAATCACTGAACATTACCGCGATTTACTTCGGCCCCATTTGGGAGTCTACATCGCACGGTTACGATACGGCAGATTTCTTTAATGTAGATCGCCGGCTCGGAACGAATGAAGAAGTGAAAGAACTCTTCGCTGCCTTGGATGAAAACGGTATAAAGATTATTCTTGATGGTGTATTCAATCATACCGGCAGGGACTTTTGGGCATTTCGCGATGTAAAGGAAAACGGACAGGCATCCCCTTTTCGTGATTGGTTTGCAGGATTAAACTTCGATGCCTCAAGTCCGTTTGGCGATCCTTTTTCATATCAAGGCTGGAACAACCATTACAGTTTGGTGAAATTAAATTTACAAAATCAGGATTGTGTACAGCATCTGCTCGGCGCTGTTACTTCATGGATACAAGATTTCGATATTGACGGCATCCGTCTTGATGCCGCCGACTGTGTTGACATCGGTTTTCAACAACAGCTCGCTTCTCATGTACAAAAATTGAAGCCCGGTTTCTTTTTATTGGGTGAAATCATTCACGGTGACTACAACAAATGGGCTAATGATACGACCTTAAACTCTGTGACGAATTATGAGTGTTACAAGGGGTTGTATTCCAGCTTCAACGATAAAAATATGTTTGAGATTGCCTATTCGCTCAACCGGCAATTCGGTGCAACGGGTTTATATAAAAACCTGCCGCTGTATTCATTCGTTGATAATCATGATGTCAACCGGCTCGGGAGTCAGCTCCAAGATTACAGAAATATCGCCCTTGCCTACTGCCTGATGTACACCATGCCCGGTATTCCATCATTGTATTATGGAAGCGAGTTCGGTATCAAAGGCGAGCGAAGTGCATCTTCCGATACCGACTTGCGCCCGGATTTGAACCTCGGCTCCCTGTATGCCCATAATGACCTTAATTTACTGGAGCAGATAAAGCGATTTTCCACCCTGCGGCAGCAGCTCCCCGCCCTCCGGTATGGGAATTACCGCCAGCTTGAAGTAAGAAACGAACAGTTTGTTTATATACGCGAATTTGAAAACGAATTTGTAATCATTGCAATTAATTCATCTGATAATGACTTTGATTGTACTGAGGTTCAGTGGAAGCTGCCGGTAAATTCTTTAACCGATGTAATGTCGGGTGAAAACATTCAAACTTCAGAAAATATTTTCATTCAAAAGCACGATTATAAAATTCTGCACGGCAAAATGAAGTAATAGGCGTACTTTTGAACTATTTTCCTTTAAAATCGTAACGTAAAAATTGCACCGTTACCCGGTGTCGACTGTACGCGAATGGTGCCGCCGTGGGCCCGCATGATTTGTCTTGAAAGGCTCAGACCGATTCCGGAGCCGTCGGATTTCGTTGTAAAAAACGGAATGAATATTTTTTCGATTGCCTCAGGTTCAATTCCGGCACCATTATCAGCAACTGTAAGAACCACTTTACCCCGCTCCTCAAGATACGCCGATAGTGTGATTCGAGGATTGACCACACCGGTTAAAGCGTGAATGGCATTTTGAAATAAGTTGATCAGAATCTGTGCAATCATTTCCTGATCCCCGGTTAATTCAAGTGTTGTCGGGTTAATGTTAACCTCAAGGCTAATTTTATTTTCCTTGAGTTTTGATTCCATTAATTTAGCTGCCATACCGAACAGTTCACGAACCTCAATAATCTTAAAATCAGGAACCGGTGTTTTTACCAAACTTCTATAATTCTCGACAAACTTGATTAAACCTTCGCTCCGGTTTTTTATTGAATTAACTGCAAGCGCAAAATCTTCTAAAGCTTCTCCTGATATCGCATCTCCCGAATCCGATTTCTCTATCATATTTTTCATTGTCCCTGACAGAGAAGAAATCGGAGTTATTGAATTCATAATTTCATGCGTAAGAACACGAATCAGCTTCTGCCACGCTTCCATCTCCTGATCTTCCAGTGCACTGATAATATTCTGGAATGCGATAAGAATATAGCTTTCATCCCTCATTCTGAGCTCGGTTGTGTAGACGAGTAACTGTAAGCGTTCATTCTTTACAACAGTACCGATAACTTTTCTTTCCCCCGGTTTAACTTCGAGTATAGCTTTTCCTGCATCAGGACAATTACGTGTTAACGCAGTAATGTCCGGTATGCCAGGTACCTGCAGAATTTTCCTGGCTGCATTATTAATGAATTCTATTTTTCCTGTTGGAGTATGTGCCAGAAGTCCAACCCCGACATGCTGAATAATCGTCTGCATGAAGCGGGAATTTTCTTCCTTTTCATTTCTGATTTTTTTAAATCCATCCAACACTTCCGTCAATGCCTTTTCCAAATCCGTGTAGGATCCTCCCCTTCCGGAGTCAGAAACACCGGCAGTGAAATCACCATTAGCAATCGCGGAAATAATCATAGCGACATCGGAGTTTGTTTTCCGGAGATACCGGATAAGGTAGAGCCCCTGCAAAATCAGCAGTGCGGCAAAGATGATCGCACCGCTAAGATACGCGTTAGACCAAAGAAAGGAGATCAATAATGAAGTGCAGGTAATCAAAACTACCCGTACGACTATTACGAATTGGAATTTCTTTAATACTTTCGGCTTCAGCATTTTATATTACTTCCTTATTCTCACAATCCGAATTTTTCCATTCTTCTATATAAAGCAGTACGGGTAAGGCCTAACTCTTTTGCTGCTTTGGTTACGTTTCCTTCATGTTTCGTCAGGATTTTTTTGATAACCGCCTTTTCGATTTCTTCCAAATTATAGTTATCGAGCGGGAGATCTTCAGCGCGATTTTTCTCTGAGAAGAAGAAATCTGAAGGAAGGAGTTCATTTGAATCACAAAGAATTACCGCCCGTTCAATTGCATGTTGTAATTCTCTCACATTGCCGGGCCATTGATAGTGCTTCAATTTAATTTCTGTTGCAGGATGAAGCTTCATACCCGGTTTGTTATATTTTTTTCTGAATGTTTCAAGAAAGTGTTCGACCAGAAGAGCAATATCATTTTCCCGTGCACGTAACGGAGGTACAGAAAGTTCGATAGTATTTATTCTATACAGTAAATCCTGCCGGAATTTACCCTGTTCAACCATTTCAAGCAACGGCATGTTGGTAGCACATATCAGCCGTATGTCAATAGGCCTTTCTTTGTGAGAACCAACCCGCGTAACAACACGGGTTTGCAGAACACTCAGCAGTTTGGCTTGCAATTCATACGAAAGATTGCCTATCTCATCAAGAAACAAAGTGCCCTTATGCGCCGCTTCAAACCTCCCGGCTCTGTCTTCTTTTGCATCGGTAAAAGCACCTTTAACGTATCCAAAAAGTTCACTTTCAAACAACAAAGGGCTTATTGCCCCCATATCAACACTGATAAATATTTCATCAGCTCTTTTTGATTTGCGGTGCAATGCCCGTGCTATCAACTCTTTACCCGACCCATTTTCTCCAAGTATGAGAACATTTGCGTCTGTTGCAGCAACCTTTTCAATCTTCGTAAAAAGTTGATGCATTACCTGAGAACTGCCGACAATCTCGTTAAACCGGGTATCAATATCCTTGGCAAGCTGCATTCTACCGATTTTCAGATCTTCAATTTGAGATCTTGACTTGCTCAATTCCGAAGCGGAAGAAAATGTCGCAAGCAGCTTTTCATTTTGCCAAGGTTTGAGAATAAAATCAGTGGCGCCCTCTTTGATAGCCTTCACAGCTATATCGACATCACCAAACGCAGTAATCATGATAACCACCGCAAGCGGATGTATCTTTAAAATCTCCTTCAGCCAATAGAAGCCTTCCTGACCGCTTGTGATATCCCGTGTAAAATTCATATCAAGAAATATCACATCATACTGAATCTTATTAAGTACGGCAGGAATTTCATTAGGATCCGTGATTGTATCAACAATCCCCGCATACGGTTTTAACAGCAGTTTTGCTGCTAACAACACATCCTCGTTATCATCAATTATTAAAACTTTTGCTGAATTCATTAAACCTTTCATATGGAAAAATTCACCTTTAATGCAACAATATAGTAAAAGAGTAAATACTTTACTTTATATCAACAAATTCCGTGCCCATTCATTTATGTTCGCTTTTCAATCTTTCTTTCATGGTACATGTTCGAATTCGAACACCCCTGTAATAAAAGCGGACACCTGATGTCTTCCATTAGTACTGTCAGAATGCAAATGTATTGCGTTAAATAACTTGTAGTCGGACAAAAAGGCTCGAAATCCAGCATTATACTCATGTTTATAAATTGGCACGCTCCTTGATTAACAGGGATAAAAAAGGAACCACTCGATGGACAGAAAAATTGAAAAACAAAAATGGACGAGAAAAAAAATGATCACAATTGCAACCGGAGCTTTGCTTGTATTTGCGGGACTTTATGAGTTTGTTTTTACATCTCAGACCAGAAAATTGAATCAAGAAAAAAATAAACTTACTATTTCGTCTGTTCGTTATGGGGAATTCAAAGATTACATTCCGGTAACCGGCTCAGTATTACCTATCGAAACATTTTATTTAGATGTAGTCGAAGGCGGACGCGTTCTTGAGAAATACGTTGATGAGGGTGCCGTAGTTAAAGCCGGACAGCCGATATTGCGGCTTGAAAATGCACAATTGACACTTAACACAATTTATAATCAGGCACAAGTGGTGCAGCAGGAAAACAATTTGCGCTCGTACCGTTTGCAACTCGACCAGAACCGCCTTAACCTTCAGAATCAGTTGTTACAATTGGATCTTCAATTGCTCAATCAGGAACGGGTTTACAAAACGAACAAGGCGCTGCATGAGAAAAAAATGGTTTCTGATGTAGTATTCGAAGATTCACGTGATCAATACAATTTTTTATTGAAAAGCAAGGCTCTCACTCTTGAATCGTATCGTCTGGATTCTATTTCGCGTATTGAACAAATAAAGCAATTGGAAGTATCAGTCAAACAATTCCGTCAGAATCTTCAAGTCATTGAAAACCAGTTTTCCAACTTAGTTGTTAAGGCTCCAGTAAGCGGTCAGCTTACTGCCCTTAATGCAGAAATCGGTAAATCGCTGCCAGCCGGTCAGAATATCGGACAAATAGATAACACGACCTCCTACAAAGTAAAAATCGATATTGACGAACATTATATATCGAGGGTAAAAGAGGGATTGCAGGGTGAATGCACAATTGACGGAAAGGTATATCGGCTCGAAGTGATGAGAGTTTACGTGCAGGTTACCGGAGGTAAATTCCAGGCAGACATGCATTTCTTGGGTGATGTCCCTGCCAACCTTCGCCGTGGGCAAACATTCCATATCAAACTTGATTTAGGCGGTTCAAATAAGGCCTTACTCATCGACGCGGGTGCATATACTCAATTGACAGGCGGACAGTGGGTTTTTGTCCTTGATAAGGATGGGAAAAGTGCATATAGAAAACAAATAAAATCAGGCCGTCAGAATCCGGAATTTATCGAAATATTGGGAGGTCTAAAAGATGGTGAGCAGGTAATAGTATCCGCGTATGACGACTACCAGGAAACAGATAAAATAGTAATTAAATAATTAATTTCACAAATTACATTCTCAATTGTGAGGAAGAAAATGATCAAAATTAATGACCTCGTAAAAATTTACCGGACTGAAGAAGTCGAATCCACAGTTCTTTCAAATGTGAATATTGAAATAAAGGAAGGTGAATTTGTCTCCATTATGGGACCCTCAGGTTGCGGTAAATCCACTTTGCTAAACTTATTAGGCTTATTGGACAGTCCTACAGGAGGACAGTACTATTTCCAAGGCCAGGAAGTTTCAAAATACACTGAAAAACAACGCGCTGAATTGCGCAAAAAAAATATCGGATTTGTATTCCAGAGTTTTAATCTTATTGATGAATTAACAGTTTATGAAAACATTGAATTGCCGCTGCTCTACCTGAAATATTCTACTGCTGAACGTAAAAAACGCGTCAATCAAATGCTCGAGTCCATGAATATCATGCACAGGTCATCGCACTTTCCGCAACAACTCTCCGGAGGCCAGCAACAAAGAGTTGCCGTGGCAAGAGCCATTGTAAGTGAACCTCAGATTATCATGGCAGATGAACCTACCGGTAATCTCGACTCGACTCATGGAGATGAAGTGATGGATTTGCTGCGTTCATTACATGCATCAGGAACTACCGTTGTTATGGTAACACACTCACCATCATATGCTGAATACGGAAACCGGATCATTCATCTGTTCGACGGGCATGTGGTATCTGAAAATTTCCAGTCCCCTTTTAACGCATAATAGTAGAAAGAAGAGACTGAAAATGATTAAAAATTATATAGTAGTTGCACTCCGCAACATAAAGCGTTTCAAGATTCACTCCATAATTAACATTGGAGGGATGGCTATTGGCATAGCCTGTGCATTAACATTATTCCTGTTTGTTTTTGATGAGCTCGGTTATGATTCTTATAATACCAACGCCGATAATATCTATCGAGTATATACACAATCCGTTATCAAGGGAACGAAAAGCTGCAATTCAAAATCAGCCCCCCCAGCCGGTAGAACAATGCTGCAATATTTCCCGGAAGTCAAGGCGTATACGAGAATTGGATATAACGGGCAGTACACTTTCAGCTATAAAGACAAACAGTACCGTGAAGGTGGTGTATATTTAGCTGATTCAAATTATTTCGACGTATTCACACTCCCCTTTTTATCAGGAAACCCCCATACGGCATTGCAACGGCCGAACTCTCTGGTGATTACCGAAAAAGCTGCTGCCAAGTATTTCGGTTCTGAAAACCCGATAGGAAAATCGATACAGGTTGAGGGCATCGGATCATTCATGGTCACCGGAGTAATGAAAAATTTTCCAAAAAAATCCCACTTCTCAACTAATTTTCTTCTCTCTATGAGTACCTTCAAAGATGGTGAAAGCGACAGTTGGCTTGATAATGTTTTTACTACATATGTCGTACTTCAAGACGGCACGGATCCACATCAAATTGAAATAAAGCTGCGACGTTTAGTTCTTGAACAAGTAGGTCCGCAGGCAGAAAAATATTTAGGAGTTCCGCTCAGCGATTTCTTTAAAAGTGGAAACACGTATGAGATACTCCTCCAACCTTTGAGAAAAATTTATCTATATTCTCAGAGAGACTATGAGCTGGATCCGAACACGGAATGGGGAGATATTAAACAAAGCGATATAGCATACATCTATATATTTGCGGGGGGTGGCTTATTCATCATTCTTATCGCCATTATCAATTTTATGAATTTGTCAACGGCCCGTTCCGAGCATCGTGCAAAAGAGGTTGGCGTGCGGAAAACATTGGGTGCGGCACAACCTCAGCTTATAGCACAATTTCTCGTTGAGGCAATTGTCATGAGTACCATTTCGGTTGCGCTCTCGCTTTTGCTTTTACAAATTACATTGCCGTTATTTAATCAGCTCGCGGACCGCAATCTCAGTTTCAACGTGGTTGAATATCCATATCTTATACCGTTGCTGTTATTATTCAGTCTTTTAATCGGTGTTTTTGCCGGAAGTTATCCCGCATTTTACCTTTCATCATTCAAGCCGGTTGATATTCTTAAGGGGCAAATCGGCAGAGGAGGACGAAAAACAAGATTACGCAGTACGCTGGTACTCGTGCAATTTTCTATTTCCATCGCGTTAATTATTTGCACCCTTGTAGTAAGACAGCAGTTGTCTTATCTGCAAAACAAAAATCTGGGATTCAAAAAAGACTTATTGGTAGCTATTCAAAACGGCAAGACACTCGGAACGGCAATGCAGCCTTTTATGACAGCTCTGCAGAAGAACCCGAACATCCTCAGCGTGACGAATTCATCACGAATGTTTTTGCCTGGAATAGCAGGAAGAGCATTCCTTTATAATAAAACCGTAGGTGCCAATCCGATTTCGGCATTATACCTAATGGTGGATTCAAAATTCCAGAAAACATTTCAAGTACAAACTAAATACGGAAGGTTTTTCTCCGAAGAATTCACGTCTGATTCTTCCGCGGTAGTTATCAATGAAACGATGGCAAAAGAAATCGGTACCGCGAATCCGGTTGGAGGAGAACTCACATGCTTAACAGGTAAGACATATAAGATCATTGGTGTTGTAAAAGACTTCAACTGTGAATCGTTACATCAGTCAGTCAGGCCTCTTGTTTTCGTTCTTAGTCCTGTAGAACAAGCAGCCAGTATTGTAACAATGCGTATTGCTCCAACCAATATTGAAGCGACATTGGCTTACATTGACAAGACATGGAAACAATTCGTGCTCTCGGAGAAATGTTTTCATCCGTTCGTTGATGAACAGCTCGCCAGACTATACGAGAGCGAAGAAAAAACAGGTAAAGTCGCATCGATATTTGCCCTTCTGGCAATTTCAATCGCATGTCTCGGTCTGTTCGGGCTCTCATCATTTGTAACTGAGCAGCGGGTAAAAGAAATCGGTATCCGAAAAGTGCTTGGAGCTTCCGTGTTGCAACTTGTGTTACTTCTCTCAAAAGAATTTCTCAAATGGGTACTTTTCGCGAACATAATAGCCTGGCCTATAGCATATTACCTCATGAACGCTTGGCTTCAGGATTTTGCGTACAGAACCGACCTGGGACTGCCATTATTTTTGCTGGCAGCATTTTTTGCCTTACTGATTGCACTCATTACAGTAAGCGCGCAGACAATTAAAGCCGCGCTAAGCAATCCCGTCAAGTGCCTGCGTTATGAGTAATTCAACCTCCTGACTCAAATACTCGGGCATGTGCCACATTTACATCCAGCCACTGCTTCAAACAGGCAGTGGCTGCCTTTTTTGTGTACCGCACGTAAAAGATATTGCTGATTTTATAATTTTTACTCCGAATTTTGTTTAGCACTCACAGAAAATCTTTTATTTTTATATTGTGATTATTATTTGATTCGAATTCGTGATTTACTCTTCAATGCTTAAAAACTAATTCAGGTTTACAAATGAGTTTAATAGTTCAAAAATTTGGCGGCAGCAGCGTTGCCGATATAGAAAAAATCAATAAAATTGCTGCGATGGTCGCCGAAGTCAAGAATGAAGGACATGACGTTGTTGTTGTTGTCTCTGCTATGGGAAAAACAACAAACCAACTTATTGAAATGGCGCACAGCATTACGCAGAATCCCGAAAAACGTGAAATGGATATGCTGCTCAGTACGGGCGAGCGCATCACGATGTCCCTGCTCTGTATCGCTTTGAACAATATCGGCATAGATGCCGTTTCATTGACCGGTTCTCAGGCGGGAATCATCACAAATGACCGCCATAACGACGCCAGGGTCATCGAAGTCCGGCCATTCCGTGTACAGGATGAGATTGCAAGCGGGAAAGTTGTGGTAGTAGGCGGATTTCAGGGCGTCAGCTACAAAAAAGATATTACGACTCTGGGACGCGGTGGCTCGGATACCTCTGCCGTTGCTCTTGCAGCTGCACTAAACGCGGAACGCTGTGAGATTTATTCGGATATAGACGGCGTGTATTCAACCGACCCGGCTATAGTAAAAGACGCAAAACATCTCCCCGAAATCTCCTATCAGCTGATGCAGGAAATGGCTCAGGCGGGAGCAAAGGTTTTAAACGCCGAGGCAGTACAGTTTGCCAAGGACGCCAACATAGCCATTTATGCCCGGAGCACGTTCGTAAAAGGTCGCGAAACTATTGTGAGAAAGCTTGCTCCCGGTCAGATTTTAGGTGTTAAAGCTGTAGTCTACGAAAAGGATTTGGTGCGTATTGTGCTTCATGCCAACATTGAAAGCTTTAGCTGGATCATCAATAGATTCAAGGACTTACACGTCCCAATTAAAGAATTAAATTTTATAAAAGCCTGCTCCCCCGGCAACCCGAACAGCGTTTCGTTTGTTGTATCACTCAAAAACATTTACGGATGGGAATCCCTCAAAGAAGAACTTGAGAAACGGTTCGGTGACAACATCCATTTTGAGCTGGGTATTGGAGCAATGTCGCTTATTGGAGATGGTATTAATGAGGATAACTTTGTGCTCAACGAGACCATTTCCCTGCTGCAAAAGGAAAATATTGAGCTCGACGGTGTAACCACCACCTCATTCAGAATTTCATTCCTTCTGCCTTTGGCTGATGTGGATAGAAGTGTCCAGTTGGCTCACGAACGGTGGAAGAAGTTAATTTAACCATAATGTTGAATGTTAAATGCTCAATTTTCAGTGGCTGAATTTTTTACATTTAGCACTTAACATTCAACATTTGTAATTAACATCATTTGTCCGGCTCAGCTTTTGCCAGTCCTTCTAAATCTAGCTTCTCTGCTATTCCGGTTACTAAGGCAGCGTCATCCGTGCCGTCTGCTTCAATGTTAATGAGGAATCTGTTATTCACTCCAAAATCCAGCTTGCAGTTTTTAGAATCTGAGGTCGTTCCTGCCAGCTTCCCTATATACGTTCCTTTCACCATGAATGTCTTTTCATACCCTGTTTCCGTCTCCGCCTCATAATTTTGCTGCATCATAGTATATGGAATTACCATGTACGGCATGAGAGTCACGTCATGAATGGCAACCGAGATCTCGACGGTTGGTGTTGTATCGGTTTCACTTTCATGGGGTTTGGATATGAACTTTACTTCGGCTTCGGACATGGTCATATTCATAACAGTTTGGGTTGAACCTGTAGGTTTCTGGCGGTCGAAGCCTTTTACCTCTGTAGGCAGAAATTGCTGTAATTTTCTAAATCCGATTACTTTCACTTGAGCGAAGGAAGGAATGAGTATTGCAAAGAGAACGAGCAGCACAAAACTTTTCTTAATCATATTAAACCTCACTTATATAAAAAATGAGTTACCGGAATTAATGCAACTGTCTAAAATAAAACAATCTCCTGCTCTCTACCAACACAAATTTCATCACGTCTAATTTTTTTCGGCTAAAGCGATAATTTTATTATCTTTTATAGTAAATTAGGCAGTTGAATTTATACAATTATTTCAAGTATGGACATTAAGAAAACAAAAGAAGTTACAAGAAAATACCGTCTGGAAATGAATGATAAAATCCTGAACTCCGGATTTAAAGACTACCAGAGGTTTTTCGCGCTTGATAACAAAGCATATATTGACGGTGCCCTGCCCGCGAAAACAAAAGAGCTTATGGGTCTGGTCGGCTCCACGGTACTTCGTTGTAACGATTGTATTTTCTACCATATTGACCGCTCTATTCAGGAAGGCGCAACCCGTGAAGAGTTGATGGAATCAATGAACATCGCACTCATTATCGGCGGTTCAATAGTTATTCCCCACTTGAGATACGCATTTGAAGTAATGGACGACATCTTTAACGAAAAAGATCAGGACAAATAAGCATAATGAAAAAAACACTCCTTTTGCCAAAGAGAATTGTAACCGCAAACCCCTCAGACAGTATCCTTTATAATCACGCGATCGAAATTCAAGATTCAAAAATTTCCAGTATCCGAAAAGTAAGCGAAATAGATATTACCAGTTTTGACGGTGAAGTAGTTAAAGCCGATCATCTTACTATTGTCCCCGGTTTTGTACAGACACACATCCATCTTTGCCAGACGTTATTCCGCGGTCTTGCCGACAATCTGGAATTATTGGATTGGTTGCAAAAGAGAATTTTTCCATGTGAAAACGCCCATTCACCTGCTTCATTACGCGCAGCGGCTCAGTTAGGTATTTACGAATTAACCATGGGCGGCACTACTACACTGCTTGATATGGGCACCATGCGCCACCAGTCTACGGTTTTTGAAGAACTTATTTCTTCAGGAATTCGTGCGGTCGCCGGTAAATGTATGATTGATGAAAATGATCTGTATCCTGCTTTCTGTTCAGATACAAAAACAGAGTTGCAGGAGTCATACGATCTTGCCAAGGCATTTCATAATAGCGAAAATGGCAGAATAAAATACGGCTTCGCTCCCCGCTTTGTGCTTTCCTGTTCGGAAAAACTCCTTATTGAGACTAAGGGATTGATGAAAGATTTTGAAGGTTCAATCCTCCATACGCATTCTTCAGAAAACCGCGGTGAGATTGAAGAAGTTAGAAGAAGACACAATAAAGAGAACATAGATTATTTCCATTCTATCAATCTGCTAGACGATCATTCCGTTTTTGCACACTGCATTCATGTCAATGACAAAGAAATCGGTCTGCTTCGCGACACCCAAGCCCGCGTCTCCCACTGCCCTTCATCAAACTTAAAATTAGCATCGGGTATAGCGCCAATACACCGTTACTTGAAAGAAGGCGTGCATGTTTCTCTCGGCGCCGACGGTGCACCTTGCAATAATACACTTTCCATATTTAATGAAATGCGCTTAGCTGCGTTATTGCAAAAGCCTTTCAATGGTCCATTATCTACTGATGCAAAAACAGTATTCCGTATGGCAACTATAAAAGGAGCCGAAGCTTTGCATCTGCAGGATTCGATTGGCAGCATTGAAGTAGGTAAAAAAGCCGATCTCGCGTTCCTTGACCTGGAATCACCACTCTTCCCACAGTTTGAATCAGACGACACTATCTATTCATCGATTGTGTACTCAGCAACTGCCGGACATGTTACGGATGTAATGATTGACGGCAAGTGGGTTGTTCGGGATGGTGTTCACCAATCCTACGAAAAAGCAAAAGTCATATCTACGGCAAAAGCAGAATTGCAGTCATTGATTCAGCGTGCTCAAATTCAGGTGTAGTCCTTTATGCCAGACCTGATATTCGCTTCCAAAAATGCCGGCAAGCTTCGTGAGATTAAAGAAATCTTCGCCGGCACGGATTACCATATCATTTCATTATTAGACTTTCCCGACTCCCCTGACGTCATTGAAGACGGCACCACGTTTGAAGAAAATGCAAAGATAAAAGCAAAGGCAATCTTCGAAAAGTATGCGCTGCCTGTTATTGCGGATGATTCAGGTATTTCTCTTTATCAGCTTAATAACAGACCGGGAGTACACTCAGCCCGTTACGCCGGTGAAAACGCGACCGACGCTGATAATAACGCAAAGCTGTTAACAGAGTTGGCAAATCTGCCCTCTCCCCATAAAGGTGAATATACATGTTGTGCCGTGTTTTACGACGGCGTACAGTATGTCGTTTCATTTGGCCGTTTAGTTGGGGAAATCAAATTTGAAGCACATGGATCGAATGGATTCGGATATGATCCGTACTTTGTTCCCGATGGTTATACCAAAACCATGGCAGAACTAAGTATGGATGATAAAAATGCTATCAGTCACCGGGGTAAAGCCTTTAGAAGTCTTCAAGAAAAGATGGTAAATCTCTAACCAGTACTGCCTAAAGACTTTGAGGGGGTGTATTCTTTTTGATAAATCTTGCAAAACCCATTGAGACAAGTCCCATAATCGCACCGCTTATCACTGCCGTTATCATCCCTACTGAGATTAAGTATGTCCGGGGCGATAATCCATCCGGCAAGTGTGTCAGTATCTCTCTCTCGGCAGCATTGTTCTCCAGTAATTGTGAAATGGAGAGAATTTCCATAATATAAAAGAACGCTGCAAAAAGAAATCCACCGGCGAAAGCATGCAAAAACAATCTCTTGGTAATCTTTTTCGCGAATATAATACCGGCTAAGACATAGTATGCCAGCCAGAATAGCCATTGATAATCAGTTAAGATGGCATTTACATTCAAAATACCGGCTACGAGACCGAAAAACGAAAGAGCTATAATTAAGTTGGATTTTGCATTCATTTGATAAAGTATACTGTCTCTGAATAAAAATTTTGACCACAAAATGTAAATAAAAACATAACAACCGTCAAATTTCGCCTCTGTATGCATTACCGCAGGTATAGAAAATTAACCGTTTCTCATTCCGTTCGTCCTTTTCTGCAGAATCGCGGGCGCACCCTTTCTTTATTGTGTAAGTTTCGGTCGATTTTATTCATCATCATAAAGGATTTATGACAATGCAAAAGAGACTATATCGTTCACGTAAAGAAAAGATGTTCGCCGGTATTGCCGGTGGATTAGCAGAGTACTACGACCTCGACCCTGTGCTTGTTAGAATAGCATTCGTTCTGGTTACTCTGTTGCATGGTGCTGGTTTAATTGCGTATATTATTTGTATATTTGTTATACCAAAAGAACCGGAAGCCATTCCAATGGGTTCAGCTGAAGCAGTTCCTGAAGTTCCGATACAGGAACAGGAACCAAAGCGGAGTAAAAGCCGCAATGTCCTCGGCATGGTTCTGGTGGTTGTCGGAACGGTTTTATTGCTGGCAAATTTTATTCCTTTCTTTGGATGCGCCAATGTATTTCCGACATTATTGTTAATTGCAGGTATTGCATTATTATTTTCAGCCCGTAAAGGAGGTAAAAACAATGAAGCCTAAACAATTATTCTGGGGCCTCTGTTTTATTTCGCTTGGCATATTGTTTTTGTCAAACAGTGTATTCCATGCAAATATTGCGCTCGGTTCATTATCAAAATTCTGGCCCGTTATTCCCATCCTGCTTGGTATGAACCTGCTTTTTGAGCAGCCGCAGGTGAAAGCAGCGGCTTCCGGTGTCGCCGGTCTATTTCTCGGATTGGTAATATTCAGCCTGGTTTCACATCCGTGGAGCTGCACGAATATACAATTCTCCGATAGCGAAATGAAACATGTTAATTTCAACATGCCGGATGACGCAAAAATCAAGAAAGTGGATCTGACTCTGAACGCAGGCGCAGGCGCTTTTACTATCAGCAATGGTGATTCCGATTTAGTGAGAATTATCTCCACAGATCAGTCATCCCGATTCGCCGTTGATACTACGATCTCTGATTCGACTGCCGACCTCTCGTTCAAGATGAAGGAATTAAAAGCCACGTTTGGAAAAGATTCTTCAAAGAACAACGGCGTTGGAATTAAACTGAATACCAGACCGGTATACTCTACAACTGTTGAAATCGGAGCTGCAACTGCGAACTTTGATTTCTCAAAATTGAAAGTTGATGATTTAACCCTTAAAATGGGAGCCGCTGCACTACACTTAACGCTCGGTCAGCCACTGAAAGAATCGACCGTAACAATTGAGGCCGGTGCTTCGTCGATAAACCTGACTATTCCAAAGGATGCGGCTGTGTCGATTGAGACTGACATGGCACTGAGCAGCAAAAATATGGGCGGACTCAAAGAAACTTCACACAACAATTTTGAGAGTGAAGGATTTGAATCGGCAAAAAATAAATTTGTCATTAAAATTGACGGCGGACTTTCAAGTCTGAATGTTCAGAGAAACTAAACCATAACGTAAGCCTGCGGGCGCGTGTGGCCTGCATCATACTTTTGAGAGAGGCGAAATATTTTAGCGATTTGCTACTGTATTTTGCCTCTTTTTTATTATGTTTATCTACCGAAATCAATTTATTAACAATTCGGAATAATTGATACTTATGAAATTGAGCTACATCTATTCCTCCCGCACAGGCTTACGACGAACCGCAAATGAGGACTATGTAGATGTATTTGAAGTTGATGATGGACTTTTAGCGGTATTATGTGACGGACTCGGTGGTAATAATGCCGGAGAAGTAGCGTCAAAACTGGCCGTTACGACCATCTATAATTATTTCATTGAACATCCCGAAGAAGACTATCTCACAAAAATAAATTGTGCCGTTAATGAGGCCAATACCGCTTTGATACAGGAAGCGATCCAAAATCCGGATTATAAAGGTATGGCAACTACGGCTGTAGTACTTTTTATTAATCAGTCGGAAGCTTATTGGGGACATGTTGGAGACTCAAGGCTGTACTTCAAAGATGACAAAGGTATTATACAAATATCAAAAGATCATTCATTCGTCCAGAAGCTGCTCGATGACGGCTATATTACTGAAAAAGAAGCAGAAAACCATCCTCATAAAAACGTTATTATGAGGGCACTCGGCGATAAATCGAGCATCCTTGTAGACCACGAGAATTTTTCATTTGATAAATCAAAGCGCTGGAAATTTTTACTGTGCAGCGACGGGGTCAGTAACGTTCTCACAAAATCCGATCTGGATAAAATGCTTAAATCCGACGACCTCGACAGTATTTCAAAAGCTTTTTCGCAATTAATCGAAGACCGTGGCGCACCTGATAATTATTCCTATGTTATAATAAGTAATCAAGTACACTAAAGAAGGCAACTGCTTCATGATTGGTTCTGTCATAGAAAACTACAAAATTATTTCTGTGCTCGGCGAAGGCGGCATGGGAGTTGTTTATAAAGCACTTGATATGAAGCTTGAGCGGTTTGTTGCGTTAAAAATTCTCAGCACGCAATCCGCGAATAATCCTCAGTTTATCGAACGTTTTAAACGTGAAGCCCGAAATCAGGCAAAATTGAATCACCCGAACATTGTCCCCGTATTCGGATTTACCGACGACCATGGGATATTGGGCATTGCCATGGAATATATCGAAGGTGATACGCTTGAGAAAATCATATTCCGGAAAAAAAGACTCGAAATTGTTGAAGCTCTTGAAATATTAAAACAGATTCTTCAGGGTGTCAGCTACGCGCACACAAAGGGATTTATCCACCGGGATATCAAGCCTTCCAATATCATTATTAACCGCGAAGGCACAGTAAAGATAATGGACTTCGGCATTTCGAAATCCATGTTCGACAAAGGCATTACCAAAACCGGGACTAAAATTGGTACAATCCTCTATATGAGTCCCGAACAAATACGCGCTGAAGAACCCACCAGACAAAGCGATATTTATTCTATTGGTATCACCTTCTACGAAATGTTGATTGGCAAAACTCCATTTGATTTCGGCACTGAATATGAAATCATGGAAGCACATTTGAAAAAGAATCCGGGCCGTGTTTCGGTTAATCTCGATTCTGTACCGCCCGAGATAGATAAGATTGTAGCTAAATCACTGGATAAATCTCTCCAGAAAAGATACATGACCTGTGAAGAATTTTTGGAAGACGTTGAAGACCTGCTGCACAAATTGCAAAAAGGCAAACCGGGAAAGAAATCAAAAAAGGGAAAGGAAAAAGAAAGCAACGGTCAATTAGGTTATAAAATCAAATTAACATTAATGACATTGCTTGCCTTAGGTTTGTTCACTGCTCTCACCTATTATATTTTTACTGCCATACAGGATTTCTGGCCAAAATTGAAAGCCAGTAGAGGGCTTACAGCGGATACAACCGCCGGAGTAAAGTATTCTCCAGGGCAAATCCAAACCGCAAGCTGGAATTCAGTCCCCACCGGATTGGATGCAAACCTGAACTCAATTCAATTCATCAATGAAAATGAAGGATTCGCGGCCGGAGAACGCGGCACGATTGTCCACACAACAGATGGTGGTGCTTCGTGGCAATCGGTAAATCCGCCCGACACGCTTACCACATTCAACGACCTCTATTTCCAAAGTGCGACTACTGGATTCGTTATTGGTGAACAGGGTAAAATTTTCCAGACTCTGGACGGCGGCAAAACATGGAAATATATCCGCTCCGGAGTCGGTGAAACGCTTTTCAGAATCCGTTTTAATCAATCATACGGATACATCATCGGCAGCAAGGGTGTGATCCTGCGTTCGGTCGACGGCGGCCAGAACTGGGAAAGATTCTTCGGGAATACCAGCAATTTGCTCTACGGAATAGATTTTCCCAACGGCTCAACCGGTTATATAGTTGGCTGGAGCGGAACGATATTAAAGACCGTGGATGGCGGTTCAACATGGACTCACCTCCCTGCTTTCACGGATAACTACCTGAAAGACATTGAATTCGTCAATGAGACGACAGGCTATATTGCAGGCGCTGGCGGTGAAATTTTCAAAACTGTTAACGGCGGTGATACCTGGACAAAGATTGACACAAAAGCCTCAGGTATCGTTTCCTTATATTTCTTAAATACCAATCACGGATTTGCTGTCAGCAACAAAGGCGAAGTGCTTGAAACTATTGATGGCGGTGTGAACTGGCAGATCAATCAAGGCGGCAATTATCTTTCATTGTCAAGAATATCCGGAGCTGGATCAAGCATCTATATCTCCGGTTTCAATGGCACAATATTACGGACAAAATTATAGTTTATGGATAAGTTTATCATTACCGGCGGAACTCCGCTCAAAGGGACTGTAGAAGTCAGCGGCGCAAAAAATGCGACACTGGCACTTATTCCCGCGGCAATTCTGGCTTCCGGAAAATCGGTTTTATATAATACTCCCCGTTTGAACGACGTTTTTACTATGACCAAGTTGATCAATCAACTCGGCGTAGTAAGTACGTTTGAAGAACATACGTTAACATTAGATACTTCTAATATCACCAATACAACAGCACCGTACGAACATGTAAAAAAAATGCGTGCTTCGATATATGTATTGGGACCATTACTTGCTCGGTACGGAACAGCAAAAGTTTCTCTCCCCGGCGGATGCGCCTGGGGTCCCCGTCCGGTTGACCTGCATCTGCAAGGCATGAAAAAATTGGGAGCTGAGATTGAACTTGAAGGCGGCTACATTATTGCCAAAACCGACAGGTTAAAAGGCGCGAAAATAAATTTCGACCGCTCCTCTGTCGGTGCAACAGGTAATATTCTGATGGCGGCAGTACTTGCAAAAGGCACTACCATCATAAACAACGCAGCGATGGAACCGGAAATTACGAACCTCGCCGAGTACCTTATTTCGATGGGTGCAAAGATTCACGGGGTTAATTCATCCATTCTTGAAATTGAGGGTGTTGATGAACTGCATCCAGCTGATGTTGCAACAATTCCGGACAGAATAGAAGCCGGTACACTCCTTATTGCAGCTGCTATAACAGGCGGCAACGTGACTGTTAAAAAATGCAACGAAAAAGATCTTCACGCGATTATCGCAAAATTGGAAGACAGTGGATTTACAATTACCACCAAAGATGATTCTATTACTTTGGATGCTACAGGAATGAAACCTTCAAGTGTGGATGTCACCACTACCCCGTTCCCCGGATTCCCGACCGATATGCAGGCTCAGTGGATCGCACTCATGTCAACAGCCGACGGCGTTGCAACAATTACCGATACGGTGTATGTTGACCGTTTTACCCATGTACCTGAATTAAACAGACTCGGGGCAAATATCAACGTCAAAGAAAACAGCGCGATTGTTAAGGGAAGTAAAAGATTGGTCGGTGCTAAAGTAATGTCCACTGATTTGAGAGCCAGTGCATCATTAGTTTTAGCGGCTCTTGCCGCTCAAGGCGAAACCGAAGTACTTCGCGTCTATCACCTCGACCGCGGCTACGAAAACCTTGAGAAAAAATTATCTTCTCTCGGAGCAAAGATCGAACGCATTGCAGGAACAGAATATTAGATCCCCTTTCCTAACCCAAGGCTTAAGCCATGGGTTAGGAAGAATTGTTTATTCGTATCTCAGAGCTTCTATCGGATCCAGATTCGCGGCTTTATATGCCGGATAGGTTCCGAACACAACACCCACGAACACGCATACTCCAAGACCGATACCGATCCAGTCGTATGGTATAGCCATCTGCGCATTTATTTGCGCTCCGACAAGGTTGCCGAGTCCGACTCCCAGCACAATGCCTATAATACCGCCCACAATACACATCAGAATCGCTTCGAACAGAAATTGCGAAAGTATGTTCCTTCGCTTTGCACCTATAGCTTTTCTGATTCCAATCTCTTTGGTACGTTCGGTAACAGATACAAGCATAATGTTCATAATACCGATACCTGCTGCCAGCAAAGCGATAATGGAAATAACCAATGCGCCAATTTTCACACCGGATGTTATTCCGTTGATCTGATTGATAAGAGACTCGTTGCTGAAAATATAGAAATTATTATCCTCGCCGGGCTTTACTTTGCGGATAGTACGCATGTACCCTGTCGCCGCTTCGATAAGATTATTATAATCTTCTTTGGTCTTTGCCATTACGGTGATATTCACCGTTTGATCATATCTTCCGTAAATTCCCTGGAATGTACTTATAGGAATAACGACAAAGTTGTCATTGCTCTGCCCAAATAATTGAGGCTGCTTTTCTAAAATTCCAATTACTTTCATAGGATGCCCATCAACAAGTACCGTCTGCCCTACAGGATCAATATTGTTGAAAAGCTTCTCAACAATATCCTGCCCGACAACACAAGTCTTTGTCGCGTACTCTATATCAGTACCAAGAAAGTCACGCCCGAACTCAACTTTGAAGTTATTGGTTTTTATCGCATCGGTAGTCATACCGGAGACCTGTATGTTCGGATTTGTCTCTTTACCGTTGTATTTAATTACCTTACCGAATTTCCATTGTTCAGCACCGATGTACATGGCATTTTGCATCATGCCTTCAAAACGGTTAAACTCATCAATGGTAATATCGGGACGGTTATGCCCGCGGTTACGCGGACCCATTTGCATAGCCTCCCACTTTTGAATTTGAAATGTGTTCTTATTCAATTGTGAAAAACCGCTCTCAATGGTATTCTGCAGCATGGTAATGATGGTCATGATAACGATGATAGAGAAAATACCAACTGTGATACCAAGTATGGTTAAACCTGCCCGTAGTTTATTTGTACGAACAGACTGCAACGCCACTAAAAATGTTTCTTTAATTTCCATTATTCATACCTCAATGCGTCAACGGGATCCATTTTAGCTGCGGAATATGCAGGTGCCAATCCGGCAACAACACCTACCAGCAGTGATATACCAATCGCTATGAGAACAATTCCGGGTTGTATTGATGTCGGCAAGACCTTATCCACAGCCTTGCTGAGCATGACGGCAATTAACAGCCCTACCAACCCTCCTGACAGGCATATAGTTGATGATTCAAGTAAAAACTGTGCGAGAATCGTTCTGCTTTTTGCCCCGATGGCTTTACGGACACCGATTTCCTTGGTCCGTTCTTTTACCGAAACGAACATGATATTCATAATACCGATAGCACCGACAAATAACGAAAGTCCGGTTATGAACAATCCTGCAATCTGAATCACTCCGACCTGATCGTTATATGTTTTCATCAATCCTTCGGATTGATTGATCGAGAAGTCATCTTCCTGACCCACGGATAATCCACGGATCTTTCTCATGATACCCTGCGCTTCAATTTTCGTTTCGTCAATCATCTGGGGATTTTTGGCGCGTACGTTGAAGGTGATGGTATTATGAAATTCATCCTGGAAATATTTAAATATTGTTCCAATCGGGATAAACACCTGATTATCGGGATTGAAAGCGCCGAGAATAAAACTTCCCTGTTCACTCAGAACACCCACAATTTTAAAATCAATATTTCTGATCTTAATTGTCTTATCAAGGGCATCACCGCGCGGGAAAAGTTTTTTCGCCACTTCACTTCCGATTACAGCAACCTGCCTTGAACCACGGCTTTCTATATCGCTATAGAATCTGCCCTGGTCAAAAGTGAAGTTGGTCGTTTTTACATAATCGGATGTCGAACCATTCAGAAAAACACTCTCAACAGTATTTTCTCCGTACTTAACATCCTGATTGCTATTTGTTACCGGAGCCATAGCAATTGGTAATTGTGCTGCGTCTTTGAATTTCTCAAACTGCGCCATCGTTAAATTCTTCCGGTTTCTGATTTTCCAGAATTCGGTATTTGAGAACCAGGCGAACTTATCAATGTACAGAATATCTGAGCCTAAAGCACTGACACCCTGTTCAAACGAAGTATCTATTCCTTTGATTGCGGCACTCATCAGTACGACCGAAGAAATACCGATCACAATTCCCATCATCGTGAGAATGGAACGCACTTTGTTTGCACGAATGGCCTGTAAAGCAATTATCAGGCCTTCGCGCAGCTCAAATAAAATGATATTTATAGATCGTTGTATCATATGTAATCTTCAATCTTATTCGGATTTGCTGAAACTGAGTTTTGGGATATAACGCTCAGCTACCCTTTCATCGCGTTCGATGTAACCGTCACGGATTCTGATAATTCTCGCGGCGTGTTTAGCAATAAATTCTTCGTGTGTTACAAGAATAATCGTATTGCCCTTCTGGTGAATCTCGTGGAACAGGTACATAATTTCTTCGCCTGTTTTTGTATCAAGATTTCCAGTCGGCTCATCCGCGAGGATAATCGAAGGATTTGTCACAAGCGCTCTGGCAACCGCGACTCTCTGCCGTTGTCCGCCGGAAAGTTCATTCGGCTTATGATGAACACGGTCCTCAAGGCCTACATTAACCAAAGCCTGGAATGCACGCTCTTTACGTTCAGCTGATGAAACACCGGCATAAATCAACGGCAGTTCAACATTATGCAGAGCGTCGGAACGTGGAAGCAGGTTGAATGTTTGAAACACGAACCCGATTTCCTTATTGCGTATTTCCGCGAGCTCATTATCGCTCATGTCGCTGACACTTTTATCCTTGAAATCATATTTGCCCGATGAGGGTGTATCAAGGCATCCGAGCATATTCATGAGTGTTGATTTTCCGGAACCTGACGGCCCCATGATGGCAACATACTCATTCTTGTCTATGCGGAGCGATACATCACTCAGTGCAGGGACTTCAACATCGCCGATCTTATAAATCTTAGCGATATGTTCTATGTTTATAATATTCATTATCGAATTACCATCATGTTATTTTTTATCGTTCGATTTACCCGCACCTTTATTCTCAACTTTTACGACAGCACCGTCGTTCAGTTCGCGGGATATTGCTTTATAGCTTCCGGATACAACCTCTTCACCGGCCTGAAGGCCTTCGGTAACTTCAATATAGTTATCGTCAGAGATACCCGTCTTCACAACGCGGCTTTTTGCTTTTCCGCCCTGTACTAAGAATACGATCTCGTCCGGTTTTTCTTTTTTCTTAGCTACTGTTGCAGTATTTGATGAACTTTCATCTTTAACTTCAGCTTTATTCTCAAGACGTGCTGTTACACTTGGAATCGGTACGCTAAGTACGTTGGTCTTAGTTTCAGTTTCAATGTTTGCGGTGCAAGACATACCGGGGCGAAGTTTCTGATCCGGATCAAAGATTTTGATCTTTACCTGAAAATTCGTTACCTGATTCTGGGTGCCGGTGCCTGTTGTAATTGCACTGTTTCCGATTTCACTTACGATGCCGATAAATTTCTTATCGCCGAAAGCATCAACGGTAACCTTTGCGGTATCACCGATTTTTACCGTCACAATGTCGTTCTCATCAACTTCAACAATAGCTTCCATTTTCGAAAGGTCGGAAACGGTCATAATGTCTGTACCCTGACTGAAACCGCTTCCCAAAACGCGCTCGCCGAGTTCAACGTTTAATTTTGTTACCGTACCTGCAAGAGGTGAAGCGATTGAAGTTTTGTATAATTGTTCAAGGGTTTCTTTCAATGATGCCTGGCTTTGAACAACATACGATTGAGCTGCATCATACTGTGCCTTGCTGGTCAGCAGCTGACTATTCGCGGCTTCAAGATCTGCATCACTCGCCAATTTTTTCGCGTGCAATTCTTTGGTACGTTTATAGTCGTAGGATACTTTATCCATTTCAGCTTTCCGCTGTGCTGCTTCTGCTTTAGCCGACTGCAAAGCCGCTTCGGATTTTTGCTTGGTAGCAAGATAGGTATCGGCTTTAATCTTAATCAATAATGCACCCTTGCCGACCTTATCACCTTCTTTAACCGGAAGCGATACAATTTCTCCGGTCACTTCAGGAGTAATGGCAACCTTAAATTCAGCATCAATTTTGCCGGTTGCAGTAACAACTTTTGTGATTGTTCTGCGGGCAACTTTTTCAGTTTGGACAGAGATGATTTCCGTCTTATTTCCTTTGAATATAACCAAAGCAACGATGAGGAGTATCAATCCACCGATGACACTAAACACGATTACTTTTTTCTTCGATTTTTTATTTCCTTTCGGCATTGTCGAAAGCTCCTTTAATGTGTTTATTCGTAATTTTTCGATTTAAGGTTACCCAGCAAATACTGTAATTGGTCTTTATCCTTCTTGTATTCGTATTGGGCGTTGATATACTTGGTAACTGCGCTTGTATAATCGCTGTTGGCGATAAGCACGTTTAATAGCGTCGTAGAGCCGAGAGAATATTTCTCTTCTTCTATCCGTCTGTTTTCTTCAGCAGCGGTTACATTCTTTTTGCTTACCTCAAGCTGTTTGTAAGCAGTTTGTAAGTCTAAATAATTTTTTTGCATGGATCTTTTAATCTCGCGTTGGAGATCGTTCAATTCAAGTTCTTTGGTCTTTGCAGCCACTGATGCAGCTTCAACTTTGTACTCTGTTCTCCATCCTGAGAATATCGGCAGACTCAGAGTGAGTCCTGCTGAATAATATCTATTCTTAAAAAAGTCTTTCATTGAAGAGTTGGAATAACCGATACCAAGTGTGTTGGAGAGTGTCGGCATATAACCGCTTTTTGCGATACCGAGATCATATTCGGCACTATTCAGTGCTAATTTTGAACTCAGATAATCTGGTCTGTTCTGCAATGCACTTTCAATCATTGTTTGCAGCGCACCGTAAGCGGTATCAACTGCTTCGCCATGCTTCGTGAGTTCAGCACTCAGATTGGGATCGGCAAACGAATAGTTTTCGAGAACATCGAGACCGAGGTAATAAAGGAAATCATTTTTCATTGTTTCGGCGGAGTTCTTCGCTTTTAGAAGTTCAAGTTCAGCGTTGCCAAGTTTCACCTGCTGCGCGTATACATCCGCAAGAGTAATGGCCCCAAGTTTATTTCTTTCAACAATAATCTCATAGTTCTTCTGATTCCACTTTACGTCTTCTTCCTTAACGGTAACAAGCTCTTGAGCATTCATTAAATCATAATAATAGCTCAGAGTCTGAAAGACGATTTCCTGGCGGAGCTTTTCAACATCCAATTTTGCGCCTTCAAGATTCGTCTGACTCTTTGCAATTGTTTTGTAGTTTGCCAATCCATCGAACAAAACTACGTCCGAATTGGCACCTAATGAATACGTTCTTGAATCAACCGAAGCGCTGGTACCTCCTACCGGAAAATCACTTTTCTGCCAGTTCCAGCTGGCGTTAGCTCCAACATTCGGCAGTAATGATCCGTAGGATTGCTTAAGGTCTGATTGATAAATCTTCAGATTCTCTTCAGTCTTCTGAAGCTGGGTGTTTCTGTGCAAGGCGATTTGAATTGCTTCCTGCGTAGTTAACACCTTTTGAGCGAAAGTGGTACTCATTGCAAGCACCATCAAAATTGTTACTATTCTGTACATCATTTTATCCTTAATAAAAGCAGTTGTGTGTGAATTATCAATCGCTTATGACGAAAATTAGTCAAATAAGATAAAGGCAAAGTCCCTATAATTATGAGCGGTAAAATATCCTGATATACGGCACAAAAGCGCCACCATACGTAAATAACAGCAATCCGGACAAAAAACAAATGTTTGAGGCAACGGAAATTTACTAATTCACAATATTATTGCAATATTGCATGCATGAAATATAGCAATTTGACGGATAATCACCGCCGCGTATTATTACCAGAAATTATTCTCTTGTTACATGGACAATCCTGATTATTTAGAAACATCTGTCCGCGATATAACGTTCAGTGTTGTGGACCTTGAGACTACCGGACTGCGTCCTACCAGCAGCCGGGTTATTGAAATTGGTATTGTGAAAATCCGTAATAATGCAATTATCGACAGGTATTCAACATTTATCAATCCCTGCACACGGATACCTCCGTATATCTCCAGCCTAACTACTATTACCGATGAAGACGTATATGACGCTCCATTATTTGAAGAGGCCGCGCCGGAAATTGCAGATATGTTGTCCAACACGGTACTCGTGGGGCATAACCTGCAATTTGATTATAGCTTTTTAAAGCATGAATTTCAACGAGCCGGAATTGATGAATTCAACCCCTTAAAAATCTGCACGTTAAAAATCGCTCGAAAATTGTATCCGGAACTTCCGTCAAAATCACTAAGTAAAGTTGCTCGGCATCTCCATATCAGGACAAGGACTCTGCACCGCGCATTAGATGATGCAGAACTGACCGCATATGTTTTAATGAAAGAAATAAAACAGCTCGAAGAATCCAAGCCGCTGTGCCTTCGTGAACTGATGGATTATCAATTATCACCTGGAGTAAAAGTTTCAACTCCCGGAATTAACAATACCATCGCAGAGCATTTGGCAGAAGTGCCCGGCTTACCGGGGAATTATTTCTTTTTAAACGCGAAGAACGAGATTATATATATTGGCAAGGCCAAATCTCTCAACGCACGATTAAAATCATACTTCTACGGTAATGCATCGGTAAAAGGAAAGAGGATTGTTAAGCAGGCAAGCAAAGTCCAATTTCAGACAACTGGCTCCGAACTCACTGCCCTGCTGACAGAAGCTGAACTGATAAAATTAGTCTACCCTAAGCATAATGTTCAGCTGAAAGATTTTACCAACAAATACTTTCTGCGTATCAACCGCTCTCACCCGTTCCCTGCTGTTGAGGTCACAACAGAATTTGATTTTGATGGTAATGATTATTTCGGACTTTTTACCACACGGCGCAAAGCGGCGGAAGTGCAGGAATTTATCGACAAGGCATTTCTGACCAGAGAATGCGACGAAAAGGAATTCAAGAAATCAAAAAGATGCTTTCTTGCCGAAATAGATAGGTGCACAGCTCCATGCGAAAATAAAGACATGGAGTTGTATGAATCCGAACTTCAGGGATTATATGATTTTATGTACGGCAAAAACCAGTTTATTCTCAACCGCCTTTTAGATAGAATGAAACGCTATTCGGATCAGATGCGTTACGAAAAAGCCGGTGAAGTGAAAGCACTTGTTGACCTTGTGATTGCACAAATACAGAAATCCGCCCTATTGGCAGAGCCAGTGAACAAGGCCAATGTGATTCTGAAGGTAAACGGGAGTCCCTTTACCGCCGATTATCTTATCATTCTTGAGGGCAAGGTATATATTAAAGATTATTACCTGAGCGAGAATACAGATTTTCTCAGTGTTCTTGAGGATTATTACAGCGGCTCGATAAATGTAAACAATGCTCCGGCAGAAGAAGACCTTGAAAAGCTGAAAATAATTTTGAATTGGATTGTGCGCAATAGAAATTCCGTTCAGATCTATTATTTAAAGAATTACTCGAACACAGACGAACTGTGCAAAGACATTGCAACCTCTTTTCAGAAACAAGAATTCATCTCAAAGACCCGCGAGATAGCGATTCCGAAGAAATAGTTATACAATTGTACTGCAAACGTCAATGATTCAAGGAATTGGATGTCATTCCGGAAAATCTGCCACAATTGTGAATAATAAGCCGGAATATGGATCGGCAGATTTATCCGGAATCCATCTTGCATTCACACGTTTTTAATCTGGATTCCGCACAAATCTGACGAGCTAAATTATTCACTTCGCGCCATAGTCTTCGCGTCAGTCCGCCTAGGCGGATTACGGAATGACAAACCATCTCCGCTACTTTTACAAATTGAAAATTGATGCCATTCTACCGGTTGCAATCTTTTAAAATTACCGTATATTAGCGTTCTATTTTTAACACACGGACAATTTGATGATGATGAGACGATACGATTTATTTGTTGCTATAGTGCTTTTTCTAAGCCTGTTTCCTTCCGGTTTATTCGGACAGGAATCTTCCGAAATGACATACCTTGCAGATGAGGTAGTAGTATCTGCGGGTAGAATTCCAATCACCATAAAAGATCTCCCGCGGAGTTATTCGATAATCACACACGAGGATATCGAAAACTCCCCCGCCGATAACGTACAGGACTTACTTGCCTCCGTGCCGGGTGTGGATGTAAAAAAACGAGGCCCTGAAGCAGTGCAGGCTGATGTTAGTATACGTGGCGGATCATACGAACAGACTTTAATCCTTCTTGATGGAATGAAATTGAGTGATGCTCAGACCGGACACCACAACATGAACCTTCCGGTCAACATGGAAGATATAGAAAAGATTGAGGTATTGAACGGCCAGGCATCAACTATATACGGAGCCAATGCGTTAGCCGGTGTCATTAATATTATCACGAAGAAAGGCAGCAGCCAACATTATAATTTTTCGACGGAAGGCGGGCAGAATGGATATTACAGAGCCGGATTAGGCTTGCAAATTCCCGTTGATGATTTTTCCAACACGCTCTCAATAAGCAAAACCAAATCCGATGGCTACCGGCATAATACAGATTTCGATAATCTTACAGTTTCGGCTAAATCCGGTTACGAGTATTCATCAGGAAATGCATCCGTGATGTTCGGATATACCGACAAAAAATTCGGAGCAAATAGTTTTTATAGCAGTCTTTATCCAGACCAATGGGAACATACAAAAACTTTTCTCTTAAGCGGTTCTGCATCGTATAATGTGAAGAATTTCAGATTCATTCCGAAATTTTCATGGAGACAAAACACGGATCACTTCATGCTTAATTATGCCGATCCATTTCACGCGGTCAATGACCACTTGACGAATTCGTATAATGGCGAGTTTCAAACAATCATGACTTCAAACATCGGATCGGTATCGCTCACCGGACAATATGGATTCGATAAGGTTAACAGCTCAAACCTCGGGAATCATGATAGAAATAATATCGGAATCGCGGCGGAATTCATCTCACTCCCGTTTTATAAAATAAAAGCAGTTATTAACGGTCTGACATACAAATACACTGACCAAAGCTGGCAGTTCCTCCCTTCCGTCAGTCTTAGTTATGCAGTATCGGAAAACTCGAATGTATATGTGTCGTATGGAAAAGCCTACCGAGTCCCGACCTTTACCGATTTATATTATCAAACGAAAACCCAGCACGGAAATTCTCTATTAAGACCTGAACACGCTGAAACATGGGAATTAGGCGGTAACCTGCACCAGAGTATTTTTATTTTCAACGCAAGTGCATTCGTGCGCGAAGGGACCGACCTTATAGACTGGATAAAATACACACCTTTGGATGTTGCTTGGAATGCAGCTAATCTCACGAACATCACTACTCTTGGCGGTGAGACCGGTGTAACAGTTTCAACGAGCGAGTTTATGCCGGAATATATTACTAAAAAATTCTCTATACACTACGCGTATTTGGATTCCAAACTTTCAAGCGGGAGTTTCATATCAAAATATGTATTGGATCATCTGCGGCATCAACTGATAACAGAAATCAGTCAATCATTCATACCCGGATTCTCAGCAAACTGGCTGTTCAGATATGAAGCCAGAGTCAACCAAAAAGCGTACTTTATTACAGATATTAAACTGGCTTACAAATTGCAAAATTTTACTATCAATGCTTCTGCAGAAAACCTCTTCAATATACCGTATCAGGATATGTCGGGTTTACCACTGCCCGGAAGATGGATAAAAACAGGTGTGGCGTATAATTTGTAATTCTGTTCATATTTCCTGACCGATGATTTATGAGTCTGTTACATAAGTATATTATTAAAGTGAACTCACCCCGTTCCCCTCTCTTGGCAAGAGAGGGGAGAGCCTGAGGACACTAATTTGGCTTTGATTTAGGTGGCGAAGGTGAGTTCGGTTTTGCTTCAGAAGAATACGAGGTTCTGCAAAATTACTCTTAACTCATGGATTAGGAAAAGCTCAAATATGATTCGCATACTCCATCCGCGGCATTATTTTACAGTTCATCACGTTTATCGACTGTTCATACCAATTTTTTCGAAATTCGTTGATAAGGAGCATATTTTGCCTATTATTAATTTTTCAGGATTGTGCGGATGAAATATTTCTTCATTTTGGTTCTCTTTGTTACTGCTGCAGCGTTACCACAAACGGCTGTTCCACCGCCGAATTCAAATTATCAGACTTCACGAATAAATCACGAGATAAAAATTGACGGTGTTTTAGATGAACCTGAATGGAACACAGCCCGCGTAGGGACAATTGATTATGAAGTTAATCCTGGTGAAAACCTCCCAGCACGGGAAAAGACCGAATATAAGATACTCTATAATGACACCTATGTCTATTTTGCTTTTATCTGCCATGATTCCAACCCTTCCCTGATACGAGCCAATCTCAGCGACCGTGATAAAATTTACAATGACGATTTTATAGCAATTTTTATTGACCCTGATCACGATAATCAGCATATGTATGAGTTTCTCATTAACCCACTCGGTATTCAAGCCGATTTGATCAGAACGACAAACAATGAAGATGACAGTTTCGATGCCTTGTGGTATTCGGCGGGTAAAATCACTCCCGAAGGCTATGTGGTTGAAGTTGCCGTACCGTTCAACTCTATCCGCTTCCCCGCTAAAGACATACAAGAATGGGGAATGATTTTTATACGCGTACATCCGCGGGAAAATCGCTATCAATATAGCTCAGTACCCCTTGATAGAAACAATCCATGCTTTGCCTGTCAAAGCGGATTATTGACCGGAATTCGGGATATCAAAGCTCCTATGGCAATTGAAGTACTGCCATATGTTATCGGATTTCAACACTCCGGATTGAGCGATCATGAGGATCAGTATTCAAATTTCGAAAAAGGTAAATTGCAAGGACGCGCAGGTGTCGGCTTAAAATTTTATCCAACCTCAAATATAACCATAGAGGCTGTCGCAAATCCTGATTTTAGTCAGGTTGAAACGGACGCACAACAGATAAGCGCCAATCAGGCTTTCTCCCTCTATTATTCTGAAAAACGACCATTCTTTTTAGAAGGAAATGAAATTTTCGCGACAAAATTCACCTCGTTCTATTCTCGTACAATAAATAATCCATTGTTCGCTGCAAAACTTACCGGTAAAAACGGAAACTTATCTTATGCGGTACTATCAGCATCAGACAGAAATTCGATTTTTATTGTTCCCGGCAAAGAATCCAGCGAATCAGTCTCTACCGGATTTAATTCTTACTCCAATGTTCTTCGCACAAGATACAATCTTGGCGGTGAATCGTATGTGGGTGGAATTTTAACGGATCGATTTTATAATGGCGGCGGAAATCATGTCGGCGGTATTGACTGGACGTATACATTCTGGAAGAATTACTATTTTAACGGACAGGTACTCTTTTCCCATACTAAAGAGCCTGTTGATTTGAATGATTATGACGATACAACAAAACTCGGGCACACCGGATATAACGCTGCTTTGAACGGTGAAAGCTATAACGGTACAGCGGTGAATCTGTACTTTTCACAACAGGCAAGAAGTTACTGGTATGAATTCAATTACAATGATATCTCCCCTGCCTTCCAGTCACAACTTGGGTTTATGACCCAGAACGATTATCGTTTTCTTGAACACGATGGCGGCTGGACATTCTATCATGAGAATTCTTTCGTAAAACAAAACAACATTTGGTATGATGCCGCTATCAGGTTTGATCATGAAAGCAGAACCATCGAACATTATGTTGTTCTGGGCACTAACTGGCAATTCGAAAAACAATTGAATTACCAAATGAATTATTTCGTGGTTAACGATGAGATTTATCACAACGTTAAATTGACCAACGTCCATAGAGTCAACACGTACACCCAGTGGAAGCCAATGAATGCGATTAGCTTTTCATTAACCGCCAATTTCGGCAGATATATTTACCGGGACGACAATCCGAAACTCGGCTACGGGCATAGGATGAGTTTTTCAATGGACATAAAACCGACCGGAAAGTTTATCTGCTCGTTTAACTTCGATCGTTCGCGTCTCTCTGATGTAGTCGGCAATGAACTTTTTTATGACGGATATATTCTGCGCAATGTTTCTACATATCAGTTTAGCAAAGAAATGTATGTAAGGCTTATTTCAGAATACAATTCATTCGATAAAAGTGTGGCGGTATTTCCATTATTCAGCTACAAACTTAATCCCTTTACCATATTCTACATCGGATCAACATATAACATGACCAACTTCGAGGTCAATCCCGGTTTCGACAATCGCACCCGCTTTCTCCAGACGGATAGACAGTACTTCATAAAATTGCAGTACCTCTGGGGAAACAATAATTAAATTGTAGGGCGACTTTCCTAAGTCGCCCACCTATTATTCCCTTTAATCAATTCTTTTCATACACCATTCGTAAGGCGGGCTTGTTACCCGCCTACAACTCGCGAAAAACGAATCTGAAGATATGCCGTAGGCATTCAATCCTTGTAGAATCATTGATACATAAGCAATCAGATTCTCCGTAGGAGATATATTTCCTACGGAAAAATATTTTCCTGTACCTGTATTAATTCTACAAATATTGATTCCCTACGGGAAAATATGGAATTAAATGACAAACAATCCCTCAGCAGCATCGCGCACCATATGTCATTAATATAAAACTTATTATATTTATCAATAACGTTTTCATTTTGATCATTTGAAAAGCTGTAGGCGGTTATGAATGTCTCTTTGAATTTCAATCTTTCACAAAATTATACAAGCCGATCACAAATTATTCGCGTGGTATCCGAATCTTGGGTTCAGCAAAATTCATATTGCCCAAGTTGCGGTGCAGAAAGTCTTCAAAAATTCGAGAACAATAAGCCGGTTGCTGATTTTTTCTGTGCGAAATGTAAGGAAGAGTATGAGGTAAAAAGTAAGAAAGGAAAGATCTCTAAAAAAATTGTTGATGGCGCTTATTCAACAATGATTGATCGAGTTACATCATTAAATAACCCTAATTTTTTCTTTCTTTCCTATAACAGAGTCAGCCGTGAAGTGGAAAATTTCTTCATTGTCCCGAAACATTTCTTCACACCGGACATTATTGAAAAAAGAAAAGCATTAGCAAAAACAGCCCGAAGAAGCGGTTGGATAGGATGCAACATTGATTTAGTGAAGATACCTGATTTAGGGAAAATATTTTTAGTAAAGAATTCTGAGATACTAAAAACAAGGGATGTGCTCGAAAAGTGGAACAAATCATTATTCCTCCGCAAAGGCAGCCTTGACGCGAGAGGTTGGACATTAGATGTTTTGAATTGCATAGATAACATTTCAAGCAATGAGTTCACTCTTGATGATGTCTATAAATTTGAGAAAAGCCTTAAAGCCAAGCATCCGGATAACAAATTCGTTAAGGATAAAATCAGGCAGCAGCTTCAGGTTTTGAGGGACAAAGAAATTATTGAGTTCAAAAACAGAGGAGTATATAAAAAAATTGGCACATAAAACATTCACAATTAAAATTACAGAAACACTTGAACGCGAAGTAGAAATTAAAGCTGCTAACCTTGATGATGCTATGGAAAAAGCGATATCATTATATAATGACGAAAAAGTCATCCTTGATAGCAGCGATTTCCAAGATTCCATTTTTGATATCCCGAATATTCAGGAATTAGAGCAGGATGATGCATACTCTGATTTTTTAATCGAGAAGGCAAAAGAGAAATTTCACCTACTCAACAAGGAAAATTTGTCGATTCTGGTATTTGGCTCTTTAATAGACGCCAAAACAGCTTTTTTGGAGTCGCGGCAATAATTAACCCCGCCATAACCAATCCCTGTCACAATATTAAGCCTGCCTAATTGGAGATTTATTTCATACGGAAAATATTTTCATGTTTCTGTATTAATTCTACAAACATTGATTCCCTACGGGAAATTATTGAATGGATGCCGGAACAAGTCCGGCATGACAAATTCCTTTCCCTTAATATTGGCAATCCCACAAACATTCCGAACGCACATCAAAGGAAATACGTTAAGAAAATGAGCGGAGTGGAGCGTTAAAAGAAAAGCTGCCTGCCCGTCCGTCAGGCGGGTCTGAGCGAATGGAGTGAGCGAGTTCTTTTCTTTTAGCGAAACGAAGCGAATTTTTAGTAATTCCTTTGCAGTGCATGTTCTTTTGGTACTTTTCTTGCGCCAAGAAAAGTACATGAGGTTCAGCCCCATTCGGGGCTGGATTTATGAGGTTACATCAATCCGTGGGTTGCCACCCACGGTTATCTCTGTAATATCCCTGCGGGATAAGTATGAATGCCAGAACGAATCCGGCATGACAAATCGTAGGGCGGGTTTGTTACCCGCCCTACTTTGCGCTAAAAAATTCTATGGGCGGGAAAGAATCCCGCCCTACAACTTGCGAAAAACAACGCTGATGATAATCTGTAGGGCGATCTCGCTGAGTCGCCCAACTTCTATTACTAATACAAAAAAAATAGCACTATTCCCCTATGGTCGAGACAGAGTCTCGACCTACAATGGTGTATTGGTTATCCCTTTATATTCCGTAAATTTAGGGTTAGTATTTTTGAATTTATCTAAGAGTTTATGAGAAAACAGGTTATTGTTATTATCGGACGGCCGAATGTCGGTAAGTCAACATTATTTAATAGACTTAGCGGCATCCGTGATGCTATTGTAGATGACCAGAGCGGCGTTACGCGCGACAGGAATTACGGCGAAATCGAGTGGTCGGGTAAAAATTTCATATTGATTGATACCGGAGGATACGTCCCGGAATCACCCGATTTGTTCGAGGCAGGAATCCGCGAGCAGGTTAAGTACGGTATTGAAGAGGCCGATAAAATTATCTTTCTCGTAGACGCGAGAGCCGGTGTTAATCCGGGCGATAAAGAAATTGCGGGATTGGTGAGAAACTCCGGCAAAAAGTTCTTCCTCGTCGCCAACAAGGTCGACTCCCAAAATCAGGAAAATCTGGTTCATGAATTTTATGAGCTTGGACTGGGCGAGCCCTATTCCCTCTCCGCTACAGTCGGAAGGAAGATCGGGGATTTTCTCGATATGCTCACCGAAGATATCTCGATGGAAACAGATGAGACTCCCGATACCCGTTTGAAAATTGCTATTGTAGGCAGACCGAACGTCGGCAAGTCATCGTTGACCAACGCTCTTTTAGGTTTTGATAGAAGCATCGTTACCGATATAGCAGGCACAACAAGAGACAGTATTGATTCCGTTTTAAAATATCACGGCGAAGAGATTGTTCTTGTTGATACCGCGGGTCTCAGAAAAAGAAATAAAATTGAAGAGGGCGTGGAATTTTTCGCGTCTCTTCGCACTCTAAAGGCAATCGGCAACTCCGATGTCGTTATCGTTATGCTTGACGCTTCAGTCGGCATTGACAAGCAGGATCATAAAATTATAGATGAAGCAGTACAGCGCAGAAAAGGTGTTATCATCGCGGTCAATAAATGGGACCTCATGGAGAAGGATTCAAAGACTTCGCACCAGATTGAAAAATACCTGAAAGAAAAACTCGGATTGTACGATTATTTCCCGGTTGTTTTCATCTCTGCTTTAACAAAACAAAGAATTTACAAACTTGTTGATATGGCAAAGGAAGTGCGTACAAGAAGAAGCACCATTATTCCTACTGCCGAATTGAATGAAGTCCTGCTCCCTGAAATTGACGCGACTCCCCCGCCGACTACTCCGACCGGAAAAGAAATTAAAATTAAGTATATTACTCAGGGCGGCGATAATTATCCGGTATTTTTATTCTTTACGAATTATCCGAAGAATATTGCCGAAAGTTATAAGAGATTTTTGGAGAATATGATCCGCCGCAAATATGATTTCACCGGCGTACCGCTAACAATTGTATTTAAACAAAAGTAATGCTGAAAAATAAAATAATAATCATCGGCGGAAATGCAGCAGGATGTGCGGCGGCCGCGAAAGCCAGAAGAGTCAATCCGAAGGCGGAGATTATTATTTTTGAAAAGAGTAATTATATATCCACCGGGACATGCGAACTACCGTATGTTATTTCCGGCGAAATTCAGGATTACCATTCGCTTGTCTTTTTCACCCCTGAAACATTCCTCCGTGAAAAAGGCGTTACCGTATACACCAACGTTTCCATCACCAATATTGACCGCAGACAAAGAACCGTTACCTGCTGTAAGGGTAATGTTTTTTCGTATGACTCACTCATCATCGCTACCGGTTCAACAGCAAACACGCTTCAGGAACATGACCTGTACAAAAACATTTTTACCCTGAAGAACATTGATGACGTCGCGCGCATGATGCATTATGTCGCAGACAATGCACCGCGGAAATGTCTGGTTATCGGTTCGGGTTACATCGGACTCGAAATTGCCGGTTCACTATTGATAAGGAATTGTGAAGTCACGCTCATCGAGAAAAAAGAGCGCTTGTTCCCTGCCGCTGATGAAGAGTTCAGCGAAATCGTCTCTGCGCTTTGCACGGTAAACAACATCAACGTTTATACGAATTGCGAATACAAACTTATCGGCGACGGCGAAAATATTACCGCGGTCAAAATCGGCAGCCGTATCATTGAGATTGACATGGTTGTTACTGCTTTAGGTTTTTCACCGAATACTGCACTTGCAGCTGCTCATAAAATCGAATTAGGTTTAACCGGCGGTATTAAGGTAAACAGCAAATTGCAAACTTCAGACGCAAACATCTATGCAGCCGGTGATGTGATTGAATATCCGTTGCAGCAAGTTCGTAAATCAGAACTCATCAATCTGGCTACGCTGGCACGTTTGAGCGGGTATATTGCAGGGGCTAATGCTGCTGGCGGCAATGAATATCTACAGCCGGTTATCAAGAATTCATCGGTGAAGATTTTTACCAAATACTTTGTACAGACCGGATTGACCGAAGCAGATATTAAAAAGTCGGGTATCGCGTATGAGTCCTTCTCAATCTCACTACCCAACAAAGTAAAGGTAATGCCCGGTTCATCACTCGGATTTTCAAAGATGATGATTGAGAAAAACTCCGGCAGGATTCTCGGCGCGGGATTTTTCGGCGGCGAGGAAGTCAGCGGCTACGGCGATATTATTGCAATGTGCATAAAGAAAAATATTCTTCTTCGTGAACTGGATGAGATATTTTTTAATTATACTCCCCCGCTTTCGCCGTTTGTCAATCCACTTTCACAATTAAGTAAGATATCACGAAAAAATTAAAATCGGTATTTACTATGGATACAAATTTCCCTAACCTGACTATAGTACAGCACCCCCTTATTAAAAGAGACCTTACAGAAATCCGCGACGAATTAACCAAACAGGAACAATTCAGAAACGCGGTCAGCAGAATTTCAATGATTCTCGCCGCAGAAATCATGAAGAATGCTCCTCTGCTTGAAGTGACTGTAAAAACTCCTTTAGAAAAAACAACCGGACATGTATTAAAAGACGGCATTATTCTTGTCCCGGTATTGCGTGCCGGATTAGGAATGACCAGCGGATTCATTTCCCTGATTCCTGATGCAAGAGTCGGACACGTCGGTATTCAGCGCAATGAGAATACTCTGCAACCCGATGTGTATTATTCAAAGTCTCCAAAAACATTGAACAGTTCGCTTACCATTATGCTCGATCCAATGCTCGCTACAGGCGGAAGTGCGTCAGCAGCCCTGACATATTTGAAACAGCGCGGAGCAAAAAAATTGTTTTTCGCATGTTTAGTCGCTTCGCCCGCCGGAGTTATGCACTTATTAAACGAACATCCTGATGTTCCAATATACGCTGCGGTGCTTGACCGTGAGTTGAACGAAAAAGGCTATATCCTCCCTGGTTTGGGAGATGCCGGAGACCGCACATTTGGTACGCTGTAAGCTTATCCTGTTTTCTTTGTTGAGCCTTATTGTACTTGCTAACAGCAGCTTCGCACAGATCCACCCGAACCATGAGATACAGCAATTAGTCACGGCAGGCATGGATAATTTGATCAACCAGGATTACCACAAAGCCCGCATCAGCTTTTCCATGCTGCAAAAGAAATACCCGCAAAATCCGCTTGGTAAAATTTTTCTCGCCGCAACAGAATTAGCAATCGCGAACGATTTTCAAATCCCCGCCGACGAAACCAAAATCATGAACTGGCTGGATGATGCAATTGCAACTTCAGAACGGCTGCTGGATTCCGACAAGAATAATGTCTGGTATAATTATTACAAAGGCCTTGCGGAAGGTTATAAGGCAAATCTCTATCTCAGTCGCAATAACTGGGTGTCGGGTACGGCCACTTCGGTAAAGGCTAAGCAGTATTTTGAACACTGCATCGAAATTGATTCATCCTTTTATGATGCATATGTGTCACTTGGTATTTTTAAATACTGGGCAGGTGAAAAAACAGAGTTCCTCAACTGGCTCCCTTTCAAAAAAGATGAGCGGAATGATGCCGTAAAAATGCTCTATACAGCGGCAAATAAAAAAAGCTATCACGCACATATGGCAGTTCACAACATCGTTTGGATTTGTCTTAAGAACAAGGATACCTATCACGCGAAAGAAGCACTTGATCCGATGATGAAAAAATACCCCAATAGCAGATTCTTAAAGTGGGATCTCGCCAGAATATATGAAGAGACCGATCGCGTAAAAGCAATCGCGATCTATTGGGAAATTTATAATTCATTTGATAAAAATTTTGTTAAGAACCGGTGCAACGAAATTTCCCTGAAGTACATTCTCGCGAAAAATTATTTCACGTTGGGAGATGCCGGTACCGCAAATAAATTACTTTCAGAAATACCGGCCGAAAACCAGCTAACCGCTTACGAAGCGGAAAAGCTCGGCTCAAGATTAGACAGGATTAAAGCCCTCCGCAGCGACGTGCAAAAAAAACTCTAAATACAAATTTTCTACTGCAATTAAGAGAAGAAATTTGTATCTTGGTTTTACGAGAAAAATTATACGAATATGGCAATTATTGACCCTAAAATTAAAAGTGAACTAGAGGAGCTTCTGGCTCTATGCCGGGCAAATCTCCCCAAGGTTGACGAAGAGCTGATAAAAAAAGCTTTCGAATACGCTGCGAATGCACATTCGGAAGAAGCCCGTCAATCCGACGAACCATATCTTACGCACCCCGTTGCCGTAGCTAAAATTCTGGCAAGTGAAATTCCGTTTGATGATGTATCGGTGTGCTGCGCCTTAATGCATGATATTGTTGAGAATAATAAAGATTATACCATTGACATGATCCGCAAGGCGTTCGGCAGCGATATCGCCACAATTGTGGACGGATTGACGAAAGTCCAAAACATTTTCAAAGGTACCGAGATTGACCAGTCGGAGAATTACCGCAAGCTGCTCATGTCGGTGACCAAAGACGTACGCGTTATCATTGTTAAGTTTGCCGACCGTTTGAATAATATGCGGACCCTGCAATTCCTTAATCCCGACAAGAGGAAACGGATAGCGCAGGAGACAATGGAAATCTATGCTCCACTCGCCCACCGTTTCGGTTTGGGAAAAGTAAAATGGGAACTTGAAGATCTTGCCTTCAAAGAATTAAACCGACAGGCGTACGAGGAGTTGAAGCGCAAGATAAACGCCAAACGGTACGACCGCGAAGAGTACATCGAAAAGTTTAAAGAACCGCTCGTTGCCAAGTTAAAAGAATATCATATTGATTTCGAAATCAACGGCAGAGCGAAACACCTCTACAGCATCTACCGTAAAATGATTAAACGGAATAAGCCGTTCGAAGAAATCTACGACTTATTTGCAATCAGAGTCATTCTTGCGACGGATGACCCGAACGCGTGCTACACGGTATTTGGCGTTATCAACAGCAGTTATATTCCGGTTCCTGACCGCTTCAAAGATTACATCGCTATTCCGAAAGCGAACAACTATCAGTCACTGCACACAACGGTAATCGGTCCAGAAGGAAAATTGGTCGAGGTTCAAATACGCACCAGAAAGATGCACGAGATTTCCGAGGAGGGAGTCGCGGCACACTGGCGCTACAAAGAAGGCAAGACGGACAACGACAACTCAATTGACCAGTACGTAAACTGGATCAGAGACCTTCTTGACAGTTCCGGCGGGGATGAACTCCGGAAGAGTATCATTGATAATTTTAAAATGAATCTCTACAATGATGAGATTTATGTCTTTACCCCCAAGGGCGACCTAAAAAGACTACC
Organism: Ignavibacteriaceae bacterium; assembly: GCA_963667005.1. Lineage (GTDB taxonomy): Bacteria > Bacteroidota > Ignavibacteria > Ignavibacteriales > Ignavibacteriaceae. The sequence goes on along the minus strand of OY762937.1, from coordinate 2,354,841 downwards.
GGTGAATTCAACTCCGGTTGACTTTGCATTTGCCGTACACAGCGCGGTCGGATTCCATTGCATCGGCGCAAAGATCAACGACCGTATCGTGCCGCTTGACACTCCCCTCAGCAGTGGAGATCAGGTATCAGTCATCTCTTCGAAAAACCAGCATCCTAATAAGAACTGGTTGAAGTTTGTTAAGACCCACAAGGCGAAATCGGAAATCCGCAAGTGGCTAAACAAAGAAGAAGATGTTATTGTTGAAAAAGGCAAAGAGAACTGGGAAAAGAAACTCAAGAAAATGAAGCTCTCGTATTCACCCGATGAAACGATGAAGTTTGCTCTCGATCTGAAATTTGATAATGCCCGGAGTTTTTACAAAGCAATCGGGCTGGGTAAACTTGACTTAGATGAAGTATTCCGTCAGAGTACTGAAAAGGACAAGAAGAAATCAGATGTCCCATCGCAATATGAAGAGTTTAAGAATTACGCGCGCTCTACGGGCGGTACAATTCTTATTAACGGCGCTAAATCGGATATGCTGGTATCGTATTCGAAATGCTGCAACCCTATTCCCGGCGACCCTGTAGCAGGATTTATCACCACAGGTGAAGGTGTTAAGATTCACCGGAAGACCTGCCATAATCTTATCGAGATTTCAAAGCGGGAACCGGAGAAAGTTGTCTCAATCGAATGGCCCGAAATTGAAGATACCAGTTTTATCGTCGGATTGTTTGTGCGTGGAAAAGATTCGCCGGGTATTCTTAACGAACTTTCGAATTCCATTGTCGCTTATAGAAACACAAACATTAAATCCATTAGCATTGATTCGGAAGAATCATACTTTGAAGGAACAATTACATTGTTTGTCCAGAATCTTGAGCATCTGTCAAGAATTATCGACCGCCTGAAAAAGGTAAAGGGTGTTTCCAGTGTTACAAGGCTTGAGGCGTAACTGATGCTTGCGGAAAGCAGATACATGGCGATTGATTATGGTGAAAAGCGGGTCGGGCTTGCATTGACCGATCCACTTAAAATCATCGCCACACCATATACCACACTGCCAAACGATGAAAAATTTATGCCGAACCTCTTGCAAATTATCCGGGACCAAAATGTGGCACGTATAATCCTCGGACTTCCCTATTGTGATAATGGCACTGAAGCCCGCCTCGCCCCGGCCATCAGGAAGTTCAAAGATGAACTCTTTGAACTTGCTAAAGTTGAGGTGATATTCTTCGACGAGCGCTATTCTTCAAGTATCGCTGAGGAAAGGATTCGGAGCACGGTGGCAAAAAAAAGTAAAAGAAGACAGAAAAGTCTCATTGATATGAACGCCGCAGCAGTTATTTTAGAAGATTACTTACAAACGATTTCTTAGAAAAATTGTTAAGAAATCATTTTATATTTGGCTATTTAATACAGTTAAACTATTTTTAAGGTTACTAAATCAATTATTTACGGAGAATAACTTATGACACTTGATGCCCTTGGCATGATCGAAACAAAAGGCTTAGTCGGAGCAGTTGAAGCAGCCGACGCTATGGTTAAAGCAGCCAAAGTTGAACTTATCGGTAAAGAAACTATCGGCGGCGGATTTGTAACCGTAATGGTACGCGGTGATGTCGGAGCAGTTAAGGCTGCTACAGATGCCGGAGCAGCTGCAGCACAACGTGTTGGCGAATTAGTATCAGTTCATGTTATCCCTCGCCCGCATGCTGATGTTGAACTTATTCTTCCTAAGCGCAAAGCATAATAAGTAATTATATATGTCATTAGCCCTTGGACTTATAGAGACAAAGGGTTTAGTTGGAGCAATTGAAGCGGCTGATGCTATGGCAAAAGCCGCTAATGTTACCTTGCTTGGGAAAGAACAAACTAACCCTGCTATGATAACCATCACCGTCGTTGGTGAGGTGGCAGCCGTTAAAGCTTCCGTTGATGCGGGAGCAGCAGCAGCTAGCCGGGTTGGTCAATTAGTATCCACACACGTCATTCCCCGTCCTGACATGCAACTTGCCGAATTGTTCCCCGGAATCGTAGAGCAAAACGAAAGCCCTGCTCCCAAAGAACAAGCAAAACCGGAAAAGAAATCTTCCCGTCCAAAGGCTAAAAAAGCCGAACAGCCTGTTGAAGTGAAACCGGTCGAACCGGAACCTGCTCCAGCCGTTGTTGAAGTTGAAGAGGAAGAAGATGAAATCATTCAGGAATATGTACCTGAAGAAGAAGTAGCACCGGCTGAACCGGAAGTTGAAGAAGAGCCCATTCCTGAAGTTGAAGATGAATTCGAAGAAGAAATTACCTTGTTCTCAGCATTCAACGAGCCAAAGGAAGAAAAGATTGAAAAACCTGTAGAACCTGTTGTGCAGGAAATTCAGGAAGAAGTACAACCGGAACCTGAGGTTCAGGTTATAGAAGAAACACAAGAACCTGAGATTGAGGAAGAACTCCCCGACCTCACCGGCATTGAAACCTTAAACGTTCACCAATTGCGGCATTTAGCACGCCAAATTAAAAGCTTCCCTATCATTGGCAGAGATGTTTCAAAAGCCAACAGACAGGAACTCCTCTACTATTTTAATTCGTACAAGAAGTAAAGCGCCTTTCGCAATTTTATTGCACTATGTATAGAACCGATGAAAAAAGATGTTAAAGTTGATGGTAAGAAACAAAAGGGGAATCTCCCGATAATTGTTTCCGCTACCCTGCTTTCCATCGTCCTCTGGGTTTCCATCTCTCTTTCAGAACAGTATTACATCACAATTAACATTCCTCTTAAGATAATCAACCTGCCCGACGGCTATTCAGTCGGTCCTAATGTACCTGAGACTATTAGCATAAGGATCAAAAGCCGTGGATGGAATATTCTGGAATTGCAGCAGATAGCCAACCCGGTTTTTTACGCGTCTGCTTCAAACGAGCCCGGGAAATCCAAAATCAATCTTAAAAGCTCATTAGCTGAAAACGGATGGTTGTCTCAGGACGTTCAGGTTCTTGAAATCTCCCCCGAAACTATCCAGTTGAATATGGATAGAACTGAATCCAAGTATGTAAAGATACAATCTGAAGCGGTAATCTTTTTTAAAGAGGGTTATGGACTCGCGCGTCCGCCGGTTCTCGCACCGGATTCAGTTAAGATATTTGCAACGGGAAAGAGTCTTGATAAAATCGATTTTGTAAAAACCGCTTCTGCACAGTTTGATAATATAGAGGAGCCGTTTTCTACAAAACTCCAGCTTGCTAAAATTTCCGGCGTGGAATATAATGTAAGCAGTGTGGAGTGTTACTTTGATGTGCAGAAAGTCGTTGACCACGATTTTGAGAATATTCCGGTAAACGTCATCAATGTTCCGCCGGATAGAAAAGTAGTGCTTTCCCCCGGACAGATTACTATCGGTGTAAAAGGTGGAATTAATGTTCTGGCTAAGTTAAGTGCAGATAATTTTAAGGCAGTCATTGACTTCAAAGATATATTAAATGATACCTTGGGAGTTCTCGCTCCGAGTATTATCTTACCATCTTATGTTGAAAAAAATTACATTAAACCCGAATTCGTAAAACCAATCATTAAAAAGTATTAAGCATGTTCATAAGCTTTGAAGGAATTGATTTCTGCGGAAAATCCACACAAATTAAGTTGTTGAAAAAGTATCTGGAAGCCCGTGGAGAAAAGGTTACCCTGCTCCGAGAACCCGGCGGCACACAGATATCCGAACAAATCCGGAAAATCCTTCTGGATAATAAGAACCACAAGATGTGCACCGAGACGGAAATCCTTCTTTTTTCAGCCTCAAGAGCTCAGTTAGTCCGGGAGCATATCGGGCCGATGCTGAAAGATGGCTGGTACGTACTTTCCGACAGGTTTTTTGATTCAACTACGGCCTATCAGGGATATGGCAGAGGTGTTGCACTTGATATGGTTAAGGCTGTCAATTCGTTCGCTGTAGGCGAATATCTGCCGGCAGTTACTTTCTTCCTTGATATTCCGGTCAGTATAGCATTTGAACGCCAGAAAAATTCAACTGCCGAACTTGACCGTATTGAGACTTCTACAGGAAAATTCTTTGAGGATGTACGACAGGGGTATCTACAGCTCGTCAAAGAGGAGCCGAGGTTCTTTTATATTGATGCCACGATGCCGATTGAACAGATTCATGAAATTATCATTAAAAAGGTTCTGGAAATTGAAAGACAGCATGAAAAATAAGCGCTTTATTTATATTCTCACCATCGCAATCCCCCTGCTGCTGCTTTCAGGATTTTTTGCCGCAAAAACAGATGTGTTTTTTGATGTAGCAAAGAACATAGATATCTTCACCCGTATATATAAAGAAATTGCCTTTGAGTATGTGGACGCAATAAACCCCGAAGAGTTTATGCGTGCAGGAATTAGAGGTATGCTCTCTACATTAGACCCGTACACAGTCTTCATTGATGAGAAACGCCAGGATGATATAGACCTGCTCACAAACGGGAAATACGGCGGCATCGGTGTTACCATCGGACTCCGTGACAACAATATCACTATCATGGAAATCCTTGACGGGTACTCGGCTCAAAAGCAAGGTTTGCATGTCGGTGATGTGATTATTGAGGTGAATGGGACAAAAGTCGACCAGAAAAATTTCGAGAATATATCGCAGTACGTCAAAGGCGAACCGGGAACATATGCAAAATTAAAGATCCTCCGCGAGGGTGTTAAAGACACGTTGTACTTTGAATTAAGACGCGATGAGGTGAAATTAAAAAATGTTGCCTTCGCTCAGTTTTATCCAGAGAACTCAAACTATGTGTATATAAAACTGACCGCGTTCAGCCGCCCTGCCGGCGAAGAAATAAAAAATGCCCTGATCAATCTGCGAAAGCAAAAGGAAATTAAGGGTGTCATCTTCGATGTACGAAATAATCCCGGTGGATTATTAGACGTGGCTGCGGATATTTGTAACCGCTTTCTTAAAAAGGGTGCACTTATCGTCTCAACAAAAGGCCGCGATTCAGCCAGCGTGAGCCAGCGTTTTGCGAACCAGGAACCTTTACTCGGTGATGTTCCGCTTATTGTGCTCGTTAATGACGGCAGTGCTTCAGCTTCGGAAATTTTAGCCGGAGCTATTCAGGATCACGACCGCGGTGTTATTCTTGGCGAAAAATCATTCGGTAAAGGACTCGTTCAGACAGTCGTTCCCCTGTCTTACAACACTTCGCTCAAAATTACCACTGCTAAATATTTTACGCCGAGCGGCAGATGTATTCAGAAAATTAATTACGCCAAAGATAATCCGGCAATAATGGCAAGTGATACAATTCCCGATAGGAAATATTACACAGATAATAAACGCGTCGTCTATGCCGCAGGCGGAATTACTCCTGATACAATCGTCACCGCTGAGGACCCCGAAGGAGTTGTATTGGATATGCTGGCAAAAGGCGTATTCTTTAAATTTATTAATTTTATTTGCAGTAAAGATACCAACAAAGCGTTTATCGATTTTAAGGATGATTACCTGCTTTCTGAGCTAAAAAAATTCCTTGAAAGAGAAAAATATGCATATATTTCGGAGTTCGAGAAAAAATTTAGTGATATAATCGCACTCAGTGAAAAGGATAAACAGTTCCGAACGATTTCACCTCAGTTGAAGGATATAAAAAAGCAGCTGGACAAAACATCTTCTTCCGGAGTTGAAGAATACCGGAAAGAGATTTTAGAAGAGGTGAAAATCGAGTTAGCGTCAAGATTCACTAATTCCGAGGGCAGAATAAAAGAAAGTTTGAAGTACGATCGTCAATTCAAGGCAGCGTACGATATTTTAATAAATCAGAATCAATATTCAAAGTTACTATCAGGGAAATAGCGATATGCCACTGCAGTCAAAAAAGATACTTTTTCGATTTGATCCGGCTTATAAAAAATGTCCGTCATGCGGCGAAATAAACACGTTGCGCCGGTCAAGGACAAAGAATATATGGGAAAGCATTCTCAAAGCAACCGGTATTTATAAGATGTACCGTTGCCGGAAATGCAATTGGCGGGGTGCCCTTTCAACTATCATTATAACCGCAAGGAACATCAAAAACATTACGATATTTATTGCCGTAATGACAGCGATAATTTATTTTATCTTATTGATATCAAATTGATTCCCCTAACCGGGATTACTTACTTATGCTTATGTAATAGTGCATGAGGTGTTGAGCAGATCACTTCATGCATTTGTTTTTTTAGTATGTCATATCGACGATACATTCATCTACCCCCTATTTGATTTGGAGTGAACATGATAAACTATTGGTTGTTTAAGTCCGAACCCTCTGTTTTTTCCATTGATGATCTTGCCGCCTGTAAAGGCGAAACCACGTACTGGGATGGTGTACGCAATTATCAGGCAAGAAATTTCCTCAGAGACTCAATTAAGAACGGAGATATTGTCTTCTTCTATCACAGCAATGCCGAACCGCTCGCAATAGTGGGCTATTGCGAGGTTGTCCGTGAAGGTTACCCTGATCACACAGCTTTAGACAAGAAGAACGCACATTACGACGCTTCGAGTACTAAGGAGAACCCCATCTGGTACATGGTAGACATCAAGCTCGTTCAAAAATTTAAGAAGCCGGTCACGCTTGAAGTAATGAAAAATGATGCGAAGCTTAAGGAGATGAGGTTACTCCAACGGGGCAACAGGTTATCCGTCATGCCTGTCACCAAGGAAGAGGCCCTTCACCTTATGGCACTCGCCAAAGGCTGAGGATAAGCGCTCATAAGGCAGTAATGGCAGGTGTAATTACCTGTTCAGCCTGATAATAGGCGGAGAAGCCTGACGGCATAAAGGTTTTACTTGCTCTGGAAGCCGCTGCGATAAAACTTTTTTTTATTTTTTTTGATTTGTTGATTGAATAAAATAAAATTTTTACATAACTTTAAGAGTACATCAATTAATTATATTAATTAATTCATAAAGGCAAAATATATGGCTACTGCAAAACCAATGACAAAATCAGCAATCATTGCTAAGTTGTCTGAAAAAACCGGCACCACCAAAAAAGTCGCCGGACAATTTCTCGAAGAACTCGTTTCATTAGCTTACAAAGAAGCTAAGAAGAGTTTTGTTATTCCTGGACTTGGTAAACTCGTTGTTGCCAGCCGCAAAAAAAGAACCGGTCGGAATCCTCGCACAGGCGAAACAATGATTATCCCGGCTAAGAAGGTTTTGAAATTCCGTATTGCAAAACAAGCTAAAGACGCTATTCTTTAAGCAAGTTGGTTTGATCTTTATAAAGCGGAACGGCCTTCAGGCTTTTCCGCTTTTTGTTTTTAAATACCACTATCTCTCCTTTCCCCTCTTAAAAATCAGTTAAAATTGTTAGTTTTGTAGTTGATGTTTGTGCAAATCCGCATCATCAGGAATATGGTTTTTATCTATAACAAGCGTCCGAGGAAATTGTATGAATGCTATTGAAATAATCAAAAAGAAAAGAAATAAACAAGTTCTGGATAAAGAAGAAATTATCTGGATGGTTGACGCTTTTACTAAAGCCAGAATACCTGATTATCAGATGTCCGCATTCCTGATGGCTACATACCTGAACGGCATGACCGTAGAAGAAACCGCCTTCCTTACTGAAGCAATGCTACATAGCGGCGTTGTTGTTGAGCTATCCTCCGTTAAAGGTGTCAAGATAGATAAACATTCCACGGGCGGTGTTGGTGATAAAACGTCAATGATTCTTGCGCCTATCGTTGCTGCCGCCGGTGTTCCGGTGCCAATGATCTCCGGCCGGGGCCTCGGCCACACCGGTGGAACCCTCGATAAGCTTGAGGCCATACCCGGATTCAGCACAAATATGACTCTCAAAAATTACAAGAAACAGCTGCAAAAAATTAATGCTGTGATGATTGGTCAGACGAAAGAAATCGCTCCCGCCGATAAATCAATATATGCCCTGCGTGATGTAACCGGAACTGTTGAATCAATACCCCTCATTACCTCAAGTATCATGAGCAAAAAGCTGGCTGAAGGGATTGACGGGTTAGTGCTCGACATTAAAACCGGAAGCGGTGCATTCATGGTGAAACATGAAGACGCAAGAAGATTAGCCAAATCACTTATCGGCACGGCAAAAGAATTTGATAAAAAGGTTCTCGGATTTATTACCGACATGAACCAGCCACTTGGCAATTATATCGGCAACTGGCTGGAAATTGTTGAATGCGTTAAAATCCTCAGCGGTGAATGGGTAGATGACCTGTGCACTGTAAGCTTAACCTTATCGGGAGCAATGCTTTACCTCGCAGGGAAAGCTAAGTCGATTGACGATGGTATAAAGCTTTCTATGACCATGATCAAGAGCGGCTTAGCACTTAAGAAATTCCTGGAAATTGTAAAAGCCCAGGGCGGCGATGTCAAATATTTACAGAACTTCGCACTATATCCAAAATCCAAAGTACATACTGAATTCTGCGCTTTGCAATCGGGATACATAAGCGCAATAGATACCTATCAAGTAGGTATGGCAGGACTTGAATTGGGTGCAGGAAGAATGAAAAAAGAAGACATCATTGACCCGAAAGCCGGACTTATTCTTCATGCCAAAATCGGCGATAAGGTAGTCAAGGGACAGCTAATAGCCGAGATCTTCACCGATGACAAGAAAAAAGTTGCCGCCGCACAGGCAAGATTGGCAAAAGCTTATAGCTTTGCCCAGAAAAAACCTGCCAAGCTCAAATTGATCAAAGAGATTATCAAATAGATGATTACGCGCCAACGCTCACTGATTGCGACATCGCTGCTTATTGACTTCCTGGTCATTACCGGGACATTTCTTGCGGCCGCTTTATTAGCACAGCCTGCCGCTCTGCTTGCAACACATCAGTATATGTTCCTTCTTCCACTTATACTGTTCATTACCTGGTATTTCAGTACAAGCAATTCAGGGTATTATGAGACTATCGGGAACAGGTTCATAGCTGCTTCCGCATATTCTTTATTGAAGCTGGTGATTGTACAAGCCTCGGTTATTGTTCTGTTTGTGTTCTTTGTTAAAGAAACATTCTTCACCCGTAACTTTTTATTATTTTATTCTTTACTGCTCTATATCATTTCTGTTGTTAAAGCAATTATCACCAGAAAAGTTTTAAAGCACAGAAAACGTTCAGCGAAAACATTAAGAAATTTATTAGTTGTCGGCAGCGGAGAAACAGCAATTGAGTTTATCCGTACCGCGCAGCAGAATCCTTCTCTCAGCTATTCATATATCGGCCTCGTATCAGACAAACCTTTAGAGATTCCGGAGTATGCCGGTACCTACTCTGAATTTGAGGCACTGGTTGAGCAAAAGGCGGTAGAAGATGTATTTATTGCAATGGAGCAGACTGAAATCAGCCGTATTCAGGAAATTATCAGAATCTGCAATAAGTTTGCCCTCCACACCTATATTATTCCTGATTATTTGCAATATCTGTCATCTAAATTCACTATTACCTCAGTTGATAGATTCCCCGTGCTCTCTTTGCGAAGAGAACCGCTTGAAGAGCTGCATTGGAGAATTTTAAAACGGGCTTTTGACCTCAGTGTCGCATTGGTTGTTTGTATCACAGTAGTCCCCTGGTTATTTAGCATCATTGCAATTCTACAAAAGCTGTTATCTCCCGGTCCCGTATTTTACGTTCAGAATCGGGTCGGGAAAGGACACAAATACTTCAGGTGCTACAAATTCAGAAGTATGTCTTTTCAAAAGGTGGATATTCAATACAAACCGACATCGCAGGATGATGAACGTATAACAAAGTTCGGGCGGTTTTTAAGAAAATCGAATCTGGATGAACTCCCCCAAATATTCAATGTATTACTGGGACATATGTCCATAGTTGGACCGAGGCCGCATGCAGTTGTGTATGATGAGATGTACGAAAACTTTATTGAAGCGATCCGGTTAAGAAATCTGGTTAAACCTGGTATTACCGGCTGGGCACAAATTCACGGATTACGCGGCGACGTGAAGGATCTTGAAGAAAATAAAAAGCGTATCCAGAAACGTATCGAGCTGGATATCTGGTATATTGAGAACTGGTCACTCAACCTGGATATTCAGATACTCTTTACTACAATTCTACAGATGATCACAGGCGATACCAAGGGACATTAAGAATATATTTCTTATTCTTTTACTTCTTCCCTTTGATAGGCACTGAACATTGCGAACATCAATCCCAGATGGAACCAGATCAATGTAATAATTTCATGATCTCCGAAATTCCATTCAGTCAATCCTGCCACGAGAAATGATGTAAATACACCGGCGAAACCGAGTATATATGCACGGTACAAATCATCTGATTTAACCTTGCCGAAGACAGTGTACATCTTCTTGCCAATCATAACGAGCAGAGTCATGACGACAAGGAAACCGACGATTCCTAAGGTTACCAGTAAATGGATATAGTTATTGTGCATATGCCCCTGGATTTCCTTATCGTAGGGGCGTTTATACTCTCTGTAAAGCTTCTGCAAATCAATATCTCCGACGCCGAATACGGGGTGATCCTTCACCATATGAAAGCCGGCGCGCCAAAAACAAAACCTTGAATAGTTTGAGGGATGATACGGATCAAAAATGCTGAGCAGCCTGCCACGGTTCAATTCGCATATACCGATAGTGCTTCCGGCCTTGTCCACGCTCCCGATCATCATTGCTTTGGGCTGGCTGGTTTTCAAAGAGATAAGCGCATCAGTTTTATATTCGTATTGATATAGTCCTCCCTTGATATCATAAATCAGTGCAGTGGAGTCAACAGGAGTGATCCCCATAATCGCATCTTTTGTCTTTTTTGTCGCTATCAGGGCAAGATTCTTTTGGCCAAGCAAATACACATGAAGCACGTTACCGTTTGCGACAAACAGTTTTTTATCTTTATAGAATAAAACTGTGCTACCCTTCTCTTCCGGAGTGAAATCATCAATTTTATTACCAATCATACCTGCTGCATTTTCGTATACTGAGATCCGGGTTTTTTCGTCAGCAAATACAAAAACCGTGGAATCCACTCCGAAGAACAAACGATGTGACAATTCCGGATAACGCTTCTTCACCTGAGGAGTCGTTAAATCGGGAAATATGGTAATACCACTATCCGCATCTCTTACATATAGAGCATTATTAAAACAGAAAGCACCCATTGTATATCCCGGGGACAAAAACTCCCGATGCAAATTGGTTATTCGTCCATCCTTGAATTTCATTAATTCAAGCCTGGTATCGAGTAAATAAGCCGCAAATATCGAATCATTACATTTGATTGTAGAAACTACGGGGACGGGAGTCTGAACGGTCTGTTGAATTTTCCCGGCAGTATCTAATAAATTCAATCCCTTATCAAAATCTGAAAGTATCCAGCCTGTACCCATCGGCATGATGAAGGACGCCCTGCCCGCAGTGGCTTCCTTATAAACAATCTCGAGGTTGTTTCCCTTTTGCTGTACGAAATAAAGGTTGCTGATATTCTTTTGCGTTAAAAATCCCGCGACAGCAATAATTAATAATGCGGCACTCAACACCCACCGTTTGGAAAACAACAGCACAACAAGTAGACCGGCACCCATACCAAGCCAGCCGGTCCTCTTAAATGTCGCGAATTCCGCAATTAATAAGACAAGAAAAGCCGCTGTCAGTAATAGACGGGTCGACATCTTCATTTTCATGTTTACAACGAGCGCAAATAACATAATGCACGCAAAGCTCATCATTTCGCTGGCTGTTATGGGGTACTGAAATATCGAGGGACCTGACTGTTCTAACTGATATTTATGCGCAAGATAATGAGGGATTGAAAATCCAACGTAAGCCAGACCGCCTAAAGCTGCAAACGCGATATAAATGGTTAGAAGAGTTTTTATTTTCTTCTTATCTGTTGCCGTCGCTGCAATTGTATAAATAATCGGAATCAGGAAAGCTCTTTTTAGCAGGTTTCTAAAAGCACCGGCTTTATCAACCGAGAAAATCAACGCCAATACTTCGGCTGCAAGATAGAGCAGAAGAAAGATTTCCAGCCCATTCTTTTCAAAGGGATTTGATTTGGTTTTCCACCATCCAAACAGGAGAAAAACCAATGCACCGTAATACCCGATCTGATTCAAGAATATTGAATTGGAAAGAGTTATGATAAATAGAATGAGGAATCCCCACGCTATGTTTTTATAGTTCTGATCAATTTTCATTTTTCTTCTCTAAACTGCATCTCATATAACTTTTTGTACAAACCGTCTTTTTCCAAGACCAGGCTCTCGTGCGTTCCAATCTGAACGATTTCGCCTTTTTCGATAACAACGATCTTTGTTGCTTTCCGGATAGTGCTCAATCTATGAGCTATAATAAATGTCGTCCGCTCCGTCATCAAATTGTCAATTGCTTGCTGCACCAAAATCTCGGATTCATTATCCAACGCAGAGGTAGCCTCGTCAAAAATCAGAATTTCGGGATTTTTTAATAAAGCTCTCGCGATTGACAATCTTTGCCTCTGGCCGCCTGAAATTTTCAATCCCCGCTCACCAATGATGGTATCATATCCATCCGGCAATTCCATGATGAAATCGTGTGCATTCGCTGCCTTGGCTGCCTTTACAATTGCATCGTGTGAAATATTCTGGAGTCCATATGCAATATTCTGCGAAATCGTTTCATTGAACAGTATTGTTTCCTGAGTCACGATACCAAACAGTGTGCGAAGTGATTCAATGGTATACTTACGGATGTCTTTACCATCCAATAGTATAGAACCCTTAAAAATATCATAAAATCTGGGCATCAAATCTACCAAGGTAGACTTTCCTCCACCGCTTGGACCCACAAATGCAACAATATCCCCTTTAGAAGCCCTGAATGAAATATTCTGCAATATTATTTCATCGGAGTCATCGTATTTGAATGAGACATTTTCAAAAACAATTTCCTTAGTAAATCCGGTTACTGGTGTAGCATCTTCAGCATTAACAATGGTGGAAGGCGTTTCAATCAGTGCAAAAACCCGGTCGCCGGCAGCAGCAGCTTCTTGAATTTTATTATTAACCTGACTCAGTTCTTTAATCGGTGGTATCATCTGAAATATTGCAAGCAGAAAAGCCAGAAATTCACTTGCTTTTAATGACTGGTCAATCAATACAAGTCTGCCGCCCATATAGATAATGATTGCACCGACAATAACGCTCAATATCTCCGTTAATGGTGATGTAAGCCCTCGGAAGCGTGTTATCCGGAGCATTAACTTGAAGAATCCCTGAGTTTCATTTTTAAATTTCTTATTCTCGTATTCTTCCATGCCGAAGGCTTTGACGATTTTTACGCCGGAAATAGTCTCTGTGAGAATATTAGTGATATCTGCAATCTTCGCTTGCAGTATACCGATCTGTTTTCTCAGTTTTCTTCCTATGAGTGCGATGGCAATTATCGCGCCCGGCAATGCAAGCAATGAGAATATGGTCAACTTCCAGCTTATGCTCAGTGCCATACCGAGGAAAACAAGAATGGTCAGCGGTTCTCTGATTGCGCTTAAAAACGAAACGGATATGCTCGCCTGGATGACATTTACGTCATTAATAATGATGGATATGAAATTCCCTGTTTTCTCACTCTTAAAGAAACTCAATGGTAATTCATGGAGGTGCTTATAGATGGCATCGCGAATGTCGCGTAGTGTTCCCTGCTCAACAAACATCAGGAAAAAAGATTGTAGATAGCCGAAAAAATTCTTTAGGAAAAATGCAATAAGAATAAAGGCACAGATGCGCAGCAATGAATCGGTCTTACTACCGGTAATAATAACCGTCGTTAAAAATTGATTCAGGCTTTGTTTGATGGAGTCAATCCACGATTGGGAAGAATGAACTGCCACAGTTACCTGCTGAGCTGTCTTACCACCCTCCTGAAAAAGTGTATCAAGCAAAGGAATGGCCATATATACCGAGACGCCGTTCAGTAAAGCAAAGAAAATCGTGCAGAGAATAGACAATATGATATACTGCCAATAGGATAATGCAAACTTTAGTATTTTCTTATATGTATTCAAAACTCAATGTTCGTGTTTTATTGAATAATCCAACTACCCGCGAGGGTGATGGTCTCTGTGTTCCTGCTTGATATAATCACGGTCAATATGCGTATAAATCTGCGTTGTCGAAATATCCGAATGTCCAAGCATTTCCTGCACTGCACGCAAATCGGCACCACCTTCCAACAAATGCGTTGCAAACGTATGCCTGAACGTATGGGGGTGGATCTGTTTTGTCACCTGCGCCATAACGGAATACTGGTGCACCATCTTCCACAGTCCCATTCTAGAAAATTTTGTACCGCGTACATTTAAAAATAATATATTCTCGCTTTTAATGCTTTTCGCTAATACGATGCGACTGTTTTTCAAATATTCCTGTATCCAATGTACAGCCGAATCCCCTATCGGTACAATGCGTTCTTTATTACCTTTACCAGTCACACGAATTATCCCATCGTCGAGGTAAAGGCCTGTTAGCCGGAGATTTATCACCTCGGACACGCGCAATCCGCATGCGTAGAATAATTCGAGAACTGCTTTATCACGCAAACCTAATACATCGCCCACATCAGGCTGCTCAAGAATAGCATTTACCTCGTCAACCGACAATACCTCCGGCAGTTTTCTTGAGATTTTGGGAGCAGTCAGGGAGTCGGAAGGATTTTTCTCGATATATCCCGCACTTATCAAGAAGCTGAAAAAACCTTTAAGTGCAGAAAAGTATCTTGCGACCGATCTTTCGTTTAGTCCAATTTTCGTTAGCAACTTAAAGAATCCGACCATCTCCTTGTGAGTTACGACATTAAGGTCAGCGATTCCACACTCAATCAGATATTCAAGAAATGTCTTTATGTCAGTCTGATATGAGCCGATAGTATTTTCGGAAAGATTTCTTTCAAGAAATAAATAACTGCTGTAGTCCGAAAGAAACTGGTACAACGGATGTTTGTTGGCGATTGGTTTCAATCTGCTTTTTCTAATTCATCTTGATGGGGATACTGAATCCTTTTATGATACTGCCCCAAGAGAATTTCGTAAAAAGCCTCCTTGATTTTGATTATATCACCCAACGTTAAAGGAGACTCATCGAGTTGCCCATCTTCAATTCTCGCGTTGAAAAGATTATTGATGACATTCTCAACTTTTTCAGCATCAGGATTTTTAATCGAGCGAACTGCTGATTCACATGAATCAGCCAACATGACAATAGCAGTTTCTTTTGTATTCGGTTTCGGTCCCGGGTACCGGTAATTTCTCAAGTCAATCTGGTCTTCCCCGTATAAACGTTTGGCTTTTTCATAAAAGAAATTCATTACCGTAGTGCCGTGATGCATCGGAATGAAATCAATAATTTCTTTTGGCAATTTGTATTCTTTAGCCAGTTCTTTTCCCTTAAATACGTGCTCTTTAATTGCCTTAACACTTTCCTCCGGAATCATACCGTCGTGCACGTTTGCAGTGTCCAGCTGGTTTTCAACGAAGTACTTCGGACTGGTAAGTTTACCTACGTCATGATAATAGGCACCGGCACGGGCAAGCAATGGATTTGCGTTGACCGCAGTAGCAGCGCTCTCGGCAAGCGTACCCAGAGTCATAGAATGATTAAATGAACCGGGCGCTTTTTTTGCAAGTTCACGGAGAAGCGGACGATCGAAGTTACATAGTTCTATAAAAGTCAAATCAGTCGTTACTTTGAATATCTGTTCAAAAAATACCAGCAAACCATAGGTCAGCACCGGACTAACAAGCGCATTTGTTGATGCAAACCCCATTTCTATGAACATCTTTTTCCAGGAAGTCATAGATTCCAACCCGAATGCAACTACTGCGATTATGTAAGCGATAAGGATAAAGAGAAACGATCTGAAAATCTGATTACGATTTTTAATATCGCGCACGCTATATGCCGAAAGAGCACCCGCTACAACGTTCATTACGACAAAAGCATAATCGTTACCGTGTAATGCCCCGCATATCAGTGAAAAGACGACTGTTGCATAAAAACCGACACGTGAATCAAACATGATGGTTATAAGCATGGAAGCGGCAGGTATAAATATCAGAAATCGGACAGCATCACTTCCTTCAAGTGTGTTTTGCAAATACGTTATGAAGCCCGTCCATAACAGTAAGATCGCAAATATCAACAGCTTCTTGTTTTCGTTGTATATTCTTTTTCTGAATAGGAATAAATAAATGCTAAACAGCACTACAAGGAGAAAGATGTGCAGAAATCTTCCGATAAACTGCATGGTGAAACCTTCCCAGCCAAGGCTGTCACCTTTTGCAATGCGATATGAATCAATTTTTAGCTTATTTTCCGGATTAATACGATCGTGTTTACCGATAATCTTCTCATTTTCCGTAACTATTCCAGCATATTTGGAAACTTTTTTTATGCTGTAATCTATCTCTTCTTTGGTAAGATTCGAATCATAAACAATATTTGGATGCAGGAAGTGAACCGCGAATTCATCTAAAAGACTCTCGCGGCCCGGATAACTCGCACTATGCGCATTTCGGGAAACACTCTCAACAATATCAGACAGCAACATAAATCTTGACATAGGCTGAGAAATATCAACATTCTTTTTCCGGATTGTAATGTTGGGTCCCTGATAATCTCCCGGGACATCTCCAAGTACACCCTTGGCATAATAACTATTTATCCGGTCAACAATATCTTTTCGCAGGGCGACGAGTGCAGTGCCAGGAAAATTTTTATCTACATTTTTCAAGTACAGGCTGCTCAATTCGTCAAAGGCTTTTGCCGACAAGAAAGTCGGATTGTTTTCTTCACCGGTAGAATTGGCTGTTACATGCCTCAACATTGCAGGCAGGTTGTCTAGATACGAATTTACTGAATCCAGGGAATAGCGGAGAGCGTCCTCATTATAAACAAAAACCGGAAGGATGGATTTTTTTTCTTCTTCAACTTCCTCTTTATACTTCATGGAATTTTTCAGAACCGGGAAACTGAAGTCTGCGATCAAATCATCCTGCATCCACACATTTCCGACGATGGCATCTGACTCCAGTGCCCCGCCCCGGGGCATCATAAGGACGATGAGAATTACTGTAACGAATAATATAGTGAACTTTATCCGGAGGCTGGTATTTAAGCGTTTTATTATCACAGGCAGCCTGTTAATTTTTACCTAATTTTGCTCTCTTAACCTGCTCTAAAAACTCCGCAACACCATCAGCATTATTATTTCGCTTTGTAATAATATCCGCCCGCTCCTTTATATCATGCACGGCATTTTCCAATGCGACCTTCACTGCTTTTGTTTCGAAGAGCTCAATATCATTGTACCAATCACCTATAACAGCTGTATTTTTAATATTAATGCGCAAATGTCTTAACAGATGTTTTAGCCCGGACGCTTTACTCGAGCCTCTTCTTTTGATCTCAAGATAGTAAAGGCCTTCATTACTCGTTGATTTTGAATAACTTGTTATAAGTCCGAGGGTTCTGGGAAAGTCCAGACATTTTTTAATATATCTCAGTCTGTCTTTGTAGTCGCTAATAAAAAGTACTTCTAAGGTATTATCGAGCAAATCACTATAAGTTTCTACCTCCTGAAACTTTGCGCCAAACTTATCAACAAGATCAGGGACAACTTCATTATGTTCCGTGTAGAATATGGCCTCAGCGTGGCATAGTGCATACTTAATGAGAAATTGATCGGCAAGGTGGATTGCTTTTTCAACTTTAGCCCGTGGAATGTACTCTTCGTAAACAGTTTCCCCCTCCGGAAAATATTTTATGTATGCCCCGTCAAGTGAAATCAAAGGTGTCTTTAGGTTAAGCTGTTCGGCAAATTTTGTCAAAGCAGAATATAACCGGCCGGAAGCGAAAGTAAATATCATCCCCATCTCCTGGAGTTCTTTCACTAATTTAATCGATTCCGCCCCGATCTCTCCTTCATCATTGATCAGCGTACCATCCAAATCAAAAACAATAAGTTCTAGTTTTTGTAATCTTTGTGTATCTATCATTTTACATATTACTTATGAATAAACGTATAACAGGGGATAATGTATGATGTGTCATATCATGTATTAAAAACCCACTCATTTTTTATACCAAAATATTGAGAAAATCGTATTAAATCTCAAAAATTCAGTCAAAAAGCCACTAACAAATTTACATAATTTTGATAAGATTCTACTAACGAATTGCCTGATAATCCGAACGCAATGTTGTAAACTTTCACCGTTTCCGGCTTTTTTATACCAATTTTGTTTTTTGCCTGTATTGATAAAGTCATCATTGCCGAAGTAAAGTTATTACTGCCGTCCATATCAATCACCATATCAAATTCCATAGCTTTCAGGCGATTCAATAATTCAGGCTTGGGAATGCCGAAAAAGTTGATTTCGCTATCGTAAAACTCCTCTTTTTTACATTTTAATGTCACCGGCAATGCTGAATGAAATTTATTGTGGAGCAACAATGTAACGTCAATATTTTTACCGGTCAAAAACTGCATTAGTGCCAGTCCTGCCGGGATTCCCTGATTGTCATGCGGCATAATAATGACCGCCTTTTTAACCGAGTCAAACACCTTGTTAAAAACCTGAGGCTGGAATTTTCTTTTCCAACGTGAGTAGTAAAACCTGAATATCATCCCGGCTATAAAATGAACTATTTTATCCATTTTTCTTTGCCTCTTGTAGTTTTTCGAGGAATTCTTCTTCAGTCAAAACCGGAATTCCAAGTTTTTTAGCTTTATCCAATTTTGATCCGGCACTTTCACCGGCAATTACGTAATTCGTCTTTTTCCCAACACTTGCCATTGTGTGCCCTCCCAATAACTCAATTTCCCTACCGGCTTCCTCGCGCTGATAAGAATTTAACGAACCGGTAAGTACAAAATTATTGTTTTTAAAGAAATTATCTTTGGCCTCCGTCACATCATCATGAAATTGTAGTCCTGCTTTGCGGAGCCGCACAATAACCGGTTGATGCTTTTCATCATCCAAAAAATTCTTGAGACTCAGGCTGATAGTTTCCCCAACTTCATAAACCGATTCAATTTCTTCTTTGGTTGCTGATACGATTGCGTCAAGAGTTTTAAAATGCGAAGCGAGTTTCTTCGCCATATTTGCCCCGACATTCCTGATTCCCAATGCAAAAAGTACTCTCGAAAAAGGTTGATTTTTGCTATCCTCGATGGCCTTGAGCAAATTATCCACCTTTTTTTCGCCGAGCCGTTCAAGTTCTAACAAGGCTTCCCGTTTTTCTTTCAGATCGTAGATATCAGCATACGTATGTAAAAATCCGTTATCCACCAGCTGTTCAACAAGAGACTCTCCCATGCCTTCAATATCCATTGCTCCCTTGGCCGCAAAATGGATAATCCTGCCTTTCACCTGCGCGGGACACTCAAGATTTTCGCAATAAATTGCAACTTCGTCATCCGGATTAAATACTTTGGACTGGCATACAGGACATTCTGCAGGCGGACTCGCATAGTCGTCATCGGCATTCACAACCTTAACAACTTTTGGTATCACGTCTCCGCCTTTTTCAATGACTACCATCTTGCCTTCTTTTATGTGCAGCCTTTTGATTTCATCCATGTTGTGCAATGTAGCACGACTGATGGTTGACCCGGCAAGAAAAACCGGCTCAAGTTCAGCTACAGGAGTAATGGCTCCTGTTCTTCCTACCTGCCAGGTAATGGATTTCAAAAGTGTTTCGGCTTGCTTGGCTTTGAATTTATACGCCACTGCCCAGCGGGGTGATTTTGCCACATTACCTAGAATCTTTTGCTGACGTACAGAATTTACTTTGATAACTGCCCCGTCAATCTCATATGGAAGATTTTCCCTTGCTTCTTCAAGCTCGCCGCAATACGTTTTTACCGCTTCGATTGATGAACAAAGCTTTGAGGCAGGATTAACCCGGAACCCTAACTCTTTAAGAATTCTTAGATTTTCACTTTGCGAGGATAGGTTTTCATTTTCTGCAAGAAGATAATATACAAAAATTTGAAGCGGCCTTTGAGCAACAATTTTCGGATCTTGCGTCTTTATTGTGCCAGCCGTAAAATTACGTGGATTTGCAAATGTTTTCTCTCCCGCTTCAAGGCGCCGCTCGTTCAGTTCCCGGAATTCTTTGACTTCCATATACAATTCACCACGGACTTCAAAACTGTTCAGCCCATATTTTTTTATAAGGTCTTTCGGGAGTGTCAAGGGAATGGATTTGATGGTCCTGACATTCGCAGTCACGTCGTCACCTACCACGCCGTCACCCCGTGTAGCACCTTTAGTAAGCTGTCCGTTTTCATATGTCAGACTGATTGATACGCCATCAATCTTATACTCTACCATGTATTCAATCTTTTCATCAGCGGCCAGACCTTCACGATTCCTGCGGTCAAAATCAAGCAGCTCTCCTTCGTTATAAGTATTAGCAAGACTGAGCATTGGATAACGGTGAGTGATCTGTTCGAAATTTTTAATGAGGTCCTTCCCGACTCTCTGAGTCGGTGAATCGGGCGAAACAAGATCGGGGTGTTCCTGTTCGAGCTTTTCAAGCTCTTTTACAAGCTGGTCGTAATCGTAATCACTAATCGTGGGTTGGGCTAATACGTAGTAGTTATGATCGTGCTGACGTATTAATTCAGATAGGTCATGAATTTTTCTTCGCGCCGTTTCTTTATCCATGGTTTTCCGGTATTTTCACATTCTTCAATAAACAATACAAAATCGCCCTCCGCCCCGGGCAAGTACACACTGCGGCATGTTATTCTTTAACCGGTTTCACTCCATCTTTTGTTACAAGGAGCAAAGCACGTTTATTTTTTTGTTTTGCAAAATCCTGCGGCTTGCCGTTAACAAAAATATCCACAGCAGCTGAATTGCCGATATTCAATTTTATCTGAGTCTTGGCTCTTTTATCAAGTGACTTTTCGGCTTTCATAAGGGTGTCTATTTCCCTGTCACCATCAACAGTATATTTTACCCAGCAAGGTGCATTGGTCTGCAAGGTCATACTGAATGAAGAGTCAACCGGAGCCGGAGCAGCAGTATTCTGCGGAGCTGGTTCTTCATATCCCTTATCAACCTGTTCGGAAATAGCTGTGTCGTTTTCAATATCAGGAACAGTTGTTGCCCGGAAAGCAAAGAAAATAATCAATCCGGCAATAATCACAGCGACAGCACCGAACATCATCAATTGAATTTGACGATCCGTGAACTTTCTTTGCACATTGGGTTGTGATTGTGGGCGCTCAACAACAGGTTTAACAACTTTATATGTTGAAGGTGTATAATCAATTTCTGTAGGAAGATTTTTTGCCGGATCATCGTCTACCTGAGGTTCGGGTTCAAGCGGTTCAAATGGCTTGCCGTCGCGTGCCGCCTGATATTTCTTCATAATCATTTTGTCATCAAGATGAACTGCTCTGGCATAATCGCGCAGAAAAGCTTTAATATATAATTCCGGTAAAAATGATAGATCACCTTGTTCGATTTTCAGAAGAAATTTAATATCAATCTTTATAATCTTTGCTAATTGTTCAGGAGTCAACTGCGCATTATCACGGGCAGCTTTCAACTCCTCAGATAACTTCTCAAACATGATTTATTTCCTAATAAACACTTAAATCTTAAAAATACACTTCAAAAATACCAATTAAAATACTAAATGGCACGTACTAATCTGGCTGCAAATGCTCCATCGGTCTTATGAATATGCGGTAATGTCTGGATGCACCCGTTTTCATCAACAACTTCGGCAGGTACAAAATCCTTTGCATTCTCCAGTTGAAATTCGCTGTGTTTAGCAAGGAATTTCCTGACAATGTCGATGTTTTCATCCGGCTCAATGGTGCACGTGCTATAAATTATTACTCCGCCCGGTTTCACCAGCGAAGCAGCATGTTCGAGCAGATTATACTGTGTAACATTTAGACGTTTAATATCAATAAGCTCTTTCTTCCACTTGATATCCGGCTTTTTGGAGAATGTACCGAATCCGCTGCACGGGACATCGGCCAGAACCGCGTCAAATCCGCCTTCATTGTAGTCCAAAGCATCAATAGGTACGGTTTTTACCATTGTAATACCAAGCCGTTTCAAGTTCTCAGCAACCGAGTTCAGGCGCACATCAAATTTGTCCAGCGCCACAATTTCACCTTGCTGCTGCATCATATCAGCCATATAGGCTGATTTGCCTCCGGGAGCTGCACAAATATCCAGTACGCGCATTCCTGGCTTCGGATCGAGCAGACGGCAGGCAAAACCTGCACTTTCATCCTGAACGGTAAAGTAGCCTTCATTGAAGAATTGCCACTGGTTAACGCTATTCAGAGAGTTTAACTTGAAATAATCTTTAAGGAATACACCCTGCTGATATTTAATATTCACCGAGTTCAGCAATTGGATAAAATTCTCTATACTGATTTTATGCAAATTTACTCTGACAGTAAGAGACGGTCTTTCATTGTTTGCCTGAAATAATTTTTCTGCCTGTTCCCTGCCGAACCGGTTCAACCATCTTTTAACAATCCACACCGGATGCGAATAATATGTAGCAAGATAGCCAACCAGATTTTCTTCGGGGTCAGGATACCGGAGTGAATTTTTACTCCGGATAATATTTCTGAGAACAGCGTTCGATATATCAGCTGGACGTTGTCCCTGCAATTTTTTTACAAACTCAACTGCCTCATTGACTGCAGCGTACTCAGGAACTTTATCAAGAAATAGTATCTGATAGAGCGCTACACGAAGTGCATTTTTTAAAATCGGGATCGCTTTTGAAAACTGGCCTTTATAAAATCCGCTTAATACCCAGTCCAGTCTGCCCATATGCCGGACCACCCCGTGCACAATTTCGTACAATAAGGCCTTGTCGGCAGGACTCAAATCCGCAGAACGGATTTCTTTATCTAAAAGGCGGTCAAGATATGAATCAGTTCTTTCAACACGGCTTAATATTTTTACGGCAAGCCCGCGAACACCGACATACAGATCTTTAACCGAATGCGACGGAAGCGGGATTTGCTTTACTTCAGGCTTTGAACCCTCGTTGTTCTCGTTCACTATTTGTAATCTCAAAAATATGTTTAAACAATTTTTCTTCACAGTCATGCATCATCTGGTTTCTTCTGAGCATAACTTTTTTAGCAGTTGCAATACTTAAGGAAACATTATAGGCTGCATCCTTGCCCCAAGCGAATGAAGGAATATACTTCGGCGGGAATTCCGCTCCGAATACATTGCTTGAAAATCCAACAATTGTTCCGGTATTCAGCATGGTATTAATTCCGGTCTTGCAATGATCGCCCATGATAACTCCGAGAAATTGCAGACCCGAATCTACCTCTTGTGTACCGGTGTTTGCACGGACTGTACTATAATTATTCTTCAGATCACTGCAATTTGTATCCGCGCCGATATTCACCCAGCTCGCCAGATACGCGTGCCCTAAAAATCCCTGGTGTTGCTTATTCGAGTAGGACTGGATAATTGAAAACTCAACCTCACCGCCGACCTTACAGACATTACCAACACTCGTATTGTCGTATATGACCGACAAAGGACGTACCCTAGAGCTTTTTCCTATATATACCGGACCTTGAATAACGGCATTCGATTCTATAACCGCGTTTTTACCAATGACAATCGGACCTGAAGATGCGTCAATAACCACACCGGGTTTAACTATTGCACCTTCATCAATAAATATATCCTTTTCACATACTAAATGAACTCCGGCACCGATTTCGGCACGGATTCTTTTATCAGAAATACCTGCGAACAACTGGGAGTAATCCCGGTACATTTCGCCCGAGTGATAGCGGATAAAATCCCATGGGTATTCATAAAACTGCACATCTATTTCTTCTGTCTTGATACCATCAAATGTTTCAAGACCTAGGACATCCGATATTTTCGTTTTAACAAATTCAAGATTTGAGCCGGAGACTTTTGCGGCGACAACATCACCCTTACAAACAAACACGATATCTTCGGATGCGTCGAGCTTTACTATCTTTTTGAAATTTGCCGGAAGCATTACCCTGCCGTTGATAAAGACACAAGCGTCCGAAGAACCTATCTTGTTCACGATATACTTGGGACTGTGGTAGGTGACATAATCGTGCAAATATGGTCGGGTATGGAGAGATATTCTGGTGCCCTCAAACATTCGTTCAATCTTTTTGCGGAGCATAGTAATACCACATACGAGGGCGTAAACCGGGCGGGCAAGCGAAAGCGGGGCTAAGTTGCCAGCTTTATTATCCTCAAAGATGCATATTTCCATAATGGCGTTTCTACTTATGGCAAAAGGTGTTATCGTTAATCGGCACAAATAAAAAAAGCTATTCTATAATTTAGAATAGCTTTTCCAAAAAAACAAAAGTTAATAGGCAGCGTAAGCTTATTTGGTTGTCTTACGTGCGTATTTTTTGTTAAACTTCTCAACGCGTCCGGCTGAATCCAATAATTTCTGTTTACCGGTAAAGAATGGATGTGAGCCGCTTGAAATTTCAAGACGCACTAAAGGATATGTATTACCATCCTCCCATTCAATCGTTTCCGTTGCTTTGATTGTCGACCGTGATAAGATCGCGAAATCACACGAGAAATCTTTAAAGACAACCGGGCGATAATTTGGATGAATACCTGTTTTCATAACGTTCCTTAATTAAAATGCATTTCTAATTAGCTTACAAATATACAAAATTGTGAATTTCAAACAAAAAGGAATTTTTCACTGAAAAAACCCTTTTATTCGATTATCTGCAACTAGCTGGACTTTCTGTAATGCCAGATTGCCAAACCGTTAAAAAGTGCTACAAAAATCAAAATAATGCCGAAATGAGGCAGAATATCCATAAATCCGCTCCCTTTCAGTACTACCATACGCATTACGGCAACAAAATAGCTGATCGGGTTGATGACCGTTATCATCTGTGCCCAGTCCGGCATATTGTCAATCGAGGCGAAGATGCCACCCAGTAAAATGACTAGAGTCATAAAAAAATAGGCTATGAACATCGCCTGCTGCTGGGTTTCGGCAAAAGTGGAAGCAAGCAGGCCACCGCCAAGCACTGCCAAAAGATAAACACCGGCAAACAGATAGATGTAGAATAAATGCCCCTCGGGCACTATGCCGTATATGATAAAACTGATAAGCAGTCCCAGACTGAGAATGAGCATTCCCAGTACCCAGAACGGGACCATCTTTGATACAATGAACTGCCACTTTTTAACAGGGGTTACGTTTATCTGCTCAATAGTGCCCATTTCCTTTTCACGAACAACATTCAACGCCGTCATGAAAAATCCCACCATGGTAACAAGAATACACAATACTCCCGGAACCATGTAATACTTATAATTCATCATTTTATTAAACCAGTTGAGACTGGTAACTTCAATCTGAGGTAAGGCGTTCAGCCGCGGATTCTGAATCCACTCCGTCCGAATGTCATTATTGAAATCCCTTATGATTGCATTAGTATACGAAACACCAAGCCCTGCTGTCTGCCCGTTGATCGCATTAGCAGAGATCATAATGGTAGCTCCGTTGTCACGGATAAGATCACGGTCAAATCCCTGAGGAATTTCAATAATCAAATCTGCCTTGTCGTGCTCAATATCGTTCATTGCCTCTTTGTAGGTGGCCGGATCGCTGACCAATTTAAAATAATTCCCTGATGTGATTTTGTTAATGAGTTTTTGCGATGTAACCGAATGATCATGGTCAACGACAGACACCATAATATTACGCATCTCAAAATTGGCGGCGTTAGGCAGAATGATCAACTGCATCACCGGCATCATGAACATCATGCGGAGAATGACTTTATTCCGCATGATCTGCAAAAATTCTTTTCTTAATAAAAACTTCAGTACTCTCATGATAACCTCGTCTTAAATCTTACGATGCTCACCACAATGAAAAAGGCAGTCATCACATTTAAAATCACCACTTCACGCCAAATATTTGCTAATCCAAGCCCTTTCAACATCACCGACTTCACGATGATGATATACCATTTGGCAGGTACAATATTGGAGATCACCTGAAGTAAAGTCGGCATGTTGGCAACCGGGAAAATATACCCGCTGAGAAGCATGATGGGGAGCATGAGTCCGATAAGAGAAATGAACATTGCTTCCTCCTGCGTTTTCGCAAGCGTGGAAATCAAAAGCCCGAGTGCAAGCGCACAGAAAATGTATAAGGTACTCAATGCGAACAGCAGCAATGCACTGCCCTCAATCGGCATCCCTAATACATACACAGAAAGTAATAGAATGGTAACGATATTAATAAATGACAGAATAAAATACGGAATCATTTTACTAAGAATGATGAGCCATGGCCTGATCGGCGAAACCAAAAGTACTTCCATCGTACCCATTTCTCTCTCTTTCACTATCGAGATGGAAGTCATCATTGCCGAAAGAAGTAGTAATATGAGTCCCATAACACCCGGCACGGATGAGTAGACACCCTTTGACTGTGGGTTATATAACATCTTCGGCACAACGCTGATGGAATAAGGCTGGGTATTATTTTTAAGTAACTCAGTCTGATAGTCCGCAATGATGGAAGACGCGTAATTAACCGTCGTAGTGGCATTGTTCGGATCCGTCGCATCAGCAATCATTTGAATTTGCGCTTTGTTCGTGTGCATCAAATCATTTTGAAAGTTTGGCTGAAAGATAAGTGCCATCTTGATTTTGCCGTTCTGAAAAGCCTTCAAAACCTCATCTTCCGTTTTAATAGTTCTATCAATACTGAAATAACGGCTGCTGCCGATTCTGTTAATGATAGTCTGCGTCATTTCATCCCTGGAATTATCCAGTATGGCGATGCTGCTGTTACGGATTTCTGTTGTGATAGCAAATCCGAAAATGACTATTTGCACAATTGGCATACCCAAAAGCACGAGCATCGATTTCGGATCCCGCAGGATATGGAAGAACTCTTTTTTTATAAATATCAGTAACTGTTTCATCAATTCCTCTTAATTATCAGATCTCTTTGCACCGCGTGCAAGCATGAGAAATACTTCATCCATAGACCGGGCATTGAATGTCTTTTTCAATCCCGCAGGAGAATCGAGCGCTTTGATAACGCCGTCAACCATTATAGAAACTCTGTCACAATATTCGGCTTCGTCCATGTAGTGGGTCGTTACAAATACCGTAATTCCTCTATGTGCGGCTTCGTAAATCAAATCCCAGAACTGACGCCGGGTTATCGGGTCAACTCCTCCTGTCGGTTCATCTAAAAAAACTACACTTGGGGCATGGACAATAGCAATACTGAAGGCCAGTTTTTGCTTCCATCCAAGCGGTAATGAGCGGACTAATTGATCCCTGACCTCCTGCATGTTCAATCTGGTAATGAGCGACTCAATCTGCTTTGCTATTTCATCATCACTGAGCCCATAGATTCCGGCAAAAAGTTGGATGTTTTCTTTAACAGTTAAATCCTCATACAGAGAAAATTTCTGGCTCATATACCCGATATTCTTTTTCACCATTTCGGTTTGCGTGTGAATATCATATCCGGCGACAGTAGCATGGCCGGATGTAGGATTGGAGATACCGATAAGCATTTTCATAGCCGTCGTTTTACCGGCACCGTTGGCACCGAGAAAACCGAATATCTCACCTTTGTGTGCATCAAAAGAGATTTCATCAACGGCAGTAAAATCACCGAATCTCTTTGTCAGCTTTTCAGCGCGTATTACAATTTCATTTGTGTTCATGTTAATTCGTCATCAACTCCATAAAACAATCTTCTATTCCGGGCTCAATTTTCTGAATAACGATTCCCTCATTCCCCTTTTCAGTGAGAAATTGCTGAATATCTTCAACCGTTTTGCCCTCATCTGTCAATGTCAAGTGATGCTTGTCTCCGAAGCCGAAGCAATGTTTGGTAAACGGATATTCGCGCAAATCGTTAAGCAGTTTATACATATTGTCTGATGTCACCGCGTATAAGGTTTTTCCGAATTGCTCAATAATTGCATCAGGTTTTGCAATGCTCAGGATGTTGCCATCCTGCATGAGCGCGATACGTTCACACAATTTGGCTTCATCCATGTATGGTGTTGATACCAGAATGGTAATACCTGCGTTTTTCAGTTTACGAAGCATCTCCCAAAACTCTTTACGGGAAACGGGATCTACACCAGTCGTGGGTTCATCCAAAAACAACACTTTGGGTTTATGAATAAGAGCACAGGATAATGCAAGCTTCTGTTTCATACCGCCTGAAAGTTTGCCGGCTCTGCGTTTTTTGAAAGGCTCAATCTGCTTGTAAATGTCGGCGACTAAATCGTAGTTTTCTTCAATGGACGTATTGAAGATGGTGGCAAAGAATTCCAGATTTTCTTCAACGGTCAAATCCTGATACAACGAAAACTTACCCGGCATGTATCCAACTATATCCCGGATTTTCCGGAAATCCTTCTGCACATCAAATCCGCAAACCGAAGCAGTGCCTTTCTCTGCGAGCAGTACGGTTGTCAATATTCTGAAGAGCGACGTTTTACCCGCACCGTCGGGACCGATAAGTCCGAATATCTCCCCTTCTTTCACGGAAAAGGAAATATCGTTCAATGCGGTCACCGTGCCGTTTTTCGAAGTATACGTCTTAACGATATTATGTATTTCAATTGCGTTCATATTGTTCGCTTAAAACTTTACTTCGCCGTACATACCCATCTTAATCAGGCCGTCGTTTTTAACGTGCACTTTCACAGCGTACACAAGATTTGCCCGTTCATCTTTCGTTTGAATGGTTTTGGGTGTGAATTCTGATTTAGCCGAAATCCAGTAAATTGTTCCCGGCACTACGCGATAGCCGCCTTTGCCGTCATCGATTGATACTTTGACTTGTTGTCCGAGCTTGATCTGTGCAAGCTGATCGCCGCTGACGTACATGCGTAATATCAGTGTTGAAAGGTCACCGATTTTGTATAATGCTTTGCCGTTCGCCGTTACTTCACTTTGTTTGGCATATCTGGTTATTACCGTTCCGTCAATCGGATTCTTTATAATGCTTTTATTAATCTGGTCATTGATCTGGTCAATCTGCGCCTTGAGTGAAAGAGTTTCCGCATCGAGACCCTGTGTTGTAATGGTAAGACTCGATTTTGTAGCAGCATACTGCTTTTTCAGTACATCCAATTGAGAATTCACATCATCAAGCTGTTTTGATGTAGCCGCATTCGACTGAACAAGATTTTCAAAACGCTTCTTCTCTGTGGTGGCAACGTCAATTTGTTTTTGGATTGCCGCCAGTTGCGTGGTAATATCA
This sequence comes from Ignavibacteriaceae bacterium, assembly GCA_963667005.1. GTDB lineage: Bacteria > Bacteroidota > Ignavibacteria > Ignavibacteriales > Ignavibacteriaceae. Next base: position 2,325,514 of record OY762937.1, on the reverse strand, counting down.
GGACGTTTTGCAAGAACAGATGTTATTGATCCTTCAAGCTGTTTTTTCTTCAGATGCAGTTGTATCGTGTCAACAACGCCGACCACCTGATCTTTTTGTAACACGGCACCCTCTTCAACGGTGAACCATTGCAGATTGCCGGTTGCTTCGGAGGAGACGATAACTTCTTCGGATTCGAATGTACCGGTTGCGTCAAATTTATTATTTCCGCCGCCGCATGCTGCGAACATCAAAGGCAACAACATTGCCGCAAATACATATTTCATGTTTTTCATTGTCAATCTCACTTAATTTTCTAATGTTTGTTTGTAATTCTGTTCGGCAGACAAAAGCTGAATCGTGTGCAACACCAGATTCTGCTTGGCAATGTCTTCCTGATTATACTCACGTATCAAATCGTTCGAGCTGATTGTTCCATTATCTAACTGAGCCTTTGCAATTTCTTTATTCTTTGCACGGAGAGCGACGATGTCGCCATCAACTTTTATCAATTCTTTCAGCTTCTTGATTTCCTCGTACTTCTGTTTCAACGCCATTTTCGTATTCAGGAGGAATGTTTCTTTCTGTAAACCGACAATTTTCTTGTTAAGTTCGGTCAGTTCATGCTCGTTGGAGTTCGTATATAAATTCGAAATAGCCCAATTCAACCGCACGCCGGCAGTATAAAAAGTGACTGCTTCATTCTTCATCATATTCAAACCGGGATTCCCGTATCCGCCCTGAACAAATGCGCTTGCCTTGGGAAGGATTTTTGCTGTAACGAGTCCCTTTTGCTCATCAAGTACCTGCTGTTGATAATCAAAAACTTTCAGTTCAGTTCTTGTTATCTGTCCATCCGGATCAACTTCTATATGAGTCGGTTGCTCAAATGCTGCACCGTCATTAATGCTCTCGTTCATCAGTATTGCGAGCATAGCAACTGATGCCTGCCGCGCTGACTTGAGTTCAATAATTCTCTGATTGTTCTTCAGTATTTCCGCCTGTACGTTCTGCAAGTCGGCCTGTGTAGCAACTCCGTATTTCAACCCGCCCGACATTTTATTCAATACTGCGGACAGATCAATATTTGCAAGGTCGGCTTGTTTCATTTGTTCATCGTATAAAAGTACAGAGAAGTATAATTGAATTACCTGATCCCGTACTTTGTGGAATTCGGTATCGAGTTTCTTATCGTCGAGCTCGGCACTTTTTTTATACACATCCGATTGCGTGCACATGACGCCGCCGTCGTAGATAGTCTGACTCACTTCGCCAAGAATTTTGTATTGATCTTTATCCACCGCAGGAAGTTTCGGTATTCCTAAAAATGCGGGGAAATTGATCGAGAGGCTTGTGACATCCGACTGATGTGTCGCCTGCCCTGAAATTGTAACCTGCGGGAAATATCCTTTCCATACATTGCTTACATTCATATCCCTTGAGTCTGTAATTAATGCACGCTGTTTAACAAGAGGATAATTCTTTTGTGCCGCATCAACGCAATAACCGAGACTCAACTTTTCTTGCGTGAGTCCCGCTGACGACATTAACAGCAACGATACTACAATTAAACTAATTTTCCTTATCATAATGATCTATTCACTTGTTTGTAATTTCTAAAGTTTAATTCCGTTTTGAAGAATATTAATGATATCCTGTTTTCTACTGAGAGCAAATACTTTGAAAGTATCAAGATCCATCTGGCCAACACCCATTATTACATTTTTCGCGACAAAAGGAAACACACATAATGATATAATGGCAATAACGAGGGAGAATCCACTCATCTTTTTTATTATCCCCTGCTCATGTTCCTTTAAAATCTGTGCGTCAAGTTTTTTGACGGCTTCGGAAATGGGACTACCTGCCGAATTCATGCGATTGAGAATGCGTTCGGGATTTACATTTATCTCATTGAGTACAAATATTGGTATCTCCGGGTGATTCACCAGAGTTTCAAGTTCAAAATCTACGATTTTCTCAATCTTCTCCATAATGGGCAAGTCGGATGTGAATATCCCATAAACTCCGAAAAAGAATTTGTGAAATTTATCCTCGAAGATGATTTCGAACATTTTATCCTTACTGCGGAAATAGTAATGGAGCAAGGCCCGATTTATGCCCGCTTCCTTCGCAATTTCATCCATTCTAGCAGCCGCAAAGCCCTTTTCTGTAAAGACTTTCGTTGCCGCCTGCAGTATTTGTTCTTCTGTTGTCATAATATTAACCGTTTGTTTTAACAATTTTGTTAAACTAATATGTCAAACATAATGCGGTTTTATTTAAAAAGCAATAGCTGAAAAGAATTTTGAATTTTAGATGCTAAATGTTCAATGGAGGATTCGGAAGTGAGGTAGGGCAAGGTCTCAAGTGCGAAGTACGAGGTGCGAAGTTCGAAGTGAGCAAGATGCAGTGCGAGGTGTGAACGGTGCGATGTCCGAGGTCCAAAGTGCGAAGATTGCGGTGCGAAGTGCGAAGTCAATCACAGCCCTAAGAACGTCAATTAAAAAAGATTATTTGAAGCTCATTTGTGATTAACCATAAATTTTAGCGGCTTCGCGTCTTTGCGAGAAATCGCAGTAGATAGTGCTCTGGTAATAAAAGTGAACTCATCCCAGCCACCAGATTTAAAGTGAAATTCTAATTTTCGGGCTCTCCCCTCTCTTTCCAAGCTTGCCCGCCTATGGCGTGGAGAGGGATTGGGGGGAGTTCGGCTATTTAATACGTACAATTTAAATATGGGGATAATCAGCAACTTAGTAATAAAGAATTATCTCATGGTCTTTCAGAATAAAAATATCTTTGCGGCTTTGCGCCTTTGCGAGAAATCCTCCCCTTTTAAAAACATTTTCAACAGAAAACAAACCACCTAGGCGATTCTGACGTTCTCTAAAAATAAATCCGTGATAATCTGTGTTATCCGTGTCATCCGCGTCATCCGCGTTCTATTGCTTTAAAAATGAAAGACCCCGACTTGCATCGGGGTCTTTAAGTACCGGAGGCCGGACTCGAACCGGCACGAGGTTTAAGCCTCACTGGATTTTGAGTCCAGCGCGTCTACCAATTCCGCCACTTCGGCATTCGTTATGTACGAATTTTAAAATGGAAATTTACGGATAATTTAATTATCATTCAAGATTAATATAAAATTTTCTGAATTTAGTTGATAATGAAAATCCGTTTTGGTGCCATACGGTATTTTGCCGTACTCTTTCTCCTGCTCGTTATATCGGTTTATCCCCAGACAAAGACCGACAGCGATCAGTACTTCTATGCCATATCTTTATCGGAGTCCGGTGAGTATGACAAAGCGCTGCAGATTTTCAAATCACTTTACGACCGCTACCCTAACGAATTTTCCTACTTTCAGAGTTTAGTCAATACATACAATATCGTCAAAGATTATCAGAGTTCCATCAAACTGCTGAAACCGCGCTACGAACAGAACAAAAATGATATTCTATACGCCCAACTGCTTGGGAAGACGTATTATTATATGGGTAAAGAAAAGGAAACGTTTGCTTTATGGGATGAATTTATCGAACGCAATCCGGATAACCCGGCCTTTTACCGTACATTTTCATTTACCTCGGCAGAGCTCAGATCATTTGACCATGCAGTTGATTATATGAAAAAAGGCAAAGCCGTTAATAAGGATAAAGTCCCATTTTGCTACGATCTAAGCAATCTATACTTGATTACCATGGCATACAAAAATGCAGCTGAGGAGCTGGTTGAAATTTTAAAAATAAATCCAACTCAGCTTGAGCTTGTTTTCAACCGCCTCTCGCCTTATCTTCAGAAGCATGATGCTATAGAAGAACTTAAAAGTCCATTTGAAGAAAATGAAAAATCAAATGACGCTATAAAAACAATACTCGCGAGATTATATGCTGACGGCGGGTATCATAAAGAAGCCTTTCAGACTTATCGAGATCTGGATGAAGCACAAAAAAAGAACGGTGTTGAACTCTTTAATTATGCCCAACAGCTTTACGGTGATGGCAAATTTACAGAAGCTTCTGAAGTTTACAATTATCTTTTAAATACCTACCCCTCCTCTCCCATGAGCGGAACTATAAAATTAAATCACGCAAAGGCTCTTGAGAATATTATGCACGACCGGTTGAGTCGCTCGGCCGGAAGCTGGAAGCCCTTACAGTTTCCTGCGAAATTGCAAATTGAGTCCTACAAGGAAATCATTGACGCGTACAACAGCATCTGTGAGATTTACAGAAATTCCGATCCCGCGATTGAATCACTGTACCGCAAAGCATGGCTGTACGCGCAGGCAGGAATGGATGATACTGCAAAAGGATATTATAACAGCATTATTAGTTTGTACGGAACTTCACGGTTCCTTGCCGATGCCTGCGAAGGTCTTGCTGAAATTCTGGTAAAGGATAATCAACTGGATTCGGCATTAACGGTTTTGAATCTTGCTTTGATCCGCTCGCAGTCAACACTTGAGCAGAAAAATGAAGCGCGGATGAACATTGCATACATCTGGTTTTACAAGAATGGTCTTGAGCAATCCAGAAAGATACTATCTGAGATTGTAAAATCCACGAGAGATGATGAAACAAACGATGCGATTGAATTATCCATGCTGCTGAATACCGCCATGAACGATTCTGTTGGATTAACGTATTACGCGCAGATAATGAACAAAATAGCCCGGCGGGATGGGCAAGGTATTGATGAATTATGCGCGAAAATTGCTAAATTGCAGAATCAGTTTTTTTTGATAAGTGTTGCCGGGATTAAACAGGTCGAGGTTAAAATTGCCCTTGACGATTTGGGTACGGCAATTGCATTGATAAACGAAATACTGAAGCAAAAAACCAACATTTTTGCTGATAAAGCGAATTATTACCTCGGTGAGGTGTACCAATACGGGTTAAAAGATCAGGCATCAGCCCTTACATCGTATGAAACCTTTTTGGAGAGTTATCCGTCTTCTATATACGCGGATAAAGTTCGCGAAGAAATTAAAACGCTAAGAAACCAAGCTAAATAGAGAGTATGTTCAGGCATGAGTAAACAAATTAAATGTTCGTTTTGCGGTAGAAGTTCACAGGAAGTAGGAAGCCTGATTGCAGGTCCGGATGTATACATCTGTGACATCTGCGTAGGAAGCAGTGTTGATATTATCCGTAATAATCTGGCCGCCTTCAACCAGCCCAAAGCCAAAAAAAATGACAAGATTTCTCCCAAGTCGATCAAAGATACATTAGATCAGTATGTTATCGGTCAGGATAGAGCAAAGAAAGTTCTTTCCGTTGCCGTTTACAATCATTATAAGAGAGTTAATAGTCAGACTAATTTCTTCGACATTGACGACGTTGAAATTGAAAAAAGTAACGTTTTATTATTAGGACCTACCGGTACCGGTAAAACCCTTCTTGCTCAAACGCTTTCCAAAATTCTGGATGTCCCCTTTGCAATAGCAGATGCAACTACAATTACCGAAGCCGGCTATGTCGGTGATGATGTTGAAACCATTTTGGTTCACTTACTCCAATCGGCAGACTACAATCTTGAACGCGCCCAAAAAGGTATCGTGTATATTGACGAGATTGACAAGATTGCCCGCAAGAGTGATAACGTTTCAATCACTCGTGATGTTTCCGGCGAAGGTGTTCAGCAGGCATTGTTGAAAATCCTTGAAGGAACAATTGCAGGTGTACCACCGAAAGGCGGAAGAAAGCATCCTGAACAGAACTTGATCAATGTTAACACGAAAAATATTCTATTCATTGTCGGCGGTGCTTTTGAAGGAATTGAAAAAGTAATCGCATCACGAATCAATAAAAGCAAAATGGGATTCGGTGCCGAAGTAAATGACAAAGAGCACTTATCGGACGACATGTTAATGCAGATGGTACAGCACGAGGACTTGCTGCATTTCGGTTTGATACCCGAACTTATCGGCCGCCTCCCTGTGATTGCCGCGCTGCATTCGCTAAGCGAGGAAGCCTTAAAGAATATCCTTACTGAACCGAAGAATGCCATCCTCAAACAATATAAAAAGTTGTTCGCGTATGAGGGCATTGAACTTGAATATGACCCGTTCGCTCTGGACGCACTTGTTAAAAAAGCCATCGAACGAAAAACCGGTGCACGCGCATTGCGCTCCATCGTTGAAGAAATTATGCTTGACATTATGTTTGAACTTCCCGAAAAAGAAAATATCAATAAGTGCATCATAACTCGTGATGTTATTGAAAAAGGCGAAGCTCCGATTTACATTGAAGGTAAACCGAAGAAGAACACAGCTTCACAGAGAAAAAACAGCGAATCAGCATAACACTATTTTATCAGCGTGATGATTATTGCGAAATACGCGTTTAGGACCCCGTAGTTTTGCAATAATCATCCTCTGGTATCCATCAAGAGACATATATCCATGATAAAACAAATTGCGACCTGTCTCCTTCTCCTCTCCCTGAGCGTTCTGGCGCAAGATAAAATACTCATCTACATGGATATTAATCAGACCGACCACCTTAAAGCTTACGGTATGACTTTCCACGCGCTGCAAAACGGCGGTAAAGCCGACTGGCTGTTGAATTACCGCGGAGGTTCATTTCTGTTGGATTACTCCGACAATATTGCTACCGAGTGCAGGATTGAAGGCGTTTCCTTTACCACAATTTCAGCCGTTGAAGCTGCAAAGCTTTACGCTGAGGTACAGAGCGATGCCCAGAACACCGATGTCGTCCGTTTAGAAAAAGCGCCCAAAATTGCCGTGTACGTTCCGCCGGGATTTTCACCATGGGATGATGCGGTCACGCTTGTATTAGACTATGCAAAAATTCCTTATACGAAATTCTGGAATGAAGAAATTCTCAATGGCGAATTGGGTAAGTATGACTGGCTGCATTTGCATCATGAGGACTTTACCGGGCAGTACGGAAAATTTTACGCGAGTTTCAGTAATGCCCAATGGTATGTTGAACAGCAGATGCGATACGAGAATGATGCAAAACGTTTAGGCTATAAAAAAGTCTCTGATATGATGAAAGACGTAGCCTCATCAATCAAAGGTTTCATAGGAAAAGGCGGATTCCTTTTTGCCATGTGCTCTGCTACGGATTCATACGACATTGCTCTGGCTGCACACAATGTTGACATATGCGACCGGATGTTTGACGGCGACGCACCGGATCCGGATGCGCAATCACACCTTGATTTTTCCAACACTCTGGCTTTCGAAAATTTTAAGCTCGAGATGAATCCGTATGTATACGAATACAGCGATATTGATATACAACCCAATGAGATAGGCGATCGTGAGAACGACTATTTCACCCTCTTTGATTTCTCCGCTAAATACGACCCCGTACCTACCATGCTGACACAAAATCATGTCAACGTGATAAAGGGATTCATGGGACAGACAACCGCGTTCAGAAAAGAACTGATTAAAAAATCAGTTGTTGTTATGGCGGAAAGAAGCAGCACCAATCAAGTAAAATATATTCATGGAAGTTTCGGAAGAGGTACCTTTACATTTTATGGAGGCCATGACCCTGAAGACTATCAGCATGCAGTCGGCAATCCACCGACAGACCTCTCGCTTCATAAAAGTTCACCCGGCTACAGGCTCATCCTGAACAACATACTCTTCCCTGCCGCAAAGAAGAAGCAGCAGAAGACGTAGGAATTGGACGAATGGAAAACAACCACCGTGGGTGAATCCTTGTCGACACGTCAACAGCGTGGCGACTGTGAGAAACTCACGGGTTTGGCATCATACCAACATATCCGTCCCTGAAGGGGGCGAACATACTGTAAAGAAACTCGGATGAATTGTTGAAAAATCAATTCCATTAAACCCAAACTATTTTGTGACGCTATGCACTTTAATTCAAGATTTTAAAAAATTTTCTGTCATATGTTAAAAATATTTCTAATTTTGTTACTGCAAATAGGCATTTGATATAAACGGCAGGCATATGGATCAAAAAAGCGAGTTACTGTTTTCCTATACCTTTATCTTCCCTAATGAACAACGCAAAGAATTCAACATCCGGATTGATTCGGGAACGATGAATATTATCAAAACAGACCGGAGCAGTTACCCCGATTGGTCGAAGCTCAACAATTTCAGATGCGCACACTGTCCGCTCGATCCAAAGTATTTTGACTATTGCCCCTTAGCGACGAATCTCGTCGACATCATTGCCGAATTCCATGATATGCCTTCTTTCAAACATGCTGAGGTATTCGTTGTTACCGATCAGCGCACGTATACAAAGAAAACATCATTGCAGGCAGGCGTAAGCAGTCTTCTGGGAATCCTGATGGTCAGTTCGGGATGCCCGATCATGGGCAGACTTAAACCTATGCTGCACTTCCACCTACCTTTTGCCTCACTGGAAGAAACACAATTCAGAGCATTATCTTTCTACCTGCTTTCCCAGTATGTAACCTGGAAGCGCGGAAATGCTCCCGACTGGGATATGAATAATCTGGTAAATATATATGAAGATATCAGGGCTTTGAACCACAACGTCAGTAAGAAAATCGCCAACCTGGAAGAGATGGATACCAGCATAAACTCGCTGGTCATCCTCAATAACTTCGCGGATTATGTAACGTTTACCATAGACGAGAAGGTTCTCGAAGAGCTGGAAGTATATCTGAAGGGATTTATTGAGTAACCGGACTACACCGGAAGTCTTTTACTCTTTACCGCGAAACGGATTGACAGCGACACAGCGGATGTTGCCAGACCGATAAGCAGTCCTATCCACACACCTACGACACCCCAATGGAATATAAATCCGAATAGATATGCTATAGGTACGCATATTATCCAGTATGATACAAATGTAACAACCGTCGGAAATTTTATATCCGTTATGCCGCGCAGAATTCCAAGACCGACAGCCTGAGTGCCGTCAAAGATTTGAAACAGCGCTGCTATAAAGAGTAATTGCGAAGCGATATCTATGACCTGTTTGTTTTCAACATATAACTGCGGCAAAAGTGAACGTAAGAACACAAGCGATATTCCTGAACAGACCATAAATCCGAATGCGAGTCCAAGGGCGCTGAAGCCTGCTCTTCTCGTGTGAAGAATGCTCTTACTGCCAACGGCGTTTCCGACGCGTATTGTTCCGGCAGCGGAAATTCCGATAACGACCATATAGCTTATCGAAGCCACATTCATGGCTATCTGATGGGCAGCCTGTTCATATGGACCGATCCAGCCAATCATAATTGCGGCAAACACAAAACATCCGACTTCAAAGAAATATTGAAATCCACTCCCGATGCCAAGCGTAAGAATGCGTTTCCCTTCTTCCCTGTCGAACGAGAACGGAAGTATTTTAAAATTATATTCGCTGAACCGCTTGCTCTTCAAAACGACAAGCGCCATGGCGAGTGCCATAAGGCTGCGTGAAAATAATGTTGCATATCCTGCACCATCCAATTCCAAACGCGGAAATCCGAAATGTCCGTATATCAAGACATAATTCGCACCGGCATGGAAGAAGTTTGCCGCTATAGTGATGATCATCGGCGGCCGCATGACTGAAAGCCCTTCGCTGAACTGTCTGTACGTCTGGAATATCATTACCGGGACGGCTGAGAAACTCAATATTCTCGTGTAACTAACAGCGAGTTTCGTCACCTCGGGTGATTGATGCATGTACTGAATCAGTCCGGCCGCAAAAAAAGAAAGCGCAGTAAGTATTATTGCCGACACCATATTGATGTAAAAACCATGCCGCAATATCACAGAAGATTTTGTCTTGTCACCCGATCCGGCAGTCATAGCGACAAGCGGACTGATAGCATAGGAAATCCCGAGACCTACAACAAGAAAAATGAAGAATAACCCGTTAGCAATCGAAGCCGCCGCCAAATGGTACGGCGACACCTGTCCCACCATGGCATTATCCACCACGCCCATCATAACATGGCCAACCTGCCCGATGATGACGGGAATAGATAACGAAACGGTCTCCTTTAAATGCTGCTTAACGGATTTCATGAAAAACTAAAATAATGCTCAAAAACTACAAAAGTTTAAAATATTGGAGGGTTAATTTACGAATTTTCAGGAGTCTTTTAGATAAAGTATTTCAGCACAACGATACTTATCAAAGCAGTTGTTAAAAACTTGTAGATAATTTTTAGCTAATTCAGATACTTTGCTTTAAGTTCAAGGTACTTAGGCTCATTTCTAAGCGCATCCCAATCAGAATCTTTTTCGACATATGAAAATTTCTCTTGATCTTTTTCTAGCACAGAGTCGAGTTTACTTAGTGCTAATTCATTTCGATTTGTAAGAGCATATAGACAGGCAAGATTATAAGAAGTCGCTCCAAGCTCTTCAGCCTTTATTAGTACAGTCTCCGCTTCTACAAATATACTCATTGATTCCTCCCCATTTTTTAATTGAGCTAACTTTAGTAGCGAATAACCCAGATTATAATAAGCGTTTCTATTGCTAATGTCTATTGCAATGGCTTTTTTATAATTTTCAATTGATTTATAGTATAATAATTCCCTATCAGCTTTAGGCTTAATTTCAGCCAGTCTATCACAAACATATCCCATCTCCATATGGGCTTCAAAATAATTGGGATTTATGTCGATAGCTCTTTGGAATTTGTCAAATGATTGATTATAAATAGGTTCTCTATCCTGTTCTGGTGAATTTGATGCGATATTAGACAATACTAGGCCCCAATTATAATAAGCCGCAAATGAATCATTCTTAATTCCAATTGCCAGAGAGTATTTTGATGCCGCTTGTCGCAGATAATCCATTTTAGCTAACTCCGAAGAAGTTTTCGCCAATGCCCCCAAAATAAGCGCCCAGAAAAATATCACGTCAAAATTCCCAGGCTGAATCTGATCTGATAATTCCAATTTGTTTATGGCCTCGTTATATAAATTCGCGGCCTCCTCCAAAGGTTTAAGCTTGCCCAGATTGTACAATGAACGAGCATAATTATACAGAGCTCTAACATAATCCTCTTTGATGCTTAATGAAACTTTGTATTTATCAATAGCTTCATTGAAATATCTCTCAGACTCCGCACCTTGAATCAAAGTACCTGTCGCATTTAACACGGCGCCCCAATTATTATACGCAACATACATTTTTTCATTTATCTGAACGGCTCTGATAAACTTTTCTTTTGCGGCATTATAAAGATCTAACTTTTCAGATTCGTCAGCTAGCGTAGCTTTTTTAAAAATATTGTTTCCCCAGCTTATATATATATCAGATAGAATTTTCTTCGTATTTTCATCAGTGTTGTCCTCATTGAGTTGAAGTTCTAAATTTGTAAGCTTTTCAAATTGTTCTTTTGTTAAGCAATCAATTAAGGACATATTTAATTTTGCCATCTTGATCTCTTGTTCGGACATCTTAATAGCCGGTTGTTCAATTAGTTCATAATTTGCTATCGCATCGCTCACCATTTTTTTACTAAGTTCAAGCCTTTCCTTAACAGATTTATAGTCTTCTGAATCTTTAATATCTACAACATTTTGCATCATTTTGTAAAGTAAAGTGAAGGGTTTCGTAAATATTTGGGGCTCATCCTCTTGTAGTTTGGCTGAAAGCTTGAGAAAGAATAAATCTGCATCATAACCTTTTATTACAAAACTTTCGGTATTCTCCCTATTCAACAGTTCATCGCTCACTCTTTGGCTAACGTAGTCTTCGAAAGCTATCCAATAAAGGCCATTATCAAAGCGGCCTAAACTTACTAGTTCATCAAAGATGAAATCACTACCATCATAACCTACTACAATCCATGGTCGATTTATTGTAATTTGACTAAATATTCGCCTAACAACGCCATTTTTTATTATTTTTGCCATTTCTGCTTTAGTATTTAATTGCCATAACCCATTATACATACCATGCAGGAAGGTTATTGATTTTGTCTCAAGTGGAGTAGTCGTCAAATCTTTCAATGTCGAAATATCATATATAGCTGGAAAACGCTCATAAAGGGCTAACGCCCTAATTGCCAAATTATCGAAATTGACTGTCACAACATAATCCACATAACTTTCAGAGATAAGTTGTGCCAGATAAATATGGCTTACATTAATCTTTGCCGTATTAACATAAGAAGTGAATACGTCTTTTCTTTCTTGTGGGTCCAAGCACTCCATTATATCAGCATACGCATCACTTTTACACCTGTCAATCGTAGGATTATCTTTGTATTTCTCTCTAACGCATTTAACTATTCCTTTGCTAACAGGTATTCCCGCGGACACAGAACAACCGGCGCCAATAAAAACGACAGCGCCTGGTCTCTTCTTTAAATTGTTTTGTTTTAATTTGTATGCGAGCTGTTCAATATCCTTTTCTATCATAATTTTGCCTCAATACAACTTTTGAAACACGGAGAATAGCCAGTTTAACAGACATGCTACCAGCTATTATTGAATATTTAATTTAATAAATTAGCGAAGTTTACGGTGTATGTCAAGAACTGTTTTGAAGATGTATATAATACCATTAATCTTGGATATTAATGTATTGTTTAATCATTCGAATATTTTTATTTTTTAGTTAAGCAAAAGGTGTTTATATTATTCACAATTACACCGGAGTTAAAATGAATAACGAGCTGTTGCTAGATTTGACAAGTAAATATGGCACACCACTTTATGTTTATGATGGGAACTTGATTGTTGACAAATTCAAGGGGGTGTTTACTAATATAACCTACCCAAGATTGCATATTCTATATGCCATGAAAGCAAACTTTAATCCATATATCTTAAAGCTCCTCGAAAAAGCTGGAGCTATGATTGATGCAGTGAGTCCATCTGAAGTTTTGTTAGCTCTAAGGTGTGGCTTTTCGTCTGAGCGAATACTGTTTACTGCAAATAATATCTCACTGGGTGAAATGGTGGAAGTAGCAAATTGTAAAGTAACCTTTAACATTGGTTCATTATCTGAATTAAAGCGTTATGGAGCTAATTTTCCCGGGACTTCAATATGTTTACGAATTAACCCTGGTGTAGTAGCTGGCGCAAATGCTAATGTGCAAACTGGTGGACCAACTTCAAAATTTGGTATTTTGTTAAAAGATGTACTTACTGCAATCAATATTTCTAAACAATTTAACCTGCACATAATAGGCCTTCATGAACATACAGGCTCTGGAATTAAAGATACTAGCTCGTTTTTTCAATCGGTGAACAATTTATTGGAGATTGCCAATCCAAGTTCTTTTCCTGATTTAAAGTTTATTGATTTTGGCGGAGGTTTCCCAGTCGCTTATAATTCAAATGAAACGAACTTTGATTTTACCGCTTTTGGATCAACTATTACTTCTGTTTTCGTAAATTTTTGCAAAAGTTTTGGTAAGGACTTAGATTTATATTTTGAGCCTGGACGGTATTTAGTTGCAGAATCTGGCGTTTTACTTATACAAGTCAATACTTTAAAAAATAATGACGAAAGAATAATAGTCGGAACGAACTCCGGCTTTCCGCAGTTAATCCGGCCTGTATTATATAAGGGGGCATATCACCATATCGTTAATCTCAGCAATCCAAACGGAATTTTAAATATATATGATATTTGCGGAAATATTTGCGAGCAAGGAGATTATTTTGCAAAAGGGAGGCAAATCCCGGAAGTACGAGAAGGCGATATACTTGCAATTCAAACTGCGGGAGCGTATTGCTACTCAATGGGTGGAATTTATAATTTAAGGTCTATGCCTCCTGAAATAATAGTTTATAAAAATAGTATTATATCTGCAAGAAAAAGAATAACAAATGCCGAATTAATTGAAAACATATTGAACGAATATATTTCTTAAATAGTTGCTTGGCATTCAAGCATAAACTTATCTATTATATAAATATCGCTCTCCCCATTTATTAAGTGACCTCAAAACTTTCAAGAAACAATTGATTATATTTTTCCTTTATTTCTCTTACTGTATGCGAATCACAAGTACTTTCTATGGATGTAACGTCCTTCTCGTTCATTATATATTTGAATAAGTATTTATTATCAATTATTGTAAAGTCCACTGTATCTAATCTGTCTTGAAAATAATTTAATGGCGCATCTCTCAATTCACAACTGAGAGTAACCCATCTGACCTCAATGCCCATGGCCTTTTGTTCTCTCATTATCATTTTATATAGTTCTAAATCAGCATCTTCTGCTTTTTCAAATATGAAAATTCTCCTGACTTTTATATTAAGATTAGCGATCATACTCCCTTGAATCTGAAGACCAATTTTAGCTATTGCTCTTTGCCAAAATACTCCTCCCACATCTCCCGGCTGCCTCTTTACCCAATCCGTACAACACCACGAATTATCTGTATTTTTTACCATCTGAAGCCAAAAGTTTTGGATTTGTTGACTCCCTACAGTAAATGAATCTGCAGAATTTAAATAAATACCCCTGTTACCCTTTTGAGCAATTATCATAGAAATCTGCCAAAAAATATCAGAAGAATTTTGCCAATTTGTAAATTTGTTGCCAACAAAGTCTAATAGAATCAATATTTTATCTAATTCTACTTTAACTTCTCTGCCTAGCTTTTCCCTATCCAAATTATCCTTTTTAAGTGATTTATTTAACTTTTCTATTGTGTTTTCAATACTGCTAAAATAAACTATGCGTTCAAAAGCCAAAGTCAAGCAAAGAGCACCATATGAATAATAGAAAAGACTCGTTATTAAATCTGGTATATCCTTCCCCTGAATTCCAAATATTGGCACTTTCCCGGAGCCAACTATTGGTTTGGCCATCAACAAAAGAACCATAATCAAACCACTTCCAGCCAACCCAACGATTTTAATAGCATTTAACACTTTTTTTGAGTATAATTTAACTGTAGCTTTAATTCTTTCAATGCGCCTAGATGGAGTCGACTCGATCTGAGCAATTTTATTGTCACCTCTATTCATATCCCTTCCTCCACTTATTGCTATTTAATTATAAGGTCTTCAGACAAAAATGAAACTTCCAAAAGGTCAAAGTTTTTGAATTTAATTTCAAGGCAGGGGTTAAAAATCCTCAAGAAAATAGACAAAAACCTTCTCGCGAATACAAAATTTTAACAGGAATGTTGGATTATGAGCTCAAGTAAAAAAGTGTTCAGAATTTTCAGCAAATTTCAACAGCATATTATCGATGCCTGTAACCTCAGCCATTTGTATTTTAATCTAATGTTATTTAATCAAATTGTCAACTAAATATTAAACATATATTTAAGACTGCACTCAAATAGTTTCGCCTAAGAAGTGTTCTCAAGTCAAGTGTAAACACACTGGAAGTTTTAAAGTTGTAAAACCTATTTTAACTAGTAAAATATTTCATTGTGAAATATGTTGATTATTGCCCTTCTAACGTAAGCTCATCCCTCAAGCTGGAATTCACTCACGGTTATGCAAATACAACCCTATCAGGGTAAGAAAAATTTTGAAAGTGTTCCGGGCACCTTCCAAAGAATTACGGCAAGGAAATCCGAGAAGTGCAGCGTTAAAAAGAACCCGCCGACGCCGGGTTCTTTGTACTTTTCTTCAAACAAAAGTCAGGTTGTGAATTGTAATGAAGACTGATTTGTCAGTATATTTACAATCTATTGTTCCACATATCGGTCAATATTGATCTTCGAGGTAAGGGATGAAAAAAATTGCTGTTGTTTTAATTTTCTTATTATATACTCCTCATTTCTTTTCACAAGGCACTGATACCGCTCATTATCCTCAGTTTTGGATTCACGGCGGCGTTGCGCTTGGCTTTTTCTCATGGAATGCCGGCACACGTGTAGATATGGGGAATTTGTATGTATCTGCCCGCTATAAATATTGGGCTTCATTCGTTATGGATCAGCGTACACCTATCTATAAAGGTGTTGATCTCCAGATTGGGAAAGCTTTCGATCTGGGAAGATTCGTCACTTTTACCGCAAGCTGCGGCATTGAGCATTTTACTTACGGGAAAGATATTTTTGATGACAACAACCCCTGGGGATATTACCGAGTAACGGAAGAAAATGTATTTATCGCTGAGGCAGCGCTCATGGGAAGAATATCAAGGTACTTTGGAATCAGTCTTAACTGCGGCAAAACCTTCGGCGCGGATACAAAAATTATCATTATAGGACTTAATTTGTTTGGTAGATTACCGATATAAGTCTGCTGCTGCACGAATTATTTTTTGAACTTCATTAATACGATGCTTTAGAGTCTTCTGCCGAATTCATGAGCACCGAAGGTGCGGTAGCTTAGTAGAAATAGTCAGATAAAATTTATTTGAGTACCGCAGGTACGTCTCGCTGCGGTTGTTCTCCAGAAAAAGAGCCCCTCTATCCAGAGCTCTGAATTACAATTCTATCCTTTTACTACTTGGCTGTCACGCCTGCCCGTCCTGTGGCGGGGCTCTGCCGTTCAGGGCAGCAATCTTTGCAAAGGCAACCCTCCTGTGAGTTGTGCAACGGACTCTAAAGCACCGTGTTAATAATGGCCCTTACTTTTCAATTATTCATCCACCGCTGCTCTCGACTAATATGGTGTAAACCACAACAAAGCATTTGCTTAATATTATTAAAATTCCTTACTTTTAGCCAAAGTCCATTAAACAATTACATGCGACTTAGGGTGAAAACTTTTAACAACACAATTGGAGAGAGTTATGAGGTATCTTGTTCTTCTTTTCACAGCGATGTTTCTTTTTGTACTTGTTCCGGTAAATTCAACCGAAGCACAAAGCAAAGGTAAATCCCCTTCAATTTTCAAACCGACAGAGCCAAAATCCAACACTACATCATCAGGCCCCACAGCACGGGCAAAAAAATATCTACGGGCACTGACTGAGTTTTTCAAAACAGATGAATTTGCAAAACTATCGAAAGGCAAAAATAAGGACGCGCTTAAAGCGAGAATCCATTCCATTGGGATCGCTTGCGGATATTCCGGTGAGGGGAAATCTATCACGCGACAGTTTGACGATGATCTGAAAGCTGCTGACCACGGCGACAAAGAATTAATAGATTTGCTCAAAGGCTCGGCGAAGGTTCGAAAATAAAATTTGCATAAAAAAAGCGGGGTCGCTATGCGGCTCCGCTTTTGAGAAATAGTGGATATGTCAGTTGGACTGATTATCTCCTAGAGTGCATTCTCAAGAATCTTTTGGCTTACTTCAGGAGTGATAGCTCCTTTTTCACCCAATCTCACCATACCATGAGCTTTTAACTGAGCGACTAATGCATGCACTGCATCAGGTTTAACGCCATATTCCGAAAGACGTGTTTTAATACCCAGACTTTCGAAGAATTCTCTGGTCTTCTGTATTGCCAGCTCAATTTTTTTATCTTCATTTGACTCCACGATATGCCATACGCGTTCGGCGTATTGCACAAGCTTTTCACGCTTCTGTTCTTTTTGAACTTCAAGCAATGCCGGCAAAACGATTGCCAGCGTTTGTCCGTGATCAATGCCGAACATTGCAGTAATTTCGTGACCTATCATGTGCGTAGCCCAATCCTGCGGAACACCTGCGCCGATGAGTCCGTTTAAGGCGAGCGTTGAGCACCAGACATGGTTCGCGCGGATAACATAATTTTCCGGTTCATCAATTGATGTTCTGCCTATCTCGACAAGTGTCTGTAAAATACCTTCGGCAAACCTATCCTGAATCATGCCGCCGACCGGGAAAGTCAAATACTGCTCGGTCGTGTGCACGAATGTATCAACAATGCCGTTTGCTACCTGAATTTTTGGCAGCGTGAATGTCAGTGTAGGATCAAGAATAGAGAATACAGGATAGGTCAACTTGCTGGATACGACATACTTCCCTTTTTCGTGACTGATAACCGCACCGGAATTCATCTCTGAGCCAGTCGCCGGTAGAGTCAACACTGTACCGAAAGGAGTTATTTTGCCGACCATGGTTAGCGGAATGGATGCACCGTTGTATAAAATATCGGTTGCTTCACCAGGGTAATTTGCGGCGAGGGTGATAAACTTTGTTCCGTCAATAACAGATCCGCCGCCGACCGCAAGAATGAAATCAATCTTTTCTTTTTTAACTACATCAGCTGCTCTGACCAATGTCGAATAACGGGGATTCGGTTCAATGCCTCCAAATTCAATTACGGTGCGGCTGCCGAGTGCTGCCATTACTTTGTCGAGCAGGCCGCTTTTCTTTGCACTGCCGCCTCCATAAGTAATAAGCACTTTAGCATCAGCCGGAATCAAAGAAGAAAGATTATCAATTCTATCTTTGCCAAATACAATATGTGTGGGGTTATAAAAATTAAAATTCAACATAAACACTTTTCCCGTAAAATAGATTAATACGTTTGCCTAATAAATCAAAACGTGCGTCCCAAAAGAACAACTAAATTGCCAAATAATCAATACAATTCCGAAAATGGATCCCACGAAGCATCTTCCTTCCAGTCGTACTCAATCTCATTGCTTTGTTGTTTCGCTGTTTCATAACCCAGAGTGTCGGCGATAAAACCAAGTGTCATATCAATTCCGGCACTCACACCGGAACTCGTGTATATATTGCCGTCTTTGACCCATCGTGCTTTCTTTATCCATTTCACATCCGGCGACTCAATTTTCGTCCATGGAAAGACCCGCTTATTTGAAGTGGCTTCCCTGCCGTTCAGCAGACCCGTTTTGGAAAAGAGTATCGAGCCGGTACATACTGTAAGGATATACTCGGCGCCTTCGGCCATTGTTGTAAGTTGTGTAATAAATTCTGCATCCATAATCAGTTCACGCGTCCCCATGCCGCCGGGAACAAGCAAGATATAGTCTTTCTTGACCAAGGAGGATAATGCTTCGGTTACAACAGATACATTCTGACTGCCTTTTACAATGCCGCCCTCCGGCGAATAAAGACCGACAGTAAAATGTTCCGGCATCCTGCCGAAAATCTCCACAGGTCCGAACACAACAAGTGTTTCAAAATTATTGAATAGTATTACTACTACTTCTTTCACTACGATTACTCCAAAATTATTTCTGCCTTAATGCCATTTCTTAAAATTTCGTTCTATCATTTTTTTGATAGTTATGCATGAACTTGCCGAACTTTTTATCCTTCTGCCGTTTATCGTAGTAGGACATTTCGTTGTATTGGGATTCCTTGTACATTTTAATATAGTTATTGTAGCGTTCCTGCGATATTTCCCCTGCCTCTACTGCTTTGAGCACAGAACATCCTGCCTCAACAGTATGCGTACAATCCTCGTATTTGCATCCGTCGGCGAATTCCGCAATCTCGTTAAAGGTTTCATCTAATCCGGATTCAACCGACATCATGCCTAATTCCCGCATGCCGGGATTATCAATAATCAGCGCCCCATTTTCGAGCACGATCAATTCACGGCGGGTAGTAGTGTGCCTGCCCTTCCCGTCTTTTTCGTTTATCGGCTGAGTCTTATATATATCCTGATGTAATAAATTGTTCAGCAGTGTCGTCTTTCCGACGCCCGAAGAACCAAGCAGGCAAAATGTTTCTGCCGGTTTTAAATACGACCTGACAATTTCAATATCGTCTGAGTTATTATTACTGAACGAAATAATCTCAACACCGGGAGCGATTCTCAATATATCGTTTTTCTTTTGTTCAATTTCTTCCGGAGTCAGCAAATCACTTTTGCTTAAAAATATTACGGGAGTGATATTGCTCTCGTTCACCATAACCAAATAGCGCTCCAACCGGCGCAGGTTGTAATTTGCATCGAGAGCCTGCATAATGACCGCAGTATCAATATTCGCAGCTATAAGCTGGAATTCAACCTTCTGTCCCGGTGACTTTCTTTTTAATAGTGATTTGCGTGGAAGAATATCGTGGATGATCGCAAGCGAGTCGTCATCAAACAATTGGGCATATACCCAGTCACTGACAGTAGGAAAATCAAGAGAAGATTCCGAATTAAATAAAAACTTCCCCGTCAGTTCGGCAAAGATTTCTTTCTCTCCCGCCGATACGATATAACTGTTTTTATTAACACTTAAAATGCGGACGATGGTAAAGTTTTGTAGTTTTTCAGGGTCAACTCTATCCTTGAACCATTGATTAAATCCGAGTCGTTCGATTGCAGCATTCATAATTTTGGATCCGGTTAATAATTACTTATCAAAAGTACCACCTTTGCATAAAACAAAAAAGCATCCCATAGGGATGCTTTTCGTTCTTAAGCTATCTGGAAGTGAGCTATAAGTTAACACCACCGGATACTTCAATCCGCTGCCCGTTGACCCATTTCGCATCGTCTGAGCATAAGAAGGCAACTACTCCGCCAATGTCATCAGCCTGACCTACACGTCCCAAGGCAGTCTGATTAGCGAGCATTGTGTTCAAATCCTTGTTATCACGAACAAGGCCGCCGCCAAAATCCGTAGCAATTGCTCCGGGGGCAACAACGTTGACTCTGATGTTTCTCGCACCAAGTTCTTTTGCCTGATAACGTGTTAAAACCTCAATAGCACCTTTCATTGCTCCGTAAACCGATGTGCCCGGCATTGAAAACCGTGCTAATCCGGATGATATATTTACAATGGCTCCGCCATCATTCATTAATTCTAGAGCTTTTTGAGTAAGGAGATATACCCCCTTGAAATGAATATTCACAATATAGTCCAACTCCGATTCGGTTGTATTCACAAATGGTTTGTGCAGAGCAGTACCGGCATTATTAACCAAGAAATCAAATTTTGGATTGCCGTACGTACGGGACAAATAATCTTTCACCTGCACAAAGAACGCATCAAATGTAGCGACATTCGATGTATCCAATTGAAAAGCAACAGCCGATTGGCCTAGTGTTAAAATCTCGGCAACCACTTTGTCTGCTTCCGTTTTGTTCGAGTTATACGTTAAAAGAACATCATTACCCTTTTTTGCAAGCTGAATAGCCATATCTCTGCCTAAACCACGACTTCCGCCGGTAACCAATGCAATCTTTGTCTGAGCCATAAATTTTCCTTACTTAATAATTTTTCAAAATATCTACTATCCAAATAAACAGTTTTGGGCTGTGACTAATTCCCACTGTATAGGACGTACGAATCCGTTAAATATTTCATCGAGCAAAAATTTTAAATCTTCTCAAAAGGATAAATTTCCTACGGAAAATGGATAATGCAGAACTCAATATTTCTACAAGGATATTTTCCCTCACGGGAAATTTAAAGAAGGGTGCCGGGTCTCGGCACGCCAACTGTAGGGTGAACTCTCCGAGTCGCCCACATAGATAATCCTGAAAATTTGACTGTCCGTGATTTCTCGTGGTCGATTCAGAGAATCAACCTACAATTTTCGACTTTTTGGCTTATTTGCCAACTACTCACTTCAATAAAACGAGGAGGTAAATAAATTCAGATTCAAATCCAAATTACTTAAATGAAAAAGGCTCTTGCGTTTGCAAGAGCCTTGGCGGAAAGGGTGGGATTCGAACCCACGGTACGCTTTTGACGTACACACACTTTCCAGGCGTGCCGGTTCAGCCACTCCCGCACCTTTCCGTGTTCTATATTTTTTGCCTTACCGGAGGGCTGATCCGGTAATTTTAATAGCCTGCAAATTTACTCAAATTTAGCTTTATAGACAAAAATTTTGTGCCGTTATAAGCCGTAAAGTTTATATTTTTCGATAATGAAGGAAAATAAAAAAATCGCATTTGTAACAACGGGACATCCGGCAAAGGATGACCGGATTTATTACCGGTTCGCAAAATCCATACAAAAAGCCGGTATGCCTGTTACGGTTATTACTACACTGGAAGATATTCAGGAAGAAACTGATATCATTAAACTCTCCGGTTCAGCGAGAAGAGCATATTCTCCTAAAAGTTTTTACATCATAAAACAGCTTTTTTCTTGTAGTCCGGATATCATTTTTTGCGCTGAAGTTTTTGCTGTATTCCCTGCCTTTTTGTACAAGATATTATCCGGGGCACAGACAACAATTCATCTTGATATTACTGAATGGTATCCAGAAAACATACTGCAAAAAATGCCAGCTTTATTAGCAGCAATGTTAAAACCGTTATTCTACGCAATGATGGTCTTAGCCGGACTGCTGATCGATGGATATGTTTCCGGGGAATCTAAAAAACTTCAAAGGTGGCTGCTCTTCTCCCCAGGTAAACCGAACGCGATAGTGTCGTACTTCCCCGATCTTTCACATTTCTCTCACTTCCCGACGTGCGAGTCGAATGACTCGTTGACTACTTGCTTTGCCGGATTGTTTACAGAAGAACGCGGGTTTTTCAGGTTTGTTGAAGTATTAAATTTCTTAGCAGGTAAAAATCCCGAAAAAAGCTTTAAAGGATTAGCGATTGGTAAATTTAATTCATCGCGGGATGAATTGCGTTTTCAGCAAATGCATAGCAAAATACCGGATAATCTTGTATTCACTTTGCAGGACTGGGTCGAGTATGATAAACTTCCTGATGTATATAAACCCGCAGATATTTTTATTGAATTACGCGATAACAATTTCTTTTATCGCAATTCCTTGCCAATAAAATTATTCGAATTCATGGCAATGGGTCGACCTGTAATATATTCCGAAAATGACGCGATAAAAGAAGTATTGGACATCCAAGAAGTAGGTGCATTTGTAAACCCACTTGCGACTGAAGATGTAGCTGCAGTTCTGCAAAAGTATGTTGATCAGCCGGCTTTACGCATCGAACAAGGAAATAATGCGAGGAAGTTAGCAGTTGAGGAATTCAATTGGAGCAGTGAAGAGACAAAGCTGCTTGAGTACATCGCGCAGTTTTAATCACATAAATTCCACTACCAATTTTTATAACTTTCGAACATAGCCTATCTGTTTTAGCATATCCCGGGGGCTCCAGCATTAACATTTTTACTAACTGAACTCACCCCCAGCCCCTCTCTTGGCAGGAGAGGGGTGAGCCCGAAAATGTATATTTGCCTTTAATTCAGCTGGCGAGGGTGAGTTCATTTTTCACAAGAAATAAGAAATTTCGGATTAATACGATTTCAACAAGTCGTGTTTAATGTAATTCTAACCATGAAATTATAAAATATTAGAGCCATGCCTTTGGCACTCCGCCATTTCATTGTATCTGTTTGCCGCACCCCCGCCTGCATGCCTTCGGCGGGCAGGTTTGGTGCTTATAAGTTAACCAACAAATTCCGATAACAGCTTAGAATGGATTCCGGATCGCCTCCGGCGTCCGGAATGACAAAGGCATCTTGTTATTTTAACTGTATAGATTCTAACTAAGAGTGGGGAAAAACAGAATGCCCTCATCACCCGCCCTCTTCCCCCAGAGGTGGAAGAGGAGTCTGACGGAAAGGTAAAATAATAACGCGACTCTCTTACTTCCCTCTACCTCCGGGAGAGGGACAGAGGGTGAGGGTCCGATAAAAAAAATGCCCGGCGAAAACTCACCGGGCATTATGAAGCTTCATTATTTCCCCTACATATTCACATCGGCAGTCGGACCGTAACTTGGCGGCAGTGCTACGTTCAGCAAACGCAGAAACACACCGAGTTGAGCGCGATGATGTACCAAATGATTAAAGCATGTATTGCGCAAAACCTCGTGCTTGCACTGAGTAAAATATTTAATATCCCCTGAACGCAAAGTCCAGCCGGCTTCAAGATCTGCTTCCTTCATGCTCATCAAAGCAGTTTCTGCAGATGCCACACATTTGTCATGATGTTTAAGCAGATCTTCTTTTGATTCAGGAATGAACGGCTTGAATTCCGAAGTTGCAAAGTCAAGTTCAGATGTATTAACAACGGTTGCAGCCCATTCGGGCAGGCTTGCTACATGTGATGCCAGATGAACGAGCGTCATACTTTTTTCGTGAGGCCGCCATTCCCCCTTCTCAAGTGGAACAACCTCTAAAATTTTCCGGGTAACAATTGCTTCATTTTTCAATTCGGCAAGGAATGCTTCAATAACTGTCATAATAGTCTCTCTCCTTACAAAGTTAGTTGTGGTATTAGTGAATCACGTTTTATAATAGTGTGCATTTGAACACTATAAATATACAATGCTTTTAGGTATTTGTCAAGAAGAATTAAGGATTTTTTCGGAATGAAGATATACCGCCAAGTATCATTTTTGTATCAGAAAAAGCCTGGAGCATTCTTTTCTTTGCAAAATAGTTTAAAAATGGCATTGCCGCGTAGCTTGCCGAATCAGCTTCGGGTAAAATATAATAAACCTGCTTTTGATTGTCCATCCCCTTGAAGACCCAAGTCGACGTGAAACCAACATTGTTCAAGCTATATTTCTTCGTACTCAAGTTCTTCTCAACGGTAAAATGTAAGATTACTCCCGCATCTTTGTACCGTTCCTGTTGATTGGAGATAAAATTGCCCAAAGAATATACTACCAATCCGGTATCGAGACGACTATTGTCTGAGTGAAATTGCCTGCCGGGTTGAATAACGTGGGGGTGGCTGCCGATGATGATATCTGCACCGGCCTCTATTGCCTTATCAACCACTATTTCCTGCCAACGTGATTGTTTGCGTTTGTACTCTTCGCCGAAGTGCAAGCTGACAATGATTATATCGCTTTTTGTTTTGGCGCTTTTCACATCTACCGCAATTCTTGCCGTATCAATCAAACTGACTAAATATTCCTTCCCTTTCGGTACCGGATTACCATTAGTGCTGTACGAATAAGCAAGCAACGCAAAGGATAATCCGTTTTTTGTAAATGCACGAATAGAATCTTTATCCGCTGTAGATGCTGAAGTTCCCACATATGGTATTTCTGCATTTTGGAGCATCTCAATAGTACGCAGAATACCCTTCTCTCCCCTATCCAAACAATGATTATTGGCAGTAGTCAAATGTGTAAAGCCGGCATCCTTTATTGCATACAAAAATTCATCAGGTGAATTAAAAAAGGGATATCCGGAATATTCCTCGTCCACTCCTGCAAGAACAGTCTCAAGATTGCCGAAGCTGACATCTGATTTTGTAAGTATAGGTTTTACAAACTTGAAAAACGGTCGGAAGTCGAAACTATCGGGAGCTGCTTTTGCATATTGATATTCCGGCGAGTGGCACATCAGATCGCCAACAACTGAAAATGTTATAGAAATAACTGAGTCTGTTTGTATCTGGTTTGTATGAGTGCGGGTCAAAAAAAAATTCTTTGGGCTTATCGCAATAAGCCCAAAGAATAATAATATAAGAGGAAACAAAACTGTAAGAACAATCTTTCGGTTATGAAATTTCATCGAGAAAGGACGTAGATCCGGTTTATTCATGAAATTCCATAGTCAAATATTAGCTTACGCTTTTGGGGTCTTTCTATCAGCTTTGATTGTCTGAACGTCATTGCGAACATCCTGAGCTAATTTCTTCAATTCGCTGAGACCTTTGCGGAGACGTGTTCCTGCTGCTGATTGTCCCTTTTCGTAGAATTTTACGAAATCAGGCTGCAAGCTTTGAACGAAATCAACGAGTTGCTGGTACTTTTCCATGTAGTATCCTTTCGGTTAATAAGAACATTAATTAATTGTTTATAAGATAATATTTTCCCGAATAATTTCAGCAATATCTTTTATTTCTAAATTATTCGGCGTGTTACAAGTCAAAAGGCCATCAGTAAACATTGACATGCAAAAGGGACATGAAGTAGCTAAAATTGATGCATTTGTATCTAACGCTTCTTTCGAGCGTACGGCATTCATTTTACTCCCTTCAGTTTCTTCAACGAACATCATCCCGCCTCCACCACCACAGCACATTGCAGAATGCTTATTATGACTCATTTCTGCAATTTTTGCACCTGGAATTGAAGTCAGTATGTTCCTTGGCACATCAAATTTATTATAATACTTTCCAATATAACAAGAATCATGATAAGTAATCAAATGATTATTTGATTTTTTTAATTTAATTTTCGCTGTTTTTAGCAGATTTTCGAGGATTTCGGTATAAAAGTGTACTTCAAAGTCCCCGCCGGACTGATGAAAATCCGTTTTTAAAGAGTTAAAACAATGCGGGCAAGTCGTTATAATTTTCTTAATTCCGTACTTTTTAAATACCTGCAAATTCTTTGAAATCAGTTCCTGAGAAAGATATTCATTGCCTGTTCTTTTCGCAATATCTCCGTTACATGATTCTTCGTTGCCGAGAATTGCAAAATCAATATCGCCACTCTGCATAATTTGTGCAAAAGCTTTGGTTATTTTCATGGCTCTTGCATCATATGAACCTGAACACCCTACCCAAAACAAATATTCATGATCCGGATTCTCAGCCATAACCGGAATATTCATGCCTTCAGCCCACTTTGACCTTTCGTAAGAACTGAATCCCCATGGATTACCATTAACTTCCAGATTTTTGTAAATATTTTGTAATTCCGGCGGAAATTCGGATTCCGCTAAAACCAGATTTCTACGCAGATCGATGATTGTGTCAACATGCTCAATCATTACCGGGCAGGCATCTTGACATGATTTGCACGTGGTGCATTCCCAAATCTCTTTATCCTGAATAAAATTGTGCAGCAGTGTATTATTTTCGCGGGTACCTGAAATCATTTCCACTGAGCGATCACGAATATCCATCATTATTTTGCGTGGAGAGAGTGATTTTCCGGCGGCCACTGCAGGACAAACATCATCGCATCTGCCACACTCCGTGCAGGTGTAACTGTCAAGTACCTGTTTCCAAGTCAAATCAATTACATCTGAAGCACCAAAGCTCTGGTTTTCGCTCTCAAAATCAACAAGTTTCAATTCATGCGCGGATGATTCGATTTTTGAAAAATAGACGTTCGGAATTGATGTGATAATGTGAAAATGTTTTGAATAGGGTAAATAATTAAGGAATACAAATATTGTTATCAGATGTACCCACCAAAATATTTCATGAGCTAAATAATTTTGAAGCACAACGGTTTTACCTAACAGAAAAGCTAAAAAAGTATGATGCGATGCTGTCACCGGATTTGTCAGGTTTTGACCGATCATTGTTAGCATAACGATCAATATCATGAACAAAATCGCAGATGCTTCGCTCTTATGCCCTGTTCTCTCAATTTGTAAGCGCTTTACTTTAAATGCATATCGACGTAAAAGGGCCGCGATTACTGCTGTAAGAACTGTGAATATGAATATGTCCTGAATATTCGCTACAAATCCGGTAAATCCTGAATCACCCCCAATTATAAAATCAACGGAATATGCCTGTGCAATTGTTTCGAAAATGGCAAGCAAAAAGAAGATAAAACCCCAGAATATACATACGTGTATTATTCCGGCGATAGGCTGCTGTAAAATTTTCTTCTGACCGAGAGCAATGATGAGTACTTTTTTAAGGCGCTGGAGAATGTTTGAAAAGCGGTTTTCAGGCTTGGCACGTTTTAAGAAAGCAATAACCCGGTAGCAATTATAAAAGAAGATGGAAAATCCTGTAACGAGAAGTAGAGTACAGGCTATTGCTTTCATTTCAAACGTTTAATTTCTACGATTACTTTTTATATTTCGCGTATGCTCTTACAATTCCTGTACCGATAACTACTTTCGCTATCGTCCAAACAGAGAAAATTGAAACTCCGATAACAAGGCTCTTCTGTAAATCGTGTACATAGAAAGTATTCAGGAACAGCATACCGACTAAGTTGATAATCACTTCACCCGCTGCGAATGCGAACAAGGTAGAAAAGATTGATTTACGGTATTCAAAGATCATTCCGGCTGCAAAAGCAGCAATTGGGAATGCCAACAGATATCCTCCGGTAGGACCCACGAGACGCATGGCACCGGTCAACATAGAACCGTTAACTGCAAAAACCGGAAGTCCGACTAATCCCAAAGTAAGATAGAGAATTTGAGCATAGGCTCCCTTTTGTGATCCGAGTATCATACCTGAAAGCAGAACAACCAAAGTCTGCAGTGTGAATGGAACCGGTTGAACGGGAATTGATACATGAGCAGAAATTGCCGTTAGAACAGCAAAAGAAATAATTACATGAATTTTATATTCCGAAATAAAAGTGAAAACTTTGCTTGTCCTCACTGATTGGGGAATTACCATTGTGACCTCTTTATTTTTGTTTTTTCAAGAATTCCAGAGTCGCGTTTACAGCCGCGTCAAATTTTTTGTTGGCACCCTCGAAAGGATGAACACAGTCGAATGTATGTCCTGAACCTTCCACAGGCATGAACTTAGCGAAGTTCTTATCGGCAAGTTCAAAAATCCGTTGGCCTTCCTTAAATGGAACAGTCAGATCCTGCTCGCCATGAATAATAAGGAACGGTTTGTGAATATGCGGAACGGCTTTCTCAACATCCAAAACGTCTTCGTTTTCTTCAAGATCATCAAGATAGGAAACGTTCATCGGCATAACCTGATTCGTTCTGGTGTTAATAATGTCCAGCGTTCCCTTTTTCCGCCATTCTTCCTTCTGATGCTCGGTATACCGGTTAAAATGCGAAACCGCGTTCCAGGTAATAAGTCCGGTCACTTCTTCAATTTGGCTTGCAGCGAGAATCGACAATCCCCCGCCGAGACTGTGACCTAATAAATATATACCCTTGTCTGAAGGTCTCCCGAAGTAGGAGAACTGATAGGCTTCAATGATCTGCTCTAATTCGCTCAGCTCCAGACTCACTGTATTATCTGCAAATTTGTCTAGTTCGGTGAATTCACCTGCTTTTTTGCCGATACCGTTATGCGAAAAGTTGAACGTGAGAACGCAGAAGCCGTGGTAAGCGAAGAGCTCACCAAGATAAGGGATGAAACCCCAATCCTTAAATCCTTTGAAGCCATGAACGAAAATCAGCAATGGTTGTTTAGCCAGGTTTTTATAACCATACACCGTTGCCCGGATTTTGTTCTGCTCGACCGTATAGAAGATAAAATCTTTATTCATATTTTAAATATGCCACGAAAAGAGAGAAAAAGCAAGAAATGGCGGCCAATCCGCGTGATTTTTATCATATCAGAAATCGTAAGTCCTGTAAAGTTAATTTATATTTCGTATATTTGGAATTAAGTTTGTCAAATTCAGGTTCAGTGGAGTTTTATATATTTGTTTTCGTATAATTTGAAAATCAACACTTATAATCTATAAATGAAAGGACACACAATGAAAAAGCAAATTCTTGTTAGTTTATTCTTATTGACATTTGTTAGCTTGGTTATGGTCGGATGCAGCGACAGTACAACTAATCCTGTTGATACTGTAAAACAGGGAGCGTATGTAGTTTCTTACCCGGTTGGCGCAGCTATTTGGATTGATAATGTCAATACAGGAAAAGTAACTCCTGCTTTAATTGACACTCTGAAAGTCGGTTCACATGACATTACGCTTAAACTTACAAATTATGACAACAAAGCTGTTGCATTAAGTACAACTTCAGGAAAGATTGACACAGTAACCGCAAACCTTTCAGGAGCGGATTATGCAGCTTACGGCCCTGTTCGTATTTGGGTAATTTCAGATACTTCTACACAACACCCCAGCGGACTTTGCCTTAATAACGGACTTCCTTACACAATCAAAGCTGCAAATGCGAACTATGTAGATTTCTTTCTAAAGGATGGACAGACTTCACCTGATACTACTCAGGTATGGCAAGCGACTCTAACTGGCTCGCTAACAAGAAATGCTTCATTCTTTGGAACAAGTGAGACTTCATTAGTATCGGGTGGAAATGTTCAAAATCATAGCCTCGGCTCATGGTCAACAACACTTGGCCTGTCAACAAATAAGAGTTTTATTGTCTATGATAATGACAATCATTATTCAAAAGTTTTGGTAAAAGCCACTGGTATTGATGCCACTTCTAAAAAACAGTGGGTTGAATTTGTTTGGATTTACAATAAAGTAAATGAAAGCTATTCATTCTAAAACCCTTCAGATTATTCTAAAAAGGCTGTCCCCCGAAAGCGGGACAGCCTTTTTCTTTTTTATCCGTATATTTGGGTTTTATAATTCGGATTAGTTTTTCTTTATGTGGTTTTTTCTTATTTTCTTTGCCATTTACGGATGGGGCAATTATTATGTCATCCGCAGATTTTTAGCCGTTCTTCCGGCATCTTTAGAACCATTCCGCACGTACATACTCATTGCAATGACAGCTGCTGCATTATCCTATATTGCGGCAAAAATGTTTTTGGTAAAATACAGTAATACTTTTTACGATATTGTGCTATGGATTGGTTCACTCTGGTTCGCCGTACTCCTCTATTCGCTTCTGTTTCTCATTGCAGTAGATTTGTACAGATTTGCCCGTTGGATCTTCAGCTACGTCAGTCATAATGCCAGCGCCCTGCCTGTTATTCCGGCAAATGTTTTATTTACCTTGTGGTTAGTTATCGTTGCCGGTGTAATTCTCTACGGATTTTTCAACGCGCAAAATATAAAGACAAAGTATATCACTCTCACCCTCCCTAATCAGGCAAATGCAGGAAAAACGGTAAAGGTCATGTATTTCTCAGATATGCACGCAACCCCCGTTAATGACGGCAGGGTTTTAGATAAAGTGATAAGGGTTTCGCAAGAAGAAAAGCCGGATATTATTCTCATGGGAGGCGATATTGTTGATGACCGCTCAAACCAGCTGCACCGTATCGGCATAGATAAGAAATTTCAGGAGTTTTATGCCCCGCTTGGGATGTATACTTGTCCCGGCAACCATGAATACATTACGGGCAAAGAGGATGCATTTTCGTTCCTGACGAAAAATAATGTCCATGTATTGAGCGATAGTGTAGTTACTATCCCAAATCTGTTTCAGATTATTGGTCGGGATGATACCAGGAAAACCAGAAAAAAACTTTCCGAACTCAAAGCAAAAGCGAATGAGAATCTTCCTGTCATTCTGTTAGATCACCAGCCTTTCCACCTTGAAGAAGCAGAAAAAGAAGGGATCGCTTTACAGTTATCCGGACATACACATCACGGACAGATGTTCCCTTTCAACTTTATTACCAAGATGGTATATGAAGTCAGCTGGGGCTACAAAGAAAAAGGCAGTACAAAATATTATGTCTCGTCCGGTGCCGGCACATGGGGTCCGCCTATACGGATAGGCAGTGATTCGGAAGTGATTATTTTCAATATCACCTTTACCGGGAAATCAAATTGAGCGTATCAAGGATTGAAATTCCCGAGCACCGTAAAGGTCTGTTCGCTATCATTGTCGCTGCGCTTCTTTGGAGTACCGGCGGATTATTAATTAAGCTGATACCTCTGGAAGCGCTTCAATTATCAGGTATCCGGAGTATCTTTGCGGCAGCAACATTTTTTGCGATATACCGCTCCAAATGTTTTCACTTCAATCTGCTTATTCTGATCAGCGGTATATGCTATTCGGGTATTCTTATACTCTTTGTTCTGGCAACGAAGATGACAACAGCTGCTAATGCTATTTTCCTCCAATACACGGCTCCGATTTATGTTCTTCTGCTTGAACCGCTGCTGCTTAAAACAAAACTTCGGCGCATCAACGTGCTGACCATAATAATCACGTTTATCGGAATGGGTTTGTTTTTCATCGGGAAAGTATCTGCCGGTAATATGCTTGGTAATATTCTGGCATTACTATCAGGTGTTGCGTTTGCCGGATTTCTTCTGAGCATGAGAAAGACGAATGATGATCATCAGGAAGCGGCAATATTCTGGGGCAACATCATTGTTCTCCTCTTTTGTTCTCCGCACATTGCAAGAGTATCTACTCTAAGTATTTCAACTATCGGGATGATCGCTTTTCTTGGTATTGTTCAGATCGGAATTGCATACGCTTTATTCAGCTTTGGATTAAAGAAGGTAGAAGCAATTGAGGCTTCATTGATTTCCATAATCGAGCCGGTTCTTAATCCTATTTGGGTCTTCATTGGGTATGGTGAACAGCCTACGCCGTTCGCAGTACTGGGAGGGTTGGTTATTTTGATTACTATCTCCGTCCGCTCATATATCATTGAACGAAAACAGACTGCTTAATCTTTCTTGATGAGCATTTTTACCAATTCAATTTTAACATTTGTCGCTCTGATAATATTAAACTGAAACTGGTGAATTTTAATTTCTTCGTTCTTGTCAGGAATCCTGCCGATATGCGCAGTAATAAATCCCGAAATTGTCTCGTATTCCCCAACTGGGATTTTCAATCCGAAATGTTCGTTAATATAGTCTATTTCGATTTTGCCGCTTATGATAAACGTTGTCTCATCTATTTTCCGGCATATATCCTCTTCAATATCGTATTCGTCTTTAATCTCACCGAAAAGTTCTTCCATAATATCTTCCATCGTTACGATTCCGGCTGTTCCGCCGAACTCGTCAACCACCACTGCAAATGATACTTTTTGATTAAGAAAGTCATTCAACATATCAATACTTTTTCTTGCTTCCGGTACGAACGGAACTTCACGCATAATTTCCTGAATGCTGGAAGGATTTGAGAAAAGGTCATGTGCTTTAATAATGCCTTTGATGTGATCCAGATTTTCGTCATAAACCGGCAGTACGGAAAAACCGGATTCAATGAATACACTCATCGCCTCAGCTATACTGGCAGTCATCTCGATACCGATAACCTCAATACGGGGACGCATGGCCTCATAGACCTGCTGATCCTTGAGCTGCAGCACTTTACCAATTAATATACTTTCCTTTTTGGTAACTCCGCCCTCCTTCTCACTTTCCTGAATCAACTCTTTTATATCCTCAGTATCATAACTCCGCATATACGCGTCTTCTTTAAGTTTTTTTGCTCCGGTGAGGATTTGTGCAATCCAGGAAGTGATTTTAATAACCGGGAAGAGAATTTTGCTCAGCCATCTAATCGGGACAATAGACAGCATGCAAATAACATCGGCATTTTCTCTGGATATTGATTTTGGAATTATCTCTCCGAAAAGCAGAATGATAGATGTTGATATGGCAACAATGGCAAATTCTTCAAGGTGAAAATTCTGATATAAAAGTAACGTGCTCATTGAAGCGAAGGTCAGGTTGACGACCGTGTTACTCAGAAGTATTGTTGAGTAGAATGTCTCAGGATGTTTGAAAAAATAAAGTATGTACTTTGCCGAAAGATCATTTTTACGTGCTTTGATTTCGATCTTCAATTTGTTAACCATAACAAAAGCAGTCTCTGATGCCGAGAAAAAAGCACTGAGCAATACGAGTATAATTAAAATGATACTATCCATACGTTTTTAATACAACTTTATTCGCTGTACCTGCTTAGGTTCTACCAAATCGTTTATCAAATTCGTCCACCGAAATTTTTAACACAACCGGCCTGCCGTGGGGGCAAACATACGGCATACTCGTAGCGAATAAACTGTCGATTAAAAGACGCATTTCTTTCTCGGTCAGTTTATTGCCCGACTTAATGGCGCTCCGGCACGAAAATGATTTCGCAATATTGTCTTTATCGTCTAAAATCTTGCGGACTTTCTGATTGTAGATATATTCATCAACTATCTCCATCAGAATTTTTTCTTCCTCACCACTTGTCAACTCCTGAGGGACGCCTTCAATCACAACGGAATTCTTGCTGAAAAACTTCAACTCGAATCCCAGTTTGGTAAGATAGGGCAATAGCTCCTTGAGTGTAAGGTAAACTCCCGGATTCACCTGTACTGTTTTCGGAAAAAGCAGCTGCTGTGACAGAGGAATATTAGATTCAAACAAGTTCAACGCTTTTTCGTATAATATCCTTTCATGAGCAACGTGCTGATCTATGATCATTAAGCCCGACTTTATCGGAGTAAGAATATATCTGTTCTGCAATTGTACAAGGAATGCATCCTGCTGAGGAGTGTTACTTGCATCAATCGTAGTCCCGAGAGAAGTAGCTGTCTGCGAAACTCCGGATTGCGACGGGAAATCAAACGGCAAGTTTTCAGGCATCGGGGATGACTTACGATCAATATTCTGTTCAACCGAACTGAATACTGCATCAATCTCTTTCTCGGAAATCCTTACTTGTGGAATAGGACGAGGAGTAGGGCGATCGCTGAAATCACTTCTGTCAACCGGCACACCGGGTTTAAATGATGACGTTACAGAAAAATCTTCCGTAGGCGTGTTCAATGCTAAATTGGGAACGAGGTCATACGAGGACAATCCCTTTTTAACAACGGCAAGAATGAATGAATATATATCCTTTTCGTTTTCAAAACGGACTTCCAATTTCGAAGGATGGACGTTTATGTCAATCTTTCCGGGATCAAGTTCCAGATAAAAAACAAAGAACGGATAATCTCCTTTTTCCAGAATATTTTCATATGCCGTAAATACAGCGTGGTTAATTTGCTTGCTCTGAACAAATCGTCCGTTTATAAAAACATACTGGTCGCCCTTATTACGCTTCAATAATGAAGGCTTGCCGATATATCCGTATGCTGAAAGCAATTCTGTTTTTTCTTCCACGTAAACGAGCGCATTGAATATCGGTTCACCGAACACTTGTTTTAGACGTTCTTCAATCGTACCCGCCGCATAATCCAAAACCAGATCATCATCAATAAAAAGTTTGAAGGTTATTTCATGATGAGAGAGAGCAGTCTTGTTAAATGTGTCAACAATGTGCTTTAACTCGGTCGTGTCGGTCTTTAAAAAATTTCTTCTTGCAGGCGTGTTGTAGAACAGATTTTTTATCTGAACAGATGTACCCTTGGGGAATGAGCCCTTTTCAATGTTAACGGAATTATCATCTGCAACTCTGAGAATCGTGCCCATCTCAGCATTCTTCGTTTCAGTTCTGATTTCGAGCTGACTTACGGCAGCAATGGAACTTAAAGCTTCACCACGAAAGCCAAGGGTTTTAATAGCCTCCAGATCCTCATACGAATAAATTTTGCTCGTAGCGTGCTTCTGGATGCTTAAAACGGCATCTTCTTCAGTCATGCCGTCACCATTGTCAATTACCTGAATAAGGCCCTTCCCTGCGCGTTTAATGAACAACTCAATTTCTGTTGAGTTGGCATCAATGGAATTCTCCAATAATTCTTTCACTACCGATTCGGGGCGTTGAACGACTTCACCGGCAGCAATTTTATTGGCTAAATTATCAGGGAGTATCTGAATTTTTCCCATGTCTTGCGTGTATCTTTATCTTAATTCTATCGTAAAATCTATCTTTTTTCGTAATACTTGACCGTAAACAGTTCGTGTTCAACCTGATTGACAATTCTCCAATCAAACAGATCAACCTTCGGAAATAAAACATCGCCTTCTGCACTTTGCTTTAAAAACGATAATATCATCTCGTCACATAACAAAAGAGCTTTTGCATAAACCGAACGCCCTCCTGCTATAAAAACCTTTTCTGCGCCGGAAAGTTCACAAAAATCAAGTGCTTCCTGCAGCCCGTTACAAATCTTAACCAGCGGATCTTCATAAGTAAATGACGGATCAGTTGTCAGGACTATATTAAGGCGTCCCTTTAACGGCTTGCCAAGTTCCAAAAACGTCTTCTTTCCCATGATGAGCGGATAACCGAGAGTAGTATCCTTAAAATGCTTGAACTCTTCGGGTATATGCCATGGCAGGCCCTTTTGTGAGTCGCCTATAACACCGTTTGCCGCGATTGCACTGATAATAATTTTTTTCATGTGCACTTTCCCGTTTCCTCCGCTCAAACAGCCACCTCGAAACGTATCTTCGGATGCGACTGGTATCCGGTCAGTTCGAAATCTTCAAACTGTAATTCATCTATAGGCTTATCAGCAATCTTCAACTGCGGCAGAGGCAGTGGTTCTCTGGTTATCTGTTCCTGCAAACCTTTCAGATGATCGTATTTTTCCATAGGTGAACCGGGGTCAGCAACGTAAATATGAGCATCAACAATCGTATGAGAAAACCAGCCGACTTTGAGTCCTGTCTGCTGTGCAATGATCTGTGTCAGCAATGCATATGCTGCCAGATTGAACGGGATTCCTAATGCTATATCACCGGAACGCTGGGTAAGATGGCAGTTTAACTTATCATCAGCTACATTAAACACATAGGAATAGTGGCATGGCGGAAGCTTGCTGTGGATCGCGTTCCCAGGCTCCCAAGCACTTATAACGAGCCTTCTACTGTATGGTTTGTTTTTTATTTCATCAATAACATATTTAATCTGGTCTGTTTCAGTCACTACCCAGTTGCCGTTTTTGTCTTTTTGGGCGCTTGGGAATTTCCGCCAGTAATATCCGTAAGCAGTTTCAAGATTGCCGTCTTCATCTGCCCAGGCATCCCAAATTTTTGTATGCTTGCGCAGATTGCGGATATGATTATCTCCCGACAAATACCACAATACTTCATACAGCATTGATTTAAATTCGACCTTCTTTGTGGTCAAAAGTGGGTATCCTTTTGACAGATCTACTCTGTAGTTAGCAGAGAAATAAGAAATCGTGTCTATGCCGGTCCGGGTACGTTTCCGGATGCCTTCATTCATCACCAATTTGACTAAATCTAAGTATTCTTTCATCGCAATAAATATTTTTGTTTAATTAATAAATGTAACGAAATCACGAGGATTTTTGAATTGAATTTATAACCTCCCGGCAAACTAATTTAATCCCGTCACGGAACTTTTCAATGGACTCCGTAGCATTTTTGAAATGACTTATCAAAGTAAAGACTTCAAATCCTTCATTTTACCTAAAAATGACGATTTTCCAGCTATTAAGATGGCCTTTTTCCCCAGTTTAACAGCTTCATCCAGTATAATTGCGGGAGCTTTTTGCAGAGCACTCTGGTCATCATACGACCCTTCAGAGGTAATAATCACATCCGAAGATTCGATCTTTTCCCGCAGCTTCAAAGACGAAAACAAGAACTCCTTTGCCGGGATGAGTTTTATACTCGCAAATAATGACAGACCCAGCGCGATTCCTCCAGCCGCTCCCATTTTCTTATCATCAAAATTCAGGTTAAAATCCCTCTCCAAAATTCTTAAAATGTTGGCAAATCCTGTCTCCAATTTTTCAACATCTTCCGGTGTCGCACCTTTTTGGGGTGAAAACACCCTGCTCGTTCCAAACTCACCGAGTAAATCTGCCTGAACATCGGTGACAAGTTCAAGTTCCACCGGAAAACGTGTTGTCGGCAAAACAATTGAAGATGCAAAGGTGTAATTTGCCGGCACAATAGGCAAATCATTTCCGGATTCATCCAGTATACGTAGTCCAAATATGGATGCGCATCCGAGCCCTAAATCATTAATCGCCGTTCCTCCTAACCCAATAATAACTTTTTCCATCGCTGACTCGCTCTGTGCAATTGCATGAAGCAGCACACTCAACCCGGATGAGGATAGATTAAGAGGTTTTCGAAATTCCACCGGTGTCCCAGCAAGACCAATTACCAGGGCACTTTCGATGAATGCTGTCTTCCCCTGTTTATCAATTCCATACGGTACATCAACCATGACGCCGTTATGTATCGCCGGAACTTTCGCATATCGCATCGCCAATTCATTTGTGCGCTTACAGACATCCAGGAATCCATCACCACCATCAGTGACAGGCAGCATTTCAATCAACGCGCCGGGCAAGCCCGAATCGAGTTCATCCCGAATCGCAGAGGCAACAGTAACGGCATCTGCACATTCCTTGAAACTATTTGGGGCTACTAAAATTCTCATCTGCTTTTTACCGTGATATTGATTTTATCTTTCTCAAATATAAAAAGCTTAATCTTTAATTGAATCAGGAATGTGCCATATAAAATGAAAATCAGTATATTTCCGAAAGGAATGGAAGATGTTACTATGAAACCCTTTCTTTCCTACCGGCGGATACTAAATCCGATTGATGGTATTCAACAACAGCGGCATGCTGAATTTCCAGGCGATATATGAAAACTGAGAATAACATTCTTGTCTTCTCTGAAAACAGAGAAACCAAAGGAATTTACCTTTCATTGGCCAACTCAACCGAAGCCACTATATCGGTAAAAGAAAAAAGTAAGGCCGGCTTGCAGGCGATACTTGAAATCCAGCCTGAAATCATCGTCATAGAAATTATGCAGCCTGTAATGAGTGAAATCGAGTTTGTGGATCAGGTTTATGAAACGAGGCCTGAATCAAAACTTATCATCATCTCATCGTACTTTTTTGATACAGCCGATATAGTATTCGGCGATAAAATTCAAGGTTTTCTTCCAAAGCCGCTTGAATTCGACAAATTACTATACATCATAGAGGATATCTTCCATAAATCCGCCGCGGCAAAAATCCAGATTGAGGGCGAGAGCAAAGAAACCAAAATCGCCGATGTTATCCATGAAACAAAAAAATTATCAGTCCTTCTCGAAATCTCCCGCAGCCTGCATTCCATAGTGGATTTTGATGAGCTGCTCCATAGGATAATCGTACTTGTCACAGATACTGTTCAGGCTGAACGTGCCACTCTATTTTTGGTAGATAAAACAAGAAAAATGCTATGGGCAAGAAGCGGTCTGGGTATTGAGAAGTCGGAGATATCCTTCCCTATCAACAAGGGAATTGCGGGTGAAGTAGCAACCACCGGTGAAGCGCAGATCATTGACAATCCTTACAACCATCCATTGTTCAATAAGGAAATAGATCAGCAAACTGGTTTCAAAACAAGAAATATCCTCTGTGTCCCGATGAGGAATACAGAGGGCACTGTCATCGGTGTATTTCAAATTCTCAATAAAGCAGGTGGAAACTTTTCACGTGAGGATCAGCTATTCATAAGTGCGATGGCTTCCAGCATCGGCATTGTAATTGAAAACGCACTGCTGCATGAGGAATTGAAAAAACAACTGGCTGAAGTGCAGAACGCATATAACGATTTGTATGTTACCCAGAATCAAATGATGAAGGAAGTAAAATCCGTAACGTTTTCCGAAATCGTAGGGAGTATCAAAGACATCCTGATAAAAAGTAACATCCAGAATCACCTCCAGCAATTGCAGGAAGTTTGTGAAAAAAATCCGATTGAAAAAATTGCATGTGAGTCTGTTGTTTCAGACTATAAAAAAATTGTTTCAAGTATTGAAGAGTCACTGCAGGCAAAAAAGCGGGAGATTTATAAATAATTATGATTTTACATAAATAATCATAATATTTAGAATATGTCTACGAATAAAAACGAAAAGAAAAACATAGCTCTCACATCTGTACTGGCAGCTATTTTTTTAACCGGATTTAAATTAGTCATCGGACTTCTGACCCGAAGCCTTGGTATATTATCTGAGGCACTTCACTCTGCGCTCGATCTTGTCGCTGCCGTAGTGACCTACTTCGCAGTCCGTATTTCCGATAAACCTGCTGATTATGATCATAATTTCGGGCACGGTAAAATTGAAAACATCTCTGCCTTAATTGAGACTTTGCTTTTGTTTATTACCTGTATATGGATCATATATGAAGCTGTAGGCCGCTTAGCTACCGGTAATACACATATTGAAGTTACTCCTTGGAGTTATGCGGTTGTTATTATTTCGATTATTATAGACTTTAGCCGCTCAAGGGCATTGCACCGGGTGGCAAAAAAGTACGAAAGTCAGGCGCTAGAAGCTGATGCCCTGCATTTCAAAACAGATATTTGGAGCTCGACGGTTGTTTTGTTCGGTTTGATAGCTGCCAATTTTAATTATGTGGCCGCAGATTCCATCGCCGCTTTACTGGTAGCAGTAATTGTTTTGAGCGTCAGTTACCGCCTTGGAAGAAAATCATTCGATGCCCTTGTAGATAAAGCACCTGACGGTATTATAGAACAGGTAGCACTTATTGTATCGGATATTAAGGAGGTTCTTCTCTTTCATGATATTCGAGTAAGAGAATCCGGAAACATGAAATTTATTGAATTGAATATTCATGTAGAGAAAAGTTTATCAGTAGAAAAGGCTCACGATATTGCAAGCAATGTTGAAGATGCCATTCAGCAGAAAATTAAAAACTCAAATGTTGTTGTCCACTTTGAACCGGAAGAATCCGCGGCTAATTAAATGAATCTTTTATTTTCAAAAGATACTGCAAAGCCGACTCATACGTATTTTCAATCTCACCATTCAAAATTGCCCCTTCAATGGCTGATTTTATTTCTCCCACTTTTCGCGAGGGTTTGAGACCACAAATTTGCATGATCTCCTCACCTCTTACCGGAGATTGGAATGCGGCCAACTCATCCTTTTCATTAACAGCAAGGATTTTAGCTTCCACGACATCATAATTTTTCCTGACACGGTTTACCTTGCCGGGGTTTTTGCTCGTAATGTCTGCACGGCATAGCTTCAGCAGATCTTCAAGGTGTTCGCCTGCCTCAGTTATCAAACGCCGAACAGCTGAGTCGGTTATTTCCTCACCGACTAAAGCTGAAGGCCGCAAATGAAGCCTGATCATTTTTTGCACGTACGGAAGCTTTTCTCGATCAAGCCCCAAACGGAAAAACATTCCCTTCATCAACCGAGCACCTTTTTCTTCGTGCCCGTGAAATGTCCAGCCCGTACCCTCAATAAATCGTTTGGTATGAGGTTTGGCAATATCGTGAACGAATGCTGCGAACCGGAGCCAAACATTATCTGTTGTCCGGCTTATGTTATCAACTACTTCGCATGTATGATAAAAAACATCTTTATGTTGATACCCGCCCACCGGCTCAACACCTGCCATGTTCGAGGCTTCCGGAAAAAATTTACTTAACAAACCTGATTCATGAAGCATTTTCAAACCGATTGAAGGCTGAGGAGTACCTAATATTTTAAAAAAGATAGCTGATCCTTCGGCTGCCGGAACGTCCATTTCTTCTGTATGTCGTTTCATTAATTCCAGAGCACTTGTATCGGGAATAAAACTATACTTCGCCGCATAGTAACAAATGCTGAGCAAGAATGAAGGATGGCTCCAGAATGCCTCGCTGAATCTATCCCCGATGCGTAAAGCATTGCCGCTATAATCTTCATAACCCTCAAACGGATCGTATACTCTACCAAGACTCTTTTGTTGCAATGAGACATACATTGATAAGACAGGAATACCAATAGTCTGGGAGGAACGCTTCAGCCCCTCATTCAATTGTCGCGCTGAGTTATAAAATGATACTAAAACATTCTTACGTCCCAAAGAAAAAGTCCAGGTTTGCACGGATTCTGAATACGATATCAGTTCAAATTTTTTTCCGGAGGGAGTGTCCTCAATAAAACGGATAAATGCTTTTTTATCACCGCAAAAATGCAAGAAATACCCCTCAATAGGCTGTTTTGACAAAAGATCAAGAACCGTTGTACCACTGGCATAGAACGTTGTGCCGGAAATTTCCGAAATACTCTTCAATATTTCATCCCTGAGAATTTCACTTTTCAGGTTCTGTTTCCGTTTCAGCTCACTCATGATCATTCCAAATATTATAAGTAAACCCTCTTCCGAGGATTAATTCAATAGTACGCATTTTTTTCCGTTCTTCGGAAATCGCTGGAGAAAAAATAATGTTTTTCGAATCATTTTTATATAAAATGTCTCGGGCAAATTCAATATCGCCGTGATTTAATGCAAACCTCAATAACCAAAGTACATTGTACTCTTCCACTGTTTTCTGATGAGCAAACCACTTTTGTATCGTTTCCCTGGTGGCCGCATAAGGGGCATCTATGGCGCCAGATAGAATTAAAACAACCGGAATTATGGAAGAGTTGCCTGACTTAGTTAAAAGATTTGAATACAGACGAAACTTGACAAGATCGTCATCACTAAAAACATCCTCGGCGTGCTCCCGATTCTGTACTGCTACTACTCTGGCCGCACAAATTGACTTAAAAAAGGGTCTATGTGCGTGCTCCCACAATTCTTTATACATGCTCCCGGCTTTCTCAAGATCACCTTTCATAAAATAGCAATTTGCAAGTGCTAATTCGATATCTTTGCATGCTCCCGATTTACCACAAGCTTCACGAGCTTCCCTTAAAATATAAATTGCCTCGTCGAAGCGATGTAATTTCTCTAAAATTTGAACCTTTAAGAGTGAAGCTTGTAAAAGACTTCTGTGTGTATCTTGCAGTTTATTCAAAGCATCCACATATCTGCCGTCTTTCATGAGCAGCATTGATTCCCACCTCAGTTCAGCAGCATAATGTGGCGAGGTCTTTTGGAGCAAGCCCTGCCCCCGAAAGTAGTAATCAGCCAGATCCTTATTATAAACGAATCCTTGAGCAAACAAGCTGGCTTTATACTCTTTCCCTAGTTCACTGAGTGATTTGCCGTATATTTCTTTAGAAAATCCATTCTTATAGGCATTCCGGAAATTCAATATTCCGTAGGTGTTTATTAAATACCGGCAAAACGAGCCTGAAATGCAATATGATGTTGAGGAAACGCCTCCAAAAAAACTCAATCCACCGAAGAGTGATGAAACCGATAAATTTGTATCTGCGCTCAATGCCTGAAACGCCATATAGTTTAATGGGAAATCGTCATAAACCGGCGATGAGGCAGTTGCCGCACCCTCAAGCATGGCAGGATCAAATCCATGCGAAAGTTTATATGGAGAATATCCGAAAGAGGAGGTGAATACGTGTGCAAGCTCATGCTTGAGTGTGTTTGCTAACGATTCATCGGTAATATAAATTTCATTCTTCCACGGCTTCGCAAAATCCGCCGCGGCAGTTCCCAGTAAGCGCGATTTTTCCTCAGGAGAGTGGAAAATATAGGAACGTATTTGAGTTTTCGGTTCAGTCTGATAGAACTGCCGAAGCTGATCAAAATAAACCTCGTGCAGCAGAGCAAAGTCTTTGGCAGCATCTCTACTGAGACTCCCCTCCCTGAAGTAGATTAAAAAGTGCTCCGTCCTTATGCGCCCTTTAAGCTCTTTTTCAATGTGGTCACG
Organism: Ignavibacteriaceae bacterium; assembly: GCA_963667005.1. Classification (GTDB taxonomy): domain Bacteria; phylum Bacteroidota; class Ignavibacteria; order Ignavibacteriales; family Ignavibacteriaceae. Next base: position 2,282,727 of record OY762937.1, on the reverse strand, counting down.
AGGAGTAACGAATGGAGAAATTGGGGAAAGATACCAGATTGCTATTCCGGTCAAAAAAAGCACGACAAATTTGCGGATGCGAGTCTGTCTGCCGGCATTCTTTTGCGCAAGAAACATGAGCAAAACAGCAATACAGATACAGGCAATCTGATGTATGAGCAATAAGGGTGTAATGTGGATCAGTTCATCATATACGGTACCGGGGAATATCCCAATTAAAGGATTATAAAAATACAACTGTTGATAGTAATACAGTATCCACAACGGCATAAGCGCTATTAGTATATAATAGACAATGAAAAGTGCCAAGCTGTGTTTCTTACTGCTGATCAAAGCAAAAGCAGCAATTCCAATACCTATAATTACCGATGGTAAGGTTATTACAAAGTAGAATCTTGTCCCATGCCAAAAACATGAATACCCGGCAAATAAGATCTTAATCGCTTGCATCACAAACGGGATGAGGAAGATCAGAAGATACTTAAGAACAAATTTTGGGAAGTGTACTTTCGTACCACCCCGGTTCAACAATATAAAAAGCAGTCCCCCGGTGAATGATAGGAACAGCCCTTCAGCAGCACTGAACTCAAAACTGAAGTACTTGGTCAGAGGAAGGATAAGCAGAATGAGTGTAAATCCGAAGACAATCCATGACAAGTTTTTTAGGGAGAGCCGAAAGCTGAGAATTGGAGATATTTTCTTGTGAATTTCGTGTAAGAGGTTCTTCATGTAATGATTTTAGGTGTACAGTATTCTTTTAAAGTGATTTTAAATTTTGTAAAATTATCGACGGCATCCAAATAATTCGATAAAATAATAACAAAAAGTTTGATAAGCATTTCTGATTGAGGCAGCAGATTATAATTGGGGTGGTATCAAGTGGTCGCAACAAAAAAAAGACGTCTTTCGACATCCTTTATGGAGCTAAGCGGGATATCCACCGGATCCCTTTGGGAGAACCGCTGACCTTCCCGAGGTACTTGTCCGCCGCGGCGGATCGGGACGCTCTCCCAGCTTGTTCAGTTACATCTGATGCATATTTAACTAATCATTTTTTCTGCTCTGTACTTTCAGGCATAAAAAAAGGACGTCTTTCGACGTCCTTTGTGGAGCTAAGCGGGATCGAACCGCTGACCTCTTGAATGCCATTCAAGCGCTCTCCCAGCTGAGCTATAGCCCCAAAAACAATATGTAAAAATAGAGTATTTCAGTAAAATTAGCAAGGGCATGTTTGCACATGCCCTGACTTTTACTTCATTAAAATCATTTTCTTTACATCACTGTAGGTACCGGCTGTAAGACGGTAGTAATAGATACCGCTTGATACATTGCCGAGTGATGCAGAGTTGAAATCCACTGCGTAGATTCCCGGATTAACATTCCGGTCAAATACAGTTGCAACTTTCTGTCCCAATGCATTATAGACTTCGATTTTCACATTCTGTGAGTGTGTCGTCTCGAAACGTATCGTTGTTACAGGGTTGAACGGATTCGGATAGTTCTGATATAAATGAGCATCATACTCTTTAACCAGACTTTTACCATCTTTTACATCAGTCGGAATAACAAATGTACCCGTACCACCGGCATCGTTATAACGCTTTTTGAAATCCTGCATATACTGATTGGCTATTTTATAATCCGTAATGATAAGAGTATTCTCATCATTGTTTGTTTCAGCTGCTGCCGACCAGTTATGAGAACCGGTAATAACTGTAGGATCGCTATTAGCCGTATAGCAGTCAATTAAAGCGTATTTATCATGCAACGTAACAGATGAATTTGTTGAACCTGCATCTGCTACAACACTGCCGTAATTTTGTAAGTAGGTGTATTCACTACCTGTATCATTAATATTATTGATAACACCTTTAATATCTCTGACGCCGGCACTGTAGCGATAATATATTGCCTGACCTAAATCATTTTTTGTAAATGACATAACTGCAAAATAGATACTGGTTTGAGCAGTAGCGATGGTAGAAGAAATTTGTGAGGTCACTCCATCAGATGGGCTGAAATACAATCTCACAGATTTACCGCCGATAGTAAATGAGTGTGCGGTATTGTTGGTTTTATTATAGGAGAATTTTGCAACTGATGGATTTGGTGTATCAGTAGTGGACCCCCACATTTCCTCAAATTCTTTTGTATAAGCAGAAGCGAGTGTAGGGTCGTTAATTTCGAGAGCATTATTTTTGAATCCTGCTTCAGCACTGTTCGGATTCCAGGAACCGGTCCAGACCCAATCATTGTCCGCAACGGTATCGCGTGCATCGAAAACAAAGAATTTATTGTGCATAATACCGGAGATTGATGCCGGCCGTTGGCTCATCAAGACACCAGCATTCAGGAGTGTCTGCACATTTGCCTGTGTAGAACTACCATCACGGCTGTCGTAAACCAAACGGAGTTTAACGCCTCTGTTTTTCGCGTTCAATAAAGCGGAAGTAAGATTGCTTAAACCGTTCATGCTGTAAACTGCCATATCAATTGAGTACACAGCATTGTTTACTCTGGCGACAAGTTTATCTTCAAAAGAAACGCTGCCTTTAGCTGCATTTCCGGCCAAAGCGACACTTGTATCAATAGGCATATTGAAGTAAACATTAATTGCACCGGTTTTTGTACTTCCGGAAGCAGTTGTTACCTGCTGGATAGCACTTTCGCTAGTTCCTGCCGCATTCGTTGAGACAGCCTTAAAATAGTATAATGTATTCGGCTGTAAACCGGAGATGGTAGCAATATGATTGGTCGTATCACCGGCAATTACCACAGAGTCCAATTCCAACGCGGATGTCAAGCCATATTTAATTTGAGTATTCCCTGCTCTTACTGTTTGGAAATTCACAGTAAATGCATCTGTCTTAATGTTATTGACAACAAGATTATTGTACACCAGTGGAGTTGCATCGGTCACAATATCACTGATCATACGAGGCATCAATTGATAGCCTGAATTCCAGGGAGTAGAAGTTTTGTATTGACTTATAATACCAATAACGTCACATTTACCTGTAGGTATTGTAAGGTTGTTAATTGAAGTTCCGGCATTAGATGTCAAGCGGAAATCGAGGGAATTCGTACCATCGGTAATCGAGTAAGTTTTTCCAGATGTTCCTGAAGCGAATGTACCTGTAGAAGAAAAGGTAACATTATTGATTCTAACCAACCGGCTTTCAAATTCTTCATATCCGGCCCACTGCTGATTTTGTATCTGATAGATAGTGACAACTTGCGGTTCTGGAGCCTTCCCTGATGCTATTTTTTTGACGGTTGATGAGGCAGCTATTTTCCGCATATCAAGCTGGGTAAGTCCGTTATAAAACGCCAAACGTGAAGTAACCAACACGGTATCACCAATAGCCAGCGATGAACCCGAAGCAAAAGAATTTCCATAAACCGTTATGCCGGCAGTTTCATCTTGGATTGCACCAGGGCCGTAAGTAGCATTATTACCTAGTTGATTAGTTGCTGTTACAACTCCTCTAACTCTATACAAAGTTGCCGTATCTGTAGGCACACCAGCCGAGTTGTTAGTGTGTAATGCAGAAATAACTGTGTCTTTTTGTGCAAATGTTAGAATGTTCAATAATACTATCAGGCTAAATATTTTTCTCATTTAGTGTCCGTCGATAAGATGAATCGAATTATTTCATTTTTATCCGCATCAAGCACATACAGAATCTTGTCAAAATGTGCTACAGCGACAGGCTTCTTGAAGAACGATGACCCGCCGAAGGATTGCATTTCATAACCGGAAGAATTGAACTTATAAACACTATCTTTTCCGGCATCGGCAATGTAGATATTACCATAAGCATCTAAGCATGAGCCAGTTGCGTTCTTAAACCTATCCGGTTTAATAAAATCCGAGCCATCCCCGGGAGAAAATTTCGAGTAATAATCACCTTGAAGATCGATTGCATACCAGATTGCCTTAAAACTAACACTGGAACTGTAAGTGGTAATAAAATCGTAGGTCTGCTTTGAAAAAGGTGTAATACAATTTATTCCATTGGCAGTTTTCAAGCCAGTGCTCAACGGGTCAAGTCCACTAACTTTTCCTGTTAATGTATCGCCAGAAAACTTCAATATTGAATTATCCGGATCGTAAATACTTGAATTGTTCGGACCAAACCGGGCTACATAGTATGAGTTATCAAAAAATGCTGCCACAGCCGTATATTTTCTGGTTGCTACAAAATCTGCTGGTTTAACAGGCAAAATTCTGGTCAGTTTCGCATTCGCAATAACATGATTTGCTTCATACAAATTGATTTTATAAACAGCACTGTAAGTTACTGTCGAACCAGAAATCGTAGTGTCAAATGCCGCGCATACAATCAGATTGTCTCTATAATCCTGTGCAATAGCGACCGGTTGTTTGACTTTTAAAGAGCCTAAGACAGTCCCGGCAGTATTCAGCATAACAATGCGATCGTTATCTTTATCACAAACATAAATAAAAGGTTCGTGACCAATGAGTAATGCACTAGGATTGTTAAAACCTCCCCATGCTCCGCCTAAACGGATGTAGAGAGTATCGCCCGTATTAGGCGATGCTGAGGTTTTAAACTCGGTTAAATCCAATTTATCCGGTTGACAGCCGGTTAAAAACAAAACTACGAGGGGTAATAATAATAAAAGTTTTTTCATTGCGTTTTATAAACCTAATGATATAGAAAATCGTTGAGCTGACCCCAATTTTTCAAAATTTGAAAAACTATAATCTACGGTAACATTTGCAAAACTAATAGGCGCATTAAAACCGGCACCAAATGAGTAGTTTTGTTCCTCTATGTTGAATTTATAGCCACCGCGAAGAAACAACATATTATTCCAGCAGTATTCAACACCGGTTGATAAGTTTTCACTGTTATCGTTCGGGTGGTTAAGCTGAGCAGATGCGGTCACTCTATTCATCTCATCCTGATACGGTTCAAAAGCGAAACCGATACGAAACATAGTAGGTGGCGAAAACGACTGCCATGTAGAAGTAGAACGTTTACTAACCAACACTACTTTTCCATCAGGTGCAAGGTTATTACCAAAATTTGAAACCGTGACTGCGAAACGTGAAGTACCCAACCCGGTCCAGTAGTATGTACCAAGGTCAATCATTACGCCACGCATTTTCAGTTTATCGAGAGTCTCTTCCATATATTTGATGCTTCCACCAAAACTAAACTGACTTGTCATTTTCCGTGAATACGTTAACGCGACTGCAACGTCACTATAAGTAAAGTACTCACCTGTTCCGAATGGCTGAAACTCAGTAGTAACGGGCATATCCTCCATGGTCAGTGAGGTAAATGAAAGACCAAAAGCGTTGGATCCGTCCAAATGGTACACAGCACCAAGGAAGTCGTGATTGATATCAACGACCCACTTGTTATGTGAGAACAGTACCTCATCCTTATCGAATTGTACGAGTCCGGCCGGGTTCCAGTATAAGCTGGAAGCATCATTACTCAAAGCAACGAATGCATCGCCCATAGCAGATGCCCTGCCGCCGACACCGATCTTGAGGAATTCGGCCGTTGAAATTCCTGCTCTTTGTCCACCCAGAACCGGAAACAATTGTGCATGCAGTTCTGTAAGGGATAGAGCAAACAGTATAGTTACAAAAATGATATTCTTCATAGTTAAAATCTTAAGCTAATTCCACATTTGACATTTCTTCTGGTCAGATACCGCGCTGGATTGAGTTGATATGCGCTAATCGGCGCCTGCAAATCAGGATACCGCGGATCGTTCCATGAGGCCGGGACATTTTGACCGACTTCGTAAGCTTTACCTGTAACCGGATTGATAATCGCAGAGTTTTTCTGATCAAGTAAATTGTTTACTTCAACCGAGAAGGCGAACTTCAATTTGCCGATAGAGAAATTCTTTTCGAAATTCATATCAACCCAAAACCAATTTTGTCCGATTTTATTATTGCGGTCAGTTGTAATATATTCATAATCAGGCTTGCCGCTAATGTCATAGTCACCATTAAAGTAAGCAGGAGTATAACGTTTTCCTGATTCAAACTGCACGCGAATAAATACATTGTAATCATCCAGAATGCCACTGCCAAATCCAAACAAGGGGTTATCTCTTTCAACATAGAAGTTTGTCGATAAAGATATGTTCAGCGGACGATCCCAGGTCATGTAGAATTCTTTTACCGTTTCCTGTAAACTTCCACTCTGTACGAGGATACCTTCATCAGGCGAAGAACTCTTACCGGTTACAATAGCATACGTTGCATTCAACGAACCTGTAAACCATTTCCCCATACGTTTTTTATACTCTAATTCAAGACCGCGTGAACGGGCATAATCTGAGTTTACATATGTTGTCAAACTAGTGGTTGACAAACGAGCTGAGTTAATGATCGCCGAGCGTGTACTGACGTAATCGAAAATATCCTTGTAGTATGCAGTCAATGTCAAGACATCATCTGTTGTAAACTGCGTTTTAATACCTAATTCATATGCAACCGTTGTTTCAGGATTCAAATTAGGGTTACCAAATTTCTGAAATGAGGATTGTGCACTCACCGGATTCAACTTAGCATAAACAAATTGCGGATTAGGCCATTTGCTGAAGTGTCCGTATGAGAAAAACAAGGTCTGATAATCCGATACCGGGTGAGAAATACCCAAACGAGGACTAAGTCTACCCTTCCAACGTCTACCGAAGAAATTGTAGGTATCATCTTTATAGTTCTTGCGAACTTGATCAGGGATTGTGATTACATCCGGATTATTGACAGCATCATCAACAAACTTTCCCGGGAACCAATAATCAAAACGTAAACCGAAATTGAGAATCATTCCTGAAAAGTTAATATTGTCCTGCGCATAAAATGAGCCCTTTGCAGGATATACTTTGTAAACGTCATTGTTCAAACCAAGTTCTCCAATCCAAGGTTGATAAATATCAACAACCTGCATTTCCTGAACTGAGGCTTCAAACCCTGCTTTGAATTTATTCTTTTCATCAAAGAAACTGGTAAGATCACCCTTAACTGAGTATTCCTCAACGTAGTGATCATGCCATGTATACGGATTACCGACGTCCCAGAATCCGTCACCCGGAATTACACCAAGCGTATCGCGATTCGTGTTATAATAAATAACCGGGAAATTGGTAATATCTTTTGGTTGATTGTAATCTTTATAGTACTTTCCGTTTGCATCAGCACGCAGATGGGTAAAGTAATAATTGAATTTCAACTCATAAAATGTTTTAGGATTCAACGTATGCGTAATACTTATAGACTGATAAATGTTATTGTGGGTATAAGTATTTGCACTGTCAAGAATATTCTGGAATGCGTATTGATATCCCGGACTTGGCTCAACATATTCAAGATTTTGCTGTAATGACTGCGAGTTCTGATTAATACTTACCGACTGATTGTATGAATACTGGATTTTAAATGTCGGAGAGTATTTATATGTCAATTTGCCAAGCCAAAACCAGCTATTTTCAGCCTTAGGAGCAAAAGTAGAACCGTGGAAAATCGAAGAGTATGTTTGATGAGCAGTAGCCTTGTACATACCTTGCGTAATTCCGTCGGTAAGACCGGTATAGAAGTTTCCAAAGAAGATCAATTCACCCGGAATTTGTAAACCAATTGCCGGCAAAACATACTTGGTTAAGGGTTCCGGTCCGCTCAGATTTGCTTCAACAATATCTGTGTTGAAATTATGAAATGAACTCTTTGAAATGATATTGTCGGTCTTGTAGGAGAAAGAGCCATGGTATCTGTCTCCACCCTCACGAGTTTTAACATTCACAACTCCGGAAGTCGCTTGTCCGAATTCTGCGTTATAACCACCGGTAATAACTTCAACTTCCTCAATCGCGTTAGCAGAAAGCTGCAATCCAAAACCTGTTCCTGCCAATGGATCCTGAACGGATACACCATCGAGCAAAAACGCGTTTTCATTACTTCTACCGCCTCTAATGTGGATTTCGTTATCGGTTGCCACAACACCTGCCTGTTGCGTAACAATAGCGCCGATATCCGCAAGTTTGGCATTCTCAATGTCCGATTTATCAATTCTCTTCTTGCTTTGAGTATCTTCAACATCCATCATAGGTTTTTCACCGATGATAACTACTTCTTGTCCAAGAGCCATAATTGATTCGTCCATCTGGACATCAAGAACTTTATTGGCACCGGCGACAATTTTCGTACTGGTGAATTGAACCGTTTTATAACCGATGAAGGATACTTCAACGTTATAAGTTCCGGGATTGAGATTTTTAACCCGGTAACCACCATTTATATCTGTCACCGCACCGTAATAAGTTCCCTTAAATACAATGTTAACGCCGAGTAAAGGTTCACCGGTTTTCTTATCGGTGACTTTACCAGACATTGAGCCCGTCTCCTGGCCGAAGACAGATGCAAAACAAATTAAAATTAATACTGCTATTTTTTTCATTTTATACTAATATTAAAATCTTTAAATACTTGTGTCAGTAAAGCCGGTACTGTGTTTGATCCATTCATTGAATGGAGCGGCAAACCGATAAAGAACAATGAATTATCTGAATTTTTGAAGCCAATTGATCCGGCCAATTCTTTGTTAGGGAACGTGTAAACAGAAGTAGCACCAACGGGCTGTATATTAAATGACCGAACTCGGTAAATCGCCTGAGCTGATACAGTTAAATCAGGATAACTGGCATCGTTTGAGGCAACTTTAGTGTTCTTCGATATAGAAGTTTTCTTATATGAAGTATCTTTGAGAATAGGTAGGAAATCAACCAATTGCCCTAAAAGATCTGCATCATTCGTGTTTATCGGGAACTGCATCGAAAACGCAATTTTACCATGAGCGTTAAGATACTGATTCACAGTCGCTTGAGCTAAATCCAAAGAAGGACTGGTATAATCGGTATACCAAAGTACACAGTTATATAATTTGAGAGTCTGTAAAAAATTCGCATTCATGTACGGTATCGTATCATTTGTCCGGATATTGTAAACGTCAAATGATGCGTTTATACTTCCTAAAGCACTGCTGTAGAAATTTGTTGCAGCAGCATCGTCAGAACTCACATAATCATCAATAAGAAGGATTTTCCCTTGAGGTTTTTTGACATACCATTTACCGGACTTAGATATGGAAGTCGAGGCAATCCATGGTGATTTAGCACTTGCAATATCAACTGCCTGAGCATAAAAAATATTATTGTCATTTAATTTTACACCCGGTATCTGTACGGAAAGTACATTGTTCGCGTTACCTTCAGTAAAGATCTTCAGTTTAGGTGAATTACTGCTAAAATCATATCCAAAAATTGTAACGCTCCGTATAGTACCCGGGATAGACACATAATTTGTTGTATCATTTAGTGCAATTCTGATACTATCTACAGTGCTTTCATCATCCAAATCATCAACCACCCACCGGAAAGACATTACCGGCAAAGAAGAATCCGGAACTGTTGTATGAGCAAACCAAGCAATAGTTGGTGCGGTGTTGGTGATAGGCAACGATATTGATGCAGGACGTGGATCTATAAGCCCAATATCCGTGAAGGGTTCACCGGCATCATATTTTTTATTGTTATTGACATCAGTATATGGTTCGGGTCCATAATGAATTCCGTTTTGGTAGACATCTGCATCATACACACCGTTCCCGTGATTATCAACAGCAGAAACGCGAAATACATACGATGAATCATTTGCCCCGATACGCAATGCAAATACGCTATCATTTTTCGCGGTAAATGTCCAACTAACATTATCCCAGGAAAAATAGTAACCTATTACCAGACCATCAGGGTCATCGCCGATCCAGTGAATATCAATTTTACTTTTCTGCTTACTAACTGCATAAGCAGAGTCTAAAAATACTTTTGTTGTCGGCGCCTTGTTTCCATAAGGATTATCCGTAATTGAATCTTTGCACGATATAGCAAAGAATACCAAGATTGCCGAAAATACAAGAAGAGCAGTTTTTTTAATCATGAATTTATCACTTAAAATAAAAAATTACAGGTGCTGATATGCTGATTATATCAGCACCTGCACTTAATAATTACTTTATAAGAATCATTTTTTTAACTTGAGAGAAATTATTCGAATTCAGGCTATAGAAATAAATACCGCTCGGCAATGATGATGCATTGAACGATACTTTGTAATTTCCGTTAGTTTGAACTTGATTAACCAAAGTTGAAACTTCACGTCCTAGTACATCATAAACCTTCAGAGTTACCATTCCGGTAGATGGAATTGAATAACTTATAGTAGTTGATGGGTTGAATGGATTCGGGAAGTTTTGATTCAACATATAATTCTTTGCGAACAATGTATTCTCTTTGCGAATATCTGTTGTATGTCCAACGACATCATTGTCCTTTCTTGCACAAAGTTTATAATAATTGTGCGTATAGCCTAAGACACCTGTTAAGGATGTAAATTTGTCGCCTAAAAGAACGCGTGTTGATTTAACAGCAGTTGTATCACTATAGTAAGTCGTTCCACCATCTGACCAGGCTATTCTGGAATGTGTAGAACCGTCTGTGACATACTGCTCACCATAATTATACAATGGGCCGTCCGGATTTGCGTTATCAACGGAAATATTTTGATAGGTAACCAGGGTGCCATTATAAGGCTCGCCGGTTAAAACACCAAGCATTGAAGTACCACAAGATCCGGTAGTAAGAACCGTAGGTGTCGGCATAGGGTTGCCTGAAGAATTTATGACAATCGAAGTCAAAGTATCAATTTTAGCGCCCATGTTAGACATGTAAATCTTACCAGTCACTGTTACGTTATCGCCACGTTTCAATTTCAGTACATCTGTTCCTGCGGTTCCACCAACTCCGATAAGAATACCACTCCAAGCGCCGCTTCCATTTTGCATATAGACTCTTGAAGGGTTCGATGTACCATGACCTGGAATATCAGAAGTATCAGAAATGACTGTACCGGTCAAAGAAATTGTTGACGAAACTCCACTTGCAACACTGCTTGCATTATATCCGCTATATCCGCTTCCAAACGGGCTATATCTGATGTGCTGAATCTGAAGTGGAGTATTAATAGCGAAATAAGAAAATTGACTTGTCTTAGTATTCGCAGGGTTTGTTACCGACAAAGTATTTGCGTCTACAGCTTTAATATAATACGAAACAAATGATGAATCAGCTGTACAACCCGGAATGACACCGGTATAGATAGTAGTATCAGATACACTACGTGACATCGCAACAGAATCTTCTACACCATTAACTGTAAAGTGAATTTTTGCATCAACAACAGGAGCAGAAGTCGCTTTAATTGTCGCAGATACCGTTACTGCTTGATTTTTACTGATTAACAACGCATCTCTTTTCACGCTACTGATTGAAGGTGGTGAAATAAGAGTTGGTCCAACATCACCGGGATAGATAGGTTCAATTTCATAATATGAACCGTACCAAATAAGAAGGCCACGGATATATGATATATACGAACCGTCCGCTGGTGGTTGATATCCACCTGGTGTTAAACTCATAGTTGATGTATATTTAAAGTAAGCTGATGCAGGATACATAATAGCATAATTGCCATTTTGATCGCTGATTTTAAATCTACCATAAGATGAAGATGAACCACCTGTGATAAATCTTTCCGAAGTAATCAGAGTATGACTAACGTCAGCTGTTAACTGAACATACATTCCATGGTATTTTTGCCATTTGTAATTTGGTGTTGTACCAGGGGCAGTCCATAAATCTTCAAGGGTAATCGGAATTGGAGCAGCTCTGTGTCCGATATTTTCAATTGGTACAACTGGTACGCTTGGTAAAAGAATAAGTTCTGTGTTAGGTGAGTAAGTCGTAACAACGCCGGTAAATTCGCATACAGTTGCCGTGTCACAAACCTCACTAAATAAAGTAGCTGCAGAAGCTACAGTATCATTAGTGATAACATTCAATCCGCCCCATGGTTCATAATCAGCTGTTTGGATGTATGTACTCCAACGTGAACCTACATAAAGAATGGGTCGGCGATCACCGATAGCAGCCACGGTTGGACGAACAAGAACGATACCTTGAACTCTTACTGTATCATTCACCAATGGCGAAGGATACAAAGCGTGAGTTGAATCAGCAAATCCCATAATTTGCTGTACCGTGACAAGCGGATACTTTTCTGATTGGGCAAACGAAATATTCGCCGCAAAAGCTAATAAAAGAAACAGAAACGCTGTTTTTTTCATATTTGCACCTATTTATTTAACAATTAAGAATTTACCAGTTTGTATAGAGCCGTCTTTGGCGCTTTTAACCGTAAAGAGATATAAACCAGTGGCAATTGCCTGATCTCTGTCAGTTACCAAGTCCCATGCATGTTCGCCACCAGCGAACTGCTGTTTTCCATCTGCATATGATGTAAACCAACGCATATCAGATCCATTGCTGGTCTTGTCATGATGGAATTTTTTAACGATATCGCCCGCAAGAGTGTAAATAGTAACATCACATTCTTCAGGTAGATTATAGAAGTAAATTTTACGTAATCGCTCAGAGTTACCATCCCATACGGCGCTACCGTAATAAGGGTTGGGATAAACACCGATTTTTCCGGCTGTTTGTTCCTGAGCAACTGTTCCAGGGATAATTCGTAAGATATTTGATAGCTTACTGGATTCAAGGGGTTCAACGTTGTTAGCAACATCGCCTTTATCAAAGGCAGTTACCGTGAATAAATATTGCCAGCCGTTAAGCAGGTTGGGAATTACTAATTTATACCAGTAGTGTGTGGTATCACCTGCAAATGTTACGGGAGAATTCATTTCGACGGATTTGAATCCGTTATTAAAACCATTTACTCCGGCTGTATCTACCTGTGTGAGCAAGACTAATGATGAGGTATTGCTTTGGGTTAAATCAAAATCGAAACCGGCATTGGTACGATATACTCGATAGCCGGCAAAATCCTTAAGCCCTGAAATAGGATCTTGTGAAGTTTCAGCCCGAATTTTATCCCAGTATATTGTAACTTTATTACTCTCCACTACAGCATGCACTTTTGGCGAAGCTGGAGGTGCAGGAAGGACATAACGCTGAATTTTTCCGTCATGGTTAATGTCTTCATCAGGTTCAATAATACCGTCGCGATTGCGGTCATTTCCATAGTAGGCACGTAATGCCCAATCTGCATTGCTATATAAATTTTTACGCTGATCCCATGTATCATTTTTTGCCGGGTCATTACCAAACTTTTTGGCACAAACAATTGCAAAAACGACATTAATGGAATCTCCCGGGGCAATGTTGCTATAATAACCACGAGTCAACAGCAGCGATCGATTTGATGGGACTTTTAAATCCGCCGGGTTGATGCCTGAATTATATCTATTGCTTCCGCCAAAAAATCCTTGCATTTTCGTATAGCGCTGAATATCGGTAGTTGGAGTGAAAAAGTTTGCGTCGGTTCCGTTATGTGACCATGTATTAAAATTGGTAGATGGGATAATGTTATCCGATTTGGCTTCGGGTGTAGATCCTAAATATTGAATGCCGATGTAACTATCTGTGTATCCAACGTCTCCATCCGCATCATATTCATATGCCATCTGCAAAGTATCAGCAAATCCGTCTCCGCCATGTGAAAAGAATGCAGTATTAGTGGATGTGGTGATTTTAGTATTTCGAACGACTGCATCAGTCCACAAACCTACGTACACACTATCAATATACTGATTCGGATTGATGTTTTTAATAGTATAATTCATTATAACAAAGAAATTCGCGAAAGAATAATCCCAGCAATAGGTTTCATGATGGATAGCTATTCCTAGAGGAGTATGATCACTGATTACAGAACCATCGGAGTACTTCTTGGCGGTATCGCTATAATCCATTTTAAAGTCTTGATGCGATATACTACCTTCTTTATAAAATTTCGAATCAGGCAGTGAAGAAAATTGCTGAACAGTACTCGTATCAACATTTGTAAACTCAAATCCCGCATTTCGACCGGAAGAAAGAGAACTTGCGTCAATCGCTGCCGTTGTTACATACGGACCTATCTTGGATTGAGCAGTAGGACTGTCTTTTAGAAAACCACCCACCCAAAGACCACCAACATATATATGTTCAATACCGCTACCTGAGGGGTATTCACAAGATGGTTGGTGATTGGATTGAGTAAGGTTTCTGAGGCCGTTTCCATAAACACCAAAATTCGAAACCGTCATTCGGATTTCTCCAACGTTGGTATAGTTCGAATTATCGTCTTTTTGGATTTTGGAAAGTCCCTGTGCGAACACGGAGACAGAAGCAAATATGAATGATATTGCTAAGGCTGCTAGTAGTGATCTGTTTTTCATTAAAAACAACTAAATATGATTAATAATTTCAATTTAAGGGTATACAAGATAAAAGGAATTTCTCAGATAACAAAATAAGAAAGTTTTTGAAATTAAAACCGACTTAGATTGTTACTAAAAAATTAATTTTGCCTGCTCATCGGCGTGGTAAGAACTTCTTACCAATGGCGAGGATTCAACAATCGTAAACCCTTTTTCCAAGCCGGCTTTCTTATACATCAGAAACTCTTCGGGCGATACAAATCTTGAAACCGGCAGATGTTCTTTTGTCGGTTGCAAATATTGCCCAATGGTCATTATTTTACAATCTACTGACCGAAGATCATCCATCAAGGTAAGTATCTCTTCGGGCTGCTCACCTATTCCGACCATGATGCCGCTTTTTGTCGTTAAACCACGGTCTTTAAACCAATTCAACAGGTCCAGACTTCTGCGGTACTGTGCCTGCGGGCGGACAGCATGATATAGCCGGCCAACGGTTTCCAGATTATGGTTCAAAACATCCGGCGGATTCTGCATTATTATCTCAAATGCATCAATTTCGCCTTTGAAATCAGGAATAAGTATCTCAATCGTGCAATCAGGGACGGCAGCGCGTATCCTTTTGATCGTTTCAGAGAATATTGAAGCACCTCCGTCCTTCAATTCATCTCTGTTAACCGAGGTGATGACAACATGTTTTAACCCTAAGGATTCAACCGATTCTGCTACGCGACGGGGTTCGTCCAAATCCAGCGCTGAAGGCATTCCGGTTTTAATGTTGCAAAAACCACAGGTTCTCGTACAAATCTCTCCAAGAATCATGAAAGTCGCAGTCCTTCTATTCCAGCATTCGCCGATGTTCGGACAGCGGGCTTCTTCACAAACTGTATTAAGTTTTTGATTCCGCATCAATTTTTTAACATCAGAGAAATTATCTCCGGCAGGAAGACGTACTTTTAGCCATTCGGGACGTTTAACGGCAACAATTCCGTCCTTTTCGAGCTGCTCTTTATATTTTCTTTGATGTAAATTGATCATTTTATATAAGATTTAACCTGTTAATATACGACGATTTTCTGTTACAGCAATAGATTTTCAGAAAAGTTTTCAAGAATCTGTTTTACAGTACTCAAAAACCTTCCGCCTTGCAGTCCATCAATGATCCTATGGTCATGTGACAACGTCAGATACATCATTGATTTGATTGCGATACTATCCATATCCCCTATTTCGATCACTACGGGCCTTTTCACAACTGCTCCAACACCAAGTATGGCTACTTCAGGCTGGTTTATTATTGGGGTTCCGTGAAGCGTACCGAAAACACCGAAGTTCGTAATGGTGAAGGTGCCCCCTGCTATATCATCGGGTACCAACTTTTTCGAACGGGCTTTTTCGGCAACATCACTGATTGATTTTGCAAGTCCAATTAGGTTTTTATCTTGTGCATTCTTGATGTTCGGGACAATAAGACCGTCCGGTTCAAGTGCCACAGCAATGCCAAGATTGATAAAATTCTTCTTTAATATATCTTTGCCTTCAATTGAAGAATTAAGCAAAGGAAACTCTCTCAGAGCCTTAACCACAGCATATGAAATGAACGCCATGTATGTAAGTTTCACTTCATCCTTTTTATAGATTAAGGATTTTTTTTCTTTAATAATTTTTGCTATCCGCGTCACGTCAACTTCGACAACTTCCGACACATGGACTGATGTATCACGGCTGTTTATCATGTGCTTCATGATAAGCTGACGCAGGTTATCCATTGGAATTCTGTCGATTGATCCTTGTTTTGAAGGAACGTTACCATCCTGCTCTCCAGCAGATTCATCTCTCATTTCAACATAGGTAAGAATGTCTTTTTTGGTTACTCTGCCGCCAATGCCGGTCCCCTCAATTTTATCGAGTTCTTCCATCGTTACTTTTTCTTTTTGAGCGATATTAAGTACCAATGGCGAGTAAAACTTTAAGGCTCTATGACCTTTACCGGATTCTTTTTTCTTCTCAGCGACATGAATAGGTTCCTGCTGCTCGGCGGCATGTTTGGCCACGATATCATGCATCGAACCTTCATCCACTATGGATTCTTCATCGCTTTTTTCAGGAGTGTAGTCTTCCTGAGAAGATGACATGCGGGCAACGACAACTCCGACCTCAACCGTTTCCTGCTCATTAAAGAGGATTTCGGTAATAAAGCCTTCAGCCGGAGACGGAACTTCGGTATCAACCTTATCGGTGCTTATCTCGAAGATTATCTCGTCCTTTTTTACTGCATCGCCGGGCTTCTTATGCCACTTTATAATTGTTCCTTCGGTGATGCTCTCGCCCATTTTCGGCATTATAATATCTATCTTCATACTCTATCCTTTACTCCATCGCGAGGTTTAATACAGTAACAAATTTTTGATGCCGTTATATATCTCTTCACGTGAAGGCAGCATCGCGTTCTCCAGCACCGGATTATACGGCACATGGGCATCTTTGGCAGCAATTCTTTTTACCGGCCCGTCGAGATGTTCAAAACAATTCTCAGCAATCTTCGCTGCTATCTCGGCACCGAATCCGGCAGTAATTGTATCCTCATGGATGACTATCACTTTACCTGTCTTCTTGACTGAATTGTAAATGGTCTCAACATCCAACGGTATTATAGTGCGTATGTCAATTACCTCGACCGAGTAACCTTCTTCTTCCAATTTGTTTGCTGCACCGACAGCATACCAAAGTGTCTGACCGTAGGAAACAACCGTTACATCCTCTCCTTCTTTTACGACTTTGGCTTTTCCGAACGGCACCAAATAATCCTTATCCGGTTCCGGTCCTGAAGCATAGCTCTGTCTATAGAGACCTTTGTGTTCACAGAACAGGACAGGATCTTTCAGACGAATAGCAGTTTTCAGCAATCCTTTAGCATCGGAAGCATTTGAAGGATAGGCTATCATAATTCCGGGAATATGCGCAAATATTGATTCAATATTTTGGCTATGATAAATACCTCCGTGAATATAGCCGCCTACCGCTACTCTGGTGACAACCGGAGTGGTCCAGCTATTTGCCGAGCGGTATCTGAAAGAAGCTATCTCGTCTTTATATTGCAGGAAAGCCGGCCAGATATAGTCTCCAAACTGGATTTCAACGACGGGTTTTAACCCGGTAAGGCTCATTCCGGTAGCTACGCCGACAATGCTTGCTTCAGCCAATGGCGAATTAAAAACTCTTTCCCTGCCAAATTTCTTTGAAAGTCCTCTTGTTGCAGTGAACACGCCACCTTTATCATCTTCGATGTCTTCACCAAACACATATATTTGAGAATTTCTTTCAAGCTCCTCATGGAGGGCATGATTAATGGCATCCACCATTACAATACTTTTCCCTGATGGTGCTGTTTTCTCGTACTCAAGAGTATCGGCATATCCACTTTCATCAAACACGTTTCTTTCAACAGAATCGGCAGTTGGCTCAGCACCTTTTAGGGCTGCTTCTGCAGCGGCTTCAACCTGTTTATTTATAGATGCCTTAATATCATTGATTTCTGCTTCACTCATGTGACCGGCAGTAGTGGCAAACGAAGAAAACTTCTCAATAGGACAACGTTTTAAATCCTCTTCCAAATCACTCTTTTGGCGATATTTTTTCTGGTCGTCCGAGGATGAATGGCTATGCAGCCTGACTACCTCAGCCTCAATAAGAACCGGGCCGGCACCGGAACGAACATACTCAAGGGCCTCTGCCGCAGCGGCATAAGATTCCTTAAAATCAGTACCGTCAATTTTCATGCGTAAGAGATTATGATATCCCTTCATCATTTCAGCTATGGAACTGCCTTCTCCGCCGCTTTGCTGTGAAACCGGTACTGAGATTGCATATTTGTTATTCTGAATGACGAATATCACCGGGAGTTTCTCACGGCTTGCCCAGTTTATAGCTTCATGAAATTCACCTTGACTTGTAGTTCCCTCACCGGATGAAACATAGGTAACACTTTTAACTCCCTTTTTTCTTGAAGCTAAGGCTGTACCTACTGCCTGCAGGAACTGCGAGCCGGTCGGACTTGACTGTGCGGGAATGTTGATACTTGTAGCACCCCAATGGCAAGGAAGTTGTCTTCCGCCACCGGAGATGTCTTCAACTTTACCAAAACACTGGTAAAAGAAATCCTTCGGGGTTACACCAAGCGTCAGAATGAACGCCAAATCCCTGTAGTAAGGAAAGAACCAGTCTATTTGAGGATTCATTTGTGATGCAAGAGCGACCTGAATGGCTTCGTGCCCTGCACCGGCAATATGGAAATAAGATTTACCCTGTTTCAAATAATTCATCGCCTTTGTATCAATCTGACGGGACAGATACATTAGACTGAAGTATTTAACTATCTCAGCTTTCGAAAAAGTGATATCCTTATCAAAGCCTTGAATCGTCTTGGTGCTTCTGTTTGAATGAAGTGAAATGATATTTTCCTGCATTAACTCTCTCTCGCATTGATGAAATATTTCTCGGCATTATTTAACGAATTCACATCAGTATAGTCAAATATTTCCATGAAATGCCGAAGTATCTTTTGTTTTATAACCTGAATATCCTGTGGCTGACCGGTCAGCTCCTGTAAAGATGTAACGTCTTTTTCTTTAATTCCACAAGGGATTATACCATTAAACAGTGACAAATCCGTGTTCACATTGAAAGCGAAACCGTGCATCGTTATCCAGCTCGATATCTTTATCCCAATTGCCGCTATTTTACGGTCATCAACCCAAACGCCTGTATATTTTGGGTTCCTGCCTGCTTCAATTCCGAATTCACTCAGAACTTTAATTATGACTTCTTCCAGGGTCCGTAAATATTTGTGCGAATCCGCGTACCAATTTTTCAAATTAATTATCGGATATCCGACTATCTGTCCGGGGCCGTGATAGGTAATATCACCGCCGCGGTCTATCTCAAAAGTTGAGATTTCCCTATCGTGCAGTTCACTTTCCGAGAACAACAGGTGTTCCCGCTTCGCTACTTTACCTAACGTGTACGTATGCGGATGCTCAAGCAGAATCAAAACATCTTCGGTTTTGTCCGCCTTTCTTTGCAGCATAATACTCTTTTGCAGCTCCCAGGCTTCTTCATAAGGAACAACACCCAGATTCAAGTATTCGAGCTTTTTTGACATGATTTGAAATAATTCCGGAAATTATGTTTTTAAACTAAAAACGCAATATTTTCTATTCTTATGAAACAAATTACGTTGTGGTAAAGTTCATTTAATTCACCACAGAAAACCTTCGTTTTTGGTCAAATTTTAATAAATTCAGAGGTTTTCTTAACCACCTTATCTTTAACCATACTTTCAATTACTCTGGCAACTTTATCAGCCGGGAATTCCTGCTCCAAATCGGAAACTTTAAGTTGCGAATTTTTCAGCAGACGCCTCAGAATTTCTCCTCTTAACTCTCTATCCGAACCTTTGAATTTGCTCTGTTTTGTTGCCGGGGGTATTTTCTTTTTAATTTCTATGTGTAACGCCGCACCATAATCCATAAGTGCGTTGTGCCAAATTGCAGATTTGGACTTGGGAATCAGTTTCCCGGCCAAGGCTTTCAATTCCGGCAATTGTATTTCAGCCGGAAGTCCAAATTCATGAATCAAGACCCGCCGGATATTAATGTCGATTACAGATACAGAGATATTATAAGCAAACGACAAGACCGCAGATGCCATATAGTCCCCAATACCCGGTAAAGCACAGAGTTCTTCATATGAGTCTGGTACTTTCCCATCACACTGCTTACAAATGATTTTCGCCGATTCATGGAGCCGGAGTGCTCGGTTATTATATCCAAGACCCGACCACAAGGCCAATACTGTTTTTCTATTTCCCCGGGCAAGATGATGGACGGTAGGAAACTTCTTCAGAAAGCGTTGGTAATAACTTACGACGCGGGAGACCTGTGTTTGTTGAAGCATGAATTCGGAGATGAGAATGGCGTATGGGTCAGCAGCGCTGCGCCATGGAAGGTCACGTTTATTTTTTTTATACCACACCAGTATCTTTTTACGGAAATTGTGAATTTCCTCAGTTGTTGGCTGTGTGGCTTTTTGCTTCATTGAATTTTTCCGTGAATGGCGAAGAATAATTACGCCCCTGTGTTATTCCAGAGTGACAACCCAGGCGTCTTCATAGCCTTTTATTTTTTGTACCTCTGCTTTTAGAGCTTCGGCTTCCAGCTTGGTATCGAACAGCGGAATTGAACGGACAACATAAAGTTTAACCAGATCGTTATAGCTAACGACAAAGTTTTTTTGAAAAACCTTCCCTGCTTCGGCAGAGAGTGCATTTGCCTTGTCAATGGTAGTAAAAGCACCGATTTGAACGGTAAATTTTTTACCTACAGGCGTTTCAAGACTGTCCGATTTTTCTTCAACGGCAACAGTATCAGAAACTGCAGCAACCTTGACGCTATCAACCACCGGTTTCTGCTGCACTTTATCCTGAGAATTCTCAGCAGTCTGCGACGAACAGCCAGCAAAAAAAGCCAACATCACAAAAGAACCGAAAAGCAGAATTACATTCTTCATGCATGCACCTGTATTATTAAAAAGCGTGAAATTTTAGGAGCAAAATAGCAAAAGAGAAGTGATTTCTAAATAAAAAAAGAGCGGGCAATGCCCGCTCTTTTATAATCAGTCAATATCTTAATTAAAATGAATATGATAAACTTAATGAAACCAAATGCGCTGATGATTTGTATGTACCGTTCATCATTGTACCTGTCATAGGATTCTCAACAACCGTTGAGTTCGTGATGGTACGATCCGCAAAACTTAAGAACAAATAAGCAACATCAACTGCAATATGTTTTGAAAGTTTGTAACCAATACCGGCTGATATACCGATTCTGTCAGCATCCGGTAATGAAGCATCAACTAATTCATCTTTTACAGGGTTTTTGTCGTATAACAAACCTGCGCGTAATGATAATGCATCCGATGCCAAGTATTCACCACCTATGCGGCCGATAAAAGTATTTTTATAGTCACGTACAGTTGTACTTGAACTGTTCATTGATTTGAATACGAAAGTTAATCTATCATAGCTTGCCCAGCCGATATATTGAAAATCTCCTGAAAGCTGAAGTTTAGGAGTAACTTTATAACCTACACCGACCTGGAGCTGCTTAGGAGTTACAAGATCTCCTGAAATTTCGCCGTGCGGTAATTTTGCTGCAACCGCCGGTTGAGCCGGAGCTGGAACTGTTGATGGCATAGTGGATGTAGCCGTACCAGTGAACCTATAAGTAACGGCACTGCGATATGACAAACCTAAATCCAACTGGTCGTTTACATTCCATAATACGCCAACATTAACGCCAAATGTCTGATTATCTTTAGCATCTAGATTAACGTAAGAATCACCTAAGTAAGTTGTTGCTGGAACTGTGGGAGGATTCAATACCACGGGAGTCTTCTTTGCTAGTGTAACTGAACCCAAGTTATACTGAATAGATACACCAACTGATAAGGTAGGTGAAAATTTATAAGCGATAGTCGGTAAAATTGAATAAACCTTAACATCGGCTTTTATCCAGTTATATTTTCCTTCCCAGTTATCATCCCATTTCGTACCAAGTCCGAATGGATCGTTAAATCCGAGACCGACAACTAAATCTTCACGAAGAGCGTATGTTACATAGGCGTGTGAAGGATAAAAAGTCTGCTTTGACAATGAGCTCTCAACGCCGCTCGCCTTACCGGTAAAGGTAGAACTCGGCGCAATCATGGTTGTACCAAGCATGACATTTAAACCCGGCAATTTTGTGATAGCCGCGTTGTTATAGTAAATGGCAGAAGCGTCTGTACCGATTGCGGTAATGGCGCCACCCATTGCCATTGCGCGAGCACCATGCTCGTTAATCTGGAATCCACCAGCGTAAACTAAACTTGAGAAAAGTACAAAAAGAAGCGAAAGTGTAATATTACGAACTTTCACAGAACCTCCTTATGATTTGTGATTGATAGGCGACGCACACAGAATGTACATCCCTTATTTGTTAATTATCGAACTCGAATAAAAAATAGAATAATCAACTCGTGACCACTCTATGCTTAACTCAAGAATCTCGATTAACAGTGAATCAATCAGCTACCCAACTAATCTTTTCTGAATAATCGCAATTATCAATTCATTAAAGATAGTAAAATTTTATTATTGAATAAAACAATTATTTGATTCAAACGGAATGAATCTTTATGCGGTGTTAGATGAAAGGATTGTAAAAATGATTCAAAGATTAAGAAAGTTCAATAATTGTAATACCTTCTCCACCGTATTCAACCGGTGCATAGTAGTATTTTGAAACCCCAATATGTTCTTTCGCAATGGTTTGCACCATCTTTTTGAGTACGCCTGTCCCCTTGCCATGAAGAATTTCAACTCTATCCTGCCCTATTGTGTAAGCGTCATCAATGAAGCGGAGAATTTTTAATTCTGCATCTTCCGGTTTTTGTCCCCTGATATCAAGCCGGTAGTTTACCGTGCTTTTGAAATTTTCTACATGAACGTTAGTAAGTTCTTTAACAGTCTTTTTATCAACAGGTTCAACTTGAGAAAGTTTAACCGTCATTGGAATGTTGCCCGATAGGATTTTCACACTGTTTTTAGTTTTGTCAACAGCCAGGACTTTACCCACGGTTCCCGTCTGTTTTATTTTCACCATATCATCAACATACACCTCAACGATGACTTCTCTTTCTTTACCATCATCTGGTAATAGACTCTTCGTTTTGTTTAATATGGAATCAACAGTTGACTTAGCACTTTTGACCGTCTGTTTTGCAGCCTGTGTCTCTTTAATTTCTTTGACAGTCCGTTCAATTTCTTTATTTGCCTCTTTGAGAAATTGCTCGGCTTCCTCTTTTGTCTTTTTAAGTATCTGCTTTTTTTCTAATTCGAGTTTGGTAACCCGCTGCTCATACATACTCGACAGGCCTTTAAGGCGTGAGTTCTCAATCTCATACTGCCTGAGTTTGCCCTTTAATTCGTGCTCTTTTTTTTCAATGTCGACGAGTATCTTTTCAATATTGAATTCCTTGTTATCGAGATACTTTTGCGCGGATGAAATAAATGAAGGAGCAAAGCCTAAGCGCATTGCGATTTCAAAGGCATAACTGGAACCGGGCAACCCTTGTTTGAATTGGTATGTCGGGACAAGTTTCTCTGTATCAAATTGCATTGCTGCATTTTGAAAACCGGAGAATGATTGGGCTAAAACTTTCAGATTCCCATGGTGGGTAGAAGCAAGAACTGTTGCTTTCTTTTCATTCAATGTATGCAGCACGGCAGTACCAAGTGCGGCACCAGCTGAAGGGTCAGTCCCTGTCCCAAGCTCATCTAACAAAACGAGAACTGAGCTGTTCGCGTTATCCAGAATCTTTTTGATGTTCGAAAGATGTGAGCTGAACGTGCTAAGATCGTCTTCAATGGACTGCTGATCACCGATGTCTACAAATACATCTGTGAAGTTATGAAAATTTGAGTCGGGTGATGCCGGGATGTGAATACCAGCCTGCACCATCAACGTGAGTAAGCCGACTGTTTTTAGCACCACTGTTTTACCACCTGCGTTGGGGCCGGTAATAACGATAACTCTGTCTTTTCCAATTTCGAGATTAAGCGGGACGGTAGTATTTCTCCCGATTTTCTGTATGAGCAGCGGATGACGGGCATCATTAAGTGTAAATGGCCGGTTATTATCAATAGTAGGGAATGCCCCGATAATTTCAATTGAATAATTAGCACGTGCAAAAATGGAATCCAGTTCAGCTATCGTGTCCAATGCTTGTTTCAGTAAATGGCTTACGCTGCCGATTTTCTTTGTCAGCTCTTTTAACAGACGCTCTATTTCCCGTTTTTCTGCAAAGGTCAGAGTGATGATTTCATTGTTCAGATGAAGTGTTTCTTCGGGCTCTATATAGACAGTCTGGCCTGAGGCTGACTCGGAATGAATAAATCCCTTTATCTGCCTTTTATATTCAGCTTTAACAGGAATCACAATTCTTCCATCGCGTAATGTCAGATACTCTTCCTGCATAAGTTTGCTTTCAGAAAGATCGCGCGCCAAGCGGGCAACTAATTTCCTTAGTTCCGCACTTCGCTCGTTTATCTCGCTCCTGATTTGTGAAAGTTCCTTACTCGCGGAATCCTTGACTTCCCCGTTCTCATCAAGAATCTTAGTTATGTGATGCTCAAAGACCTTATCAAGGAATAACGATTCTGTGAACAGGCCCAAATCCGGGGCAACATCGGTGTTCTGTTTCAGGAATGAAAGTATTTCCCTCGAGCACACTGCCAACCGGTAAATTGCAAGTATCTTTGGAGCAGAAAGAACCGCGCCGTCAATTCTGCTGAGAGCAAGCTCTTCAGTCAAGTCCGGTAGATTTTCAAAAGGAAGGTTCGACTCTTTAATGAGGATTTCTTTTGCTTGAGAAACAAGATCGCCTTGCTCACGAAAGTCCTTACCGCTGAATGGACGAAGGCTTTCTACCCTTGTCTTTCCTCCTGAGGTGATGGCGTATCGTGAGATAAATTTAAGGATTCTGGTGAATTCTAATTTCTCTATAAGATTAGTCTGAAGCATTAAATCGAGTCTTTGTCCGGTTTTACTGATGGCAAAATAGGTGTCTTCGGCTTAACCGAGGAAAGAAGGTCAATCGCTTTCGGAAGAACTCCCTGCACGGTAGAATAAGTCAGTGATTTATCCTGCACTGCTTTGGACGGAAAGTTAAATTTTCCGGTTAGATAAAAAATAGCACTGAGGAAAATAAGGACTTGAAGAACGCCTGCAATTCCACCGATGATCTTATTCAACAGATTGTTGACCTTATCATGTGGATGAACGAGTCTTTTCACAACCGAAGTTAAAACGATTATAAGTATAAATATCAGGAAACCGCCTAATACTTCCGCGAATTCCGGTTCGATTGACGTGATAGCGCTAACGGCTTTACCTCCAAACGGAGAAAAGCGGATGGCAATAATTACTGCCAGAAAGAACCCGACTGTTCCGATGATTTTCCGGATTATGCCGTCCTTAAAGCCCAATAAAAAGGCTATGGCACAAACTCCGATAATTATAATATCAATGTAATTCAATTCATACCTAAAGTTTTTTCAACAAGAGAACGAATTAACTTTCCATCAGCTTTGCCCTTTAATACCTTCATAACCGCAGGCATAAGCAACGGGAAATGCTCTTTACCTGTCGCGTTCAATTCTGCAGCAGTCTTTTTTACTTCTGCTTCAATTTCTTCTTCGGTAAGCTGTTTGGGCATAAACTCCATTAATATTTTCAACTCGGCTTCTTCTTTGGCGACCAGTTCGGTTCTGCCCGCGGCAGAAAACTGCTCAATGGATTCTTTTCTCTTTTTTACGGCCGAATTCAACATCTTAGCTTCGTCATCAGCAGTTATTTCGCGTTCAATTCCGCTTTTTTCAAATTCAAGTATCATCGCACGCAATGAACGAACAGTTTCAAGGCGGACTTTATCGCCGGATTTCATTGCGGATTTCATTTCTTCGGTAACTTTTTCTTTTAAGCCCATTTTAACAATTCCATTAATTCTAAAAATTTTCAATTCAGCAATTCAAAATAGGGATTTCTTGAGACAGGGAAAAAATAAAAAAAAATGCTCTATTCAGATACATTAAAGAGTATTATCATAAAAAAAATGAACTCACCTCAGCCACCGGAATTCAAATCAATTTGCATCTTCGGGCTTTCCCCTCTCTTAGAAAGAGAGGGGACGAGGTGAGTTCACTATATAAATGATGTATAATACTATCGCTTAACTGCTGATTTAGTGAACGTTTATTATACTTCCACCAATAAATTCGCGAAGAACTGAATCTCCCGGTACCGGTGAATCGTCTGAGATAGGCTCAACCGCGGAGAGCATTTTCCTGACTCTTGCAGCTCTTTCAAATGCATCAACCCGCAGCGGATCATTTGCATATTTCTTTTCCCATTCGATGAATTTATCCAACAATCTTGCACGGTAAATAGGTACTTCATACGGCATAGATGTATTAACAATATAATCTGCCGTTGAGCAGTATGGGAGGATATTGCGTTTTTCTGCTGAACGCACATAATGCCAATGCAACAACGTCTGCTCAGGATCGTATGCACGGTGTACTGAATCACGAAGCATTCTACGGATAAGCCGGAGATCCGTCCAACGGAAATATTTGTTATCCGGACCTTTCATCTGGAGTAACGGTTCAAGATAGAGTTTAAACTTTTGTTCAGCCGGAATTGCTTTGCTAAATTCGGGGTACAATCCATGCAAGCTATCAATAAGGAGAACTTCGTTCTCTTTTATCTGCAAAGGTGTTCTATCTAAGTACCTTTTCCCTATTTTGAATTCATAGTACGGAATCTTCACTTCTTCACCTCTCGCAAGGCGAACCAGATGGTCGTTAATTAATTCAAGATCAAGGGCTTGTGGTGTTTCAAAGTCGTAATCGCCGAATTCATCTTTCGGATGCATTTCGAGATCAAAAAAGTAATTGTCAACAATAAGCGGAACGAAGCTCATTCCCATTTTCTTTAGGCGCTGTTCTAATTTAAATGTTGTAGTAGTTTTTCCTGATGAGGAAGGGCCGCTGACCATAACCATCTTGAGTTCGGCACCCCGCTCTTTGATCATTTCGGCTGCAGTGTCGAGCTGTGTCTCATAAGCCGACTCAGATTCGTGTACGATGTGTGCGAAATGGCCGCCTTTAATGCGCTCATTCAAAGAAGATGACGTATGCAGTTCATGGGAAACCGCCCAGTCAAGTGAATGCCAGATTTTAGCCCACGGAATTTCCTCGGCAGGCTTTGAGAAGTGCTTTGAATCTTTCTGCCGTTTGCGGTTTGCTTCATCACGATACAAAATGTACTCTTTCGCAACTTTAGCATGACCATTTTCAACCAGCACTTTTTCTACCACATCCTGAATTTCTTCGATATTCAGTTTGTATCCTTCTTCATAAGTAGCTTCGAGCATGGCAACGACTTTTTTGCTCAATTCAGCCGCAATATTTTTATCACGTCCTCCGACAGCTACTGCCGCACGGTAAATAGCATTCGTAATTCTTTCAGTATTAAAAGGCACGATAACACCTGTCCTTTTAATAACATGTTGAAATTTTCCCATAGCATCTCCAAATAACTGACTTTATTGAAAAAATAATTTTTCCAGTATTTCTTAATTTAAGTTAATGATACGTAAAATCAAAGGAAATAAAGATGCGCACCTCTTCAAATAGCGGCTAATAACACTCAAAAGGTGCTTTTTTGTAACTTTAGTTAATGATACTTAAATCCGATTACGAATTTCTTCGGTCAAAATCGAAAATATGCGGCTTGGCAAGATTCATTTTCGACAGCCTAAAGACAAAAGCAGTCGCCAGGCAACCAAGTCCGTATTTCAGACTTCGCCTGAAATTAATTGAGGAGGCTTCCTTAAAGTATTTTGTAGGACAGGTAATTTCTCCGATTCTGAAATCCGAATAAATCGCCTGAGATAGGAATTGATTATCAAAGATGAAATCATCAGAATTATTCTTCCAAGGGAGGTTTTCAAGAACTTTTCTGGTATAGGCGCGATATCCGGTGTGATACTCCGACAGTTTGGCACCCATAAGCAGATTCTGACAAAGGGTAAGAAAACGGTTTGATATATATTTATAAACCGGCATACCGCCTTTCATTGCTTTGCCGCCCAGAATGCGTGAACCGAGAACGATATCAAATTCGCCTGATTCTAATAGATGTGCCATAGCGGAAATTAATTTGGGAGTGTATTGATAATCCGGGTGCAGCATTATGATTATATCGGCTTTTGTCTTGAGTGCTGCTTCATAACATGATTTTTGGTTCCCGCCATATCCTTTATTCTTTTCATGCACAATAAGTTGAAGTTTCAGATGAGCAGCAATTTTTGTTGTTTCATCCGTACTAGCATCATCCACAAGAATAACCTCATCAACGATATCCATCGGAATTTCATTATACGTTTCTATTAAGGTTTTAGCTGCATTATATGCAGGAAGCACTACTGCTATGTGACTTTTTCTTATCATGTTGAAATTATATAAGTGAATATTGCAAGATACGAAGCCCGGCAAAAATATCCCAAGTGAAAAGCCTATTTGTCAGGCTCTTCTGACAGTTCTTCTTCCCTTGCTTTCTGCTGATGCAATTTTTGTTTAACATTATTTAAATCTTTCTGAAAAGCACTGTTGTTGTCTTCCATGAATGATGCAGTCGAAATATCATCAAGTGCATTCTCGTAATCGCCAATTTCCTCGTATACCTTTCCCCTAACAAAACGGCTCCATGAAGATGCCGGATTGAGTTTTACCGCCATATTGAAATTGTCGATTGCAGCATTATACTGCTTATCAATAAAATTAACCCAGCCCAGCATAATATAAGCTTGAAGATATGCTGCGTCAATCTCGATTGCTTTCTGCAGATCATTTCTTGCTTCGCCGTATCTCCGGGTGTAAAAATAATAAGTCCCCCTGATAAAAAGCGCAAGTTCATTCTGCGGGCAAAGGTTAATTGACCTTGTAATATCTTTAATACCTTCTATAGGTTGCCGGTTGTCGAACTTCCATTGCCCCCGGTCAAGATACGCAAACGCATTTGAATTATAACTTCGTAGAGCTGAATCTGCAAATGCATAAGGATTCTCAAAATCACTAGCATGAACCGAGGCGCTCAGTGCTAAAAATGCAGTAATGATCGCTAACCCACCGCATAGTAAAGCAAACCTCCGGGATTCCAGAAATGTATTTAAGATAATTCCCAAAGCAAGCACAATTCCCATAACGGGGAAATATGCCCAGGATTCAAAGTATTCCCTCCCGGATTCCGCGTATGGCATTCTAAAATACATATACGGTGAATAAGCAAATAAAAGCCAAAGAGTCCCAAAAATGTAGATGTTCCGCCTTTTTTTATCCAGGAAAATGAAAAGCACCAGAATAAGCATTATTAATAAACCGGAAAACGTCGACCATGATTTGAAAACGGCATACGTTGAAAGATCAATCGG
The DNA here is from genome assembly GCA_963667005.1 of Ignavibacteriaceae bacterium. Lineage (GTDB taxonomy): Bacteria > Bacteroidota > Ignavibacteria > Ignavibacteriales > Ignavibacteriaceae. Next base: position 2,253,301 of record OY762937.1, on the reverse strand, counting down.
AAGAAAGACTTTGGAAAGAAGAATCGGCAAAGCCGGAATATTTTTTGCAAATGCAGTCCACCCGGTCAGCATTCCTTCGGGATAATCGCGTGACCAGCCAAAACTCCTCATTGAAAAATATATCACTGCTATACTAAACCAGAAAATAGCCAGGAACGTATTTTTCCAGGTGAATATCTTATTTTTAAGCAAAAATTTATCAACAAGTAAAAAGATAACCGGTGTTACTGCGGCTGTCTCTTTGGAAAAGATGGCACAAGCGAAAAAGAACATATGTAAGGGAGCAAAGTACTTCTTTCCTTCCTGCACCCGAATGAAAGTAATAACAGCCAAAAGCGTAAAGATAGCGGCGAGCTGATCACCTCTTGCCGGTATCCAAACGGCAGAAGCTGTCATAAGCGGATGAACAGCAAATATGCTGGCTGGTAGAAATGCCGCAATCCTATCGACCTGAAATTTGACAAGCAGATAGTACAGAAGCAGAACAGAAATTATGTGCAGGATTAAAGCAGTTACATGGTATGGGACAAGAGGTTTTTCTTCCGATTGAAATTGAGTGTCTACAATAAAAGACATCATCTGCACCGGACGATAAAAATCAATATTATTTGGACTTACATATGAGTTCGTTTTAAACATATGGAATACATTACTCAAATGCTTGTAGAATGGCTGATTCGTTCCTATTAGTTGTATATCATCTGTGCCCGTAAAGTTATACTTAATTGAGGGATAGTATAACACTATAGGAATGATTATAAGAAACATGACCGGAAGGAAATGGCCGGAAATGACTTTTTTCAATATTTGTTTAAACTTTTTCAATTTCTTCGAATTTTACCAATAGATGGAATCTCAATCACTCAGCATATTTGTCTCTTATGCTGACAGACGCAAAAATAACCAAAAACGGGGAAATTTTTTCATATAAGATACTATCAAATGTCCACTCGTAAAGGTACTTTCCTCCGGCATTTATGTTACAAAGCCGGAGTAAGCGGCGATGACTGGAAGACTATCACCTTAATACTTTTGATAAAAGTATTAAGAACATCAAACATTAATCGAAATTGTTTATCAAAGTAGGGTTAAATCATGGAAGAGATGATTGACATACACTATACCTACTACAAATTGAACGACCGCCCATAGAATTATTATCTTCCTGTTCTGAAGCCGCGGCAAAAACATGAGATAGAGCAAAAAAATCATCGGTGCTACATGCCGCTCACTGATATGTGATGTGAACATGTACAATACTGCAAATAAAACGACAGATATTTGCTGAACGAGTACCTGAATATCCTTTGCCCGGAGCCTGAATGATTCACGGAACGTGCACAAGCCGAGGTAGACAAAGAAAGAAGTAATCAACTTTGTGCCAATCGCGTTATGCATCGTCAAAGTATCAATAAGGCGGAATGTGATTCCCACAATCGCCCCTTTATACCAATAATGTTCATACGTTGGAGAGAGCAATATCCCGAGCAATAATGCTGATACAGCTAAAGTCCAGTATATTTTTTTTACTCTTACTACTCTATATAGTGCAAACGGAGCCAAATTAAACCCCACAATACACAAAACAGCAGTAATGTTGGTAGGTGCAAATGAAATCGGGTTATAGCCATTAAAATTCGGATGAGTGATTCCACCCCACTTAATGAAAAGCAGTATCGGCAGCAATAAAGTCGCCAGTGTCATAACCATGTACGGCCGGAGATTTGAGTCTATCCGGAAATTGTTCCGGATTAAGGCGCCTGTAATTAGTGCGACAGGAAGCATCAGATAAAACTGTTGTGACATGATAGCAAATAGACCTGAAAGAACAAGTAACACCATCGGTTTCGGTTTTTGCAAATTCTTGCCAAATTTCAATAAGATTAGAAAAACACAAAAGAATAATATTCCCCAATCCGTCATATAATACAATACTGCTGATTTAAGCAAGTATACATTGCACGCCATAATAATGAGTATCCATGTGTCATGCTTCAATAGTCCATAAAAGAGAAGAAGTACAATTACTATGTATACCAAAAGATTGATGGTTCGAAGAGTATAAATATCAGGCGTTAAACGTAAAATTTTCAGCACCCCGACACTAACTATGTATGGCAGTGGAGTGTTCGCAGCAGTATATTCATTCCCCATTATGACAGAGAGCGGCGGGTTCTGATAAAATTGCCGGGCTAATGGAAGATGATATAATACTTCGTCACTAAATGCAGGTCTCTGAGGGATGTAATACATTCCCAACGCGAAAACAAATCCGGCAATCAATAGAAAGCCGAGCACTTTTTTTGAAGATTGCGGAATCTTTAGCAACCGCTCCATACGGTTATACTACGATCGTAGATTTAGATTCAATGTGCTTACCGGATATTCGTAGTTTCCAGTCTTCGACTACCTCTGCCGGAAGTATGAGAATGGCAAAGAAAACTGCAAAAAGTGTTTGATCCGGAATATCTTTACTGAATAAAGCAATTGTGAACGGGTATAAATAGCTGATAGCCAATAGCGGATGGATTTTCCATAGCCGCCTGATACTCCATCCGAGAAAGCCGAGAAAAATAAGAAGACCGGGTATACCTAACTCGACCCAAAATTCCAATAAAATATTATGCGGGTATTTTAGAATCATCGGATCGGGATCAAACAACTGATTGCGGAAGCCCCCCCAACCAATACCAGCTATTGGATAATTGTGGATAAACTGCCTGCAAAGATTATTGAGTTTATACCGTGTTTGCAAAGGCTCATCCTCTGACATTTTTCCGTATGAGTAATGCATCAATGACACAACACGCTTCTGAGGAGCATTGTTTGTTGTTGAATGCAAATACATGAAAGGTATGGTGAAAGCAACAGCCAAAAGAATTATCAGCATTTTCTTACGATACTGCTTTCCAGGCAAGTAATATAAGACGATAGGCGGTACGGATAATGCGAGCGCGACAAGACCAGACCTGTACCCAGTTCTTTGGTTAAGATAGAATAGAAAAACAAAAAGCAGTACAGCCTGATAATGCTTGAGCTGCACAATTTCGGTCTTGTATAATATTAACAGGAGAATTAATAACATACCGATGATTCTGCCGAAAACTACATGACTCCAGTTAGTAAGTGAAAGCCAGTGTGTACCCCCATAATTAAAAGGCTGGGTAAATATAAGTATGATGGTACTCAAAAGCAGCGCAGCAATTATCACAATAGAAATCCGCAAGAAGCGCTCTTTGGTAATTGTACTCAACAAAATATAATACCCGCCAATCATCGGAAAAAATGACAATACAAAGTTTAGCCATTTTAATAATCCGAATGACGGATTTAAAGAATACACGATCGAAATACCAAAATAGGCAGTAAAAAATAAGAGGAGCGCAACACCGCGAATGAGTTTTCTGTCAGTTGTAATCTTAATGCCGGGGGTAAATTTAAAAAGTAAGAGACCTGAAATCAGAATTAATCCGGCGCAGTATAGCTTTATACCAAATGCCGAAGAACTGTAATTCGATAAAGATGAAAATGCCGTATATAATAATAAAACCGAGGAAAATGCTGTATATGCTTTTTCCTCTTTCAATATTCTGAATATCCAAGGTATAGACATCAGATATTCTCCAATGTATCCGGCATAGTTAAACTCAGGTCACCGCGCATCAGACTCATCTAACAATTGCTAATTTATTAGTTGTCGTCTCGGATTTACCTTCTTTTTTGAGAACAATTTTATATAAATACACACCGTTCGCAATAAGATCACCATCTTCGTCACGCCCGTCCCATTCAATATTTTTATTATATCCGACAGATAGTTCATCTGCTTTCCGCGTAATTACTCTCAGTAATCTTCCGCTGACTGAATATATCCTAATGGATAATTCATCTGGAATTGAAGACAGGATAAAAGTAAAATTGGTCTTTTGATTAAATGGATTCGGATAATTATATGCATTAATAAGCTGCAAATTTTGATTAACATTAAGAGTCCTCTTCAATACCAAAGTATCATTGAGAGATGGTATAATAGCTGTCACCTTCAATGAATGCGATCCATCTGCCAATTCCGGAGTAAATACTGCAGTCATTCTCGGATTGATATCCTGGAAGGTATATTTGATACGCGAGTCGTTATATGCCACAGGAACATTGTCCAATAATATCTTGAAGGTTTCATTATTCTTTACGTAATTCGTATCAATTGTTTCATAGGACGGATCGGTAAGCTCGATACGTATGCGTGGTGTCGAAGTAACAAAATCGCCATCATATATTTTTTTATCGTCGGAATAAATATGTACAAACGGTTTTCCGATTGTATCAGCTTTAACCGAGAAAGGCAGAGAATAAATATTATTGCCCTCGTAATACTCGGTGTTTCTGGAATCCGCATCAACGGTAAATACCAGTTGTCTTTGCGAATCACCGGACGATATCGTATAAGGCACCTTATACGTAAATCTCGATTCAGCAGGGACAGGAGCCAAGACACGACTATCGATTAAGCTATTTGATGGTTTTTCAACAATTGTGACTTTCACGCTGTCCGATATGTAGTCTCCGGCATTGGAAACTGTCACATTGATATATGCTTGTTTACCGAACACCAAAGTATCAGAACTTGGCAATGATTCCTGTGTCAGATTCACAGATTGATAATTGACGCCTAATTCAGGGAGTCCGTCAAATTGAATTGATTCCGAATTTATTACCGGAGATGAACCATCAGGCGCCATGGATAATTCCGTAACAAATTTCACCGACTTCAAAGTATCAATTGCTATCGCCGTTAAATTTGCTTGCGATCCCGAGAATGTTAATTCAGGCAGGTCCATAGAGTCATCACTCTTTGTTGTTACAACCGGATGGACTTTGACAGCTGCGCCCGAAGGAATTTGGGCATTAAGCGTTAATGCCCGCAATTTTTTTGTTTTTGAAATTTCCCGAGTGGTGAAATTTCCCGAGCTGTTATTTTTGGTAAGCAATGTATCAAAGGTCAGAAGGCCTTGATAGTATGGATCTTCAAGTTTTTCAGGAACAGTACCCGGGGCAGCGCCCTTTCTTCCGAAAATCAGGTAAGGAGATCTGAAACTTATTGATGCAATTTTTGAACCGCCGATTTTCTTGATCGCGTTTATCAAGGTATCCCGATACGCTCCGCTCAAACTTCCATCATCAATTACGCACATCGCAACAATTTTTCCCGTGGGAATCGCATCAATGAATTGCGAAAGTTTCGGAACAAGTGCATTGTTTGCACCATAATCAAAATTTGCCGCTGTATCTGCTTTCAAAGTAACCGGATCAATTACCGCGATACCCATTCCCCAACCAAACGAATTCGGCAGCATATCATTTTCATTATTATTGATGCTGCCATACTTTGTATAATAGCCTCCACCCGATTTTATCAGAATGTGAACAGAATCTATCGCCAGTCTCATCCCGTTTTTGAATAGTAAGCCAGTTTGTTCAAGATCTTTGAAACTGGTACTGTCTTCAAGATACATGGACGAATTTTGCGATGATTTGTATAAAGAGAATATCTCTCCCCACGATGTATCATTCTGACTTGAACGGAATCTAGCCCAATACCGTTTGTTGCTTTGCAGTGAATTGAAAGTCAGCCTTGTAAAGAAGGTATCTGCTGAAGTGCTAATCTGCACCGGATGCTGAAATGTTTTTGAAGTATCATATTGAGCGATCACCTGTGGAACTGAATTGCCAGTGGTAGCAGCAGCGTTAAGGACTGAGACCGACGGAAGTACCGAGGCATCGAAATATTCTTTACCTATCAACTTGAGTGATAGTGATGATACATAAAAGGTAACGGACTGCTCATTATCGTCTTTGTACATTTCGCTTAATGTGTTTTCAGGATCAAGTTGAACAGAAACAGTGTGCTGTCCAGCTGACGCTGCTGTCATAAGCTTTAACGCAAGGGAATCCTTAAAATCCGGGACTTTTACTCTGAACGATTTGGTTTCCGTCGTTTCAATACCGTTATGTGGGAACCTATGTATAACTTTTACTGTGACGCTATCCTTTGAAGATAACCCCAAATTACTATAGTATACCTTAACACCGGTTGAATCATCCTGATCGGTCGGTGCTTGATTGAGCATAATTATATCCGAGGATGAAATCGCCAAATTAGGTTTTGTTGGAAGTGCTAATTGTAAGATTGGATCGCCTAATAATGTGTTGGTCATCGCAAATATTTTATAACTTCCTGAGGAGCCTAATTCATTAAACATTTTTTGTTTTGCATAAAAATGAGCAAGTGATATGCGGTATATAGTGTCTTGGAGAATTTTTCCATAAAAGAATTGCGGCACCATAAGTGTAGTGCTGGAAAAACCGAGTGAAGTATTGCCGATATAGGCAATGGTCTGTCCATCGTTAACAAATAAACCACCAAAGGAGTCAACATCCGGCTCAGCAAATTTTGCCGTAGAACAACCAAAATCCGTTACAAGCGAACCTCTGTTTGAATTATTGAGCAATTGATTCGGATCAGCGATGCTGTTATCCCAGGTTCTTGTACCGCTGTGACCAATATAGGAAATGAAAATTCCACCCTCTTCGATTGAATTACGAATATACGCTGATGTATAGGGCCCAAAATTTGAGGGCGGATTATACGTTTTATAAAAATGATCAACCTCAAGAGTCAGCCTTGGAGTTTTTGTATAATTTCGTATAATAAAATCATTCACGCTTTTAGTTTCGGCAATTTGCAATGAATCGCCTGAATCGCCACCTGAGAAGAAGAGCGCACGCTTATTCCAAATACTATAGCGTTGATTAACATAGTCCTGATGTTTTTGCAAATAGTAAGTCAGTTGAGCTTCATTTTTTGAAGGAATTCTGCCTATAAGCATCTGTTGAATCAGTGGAGCATTTTCATCGAACATCGTATACCAGGTATCGGAAACAGGCTCACCGAACGTCGGCACCAGGTTCAAGCCTGTAGAGTAACTGTGAGATGAGGCCCAGTAGCCTTTATAGTCATACGATCCTGTGCCAAGCAGACAGACATAGGAAGGCTTTGGTGATTGCCAATTTTGCAATGCAGTTTTTAGAAAGGCCTTTATCGCAGCCGGTTCAGGATTTCCGTAGGCGAATTCATCAAATATATCTTCTACCTCTATAAGAGCAGTATCAACCTTGTAATAGTTGGCAATAAAACCCATGTAGTTTTTCGCAGCGTTCAACAAAGTTGTATGAGTAATGCCGATATAATCCGCTTTGCGATTCGAACGAAGTCCGACAAAATGCTTGTTCTTCAATATAGCAGGTTGACTTATCCTTTTAGCAGCTACTAAACAATATTGACTCCCCATTCCAATGGAATCGGCAAAAATCAAATTAGTACCGGACTTGATAAATCCATTCAATTTCGCAAATGTTGGCGCAATTCTATAAAGCACCAGACTATCGGCAACTGAAGTTACATTCGCAACTTTAATATTTCTCAAATCAAATGTAAGTGAGTCCCGTATCGCAAACAGAAGCGAATCATTTTGAACTGCAAGGCTGCGGGGATACTCAACTTCATACCAGTCAACAACAAGATAGTTCACTGAGGAACCATTTTCATAATTTCTTATGCGTAATCTGTTACTGCCTGTAGTAAGCGAATCAGTCGGGATATATCCGCCAACAACTGCCCTTCCGCCTTTATCAAATGTCTTGGTGCCGGCAATGTTCATAAGCGTATCGCTTGACACCAGAGGATTTTTTCTTAAACCAACAGATACAGTATGAGCATTTTTTGAAATATTTGAACCTGCGCTGGATACTCGCGCAAATACACCTGCGGTTTTGCCCGGCAGCAGGTTGGTCAGCGTTACTACATAATTGCCGCTGGAAAACAAAAACTCGGCAAACCAGGATTTCCGGTTGAGCATTGTCGGGTCTTGACTGAGCGTAACATCATTTTCAATTTCTTGAAAAACGGTATTGGGTTCATAATGTGTAAAATCAGTATAGTATTTTACTGTATCGCTGGTTGCAACCGGAGCAGCATTGGCAACATTAGTTCTTTGTCCCTGCCCGCTTCCCCATGAAAGATAATAATACACCGTATCGCTATAAGGATTTAAGTAATTGTTGTACGGTAATGAATCAGGGTTCACAACTCTATCAGAAACAGGCTCATAATTCTTATGTCCATAAAATTCAATGTAATCAGACGGTCCAAAGGTCCCCGGCGTCTGTGTAAATACCGTTATCGGAAGCTCAATGCCATTTTGCAGCAATTTAAAGGTTTGTGGATCAATTCCTGTACTTGAGATACCGACTTTGTCAAAGCTTTGTTTCGTAATTCGATAGATTTTATCCTCATACGTGCCGATTTTCAGGTATTGCGCTGAAGTACTAAACCATTTCCCAGTCGTATCAGATATGTTTACCTGCCTTGCGGAGCGAAATTGTTCAGCGTTGGCAGAGTTAACGACTAGTTGCGAAATCATTCTATCCATATCAGAATGAATAACAATAGGTGCAGAAGCTTGTACCATGCTTCCTGTATTGACAACAATTTTATATTTAGAAATTTCTTCAATACTGTTTGATGTATATGAATAATCAGCTAATCGTACCCGGACATGGGCACAGTAAAAATCACGATACCAGAAATACCCCATGATTTCTACTTGTCCACCTGCCATTTTTCTCAAAGCAGAGGTAACCGGAATTTTATTTAATCGAATGCTCGAATCGGATGCCAGAACAGCCTCGGGATTGCAAGCTGGAATGGCATTTTTTATTGTGTTTTTTTCGAGTACTTGAAGATTAATCGAGGGTTTTGTATTAGGTGGTATTGCAATAATAAGTTCATCATATGGGATTTTAAATGAGTTAGGCGCATCAGTCCGGGTATATTCTGGATAATCTACAATAACATTCGCGCCTGAATTGGTAATATTCTTAATGAAATTTGGAGCAGTCATTTCAATTATGAAACCGGAGTTGGAAGCTATTGTTTTTGCTCTGCCTGATTGAGCAATTAATTGTGTGCAAGCGAACAATACTGCCATGAAAACAATTGCAGTCTTTTGAACAATAGGCCGGTTCGGTGTGTGCATAATGCAGCTCTTTATTAAAACATCAATAATTCTGCAATATAATCATTTTACGTTTCCGCCCAAACATAAATATTGCTTTTTGGAGCCGTTTTCGTAAGAAAAGCCCTTGATCTGACCATCGTCTCATTCATGTTTTCCAGTGAAACTTTTCGGTATGAGCTTGTTGTTTTTAATTTTGGATTTTAGTAAGTTAACACGCGAGGAAAATCAATTAACTTAAATTTACAGCTCGTTAACTTTAATTCTGAAGGATTTTCTAGTTGGTTTTTACGAGTAAAAATCACTGACGGGAAGCAGCACTGATACCCGTTACCCAAAACCGCGGAAATATTGTCATCAATTCACGTTCTCCAAATTCATCCCGCGGGAGTGATCACGTCGAATAGTATGATTAGATTTGTGGCCAAGCCGCATTTATAAGGTTTTTTGAATTTTTTATAGGAGGCACTATGAAAAAATGGTACTTTATATTACTATTATTAATATCCAGCATTACGCTATATTCACAAACTATGTATGTCGGTGGCCAAATTGATGGCAACTGGGGTGCCATGCATCAGATGAGCACTCAGACTGTCAACGGTGCTTCATACTTCTACTATACAATTCAGGCGACAGGGACATATAATCCGTCTGCCTGGTTGTTTGAGGCCGATAGTTACTATAACAAATGGAACGGAGTTACTGCTGCAAAAAACACTGTAAATACATACACGTGGAATGCAAACTATGCCGGCACAGATAACTCATTGACCGGTGGAGTTACAAGTGGAAAATATTACACCTATCGTTTGAAAAACAATGGATATGCCAGTGCCATCGGCTCCGTAATGGAGACCAGTGCATATCCGGTTACTATTAATGCGGTTTCTAATCCGCCCTCACAACCTGTCTCAAATAATGACGCCGTTACTATCACCGTATATTTGAGCGGTTCAAAGAGCTCAGAAGAAAACGTTTATTTACGTTATAGTGTTGATGGCGGCACGAATTGGACGAATTCTAGCGCCATTACATTTTCCGGGTCAAGTGGAACTGTAACTATTCCTAAACAGGCTAAGGGTACCACGGTTAAATACTTTGTCTTTTCAACAACTTTAAGCAGCCCAACAACAAATATTGAAGTTGCTTCCTTAAGCTATAAGGACACAAGCGGCAGTTATTACTCCTACACGGTAAATTATTATGGTTCCAAAGCTGATGGTGACTGGAGCGCCACAGGCACATGGGAAAATACGACGGTGCCGACCAATGCTTATGATGTACTTATTAAGAATAGTGTTACCATTGATGCGACAGCAACTGCTAATTCAGTTACTATAAAAAGCGGTGCAACTTTAACTTCAAAAAGTGCATCGGCAGTCAACTTAACTATTACTTCAGGCGGTTCATTTACAAATAGCGGAACCTTTACTGCAAATGACGGAACGATTACTTTTGCAGGAGCTGGTACTGTCTCCGGCACTGTTTCATTTAATAATGTATACGCTTCCGGAGGTGTGAATTTCGGAAGTGCATCGACAATAAACGGCACGTTCAGATTAAATTCCGGCGGGTATGTCAACACTAATCCCCCGACGTATGGAAGCGGTTCGACACTGCAATATTACAATGCTGCCACATACGGAAGATATCTTGAATGGAATGCTACATCAGGAGCCGGTTATCCATATAACGTACAAATCTCGAACAACTCGACTTTAGATTTGGGAAATGGTGGAGCCAGCACCGCAAGACAGTGTGCAGGTAATCTTACAATTGATAATGGCTCAACTTTGACCTTAAATACAACTGCAATGAGTGCTGCTTTAACGGTTATGGGAGATATGTCAATTAATGGCGCTTTAACCTTGTCGGCTACTTCAGGAGGTGACATTAAAACATATGGTAATGTTTCCTTTGGGACTTCTTCTTCATTTACCGGAAATGGCCGTGCTATATTTTTCTTGAAAGATGGCACACAAACACTTGGTCATGCTTCAGGAGCGATTGCGATTCCATATGTAATTATCGGAAGATCCGGAGGCACAGGAACAACTTTGCAATTGAATGCAACTAGTTTAACATCAACAGCACCAAACGGAGGCAGCCCAATTACCTTTATCAATAGCACAGACGTTCTGGATCTGAATGCCAAGGACTTAACCCTGGGAGCAGCAGGAGTTGCAAGTTCTATGAGTGGTTCAGGTACTATAAAAGGCAATAGTTCTTCAAGCATTACTATTAACGGCACAGGTGCATTTGGCACAATATCATTTACTTCGGGTTCACAAAATGTAAATAACTTAACAATCAATCGTACGGCGTCCGGAAACGTAACACTCGGCTCTGCTCTAACGGTTAATGGAGCACTTACAATGACGGCCGGGCTATTATATACCGGTGCAAACACTATTACGCTTGGAACATCGGCTAGTTTGAGCGAAGCTTCTGGAAATAGAGTGGTTGGAAAAATAAGCGCAACAAGAACTGTAAGCCAAAGCGCAAACAATACGTTCGGTGGTATAGGTGTTTCGATCAATGCTTTAGGTGCAGCACCCGGTTCAACTGTAGTAACACGCACTACCGGCACAGCACTGAGTGGAAACAGCAACACTTCAATTAAACGCTACTATAGTATTTCTCCGGCAGTTAATACAGGACTAAATGCGACGTTAGTGTTCAAATACGACGACACGACAGCTGAGTTGAACGGCATCAGTGAGGCTAACCTCAAATTATGGAAATCAACTGACAACGGCACTACATGGGTTTATGGCGGTGTCGGATCCCGCGACGTTACGGCCAATACGCTCACACTCAGTGGTATTGATGGATTTTCCACTTGGACAGCCGGTGATAGCCTTCACCCGCTTCCTGTTGAGTTGAGCACGTTCAATTGTTCAACCCAGGGCAGAAACGTTTTACTTGATTGGAACACGGCTACTGAAATCAACTCGTATAAATTTGTTGTAGAGCGTACTAAGTCAGGAGCGAATACCTGGTTTTCAATTGGTGAAGTTCGCGCAAATAACTATAGTAACTCCCCAAAGAACTATTCATTTGTTGATAAAAATTCTACACTGGGTACTTTCCAGTATCGTTTGAGAATGTTTGATAACGATGGAAGTTTTGAATACAGTAAAACCGTTGAAGCAACTATAGCTGCACCGGTTGAGTTTAGCCTGTCGCAAAATTATCCGAATCCATTTAATCCTTCGACAAAGATTTCATATTCTTTACCCGCAAATAGTCAGGTAACTGTTGAGCTTTACTCATTAACCGGGCAAAAGATAGCAACTCTTTTCAGCGGCAATCTTGAAACCGGTTATTACGATCAGACAATAAATATGAGTAATTATGGGTTATCAAGCGGTGTTTATCTGTACCGGTTTATCGGCAAAGAATTAGCGACCGGCAAGCAGTTCAACAGTGTTAAAAAGATGATGTTCGTCAAATAAACTGATTTCACTGCTTAAGGCGGGCAAAAAAATGCTCAAAATTACCATCAAAAAAACCCCCGCATGCGGGGGTTTTTTGATTTACTAGTGAACAATGTATTTCGACAGTTGTCTTTACGACAACTTCATTTTGGTGTATGATTTTCTTATATTTGGGAAAGTGCTCATAATAGACTTCTATTAATGTGTTACAATCGGAGGATGCTACAAAAAATGTACGATATTGCTCCTCGCTCAAAATTCAAGAATCACACACCGAATTTCCACCGATGTATTGTGGATATATATAATTATAAGAATCTGGAAATTGTTTGGCCCGTAGAATTCGGGTTAATAATAAAAATATCACATTGAGTTTATAATGCTTTCACATAGATGGTCCCAGGTTAAAGGATTGCTTTGGAATTATTTGATTTACGCAATTCCCTTTGCCGTTTTTCATTTGATCCACTTTGGTAAACTACCTTTTGCAAACAGATATTATACGTCCTTTATATTTTTATATTCCTTCGCATGGTTAATTTCTGCAACAATTGCAAGAAAGATTGTATACACAGACAACAAATCATCGCTCGGTGAAATTAAATCATTAACCCTTTCATTCATTATCATGATCGGAATATATTCTGCCTTCAATCTTTTTGGTGCAGATGCATATCATTCGCGCTCGGTGTTCATTCTTTCCGCCGCGAGCGGTTTTGCAATCGAAATGATATTCGCCATCCGGTCAGCGGGCTTACGGAGTTATTTCCGGGGTTTTAAGGACTTATCGTTCACACGATTTGTAATGGAATTATGTGTTTTTGTGGTCATTATTGGTACGCAATATCTTTTCTACCCACCAAGTATATCCGGCTTGCCCAGAATAGACTATATATTGATCATATTTTTTGTCTGGATGCTTTCCGGTTTTATGTCGGGCCTATATTATAATCTCCGTGCTGTTAATGTCATATACCTGCTGATATGGCAGATTCTTAAAAATGGTATTTACTTCTTTCTTCTATCCTCCTTTGTCGTTTTTTATTTGACTCCGGATATACTCCCACAGTTTAGATTTCTTCATACCATTATTATATATTCTATTTCAGCACTTATCGTGGATATCGTGATATACCTTAATTTGAAACCCATGCAATCTGATGAGGTAGATTCGACGACCACTAAGGCCCCTGAGCTTGCTGACGATCCCCTCGATAATATCATGAAGGTCAATCAGGATAAATACTATTTCCCGAACACCGAAAGAATAAATTACACGTTTGAATCAAAGCTGCGGAACATTTTCCTCAGAAATTATCCTGCAGTATTCTCATTCATTGAATCCAGCCTTGAGTTACAGTCAATCGATGCGGATCTTGCCATTGCAATCAGAACAAATGACATATATAATATTGAAGTTATGCCTGATGAATATATTTCGTTCTTTTGCAATTTACAGGATCTTAACAATATCAGGTATCTTAATAAATATTTCATTGAAGTAAATAATAAATTAAAAGATGGCGGTATTTTCATCGGGGCATTAGAGCCGGCGCATTTGCGGTTCAGACATTTCAAACAAAGCTACCCGTTCTATCTCGGCCGGATTCTTTACTTTATTGAATTTATTTGGACGCGGGTTTTTCCAAAATTGCCAATAACAAAATCAATTTACTTTGCCATTACAAAAGGGAAAAATAGAGCAATATCTTTGGCAGAGAGCTTGGGAAGACTTTACTATTGTGGGTTTGAGGTGATTGCCATTAAAGAAATTGATCAGAAAGTATTCTTCATCGCGCACAAAGTAAGTCATCCAAGGGAAGACAAAAATCCGAGTTACGGTCCCCTCTTCAAGATGAGAAGGATTGGGAAAGATGGGAAAATCATCCTTGTGTACAAATTACGCACGATGCATCCATATTCCGAGTACCTGCAAAAATTTGTCTATGAACACAATAAACTTGAAGAAGGCGGTAAATTCCATCAGGACTTCCGCATTACATCATGGGGAAGATTCTTTAGAAAAATTTGGGTTGATGAGCTCCCGATGATACTGAACTGGTTAAAAGGCGATCTGAAACTTGTAGGTGTAAGGCCGATAAGCCAGCATTACTTATCGCTATACGGTGAAGAAGTGAGAGAGCGGCGTAAAAACTATAAGCCCGGTTTGGTTCCTCCTTTCTATGTAGACCTTCCGACAACATTGGAGGAAATAATACAGTCCGAAGTAAACTATATGAACGCCTATGATGTTTCACCAATTAAGACAGACATTAAATATTTTTTCAAATCCTTTTATAATATTCTTATAAAAAGTGCAAGAAGTAAATGATGAAGAATTTCAACTTCAGAGTGCGAAATCTACTCACCTGTAGCCTACTTCTGGTATTGCTATCGTGTCAATTCTCACAAGCTCAAATAGTCTTTACTTCTGTGAATGATCCGGTCTATACATTTCTCGATAGAATGTCACTCCGAGGTGCACTCACCTATCACGATGAAGTCAAACCACTAACCCGTCAGCAAGTCGCTCAGCACTTGAAAGATCTTAATCAATATCAGACCACAATGAATCAAGTCGATAAAGAGGATTATCTTTGGTATTGTTCGGAATTCGCAGTAGAAATGAATATACCGGAAATAGAACGTTCTTATTTGTACAAGTATCGCGATTCCGTATTCAAATTTACTGTAACACCGATTGCCGGGTATGAGATTTCCAAATATGGGGACAAATCCGGCCATCACCGCTGGTGGGGTGGCAAATTCTGGGGAACCTACGGAAACTCCTTTGCCGGTAGTTTTGAATACCGGGACAATACGGAATACGGTGATAATTCTGATAGAGAAAAGTTATTTTCTCCGAAAAGCGGGTATTTTGTAACAACCTCCGGAAATAATTCATTCGATTACAGTGATGTCAAAGGAAGCGTATCATTAAGCGGTAATTGGTATTCATTATCAATTATTAAAGACTACGCCAATTGGGGACATGGACAATTTGGACAGATCATTCTATCGTCAAAGGCTCCGGATTTCCCGCACTTTCAGTTAGTCCTGCAACCGACAGACTGGTTGAGATTTTACTACATGCAGGGTTGGTTGAACTCGTTGATATATGACACTGCAAGTTTTTATTACAATTATCCCGGCAGTTTAGACCCGACAGTTGAACAGAAATATATTGATAAATACTATGTCGCAAACATGGTATCAGTCAGCTTGCATCGCAATGTTGATTTTTCAATTGGAAATAGTTTTGTGTATGGCGGTTCGCCAAGGTGGGAGACCTTTATTCCTTTTATGTATTATAAGGTCATGGATCATAATACCGGGCGGCAATTATCAGACGACGGCAACGGGATGATATTTTCCGATATAAAAATAAATTACCCCTCCACGTATCAATTTTACGGGACACTTTTTATTGATGCTTTAAACGTCCGGAAGATTCTCAAAGGTATTTGGTATACCTCATGGTTTGCTTTTACGGTAGGGGCAAAAAAAGTAGATGTAGTAATTCCGAATCTGGATGTAAATTTCGAGTATACGCAATTACGTCCATGGATATACGAAAATCATTCTGAAATTAGTACATATAAGCATATGGGATATTCTCTTGGTGATTGGATGGGGCAAAATGCAGACGAGCTATCTCTAAAATTCAGCTATCGCCCTGTTTCACGCTTAACAGTTGAGGTAATTGGGGAAAGAATCAGAAAAGGTGGTATGAAGGATATCAGTTACGCCTACAGCAATCCTCCTGCAGAACTAAATTTGTTATATGGGCCTCTTCGTAAGGAATATTCAGCTCAATGCGGCATCAGATACGAGGTACTACGGGACTCATTCGTTAATCTTTTATTGAAGTATGCCGATATTTCCGACGAGGATTCCAAAAGAACTTTTAGCTGGATGAAAGGCAGCAAATTTTCATTTGCATTTTCAGCACAATATGGATTATAGAAACGCCGCACCTAATGAAATTGTTATCTATCGTTAATTTTTCCGTACCGATAGCAGAATTCTTTTAACGACATTCCGCATATTTTGAAAAACCAACTCCCTAACCCAAGGGACAAGATTATCATTCCATCGTTGAGGATGGATTGTAAACATCATGTTTGGAGGAAGAGTCTCTTTATTTGCAATGATCTGTTGTGTCGATTTGTAATTCAGACTATATTTTGAATTAACACGATCTCTTATACTAACTGCCCCGCCGTTCCAAGTTCTCCCGGTATCAGTAAAATATGCAAATTGACTGAAATCTATATCATAGTATGGTTCACAAATCAGTCCCAATTCCTTGTAATGATATTTATTCCAGATCATTTTATTATCATATTTGCCCATAGGGCTGCCATGCATACAGATTGTATCAATCGGGATTATTTCTCTGAGTTTAGCAAGATTACTGCAAAAGCTTTTATAAGCTAAGTCAATATGAGCATCCAAAGATGGCGCCTTGACCAAATCCATATCTTCATAATGATAACCGATTTCGTGTCCGAGTGAAGCAATCTTCAGAATAATATCCGGATGCAGCGTCTGAGGAATGATACGGAAATAATACGTACCGCGTATTCCCATTGAATTTTCAACGATCGCTGTTTGAAGTGAATTTTCAGGTTTTAAGTCGACGTCATGCCTTAAAATTATAATACCATTTTCTTCAGGATTGGAATCATTCTGAATAAACTCCCTGACAGTCAGAAATCGGCTTTGAGTTTCTTTCAAAGCAGATAATAAATCACGGTATTTCTTAAGAGTAAAATCTCTATGCTTCATAAAAACTAATATTCTTCCACAAAAAAAAAGATGAAGTAACGCGTTGTTAAATGCTCAGCCCTTGCTTGATTTTTTTATCAGGGATAATGCAAATTCCCCGAATTTATACAACGGCTTATTGAGAATCAATTTGAACCTGCCAAAGTTCACTAATTCACCGCCAAACTGCTTTTTATAGTCCCTTACCTTATAAGGAATTCCGGGTTTACCCGCTCCACCAAAGTCAAATAAGTGATACCCATTACTTTTCGCCCAGCGGAAGACTTCCCATGGAATCAAATCATTTGGATATTTATTGTAATATTCAGCCCTTGCGCCGGCATACAAATCATATAGAATCCCTTTGTAACCCAAAGCAAGCATGCAGCCGATAATTTTGCCCTGATACTCGGCAGTGAACATATGAAGTTTTGCATCGCCATTGAACTGCTTATACATACTTTCAAAGAAATCAAAGTTATATAAGGGGAGCTTTGCTCTTGAATATACTTCTTGCAATATTGTATAGCATTCTTTCAATGAATCAAAATCATCCGCGACTTTAAATACGGTCCCCTCTTTAGTTGCCCTCCGTATTCCGTTGCGCCGTTTTGTTGTAACATTTTTCCACAGTTCATCTTCACTTTTAGTTAGATCAACTAAAATATCCAGATGATCTTCATATAGAAAACCATTGGATTCATATATGTCTTTAAAGGAAGATTGATCCGTTAAATTTCTAAACTCAATATATATTGCTTTACCGGACAGTTCTTTGCGAAGTTTCTTCAATAAGTTATTCAGCAATTCCCTATCGGCTTCCTGAAGCACCGGATTGCCAAAAATTATTGCTCTCCTTGTAAAAAAGTTTTTTATTGTACTTTTTTCGCGTGTGATGAATCCCTGTACTGTCAAGGCACCTGTTGAAGAGTTTTCGGTAATCTTAAAGGGAACGAACCCGGCTGAATTTTTAATAACGTCAAGATACTGCGGTGACTGAAATATTTCCATGAGAGTGTTTGTTCTTTTGCGTTGTGTATTCTTTAATGAAATCTGAGCTGATAATCGGGAGTAGCTCTCAGAACCGATTCGCTTTCGGGAAAGTTTTCGACAAACCAGACAAGCATGGCAGTTACATCTATTTTGTCATGCAGCATTTTTTGCTGCCGTTCTTTCCAGGATGAACGATTTTCGGTATTTTTTAGTATATCCGAAGCAAAATCAATTGCCGCTGCCTGATCGTTTACCGAATTTCCAAATGAGCGCAGCAGTTGGTAATCCTTTTCCAAGTGATCTGTGTAGTAAGTACGAATAGAAGAAAGATATACAGCAGGCGTGCCTAACATGGCAGCCTCCTCTGCCATTGTTGAACTTTCTCCATACATCAAAGCGGCAAATGCAATCGCATCATGCATGCGTGAAGGATCTATAGATACCCTATACTTCCGCAATTCGTCAGGCAACGTTGATTCTGATGAAATGAAAACCTTGGCACATTTTGAGAACTCTGCTACAGTTTTAATCTTATTCTCAAAGGTTATTCCACCCTGTCCACGGTCGTGTGTAGCGTTCCAGGATATGAAGCGGATTATCACGTACTTATCGGTACTGCTAACACCAAGTTCACTTAAAACTGAAACATCGGGAGTGAACCTTTTGGGATGCAGATAAGCAAGTTCATTATATCCTGCGTATGGAATAATTCTTTTTGATTTGAGTGGATGCTCGTATTCCGAGGTGAAAACTACTTTTGTAAAAGGCAGATATAGCCGTAATTGCTCAGAATTGAAGGTGTCTTCAAAGGATATGTGTGGCTTTCCCAATAAGAAAGCTGCATGAGCGGCGTATGGCGATCCATGACTTAAAAGAATATCCGGTTTGAATTTTAGGCCTGTTATATATTCTTTGATACCGAATTCGGCCAATCCCCAAATTTTACCGATTGAGGCAGCATATTTCTTTCCTAAAGACCGGTATGCAAAGCCATATTTTTTTAATAAAGCAATTTCAAATTCTTTTTCCCTGCAGGTAAATAAAACGCTATGACCCTTTGTGATCATCTCAGCAGCAAAATTCTTAAAGAGATGAACATGGGCCGGATGCCCTATATCAATGAGTACATTCATAAATTCGGATTGAGTATTTTTAATTGAATTGTGAACCTGTGTCCGGATTCTTACGATACAGTTGAACTCTGCGCCAGAATGGTTGCGCCTATCAATTTCCCGGTTTTTGCATCCGAAGTATTTTCCTTCGTATATCGAACATCGATTATGGAAAACTTCAAATCTTGAAGAATCTCAATGTGCTTGTCAATTGTCAGCCGGTTCATAAAATATTTTCGCCGTCCTTTAATCAACCGCCACAAGATTCCCGGAATTTTAAGATGTCCGTTAACATCCTTGGTGAGCCCATGAGCATGCAATTCTATGTCATGGAACATAAAACCACCGGGTCTCAGCAATTTTGCAGCCTGAGTATAAACTTGCCGAGGATTGTCAACATGCTCCATAACAGCCCGGGAAAATATCAGATCATACTTTAAAGAGATATTTTTATCCCAACCATACAAAATATTGATCGGTTCGGTTTGAAGACAATTCGCCTTGATGTTGTCTGTTATTTCCTGAATCAAATCTTTATTATTAAAATTAGGACTAACTAAGTTCTTTGGAAATTCTGAGTTTGCCGATTTAATATTCAACTGTGCAAAATTTTGAGGAACAGGGGCTTCTGTTTTCAGTAGAGACACTAAATCGTTGAGCACTTTCAAATTGTTTTCTGCGTCAAAATGGTCTTCTATTTCTAATGCTGTGTACTTTTCAACGCCACTCAGCACCGCACATATCCCAAGACCTACCGAACCGCCGCAGCCAAGTTCACCAATATTTTGAAATTTGGGGACTATACCGTTTTCTTCAAAGTTTTTTAAAACACCCATCCACATGGCGTAGCAAAATTCGGCCTTTGCCCCGCTATGCTTTGAAGATTTTTTCTTACCTTCAAGTATATTGGATATTCCCGGAATAAAAGTAAGAGTACCTTTGATAACAGATTTTATTATGTTGATTTCAAACATTTAGTTTTATCTCAGGATTTCGTAAAACAGTTCTACGTTTGCCCGATTTTGTCAGCTGAATTTCTTTGACCACTTCTATTCGTACCTTAACGTCACTACCAATATAATTCTGCCAGTGATCAATTAATTTGCTTCTAACCGACTCATTAAATAGGTCATTGGGAACTACTCTAATTACTATTTCATCAACTCTTGTCTGCTCAACCTGAATAGTTTCGACCTCATTAACCCATTCAAAGTATGCGACAAAGTTCTCAACTACTAAAATTTTTCCTGATGGTGTTCGGAGAATATCGCCATCTCTACCTTTGATACTTTTAATATTGGTGTAGCTTCTACCACAAGAACATGGAACATCATCACCTAAAACCAGATAGTCCTGTGTATCATAACGAATGAACGGAGAAGCATAATTGTGTAGATCGGTAGTGATATGCCGATAGGGCTTTTCCGAATCCGCCAATGTGACATTATCCGCTATATATTCGGAAATTGCATATTCTTCCGATGGATGATAGAACCGGTGATGAGGGCATTGAGCAAATACGGCACCGCCTTCACAACTATAAGCATCAAATATTTTGACTTTAAATACTGTCTCAATCTTCTGACGCACATCTACATGCAGAGTGCTCCCTGTTGTATTTATTGCTTTTAGAGCTTTTCCCTTATACCCGCCATACGTTTCTTCGATTCTTTGAGCAAGATACATTAACGGGACAGAATAGCATCTGATGAATTTTGGATCTTCAACGAGAATCTGTTCAGCCAGTCGGGCAAATTCGGAAGGCACAAGCTGATTAGCTGATAAGTATACAGAATTATTGAGCAAATCTTGTATCTTTTTTAAAAGTGAGTTACGTGGGTTCATACTCACTTTGATGTACTTATCCCCCAACCTATACCCCATCCAGTACCAGGCCCTTATAGCTGCAGCCTTTAACAAAGACTCAGATTCTTTAGTTGTGTAATACTGAAAAGGTTCACCTGTAGATCCGCTGGAACTTGAATAGACCAGCTCCTTTTTAGCTATATTCCGGGCAAGAAACTTATCTTTGTTCTTCTTCAAATCTTCTTTAGTAATAATCGGCAATTTGCCCAAATCAGCCTTAGTACGAATATCCTCAGGTTTCAGTTTCAGGTTGTCAAAAAGATCATGATAGAATGGGACGTTAGTATATGCATGGTGAACTAAGGTTGCCAACTTTGAATTTTGGTAAGCATCTATCTGAGCTTTTGTCCAATATTGGCTTCGCTCAAGATTCTTCAAATGTTTACTTATGTTAAATCCCGTGGCGACATCGCTGACGGGTAGTATTATCTTTTCGGAGATGAAATTCAATAATGACATACTAAAAAAGCGATAATGATTAATGAACTTTGTTATTTAATAGAAGGCTTGGGTTACCTATTACCCTACGATTTCTCTGAAATGTCGACTGACATTACGATATAGTTTATATTTATTCTGCACCGGTAAAACAATGAACAGCCAAAGCAGATAGATTTTCATTTTTATCCGGTGCGCCAATCGTATTTTTTTAATTTTTTGATTATACCAGTTAATATATGATTTCTCATTTTGCCGGATTATTTCTTTTTCAGTTAGCAAAAGAGAGGCATGTTTTTCGGCCATTTTTTTGAGGCCAAAACCTTTAGTAGCTATAGGGTAATAGCGAATTTCCGGAGTATTCTTATTTAAGGTTATATCTACTCGTAATCCAACTTTAACAGCCCCAGTAAATAAGTAATCGAAACAAGCGTTGCCTAAAGAATAGAAAACGTGTTTTGAATCAATGATTTCGGCTTTTTGAACAACGTGCGGGTGATGTCCAATTATTAAATCACATCCTTGTTTTACGCAAAAATTAGCAATTCTGATCTGTTCGGGATTTGGATAAGCAAAATACTCATTTCCCCAGTGAAAAGTCAGAATTTTGAATGTGGCATGCAATTCGTCCATCTTTTGCAATGCCTGTTCAATTGCACTTTCATTTAATTCCGCATATAATCCCTTATTTGGTATATCATGTACGGCATTGAAAGCTGCAAAGCAAATTGTATTTCCATTAAATGAAAAGGATTCAATATTAGAAGTCCCCTCCTCATTGAGTCCAATCACCTTAATATTCTTTGACTTTAAAAGCTGAACAGTCTCATAAAATCCAACTTCTCCTTGCTCAAGGATATGATTGTTTGCTATGGAAACTATGTTTATACCTTTGGCAATAAAATAGTCAAGTATTTGCATATTCCCCGAAAATGCTTCATCGCTTGTGCTGTCGCTAAGGATTGGTGATTCCAGGTTGGCAAAAAATATATCAGGTTTGGAAATATTATCAATCAAAGATTCTTGATTTAAAAGATCATAATTTCCGAAGCCCAAAGTATAAGGTAGATTTGCGGGTAAGATATCTCCAACAAAGGAAATTTTTATGTTGTCTTTATTTACATTCATCTTGAAATTTAATAAGGGCTTAATTAGCCATGACGCGAAAGTTAATTAGATTTTGTTTTAATTAGTTGGTGGTAAAAATCAAGCAGAGCAGCACTCCGGTGCCACCAGCTGATTTCGTTTGCTGCAATTTCTCTGTTAAATGAGCCTTTGGAATGAATCTCATCCTTGTTATCAATTATGTAGGCAACTTGTTCTTGAATAGATTTTTCATTAAATGATGCGACGTAAAAGCCCTTAGCATGAGCATTGACGAATTCTACGACCTCGCCAACAGGGTTGAGAAAAACAGGTCGTCCGCATGCAAGGTAATCACCAAGACAATTTGGCCAACCCGCATTATTTGACAGATTGTTTTCTTTGAACATGATGAAAACGTCAACGGCCTGTAATTTTTCATAGTCACGCTTAAAATCCACCCATCCAACGTTCACGATCAAATTTTTTATTCTTTCCGGAAGAGTCTCCTCGATGGCATCAACTCTACCAAATAGCAAAAGTTTACATTTTGCATCCAGATTCAATGCTAATATCGCATCTATCAACGGCTGAACTTCCCGTAAGTTCCCACTAAACGCATCAATGTAACCAAAAGTCACTATTTCAGAACTCAGATTAAAGAGTTTCTTTTTCTCACCGTTGTTTAGCAGGTATGGAATAGCATCCACATCAGCACCACCATGTAATTTCAAAATCATTTTTTGCGGGTCAATATCGAGCATTCTTTTTCGCAGAACCTCAGACAACACTACGACGCCATCAGCGCATTCTTTATCTTTAATCTCATATTTAAGCTCATACCAGCCGAGAAGTACTTTAAATACTTTGTTCTTCAAATCGTATTGCCCTCCCACGCCATACCAATCATACCATTCTGCGACATATATGGATTTCCATATGCGTTTGTGTATGCGGCTAGGAACACCGGCAAGAGGGCGATGCCCATTATCGGTTTGTACAACATCAAATTTATGCAATAGAACAAAAAGAATCTTGCGTATGAGGCTTAAAAACCCGAACCCCAAACGGGATACACGTGAAGGAATAATTTCGGGAAATATTATAATCCGGACATTATCTTCATATACTACTTTTCGAAAGATGGAAATGTTTTCATTTGTTGTAATGATAGTGACGTTGTTGCCTAATTTTGCAAGGCCGGCTGCCAGAGGAAACACACGTCCCCAACCCGCTTTTTTGTATAGGCTACTGTGAGAAATGAGAATGTTAAGTTTGTTCATGAAACTATTATCGTCGAATTCTATTGAGGATATTGGAATTGGATTAGGAAGTTCAGTACAATAGCTTATAAGCTATCATAGAGATTTTCAAACTGTTCTTTATTATTTAATAGAAACTCTTTATTTGCAAAAGTATGACCTGCTTCACCGTATTGAAGGGCTAATTCTGGATGTGCCGTAAGATGGTTAATTGCTTTTGCTAAATCAGCCGGGTCCATTTTTCGAACTATTATACCTGTTTTTTCGTTTATTATTATCTCTTGCATGCCATCTACATTAGATCCGATCGCGCATTTCTTGTGAAGGTATGCTTCAACAACCGGACGCGAAAAGTGCGGAACAGTAAATGGAGAAACCAAGCAACAGACCTCTGATAAAAATTCTCCAACATTATAAACAAGCCCGATCATATGAGCATTAGAACATGCTTGAATTTTTTGAATTGCTTTCTCCCTTTTGCGCCCATATCGTACACACCACCGAACAATATCTATTATTACGTTACCTGATTTTCGCTGTGTTGCATAATGTCCACCAAAATATACTTGTACATCTTTATCAAGGTATTGTAAAGCATCAACCATGGTATAAAACCCTTTGCTTGTGCTCGAACCTCCAAGATAGAGAATCTTTTTCGATGCATAGGATGACTCTTGAACAGGCAAGCTATTCTTCAAAAAAGTGTTATAAATCACCACTGTTTTTCCAGGCAAATCAACCCGTCTTGCGTTATCCTTACTTATAGCGATTATACGATCAGCATATTTTTTTATAATGGATCTAAAAAAGTAGTGTAGTGCATCCACTTTACCTTTCCTAAAGGGCTCTCGTATATGGATGACAACTTTCCCTTTTGATTTTGATGGCGCCAGCCAATCAGTAAGGACAGAAGAATTTAGATGTACTACATCGAATTCATGCTTACTTAACTCCTTCCCTGCATATATATACCTGGATAAGAGCCAGATTACCCCGAGCACGATAATATTATGTACCTGATACCATTTTATGTACCCTGCTTCGCTGTGCGGGAAAAATTGGTAATACTTCCGGTAAAATTGAGACTCTGCTATACAGTATTCTATCCCATTTTCCTCAAGCTTATCCGCAATATTTGAAGGTTTTAGTAATAATACCTTTGAATTGTATTTTACAGGGTCCAACTCTTTAATCAACCGGATTAAACTGTTAGTTGGCCCTCCCCACCCTGTCGCATGGTGAACGAATAAAATCTTTTTCATAATCGTATAATACTCAATGTATCTAAAACGGCAATATACCTATTGAGGAACAGAGGTTTCGAAACGAAGTGGTAAAATCGTTATAATGAATCGTAGATAGATTCAAACTTAACAATATTTTTTGGCGAGAACCTTTCAATCGCAACTTTATACCCCTCTTGTCCGTATTGTCTTGCAATTTCCGGATGTGAGGTTATTTCATTAATTGCTTTTGCAAGCTCTAAAGAATTTTTCTTTTTGAATATCAATCCGGTTTGACGCTGCCAGATAATCTCCTCCATACCGGAGACATCGGAACCAATAGCAGGCTTGGCGAACAAATAAGATTCAAACACGGGGCATGAAAAATGTGGAACAGTAAATGGAGAAACCAGGCAGCAAACTTCTGATAGATATTCGGCTACATTATATATCAACCCTATGAGCTTGGCGTTTTGGTTAGAATGTATCATCCGGATAGCTTTTTCTCTCTTTCGACCGTACCCGATGATCCACCTCATTACGTCAACAAATATCTTCCCGGTTTTCCATTCCATTGCGTAATGCCCGCCAAAGTATACCTGCACATCTTTGTCAAGATACTTTAGAGCATCAACCATGGTATAAAATCCTTTACTTGTACTCGAGCCTCCTAAATACAAGATTTTCTTTGAAGAATATGCCGTATCTTGTACCGGAAGATGCGGCGCTCTCCAAAAATCATAAATCACCTCTGTCCGAGACATGAGATTCAACCGCTTTGCATTATCGTGACTTATTGCAATTATCCGGTCGGAGTATTTGTTTATTCTTGATCGGAAAAAGTAATGCAGAAGATCTATTCGTCCCTTCCGAAAAGGCTCCCGGATATGGATGATCACCTTTCCCTTTGCCTTTGCCGGTGCCAGCCAATCGGTTAGTACAGATGAATTCAAGTGAACAATATCATAATCATGACGCCGAAGTTCTCTACCAGCAAATATGTATCGAGATAACAACCACAGAACCCCAAGCATTATAAGATAATGGACTTGATACCACTTGACGTATCCGGCTTCACTATGCGGGAAAAAACGGTAATAATTCCGATAAAAGCGAGATTCAGCCAAACAATACTCAATACCGTTTTCCTGCAGCTTTTCTGTAATGTTTGATTGCTTGAGCAACAATACCTTAATACTATACTTCGAACGGTCCAGCTCATTTATCAGCCGTATCAAGCTGTTTGCCGGTCCACCCCATCCGGATGTATGGTTTACAAATAGAATTCTTTTCATAAATAAAATGTGCAAAATATATACACAATATATCGTATCAGTAATTTGAGCAAATTAATTCTTCTTAATTCAAATTTTTAATTAGTTCTATTTTGAGTTTCGAGCATCGGCCAAAAATACATTCCGGGAATTATTACAAAGAGAAACAGCCACACTTCTCTACCTCCCACCGCCTTCATGGAGCCTAAGAATACGAAAGCAAGTATTGACAATAAATAATAAAACCTGAAAGTAGGTGCAAATAACTTTGTTATACTCAGCAATATTCTAAATAGCATATAGATAAAAAACAAGAAGCCGAAAATGCCGTATATCGCAAGTTTATTTAAAAAATAGAGATGCGCCCCACCATCAAGTGAGTAATTTGTTTGTACTGAGGCAAATCCGGTAAAAGGATAGCTTAAAAAGGTGTCAAACAGCATAGGAACACGCTCTGCCCTAACGCTGGCTCCTGTTTCGTTACTAACGTCCGGGTTATCAATGTATGAAGAGAAATCCTTAAGCTTATACTCAAGTTCCGAGCCGGGGGCAGTAAGTTTGCTCAATGAAAAGAACATATCGGAATACGTAGAACTAGGTATTGATACAAAAATAAAACCTATAAGCATCACAATGACAAATGATTTACGCTGGCTCTTTATGCTCAAAGAAGATAATATGGTAATAATAAGCGTAACAAGAATATTTGCAAATACCTGAGAACGTATCTCGGTAATGATCAACAGCACAAGCGCTGCGATTAATATTTTTTTGGAAAAAGCCTGAACTTGATTGGTTTTTATGTAGTAGAATAAAATTGGGATAAGACAAACAATTGCCTGTGCATAGCTGTAGCTGAATGCACCGGAATATTGATACAGTTTAGCTTGGAGCGGAGTAAAAAATGCAGTACTGGCTGACTGGCGAACCAACTCTGAATTGAAAAACAGAGCGATATTTGTCGTTACTAAAGTGATAAATGTAAACAAAACAGCCCATTTGCTTAGCAAAGCTAACTTATAATAGGCTTTTACTTTGATGTAATAAGTCAAAATCAGAGTCATTACAACAAGATTGTAATATTCCCAATAGACATTCTCCAAATTCCATTGGCTCATAAACCGCCATAGCGTATGCTGAAATATTCCGATCATTAAGATACCATAGACCATCAGCACCTTCATCGGCCCGGTAATAAATGCCCGGGGTTGAATAAGAATCAAAATAAATAATGTTATCGGTGCATATAAAAATGCAAAAGTGCTAAGATAAATGGGCACATTCCTAAACACGATATATAATGTTGTTGATGCTATCGTTAAAAATATTGATAGATCTTGAATTTGAAATCTTGGTTTTGTCATTGCCGTTGATGTTAAAGATTTAGTGGTACAATTAGATCTGATGCCTGTTTATTCAGACACGAGGAGTATAGCGAAATTACGTTGAACAATATGAAGGCCGTTTCAACGTTATTTGATATCCTGCATTCAAAACTATGTGCAAACGACTGTTTGCGTGATGTCAGCTATTTATAATATTCGATACACATCAAAATATTTCGTGCTGTCAATCTTGGGTATATTGTTTTTAATATAATCTGCGATCGTAGAGGTCAGAAAGTTCCCGGTACGCGAAATAGTAACAACTTGAGGCCTTTTTTCCAAAAAAACATATGGCTTTTTAATTCGGAATACCTGAAGAATGCATTCGTTTTTATTGTTTGTTTCACCATTACTCACCCAATCCAAAATAATCGGTGACTTGGTATTGGATAAATAATTTGCAAGTGGCATTCCCGGCATTGTTTTAAAATTACTGCCATATTTGTCGATTAAATATTTTAATTCGTGATATTTTTCATGAGTCTCATATCCCACTTTGATTTTGTTTAATTTGGGGAATATGTCAGAAATCTCATATGTAAGATACCATCGCGGCGGGTTGCAATATGGTTTTTGATACGCAATACAATAAGTAATTGTACCAGCCAGTAACGTATAGAGTACTAATAGTTTTAACCGTTTGACCTCAAAATAGTGATAAGAAGCCACAAAGAATCCAAATAGCAATGGTGTACTAAAAAGATCCGGCCTCTTGTGCCCCCAGCTAATGCTGGCACACCAGGATATGAATACAAGAAAACATAAACCGAACCATTTTTTACCCCATACACCTTGTGTAAGGATTACAAATACGGTTATAAGAAATAAAACAATGCCTACCGAATCTGCATATCCGTGACTTACCATAGAATTGTATACTGTCTTTTTTATATAAACCGAGTATACGAATTTTGAAAGAGGGTATGCTAATATAAACGAGATTAGAAAAAATGGCGCTAATTGAATGAGCCACTCGCCCCTGCCGGTTCTTGAAAGTCTTTTGAGTAACACCCAAAAAGCTATAGGGACCACAATAATAATTGAGCTATACCGGATATAACTTAAAATTCCCGCCGATAGCAAATCTTTAATTTTTAAACTTTCGGAGGTCTGCGCAAGAAAACCTAACAGAGCTCCTTTGACATATAATAGTATAAAAAATAACGAGAAGAATGCAAAAGTGCTCACGAGCGCAATGGAAAGCAGTTTTTTGTCTTTATACAAAAGCCAGACATATATGCAGCCGGCAACCGGCATAAGATAAAATGGCTGTTTAGTTAGCGCCGACAGAAATAAGGCCAGTATACCAAATATAACACCGGAAACTTTGGGAAACCTTGTCAGTAAGTAAGTTCCTAATGCAGCAAAAAACAGGCCATCTACGGTATACCAGGCCATCGGGGGAAAATGATTAACAGAAAAGACGAACCCTACAGTTGCAAATAAATACGGATCAAGTGAATATTTTTTGAAATCAAAAAGAGTATCCAACGTCAAAGCACAGAACAATGAAGTTGAGGCAAATAAGACATATGCCAAAACACGTTCAAATAGTATTTGATATTGTTCGGGAATTATAAACAGCGGTAATGCATGCAATATCGGTGTAAGAGGCGGCCGTATCGACATGAAGTCTTTATACGGTATCTCACCACAAAAAATTCTCCAGGCTAAAGCAAGATTGTAGCCTTCATCGGCATCATTGTAACCGTAAAAGCCGTATAAGAAAAAGTAGCCCAAAACAAAGGAAATGAACAAAATCGGATAATAAGATTTATTCATACCGATAACCTCTACCCTGATAAAAAATAAAACTACGTGACTTTAATTACTTAGCCTAATAAAATAAGCTTCCAGCACATAGTCCCACGCATGCTCATCCCAACTTCTCGGATACTTGTATACCTATAGTTTCACTCACAATAAATAATGGTCTATCTTTTACTTCATTAAAAATTCTACCAATGTATTCCCCGATAATACCAAGGCAAATTAACTGCACACCTCCGATCAACAAAATAGATAGAAGAATGGAACTGAATCCCGGCCAAACAGCTAAAGCATTATCAGGAAAGAGATACGTTGCAATTTTTTGCATGACGGTAATGATAATGCCCAATAAAGAAAACATTGAAAAAATAAATCCCAACCAGGTTGTAATTCTGAGGGGTTTGTTTGATAAGGCTAAAATGCCATCAAGAGAAAGCTTAACTATTTTATGAAAATTATACGCCGGCTTGCCGCTAAATCTTCTACATCTTTCACATTCAATACCGATTTGCCGAAATCCCACCCAGGCTCTAAGACCCCTGATAAACCGGTCTCTTTCACGCATGGTTTTAATTATATCAACAACTTTTCTGCTCATAAGACAAAAATCACCACTATCACATGGGATATCAATATCACTGAGTGCCGCGAGCAATTTGTAGTATAATTTGTAGCCGCATCGTTTTATGATATTTTCTTTTCTTTTAGTCCGGATTGCATATACAATATCATAACCCTCTTCCCACTTTGTAAGTAATGTAGGTAAAAATTCCGGAGGGTCCTGCAGGTCATCGTCCATAATAATAACAGCATCACCTGAAGCATATTTTAATCCGGCACTTGTAGCAATTTGCTGCCCAAAATTACGGGCAAAACTGATAACTTTTAGCTGAGGCAAATAAGCAGCTATCTTTTTCAATCTGTCGAGTGTGTTATCTGGACTGTTATCATTTACGACAATAATCTCATATGAGGTGTTCCGTTGAGAGAGTACACCACAGATTCTTTCAATTAAAACAGGAATATTTTCTGCCGAACGATAAGTAGGGATTACAATAGTAATCATCTCTTATCTCCCCAAAAATAAACTTAATAAATATATAGTTTATGTAAGTTTAATGTAAATTCGAGTAATTGGTCGAGGAGTAAGAAAAGTGGTATCTGAAGAACTGGAGAAACTTACGATTAAATATATTTAATAATTGCTATTCATGCAAGGGAAAATTTTCCAGCTTCCGGTTAAGATTTTTGAATATTTTCCAGGATTTTTTCTACATGCCGCACCCAATCATTGTTTTGTAGCCATTTTTCATTTGAAAAAGACTTAATTCCCGAGGCTAATATCTTAATGATGGCAGCCGAGGCTTCAGTAGAATCATTACAAGTATATTTCTCTGCGAAACAATGCTCCGCCTGCTCTCCAAATACTCCAATTTGCGGATATACAAACGGTCTGCCCAGTGTAGCAGACATGGCGATAAGGCCTGAGGTCAATCCCCATTTATGAGGTAAAAAGACAACATCGGCCGCAATAAACAATAAATAGGTTTCATATTGAGAAAACCTTTTATGGATTTTAAGAATCTTTCTTCGAAAGAGATTAAATATTGAGTTGTTAATTGCGTAGTATACTTTGTTTATTTTATTAAACGGAAAAATTGGTGACACACCTGCATATAATAGGACAGCATTTTTGTCTTTCTCCCGTACTTTTCTATACACTTCTTCAGCGAACGAGGTATTTTTATACTGTAGTTGCCCAAATACAAATATTATTTTGCCATGCAACGGAAGCCCCAACTTTTTTCTGGCTTCCGACTGAGTCTCGGAAAATTCCTTCATATCTTTCAGGTAATCGCCGTGATGACAAACGATATGACGCTTATCCTGAAGAACAGGATACACTTCGTTCATTATATTAACAGAGGCTTTCCCGTGATGCACAACTAAATCTACATACGTTAAGTACTTCTGAAATACCGACGGAAAATCAATTGCCGTTACAGCGCCATGCGGCCTTGAATCGTGCGCGGTATAGATAAATTTCGCCCCATGCTGCTTATACATATCCAGTTTTGAAAATAACAAGTCAACATTGTAGTTGATATGCTTCAATAATCCTTCTAAAAAATGGACATGAAAGACATCCGGAATAAATTGTTCGTCTTCAAAGGCTAAATACCCAACGACAACGGTGACCCCTTTTTCCCTATAGGCTTCAACCAAATTTTTCAGGTGAGTATTAAAAGGATCAATATTTTGAGGAATATAGAGCACCATAAACGTCCTTTACTTCTCAATCAAGCATGATAGAATCTTTTGATTTCGAAGAGTTTGTAAACAATTATATGTGTATCCCACAGGATAACCGGGGATTATCAGGCTACCGCTTCTTTAAGATAGCAGCCAAACCAGTGGGTATACGATATGTTTGTATTTCCCAATTGGCCTTGTGCGGTTCTAAAAATATCTTCCAGCTGTCTTCACTCCAGAAATTTATGTGTCCGGGATACGAATCGACACGACCATCCGGCACAGTCAAAACACATGTTATTTTAGCAATTTGCAAAATATTAGCGAGAGCTTTATCCGGGTAAAGCAAATGTTCAAGAGTTTCACAGCAGAACACTAAATCGAATGACTTGCCAAGCTGATCGTAAACATCATATGTTTCAAACTCCGCCGTAGGAACTTTTCGTTTAGCCGTAGCGACGGCAGCGCTTGAAAAATCAGATCCAAAATATTTAATATCCGGCCATTGTTGCGAAAGCATGTATAGCAAATTACCGGGACCGCATCCGATATCTGCAACTGATTTGATGCCTTTGATAAGTCCATGCGCTTTAACAAAATCAACAATTTGAGTATAAAGGACTGAATGCATTTCGCTATATTCAACAACGAAAGCATCATCACTCCAAACTTTGTCATACCCTTCTCTATCCCGTTCACCACCGTCCGGTCTGGGTTCAATTCCACCATACTGATAACTAAGTGGACGAGTCAATTCATAACCCAATTTCCGGAATATTACCTTAATGGATTTAAGAATATACTTACGCAATGCCATAATCAAAACTCTGCGAACACTGTGTTGTGATTTTATTAAAACTTATTTGATGCATTCACCTCCGGCTTTATATATTACGACCACAAGTGAAACTCTTATTTGATGTAGTAAGATTAAAGAACAAATAACAATAAGAAAATTGCCTGTTATTTCAGCGCCCCCAATATGGTCTTCATCATTACTTTATAGCTATAAAGCATTTTCTGAGAGAATTCGGAACACGACTCGCTATCAAAATGTATCAACCTATAAAGTATATCCTCTGGAGCAGGCTCTTTATACGTCATTTTACGGGCTATCTGCATACGATTCTCCAACAGATTTGCCTCGTTGAGGATATGATGAATTTTACTGGCCTTTTGATTTAGGAAAATTTTACCTCGCAATATCCCGTAATGGTCAAAACAGAAAAATGGTACATTATTATGCAGGGATACAATGATTGGATGCATTTTTTCTCCGATATAGCCGGAGGAATATTTAATTAGACAATACCAGTCGAGAGGATCCAATGGTACATCCAATTGATGAGGCAGATCATTCGCAAATTTCACTCCGCCTGGCATGGCTAATGCAGCACAGGCATATCCTTCCCTTTTAGTAAGTTGTTCAAAAGAAGAAACCCACTGGCGAGAAACTGTTCTAGATGAATTGAAGCTTAATAGAAAATATCGATCCGGTAGACCGAATCTCTGCATAATATCAGCTTTACTCGGCATTTGCTTAACGTTGTTATTAAACGCAAATACAGGATCCGGAGTAACGGATGGGAAAATTGCACCTTTTGAAACACTCTTGAACAACTCACGCGTACGTTTGTCACGCACTGAGATGTAACTCATGTTTCGTACCATATCATAAATCTCATCTTTTTCCCGTCCGGTGATCATTTTAAAGTCAGTATTTTGACAGGAAACAGACATCATGGCAACTTTAATTCTCTTCTTCAAATACCCCATAAATTCTCCCCAAAAGGGATTAGGGAAATTTGTTTCATACTTTACAGGTTCAATTTTAAACGAGAGTAAGGTTTTCTTCGAAGGATTAATGCTCAGGCGTGCAAAGAAAGGATAGTGCTGCACCACGGCATCACTCCCAATAATAACAGCATCAATTTGATTTTTTTGAATTTCTGAAGCCACCTCGGCAGCATTTCTGCAGCGGCCGGTTATAATAAAGTGTGATTGCAAGAACTGTTTGTGTGCGTTCGCCTGAGCTAACGGCACAGAACGATCAAAAGCCTCTTCTAATTCTTTAGGTGAAAAGTCAATCACGATTGGTTCATGACCAGCATCCTTCAAATAGCTGAAGGTAGATAGAGCCTGAAGATTTGCTCCGAAATTGTACGCGGCATGATATGTAAGAATACCGATCTTCATAACAATCTCTATTAAAAGGATGGAGAGTTGGTTTTCGAAATAGGATAACGCGGCGAGTTTGCAATTTTAAATTCCTGAACCGGATATCCACACGCAATCATAGCAATAAGAACTTCTGATTCCTTAACTCCACACATTGCTTTAATACGCTGTTCTTTATCATAATCAAAACTGCAATTCATAATACACGTGGCAATTTTTTGATAATGAAGTGCATACAGTAAATTCATGGCGTATATACCGCCGTCGATGAATACTTGATTCCGCTCATTCGTGTAACTAAATGCTCCGATCTCTCCGGCAATAACTATAAGTTTATTAGCAAGATGCCCAAATCCCCTATTTCCACCTTGAGCTTCTAAAATATCGAACATTTTTTTCTTGTCATCAAAAACATACGTACGCCAACATTGCCTGTTACAAGCCGAAGGAGTATTTCTGGCCAATTCTAATGCAGACTGAATCGCAGTCAAAGGAATATCAACATCAGAATAGTTTCGAACACTGAACCGTGAGGCAGCAAACTCTGGGAATGGGCTATTAACAAACTGAAAATAACTTAGGTCCGATACGGTTTTTTGTTCTGTCTTTTCCAGTCCTGTTGTGGTAAGCGATTTTATCTTACCGATGGCAATTTGAACTTCTTCAGATAAGCTAAAGTTGTTTGACTTGTGAAAATCTTCATACTCCAGTATCACCCCAATTGCATGGCGAAGCTGCATATCATCACTACCATACGCATGAACATATTCAAGGCAAGATTTACAAAGCGCGATTATTCTTTCTTTGCCAAATCCCAACCTGCTATCGGGCATAGTCAGACCTTTTTCAATAACATGATATTGAAGTACAATGGAAGCAATCATTTTATCACTGGTATCTAACCCCATTGTCCTTGAATATGTAAGATACCGCTTCATATCCAAAGAATAGGTCTTTTTAAAGTACTGCCGTATCTTTAACTTTTTAATAAAGATGTATGAAGTCCGCGCAACGGTATATAAAGGAGTTGGAATTAAATTTTTAAAGCTTTTTTTCATGGATCGCAAAAAGAGAATTAAAGTGAATTTGTGACTTTTCGTTTCAATCGATACAGGAATTTTCTTTTACGCAGATAATACACATCGAAAAATTGTTTTGTGTAACCAAAGTCAGCTACGACAAACGGCGGCGGTGTATCTATAGGATACTCTTCAAAATCCGGCAGAGTCCTATTATGGAAGATGCTGCCTTTACTTTTATTATGCACCCCGGATAATCCGATATTGGAGACAAGATTAACACGTGGAATAACACCCAGACCGCCATGGCACTTCATCGTCATTTGGAAGCGGTAATCCCAAGCCGGAGTGTCAATAATATTTTTCGTAAAGTTTAGTGCCTGTTTTACGGCTTTGGGAAGTATATAGATTTGATCGAATAGCTTATACTCTTTGATTTTTTCATAGGGCAATCGGTCTCGGTATATTTTTTGCCAGCGATCTCGCCAAGATGCCCACCCATATAAGTATGGGAAGAAACTAAAAAAGTAATCATAGTTGTTCGGGTTGTATCCCTCAACAATATTATTCCCGCTCAAAACCCAAACGCGTGGATCGTTTTTGTACATAGGAAGCAATTTTTCGCAATAGTCAAAAAATGCAAGTGAAGGTACGCAATCTTCTTCGAGAACGATTGCCTGTTCTTCATTGTTAAACACCCAGTCAATCGCACCCCAAAGTGAAGTATAAACCTCAGCATGTTCTTCTCTAAAAAAAGTACGGAGGTTACACTCCCAATCAATTTCATTTGTAAATTTTCTAATCTGCTCATTTGCAGCAACTTCATCAGGGTATGCGGTTCGCGCTTTGTTCGAATAAAAATAGAGGGATTTCGGTTTCGCCTTTTTTATTGCATCGAAAGTTTTTCTAGCGTAATCTGCCCTTGCAAACGTTATAAATAATACGGGGATATCTTGTTTCATGATAATTCAGAGTTAATGATTTTAACCATTTGCGCTAAGCCCTGCTCTATGGAAATTTTGGGTTCCCACCCTAAAGAACGAAGCGCCTGGTTTGAAGAATTTGAGACCATCATTTCATTATCCCGGTAAGGCAATGCACCAAAATCTAATTTTGAAGTACTCTTGGTTACTGAGTGCAGAAACGAGAGTATATCGTGTATGGTGATTAATTTACCGGTGGCAACTTCAAAATTGGAATACGACTGCTGAAGATTTCCTGCATTATCCATTACCCGAATAAAAGCTGAAACAACATCGTCAACATGAATGAAATCCCGTAATTGTTCTCCTTTGGTTAGAGCTATCACAGGTTCATTTTTGAGCAGTCTACTAATCATTGCTGAGATAAAATTCGTATCCGATGCTCCGGGGCCGTAGAAATGCTCTAACTGCATGTTTATGATTTGAATTTCACTTTGCCGAAAATAAAGCCATTCCTGAAAGTGCCGTTTGGTAAGAGCGTACGCACTAACGAACCTGTCGAGTACCGTATCAGTATTAATGAAGAGGCTGCACCCGGATGAGACTGCCTTATCGAGCAATTGAAAAGGCATGAGCATATTGGCTGAAAGTATTTTTTCGACAGACTCGCTGCTTCTGCCATAAAAAGTCGCTGTATGGAGAATAATATCAATGGAATTGTTTGAAAACAATTCGTCTGGAATGCCATTTTCAGATGCATATACCGGCAAATTCAGATCTGCAATTCTGGTCAAATTATTGAGCGAGTACTCCAAGCCTATTACATGATAACTTTCCTTCAGTGTTCTGGCAAGCGAACTACCCAAAAAGCCGTTGATACCTGTTATTAAAACCGTTTTCATGAAGTTAGTGCAATCCCATGTGACTTATTCCCAGTCATCAGTTAGAATGTTTTCCAACGGAACATTATTGTTCATCAATACTTCTTTAAAGAGCTTAATCATTTTAGGCGGTCCGGAAATAAAGTACGGCACACCATCCCCATTCTGTTCGAAAATATTCTGCATATTCAAAATTCCCCTTTCGTTCTCGTACACAATATCTACCTGAACATCGTCTTTGTTGGCTCTCTGCCCCATCATGCGAGCAAGTTCATCATTGTAGACGTTGTACTCTTTAGAACGAAACCCAAGGTATATTCTTGGGTTTTCATATTCACCAAAAGATGAATGTGTAAAAAGGGATAGGAAAGGTGTTACACCTGTTCCCCCGGCAATGAAAACAGTATTTTGTTTTCCGTGGGGCTGAGTAAAAAGATTTCCGTATGGTAGTTTTAACCAAAGTTCTTTACCAACCTCAAACTGCTGCTCCATAAGCTTTGTAAAATCACCCTGAACAGAATATGTAATGCGAAGAACCTGCTCTTCCGGATTACTCCTCATCGAAAAACATCTTGATTCAGGCCATTCACTTGCTCCATCATAACTATCATCAAGTGCGAGATGTAAAAATTGTCCCGGGTGGTACTTAAACGGTCTTGATAACGACTCAAATCCAATGGTATACACCGAAGTGCTTTGAGTTTCAATGGATACAATTTTGGATTTATACTTTTTTGCTAACATGAAATATCAAATTGAAATTATCAAATTTTTAGTATTTACTTAAAAACTCCTCAAGAACTTCTGCCGAATACGCGAACATTTCATCGCGTAAACCGGGGTAGGTGCCGAGGAAGAAAGTATTATTCATGATAAAATCGGTATTGTTCAAATGGTCTGCTATGCGCCAATTACCATGTAAAAATGCAGGCTGTTTTGTCATATTACCCGCGAATAGATTACGGGTTTCAATAAAACGGCTATTCAGATATGTTGTCAGCTGATCGCGGCTGAATGGAGTATTTTCCTTTAAAGTAACAATAAAAGCGAACCAGGAAGGGTTAGCCTTTTCGGTAGCCTGGGGAAGAATGAAAAACTTCTCAAACTTCTTAAATACAGCCGTCCACTTCGCAAAATTCTCTCTTCTGCTTTGGCAAAATGACGGCAGCTTTTTCATTTGAGCAGCTCCGATAGCAGCCTGGATATCAGTCATTTTAAGATTATATCCGATTTCAGAGTATACATACTTGTGATCGAATCCTACCGGCAAATCTCCGAATTTTTGCGAGAACCTTTTACCGCACGTATTATTCTCTCCCCCGGCGCAATAACAGTCGCGTCCCCAATCCCTGAAGGCTCTGACGATCATAGCCAACTGCGGATCATTGGTACATATTGCTCCGCCTTCGCCGGTAGTTATATGATGTGCCGGGTAAAAAGAAATGGTCGAAAGATGACCAAAGGTTCCGGTTTTTTTTCCATCATATTCACTTCCGAATGCATCACAATTATCTTCTACTATCCAGAGTTTATGTTCATCTGCGATCTTTTTTATCGCCGAAATGTTGAATGGATTTCCTAAAGTATGTGCAAGAAAAATACATTTCGTCTTAGGGGTAATTGCCTTCTCCAACATTTCAATGTCAATATTGTATGTTGGGATGTGCACATCCACAAAGACAGGGACCATACCAGCTTGAATAATCGGTGTAACGGTTGACGGAAATCCAGCTGCCACCGAAATCACTTCATCACCCGGTTTTAAACGTCTATCACCTAATTTTTTAGATGTAAGAGCAGAAAATGCAAGCAAATTTGCAGATGATCCGGAGTTGGTCAAAAGAACATTCTCGATTCCCAAAAAATCCGCTATCATATCGGAAAATGCTTCAGAGTACCGTCCTTCTGTCAGCCAAAAATCCAATACTGCATCAACTGCATTTTGCATCTCATCCTGATCAAAAACTCTGCCGGCATAATTTATCTTAGATTTACCCGGGATAAATTCTTTATTCGAAAACCGGGCGTTATAGTATTCAGTAGTCTTTAATAAAATCTCCTCGCGGAGTTTATTTATATCAGTCATCATTATTTCCTATTGAAATAGAAGTAAGTCTCTTTAAATATTTTTAGCCTAAATACGATTCGATTTGATTTTCAGTAACGCGTCTAATATCTTCACCATTTTCAAGTGCCTTATACCACTCGACGATTGACTTCAACGTAATTAAAATATTCCAACGAGGCTGCCAGCCTAATTTGTGCTTGGCTTTCGAGCAATCCAATTTTAAGTAATTGGCTTCATGGGGGTGAACATTCGAATCCAATTCATATGCTGCCCCACTGCCCCATAACCCGCAGATTGTTTTGGCAATCCACTCAACATTTTGTACGTCCAAATCTTCAGGTCCAAAGTTGAATGCATCCGCGTATTCAGGACCGTCAGCAAGCATTTTTTCAACAAGCATAAGATATCCAGTCAGCGGTTCAAGAACATGCTGCCAGGGCCGGGTTGCCAGTGGATTTCTAATCTTCAATGTTGTCTTATGAGTAATAGACCT
This sequence comes from Ignavibacteriaceae bacterium, assembly GCA_963667005.1. Classification (GTDB taxonomy): domain Bacteria; phylum Bacteroidota; class Ignavibacteria; order Ignavibacteriales; family Ignavibacteriaceae. The sequence continues at coordinate 2,213,793 of OY762937.1, read as the reverse complement.
CATAAAATCCGGAATCAGTCTGTCATCAGCCCAATCACCGCCTCCAATCACATTGCCCGCCCGTGCGGTTGCGACTGACACTCCGTGCTCAGCATAATGTATTGGATTGAAAAATGAATTTCTGAAGGATGATGTAACCAGTTCAGAACACGCTTTACTGTTAGAGTAAGGATCATATCCTCCCATAGGTTCATTTTCGCGATATCCCCAGAGCCATTCTTTATTTTCGTAGCACTTGTCGGTAGTAATGTTAAGAATTGCTTTGATTGATTTGATGTGTCTACAAGCTTCGAGAAGATTGACCGTTCCCATAACATTGGTTGCATACGTATCAACCGGATGAATATATGACTCCCTTACCAGAGGTTGAGCAGCCATATGGATTACAATTTCAGGCTGCACCTTTTCAAGTGTGGCAGCCAATAGGCGCTCATCTCTTATGTCGCCAATGGTTGATTGGACAAAAGAATCAATCTTAGCCAATTCATACAAATTAGGCTCGGTAGGTGGTTTTAGTGCATAGCCATACACTTCGGCATCCAGTTTGTTCAACAACAAACATAACCAGGAGCCTTTGAAACCGGTATGTCCCGTTACCAGAACGCGCTTACCGGCAAAAACATTTCCAAAGTGCTTTTTACTTGTATTCATTTCCATGCTCGTACTACCATTTAATCCAAGGTGCTGTCTGATTTTTAATCATGTCTTCCAGCTGGTTTTTATCACGCATATTGTCCATGGCTTTCCAGAACCCTTTATGCATGTAGGTATACAGCTCCCCGTCGTTAGCCAAATTTTCCAATGGTTCCTGTTCAAAAACAGTATTATCGCCATTTTTTATATAATCGAGTACTCCGGGTTCACATACAAAAAAACCACCATTGACAAAAGCCCCATCCCCTTTCGGTTTTTCGCGAAAACTAAGAACCCGGGAATCAGAGTTGATCTGAAGTGCGCCAAATCTACCTTCAGGCTGTACAGAGGTCATGGTAATTTTTTTCCCATGCGACTTATGAAACTCAACCAGTTTTGGAATTTCAATATCTGAAACGCCATCGCCGTATGTGAGCATAAAGGTTTCATTATTCAAAAGTGTTTCAACACGCTTAATCCGGCCACCGGTTAAGGTGTTTACCCCGGTATCAATAAGCGTAATCTTCCATGGCTCAGCTTTACTATTCAGATACTCAATCGAATTTCCTTGTATATCAATGGAGATATCAGACATATGCAGAAAATAATTCGCAAAATACTCCTTGATTAAATAGCCTTTATAACCGAGTAGGATTACGAAATCATTATATCCGTAATACGAGTAAATTTTCAGAATGTGCCAAAGAATCGGCTTACCGCCAATTTCAACCATCGGTTTTGGTTTCAATCCGGTTTCTTCTGACAATCGTGTACCAAGCCCCCCGGCTAAAATTAAAACTTTCATTTGCGTACGCTTCATTAAATTATGATAAAACGGTAAGAAACTATAAATCAACTACTGCATTTAGCTGGTCGTATTAGGTGAAATATGTCGAAAATATTTTTTCAGATAACTATCCACCAGTGACTTTTCGGATACTTCCAATCCGAGGAAGTAAATAGATAAAAGTATAACGCCTACTGCGAGCAACGAAAAGACACCAACGCCAATCAAGGAATTGGGGAAGAGAAATCGCACTGCATACAGCGGAACTATACAAATACTTACTTTCAAGCATTTTGTCAAAGTTAACTTTGAGTACTGCTTAAAACTAAAAGTTGTAAGCTTTATCATGTAAAATATCGCAATTACCGTTGTTGTTACACTTGCTGTCAGGAACACAATATTCAAGGTAAAGGGAGGAAGACCGATATAAAACAAGAAGGCAGTTACACCAAGTGATAAAAGCAAAATAGCGCTTATGGTCATCTGATAATTGCGAATTTTTCCGGTAGCTTGAATTGCAGCATCAAATCCGGAACCAACGGTATTAAGCAATCCATTTATCAACATTATTACGACGAACTCGCGTGTATATCTGGGTACTTCTTTTAACCAGATTGCGAGTATCTGATCTATTGAAAGGATAATTGGGATAGTCGGCAGTAACATCAAGAAAAATGCATATTTCGTAATGCTATAAACAAGCATCATGGACCTTTGAGTGTCGCCTCCGCTGTAATTTTTAGTGATCTGCGGAACGGCAGCTTGATTCAGGTTTTTAGAAAAATACATTACGAAATTGTTCAACTGGTTGGCAATACCATAAGCAGCATTGAGAAGTGTACCGAAATATAAATTTAGTATTACTGCCGAACCTTGAACGCGTGCTACAAAGGCAACAGTTCCTATCAGAATCCAAAAGTTATAATTGATTATCGCTTTATAATCAGCCCAATTTCGATTAACTCGAAATTTAATAATCTCGTGACTTGTGAAACGGCAATATCCGTAGAATAAGAATGAAACAAATACAATTACTCCGGCCAGGCCAAACGCATAAAGATGCAGTTTGTTACCGGAGAATATTGTAAGCGAAAAGGCAACTCCAAAGGTGAGAATTGCCTGAAAAACGTTCAATAAAGCACTTACAAAAAAATTCTCTTTTGCTACTATAAGGCCTTGATATGGTACACTAATAACAGAAATACAAGTTGCAATAATAGTACAGTGAAGTACAAATATTGCATCAGGGATCTTGTCATGTGCAATATTGAGGTAATGATTCACATAAAATACACCACCGGTTTCAGCAAGTATCAGAAAGAGAATTGCAAGAGAAATATGAACAATCAGAGATGTATTAAATATCCGGTTAGGATCACTATTCTCCTTTTTCCCAATCTCAATGGCAATAAACCGGTATGTAGTCGCGAGCATGGATGTGCTTATGAAATTAAGCAGAGCTATTATCCCGCCAACGATGGCATACAAGCCAAAATCAGAGGCGCCCAATTCATGAAGAACAATGCGGGAAGTCCAAATTCCGATAAAGGAATAAACAATTAACCGGACATAGAGGATAACACTGTTCTTGGCTATTCGTTTATTATCACTCATGGTTTAACCACGCAGCACATAATTCACGGTTCATCGAAAACACAATCGGGCATTTATTTTGTGCACTACTCAAGATTATTTCTTTGAAAAATTCTGAACAATTCGATCCTTCAGATTCTTTCTTGAACTTCCCTGACGGCCGTAATAGTAGTAGTAGTATTTATAATAAGCGCCGTAATTGCTTTCGACGTCAAAGTTGTTAAGCACAACTCCGACCATGTTTGCAGATTCTTTACTGAACTGATTTACAACTCTCTCAAGCATCGGTATTAATGTTACACCTGCAAGCGATACAAGAACAGTAACGTCCATAAGCATAGCAATGAGTTCCGCATCGGTTACCGCTAATACCGGCGGCGAGTCAACAATGATGAAATCATAATTTTGTTTAAGATTGTCAAAGAATTCTTTCATTTTATCAGAATGCAGAATTTCCGATGGATTCGGCGGAATCGTACCGCACGGAACGTAGTAGAGATTATTGAGTTTTGTCGGCCTGATTACTTCCTCTAATGCACAATTCTCAAATAGATAATCTACTAAACCGGGACTTCTGGTTTCTCTAAAAAACGAATGGATACGTGGTTTTCTAAAATCACAGTCAACAATAACAGTTTTATAATCTGCAAGAGCAAAGCTGCCTGCTAAATTGGCCGCTATAGTGGTCTTCCCTTCTCTCGGAACGGTAGAAGTAATTAAGATTGACTTTATTTTCTTTTCCTTCAACTTCGAAAATTGTAACCGAGTCCGAAGAACTTTAAAAGCTTCACTTGCAGAGGATTTCGGGAAATGAAAAACAGCAAATTCTGCATCTTCTATACCTGAACCGATATTGCTAATAGGAGGAATCCATGAGATAAGGTTAATTTTTTTCTTTTCAATATCATCCGGTGATTTTACGGTTTGATCAAAGAAGTTTCTAATTAAGGCATATCCGGCGCCTAAGGCTAGTCCTGCAGCGACACCAATAATGATGATGAGTACACGGTTTGGCTTAAATGGTTTCTTTGGCAAGTCAGGATCTTCGATAATTGAAACATACCCGGGTTGCGATTGTTCATTGATCAGTGATTCCTGATACCGTCCTTCAACCAGAGTGTACAACCGCTCTAGTGATTCCTGTTTACGTTTAAGATCAGCAAACTCAATACTTGCTTTTGGCAGTGCATTGAATTTAGCTTCATACATTTTATAAATCTTTGTGAGTTGATTCACGTTGGTCTGGAGTGCCTGATTACGTAGTTTTTCATCAAGCAATTTTTGCGAAAGCTGCTTAATTTCGGAAACATCTTTCTGTTCGAGCACATTTTTCGTAGTGGAAATCCGTTCACGAATTTTTTGATTAAGCTGACGGATTTTATTTTCTGTGTTCTTTTCTATTCTTGCATCATAATGTTCAACAGCGGTATCAATCTGCGCTATATCTCTCATTAACTGAAGTTTCGCAATCTCAAGTTGTGCATTTTTAATATACTCTTCAGACACACTATTTTCAAGATATTTTACCAGCTGAGGATCGGACTTACTAACCTCATCCTCCAATTTTTTAACGATGTTTGTTGAGGAAAGCAGGTCAATTGAAGCAATATTCATTTGCGCTTCAAGCTGGGAAATCTGAGCGATTACAGTTTTGGCCTGGTCATCCAAAGAAACGAATCCCTTTTGCTCTTGATAACTCCTTAACGAATTTTCAGCTTGATTTAAGGCTATCAGCTTCTCGTCTTTTTGTTTTTGTAAAAAATCTTTAGTGAGGGTCAGTTGGTTCCGGTTAACTTCCTGACTCATATCCTGATAATTGTTTTTATAGCAGTTTGCGACCAAATATGCTTCAAATCTCGACGGTGACTCCATGGTGATCTGAACTACATCAACTCCCTTGGCCTGTTCAACAGATATTTCCTTGCCAAGCATATCGGCTATTTCGTCTTTATTCTTTAAGCGCAACTCGCCTTTTGCCTTGTTGGCCGGTTTTTTCAACAGCAGGTAAAATTTACTTAAGTCGCCATCTGCCTTGCATGAGTCAATCAATGATGCGGCCACGCGTAACCGGAAGTTTTTACTTTTCAACTGTAAAATTTCGGTAGCGATAAAGCGGTCGTTCTTGATATCTTCAAAATCCATATTTAAAGTTGGAGCATCAAGAATATTTCCATGTGGCTTTGATATCTTTAATTGAGCGCTTGATTTAAATATATTAATCGCCAAACTGGCATATATTAAACCAGCAACCACACATACCGCGAAAATTGACATTACGGTTGGGAAATAGTATCGAATTACTCTTATGAAGTCATGAAATGATTGGGTTTCGACTTCGTTAAACTCGTTATTTTGCACTTCCACAGAACACCTGCTTATTTTTGTAATTGAACTATTAAATTTAATATAGAGAATATCGTCGCTGCGCTTGTAAGTCCTAAAGCTAAATAGTCCTTAAGATAGAACTTGGGCTCAACAGGGATAATAATCATATCTCCGGGTAATATTTTCGGAGCCGATTTAAAGGTTTTTAGGTCCTTACCCCACATGACATCATCGTAATTGAAGAAAAGTATTTCACCTTTGCTTGTGTCCTGACCCGGTCGAAATATCCGTATATCTTCCAGTTTAGCGTTTTCGGTTGGCCCGCCTGCAATCGAAAAAAGCGTATTAAAATTTATGTTGTCCGGAATAATGTAATAACCCGGATTTCTTACAGCTCCCCATACCGATACCTTCATGTTGACAGCCTTGGCGTCAGATAAATCGTAAATAGAAGCTTTCTGTTGCGCAGCTTCACCCGAATACCCAAAAATAAGATCCTGGGTTTGTGCAAAAAGCGGCAAAGAAAATAATAGCAGAAAAAGTAATTGTTTCATCTTTCTTCTTACAAGTTTATAATAAAAAAAATAACTAATTCAGAAGCCCGGTAATTCCTTCACAATGGAACGCATAACAGAATTTACTCAATCGGCTGTCTATTTCAAAAAAATTGACGTACAATTTTAGATTAAATTTTTCAAATGTGCCTGATTCATAAAATGCTATTGCAAGCACGTGATTAAAGAATAAACCTGAACCGGTACGGTCCAGGTTTATTCAAAAAATCCTTTTTACCCTTTGAAAAATTCACTGATGGATTCGACAACGAACCGCAGCTGTTCTTCACTCAATTCAGGGTAGATCGGCAGAGCGAGTGAATGCTCAGCCGCGTAATTGGAAACCGGATATTCAGCATCATTTCCATACGAAGGCAGGTTTTTGAAGCATTCCTGTCTGTGGAAAGGTACCGGATAATAGATTTCATTACCGATTTCTTTTTCTTTGAGTGCTTTTTGAAGTTCATTGCGTTTTTCAACACGAATAACATACTGATTGTATATATGATAATTCTTGTGCCCGTTGTTTTTATATACTGCTTTCGGGAGTAGAACTTTATTCTTCTCGTCGAGCTTCAATCTGCCTTCTTCTTCAGCCAGACCGGCTTCAATGAAAAGTTTTGTATAGAGTGCGGCATTCTTTCTTCTACCTTCTGACCAGCTGTTGAGGTGTGGAAGTTTTACATTCAATACCGCAGCCTGAATTTCGTCAATTCTGAAGTTACCGCCGATGACTTTGTGATAGTATTTCGGTTTTCCGCCGTGTACTCTCATAATGCGGAGCATTTCACCAAGTTCGTCATCGTTTGTAACAACCAGACCACCGTCGCCGAAACAACCAAGGTTTTTGCTTGGGAAGAATGAATAACAGCCGATGTCACCAATCGTGCCAACAGGTCTTCCGTCATGATACTGGGTGCTTATTGCCTGAGCTCCATCTTCAATAACTTTGAGGTTATGTTTCTTTGCAATAGCCATAATAGCATCCATGTCCGCACTCTGTCCATATAGATGAACCGGAACGATTGCTTTTGTCTTTGGAGTAATCCGTTTTTCGATATCCTGAGGAGCCAGATTGAAAGTTACAGGATCAGCATCAGCGAACACTGGCACTGCATTCAATCTGGAAACAACGCCTGCGGTAGCAAAAAACGAATATGTCGGTACGATTACTTCATCACCCGGCTTGATTCCGATTGCCATCAAGGCAATAAGAAGAGCATCAGTACCTGATGAAACGCCGATCGCGTATTTGCAGCCGAGAAACTCCGTCATGCTTTTTTCAAGCTTAGTTACTTCCGGACCAAGAATAAAATACTGTGATTCAGCAACACGTATAAGAGCTTCGTCCAATTCCTTTTTTAACGGCTGATACTGTGCTTTAAGATCTAATAATGGAACTTTCATAGTAATTCTCAATTTTTAGTTTTAAGTTTTCAATTAATAATACGAACCACGGTTATGGTAAATTCTTTTGAGAAGTTTTTACAATAGCCGTTAAAATTTTCACTAACTCATCTGCGTTGGCCAAATAACGTTCGTAATCAAATTTAACCAACTGAGTTTTATCTAATAATTTCAACCAGTATCGCGTTTCACGTGCTTCCTTTGAAGCAATTGCCATCTTGGCTATAAAATCCTTTTTGGATTGCGCCGCTGATGCTTCTTCAACATTCGCACCAACAGAAGTTCCGGAACGCAAAAGCTGCTTTGAAATAACAAATTCGTTATGCCCCTGAAGAGTTTTATATAACTGAATTATTTCAATTGCAAAATCAAAACTCTTAGTTAAAATTACATTTGTCCCCATTTAGCATTCAAACTTTATAATTTATAATTAAATACTAAACTTCAGTAACTTTATTATTTTCCAGTTTGTATTTTTTATTCGATTTTTCGCAGAAAGCGAAACCATCTTTATCAAAATGTAATTTTTTACCTGCTTCACTGAACCAACCGACAACACGAGCCGGATTACCAACAACCAATGCAAAATCAGGGACATCTTTCGTTACGACAGAACCGGCGCCCACAAAGGCAAAACGTCCGATTGTATGTCCGCATACCACAGTGGAATTAGCACCCAGGGAAGCACCTTCTTTTACTAACGTTTTAATGTAGAATTCCTTACCCACCTGAGGATATTTACAACGGGGGTTAAGGATATTTGTAAACACCATGGAAGGACCGCAAAAAACATAGTCTTCAAGTTCAACGCCTTCATATACGGAAACGTTATTCTGAATTTTCACAAAGTTGCCGATGATGACATCATTTGCGACGTTTACATTCTGACCAAGAACACAATTTTTACCTATTTTTGAGCCCTTTTGAACATGACTGAAATGCCAGATTTTTGTTCCATCGCCGATTTCAACATTGTCGTCGACAACTGCATATTGATTAACATAAAACTTTTTGTCTTCCATAACACTTCCGTTTATTGTTGTTAGTAATGCTCAATTATCCGATCAATCGCGGGACGGACAAATTTTGTTCATCCTTCCACGATTTTTCTTATTCTTCTTTTTTAAGCTTTTTTGTTGCTTGTTCGAGTATCCTGAGTACTTCAAGAGCATGCTGCCCGTTAGTTCTCGGTTCAGTATTTTCCAAAACACTTGAAAAGAAGTGTTTTTGCTCATCTGCCAACGGCTGTGCATCAGCAAAAGCTACAACTTCAGCTTCGCTGTCGAATTTCTCAACTTTTCCGTTCTCGACTTTGAATCCTTTTTTGTAGAATTTCAATTTGTCTTTCGGAAGCGAATCTTCAAAGACGATCATACCCTCTTCGCCGATGACCACAAGTCTTTGCTCTTTGAATGGGTGCAGCCAGCTGACAAAAATATGCGCGTGAACTCCTTTCGGGTATTCAAGGTAGGTCAATGTTGTATCTTCAACAACCGATTGCACAAATGCAGCGCCGCTTGCTTTTATATCAACAGGTGACGAGCCCGTGAGAAATTGAATAACCGAGATATCGTGTGGTGCAAAGCTCCATAAAATGTTCTCTTCGCTTCTGATTGCACCGAGATTCAAGCGGTTGCTGTATATGTATTGTAAATTACCTATACGTCCGTCGTCAATCATTTCTTTAATTTTGAGCACAGCCGGATGATACAACAATATGTGACCGACCATCAGTTTAAGATTCTTTTCCACTGCTAAATCGGCCAATTCTTTTGCATCCTTAGCAAGCAATGTGATCGGCTTTTCAATGAGAGCGTGTTTTCCGCTCAACATACATTTTTTACCGACTGCGAAGTGCGTTTCAGCCGGTGTGGCAATGATAACGCACGAGATAGTCGAATCGTTGAGAACCGCATCCAGATCGCCCGTGAAAACGATATCCGGAGATATGGCTTTAACTTTTTCAGATGCGGCAGAATTAGTATCAACGACAGTAATATTTCCGGGAGGGAGAATGGCACTGGCTGTTCTTACGTGATTCATTCCCCAACGGCCTGAGCCGATGATAGCGATTTTTAGTTCTTCAAATTTCATAGATTATGCTTTAACCAATTTGTCTGAATGTTTACCGGCATATTTTGCGAATGCATTTCTTGTATCAACAACAAGGTTTGCATTATCAAAAATGAATTGATAATCGAAATTGTCGTGATCCGTACTGAGAAGTATCACATCGTAATTGGCAATATTTTCTTTAGTCAGAGGAATCGATTCCATTTCGAATTGATATTTTCTCGTCTTTGGTAATTTCGGTATGTATGTATCACTATAATCAACTATTGCACCCTTTTCGCGCAGAATCTCAATGAGTTTAAGTGAAGGTGATTCACGCATATCATCAATATTTTTCTTATACGCAGCACCTAAGATTAAAACTTTCGCGCCATTCAAGGTTTTTCGTTTGGAATCCAACGCTTCCAGTGTTTTCTGAATTACATAGTACGGTTGGAACGTGTTAATTTCACCGGCAAGTTCAATGAACTTGGTATTAATGTCAAATTCTCTTGCTTTCCAGGTAAGGTAGAACGGATCAATCGGAATACAGTGGCCGCCTAAACCCGGACCCGGATAGAAAGCCTGATATCCGAATGGTTTAGTTGAAGCAGCTTTAATAACCTCCCAAACATCAATATCCATGCGGTCAAAAACCATTTTCAATTCATTGACCAGAGCAATATTTATCGAACGATAAATATTTTCCAGTAATTTTGTTGCTTCAGCTGTTTGGGTTGATGATACGGGGATTGTTTTTACTATAACGTTATTATATAATGCGCAGGCTACTTCAAGACATTTTGGAGTAACACCGCCTACTACTTTAGGAATGGTTGACGTGTTGAAATCCGGATTATTGGGATCTTCTCTTTCCGGAGAAAATGCGAGATAAAAGTCTTCTCCGACCTTCCAATTAGAAACTCCTTTTTGTGATCTTGGATTTTCAAGTAATGGAAGGATAATTTCATCCGTTGTTCCGGGATATGTCGAAGACTCAAGAACGACCAACTGACCTTTTCTAAAATACTTCGATACAGCTTCCGCTGAATTCTCAATATATTTCATGTCGGGTTCGCGGTGTTCATCCAAAGGGGTTGGGACGCAAATAAGAATTGCATCCACTTCTGGCAGACGTGAAAAATCGGCAGTAGCCAAAAATTTCTTAGAATCAACAGCTTCTTTTATTCTGTCAGCACTAATGTGCTTTATGTAGCTTTTCCCCGAGTTAAGAACAGGAATTTTCGCCTCGTCAACATCAAAGCCTGTTACTCTGAATCCCCGCCTTGTAAATTCAAGAGCTAACGGAAGACCAACGTATCCAAGTCCGATGATACCAATCTTTGCCGATTTCTGTTCTATTTTGGTCAATAAATCCATAAAGTGACCCCTCTAAAGGTGTAAAAAATTGTAGTTAATTAATAAAAGTTTATTCGATAAAACTAGTTTCTGCGTCATGATTTCGAATAACACAAAATTCAAAATTATTGACTCTTTAAAATGCGCTGCCACGTCACTCACATGACAGGCAAAAACAAAAAAACAATATGTAAAACTGGTGAGAAAATCATAACCACAGAGGGCAAATTAACAAAATTTTAGACACTAGCCAACCTCGCATGTGTGATAATTCAGGTGTGATATTATAGTTAAATCAGGAGTTAGCCTAATTTACTTCAGACTTTAATTTCTTTCAATTATCACCGCCATTAATGCTACTGTAACGAAAAACACGTTGAGGCAATAGCACTCCCAAGTCCCAACAAATCTAAAGGATCATCATCCAATCAACAAGCAAGCTAACATCGTATTTTGAAATAAGCCGTCAATAATTATAGTTACGTCCGTTCAGTGATTTTACTTAGTCTGCAAATGTGGTACTGCAAACAAACTCATGGTGCTCGAGTTAAGTGTTACAAAGAAGCAAAATCGCTTAAACTGAAAAATTTTGAAAATTAAATCTAAAAGAATATTTAAGATATGCAAGGATAAGTCCGGACGAAATTTCCCAGGCGGGAATGCGTGACGAAAGTCACAAAATGCAATTAAACACCGCTTTTTCCCTATTTTTTTGGTGCCAAATTTCCCGGCTTTGGCTTGGGAAAGAATAATAAGTATTCCATTTAAGGCTGATTTTTTTTATTTTCAGATATCTTATTTCCACATTAATAATTGCCAAAATCCGTTCATTTTAGCACTATGAAAAGAAAAGATTCCCGATACCGAGAGATTCCATATAACTATACCTCTTTTTCCGATAAAGAAATAATATTAAATTATTTTGACGCACAAACGTGGCAGCAGATCGAAGAGCTCCGAAGTCAGAGAAAGACAGGAAGAAGTGCTAAGCTTTTATTTGAAATAATCGGCGATATATTCATTATTGAACGGAATCCCTATCTTTTTGAAGATTTTCTAAACAATCAAAGCAGGTACAAAAAACTTAAAAATCTGCATGAAAAACGGCTTCAAGTCATCCGTAAATCCTCAGAAAACAATCAGTTAGCCGGCAACCTGATATCAAAAACGCAAAAGTTGGATAACGACTTCTTCGAAAGTTTCGGTAAGACGAAAGCCATGCGGCTTAAAGTGCTCGCGCTCCTTATTACAGCTGTCTCTTACAAAAACATCAAATTCTCCCCTTTTCACCGGGTGCTCCACGCTACAGACGCTACTGACTGGAGAGTACAGTACCCGTTTGTCGTAGTCTATCCGGATTCTTCCGGTGAAATTCCACGCCTTATCACGCTTGCCGCAGAACTTGGTCTACATATTATTCCCCGCGGTGGCGGTACGGGACTTACTGGCGGAGCAGTCCCTGTAAAGCCCAATACGATGATAATAAACACGGAAAAGCTTACTGCCATTTCTGAAATTGAATTTATTAATGAATCCGGCGTCGAAATACCGGTCATCAGAGCCGAGGCCGGGGTTGTTACTGATAAAATAATCGAACACTGTGAAAAACTTGGATTCGTTTTTGCTACCGATCCGACTTCCGCCTGGGCTTCTACCATCGGCGGCAATATAGCCGAAAACGCCGGGGGGAAAAAATGCGTTATGTGGGGAACCGCGATTGACAATCTCTACTCCTATACCCTCGCTGCTCCAAACGGCGATTCGGTTGAAGTAAAAAGACTGGATCACCCGTACCGGAAAATACATCCGGATGATTTAGTGCGTTTTGAAATAACACGTCATAGAAGTAAAAAGGAAATTGAGACAACAACTGTTACTCTTTCCGGAACAGACATTCGCAAAAAGGGACTCGGTAAGGATATCACCAACAAAAAACTGAACGGCCTGCCGGGAATTCAAAAGGAAGGCGGCGATGGTGTTATTACCTCAGCTCAATTTGTACTTTACCGGCCCTTTAAGCACTGCACAACTTTGTGCATAGAGTTCTTCGGCTCTAATATGCATAATGCCTCAAAAGCAATTGTCGCAATAAATACTGCCTTTGCACATAATTCGGATGTTAACCTCACAGCTCTGGAGCACTTTGACGAGAAGTATGTCCGGGCTATCAATTACCGGAATAAATCATATCGAAATGAGATACCAAAAGCGGTTTTGCTGATTGACATTGAAAGTGATAATGAAGATGCGCTGAAGTCAGCCTGCGAACAAACCGGAAAAATGCTGCCATCTTTTAACGCCGAAGGTATTTTTGCAAGAGATTCGAAGGAACGTACTCTTTTCTGGAATGACCGCAAGCATCTCGGAGCAATAGCCAAGCACACCAACGCGTTTAAGCTGAACGAAGATGTTGTTATTCCGATAGAAAAACTGCCGGAGTTTGCCGACTTCATTGAACTGCTAAACTACGAATACTTGTTTGCCAATCATCTCAACACCATGATCCGGCTAAGCGAATGGCTGGATACAATACGCACGGCAGAAAGTCCTGATGCTCCGGTTGACCGCATCAATCTTTTTATAGAAACACTCAACAAGGTGAAGGCTGATTATGCCGGCTTCCATGCCGCACTGCTTGCACTGAGGAAGAATCCGGAAAGCAGAACAAACGACAGTAATACTATTTTGCATCAATTACAGAATGACGAAGTTAAAGTAAATTTCGAGTTCGATATCGTCCGTAAGTTTTATAGTTTGTTCCACGGATATGATTCGCTTCTCTCTGAATTTGAAGCAATAACATCGGATGAGAGCAACAGGTGTATTATCATTGCGACTCACATGCACGCAGGTGACGGCAATATTCATGTTAATATTCCAGTTCATTCCAGCGATTATCAGATGATGATACAGGCAGACGAGGCCGCGAGTCTGGCCATGAATGAGGCGGTCAGAATCGGCGGCGTTGTTTCAGGTGAACACGGTATCGGCTTGACCAAGTTAAAGTTTATTGATAAGGAAATCCTCAACCAGTATCAGGATTATAAAAAATCTGCCGACCCGGATAATATTTTTAACCCCGGTAAATTGGACAGCTGCTTCCCGCTTCACTCCGTCTATACACCTTCGTTCAATCTTTTGGAGTGCGAAGCCATAATTCTTGAATCCACCGACCTAGAAAAACTGAATACTAACATTGCTTCGTGTGTGCGGTGTGGTAAGTGCAAAGGAGTTTGCAATACCCATTACCCCGCTGCCAATATGCATTACAATCCACGGAATAAAATCCTTGCGGTTGGACTGATAACAGAAGCAATACTCTTTTCCGCACAAACTCTGGATATGAAGTCGTTTACGCATTTCACCAAGCTCCGGGAGATCGCCGACAATTGTACTGTCTGCCACAAATGCCAGGTGCCCTGTCCGGTTAAAATTGATTTTGGCAATGTATCGCTGAATATCCGCGAGCAGCTTGTACACCGCAAGAAAACAGGCTCAAAGCTATTTACCACTGTGGCATTGTTCTATCTCAGCCGCAAAAAATATTTTGCGAACAAGTTTTTCCGTGTCGGATTGCTCAACTGGGGTTATTCGGCACAACGCCTTGCAGCAACATTATATGAGCCAATTTCCAATTACATCTCATTCACAATGCCGCGTGCGGCGGATATGCTCAAAACACCATTCCCGAAAAGCGGAGCAAAATCACTGCGTGAAACTTTTAAGCTGAAAAATCCCGATACATTTTATTCATTCGAAAATCCGGATAAGGCTATATACAAAAGTGTACTGTACTTCCCCGGCTGCGGATCCGAAAGAATGTTCCCGGAAATAAGCATGGCAACTGTTGCGATGCTCTACAACGCGGGTATACGAACAGTGATACCACATGAATTTTTGTGCTGTGGCTATCCGTTTCTGGCAAACGGTAAAACGGGTCAGGCGGATTTGAAGAGCTATGAAAACCGAGTACTCTTTCACCGGATCGCCGATGCGGCCGGATACATGAACATTGATGCTGTTATTGTTTCCTGTGGCACCTGCTATGAAATGTTGGAGAAATACGAACTGCAAAGTATTTTCAGCGGCGCTTCATTGATGGATATTAATGAATACATCGCACGGGAAGGATTGTATGCTTCTGTAAATCCCGCCATGCAGAGGCCGTTGTATCATCAACCATGTCACAATCCATTAAAACATCTCGGTGAAGATAAGACATTCGGAAAACTCTACGGGACTAGTCCCGTTATGGTACAAGACTGCTGCGGTGAAGCAGGAACACTTGCCCTGTCGCGCCCGGATATCACGAACAAACTGCGTCAAAGGAAATCAGCGAATGTTGATGAGTTTGGTGATGGAAAAGATATTGATATTCTGACTACCTGTCCAAGCTGCGTACTCGGACTCTCAAAACTCAGTAACGGAAGAAAAGTCAACGGGAAATCTCTCATCGTCTTTAACGCCGAACACTTCATAGACAAAGACTGGAAGAAGCAATTTGTGCATTCGATAAAAAAGAACGGCGTGGAGAGAATTATATTTTAGGTGTGGTAACTGAGGAAGAATTCTCGCAAAGGCGCTAAGATGCAAATATTATTTAAAGCTGCAATAGAATTAAAATACTATAATAGTCATTCTCTTATGTAGAGACGCACCTGCCCGTCCGGTCAGGCGGGTGACACAGATTCTCACGGATTTAATATTTGCAATAACTCTTCAGCATTAAAAATTTAACCTTGAAAATTGAGATTTTACTTCGGACTTCGCACCTTGAACTTCGAACTTAGCACTTCTCCCTTTTCGGAAAAACTATTTTACCACTTCTTTCCGTACCGTAACTTTTTCAAGTTCGCTCATGTTGATTTCAACGCCAATGCCGGGACCTGTGGGGACGGGCATGAAGCCGTTCGCGTTAAGTTCGAATTCGGGTTCAACGATGTCCTTTTTGTAGTAGCGTTTGCTGGCTGAAAGGTCCGCGTGCAGGGTAAAATTCGGCAGCGAAGCCAATGCAATATTGCCACCTCTGCCGACACCGGATTCATCCATGCCGCCGTGCCATACCGGAATATTGACGGACGCGCAGTAATCATGAATTTTTATGGATTCGGTATAACCGCCTACCCTGCCGGGTTTAATGTTGATAATCGTGCACGCTTTCAATCCGATTGCCGCTTTGGTATCCGAAACGTTCGATATACTTTCATCAAGGCATATCGGTGTTTTCATCTGCGCGGCAAGCAGCGAATGCTCGTATATGTCGTCGTATGCCAGCGGCTGTTCGATAAGCTGCAAGTTGTAGTCATCGAACTGTTTCAACATGTCTATATCAGCCAGTGTAAACGCTGAGTTGGCGTCAACCTGCAATAAAATATCCGGATATTCTTTGCGTATCGCTTTGACTAATTCAATATCGCGTCCCGGTGCAATTTTAATTTTAATTCTTTTGTAGCCGTCTTTTAAATATTCACCGACAACTTCCACGAGGCGTTTCGGTGTTGCCTGCAATCCGACGCTCACGCCCACGGGTACTTCTGTGCGTGTGCCGCCGAGGTATTTAGATAACGATATGCCTTTGGATTTTGCGAACGCGTCTGCAAGTGCAGCTTCAACTCCTGCACGCGCCATGAAATGACCGCGAATCCATTTAAACTGTGCGAGCGCCGAAGCAAGATCGGGCACATCCTTGCCGACTAATGAGGGCGCAATAAAATCGCCCAGAATATGCCACGCAGTGGTCAGGGTCTCATAAGAGTATGAGGGAGTCGGCTCAACGACTACTTCTCCCCAGCCGCTGATGCCTTCGCAAACAACTCTTACGATGATGTGTTCTTCATAGTTTTCTACGCCGAGTGAGGTTTCAAACGGTGAGACTAATTCCATTTTTGTTTGGCGAAGTTCAATACGATCTATTTTCATGATACTCTCTTTTAATTATGTTCAGGGTGTCATTAAAGTCAAAGATAGAACACGGATGACGCGGATGACACTGATTTTCACGGAATTATATTACAAAAAAAGACATTCGAAAAAGCAGCATTATAATCTGCACAATTTGTATCACGGTATTCTTAGTATCGGATAGTTTTCACCTTTTTTCAGGAGGTGTTCAAATTGTTTATAGGTCACTAATCCGAGTTCGGATTTGGGTTCAAGCGCGATAATAATTAAATTATTTTTTAGCTGCGCCGTCGGAATATAGATATATTCACCTGCCGGCAATTCCTTATGCAGTTCTTTCAATTGCACTTCGGGATTGATAATAGTATCACCTTCGAAATCCATTGAATCTATCCGTGTAATATAATACTGCTCAAAGGTATCCGCCGCATTCTTTTTGTACTCGGAGAATGTCAGTCCCTGACGTTTCGTCCATGCTGTCAATTCCGTGCAAGTTTCCGGAATAAGATACCCTTTCGGCCTTGTTACATCAGTGAGCGATTTCACCCTGGGCCTGAAGTTATTCACGGTTATCACCGTATCCCTGCCTGTTTTGTAAGAGAGCAGGGGCAGTGCTAATTTAGAGCCGTCGGGAAAGTGATCGAGTTGTATCGCGACTTTCTCACCGGCATTGCCTTTCCGGAGTATCGCGCGTTCTTCTGAAACAAGTTTTTTAATTTTTGCTGCATTCGCGTAGGCATAGTCTATCAAGCCGCGCATACCGGTCATCTGCGACTCCGCACGGTGTTTGATATTATCAACCAGGGCATCGGTGCCGTTCAGGCCTTCCTGAATAAACGCGAATGTATGTTGAATGCCGAGACTCTGTCGACCGTCGTTAATATCAAATGTACTGCGGCGGATATAATCGCCTTCCGGCGGACCGCCCGGGCTGTATTCGAACACGCTGACGTTTCGTTCCCTGAGATATTTTTCGATATAGGGCAAATATTCTTTACGTGAAAGAGAGCGAATACGCTCCGAAACATTTATGTTGGATGTGAGTCCGATTTCAAGATCGTTATTCAAGCGATAACCGAAGTCTTTCCACGAATCGCCATAAGGATAGTATTCGTGAACGTCCATGCTGACTTCGAAAAGATACTTATCAAAGAATGTATGCAAGCCGATCGTTTCCGGTTCGGTTAGGATGAGGTGATTCCGGTTAAGATCCATCGCGTCGCCGTTCCGGCGCGTGTTTTTTTCCGCACCGTCGGGATTCATCTGCGGGATTATCGCGAGGTCAACCTTGTTAAACAAATACCTGTTCTCCGGTTTCAGTAATTCGCGTATCAGCAGTATGCCGCCTTCCTTGCCTGCCTGTTCGTTGCCGTGCTGCTGACAAAAAATCAGCACACGGATTTTGGACGGGTCTTTACCGAATCCGCTCTTTGAAAACAAAGCAGCATAAATATCCCTGCCTTCAACCGAACGGGCAATAACTTCAGTTTTCATCAGCGACGAAGAACTGTCAAGCTGTTTTATAAAAGAGACAAGCTCGGAATACGAGGTAATTTTCGTATTCCCGTTTTGCTCCAAAGGAGTCGGTTGAGCCAAAGTCAATGTTGAAAGTATCAGCACACAACCAAAAAACTTTTTCATTAAAAATCCAGTAATAAAGCTTATAATATTTTCAAACCGATAGAAATTCTGTGAACACACGGAAGAATATCATAGTTCGAGTACGCGTATGAAAAATCAATCAACGTGCTCCCACTGGGGATATTGACACCCGCGCCGAGAGCAAAGTTCTGTGTATCGTGGTTATAGATGTATCCGCCTCTGAGAAAGAAACGGTCATAGACCGATATTTCAGTACCGAAATTTACCCGCTCTTTATTGTCATTCGGATGCACGGCGTCAACAGCACCGACAGCGTTGAAAAAATCAGAGCGATATATATCAAATGCCAATCCGACCTGAAATGTTAACGGAAGCGGATAATCGCTTGTTCTCAAAGTTGCGGGGGCCTGACGGGCAACCGGATAACTCGAATTAGCTTCAGCTCGTACATCAAGATCGGAGCCTGAAAGCTGTAAGTCGCTGCCGAAATTGGTCATGCTCATGGCAATCACCAGATTTCTGAAATCAAGATGATATTGTGTGCCGATATCAAACGCAATGCCGGAAGCGCTTTCATGCCAGATGCTTTGATTGACATACTTAACGGTAATACCGACATTAAAATTATTCATCAGATATTTCGCGTATGAAATTCCTATGGCAACATCCTGAGCGTCGTAATATTCACCTGTTCCGTTCGGATTTTCTTCGTTCGTAACTTCAATGTTACTTGTCGCGAATGAGATGGCACTTGCCCCGATAACGCCCCATTCATCAAGGCTGTACGCAACAGCTGCCGCGTTTACATCGAACAAGCCGAACCATTTCATGTATGAGAAATGCAGGTCAACATTTTTAACTTTTGCCAATCCGGCAGGATTCCAGAAAAGCGAACTAGCATCGCTTTCAAGGCCGGTAACGGCCCCTGCCATACCCGATTCGCGTGATCCCATCGGGATTTTCAGAAACTGCGCTCCCGATGTGCCGAGATTCGGATTTTGAGCAAACGCCGCGACTGATAAAAGAATGATACAAATAATGCTTTTATTTATATTCATGAAAAACTCCTGATATCTATAGTGATCATTGCTCATACCCTTACTTAATTACCGCGAATCTTTCAGTGTACTGCATATCCTGACTTTTTACCGAGTAGATATATACTCCGGGAGCAATTTCCCTGCCGCTTTCAGTCCGCAAATCCCAAACTTCTGTTCCGTTATTGGAACTATGATGCAGCGTTTTTACCAAATCTGCTGCTACGGTAAATATGTAAATCGTACATTCAGCAGGCAAGTTGGTAAATTGAATCTGGCGAAGAGGTTCCAGACGTAATTCACCGAGTTCGGTTTCATACTTTGAAGAAACGACATATGGATTCGGAACAACCCGGATTTTATTCATAGAACTTTTTTGTTTAGCTTTATCAATCTTTGAACCCTGAATGGTAAAGGCATATTTATCACGAATACCGGGCAAAACCGGTTTTACCGTTTCGACTGAGAACATATTGGATGACTGCGGCGGTTTCTTAGCATTGAAAGTAACCAAACCGGTAAGACCTTTAAACGAAATGGTGCCCTGATTATATACCGAATCAGCCGTCGTGATTGAATCACCAGCGGCGCTCTTTACGGAAAGCTTCACAAATCCCTCCCCCGCACCATTAATGCCGTAACCGGTTGTAGATACAATGTACGTTTGATTTATGATAGAAGCTATGTTGGAAACGGAAAATGCAACATTGATGTTTTCCGTACCGCCGACGCGTGATACATCTTTGATTAATTCAGGAGGCGTTAATGTAAAAAGGACACCGTCGGTCAGCGCCAATTTTTGCCCGATGGCGATAGGCCTTGCGGCAGCAATTGTATCGGAGTTGTTTTTCACCACATTAACCGAGAAGCTAATCGTAACAAAATCTCCGGTTTCGGGACGTTCATCAGCCGTAGCAGTTGAAGCATCGGTAAATTTCACGTTGAAACCCTCGGATGAAAAGGTGAAGGTTCTGCCGCCGGTCGGATAATTTGAACCCGCTTTCCCGATCGTGGCACCTGTTGTCAGGTTAACAACATCAATCGAGGTTGCACTCTTAAATTCAAAACCATACTTGTACGGTTTCAATGACGCGGTATCGGTTATGGTCATAGTAACTGTTGTTTTTAAGTTTCCCTGCTCTTTTTTAATAACGTATGAGAAGCCCGCGTTATATGAATTTCCGGCCAATGAGTCGCTATCAATCGGATCAACCGCCAGCGTGTAATTGGAGGTGCCTGTTCCGTAATGAGTGACAGATGCTGTCGAAACAGGATCTCTGCCGATTGCGTCCGAACGAGGCGTAATCGAAACGGTATTTTTCACCTGTAGATTTGTACCGATAGCACTTTCGAGGCTCGAAACATCAGCCGATCCGCGATCATAAGCCGTTATCGAATACCAGTATTCTATACCGTTGATGACTGCCGTATCGATAAGAGTATATTGCAGTCCGGTATTGCTTCCGATACTGTTGACGACATCGTAATCAGCAAGTTTTTCCCAAGTCAGTCCTCTATCCTTACTTTTATAAACTCTATAGCCTTCAAAATCAGTTTCACCACTGAATGCATCAACAGAAAGTTCGGAAGAATTATCCCAATACAAGATTGCCTTCTTATTACCGGCAGAGCCGCCCAGAGCCGGACGGTTCGGTGCTTTGGGAAGTTCAAAATTTGCAGCACAAGTTTTCTGCGCCTGTAACTGGGCATCCTGAAGGCCTGCCAGATCGTCGCCTGCTATAAGTGCCACATAAAATGATAGTGTGTCATTCGGCTTAATGGTATATGGACCCGACCCGGCATTATAAAGCAAATCCCCTCCGGAGGAAGCAATAGTTGAAGGATCATCAAAATGAATATTCTGGCTTGAGGGGACATGAAAATACATACTGCTCAGCGAAGAATTATATAATGAACTGCTGCTGGATATAACGCCATATTGAATAGTATCTACATCAACATCATTATTATAAACCATATAATGACTGTCGGTCATGCCTAATTCTTTTCCGCCAACCAGGGGTGTTTTAATGAACGAAACGCCCATGTAACCGGTCTTTGAATTCCAGTCGGTTGAAAAGCCTTTGGAATCATACATGTATGCCATGTTGCGAGTTGTATCAAGTCCCCATTTATCATCTTTAAATTCTTGTGCACCGCCGCTTGCATCACCTACGTCAAGGTCAACATACATGTTGAAGTACATTCCATTATAGGTATTTTGACTTTTATTAATAACGTCGTATTTGAAGAAGATCATATTCTTGGCGAATGAAATGCCGTAGGCGTAGCCGGTCTGATTTACCTGAATGCCCATAACTTGCTTCGTATTCGCGCTGTCATTATACACGCAATAACTGTCCTGATCTGACTTGACGACCGGATTACCGGAAGCATCTTTCACCGGCCAGCCGCTTGCAGGCCAGGTATATGATTTATCGCTAAAAGCAATCATCGCAGAATCCTTATTATTATATCCTGCTGCTGCTTCCCATTCTTCATCCGTCGTAAACCGGCACTGAATAACGTTATTCGGAAATGCAATCATCGGATTCAAACGATAGATGTAGTTGAATCCGCTATTGATAGGATACTCACCGCTGGGTCCCTGCGTTAACGAATGCGGATATAGCTTACCGCGGTTTTCAAAAAATAATCCGATGTTACTGGCATTATGCGTACCGGCTGCCCGGTCGGTAATACCGGAGACTTTCTTTAGACTCTCCCTGCTGTCTTTTTCTTTGCTCTGAGGCAGCAGCATGGAAGTACATATCAAAACGGCTGTTATATAAATAGAAATTCGCTTCATACTATTACTTTATTTTATTCAAAACTTAATTGAAGTACCGATACGTATTGAGCGCGGGGCACCATAGTTCGACGGATCGCGCATGTATTCCTGTGAATAACTTCCCTCTGTATAGTCGGGCAAGCCGGTATCCGAGTAAACATGTACGATATTCTTCGTGTTTAACAGATTGAGAATTTCAGCAAATATCCGCATACGAAGTTTGCCGACAATAGGGATTTCTTTGCCGATCATTGCATCCAAGGTACTCTCGGCTGGTTCGCGCAATGAATTTTTTATTACCAGGCCGGCGTCCCTGCCGCCCGGTGAATACGGGTAGCCTGTGTTTGCTTTGAAAATAAGGCTGATATCCATGTTATCAAGCATATATGCACCAAACAGTTTTGGGCCTTCTTTAGCGGGAATGGTGAAAGTGCAATATGCATTGAATACATGCGTCTGATCAAAATCAAGATAATATAATTGTGTTGATGCCTGCGTACCCGGATAATTTTCTTCTTCCGACGAAGCACTACCCTTTGCAACGGAATACGTGTAGGTAATACCACCGGAGAAATAGCTGTCAGGGCGTATGGTAAGATTAACCTCAAATCCACGGCTGTTTGCATAGGCTTCGTTGACGTATAACGTGTAACCGGTATATCTTCCGTCAACGTAGGGATAATAATAACGTGTCCCCAGCAGTCCGGTAATATCTTTATAATATGCCGTTACGTCCATAGCAATACGATCACTGAATTGATGAGATATACCGACTTCATATGCAACGGTACGTTCAGCATCCAGATTTGCCTGCCCGAATATCGGCTCTTTCACATTCAGATCGTACTGATGATTCTCGTACAAATATCTGAAAGCGGGATTCTGGAAAAAGTGTCCATACGCGAAATGCAATTTTGTCCTGTCGGAAATAGGATGTGCAATACCGATACGGGGTGATATTTGGGAACGAGACTTTACCGTAACAGCTGATGTAGTATCCAGCGGATTTGAACGGAACTTCACATTAGCATTCATGTAATCAAAGCGCAGTCCGACATTGATAACGAGCATAGGTAATTCGATTTTATCCTGTACATATGAAGAAGCTTCATACGGTGTCGCGTGATAATTATCCATATAGGGATAATTTCTTTTCGGATCATACACGTAGAAATACCGAAGCCAATTTTTCTTATAATATCCGCCGAATTTCACCTCGTTGATATTTCCTATCTGCCACAACGCATCCAATTTCACGTCGCCTGACGCTGTTCTGCTGTCGGTAATTTCCTGAGGGTCGGCTTTACTGTAAAACTCCAGCCCTGTCCCGGCATCGGCAATGTAAGTCCAATCCGATGAGGAGATATATTGAGAGGTGTCTTTATCTAATCCGGAATAATAACCCTGATTAAAATATGAGAAACGCAGGTCGTAGTAAAAGTTTTTTGCTACCGTGTGGGTAAATGATAGTGTTGATTGCCAGCTGTCTCTGCGTGCATGCAGATACTGGTCTGATATATATTTGAATGAGTGGTCATAATTCTGATAGTGTTCTTTACTTCCTCTATTGGAAAGAACGATTTTCAAATTCGGTATCAACGTACTGCTGAGTTTGCCGAACACGGTCGCGGATTTGTCATAACCGAAAGGTAAATAGCTGCCTTCATTATTTACTTCGCCGGACACAAAGAAGTTTATTTTTTCGGTAAGCACGGGACCGCTTAAAGCGCCAATGACATTATTCTTATGCAGACGCTTGTATTCTTCCACGCCAAACTCGCTTGTTGAGGCTTCAAGCTTGCCGGTAAATTCATCCGTACCGTCACGGGTTACAACGTTAACAACGCCGCTCAACGCGTCACCATACTCGGCGTTAAATGTTCCGCTGAGCAGACTCATTTCCTGAATAGCATCTTTATTAATAGAAGTCGCCAAACCACCAAGCAGTGGATCTTTTACCAGCATACCGTCAACCATATAGGAAACCTCATTTGAACGGCCGCCACGTACATGCAAATCGGACCCGCTTCCGACAACACCTGCCTGTAATGATAATAGCTCGGTAAAATTAATAACAGGAAGCGCATCTATCTGGTCTCTTGATACGACTGAAATACTGCTGGTCAAATCCTTGTGTATCATGCTTGCTTTCGCCGTAACAACAACCTCATCCACCTGCAGTGACTTGGACGATATCTCAATGGATAATTGTGTCGTCTGGTCAACGATTATTTTAACATGCTCGACAATCGTTGTTTCGTAGCCGATGAAGCTAACCTTTGCAGTATAACTGCGTGGCGGAATATTGACGATGATATAATTACCATCATAATCCGAGACCGCACCTAATTTGGTGCCTTCCAATGTAATGGTGGCACCAGCCATCGGCTCCCCGGTTCGTTTATCCGTTATTTTACCGACGAGTTTACCGGTTACACCGGCGAAAACGCTGATTTGAATAAACAATATTCCCAATAAAAGCTTTTTCATGATAACTCCAATAAACCGGATGGAAAACACATAGCCGGTTAATAGTTTACAGTTTTTTTGTACGTTTCTAATATATCCGACGTAGCCTTCTGCAGTGTTTTAGTCTTTGACTGGTTTTTAATCGCGATGGCTGTTGCCAATCCGTTGATAAGTACGGAAAGTGCCGTCAGTGAATTGGTGAATAACATATTCTCGCTGTGAATGATTAAATGCAATTTTGAGAAGAATACTATCGGCGCCACTTCCTTATCCGTCACCGCGATGACCGGTATTTTCTTTTCCGATGCCATCTTGGCAAGCTCAATGGTATCTGTTGAATACGGCGGAAATGAAAAGAGCACTAGCACGTCTTTGGGCTTCATCAACGGTACCTGCTCGGCAAAAGGTAATGCATTATTCATGCACGCCTGAGCGTCAATGGCAACCTGAGCAAGTTCATACGCCAGAAACTCCGCGACAATGTGAGAAACACCTAATCCGCCGGTATATACTCTACCCGCTTTCAGTATAAGATCAACTGCCGCATCAAATGAGTCACGGTCTATGGATTGCAGTGTATCGGTAATGTTCTTCATACCGAGATTTGCAATGGTGTTCAAAATATCTTTTTCTGCTTTTTTCTGTTCAAACAAAGAAATATTCCGGAGCGAATTCAGTTGATTTTGCAGAGAACCGGAAATCGCTTCCCTCAGTTCGCTAT
Source organism: Ignavibacteriaceae bacterium (assembly GCA_963667005.1). Taxonomy (GTDB): domain Bacteria; phylum Bacteroidota; class Ignavibacteria; order Ignavibacteriales; family Ignavibacteriaceae. Next base: position 2,188,562 of record OY762937.1, on the reverse strand, counting down.
AACCGGTGAAACCTATGCCCTGCGCAAATCGGACAACAGAGGCAACGCTCGATCCGCTTGCTTTCGAAATATCCCTGACGTTCAGGAAGGGTATCTTATCAAAATTATCCAGAAAATACCCTGCTACTTGTCTTTGGTTTTTAGGCAGGCTTTCAAAGTTCTTTTGTATTCTGTCTTTAATATCTTTGTATTGTGTCATGTTTCCACACGTAAAGTTGATGTTTCCTTCGGTAAAAATGTACTTCGTATCTCGTTAGTCCATCGGCATATTATCTCAAGCTCCACATTATCGTCTCGCACATTTATAACGAGGCCGGATGTAACCTTATGTAACTAACAATGAACTCGCCCCCCGCCAACTATCTTTTCTAATATTCTATATCCTACGGCTCTCCCCTCTCTTAACAAGAGAGGGGAAGGGGGTGAGTTCATTAAACTGCTGCAATGTATTTTCTTACTTAACTAATACCATCTGTCTTGTCTGGACAAATGAACCTGACTGTAAGCGATAGAGATACACACCGCTGGCAAGATTGCCTGCGTTAAAATCAACGGTGTAGGAACCGGTATTCATCTGTTTATCTATCAGGGTTGTAATTTCCTTACCCATCATGTCGTAAATTTTTAAGGTTACATTTTCCGAACGGGGAATGCTGAATGAAATCTTTGTTGACGGGTTAAAAGGATTCGGATAGTTTGCCGACAAGTTATAACCTTTCGGTGCAACACCTGGTATTTCTTTTATAGCGGCTATCTGACTGTATTGTTTTTCAGCAAGATTCATGTTATATAACATTTTATCATATGTTTCTCCGAATGCAACGGCAACATAATATACTGTCGAATCAAGGTCAGCGAGAGTTTTAGCAGAAACTGCGGCAATGATAACCGGGTCATCTACGGCGGGGTCATTAGGATCGGTAATAAACGAGGTATCGATTTTACTGCTCGACATATAATTCCAGAAAACAGTATCGCTCTTTGAGTAGGTCGAATTCCACATGAAAGCCCCAACGGAAGTAAGTGGAGCATTCAGAAATTTATAGCCCAGTGACGCGGTTTTCCGATTGCTGAAGATACCCGTTGTTTTGTCAACCTTAAAAGTATCATTGCCCGCGTATGTTCCTTCCAGTTCAGGAATAAGTTCCAGCCCGAATATTTGGTTAATCGGTACATCTTCCCTGCTAACGACCTTAGCTTTAATTATAATAAAGTTTTTATGCTGCCAGCAATAAACGGATTGTCTTACCATTACAGTAGGCGGTAATCCGGAATAGTTGTTATTATATGCGCCATAGATTTCATAATCGCCGATACCCGTGTTTGTTTTGAGCACGGTAGAATCTTCGATATCCATATCTCTTCTTTCATCGAAAACAGAATCGATACCTGTTCCCACCATGAGGTCGAGCCGTGCAAGCTGTCGAATTGTATCCGGCATAGAATACAAAGAAAGCTTGCTGTATTCGCTAACATACACGTTGATACTATCTAAATACAGATCCACCTGAGAATATCCGGTATTAGTTAAAGCGAGCACACAAAAAACCACCAGACCGTAACGTTTTAGCAAGTTTTTCATCTTGACACCTTTCTATTTAATTGAATAAAATAACCCTGAGAAAACTTTTCCTATCTCCAGCCGAACAAATTCGGCGGGATAAGCAACAATAATCCAAGCAGCATGAGGATGATTTGAAGCGGTACAACCCACTTCGCCCATTTTGTCCACGGTACGCGTGCCATTGAAAGAGCTCCCATAGTAACTGCCGATGTAGGAATAATAATATTCGTGTATTCACCGAATTGAAATGCCAGAATCGCCGTTTGACGGGAGACGGATGCAAGATCGGAAAGAGGTGCCATGATAGGCATGGTAAGAGCCGCCTGCCCGCTGCCCGAATGCACAAAGAAATTAATAACCGCCTGCACGAGAAACATTTTCTGCGAAGCAAATACCGGTGATGCCGATTGTATGTACGGCGAAAGTCCGTAGAGCATTGTATCAATAATGTTACCGTCGCGGGAAATAACCAAAGTTGCACGGGCAAGCGCGACGATTAATGCAGTGCCGACAAAATCCCTTGCTCCTTCCAAAAAACTCGCGATAATCTTATCGCTCGAAAGTCCGCCGATAATGCCGACCACGATGCCCATGGCAAAAAACATTCCGGCGATCTCGTTGATGTACCAATCCAATTTAACCACGCCGACTACCAACAATACCAGCGATAAGGCAAAGGTACTGAGCACAATCTTATGTTTGGTGGTCAGTTCGCCGCCGTCACCGTTCATTGTCACACTGACTTCTTCCTGTTTCCGAATGCCGTCTTCGGTAAACGTGGGACTGATTTCGGGTTTCTTTTGCAGCCGCTTTACATAATAGGTAATAAAGATAGTCGCGGCCGTTGTTGATACCGCCCAGCATATCAGCCGGTAGCCGATGCCGGAGAACAACGGAACGCCTGCAATGCCCTGCGCTATGCCGACGTTAAACGGATTGAGAAACGCGCTTGCAAATCCTATATGCGCACCGACCAACGGTATTGCTACACCAACGATGGAATCGTATCCGAGGGCTAAACATATCGGCACAATGATAAGTACGAACGGGATGATCTCCTCATTCATCCCAAACGTCGCACCGCCGAGTGAAAAAAGAAATATCATAACCGGAATAAACAGCGTGCGTAGGGTTTTCGATGTTTCATGCGCCCGTGCCAGCTTTTTGATAAAACTGTTTATCGCGTCGGTCTTCGCCAAAATATTGAACGCACCGCCGACAATAAGAATAAAGCCGATGATATGCGCCGCTTCGACAAATCCCTTGAGCGGAGCTATCAACAGAGCAAACAGTCCCTGCGGATTGCTCTTGGCATAGCTGAAGGAATTTTGGACAACGACTTCCTTCCCGTTAATCATCGCGCGTTGATAATTACCGCCGGGAATAACCCACGTAAGCGCCGCGATAAAGACGAGCAGTGAAAATATCAACAGATAGGTATTGGGTACCTTGAATTTGAACTTCATTAAGGCTTACTCCCGATAACGCGCTTGGTTTTCATATCGAATGTATCGCCGCTGATAAGCACATGCAGTTTCATGTCGCTGATGCCGAGTCCGCCGTGGCCGTTCTCCCGGACTTTCGAGCCGGATGTCGGGTCGTATACCAATACCTGATTATTGCCGAACACTTCAAAGGTTTTATCCGGATTGACGATGATGGAGGTGGATTCGTCTATAGCAATACCGAACAGATCCGGATGCTCAAGTAAAACGGAAATGCTTCTGTTGTGGCGTTTGCGTTTGAGAAAGTGCTGATCCACAATGGCGTTTTTCAGAAATCCGAAACCCTGTTTGGTTTCGACATTCCCCTTCTCAATGGTAACGAAATTTACCGTAGAATCTTTGTTGATTAATTCGTTTCCGGTAATCATCACCTCACTCATAACAGCGGCTCCGGCGCTTGTACCTGCAACAACGCCGCCTTTATTGTAAATATCAAAAACCTTTTGCAGCAGCTTTGTCCCGAGCATATCATGTGTCAGGTCAACCTGATCGCCGCCGGTAAAAAAGACCGCGTTAGCCCAATCCATTTTTTTCAGATTAGAATCCGCATCGGCAGTTTCCCTATTGAACAACAGGTAATCCGACTGCGCGCCGTATGATTTGTGTTCCGCAACTTCTTCCTCGCTGCATTCTTTCGGATCGGAACCCGCGTTCGGAATAACAATAATACGGGCGTTCTTGCCGCCGGCAAGCTCAACAAACTTTTTAATAATCTCATGTGTCTGCACGCCGCCGATAATGACTAATTTACCTTTGGGCTGAGACTGTCCGCTTACCTGCAGGGTAAGAGCAAAAAGAGTGATTACTAACGGATATAAAATCTTTTTCACTTACGCGTTTCCTTTAATTAATGCTAAACCGATTTCTGCTGATTTGAGGAGGTCCTCAATAAAAATAAACTCATCGTTCGAGTGCGGATTTTGGGCACCGATGCCGAGATTAATCGCCGGAAATCCCCTACCGTTCAGGGAATTTGCATCGCTGCCACCGAGTGAAATTTGCGGAGCGGGAGTGAGTTCGGCTTTTGTAATCGCGGCAACAACATCTTTATATACCTGTGCATCTTTACGGATGGTGTACGGCTTAAAATCCCAGAAGTGATTCTCTTCCATCTTCGCACCGGTCAATCTGGTTTCTGCTTTGAAAACACTGACGACTTCTTCAAAATACCTTTCCGCTTTCTGCATATCGAACGAACGGACTTCGCCGTCAAGCTCGACTTTTTCCGGTACGACATTGACAGCCGCCCCGCTTTTCAGGATGCCGATATTCATTGTCGTGTCCTCATCAATTCTGCCGAGTGGGAGTTTGCTTATTGCCTTTGCCGCGGCCGACAAAGCATTGATACCTTTTTCAGGGGCAATGCCTGAATGCGATGCCTTGCCGGTTACCGTCAGGTGAAATCCGATAGCGCCGCAGCTTGAATAAATAAAATTACCGGGACGGTAACCCGAATCGAAAACAAAACAGCGGGTAATGCCTTCCGGAACTTCGAGAAATTTCGAGCCGAATAACGTGGTCTCTTCACACGTTGTAAAAGCTACGGTAAAATTCCGGGAAATATTTTCTTTAGCGGCTTTTTCGAGCAGATATAATAAAACGGCAACACCTGCGCGGTTATCCACCCCGAGCACCGTATCACCTTTCGATGTGATTTTGCCGTTGGCGATAATTGCTTCGGTTGCTTCAGTGGAACGCGCCGTATCCATATGCGAGAGCATAAGGAAGTCGCCGCCCGTGCCTGATTTGATAATCAGATTGCCCGTATTGCTATCCGTATGAGGCCGGGAATTATCCTCGGTTACCGAATAGCCGTATGGCGAAAGGAAATCTCGGATAAAATCCGCAACGGATTTTTCGCTGCCGGAGAGCGCATTAATCCTAATAACCTGTAAAAAAATCTCTATGAGGCGATGTTCATCCATATGTAACCGTTGTTACGAAAAGTAATGCAAGTGTAATATTTTTTACCAATTTAAATATTTTAATACATTAATGCAAGTATATTTAAATTTTTCTGCATATTTATTCATTTTGCCGTATTTGTTAAGGCGAGTAGAAGGGATTTAAGTAGGCTATGGGGACAAGACCCCCATTTACTCAGGTCTGTTTTTACACTTTCCGGACAATGCTATGCTCAACAAAACTTTTTGCTCCTGCCGAATTCTCAAACGGCGAAACCAATTCCATTTTTATTTGCCGAAGCTCAACGCGATCTATCTTCATAGTAATTCTTTGTTTTAATACCCCAAAATAAAAAATCCCAAGAAATATTTAAGGAGTGAGTGCTAGAGAATAATTTAATTAATTGATAAGCCGATTGTAAGTCAAATCGAAGTTTCATATCAGTTACTAAGTAACATAGCCCCAACCAAAACAGTGAGGTTATCGAAAAAGATTCCCGATATTATACTGAGGTTATTCTGGTAAGCACTGACGTTCGCCCGAACGGATTGACCTCAGGCCCGCTGGTTACGAGAAAATTTGGAATCTACTGAACTTACTATTTTATATAGTCTTACGGATGCATGACTAAGTAATTGACATAATTCAACATAGAAAGGGAATGAAATTTGCGGTAGATTATCTATATTTACTTGTGGTACATCATTTTTTTACCCGTTAAATCAGAGCGAGATAATATCTTAAATAAAATCTTAGTATATAATACTTCTTAGTACAATATTCAGATATAATGCTTCATGATACTTGGTTATAAGTTTTTCAAATTATATTGAGTATTTTTATATTGCCATGTGCTTATAAATTGGGAATACAGCCATTTGACTATAGATGAATTAGAAAAGCTTAAACAAAGTGTTTTAGGTAATGAGTTAGAAGTTTTCAAAGCCTTGGAGTTTGTCAAAACATCCTTTGAAAATAAAAGGCCAGACCTGTGGTACGATAAAGAATGGCAATCAGTGTCCTCTGAGAAAAAGCTGGATCATTGTACACAGTGTGGAACTCGTGAAGGCATTATGGTGCTTCAGCATCTCTGGCATGGGAGAACTTATTCAGGCATTAAAAGTATGATTCAAAATAAGTTATTTGAGGATGCTATTAAGTTAAACCCATTTCGATTGAACCAAGAAGAACTGGCCTCGCTTAAAGAGACCAAGGAACTATGTCCAAAGTGCGAGAGGTCTTCCATATATCATAGGAAAAATAAAGTTCCTCACTGGATATGTACACCCTGTGGCTTCGAATTTGAAGAACCAGTAATCTGTGCCGATTTTATAAACCCTCGAAAAATACTTCTTTTGCAAGGTAAGCATAGCAGAAAGATACTCCAATCAATTAAAGATTCTCAAAAAGATTATATCGAGCGAACTAGTTTTACTATTTATATTGATGATTATATTCGATACAAAGAATGTCGCGATAATGATATTACTACTTTTTGTAAAAAATGTGCTTACATGTGGGATGTACAAAATTGCAAGTTATGTGATGTATGCAAACAAAAATATCATTCTTTTTTGTATCCAACATGTCGAGATTGCATACCAAAATGCATTGATTAAACGAGATGAGAACTGCATTACACATTATTTTATTTATAGTTACAGGCCATAGCATTGTGAATAGCGTACTGTTATTTCCCCTCGTCTAAACTAAGCAGGTTTTTCCCCCTTTTTGTATATTTTTTCATGATCCATTCTTGGTAAGAATCTAACCCCAAATGGAGTTGCTGAGTAATATCAGAAAGTCTTTCGAGATCTTGAAGTTCTACATAACCTGGTGAAACTAATTTGGCAAAGGCGCCGCCCTTTTCAATATATGTTGCCCTTAAATCGCTTTTTGTGAATAATTCAGTAGAAGTGAATACAATCACATTTGCACGATTTTTTCCATTACCAATCGATTCACGTCCCCATAGTGCTAATGATGCAATCATTTCCTTTTCTTCATTAGAAAGCGTTTCTTTCATAGCTGCAAATAATAAATATGCTCCTGGGAAAAGATTTGCAAGACGCTTCATGCTTTCAATATTTTTTTTTGTAAAACAATGTTTACCATAACTCTTACATTCACCAAATATAAATTCTACTTCGTGGTTATGTTGTATAACCATTCTTCTTTGGTGCCACAATATAAAATCTATCTCCCACTTTTGATTTGCACTAGTCTCAAGATTCAGGCTTGTCGACCATGAAATATTTGAATCAAGAGAACCTCCAAACGCGCGCTTAAATACTCTGATTGCTAAGGCAGCAGAATAGGAGCCATGAGCATAATCTGGTTTACTGAATGGGCCAAGCACACGGTATGCCCAATTGATTTTCCGATTGGTTGGATTGGAACTAGGGAAAACATAAACGGTTAGACAATTTTCACATTGCAGATTATAATTGAGTTGATTTAGCAAATACCAGTTGCGATTACCACAATTTTCGCACTCAACTTCTAACCCCAGCTGTAGAACATTATTTGAAATTAATGACTCCAAACTAGGGTTATTGAATCGAGCACCTTTTGCAATATCATTGAGCAGTTTACTTATTTTCGAAAATTGAACCGTACGGCTTAAATATTCTTTCACTGTAAATTCAGGATTGTCGTCACTTTTTACCTGCTTATGCGCCATCTTATTAAGTAATGTGATCAAATCACCATTCGCAATTGTGCCAAGGTTACAAAACCCACCAATTGTAACTATCATCTGCTGCAATGTTCGTCCAGCGTCAGATATTTCCGCTTCTATGTTCTTAGATTTAAGATATTGTATCATCGCCGATGTTCCATCACTCAATGTAAAGAACTCTTTACTTCCTCTAAATCTCGGAAATATAACCAATCCTTCAGTATTAGTTCTAATTTCCTTTTCATGAGATATTCTCGGATAAGATGGCATGAAAATATTACTAGGGTATATAGTGTTTATCTGATCTGTGTAGCTCCAATCCGAGATTTCTATTACATTTGCCCATCTAAAACGATTTTGTATGCTTTCTGTCAACTCAGGTGACAAAGTTTCAAACGAGAACATAGGGCTTTTTTGTTCTATTGGGATTTCCTGTTTTTTTTCAATAGATGTTATTACAGATCTTGTTGGACGCCAGACATATTTTGGTGATTTCTCCCATATCGGTAGACAGGAAGAGTAAAGATATGCTCTCTCTCTATTTTCGACTCGGAAATACTCATCGTAAACATCAATAAACTCCTTCTGAGAAATTGATCGTGATATTTGTATTGTTGTATAAGCCATCAGTCCATTATTATTGCCAGGTAATGGAATATTATTTCGGATTATATAATCCCTACAAAATTCTTTTAGTTCGTCTATAAATTGGACAGGAATTGCGAATACTTCAGGATTAATAATCCTTAAATTCCAAAAATCAATTAAGTCTTGAGGCTTGTTAATATTGAAAATATATAATGTGGGTTCATTCCTCGCAGAGTAAAAAACGTTGCATTTAGCTTTTGTAATCCTAAGTGGAGATATTGTATCAGCTTTATAAATTGAATTAAGGCAATCTTTGTCGAAACTGATTATTTCTGGAGCAAAAACATCCTTAAATGCTGATTCCAAATAATTAAGTTTTGGATTTTGAGGAAATGTACCAAAAATACAGGCTGATGCTAAGGAATGATTTTTATTTTTTGGTACTACAATACCGAATTTCTCAGAACTCCTTCTCTGATATTTGTACTCTTCAGCATATAGGCTTTTATAAATATCAAATGCATTTAGGCCATATGTGTTCCAACTCTCCTCCTCGACAGACTTATTAACTATTAAATCATCTAATGAAATTGTAACTTCCTTTGGAATTCCTAAATAATCTCCCAATCCTTGTTCACACTCAACAATAAAATCTGGTTCAAAATAATTTAGATACCCCTTGACAATCTCCTTATAATTTTCTCTCCTAACTGCTAAATTGTCCCACCATATTGGAGTTTTCTTATAAAATGGTATTATTGGATTAAACATTCCTCCCCAAAGACATGTATTTGATTCAAAAACCCTCAATAAGGATTTTGTGTCAGAAGTATTAACTAGATATACGATCCGAATCGGTCGTAATCGAACAGAAAGATCTAATTTGTTCATCATGATTTCCTTTAATCTCAATGATTTGAACTGTAGGTCATATCCCCAACTGGTCATAATATCAACAGCTGCCGTCAAACATCCAATTTCGTTTACTACTTTCTAATTTTCGAAGCATCATCAATTTATCGATATGATTTATTGATGTAGTTGAAATTTTTTCTGCTCAAAATTCAGACTTGGCTTTAATTATTTCTATCAGTATTGAAACAAAATTGAGTGGCTCCCCTTGATTTGTTAAAACTGTGTTTATATTCAAGAAATCTGTCCGGGGTGTATATTCAGCTATTCCAGCTTGCTTCATCGCTTTATATCGAATTTTCCCTTAACCTTGTTTCAATTTAACCGCAAAACAACTTAGTAACTGAAATTGCGATAGTCAAGCGAAATCCACTATCGTACTTGTAGAAAGCTCAAAGAGTATAACATTGCCAACCTTAAAGCCCTATTATAAAATATCTACTCTTCAACAAAATAAGAAACCGTACCAGCAACAGGATGCGAGTCCCAAAAATCATTGTAGGTAAGCCTAATTAACCCGTTTCCATCTCGATTGATGCGATATATCTCGGTCGGATGAGGGTATTGTCCATCAATATTTTGTGAATAAAAGAATACCCTATTGCTTGATTTACTAACACATGGATTCTTGTAATTCGACGCTTCACTATATATACCATAATATCGATTTTTAGTTAAATATTTGATTGTTTTATCGGCCAAAGCTAATTCACAAATATCGTAGCACCACATTTGTTCATTATACCAAAAAATTATTGATTGCCCATCCGGCGAAAAAACCGGATTACTTGCATAGTTGCCATTGGCTAATTTAGTTAAATTACTTAATTGCTTACCATTGATATCCATCAAATGCAGCTGCCAACAGCTCAACGTATCCAAGAAACTTGCAGACTCATAACATATAGAGTTTCCATCCGGGGAAATTTGAGGATAAAAACTTGTTTTACCATCTTCAGTCAATTTTTTTTCTGTCTTATTTTTTAAGTCATATAAAAAAATTGATTCATACCCACCTTCCAATGTGAAAGTGTGCCGCGAAAAAACGAATTTATTTCCATCCGGAGAGAAATTACCTGGATGCCCTTGAGTGATTGGACCAATAATTGTGTCTTCTTTTATTTTATAAATATAAATATCCATTCCTGCATCTATATCATATTCAGGCCAGGCTTGATAAAATAATAACTGACTACTATCTGGGCTTATAGCTGTGGCAGCATACTCACCCCACTCATAATTAGTAACTTTTTTAACCATCTGCCCATCAACAGTTATCATAAAAATATTCGTAGCCTTCCCATCTCTGTTTGATGAGAAAAATACAACTTCATTTGTCTTCAGTACTTTGTGGTGGATTGGTGCCGGATCTATTGAATTTATCGGTTTTGGTTCTGTCGCTTGTTCGGTGCAACCAACAAAATAAATCCATAAAAAGAATGCGAGTAAGATATTTCTGTACATAATCCACCTTTGTTATAATTTTAACTTTAATTATTAACAACAAAACAATTTTAGGAAATGAATGTACAAAAGTCAATGGATTTCCACATAAACGAAGTCAGCTTGCATGAAGTTTCCATTTGATGAATATCATCAAAATGCAGAATGACAGAATATTACTAGCGGAGCTTGTCCCGACTTGTCGGGCCGGATAGTGGAGTTCATTCAGAGTGCATTACCTGATAACTCAGTGAAAGAATCTGGACGACTTATTAAGAGAAAGGTATTCAATTCTTATTGTACTATAGTGGGAACAACAACCACATAATAATCCCGTTTTTTAATTCTTACCTTTGCTCCCCTGTTAAAATTTTGCCAAACTCGATATGTTTAGATTCGTAATCGTAGTGCGCAGAAAGCTCGACAACAACATTATACCTGTCAATCCCCAGTATTGCGCCCCGCAAGTGAAACACGTACTTACCATTTATGTTTATCCCTGATCCGTCGAATGAGATCGGAGTACCTTCCGCTTCATATGAGTCAATATTTGTTAAAATATGCTCGCTTCGTGCTTCTTGAGCGGCTCGCTCTATCGCTGCTTTTTGTAATTTGGTTGATAATTCGTTTATAGTATTTTCTATCTCAACCCGTTTTTGAGTCCACATTTCCAGCATGCCTCTGGCGACATCAGCCCATTCACCTTTTTCATGCTTCGAAATAAAACTTTGCAGAAACGCGATGGAGCTACTACAAGTTTTATACTTCAACTGGTAATCAAGAGAATTGTTAAGAATAGCCTCGTTAGCATCCAGTAGCCTTTTGGTTTCATCAAAATCTGCTTTGGGATTAGAACAGGAAACAAATGTAACAGCCATAATAGTCAGCAAAAACCAAAACCCAATTTTCACATGTCCCTCATACAATTTAGTTCCTCTGAAAAGCATTTCTTTTAATATAAGGAAAAGATTGTGGATTTACCCAAAAATGTTAACCTATCCTTAGTTCTCACATATAAAGTTGTTCGGTTCATTGAAAATTTAGGTTGTAAATTTGAACAGTCATTCCGGAAAATCTGTCGCGGTAATTCTGGCTAAGGTAGAGAAATTTTAACGACAGATTTGTCCGGAATCCAATTCGAAAAAATTTTTACAGGTAAATCGACCTTAAAATTTGCCTTAAAAATGTCATTTGGGGCTTACTTATACATGAAAATACAAGATTTTACTCTTTATCCAATCTTAAGTCAACAATCTCAATAGCAGTTTATCAACTTTTTTGAATTCTGGATTCCGGATAAATCTGCCGAGCCAATTTTCCCAAATACTAGTTCTTCTGCGGCAGATTTTCCGGAATGACAACTCAATCTCGTACTCAGTTGCCACCAAATTTTCATAAGGACCAGTTATTCAACTGCTCGATGTGTTAAGCCTCCGCCCCTCTTACTTACACTTAACTGCTTATTTAAAACAACAAAAGCATTCCGATAATTCGGAATGCTTTTGTTTCGGGTGGGCCCTGAAGGACTTGAACCTCCGACCCGCTGATTATGAGTCAGCTGCTCTAACCAACTGAGCTAAGGGCCCTTATATAATAATGTTAAGTGCTAAGTTTTAAGTTCTAAATGCTGAGTGCCAAATTCAAAATGGTCAATTAATATAATCAGGCAGTTACACAGTAAACAAATAAAAATAGCTTAGAAATATACCGATTTTCCGTTTTCCGTCAAACTGATTTTTCGCTGTATCAGCTTCCGGTTGTTGTTGTTACCGGGTCGGAGCTTGAGATCGTTACGGTTAAAACATAGCTGGATTGCGTTGCTGCTCCGCCGCTGCCTGAACCGGAGGATTGTATTCTGCTCCCGTAAAGGATGTTCACTTTCGTCCCCGCAGTGATTTTAAATGAACCTTTCGGAGTTCCTTCAACGGTTGTGCCCGACACTCCTGCAGGTACTTCATATAAAGTTTCATATTCGTATGTACCTGCACTGATGTCGTTAATGACAACGGTCTTTCCCGGTGCAATGGTAATGGTCTTACCGAGAACGTTCAAATATACATTTTCAGATGCTAAACTTTTAACGGTAATACTGGCATCCTGAGCTGATGAGCAACAGATTGCCGTAAATCCTAAAAGTAACAATAGCGCGTATATTTTTTTCATGGCCATATTCTTTTTTATTTATCTAAAGTAAGTTAATGCTTTTGGTAAACAATTTCAATTAATTTTAGGAGCATTTTTAGTGGGTGTCATGGATTTGACGATGCAGGAATTTTTTACTGTTCAGCCCTTTCAGGGCTGGTTTGTTTGGGGTTTCATTATCCGTGGGTTCCACCCACGGTTATCCAAATTTCATCCTTTCAGGATTAAGACCCTGTACATCCAAGCTCAAGTCAACAATTCAAAATTCACCTTTGTATGGGATTTCACTATTCGGCGGGCAGCATGGATTTATTATTTGTAAAAACCCCCAGTCGTTAAAACTTTACCCTTTAAAATTGAGATTTTCCTTCGCACTTTGGACTGTGGACTTCTGACATTGAACATTCAACATTGAGCATTAACAATTACCTTCTCACCATTTCATAAACGCGTGTTCAAGGTGATTAACTACCGGCTCGCCGTCCTCGCCGAACTCAATGCCGATGACATCAAACCGTACGGAGGTATCAACGATATCCTTCTCATAAAGGTATTCCTGCGCTACACGGATAATGGATTTCTGTTTGCTTTTGGTAAGGGCGTATTCGGGTTCACCGAAGTTGTCGTTACTGCGCGTCTTCACTTCGACAAAGACAAGAACATCATCTGAGGATTTCGCGATAATGTCCACTTCTTTTTTATGCGAGACGTAGTTTCGTTCCAGGATTTCATACCCGTTATCGAGGAGGTATTGAACAGCAGTATCTTCCCCGTCAGATCCCAGCTTTTTCGTTATAAAGGTCATTTTTCTCCCACTTATCTTTATTCTTTAGAAATGTCAGCCGGTGATATGGACTGGCTCCGTACTTTAAAACAGCCTGAATATGATCTCTTGTCGGATATGCCTTATTGTGCGACCAGTTATAGACCGGATATTCTTTATCCAGTTCATCCATAATCCTGTCGCGCACAACTTTGGCGATAATGGATGCTGCCGCAATGCAAAGCGACTTGCCGTCACCTTTTACAACCGCTTCGCTCGGAACAGCGGTTTCAAATTTCTTATTGCCGTCAATAAGGATAAATCCTGCTGAGGGATTCAACTGCCCTACTGCCCTGCTCATCGCCCGCAGCGATGCACTGAGAATATTGTATTGGTCAATTTCTTTATGATCGGCTTCAGAGTAGGCGTATGCAAGAGCTTTCTGTTTGATCACTTCGAACAGGTCTTCGCGCTGAACGGCCGTCAACTTTTTGGAATCGTTTATGCCCGGTACCACGACTCCCTTTGGAAATATTACGGCTGCTGCAACGACAGGTCCGGCCAACGGTCCCCGGCCGGCTTCATCCACGCCGCACAGGTTGACGATCCCCTGCGCATGATATTCGTTATCAAATTCCAAAAGCTTTGCGGAGATATCCTTCATCGCGGAGTCCCGAAATAAATCGCCAGAAGTCCGGCCACCATACAGAATTTGAGCATATTGCCCATTCTCCGTAAATTTTTCTCATAATCCTCTTCCGCCAAGAATTTCACAAAAAACACGAGCAGCGGATTGACGAAAACCATACAGATCAGAAAAAACTCAAGGCGCATCATTCCGACTGCCGACGGTATGCAGGTCAGCAAGATTAGTAATACTGTCAGTGTAGTAATTAGTTTTCTGGTTGTGCCGATGCCGTACTTGGATACGAAGGTAATTACACCATTTTTCTCGTCACCTGTCCGGTCTTCTATATCTTTAATAATTTCCCGGATAAGGTTGACTAAGAACGCAAAACCGGCAAAAATCAGCGAGGGACCTTCATGGCCGGCAATCACTCCGGCATAAAGACACGCAAGCCCGGTCAGTCCGGCCACTACGATATTCCCGGCAAGTATCACCCGTTTCAGTCTCAGTGAGTAAAGCACCAAAAAGAGGTTGGCAACTACCACGATGGAAAATGCCGGACGGGAAACGTAGGCAGACGTAAAATAAGCTCCGGCAACCAACGCCAGACAATATACTCCGGCGCCAGTCTTTGAAAGTAGTCCGCTTGGCAAAATCCGGTCGGGACGGTTTATCTTATCTATTTCTATATCGGCAATATCGTTTATGACATTTCCGGCGGCAGCAGTGAGTCCTGCCGAAACGGCTGCAAGAATAGCCGTGCTTAAAAGGATTGCAGGATTCAAAGCCAGAATGATGAGGAATACCACCAAAAACGTAATGCCGGTGTTCAGCGGGCGGATAATCTTCCAAAAAGCCGAAATTTTCATAGAATTGATAAATTTTCGAGAATACTAATCTTTTTCTAAAACTATCCTCAAATTATAATATTTTTCGTATAAACGGAACATTTTATTCCCACACACGGAGATTTTAGCAGATGGAGATGGATTCCAAAGAAAAAGTGAAAGCGGCATTCGACCGTTCAGCGAATAAGTTTGATGAAGTAGGCCCCCAGTACTTCCGGTATTTTGGCGAGGTGTTGGCCTCAGCAGCAGGTATTCGGCCGGATGATCGTGTTCTGGATATCGCCTGTGGCAGAGGCGCCGTTACCTTTCCCATCGCTAATATGCTCTCAAAAAACGGAAGAGTAACCGGAATAGACATCTCCGAACCGATGATTGAAAATTGCCGCAACTCCTTAGATAACAAATCATTACAGAATATTGATTTCCGGGTGATGGATGCCGAATCGCTCGATTTCCCCGATAACACATTTGATGTTGTAACATCCGGATTCGGGCTGTTCTTCCTATCCGACATTGAGAAGGGTTTCAGTGAAATAAAAAGAGTTCTTAAATCAAACGGTACCCTGACCTTCACATCATGGCAGAAACCATATCATACCGAGTTGCTTCATGAAATTCTTGAGAAGGTTATACCGGGTCTTATGACAAATCCGAAAGTCCAATCAGGCAAACTGAGCTTCGAAGATTTCAGAACTGAAAATGGCATCATCGAAATGTTGGAAAGTGTCGGACTTCAGAGAAGTTCAATCACCTCCGAAACATACCTATGCAAATACCGCGATGAAGAAGAGTGGTTACAATCCAGATGGAACACATGGAACAGATCGCACCTTGAGAGGATACCCGCTCTGGACTTGCCTAAGCTTAAGTCGGCGCTCATCGCTGTCCTTAATCGTTACAAGACGGAAGAAGGAATCGCGATACCCGTTTCAGCCTTTGTTACCAAGGCACAACTACCTGTAGGTTAAGGTATCATTAAGTTTGAAGCGGTCAAAGTCACCCCGAGGCAGAAAAACCGACCAAAATACCAAAATAGTCGAATATTTGGGCGTGGCCGGGGTCAGGCCGTCAGGGGGTGTTCAGCGTTGCCCACCTCCCCCTTATGCCGTAACTTAGTGATTGATTAAATAACAAATATGAGGTACTATTGAATTCATTAACAAAAGTACTCTTATTTTCCCTCTTGTTGCTTTTGGCGGGTGCCAGCACGGTAACCCAGATCATCCCGACGACGGATGAACAAAAACCGACGGAGCAGAAGATAGTTGTTAATGATGCGGTTAAAGAGGATACCTCCGTTGTACAGTATGTACCGATTGGGAAAATGAAAGTCTCCTGGTATGGCGAGCACTTTCATGGACGTCAGACAGCCAATGGCGAAACGTATGATATGGAATCACTTACAGCAGCTCATCGTTCGTTAAAATTCGGCACTTTATTACGTCTCACCAATCCGGAGTCAGAAAAATCAGTTGTCGTAAGAATAAATGACCGTGGACCATATATCCGGTCGAGACAGCTTGATGTATCAAAAGCCGCAGCCCGTGAATTGGATATGTTGAAAAAAGGCGTTGCTAAGCTCCAGGTGGAGCAGATAACGTTACAAGGGGTTAATTTCCCGATAATACCGTTTAATTGATACTTTTTTTCAAATATCCAGTAAAAACCCCGATCTTTCGGGGTTTTTTATTTTAAACCCAAGTTAATTAGGGTGTATAAAACATATCGCCAAGGGTTGATATAGGGTCATAGAATGGCGAGTTAACAAATTCAGGCTTTGTGCTTCAAGGATAATCATTAACACGGTGCTTTAGCGCCGTGAACGGAATCACCAGCATAGCAATGGGCTTTAGCCCAATAGTTAAATCAATTGGACTAAAGTCCAGGTACTGGGGTCTATCGTTCCACGGTCTAAAGACCGTGGTTAATGTCAGAACCCGCTTAAAACCCCATGGGCTATTGCCATTATTTCAAGAGGCTGGTTGCCAATATGGTCACTAATCTATAATAGCCTACAAATTCGTAAAGAATAGGAACTCTTTTTCATAAATGTTTGTAATTTGAGGTATTGTTAAACTAATTTTTTGAAAAGCTCATGATGAAACTGAATTTGGGATGCGGTAAGGACTTAAAAGAGGGTTACGTTAACTTAGATATCGTTGATTACGGCGGAAATGCCATCCACGACATCAATACCTTTCCCTACCCGTTTGAGGATAATACATTCGATGAGATTTACTGCTCCCATGTGCTTGAGCATTTGGACAGTTTCCATAAAACCGTGACCGAGCTCTACCGGATTGCCAAACCGGGAGGAGTCCTTATCGTGTATGCCCCGTTCTTTCTTAATACTAAATATTTCGGCGAACCCGATCATAAAATCCCCTTTTCAATCCGGACGTTTGATAACTATGAATATATCGGCAACCGGAAACTGAAATTTTACGAGAAGTGGAAGCTGAATCACAGAACGAACTACGAGGGCAAAGCACAGTTCGAAGTCATTGAAAAGAAGTTCATCACCTCGCACTTTGCAGTGCTCAAATGGATGGACTATATTATTAACATAGAACCGGTCATGTACGAGCGGTTTTTCGCGGGAATTTTCTCCCCCGAAGAAGTTTATTATAAGTTGCGCATAATCAAATAACCCGTTATTACTTTTCCAGTATCGAAAGCCAAAGCCATGTCCTGTTCAACCAGCCGTTTTACCACCATCCGGTTTAGTGTACTTGTATTTCTTTTCTTTCAAACGATAGTTTCCGCCTCACCCGATTCTCTTACTACGCAAAAATTGGAAGTGCCCCGTTTTTACAGCTCGGATATGGTACTGCAGCGGGATATGCCTCTGAAATTCCGCGGATGGGGTAAATCCGGCGATCAGGTGCAAGTTACGTTTACCAGAGAAGGAAAAGAATCAAGTGCAACATCTTTAATAGATGAAAAAGGGACATGGAAAGTTGAGCTCCCCGCACAGAGTGCTTGTGCTACCCCGTGCACGGTAAAAATAACAGATATAACGTCCGGTACGGAAAGTATAATTCTGAAAAACGTTCTCGTTGGAGATGTTTGGCTGACCACCGGGCAGTCTAACATGGAGAAGAAGCTTAAAGATATTTTCGGCGCAGACACCTTGATATCGCAGTCAAAAAACTATCCGCTCATTAGGGCATTTTTAGCAAAGAGCGCGCCGCTTCCCGAGCCGAACGACAGAATCCGTGTAGATTCCGAACCGTGGTTTGTCTGTAATGAAGCCAATAAGATGGGGAGTAAGGTTTCCGCCATTGCGTATGTATTTGCTGTTAAACTTTCTCAGGCACTCAACATCCCTATCGGTATACTTCAATCATACCGGGGAGGAACGGAAATTGAGACATGGCTGAGACAGGAAAAGATAAACTCAGATCCGGCTCTTGCTATGGTCAAAGCACGCGCAGAAAAATGGAACCCCTTAGATTCAAATGCGCGCCGGAGATTCCACTCGTTTAACTATAACGGACATATCCACCCGCTTGCAGGATTTCCGATAAAAGGAAATATCTGGTATCAGGGAGAAAGCAACGTTAAAAGGTCGCTTGAATATGGTACCCTTTTCAAAGCTCTTATTGAGGATTGGCGCAAAGAATGGAATGAGGGAGATTTTCCATTCCTCTTTGTTCAATTATTTAACATGGGTCCTACCACAGACACAACTTATGAAGAAGATGATTGGGCTGATTTGCGTGAGCAGCAGGCAAAAATCCTTACCTCCGGGCTTAAGAATGTAGCGATGGCAGTCACTATAGATACCAATGATGATCCGGACAATCCGGAATCCGTTATCAGAATACACCCGAAGAATAAAGTCCCCGTCGGCGAAAGATTGGCGAAATTAGCTTTACAAAAAGTGTATGACAAACCGGTTCAAGGTGAAAGTCCGATGTATAAAAGCTACAAAGTCAAAGGTTCAAAAGTTGTAATTACACTCGACCATTGTGCAAAAGGACTGCAAATAAAACCGGGCGATACCGAATTGAAGGGTTTTGCCGTTGCCAGCGAGGATAAAATCTTTCACAAGAACGTGAAAGCGGTGATCTCCGGTAAATCGACCATTACTGTCACCTGTCCCGATGTGGCAAAACCTGTTGCCGTACGGTACGCATGGGCAAAAAATCCGAAATGCAATCTATACAATTCGGAGATGCTGCCTGCCGCACCGTTCAGGACAGATGACTGGCCATCACAATATGTCTATCCGGAAATGAAAAAGAAGAAAAAGACTAGCTGAGATTTAGTTAGTCCATTCTTTACTGATAATTTTGATTTCGCCCGGGTAGCCGATGTTGCCGATTTCGGTACGGACGGTAGGACTGGCGTATAATTCAAGACTCGTTGAGCCTGTTGATCTTCCGGTTGCACGGAGAACGAGATCCATGAGCCCTTCATAATTTTTATCCTTGAAGGTCTTCATCAGATCAAAACCAATCTGAATAGGAATGTTCGCTTGTTGGCCGTTTCCGGGAATCGTAACCGGCTGAGAGATATTCCCCGTCAGTACTTCTTTGTTATCAACCACTAAGCGCCATGGGAACGAGGTAATTGTTGCACTAGGAGCAGATGATTTGCCGTTAGCTGCATTCGGATTAACTGCGTTTACGTTAAGAACAAAGGTAACAGGCAAAGTACCTTTTAACACGGAAGCGGTTAACTGCAATGCATCCAAGGGACTGAAATCCGAGAGCCTGGTTTTGTTCATGACAGAAACATTTCCCACGTAAACGTTTTCAACACCCTGCAGTTTAAATTTGACTCTGCTCAAATTGATAAATGTCTGAATGAGACTGCATTGAACAAATGTCACCGCCATTAAAGCGATAAGAATTCCTGATAGTACTACGCCCGCTTTTTTCATGTGTTTTTCCTTACTAACGGTTTATAAAAATTTATACCCGGACTAATTTGAGCCGGATTTTTGCAATGATTCGAAATATTTTCTAATAAGTTCTTCGTAATCCTTCAGATATCCCTCTTTAGAAAGATTATTGATCTGATCTCTCAACTTATCCTGCTTCTTTTCCGAAGCTTTTAAGTCCTGTGGAGATGTACGGTTCACGTTTTTACCGGTAAAGGATTCTCTTTCTTTATCCATGTCCCGCTCATTGATTGAACGCTGGGCATCAAGAAGTTTTGATAGAATCTTTTCCTGTTTCTGGATAAGATTATCGTTCAGCTTTTCCGTTTTCATGTCAGAGATAACTTCATCCATCTGTTTCAATACCTGGTCGAGGTTTGCAGGAATTTTCTTTGAGTTACCGGACGAGCGGGCTTCATTATTTAACTGCTCAAGTGATTTACGGATGATATCCTGCTGTTGAGCCAATCTTTGCATCTGTGCCATCTGCTGTTGTGAAAGCTGACCGTTATTGCCTTGCTGTAATTGCTGCGTCATGTTGTTCAGACTCATTTGCATACCGGCAAGTTTGTTCATCTGCTGCATCAGAGACATCATGCCGCTGCCGCCTTCGCCGCCCTGCTGCATCATACTGTCCATTGACTGCTTCATCATTAGTGCAGCTTCATTAATGGATTTCATTGCCTCGGTCTGATTCTGGCTTGCCTGCGAGCCTGATTTACCCTGTAGTGCATTCTCTGCCGCATCCATCCTCATATGCGCGTTTCCAAGTGCCTGCCCCATCTCGGGAGAAATGGCAAATGTTTTTTGTGCAAGGGCACTCATCTGCTGTAAAAGATTTTCCAGTGTCTTTTTCAGGTTTTCCTGCCTTCTGGCATTCTCACCAAAAGACATTTCCCTTTCGCCCTTTTTCGACTGGTCTTTTAACTCTTCCTGCTGTTTGGATACGTTAACGAGTCCCTGCAACAACTTGGTCATATCCATAAAAACCTGCATCTGCTGTTTTTGCATGAGAGATGACTGAAGCTGCTGCAACCCGCTCTTCATCTTCTTCATGTTCTGCGAAATCTTATTCTGCTTCTGAGTCGCAGATTGCTTTTGCATTTGCTTCATGGATTCTTGAGCCTCTTTAGACAGCTCATCATTATTCTGCTTATCGAACTCCTGTTGAAGTTTCTCAGCTTCATCCGAAGGCAGGTCTTTGAATTCCTGCATTTTGTTTTTGAGATCGTCAAGATTTTTCTGGAAATCCTTCAGCTCCTTATCAACATTCTTCTGTTGTTTCGAAAGTTCGTTTTGACTCTCGGAATTCTTTCCTAATTCTTTTTCTGTCTTTTGAGCAATTTCACTTTGTTCTTTTTCTAACTGTTCGGCTTTCTTAACTAATTCGTCAACCTTCTGTTCAATCTGTATCCGTTTCAGCAGATTTATTGTCCGGTCAATGCTTTTCTGGAATGCTTCTTCGTCAATCTTCATGTTCTGCAGGTTCTGCTGAGCCTGTTTCCTGTCGAGCGACTGCATAGCCTGCTGGAGCTTCTCCATCATCTTTTTCATCTCTTCGGAAGTAAGCTCATTCATCAGCTTTTGCAGCTCATTATATTTCTGCATGGTCTCTTTGGAAAGCAGATTGTTCTGCTCAAGCTTGTTAGTAGCCTCTTTGATATCCTGCCGGATCTTCTCCATCTTTTGCTGAAGGTCGCTGAATTTTTTCGCGGCCGATTGAATCTTTTCTTTCTCTTCCCAGGAAATTTCTTTACTGTCTTTCTTCATTTCACGGGAGATCTTTTCCATGTCCTTTTTCAGTTCCTGAGCTTCCTGAAGAGTTTTCGCTAATTCGTCTTCGGAGCGCTCCTGAACTTTCTCATTTTCTTTGAACAATTCGGTAACCGAAGGTATTCGAATTGTACACTCAATCGTCCGTGCTTTTTTGAAACCGGACACTGCATCATTATCTTCAACCTCGATGTAATACGAAACCACCTCGTCCGTTGAAAGAGAAAGCGGAGAAAGATTCCAGATATAATCAACGGTCTGTTCTTTCTTCGAGAGATCAAGCGGAATGTTGACGGATTGATACGTCTCCTGAGGTTTCTCATACCGGGAAGCACTCAGACGATGATACAATTTCAGTGACTTAAAACCATAATCATCCGCTATTTTCACAGTGACCGGCAAGCGCTGCTCTGTCGTTAAAGTAGTATTCTGATCCGGTGCGATCAGTTCGATTGACGGAGCCCCGTCACCGAATGTTTTAATATCGTATACGACGGGAGAAAGATTTGGACTGCCGTCAAAATCCTTAATTACCACCTTATACTGCATCTCACCTTTAGCAATGAGAGTGCCTGATGCGAAGTTATCAACACAGTGCAATTTCACATACTGCGAGTCACCAATAACAAGGTTAGCCTCTTTGAGTGGTTTTGATGCAGCAATTTTAAAATCTATACTGCTTCCATATAAGCATGTCACATTACCGTTGTCTTTTTGTTCGGATGGCTGCAAGCCGGAATATGCAGGCGGCCTGACTTTTAATGTCAGTTCCTGAATCGCAGGATTGTTCACCACGGTGATTTTGTATCTCTCCGAAACTACATCCTCAAGCGAGCACCAATATTCTGCATCAGTCCTGACACCACGTAGCACGAAGCGAAAATTCAGAAGAGAATCGCGTTCAATGGTGTGCTGCTCTTCTTTGTCATGCTCTTTATCTTTAATAAACAGATTAATAACCTTCGGATCACCGCCAAGTACAACAGCGTTGATTATAACATCGCTGCCCTTTAATGCCTTCGTATTGCCCGGAGAAATATTGATCGTATATTTTGCAGGCGGAACAAATTCATGTGTAAATAATAATACACGTTCCGTGGATGCTTTAAGCGCAGGCACCAGAACGACCAGCAGTAATATTCCCAATGCAACCGGAATTGTAAAGCGCAGCATCTTTACACACTTTTTGAAACTCACCAAAGCAGCAAAATCGGAGTCCTTGATTTTGCCATATACCCTGTGAAAAGCTGCTTCGACAAAGGCACCCGAAGTATTCTTTTCCTTGTCCTGTGAAGCTAATTCAAGTGCATTGCGGAGTTCATCTTTAACACTTGAATAGCCTTCGCCAATCTTTTCAGCCGCGGCTAGGTATTGTGTAAATGAGAAATTCTTAAATCGTAAGATTAGGGGGTAAAGGACATAAAAAATACATGAAGCTAAAGAAGCTGCTGTCCATATGAAAAACAAAACAGTCCTGACGGATGCATGATAACGGAATAGAGTTTCCAGAAGTACAATAAAGAGGAACAACAATGCTGATTGCATGGCGAAGAACTGACCACCGCGCAGAGCACGTTCGAGAAATTCAGCCCTGATAAACTTTTTAAGTTTTTCCAGCGTCCGGGAAAGTTCAGTGTTCATACGCCCCGCTTTATTGACTTAGTGCGTACAGAACAAGATTGGTGCCGAAACGAAGAGCTTCAATTCTTTTTGCTTCGGGGTCATGATATACTTCGGGGTCAACCCAGCCGTCACTTGGATTTGACTCGTATGTATAATACACTGCTAAGCGATTATTGATAAAAATACCGAATCCCTGAGGCGGTTTATTGTCATGCTCGTGAGTTTTGGGTGGACCATAAGAAAAGTTAAAAAAGATATGATACATCGGATGACTGAACGGCAGCTCGACGAAGTCATTGCCGGGAAAAACTTTTTTCATTTCCCTGCGCATTGCTTTATCAAGTCCGTAATCATCGTCAATATAAAGAAAACCGCCTGCTTCAAGATATTTTCTCAGGCGTTCAGCCTCGGCGTTTGAGAAAACGACATTCCCATGTCCCGTCATAAATAAAAATGGATACGAGAAAATTTCGTCGCTGGCGATATCTACAAATTTATACTCAGGCTTAACGACAAGATTAGTGTTCTGTTTGATGTAATTCAGCAAATTAACCTCAGCGGAGGGATCATTGTACCAATCCCCTCCGCCTGAGTATTTCAATCTTGCAATCTGAAAGACATTCTGCGCCGGAGCGCTGATTGTTAAGACCAGCAATACGAAAAATAAAATACCGGTGAACTTACTGAAACGCAACAGTACGACCTCTATCTGGCTTTTGAACCTGTTTTAATATCAGCGGGCACCTCAATCACCTTGAGTTTGCCGTCTGCACTTTCAAGGGCAAGAATCATTCCTTCGGAATCAAGTCCCATGAGTTTAGCAGGTTTCAAATTCCCTGCAAAGAGTACTTTTTTACCCTTCAACTCTTCGGGCTTATAATGCTTTGCCATTCCTGCAATGATCTGGCGTTTTCTTGAACCATCGGCAACCTGAAGTTTCAATAGCTTATCGCTCTTCGGAACTGCTTCTGCTTCAACTATCTCGCCAACAACGATTGCAACTTTCTTGAAATCATCAATCGAAATGAGTTCCTGCTCTGCTTTCGGCTGTTCTGCTTCATCTTTAGGTAATCCGTTGACGAGTGCATCTATAACTTCATCTTCAATCTTACGGAAAAGAATTTCCGGTTGATTTAAGACATGGCCTTCCTGCAGATTGTACTTACCCGCATTCTTCCATGCGACCGGTTTAGCGCCCAGAATCGAGAATATTTTTTCTGAAGTAAAAGGAATAACCGGTGAGAACAATTCCGCAAGCGTGAATATTGTCTGCAAGCAGATATTCAACGTTGTAGAACACTGTTCCTTGTCACTCTTGACCGATTTCCATGGTTCGGAATCGTTAAAATATTTATTCGCGGCTCTGGCGAGATTCATTGTCTCGGCAAGGCCGTCTTTGATCTTGTACTTGTTATATAGTGCGCCAACTTTTTCCGGATAGGTCTCCAGGAGATTCAACAATTCGCTATCCCGTTCGGAAAGTTCATATAACGGAGGGACTTTACCTTCAAAATGTTTGAAGACGAACGTCATTGTCCTGTTGATGAAATTGCCGAGGATGTCGGCTAATTCGTTATTGTATCTTGCCTGAAATTCTTTCCAATAAAAATCCGCATCACGAAGTTCGGGCAGATTGAAAGCAAGTGCATAACGGAGAGAATCAGCACTGAACTTATCAAGGAAATCCAGAACGTCAATGCCCCAGTTGCGGCTCTTGGAAAATTTCTTTCCTTCAAAATTCAAAAATTCGTTAGCAGGTACATTTTCCGGTAAAACGTATTGGCTTTTCTTCCCGTCGTTCCAAGCCATGAGCATAGCCGGGAATACGATGCAGTGAAATACGACGTTATCTTTTCCAATAAACGGTACGTAACGGGTCTTTTCATCCAGCCAGTACTTTTTCCACAGATCCGGATCGCCAAGTTTCTCAGATAGTTCTTTCGTTGCTGAGATATATCCAAGCACCGCGTCAAACCAGACATACAGTACTTTTCCCTTGGCTTCATCCAACGGAACCTGAACACCCCAATCCAAATCTCGGGTGATCGCTCTGTCAGTCAAACCGTCGTGGAACCAGCCTTTGCAGTATTGGAGAACGTTGTCTTTCCAGTCAAATTGTTCGTCGTGTGTTTTTACATATTCTTTCAGGCGGTCCTGATACTCGCCTAACGGGAAAAACCAGTGAGTTGTTTCCTTCAGTACCGGTGTTGTTCCCGATACTTTACTAACCGGATTTTTCAATTCGGACGGCTCATACAGTGACCCGCAATTTTCACATTCGTCGCTCCGGGCAGCTTCGTTGCCGCACTTCGGGCATGTACCTTCTACATAACGGTCAGGCAGAAACATGCCGGCCTTGTCGTCATAAAACTGCATCGAACTTTTAGTATTGAGAATGCCTCTTTTATAAAACTCGAGGAAGAATTCTTTTGATGTTTCGTGATGCAGCGGAATGCTTGTTCTCGAATACATATCGAAACTCATACCGAATTTGTCAAAGGCCGCTTTATTATCGTTATGGTATTTATCTATGATATCTTTAGGTGTGACTCCGGCTTTATCAGCAGCAATAGTAATGGCTACTCCGTGCTCGTCTGATCCTCCGACGAAGATAACGTCACTTTCATTTAACCGGTGGTAACGGACAAAAATATCTGCCGGAAGGTAAGCTCCCGCCAAATGTCCAAGGTGTATTCTACCGTTAGCGTAAGGCAAAGCTGCCGTTACCAGTATTTTTTCTTTTTTCAATGTTTTATCCAGAAATTATTACTTTTCAATGTAAAATATAATCAAATTTTCAGCAACTCTATTAATTTACCCCCTATTTGGCACTAATAGAGCTCGAAAATACCAGATTGGATAAAATAGTGAGCGAGAATGTCATAGAGCTGAAAGGCCTCTCGAAAAAATTCAAAGGCGTGAATGCTGTTGATCGTTTAGATCTCAATGTACAGCGTGGTGACGTATTCGGATTTTTGGGACCAAACGGAGCCGGAAAAAGCACTACTATACGCATGATGCTGTCTCTCATCCGTCCCACCGAAGGAGAAATTTTCATCTTCGGTAAAAATCTGCGGACACACAGAAGTGAGATACTAAGAAGAATCGGCGGCATCATTGAAAAGCCGGACTTTTACACCTACTTAAGCGCATATAAAAACCTTGAAATTTTCGGAAGGATGTCCGGGTGCGACACTTCTAAAGCCAGGATCATGGAATTGCTTGAGCTTGTTGGCTTAAGCAGCCGATGGAACAGCAAGGTTAAAACGTACTCGTTCGGAATGAAGCAAAGGTTAGGAATCGCTCAAGCGCTTCTGCATGACCCCGAGCTTATTATACTTGATGAACCTACAACAGGACTTGATCCGCAAGGAATGAAAGAGATTCGTGAACTTATCTCCTATCTGAGTCAGGAGAAGCAGAAAACGATTCTCCTCTCCTCACATATTCTCTATGAAGTTGAGTTAGTTGCGACACGCATGATCATCATAAACAAAGGGAATAAAGTGATTGAGGGAACGGTACGCGAACTCCTTGATACCAACAATATGCAAGTAACTCTGGAAGTTAATGACGTTGAAAAAACCAAAGCAATTCTATCTGATAAAGGAATTGCAAGCGCCATCCAATCAGTCACAGGTAACACCATAATACTCCAATACGATAAAAAGGATATTGCTGATCTGAATACGCTTTTGGTAAATGCCGGAATTGCCGTAAGCGCTCTTGTACCCAAACACTCGCTTGAAGATTTTTTCCTCCGCATAACAGAATCGGAGGTAAAATGATAACTCTTCTCTCAATTGAGATGTATAAAATCCTGCACAAGTGGCGGACATTTATCGGTGTTGCCGCTCTTGCCGGGTTGATCATTCTGTTTCACATCGCGCTTTATATTGACGGCGATCATTATTTAGAGTTCATGACGAAAAGGCTCAGTCAGATTTTTTTGATTGAAGGAAATTTCTTAAACGGGTACCTTATTGCCATGCAGGTGTTGGGAATTTTGTATGTGCACCTGCCGTTCTTTGTAACGCTGGTAACGGCAGATCTTTTTGCGGGTGAAGCAACAGGCGGGACATACCGCATGATGTTAACCAGACCATATTCAAGAGCAAAAGTTGCAGTCTCAAAGTTCTTAGCTGCGCAGGTCTATGCAATTTCGCTGGTGATTGTTGTTGCACTCCTCAGCCTCGGGCTCGGACTTGTAGTTTTCGGTACCGGTGAGTTGATTGTTGCGCGCGACGGCGTTGTCATTCTTGCCAAAAACGACATTCTCTGGAGATTTGCATTCGCATACGGTTTTGCGTTTATCAGCATGGGGACAGTTGCTGCGCTATCATGCTTCTTCTCATCAATGGTCGAGAATGCTATAGGTCCAATCATATCTACCATGGCGGTCATCATAGTATTTTTGATTATTTCTTCTTTCGACGCGAGCATCTTCAAAGCAGTGAAGCCGTATTTATTTACGACGTATATGTCGGATTGGCGCCTTTGTTTTGATGAAGTTGTAGATTTTTCAGCATTAATGCGCTCAGCGCTTATTCTTCTTGGTCATTCAGTATTCTTTTCCGGAATTACTCTGATAATATTCCGGAGGAAGGACGTTCTCTCATGAAAATTATAAAAGTGATACTATTACTAATACTCTGTAATGTTGTGCTTTCAGCCGCAGGTGATAAGCCCGAGTCCATTCTTGATAAAGTGCGGGCATATGCATCAAAGGTACACGATTGTCAGGCAACTGTCCAGATTGTCCCCAAGATTGAGGCTTTTAAAATACCCAACACAAAAGCGACCATTTATTATAAGGATCCGGAAAAATTTAAAATCAAAACCGACGGCATGGCATTCTTTCCTAAAACCGGATTTCCCTTCCCTCCTACCGCATTTCTGAAAAAGAAGTTCACTGTTATTCAGGAGCCTGATGAATCAATAGAGAAAACAGCCTGTTACGTGCTTAAGCTAATTCCATCAGGTGAAAAGAGTGAAATTGTGCTTTCAACAATTTGGGTTGATAAGCAGAATTATTTGATTAGAAAAATCGAATCAGTTACAAAGCTGAAAGGTACGTTTACAATTCTTTTGAAGTATGATAATAGCAGTGCAGCGCAATACGGGCTGCCATCAACAGCAATTTATAATTTCGACATGTCATCAGGTGAAAATCCGGCTGCAGATAAAAGTGATAATGATGCAAATAATGGCAAGAGAAAGAAGTTCTCGAACGGCACAGTATATGCCTACTTCTCCGATTACAAAATAAATGCCGGTGTTGATGATTCTATTTTCAATGAGAAAAACAAAGGTAAATAGATTCAGATATTAAGGTAGTTATTCCATACATTGAATAAATTGTAGGTTGCCTCAACATCTCCGGCACAATAGGTGGCTATTTCATGAATTTTGCCCGCGACATATAATTCGTGTACATCCATTCCGGTAATACCATTAGCCTTCGGCGACTCTATTCCGAATGACCGGCAGTAGAAATCAAGATTGAATTTTTTGAACACGCCAAAAAATGACAGGGCATCCAGTAAATCAAGGTGATTGTCGGTATTGTACCTGTTCCCCATCAGGTTGCGGGTCGGTTTGACACCGAGAATTGCAGAACGCAATAATAAGAATGGGATGTCGAAATTTCTTCCGTTGAAGGTAATGACCTGATCAAATTTTACGATGTACTGCCAGAAATGTTCAAGCATATCCTTCTCGGGCATGCCTTTATAAATTATACCGGATTCCCCTTCGTGCTTTTCCTCTTCGATATCATTTTCATACATGACATACGTCTTATTGGTTTGCACATCATAATACCCTATCACAATGACTTTTGCCGTAAATGGAAATAGGCTCAGATTTTTTTCAGTTTCTTCCACCTTTTTCTGCCTCAGAGGTTCGTAGATTTCCTTTTCGGCGTCACGAAGTAAAAACTCTTGCTGACTTTCCTGCAGATCAGTCATGTTACAACGAGTTGTTTCAATATCGAAAATGATTCTTTTCATAGCTCCCCGCTATTTTGTTAAAATATCCTCCAGTATCTGTCCTGCGGTGTCAATATCCTCAAAAGACACATCTAAGTGCGTCACAGCCCGAAGCGCTGTTGTTGTTCCCATAGAAATGCGGAGCCCTTTAGCCTCACAAGCACTTATGACCGTCTGCGGATCTTTACCACGCGGTTCAAATATTATCATGTTGGTCTGAGTTGTATCCAGGTCAATATTTACATTCGGGAATGAGGCAATCCTCTCAGCCAGTATCCGGGCTTTCTCATGATCCTCTTTTAGCTTACCGAAATTGTTTTTTACAGCGTACATTGCTGCGGCAGCCAGAATACCGATCTGGCGCATGCCACCACCCCAGGACTTTCGAATTCTGAATGCTTCTTCTATCATTGCCTTGCTCCCTAGGATAATTGACCCAACCGGTGCTCCCAACCCCTTCGAAAAGCAAGCTGAAATGGTATCAAAGTACGGAGCATACTCATAAAGTGGGATTCCGGTGGCAGCAGAGGCATTCCATATGCGTGCTCCGTCCAAATGCGTACTCAATTTGTGCTCATCCGCCAGTGCTTTGATGGATTTTATGGAATCCATAGGCTGTATTGCTCCGCCTGCACGGTTGTGTGTATTTTCTACTGCAATTACCCTGGTTCGTGGCATGTAATAAGCATCTACGGGACGTATAGCCTGCTTAATATCAGACACATCCATTACACCGCGCTTTCCGGCAACCGGGTGAAGTTGAATACCGCTCAGTGCTGCTGGAGATCCGGATTCATAGTGAAATATATGGGATTCTTTTTCGCAAATGACTTCATCGTGAGGTTGAGTCAGGATATTCAAACAGAGCTGATTAGCCATGACCCCGCTTGAAACAAATAAAGCAGCTTCCTTGTTAAACAGGTCGGACATAAATTCTTCGAGTTCAAGTACCGTGGGGTCTTCTCTGTAAACGTCATCCCCTACCTCTGCGTCGTACATTGCCTTGCGCATTGCCTGATTCGGTTTTGTAACCGTGTCGCTCCGTAAATCTATCATAAACATAATCCGTATAGAAAATTCAAAATATATTTCTAAAAATAATCAATAATTGTAAACGAAATGTAACATGCTCTTAAAAAAATCGGGACATCTGGTAGGGCTGCTAAAAATACCGGTTACATGCCGCCCCTACGGGGCTCAGATTTCCTTTCGCCCACCTTGCTATAAACATATCGCCGCTACGCGGTTGAGAACAACAAATTGCATCTCGAAACACCATATGCATCGAAAAAAATTGTATTGGCATAAGATATCACAAAACTCACAGCCAGTCCCTGTAAATCCTGCGGTCTTTAGGATAAACACCATCGTATTGCAGTTGAAAACAACTGCCATTCATAGCTATCCCCATTTAAACAATCCGATTACCATATCGCTCAGAGTCCTGTAAGGACGCCATGTTTATAGAAACGGGTAAGGAAAAGTACATGTGAGTTCCAGCGGAACGGCATGGAACATTATTCAGTAAAAATGTAATCAGCATTGTAGTTTACCTCATATCGCTTTAAAAACTCCACATATTCCTCCCTGAATGTTATCCCATAATGATGCTGCTCTTGATTCGCCATATAACGTATAATTGCTGTTAATTGAGAATTCCCCAGACTGAATGCACCGAATCCTTTTTGCCATTCAAAGTTGCCAGCCATCCATTTCTGCTCATTAATAAATCTTGAGGAATTCGCTTTGATATCTCTAACAATATTCGATACAGCCATATCCGGTTTAATCCCGAGAAGCATATGTACATGATTGGGCATGCAGTTTATAGCTATAAGTTTTTGGGATTTTGCGGTTACTATACCGGTGATATATTTATGAAGTTCTTCCTTATTCTCAGAGGAAATCAAATTATGCCGTCCCTGAACTGCAAAAACAACATGGATGTAAAGTTATGAATACGTGTTCGCCATATATCTCCACCTGTTGATTAATTTTAAATTCGGCTAAACTGATAAATGCAACTTATAAATATTTTCTTGATATTCGCCTAAAAAAAAAGAGAGACGGGTTACGTCTCTCTTTTCATACTTACTATTTTCTGAATCTTATAAGAATATTTTTTCCAGAGCGCTGATCATCTTCTCGCGGAATATCGGTTTAGAGATAAAATCTGTAAATCCGGCAGCAATAAATTTATCTTTATCACCCGGCAGAACATATGCTGTAACTGCCACAATTGGAAGATTTGTAAATTCAGGCATCTGGCGTATCATCTTCAAAGCATCAAGACCGTTATACTCGCCTTGCAGGTTGATATCCATAACTATGAAATCATATTTCTGCATTCCAAGCAGCGGAAGAGCTTCCTCAAAACTCACAGCAAATTTAACGTCCTTAAGCTCTTTCATCTGTACTTTAAATAATATCTGTGAGTCAACCTGATCTTCAATATAGAGACAAGACAGTTGGGTCAGGTCCAGCACTTTTTCAGAAGCCTCTGCGGGTTCATGGACTACGGGAGCAGGTTTTGGTGCTAGTGCAGGAGCCGCAGGCTTAGGTGCAACTTTTTCTTCAACCGGTTTAGTCTCAACCACCGGAAGTGTTTCTTTGATTTCCGGAATTATCGGTTTCTCATCAACTTCCGGTAAAATATCAACTTTAGGCAGTACAGGTTCGGGCTGTAGATTGACTGTCTCCTGAACTTCTACCGGCTGCTCTTCCTCAGAGTGTTCTTCAAACAGGTTTAACGGCAGTATAAGACCGATTTCGTATGGTTTTCCCGATCTTGTAATGATTTCATACTTGCCCTTTAGTACCTGTATCAAAGCATTGACTGCGGAGAATGAATACCGTGATAAGTGAAAATCTCTCGGCGTCCCAATATTTCTCTTATTGATAAAATTATCAAAATTCGTGATTAGTTTTTCCGAGATTCTTGAAAAATTATCCCTGAAGGAAACCACAAAACTCATTTCGTCATATTGTTGTGCTGATACATAGACTGTGGTTTCATCCGACAATCTTGCACAAATTCTCATCATTAAATCAAGCAATTGCTTGTATTTTGCAGCATCCGAATAAAAAGCCAGAGAATGCGATACTTTCCCGGGAACAACTTCCTTGTTTACACTTTCAAAAAATTCTTTCTCTTCATTTTGAATTGCCTCTAATTGCTCAACAAAATTAAGCTCGGCCGGATTCAATTCATTTATCGAAGAACTGATTTGAGCATATTCAGAAATTGCATTCATGATATCAAGCAGACTTTCTCTGTTCTGATTGATATAGTTAATAGCCTCCTGTTGTTCACTTGAAGGATTTTGAATGCTTTCTCTAATCTCCTGAATAAATCCAAGAATCACATTTATCGGCGTCAGGATTTCGTGGAAGATTGTACCAACTTGCGGAGCATCCAAACCGGTTTTTACATGGCCCTTTGTACCGGATTCTGAGAGTGAGGGCTCTCTGTCAACATACACCTCTCTTACAACTTCAACCGGGACTTCTTTAACAACTTCCTTAATGACTTCTTTTACTTCGGGTTCAGGCTGAGCAAGCAGATTAAATGATTCAGGCTTACCTTTGGAATTGTAAGTTGGTATTCCTTTAACAATGCATGCAATTTCAATTCCGGCAGAAGCCTTAAAAACAATGTGGACAGGGGCAGGATTTTTATCGGTTGAATGGAAAATGCCGGTCGTGACTTGTGTGCGGGTACTATCGGTGACAAACTCAACTATTGAAGAACCGATCAATTTTTCGCGTGCATATCCAAGTTTATTTACTGCTGCTTGGTTAACTTCAGAAATGAAGCCCGTTATATCAGTTACAAAAATTAAGTCTGACGTATTATCCATGAAGTTTTGGATAACATTTTGCTCAACCACTCTGGTTTCTTCTTCAGCCGCACTTCGTACAATGTTAAAATGAGCTTCTTTACCTTCAAATTCGAAGGAGGTTTTAGCAATTTTAACTAAAATCGTACTTCCGTCTTTTTTACGGTGCTTAAATGGTCCTTGAAACCGGGGTGTCTTATCCTCTGATGCAGACGCATCTAGCAGAGACTGAATATCTTCAGGCGAATACAGATCGGTCAGATCCATCTGCAGGAATTCATCCCGTTTGTACCCATATAAATTTAAAGCTGCTTCATTTACTTCAAGGAATCTAAGATTCTCAGCATCATAGATGAGAATAGGTTCCGGATTGAATTGGATTAATGTATCGAACATTTTACCCTTATGCTTTATTAAACTTTCAAAATTTGTTTCCTGTGACATCGCATTAATGGAGATACAAAAACTCCGCATACGGGTGTCATCAAATATCTTTTGCACAGAACCTACATGCTGCAGGCCATTTTTCCCATTCATGAACATTTTCAAATGCATCACGGAAACATCATCCGAGTCTACATACTTTTTAATTGCCAAACTCGTCTGCGGAGAGAAGAGGTCGCTGATAGATGCGTTATTCTTTTCGCTGTCGAGCAAATCAATAAAGGCTTTGGAAGCTGAGATAAGTGTACCATCTTTATCGAACATTCCCAATGCACAAGGCAGCTTTTCTACCGGCACCGACGAAACATCTTGAACCTTATTGTTTTCAGAAACAGCAGTAGTGATTCCCTTCCGCTGAGCTACACCTATTATAGCCAGAACATTATTTTCAGAATCGCTTAATGGAATTTCAATTGTCTGATAGTTATGCCATGATGAAAATCCCCGAAAAGGAACTCCCTCAAGCACCAGACAATTTAAAGTTTCTTTAATATATGTTTCAAGAGTCTTATAAAATTCGAGGAAATATAGTGGCAAAAAATTCCGTTCGATCTTACCTTCCAGCTGATTGGGACGGAGACCTAATGCATCAGCAAACTTTCTGTTAACAAGAAGGTAAACATCATTCGGATCCTTCAGCCAGAAAATTTCATCCAGCTTATTAATTTCCTGCTGGATCCGGTTTTTTCCCAAGAACGTAAATGGAAATGAGGATCTGATATCCTCGATAATTTTGATAATCTTCTCATTCGTAATGAGAGTAGTCAGTTCATTGGACTGAATATGGACTTTGACGGCGGCATTTTCTGACGAGTCCGTACACCTTTTATCAAAATTCAGTATGTAATATTTTAAGCCGGATTCCGAAGTATACTCAGATAAAGAAAGTTCACCTTTGAATAAGGTGTTATTAACCAGGGATAGTGAAATAACTTCCTTAATGCCACTTTGATGTCTCTGAACATCCTCAAAGAGCTTACTAATCTTTGCGTGTTCGCCGATTACGAACAGCTCAAACAGATTTTCCAATGTATTCTCAATCGGGAAAATCTCATGTGCCTTGGTGTTCGCTAGTACAATCTTTTTGTTTGAATCACATATAATAATTGCCGAATCTAATGTTTCGGTAATTCGTGTCAGGAAATTTATGTCCGTATGTTCAATAGTTTCCATAGTGATTCAATTATAATATTCTATTTTTTATCCGGAACTGTCCTTGTTTTGGAAGACGGAATTGTCGCCGTTACAACATCGGAATATGGTGACTTCACTCCATCTGAATCATTCTTTGTTCTGACTCTATAGTAGTACATGCTTCCTGTAGTTGCAGTTGTATCATCGAATGAATACGATTTTGAGATATTATATCCGTCATACTGACCTATGACTGAAAAATTTAGAGCGGTTGTTGTACTTCTCTCAACTTCAGTGTATTCAAACTGATTACTCGATGATTTCCACGACAAGTGGACAAATTTCTTCTTGCTTACTGTGTCCGTTGAAACTGTTGCCTTTAATGATGTCGGTGCGGGCAAATCATATGGCAGCATTGTTATAACTGCTTCTTTCGACCAACTGGAATCATTCCCGGAGATTACTTTTACCCTGTAATAGTATTTACCCTGTGCCGATAATCCTGTGGCATCAACATAGTACGTTGACGTAGGACTTAAATTCGCTAAACTCGTAAACGAGTCATAACCGTCAGCCCGTCGTTCAACTCGAATAAAGTTACCGACAGCATTGTTTTTCCAAACTAAACTATCAGACGTTGCCCCAAGAGCGTAGACGACCAGATTAGTTGGAGCAGGAAGACTTCCACTGCCACCCGTTCCACTTGAATTTGCTTCATTTGAATATTCCGAATACCCTTTTTCATTCCTTGAGCGTATGCGGTAATAATAGGTTACTGTGGTATCAACACTGCTGTCATTAGTATTAAAATACCCACCGGATAATGTTTGGATTACAAAGAAAGCGCCGGTAGAACCAATTCTTCTTTCAAGTGAATATTGAGATACGTACTTAGCCGAATCCGACCAACTAATATTTAATGTCCGCGAATTCAGCAATCTTGTAATAGTCAAATTATATGGAGCCGGTGGAGGAGTTAGAGTTTTTGCGACATAGATATTTTTTAAAGTATCACTATACTTTTGATTTCCGCCTTTATCAACAACTATCAGGAAATAGTAAATATATTTGCCGACAGATTTGGCTGAATCGAGATCGAAATAGACATTTGGCTTGGTACTTCCAGTGACCGTAAAGCGCGCACCGAACAACAATTCATTGTCACCGCTGCGATACGCGTACATATCAATGTAACCCACCCCCTGATCATCGGATACATCATAACTTATATATGTCTTCCCATATGTTACAGTAGAATCACTTAACGGCGAATATACGCTCACACTCGGCGGAATTTTATCACTTGTGCTAACGCTATCCGCGCAGCCTGAAAAAGCGGCGAGGATTACTAGACCGAGAAATAATACGGGGATTGGGATAAACCGTTTCATAATCATCTTCTGTTTTAACCATTAACCCGGGAGTAATCAATAAAATAAATTCGTGATTCACCGGCTTTCAAACCTTTTAATCGCATTTCAAGATTATGGGAAACCGGATCGTAGTTTTTATCCGGAAGTTTTGTGCCGATAATTTCAGAAGAAATAACAATATCTTTAACAGCCACTTGAAGATCTACGTTCACGACAAAATCCGACAGGTCTTCTTTTCCTGAATTTGAAATGGTAACCGCGACGCGGTTCATACTTCTTTGCTCAACACGCATCTCAACTTTATTGCGCATTGCCCACCACTTATGCAATTCACTCGCGTTGGTCACCCAAATATGCTTTGCACGTAATGAATCAATAACCTCACCGACTACATTTACATACTCGCGATGACACTGCAGGTTGCTATGTATTTTAAATACATACAAGCCGCCTTCAAATTGCAATTTTTCAATATCCTCGTTGTAAGTATAAACCTGGAAATCATTATTCGTTAAACCCAAATCACGGATAACCTCGTAATCGTCACGTGCCGTTTTTGAGATGACAATTACCGGATTCTTCCCTTTGATAACAACCTTCGGAACCGAGCGGTCACTTAATGAATCGGAGAAAATATACTTCAATCCGGTTTGTGCAATGGAGTTTATTGTATTATCATCATATAGTCCAAACATCGGCATTAAACCAAGAACATCTTTGTTTGACGAACTCTTGATTTTCGCCGCGGCATCTTTAATTTTACTTATCTGCGTGTTAAGATTATTCAATTTGTTAATGGTATCACTAACAGAATTCAAATAACCAATATCAAGAATCACTCCGATATCACCGTACGATGAGATCATTTTAACTATGCCGGGATTTGATTCAACTACTGCAGGATCAATCAGAAAATCGGCTTTAACTCTTTTCGCCCTCAGAATCGGTAGTAAATTTGCTATCTGGTCAGGTTCGCTATTGATTATCGGCAAAATTATCGCCGCACCTTTATAATCCGCGGGCCAATCCTGAACATTTGCAATAGGCCGGTAGAGCAGCCAATTTAAGCTGTTCTTTAATAAACGATCCAGATATACATAAGAATCCTGACCTCCGAGAACGGAATTCAGTTCAAATCCGAGCCAAACAAAACGGCCTTTTCCGTATGTACCGTTTGCGATACCACAACTTTCCAAAAGTTTTTCATGAACAAGGCCGGTATCACGGCGCGGATCATACCAAAAACCGATTTGCGAAGTTCGGGGCTCAATTACCGATGATTGAATTGGAATATCCCAAGTAGCAAGTCTCATTGGATATCCGGTTGGAATGTTCGCGGTAAGCGGGAAGCCGCCGCGCAGGGTCTGAATCCTGGAAATTTCTTCTTTTGAAATTTCTTTCTGAAACTTCAACCCAAAAACTTGTTGAAAGAACTCCCAGCCTCTCCATTTTTTATCATCCGAATACGTTGCAGGAGCACCGCTGGTGGCGAGTATTGAACCGCCATCATTAATAAACTTTTTCACCTGATTATATTCAAGGTCACTCAAGGATTTAGTACCGGGCATGATGAGCAAATGATAACCGTTCAACCTGCCCTTTTCAATATCAGAATCCTGAAGTACCGTATAATTCATTTGATAATTCGACAGTGTTTTTTTCCAGGAAACGACATTATCACTTATCCAGGTATTGCCCTCAACAAGCATCTCCTCAGTATTCTTGGAGTACAGTATAGCAATTTTCAAATCCTTACTATCTACAGCATACGTCCCAAACGAAAGACTGCTGAAGTTTTTCCCAAAATCGAATTTTCCGTAAACGCCTCGTAACACATAAATATATGTGAAAAACGATCCTGCAAGGATTACGATACCGGAAATTAAAAGTAAAAGAGAGTTGATTGAACCTCTTTTCTTTAATTTTAACGCCACTTAACAGCTCCTTGTTTTTTCTCTTCTTTAGGCGCGACGTAACCTTCAGCTGTATATTTCATAAATTTTTGTTCACCCGGTTTAGCCTGAACAGGTCCGGGACCCGGTCTGGCCGTTTGTGCACGCTGTTGAGCAGGCTGAGGTGCTGTTTGCTTGGTAATTCTTCCCGGAACAAATATCGGTTCAGGAGCTGTAGGTACACGCTCGAATACCCGGGGTGCATGAATCGGAACGTGCTCAGCAACCGGAGCCATATCAACTAAAGCTTCCGGAGTAATTAATTCAGCCTGTATAGTTGCCGGCTGAACAACTTCTGCTTGCGTACCTTGTTTCTCTCTAATTTTATAGAGGACGTATGCTCCGATAGCAAGAAAGAAAGTACTGATAGTTGCCATCAGGATAATCGTTGCAAGTATGGGAATAAGTTCCATTATTATATACCTTTCCTATTTCAAACCTTAGTACCTGAAGAGCCTATGCGTTCCAATTTTCCCCAGGTCATCTGGAAACCGAGGAATTCTTCAATCGTAGACATCACCTTACAAATATCAATAGTAAGGATAAAGAACATACGATAAATAATAGCATAAGGCACTAATCTAAATTCTTCTTTTTCAACTGCTACACAATAAATAGCAGAAGTCAGATCCAGCAGAGCCAGACCGGCCCACCAGAAAAAGATCAAACTTGAAAATCCATAAGCCAACGCGACGAAGATAAAGAACAAGTTTGAGAAAATGTTCATTGTTGGCCAAATCAAAGCTTCGTAAAACATTGTCCACAAAATTGCCGAATCGCCAAAATTGATTGTCGGATTGATCAGCAAACGTTTATGTTTTCTAATTGCTTGCAAGATGCCGCGGGTCCAACGGTATCTTTGTTTTAGTAATTGTTGTAATTTAACCGGTGCTTCAGTATAGGAAATTGCGCGCGGTTCATAATAAATTCGCCAGCCATGAGCCAGAATTTTTAATGTTAAATCGGCATCCTCGGCAAATGTATCACTAGAGTAATAACCGGCATCTTCAATAGCTTTTTTACGAAAAACGCCGATGGGTCCGGGAATAATATTCACCAATTTAAAAAAGCTTTGCGATGCACGAGACATGTTCAGACCTTCAATATATTCAAGTGCCTGAAGATCAGTAAACAATTTATGCCGGTTGAGTACTTTTACATTTCCAGCTACAGCACCGATTGCAGGATCAACGAAATGACGTACTGCCATCCTCACTGAATCTTCCGAAAGCTGCGAATCGCCATCCATACACAATACGATTTCGGCTTTGGAATAGCTGATACCGGCATTCAAAGCACGTGCTTTGCCGCCGTTGGGCTTATTAATAAGGGAGACTTTCACCTCCGAATATTTGCCCTTTTGATACCCGACCATTGTTTCGGCAACTTCTTTAGTATCGTCAGTTGAACCATCGTTAATAACAATGATCTCATAATTTGAGTAATCAAGTTCAAGGAGAGA
Source organism: Ignavibacteriaceae bacterium (assembly GCA_963667005.1). GTDB lineage: Bacteria > Bacteroidota > Ignavibacteria > Ignavibacteriales > Ignavibacteriaceae. Next base: position 2,149,103 of record OY762937.1, on the reverse strand, counting down.
CTCTATTGATTCTCTTACTACCCTGCCCTCGTTATAAACAGGTACCAATATTGAAACAAACGGGAAATATCCTTCTTTTTTGGCGAACGTGTATTTTGTCAAATATATATATGCTGTAAGAAGAACGACAAAATATCTCATCAGAAGTACGGTAAGGAATACAAAAAGTGATACCAGTGTAGCATATTCCACGAGTGAACTTACGGAAAGGACGGTATATGGAAGTGAGTATGCAATGATTGCTATAAGCACAAACGAACTTGCACCGGAAAGCCAAATTCTTCTAAGAATCTGTTTCTTTTTGTCGGTCTTAGCACCGTCGGAAGCTTCGGTGTTCCGGACGGTTATTGACGTCTGTCGTATTTTCTGATTTGCATTCATTATAATAGTTTATATAATTCGTATTAAAGTATATCTTTAATTTAGCAAAGATTATGCCACAAAAAAAGCTAATAAAATGAATGAATAATACGTGTGCGAATTCAAAAATGAATCAAAATGTTACAGTATTTCTCCGGGCGTCTTAATTTGATACACTTTACTATTTCGATATTCTGTCGGTTTTTATAGACAAATCTTCAAAATTCTTCGATGAAATCAATGTGCTTTATTCATTTCAGCTAAAAGCGCATCAGAAAGTAAATCGGCTATTATCTTCCCGCCATTGTTTGTGAGGTGACAGTAATCTTTATATGCCAAAGCGGGTGTAGAGTCAACCCAGTCACTGATAATGTTTGCACCGCCCATTGCCTCGAACATATTCCAGTAAGCGATATTTCGCTGGCTAACAATTTTTTCCTGTGAACGTAGCAGCATTGGGATGCCCGGATCGGTTACGAAAGTTGAACCCTTTTTAATACCCTTGTCGCCAACACTAACGAGAAGAATACTGGTCTGCGGGAATGCCTGTTGCAAATAATCTACAATCTTGGACATTTGTGACTCATACCATACGTAGTTTGAATACTGGTTTGAAACGATGTTAACACCAAAATTGATAATCAGAAATTTATAGTTCATATAGCTGTTGAATTCTCTCAACACATTGAGCGGTATTTCGCCAAGTCCGACACCAGTGTTTCCACGGATCGGGAAATTATCAACATAAACCCCCTCGCCATTTTCGAAGCTCACTCCATAAAAGTATCCGCCTGAGCATGAACGAAAAGTGATTGTTACAAACGAAGTACCTGCAGGAAACCAGATGTCAAGTTTTTTCAGGTTCTTCCCGCTTTCCAATTGAAGCGTTTGCACTGTATGATTACTGAACGTACAAGTTACATAAGCGCCTTGTGGTGCGTTTGCATAAAACAATTTACCGTAGGATAATGTGCGGAAATGATTATTAAATCTCCCAACTTCATATTTAACCCAGCTGCCTTCAGATGGCATAAACACAGCGCCGTTTATCCCTAACGGCAGTTTATTCGAATTACGGGTGAAAAGTGAGGATTCTTGCCAGTCATTTGAAAAACTGACTCGAGTCGTAGAGCGTATTTCATCCGTTTTAATAGAGACAAACCCGGCTCCTTCACCACCGAATTGCTTTTGCAGATTTTCTCTCAAGTACTCGGAAATGACATCACCCATAATAATTGAATCGCCCCAATGCGCGATATGAATCCGCTTTTGCTTCGCTTTGGACAGGGCATCGAAGAATGATTTCAATTGTGAAGTATTTCCCTTTATCGCGGTTTTTTTGCCATGCACAACTACAAAACCGGCTGGGACTGCTTCCGGAGCATGTGTAGAATTCAATACTGCGGCTGGAGCAGACGGAAGAAAAGAAGCATATTGTAATTTTGGTTCGCTTACAGCAGATGTCTCATGGTCATGAGAGCTTAACAAAAAAAGAACCGGAACCAGAAGAAAAAGCAGTGCGTATTTTAACTTTACCATCTTAACCGTGATTAATGAATATCGACTCAGGAATTATAGGATATTTATAACAATTGACTAAATAATATAAAGTTGAAGCATATTATCTGCAAATTTAAATAAACCGATAATATGCTTCAACGAAAAATCTTTAGAACATCGTATAGTAGATTGAGAAAAATCCGGAAACGTATTTGTAAGATGTGTCTTCACGTGAAGACTCACCGATTGCCGCAGTAGCGGAGAGTACAAACCGGTCAGAAGGTTTATACATTACACGGCCGTTTAGCTCTTTAATAATAAAATCGCTTGAGGGGACATACCCGAGTTTTCCTCCGACAGTCATAGTCCACTCTTCATCATATGGGTACTCATACTCACCCCAGATGCTATGGGCTTCAAAATGCTGCGGCGCATAATACAATCCTGAGTTTCTTGAATAGTTGGTCATATTGTATTCGTATCCACCGGTAACTTCGTCGGATAATTTTCTGCCGATCTTGAGTATAATATCATTACCTTGATTCCCGTCAGAAAGAGAAAGATATTGATAGTGGCCGAAAATCTTGAGCACTTGGCTCGGATGATACTCATAAGTGACAACATAATTTTCGGCATTAAAACGGCTGCCGTATTGAGTACCGTAATTAACCAGTCTTGAAGAATACAAGAAACTGACAGCATCAGATTTTTCGTATGTCAACATCAACAATGCTTTGTTCTTCTTTTCATACCGGATAATGCCGTCCATAACATTGCGCCTGGAGAGTCCCTGATATGATAATGTTCCGAATCCGGCAGCAGCATATAAATTCGGATGCGGATACAGGAAAACATGCCACTTAAAAGTCGTCATTGAAGTATTAACACTATAGTCGCCAGGTAAATTTGTCAGATATTGTGTATACACTCCGGTACCTGAATTTGCCGTACCCTTCAAATATGTTCGCTTAACAGAAGCCCCAACTCCAAGGTATTGAATGAGCCCAAGTTCAATTTGGAGTCCGAGATTCGAAACCCGAAGATTCATATTATCGGAATAATGAAAACCTGTTGGTACAAGTCGCACATAGCTCGGGAAAGTCGAAAGACTTGACCAAAAACTTCCACCGCCGCTTGCTGCACTTGCATTTAGCCATCCAAGCCGCTTAGTAACAACATCACGTTTAACAGTATCTACAGTAGTCGTGAGTAAATTTTCTAATAGACCCCTTGCTTTATCACGATCTTGAAGCTTCTCCAAATCTTCGGCCATGAACAATTTCGCATCAAAATTAGTAGTATCCTCTTTTACCAATTTGTCGAACAACGGCAATGCACCTGTTGAATCACCCGACCACATAGTTGCCTTTGCCAATTGCAAAGCAACGTCGTAATCATATTCTTCATTCAACAAGTTCTTGTAAATGTCTTTTGATTTGTTCCAATCGCCTGCGCAGCCGATAACATCCGCGTATTCCATCATTTCAATTTTACTCGGCTGTTTGATCTTAGAGAAATACTCTTCGTATTTTGCCTGGGAAGCCTTACAATCGCCGCTTTCGGCAATCTTTCTGGCATCACTCAAAATCTCAAAGTTTTTAACGTCTTCTTCAAGTGCGAGACGTACGTCATAAAAATTCTGGGCATTTTCAACAGCCTTATTAGTCGGATCAATCTTTCTGGCTGCTTCAATTTTTTCCAAACCTTCAGGGAATTTTCTATCCCGGACGAGCAAAGTCGACTTTGCGACTAATGCCGCAAGATTTTTGGGGTTAGCAGCGAGAACATTATCTAAATATTGATTAGCAAGGTCGGGATCAGTTGTAGTCCAAACAGCGACCTGTGCTCTGAGTAATTGATAGTCGAGATTATTCGGCTCTTTAGCCAAAAGATAATTCAACTGCTCTATTGCACCCTCAAATTGGAAATTCCAAGCAGAATACTGAGCCAACATATATCTGAAATCATGATGCTCGGTTTCAGCCTTACCTTCAAGGAATTTTTTCAGGACCCGGCATGCATCTTCATAATTGAGTTGGCGTGCATATGCCTGAGCAGCTCTTTTCACATTATCTTTGTTGTCAGGGTCTTTTTCGTAAGCAGCCATGCTCGCCTCGGAATTTGCTTCGATTTGCTTGTCTCTGCGGGCATTAACCGTATCCCAAAGAGGAACAAATTTCGTTGAATCAACTTCACCCGTTCCGATGATCTGTAGCTGTTCATATGCTTCTTCAAGTCGGTCAACAGCGATAAGTTCTTTTACCAGTGAATATCTGGTATCCAAGTCCGAGGGATTCTTTTTTAGAGATTTGTAATATCTGTCAATAGCATATTCCTGAGGTTTTTTCTGTCCCTCAAGTAATTTCTTATGGTTTTTGGTTGTATCGAAATACGTGTAGATATATGCTCTATCTTCAGCTTGCTCAAGTCCATCCTCAGCTTCTTTAAAATATGGACGAAGCTTTAATGCAGTGCGGAAATCTTCAGCGGCTTGTTTCTTCTTGCCCAGCCATAACTGAAAATATCCGTATCTGCTCCATAAACGATGATCGTTCGGATACTTTTCTACAAACTTTTTGAGAATCTTCTCGCCTTTTTCGATATGGTTATTTCTTGCCAGAATTTCAGTATAACGGATTACTTCATCAGCCGATGGTTCCTGGCGTTTAATGTACTCGTCATACCATTGCTCGGCCAGCATCCACTCGCCCATGTGCTTATGGCATTTACCGATTTCAAGATAGTTAATGGGAATTGAAGGATTGATAGCGATTTCTCTTTGATGCCCTTCGATCTTTTTCCTGAGCTGGGCATACCAAACAGTTTCTGCACGGCTCAGGTTATTGCGTACCCTGCCGTCATTCGGAGCAACTTTAAGAGCTGAACGGTAATCTAGCACTGCGTATTCAAGCTGACCGCGTTTTTCATAACATTCGCCACGCAGCAAATATCCGTCAACAACACGGGGTCTGGCTGATATGAATTTATTGAGCAAGTCAATAGCTTCGCCAAAGCGCTGCTGACGCATCTGATTCATAGCATCATTTTTAAGATTGTCTACTCCCTGTTGTGCAAACAGGAAACTGCTCCCTATAAAGAATAGACAGAGGAAAAAGAAAAATAATAGACTATGTTCTCTACCGTGATTCTTCTTCGAGTATTTCATTAAGAATAGATTCTGCATTGACAACGCTTTCATTAACTTCATACGAAAATGCGTAAATGTACTTCATAATAATACTCAAATAATTTGGATCTGAGTTAGGCAGATTTTGTTTAATCTTTGAGACGAGTACATTCAGATTTCTCTCCGGTCCCTTGCCCATAAGCACAAGAATCTTATCCTTGACTACGCACAACTTATCCTTTTTATCCGTGGATAAACGGACGGCGTTTTGCAGCTGATTGATAGTCAATATTCTCTGCCTCTCGGCAATCGGATCGAGCTTCAATGAAATCAGGATGAAAGCCTGGCCGGTACTTTTATAAAAAGCAATCTGATTATTTAGTATCAAGCTGAATTCGCTTAGATCATAAAGGTTTGTAAACGATACTTTTTCCGGCACAATATCAACATTTGTTATCGGTCGATATTTGGAATTACTTGTATTCGTTGGATAATAGTTCTCATTACTGGACTGAGGTTCTTCAGTCGGAAAAGGATTCTGGAATTTTGTTTGATTGTCATAATCAAAGATTATTCCCTTATAGGGCTCAATATAAAAATCAGAAACAAACTGTCCTTCGGTATGTCCGATGTTTGGAGTAATGGTAGCCTTCCCGGACGGCGTTCCTGTCTCAACCGTTTTCTTTTGCAAGTATATAATAGCGGTAGAGTATTGTGTAATTGAGTCAACAATCATTTGCGCAAGAGGAGTAGCCGGCTCGGCTAAAATCATCAGACAAGTAACGTTTCTTTCTTCAATTGCTTCGATAGTACGTAGATATGTCTGCTGCAATAAAGGAATGCTTTCGAAACCGATGAACGGAGTCAACTCGTCAAACACCAAACGATCAGGTTGATATTGTTCAATAACAGTAACAATATCGTTTAGATATTCCACGAGGAAATTATCAGGGCTTTCTGATTCATAAATATCTGTTGGTGGGGCAACCCGAACTACAATCACGAGATTTTGGTTCATTGCAGATTGCAAGTCAAAATCAATCGAGGCCGCGTGAATCATCAAATCTTTGGGACGCATGTTGGTGAAATAGAGGCATACCTCTTTGTTTTTCACACATTCCATTGCATAATGCAGACCCATCATTGTCCGGCCGGATTTTCTCGGACCGATAAGCAGATAGGAACCGCCTTTATACATTCCGCCCCAAGCTTTATCAATTAAAGCAAGGCCAGATTTTACAGTATTTAATTTTCTCTTCATCATCTTAAATCTCGAATTATTCATTAAGAGTTTTCAATTATTATGCCAACCAAAAACCCTTAAAATCACTTAAAAACACGCATCTCAATGCACCAACAGTATCATTGTGAGACAGATGAATGTGATCTGTATCATAATGGAATTTATTCCCCTACTAAGTATTTACTTGTAAAAACAAATATTGCAGTTGCATTAGTCACAATTGTCGGCTCATTTGTTATATAGTCCATACGGTCGTCAAAATACAGGACATCGTCGGAATTGTACTCATTCGGACGCTTGTCTTCACGATTTATCTTATAGTTATCCAACACAGACTTGGGAGCCGGACCTGCAGCTATTGCTCCGGGCAAATAGCCCTTATTAAAATATGCAACCTGCGAATGAAAGTGCTTGGCGTAATTAGTCCCGAATTGGTAGATAAACGACAATCCCCAGGGGTTTTTACCAAAAATGTAATCTAACTGTGTAACCATCAAGGAATCAAATTGATGTGAATTCGTTAACTGACTCCACAACATTGCCTGAAAAACGATTCCTAACATAGTATGAGTAGTGCCCCACGTGAATGCGGCTCCCTGATTGTAAAGATTACCGTTCTTGTTGTTATTAAAGGCATTTAAATTATTGAGGATATAATTGCCGTATTCAGGGAAATACTGTGCTAAACGAAAATGTGCTAAAGCATTGATGTCACCCCAGCTCCACCAGTAATCCGAGCCGGCTTTGTTCATCAATTCTTTGGCCTCATTTACATATCCGGCATTCCCGGTTGCATTATACAGCTCGATTGCTCCCAGCGCCAGTTTTGAGTAATAAGTTTTATCCATATACATTCCGGAATTCGTCTGATCGAGGTCAGGCACGGAATAGCGAATGGCATAGAATTTTTGTGCAGTCGCTAAAAGTTTGTTTGCAAATGCGTCATCATGAAAGCGGACACGCCATATGCGTGACGCCAGTGCCAGAGTTGCCGAATACATTCCTACCAGATTCTTCCCTATCCCCTTGTATGCAGGCCGGTCATATTTCAACGTGTCATTCTCGGGCAACCGCCATCCGAACTCATGATCCCGCAAGTCCTGAACCTGATTGATCAGTGAGGTATTTGCATAATTACACCGCAGAAGCCAATCAATGCCGACGCGGGCTTCTTCCAACACATCGGGAGTGTTGTTTTTATTGTCATCGAAACCGGCTTTAGATGTGTTCAGCTCATATGATAAAAGAAGCATATAGGTTGTATAGCATGACGTATTGAGGAATTTGAGATAATCCCCTGCATCGTGCCACCCGCCCGTTACATCAATTCCTTTTACCGTACTATCGCCTGCGACAATTGGCGAGTCGTAAATATGGCATATCTTATGCGAACGCGGATTGGTCGGGCCGCACCGCTGCACTTGCAAAAACTCAATAAGGGAATCGGCCACTGAAGCGTAGATTTCCTTCGAAATTTTAAAAGTGCTTGAACGTTTACCACCCATTTCAATATAATAACTTCCGGTCTGATTAAATTCCGTGAAATCAATTCTGTAGTGATAGCCGAATTTACCCCACGAGCCGAGATTATCAGTTACTTTCCCCCTGTATACTTCGTCCTTACTTTTTGCGTCAACAATCTTGAATTGCTTTGCTTCAATTTCCTTTTTGGCGAAGGCCATCCCGAATTTTACCATGCCCGGCATATAGCCGATTTGATTTACCCGGAGATTGATATCCTCAACCACTTTTGAAGTTGCCGTACACGACTGTACAAGAAATGCTGCTATAAGGATGAAAACTAAATTCAGATATCTCATTGATTGATTTTCTATGTTTATCTAAACAATTCTTCTAAACTAATGATTTTCACATTATCATTTTTAATTGCAAGAGGAAATGCAGAAATTAATTTATCTTCATTCAAAATGGTTTCATCTTTAGGCGTAGCATATGTAATTGGTGATGAAGTATTCTGAACAAGATTATTTTTTAGCTCTGCTGCATTCTGTGTAATGACAGCGATCATCATATTATCAACCTGAAGATACTTTTTAATAGCCCGGTTCACAGCATCAAGTGTAACGTTTTTCAACGCTTTTTTGTAAAGCTGGAGATGCCCGGTTTCAAGACCATAAAATTTATCGTCTAAAGCGTATCCTAACCTTTTTGAGGTAGTAGGAGCATAGTGCAGAATGTACTTGCTCAAAAAGCCTCTGGTTAACTCAAAATCTTCTTTTGTCATGCCATTGTCAGCAAGTTTTTTCAACTCACGAACGGCTGCCCGTAAAGCAAAATGAGCATTTTCATTCGGTACCGGACGAATCCATATTTCAAACATATGCTTTCTTCTCGGTACATTTACCGGAGGAAGCTGAAGTCGTCCGCCATTCGGATAGTTTTCGATATAACTGTAATCACCATAATTCAAACCGCGCTCTTCACGAATAACCTGATAGAGGTGTGAACTCGAATTACGATGTTCGCCAAGCCATGAATTTGCCACAGCAAGTGCATACCAGTCAGCCGAACCGCGCACAACATCTATCGGATACCCGATGGAGATTGCCGTGCTTGCTGCTTTCTTCTCAACGATAACGCAGTTCTGACCAGTTATCTTCTGCTCTTTGATTTCCGGTGCGGGTTGTTTTGCTCCCTCGGGCAATTTTTCAAGGTCGGCCCATAACTTTTGCAAGAAGGCTTTATCATACCCGCCGCCGATTCCTAAAACAAAATTGTTTCTATTATAATATTTATGATAAAACTCTTTCACGTCGTTAAGCGTAATTGATTTTATACCGCTAATGGTTCCCTGATCGGGATGCGCATACGGTGTCCCGGCATAGACTGCAGAATACAAGGTTGCTTTACCTAACTCTTCATCACTCGAATACTTTAGGGCTGTTGTAAGATAGTTTAAAACATCTTCCTTAATTCTGTTGAAATCTTCCTCTTTAAAAGCCGGGGACAGAATTTGCTCAACGAAAAGTTTGTAATAGTCTTTTACGTTATCTTTGTGCACTCTTCCTGTATACACAGATATTTCCCGTCCTTCCGATACGGAAAATGAAGCAGCGAGCGGGAACAGTTTTTTTAAGATTACATCATAACTGTTGGCTGTTGTCGCACCTTCACTAAGCATTGAAGCGGTCAGGTACGCCAAGCCTTCTTTACCAACAGGGTCATACTGCGTACCGGCGTTAAACATGATACGAATAGAAATAGTAGGGTCCGATTTTACCGGAAGTTGAACAACCCGGTCATTGTCCGGCGTTCCCGCAAATGTGAGCGCAACCAGACATAAAAGGGACAATGCGATTTTGTTAAAACTCGTTTTCATTATTTTTTCCCTTTCAAAATAATCAGGTTCTCATTAGAAGGTATAAAATAGCTTTGCACCGCGGTTTGAAGATTCGCTGGTGTGATAGCACTCAACCCGTTATAGTATTCATTTACAACGTCCACATCACCGGCGAGTGCTATATAACCGGCAAGTACTCCGGCAATAGCATCTGAGTTATCCAATGACATGAGGAAACTGTATTTATTCCTCTTCTTCAATTCATTTAACTGTGCAGTCTCTACAGGTTTATCACGAAATGAATCAATCGTTTTTTTGATCTCGGAGAGTACATAATCAATATCTTTTTCGTCCTTGACCATCACGTACACTTCAAACATGTAAGGATCGCGATTTACACCCGGTGAGGCTTCAAGCACCTGCACTTTCTGTTCATCCAGTACAAGTTTTTTATATAAAGCACTTGTTTCACCGAATGCCAAGTCGGCAAAATGCACCATGGATAAATAATTTTTATTTTTCGGACTGAAGGCATCCATCTTATAGCCCAGCATAATGAGCGGCAGAGTTTTTCCTTCATATTCGACAGTCTTACTTCTTGGAGCAAGCTGTTTCGGCTCCTGCTCAATTTTCGGTTCAGTATAACCGGGTTTCCAATCTTTATAATATTTCCGGATCCACGACTCGGTTTTTGCCTTATTAAAATCTCCGACTACGAGCACAACTACGTTTGAGGGGCGATAATATCTATTATAAAAACTCACGCTGTAATCATACATATTCGGCATGTTCTTAATATCTTTTTCAAAGCCGATGGTAGTATGTTTATAGGTATGTTTATCGAAAGCTAAATTGTGCATCTCTTCAAACGCAACAGACCAAGGGCTCGTTCTTCCCTTTCTGTACTCGCCATACACAGCACCGGACTCAGTCTGAAATTGTTGTAAGGAATATTTCAAATGCTGGAATCTGTCTGATTCTAATTGAATTACTTTTTCAAAATCTTCTGAAGCGAGATTAAGGTGATACACGGTTTCGTCATCACTGGTATACGCGTTAGCATCGGCACCGATGCTTGTGATAATACTGTCGTACATTTTACCCGGGACGTTCTCCGTACCACGGAACATCATGTGTTCAAAGAAGTGTGCAAAGCCCGACTTCCCTTCTTCCCACTCATCGCGACTGCCGGTGCGCACAATTGAGTAATAAGATACGAGTCCCGGAGAATCAAATGGAATGAAGAACACTTTAAGCCCGTTATCCAATACTATTTTAGAATACGGGAAAGGGAATATCTTTTTTGAATCAGCGTTTTTCGCAAGTCCGGTGACTGCAAAAAAGCACATAATACTAAAAATGAGAAATTTTTTCATTGAATTTCCAATTATTTATTTGAATTAGAATAAGCGTTATTGAGTCTTTGTCATGTTTCGGCGGAGATCCATTTTTCGCAGTAGAAAAACCACATACACGGCTATTAATATGCCGCTTGCATCAGATATCCAGTCGAAAATATCACAGCTTCTGCCGGGGACAAATTTTTGGTGCAATTCATCCAATGCACCGTACAAAAAGCCAAAGAAAATGGTAGCCCAATTGTAATGTTTCTTCAAAAACGGACTGGCATCCTGATAATACAGCATTAGATTAAGAAGGCAGCCCAGTATAAAGAACGCGGTGGAATGTTCGGTTTTATCGTTAACACCAACATTCGGAACTCGTGATGATGGTATAGAGGTAAAAATGAATAGTGTCACCCAATACATCGTCAACGGTATATAAACAAGATATTCTTTGTGACGTTCTAAGTATTTAAACAATGGAGTCCCTTAAAAATTTAATTGTTGATGGAATTTCGTGCATCAACTGCATGGCAGTAAAACCATACTCGGTTTTGCCGGCACGAAGTATATCAGCAGTCAACCCATGCAAGTATACACCCGCTACCGCGGCTTGTTCCAAATCGTGTGTCTGCGCCAACAAGCCCCCGATAACTCCGGATAGTACATCTCCGCTGCCGAATTTTGCAAGTCCTTCGTTACCAGTTGTGTTAATGAATATTTCACCCTCCGGGTTACCAATTAATGTTCTGAAATCCTTGAGTACGACATAACATTGATGCTTCCGGCAGAATTCTTTCAATACCGTCATCATGTCATTCCGTATTCCTTCAACCGGGATTCCGGTTAACCGGGCAAATTCGCCGATGTGTGGAGTTAGCACTGCATTCGTTAAATCAAATTTTTTCAAGTCGCTGCCTGCCAGTGCATTTACCGCATCAGCGTCAATCACTTTTAAGACTTCAGGGAATTTCTTAATGCACTGCTTTACAGCAGATATGGTTTCCCCATTAGTCCCGAGTCCGGGCCCAAGGATAAGAACATCAGCCCACTTAATGCGTTTTTGTAATTCATTGATGTTCGCTTCGGATAAAATACCCGTCACTTTGTCATCATACTTTTTTACAATCAGTTGATATTCGCCTTCTGTGTGAGCGACCGCGTACAACGACTGGGGGAAAGCGAGAATTGATGAACCTGCGCCAACGTAAAACGGTGATAGCGAGGCCAATAATCCTGCACCGGGATACTCAAAGGAACCCGCAATTGAAAGCACTTTGCCGGCCGAATATTTATTCTGTGTTTTAGTTTTTACAGGCAGTGCAACCAAAACGTCTTCAGGTTCTATCAGATACACATCAGTATCAAGAGATTCAATATAAGTGTCTGAAATGCCTATCCCTGCTCCGGCTACCTCACCTGCATAGCGGTATCCTTCAGAAAAAAACAAACCGGGTTTTAATCCACCAAGAGTTATGGTGAAGTCAGCATTAAAAACAGTTTGGCCATATCCGGTCGAAGAATTTAATCCGGTAGGAATGTCAATGGCGACTCTGTTGACTTTTATATCATTCAGATATTCTACTAAATTTGATAAGCTTGGAGACAGACTGCCCTGCGATCCGCTGCCGAGGATTGCATCCACTATAACATCAGAAGATTCAATCTTTTTCACTTCTTTAATAGTCGGGCAGTAAAAAATTTTCAAGCCTTTTTCAGTTTTGCTGATGTTTTCAAGAGCTTCGAAATTGGTTTTTGCGTCAGGTGAGAAGTCTTTTTTCTGGTAGAGGTGAAAAACCGAAACATCATAATGCTTGAGATGCAGCTGTCTGGCGACAGCAAAACCATCTCCCCCGTTATTGCCTTTTCCACACACAATCCCTATTTTCTGAAATTTGGGCAGCGGATATCTTTTTACAATTTCGTTTGCGATGTTGATGGAAGCGTTCTCCATCAATACCAGTCCCGGTATTCCCAAGCGATTAATTGCATAATCGTCCATTCCACGAACTTTTTCTGGTGAAAATAGAGGTATCATAACGCTCTCAGAATTAGTTGAGAATTAAAGTACCGCACTTATATAAAGGCTGTCAGAAGATTGACGATTGCCCCAGGCGCTATTCCAACAACCACAACCAATATCGCGGCGGTAAGAATGCCCAGAATTGCCATTGCGCCTTTGGACGCAAGAATTTCCTCATTGCTCTTCTTAAAGTACATGACAACAATAACACGTAAATAAAAATAAACACTTATCACACTTGCAAGTATTCCGAGCAAAGCAAGCCATGTGTATCCCGCTTCAATTGCGGCAACAAAAACATAATACTTACCGAAGAATCCTCCGAATGGTGGAATTCCTGCTAACGAAAACATAAATAACGCCATTAATGCGGCAAGCAGCGGCTGTTGGAAACCTAAGCCCTGATACTCATCAATCGCAAGAAATTTTTCGTTCTTTGTTTCAAGAATGGATACAATACCGAAGGCCCCAATGTTCATGAAAACATATACACCAATGTAAAATACAACTCCTGCAGCACCCATGCTGTTTCCTGCAGCTAAACCGATCAGCATATATCCGGCATGAGCAATAGATGAGTAAGCAAGCATGCGCTTAATATCTTTTTGTGCTAAGGCTACAATACTACCGTAAAGCATGGATAAAACGGAAAGTGTTGCCAAAAACGGCGTAAATAGTTTTTGTCCGCCCTGAACTGCAATGGGGATAAAGAGCAGCAATAATGCACTGAAGGCAGCCGTTTTTCCAACCGTGGACATAAGAGCAGTAACACCTGTCGGTGCACCCTGATATACATCCGGTACCCACATGTGAAATGGGAATGCTGCAATCTTAAAAGTAAAACCGATGACAAATAACAGCATACCTACTAAGAATATCGGGCTATGGATGACCGATGAAAGATTCACGATGATCGCATCCAGCGAAAGAGAATGTACGGCACCATAAATCAATCCCATGCCATATACAATAAATCCGGTTGCGAACGAACCCAGCAAAAAATATTTCAATGCAGATTCATTCGATTTAATGTTCCTGCGGCGGAATCCGGTCAAAATATAAAAACACAAGGACATCAGCTCAAGGCCGATGAATATCATTACCAGATCACGTGCCCCGGCAATAAGCATCATGCCAAGAACCGCGGATAAAACCAAAATGTAATATTCGCCAAACTCAGTCTCTATTTTTCTCATGTAATCAAACGAGATAAGCATGACCAATGCTGCACCCAGGTTGAAAATGAAATAAAATACATTGACCAGCTTACCTGCTGCAAGCATGCCGCTGAAATACAAGCCTTCCTCATTTGACGTAAACAAGGAATAGAAGGCAGTACCAAAACAGACGACAATTGAAATCCATGGAATAATGTATCTGCTTTTTGAAGAGTACATCTCAACGGTAAGCGTTACTAAAATGGCTCCGGCAATTATCAGGAGCGGCAAAATTTTGTATATATCGTAGCTATTCATATAACAAATTTATTCAATAAATAAAATATCATCCTCATTGGCCTCAATAAGGACTTTATGTTTTTCCTGTAGATACAGTGAAATCTTTTTATGATTCTCGAAATTGAACACATCATCACCTTTATTTACGGCGATTATCTTAATGGCTTCATATTTTGAAACCGCTTTATTCAATTCCGGATACTGTTTAAAATATATATTAGTGAAATCACCTTCTTCGGCAATCTCAATATCTTTTGAGTGTGATGAAAAATCAGTTATGATATCATCATCAACAATAACTTTGAAGAAATGGCATTGAAACGGAACAACGAGTCTGTTGCCATACCACAAGCCGCTTTTTTTACCAAGTATTGTTTCGTCTATGTTCATATTGATTCCAATGTTATTTGAAGAATACTAACCAGACTAACGTAAAAACCGGCAGCAACACAGGAATAGAATATACAAAAATGTACGAAACGAAAGAGGGCATCTTTATTCCCGCGCGCTCGCTGATAGATTTAACCATAAAATTAGGGCCATTGCCAATATACGTCATTGAACCAAAAAATACTGCGGCTACGGAAATCGCCTGTAAATAGCCGGCATCCTGAACCATAAATTCACGCACATGTCCCAGATTATTCACGTCAAGTCCGAACTTGCCCATTGCCCCGCTCAGAAAATTAAGATATGTCGGTGCATTATCGAGAATCGAAGATAGGAATCCGGTAGCCCAATAAAAGGTCGTTGTATTTAATGCATTGCCAAAAGCTTTTGATTCGTAGGCGATAAGTTGAAGCGCCGGAATCATGGTAATGAAAATCCCGATAAAAAGAAAAGCAACTTCTTTAATCGGTTCAAAATCAAACTCGTTTGCCCTGAGAATTTCATCTTTTGATGTTTTGAATGCTGCAAAAGCAACACCGAACATGATCAGTTCACGAATGCCCAATGGGAAAGGATGCAAATCGGGAACCCAGCTCATGACCGAATGATCAACAAATACGGAACAGATGATAATCAGCAGAAATCCAAAATTTCTTTTCCCCCGGATTTCAAGTGACTTAAAAAACTCCACAAAATCCAACGCATTAATCGGAGTGCCGCTGTTTTTTACTTCCAAAATGAAAAAGATACCAAGTATTAAAAGAACAGCAGGCAGCCAGATATACCACACATTTGTCAGTACCCAAAAGAACGGTACGCCACGAAGAAATCCGAGAAACAACGGCGGATCGCCTATAGGTGTTAATGCCCCGCCGACATTACTCACCACAAAAATGAAAAATATAATTTGATACGGACGAATGTTGCCCTTATTCATCTTTAGAAATGGACGAATGAGGAGCATTGATGCTCCGGTTGTGCCGATAATATTCGCAAGCAAAGCCCCGATAAGCAGAAATAACGTATTTATCACCGGACTTCCCTTCCGGTCGAATTTAATCAATATTCCGCCGGTAATAATGAACAAAGAACTTAACAGTGCAATGAACGAGATATACTCAATGCCTGAATGAATGATACTCGTAAAATCATTCAGATAAAAAGCATAATATGCTGCGACAACGGCAGCGAGTAATAGAGCAAATTTCGCATAATGCTTCTCCCAAAAATGCCCATATAATACCGGGCCGGTTGCTATCATGCCGAGCAGAATAACAAAAGGAAGCACCATATATGGTTGTGGAGACATCATACTGTGTATTTAAAAGTTAATTTCGTTTATCTATTCAGATTTTCAGTCACAAATTTTGCAACTGAAGATTCTGATAATTTTAAGAAGGATGAAGGATAAACACCTATCCAAACAATAAAGACAATTAATAAACCAACGGTAACGAATTCCTTAGCGTTCATGTCGGTTAATGATGACAGTTTCTCGTTCTTAACTTCACCAAAGACTACGCGTTGGTACATCCACAATAGATATACCGCGGCAAATATTACTCCCGAAGCTGCAATAATGGTAAACCACCAATTATTTAATACGCTCGATTTGAATGAACCGAGCAGAATGAGAAATTCACCGATAAATCCATTCAAGCCGGGAAGGCCGATGGAGGATAAACTCACAATTAACAACACGGTTGAATACACCGGAACAATTTTGGCAATGCCGCCGTATGCTGAAATCTCGCGTGTGTGAGTGCGCTCGTATAAAACGCCAACGAGAAGGAATAACGCGCCTGTTGAAAGTCCGTGATTGACCATCTGAATAACGGCACCTTGGAGTGATTCCTGTGTCAACGCAAAAATACCTAGTACGACAAATCCCAAGTGTGCGACTGAAGAGTAAGCCACCAACTTTTTCATGTCCTTTTGCACCATTGCGACTAATGCGCCGTATATAATACCAATTACCGCGAGGGTTGATATATATGGGGCAAAGAAATGTGCGGCCTGCGGGAACAACGGAATTGAAAAACGAATCAATCCATATGTGCCCATCTTCAGCAATACACCAGCGAGAATAACACTGCCTGCCGTTGGAGCCTGAACGTGTGCATCCGGAAGCCAGGTATGAAATGGAAATAGCGGCACTTTAATTGCAAAACTGACCGTGAAAGCCAAAAACATCCAAAGCTGAATTGCCATCGGTATTGTCGGACCGATCTTATATAATTCCAGTAAATTTGTTGTAAAGTTGCCTGATCCGGAAGCATACACTGCAATCCAGATAATAGCAATCAGCATGAGTAAGCTGCCTGCCATGGTATAGATGAAAAACTTGAGCGCTGCGTAAATTCTCTGTTCGCCTCCCCAGATTCCGATGATGAAATACATCGGGATGAGCATAAACTCCCAGAAAATATAGAAAAGGAATAAATCCAGTGAAACGAAAACACCCAGCATACCGAATTCAAGTATCAGCATGAAGAAGGTAAATTCTTTCACCCGGTCTTTAATCGCTGACCAGCTTGAAAACAAGGTAATGGGTGTTAAAAATGTTGTAAGCAGCACGAGAAGCAGTGAGATGCCGTCAATGCCGACAAAATACGATATGTGGAGTTGAGGAATCCAATCAACTTTTGCCTGCATCTGAAAATCCCCATTCCTGCTGTTGAACGCAGCCAGAACAAAAAGAGAAATGACGAATGCGGCTGTTGAAAAGTATAATGCAGCATGGCGGATTAATTTTTCTGCATTCTTAGGAAGAAGGAGAACTATTAACGCACCTGCTAAAGGAGTAAATAATAAATAGGTAAGTATCGAATTCTGTATCATATCACATCAATCTCATTAACCACAAAAGTGCAATTGCTATACCGGCCACCATGATAATCGCGTAAAACTGGGTAAGTCCGGTTTGCATTTTTTTGATAACTGCCGAGCCCCGTTCAACTAATGAAGCAGTGCCGTTTATCAGCCCGTCAATAATTTTAACATCGGTGAATTTCCAGAGGAATTTTTCCGAAACATTATAGATCGGCTGAACTATAGCAGCATTGTAAATTTCATCTATATAGTACTTATTGAACAATACTTTATGTAATGGTTGGAATTTGGCGCTCACCTTATCAGGCAAGTTGGTTTTCTTAATATACATATAGTACGCTAATAGAATTGCGGCAGAAGCTCCTATGACAGAAACCACCATCAGTAAAATTTCCATAAATCCGCTGTGATCGCTGTAGGACATCAGCTTATAATGCGCGGGTTTGAATACAGGCTCCAGCCAGTTTTCAAACACATTGCCATGCTCTCCGGCAAAAACTTTCGGTAATCCGACAAATCCACCGACAATGGATAGAAGAGCAAGTACCATAAGAGGAACTGTCATAATTTTAGGTGATTCGTGTGGATGCACATGATGTTCATCAAAGCGGCTCTTACCTTCAAAGGTAAGTATGTAAAGTCTGAACATATAAAAAGCGGTAAACAGCGCAGTTATAATACCGACAAGCCAGAATCCGAATCCGCCGTGTGCATATGCATTCCAAAGAATTTCATCCTTGCTGAAAAATCCTGCAAGTGGTGGGATTCCTGAAATTGCTATTGCACCGATGAGGAAAGTCATTCGTGTACTTGGCATATACTTTTTCAGGCCGCCGTACTTCTGAATGTTTTGCTCCTCGTGCATACCGTGTATAACAGAACCGGCACCAAGGAATAAAAGCGCCTTGAAAAATGCATGTGTCATTACGTGGAAGATACCTGCAGAGAATGCACCCATACCCAAAGCAAGGAACATGTATCCTAATTGACTAACGGTGGAATACGCGAGTACCTTTTTAATATCGTTCTGTACCAATCCGATTGAAGCAGCAAAGATTGCCGTTAACAATCCAATAACGGCAACAAACATCATCGCTGCCGGAGCCGAAGCATAAATAGCAGAACAACGAGCTACCATGTATACGCCTGCCGTGACCATCGTTGCAGCATGGATAAGTGCCGATACCGGGGTTGGACCCGCCATAGCATCAGGGAGCCAAACAAATAAAGGAATCTGTGCTGACTTACCCATAGCTCCGATGAACAAACAGAATGCAATGAGATTAAATGTTGATTCCGGAATTGCCCCGCCGCCAAGACGGCTGAAAACTTCACTGAAATTCAGGCTGTGAAAATTGAGATAGATGAGAAACATGCCGACAAGAAATCCGAAGTCACCAATTCTGTTGACAACGAATGCCTTTTTTGCTGCATCGGATGTTGTGCTCTTTTCGAATTTCCGGTCGTACCAGAAACCGATAAGAAGATATGAGCAAAGGCCCACTCCTTCCCAACCGAGAAACAACAGGACGAAGTTATCGGCAAGAATAAGATTCATCATCGCGAAGATGAACAGGTTCAAATAAGCAAAGAATCTCCAGAATCCTTTATCTCCATGCATATATCCGATGGAATATATGTGAATGATAAATCCGACTCCCGTTACAATCAGCGCCATCAACAAAGAAAGCTGATCAACTTGGTAGGCAATGGAAACATGGAAGTCGCCGGTTTGCATCCAGGTAAAAAGCGGGACTATCGTCTTCCGCATTTCTTCCGGCAATTGCAGTGTCTCCCAGAAAGCAGCAACAATGATAAGGAATGAAATCCCGATCATTGAGCTTCCGATAGCACCAATTATTTTTTCGTTTTTAATTTTCCGTCCGAGCAAACCATTTATCAGAAACCCGATAAACGGCAGCAGTACGGTCAGGTAGACATAATTTCTCATGTAATTCGACTGATTATTACCACTTTAAAACATTTATCTCATCTATATTCATCGTCTTCTTATTCCTGAATACGGAAATAATAATGGCGAGCCCGACTGAAACCTCTGCTGCGGCTACAGCCATAACAAAGAAAACGAAAAGCTGTCCGGTTATATTACCGAGATAGGAACTGAACGTTACAAAAGTCAGATTTGCCGAATTCAACATCAACTCTATTGACATAAAGACGATGATTGCATTCCGGCGTGTCAACACTCCGATAACGCCCATAATAAACATAAACGCGCTGACTATTAAATACAGTTGTATTGGAATCATTTATTCACATCCAATTTTTTCTTCGCTAAAATCAATGCACCTATTGCCGCGGCGAGGAGTAAAAATCCCGTTGCTTCAAAAGGCAGCAGATAATTTGTGTACAATTCTTTGCCGATGGCTTCTACAGTCCCTATCGCTGCACTCGACTGCCTGTCACGGAAAACGGGATTTCTCATAAATGTAAGAGCTATAGCGTAAATGAGTTGAAATAATACAAGTATTCCCACTCCCAGCGCTGCTGCTTTCATTTTTGGGTTATCCTCGAAGAACCGCTTTTCATTCTCCGGCCGCAATAGCATGATAACAAACAGGAAGAGAACCATGATGGCTCCGGCATACACGATTATCTGTACAACCGCAATAAATTGAGCGTACAACAAAAGGTACATGCCGGCTAATGCCGCAAAATTCAGTACTAAGAACAGCGCGGAAATAATCGGACTCTTTCTTGTGATAACAAGAACTGAGCTAATTACCGCGACCGTTGCAAAAAATGTAAAAAATATAATCTGAGCTGTCATATAACAGTATTTTGTTAAGGAGTATTTCTATAAATCATTCTTGGGAACGGAATCGTTTCGCGAACATGTTCAAGGCCGCAAATCCATCCGACTGTTCTTTCGAGACCCAAGCCAAATCCAGCATGTGGAACAGAACCGAATCTGCGTAAGTCAAGATACCAGTTAAATGCTTCAACCGGCAGATTATGTTCAACGATACGCTTCATGAGTACGTCGTAATCTTCTTCACGCTGGCTTCCGCCGATAATTTCGCCGTAGCCTTCCGGAGCGAGAACGTCAACCGCGAGGGCTACTTTCGGATTTTCCGGATCGCGTTTCATGTAAAATGCTTTTATTTCCGATGGATAACGGTGTACCATGACCGGACGATCGAACTGATTTGAGATGATCGTCTCATCAGTTCCGCCAAAGTCATCGCCCCACTGGAAATCAACGCCGTTCTTTTTCAAAATTTCAACTGCTTCATCATAAGAGATTCTCGGCAGCGGACGTTTAACGTTTTCAAGCATCTTGGTATCGCGTTCGAGAACTTTCAGTTCTTCCGCTCTGTCTTTCAAAACGCACTGAACAATGTACTCGAGAAATTCTTCGGCTAGATCCATGTCGTCATTCAAATCATTGAAAGCAACTTCGGGTTCAACCATCCAGAATTCAGTTAAATGTCTTCTGGTCTTTGATTTTTCAGCGCGGAATGTTGGTCCGAATGTATATACTTTTCCGAAAGCCATTGCACTTGCTTCAGCATAAAGCTGTCCCGACTGTGTTAAGTACGCTTTGCCAAGATCAAAATACGGAGTTTCGAACAACGTAGATGTACCTTCGCATGCAGCCGGAGTCAATATGGGAGAATCAACTAAGGTGAATCCCTTATTATCAAAAAAGTCTCTGATAGCTTTAACAATTCTGTGACGAATCTTAATAATAGCGACCTGTTTACTTGAGCGCAGCCAGAGGTGGCGAATATCCATCAAAAATTCAACGCCATGCTCTTTTGGAGTAATCGGGTAATCGTGAGATTCGCTTATAGCGGTAACCGAGGTAACATCCATCTCAACTCCACCCGGAGCGCGCCCTTCTTCTTTAATTTTTCCGGTCACAGTCAGGGATGATTCCTGTCCCAATGCATCAGCAAGGGCAAAAACCTCTTCCGAAACGTTATTTTTGAATATTACTGACTGAAGATAGCCTGATCCATCCCGAACAACCAGAAAACGGAGTTTTCCGCTGGAACGTTTATGATAAAGCCATCCACTAATAGAAACCTCTTCCCCCACATGCTGTTTTAAGTCGCTGATATAAATTCTGTTCATATGAATATTAGGTTGTTTATAAAATAAAAACTTAATATATGAAATGTTTTCGTCATTTTCCTGCTTAATCTTTCCAAACTAAACCGTATGTTTTGATTTGATATTCTCATTTTCATGCGGTTAATCCCTCTGCAATTTTTACAACAATTTCCGCAGGCGGTTTAGTTCATTTTTCGCATTTTTTCTGAAAGTTTTTTATGAACATCCTGAAACCTAAAGCCCTAAAGCAAGGCGACACTATCGGACTGATTTGTCCCGCCACAGCCCCTGAAGACCTCTCACGTATAGAAAAGAGCGCCATATATTTCAGTAGATTGGGATATAAAGTCCTTATCGGCAAAAATGTTTTCAAGTCCTACGGATATCTTGCCGGCAGCGATAAAGAAAGAAAAGATGACATTGCGTCAATGTTCGCCAATAAGAAAGTTAAAGCCATTATTTGCATCCGTGGCGGCTACGGAAGCGGCAGGCTGCTTGACATGCTGCCCTATGATTTAATAAGAAAAAATCCCAAGATATTTGTCGGCTTCAGCGATATCACCTCGTTACAAACTGCATTTCTGGCTCAAAGCGGTATCATCAGCATAGCCGGACCAATGGCTGCCGTTGATTTCCACAGCACTTCCGATCCCTATACAGAAGAAAACTTCTGGAGAATGATAACCGAGCCGAAACCATTCGGCATTGTTCCCCTCCCCTCCGGCCACAAGGTGAATATCCTCAAGAAAGGAACAGGCGAAGGGGTTTTGTTCGGCGGCAATTTTGCAAATTTCGTCTCCCTGCTTGGAACCCCCTACTTCCCGAAGCCTGATAACAAAATTCTCCTCATCGAAGATGTGGACGAAAAACCTCACCGGATTGACCGTATGCTGAATCAGTTGAAACTCGCCGGGGTCTTTGAAAAAATATACGGTGTGATAGCCGGACAGTTTACCGACTGCGAAAGTACCAGTAAAAATGCTTTCACAGTTGAAGAAGTACTGGAGCAATACCTTGGGAAACTGAAAGTCCCGGTAATTACAAACTTTCCTCACGGACACACGAAACACATAGCCTCACTGCCTATCGGCGGAAAAGTAAGAGTGAACGGGAACAAAGGGACAGTGGAAATTTTAGAAGCTGTTGTTAGGTGAAAAATTAAGGAAATGAGAGCAATAGAACGCGGATGACACAGATGACACGGATTTTCACGGAATATTTTTTTGAAAAATCAAATTAATCATTTATTGAAAGTTGCTTGTAGACAAAGAATCACTGAGGTAAGTAAAAAAAAAGACGCCCAAATTGAGCGTCTTTAAAAAATCTTGGCGGCTTTGCGCCTTAGCGTGAGTCAGAGATTATGTGCAAGCCAGTTCAATCTTGTTTTTAATATTCTTGGCTATCTCTGCAAAGTTCGCATCCGTATCAATTAAATTTTGAATGCTTGTACATGCATGAATAACCGTCGAGTGATCGCGTCCGCCGAAATACAATCCAACATTCTTGAGGGAGATACGGGTCAATTCCTTAGCAAGATACATGGCCAATTGACGTGCAATGACAATCTCCTGCTTCCTGGTTTTATCACGAACTTTATTCTCATCAATGCTCATCTCTTCGCAAACGATTTTGGTTATGAGGTCAACCGAGATTGTGATTTTACGTGAAGTTGAAATTTCCTGAACCGATTTCTTTGCCAGCTCAAGATCTATTTCGCGCGCAGATAACGAGACGTTCGCCAACAATCTCAACAGACAACCTTCCAGTTCACGGATGTTTGATGTAACATGTGTCGCGATGTACTCGTAAATATCCGGCGTAGCATTCAAGCCGAACTCTTCAGCCTTTTTATTTAAGATAGCGAGACGGGTTTCATAGTCGGGCGGCTGAACATCGGCTGTCAGTCCCCAGTGGAACCGGGAGATCAAACGCGAGTCCATGCCTTTTAAATCTTTCGGCGGCTTATCACTGGTTAGAATGATTTGTTTACCTGCCTGATGCAGTGAATTAAACGTATGAAAGAAAAGATCCTGCGTTTTTTCGCGTCCAATCAGGAATTGAATATCGTCAAGGATAAGAACGTCCATACTGCGGTAGAAACGCTGAAACTCAGCGGCGCTGTTTGATTGAATCGCATCAACGAACAATTGAGAAAACCTGTCGGCAGAAAGGTAAATTACCCTCTTTGACTGATCATTTGCATAAATAATATTACCGATTGCCTGTACAAGATGAGTTTTACCAAGTCCGACACCACCGTAAACGAAGAACGGGTTGAATGATGTTCCGCCGGGATTGTTTCCGATTGCCATACCGGCAGCAACAGCAAGTTCGTTGCCGCTGCCTTTGATAAAATTATCAAACGTGTACTTCTGATTGAGATTTGTTTCGTAATCAATTTTGGCTTCAACGACTGGTTTAATTTCCTGCTTGGGTGCGGGAACATTCAAAGACGCCCTGTGATGCAGTTCAATAACAGACGGCTCTTCTTTCCAGTCGTCCATAATGATATATTCGATCGCCGCATCATTGCCAAGAATTTCTTTAATGCTGTTATTCAATAAAGCATTGTACCGTTGATCAATCCACTCCCAGAAATATGCATTGGGCAATTGGATTTTTATTGTTGCATCGTTGATCTCGAGAGGTTTAATCGGGGTGAACCATGTATTGAATGTCATGGGTGAAACATTCGGTTTGATGAGCTTCAGGCATTCGCTCCATACGAAGGCCGGATTCTGTAACTTTTGCCGCGGTTCGAGAGATACTTCCATTAAAGTTATCAACACTCCTGAAAAATAGAACTTCTTAAAAAATAATGTTTTAACGTTATCTAAATATACAAGCGATTTTTCTTAACAAGTTATCCACATTTCCCTAAAAATTGTAACTTCTTGTTTTTATTACCACTTGCGGAATTTTCTTAAAACTTAAATAACAAAATTCGAGCTAAGTTTAGGCATTTAAAAATGCCCTTTTGTGGAACGATTTCACAGCTCAAAGTTATCCACATTTTGTTAACAGCTTCGTGACCGTGTTATCTGTTAGAAAATTATGGAGAGATGGAATTATCTCCAAATTAATTTTAACAAATAATTAAAATAAATCACTTGTTTTTTTGTTTTGAAGATGTTCTGAGTAAGAAAAAGATTTTCAATCAAGGGCTGAAGATTTTTTTGGTAAAAAAATTATTATTCCCTAAATTATAAGGCTTGATTTTATTTCATTTACTGAAACAAAGTAAAGTGCTCGGAGAGTTGGCAGAGCGGTTGAATGCGGCGGTCTTGAAAACCGTTAAGGATGCAAGTCCTTCCGGGGTTCGAATCCCTGACTCTCCGCAAACGAATTTAGGCAGTCTTTTGACTGCCTTTTTCTTTTTAAACGACAAGCCGGGATTTCATCGCTTCGTTCTTCAAGTTGAATGCGGTCCCACTGGGAAAAACCGTTAAGGATACAATCCGCCTAGGCGGACTTCCGGGGTTCTCCCGATGTATCTGGACTGATTCTCCGTTTACACATCAACGCGCATGATAATCTGATTATGGGTTGTTCTTGATATCTATTTCTTCAAAAGTCTAATATATTACTCGCTTCAGTGCCCTCAGCACAGATTTCGCACATGTTAAGTATAGAACTATATCAGGCTAAAAATCCAACCTAATATAAAGGAGAAAAAAAGTACCCCTTCTCCAAAAAGTGTACGTGCCATATATCAATGATTTATAATTTTTTTTATTTCTATGGTTTCATAGAAAATCATTCATTACTCCATTGGAAAAGTGTATACGTATTTCCGCCTTTTGTATAAGTTCAACCAAATTGGTTTGAGTAGATTTGTATCGTTAGTAAATAAAAAAAGGATAATAAGTCATGATTTTAGATGAGAAATTTACACTGTTGAACGGGATTGAGATCCCGAAATTGGGTCTTGGGACCTGGATGATTGATAATAACGACGCCGTTCAGGCCGTTAAAGATGCCGTAAAAATTGGTTACCGGCATATTGATACTGCTCAGGCATATATGAACGAAAGTGGAGTAGGAAAAGGAATTAAAGAGAGTGGTTTGAACAGAGAGGAATTATTTGTGACCACAAAACTTGCAGCGGAAATAAAATCATATAAAGAAGCTGTGGCTTCAATTGATGATTCTATCCAAGCATTAGGACTGGATTTTGTTGATATGATGATAATTCATAGTCCGAAACCATGGTCAAAATTCCTTGATACTGATCATTACTTTGAAGGAAACAAAGAAGCGTGGAGAGCTCTTGAAGAAGCATACAAAGCAGGTAAACTTCGCACCATAGGCATATCCAACTTTGAAAAAACAGATATCGACAACATACTTGAATCATGTTCCGTCAAACCAATGGTAAATCAGATTCTAACACATATCAGTAATACTCCTAATGAACTTATCCAGTATTGCCAGAAAAACAACATACTTGTGGAGGCTTATTCACCTGTGGCACATGGTGAATTAATGAAAAATAAGGAAGTTTTGAGTATCGCGGGAAAATATGGCGTATCAGTGCCGCAATTGTCCATCCGCTACTGTCTGGAACTTGGGCTTCTTCCCCTTCCTAAGACTGCAAATCCGGAACACATGAGAAACAATGCAGACGTGGATTTTGTTATGTCTTCCGAAGATATGGATTTTCTGAAAAATTTAGAAAGAATAAAGGATTACGGTAATGCCAGCATCTTTCCAGTATACGCTAAGAGTTAATTCCTAAATTAACACTTTCATTGTCACAAAAGATTGAGAACATAGGCACATTATGATGAATAGAGCAGAATTAAGTAAGGAAAAATTCAAAGTCTTATTTGGCGATCATGTAGGGCCGTTGAGCGAAACTGATCCCGACTTACAAGAGATGCTGAACCGCTTTATTTTCGGCGAGGTTTTCTATCAGGGAAATTTATCTGACAAATTAAGGGAACTGATTACCCTGGTAGTATTAACGACAAACCAAAATATGGAACAACTAAAAGCACACGTTTTGGCTGCATTACATGTTGGATTGTCACCCGTCGAGATCAAAGAAGCTGTTTATCAATGTGCGCCGTATTTGGGATTTCCCAAAACACTCAATGCAATTCAGCAAATTAACGAGATTTACAAAGTAAGAAATATTGTTCTCCCGATAGAAAGTCAAAAACAGGTAACAGAGGAAACCCGGTTTGACGAAGGATTGAAAGTGCAGAAATCCATTTTCGGAGAGGTTATTGATCAAATGCATAAAAATGCACCGGATAATCAAAAACATATTCAAAATTATCTGTCGGCATTTTGTTTCGGTGATATTTATACCAGAAGCGGTTTGGATTTGAAAACCAGGGAATTATTAACCTTATGTATTCTCAGTGCGTTGGGGGGGTGCGAACCCCAAGTGAAGTCTCATGTCATCGGTAATCTGAATGTGGGGAATGATAAAAACACCTTACTTTCAGCTATTACTCAATCTCTGCCATATATGGGATTCCCAAGAACGTTGAATGCGATAGCATGCATAAACGAAGTGATACCGGAGAATAGTTAAGAAAAATTTTAATTTGTGAGGAAAAAAGTTATGAAATACAATAATAAAGATGAATTTGAAAAAGTAAATATGTTCGGGTTAGGAAAGCCCAACGATCTATTTTCTAAATATTTTATAGGAAATTCGTTTCTGAATCCGTTGACAAAACCGGGCGAGACCCCTATATTTCTTGCAAACGTAACTTTTGAACCTGGATGCCGGAACAACTGGCATGTTCATCATGCTGAAAGCGCAGGTGGACAGATGCTTATCTGCACTGCTGGTGAAGGCTGGTATCAGGAAGAAGGAAAAGATGCTGATAGTCTGCAGGAAGGCTCAATTGTTTATATTCCGGCTGGAGTAAAACATTGGCACGGTGCAAAAGCCGATTCCTGGTTTTCTCATATTGCATTTGAAATTCCCGGTGCCAACCCCAGCACCGAATGGCTTGAGGTTGTCAGTGACGAGGACTATAAAAAGTTATAACGCAAGGAGTTAAGAAAATGTCTGAATGGGATAAGGATGAAATAAAATTAATAGATGAAACGGACGATTTGCATATTTCCCCTTTTCGTGCAGACGGGATAACATACGGGACGCCAACCTGGATCTGGTCTGTTGTTTTTAATGATGAACTCTTCGTGCGAGCTTATAACGGAATAAATTCTAGCTGGTATAAGTCGGCAATTAAACAAAAAGCCGGCAGAATAATAGCAGCGGGCATGACAAAGGAAATAATGTTTGAGTTGGTTGAAGGTGACATTAACGATAGAATCGATGAAGCTTACAAAATCAAATATAAAGGCAGTTTGTCCCTGAATTCGATGATAAGCATTCGATCTCGTTCAGCAACTTTGAAGTTGCTACTCAAGTATATCTGCGAAATAAATATTTGGAAAGGAATAATAAATGCCGCATGTT
This sequence comes from Ignavibacteriaceae bacterium, assembly GCA_963667005.1. Lineage (GTDB taxonomy): Bacteria > Bacteroidota > Ignavibacteria > Ignavibacteriales > Ignavibacteriaceae. Next base: position 2,121,002 of record OY762937.1, on the reverse strand, counting down.
ATAGTAAAACTTTGGCCGGGAAAATCAGAACAGCAGAAAACCGAACTGGTTGACAGAATTACGAAAGATGTAATGAATGTTTTGAACTACGGAGAAGAATCTGTTTCCGTATCATTAGAAGAAATAGGGCCGGATGAATGGAAAGAGAAGGTTTATCAGACGGATATTTTAAATGGTTCAGGGAAACTGTACAAAAAACCAGGATATAAATACTAGAGATCACGGATATAAGATTTTAGTAGGAGAAATTGTAATAAATATGCAATATTTATAAATACTCCGATTATTAAAGGAAGATTTGGATGCATTTCAAGAAAATCAACGACTTGTTCGAATATATGGGAGGCCCGGCTCCGGAAAATCCCCTTTTCGGATTAATTCAATTCGACAGCAGCAGTCCTATTTTGACTGATATGGAACTTACACATGACTTTTATATTATCTGCTTAAAAAAGATTGAGAGCGGAGAGTTTTGGTATGGTAAAACAAAATACGACAGCGATAAAGGGTTTATGTATTTTTTTAAGCCGAGACAAAAATTAAAAATTCACGATGTTGTAATAAAAGAAGTCGGATTCACAATTTATATTCATGAGGATTATCTGCTGGGGAACCCGTTATTTGCAGAAATAAAAAAGTATAGCTTTTTTGACTATGAAATTAATGAAGCACTTCATCTTACTCCTAAAGAAAAAGAAACTATGTGGTCGTTGTATCACAAAATAGAAACTGAGTATCACAATAACACTGATGAATTCAGCAAGGCAATCATCTTGTCACATCTGGATTCTTTATTAAAATACGCACAGCGTTTCTATAAAAGACAGTTTATCGACCGTAAACCTTTGTCCGGAATTATTGAATCAAAATTTTATGAAATATTACATAAATGTTTCAGCGCCGGCATCAATGGTGGTAAAGGTATGCCGACAGTAAATTACATGGCATCAGAACTAAATTTGTCTCCAAAGTATTTGAGTGATTTGTTGAAGCAGGAGACGGGCAAAACTGCTCTGGAATTAATTCACCTGTTTGTTATTACTGAAGCAAAAAATTTACTGGTAGAAGGCCAAAAAAGTATCGCTGAGATTGCATATGATCTCGGATTCGAAAATCCGCCTTACTTTTCCAGATTATTTAAGAAAGAGGTCGGAGTTAGTCCGAAAGAATTTCAGAATAAAATGATGAATTGATTTGCTTTAATTGTAGTGGGTTACTTTTATGATCTCGCCCCGGAATTACAACATTTTGCGATTACATTCACATATTTATATAAATCAAATGATTTCCCTTACTTTCCGCACCTACAAAGCAGATAGCGATATCTGCTTTTTTCGTTTTAAAAGGTCTTCGAGTGTCCGGCTTTAGCCGGTGCTAGGCTGCCGAGCTTGTCGAGGCACCGAGAAGACCGACGTGTACGAAGTTAGCCGACAGTTGGATTTTCCCCAACAAAAATGTCCTTTAATTCTTAGATTTGGTTTAATTCTTATTTCCCTTTTGTAATAATTTTGAGCGGTTCATGTCGAGTCCAGGGTTTGTTATCATAGGTACGGTAATCGGAGCGATCGGTTCGCTTGCCTATTTGATTGATACGGTCAAAGGCAGAGTCCAACCTAACCGTGTATCTTTCCTGCTTTGGTCTGTAGCCCCCTGTATAGCTTTCGCTGCCCAAATTCAACAAGCAGTCGGCTTGGAATCTTTAATGACTTTAAGCACAGGCTTCCTTCCCCTGCTAACATTTATAGCATCGTTTGTCAATAAGAAAGCAAAATGGGAATTAACAAGGTTTGATCTGATGTGCGGCGCCCTTTCGATACTCGGACTTATTCTATGGCAGATTACCAAAGTCGGCAACATTGCTATTATTTTCAGTATTATAGCCGATGGTTTGGCTGCAGTACCTACGCTCGTAAAGGCATACAAGTATCCCGATTCGGAGATAGCCTGGCCGTGGATCGCAGCCCCAATCGGAATTGTATTCACACTTTTAACTCTCAAGCAATTTACTTTCGCCAATTCGGGATTCATAATCTATATATTTATTCTCAATACTCTCATCTACTCACTAATCCAATTTCGAATCGGTGAGAAGTTAGGGCAACAGAATAAACTATAACCAAGAAAAGCATAAGATTACATAATAAGTAATTTTGTTTTAACTTAGAGGTCTTAGAGCTTGCCCGATTTCGGCGGGTGCTCCGACTTCAGTCGGAGTGTATCGAGAAGACCGCTCTATAATCTACTTATAATATTCCTGTTTTGATGATTGCAGATATCTTTCCCTTCCGGAGTGTAGAGATAGTCTATTCTGTTTTGGTAGAATGCGGTGATTTTGCCGCGGACCATTTTCAGGGTGCTGTTCATGAAATGGTTCTGTTCGGTGAAGCCTTCTCCCAGCACTGCGACAGCAGCGGGCAGCCAGCGGTTCGGGAACATCCCGCCGAATTTTCCGCCTTCTTTGAATGCAGCAATTTCTTCTTCGATTTTCTTCAACGCGGCATCCTGCCCTTCCATGGTCGAAAAATCGAGTCCCTGACTTTTAACATAATTATTCAGGACTTCTTTGTTGGGCACAATCAAAGCAACGGTATATGGTGATTGATTATTATATAACATGATTTGTGTTATGAACGGAGATGTTTCCGTAATGGCTTCTTCGATTCCTTCGGGACTGTATTTCTCGCCATCATTTGCTATAAGCAGACTTTTGAATCTGCCCATGACATACAAAAATCCTTCTTTATCTATGTAGCCGAGGTCGCCGGTATAGAGCCAGCCGTCCTTCACGGTTTCGGCAGTAGCTTTTTCGTTCTTCCAGTAACCCGCCATGACGTTTTCCCCTTTAACGACAATCTCCCCTGTCTGCCCGACAGGAAGAGCATTCCCCTTATCATCGCAAATTCTCAACTCAAGGTCTTTAACCAGCTTACCGGATGATCCCATTTTATGGCAGGCTGGCACGTTCGAGGAAATAACCGGGGCGGATTCTGACAGACCGTAGCCCTGAAACATGGGAATCCCGATTGCATAAAAAAATCTTTGCAATTCAATATCCAATAGTGCCCCGCCGCCGATAAAAAACTCAAGCCTCCCGCCAAAGTTTTCACGGATTTTACTAAACAGTATTTTATCATACAGGAGGTATAACGGGTATTTTAATTTTTTTAATCCTTTGCCGCGATTATTGCCTGTGCCGTTATAATCAATAGCAAAAGTCAATGCCCTGTTAAAGAGTTTTTCAACTTTCGGACCTTTCTCTCTAATTCCTTTCTCAATGTTCTTTCGGAAACTTTTCGCTAATGAAGGCACACTCAGCAGGAATGTCGGTTTTGTTTCTTTTATATTGACCGGAATATTTTTTAGGGTTTCCATTGCCGTTTTACCAACCTGCACCGCTGCCATGCTGGCACCGTTTTTCATTAATGTGTAAATACCGGCGGTATGGGCAAACGCGTGATCCCACGGCAGAATAAGAAGCGATACATAGTGTTCCGGTATGTATAGCAATGCCGTTGACTGCTCAACATTGGAGGTATAGTTTCTATGTGTGAGCATAATGCCCTTGGGATCGGCAGTCGTTCCGGAGGTGTAGCAGATATTTGCCAAATCATTTTCCCGGATTGCATGCCTGCGAGCCTCAAAAACATGCCTATTGTGTTTAAGCCATTCATCACCACGACTGATGACGTCCCCGATAAACATCTCATCAGTTTTAAGTTCAGAAGGCATATCAAGCAATATGATTTTTTCCAGGTCAGGAAGGTCATTTCGCACAGCCCAGATTTTGTCCCGCTGTCCAGCCGAACAGATGACCATTTTGCATCCTGAATGTGCCAGCCGGAATTTAAGATCTGAACTTTCATCAATCTTCACTGATATAGGCACATCAACAGCACGGGAATACAGGACGGCAAGCTCAGATGTAACCCAGTCCCGCCTGCCCTCAGCAATTAAAGCCACTCTATCACCCGCAGATAATCCGATTGACTGCAGTCCTGCAGCAAATGAATACACTCGCTCATGCATCTGTTTATAGGTAAAACCTTCGTACGCTGCCCCGGTTTTATCCCACATGAGAATATTCTCAGGATAGCGTTGTACACTTTCTTCAAATAACTGTGGAATTGTTCTTTGCGACATGATGCACGTTCCTATTGTTTATAGTATTCTTACGCAAAAATAGCGGATTCAGCGTTTTGTGCAAACAACTTGCTAATCCTTTCGATAAATTACAATAATACATACCCTATCCCGTCTTACCTATTACGAACTAAAAATTAAAGTGATAATGAACAATTACAGCATAGAAGTAAAAAACCTGACAAAAAAATTCGGTGATTTTACCGCCGTGGACAACATTTCCTTCACCGTTGACAAGGGCAGTATTTTCGCCTTCCTCGGACCGAATGGTGCAGGGAAAAGCACCACCATAAATATCCTTTGCACCATATTGGAGAAAACAGCCGGGGAATTATTTCTCAACGGCAAGAATATAGCGAAACAAAAGGACGAAGTCCGTGGCGATGTCGGCATTGTTTTTCAGGATTCAACGCTGGACGGGAAATTAACCATTGAAGAAAATCTCAAGCTACATTGCGATTTTTATAATGTGCCGAAATCCGAAGTCGCTGCCAGAATTAATTTAGTGCTGGATCTGGTGGATTTAGTACAATGGCGAAATGCTCAGGTGGACAGCCTTTCCGGCGGCATGAAAAGAAGGACTGAAATTGCACGCGGGCTCATCCATTATCCGAAAGTGCTTTTCTTAGATGAGCCGACAACCGGGCTTGATCCGCAAACCAGAGCAAATGTTTGGGAGTATATCAAGCGGCTGCAAAAGGAACACGGAATTACCATATTCTTAACGACGCATTATATGGAAGAAGCGGAAATTTGTGATAAGGTTGCAATTATAGATCACGGTAAACTTATCGCCCATGATACACCTTACAATCTTAAAAGACAGCACTCAAACACGACAGTAAAAATACGTACTGCTGAGAAGAATGAATTTCTACGATATTGTGCCGCTGCCGGTATTTCCTATAAAGATGCCGGCGACCATTTCATTCTTTCAATGCCGAGTATCCGGGGAATAATGAATATGATTACCAACCTGCAATCCATTATTGAAGATATAGAAATTACCAAAGGAACACTGAATGACGTGTTCATTGCCATCACCGGCAAGGAGATAAGAGTATGATGCGCCCTATTATAGCAATTATAAATAGAAACCTTCTTAAGCTTGCACGCGATAAAATGAGATTGTTCTCAATGCTTTTTATGACAGGTATGTTTCTTTTCATCTTTTCATTCGTTACAAAATCGGTCATGGCGGGCATGGGCAATCCTCTTAGCTACCTTATATCCGGAATCATTATTATGACTGTATTTCAGACTTCTTTAAATAATTCAATGAACATACTGGAGGATATTACAAGCGGATTTATGAAGGAAATTATTGTTGCGCCAATAAAGCGCTGGCAAATCGCAATCGGACAGGTTCTGTCTTCCGCTATAATTTCTGTTATCCAGGGAATTATCATCGTGATCATAGGCCTCTTTATCGGTCTGCGGTTTACGTTTTTCAATGCCGCTTTCATGTTGATTATTATGAGTATAACCGGCATTACGTTCAGTGCGATAGGCCTTTATCTTGCCGCCAAATCAAAAGACTCAACGAATTTCCAATTATTGATTACCGTCATATCGTTTCCGCTCATGTTCTTGTCAGGTGCGTATATTCCAACGCTGGCTATTCCGAAAATCCTTATGCCTATAATATTTATCAATCCCCTGACCCACACGACAGCTATTTTCCGGTATGCGGCTTTAAACATGGAAGGCATGACAACAAACGAACTGCTCAAGGCAGGAGTTGCCTTTAACATGAACGGATTTATTATAACTCCGGCAATCAGCTTTCTCATTGTCCTTATAATCGGAGCAGCTTTTTTTGCTTTATGCGTCAAAGCGTTTACCAAAGCCGACTTTTCTAAAGTCAAGATTCTCAAACACAGACGCTGATTGAAACACTATTAAATTTATATATAATATGGTAGTAAATGGATAAAATAATAATCAATCATTCTTCGTGTGAAGGATGTGGTACCTGCGTACAAATGTGCCCGCAAAATGCTTTATCGTTAAAAGAGCTGACAGATGCCGAAGTGTCACATTTACCTTTTATGGGGAGATTAAAAACCCGGTTCAAGGGGAAGCAAAAGGCTATTCTTCAAAATCCGGAATCATGCATTGAATGCGGCACATGTAAGGATAATTGTCATGAGAGAGCCATTAAAATGGTGAGTTGATTTTTCCTTTACCATTAGCCCTCAAACAGCCGAACGAAACTTTATAAAAAGAAAAAAGGGGCTTTTGCCCCTTCTAATTTGCCGGAAGCTTTTTATTCAAATTAGCGCATCGTTCTATCGCTTGAGAAAACCAAACCAAACCGCTTTTGTAATTTTTGCAATAACTGCATCACGAGTCTTTTCGTCTGCTCCGGAATCAGAAACAAAAACCGCAATAATGAAGTGTTTTCCATTTGGAAGGGTGACAATACCCACATCGTTTGTTGCAGCGGCAATCCCCTTTTCATTTTCACCGGATGAACCGGTTTTGTGGGCGACGACAGTTCCTTCAGGTAAAGCACCTTTCAGCCTTCCGGGACCGGTACTGGTACTCACCATAACCTGATACAGATATTCACGGCTCTTTTCCGAAAGAATATTTCCCGTATAAAACTTGTATAACAACTTTGCCATAGCAGCAGGAGAACTGAAGTTACGATACTGCACGCTCCAATCCTTGTGCATCTCCTCTTCCGTAGCGACGATAGAAATATCCTTAATACCCAAACTGTGGATATACTTACCAACTTTTTTTGGCCCGCCCATCAGCCGGAAGAGAATGTCACACCCGTTATTATCACTTTGTGCTACGGTAAACTTCAGTAATTCGTCCAATGTAATATCAACATTTCCATCCGGATATTTGTCTCTTAACGGGCTCCATGTGTTCGGGAGTAAATCACTTTTACTAATATGGATTTTCTGTTCAAGCGACAATTTCTTTTTATCAACTTGATTGAGGACGGAAATTGCAAGTGGAAATTTGAAAACGCTCTGCATTGGGTATCTGCTCAAGCCATTAACGGTTAATGTGTCGCCTTCTTCAACTCCCATAACCGCGACACCTACTTTGCCGTTTATACTGCCGATAATGTGCTCAATTTCCCCCCGTAATGGATCCCTAAAAGCGAAAAGATTCATTGCCGCAATGAAAATAATTATCGCACTATATTTAAAACGAATTCGCATAAAGTTCATCGGTATTATCCAAGCTAATTTTATAATATGTACTATATATTTACAAATTCTTACTCTATCAGCTTCGCAGGTATGGAAAATCTGAAGTCACTACCTTGATTTTTCTCACTCATTACCCAAATCTTACCACCGTGTTTTTCTACAAATTCCTTGCACAACAATAGACCGAGTCCTGTTCCCTTTTCATCAGCGGTACCTCTTGTTGTATTGCACCGTGTAGGCTCAAATAGCTTACTCAGCCGTTCTTTTTCAATACCGACTCCATTATCTACGACACTGATTTCAAGTCCGGAAGGTACTTCGCGACAATTAATGCTGACTTGCCCTCCCTTATTACTAAACTTGATAGCGTTGGATACTAAGTTTCTCAAGACTGTTTTCAGCATTCTCTCATCTGCGTTTATCCGGATTTCAGCGTCAATCAAATTATCAATCTTTATCTGTTTTGTGTTTGCATAAAAGGTCAATATCTCCAGCGCATTTGTACATACCTCCCTCAAATTCAAACTTATCGGGCTGAACGGAAGTTTACCTGAGTTTGAAATTGACCAGGCGAGCAGATCATCTAGGAGATTAAAATGATTTTTTGCTGCATCATAAATATAGCCCAACTCCTGTTCAACTTCTTCAGCGTTATAATTGCGAAAGTTTTCTTTCAGCATTTCAAGAAAACCAAGAATAGTCTGAAACGGACTCTTTAAATCATGTGCTAATGTTGAGATAAATTTATCCTTGTCCGCATTCAGTCTCTTCAATTCCAATTCCGAATTTTTCAAATCAGTTATATCCCTAAATACGCCGAGAACACTTACAACATTCTGAGACTTGTCAAATTCCGGGAATAACCGGCAGTTGTAGTAGGTAATTCCGGTTGATAATATTTTACTGAATTGTCCACTTTGAGGCGATCCGGTATTAAAAGTTTTTTCCAGCATAGCTTCACCGATGCCATTCTGTTCAGAATCAAAAAAACCGATTTTATCCAAAGAGACAACTTCGCCCCTATGTCCTGTGCTATCCTTCCATGCAATGTTTACGTATGAAAGTTTGTGATCCCTATCAAAGCGGATGATGAAGTCCTGGCTGCTTTCTACCAGTGATTGAAATTTTCTCTCACTTGCAGCAGCTTTCTTCTTTTCAGAATTGTACTCACGCTCAATAAATCCGACAATCATATATATGAATGAAGCACAAAATAAATTTGTCACAAAACTATCGGTCCAGTCTGTTAAACCCGGCATACGTGCGTATAATACACCATGAGAAAGGTACTGAAAAACATGTACGGTTACGAGTAAAATGAGATACATAAGCAGCACAGTGACTTTTTTCTTTTCCTGTGCACCCGCAAGGTTCAGCATAAGAATTACCGAGGCCATTAAAGTCGTCGGGGCATCAGTCAGACTTGATGTCATCCATATCCCAGCCATACCGGCAAACGAAATGACAAAAACGGGTAATTTAAAAGGTTCTATTATGCCTTTGAAACGAATAAAATAATGGAAGGTGAAAACCACAGCCAGAACCGCAACACAAATTCCAATGAGCGCCCAAGCCTTTGTATCAAATGCGAGGTTAAGAAAAATACCGGTGGCTGCAATAATCTCTCCGATAACCATGGTGGCGATAAAAAGTCGGTTTTCAAGAGAGAGGTCGGCGTTCTTGCCGAAGAAGAAAGCTTGTATTCTGTCTTTGGTGAAAATATGCTGCATGGATCCTAATCGTCCCTAAAATCTATCTATACATTTTCAAATTCATACCTTAAAATAAGTAGAATATTTCAAAACACGGCATAGGAACAGCTTCAACATATACGGAGCAACATTGGAATTATTAGGTTCTTATAACAATAAAAAAGCTGTGATGTCATTCCGGATTTTATACCTGTTTAACTATCACAGCTTCATTAATCAGCTAAAAATGGTACTATCTGCCGTTGATAATTCTTCCGGCTTTCTCTTTATCGCTATTAAAAGTAAATTCATTAATGATAAGATAACCATTTGCCCTATCAAGCACTTTCGGATACATCATTTCAAGTGCGCTTAGTTTTTCATCCGACATATTGAGCAGCTTAATAACTTCTATTGTCTGGGATACCGTGAAAAAACTACTCTGCGTAATTGTTCTTACAATTGCAAGCTTGTTATCACCGAACGGCTCATGCTTAATTGATTCAAGCATTCTTTTGAAATCAACCGGATTTACAGGCTGCGGCATAGGGGGCGGAGGTGGCAATGTCGGATGCATATCCTGATTCATTCTTGACTCAAGGCGGTCCAAAAGGTCGTATATGTCATCAATGATTTTTCCTGCCTTTTCTTCATCTCTCGAACGCAGTTTTGAAATATAATTCTGATCCAGATTTTTAAGCTTTTCTTTGATCATCTTAATTTCTGAAGCTTTTTTATCCAGATTATCCCGGCCGTATTCTTGTTGCGAATTTCCTCTATCCGTTGCCCGGTGTTCATCTTGTGCGATGATAGGACCATTGACAATGATACATAGCATGCATGCTGCTAACACGGTTTTAATATACATATACTCTCTCCAAGATTAGTTATGAATTTGATGCGGATTTCAATATGAATAATAGTACCCATATTTAAATTAAAGATATTATTTATAACGGCAAAGTTCGCTTTTACCTAGTATATTTCGAATACTGTCAAGGAAAATGGTCCGCAATATTTTAGTGGAGATAAGTTACGTTCGCCAAAAAAGTTTTTTCTTTGTGCAGAATGCTGTCACAAGTGCAACGAGCAGAGTAAATATAAATCCCTTTGTAAATCCGAGCCATGCGTTGATTACAAGTTTATTCAGCAGGACGTTTAATGAAGTCAATGCAAGAATAGGCATAACGAAGTTGCTCCCGCTGATGTAAGCCACCATGGGATTTTGACCGTTATGAATAAGTAAGGCGAATAGTTTTCTTTGTTTAAAGTAATCTATAATGATAGAAAAGAATATATAGGTAAATGATGCCAGTCCAGCAGTGACGAAGTAATAGCTAAGAGTTGGATGGTCTTTTTTAATGCCGCCTTCAAACGCTTCGAAGCAGAGTCCGAGTAAAAGCCAATACGTTCCCCAATTGAAGAGCGCCTTATATAATCTATCTGCTGAGGTGTGCGCCACCCTGAATAATTGATACCCCACCAAGCATAAAAGAATATCTGCGATGACCGTTGTTGTTACTGCTCGGACGTATAATCCGGCCAGATTCAAGGGGATAAAGATAAAGAGAAGCAAAGCGGCAATGCTGAGGCGAAGTTTATAATCTGCCGGTAGATCAACAGCATCATCATTCGAAGATTTCATCCATCGCAAAATACTATCTCCTGCTATTGTCCCCGGGATGACAATGAATAAATACTGCAGATAATACAATTTATATGCCCAGACAGCAGGCGTAGCATCCCACAGCCACTGGGTCCACGAGCCCGGGACGGCATGACTAAGCCGGAGCGCTATGAGGAATCCCATTAATCCAATTCGCAATACAATATTGTTTCTGGTAAAAAGCCAAACCAGTGTGCCGAAAAATGCCACGTTCGCTAATACGATAATGATAATATCACTCCTGTTCAGCGAAAAACTCTTACCATTATATGATAAAGACAAAAGAAGAACACCTGCTCCGATAAAACCAGCAGCTTTGACAGCAATTTTGAAATAAGACCTAATTGTCGCCGGCAGTCGCAGCAACATTGGGAAAAGAAGAACATACCCGGTCAAACTAAGAAGCCATGTTTTGGTATCTGGATTTGAAAGAATAGAAAACGGTTTGATATGTTGAATGTAGATCGCGAAAAACAATAAAATCACTCCCCGCAACAATGCTTGAGCGCATGCTTTCCAAAGAGGCATACCCCGCTCAAGTTTTTTTGAAAGTGCCAATGGAATGGCGGCTCCCAATGCAAATAGAAAAAACGGGAATACCAGATCAACCCAGGTAATTCCCGGTAAATCCGGATTGAACACATGATGAGGCGGCGGTACCTGCGCATGATACATCCATCCCGGCAACATATCGTTAAAAGGAATACTGCCGGACAAAATCATTCCAAGTATTGCCAAGCCACGAAAGGCATCAAGAGCGTCAGCCCGATTTGTAGTCGACGCTACGACCTGTCTCATGTTATTTCCTTCCAGTGCTGCTACTCATATATCAAGTTGAGTAGCTACGATTGAATATACTTATCTCCTCATGCAGCAACATCAATTTTAGCACAGGAGAATTTTAGATAAGGAAGCCCTCATCACCTAACCTCTTCTCCCAGAAGGAGAAGAGGGATAGGGCCTCTCAAAACATACTCATTGCCTCTTCATACCTCCTTCTCCCTCCGGGAGAGGGACCGAGGGTGAGGGCTACTACATTATGAACGAAGGACACTACAAGCTTTTACTTCATCAACGTCATTTTTTTCGTTTCGGAGTAACCTGGGGCGGATAAGCGATATATGTACACTCCGCTCGGTAGTCCAGTCGCTTTGCATTCCACCGAATACTCTCCCGCCTCTTTCCACTCATTCACTACCGTGCGGACTTCGTTGCCCAACATGTTGTATAATTTCAGCACAACTTTGCCGGCTCTTGCAAGCGAGTAATGGATGGTTGTTGACGGGTTAAACGGATTCGGATAATTCTGCGCAAGTGAAAATCTTTTTACTCCTCCGATAACACATTGTTGAATGCTGCTATACGAAAAACTTCCATCGTTATCCACCATCCGCAAACGGTAGCTGTAGCTGCCGGGAGTGAGATTTTTATCAATATAATTGTATATCCGTGCAGAACTAGAGTTTCCTGTGGCAACAGCCGATGAAATATTTTCCCACGCAGACGCACCTTCTTTTTTGCGTTCTATAATGTATGTGCTTGCATTTACTTCGGTGGCTGTTGACCAAAGTAAAATTACAGTCGAGCCATCAACCCGGGCAGAAAAAGATTGCAGCTCAACAGGGAGAGCTGCATCAGCATCGGGTGATAATCGTCTGTTTAGTAAGATCATTACTGCATCCGCGCTGACATATGTACCTGAAGTTATACCGCTGTTGGAGATGGTAAGTACTTTCTGCCTTCCTGAATTTAATTGCACATCACCAAGTTTATACCATCCTTTATTGACGGTTGTGGTTTGGTTGACAAGTATAGTTGAGTATCCTCCTGACGCGTTATATATCTTGTGGGGAGCAGCAGTTGACCTGTTACTGCTGATAACCTGATACGCGTACACTTCGTATTGACCCGCAATAGGAACAGAGACATAATAATCTATTGAAGCAGCAGTACCTGATGCTGCATATAACGAGCTTCCACTGTAACCCGAAGTTGCACTTGATGTCCATGTCCCTGTTCTTTTAGCATTAGCCGTATCGCCCGCTATAAGAATGTTTTTATACGTCCGCCATGTTGGGGTATTATATGGAGGATATGCACTTGCCGCATACGGTCCGGATTTTAAAAGCGCTGTATATGGAAATATCTGACTGTAATACCATACCGCGTTTCCAAGATACCCCCGGCTTCTGGTAGTATCAATTAACCCCTGCACTTGGGCGTTAGTCAGTGCTATGTTATTCGGCTTAAGAGCAAATGACGGATAGGCTTTTGTGTAATCATCAAGCATGGTTTTCATGTAGCCGATATAACTGCCGAATGTCGCAGGTGCCGCGACATAGTTTTGCACCTGAACATTATCAACCTTGTTATGATTGACCCACCACGCCCAGTCCTGACAAAATGAATTATATGCACTATAACTTGAAGCCGAATAATGGCTCGGGGCATTTGTTACATTCAGATGCGGATTCACAGCCTTAATGCTATCGTACAACCGGGCAACAAAGTCATTCAGTTTATTCGCCCGCCACCTTATCCAGTTTGTATCCGAAGTAGTTGCCGGAGGTGCAGCTCCTCCGTTCTCCGACTTATATAAGCTATCGGTATAGGAATCGTATCCGTAGTTGAGACTTGAATACCGGCAGCGATCCATTTCAATACCGTCAATATCATAATTGCGTGCAAGTTCGGTGCAGAGTGAGATAAGAAAATTCTGGGCAGCCGGATTCGTGTGCGACATCCAGTAGAAATTACTGCCGTCCACTTCTGTACCGTTCAGCTGTTTTTCAACCCAGTCGGGATGAGTATCGAAAATTTTTCCTTTGCCGCTTGTGCCGGGTTGATACCCGGTATACCCACCGACAAAACCGTATTCGAACCATGCTTCAACCTGCAATCCACGCCGGTGACCTTCGGCAATGCATTCGGCAAGAATATCGCGTGTCGGATAGGCAGGATCAATCTTCAAACCCGTATGATTGTAAAATACCTGACTCTGCCAGAGCGGGTATCCCCTGCTCCATACATTAACATAAACTACGTTGAAATTATTCGCGGCAAGCGAATCCATCGCCCGAGCGATTGCGTCCTTGGTGCCTATCGAATCTCTGGCAAACCAAACCCCGCGCAACTCCTGCGCAAATACATTATATCCCACAAGCAATAAACAAAACAGTAGTATTCTAAACTTCATTGTACTCCGGAATAGCATTATGATACTTTTAATAGCTTATTATTCGTCCAAAAGTTCAGAATATTAGCACAAGATACAACTACATCATTCGGGAGGCGGAAAGCAGATTACAAATACACCCACTTGATGGTTACTAGCTTTCTTTTTCATTTATTCCATCCGCATGACGCTAATACCCGTGACGCGTTTCCTGGTGAAGGTAAGGTTAATTTAGGTCTTGCTCCAAAATTAAGTGAATATTCGCCAAGCAATGGATTTCTTATTTATCATGCGCATTCGGAATCAATCTATAAATTCGTAACTAGACTCACATTTAGATAGAATAAATCACACTGCAAGCTTAAAAGTCAAGCATAACGGCTATTAAGACAACACGTTTTCGGAGGCACACTTAAGATTATTCCGAATCAAACCGAAGACAAAAAGATACAGAAGCAACTTCCAAACACTAAATTGCGGAATTATATTGGTCATATACAGCAACCGAAATAATATCTAGAAGCCGCACGCACAAAATCTTATACCATTATTATAATTGCGAAATTCCATATTCTTCCCAAAACCCGAAGCATAAATACGGGGAGATTCAATATTGAAGAAAACACCGCCTTGTTACATAATCAAATAATTTATTCTTGAAAAGATATAGAGCTTTTGCGTATATTAAGAAGAATGGTGTGGGAATAATTTCAAGGGCTATAAATGGCTGAGTTGTCTAAGCAGAAAAGGCAAGAAAAACAAGTTAGAAAAAGTTCTAGTGCACCCGGTCAATTTTTGGGCTATTCTCTTCAAGTTACTCGACTTTTGGATAGGCTTTTAGATGCCGAAAACGATTGGGTCGTTAGTTTAGAATTTTTCGAGGATGTAGGGGTAGAAAGCCCCGAAGGGATGAAAATTGCCGAACAAGATAAGAGTTCACTATCCGGCAATCCAACCGCAGACAGATCCGTGTCATTATGGAAAACGTTTTCAAACTGGACAGATGCCATAAAATGCGGCGACCTTGACGTTAATTTAACTGTTTTCGAATTATATTCCACATGCCAAACACACGGAGAGATCGTAGATATTTTTTCATCTGCGACTACTGAATCATCAGTTAAAAAGGCGATTGAGGATGCAAAAGTTAAATTAAATTGGGGAAGAGTTGAGCAATTTCCGAAGGATCTTTTCCCTTTGCTTTCCAATTTTTTTTCACTAGAAGAAACGAAGCTGTTAAAATTAATTGAGAATTTCCATGTTCTAACCCCCAAGATAAGCCCTTATGATGATATTAAAATCAAGCTAGCAAAATTATTTTGCCCGGATGAAATAGTTGACCAAGTCATGGAGCACGCACTTGGATGGATTAAGATTCGGGTTGATAACCTAATAAGTTCAAAAAAAAATGCGATTATCAAAAAATCAGAATTTAGAGCTGAAATTATCAGTTTTATTAGGGCCATTGACACTAGGACAATCCTTCATTCTTTTGCTCATAAACCACAGATCGATGAAATCAATTATGAACTAGCAATACGCACGTATGTAAAACAACTCGACATTGTCAACTTTAATGACACAATCAAGATGCAAGCCGTAATAGATTATCTTCTGGCAGCCACAGATCGTACAGAATGGAGCTTAAAGGGTTATGTTAACGCAACGAGCTTTATTGATTACGAAGATGATCTAAAAAGGATCTGGTTAAATGAAAAAATGATTAACGATATCGATAATGCCTCGCTTGATGAATCTGTGAAAGGCCAATTGCTATGTTTAAATTGTCTAAAAAAACATGAAAAAATACAAGGACTTGAGGTTCCATTGCATTTTACAGCAGGCAGTTTTCATGCACTTGCCGACTCTCAACTAATTGGTTGGCACTCTGATTTCGAAAATGAATTATCAAAAGATTTGAAATAGATTAATATGGATAGTTTAACAAGAGAAATTGAAATTATACAGAACCCAGTTCTGGGAGCAGTCTTATTATGGCGCTTCTCGGTGGGTTATCAAGCAAATTCAACTCCTAAGAATCTCAACTTCCAATTATTATTCATAGTATTACCAATGCTCTTTTCTGACGACATAAACATGTTAATAAAATCAACTCAGCAAAAAACTGGACTAAGGGGTTTTATAGGAAAATTTTCAGATCCTAAGTTTTCGAAAACCGATTTAGTAGATACTTTACACATCCGGATGATTGAGATGAAAAAACTATCTTTATTTTCACTTAGGATTGCGATCTCAACCAACTTGCTAAGAATAGATATATCTGATGCATATCTATTCCCTTGTAGCAAAACCGAACCTAGAGTTGGAGTCTCTGACTCAATAAAAGCACTTATGCGAAATGCTGAAAAACTTGGGAGTTGGTGCTCTGAATTAACAATTTTTGAAATCGAGAATATCCTCAAATTAAGGTTTTAGTATGTATTTCCAGATAAAAGAAATTATATTGTGGCCCAGAGAATTAGTCAGTGCTCCAAGAAGAGTCAAGCTTGAATTAGGAAAAGTTAACATAATCAGCGGCAATTCTAGAACAGGAAAATCAGCTATTATTCCAATAATAGATTATTGTCTTGGTGCTGACAAATGCAGTATCCCGGTTAAAACCATTCGTGATTCTTGTTCTTGGTTTGGAGTCTTATTGGACACTGAATCGGGAGAGATACTATTTGCAAGGAGGGAGCCAGGTACTCAGAAAGCTACAGGAGATATGTTTGTTCTAGAGGGCAAATATGTTGAGGTTCCAGCCAATATAAGTATGAAAAATTGCAACCTTGAGACTGCAAAGAAAAAACTTGATGAGCTTGCCAACTTAACCAATCTTGATTTCGACATTGATTCCTCCCTCAATGGCTTTAGAGGACGGCCTAGTTTTCGAGATTTAATGGCCTTTGTTTTTCAGCCTCAAAATATAGTAGCTAATGCGGATGTACTATATTATAAAGCAGATACATATGAGCATAGAGAAAAACTTAAAACAATATTCCCCTATGTGCTAGGAGCGATTACTCCTAAATTACTTGCTAAACAGCATGAACTATCCATGCTTCATAGAGAGTATAGAAGAAAACTCAAAGAGTATGAGAATCTTAAAAGTACATCCGAGAGGTGGCTCGCCGAGATTCAATCTAAAATTTCCGAGGCCAAGGAATATGGATTGTTAAGTCAAGAAGTAGCGACGAATTTAAGTAAATCAGATTCTGTTACAATACTTAAATCAATAACATTTGCATCAGGTAGAATAGCCAAAACATCAGAAAACACCATTAGCCAGGCTTTAAAAGAGTTAAATTCTTTGCGTAATGAAGAATCAGTACTTTCAGGAAATCTTCTTGGACTCCGAAAAAGAATGGATGGAATGAATTCACTTAAAGACGCTAGTGCGAAGTATTCAGGGGCTCTTACCGCACAAAGAGATAGATTACAAATTTCAAAGTGGCTAAATGATAATATTGACAAGGATCACAAATGCCCTATTTGCAACAATAGTTTTTCAGACACAATATCAAATATTGAGGTCTTTAAAAATGCATTAGAAAATGTCAGCAGCGATCTGAATGAATTTAAAGTTGTACCGCCTGCATTTGATCGAGAATTTCAAAGGGTCAAAGACGAAATACGTATAAATTCTGAAAAACTTAATGGAGTGAAAACCAGAATAAAGAACCTTGAAAAATTTTCAATGGAAGCAAAGGAAAAGAACTATCAGTCAGCACAAGTTGCTCGCTTTATAGGGAGTCTTGAAGAAAGCCTGAAGTATTTTGACTCACTTGGGGATGATGCTGAACTGAGAAAGGAAATAGATGAACTTAGGAGCCAAATTCAAGAATTATCTAAAGATATTTCCGATTCTGATATTAAAAATAAAATCAAAAATGCATTAAACAGAATTCAATCAGCCGCAGGAGAATTAATTTGCAAATTAGATAACGAACGCCCAAATGACTCAATTGAAATATCAATAGAGGATCTTAGCATTAAAATACTGGGGGAAAACAGAGCTGATTACTTATGGGAAATCGGGAGTGGCTCAAATTGGGTTTCCTATCATATTGCACTTTTTATGGGTTATCACAAGTTTTTTTTAGAACTTGAGAATAGTACAATACCATCTTTGTTGATTTTCGATCAGCCTAGTCAGGTATATTTCCCTAGAAATGCCAGGATGAGTGAAAGCCAAGAAGAAAATTTCCGATACAACGATGATGATTTTTTAGCAGTTCAGCAGGCCTTTAGCTTAATAACGGCCGTGGTGAACTCTTTAAACCAAAAACTTCAAGTTATAATCTTGGATCATGCCTCCGATGATATTTGGGGCACATTAGATGTCAATGCTTTAGAATGGAGAAAAGGGGAGAAATTGATTCCTGAGAGCTGGATCAACAATATTGGAACGTGATTAGACATGAAATAGTATGCTATTTCATGTCTCAGGATTAAAACTCAATTTCAGGAAATCTGATTAACAGTTAATACCGTCCGTTCAAATTCATCGACATTCTCCTCACACTTAAGTCGTTAATGTACAACCTATAGTTTGCATTTATTTAGATACGGCTATTTTGATGATCTCCTTTTAATGTTTTTGCACCTTGCTTTTTACTTTTGTATTTTCCTGACAACAAATTTGAAAGTCCATACAACATTTACCCAGTTGTAGACAAGAAACTTCAGACCGGATTATTACTTACAGCACTGATCATTTTCGTGATAACAGGGATTGCATTCCTATCTCCAGTCTCAAACCATACTCAGAATACTACCAGCATAAAAGCAAAACCGCTTACCGAGGGCAAAGTCCTGTTCAGTCAGCCCGTTCACGAGGCTATGTTTAGCGGATCGGCATTAGTTCGTTCACTGCCGGCCAACCATGCCCTCTCACTCGAAATCTGCAACTCCTCGGGATATACGTATGATAAGTTGATGTTCAGTGAACCGGTTTTTCAACTCCGCAAAGGCGATTTGAATCGCGACGGCAGTGATGAGATTTTCCTAGGGATCATCAAGAAAACAAAATTCGATCCCGTTTTAAAGAAACGGATGTTCATTTTCTCTGTTGACTCTCTCTGTCTCCGGCCGTTTTTCTTGTCGTCAAGACTCAGTAGTGAGCCAATAGATTTCGGCGCTTCACGCAGTACAAAGAATCAGATAATAACAATAGAGAAATCCGGAACAAGTACTTTCAAAATAGGAGTGTACTCCAGGCTTGATTTCGGATTCATATTCAAGGGATATAAGAAAACATACAACACACTAACAGAATGTCAAAGGGACTTTAATCATGAAATCTATCAGTAATATCATGCGTTTCAGCATAATGCTGTGCATCGCCCTTCTTATGGTGCTGGGTGGGGGCTGTAAGAAAAAAGACCAGAGTCTGAATACTGCAATCGAACAGTCGGATACGCTGCTCTCATTTGTAAAACGCACTGAGATTAAAACCAAATTGGACCAGTATTGGCAGCTGGATTATATCAAAGAATGGTACCACCAGCGCATCACGCCTCCGGGTTTAAACACCTCGCGGGATTTAACCAAACTCGGATTTCAAGAGCTGTGGTATCTGAAAAACGAAATCCTCGCCAGAAACGGTTATTTGTTCATGAATCCAGTGCTGCGGGCACATTTTAACAGATTGAAATGGTATCAGCCAATCTTTGATGTAAAGGATTTTGTCGTCGAGGTAAATTCCGATGAGTACGATTTTCTCAAGCGCATCATTGCGGAGGAAAAGTCCAGGCTTGCTTCATTAGCCGTGACCAACAATGCATACCGCCTTATCAATACTTCGCTTATCGTGAACTACGATCAGTTCAAGTATGTGCCGGCAGATATCATGAAGCATTTAGAGAATAAGAATTTTGTCATTACAGCCGCCAATCACGATCAGTTGTTCACCGTGTACGAGACAAATAATTACGATTATACACCTTCATTCATAACAACCGACCTTTATTTTCAGGTTCTGCAAAAGCATATCGCAATGATAATGAAGGATATGGAAAAAGATAAACTTGTTGATATGCTGAATAAAGTTTTGACTGAATTGTATCTCACTTCACAAAATATAGCATACAGCAGTCCTTCTGCCGCCGTTAAGGAAAATCTGGAGTGGAGTGTTACCTACTATGCCATTGCTCTTGCTCTGTTGAACGAAAAAGATTATCCTGTTCCTGCCAGATTTCAGAATGGTTACCGAGAAGAATTAAGCAAATGCCGTTCAGCTGAAGGTTTCAATTCGCCATTTCTGAATTCGAAATTATCGGAGTACAGCCAATTTACCGTTCGCGGTAATTACGCAGGTGATCCGGTGCTTGAAAAGTACTTCAAATGCATGAAGTGGTTGAACTCTGCAAAAATTGTTATTCCGGATGCCTCCGCCCTAGCCAAACCGGTATGCCTCGCGTATGTTTTGAATGCATCGCAAAACGCGAATATCACATTCCAAAAGATCTCCAATGTCGTGCAGTTTCTTGCAGGAGATGAGAATAATATTTCTGTAACACAGATAAGTAAAATACTCGGCACAAATTATCACGGGCAAAAACTTGAGCAGATACTCAAGCCGGAAAATCTTAGCGTACTTTATCAACATTTAAGGGCAAATGATCCCCGAAAGTTTCAGGTTCCGACAGGTACTAAATTTGCCAAAGAAGAATTTTCCAAAATGACGGTGCTATTTTCCGCCGGACGATATACACTTGATAATGAGATTTTCAGCAAGCTGGTACAAATAGCGGAACCCAAACACAGACGGACGACACCTAAAGCTTTGGATGTTTTTGCGGCTCTTGGCAATCACATGGCAGACAGCCTGCTTCATTATGTATTTAAAGAACAGCAGAATTGGCCAAAGTACGACGACTCCCTAAACAAGCTGAAGGAGAGATTCAAATCGAAGAATGACTGGGATAATAGTATTTTCAGCAAAACATTACAAACGACATTGAGTTTAAACCATACCGAGGAGAACTATCCCCTATTTATGCAAACGCCGTTTTGGGAGAAGAAAAATCTCAATACCGGGCTTGGCGGCTACACGCAGCTGAGGCATGATTTTACACTCTACATCGAAGAGTTGATGGCGGCTGAATACGGCGGCGGTGACGAGGGTCCTCCGCCGGCAATTCATTTGAGTTATGTCGAACCCAATATGGCGTTCTGGGATAGATCGGCTGAATTGCTGCAGCTTGTTGAAAACAAATTGGCACAGAACAATTTACTATCGGACAAAACCAAAGACATTAATAATCAGCTGTTGAACCTTAACAAATTCTTAAGATATATTTCCGACAAAGAATTAACGGGCAAGCTTGTGACCGACAGCGAATTTGAAGAACTCAGTGCGATAGGGGGACGCATTGAGGCTCTGACAATCAATATACTCGGCAATGACCATATGCCCGACCGCGATAAAGAACTTTCAATCATAATGAATGTTTACGGTTATCGTGATTCTACGAATACCACAACCATCCTTAATGAGGCTTTAGGTAAATGTGACGAGATTTATGTTGTCGCACTAATTAATGGTTTGCCTTATATAACAAAAGGCGCAGTCTGGAGTCATTACGAGTTTATATCCGACCGTGCAATGACGGATGACGAATGGAAAAGCCAGCTAAACGAGGGCCAAGCGCCACAGCCTCCGGTATGGATGAATGACATCAAAATAAAAGCTCAGTCATTGGAAACCAGACCGGAGAATAGATATTATTGATCTCGCTTTGCTCTTGAGGTTACTAAACCGGATGTAATTGTACCGTAGGGCGACTCTCAGAGTCGCCCTGCTTTATTTAAATTTCATCTGTGGACGACTCTCAGGGAGTCGCCCTACAATCACTTTACGATTACCAACTTTTTAGCGACACTGTAATTTCCCGCCTGCAGTTTATAGAAATACACCCCGCTTGGAATTTTTGCGGAGTTGAATGTAACGTGATAGCTCCCCGTTGATTTTGCTTCGTTGACCAGTGTTGCAATTTCATTGCCGAGGATGTCGTAAACTTTTATTGTTATAAATCCCGGTTGAGCTATAGAATATGATATGGTAGTAGTCGGGTTGAATGGATTCGGATAGTTTTGGGAAAGAGTATAAGCCGTTACTGTTTGTGCATCTTTGACCCCGGAAGCATTCAATGGAGTTATAAGCATGTTGTCTGCTATGAATATAACCCCAAAATCTTTGCAAGTTGGCGGTGGGCTGTTGTAATGGACGACGACACTGTCAAATCCTGATAAAGAGCTGCAACTCAGAGTATCGACAGGCCAGGTGCCCGGAAAGGTAGCTGTTCGTGTTCTGGACCCAACCGGACTTCCTTTAGAATAGGCAGTTACCTTCATCGTAGCGGCATCATCACAGCCGAGCTCCTGACAAGCATACATGATTGAAAAATCCGTGATATCACGATCGAATTTAATAAGTAGGTCAGCTAGATATATACTGTTAGGATATATGACACTACCTGAAAATCCGGCCGGAGTGAATCCCATTGTGTTTGCATCTTGTATCGAGTAGCCCTGCCCCGTACCGGATAATGTGGCGGTTACTCCACCAGCAATCGTACTGACTGGCAGCGGGGTGTGGATTTGTAAATTATCAAAATTGAACAAGATAGGTTGTGCAGCCAGTCGCGGCGTTATGAGGATGAGAATCAATAAAAACTTCAATGCAGAATTACACATATCGTGACCCTTCATTTTGTTTTTACATTACATAAAACTTACAATTTATATCTTTAAAAATTTATTCCAACTTTAGTTACATCAACAAATATGAATTGCAGAATCAAAAGCTATTTTAATAAAACAAGCTTCTTAACTAACGAAATGAATCCTGATTGAAGTTTGTAAATGTACACTCCACTTGGAATTTCTGCGGCGTTGAATGTAGCATGATAACTGCCCACTGATTTTTCTTCGTTGACAAGTGTTGCAATTTCATTGCCGAGAATGTCATAAACTTTTAATGTTACGAATCCCGGTTCGGCGATTGAATAGGATATAGCTGTTGACGGATTAAAGGGATTCGGATAGTTTTGCGACAGTGAAAAACCTTGCTTATGCAATTCATTTTCAACTTGCACAGCCGTACTCGCGTAATATTCATCAGCGCCGATGTCGGGCTTGCCATCTGAACGCAATTCCCCATCAAAGTCATATGCTCCGATGCCGTCAATCTGTATACCTGCGTTGATTGCCGGTGAACCGGCGGCAAGGTGTATATTCGGTAAACTGGTATCTTTAATGATTGGATCGATAAATACCGAGTGTGAATCCAACCCTGTACCTTTCTGATACATGCTCCAATTCCAATACCAGGACCGGCGCCACTCCCAACTGCTTGCACTTGCTCCGAACGGAGTATAATACAAATTATGGTCTATAACCATAGCGGAGTCGGAACTCCAGTAATTGACAAACAAATATTTGCCCGTATGGCCGTAAAAGATGTTATTAGCGATGACATTGCATTTTATTTTGCACTGCAGCATCATTTCCCCGTACGCGGATGTTGTTATCGTGTTATTATTGAAAAATGTATTATTGATGAATTTGCAATTCTGTGTAGTGCCCCGGTTATCGTCATAGCCTCCCATAGCCAAACCTGAAACCTGGTTGGCGTACACAAAATTATTCCGGACAATAATGCTGTCGGCTGTACCTCCGGCTATTTCACTGGCGACCTGTATGCCGATGTTGCAATTATGAACTTTATTACGTTCAATAACGACATTTTTTGCGCCATCAATGTAAATGCCGCTTGCAGCCCGGGTTGTACCATACGCAACGTTGTTGAATGAATCAATATTATACACGTGATTTCCGCTGATAACACCACCGACTGCCCTATCGTTAGCAGGTGCTACTCCCCAATATCCAATTGCATCAATGCCAATGTTGTTATTATCGTGTACGATATTATTAGTTATCCGGAAGTTTTTCACATTGCCCGTGCAGACAAGAGATTCGCTTGAGCCGAGCTTCAAACTGTCTAATTCGTTGCCATCGATGATAATGTCATATAAGGAATCAATTGCCGATGTACCCCGGGCACAAATACCATGAGCGTCCGTTCCGGTTTTTGTCGTGCCGTTATGTTCAATATGGTGTATGTGATTATTTAATATTCGAATATGTTTGCAAGTACCGTTTACCCTGATACCCACCGGTGTGTAACTCTTCACAGTGGTCCGGTAATTACGAACTTCAAATCCTTTTATAACAATGTAGTTTTTATCAAGAATATAGAACATCCCGGTATTAGTCGAGGGAACTTTAAGCGAAGTACCATCGAGAACAGCATGTTCGCCGGGAAAGTTTTGGATCGTTATATAGCCGCCGGTTTCGGTTCCTGAATTACTGATTGTTACACTTTCTCCATACACCCCTTCGTGTACATATACGGTATCTCCCGCTTTTGCCGCCGACACGCCCTTTTGAACGGTCTTGAATGGCAGTGCAGCCGTACCGGGATTAGTGTCACTACCCGATGGTGAAACATGTATCTGGGCATACAATGATACACTGAGTAAACAAAACAGAAAGGAAATGCGCAGCGAAGAAATAATCATTTTCGACTTTCAAATAAACTTTTCGCAATTTTATTTAAGCTATTGTTCTAATTACACGCAGCGACTTGCAGTCTTAGTTTGACAAACTCCGTGCAGGATTAACCGGTATGCTAACCATAAATGAACTGCCTACTCCGACACGGCTCTGCACACGAATCTTCCCGCCGATTTTGTCTACAAGGCCCTTGCAAATAGAGAGACCAAGCCCGCTTCCCTCGTAAGTACGTGCGAGACTATTATCAAGCTGCCTGAACGGGCTAAAAATAGTTTCAAGGTCAGCTTCCGGAATACCAATACCGGTATCGGCTACCTCGACTTCAATATTTTCACCATCCAACCGGCATAAAACTTTTACTTCTCCGGTATTGGTAAACTTGATTGCATTATTTACCAGATTAAGAACGACCTGTTCAAACTTTCTTTTATCACTAACAAGGATGCCGATGTCCGGCGATATATCAACATTCAGGGTCAATCCTTTTTTCTCGGCTATGTGCTGCAACGATAATACCACATTATAGATTGCATTCTTAAAAACAAACTCCGAAAACTGCACGGTCATTTGACCTGCTTCAATCTTGGACAAATCCAACACATCATTGATAAGCGATAACAGATGCTGCGCACTATTCTTTACCATACCAAGTTGCCGGGTTTGTTCCTCATTTAACTGTCCAGCTTTTTGTGCCAAAAGTATTCCGGTAAAGCCCAATATCGAATTCAAAGGTGTCCGCAGTTCATGCGACATCGCGGCAAGGAACGCAGATTTTAATTTATCAGCCGATTCGGCTTTCACTTTAGCAACTTCAAGGTCGGCAGTACGTTCCGCGACACGCTTTTCTAGTTCAATTGCGTCCAACTGCAATTGTTTCAGAAGTTCTTGTATTTGCTCTTCTGCCCTGCGGCGCTCAGTAATGTCCGTACCGATTCCAAGGAATTCGATCGAATCGTCGACATTATTATAGAGCGGTTGAATATTCCACTCCACAAATACACGGGCATTATCTTTCTTGATGTATTCCTGAACATGGTGTTCAAGTGCGCGCGGATTTTCCGTGATGTCATCCATTACTTCACGAGTATTCCGCCCGCCAACATTGGTCTCGGGACTGATACTCTCAATCAATGAGCGCCCGACAAGCTCATGTTGCTTATATCCGAAAATTTGCAATCCGTATGTATTGATAAAACTCATAACCCCATCGGGATTCCAACGAATGATAATGCTGTTTGCATTTTCAACTAAGGAACGGAAGCGTTCTTCACTCTGCCGAAGTGAGTTTATAATCGTTTTACGTTCGGCAACGGCTACGGATAGGACCAGGGTTGAGAGCGCAATCATGCCGGTAAAGGATTGTAGCATTAATAAACTTTGATTCAGCGAGTCATGATTGAACGGACCGGCACCGTGAATTGTCATGTAAATGCTGGCAATTGAAATGCCAAGTGTAACAAATGAAGTTTCCAGACGGGTAAAACGGAAAGTACTCCAAAGCATTAGTGGAATAACCAGATACTCCAGATGCAGCTCCCAATGAAAAATTAATATCCCAAAAATTACTATCGCGCTTATTAACAAAATAACTTCATAAACCTTCCAACTTGTCCAGGGAACTTTAGTATCATGTTTCCATAATAAAAGGAGTGGAGCAATCAATATACCGCCTATTGCATCTCCTATCCACCAGGTCAACCATACAAAGGTAATTCCCGACCAATTTGACTGGCTGGTAAAAAAGCTGATCGTCCCGACAGTAGCACTAATCATTGTGCTGCAAAAGACAAACAGAAACACGAAGACCAGCGTATCGCGAACAGTATTCATCGGATTACTGCCCTTCATAAACTTCCTAACCGCGTAAACGCCAACCACTGCTTCAAGAGTATTACCGCCGGCGGTTACCAGAGCTATAGTAATAGAATGCAAAACAGGAATACTGTTTGCTGATAGTGCCATATAGTTAGCCAGAAAAGCTCCCAGAAAAATCCCGACCCAATACCTATACCCTAATCTGAATATTATTGCGAATGCTATACCGGTTGCCGGCCAGATGGGAGATGAATTTGTGTGCTCAAACGCGAAAAGAAGTGAGGACTTTGCGAAGACAAAATAGATAAGTGCGATCGTGACCGTATATATCAACGCTTTGATGCCATCTACAGAAGATGTTTTTCCATCTCTTGTTTCCATTCTGAATTCCTCGTGAAGTTAGATGATATACCGGGAACAATAATTCGACCATCAGCCAGAGACACTTCAATCAATCGGATTTACTGTATTGTCCTATGGCACACTCAAGCCCTGGTCCATTTTGGTACAAACAGCAAGAGTTGCTGTTCCTTTTTGACAGTAAAGGCATGGAGCCGACCTCTTTTTTTTAAAATGCCTTTAGATACCAGATAATTTATCTGGTAACATATCTAATTACCATATGAATTTCAATAAATACTTTGCAATTATCATGACGTAAAATCAGTATTTCCCGATTACAGTTGCCATGTATTTTGATTCAATTTGGATCAAATCATGAATTTTGATAATTCGAGTTCCATGTATATTGCGCCACACAAAGGGTTAAAGGTATACGGAGAAATTTCAACAAATCCCAGTTTTTTATAGAGATTCCGGGCAGTAGTCATTGTGGCGAGAGTATCGAGTCTTACATATTTATAACCGTTATCCACTGCAAGCTGGAGAGCGGTTTGTGTAAGTTTAAGCCCAAGCTCCTTACCTCTCGCCCGCGGACGGACATACAATCGTTTAAGTTCAGCTATGTCAGGATATTCGAGCGGTCGAAGCGCTACACAACCAAGCAATTCGTCACCTTTGGCCGCAATAAACATTCCGCCCTTTGGTGCAGCATATTTGCCGGGTAATGTTTTCAACTCCTCATCGAAGTTCTGGAAACACAAATCAATACCGATTGCAGATTCATACTCCTTGAACAAAACACGAATATTTTCAATCTGCTCCGTCGAAACGGCTTCTTTAATTTCAATCATTATTATCCGTGGAAATAATATATAAGCAAATATACCCGTCAAATTCCATAATATCAATCAAGTTGATGCAATAAAAAAGCCCGGTAAACACCGGGCTAAATTTTCAAGATAATTAAGTAGCTACTATTATCTTTTGACTTTTTTGACCTCTTGCAATATAGCTGCCCTTCTGGCTTTTGCATCTAGAAGTTTTCCCACCACAGGCCTCTGAATTCCTACATAGTTAAAGGAATTTTGGTCTGCTATTGAGAGATCCAGCGGATCGGCATAACCATCGCCGTTAACATCGGTTACAAGTCCGATGCCGGCTGCATAATTAAAAGAGTCCTGATCAATTAATGAAAGGTCAAGCGGATCAACATAACCATCCTGATTAACATCTCCGCTGTATATCGCCCACAGATCAGGTGATGTTGAAACCTGGATCTGGTTGCTGTTGTATGCTTGAGCCGCTGCTGAAGTAAAATCATACGGCGTATCTGAACCCCGGACAAAGGAGACTGGAGAGGCACTCCACGTTTCAACGCTATTACGGTGCTTGATGACAAGATAATAACTGCCGGAGCTCACATTAGAGAAGGCTCCTTGCGCGTTGAAACTCAAAGAATCAAGAATTGTATAAGCAGAATCAACTATCGTGTAAGGTGCAGATGATTGCGCCAGACAGATTTTTACAGTATCTCTTGAATTCAGAAAACCACCGCTGTTATAATATCCTTGAGGGACTACTTTCACCGTCAGATATCCGATTCCAAGGAAGCCGCTTGCAGCACCCGCAGTGAACTCTCCAAACACTGACAGTCCATTTGCAGTAAGTGTATGCGTTGTAGTATTTACCGCGCCGAGGTTTGTCCATGCGGCATTGTTCCATAAGCCGCCGGATAAATTACTTTCAGTTCCTGCAATGTCTGATGGTACATAGGTGAATGCCGCGGTATAATTCGGACTTACTACGCCGTTAGAGGTCAGCGCCCAACTACGGTTTAGATAATCAGTCTGATTATTATTATTCGTATTCTTCCCGGAAATGATTCTTATACTTACGGTATCACCAGTGAATGTACCGCTGTTCAAAGTATACACCGCCGGCGAATACCCAGTATTGTCTCCAACCGGGAATGTAAATGAATGAGGAGCAGCACTAAGCAACAGTTTTTTCACACTGCCTGTTCCGGAGGCAATGATCATATTCGAATTCGAAAATGTTCCGCTGATCGTCGCATTAGTATCCAAGTACAGGTTTGACGAACCGAGCGTCAGCGTACCGCTGGTAAGAGTGAGAACGTTTTTTAATCTGATATCGGAAAGCAAAGTTACACCGGTGCTGTTGTTTACAGCCAAACCGGCATAGGTCCCGAAGTTCAATGTGCCTGCATTGGATATGGTCTGCGGTACAGTTCCATTCAAGGAGATCGTTGCTGAAGCCAAAGGAGCAAAATTCAACGTGGTGCCGTTCGCGACTGAGATATTCCCTTTTATCTTTATCGTTCCGGTTATATTCAGATTAAGCACACCGACAGTTACTTTCAAATTATCGCAGGTGAAATTTCCACTGCTTGTTGTCGTGATAGTTGATGCGTTGTTCATTTCGAAGTTTGCATAAACACGTCCCACTAAGGATGGGCTGTTTGATGATTCATGCCGATAGGTACTTCCAGTTTTGAATACTATTCTTGAGTTCGGAGCTGTTAGGGCAAACGGATTGCTGCCGGTTTTAAATACGAGTGTTGAACCATTCTCGAACATAACAACATTAGCCGTGCCTGTATTACCAAAGAGATTTCCGGAACAGTTCTGCGTAATTATTGAACCGCTCTGGAAGGATAACGCAGCACTATCGGTCGGTAGAATTTTATGAGCCGCACTATCACACAACACGGTTCCAGCGACGATTCCGGTTGTACCAGTCGGCAAGGCCAGGCTAATTGCAGCAGTAGAACCAAGATTTAAGGTTGAGCCTGATGCCACGCTGAAATTTTGACCGGATGCACTCCCCACCGTCAGCGTAACAGCCGCGGCAGCACGTAATTTCACTCTCGTATTATTCGAAATCAACAGTTTGCCGATCGTTTGCGTTGGCACGCTATTTACGATAACACTATCACCGTTACTAAACTGCATAATGTCCGATGTTGAAGGAGTCGTTCTTACAGGTGACCAATTTGCTGCATCAGTCCAATTAGCGTACCTGCTTCCAATCCATGTGTAGGTTCCAGCCGGTTGGACAGTAAATGTTGTACTTGTTGCCCCGGTTAAACCTGACGCATTAGCAATCAGAGAAACACCACTACCGGCAGAACTGAATGCCAGAGTACTGAATGTCGCAAGACCTGAAACCGGAGAAACTGAAACCGGAGAGCCGGTTAAAACCGAACCATTAGCTGTGATGGTAACAGATTCCGTATCATCAAGATCACGATTATTAAAACTATCTATTCCTTCAACAGTAACTGCAGGAGTGATATAATTACCGGTCATGACATCACCGGGCTGTTGCACGAAGTTAAGTTTTGTTGCCGTTACAGCTACCTTATTCGCATTCCCGGATGTGGAACTGACAGCACCACCTGCGTCTGCAGCTGCAAACTGCGAACCGCCGGTCAAGGCACTTGCAGATGTAACCGTAAATGCAAATTGCTGGTTATCCGTTACTGAAGAAAGGAAACTTACCCTTAATGATAATGATTTAATAGAGCCATCGGTGGCGGCAAGAGATAAACTACTGAACGTAATTGAAGATGCAGCAGTTGTTTCTGCCAACTTGGTAGTTCCGTCAAAAATTCCAACCTTGCGCAAGTTACCCGGATTGGTAATACCAAAGGTAATGGAAGTGAGTGTGGTGCCAAATAAATCTGCATCAGCGGCAGCACCGCCATCTCTGATATCAAACTTCGCCACTTCAAGCGATGATGATGAAAGACTTGTGTCCTGATACTGTGTATAATTAATATTTGCCGGTGTAGTAAACGCAGCATTCGCAATAATATCTGATGCTGCCGAAATTACCACAGCTGCGGTAGTTTGAGTATTGGGGTTATTCGTAGCGTCAGCAGTTTGATATTTAATACTGCTCCCTGTTCCGTTATATTCATACACTTTAAAATAATACGCTGTTGAAGCCGTGAGTCCGTTTAAGGTCAGCGAATTGCCGGCCCCCGAGAATATAACCTGTTCACCGGAACCGCCGTAAGTACTATTGGCTGTGTAAGTAACACCGTCGGTAGGTGCGGTGAAACTATTCGCCTTATTCATCTTAACAATTCTGCCTGCACCGTTACCGTTTGTCCATGATGCTGTCATTTGTGTGGTCTGAACACTTGAAAATGAAATATTGGAAGCCTGAGTTGTTGGAGCCGCAGACGTTGAGAGTCCGGTAATACTTACATTGTCCAATCCTAATGCCTGAGCATATGTAGTAGTTGTTCCGCTTGTCACCGCGTAGTTCCATGCCAGATAAATTGTCGAGCCAGATGATACAGACACCGCCAATGTTTTATTACTTACACTTGAGGTTGTTCCAGGTGCGGAGGCATATCCGGCTGTTGTAGCATCACCAGCGAAGCTGGTCAGAAAGTCTGTGCCGGCATTTGTCCACGTGCTGCCATCAGTTGAATAATACATTTGGACACTGAATCCTGCTGCATTGGTTCCGGTTCTATACTTCTCGATATCATAACTTATCTGAAGCCCGGATAAATTTCCTACGCCGGCATTAGTCAAGGCCGTATAAATGTTGACACTCTTACTACTTGACGAAGATGAAAGCCCTCCGACTGCTCTATCAGTAGCTGAGTTTGCCGTGCCTGCCCCGTAATTATAGATTCCATTGGCCGCAGTCGAGCTCATAGTGTTTCCTGCATATTGCTCAGTTGCAGATACTGCAGAAGTATACGTACCCACAGTTCGCACCGTTGTGTTCTTATCAACTTTCCATCTGAAAGGCAAAGTCGCAATTGCGGTGACACCAAGGCTGTCAAAATTTTGTGTAAGAGTCAACCCTGCTCCAAAATTCGCCGGTGAGACGTAGGACGAAGCAGTGATAGTAAATACAGAAGTGCTAACTGAATTAAGAGCAGCGTTACTGGTATCGCTCACCCGTACTTTGCAGGTTGTTGATGAAACAGTTGGAAGTGTCCACGAATAGCTTCCACCCGGTGCAGCAACTGCAGCGGTAATTGTTGTCCAGCTCGAACCGCTATCAGTGCTGTATTCCAATTTTACGGCATTGACATTGCTGCTGCTCCATGTGATACTATGTACTGAAGACTGCAGCCAGCTTTCACCCCCTACCGGAGAAGTTAAGGTTAGAGATGAAGAAAGTGTTATTGTAAAAACACTTGCACTTATTGAACTTGATGATGCATTGCTTGCATCACTTACCCGCACCTTACAATTGGTTGAAGCGACATTCGGGAGAGTCCAGCTATAACTGCCGGCAGAAGCCGCAGTACTGGCAATAATTGTCGTCCAGTTTGAGCCTGCATCAGTGGTGTATTCTAATTTTACATTAGTGATGTTGCTGCTTGTCCACGTTACATTATGACTTGAGCTGCCAACCCAGCTTTCACCGCCTACCGGAGATGTTAAACTCAAAGAAGTTGTCAGAGTAATTGTAAATATACTCGCACTTGTTGCACTTGTTGATGCATTGCTTGCATCACTTACCCGTACTTTACAATTGGTAGAACTAACATTCGGAATAGTCCAGCCATAACTGCCCGTGGAGGCTGCAGTACTGGCAATTATCGTTGTCCAGTTTGAACCTGCATCCGTTGTATATTCTAATTTTACGTTGGTGATGTTGCTGCTTGTCCATGTAATATTATGACTTGAACCAGCGGCCCAACTTTCACCTCCTGCCGGAGATGTTAAGGAAATAGCCGCCACAATTTGCGTGATGGTAAAAACGCTGCTACTAAGAGAAGCTGCGGCACCGCCGGAGACATCACTTACCCGCACCTTACAATTGGTTGAACTCACATTCGGAATCGTCCAGCTGTAGCTGCCTGCTGAAGCGGCTGTGCTTGAAATTATGGTATTCCAGTTCGAACCGCTATCGGTTGTATACTCCAGTTTTACATTACTAACATTCGTACTTGACCAAGTAATGTTATGTGAGGAATTTCCGACCCAATTCTCTCCTCCTACTGGTGATGTCAAAGTTAAAACAGGCGCAGCAATAATGGAAAAGACACCTGTGGACACTGATGAAGTTGCAGAGTTACTTGCATCACTGATTCTGACTTTGCAATTTGCAGAAACTGCATTGGGAATAGTCCAGCTATAGCTTCCTGCAATTGCTCCGGTACTAGAAATAATCGTGTTCCAGCTTGAGCCGCTGTCAGTCGTGTATTCCAGTTTTACATTTGTTACACCACTGTACGTCCATGTAATATTATGCGAGGAAGATACCTGCCAACTTTCGCCACCAACCGGTGAACTCAGCGAAACAAAACTTGAGGATTGCGTTATTGAGAATGTGCTAGCGCTAACAGCGTTTGTCGATGATGTGCTCGCGTCGCTGATTCTCACTTTGCAATTTGAAGATACAACAGATGGGACAGTCCATGTGTAATATCCGGTACTCGCAGGTGTACTAGCAATAATTGTGGTCCAATTGGTTCCACCATCAGTGCTGTATTCCAATTTCACATTTGTAATATTCAAGCTGGACCAAATAATTTTATATGTACCGCTTGCCGATATGCTCTCACCGCCTGAAGGCTGAAGCAAATTAAATGAGTTGCCGTATCCGTCAGTTTTATAATTTCGTAAAGTGGCGTCCCCGTTATAAGTGTACATTCTGAAATAATAGGTAAGTGATGTATCGACATTATAAAAGGTATATGATTGGGTCCCATTATTGGTGATGCTGACTACTGCACCGCCGTCTGACAGGAGCGTATCATTCGTATATACCTCACCGTCAATCGGGATAAAGTATGTATTTGTTGTAAATCCTTCCAATACATATCCGCTTGCCAACTGACCACCTGAGGTAACATTACTCCAACTGATGGTGATTGAGTTAGCTCCCTTCTGAACCACCAAATTACTTGGACCAAAGGTCGGTTCTGTGGCATATGAAGGAGATAATTTAGAAATATCGTTAAAGTTTATATAATTGACGTATTCCGGATGATCAACAAACGGATTCCTATTCTGTTGAATAGATTGCACATAATTATTCCTGTCGACTTCCCATTTATCGGGCGGATCTTCCTTATTCCATTTGAGCAGAGTGGCTACGTCCTGCTGCTGTGATGCCAGATAATTACTGTTGAGATAATTAAACGACCAATCTCCATAAACTCCATTATAACGCACAGCCATGTATAGAAGTGCTCTTGCGGCATCGCCTTTGTGGCACGCACGAGGTTCATACACCAGTTTTCCGGTTGAATCATTGCCGAGCTTTGCTTCCATAAAACTGGAGGAGATTGTTTTGACAATACCCAGCGGGTTGTTACTTCTGACTACGTTGGTGTGGTTTTGCTGGACAGGGAACAAATGATGTTGATCTGAATAATATTCGTTCGAGGTACTTGCAACAGGAAACCAACTCTGGCACCAGGTGTGCTCACGGCTATAGGTGCTGCCCCATGCAAACGGCTTAGTGTATACACAATTTTCACCGCTGTAAACATCGGTAAATACGCCATAGGTGGTTCCACTGATTACCGTATCACGCGATGCAAAATTCGCTACGTTCGTCTCATCAAATTGATCGTATGAGATTTTTGTATACGGCGACCTGATTCGAGCCTCCAAATCAGTAATAAATGAAGAATTTGCAGGGTTAATAGTAGAATAATACGAGTCTGATTGGCCAAATATAGAGGCCGGCAAGATGAAAAAGACGATAAACGATAGTAAAAAGTTCTTCATAAGACCGTGTGTTTTAATTGACAAACTATTTTTATTCCAATAACACAAAAGATGGACTTTAAAGTTACGTAAAATATTTGAATTCTTATTCAAGAGGAATGCATTTTTACATACCTTAGGCTCCTGATATAAGCAATTTGATGTATATCACAAACCTTGCTACTATTGGAGAGAAGTGCATTTATTATGATATTTGTCTTTTTAATTCTAATGAAATGATCAGGGCTCAATGAAAAATTATAACCCCCATGAAACAGCCAGAATGCATGAGCTTGATGGAGTAACTTTGGCTCCGTTTAGCAGACGTGCCTTCGCTTATTTGATAGACTTATTCATAGCAGTAATCATTTCGTCTGTAGTGCTTTTAGGATATATGTACATTAATGGAAGTTTCAAAGCGGGAGATGATATAAAAATTAACTTTAATTTCGAGAATTGGTACAGCATTGCCGCCTCACTTCTTTATTTCGGATTAGCCACATTTTTTGGAAATGGAAAGACCATCGGCAAAAAGCTGTTAAAAATCAGAGTTGTCTCGTTAACCCATTCGCGTATAACTTTGTGGCAGTCACTCGAACGGGCGTTAGGTTATGGTGCTTCAATATTGGAATTCGGATTCGGATTTATGCAGTTTTTCATTAATCCGAACCGAAGAACAGTACATGATCGGATAGCAGAGACAATCGTAGTAGTAGAAAAATAAATAACCGACTCTAGAGTCATCTTTGGCTTAGTTTGGTTTCTTGTTTATCAGGCGGTAAACAGCCTTAAATATTTCTGTATACTCAGAACTTAATACCAATATTAAATTCAAACCACCGCCCCCCATCAACCACGTGTCTGGCCACGCTTGTAGTGCCGGCATTTGAAATTGGTTGTTTTTCGCTACGTTCTGATTTGCTAATTGAATATACCGGAAATAATTGGGTCCCTTCGAGTTTTAACAAGAATAGTCTTCCTTCATAATTTACTTGCACTTTAATCAACCCGGCACCCATCTCCTTAAAATTCATTTCCGAGCGGGAGTAATCCGACATACCAAAAACTAAAAATTCGGGCCGCCAAGTTTCAAATGAGAAGTCCGGGACTATTCTGCAAAAAGTTAAAGTCGGTGCTATTCTCAAGTAACTAAGAGGGATGCTGCCGGTTACTGAAAGAGCTTCCAGTGCCGCAGAACCACTCATTCGTAGATATTCCCGATTGGCAAATAGTGATTGAATTACAGTAGCAAATGGCCAGGACTCTACATGCCCTACCAATTTCCCACTTATATGATAATAATCCCCCGTCAATATAAGATTACAATTATTTGAATAGTTTTTTTCATACTTGGCACCACATGAATAGTAATGAATCCCTGTTATATTGAAATTACCATATTCAAGTCCTCTGCTTAACAAATCAATTGAAGAGCGGAGGTCGAGATTTCTATAGTTTGCTGATAATTTGTAATCCGTTGCAGTATATTCGGCATCTACTATCCATGCAGCAACATTTGACTGATTCTTTTGTGTGTACGTAAAATCATTATCGTCCGACTGTGGAAATATTTTCGAATAAGCAACAGATGTCATAATACGAGAACCTGTATAACGCAAGCGATGTTCGACATGAATGAGGTTGATGGGGGTTACTAATAATGCGTCAATTGAATCATATTTAGTTTCACCGAAAAATGGTAGATGTCGTGAAACGACTTTAACCTCGTATGTCGGCAACTCAGATCTTTGTAATCTTATTCCTATAGCAGATGAATAATCAAAAAAATGCAAACTATCCATCCTCATCATTTCCATACTTAAACCGAAATTAAATATCCCCGGCAAACAATGGAAGTCCATTTTCGCATAATCGAATGCACCATGCAGTGCTACTTCCAACCCGTTCTTTTTATTGATGTTACTAAAACGCACATCTTGTCTGCCGAATGTAATCCCGACATCATACGCAGCATACTTACATAGATATTGCAAATCGTAATTTGTACCATTAAGTTCAACGTTTTTCGAATCCGAACTTTCGGAAAATAAACGATATATATTGCCGCCTCCTCTGCATTGAAGCTGCGGAAAATACTGACTTGTGTCTTGCGATTGTGCTTTTGAGTTGATGAATATGAAGAATACGATCAAGGCAAGTGGTTGTATGAAACCGCATTTTTTAAAGGATGTATCTTTGCAATATTTGCCTTTCATAAACTGATTGCAATTTGCATACTGGCGGGATAACATTTGGGGGCAAGACTAATCTTACCCCCAAACAATATAACATCGGGTTTTAAAATTGTCACCGGATTGCCTTAAGGTGTAATGGAAACTTCATTTGAATAATATTCCAGTTTATTAACATAAAAAAGCTGATACCAACTGCCCGCGGAAAAAGAGTTTCCTGGAACTGTTTTTATTCTATACGTATTTACAACTCCTGAAGTATATCCATTATCAAGCGCACAAAAGCCATTGCTCGAATACGTTGAAGTAACCGATACATTTGCATATTGCGTTGAACTTGTTTTTCGTTGAACAATATAACCGGCCGACCAATAATCGCTTGAATAGTAATAGATATTTGGAATAGTCCAGGTAAGCGAAACATACCACACATTTGAGTTTTTTATTTTACTTACATACAAAACCGAGGGTGGAGGAATCGGACGGATTGGACAATACACTGATTTCTTCGCTTGGACTCCTGCAAAATTTGCAGTGCATATATTTTGTAATTCAATTACATTTTGCCCTTGCGGAGTTATGCTCAAACTGGAGATCGGCTGGGGAGTTGAAGAAGCATCCCGAACAATCAAATTGTAATACCCCCAATAATCGGCAGTTGTTGTATATGTTTTGCCATTTACTACCATTTTAACTAAAGCTCCACCAAATTGAGAGCCTGAATAATAGGGTGCCGCAGGTGATATGATTTCTCCTTCAAGAGTGAAACTATAAAAATTATCTATGCGCAAAAGGCGTTTTAGTGTCGCCTGAGTCATATTGGGAAATAAACCACCCATTGTCGGATCAGGAAAAGTAAAGTCGTTATAAGAACTTGCTGAATATTCGAAGTGAATATCTTTTTCGCCTACTGCAGAAACAGTATAGGCGGGGATAAGATTTTTCTTCGGATTTTGTGGTGGATTGGAGAAGAAAGCTGAAAGATTTACAGTCACCGAATATGAGTTTCCATCAGAATCCGCGTTTTTCAGATTCACTATATAATTTCCTGAAAGCGCAGATTGGGCTTTGTTTAAATATACCGACAAAGTATCTACATCTCTTTGTCTGAATCCATCATTCCCCAATTTGATAACTGCATCGCTCTTTGTCCCAGACAGATTTTTTAGCTGACCTATTGCCTGCTGAGCTTTAGTTATGGCTGTGTTAAATTCAGATTTTGCAGAAGCGGCTCTATCCTTACCATCGGATTGAAGTACGAAAAATGTTTCGTTGTTTTGGTTCAATG
This sequence comes from Ignavibacteriaceae bacterium, assembly GCA_963667005.1. Classification (GTDB taxonomy): domain Bacteria; phylum Bacteroidota; class Ignavibacteria; order Ignavibacteriales; family Ignavibacteriaceae. The sequence goes on along the minus strand of OY762937.1, from coordinate 2,083,215 downwards.
CGTTAAGCAATGTCGATTGTGAATAATCAGCCAAGTCGTATTTATAAATCAGTAGTGTCAGTATGTTGAATTTTAAAAAATGCAGCATAGAATTTAGAAATGACACCTCCGTTGGATATATGGTCACCGGTTGCAACGAAACATCCCCCTGCATCTTTCCTGAAATAGTAAACTTAAAACTTTTCATCGTATCAATTTTCGAAAGATAATCAATCGCCGATTGCACCTTCGGGAGCAAATTATCACCGAGAACTCTTTGTATTCTATTTACCAAGGGCGGGTTGTTTAATGCAATTAAAAAATTGCTTGTGACGCCTGCAGCAGCAATACTCCCCGACATTTGTATGTCTCCTGAGCCACCCGGTATTTTAAACAGATGCCGCAAATCACCGAATGTTGAGGAGTTTACACCCTGGGAAGAATCAACGTCCTTTACAAGAGAGTTAATTGCCGTATCCGAATAGGCTGATAAAATTTGCGTTACCGCTGCCCCAAACAGGGCATCAGTATTATTGGCATCAAGTTCTATCGCCTGTTTATAAAGTGACAACGCACTTGAAAATTTTAATTGATCGTATTGCTTAAGAGTTGAAAAGTTACCATTGAGCATCGTCCCCATTTCAGTTTCAACAAATTGATAGGCTTCATCAGATTTTACCTTTGAACCCTGTGCATCCTGTGTTTGATTATTGGCAGTGGTAGGTGATTCATCCTTGGTGCAACTAGTAAATAGTATTGCTATGCAGAACAGCATAAAAAACAGCCTCATTCCGGTTTTCATTCCATCTCCTGATAAATTTATGATTTTTAACCGAGAGTAGTATTACCTTACTTGTCCGCCAATACTTCTCCCACTTGCATGAAAATTAGTATAAATAAGGCAAATTATCAATTAAATTCTGCTTTCGCACTTTGAAGAACGTAGAAATGAATGGTCATATGAAACTCACCTTGCAAACTTGAGCTGTCATTCCAATACGCCTATGCTACCAAGCCTTCATTGTAATCTTAGAAATTGGAGAAATAGAGGAATTACAAATTATCACATATTTTTTGAAGTTGATATTAAAGTATAGTTACGGAAAGTATCCTCTATAAAGCATCATTATTTAATCAGCATAAGTTTTTTTGCAGTCGAAAACTTACCGGATGTCAGGGTGTAAAAATATATACCTGAAGGCATATTAACGGCGTCCCAAGTCACGGTATACTTCCCTGCTTCCTTCTCACCTTGGAAAAGAGTTGTAACTTTTTGTCCCAATTGGTTATAAATACAAACAGCCACATCCGACTTTTCAGACAGTGAATACGTGATAGTTGTAGAAGGATTAAACGGATTCGGATAATTCTGTTGTAATGAATATGTGGCCGGGACGTAGTTCTCTCTTATTTCGGTTGTACCATCCCCCGGATATGTATCAGTAACTGAACCGTAGGTCATAGTATAGGATGTCCCTTCGGTTGTTAAGACGATATTTCCATGAGCGACAGCGCCCTTTCCTGCCGGAATTGTTCCGCCTGTTCCGGTTTCAGTTTGATATACATAACATTTTGCAGTCGTTAACCGGGTAAGGACTGATTGTACAGGATGACTGTAAGAATTTCCGTCACCCACAAGAATTACCGCAGCCTCAGGTTTTAAGGCATTTACAAACGCTTGGTTTGTACTATATGCACTGCCATGGTGGTTTACTTTTAAAACGTCCACATTACCTACAACACTTGCGAGCGGGGTTTCACTATCGGCGTATGCAGAACTTTCTCCGCCGAGGTCGCCTCCTGTGAAATATTGAAAGCTGCCATAGTTTAAAACCCAACCGATACTCAAATCATTTTCACTTCCTGAAGCATCTTTTACCGCACCATAGTTCAGTACTTTGCCCGCTGTTGCTACGCACTTCATTGAAGCCCCGCCACCGAGATCTATTACCATTCCTAAGTAAACCGAATCTCTTTTCCCGGTCGCTTTTGCAGCGGAAAGATACGAAGTGAATGCAGTAGATGTCGGCAGGAAACCACCGCCACGGTCATAAATTTTCTCAATGTTGGATTTGCCAAATGAAGAAATCACCTCATCTAACCCACCGAGATGGTCTGAATGATAATGCGAACAAATGATATAATTCAGGTAGGTTATTCCTTCCGCAGCAAGGTATGGGAGTACTTTTCCGGTTCCGTCGCCATCATTTCCTGCATCTATCAACACCGTAATTCCGTTAGGTGATACAATCAGCGTCGCATCGCCCTGTCCGACATCGATGTGATGAATCTTTAGAGGTGAGGAAAAAGTGCAAACAGCCGCAAAAAGCACTATTATAATGACCAGGAATGACGAACGCTTCATGAAGAAAACCAATTAGTAATTTGTAATAGTATGTTGAGATGTATTTGAAATATCTGTCGGGTTTGAATCAAAAATGTCAAAAACACATCCTTATAAAATACTATTTCTCATTGATTTATTTATCGCATATTACAACGTTTCGCATAAAGCCAGCTATATCCGGAAAAATGTGCCTGAATTGATAGGTTCAACTTGAAACCCAATTTAACCAGATTGTTCAAGTTTTTATTTGAGCAGAACAAACTTTTTTGTATCCGAATATTGTCCCGCACGCAATTGATATAAATATTCGCCCGAACTTAAATCATCCGCGTTCAGAACCACAGAATACCTTCCGGCGCTTTGCCTTTTATCAACAAGTACGCGAACAAGTTCACCATTGATAGAAAATATTTTGAGCGTGACATTTTCCGTTTCAGGTAATTGGTACTTGAATGTTGTTGTTCCATTAAATGGATTAGGAAAGTTTTGATATAATGCAAATTGCTGCGGAGGCTGGATCTGGGCATGTACAATCCTGCTGTATTCGTATGTGCCGTCAAGGTCCACCATCTTTAATCTGTAATAATGAACTCCGCACAGCTTATTCTTATCCATAACCGAATATTCTTTTACGCTAAAGGAATTCCCCGCAGCGGGTATGCTTCCAACTTCTGACCATATTTCGGAGTCAGCCAGACGTGTTTCAACAACAAACATCGCGGAATTGATCTCCGAAGCGGTTCTCCAAATAAGTAATACCGAAGCCTCCTGCACGGAGGCAGTATATGAGGTAAGCTCTACCGGCAAAGCTGAAACCGAAAGATTATTTATACAGCGGACGCTGTTGCCATAAGTAACATGATAATGGATATCATTAAAGAATGGAACTTGGGAATAAATAAGTAATGTTAGAAAATAGTCCGTATCGTATTCAGAAGAAGTCCACAAGTACGCCATTTTACTCACATCTTCAACGCACTGAGTATATGGGTTATAATGACCTGCGATTAATAATGAAAAACCGCTTGTATTTGTTCCAGCACCACTCCCGGTACCCTGCCCGATATCTTTCATTGCGTTCGAGTCACCATTTAATGCATTTTCGACATCCCGAAGCTCACTCCGCGTTGGAACATGCCAGCCATTCGGACAAATTCCTTGCGTGCCGAAGCTGTTAACATACTGTAACGCTTCAAAAAGCTGATAAAGACCACCATATATTTCACAATTCAAGGAATCATTATTGTAACAATATTTCTCTATTATACCATTATTGGTTTGATCAATGCCGCCGCTGATCATCGTTCCAATATTTAGATTTTCTTTCAGCCAGCACTGGTTATTTATCTGTACTGTATGATACGTTTTTCCGCCGAAGTCAATGGTGGGTATACCGGGGCAAGGTTGACCTGTTTGTGAGAATAACTGCGCTGAAAGAAGAAAAGAAAGCAGATAGATATAATACTGCTTCATACTAACCTCCTTCATATTTAGCAAAGTCGAAGAAAGATACTGAAGGAACTTAATTAAATAATATCAAATAAATAATGCTAAAATTGCTTTTCTATTTGTTTCATGCTGAACAATCACACTTGTCCAGAAATACGAACCACCACTTGCCGTCAGCCTTAACGAAATACATTTTCTTGACAATCCACTTGTCGAGCAGTATTTGCACGTACATGATTTGAGCTTTTTTGTATTTGGACGGCAACTGCATATCGCGCAGCGAGAAATTCTCCCTATCGTTAATATCCACGAACGGGCCGATCTTGCTTACTTTCTTATAGTAAATGCCGTCTTTATCGGGCGATTCCTCACAAAAGCCCGCACGCGGAAGTCTATTTGCAATTATTTTTAGCTTTGATATATTAGGTAGGTTTAGTGTAAAGTAGACTAACAAGCTGCTGTCTAAAGTTGATTTTTCGCCCGAATAGGGATACATTCCTCCAATGCAGGCAACTCCGGGATTGTTGGAAGCACCGACTCCAATTTCCGGATGAATAAATCGCGACAATAAAGAAGAATGGACATCGAGCAGGCTGTCGATATTATTGTTACTGCAACAAGTTGTCAAAAACCCCTTGAGAAATTTTGAGAAGTCGTCGTGCTTTGATTTTCCAGGGACGATTAATGCTAGTATTAGGATAAGTCCTGCGACAGTTTTCTTCATACAAACCTGCAATAGTGAAGTTATAGATGTACTGCCGCTAATTTAGCGAATTATTTACGCTCAGAAAACCATAAAAGTATTTTGTGCTCTCCTGCACAAAATTGCTTACATTATCTTACTATTCTGAAGAGCACCGTATCTTTAATCGCCGAACCGAATACTCCTATGCCATCTCCCTGCAGTACCGGGATAGGCTCATGGAAATTGCCATCCATTTCCTGAACGGAAGGATTCGTCAAAAGATAGTTTTTGAAATTAGCATCTCCCGCATAAACAATCGTTTCGTATGAGCTGTAAAATTGGACTCTGAAATACTCAAAATTATATGTGTATACATTCGCACCACTGCTCAGATTCATTAAGCAGTCATAATGCACCTGAAAATTATCTATATCTTTAAGAACATCAGCGGTATCCGGACGCTCCTGATACGGGTTATCAAATATATAGTTCTGTACACTCACCGTATCCGCCATAAATGCAAACACATAAAAACTCGCTCCTTCTGAGGGAGTGTATTGTATGCTTACCGGATCTATCCCGTACCGAAGATTTCCAAGATCATGAGAACTCAACACTTTAAATCCCTGCCGGGGAACAGTTGTTGTTGATTTTGCATGCAGCACCTTGCCGTCAACGGTCGCGGAAATTTCCAAAACATATGTTTTCCCGTATTCGACAGAAATTGCATTATTGTAGTAAGTACCGCTTGATCCATCGTAATGCAAAGGTATTCCGTTTATTGTTACCGTAACTGCATTGCCGGATGGAGTCAGTATGATTTTAGCTATGTCAATTTGCTGTCCAAGGGCGTAATTCCGGGTAATTTTAATATTCTGCACTGTTTGCCCAGCAAATAAATATGCTTCCACTACTATTTTGGGTTCATAACCGGAGCTCGTTATTGAAACATCAGGATCACCGCAGGATGCAAAAAACAAGGCGGTTAATGATATTATGCTTATAAAAACTTTTTTCATGATATACTTCCTATCTGCATTCATAATTACATTGCCTGCTAGAATTTTATATTTACACCGATACTCGGAAGCAGCGGCAGCATGTTATACTTGTCCACCGTCTGTATGACACTGTTATTTTCAAGTTTACTGTCATATCCGATAAACCATACATTTTTCCTGTTCCCGATATTGTAGATTTGCAGGTATGGGGCCAATGACCAGCTGCCGTAATCCTTCTCGTAGGTAATACTGACATCAAGCCGTGCATAAGCGGGCAGCCTGTACGAGTTGATTGCTCCAGGATATGATTTATAAGCCGGAAATGATTGTTGATCTCCAACCTGATTCGGAGCATCCGGAATATTAGATGTAAAGTATATTGAAGAAGGCATGGTTATAGGCTGTCCGGAGGCGAACATAAAATTCAATCCGAAACTCCAGCGGCTGCTTTTCTTTTCGTTAACCGCATTGAACTCACCGGATAACAAATCGCCTAAATCACCATTGACCACCAGGTTAACAACTGACGCCCTGTCATGCCTTGGAGCAAAAGAATTACCTTCATTTATTCCGTCAAATGTGTATTTCGTTTTAGAATAGGTATAGGATAACCAGCCCGTAACACTGCCGGATTGTTTTCTTAAAAGAATCTCTGCCCCAAGCGTATTTCCATCACCTCTGATAAACAAGGACTCTGTAGAGTTGTACACCGGATATCCTTCCGCATTCGTGTACCCCGGAGTGATGGATGCATTCAGGTTTTGATTAAACTGATATATGTTAGCATACGTTTTGTAATAACCTTCTGCTTCAATTGTCAGGACATCGGATAGTTCACGTTGATACCCGAATATAAAGTGATTAGACGAGGCGGGTTTGGTATATTTATCTACACCTGTCCATATGCTGGAAATAAACATCTGCTGAATTCTGTTCAGGTATTGAAAATATCTGCCGGCAGAGAATTTCACGCTGCTCGATTCGGACAATCTGTATTTTACAGAGAATCTCGGTTCCGGATTAACGATCTTTTGTTCTCCCAAATAAGCACTTGTTCTCAATCCGAGATCTATCTCCCATAGTATATCCGGCCTGTACCGCACATCCGCATAGAGGGTTGATAATCGGGATTTATTTACAAAATCAACTAAGCCTTCGCTAAATTCTTCACGATAGCTAAACCGGAGATACTTCTGTTCAGCACCAAACTTCCACGAAATATCATTATCCGCGTAATACTCCAAAGAGGCCTTCACCGCGTAATCCGTCAGCTTGTTTTTCGCTTCCTCATTAACAATCTTGTCTAATTTAAAATCGGAATCGAATCCGCTGCCGGTGAACCAGAATGATGCGAACAACTTTTCGTTAAATAAGTGCTTCAAATTGACGCTGCCGGTGGTATTGCCCCAACTATATGTCAAACCCGGTGAATCAGCAGACCCTTTTTTTAGGCGATAATCAAGATTATCTCTGCTATTGAAAAAGCTGATTGATAATTTATCTCTTTGCGATACGTCAAAAAACCCTTTAAGATTTCCATCATAGAAGTAATAATCCGGAACTTCTTTACTCCATTTGGCATATGTCTGATCAAGATATGTCCTTCTGAAAGAACCGGAAACCGAGCCGACAGAGCCGATCGGCACTTGAATTGTAGTAGAGCCCGAAAGCAGGCTGATCGAAAATATACCTTCGACGCGGTTTCTGTTACCGTCTAAATTAATAACGTCAATAACCGAAGATAATCTTCCGCCGTATTCGCTCGAGAAGCCTCCTTTATATACCTCTACTTTTTTAATGGCATTAGTATTAAAAGTCGAGAACATGCCGAACGCGTGATCCGGGTTATATACATCGGCGCCATCAATCAAAAACATATTCTGGTCGGCCGTACCGCCACGAATGTAAAGGCCAGAAGAAAAATCGGACACTGCTGTGATTCCCGGAAGGGCCTGCAATGCACGAAGCAAATCTGCCTCTATTACCTTTGGCGTTGCATTAATTTCCACTCCGGAAAGTTCAAATTTGGAAACAGGGGCCTCATACATCTTCTCAGCTGCACTCATGTTATCCCCGGTCACAACAACTTCACTAAGATTAACTGACTCGGGCTGGAGTTGAATACTAAGTTTCGCCATACTGCTATCAGCGGCATTTACCGGTACAGACTTCTTCGAAAACCCCATGGAACTGACGATAAGAGTCTGTCTTCCCGCTGGAACATTATGTATGACAAAATAGCCGCTACTATTTGAAACACATCCAAGTTTTGTGCCTTTGATGACCAGTGTAGCACCTATCATGGCCTCACCGTTGGTTCCATCATACACAAATCCCGATACCGTACTCTTATTCTCCTGTTGTGAATAAAGTTCGGGACAGTAAAACCCGAGTATGGACACCAGTATAAAGAAGATTATCTTTTTCATTATCGAATCTCATTGAATTTATAAAATTTCAGGTGACAATAGGAGAAATCAAAAATTCCCTTTATCAAAATATCGTAAATTCCCCTTACCTGTAGTCCAAAACTGATGAACAGACAAAAATAAGGGTTGAATGGTAATTAATGAGCATTTACGGCAATAATAATTGTCAAGAATTACTCAATATATTTGAAATTGTCCTGATTTGTTGAATAGATAGCCTTAGCCGACATTGTATTACAGGAATTATCACCTAACCTGCTAACTAAAGCACAATTGTTTGTGAATCTTTTTTATGCCTCCTACATCATACCGGTAGTTCGTTAAAAGGAATTATAAATTAGGAGATACTTCAATGGTTGAGCATTTAACAAAAGAGACGTTTTTAGAAAAAGTATTTGATTACGAAAAGAGCCAGGAATGGAATTATAAAGGTGAATTACCGGCGTTAATCGATTTTTGGGCTCCGTGGTGTGGTCCATGCCGCATGGTAGGTCCGGTTATTGAAGAACTTGCCGAAGAATACAAGGGCAAGGTCAATTTCTACAAAATCAACTCTGATGATGAGCAGGAACTATCGTCTGTCTTTGGCATCCGCAGCATTCCATCACTGCTTTTTATCCCTGTTGGTGAGCAGCCGCAAATGGCGATGGGCGCACTTCCGAAACAGGAGTTCTATAATATTATCGAAAAAGTTCTCAAAGTCTCACAACCAATTCAAATTGCTGAGTAAGATAGAGAAAGATTAGAATGACAACACAAAAATATTTAACAGTACTTATTGTAAGTGTCGTTGTTTTAATGACCGGCTGCACAAAAGCCCAGAGTTCCGATGTTTTGATTAGTCCGAATGAAGCAAGCACCCTGATTGAAAAAGATTCGACTGTGTTACTATTGGATGTACGTACGCTTGCTGAGTTTAACAGTGAAGCCGGTCATATTAAAAATGCTATTCTCATACCTGTCGGCGAACTGGAAGATAGGCTGCCGGAACTGGAATCGGCAAAAGAAAAAACAATACTTGTATATTGCCGCTCAGGTCATAGAAGTGGAATTGCTTCAAATATTCTGATAAAACATGGATTTAAAGTCCGTGATTTACAAGGTGGTATAAACCATTGGAACGCGGCAAAACTTCCAGTCGTTCTAGAAAATTAATATGATAACAGCAGATTCAGACATTCAAGAATTGGTAGCAATACACCCGGAACTGTTATCCTATCTCATGAGCGCTGGGTTATGCGGGTTGAACTGTGGAGCCCCTGAAGCCGGAACAATTGTTACTATTGCAAAACAGCGAGGCTTTACAAATAAACAGCTGGAAGAAATCTTAAGACAGCTCAACCAAATTACGAACAAAGAAATAGAAGAATAAAAAAGCAGGCTCCCGCCTGCTTTTTTATTACTTTCGAATCAATAAAATCTTGGAATATTATTTTTTCCCGGTAGCCAATTGAACCCCAATCGCAAGCGGGAGATTGTTGACTAATTCATTCGGAGTATTATGAAATTTGAAACCTTTTGAAATAACAACTTTGAATTGATCATTTATTAAAATTCCCAAACTCCATTTACCCATCCAGAATGATTTCTGGTTCTCGGATGCCAACCCGATTGTTTTGTAAAAATCCTGCGAGCCGGCAACATAGCTTATTCGGGCTTCAGTATAAAACTTCATTGTTTCATTAATTGTTGCCACAGTAGCATACGGCTCAATCCCCAAATCAAAATTGTAGGTAAAGTTCTTAAGCCATACATTCATTCCCGGGACCTCAAATGAGGCCTTTGGAATAAATTCCACAAGGGTCAAGAGCGGGCTCATGGTATTTTGGGAATGGAAGTAGTACAATGGAACTCTCATATAGATTGAGGCGTTACCTCCTGCAGTAAAAAAGTTTTGGGCTGCTGTTTTGGAAGTATCTTTTGACCCGGAGACAATACCAGTTAGTCCAATTCTCGCGATTCCGAATCTCTCACCAAGATAAATATAATCCTGCAATAATTCCGTATAAGCTGATGCGACAGAATCGGCATATGAAAAGCCGACTGCATTCCCGATGCCCAACTGTTCGTTCCCAAAATATTGTTTAGCGAGAGTTGTGTCTTTTACAAAACCCGGGAAATATAGCGTATTATCTTCGATCGGTACATCGAGCTTGTCCTTCTGCAACACACCGACAAACCTTAACTGACCAAACAATGAATGACTTAGTAAGAAGATGAGCATGAACAAAGAACAAGTTACAGTGCGCATATAACCTCCACCTAATTTTAAATAATAATGAATGATGTATTATAACTATAATGATATAGTTAGTCCTTGTTGGCTGTATTCACTCAGGCGTAGCCGGTATCCAGCATCAAACATGCGATTGAGACACCAACGAAAAGATGCCGCTGATTCGTCTGAGATTCGACAATTTACAGATACACTAATCAGATATTTTTAACGGTAGAAACACAACAACTATTTATAACAGCGGACTGTTTATCTCCGGGGATGAGTAAAAGAAGTGAATTTTCAAACAGCCTTGATGCAGTTTAACAAATATTCCATCTATAGTCAAGTATAATTTGGGATAAAAGAAGCGGGGTCTTTCATGGTAAGGATTAACAGGTTGGTCGAAGCTTTCGTTACAGTTTCACATGCAGTGTATTACGATTTAATAAAAACGGCCGCTTTCGCGGCCGTTTTATGTTTTATAAGATTAGTGCATTCCGCCATGATGACCATGCCCGCCATCGTGCATCCCTGGACCGCCGGACATTCCCGGCCCTCCACCATTACGCCCCGGAAGAATCTGTTTTTCCCAATAAAGCGTCAGCCATGTTTCAAAGAGCGTTACCTGATCTGCGGTGAGTACTGCTTTAACCGAAGCTATAAATTGTGTCTTTGCAGCCATAACCAGAACGCCGACTGAATCAGGAGTCAATTTTTGGCTCATAGCCAAAGCACGGATTGCTTTTAGTTGTACAGCCAGCGAATCACTCAATGCTTTTATTGATGTTGCCTGAATATCGGTTAAGCTCAAATATACCTTTAATGAATCGAGCATTGCTGCGTTTTTCAGAGAATCGTTAGCCATCATGTCTCCGCCCGGACGCCCGTGCTCTCCAAAACTGCCATGTGGCCCGCCTGTCCCCGGTTTAACCCAATAGAGTGATAGCCATGTGGTGAAGAGTGTCAGTTGATCGGTTGTAAGAATCGCCTGAACCGAGGCAACGAACTGTGCTCTTGCAGCGTCAACCAGAACATGAGATGAATCTTTCGAGATTCCATGGCTCTTCACCGTAGTACGAATAGCTTTCAGTTGAGCAAACAAGGTATCGCCGAAGCCTTGTACAAGTGTAAATTGTTCGTCGGATAATGTCAGATATGTTTTTAAAGATACAAGCATATTGACATTCCGCAGTGAATCATGCGGGCAGACGGTGGTATCAGTTGTCGCCGTTGAGTCGCCGGCAACTTTATACATCGAAACCGCACTATATGCAGCCTCACCGGAACTAATCGAAGCACTATCGGTGCTGACCGGATTATTTTTACTGCATCCGGCAAACATCACCGCAATTATCATCAACGCAAACAAAGCTTTCATACCAAATTCCTTTAAATGTGTAGTTGTTCACATCCCTAAATCAACTTTTATGCCATTATTTACCGCCTTTTTTACTAAAAAACAACGGGGATTTTTCCGTCCCCATGAATTTTTTTTATCGCCGCGAAAAATATTCGTGAATTGCTTCATTAGCCCTGCTAATTGAAAATCTCGGATAGGATATTCCTCATCACGAGTTACTTGCCACTTTAGAATTAAACTATTTGTTTCATCTTACTGGGATAATTAATATATTAAAGAATACAATAGGAAGATGGTTGCTATATGAGAACGGCCCGCGGATTTTTCTTCATAATACTTTTCCTCTTCAGCTTTCAGGCATTTTCACAGGATGTGACGTGTTTTATCGGCAAACAACAAGCCGAATTTGCCGGACAGATTCTCGCTCAGGAAAAGGGTATCTATAAAAAGTATGGATTGAATGTAAAATTTGTTTCCTGCGGCAGGGGTATCGCTCTATCATATCTGACGCGGGGCAAGGTGATGTTCACAACGCTTATGCTTCCCACCGCAGTACAATTATCCTCAGAAAAGCAGCCTATTGTTAATCTTGCGCAGCTATTAAAATCTTCTTCGTTTATGATCGTTTCAAAACGCGCAAACCATATAAGAACTATTAGCGACCTCAACGGGAAAAGAATCGGGATGTTTGAAGAGGAATTGCAGGTTATCGGGGACGCATTTATAAAGAAATACAATTTAAAACTGACTGTGCTCCCCCGCGGCGCTTCGGTGAATCTCCTGCTTATGGACTGCGTTGACGCGTTGATAGTAAAATCGTATAGTGATTTTCACAATATTATCAATTCCGGATTTGATTCTACCGCACTCACCGCGATTTATTATAAAGATATTCTGTTGAATTTCCCGGAAGATGGTTTATACTGTCTCGAAAGTACGTATAAAGCCAATCCCGAGATATGTAAAAAATTCACTAAGGCGACTTTAGAGGGGTGGCAGTATATGTACGATCATCCTGCCGAAAGCATTGATTGCGTTATGAAATATCTAAAATCCAAAAATATCACCATAAACTATTCACAGATGCGGTGGGTAGTGAACGGTTTATTCGGATTATTGAATGTTGATGGTAAAAAACATGTAACGGGACTCCTTAATCAGCAGGATTACAATACGACTGCATCGTTACTGGAAAAACTCGGACTGGTGAAAAAAGCCCCTGCATATAACACAATAAACAGGAGTAATCAATAGCCATGAAGATTTTCAAATTTCTCAAAAACCGCTCACTCGGTTTTAAACTGGCTTTTTACATCTGTTCAATTGTTGAGGTACTTTGCTTTGTCGTATTTCTCTATTCATATTTTTATTCAAGACACATCATATCGGAAAGAATAGAAACCTCTGCTAATCTTCAGGTAAAAAACTTTGTTGGTACAATTGAGGGCCTTGTGCGCCGGGTTGAAAAAGTGCCTAACACATTAAGTATGATACTTTCTACGGAAGATTTCAAAGATGATAAACTTATAACAATGCTGGATACCGTACTGAGAAAAAACTACGAAATTTACGGTATCGCAATTGCGTATGAACCTTACGCGTATGATAAAAAAGAATATTACCATGCCCCGTATGTGTATAAAGATAAGAAGGAACTCAAAACTATTTATCTTGGCAATGAAAACTATACATATCACGTTTCAGACTGGTATCAAATTCCCATTACTTTAGATAAGGGATACTGGTCCGAACCTTATATTGATGAGGGCGGTGGCGGCATTCTCATGGCAACCTACTCAATTCCCTTCTATCATATGGTTAACGGAAAGCGTGTTGCCCGCGGTACAGTAACTGCGGACATATCCCTTGAGGGTTTGGTGCGGATAATTAACAATACCTACATCTCAAAAACCGGTTACTGCTTTGTAATTTCCCGGACAGGGACTATTGTCTGCCATCCCAACAAAAGTCTTATTATGAATGAGAGCCTGTTTAGTCTTGCTGATGAACGCAACTACAAAGATATGCGTATCATGGGACAAAACATGATAAGCGGCATGCAAGGCAAAGCAACATTCGCGTATAAAAATGTGCAGACAGGCAAGTTGAGTTGGATTTATTATGCTCCGATAAAATCGAGCGGTTGGTCAGTCGGTGTTTTGTATCCAATAGACGAATTATTCAGTGATATCAACCGTTTGAGCGAATTCATCGCGTTTATTATTATTTTTACCGGTATTCTGCTCATCATTCTTATTGTATTGGTCAGCCAATCGACCACAAAACCGTTGACTTCACTCGCCAATGCTACGAAGCTTATTGCTCAGGGAAATTTTCATGTAAATATCGAGCCTCTGGACAGAAAAGATGAAGTCGGCGAACTGAACAACTCATTTATCAGCATGCAGACATCGCTTCAGTATCACATTGAGAATCTGAAAAAAACCACAGCTGACATGGAAAAGATCGAGAGCGAAATGCGTATCGCTCACGATATTCAGATGAGTATCATTCCGAAATTATTCCCCCCTTTCCCGGACAGGACAGAAATTGATTTGTACGCACACCTGACCCCGGTTAAAGCTGTGGGAGGTGATTTATACGATTATTTCTTTGCCGATGACCGCCACCTGGTGCTGGCAATAGGTGATGTATCCGGCAAAGGAGTTCCTGCGTCTTTATTAATGGCTATGACAAGAACCCTGCTGCGCGCAAAGTATACACGAGGGATGAAACCCAATGAAATTGTCCGGATTGTGAATGAGGATTTATGCAGGGACAATCTGCAAAAAATGTTCGTTACATTCTTTATAGCTATTCTGGACGTTTATTCGGGCGAATTCGAATATTGTAACGCGGGTCATAATCCGCCGTATCTCCTCCGTGATGGTACAATTCAACAGCTTGAAGTATTTCATGGATACCCCATAGGAATTCAATCAAGTCCGTATAGAAGTGCTTCGATTATGCTTGAAGCCGGAGATGTGGTTTCGATGTATACGGACGGTATTACAGATGCGGAAAATAAGGAATCTGAATTATTCGAGGAGACGCATCTTGAACAGGTATTGCTTTCGAATTCAGGACTTAATGCCGAAGGGTTGACGAATGCAATTATATCCGCGGTTGACAAATTTGCTGAGGGTATGGAACAATTTGATGATATGACTCTGTTAACATTACGATATCTCGGCGGCCACGGTGTTTTAAGCGACAAGGATGAACCTTTTAAATATACCATACTTGTCAAAAAAGATATTCAGGAAATCGGCAAACTCTCCACAGAGCTCAATTCATTATTTCTTACCTGGAGAATCAACCAGGAAGTCATTGATGATTTTCTGCTTGCCATTGATGAGCTGATTAGTAATATTATCTTTTATGCTTTTAATGATGAAAGCGAACATCTTATCACCCTTCGGGTAAACTACGATGGAAAAGTTATCAATGCCCAACTTGAAGATGACGGAATTGATTTTGATCCATTAAACTCCGATGACCCGGTTATCCCGACAAGTATTCACGGCGTAAAACCCGGAGGTATGGGAATATTTATTTGTAAAAAGATACTACACGATATTTCATATGAACGTGTAGATGGAAAAAATATTTTATCATTCAGTAAACCGAATATTTAGCGAAAGGCTTTTACATGGAAATACGCGAAACAATCAAGGAAAAAATCTCAATACTTGAACTTGAGGGACGCTTTGACATTACTCAGGTTGATATTTTTAGTCAGAAAGTTGATGAAATTGTAGAACGCGGTATATATAATATTCTCATAGACTGCAATAAGATGAACTTTGTCAGTAGTGCCGGGTTACGTATACTCATTTTATCGCATCAAAAATTAGCTGATTTCGACGGTGGTGTATACCTCTGCGGTTTGAATGCTAACACAAAACGGGTATTTGAAATAACCGGGTATTTTAATCTTTTCAAAATCACAGAGAATCAGGCTGAGGCAATGGCATACTTCGGTATGTAATCACAAAAAGAATTACTTGCGGGATTGCCGGTTAAATTAAAGGACTTCTTGTTTAATTTTATCTATCTCTTGCAAAAGCTGCGGCTGTATATCACGCCATGCATGAATTATTCTTTGCAAATCCGAGGCAACATGGGATTTCGCTTTTGCCCCGGCAATCTCAAGATTATTTAAAATTTCGTATTCATTTGAAGCTCCTAAGTACATGAACATGAGTTTCACCTTATGTGCAGTTGCTTGAATCTCGGCAATCTCTTCACTGGGGTCTCTTTCGAATAAGCCAGCTATGAAATCTGAAATTTCAGTATTAATCTCCTCCAGCAATTCAATCAATCCTTTAGTATCGCCTCCCATAACTTCCCGTAAATAATACAAATCAATAGCATTGTCTTCCATGAAGCCATGCTCATAGTTTCGAGCCGTATTTTCAGCCACCTGGCTTTGATGAACAAGATAAAGTATCTTATCCAGCACTTCACGGGGTTGAAATGGCTTTGTAATATACTCATTCATGCCGGAGCCAAAAACTTTTAGTTTAACATCAGTCAAAGCTGAAGCGGTAATTGCAATAATAGGGGTACTGCTTTGGGGTAAAGGTAAATCACCTCTGATTTTTTGTGCGGCTTCATATCCGTTAAGGATTGGCATACCAAGATCCATGAGTACGATATCAAAGGGACTCCGCTGCAATTGTTCAAATGCTTCCAAACCATTATTCACAATAGTATATTCCGCCCCCCAAAGTGCGAGATATTTTGAAATAACAAGCTGATTGATTTTGTTATCCTCGGCGACTAAAATGCGTTTGCCAGCTAACGCTGTTTCTTCATTTTCAGCCGTATTGCCTGAAATTTTTTCAACGACAGGGGGATTGCCCAAAAGATATGGTATACTAACTGTAAAAACAGACCCCTTCCCTAATTCACTGCTAACTTCAATGTCTCCGCATTGTAGAACTACTAACTGTTTTGCAATTGTTAACCCTAGTCCTGTTCCCTGAACTAAGCCTGCAACGTTTTGTACTTGCTGAAAACTTTCGAAAATCGAAGACAGTTTTTCATTAGCAATACCGATACCTGTATCTTTAATTGTGAAAGTGAGGAGTGCTTTTCCAGGCGATTTCTCGTCAGCTTTAATGTGAATGGATACTGTACCTTCATTTGTATATTTAATAGCATTTGAGGTGAGATTCAGCAAAATCTGGCTGAGTCTGTTTGGGTCACCATTAAGATATGCAGGAAGCTTATCTTCTCCGCTCAGCTCGAGGATTAGGTCTTTCTCTTCGGCTTTAATTTTCACGATTTGAATTATCTGCCGGATAACCTCACGCGGTGAAAAATCTATCTCTGCAAATTCAATTTTCTTCGCGTTAATCTTCGCGAAATCCAGAATGTCATTTATGATAACGAGTAAATTATCTGCTGCGGATTTAATTGACTTCAAGTACTCGGTATATTCGGGCTCAACTTGCATTTGAAGTAATAATCCGGACAATCCGATGATGCCATTTAAAGGGGTTCTGATTTCATGGCTCATGTGAGCGAGAAATTCTTCTTTGGCACGGGTTGAAGACTCTGCTATGTTTTTTGCATCAATAAGCTGCTGTTCTTCATGCTTTCGTTCTGTTGTATCCCTGCCAACAACATACACCAACTTAGTATCCGGATCGATACTGCCTTTAAAGGCAAGCCAACGATAGCCGCCGTCTTTGCAAACGAGCCTTCGCTCGGATTGAAATCCTTTGTCCCCTGTTTTTAATCCGTTGAAATTTTTTTCAAACTCGGAGATTTCTTCCTGATAAACAAAACTCCTAATTGGTCGTGATAGCAACTCTTCTTCAGTATAACCCAAAAGCGCACTAAATTCAGGATTTACTCTTTTAAAATATCCGTTCATATCTGCGATACAAAACAGATCCGAGGAAAGGGTAAAAAATCTATCACGTTCTTCTTCAGCCTTCTTTCGTTCGGTAATATCAATCCCATAGCCGATAAGATATTCAACCTCTCCCTGATTATCAAATATCGGAGATATGACTCTGAAAAAATAGAAGACTGTGCCGTCCGGTTTTGAGATTTTCTCTTCAAATGTAAATCTCTTTTTATTTTTTATCACCTGCCGTAAAGATGCCTGCCTTGATTCAGCCACTGCTATATCAATCCCTCTGCGCTTGCAATAGTCAAAATCCGTCTTGCCTACGAGCCACTCTCTCAGCTCTTTATTTACTATACTTTCAGGATTAATGAAAATGTATCGCAATTCTTTATCAAATACGGCTACTTGTCCCGGAATATCGTTGAGCAATTTATAGTAGTATTCGGTAAGTCTTTCTATTCTTTTCCGGTTTGCTACATTTTCGGTTATATCATGCTGAACACCTATGAAATTTGTTAAATTTCCTGAATCATCGAAAACCGGAGAGATGCTGAGTTCATTGTAAAAATCATCCCCGTTCTTCTTAGTGTTTTTAAGAACCACACTACAACTGTTCGCGGATTTTATGGAGGAACGCAATTTTTCCAATTCATCGTGTGAACTGTTTGGATTCTGTAATATGCGGCAGTTTTGTCCCACAATTTCTTCTCTTGAGTACCCGGTGATTTCCTCAAACCCTTTATTTGCCCACATCACCGGATTGTCAGGTAATGTCGCATCGGTTAAAATAATTCCATCTTTCGTCGCTAACATTGCCCGCTCATACAGGTGATAGCGCTTTAAGAATATCTCACTTACCTCGTGATGGAACAAACTACCTATGGATAAATAACACGTATCATATAATTCAGTTACAGAGCTAACAAAATCGACGGGGACATGTTCGATTTTTACTTTTAACATAACCGCCATATCCTTGTCCAGCATCAACATGACGCATTCCTGCACATGTAACGTATCATCATCGTCGGTTGTACAATCTGTAAGATCGTGTAATTCAATTCCGGATGCAGGATTTATAAATAGTACTTTGCGGAGGTGTCCGGCTGAGGAAGCATGCTTTTTTAAATTCGAGGGATTAAGTGTGTTTCCCTTGGTCCCGAATACATCATAAAACTGTTCACTACTCAATATTCCCCATACACGCGCCTCAATTATCCCCATATGATATTTTGCTTGGGCAATACGATTAAGTACGCGAAAATATTCATCAAATTTTACTATTTGACGCAAAACTCGTAAATCTTCGATCATTGATGCAGCCATGTTTTTCAGCTTTCCCAATAAATACAGCAATTATTTGTAATCAGTTGAATCGACACGAGAAACTATGCATTTCTTTAACAATATCATCAGCATAATTTGTTCCCCGAAAAACCAACAAACAGGATTCTCCGCCTGTTCTCAAAGGACCTCTTGTATGAAACTGAGAGCAATCCAATTCTAAAATGCTAAATTGCAAAATAATTCAGCATTACTGATTTGCATTATTTAAAATTTCCTGTAAACGGTGAAGTTTTCCCTCAACCGAATCACGATTCCATCGGCCCTCATAATAAGCGGGGAAAAACAATGGCTTTGATTGTCCGGATTTTAATTCAAGCGTAATATAATATGTCACCATGCCGCTCGAATATTTCCCCAAATGAGAAATGTGCATCCCGATAATATCCTCAAAAGGGATTACAGTGTTGTATTCTTTTAAACTATTTTTCGAAAATATCCGTATCTGCCGGGCTTTAACGTCAATAGTTATTGTTTCTTTTCCTGTAAGTATAAAGGCTGGAGTACCGATGAAGATAAGAAGTATGCCTAACAAAAATCCTGCAAGTGAGTTGGAAAATGTGCTTGAATCAAAATCCCTGAATCCTACAGCAAGAATAAACCCAACCAGAACAATGACTATTGAGAGAAGCATCTGTTTATTCGATGAACTTTTAATAACCCAATTACCAAGCATAGTCTTACCTTATCAGTTGATATATCAAATCGCCAATATTCCTGCTCAACAATGCAAATATAATAAATCAGTGATATAATTATCATTGATGCAGATTACAATTAGAGCCTGTCGCCTGGCCTGATGAAACTTCCCGAAAAAACATATTTTTCGTGAATCCTATTACTCAATTCTGTATCATACTGGTAACTAATAAATTTTTAGTCTCAATTATTAGAAGGAAATGGCTATGAAGAAAAATGTTGGTGGTGTAGACAAGATAGTTCGTTTGATTGCCGCGGTAATCATTTTTGCTCTGTACTTTGTACTGCCTGAAAACCTCAAGTGGGTATCATTGCTGGGCGTTGTCCCGATGGTAACCGCATTCATGGGTTTCTGCCCCTTATATCCTCTCTTCAAAATCAATACGGATAAGAAATAATTTAAAGGGGACTTTAATTAGTCCCCCACATAAATCCTAGAACTGCTCCGTAAATTGTAGCGATGTATGGATTGCCGGTTATCGGGCATGCTCCGCTACGGCAGCCCACCAGACGGTGATATCCATAGCCCAACCCTGCTCCCGCCAAAACCGAAAGTACTAACTTAACTGTAATATGCTCAAAAATTCCCATAGTGCTGTATCACATTCCTGCTAAAATTGAAACAATTGCGTTCTCTTGCCGTGCTCCGATGATAATATCTTTAATAATACCATTTTCAACCTGTACCATAGTAGGCGTTGCCTTGACACCAAAAACTTTTGCGGACGCATAATCCTTTGAGACGTCAATATCATACAAATTGGAATACTTGTTCTGAAGTTTTTTTATTACCGGTGTTTGAGCTTTACAGGCATGGCAGCCGGGAGAATGAAAATAGACGAGTCCCTTTGAACCGTTTTGTTCGAGCCTTTTCAAATCGCCTTTTAATCCGGAAAGTTTCATTCCTTTTGAGCGTTTTGCCATAAAGACTGTCATGATATGCAGCCCGATAAACAAAACGAAAATTCCTGCAAGGATATACAAAATAAACATAATCAATCCATTAATTCTTTATGGTATGATGTTCGATTAAACTAAAGGATTCCGGGAAACGTCCAATAAACTGGAAATTATTATTTTAGGCTTACAATTAGAAATTTTTATAGATAATGAAATTTAGCGCTAAAAATACTTTTGCTGCTTTAGCATACAAAAATTACCGGTATTGGTTTATTGGTCAAATTATTTCACTTCTGGGAACCTGGATGCAAATTACAGCACAGGGCTTCCTCGTTTATCAACTAACGCATTCATCCGCATTCCTCGGATATGTCGGATTTGCCATGGGTGTTCCGGTATGGCTATTATCAACATATGCAGGGCTTCTTGCGGACAGATATCCAAAACGGACTATCTTGATTATTACTCAAGCTGCACAAATGGTACTTGCCGTTATTCTGGCAATCATGACTTTTACTCATTTCATTCAGCCCTGGCACCTCATCGTTCTCGCGTTTTTTCTGGGAGTGGTTAATTCATTTGATGCCCCGGCCCGGCAATCATTCGTTCTTGAAATGGTTGACCGTGAATTATTGACCAATGCCATCGCGCTGAATGCGATGATGTTTAACACGGGAACTGCAATCGGTCCAGCATTTGCAGGTATAGCCTACGCTTTATGGGGACCCGGCTGGTGCTTCATGATAAATGCCATCTCGTTTATCGGTGTTATTATAGCGCTACTGATGATGAAACTTGCACCACAAAAAAGATTAGTCAAAGACGCTTCTGCCCTGCAGCAAATGAAAGAAGGCTTCGTTTATATTAAAAATCACAAATTAATAGTTGCCATTATTTCGCTGGTTTTGTTCACTTGTACATTCAGCCAACCGATGAACACCATTCTACCTGCCTGGGCAGTTAAAACCCTACACGGCGGTGCTGCAACAAATGGATTTTTACAGTCCGCCCGTGGTATCGGCTCCATAATTAGCGCGCTTATACTTGCAACATATAGCCGATATCAAAGGAAAGGCCTGCTTATCACTATCGGGTCATTCTGCGTTCCCATAACAATGGGATTCTTCTCAACATTTACATTCCCCTTCGCCTCGTATTTTTTTCTTTTCTGGCAAGGATTTTTTACCCTCTTTATCCTGAATCTCGCCAACAGCACCGTTCAAACTACAGTTGCCGATGAGTTGAGAGGCAGAGTTATGGGAATTTATACAATGATATTTTTGGGCTTTATGCCTATCGGCGCCCTAATTATTGGAACTTTAGCTGATACATTCGGAGAGGCGACGAGTGTGAGAGTTAGCGCGATTGTTTTGTTCATTGTTGCTACGCTGCTATACTACTTTGTACCGCAAATCCGTAATAAGAAAATCTAAAACTCACTATTATAAAGATATTTCATGACACAAAAATCAGAGCCTGTTCTTGTAACCGCAAATGAAATGCGTAAGGAATTCATACGAGTTTTATTAAAACATGATTTTGATAGAACGAAGGCAGAGCAATGCGCGGATATTTTTGTCAACAACAGCGTAGACGGTGTCATTACTCATGGTGTAAACCGGTTCGCCCGGTTTGTATTATATATTAAGGAAGGCTGCATCGATGTTCATGCTGAACCTTCCCTTGTGAAAAGTCTTGGGGCGATTGAACAGTGGGATGGGAAGCTCGGCCCCGGGCCTTTGAATGCAATAGTTTGCACAAACCGCGCAATGGAACTCGCATCCGCTAACGGCATTGGATGCGTGGCTCTTGCCAACACAAATCATTGGATGCGCGGCGGATCGTATGGTTGGCTGGCAGCGCAAAAGGGATTCAGTTTTATCGGGTGGACGAACACGCTCGGCAATTTACCCGCATGGGGTGCAACTGATTCACGTATCGGCAATAATCCCCTTGTGTTTGCGACACCATATAAAAACGAAGCAATTGTTCTCGATATGGCGATGTCGCAATTTTCATACGGTAAAATGGAAATCGCAAAACTGAAAAACGAGAAACTACCTTTCCCCGGCGGATACAATGCCAAAGGTCAACTGACTAACGACCCATCTGAAATATTGGAGACATGGAGAACTCTACCTATCGGATATTGGAAAGGCGCCGGACTCGGGATGCTGCTTGATATATTTGCCGCTGTCCTTTCTGGAGGACTTGCCACGCATGAGATTAGTAAATTCAAGTATGAACACCGGCTATCGCAGGTATTCATCGCATTTGATTTATCGAAATTCGGCGATCAACATGCCCTGCACAATGTCATCAATAACATTATTGATGATTTTCACGCGTCGGTGAAAGAATCAGAAGAAGCTTCAATACGCTATCCGGGTGAGCGGGTAATTTCACAAAGAGCAGATCATCTGCAAAACGGCATCCCGGTTGAAAAAAGCATCTGGGAGCATATCTTCGCCTTATAAACGGCTATTCAGTCAATCCGTTTTTCTTCAACCATGCCGGATAGTTCTTTAATGCCTCCTGCGGAGCGTATACATACCATTGATATCCCGTGCGCCTTTCTCTTTCAACCTCAGCAAGCGAATACACAATCTTTTCGTCCCTGTTACAGAAGATCGGACGGTGTGTCCCTAGTTCATACATACGGGTCCATACATCGGGTGCTGTTGGATCCTTTACCACTACCCTATCTTGCGTTGTTGAGTGATACATGTAATGAGCGTAAGGTGAATCAACAAGTATTGGTTTGATGCCGTGAATAGCCGATTCACGAAACCATGCAATTGCGCCTTTTATAGAATTAATAACAGCTTGACTCGGCTTATCAATTCTCATCAAGAAATGGACTATCTCTACACTTTCGCCATTACAGATAGAGGCGGGCTCAAACTTGCGCGCCTTCTGTGGACGGAAGTCAACATTGTCGTGCTGCTGACACCAGGAGAGCAGTTTTCCATTTTCTTTAATTTGGCATTTTACTATGCAATCTATACCCTTTTCATAGGCGGCTTTAATTTTCTCCCGTCTTGTTTCATCAACAAAGGAATATAATTTATTATTCCGGACTATTTTCTGGAATATTTTCATTACGCCTATCATCGCACCGTCATTGAATGTAATATATTTACGATAACCGCTTGTATCAGGATAGAATTGAGGAAATCCGCCATTAGGATACTGTGCTGAAAGAGCGAAGTCCAATCCACGCAAACATCCTTCTTTATACTTCTCAACCTTGAGGATATTGTAAACTTTTGCCAGATATTCGATTTGACTGTGCGTAGTGCCGTTGTCGAACGTCGTATTCAAATCATCTTTTGCAGCAAGCACGCTATCCGTTTGTTCTTTCAGCAATACTGCCTGTACATCATAATTTTTGGGCCAACCGCCGTTGGATTTTTGAAACAGCAATATATTATCTGCGATTTTATCAATTTCCTTCGGGGCCCATTTCGGTTTTCCCGGCAAAGGGTGAATAACTTTCGTATCTTCGTCAATATCATACCAGTGGTGCGCGCTGTCGAAAAAACTTTCTAAGCTTAAACCATTTGCTTGTACCATTTTCTCTTTATTCTGAGAAAATACTCCCGGTGTTAGTGATAAAACCATCAAACAAATGAATATCCCCCTTATAAAGAACCGGTGATGTGCATTCATGAGCAAACCTAACATTACAAACAATGGTAAAGCAATTACTTAGTGTTATATTTTTTAATTACCAGATACTTTAAGACAGTATCACCAACATTACGGATACCATGTTCTACATTTGAAGGACAATACAGACTCGTGTACGGCCGAACTACTTTTGTTTTTCCGGCAAGATAAAATTCCGCGGTCCCTTCAAGAATAAAGAAGAATTCATCTTCAGCATGGACATGCGGCGGGTGTGTTGCATCTTTAGGTTTTACGACGCTGAGTTTGAGTGTGCGTCCATCAAGGAAGTTCTTATCCGCAAACCAGTATTGAAAACCCGCTTTGGTTGGTTCTATTTTAGTGGAGTCAAAAGAATTAACACAATTGTCAATAGTATATTTTGGTGTATTAGCATTTATAGAATCGCTAGTTGAAGATTGCGCATTTGTTGCACTAAGAAGCAACAAGCATAAAACAAAGGTGCGAACAAGAATTTTCATGGCTAGCCTGAGATATTTAATAATTATACAACTAAATTATCTGTAATTTTTAATATTAACAACAGCATTGGTGTATGAAGTACAATTATCTGTATTGCCCAACAGACTTAGGAATCCAATGCTTGATGCTGTTTCCACTTCCTAACCCATGAGTTACGAATGTGTTAGAGAACTCTTCGTATTCAGTTTTCACCTTCTGAATCAAACCGAACTCACCCTCGCCACCTATATCAAAACCAAACTTGCATCGTAAGGCTCTCCCCTCTCTTGACAAGAGAGGGGACGGGGGTGAGTTCAGTTGTTTGATAAGAATTATACCAGAAACCTCCAACACACTCATTAGACATTAGACTTTTAACTTATAATGAATTGCTTTGTATATTTGTTAGTACAAATTATTCAACTCATCACCAGAACGCATGGATATGACATCATCGGATTTCAAATTTGTCATCGTTGGAACTGGAAATATTTCAAACACATATATCCAGGCATTATCTAAAATTCCCGGATGCCGGGTTTCGGGCATTGTTTCCCGTTCAGGCAAAGTTCCTTCCGCTCTCCAAAGCACCCATAACATAGAGGTTGCTGCCACGATAAAAAATATCAGGAACCCCTTTGATGCAGTGATACTCTGTACACCAAATAGTTTTCATCATGCCGGAGCGATAGAGGCAGCCGCATTAGGTAAGCATGTTCTGGTGGAAAAGCCGTTGGATATTACTCTTGAAAACTGTGATGCGATGATCGACGCATGCCGGAAGGCTAGTGTAAAACTTGGTGTCTCATATCAGCGAAGACTTAGCGGCGATAATCCCCTACTAAAAAGACTCATCAGTGAAAATAGTCTTGGCAGAATCTTCGCCGTTGATCTATCAGTAAAATACTTTCGTGATGAAAACTATTATAAGAGTTCACCTTATCGCGGAACAAAATCAATTGACGGCGGCGGTCCGTTCATGCAGCAGGCATCTCACTACATTGACCTGTATGGCTGGTTATTCGGAAAACCGGATAAGATTATCAGTTCACTGCATACCTATATCCAAAAAATTGAAAGCGAAGACCACGGTACAGCACTCTGTTTTCATAAATCAATGACCGGGACAATTACAACCTCTACGGCAACAAAACCGGGGTTTCCAGCAAAACTCAATATTCATTCTGACAAAGGCACGGTCATTCTGGAAAATGACGTGATAACCTTATGGGCTATTGACGGCATGGAGAATCCGGCACCGAAAGAGCATACAAATAAGCATACCGGAGCAGCCTCCGCACTTGTGAACGACACGACTAACCACGAAATGATCATCACTGATTTTATTCAAGCGATACATGCCGATAAAGAGCCTATGGTCAATGGTGAAGACGCTCGCTTAGCCACTGAAATTATTTTGGATATTTATAAAAACAACGTAGAATAAACAAGTTACTTTTTCAAGGAGTTACAATGGAATCCGGAAAAAAATTCGTTAACAGTTATTCGAGAAGAGACTTTATAAAACTTTCAGCAGTTGCAGGAGCAGGTGCTCTGCTTTCCACCAATAATTTTGCAAAAACCATTGCAGGTATGGATGGCAAAACAAAATACGCCCAGGTCGGAACCGGACACCGCGCCCACCTGTATCAGAATGCAATTTATAAAACATATCCGGACACTTGTGTAATGGTCGGGCTATGTGATACAAACCTGGGCCGGTTAAAAGTGGCTCAGTCGGAAGCGAAAGAGGCTACCGGAAAAGAGATTCCAATTTATCTCGCCGAAGACTTTGATAAAATGTTGAGCGAAACGAAGCCCGATATTGTCATTGTAACCACAGTTGACGGATTCCATAACAAATACATCGTGCGGGCTCTGGAACTTGGGTATGATGTCATTACTGAAAAACCTATGACCACGGAAGCACAAAAATGTCAGAGCATTATTGATGCGCAAAAGAAATCCGGTAAAAAAGTAACTGTAACATTTAATTACCGGTATTCTCCGGTTCGTTCGCAGGTCAAGGATTTGTTGCAAAGCGGAGTAATAGGAGATATTCTATCCGTCGATTTTCACTGGATGCTT
Source organism: Ignavibacteriaceae bacterium (assembly GCA_963667005.1). Taxonomy (GTDB): domain Bacteria; phylum Bacteroidota; class Ignavibacteria; order Ignavibacteriales; family Ignavibacteriaceae. Next base: position 2,056,719 of record OY762937.1, on the reverse strand, counting down.
GATACATTTCATGGCGCAGATTATTTTAGACGGTGGCACAGTCACAAAGCATCATCAGGCGGACTCATGGTTCACAAGGCAACACATCATTTTGATCTTGTCAACTGGTGGTTATCAGCCGTACCAGTCGCGGTTCAGGCTATGGGTAAACGGGAATTTTATACACCGGAAACGATAAAACGTTTTGGTTTGCAGGGACCTCACGAACGCTGCCATACCTGTCCCGAAAGAGAAGAATGCGCTTTCGAGCTTGATTTAAGCAAAAATCCGTATTTCAAGATTCATTATCTCGATAATGAGCAGTACGATCATTATTACCGAGATCAGTGTGTATTTCGTCCCGAAATAGATATTGAAGATACCATGAATGTACTCGTTAAATATTCAAATAATGCCACCATGAGCTATTCTCTAAATGCGTTTAATTCATGGGAAGGATATTACATTATTTTTAACGGCACGAAAGGCCGCATTGAACATAAGATGGAAGAAAAACTCACCAAGGATGAAAAGGGTGAATTAAAGAACGCGTTCAAGGGTGACGGTACTTACATCCGGGTCTTCCCTCTTCGCAAGCCCGGGTACGAAGTTGAAGTTTGGCAGGGAACCGGCTCTCATGCAGGTGGCGATAAGGTTATGCTCGATGACATTTTCGGGAAGGATAAAAAAGCTGATAAATACTTGAGAAAAGCCGATCAGCGTGCCGGAGCATATTCATGCCTGACAGGAATAGCTGCTAATAAATCCTTTATCGAGAACAAGGAAATACGTATTTCGGATCTGGTGCAAAACATCGGACTTCCGGATTATCCGGTCATGCCGTCAAGAAGTGAACCTATCCCGATGCCGGTAAAAAGGACAGAAGAACTGTAAGCTCGGATTTAATTTTCTTGTAGAGCCTTCAATTCAATATTGTTCTGACGGAGCCGGTGAGAAATCACCAGTGCCATTCTTTCGAAGAACTTTCCGGCTATCTCCGGATTTTGCTCGGTTATTCTATCAAATTCTTTGCGAGAAAGGATGTAAAGAATTACATCATCTGCGGCAACGGCATTAGCTGAACGCTTTCCCCTATCAAGGAATGACATATCGCCGAAAAAGCCGCCGCGTGTGAAAGAAACAATATGGTACGATGCTCCGCCATGCAATGGCAGCATAATTTTGACAGTGCCTTTTTTGATAAAAAACATTTCATCAGGGAATTCCTCGGCGACATCAATTCCGAATATTTTATCTCCGGCATTATACGATTTCTCCGTCAGGCTCCCGGCTATTTTAGTTAATGCCTCATTCGAGAAACCGTTGAATAATTCAATCTCAGCTAAATCAAGGATTCTTTCTGCTTTATGCCGATCAGCATTCTCCGTACGTAAAACTTGCTCCTCAATCCATTCTACCGCTGAATCAATGTCGTCAAAAAACTTCAAATCCTCGGCTTCAACAACACCAAGGTTCTTCAAATACTTACGGACATTTTGTCCGGTAGGCAGACTCAACGGGACAGAAGCAAATATGAGATATCCGTTATTTTTTTTCAAGCGGGAATGGATTTGCTCCAGCAAGTGTGCGGCTGTATAATCAACTGATTGTACCCGGCGCATATCCAGCAAAATATATCTGCATTTTGATAAATACGGCTCAATCTCATTGAGCAGCTGATCCGTTGTTCCGAAAAAAAGCTGCCCCTGCAATTGCAATACAATACTTTCTTCGCCGTGCTTTTCAAGAATTGCGACTTCATCTGCAGGACGGACTTTTTTAGAAAAAATCTCATTGCCGCGAAACTTTTTACGAATAACAGAAGACCTCATCTGCTCGCGTAAAAACAAAATTATCGCAAAAATAATACCGACTCCGGAAGCAATGAGTAAATCCGTACTGACAGCAGTTATAATTACTGCGAGTATAACGAAAAAGTCAAATCTTGTTGAACGGTGCTTTAACAACGCAAAACTTTTCTTATCAACCATGCGGTAACCTACAACAATTAGAATACCTGCTAAGGCTGCCACCGGAATCCACGCAATAAAATTACCCAATAACAACAGAACCAATAAGGCAGTCAACCCGACAACCATCCCCGATAATTTTGTCTGTGCTCCGCTGTTAATGTTCACAATTGTTGCGCCCATTGTACCAGCACCAGGAATACCGCAAAGTGAAGCGGAGACCATGTTGCCTATTCCCTGTCCAATCAATTCACGATTTGAATTGTGACGGCTTTGTGTAATTGCATCGAGTACAACGCAGGTTTTTAAAGTATCAATTGAAAGTAGAATTGCCAGAGTAAAGACCGGAGCTATCATCTGACCAATAATACTCGGACTTATCAGTGCAAGAGATGACCATTGCTTAACAAAAGCATCATACAAATTGGACATGGATACTGCTATCTGTCCAATAACAAAATGATTGTTGTTCAGCGTCAGCAGGGCGGAATCAATTAAACCTGCCCCAAAGTATGCGATAACGCCTATGATGAGTGCCAAAATTGATGCAGGAATAGTTTTCGTAAGTTTCGGTGCCACAAGCATGCCGCCAACAGTACACATTCCAACAAAGAGGCTCTCCCACTTCCAAAGTCCGATATTCATTAAACCATTCCAAAACACTACACCTTTAGGAATCCCAAAAAATTTCGGCACTTGACCTATGATGATAAGAATACCGACGGCACTTAAATATCCTGCGACGACAGGATAAGGGATATATTTGATAAACTTACCTCCACCCAAATTTCCGGCTACTAATTGAACAATGCCGGCAAGGAATGAAACCAGTGCAATATAAACAACGACGGCATCAGACGGTATGCTGCCGCTGTGAACAAGATCAGCGACAAAGACTGATAATACTGCTGCGGCTGGTGCACATGGTGCCGATACGAGATTTTTTGTTCCGCCGAATATCGAGGCAAACAGCCCTAAGGCAATAGTTCCGACTATTCCACCAATCGCAGCCCGGCTGGAAAATTCGGCCCCCAGAGGGGCATAAATAATCAAACCGAATGCAATAGCTGACGGCAACGCGACAAGCATTGCTGCTGTACCACCAAAAAAATCACCGAGAATGTTGGAGAACAGGCCGCGGCTGGGTTTTGCTCCATTAGCCTGTATCGGGGGTTGTTGATTATTGCCGGAAGTAGTCATAATGTTTCCTGTACAATAGTTTTGGTTGAAAAGCCAGATGAACACACAAGGCAAAAATCATGCGAAGTTGGGAAAATTGCAATAGAAATCTGTCGTTCCTAGAAATAAAAAAGGAGGATGTCGCCATCCTCCTCATAACTATCACTGTCTACTGATTTTTCAACTTGGAACCGATCATCGAAAAACCATGCCAAGACAACGATAGCATGCTATTTGAGGGCAATTCCAGATTGTAATTATTGCTTCTGCTGGTTAGAATCAATCCACTTTTTGTAGTATGGAAGCGATGCTGCCCTTTCTCTGCCGCTGACCATTCTGGTCACGGACGGTTTCTGAATACCGACATAATTAAATGAGTTCTGATCTACAATTGATAAATCAAGCGGATCAACAAACTGATCGCCATTGATATCGGTTTGCACGGCCACTCCTGAAGCATAGTTGAATGAATCCTGATCCACCAAAGACAAATCAAGAGGGTCAACATATCCGTCCTGATTACAGTCTCCGCTCAACATCGCGTAAACACCACTACCAACTTCTATCTCATTATTTCCAAAGGATTGCGATGCAGCTGATGTAAAGTCGTACCTATTTGTTTCGTTTTTTGTAAATGAAATCGGAAGGGCACTCCATGTTTCAACACTATTGCGATGTTTAATGATCAGATAATAGTTCCCGGATTCCGCCACAGTGAAAGTAGCAGAAGCTGTGAATGTCAAAGAATCAAGAATAGCATAGGTCGAATCGATAAGCGCGTATGGTGCTGATCCGTTTGCAAGCAGTACCTCAACGGTATCGCTGCAGTTTAAAAAACCACCCGGGTTGTAATAACCTTGTGGTATAACTTTTACAGTTACAACACTTGAACTGCCTGAACCGCTGCCGTTGATACCTGTAAAATCACCAAATGAAGCTATCCCGGTTAAAGAAAACGCATGAGCAGAAGGGTTGACGGGGTTAAGAGAAGCCCATGAAGAACCATTGTATAATCCTGCGACGATATTCGATTCGGTGCCGGATACATCTGAAATATCATATACGAATGTGGCGGAGTATGCCGGATCGGTGATGCCATTGGCAGTAAGTGTCCAATAGCGATTCAGGTAATTGGATGTACTTGTATTAGCTGCATGTTTTTCAGCAACAACTTTAACACCGACATATGCCGAATTTAAGTTTCCACTGCTCAATGTAATGTCAACAGGACTGTATACAGATGTGGCCCCGGCTGTTCCTACAGGGAAAACGAAATTACCTAAACTTCCGAAATACTTGCGAACCTCTCCGCCGCTTACACCATCGATCATATTCGCCGTAGAACCGCCTCCGGATATTGTTCCAGTGGAACTAAGTGAAAGAATTTTATTTCCCAAATGCAATACGCCGTTGGTCAAATTTAATGTCCCATTGACAGTTAAATCATTCGAAAGTGTCGCACCAGCGGAGTTATTTACAGTTAGGTTAGGAACGGTTGCAGGGAAATAACTCCCTGTCGTTTGTGCCGTTGTTCCAGCCAATACAACAGTTGATGCCGAGCCCAAACTAAGGGTACCAGTATTAACATATGTACCTCCGAGAGTAATGGTCGATCCTGTTAATACATTTGCAAACAAAGTACCCGAATTGATTGAAAGTGATTTCTGAACGGTAAGGTTCCTTGGGGATGTTCCGTCAGTTAGTGTAACTGCGCGACCGGGTATATTATTATCTCCGTTTATATTCAAATTCCAGAACGGGAAATTGTGCGCGTTAATCTTGAAACCTGCTACACCCGTGCTACTCGAAACACCGTCGCCTATATTGATTGTGCCGCCGGTAATCGTAAAAGTTGTTCCTGAGGTTGACATGCTTATGTCACAACCTGAACCCGTTGTTGCAATCGGATCGATAATATTAATAGTTCCGCCCGACATAGAGAATGAACCATTTGAGAGAACCTGAAGAGTACTGCTGCTGCCGGTTAATGATCCGGACATTTGAGGATCCAGATTAACCGTTCCACCATTGATACTTACTAACCCTCCGGCCTCTGTGACGAATCTACCGTAAACATTTAGAATACCGGCATCCAGAGTTACAGTAGCATCGTTAACGAATTTGGTGGCACCCTGTATACCAGTTGTCGTGCTGCCGCCTACAAAAACCGTATCAGTTGTGTTTATATACATCGGGCAGGCCATACCATTAGAACTTCCTGCACCTGTTATCGCACTGGTAAACAGCATACTTCCTGATCCCGTAACACGAATACGGCCGTTCGGGTAGCCCAAACTACATGTTGCATTTGCATTTAAGAGGGTCGGCAAAATAAACCTTCCCGCGGTTTGTTCAAATGTTCCGCATGTTAATACTAAACCGTCACCACCGCCCTTCATCCCCATATTGCAACTGCATACAACTTTATCCGTTGGTAAAGGACGATTAATCTGCAAAAATCCCATAACAAATGTTGCCGGTGTTCCGGTTGCCGTTATAGTCTGATCCACGCCGCTATTCTGATTGTTAAAAACCAGCACAACGCCCTTTGTGCTACCGCTTATGGGGTTGAAGGTAGCAGTATTTCCTATACTCAGATTACCTGAAAGATAGACTGATGGTTTATACGTGCCAATACTTCCAAGAATAAACTGTGCACCGGTCGCTAATGTAAAATTCCCACCAATTATCAAAGTTGTCGAGGCATTAGCATTTGCTGCATACTGAAGTTTTCCGGAACTTCCCTTTCCGACGGTGAGGTTATTGCAGTAATATGTCAGCGTTGAATCTAAAGATACGGTGTGGCCGTTCGCGATAATGACATCATCATTTAATGTCGGAACAACTCCGCTGTCCCATGTTGATGTCGAGCTCCAATTACCGGTTGCCTTTGAAGTTATCGTGCCTGCTTGAATAGTAATTGCGCATAGTATAGACAGAGCAAATAAATTTAATAAAACCAATTTCATTGTATTTCCTATTGATTAATGTTCTTGAAAATTTCGAGCCAACTAATCACATATTCGATTACATTACTTAATTAAAAGCATTTTCATGGTTTTGCTATAACTTCCTGCCTGAAGTTGATAATAGTAAACACCGCTGGACAGTGTTCCGGCATTAAATGCGACTTTATAAGAACCAGCCGGTTTAATCCCGTCAACGAGCCGTGCGACTTCTGCTCCCATTACATTAAAGACTCTCAGCACAACATTTGCAGTGACAGGAATCTGATATTGGATAGTTGTCGTTGGATTAAAAGGATTCGGATAATTCTGTGAAACCCTGAAATGAGCAGGCTGTGTTTGATTTGATTCTATACCGGTGAATATTCCAGCGGATTTTGCTAATGAAAAATAGATCGTACCGCTTCCAGAATTCAGGATTAATGCTGAAACTATAGAATCGGGATTAATGGTAGTAGGAGTAGTTCCCGGAGAGGCAACGTGAGGAGTTGTTTGATCCATACCGATCCAGGTTGCTCTATTGTTCGTTGAATACGCTACACGAAGATCAGTACTTCCGTTCTCAACACCATCATCAAGTCCGTAACTCGGAGAAAATTTATTAAATCCCATACTTGTTGCACCAGAGTTCAACCCCTGATTATAGGTCAAACTATAATAGCGTGTTTTGGAGACTCCGGTAATACCGTTAGTTAAGGTACTGCTTCCTGTGTTAGCATCGCCCGGAATGCAGCGAACCACGGCACGATGAGAAGAAGCGACACCGGAACTTGTAGATTTTATGGTGACCGGACGATAACCCTTTGCATCACCTACCGGGAAGAGCTTTGTTGTAGGACTTGAGTTGGACATACCGCGCCCCAGAGCACCATTAACGTAGGACGTCGCAGATGGCGTCACAACATCGGCTGAATTAAGCGACAAGCAATTTATTGAGTAATTCCCTGTTTCGACAAGTCCGCTTGTGAGCACTAACTGCGAAACACATGAAGAGGCTCCTTGATCCATGTAAACGTCGCTGGCGCAAATTACTTTTGCTCCGCCGGTTTTATTAACTGTAATACCATTAAAGCAATTATTGGAGAAGGAGAACGTCCCGACTTTAATTGTTGAATTATCATCACCAATAAAGCTGGTATTAAGAACTCTCATCGTGGTACCGGCCGACCCCTGACGAAAATCGAACGTTCCGTTGTTATTGGTAAAATCGCCGTAGACAATCAGAGTGTGTACTACGTTTGCCGTTGCACCTGTGAGCGAAGGTGAAGTAAAAGATGCTCCTGAGTTAATAATAAGATTTCCGTGTACGGTCAAAGTAACCGGAGTCGACGTTGAGGTGGTCAGTGTGCCGTTGATTGTCAAATTGTTACATTCGGCATCCTTATCAATAACAACGGTTGCCCCGGAAGGTATTTCCACGTCGTCTGCGGCATCCGGCAGTTGGCTATCAGGCCAAATAGAGGCATCGCTCCAATTACCGCCGCTTCCTGATGAACCGGATTCGGACTTTGAATGATCCAATCCGTGATTCCAGATTTCGAATAACAATGTCCCGGCTGAATCAGTCTGCCGTAAATAGTATTTTAATGTATCAATTTGTGTTTGGGTTAAGGTCCACATAAAGTTGACACCAAACCCGGCTTTAACTTTTCTACTGACAAGATAATCGTAGGCTGGAAAGCAAGGTGCAAAAAGTGATGCCGTCGCACGCAAATCATCAAGCTTCAGAATTGCAATGAGTGCCGTAACTCTTGGGATTGAGAGGTCATTTTTATACTGCCAGTATTCGTAAGGTGTCATGAACTTCACCCCGTACGAAATAAGATATTCAACGATTTTTTTGAATTCACTTTGCTTGGTATCCGTAGTCCATGCATAAGGATGTCCCTGCATGATGATGTAATCATACTTCATAGAAGTATTTACCGTAGCGGTAAAATCGCTTATAAAAGTACTATAACTCGGTACACCTGTTGCCGATTCAATCATAATCCGGTTCGTTAAGTCAAGAATATCAGAGCGCAGGCCGGATTTTGCCGCGCCCAGCATCATTACCTTATAGTTCGTATCTTCGCTCATAACCTGATTGCAGGTTACGTCATTCTTATTATATGGCGTACCGAAACTGTGCATTTGAATCCCAAGCTTGACTTTGACCGCCTTCGTGGCACTATCGAAATGTGCTTTTTGAAACGCGTAAGGCTGTCCGTCAAATTCATATATAGTAGCTTGGGTCTTTTGCAGGTTTTGTGCAAATAATTGTGTTTGGGATAAAAGTAAGAATGGTGTGAGGAGAAATAGAAGGTTGAGGAATCGAAAATCTTTAAACGTACAAAGGAACATGGCAATCTCCTTTCGGATAGAAAGTATCTTACAGATTAGAGTTATTTAGCCGGTTCCAAAGGCATAAATTCTTTGCTATTCAGCAATGAATTTATTTTGCTGTTTAAAGCGACATTAAATTAGTTTAATACCTCTGGTAAAACAAGTAATTACCCGTTAATAACTTGTTATTTACGAATATCTCTTCCAAGACATTCACTTTTACTGGATTAGTGTCACATGTGTTATGGTTTGTGTTGCTTCACACTTCCAAATAAATAGCAATTCGCAATTATTTCTCAAAATGATTTTGCGCAACTTTCACACTCTTGCTCTGTCAAATTTATTACTCTTATGCAGTCGCTGAACTTAATTTAACCTGGAAACAATCGGGTAGCTCATAATCCGGCAGAATGCTTTTTGGAGAAATGTTAGTATTTTTGGCATTACGTATTATGCAAAATGAAGTAAATAAAACCCTAATTGAGCTCTTATCTCCTGCCCGCGACCTGTCATGCGGAATTGCCGCGATTGAACATGGAGCCGATGCCGTATATATCGGCACACCGAAATTCGGAGCACGGGCTGCAGTCGGTAATTCCCTTGAAGATATACAAAAACTGATCGAATTTGCACACAAGTATTATGCAAAAGTCTATGCTACGGTAAATACAATTCTTTATGATAATGAACTGGAGGATGCCCGAAAAATCATAACACAGCTCGATGCTGTTGGAATAGACGCGATTATCGTACAGGATATGGGTATTCTCGAGATGGAACTACCTCCGGTTCCGATTTTTGCATCCACACAGACTCATAATTATGACCTTGAAAGAATAAAATTCCTTGCAGATACAGGCATCCGGCGAATAATATTAGCGCGGGAACTCTCAAATGAACAAATAAAACTCATCCACGACCAAATTAAAGTTGACCTTGAATTCTTTGTTCATGGGGCACTCTGCGTATGTTACAGCGGACAGTGTTATTTAAGCGCAGAAACAACCGGAAGAAGCGCTAATCGAGGTGAGTGTTCCCAGCCCTGCCGGATGGAATACTCGCTGATCGGTAAGGATGGTCAGACATTAGTAAAGGATAAATACCTTTTATCACTCAAAGATCTTAATCTATCCGAACATCTTTTTGATCTTATTAATTCGGGTATAACGTCTTTCAAAATAGAAGGCCGATTAAAAGATATTAGTTATGTAAAAAATATAACTGCCTACTACCGAAAGAAATTAGATGCTATTATCGATGGCAATAAAAACCTAAGGCGGGCTTCATCAGGCTGTGTATCTCTTTCTTTCGAACCCGACCCAGATAAAACATTTAACCGTGGTTACACTGAACATTTTTTCAGTGGGATTAGTTTAAAACACTCCTCGATGGATACTCAAAAGGCAATTGGAAAGTATATCGGGAAAGTTCGAAACATTGAGAATAACTTCTTTGAAATTTCCACCGAAGAAAAAATCGTCAATGGAGATGGTCTTTGTTTTTTTGATTCTGAGCATGAATTACGCGGAATGGCGGTCAATAGAGTCGAGCAGAATAAAATATTTTGCGAAAATATGGATGGCTTAAAGCCCGGCATAAAAATATATCGAAATAAGGATAAGGATTTTGTCAAACGACTTTCCGCCCCGAGCGCCATTCGTAAAATTCAAGCCTCGATCAGCGCGTGGATGGAAAACGGGAAAGTTTATATTACTGCAAATGACGAAGACGGCAATTCGGCCGAAATTGAAATACATGTGGAAGTTCAGCCTGCTGCAGATGTACAAAAAAATCGCGACATGATGGATAAACAGTTCAAAAAATCAGGTGATACTATCTTCACCATAACAGATGTTTATTTAGAACAGATACAGAACTATTTCTTCCCGATTTCGAAGATCAACGAATTCCGGCGTGAAATTTTGCAGGCTCTGGTTGATAAGAGAATCAAAGACTATCAGCGAGATTCCACTGCCATTGTTAAAAACAGCACACCATATCCGGAGAAACAACTTGATTACAGAGCAAATGTGGTCAATGCAAAAGCGGCAGAGTTTTACCGGAGGCATGGTGCTGAAATTTCTGAGACGGGTTTTGAAGTATTGGAAAATACTGATGGCAAAACTTTAATGACGACAAAATACTGCATAAAAGGCGAATTAGATGTCTGTCCATTAATCAACAAGAATGTACCGCCTGCATATGAAAAACTTCATCTAAGCGACGGGAAAAACAGATTCAGGTTGAAATTTGATTGTGTAAAATGTGAAATGCACGTTTTGAAAGGTAACTGATAGGCTGGTTATTTAAAATGTTACTGCCCCCGAGGGGTTCGAGGGCAGTAACTGTACATCAACCATAAGGAACCTAAGGAAACTTGATTTATACAACTTGGATGTTCTGTACTATTGGGGATAATTCATAATAAAAACAATCTCTCACTTCCATAATAGTACCTGTTCTGATAAAAGTTACTGCCCCCCGGAAACATAGGAGGCAGCAACTGTACATCAACCATAAGGAACCAAATGAAACCCTTGAAACTAAACTTTTATTTTACACTATCACCGGAATTGTCGTAACCATATACACCCATTTCAGGTATATCCAGTCCTGCAATTTCAGCTTCTTTTGAGGTACGAATACCGCCAAAAAATTTGTCCTGAATTTTGAAGAAACCGTACATCATTACAAAAACGAAGATGATACAAGTAACTGTTCCGATTAACTGCGCAACTAACTGTGAAGGATCTCCATAAAACAATCCTTTAACTGTACCGGATACTCCGTTCCATCCGTCACCATACGTGCCATCAGCGAACAAACCAAGAGAAATAACACCCCAGGCTCCGTTTACACCGTGGACTGCGACAGCTCCAACAGGATCGTCAATACGTAATTTCTGATCAATAAAGAATACAGCGAGAACGACCAGTAAACCGGCTATAGCACCGATAATAAATGCATTGGTAGCATTTACGAACGCGCAAGGAGCGGTTATTGCAACAAGACCCGCAAGCAAACCGTTTGCCATCATACTAGGATCAGGTTTACCGAATTTCCACATCATATATAATGTCGCTACTAATGCACCGGCACCGGAAGCAAGCATCGTGTTTGTAGCAACAACTGCAATTCTTAAATCATTTCCGGCAAGAGTTGAACCTGGGTTGAACCCGAACCAACCGAATGCGAGAATAAATGTGCCTATTATTGCCATTGGAATGTTATGTCCAGGAATAGCGTTTGATGAGCCGTCTTTATTATATTTGCCAACACGTGGTCCTAAAACCATAGCTCCGGCTAATGCTGCAACTCCACCTACCAAGTGAACTACAGAAGATCCGGCAAAATCAACATGACCATGGCCTAATCCAAAATTAACACCAAGAGTTGCCAACCATCCACCGCCCCATACCCAGTTACCGAATAATGGATATACGATCATTGAAATGAAGAAGGCGTAAATCATGAACGGAACAAATTTCCAACGCTCTGCCATTGCTCCCGTAGGAATGGTACAAGTCGTATCCATAAACACCATTTGAAATAAGAATAAAGTGTAAATACCGACATCATAAACTGAGTTGTTGAGGAAGAATCCTTTTGTACCAAAGATACCGAAGCTTTTGCCGAATAATGTCAGCGCGACTTCACCGGTTAGACCCGGCGTTCCACCGAGAGCTGAAACCGCTCCAACACCTCCGAACATTATGGCAAAGCCGCATATGTAGAAGCCGATAAGACCTATGGCATAGACTAAGAAGTTCATACCCATGGTGTGTGCCACATTCTTGGCCCTTGTAAAACCGGTTTCAACCATTGCAAAACCAGCCTGCATAAACATTACCAAAAAGCCCGTCAACAATGTCCAAACAATATTCAAACCTATTCTGCTATGTCCTATCGCGTCTGCAACTTCATTAAGCGTAGGTTCACCCGGTTTTGCAGCAGGAACATCTTTAATTGTACCGGTTTTTGTCCCACCTGGATCCTGTGCATAGGTCGTCGTCGGTGTAAAGGCAATCATAAGCAGGACTGCCACTGAACATATAAGTAAAAAATTGCTAATTTTATTCATTGTATTACCTTTCGATTTATAAACTTATATTTAGAATGATACGACACTGCCCAGTACAAGAGTGTTCTGCGCAAGCTTATCAAATAATCCGGTTGAACTTTCAAACACTGCTACATTGGAGAAATCTCTTCTGTACTCTAACCGCAGAAGCAAGTTACTTGCATATTTGTACTCACCGGTAAGTGTTATTTCTTTTACATCTTGAGTCGTTCCTGTTGCAAATCCCTGCAAATCGCTAAATACTTCTGCGCGTGCACTAACTGCCCAGGAATCATTGATTGTATATTTGCCGGTCGCAGAGATACCCTTCCATATGGATAAAACATCTGCCGCAGAACGTTCAAAACCATAGTCACCATTGAGAGAAAGAGCTACCTTATCTGAGGCAGCATAATTTACGATGCCCTCAAAGACATGTCTTTTATTAAGAGTTGTAGTTTCTTCCGCACCACCAATCCAGTTACCGATAATTTGCAAATCTGATTTCGGAGACCAGGCAAGTGAAAGCCCGAGTGTCTTATCGGTGTTGTTATCCAAGCCGCCTGTATAGCTATTCCAGCTATTATATAGATAACCGGTTGCCGTGAAATTATCCGCGAAAGGATATGAAGCACTAACACCGATATGATAATACGGTATCGCGTAAGCGAATAAAATTGAGCGGGTATAATTCACATTATTTTGGGATTCAATGACTTCAGCGCCCATATGCGTAACCATCTTTCCGGCATTGACTGTCAAGCCTTTACCTACAGGTACAACCACGGTAAGCAATGCCTGTTGAATATATTTTAATGGAACATCTGAAGAGTGTACCAAATCCGTAGTCGGACCATAATCCAGATCAAGCCTGAAACCAACAGGCTCGGCGGGTTTTTGAATAACAACTTCTGCCAGTGATAAAGCTATCTGATTCTCCGTTATATCAAAATTATGATACTTATTTACCCGGGATAAAGGTTTGTTAAAGTTCTGGGAATAATAAGCGTCAAAGAATCCGCTAATGCTCACCGGTTTTGCTGATGTTTCAGATGTACTTTGAGCAAAGACAGATATTGAAGCAACCGAGAGAATAAGAACAAGTAAAAGGCTGCGTGTATTTGTAATATTATATTTCATAGAATTTCTCCTTAATAATTTTTTCATGAGCGGCTTGCCGCCACAAGTTTATTATATCGCACTTTTACCGGACTCTTTGGTTCTAATGCGAATAGTTTCTTCAATGCTATAAATAAATATTTTTCCGTCACCAATTTCACCGGTACGGGCAACATCAAGAATGATTTTAATCGCTTCTTCATATCTCTCGGTTTCTGTTACCAGCTCGATCTTTACTTTTGGAACAAACGCTATATTGTACTCCGAGCCGCGATATACTTCTTTGTGCCCTTTCTGGCGTCCATAGCCGCGAACTTCGCTAACGGTCAATCCGGCAAAACCGGCTTCAACCAAAGCTTCATGAACCTCATCAAGTTTGTGTGGTCTGATTATTGCTTCTATTTTCTTCATTTTGGCCTCTTGCTATTACTTTTATTAGGTTATTATGAGTTAATTACTAAATAACTAAGTATCTTTAGTTTAAACATATTAATTTATTATGCTTTTGTCAAGTTTAAATTTATTTATTTATGTATTTCGTTGATTTTGGCTTGATTTCTAATGCAAAACAATTCGAAATTCTTAAACTATAAGACACTCCCCCTATTATTTCTTCAGACCAACGTGTATTATGTACACCGTTAGCAAAATTTTTCCTTTTGTTACTTAAACGTTTTAGTTTATTTTAGTTGCATAGAATGAATCTGCACTCTTCGTAATATTAAATTTTACTAATAGTATTCATCATCAACCACTGATTTATTTTGTACTATATTTTCCACATACGCGACTTGCTTCAGGGCACTTACACTTTACGAATTATTGAGAATTTCGTGGAGTTGTTTGTTACTATTTTACCGTATTTGGTAGTCAGTATTCTGCTCAACGTAACCGTCTTAAAAATCTTCAACAAAAGAAAACTTTCTTTTGCATCGGGAAATGAGTTTATTGCAATTATAACAGCGTCAGCTTTAGGATTACTTTCACCATTACCAACGTATGCAGCAATTCCAATCGGACTCAGTCTCCTATCGGCAGGCGTCCCTTTCAGTGCAATTCTTGCTTTTATTATTTCCTCTCCATTGATGAACCCCAGTATCTTCTTTCTGACCGCAACACAGATGGGAATGGAGATGGCACTTGTGAGAACCGGAACGGCTTTTCTGCTCGGGGTTACATCCGGTTTATTATCCAAGACCGTCTTTGGGACGTTGGGTAAGCATCTTAAAACTCCTGATGGATATAAACCGCGTCCTGATCGACCATTCTGGAAGGAGATTTACAGGAACTCACTCTACGTGCTTAAGTATTTTTCATTTGCCATATTTTTAAGTTCGGCTGTTAAAGCTCTTGTTCCGGCAGAGTACATTACCCGCGCGCTTGGGGGCAACACTCAATACAGTACGTTAGTGGCTATGGGACTCGGGGTTCCGTTTTATACATGCGGCGGGGCGGCAATTCCATTTATCAAAACCTTAATGGATATGGGAATGTCAAAGGGAGCAACGTTGGCGTTTTTTACTGTAGGACCGGCAACAAAAGTTGAAACTTTATATGCTTTTAATAAGATGCTTGGATTAAAAATACTATTATATTATTTAACGCTAACCGTAGTTTTCTCATACTCTGCAGGTTTATTATATTCTTTATTTTAGGAGGATAACCGGAAAAAATGAGCTTATTCAATAAAAAAATCAACACACAAAAGAGTATTAAATACTTCATATTCCTTATCCTGCTGAGTACTTGGTTATACTGGGACTTGGCACAAGCGGGGAAAAATTCATTCGAAAGAGTAATTTCATTTGAAATGAGTAACAAAAGTCAGGCATCCCTGGCTAAACCGACAACGGTTGCAATTGTCCGCTCCGATGATACAAATCTTGCCGATCCGGTGAGTAGGGATGATGCCGGAATATCGTATACCACAATTGAAGAAATGGTCCGGCGTTCACTCAACCTCATCGGAGGAATACAGAACTTTGTTAGAAGCGGCAATACCGTTCTCATAAAACCCAATCTGGTAGAACAGGATTCCAGCGGCAGCGGCGGAATTACGGATGCACGCGTCATAAAAGCTCTTGTAAAAATAATTGATGAAATTGATCACGGAAAGATTAAGATTCTTGTCGGAGACGGTTCTCCCCGCCCGTATACAACGTTTGAAAAGAAATACAACTCCGGACAAAAGGCTTGGACAGCTCTTTATGATGTTGCCGGATATCAAACTCTTAAAACCGAAATGGTCGCTGCTGGAATTAATTTTGCGCTCACAAATCTGAATGGCAATTTCGACACCCTTGCTTCGCCTTCACTTCCATTACCGGGACAAAAATTGGTTTATGTACCAGGTGGCGGAACCTCTACACCTCAAAACGGACAGTATTATATTTCACAAGACATTGTTGATGCGGATGTGTATATCACTGTCCCTGTAATGAAAATTCACGACCCCGGAATTACCTGTGCTTTAAAAAACCAAATTGGAATCGCGCCAAGCACTGTTTACGGATTTAACAAACAAAACGGCGTTTCATGGGATAATTACGCGCATAAACTCCTACACTACAGCAAGCTTCCGTACGTCTGGTCTGATAAAGATATTGTCGACTTGAGTTCCATTGCAAAAATCAAATTAGCAGTGGTTGACGCTTTAGCATGTCTGGAAGTGTCAAAAACTCCGAAATCAGATAATAGCACCTTGGTGAGAATGAATTGTATTATCGCTAGTCCTGACCCGGTTGCGACAGATCATGTCTGTGCAAGACTTATGGGACTAAATCCTGACGACATAGAACACATTACTCTGGCTGAAAGGCAAGGACTCGGAACTAATAATCCCGATTTGATAACTGTAGTCGGTGCAACAATTGATGGGACAAAAAAGCAATTTAAGAAAAATCAAACTGCTTATGGCAGCTACGGACAAAGCAACAGAGAATGGCTGCTGAACGGTCCGTATTCCGTTGGAAGTGTATCCGATCCTATTAACTATGCATTCATCGCCAACGAAGCTTCGCTCTCTCCTAAGCCGGGAGTCAGTGGATGGAGCCAGAGCACCTACTTTACCAATGACCGTATTGCACTTTATGATTATTATGGCACATCGTCGAGTGATAAAGTGGTTAGTTACTTATTTACATATTTTTATGCACCCGCAGATCAGACGGCTGAGTTGTGGATTGGTTCGGATGAAGCGATTAAAGTCTACATTAATGGAAGCGCCGCTTACACCTACAACAGTACAAGGACATTTGCGACTTCTTCTTTCTTTAGCGAGACTCAAAACGTCCAGATCAAAAAAGGCTGGAATAAAATGCTGGTTAAAGTACTGCAAACCACCGGCTTGTTTGATTTTTCATTAAATATTTGCGAAGTGCAATCCGATGTAAATTACCGCGGTAATCGCGTGTGGGGTTTAAAATTTAAACCGGATACATCTTCCTCGTTAGTCGGAATCAAGGACAGACAAAATGTTGTTGCAGGATTCAGTTTGAATAACTGTTACCCGAACCCGTTTAATAATTCTGTTCGAATCGCTTATAATTTACCCGAAGGGACAAGCGGATCAATTAGCATTTATGATATGCAAGGTCGAAAGATTAAGTCGTTCACAGGTGTTAACAAATCTACAGGGACAGAATATACAGTTAACTGGGATGGCAGAAACGATGCTGGAGTTATGACTGCATCAGGAACGTATATAGTTTCACTGCTAGGTGAAAAGCAGCAGATTGCCGCTAAAAAAATCGTGATGATGAAATAGCTATTAAGGTAGCCACAAAAAAAGGTGCCGAATGGCACCTTTTTATTTTAAAATTTCAGTGAGGCTTTTCGCTCGGTAACCGAAGCTTTCACCCCAGTCATTTGTCCACCGTTAACAATTTTTAAGTCCTTTATATCAGCTTCTGATAGATTACCTTTTGACCTGAATTCAATTATATTTGAACCTGCACCGCTCGCATAGAAAAGTATTTTGTCTGTGGAAGTTAAAATCTCAGGTATCCCTATTACAGTCACAATTTCATCAAACTCGATGAGAATTTTATTTTGTCCAATACTATAACGTTTAACCCGGGGGCCAATAATTGATTCCGGATCCCACTTACCATCAAAAGTCCATGCCGGAGTAATATCTGATTCCTTTACGGCATTACCCAATAAATTAAAATTGTCTTTCAGCCAAAGATATTGCGCACCTGATTTTTGTGGGTTATAATAATAATAACGCTCACCCCAATTGAATGGTCTATTCTGTTTTGGATCAGCATTCACAACTCGATAGATCGGTTTATCCTTCATGCTGTCCGAGAATTTGCAATCAAGTAAATAAAATTGAGCATCGTAATGATGCCGCCCAAGCTCAAATCCCTTTACTCCATCAAAAGAGCAGTTTTTAAGAACAAACTTTTGACTGCTGTCAAATCCCCCGGCATGCCATATCGAAGCTGTTTGTTTGACTTCAAAAAATTTAGAATCCCGTATAAAGCACCAGCCGCGCGGACAGACAAAATCGACAGCTCCTTCAAAAAAGCAATTTGCATGATAGTACATTCCGGTTTTGTAATCCCAAAGAGATACTGTATCCCCGCCTTTACTTAAAACATTACAATTCAGAATTATGGTACGGGTACCTGTCCCATAAATAGCAAATGCATGCGGTCCAACTTCCGGTTGTGAGTTTTCTATCGTCATATTTTCAATAACAATATCGTCGCCATTCAAATTTACAACTGCTGCGCCAATTGAGTCTTTATTCGCTATCCAATCCGTTCTTAGCTGGCTGTACCTGATGATCGTCTTTTCCCGGTCTTCCCCTCTCAGGGTAATGTAATCCTGATCTATGCGGAATTTTTCGTTATAAACTCCATTCTTTATATAAATAACTGTGCGTTCATAATTAAACATGGGCAGTGCAGCGATGGCTGCATTAATAGTCTTGAAATCACCCGTGCCGTCCTGGGCCACAGTCAAATAGTGCGGATCAGCAATAGCAAATACAGCCGGGCATAAAAAAATTATGAAAAATAAAATTGGTAATACTGTTTTTTTCATATTCACATTCCTAATTCCCGGTCAATGCCGAAGTCATCACGCCGTTCAATAAGTTTCTGAATTTGTTCAGGTGTAAACGTTTTAATACCGCCAAGTTGTCTTGCTAAGAATAAGATATGCGCGGTGTGTTCCAGAGTTTCAAGATTGTAGTAAGAGGTTAGAAGGTCTTTGCCAATTGCCAGTGCCCCATGATTAGCCAAAAGAAAAGCATTATGATTTTTTACATACGGCCTGAGATTATCAGATAATTCAGATGTACCTGTAACTCCGAATGGCACCAGAGGAACAGTGCCCAAAGAAATGAGCACCTCTGATAGCGCTGGCTCGTTTATTGGGATACCGGCCACAGCAAAGGCGGTTGCATATGGAGTATGTGCATGGCAAATGCCGCGTATATCCTGACGTTCATTGTACACGGTAAGATGCATCAGTAATTCTGAAGAGGGCTTTTTGTTTCCCTCGATAATGTTCCCATGCATGTCTGTCAATATCAGATCTGACGGCTGCATAAACCCCTTACTAACGCCGGATGGGGTCACTAAAACCCGGTTATCCGGGAGACGGACACTTATGTTGCCATCGTTTGAGGCGACAAATCCTTTATCGTATATCCTTTTGCCGGTCGCAATGATTTCTTCGGCAACTGCCTTGATCTCTTTATCCAATGGAACTCCGTGCCACTAATTAATCAATTTGTCACCGATAAAATAATGCATCCGCAGTTCTCCAGAAAGCGGTTCCTTAAAGTTTCATCACTTAGATGTGATAGTTTACAGATAGATTGGCGACTCTGCCGTCAATCGGAGCCCATAATGCTTTAAATACAGGAGTTGTGCCAACCAGTGTCATATAATCTTTTTGACGGTAATCGAAGACATTTTCGCAATTCAGTACAAAAGTAAAGTTTCCTAAATCTTTGGCCATCATCACAGCAGCAAAAACATAAGCTGGGGATTTTTCATTATTTTCAATCAATTGTCTACCATAATAGGAGGATTCAACACCGAGCCGCCATCCATCTTCTAAATCGAGCATGACCATTACTGCAGCATTGTGCTCCGGAGTAGCTAAAAATGTCGGATTCAAAGAATCATATTTTTTTGTGGCATGCGTGTAAACATAGGATAGATAGAATTCAAGTTCGTCAACCACTAAACGGGCGTATGTTTGTGCGCCGTAACTTTCAACCGGCTTATTCATATTGACAAGTGTTTCCGTTCCGCCGGCCACTTGTTTTTCTATAGGCTGATTTAACTGTGTGTAGAAAAATGACTGGTCCAAGGTCAATGTGGTTGTTTTATCAAATGGGATACTGTAGTTAACATCAAAATTCACATTCCCTGCCCGCTCTGCTTTGAGGACTGATTCTTTATAGATACCCAATTCAGTCTCTTCGTCAATATAAGAAAACGCATCGGGAACCTTGTAACCCAATCCACCATTCAAACGCAAATAGCATTCAGGTGTAATTTTATACATAAATGATAATCTTGGCAGCAGAAATCCATTGTCGTTTGAATTAAAATCAAACCGGAGTCCTGATTCGACCGAAAACTTTTCAGTTATTTTTGTATTGTTCTGAACAAAAAGTCCGGTTGTATGAAGTTTGCTGTCGTTGATGCCAATGCCCTGTCCTCTCGACTTCGTAAAGTTTGCGCCATTGGCAGAAACGCCAAAAACAAAGTCACTGACTATCCCTGGTAGATAATAGGAAGCTTCTCCATAATAATCTAATTGATGGCCTTGAAAGAAGTATGAAGGCGTTTCAATACTTCTGTTAAGTACTCCGGCTGTTGCCTTGCAATTAAGCATAGCTCCATTATCATAAATCTTTTCAAAATTGAAATCTGCATTGTTGCGTGCTGACCGATGATTAATAAAATATGTATGCGCGGCGTTGACACTGTTGCTCAATACATACATATCACCACCTCTGCGTTCTTCGTATGAACTCGCCAAGCCAATTGACAATGTTGTGTTATTTTCAAAGTCAAAAAACAGCCTTGGGTGAATCGAATAATTTCGCACCTTCGGCACATCTGAAAAACTATCCTTGTTTACGTCCTCGGCTTTTTGACCTACAAATCCGGCAAAAAACGTATACCCAACATCGGAGGTTTTTCCTGAAACGAAACCGTTAATATCTGTCTCGTTTAAGGTGGTTTGGTTAATAGTAAAAGTACCTTCCGTTTTTTTACCGGGCTTTTTTGAAACTAAATTAATAATTCCGCTTATTGCCCCGCCGCCAAACAATGTTGATGAAGTACCTTTAATGATCTCAATCTGCCGCAAATCAGCAGGAGGAATTTGCAGTAAACTAAAACTGCCGGAATATCCTCCGAAGAGCGGCATTCCGTCTCTCAAAATCTGCGTGTAACGTCCATTCATTCCCTGTACCCGTGCGTTCATGTTTCCCGAGGTCTCGGAGGTTTGCTGCATCTGAATACCCGCAATATCACCAAGCAAACTTGCAATATTTCCCGGTTTGATGGAACCTTCCTCAGTCATTTCCTCCTGTCCCAACACCTCCACATTTGTCGGAGTGTCTTCAATACGGGAATTGTTTCGCATAGCAGTTATGGTAACTTCACCCAGATTGGCTGTTTCAGGCTCAAGCAGGATTTCCTGAGTCATTTCCGATTTTATCTTCTCAGCGGAAATTTGTACTTCGGATTTTGTGTAGCCGACACAACTAATTACAAGATTGCACCCCGCATGGGAAATACCGGTTATTGTGACATTACCGGAAGTATCGGTAATCCCCCCTTTTATAGTGCCCTTTACCACAACACTTGCACCAATAATGGCTTCTTTTGTTTTACTATCGGAGACTTTGATTACAATATGTGACTGTGCATTTATAGGCAGACTTGCAATAAATATCACAATTACGAAAGCTAATGCATTTTTCAATATTCTGATTCCAACAAATATGTTACATAAACCTGTTCATTACATATCACGAGCGATATGCATAGCAAAAAGTAATCCCCAACATCCCAAATATGCGACTTTTTAGTATTTTTATTTGGTAAATTATTTTTATTTCGACGATTAATCAATGAATAAAATTATACGCTCGTTTGGATTACTGTTTTTATTAACCTCATTCATCTTCAGTCAGGATCTTCCTCCCGTACGAATTAGTTACGCAAGCCATGTCGTCTCCTCTGACGGAAAAGTCATCGGCTACTTCGGTGAAAAAAACAGAGTAGATGTACGCAGTACCGGATATATTTCAAAATGGGTAGTCTGGGGATTGGTTGCAACTGAAGACCGCGATTTTTATAACCACAATGGCGTTTCATATAAAGGTCTTGCAAGAAGTATATTTAAAACACTGACCGGCTCAACACAGGGCGGCAGTACTATCACAATGCAATGCGTTAAAAATTTATTTCTCAGCAATGAAAAAACATTGTCCCGGAAGTTGACACAAATTGAGATGGCGCAGCAGCTCGAAAAAAAATACAGCAAAGATCAAATCCTGCTTATGTATTTAAATGTTTGCTATTTTGGGCACAGCGTATATGGCATCTGGGCGGCAGCTGAAGAATATTTCGGAAAGACACCGGACAAATTAAGCATTACGGAAAGTGCCGCACTTGTCGGCATTCTCCAGAATCCGGGTTTATATGATCCGGCAAAGCACTCTGACAGGCTCCTGAAAAGAAGAAATGAAGTTCTGCATAATTTGCTTGAGGTCGGAAAAATATCATCTCAGGATTATACAAAATTTGCTAAAGCGCCTCTAGGAATTAAATTAAATCTGCATCTCGGCAAGCAATTCTTAGAGACTGTAAGAAAAGAAGCAATTGAGATTTTGTCTCCATACGGAAAGCATCTTAACACAGATGAAATGGTGATAACCACAACTCTGAATTATGATATGCAGAAAGCAGCGGAGGACGCTGTTCAGGCGCAGTGGAATAATTTCCCTTCGGGTATGAAATCTGCGCAAATCGGTTTGGTGACCTTAGAAAACGGAACTGGTATGATTCGCAGTATGATCGGTGGAAATCCTGGAGCAGATGCACGGGGATTAAACCGTGCAGTCCAGATCCGGCGCCAACCCGGTTCTTCGTTCAAGGCCTTTCTATACGGTAGCATGCTCAGAAACGGTGCATCATTGGCGACACCATTACTTGACGCCCCAATTGTTATTGACTCGGGCAAAGCCACCGAATGGCGGCCGGAAAACTCGGAAGAAACATATACGGGACACTTCATTCCAATGGAGACAGCGATTCAACATTCCGTAAACCTTGCCGCTGCATACGCAATTACAAATATTACAACACCAGATTCTGTAGCTGCTTTCGCGCACGAAATGGGCATTCAGTCTTTTATCCCCCCCTTCCCGTCCATAGCCTTAGGGACAGCTGAAGTTTCACCACTTGAAATGGTATCGGCATATCAGGTGTTTGCCTCTGAGGGTACGTATGCCAAACCTTACTCAATTATAAAGATTGAAGATAAAAATGGCAGAGTATATTACAACGGCAGTGCACAAACCACAACCGTACTTGATTCGGCAACATGCTACTTATTAACCAAGGCTTTTGAAACAGTTGTTGACAGCGGCACTGCAACATCAGTAAGAAAATACTACAAAGGATTTGCGGCAGGGAAAACAGGTACATCGCAGAATTCGACAGATGCCTGGTTTGCGGGTTATTCAAGGACACTTACTACCACAATATGGATAGGGTATGATGATCCGAGATATAAATTAGGTGGAGGTTTTCAGTATGGCGGCACTGCATGCGCCCCGATCTGGGGTAGAATGATGGCCTCTATTGCTCGACGGGATGGAAAAACAGCGGATCAAAATTATCCGCAGCCTTCTACAATACAGTATAAAGAAATTTGTACTGATAGCGGAGATTTAGCCAACTCATCATGTAAGCACAGAGAAATACTTCCGGTTAATTCAGAAAAACTTCCTCCGCCATGTTTGCTGCATAAATAGCCGAATAATTTCTACGCTTTAAGTATTCCCTGAATGAGCATGTATATCTGGTTTTTATCAAATGGCTTAGAAATGTAATGGGAAAAACCTTTACTTAAGAAGTGTTCCCTATCGCCCACCATAGCGTATGCTGTAATAGCGACTATTGGTGTGTCTGCATAATTCTTCATGCCGCGAATCATGTCCATTGTTTCTAAACCTGATTTACCCATGCCCAGATTAATATCCATCAATATTGCATCATATTTTCTGCGTTTAACATTTTCAATAGCGCTGTCGCTATCACAGGCAATATCAACAACACATAGATTCTTTAAATAAATTTTTACCAGATTTGAGGCAAACCGGTCATCATCAACATAGAGTATGTGAAATGTTTCAGCGGTAGCGCCAGAGGTCATGGTTTCGATTTTATCTATGCTGGGTTCAATAACGCTATTTTTTGAGTTAACCGATATAACCTTGCAAGGAATTTTGATTGTAAATGTAGAGCCCTTGCCTTCTTCGCTTTCCAGCAATATCTCCCCGCCCAGTTTTTCAATAAATTTCTTTGCGATAGTAAGTCCTAATCCAGTTCCTTCAAAAGCTCTGCCGAAACCTTCACTCTCCTGTCTGAAAGCCTCCCAAATATACATCTGATTCTGTTTGGAAATTCCAATTCCCGTATCCGAAATTGCTATTTGAATGATGCCGGTTTCCGGAGTTTGTTCGCTTTTCAGTTTAACAGTAATGCTGCCGTGATTGGTATATTTAATGGCATTGCTCAGTAGATTGTTAATTATCTGGCGTAATAATGTTTCGTCTAATTCCGCGACAATATAATCCGCATTCGATTCAATTTTTAGTGCCAAACCTTTTTGTTCGGCAGCCTTCTCAAAAAGCTTAACTTCTTCGGTTAACTTTTTAACAACCTCAATTTCTGATTTATTGACCGTTAATTTCTGCGACTCAATCTGTGTCAAATCCAGGATCTTATTTAGTGTCTCGTGCAGTCTGTTCCCGCTGGTATAAATAACCTTTGCAAATTCTTCGTCAGGTGTCCCGGCAAGATTCTCAGTCAACATTTCCGAGAAACCAAGTATACCAATCAGCGGGGTTCGTAATTCATGACTCATATTGGCAAGGAAATTTGTTTTCAACCTATCCATCTCTTCAGCTTTTTCCTTCGCCGCAATAAGCGCTTCAATGGCTTTCTTGCGTTCTGTAATATCGTACAAATAGATATGACCGAAGTTGGATTCAGGGATTCCTTTTATATATATACTAAACTCTTTGCCACCCAACATAGCATCGAGTGAAAACTCTTCTACATTGTCAATGATTCTTGTTAAATCCAAACCTCTAAGATCAGGGATGAGTTCTTGTATACTCATGCCTACAGGGGTGCCGCGTTCGGTTAGTTCAAGTCCGGCGTGATTGGTTAACAATATTTTTCCGTTTCTGTCAAAACGGATAACCGGATTCGGGCTAAGAGTGGTAAAAAGAGCTACCTTCTTTTCGTTACGTAACTCAATTTCCTTTTTCTCAATGGAGTATTTTCTTTGTTGCGGAATAAGGAAATACTGGATAAATAAATATGTTATTGCAAGAATAATGAAGATCGCTATTAATAGGAAGAATAGCGGATTATGTGTACTGAAAAACATATCCATTTTTTATCCAATCAGCAAAAATTAGAGATAAAACCTACTCACGAAATTTCAGTTGAATTTGAAGCTTCGGATTATTCTCCCTGAAGATGGTAAAAAAGATACCAATAAAAATTTCTAAGATAAGCAGTATAACATAATAATACAACCCCAGTGAAGTGCCATTAGCTGCATAAAATAGTCTCACAAGAATCGAGAGTTCATACATTACGAGCATTATAAAATATACATCCAACGATTTATTAACGACAGTCTCCCACACAAAATCTTTTAAAAAAACCGTTAAAATAAATGAATGCAATAAGATCAAAGTAACAACCACTAATGCAATTTTATGTTCAGGAATAATTAAGGCCATGATGAGAATTGCAATAATCATATAGACATACTCAAAGGCGCTTTTACGATTTCTCTCAAGCAAGCAAAGTGGCAATAAAAATGATGTTCCGACGTGCAGATAATTAATAATATTAGGTATATGATACACGCGAATCAAACTTGATAATAATCCCTCCAAAGCGAGTAATATAAAAAATACTGCATACCGTCCTTTGGATTGTCTGAACGCCGGAAACACCCATAAAAGATTCTCTAAATTTCCTAATAGAACTAGAATCATGAATATATCTTATAAATCGCACATTGGTGGACAGCCCAGAGCCATTTCAAGTGTATACGCTGCTGTTGATACAGTAAATACATTTGAACGGATTTCAAAAGTAACAGTTGTCGATTGAGTAGAACCATTGGCTTCTGTACTCTTGAGCATCGGAGCTGTTGAAGAAGTGCTCAACCCTGATTTAGTTAAAAGTTCCTGCACTTTGCTTTTGCTGTATTTGTGCATTATTCTTTCGGGTTTGATGGTTTTAGCATAACCGTTAAGCGGTCTTCTGGCTTCATCAGTGGCAATTGCCTGAGCCTTTGCACTGGAGATATCAACGTCAAACATAACATATTTATCACATTGTGAAAGTATTTTGTTCAAGTCAGATACAGGTACCGTAATCGATTTCAAAACCGGGCCAAACAATTGATCTGCCTCGACCTTGGAATATACCTGGCCAATTACCTTATCCTGAGCAAAAGAAATGCTCAAAACGCCCATCAAAAGAAAGACGAATGATAAATAGGATAGACGAAAATTATAACTAGGGGATTTCATAAATTGACTCTGATGATAGTAAATAGAATGTTAATTAAATAAAAACACGTGTTGGAGACAAACTCTAATAAAGTATGACTACCAAGGACATTTGAATGACAAAATATAAAATATATTACGTTAATTTTACTAAAATCAATTCTCTCAAGCAACAAAAATTATTGATTTTTCAAATTTTACATAAAATTAAGTCACATTCCGCAATATTTACTTTATTTTAAGTAAATATTCAGCAAAATCTTAATCTGTTCAAAAATATCGGTGGTTTATACTCCCGTTTGCCTGCAAGAATAAAAATCATTTTGAATTTTGGATTTTTTTAGGGTATTTTACTGTAATAATTGCATTTTCGCAGATTTCTTATGTCTAAGGGTGTTGCTAACAGGGTAGCTAATTACTAATATAGTTTTCACAAAATGATTTACCATGAACCCAGCCATTTCAGAGCTCATTGATGTAACTAAATTTACCCGGCTTTGTGATTCGTTAAATGATAATCTTCATCTGAGCATTCTATTGCTCGACAGTAATGGCGAGGCTATCGTCCGGAGCGGTATTCACAGACAGAACTCTAATCTTTCAGACTTCTTCCTTCAGGAAGGAGAACAGTGTGCCAGTTGTTCTAAGCTTACAGTCTCGCTTTCTCCAAATAACTTTCCCATTTCATTCCTCTGCCGCCAAGGCATTCATGCTGTTAAAGCCGATATAATTTACCTAGAAAGAAAATACGGCTCATTGATTATAGGACCTTTCTCTTTGAATGAAGAGAATTTCCAATTGAAACATCTACCAAAGCCTCTACAAGTCGAGATACCGATGTTTACCGAGGATGAGATGCTCCAAAAATTTAAGCTTCTCGAAATGATGTTAAGGGATATTATAGATCGAAAAGCTGCCAGAGATTCAGGCACTCTTGAGCAGGCTTTTATGAGGGCTCTAATGACTAACATCCCCGACGCTATTTATTTTAAGGATAAGAAGAGCCGGTTTCTGAAAGTAAGTAATGCAAAAGCACACAAACACGGTTTTTCAAATCCTGATGATATTATAGGTAAAACCGATTTCGATCTTTTCGGCGATGAGCATGCACGACAAGCCTTTGAGACCGAACAACAAATTTTACAATCCGGTGAATCAATAATCTCTCTGGAAGAGATGGAGCAGCTTAAAGATAATAGCAATCACTGGGTAAGCTCTACAAAAATGCCTTTATTAGATAAAAACGGGAATATCATAGGCACCTTTGGAATTTCACGTGACATTACGAAGCGTAAGCTGGCAGAACTCGAAATTCAAAAAATGAATAATGAGCTGAAAGAGTTAAACGCAACTAAAGATAGATTCTTTTCAATTATTGCACATGATTTAAAAAGCCCCTTCACTGCCCTGTTAGGTATTTCAGAACTGCTTACCGATCCGGAAACCGACCTTCAAGACAGCGAAAGCAGAGAAATGATAATTCAGCTGCGGGATTTATTGAACAAAGAATATGATTTGCTGCAGAATCTGCTTGATTGGTCATGCCTTCAACTTGGGCGTATGGATTTTCACCCCACAGGATTAAACCTGTTCCGCATTAGCCTAGGAGTAATGACACTACTCTCTAACAATGCTAAGAACAAAAATATTACCATTATAAACAGTATAGATCCGAATATCTTTGTATCAGCTGACATCAACATGCTCAAATCCATATTCCAGAATCTTCTGTCAAATTCTATTAAGTTCACAAGAAACTGCGGGACTATCTCCCTATCGGCAATTGCCGACTCTCATCAAGTGGAAATCCATGTAAAAGATAATGGTGTCGGCATTAGTGCTGAGGCGTTGAAAAAACTCCAATCTCTTGATGAAAATTTTACAACTCCCGGAACAAATGGCGAAAAAGGCACGGGGCTGGGTGTCCTTTTATGTAAAGAAATGATTGAAAAACATGGAGGCTCTCTGAAGATAGAATCGGCCCCCAACCAAGGAACAGAAATAACTTTCACTGTGCCTAAACTTCAATAAACACCACAACCTTATCAGTTTTAAAATAAAAAACCGTCCCCTAAGGGACGGTTTTCATTTTAATAGGTGTCTTCTTGAGAGCAGATTACTTCATCAAGATCATTTTCTTTACAGTATTCATCGAATTTGAAGCGAAGCGGTAGAAGTAAACACCACTGTTCAAATTTGCTGCGTTAAAGCTGACAGAATAATTACCGGGTTCGATTTCATTGTTAACCAATGTAGTAACAAGTCTACCATCAATCGCGAATACCGAGATGTTAACATGTTCTCTCTTAGCAACTGAATAACTGATTGTTGTTGAAGGATTGAACGGATTCGGATAGTTCTGGTCAAGCTTGAATTGACTTGGAACTGTAGATGATTCTGATTTTACCGCAGAAATCTTATCTGTCGTCAACAAAGCGTAGCTGGAAATAGCGCGTGTCGCAATTTTCATACTAGCTTTTTCAGCACTGACAAGCGAAGCTACGTTTGCAATTGTTGTGTCGATAGCACCTGAACCGGTAAATGGGCACAAATTGAACTGGCCGCTGCCGAGCATCGTTTTGCAGATTAACTGACCGGTCATCAAACCTACCGGGAAGTTGAAAGTTGCATATGGAGCAAGAACTGACGCTGTAACTTCAATGCCTGAAACTGTAATTGCTGTTGCATTATAGAAGTTCATTAAAACTTTATCCTTTGTGGTTCCGTAAATCTCGAATCCACCATGCCACTCAATGTTATTGCCATCAACATTGACAACAACAGTTGAACCGGTTGGGACATCAATTGAAAAATCATTGATCGTCGAAAGATCCGAACCGTTAATATGGAATACGTTCAATGTACTGTTAGTACCTTTTAATGCAAGGTGATTATATTCCAAAGTCTGCGAACCGTTTGTGGTCAGTAATGACAACTGATTTGATAAGTTGCGCAGTTTTACTGCAGCTGCGTCAAAATCAATAACTGTTGAATCCTGTACGATGCCGTCATCCGCTGAAAAGGCGCTTGTTGATGTAATATATTTGCCATAAACGGCTTTTCCGTTATATACACGTCCAACCATGAAACTCAAGTGTTCGCCTACTACAGCTACGTTACCTGAACCGGCCTGGAGCTGATCTCCAACACTATAGCCGCTCAATTCAGCATATTTTCCTGCTGCAAGTTTGCCTTGAATATCACAATGTGATGATTGAATAGTATCAAGTACAAATACGTTATAATCTTTAGCGACACCAAGATTTAACACTGAAAGGTCCGCACCTAAATTGACTTTAACCTGAATGGTTAAGGTTTTTGTTGCACCGGCATTCAATGAGCCGACACTCCAAATACCGGTTGTTGCATTATATTCACCGGCTGGTGAGCTTGAAACATACTGTAACGCAGCAGCTAACTGATCTGATACCTTAACGTTAGTTGCATTTGCCATACCGGAATTAATTGCTTTAATCGTGTAGTTAATAACATCACCGTTTTTGCAAGTGTTTTTATCAGCGGTCTTGGTAACATTAAGAACCAATGGGTATGTCCAGTTTACAACCTGCGTAATAGTACGGCTGGCTGTTGTAGGTTTAGCAAGAATCAGTTTCTGCTTTGTGTTTGGATTTGTACTGTTGTAGTATTTCGTACCGGAAGGAATACCGACAACTCCGGTTGCAGTGATCGTAGCAGTTGTTGTGCCTGAACCTGGGGTTAATGTAATAACAGGGCTAACACCGTTTGCTCCTGTAGTAGTTGTTGTTGTGCTCAGCGTACCGGCAGTAGTCGAAAGTGTTATAGAAACTCCCGACATGGCCAAACCCTGTTCGTTGAAAGCTTTAACAGTAAAACTTATTACATCTCCGACATTATATGATTGAGATGGAAACGTAATTGAAAAAGTATTGAGACTGAAAGAGTGCGCATTAGCCAAGGCATCTGAAACGATTGCCAAAGCTCTTGTTTTAACATTAGCGTCGCCTGTTACATTACTGATATTCAATCCATCGGTAAAATGCCATAAAGCAAGCTGAACTGCGCCTGCTTCATTTGCCTCCGGGCTTAACATTCCTGAATAACCGGTTTTATACGGATAGTAGTTATTCAGAATGTATGAGAGAGTATCGTTTGTTTTTTCAATATCTGAATAGGCAGAGTTATAAACAAGTGGATTCGAAATATCAATACAATATAGGCTAGTTGCTTTGCCGTCTATTGTAGCAGCGAATGTACCTGCGTACACAGTTTCGTTATAAGGAGCCGGTAAAGTAACTGTGATTGCTTTATCAACTGAAGTTACAATGGCAGTGCTTTTAATACCCGCCAGACTTACGTTAACAACCAATAAAGTTGTAATGACCATTAGAGCTAAAGTTGAGAAAAATTGTTTCATGAAAACACCTTTTATTAAAATGATTACAGCATTGAAATTCCACAAATCGTGCCAAACGATTATTCTTCGTTTATCGACTGTATTTCCAGTTTTTATATTATTTTTAGGTGTTTGTCTACTGTCTCATTTTAAGATTATGTAGCGTTTTGGGTATAAAATCTCCCCCATTTGCACGATATAGCAATATCCCCGTAACTTATTATTTTATAAAGCATTATGAGGATTTTGAGAGTATTCTTGCTCTTTGAAGAGAAATTGAGATATGCGAATATTAAAGTAGATGAACGATTACTCTAGCACTTGCGGTAAACTATAAATTTCAGATATTCGGTTTCAGGCATACTCAATAAAACCGGGTGATCTGAAGATGCACCGGCTGAATATAATAGTTGAATCGTGGTGCCGGATTTACGGGCAGCTTGAGCTGCAACCTGAAGATATTCTTCTTTTGTTACATGTTGGGAACATGAAGTTGATAACAGGAATCCACCAGAATTTACAATGTTCAATGCTAAACGATGCAACTTCTCATACCCCTTAATAGCAGTTTTGACTGATTTTTTATTTTTCGCAAAGGCAGGTGGGTCAATGAGCACTAGATCAAAAAACTTATTTTGAGCGGCACACTTTTCCAAATAAGCGAACACATCATCACACACCAGCTCATATTGTTCTTCGTTGAGCATTCCATTAAGCACCAGGTTCTCCTTAACATTGAGCATCTCGGATGAAGAACCATCAACGAACGTAACATGAGAAGCATCTGCGTTAAGCGCATGCAGCCCGAAACCTCCTGAATTACAAAAAGCATCCAGAACAGTTTTACCGGAAGTCAATTGCTTTGCATATTTTCTGTTAGCAACCTGATCGAAAAAGAATCCTGTTTTTTGAGTGGCACTGAATTCTATTCGAAAGTTGATTTCGCCATCTGAAATAATTTCAGTTCCCTGCTCGCCTATAAGAATCTCATTATCAGGAGTAAGCCCTTCCATCCTTCTGAAGTATTCATCATGCATGGTAAAAATATTTTTTGCATGATACTCACTTTGAAGAATAGCCGCTATTACGGATTTGTTAGCTTCCATACCGGCAGAATTTATCTGAAGAACAAATGTGTCATTGTATTTGTCAATTATCAATCCGGGGAGAAAATCACTTTCACTGAATACAAATCTGAAAGAGTCTCTATCCGGAAACATGGTTTTCCGCAGAGTAAAGGCTTTCTTCAGTTTTTCAGCAAAGAGAGAATAGATATCAAAATCCGGAGTGTTAGTAAATATTCTGACAGCGATGAGCGAATTTTTATTATAAAATCCACACCCCAGGAAGTTTCCTTGATGAGAATAGATAGATACGAAATCACCGTTTTGGGCGTCACCTTCTATCGCAGCGATCTCATTGCTAAATATCCACTGGTGTCCCCGTAATATTCTTCCCTCTTCTTTTGAACGCAATACAACTCGAACGGTTGGTGTCATGTTCTACATAACCCTTCTATTGTATATGGCTTTTTTATAAAGCTCAATATACTCTTTGGCAGAAACATCCCAGGAAAAATCCTGCGCCATTCCGTTTTGCATTATTTTCGACCAGTTTTCCTTCTGTCCATATACTTCCAACGCGCGCCTTACCGTTGAAACAAGTGCCAATGAACTGTAATCAACAAATGAAAAACCGGTGCCTGTGTCACGCCCTAAATGTGTCATTTCATGCCAATCATTCACCGTATCAGCGAGCCCGCCGGTCTTGCGGACAATTGGAACTGTACCGTACTTCAAACTATAAATTTGATTCAAGCCGCATGGCTCATATTGAGAAGGCATAAGAAATATATCCGAACCCGCTTCAATGAGATGGGATAATTCGTTATTAAAACCGATATATGTTGATACATTCTCCGGAAACGCATAGGACAATCCCCTAAAAAGATTTTCCAATCGTTCATCACCGGAACCTAATATTATCCATTGTGCATTAAACTGCATCAATTCGGTTAGGCTATCAGCAAAAAGGTCAAATCCTTTTTGATCTACTAATCTGGACACAATTCCGATAAGCGGCACACCCGGTTTAACCGGCAGATGAAGTCTATTCAACAAGTATTCTTTGTTCTTCTGTTTGCCTTCCAGATTTTCCGGAAAAAAATGATAAGGAATATGTTTATCCGATTGCGGGCTCCATACTGAATAATCAACACCGTTCAGAATGCCGTAAAAATCATTTATCCTATAACGGAGAACACCTTGCAGACCCATGCCCTTGTCGGATGTAGTTATTTCTTCGGCGTAGGTCTTGCTAACGGTGTTAAGCACATCGGCATACATCAATCCGATCTTCAAAAAGCAAACCGAACCCCAAACCTCAATTGGGCTATTGGGATAATATAGTTCGGATCTTATTTCCGCTTTTCCCACTGTTTCCTTTGGAAAGCGTCCCTGATACGCCACATTATGAATAGACATTACCGTAGCGGTTTCACCGAAGAATTTGTAATCCCAATTGTAGTTCTCTTTAATATAGAAAGGAATCAACCCGGTCTGCCAATCATTGCAGTGTATAATGTCCGGTTTCCATTGCAGTCTTTGAAGTGACTCGATTACTGCTTTTGAGTAGAGAATAAATCTCTCATCTTCATCATGATCACGGGTATAAATATTCGGGCGGTCGAAGAAAAACGGACAGTCTATGAAATATACTTCAACATTTGAATCAGGGAGAGTGGACATATAAACGTTCACGTTGTGGGTTTTACCCGCAACACGGATTGGCATTTCACCAATAGACCAGTCATATGTCAAAACGAATTTGGAGTGATCTATAATCGCGTATTTGGGGACAAATACTTTTACATCACAGCCGGACTGGCGCAAAGCTTTCGGCAACGCTCCGATGACATCCCCCAAACCGCCTGTTTTTGCAAATGGATATACTTCAGAAGAAGCAAAAGCAATTTTCATTCTATTCTCTTTTTTTATATCGGGATGCCCTGAAATTCTATTGTTTTTGCCTACCGATAACTTATTAAAAAATTTCTAATTGAAATCCGGCTATAGGAGCTTGGCTACATCCTTCGCGAAATATGTCAGAATCATATCCGCACCTGCTCTTTTAATTGCAAGCAAGGATTCCAGCATGATGCGTTGGCCGTCAATCCAGCCATTCTGAGCCGCGGCTTTAATCATTGCGTACTCTCCGCTCACCTGATATGCTGCTGTCGGCATTCCAAATTTTTCTTTTACCCGATAGATAACATCCAGATATGCGCCGGCCGGTTTTACCATAACAATATCGGCACCTTCGGCAATATCGGTTTCAACTTCGCGCAATGCTTCGTTAGTATTGGCAATATCCATTTGGTGTGAACGGCGGTCACCGAACGCGGGAGTTGATTCAGCCGCCTCACGGAACGGGCCATAATATCCTGAAGCATATTTGGCGGCATAACTCATAATCGGAATTTTGTTGAAACCTTTATAATCTAGGGCTTTGCGAATTGCATATATGCGTCCGTCCATCATATCGGAAGGAGCGATCATATCGGCTCCGGCTTCAGCATGCGATACTGCTTCTCTTGCCAAAAGATTAACGGTCTCGTCGTTAAGCACTTCGTCGCCATGCAAAACACCACAGTGTCCATGCGAAGTATACTCACACATGCACACATCGGTAATAACGAGTAAATTCTTTACTTCTTTTTTAATTGCTCGGATTGCCTGTTGTATGATGCCGTTCTCAGCATAGGCTTCAGAACCGACTTCATCTTTATGCTCCGGAATTCCGAATAAGATAATCGCGGGGATACCCAACGCAGCGATCTCTTTACATTCTACCACCAGATTATCAATCGAAAACTGGAACACACCGGGCATCGAAGATATTTCATGTTTCACGTTTTCACCGTGAACCACAAACATCGGATAAATCAAATCGTTCTTCGTTAACACCGTTTCACGAACCATATCCCGAACCAGCGGGTTGTAACGGAGTCTTCTGTGTCTTTTAATATTCAATTCTGCCATGGTAAACCTCAACTAATCATTCATCTTGATATAATCATTTTTTTGCCGCTAAATATTCGGCGGCTTTTGTATACACTACTTCTGAATTTTTAATGCAATCGCCTACTGAAATTCCTCTCCGGAAATTTCCGCTTATCAATAATCCCGGAAATTCTTTTTCCACGTTATCGAAATAATTCTCTTTTTCAATGTATCCGAGATTATACTGGGGAATCGATTTCTGCCAGAACCGGGATGAAACAAACTCCGGTTCAGCCTCAATTTTCATAATTTCTTTAAACTCTGCTATGCTCTTTTTAATAATTTCATCTTTGCTTTGTTCAAACAGATCAGCATTTCTTGAGCCGCCGATGAACAAAGTAAAACATTCTGTTTCTTTCGGTGCACGAGCCGGGAAAAGCACCGAACTCCAGATGGCACCCAAGAATGTTTTCTTTTCCGCCTCAGGAATCAGGAATCCGAATCCGTCGAGCGGACGCTTAATATCTTCCTGCTTAAATCCGATGAGCAAAACGAGTACAGGAGGATAGTAGACGCTGTCAAAGTGCTTAGCCGAATCAGGGATCAAAGAAGAAAATATCTTAGATGATGTATATGCCGGAAGCGTTGAAATAACACAATCGGCCTCAACCGTACGCATAACACCGGCATTATTAAATGAAACGGCGTAATGGTCTCCGGTTTTTGCAATATTGGTAATATCCGATAGACAGAATACCCGCTCGCCCATTCTGGCGGCAATAGCTTTTGGTAAGGATTGCATTCCGTGAATGAAGGAAAACATCTTTGCGCTTTGCTTTGATGTTTCTTCTCTTTTCTTTCTCTCTTTTATACCACGGATGGTGCCAACAATAACTCCACCGTATTTTTCTTCCAATTCATAGAGCTTCGGGAAGGATGACTTAACGCTCAGTGCATCCGGTCTGCCCGCATACACTCCTGCGACAAACGGATTAATCGCGTAGTCCAAAAATTCCTTACCGAACCGGCGTGCTACGAATTCCGAAATACTCTGATAGTATCCGTCGTTGGATCTTCCGATAAACGGTTCCAGTAATAATCTAAGTTTACCCTTTGTTGAGAAGAGTTTTGATTTCAAAAATAAATAGGGATTCATCGGCAGTTGATGCAATTCACCATCGCGCAGAATGTATCTTTTATCTCCTTTATCATTCGCGTACACCATCTCGTCTGCAAGATTCAAATCATTTACGAGCGTTTTAATTAAGGGTGTAATTTCCAGGCCGCTGTTCGGTCCCTTGTCAAACATGTATCCGTCCATCCGGACGCTTTCCATTGAACCGCCGGCCTCGGCATTTTTTTCAAGCACGATAACATCGTAACCGTTCTTGAATAACCAATAAGCGGTGGCCAATCCGGAAGCTCCGGCGCCCAAAACGATAACTTGTTTTTTTGTTGTTAAATCTACCATATCTATTCAACTTGATTTATTACCAGACTATATAACGCGTCAACAAACTTCGGCGAGTCGTTTAGTCCCGGCATGACAAAATAATTAGTTATACCGCATTTTTCTGCGATGTGGCGGTATTCGATATTAAGCTCGAATAAAGTTTCAATGTGATCGGACACAAAACTGACAGGAATTATGAGTACGTTCTTTTTACCCTGCGCGGCTAATGATTCAATAGTCGTACTTGTTGAAGGCTCAAGCCATTTCATCGGTCCGACTTTGCTTTGATAACAAATTGAATGCCCGAGCGAACCACCCCGTAAATTCATTACTTCAAAAATGGTCTGCTGTATTTGGAAGCTGTACGGATCACCTTTCTTCACATAGCTTTGAGGTGTCCCATGCGCGCTGAAGACCAGATGCACATCGCCGCGCACATCCTCTGAAAATAGCTTCAGACCTTCGTCAATTTTTGCATTAAGAGCTTTTATATAAAATTCGTTAGCCTGATAGCTGCGGATATAAGCGGTTTGGACGTCTTGTTTAAAATAGCGCTTCCACTCATTATATGAAGAACCCGTTGTAGAGATTGAATAATGAGGATATAACGGAAGAAGAATGATCTTTTCGTAGCCACGCGCAGCTATTAATTGCGCGGTCTCTGAGGTCAAAGGTTTCCAATACCGCATGGCTATGAACACATCAAGCTGCGGATTGATCTGGCGAAGCCTTGATTCTAAAAGCGACCGCTGTAATTCTGTCCAGTATCCAATCGGGGATTTGCCGCCGATCAGCTTATACTCTTCAACAATTTTTGGTGAACGCCGCTTCGAGATTAACGAGGCAAATTGTTTTTGGAATGGAAGTTTGAATATATCAGGATCGTTGAATAAGTTTTCCAAAAACGGTTGGACAGCTTCAAGAGAATCCGGGCCGCCCAGGTTAAATAAAACTACCGCTGTTTTTTTCATGCAAATTTATCTAATGATACTTACACTAATACACGTGGATGGTTAGCAACCCAATCCTTAATATATGCAGCAATTTGTAAAGTAGACGCTCCGGGAGTAAACAACTCGCCACAGCCCAATTCTTTTAATTTTTCAACGTCTTCTTCCGGAATGATTCCTCCTCCGGTCAAAAGAACATCCGTCAATTCCTTTTCCTTCATCAAGGTAAGTATTTTCGGAAAGATAGTCATGTGTGCACCGGACAAGATACTAATGCCTATTACATCAACATCTTCCTGCAAGGCAGCTTCTACGATCATTTCAGGTGTCTGGCGCAAACCTGTGTAAATAATCTCCATACCGGCATCCCGTAACGCCGCAGCAATTACTTTTGCACCGCGGTCATGTCCGTCAAGGCCGGCCTTGGCTACTAAAACTCTAATTTTTTTATCCATAGTCTATATTCTCCTACAGCAAACTTTTACGAATTAATGAACCGTACCGTGGCAATTCGCCCTCGGGATATTTCTTCAGGTGGAGCTTAATACCGAAATTATCGGTATTATATCTGGGTATAACGTGTATATGGCTGTGAAAGATTGATTGCCCTGCTGCCCTACCATTGTTAAGAACAATATTAAACCCATCCGCGTTTAATGCATCCACCATTGCAACTGCAACCTTTTGAGCGGTTTGAAACAATTCAGGAATAACATCCTGAGGTAATGCAGTCATATCCGCAAAATGACCTTTGGGAACGACCAGAACATGACCGTAATTCATCGGATTAACGTCCAGAAAGGAAATCGTCTTATCCGTTTCTAATACCACTTCAGCAGGTGCCTGCTTTTCAGCAATTGCACAAAATATACAATTCATCCTAGTAAAATAAGACTATTTCCGTGTTTCGCCAACTAAACATTCTCACAAATTCGGAGGCTTATAGGCCCTGTCATATTCACTCATTACGACCGTTACACAGGTTACAAAAATAAAAAAGGCTCCCCGGATACCGGAGAGCCTTCTAAAAATGTGCGTTACTGTTTATTTAATCAGCATCATCTTCTTTGTTGTGCTGAATTGATGTTTACCATCCGCGGAGACAGCGTTCATTCTGTAGATATACATGCCGCTTGGTAAATTCGAAGCGTTCATGGACACCTGATAATTTCCGCTTGCCATTGTTCCGTTTACTAACTCAAATACTTCCTGACCGGTTATGTTATATACCTTCAGGATTACTTTTGATTCGTAAGGAACGGCATAACTGATTACCGTTGACGGGTTAAACGGATTCGGATAGTTTTGGTTCAAACTGAATTCCGCCGGTTTGCTATTTCCCGTACTGCTGACAGCTGTAAGATTTGATTTTTTCATAAAAATCTTACCTGCAGCCGTTCCGGTATACATTATCTTGCCATCAGGAACAATCATCATTGAACTGAGTGACATACCGCCCATGCCGATGTTTGTCCATGTGCTGCCGTTGTTGGTAGACACGTACACACCACCACTGTAGGATGAGGCAAAAATGTTATTGCTTGCATCAATGACAAGTTCGTATGCGTATGTTCCGGGGAATGGCATTTTGCTCCAACTCGTTCCGTTGTCAGTTGAGCGATAGATTCCATCACCATATGTACCGGCAAACAAATCACCGTTTGAGTTAGAAGCGAGTGTCCAGATATAGTTATAACCTACATTCATTGATACCCAGCTGTTTCCCTTATCGGTTGATTTTGCGACACCGCCGTCAAACGTTCCAACAAATACATTTTGATTTGGGGTGACTGCTAACGAAGTGACAACATTGTGTGCTCCTAACCCGTTATTAGCCGAAGTAAAGGATGCACCGTTATCGTTGGAGACAAATACACCGTTGTTCCAAGTACCGGCATATATCTCTCCGGAAGCATCAATTTTCAATGCACGGACATCTAAATTCTGCAAGTCGGTAATATTCCAAGTTGCACAATTATCGCTTGTCTTATAAACACCTGTAACTGATGCCGCGAATATGTTACCGTTTGAATGTATTGCGATTGCCCAAATTGGACCTGAATACATATCCGGATTTACATGCAACCAAGTTGATCCGTTATCCGACGATTTGTAGATATAACCCCAAACAGTTCCAGCATAAATGTTACCGGATTGATCCGCTTTAATGCAGGTAACAGTTGCTCCTGAAGGTAAATTGCCGACTAACTGCCAGCTTCCGGTACTTCCGCTGCCGGATGACGAGCCGGACGGATCCTGCGGGAATGCTGCCGAAACGGATGCAACATCATTCGAAGAATTGATATCCGTTATATCGGAGCTTACTATTGAGGCTACGTTTACGATGCTCTTATTCGCAGGTATATTACCAAGGAAAGGAGCAATGTTGAACTGGCCGCTGCCGCTCATTGATTTTACTATCGTTTGTCCGGTTATAATACCTGCCGGAAAATTCAAACTTGCAAATGGAGCAAGAACGGATCCCGTCACGTTGATACCGGATATTCCAAGACTTGTCGCCTGTGGAAAATTGTAAAGGACATTGTTGATAGCCGTACCGTTAACAACAAGGCCGCCATGCCAGTTAATGCTGGTACCGGACACGTTGACGATAACTACTGAACCATTCGGTACATCAATCTGAACAGCATTTGCACTATTAAGATCATTACCGTTAACACTGAATACATTTATATACGGGCTGGTGCTAACCATCTTAACAGCACCCCACTCAAACGTGGTAACACCGTTAACAGCATAACCGGCAAGCTGAGTGCTGAGATTTTCGAGATACGATTTTGCCGCGACAAAATCAATAACCGAATCCTTGCGAACTGAACCGCTTGCAAAGCTTACCGAAGACTTCGGCAAATTTGAGGAGCCGCCGTACACAGCGTTGCCGCCATAAACTGCACCTGTTGTATACGTAAGGTTATTGCCGACAACAAGAACATCAACAGTTCCGTTTGAAGCCGGAAGTTGGTCACCGACACTGTAGCAGCCCAATGTTGCATTTCTACCGACAGCCAATTTGCCTTGTGTATCGGCAGACGGCTGTGTAATATCTTCAAGAACAAAAACGTTAAAATCTTTAACCGGACCCAAGTCAATATTGGCATTATTCATTGCCGAACAATCCACTTTTACCTGAATGGTTAATGTAGCGCTTGCACCGTTTGCTAAACTACCGACAATCCATTTTCCGGTGGTAGTATCATAGGAGCCCTGAGTAGCACTTGCCGAAACGAATGACAAACCGGCCGGTAAGATGTCCGCAGCAATGATACTGCCTGCATTAATAGGACCGTTATTCGTTAATTTGATTGTATATGTAAGATTTTTGCCACATGACAAGACCGAGTCACTTACAGTCTTTTCAATTTTAAGATCAGCGGCGTTGTTATAGTACATTCCTGCGTCTATAGTCAGGTTAGCTTGTCCCGCTGCAAGAGTAACTGAAGCGGTTTTACCTGTTGCTGCATCGGCATCTGAGTCCTTGCTGTCGTCACTTCCCTGATCTTTAGATGATATTGTATATCCGGTTGGAGCGACGAACTGAACCGTATATGTTCCGGGTGTTAAATTACTGAATCCATATATGCCGTTAGCATTGGTAGTCGTTGTTCCGACCAAAGTGTTTGAAGCATCATAGAGATTAACAGTAACATTAGCCAAGCCAACTTCGCTGCCATCCTGTATGCCGTCATGATTAGCATCTAACCAAACTTTATCACCAAGAGAAGCAGGTGTCACATACATACCGGCATCAACAGTTAAATTATTGTCGCCTGCTGCAAGCGTAACTGAAGCAGTTTTACCGGTTGTGGCATCTGCGTCAGAATCCTTTGCATCATCACTGCCCTGATCTTTTGGTGAAATTGTATATCCTGACGGAGCAACAAACTGTACTGAGTATGTTCCGGGTGCCAAGTTACTGAACCCGTAAATACCGCTTGCATTAGTCGTTGTTGTTGATACTAAATTGTTTGAAGAGTCATACAATTTTACAGTAACATTAGCAATTCCGTTTTCGCTTGCGTCCTGAATTCCATCTTTATTTGCATCTAACCAAACTTTGTCACCAAGTGAAGCAGGTGTTACAAACATGCCCGCATCAACTGTTAAATTATTGTCGCCTGCTGCAAGTGTAACCGAAGCAGTTTTGCCTGTTGTTGCATCAGCATCAGAATCTTTTGCATCATCGCTGCCTTGGTCTTTGGCTGAAATAGTATATCCCGACGGAGCAATGAACTGAACATAGTATGTTCCCGGAGTCAAATTGCTGAATCCGTAAATGCCGCTCGCGTTAGTAGTGGTTGTTGA
The DNA here is from genome assembly GCA_963667005.1 of Ignavibacteriaceae bacterium. GTDB lineage: Bacteria > Bacteroidota > Ignavibacteria > Ignavibacteriales > Ignavibacteriaceae. The sequence continues at coordinate 2,015,202 of OY762937.1, read as the reverse complement.
AACTAAATTGTTTGAAGCATCATAAAGTTTCACAGTAACGTTAGCAATTCCATTTTCGCCAGCGTCCTGAATTCCGTCTTTGTTTGCATCCAACCAAACTTTATCGCCAAGTGATGCAGGTGTTACATACATACCCGCATCAACGGTCAAGTTGTTGTCACCTGCTGCAAGCGTAACCGAAGCAGTTTTTCCTGTAGTAGCATCTGCGTCGGAATCTTTTGCATCATCGCTGCCTTGGTCTTTGGCTGAAATAGTATATCCCGACGGAGCAACGAACTGAACATAGTATGTTCCTGGCGCTAAGTTGCTGAATCCGTAGATACCACTTGCGTTAGTGGTTGTAGTTGAAACAAGGTTGTTTGAAGAGTCATAGAGCTTAACTGTGACATTGGCTAATCCGGCTTCACCGGAATCCTGAATTCCGTTTTTATTAACATCAAGCCAAACTTTATCGCCGAGTGAAGCTGGAGTAACATACATACCAGCATCAACGGTTAAATTATTGTCGCCGGCTGCAAGAGTAACTGAAGCCGTTTTGCCTGTTGTTGCATCAGCATCGGAATCCTTTGCATCGTCACTGCCCTGATCTTTTGAAGAAATCGTATATCCTGATGGGGCAACAAATTGAACGGTATAAGTTCCGGCTGCCAAACCGCTAAATCCATATACACCGTTTGCATCCGTAGTAGTTGTTCCGATCAGCGTGTTCGCTGCGTCAAATAGTTTGACTGTTACGTTAGCTATGCCGTTTTCACTTGCATCCTGAATTCCATTCTTGTTTGCATCTAACCATACTTTATCGCCGATTGATGCATTGTTTTGTACTGCTGAAGGTGCGTTTCCATTCCAACCGGTCGAAGAAGCAAGGTGAATTTCACTGTTTATTTGTAAGTTTTTACAGACAACGTTTCCATCAAAGTTTGAATTGCCGGATAACGTAGCAGTAGGAGAAATAAGGGAGCCTTTCATATTCGGGTTACAACTGATGGTGCCCATGTTACCGTTATTTGCTTCGGTATAAATATTCCAAATAATTCTGCTGCGCCAGTATTCATTATCAAAATTTCCAACCAAATTTCCGTTGGACCAGTTAACATTTCCGTCAACTGAGTTTACATTAATTATAATTGTCTCTGTGGAATCTGCCGGAGTAACTTCTATCTGCTGCGCGTTGGAGTTTTCCAAGCTTTGCGTATCCGTTACATAAAAGACAGCGAGTTTTTGTCCGGTGGGACAAATGAATTTTAAAGGAGCAGGCTGTGAACCCGGTAACTGAACGGTTCCGTTCGGAGTAAGAGTCTTCCAATAATTTGAAGCGGTTATTATATCCTGCACCGGGGAATTTGCGGCCGGCCATGAGCTTGAAGCTGAAAGTGTGCCGCCATTCATAAATTGAAAAACACTCGGCGTGCTGACTGCCGAACTGACTGCCGCGCTTCCGTAAAAAACTTTTATACCGGCAAGCTGTGTTGCATTGACCGATCCTTTTACGGCAAAAACAACATCACTGGAGGAATTGCTTGTCAGTTTGAATCCGTATTGATGCGAATTCGATGCATTATAGTTCCCCGCTATAAATGTTCTTCCTTCGATTTCCGAAACACTGGTGAAATCGTTTGTAATTATGGCATTCCATTGCTTGAGCAACGTGTTAGGATCGGTTCCGCCAAAAACATTACCAATGTATATTATAACAAAAAAGAATGTCGAAAGAAAACTTATTCTATATGATCTATTTGAAGGCACTTATATCTCCTTTTAGTAAAATGTCCTGATACCTTTTACAATAAACGTGCCAACAATCTTGTATATGCGATTTATTCAATAGATGAACGATGGATTACGGCGATTTTCGACAGATTACAAATAAAATTCTCAATGCAGTCAGCCGGGGCTCACCTGTAACTCTTTGTTATTTAAGCATTTATAAAGGCGAGAAGGAATGAAGTTTTTTTTTGCTGATTTTCGTGAATTGATGAATTTTTCTGCGATTGGGTTTTGGGGCCAATAAATGAATATTGCCTGGGAAAAACTCATTTTAAATGTGTCCTAAAAATAGACACTATCTCAAAATGAGGCGACATTAAGTTTTTTGCCGCCCTCAGCTAAAGTGTGCTCAAAAGGGATTTCATCAAAGAAATGATAGCAGATTATATGTCTTTTTTTTGCTTTTTCTGCTGTGTTCGGTAAAACTTGCGGGCAGCCTTCAAATCATCAAGTGTGTCTACAGAAAGACTTTCATATTCGGTCTCAACCACTTTAATGATCATGCCGTGTTCGAGCATGCGAAGCTGCTCCAACTTTTCAATCTTTTCAAGTTCTGACTGCTGAAGTGAAGTGAAGGTAAACAACGCATCCCTGCGGTAAGCATATAAACCAATATGCTTATAATAGCAGTCAAACTTCTTTGCTTCCGCGAAACTTTTAGCATCCCGTACATGTGGTATCGGGGCGCGTGAAAAATACAAACCGTTGTTGTTTAGATCAAAGACAACTTTTACTACATCCGGAGAAAGCAGTTCAGCCTCACTTGTTATCCGTTTGGCGAGAGTCGTAATTTCAACGGTCTCATCAAGCATAAGCGGTTCCAATGCCTGGTCGATCATAATTCCCGGAATGAACGGCTCATCCCCTTGTATATTCACAACGACTTCTGCCTGCACCAGTTCGCGAGCGACGAAGGCAATCCTGTCTGAACCGGTTTGAATGTCTTCCGGAGTCATGCAGACATCTACTCCGTACTCCTTACAAACGTTATAGACTTCCTCATTATCGGTAGCAACAATTATCCGCTGTATCAATGCTGATTTTGAAGCACTTTCATACGTGTGAATTATCATCGGCTTACCGTCGATCTCAACCAAAGGTTTTCCCGGCAACCGTGTCGAGGCATATCGTGCGGGAATTATTCCAACAACCATGTTTAATCCTTAATCTTGCGAAATTACCTTAGGTACGTTAAAGAACTCTTCGGTTTTCGAAGGAGCGTTTTTCAGTGCCTGTTCTGTAGGTATTGAGGGAATCAGTATATCCTGTCTGAAAACATTCGTGAACTCTACCGGATGTGATAATTCCTCTACCGCGGAGGTATCCAATTCATTCAATTTATCCATGTAGGTCAAAATCTCATTGAGATCCGTTGTAATCTTTTCTAATTCTGAATCGGTAAAATTTAATCTTGCAAGTTCTGCAATATATGCAGCATCTTCTTTCGAGACAGCCATCTAATTCTCTTTTCTGTTGTTAATAATGATCTGACGGACCTTCTCCATCAAATCAAGTTCGTCTTGTTTGTTCTGTATCATTCCGACTTCAACCGGAGCTGCAAATTTAATAGTAATTGTGCCCGGATTCAATCGCATCTTGCCTTTTGTTAAAATTTTTTCTGCTCCGCATATAGCAACAGGGACAATAGGATAGTTAACCCGCGAAGCCAAATAAAAAGCTCCACGCTTGAACGGCTGAACTTCACCGGTCTTGCTTCTGGTACCTTCAGCAAATAAAATCACGGATACATTCTTCTTTGACATAAGCGTCTTTGCTTTTTCAATGGTCTTCATCGCTTTATCCGGACTCTGCCTGTCAGCCAAAATATAAGGGCCTGTAACAAGCTGCCAACCGAATATCGGGATCTTCGCCAGTTCCTTCTTGAACAAAATAGATGCACGCGTTGGAACAGCGGCCATAATCACCGGAACGTCGTACAGGCTACTGTGATTTGACACGAACACGTACGTTTTTGATGTATCAAGCGCCGGGTCAACTTCTATTTTCAGTTTTACACCACCCAGCCAAATAACTCCGCGTCCGACAATTCTGCTAAACCAAAAATAGAATCGGAATTGACGGTCAAAAACGTTCGTTATAAACACTGTTAAAGAGCACAGAATCAAGTATACTGCAATCAGTGCCACTCTTATATACGATGTTATCATGTTTATCATATAGTCAATATTCTATGCAACTTATAATTTACTATTACCATTTTCGACATTTGAAACTTTTAGATTTTCAATCGCCCTGATACGGTTCTTTATTGACGGATGACTATAAAACAGCCACTCAATAAACGGATGCGGATCGGGGTCGCCCAAATTCTGTGTATTTAATTTATTCAACGCATCTACAAAAATTTCGTGCTTCGCTGTTTCAATCACCGCAAAACTATCAGCCTGATATTCAAATTTCCTTGATATACCGGACATGATGGGTGATAAAATCAACCCGAGAATCATTGCGACCAATAACAGCAGCGGTAGTGATGCGGTATCGGTAATTGCACCGCCGGGATTGACATACTTTAACACATGCCAATATACTTGCGATATTACAAATAACGAAAAGAAACTTACGAACGTTCCCGTTGTCAGGTTCTTCACAATATGATTATGTTTATAATGACCGAGTTCGTGAGCGATAACAGTCTCAATCTCATCCGTTGAAAAATTATTCAACAACGTATCACCTAAAAGAATCCGTTTTGTTTTACCCAGTCCCGTAAACATCGCGTTAGCTTTATTCGTTGATTTACTCATATCAAAGGACAGTATCTTTTCAATTCTGACTCCTGCCTTTTCAGATAGCCGCGATATTTTTTCCATCAGGTCTTCATTTTCCACCGGGACCGATTTATGAAATATAGGGAAAATCATAATCGGGAATAATTGAGCCATGACAACCGAAAAGAAAAACAGAATAATACCGAACGGCAGCCACCAGAACGTAGTAAAGGTATGTAGTATATAATAAAACAAAAGCAGTAAAGGAAACGTAATGACAAACGACACTAAAGCATCCTTCGCTTCTTCCTTTAACCAGGCTCCGAATTTTTGCGAAGTAAGGTCATACTTGTGCTCTAATATAAATCCGGAATACAACGATACCGGGAAAGTAACAACGGTTACAATTATTTCCAGAACATACACGAACATCAAGAATGACAACAAATTGCCGTACTTTATTTGTTCTATCGCGGAATAGAGGCTATAATTCCACCTGCACACAAGCATGAGGATCAACCCGGCGAATAAGACAACTGTCTGTCCGACTTTAATAATAATCTTTATTCTGTTATATTTTTTATAATCCGGGTTATCCAAGCTTCTATCCGTGTAAAACATTATAATTTCGACACTTAAAATACGGCTTGGAGGGCTTAGGAACAATAAAATTGTAGGGCGATCTCTCCGAGTCGCCCATAATGTACTTACTTCAGCCTAAATTCTCGCAACACTACATTGGTCGGTTCAGAGAACCAACCTACAGTTTGACTCTGTAGGGCGATCTCTCCGAGTCGCCCATAAATAAATTTCGAAGTACAGAATTGGTCGACTCGGAGAGTCAACCTACAGAAATAATACCATTTTCAATGAATTGGCGAATTCGCTATTTTGCATACACATTATTAACAGGAGAGTAAATATTTGATGAGATCTTTTTATCAAAGACATCTGCCCCACTATCAGCCATCAGGACACACGTATTTTGTAACATTCCGGCTTGCAAACTCATTACCGCAGAGCGTTCTTAAGGAATTGCTATCCGAACGCGAATTAAACTTAAAACAGATTGAAGGCATTTCAAACCGCAAAGAAAAAATGGAAAGATATCTTGATTTTCAGCGAGCATATTTTTCAAAATTTGATACAATATTGAATTGCCAAAAAACCGGGCCACTTTGGCTTAATCAAAAACCGGCTGCGAAAATTGTATATGATTCCTTAATCTTTTACGATTCTAAAAAATACGAATTACTATGCTTTACAATTATGCCTAACCATGTTCATATTGTTTTTACTCCACATGATTTGGATATTGAAAACACCAATAAAAAACCGAACTACCTTGTAACTGAGATAATTGCGAATCTAAAAAAATTTACCGCCCGGGAATGTAATAAAATACTTGGCAGAACCGGTGCCTTCTGGCAGCATGAAAGCTATGATCATGTTATACGTAATGAAGTCTCATTACATAGAACTATCCAATATGTTTTAAACAATCCGGTAAAAGCATTACTATGTAATACACCCGAAGAATGGGAATGGAGCTATTTGAAGGATTTTAATAAATAAAAGGTGTTTTATTAAACTGTAGGGCGACCTCTCCGAGTCGCCAAAAAAGTACTTGTTTTAACCTAAATTCTCGCCATACTAAATTAGTCGGTTCGGAGAACAAACCTACAGCTTGATACTGTAGGGCGATCTCTCCGAGTCGCCCATTGAAAAAAGTAGGCATCCAAGGTTATCGCAACACAGCATTGTCGACTCGGAGAGTCAACCTACAGGTATTCCTATCTCTTCAAAAAGCTTACGACATCAAATTCGGTGTGCTCATCGCAGTAGAATGGTTCACCGTAGTCTTTACCGATTTTAAATCCGTAAAACGCAGCTCGAGCTTCAATAAAGCGGATGAAATTCGGTTTGCTGATAAATGTTTCCGGCTCGACACTATTCGGATTATAGAACTGTGTTTCGAATGCCCGCATTGCTTCCATTTTGGTTTCGTATGTATCGGAGATGTCAACAATAACGGTCGGATCGAACGTATACGTCTGCATGTAATAGTAGAGACGGTCCGGACGGTAGGCTTCCTGAGCGGAACCTTTATCGAAGGTTTTTACTTTTTGTAAACCCGAATAGAACAGCGCCCGTTTAACAATTTTACTGACGGCAACATGATCGGGGTGCCGGTCGTTTTTATAAGGAGCAAAAATCAATTTGGGTCGATAACGGCGGATCGGAATGACCGCCTTGAGAGTATTTTCTTTGTTAACAAGAACATCGCCGTCTGGTACGTGCAGATTATCACGTAACGCGACTTTCAAAATAATTGCTGCCTGAAAAGCTTCTTTTTGCCTGGTCTCCGCAGTTCCCCGCGTGCCTAATTCCCCTTGTGTAAAATCAATGATACCAACTCGTAAACCGTTTTTCGATAACTTAGCAATCGTACCGCCCATTGCTAATTCAGCGTCATCGGGATGGGCACAGAAAATTAATGCGTCAAGATTCATAGGCTCCAATATTCTCAATGATTAGGATTCTCTAAACTACTATTTTTTTTCATTTTTCAAATAAAAATCATCGAAATGAGCCGATAAATTTATTCGCCTTGGTGGTTTTTTCCTCTTGCCTTAAAAATGAAGTCCTGAATTTCTTTTTTGAATTTTTTCTCAAAGACAATATACTTGCCGACCTGCTCGGGAGTCAGAATTTCATACAATGAGTTAATGTATTCCTGCCTGTTTTTCATAATCAGCAGTTCAATTCGCTGATACTCCTCAATGCACTTTTTAATTGAGGGATTCTGCTTTTCGTTCTTGCCGTCATAGCTCTCAAGCTCGGCAATAAGGCTATCAATTGCTTTGTAATAACTTCTGTTTTTCGCTTTGAAGTCTTTTCTTTTGCTTAAAAGTTTAACGTTTGTTTCGTCATTCAAATTGAGATATTCAATGAGCTTAACTTTCTCAAGTTGATCAACCTTTTGCAGCCGTTTATCCCGCTTATCCTGCGGGTAAGTCTGCGAAGCAGGTATACAAACAGAGAAAAAGAGTGCGATTATGGGTAAGAAAAATAATTTTTTCATTTTGGTTCCTACTTTAGATTTTGGCTTTCAAGTGACGCGAGCAAATTATCCGCATCCTGTGCCGATATTCCACTTACGATATCATCCGTTGAAATATTCAAATCATCAACTACCGTTGAAACGGTTTTATGGTCCAGCTTCATCTCATCGGATATTACTTCATTCACAAATTGCTCTCCTTCGTTACCGGAAGGGATCATTGATTCAACATCATTCTGAGCCGGCGTTTCGTTCTGTATCACTTCGGAGTATTCCTGCACCGTTGCAGGAGTTACTTCCGGAAACATATGAGAGGAGTTATACAAGTTAACCTGTGAAACTCCTATATAAATTGCCAGAACGACAACTGAAGCCGCCATTGTTTGAAAGGCATACTGCCATCTATGGCGCGAATGTTTTCTATCTCCCGATATTGCGGCGCGTGCTCTCACGTTAACAAAATAATCTTTCATCTCCGGATGAACATTCAATTCGTTAACTTTTGAGGAAACAAGTTTTACATCATCCAACTCTTTCCGGAGCTGAGGCGAAGATGCCAGTTCGTTCTCAAACGAACGCTTTTCTTCTTCGGTCATTTGCCCGTCAAAATATGTAAAGACTTTCTTATTCATTTCCTTCTTTCATTAATCTGGATACCTTTTCGAATGCGTGAAAATAATTAGCCTTCAGTGCACCCGTGCTGGTACCTGTTATATCCGATATTTCATCATAACTTAATTGTTCCATGTTCCGTAGGATGAAGACCTGCCTCTGCTTTGCCGGTAGTGTCTGCAAAACAGAGTCCAACTGCTCCATCTTTTCTTTTACTTCGAGGCTCATTTCGGAAGACGAATCTCCCGGAAGTTCCTGAAAATCGTCGTCATCAATAGAGAAAAACTGTTTGACCTTTTTTCTATTGATAAAATTTATACACCTTGTCGTTGTGATGCGGTATATCCAGGTGTATAAAGAAGAATTAAACTTAAAACCGGCCAATTTATTATAAAGGACAATCAAGACTTCCTGCAATACATCATCGGCGTCAAAGTGATTACCGGTCATCCGGCGGGCGTGCCAGTATATTCTCTGTTGATATCGCTCAACGAGAATGTTAAACGCCGCCTGATTACCGTCCTTAAACGCGCGAATCAGATCAAAATCAGAAAGTTCCTCGGCCATTTATCCTTTTTATTCTCAATTTTTAGACAAATATAATAATCTTAAGGTTTAATTAACCTTGGCAAAATAAATCAAAACATCTGTTATTGAATTAGTTTATCTCAGTATATAAATGACCCCTCACCCTCACTCCCTCTCCCAAAGGGAGCCATGCTATCAAATTAAGCAAAGTAAGAGAAATTGCCAGAACGAAAAACCAGTATTGTCATTCCGGACGCCGGAGGCGATCCGGAATCCATCCTGAAAAATATCGAAATTTAACCTGGATTCCGTACAAATCTGACGTGCTACATCTGTCATTTCGTCTTAAAGTGCTTGCGTCAGATTTTACGGAATGACAGACAATTAAATTCACAAGCCTTACGTTGACAGCACTGCTCTCCGGGAGAAGAGGCCGGGTGATGAGGGCTTTTTGCTGTGTCACTTCCCACGCTCAATTCCCGTCAGTGCAAACGAAACCACAAACACATTTCCGGCTCCGGCGGCTTTCAGAGTTTTGGCGCACTCATTAATTGTCGCACCCGTTGTTACAACGTCATCAACTAAGATAATATTTTTGCCGGAAACTGCCGAAATATTTTTGATTTTAAAAGCGCCGTCCATATTCTGTTTCCGTTTTTCTATATCCAGGCCAGTCTGCGTGCGGGTATTTCTAATTCTTTTAAGTGCTGATTTCAATACCGGAATACCCAAAGATTCGCTCAGCCCGTTTGCAATATATTCCGCCTGATTATACCCGCGCTGGACTTTCTTTGTCCTGAACAGCGGAACCGGAATAATGTAGTCTGCTGTAATTGAGACCTGCTCATCTTTTAATAAGTTCCCTGTTGCAGCGCCCATTGCCTTAGCCACTCTGAATTTTTTGTTATACTTAAACTGATGGACTATGCTCCGTATTCCGGTATCCTGAAAGAACATATATGGCGACCAATAGGCAGTAACATAATTTGTTTCTGCAAATTTTTTATTGAATTCTATAGAAAGGATTTCAGGCGGGAGCCGTTTTAAATTATCCCAGCATGGTTCACATACATAACCATAACCGGACGGTATAATTTTATTGCAGGCAGCGCAATGCAATGGAAGAAAAAAATCCAGAAGTGCAAGGCCAAATCTAAACATTGTTCATTTACAAAGAGAGCCGGAACGTCTTACAACATGCCTTCGCGTTTTCTAAGAAACCACTCCAGCGCAAACAGTGAAATCAGGATGATAAGCATCCAGTAATTATTCCACAGCACGATTTCCGAACGTTTCGTAACCTCTTTTACCCCTTTTGATTGTATCTTTTTAATAATCTCGAAATATGGTTTGTAATCCTGATTGTAAAAACACTTTCCACCGGTTGCCGACGCGAGTTCCTGAAGCGTTTCCATATCGGCGCCTGTCTTCGCGTACTCAACCTCATACTCACCCACGGAGAATCTGCCTGTTTTTTTGAAAGCCTCTTTCCCGACTTTCACTTTTGCGGAAAACGAATAATCGCCGCTCACCGGAGCCTCAAAATACCCGTCATACAATCCGTTACCGATAGGATTCAAGGTCAGACTGTTCTTCACCGAGCTTGCCCACACATCAACGGAAATTTCACCTTCGTTATCCGGATTGAAACTTTCATCATACAGTTCGGCGGCAAACTCAATCCGCTCACCACTGGAGTAAACGCGTTTGGTCGGATTGCAAACAAACCTTTCCCGTTCGCTACTTGCGCTCAGCCATTTATTCACATCATTGAAAAATCCGGTATACACCATCTCCGCTCCGGATTTCTTTTGCAAACGCCAATGCCATAATTCGGATGCAAACATAATAGCCGAACGGTGTGAGCCGATATTCCGTGAGACGAGCAAAGGAATATCCGTCCGTTCGTTTTTCAACTTGGCTTTTATCAACACTTCGGATTCCGTTTTCGGAGTAGCATCAAAGTTCGGACGCGGAACCGGCGGCTGTTCTTCAAATGCCGCAGAGCCGTCACTAATCGCCGACTGCACAAGCGGATGTTTCATTTGATCAGCTGTCACATATGGCTGGACATCCATACTGCCGGGATTCTGTCTGGCAATATACACAGGCAGTTCGCTTTCTAATTTTTTCAACAACGGCAGATACGTATTGCTTCCGCACAGGATAAAAATTGATTTGTGCCGGTCGCGAATGCGTTGAGAAAGCATATCGAACAACTGTGTGCCGGCACTCTGCGAAGGATAATCTACAAAGAAATACACTGCTGCGCTGTCAATATCTTTCGTGCTGTACTGCGAAAGATATTTATTCGTCCCTATTTCGATAATAGTTTTAACAATTACATTCGTATCGGAAGTCAATGCCTGCTTGATAAAGGTAAAATCGCTCGATAGCGAGCCGGTGACCAATAAAACTTTCAGCTTGCTATTGAGTATCTTAAGGAAAAATACTTTCGCGTTGTTCTCCTTGTTTTTCTCGCCTTGCAACGGCATAGCCAAAACGGACATTTTCTTTTCGCCGCTTTGTTTCGGCATATAGTTGAACAACACCTGATTTGAACCCTCCTGAATCCGTACCTGTTTTTCTTGGACGGCTTTCCCCTCTTCAAAAAGTTTTACAACCGTTCCCGTGTTGTATGATTCGGATAATATGGTAACGCGAATGGATGTTTCCACACCGGCGTAGATGTGGTCACTGAACTTGATATCCTGAACGGAAATGTCCGGCTGTTTTGCAGTATCACCGGCACAGATTGAGAATACCGGCGCACCCGTTCTCTCTGCTGAATTTACCGGACTGCTTCCCTCGGTGATAACGCCGTCCGAAAGTATTGTAACGCTTGCAACCGGGCGGTCTTCCTTCCCCAGTCCGTCAAAAATTTTTCCGAAGTTTGTAACAGGTTCTCTATAGTTTAACTTAGCCAAACTATCCTGCGGTACCTTCCGGATATTTTCACCGAACGAGTAATACTCCCACTCGCCGTTTGAGTTCTCACTCTTCAACTCATCCAGAAACTGTTTAACAACTTCCCTCTTGTCGGTTTTCAACCCGCCGCGCTGCATTGATTTTGAGTTATCAATAAAAACATAGTTCACAGGTTTGATGGCATACGTGCGGATAAAAGAAAGGATTGGTTCGAATGCCAAAAATAAAATGAGGGCTGTAATAAGAGTACGGAGCGTGATGAACAGAATTTTCTTCTTCTGTGTAACCGGCGGGACGGTGTATTTATAGACGTAGACGCAATACGCCAGCAGCAGTGCAAAAACGAGCACGTAATACAGGAGATTCCATTGAGCTGTTACTGATATCTGTGCGTACATCACGTCGTTTGTTTCCCGGCCTGCCTACAAAATTTTCCGCTTCGAAAGTTCCCATGACGAAAGATTTCTGAATTCTTCATTATCCGTCAGGTCAAAGTGAATCGGTGAAACCGAAATATAATTATGGTCAATCGCGCACTGGTCATACATCATCTCATGATCGAGATTAATAAGCGAACCGGTAAGCCAGTAATAATCTTTTCCGTACGGATCTAAGCGTTTTTCATATATGTCGTCCCACTTGGAACGGCCTTGTTTTGTCAGTAATACACCCTTGATTTTTTTCTGCGGCAGATCGGGTACGTTGATATTGAGCATGGTACCGGGATTCAGTTTTTTCTCCACGACTAACTTGCAGAAATAGGCAGCCACACGAGCGGCATAACTGAATTCAGTTACGTCGTGACTGGTAACCGAAACCGCGATTGCCGGTATATCCATAATAGAGGCTTCACGCGCGGCTGAAACAGTACCGGAGTAAATAACATTCGTCGCGGTGTTGGAACCGTGATTGATTCCCGATACGACAATATCCGGATTTTCCCGCATGATATTTCTGACGCCCATTTTAGTGCAGTCAGCCGGAGTGCCGTCCACGGCATACCCGAAAAACTCGTGATCCTTAAAAAATTTGGTTACCCGCACGGGGACTTTCATGGTAATCGCGTGCCCTACCGCGCTCTGTTCCGTTAACGGAGCCACGACAGTCACGTCTCCTATTTTTCTTAATTCCTGAACCAGCGCGTAAATGCCCGGCGAGTTGATACCGTCATCATTACTGACTAATATTTTCAATGCTTCACCTTAATTTTTAAAATATTGCTTTCAATATACCAAGCAAAAACCTCAATCTCAATTTTTCCGGTTTGAGCCGGTTGAATTTTGGGTTAGGTAATTACGTTAGAAATTGACTGGATAAGGAGATTATCCTTAATATAGGATATAACATTAGCAAATTGAGAGAGAGGTGTACTCGAAAATTCGAGCGTAAATATTTCTCTTGCTTTTTAAGACTAATCGGATTAATTTTTATTAAGAGTTATCTGCTGTTGTATTATGATATTGTTAGTTGTAATAATTCACTTGCGAAAATACTTAATGGATATATTAACCTCGGATATTGTCAGTGGTCTGATAATTGAAAGATATAAGGTATCATTATGAAGTCTATTGAATTTGGGGTCAAAAAAACGATAATAATTCACCTCTCTTTGTTATTGCAGTTTACGGTTCTTTCTTGTGGCGTCAATTTTGACGAACCAAGTAGTCAATATCATGCTAAAGTGACCATTGACTCGAATTTAAAAAATATTCATATAGATCATAAATTAATTAATGCACAATCTGTTTATCCGGTTACGGTTTTTGAAGAAACAGGCAACCTGGAAACCTCGGTTTATTTAACCTTATTTCCTGTAGCGGACACGGGATATATTAAATTTTCATTATATAGCGCGGTGGGAATTAACTTACCTCCTTTGCAACTAAAAGACACTCTAAGAATTAACACACCAATTGACACTGCATATATTTATTTGGATATATCAATGAACAATACAAGTAAAATTACTATCCGGCAATAATAATCAATTATCTAAAAATCAATAAAAAGGGAGAGATGTAATGAGGAAAATTACTGTTTTATTAATGATATTTGCATTCAATATCATATCATCATATGCTCAATATGGAGCACCAAATAATCCACAAACATGGATTCCAATGCCCCAAAGAATTGATGCAAATAGATGGACTGATTGGACAAATGCTGGCAGACAGGGCGGCATACCCTCTGTTTTTAATTATGTCGTTGATATTACTTCTTTTACCGGGACATTCACACAAAAACTAAAGCAGGCAATTCAGTCAGCATCAGCTTACTCAAACGCCTTAAATAATCAGTTAGTAGTTGTTAGAATTCCTCAGGGATACTTTACGGTAACAGAGACAATATCCATACCTTCAAATATTGTGTTGAAAGGTGCTGGGTCAGATGCAACTACTTTATTATTTCAAACCGGAACAAATAGTGACCATTGCCTTTTAATAAAAGGTGACTATCCTGATAGTTATTATACTGTACAAAGTGGTAGCACGATGGGTAGTACAACGATATCACTCAATAACATAACAGGTTTATCTGCTGGTGACTATATAGATCTTCGAGATTCCCGACAAACTCAGCAAAATTCCGGTCCGACAGATTATGGTATTGGACAAATTGTACAAATAAATTCAATTTCCGGAAACACGCTAACTTTAAAAGATAAACTTTCGATAGATCACACAGGATATACATGTAGAGTATACAAGCTCTCGCCCGTGAGTAATGTTGGGATCGAAGACATTCATGTAAGAAGGGCAGATGAAGGTTCCGGCGGCGGATTTAACATGTCATTTTTGCGTGCAGTGAATTGCTGGGTCAAAGGTTGTGAAATAGATTGTGCATCATCAAGAAATTTAAATATTAGCACATCAAGCCATATTAGCGTTAAGGGAAACTGGGTGCATGATGCCAGAGCTTATGACGGGACCAATGGCAATGGATACGGAATCTGCCTTGAGGAAAGAACGACAAATTGTTTAATAGAAGACAATTTTCTAAACCATTTGAGACACGCAATACTATTGCATCTTTCGGTTAATAGAAATGTTATTTCATACAACTATTCAGAAGACCGGTTAACAGATGAACTATTTCAAATTGGTATTGAATGGATTGGCGACTTGTCACTACATGGCAATTATTCCCATAGGAATTTATTTGAAAGTAACAGTTTTGAAAATATCTTGGCTGATGATTGGTATGGAGATAAAAACGGGCATTCTGCAACTAAACTGACAGAAAACGGCCCATATAATGTTTTTCTAAGAAATGAATCACGCATAACTTACTCTGGTCCCGGAACAGCTCCTTCTAACTACATGAGTTTGTATGCATGCGATTACAGTACTCTTTACGGCAATTATGCGACTGTTTTTACGACTCCGCAAGATTTTATAAAAGATTTGGAATTGCATAGAGCTTATTATCGAGGGTCATATAATGTAATTGAAAAATATACCTTGTGGGCAGAACCCTCTACATGCCAAACTACTTTTATAACTTTTTACCAGTATATTCAAGCACCTAATATTTACTCAACGTATAATTCCTTAGAAGACATTTCGTATTATTTAACACCTGCAAAAATGAGGGAACTGTTTTCTACAACGCCATGGCCAAACTATGAAGGTGCCGTTCATGGGCCTGCTTATGGGTGGTTTAATGGCTGCACGCGAAGTAGTGCTTCACCTAGTTACTCTCCGGTAGATTGGCGCCGATCACTAACTAAAAAAACTTTAAATGGCGGTTCAATTCATCCGATCTTCAACATTACAAGAAATGACCAAACTGAGTTTGACGGCACAAGTTCAGCTGGTGTCGTGGCTCAAATAGTTGAGGGTAATACCGGACAAATAACTGCGCCCGCCACAAAAACTCTGAACGGCCGCACATACAATTTTGCCGGTTGGACGGATGGCGATACGACTAACCCTCGTACAATAACACAACCTACCGCTAATGCAACATATACTGCATTTTATAAGTATCCAAGTCATACCAATTATTACTACACCCGGTATTTTAACAATCAGAGAAAGATGATACGCACCAGTGATACCACTAAACTGTATCAGGTCTATGAAAGTTCGAATAAAGTATGGTTAGAAGTAAGCACGAACAACGGCTCAACGTGGACAATTGCAAATCATGGAATGCCGCTGAATACGGGAAATGCAAAATGTGCCTCCCTCGCGGCATACGGTTCGAGTGTCGGCATCGTCTATCAGCAACAGTATGGAAGCGGTTTTAAGGTCATGCTTCGCTTCTTCTATCCTTACGCCAATGATTATGTTGGAGTCGGGCCATATGTAGTTGCCACGGAAGAGGATGAGTCTTACTCGCTTCACGCCAACCCCGTAATAGGATGGGGATATAATGGTAAACTGTATATTGTTTATGAAAAAAAATACGATGACCCAATCTATGAGTCTTATGCCGGATTAAGATATTATTATGGCTCGTCCAACGGAACGAATATATCATGGTATAGCGACGGTTACATTCCCGGAACTGATCAAAACTCCAGAGTACCAGCCATTGATTGTATGCAGGACCCCCCAGGCGCTACCTCTTCTTTTCATATACTCTGGTGGCAAACTACCGGTCCAGCAAGCTGCAGTGTGTATTATGACCAAGTTCAATGGAATACAAACAACGTGCTGTCATTTTCGACACCTCAAAATGTTTCTTCAGACCTTGAATATCCAGGCAGCGGAAACGAGAACCTTATCGCTTATATGTCCGACACCCCTCAATTTATATGGAAATCGGAAATGTATGATTACGAAGACGGTGATGTATATACCACATACTCCACTGTAGTGTTAAAAAGCGGGAATAGTCACTGGGAGTTTGGTGACGATGCCGTATGGCCGTCAATTGTTAAAAACAAAGCAGAGGATTTTTATGCTTTTTCATGGCAACTGTCAAGCGGTAATTACCAATTTGCCACAAGTGATGATTTTACAATTAATACCATTGGCAACTTTGGTTATGCAGCTCAGCTTTGTCCGGGTGCTTCTTTAACGAATATGTATCTTATCGGATTAGGGTGGTCTTCTCCTGCCTACTATTTTTCCAATTCAAATAGTCTTGGGAGTTATTATTACAAAACATCTGCAACCGGAAGCTATGTCGGCAGGTTTGCAGATATAAATATTAAAGGTAAAACATTCAGGCTTGGACTCTCAGACATCCTTGTTGACAATAAAAGCGTAGATTTTGTGCCGATACAAAAAGATGATAAAATTACTTCATTAGTTCAAATGAACTCGGTTCTTGAAAGCCAGCCGTTCCAGCTAAGCAATAATTCGACTTTCGACTACAGTGTCGTCTACAAATTTGCCGATACCCTTAAGGCGAAATCAGCATTAGGCGACAATGGATATTTGAATTTCAAGGTTGAGTTGGTTGATGCCGCTACCGGTAAAGTTCTCGGCACATACGATACGCTCACGTACAACAAGAATCAGGTACGCAAACGCAGCTTAAAAGCGTATGAAGTATGCGCTGATGGTATTGGCAACAAAACGGTGAAACTCCGCATGGTTATCAACAGTAATGCCGATATTTCTTCTGTTGAGGCTGTACAAAAATACTCAACCACTTCAGCAATGTCGAAGCGTAGTAAAAAGAGTATTGCATACAATGGTTCTGTAAAAGTAAGGGAATATGCCATATCGCAAAACTATCCAAATCCGTTTAATCCGAGCACTATGATTAATTACCAAATACCGAAGGGTGGCTTTGTTTCCCTTAAAGTATATGATATTAATGGTAACGAGGTTGCTAATTTGGTTAATGAAACTAAGGAATCCGGCAGATATAGCGTTGAGTTCAATGCGAGAAATCTTGCCAGCGGTGTATATTTCTATAGAATTATTTCAGGTGACTTTGTTCAGACAAAGAAAATGGCAATTCTGAAATAGTTTATATAACAATCTCCATTTTATCCGGCAGAGCCTTAGCTCTGCCGGGTGTGTTTTAAACAGTACATCTCGACCTTTCCCTTTTTATCTTTATATTACCACCTCATTTTTTTACAATTGTAATGACTATCATAAAAGCCAAAATTTTCGAGCAATTCCCGGAAATAATATTCGGGTTCAGTCCCAAGCATGGTTTGGACAGGAAACCCCCGTATCATTTTAATTTATCTCTTTCCGTTGGTGATGACCCGGACATTGTTTGGGAGAACCGCGAAGCATTTTTCAATGAGCTTTCTCTCACGACAAAGGATATTGCATTTCAGAAGCAGGTGCATGAAGACACCGTACATATTATTGCTGGCGCAGGCTATCATGGCGAGAGTGATGCTCATATAACGAAACACGCCGGGGTCGGCCTTGCTGTCAGTTCAGCGGATTGCTGTACGATATTTCTGTATGACGCGAAGAATAAAGTCATCGCGGGAGTTCATTCCGGCTGGCGTAGCACAAGCAAAAAAATATTGCAAAAGGCCGTTGATGTTCTTAAAGCAGAATTCTCAACTGATTTTAAAAATCTATACGCGTTTATCGGTCCCGCCATCAGCCAAAAGAATTATGAAGTCGGTGCTGAAGTAGCCGCACAGTTTGATTCCGCATACCTGTTACCCAAAGGCGAAAAATTCCTGCTGGATGTCAGCGGTGTGAACTACGATATTCTTATCGAGAACGGCGTACCTCCTGAAAACATTGAGCGCTCCCCTTTATGCAGTTATGATGAGGCTGAACTGCTGCACTCATACCGGCGCGAAGGAACGCATTCAGGCAGAGCATACGGAGTTATCGCCATGAGAAAGAGCGTATGAGCGAAAAAGTTAAAGTGTGGCTGATGTACACGCTCATTACCGTTATATGGGGCACCACGTGGTTGATGATAAAGGTCAGCCTTGAATCTTTCCCTCCGTTGATCGGCGGCGGCATCAGATTCATGGTGGCGGCTGCAATCCTCGGATTTGTAGTATGGATAAAAAAACTACCACTGCCGTTAACAAAGCGCGCGATTGTGGTGTATGTTTACATGGGTTTGTTTTCCTGCGTGTTCCCCTTCTGGTTTGTGAACTGGGGTGAAAAGTACGTTGCTTCCGGAATGGCAGCCGTCTTGTTCGCGCTGTATCCGTTTGCCGTCGTTATCGCGACCCGCCTTGCATTGCCGGATGAAAAAATAAGTTTTATCAAGGTAGTCGGACTCATCATCGGATTTTCCGGCATCGTCACCATTTTTTCCGATTCGTTTAACGGCACATTCAACAACAACATACTCGGCATGGCGGCAATTTTAGGCAGTGCCGTTTTGCAGGCCACGGTTGCCGTGTTTGTCAAACGGTACGGACATGACATCAATCCAATATCACTGAACTTTGTCCCGATGTTTATCGGTGCTGTGGGTTCGCTACTGCTCGCTCTGGTGTTTGAGGACAGGAGTCAGGTACATCCTTCGATGCAGGGATTTCTAAGTGTTGTGTATCTTGGTATTTTCGGCTCGGTTGTCGCCTTCACCGCGTATTACTGGCTGTTAAAGCGCATGAACATCGTCATTCTGTCGTTCAGTTCTTTCATCACCCCTATTGTTGCACTGGTTGTCGGATGGGTTTTTCTGAATGAATATTTGACTAAGAATCATTTTTACGGTAGTTTTCTTGTGTTGATCGGATTATTAATTACCAATGTAACCTTTGCAAGAAGAAAATGAATTTTATCGGATAAGAGCATGCAAAATATTATACGCCTGAAAAAAGTTTCTTTCTACGCTTATCACGGAGTTTTCCAGCAGGAAAAGGACATGGGCGGGAAGTTCGAAGCGGATATCGATATCCACACGGATTTTTCCCATGCTGCAATGAAGGACAAACTGGTTTCAACGATTGATTACGAAAAAGTTTATAAAACGATTATCAGCATTTCCGAGAGCAAAAAATATTTTCTTATAGAAACCCTTGCCCTGAAAATAGTTGATGAAATCTTCGCCGGGTTTCCTGCCGTTCAGCAGATAGCCATGCGGGTCAGAAAGAATAATCCCCCAATCGGTGGATTGGTTGACAGTGTTGAGGTTGAGGTTGTGAAAACCCGCGATGAATATCTCGCGGAGCTTCAAAATAATAGTCAAAGCTAAAACATGGCCGACGTGTACGTTGCTGCCGGTTCCAGTCTGGGTGACCGGGAAGACTATATTCTTACTGCACTCAACCTGATTCAGGAATCCGGCTCAGTTCATATTGAGGAGATTTCCCCGGTGTATGAAACCGCTCCCCTCGGCGACGCATCTCATAATACGTACTTAAATTTTGTTTTCAGGTGCTCGACTTCATTAACGCCCGACGCCTTATTTGCCGAGTTGAAGTCGGTGGAAGTAAAAACGGGAAGACAAAAGAGAAGTAAGTGGAGCGAACGGGAAATTGATCTGGATATTTTACTGTATGACCGTGTTGTTATAGAGAGTGAATTGCTGACAATTCCGCATAAAGAGATGAAAAACCGGGATTTTGTTCTTATTCCGCTGCTTGAACTTGACCGGAATATTACCGATCCGGTTAGCGGCAAGCCTTATCTTTTTTTTGCAGAACGGTTAGAAAAGAGATTCGTTTTGCCTAAATTGCCTAAGAAAATCATAGAAAAAGATAAAAAATATTATTTCGAACATGAGTGAAGTTAGATACATAGCAATTGAAGGGGTTATCGGAGCCGGCAAGACTTCCCTTGCAAAAAAACTCTCCGAGCAGCTCAATGCCCGTTTGGTACTTGAACAATTTGAAATCAACCCTTTTCTGGCAAAATTTTATCAGGATCAGAAACGCTTTGCTTTCCAAACGCAGATGTTCTTTCTCGTGAACAGGTACAAACAGCAGCAGGACTTGTTTCAGGAAAACTTATTCTCCGAATATTTGATTACCGATTACATCTTTAATAAAGATCAGGTCTTCGCATATCTGAACCTTTCCAACGACGAAATCAAGCTGTACGAATCTATCTTTCCTCTGCTGTCAAGAACGATACGTCAGCCGGACATCGTTGTGTATCTGCAATCGAGCGTTGACCGTCTGATGGCTAATATCAAAAAGAGAAACAGAAAAATCGAAGAGCACATTTCGAAGAATTATATCGAAGAACTTCACAACGCGTACAACAAGTATTTCTTTAAGTATGATGCCTCCCCGCTGTTGATTGTTGACGTGGAGGAAATTGATTTTGTGAACAACAAAAAAGATTATGAGGATCTGGTCAAAGAAATTTTCCGGCAGGATCGGGCAAAGATTGAATATTATAAGCCCGAACGAAAGCTCATTCTATGATAGAACTGATCATATTCATTTTTGTCGTCTATCTGGCCATGCGTTTCATCAGGTTCATAAATGGAATTAAACCGGCTGAACCTAAGCAAAAGCCGCAGGAGCAAAAGCAGGAAAAAAGTTTCAAAGATTCTGATATCATTGATGCCGAATATTATGATGTGCCCGAAAAAAAATCGTAGATAAACAATAATTCTTCGTGAATACAATACTTCCCGGTCTGTTAAAATTTCTGTTTGGAGTCCCCCGATTAGCTATAACCAATTTGGGCGACCCGAAATCCATTCTTATTATCCGTCAGCATAATCAGTTAGGCGATATGCTCGCGGGTTCATCCTTGATTACAGCATTGAAGGATACCTATCCTGATGCAAAAATCACGTTTATTTGCGGCCCGCAGAATAAGGATGCACTTCAGAAGAACAATAAACTCCATAAGGTATTTGTATTCGATAAAAAACGCCTCATTCAGGCTGACTATTTTAACGACCTGTGGAGGGTTTTAAAATCCCGGTATGACGTCTGTATTGCCCCTTCCGTGGTATCCATTTCGTTCACCAATAATTTACTGGCTGCCTTGTCGAATTCTAGGATAAAAATCGGCCCTGCTTCATTGGATGGTAAGCCTAATACCTACGCGAGTTTCTTTCATGTGCCGGTTGACTTGGACTGGCGGCGTGCTCCCGAGACAAATGTAGCAAAAAGGATTTTGGACATCGTAAAACCGTTCGGCATAACCACTAAAGAGTATTCTCCAGTTATTTCCTACGACCATCAGGATTTAGGCGCCGCCAAGGAATTCCTCCGCAAAGAAAACGTGCTCCCGGGTCAAAAAACGATAGGTTTGCACGTGGGAGCAGGAAAACCACCCAACAGATGGCCTGAAAAAAAGTTTTCCGCACTGATAAACAAGCTTCATGAAGAATATGCTCCACTCTTTGTTCTGACTGGAAGTACATCAGATATTCCATTAATAAACAATGTGTTAGCCGGAATACCTCAAGCGCGTGTTTTGACTTATATTAACCGGAGCATACCGGAGGTTGCGGCACTCATTAGTCTTTTGAACCTATTTATCACCAATGACACCGGAATTCTCCATGTGGCAGCCTCGACACGCACTCCGCAGCTCTCGTTGTTCGGTCCGACAGATCCGCACGTCTGGGCACCACTCGGTGATATGAAAATTTACATCAAAAAGTCGGATGACATCTCCGCCATCGAGGTTGATGACGTATTCGCGGTCTCCTGTCAACTGTTGCTTCACCAATAGCGGAGCACGGGGTGAACACCAAACATTACGCCGTTTTGGACATCGGTTCCAACTCTTTCCATCTCATTATTGCCCATGTTGAAAACAACAAAGTGCTTGTCGACCTCAGAGACCGGGTTGTTCTACGCCTTGGCGGGTTTACCTCATCAAGCCAGCGGATGATTTCTTCTCAGAACACCGCAGATGCAATTGCGATAATTCTTCGCCATAAAGAGATTGCTCGTCAATACGGCTGCGAAATTTTGGCAACTGCTACCAGTGCAGTGCGGGAATCGGCGAACAAAGAGGCGTTTTTAAGCTCGATTTTTGACGCAACTGGTGTGAAAGTCCGGGTTTTATCGGGAGATGAAGAAGCAAAACTCATTTATACGGGCGTTCTGGGGCTCGTACAGAACGATAATTCGAGAAATTTTGTCCTTGATATAGGTGGCGGCAGCAGTGAAATCATTCTTGGGACAGGCAACTCGCCGCAAAAAGCCGTCAGTTTACAAATGGGAGCGGTACGTTGTTCTTCCCTCTTCTTCCCTGAATTCAAATTAACAGATGATGCTATACTGAAGTGTAAGGCATATATCAATGAACAGCTTGCCGGCATTCACGAAAGCTTTACCGGATTCGGAGCTGAACAATTTTACGGCACATCCGGAGCTATAAGAATTGTTGCATCGCTGCTTACCGAGCAAGGAGTTATTCGGTATGCTGATAACGGACTCCCCTGTTTTTCATATAATGAATTTCAGAACTTGAAGGATGAGATATTTTATATGTCATCTGCTGAGCTATTGAAAAAATACACCATCGAAGAAACCCGAGCAGACATCCTTCCCGCCGGACTGCTTATCCTCGAATCAGTAATGAATATGTTTTCTATCCGTGAAATCCATTTCTCGGATTATTCACTGAGAGAAGGTGTGCTGATAGAATACCTGCAATCTATATCCGACTAATCCTTTGCCTTACTTCCTAACCCATGGCCTGCAATAGATGAATTTTAAATTCTATTGTTTGTAGCCGCCTATCGAAAAACTTTTATATGCTATGCCGCTCCTACGGGGCTCAATTCTCTTCTTTCTCATTTACCGTGGGCTGGCGCCCACGGCTACAAATATATTGTCCCTACGGGACACAGAAAAAGTCGCGTAGCGACGATATATTTGTAGCCCCGGGTTTCAACCCGGGGTGTAGATATGTATAATATTTTGAGTCCCATCGGGACGACATAGGAAATAGGACAAAGCATTAAAAACAAAAAGAAATCCCATAAAGAAATCACAATTTCTGTAGCTTCCTAGCCCATGACCCCGCCCGAACGCCGAAGGCGGGCAGGTTAAGTCATGGGCTAGGAAATAAGACAAAGGATTTAAAACAAAAAAGTCCGCCCCGATTAGTCGGGGCGGACTTTTTGATTTTTCATTTCAATTAATTCTTATTCCTGCCATGATAGCTGGTATGCAGAATTTCGTGGCTGATATGGCTACCAGGTTCGACAAAGAACTCTTTGTAGAGCGCCTTGACCGATTCGTTTTCATACGAACGGCGTTTCACCATTTTCTTATCTATTTCATACAATGCTTTCATACGTTGTACTACTTTATCGGTCTTCTGATGAATCGGCTGGCCGCCGCCGTTGATACATCCACCCGGGCATGACATCACTTCAACGAAATGATATTTGGATTTTCCTGCGCGAATATCATCAAGTATCGGAGCGATATTTCCGATGCCGTTAACGACAGCAACGTTCAAAGTCAACTCGCCTACTTGTAATGAGGCTTCCTTAACGCCGTCAAAACCTCTGATGGCAGAAAGCTCCATGTTTTCCAGATGATTTCCGGTAAGGGTGTAGTAAGCGTTGCGAACAGCTGCTTCCATAACACCGCCTGTCGTTCCGAAGATAGCAGCGGCACCGGTTGATTCGCCAAGCGGATCATCAAACTTACCGTCATTCAAATCTTCAAAGTCAATTCCCGCGAGGTTAAAATAGCGGACTAATTCGCGAGTGGTTAATACCGCGTCAACATCAGGCAAAGCGTGCTCGCTCAATTCCATTCTGCTGGCTTCAAACTTTTTAACGGTACAAGGCATGATTGATACGACATAGATGTCCTTAGGATCAATGCCCATCTTTTTCGCGTAGTATGTTTTTAGTACTGCGCCTTCCATTTCATGCGGGGATTTGCATGAGGATACATGGTCTAATAAATCCGGATAATTGTGCTCAATATATTTTACCCAACCCGGACAGCAGCTTGTGAACATCGGCAGTGTTTTGTTTCCGGTGATTCTCTGTACCAGTTCATTGGCCTCTTCCCAGATGGTTAAATCTGCGGCAAAGTTCGTATCAAAAACGCTCTTGAATCCTAAACGGCGTAGACCCGTAACCAATTTACCTGTTACGTCGGTGCCGAGCGGCATGTTATATTCTTCACCGAGTGAAGCACGTACCGCGGGAGCAATCTGAGCAATCGCGTATTTCGTTTTTGATTCAACCGCAGCTGCAACTTCTTTCATACTGCTCTTTTCGCGCAAAGCGGCTGTAGGACAAACCAAAATACACTGTCCGCAAAGGATACAATCACTTACGTTCAAGCCTTTGTTGAATGGCGTGGTTACGATGCTCTTGAAACCTCTGTTGGTAAAGTCAATTGCCGATATTTTCTGGATCTCTCCGCACACTCTTACGCAGCGTCCGCAGAGAATACACTTTGCAGGATCGCGTTCGATGGACGGGCTTGATATATCGTCAGCATGCTGCTTGCATTCGCCCTGGTAACGGTGTTCGCGAACACTGTATCTTTCGGAAAGTTTTTGCAATTCGCAGTTTCCGTTACGCACGCAAATCAAACAATCCTGAGGATGATCTTCAATCAGCAGTTCAACGATGGTTTTTCTCGCACGGCGGACACGTGAGGAGTTTGTCTCAACGTTCATTCCTTCGTTAACCGGGAATGCACAGGCAGGAACAAGTCCTCTTTGACCTTCAACTTCAACCGAGCAAATTCTGCATGCACCGCTGGGGATAAGATCTTTGATATGACAAAGTGTTGGGATAGTAATACCGACCGATTTGGCGGCATCAAGAATCGTCATGCCGTCTTCGGCTTTAACTTTAATTTTATTTATTGATAATTCTACCATTGTTTTCTCGTCTTTCTCCGGTTGTAATTAGTTAGCGGCTATTGCGTCAAAACGGCATGCTTCAAAACAGAGTCCGCACTTCGCACATTTATCTTCGATAATGTAGTGCGCCTGTCCTTTTTCGCCTATGATAGCATCGGAGCTGCATTTTTTAATACATACACCGCAACCGGTACATTTACTGTTATCAACTCTATAAATCAATAATTCCTTACAAACACCGGCAGAGCATTTTCTTTCGTACAGATGCTCTTCCCATTCCGGAAGGAAATATTGCAAACCCGATAATACTGGATTCGGAGCCGACTGGCCGAGTCCGCACAACGACGTGTCGCGGATAACTCCGGCTAATCTTTTCAGGTGAACCATGCCCTTGAATCTCTGTAACTGATCGGTTTTCTGTTTAGTGAATTTATAACTCGTAGGGATTCTTTCGATAATCTCGAGCATGCGTTTGGTACCTTCCCGGCAGGGAACGCACTTACCGCATGATTCATTTTGAATGAACGTCAAGAAGAACTTTGCTACGTCAACCATACAGGTATCTTCGTCCATAACGACGAATCCGCCCGAGCCCATCATAGCGCCGACTTCTTTTAACGATTCATATTCAACTTTTGTTTTCATGACGATATCCGGTAAACATCCACCGGATGGACCGCCGATTTGCACGGCCTTGAATTTCTTTCCGTTCGGAATACCGCCGCCGATTTCGAATACGACATCATTCAATGTAGTACCCATCGGAACTTCAACTAAACCGGTGTTGGTAATTTTGCCACTGAGAGCAAACACTTTTGTACCTTTGCTTCTCTCGGTTCCGATCTTTGCAAACCACTCCGAACCATTATTGATAATGGTGGAAATATTCGCCAATGTTTCAACGTTATTGATGACGGTGGGTTTGCCCCACAAACCGGCAATTGCCGGGAATGGAGGACGCGGACGCGGCATACCGCGCTTACCTTCGATGGATGCAATAAGAGCAGTTTCTTCACCGCAAACAAATGCACCTGCACCTTTTTTGATTTTCAAATGAAAGCTGAAATTGCTGCCGAGAATATTGTCGCCCAGGATGCCATACTCTTTGCAAAGAGCGATGGTGTTTTCGAGGCGTTCAATAGCAAGAGGATACTCAGCACGGCAGTAAATATAACCTTCGGTTGCACCGATTGCGTAGCCGGCAATAAGCATCCCTTCAACAACACGGAACGGATCACTTTCAAGAACAGACCGGTCCATGAACGCACCCGGATCGCCTTCGTCGGCATTACAGATAAGATATTTTACAGCTGATTTCTGTTTGTAAGCAAATTCCCATTTCTTTCCGGTCGGGAATCCCGCACCGCCTCTGCCGCGAAGACCGCTGTTCAGGATTTCTTTTACAACATCTTCCGGTTTCATCATGCGCAGCGCTTTATCAAATGCCTTGAACCCGCCGTTGGCGATGTATGAATCAATAGAGACCGGATTTATAATACCGCAGTTCTTCAAAACTAATTTTAACTGATGCTCAAAGAATGGCACCTTGTTCAACAGTTGGATATTCTTTGAATGAGGTCCGTGTGCTCCAAGGAGGTTATCAAAATATATGTCTTTTTCTACTAAGGTCTTCTTTATAAAAGCAGGAACCATCTTTGGTGTAATTTCGCAATAGGATACGCGTGGTTCGCCGGGAAGCTTAATATCAACAATAACTTCGCGGGCGCAATATCCGATACATCCGGTTGCTTCAATTGCAGCATTGATTCCTAATTTATGCAGTTCACCGCGGATTGCCATTTCAACTTTTTGCGCACCGGCAGCAAGACCGCAGGTACCCATACCGATAAAAATAATCGGTTCTTCGTGAACTTCGTAGCTTAACCGTTTTTTCAGCTCCTGAAACTGTGCGCGGCACGCGTCACTAGTGTGACACAGCGGCCCTTCGTTGCAGCAGTTTATGAACAGGTCACATGGTTTTTCTTTTGAGTGCCAGCACTCGTCACAGCAAATATCTTTATATGTTTTCATGCGACACCTTGAGTTGTTTTATCTGTTGAGGTTGGAGCGGATTTCGGCTTCGCACCGTATTTTTTCAGGATTGAAGGAATGTCTCTTGTAGTAATTCTACCGTGATAGTCATCATTAACAACAATCACCGGAGCAATACTGCAAGCACCGATACAGGCAACGGTTTCAAGAGTGAATCTCTTGTCCTTTGTTGTCTCACCGGCTGTAATACCAAGAGTATTCTCGAGTGAAGCCAGAATATTGGCAGAGTTCTTTACGTGGCAAGCTGTGCCGCGGCAGACTCTGATAATATTATCACCTAATGGGGTCAATCTGAATTGATTGTAAAATGTTGCAACTCCATATACGCGGCTGAGGGAGGAACCGACAAATTCTGCTACATCTTTGAGAGCATCTTCCGGTAAGTAGCCATAAATTGCCTGGACATCCTGCAACAATGGAATCAGCGAACTTTTATCGTTTTTTGTGTACTTAGAAAATATTTGAGAGTGCATCTTTTCCTCGTTGGGTTCCGAAAATTTCACTACCTTATCAAATATAATGCCACTAAGACAGCTGAAAAAGACGGAAAAACAAAGAAATTCGACCAAATATCCTTGCTATTTGGCAAATGTTCTAATAAATAAGAGGTTTTTTCTCAATACGTGAAAGGAGGATTAAACGGAGAAATTGATTATTGAAAATATTTCTGTTTTGATTCAAAAATTGATTTTTCGCAAGTAACCGCTTACTAAATACGGAAGGCTGAAGTAGTTTATGAAGTTTTTCGAAGAACATACAAACGTTAGAACAGCCAGCCACGTTCCCGTGTATATAATTCCTGATCAGGCTCGGCTGAGAGTATACCAACTGCAATCTTTCTGTCGTCGCCCTGATTAGTAACAGGATGCCCCGATGCTCTGAATAATCCGGGCCCGTAATATTCATCCTGAAAAAACAACAGAGTACCCACAACATAATCATCCTTTCTGATTTCACTGCCAACGCTGCCGCTGAATCGAGTCTGATTAAGGTATGGTTGAAATATTACATCTTTGCCGTCAAAACTTTTCAATGCTCTTAGCCATTCATTTTCACTAACAGCAATCCCGGCCGTAATACCAATACTCATTCCAAAAGCCGGCGGTTTTATAATCCAGTCATTCTTCTCTTCACGCAGCTGTTCCCATAATTCCGGGTGCGAGTATTTCGTGTACGTCGGTGTTAAAAATTCTTTGAATCTATCAGAATCTGTTTTGCCGAGAGCCTTCTCGCGGAAAGCATCGTTGTTGATAACAGCGAAGAATCGTTTATCATGAACAAGAATGACCGTACGCAGATCGTTGATGACATTGGAATCTGCAATTGCCCGTATCACATCGTCAGGTAAAGAAAAAATTTCATCATGGCTCAACTGACTAATGCACGCAGATTGCGCGATGGTATCTGATTTCACCGGTATCTCATCCATCGTAAGTGTTACCACATTCCTGCCGGCATACTTCATCATCTCCCGAACATATTTACCTTCATTAAAGTGGTCGTTTTTTAACAAGACAATTGTTTCTTTAGAACCTAAATAATTTTCAAGATCCGTAAAGAATGATGAATACCGGTCTTCAAGTTCTATTTTAAATTTTTCCATGTACGGCAGCACACAAGCATTGACGAAACCGGAACGCAAATATCCATTGAGAGCATAACGGCTTGTAATCTCTATGAGCTTGAGTTGATTGTCTCCGGTAATCACAAAATCCGTTCTGTACGTACCCGGCTCATATTCTATGTCTTTACAAATATCAATCACTCGTTGCGCTGAGTCCGAAAGCGGCATAAGTGTGGAGTATTCAGAGAGATGCTCAGTGAAATAACGGATGCAACCGAAGAGTGCCTGCTGTATAAATTTCATATCTGCACTTGTCTTCTGTGTAAGAAGTAGCGGACGGTCGTATGTATATTGTTTAAAATACCCGACCTGCGATGGGAGCAATTTATTATATGCATCTCGAAGAGACATTTCGTTATTTCTTACACTCTTTTTGAAAATAAATTTTTACAAATGTGCAGACGGCACAATAACATCAGGCATTTACCATGATATCAATAGCCGCTATTGCTAATCCTGATAATGTTTCGGACATTGTAAGCGAAGGAGAGTTACACCATTGTAGGGTGCAAGTTGTGTTGCCTCAATTTTCCGGTTCTTTGCTAATGATTTATGAACCGGCGCTTAATAGTGAAAACAACTGATATTACTATCAGGTTCCACTAAAGAAAGTAAGAATACGTGATTTCCCGATGATCATTACCGGTTGATGTTGAGTCCCTGAGGCCCGAAGGTTACTGTTACAGCAGTCCCGGTATCTGCCGATGAAAATTGCGATGTGTTTTTGACCGGGATTCTCTCCCCATTAATAAGAATAACAACATAATCATTTTGCACTTCAACGACTTGAGCCTTGAAGTGAAACTCAGTGGAATCTCCGCCGAAAAACTCATTAGCTGTACCACTCGAGGTAATTTTCCCCATATCTATATTATAGACTTTGTCAGAAAGCCTGACTACTTCAGCTTTATCGTGGCTGACGAGTATTGTTGTCGAGCCGAGAGTTTTGTGTGCTTGAATTATTTCTTCCTGCAGCAGTAAACGGGTTTCTTCATCCAACGCCGAAAGAGGTTCATCGAGTAAAAGGATTGCCGGTTTTCTTGCCAGGGCTCTTGCAACTGCAAGGCGCTGCTTCTGCCCGCCTGAAAGGACTGCGGGCTTTCTGTTATGCAAACCGGTCAAATGGAATATATCCAAAAGTCCATGAGCGCTTTCAATATCTTTGGCACTTTGAGCAAACAGCAAATGTTCCTCGACGGTCATATTCGGGAAGAGAGCATAGTCCTGAAATACAAATCCGATATTTCTTTTTTGCGTTTTCAGGTTGATCTTTTTTTCACTGTCGAACCAGATTTCCTCGCCAACTTGCAAAAAACCTTTTTCGGGTACTGCCAGTCCTGCTATCATACGCAGCAGCGTTGTTTTACCCGCACCGGATTTACCAAACAAGGTAATCAATTCATTTTTTTTGACTTCAAGCTGCACGTCAAGCAGCTCATTCCCCTGCGTCGTATGAATTGTTCTTTTCAGATCCAACTTTATCAAACTTTCCTCCACTTCATGTATTCTTTATTTACACTATAGATGATCAAAAGAATAATAAAGGAGAAAAGAAACAGAAACAGAGCGTACTGATTTGCCTTATCAAAATTTAATGCTTCAACCTGATCATACACTGCTATTGAGGCTACTCTTGTCTTACCCGGAATATTGCCGCCTATCATGAGAATAACGCCAAACTCACCGATGGTGTGCGCAAACGTTAAACATATACCCGTTAATAATGCAGGCTTGATGTTCGGTAGAAGAACCTTACGCAATGTAACCCACCCTGATTTGCCCAGTGTGTATGAAGCTTCCCGCAATGAGGGGGCAAGATTCTGAAATCCGGCTTGAATAGAGTTTACCATGAACGGCAGGTTGAATATCAACGAAGCGACCAAAATACCCGCGAATGAAAATGGCAGGGTCAACTCGAATGTTTCTTTTATCATTTTTCCGAACCAGTAATTCGGACTGAAGGTAAGGAGCAGATAGAATCCAAGAACTGATGGCGGGAGAACCAGAGGCATGCTTACTAAAGCCTGAACAACAGTCTTTAGTTTAAAACGGCTGTATGTTAAAAAATACGCGACGGGGATTCCGATAATAACCAGAATCACCGTCGCGAAAACCGCGAGTTTTAATGATAATATAAATGGTTGAAAAAACTCAGCGTCCATTACTACTAATTACTTATTTCTCCGTCGGCAGTTTAAAGCCGTATTTTGCAAATATTGCCCTCGCCTTTTTTGTAGCAAGGAATTTTACAAACTTAGCAACATTTTTATTTTTTTCAGCTTTCTTTAATATAACATAAGATTGCTCTAAAGCCGAATAACTTTTCGGGTCAATCTGGAAATATTTTCCCTTGCCGGACATTTCAGGAGATATCGCGAGAGAAAGAGCGATAAGTCCGCACTCAGCATTACCTGTTAAACAAAATTGAGCAGCCTGAGAAACGTTGTCGCCTTTGACAATTTTATCTTTTATAGCTTCATCAAGTTTGTAATATTTAAGAGCTTCAACCGCACGTTTGCCGTAAGGAGCCACCTCAGGATTTGCAATTGCGACTCTTTTAACATCATCCGATTTTAGGACTTGGATACCTTTCGAAACATCCTTGCTTGCACTCCAGAGAACAAGATGGCCGATGGCATACATTTTAGGTTTTCCGGCAGTGAGTTTAGCCTCTTCAAGTTTTTGCGGATAACTGTTATCAGCTGAAAAGAACATATCGAACGGAGCCTGCTGAGTTAATTGCTGATATAATTTTCCTGATGATCCATAAATTACATCTATTTTACATGTAGAATCGGCTTCACGGTATTTTGCCACCACTTCGGTAAGGGCGTAACGCAGATCTGCTGCGGCAGCAATGCTAAAATCCTGACCATAACCCTGTACTGCTAAACCAAGCAGTATTGCACTAATAAATAATAATTTTTTCATTTCAACTCCTTAGAAATTAGCAGTGATCATAACATACGACCAGAACCCGAGATCGCTTCTATCGCCTTTAGCGGTCTTAAAATAAGCTTTCATCAAATCGCCCGGGAGAAGAACACTGCCACCCCAGGTTAATGTAGCTTCTTTAATAACATTATACTTTAAAGTAAGGTCTATTTCCTGTCCTAAATTTCTACCATATGCAACACTTTGTTTATTGGCATTAAGAAGGTGGAGATCAAGCGCGAGATTAAACGATGAGCCTGGGATATCAAACGCAGAGGTTACATAGTAATCATTTAAGCCAAGCGGATATGCTGCCGAATAGCTTTCAAAAAAATAATCCATGGCGCCATTACGTTTATGCGCAGTACCGTAAGAAAGATCAAATGTGTTAAAATCCGTTGTGCTGTTCGGGTCCGTTCCTGAAATAACGTCAACACCAAGTCCTATTTTACCTGTCCAAAGCTTTATGAAACCTTGTGCAGATACGGTAAAGGCTGAGACATCTTTCGTGCCTTTCTTACCATACTGGTATGCACCTTCAGCCAAAGATGAAAAAACTCCGTATGAACCGATATGATTGAAACCGTATGTTCCCTGTTTTAAATCAGGGTTATTCTTTGCGTCATACTTACGGCTAATATCATAATATGAAAATACGTCAAGTTTATTTGACTGATCCAACTGGGTTGTAAACCAGAAACCATAAACAGAAGCACTATAGATATTTTTAGCAGGGTAAGGTGAAGTAGAAGAGGAGAAACTACTTGCAAACACAGAACTATCGTTTTTTGTTAAAGCAAAAACATCCAATTTAAAAGATTTGTTGTACTGAAACCTTACTCCATCCCATGCCTTTGAAGTATACGTCCATGGAGAAGCGCTGAAAAAACGATCTGTACCATATGCGACCTCAAAACGTCCCGCTTGAACAGTCAACGGTATTTCCATCGGGTCAACCAATTTTACATACCCTTGATGCAAGTCCAGATTTTTTGTGTTGGATGAGATTGAGGGTTCTTCACCCATAAGTCTCGCATCCTGAACTTGTGCATAAAATAAAACTTTGTCTGCAATGTTGGCGCCGGCGCCCAATCGCGTTCTTAAAGTTGAATAAAAATAAGGGTGTGTTTTGTTCGAAAAGTCGCGGCCATCCATTTCGCTACGGAGCTGAACCTGTCCGTCCAATTTCCAGACGGTTTTATTTTCCTGAGAAATGGCTGTGAAGGTCATCGCGAGGAATAGAAAAAGAACTACTAAATTTTTCATTCGAACCTCAAATTTTTAAGAAAATAGCAAAAATGTAACCTTCAAAATACACATATTTTCATTACCGCCAAATTTCGGCCTAAAAAACTTAAAATTTTTGAAATTTTTTAAAATTTTCTGGATTTTTGAGTCCTGTTCGACATAAAAAAAGCCGGCTGATATTATCAGGCCGGCTAAAGTTACACACAATAATTTACTTAACCAATCTTCGGAAGTGCAGCAATTGCATCCTGCACGTCGCTTTCTGAAAATTCGGTGTTTTCCAGATTCCCGGCAAAGAAGGATGAATACGTTCCCATGTCCAAATGGCCGTGACCGCTCAAGTTAAATGCAATAGTTTCCGATTTTCCTTCCACTTTGCAGCGGAGAGCTTCGTCAATAGCACCACGAAGAGCATGAGTAGACTCAGGGGCAGGAATGATGCCTTCCGTTCTGGCAAAGAGAACACCGGCATCAAAGCAATCGGTCTGCTGAACCGCACGGGCTTCGAATAAATCCAATTCTTTAACGTGGCTTACAAGAGGAGCCATACCATGATAACGGAGTCCGCCGGCATGGATTGAAGGCGGGATAAATGAACTGCCGAGTGTGTGCATTTTTACAAGCGGCGTCAACATTCCGGTATCACCGAAATCATATGCATAAACACCTTTTGTCAAGCTTGGACATGCAGCAGGTTCAACCGCAATTGCGCGGACTTTCTTTCCGCCTCTGAGCATCTCTCCGATAAATGGAAATGCAAATCCGGCAAAATTACTTCCGCCTCCCGCGCACGCAACCACAACATCAGGATAATCTCCGGCAATTTCAAACTGCTTGATAGCTTCTTCTCCGATAATTGTTTGATGCAGCAGAACATGATTCAGTACGCTTCCGAGAGCGTATTTCGTGTCGGCACTTTGAGCAGCAACTTCAACCGCTTCGCTGATTGCAATACCGAGACTGCCCGGACAATTCGGATCATGTGCCAGAATCTCACGTCCTGCGTGGGTCAGCGTGGATGGACTTGGAACAACCTTGGCCCCGAATGTCTCAATCATAGACTTTCTGTACGGCTTCTGCTCGAAGCTGACCTTAACCATGAACACAAAAACTTCGAGATTGAACATAGCTCCGGCAAACGCGAGCGATGAACCCCACTGCCCTGCACCGGTTTCCGTTGTTAATTTTTTGACACCTGCTAAAGCATTGTAATATGCCTGTGGAATAGCAGTATTCGGTTTGTGGCTTCCGGCAGGGCTAACACCTTCATATTTATAATATATCTTTGCCGGTGTATCAAGAGCTTTTTCCAGATTTGTTGCTCTGATAAGCGGTGACGGCCTCCAGATTTTATAGGCTTCTCTCACCTGCTTTGGAATTTCAATATAACGTTCCGCGGATACTTCCTGCATGATCAAATCCATTGGGAAAAGCGGTTCCAAATCAGGCGGAGTAATAGGCTGCTGAGTTCCGGGATGCAGCGGTGGCGGTGGCGGGGTTGACAAATCAGCAACAATATTATACCAGCTCTGTGGTATTTGGTCTTCTGACAGGTAGATCTTTTTATCACTCATGACAATATTCCTCTATAATTTTGTATTAATAAACTCAATTACAAAACCGCTTTAACAAGCGATGCTTAGTTTGATTTAAATTTTATGTTACAGGTTACGGGGGGAGTCCCTAAGGACAAAGATATATTATAGGCCCTTCGGCCACCAGAAGAAGTCCAGGTGAGAAACTAAAAAATTTATTAAATATCGCGTTTTCATATCATTAATATAGGGCATTATGCATTTTTCGACAAGAAAAAAATGTGAAATGTGTATAATTATTTAAATAACTGCATCTTTCAGGAATAGAACGCGGATGACACGGATGACACTGATTTTCACGAATTATATTTTGTGAGAACACGTAAAAGAGCCACATCGTTTGATTTTTCTCCATTCACAGGATTCTGACGGAATTGAGAAGAAGGGTGGAGAGTAAAATACAAAAAACATCGGTTCTACCTCCCTCTCCCTCTGGGAGAGGGAATGAGGGTGAGGGTTCTTTAAACCATCATCACAAACAATCTTTTAAACTTTTCTTAGTTCATCATGTCAAATAGATATAATTTTCCACCATCTCTATTATGGATTTAGAAAGGCTTTATGAAACGACTGTCACTCCTCATTGCAATAGTATTTTTTGCATCAGCTTCAATATCTACATACGCGCAATCCGGTGATGAAAATCTTCGGGTGTTTTTAATGGATAAAAAAATCCTGACAAAGGTTAAAACATCGCTCGCAGCCGGTGAAAGCAACTATAAGGATGTATATAAATTTCTTATCCGGCAGTCAAAAAAACTTTTAACATCAACCCCGCATGCGATTACTGAGAAAAGTCAAGTTCCGCCAAGTGGTGACAAACATGATTACATGAGCATGGCAGCATATTGGTGGCCGGATGAAGAAAATGGTGCCAATGCCCCCTATATTAGAAAAGACGGTGAGAGAAATCCCGAGACACAGGATATTCCCGATCATAAAAATTTGAACGATGCCAACATGGGAATATTCACCCTTTCTTTAGCATACTATTTAAGCGGCAACGAAGATTATGCAAAAAAGGCGGTTGAATACCTGCATGTCTGGTACTTAGATGAATCAACCAGAATGAATCCAAATTTAAACTTTGCCCAATTTGTAAAGAATAAAAATATCGGAAGAGGTGCGGGTGTACTTGACGGAAGAAGCATCATCTACGCTATCGAAGGATTAGGCTTGATTGATAAATCGGTGAACTTACCGCAGGCCGATAAAGATAAATTCCGTCAATGGGTCACTCAATACAGAACATGGCTCTTAGAAAGTAAGAACGGTAAGCAGGAAGGCAAAGCAAAAAATAATCATGGCACCTGGTATGATAATCAGGTAATGGGAGTCTCCCTGTATCTGGGTTTAACCGACTTCGCCAAGAATTACTGTGATCGTCTTAAGACGATGCGCATTGATTATCAGTTTGAAAGCGATGGCAAACAGCCTGAAGAACTTGTAAGAACGAAAGCTCTCGGATATTCGTATTTCAATCTCGAGGCAATCTCAATCTTTGCAACGTATGCATGGAATCTCGGCATTGATTATTGGAACTATACTTCTCCAAACGGCGGCTCTATCAAAAAGGGCTTGGATTATCTTATCCCCTTCACCAGCGGTGAAAAGAAGTGGGAATATAAACAGATTGCCCCAATCAATCCCGAAGGCGCGGTAAACGTTTTACTTTATGCCTATAAATTTTATGGCGATAAGTCGTATCTTGATCTCGCTGTAAAACTCGACAAAAACGGGCTGCAGAAAAGCCTGGAGTTTTTGTACTTGCTTTAAAGATTACTCATAAGTCAACTTTTAAAAGGGTTCAAATCCAAAAGGATTTGAACCCTTTGTTTTTTACGCCGTTGTTTCCCTCCTCTTACCTTGTTAAAAGTATTTTTAGCCCGTATATTTGTTATTTGTTCAAGAATTAGATTGGTATATGAGAAAGAATTCAGTATTTATTGAAACGTATGGCTGTCAGATGAACCTTGCTGATACGGAAGTTGTGTTGAGTATTTTAAAAACGAACGGGTATGAAGTAGCCAAAAATATTGAAGATGCAGGCGTTGTATTATTAAATACCTGCAGCGTACGTGATAATGCCGAGCAGCGCATCTACGGACGTTTAGGCAATTTAAAAACTGCTAAAGAATCAAATCCCGGCATGATCGTGGGCATTCTCGGCTGCATGGCTGAACGCCTGCGTAAAGATTTAATTGAGGAAAGAAAAATTGTAGATCTGGTCGTCGGACCCGATGAATACCGTCGCCTTCCTGAACTTATTGATGTGGCTTTCGGCGGAGAAAAAGGTATCGGCGTCCGCTTATCAAGGACTGAAACATACGACGACATCATCCCCTATCGTGAAGATGGTTTGCAGGCATGGATTTCAGTTATGCGTGGATGTGATAAATTTTGCACCTACTGCGTTGTACCATTTACAAGAGGCAGAGAGAGAAGCAGACACCTTGACTCCATCGTCAATGAAGTGAAGATTCTTTCTGAAAGAGGATTTAGAGAAGTTACCGTGCTTGGACAAAATGTAAACTCGTACAATGATAATGGCAGTGACTTCGCAGATTTGTTAGAGGCATGTGCACTTGTTGATCCTTATATAAGAATACGATTCTCCACTTCCCACCCGCAGGATTTTTCAGATAAGCTGATTGAAATAATTGCAAAATATAATAACATCTGCAATTATATTCACCTGCCAGTCCAGAGCGGTTCAAACCGGATACTCGAAGCAATGCAAAGAACCTACACGATTGAGCACTACCATACTATTATAGAAAAAGCAAGAAAAGCAATCCCGAATGTCAGTTTTTCAACGGACATTATTGCCGGCTTCCCGGGTGAAACATGGGAAGACCACCTTGCAACAATTGACGTAATGCAGAAAGTACGGTATGATGGCGCGTATATGTTCAAGTATTCGCCGCGTGAAGGTACAAAAGCATACAAAATGATTGATGATGTTCCCGAAGAAACAAAAGGCAAGCGCCTGCAGGAAATTATTGACCTGCAGCAGCAGATTTCATACGAATTGAATCAGCAGCTTATCGGTACCGAAGATATTGTACTTGTCGAAGGTGACAGCAAAAAA
Source organism: Ignavibacteriaceae bacterium (assembly GCA_963667005.1). Classification (GTDB taxonomy): domain Bacteria; phylum Bacteroidota; class Ignavibacteria; order Ignavibacteriales; family Ignavibacteriaceae. Next base: position 1,977,360 of record OY762937.1, on the reverse strand, counting down.
TCCGATCAGTTTCTTTCCGGCAGGACCGATTCAAATAAGATGGTCGTATTTCCGAAATCACCGGATATTGGCGAGGGCGATTATGTGAAAGTTCACATTAACCGTGCATCTTCTGCAACATTATTCGGCGATTATATATCAATGGTAGCAAAGCGTCCGCAAGTAGCACAAAGCATTGAAAGATAAAAACAACAACAGGGTGCAATAGTCATGAGAATAAAAAACATTGTTTGGATCTATATCACCGTACAGCTTTTTTCTATCGCTGCGATGGCACAGGAAAAAGACATCACTTCGTATCTCAAGGCTATTGACGAAGGAAGAGCCGCGGAAGTCAAGAAGCAGATACCTGCATTATTGAAAAAGAATCCGAACGATGCTTCTCTGCTGTATCTTGATGCGGCAGTAACCGCCGACGGCGAACGTGCAGCCGATAAGTATACATCCCTGTTACAGCGTTATCCGAAATGTAAATATGCCGATGCTGCGATGTATCGGTTGTACGGTTATTATTGCGCCAGAGGCATGGACAAAAAAGCCAACCAGGTAATGGCTGAGATAAAACAGAAATTCCCGAAATCCAAATATTTAAAACAGACAGACAACACGGCTCCTGAAACTGCAAAAACCGGAGTGCCGGCAGTAAAGACTCCTGATAAACAGGAGAAAGTCCCCGCCGCAACACAATCGAAATCAAAATACACGATTCAGATTGGTGCGTTTTTGAGTGAAGCTAATGCTAAATCATTGCGCGACAAAGTTGCTAAAGATAATATCATTGTAAATGTTAAAACAAAAGACATCGGCGGTTCGATGTTTTATGTTGTGTATGCCGGCGGATATTCAGATGAGAAGACGGCAGAGAAAGCTATCCCGAATTTTAATTCGCAGTATTCGGTTAAAGGAAGAGTTGTCCCGGTTCCGTAGGCAAACCAAGGATTTTTTAGAATGATATGCCGTAGGCATTATATCCTTGTAGAAAAATGCTATGTCTATCATTCCGTTTTCCGTAGGAAATATATTTACAAATGAGATTATTAATTTATGCTGACGATATATTTCCTACGGGAAAATCTATCTTTTTGGTCAATACCTTTCTACAAGGATATAATGCCTCCGGCATACCTGAGGGTATCGTTTACGACGATTCCAGTAGAAATAAAATTATACAGAGCAATTGATTAGAAAATTGAATATTTTAAATATTTAAAGAAAAAATTATTTTTTCGATCATGACTATAGAAGATTTTCAGAAAAAATTCGGCATCATTGGAAAGAGCAAGGAGATAAAAGACCTTGTTGAGACGATCATGCAGGTCGCTCCTTCGGATATTTCCGTTCTCATATATGGAGAAAGCGGAACAGGCAAGGAAGTATTTGCCCATGCCATACACGGAGCGAGCAAACGCGCCCGTAAACCTCTGCTCAGTGTCAACTGCGGCGCCATTCCTGAAGGTATTCTTGAAAGTGAATTATTCGGCCACAAGCGCGGCTCATTCACCGGAGCAGTTGAAGGACGTAAAGGCTATTTTGAATTAGCCGACAGCGGAACATTATTCCTTGATGAAATCGCGGAGATGCCATTAACCACGCAGGTAAAACTCCTCCGTGCTATTGAGCTTCGAGAGTTCATGCCTATCGGCGCTGAAACCGTCACCAAAGTTGATGTCCGGTTTATTGCGGCAACAAATAAAGATTTACAGGTTGAAGTTGATTCAAGGCGTTTCAGACAAGATCTGTACTTCCGCCTGAAAGCGGTAACACTCAATATACCTCCGCTGAGAAAGCGCAGAGGCGATATTGAAGAGCTCGTTATTCATTTTCTGAATGAATATCAGGCGAAACATGGCCGTCAGGTACTGATTGCCTCCGAAGCATTGACATTTTTGATGAATCACTCATGGCCGGGGAATGTCCGCGAATTAAAGAACACGGTAGAGACTGCAATCGCGTTAAGTAAATCCTCAACGCTCGGATTGGAAGATTTCATTCCGCTGGTACACGAGGACAAACAATACTTCGAGAACCGCAACCTTCCGGTCTCTCTGGGTAAAACCCCCGCAGATGTCGATCGTGAATTTATCATGCGTGCGTTGTTCGAGTTGAAGAAGGACATCGTTGATATCAAAAACATGCTTGCGGAAAAAGAAAACGAATCAAAAAGCGTTCAGCCTGAAGAGATTTATGCGATCGCGGAATTGGAAAAAAATGCCATCGTCAGCGCCCTGAAGCGCTCGAACGGCAACAAACGCCTCGCTTCAAAAATTTTAAAGATCAGCGAACGGACACTATACAGAAAATTAAAAGAATACGACATAGTACATGAATCATAAATTTTATTTTAGCCCTCTGTTTCGCACGCGTAACCTTTATAAAATTAAGGGGGTTACAGCTGTGACGAATGTCATCATGTATTTGGGGATTTTCTATTTTTTCAGTATTTTTGTAGGCTGTGTCGGATGCCCTTATTCTTTTTCCGGCGCTTCTGTTCCACCGCACATCTCAACCGTCGCGATTCCGTTTACGGAAGACAAAAGCGGCGCAGGTGAAGCGGGATTACGGGAAGCCTTCTCAACTAAACTGACACAGAAATTTATTGACGATAACAATTTGAAAATCGCCGATAAAAACAGTGCTAATGCTCTTTTAGAAACTGCAATTACTTCCGTTACAGATGCACCTGCTGTAGTAACTTCAGGTGAAAATGTAGCGACAAGAAGAGTTACTATCGTTGTCCAAGTATCTTATAAAGATCTTGTAAAGAAAAAAACGTTTTACGAAAAACAATTCAACAACTACGGCGATTACAGCGTCGCTGATGGTAAGACAGGAAGAGATGCGGCAATAACCGATGCGATTGATAAGATAACAGATGATATTTTGTTAGAAACCGTGTCAGGCTGGTAAGAAACATATAGAAAAGGATTATTTTTTAATGGATGATATCGTTTTAGTCTCGTACTTTATTTCGTTATCGATTCTATTCATTTTCGGCTGCCATGGTTTTATCATGGTATACTACTACAAAAAACACCGGAACGAAAAGCCTCAGCCAAAAGATGCTAAAATTCCGGATGCTAAAGTTACTATTCAACTCCCGCTTTATAACGAACTCTATGTAATCGAAAGACTTATTGACACAGTCTGCGAACTCGATTACCCGAAAGAACTTTTAGAAATTCAGGTTCTTGACGACTCAACAGATGAAACTGTTGAAGTTGTTGAAAAAGCTGTATTAAGAAAACAGGCAGAAGGTTTTGATATCCAGCATATCCGCCGCGAAAGCCGCGAAGGATTTAAGGCTGGTGCTCTTAAAGAAGGATTAAAGACGGCAAAGGGTGATTTTGTTGCTATCTTTGACGCAGACTTTATGGTTCAAAAAGATTTTCTCCAGAAGACTCTCCCCTTCTTCTCCGATCCGAAAATCGGCATGGTGCAGACACGCTGGGAGCATCTGAACTGCGATTATTCGCTTTTAACAAAAGCTCAGGCACTTGCATTGGACGGCCACTTTATCCTAGAGCAGAACGTCCGTAACAGAGCCGGATTCTTTTTCAGCTTCAACGGCACCGGCGGTATCTGGCGTAAAAGCTGTATCTATGATGCCGGGAACTGGCATGTTGATACACTTACAGAAGATTTGGACTTAAGCTACCGTGCACAGTTAAACGGATGGCGCTTTGTGTTCTTAAAAGACACCATTTCACCGGCTGAATTGCCAGCTGAAATCAACGCGCTGAAAGCACAGCAATTCCGCTGGACAAAAGGCTATGTTGAAACTGCAAAGAAAGTACTTCCGATGGTATGGAAAGCTAAAATTCCATTCGGATTGAAATTAGTCAGCACATTCCATTTGACCAACAACCTTGCATACCCTTTCATTCTGCTGGTTGCAATTCTTAATGTGCCTTTGGTCTTTGTAAAGAACTCCGGTTCACATGAAGCGTATTTTGCAGTAATGTCAATCTTCGTACTCGCATTCGTCAGTTCATTTCTTTTCTACTATTATTCACAAAGAGATATACGCGCTGACTGGAAGAAGAAAATCGTACTCTTCCCGCTGTTTATGGCCGGGTCAATGGGACTCGCTGTAAATAATTCACGCGCAGTCTTTGAAGGTTTACTCTCAAGAAAAAGTGAATTCGTCCGCACACCGAAATTTAAAGTTGTGGATGGCAAAGATGATTTCGCACAGAAAAAATACGTAAACAAAAAAGTTGATCTTTCGACTATCGTCGAATTAATAATGGCAGTCTATTATCTGGTCGGTATCTGCTCTTCAATCTACTTCCTTGAGATTGCAGCGCTCCCGTTCCAGATGTTATTCTTCATTGGATTTGCAGGAATTTCCTTTATTTCACTCCGTACCGTTTATTCGAAGAAGTAGGTACGGTGGAAAAATCCGAACAATCTTTGTTTGAAGAAAAAGCTTGTCTGATTTACGAATATGATAATCGGTCTCCTCTCTTTGTGCGTAAAGCAAAAAAGGAGATCGATTCTCATAACTTAGATTCCGCCGTTGAAATTCTTACCATAGGTATCCACCGTTTCCCCGATTATGCCGCAGCATATTTTCTGCTGGGCAAAGCCCTTTCATTACAGGGAAAATATCCTGAAGCATTAAAAGTTTACAAACAAGGCAGTGACATCATTGACTCCGACGCATCGTATGAATTCTACGAAAAGGAAGTTGAAGAGTTAAAAAAGATGCGCTCGCCCTTCAATATCAAAAAGCGGACAACCTTCGTCGAAGATTCTTTTTCACCAAGCGAAGGCGAATCAGCCGCACCTCAGAGAATTCCACAGCAGCCGCAGGAAGAAGATTCATTTCTGGAATTAGCAGAACGTCTTTCGAATGCAAAAATGCGCCTGCCCGACAACGCCAAAGAGCCGGAGTTCAAACCCAGCACAACGTATGAAATCGAAGGCGGCATTGTCTCTGAAACACTTGCAAAAATTTATGCCTCACAGGGAAAAATTCCCGAGGCAATCAAGATTTATGAAATCCTCATGAAACGGAATCCTGAACGGACAAACGAGATCGTTTCTATCATTCAACAGTTATATGTTAAGCTCCGGGAACAGCAGTAATCACGATACTCCCGAGCTAAACCATGAAAACACCACCCGATATACTCCCGAAATCATTTTATAAAAAAAAAGCATCTGAAGTTGCCCCAAAACTGCTTGGTAAAATTCTCCATAGAAAGTTCGGTAATTATACGTTAGCCGGAATAATTACCGAAGTTGAAGCGTACGAAGGAGACAACGATGAAGCTTCGCATGCGTGCGGCGGTATGAAGAACAAGAACAGGCCGATGTTTTCATCAGGCGGTATTTTTTACGTGTATTTCACCTACGGCAACCATCATTGCTGCAATGTTGTCACAGGTAAAAAAGATGAAGGGCAGGCAGTACTTATCAGAGCTTTACAGCCCATCTCCGGTATAGAAATAATGGCAAGACACCGCTATCACCGTACGTGCAAGGATCAAAAAGAAGTTATTAATCTTACCAACGGTCCCGGCAAATTATGCCAGGCCTGCGCCATTACCAGAAAAGAAAATGAAGAAGATCTAGCGGGTGACATTATCTGGATTACCAAAGGAAAGAAAATCCCGGCTAAAGACATCGCCGTTTCAAAACGGATCGGCATCTCAAAGGCGAAGAATATTCCATGGCGATTCTATATTAAAGACAACCCTTTTGTTTCGAGGAAGTCATGACACCCGAGAAAATTCTTATCGTACGTACCGATAGAATCGGAGATGTTGTTCTCACTCTGCCAATGGCTGCTGAATTGAAGAAGAAGTACCCGCAAGCGCATATCACCTTTGCCGTACGCAATTATACTGCACCCATTGCACAAAACTGTAGTTATATTGATGAAGTCATCGTCTTCCCTGAAGACATGCAAAATACACCTGCAGCAGAAATCTTACCGGCGATCATCAAGTATAAATTCGATACCGTGTTTGTCGTATCGCCGAGTTATCCGGTTTCACTTTTGATGTTCCTTGCAAAAATTCCACGCCGTATCGGCAATGGGTACAGATGGTTTTCACTATTATATACCAATAGAATTTACGACCACAGAAGCAAAGTCAAACATCACGAGCTTGAATACAATATACGCATGCTAAAAGGGACCGGTATTGAAACTACATACTCGCCCGAATCGGTTTCGTATGGTCTTACTATTCCGGAAGAAGCGAATAAAAAAGCCTCAAAGCTCTTTAAGGAACTAAACATACCTCAGGAGCATCCAATTATTGTTGTACATCCCGGAAGCGGCGGAAGTGCGATGGATTTACCGGCGGAAAAATTCAACGAACTAATCCGCTCCCTTGAGAATGAAAACATTGCAACAGTACTGGTTACCGGAAACAAAAATGAAGAAGCTTTATGCGGAAAAGTGTGCGGGAACACCAAAGCACATAATCTTGCCGGACAATTTTCATTAACTGAATTGATGGGAATAATCGGGAAAAGTGATATTTTTGTTTCGAATTCAACCGGAACATTGCATATTGCGGCGGCATTAGGCAAAGAGGTGGTTGGTTTCTACCCCAAAATTAAAGTCTGTTCGGTTAAAAGATGGGGACCATACACCACAAAAAGTACGATATTTGAACCGCCAATAGGCTGCAAAAACTGCACCCGTAAGAAATGTGAAAAATTACAGTGCATGAATACTATTGATATAGCACTGGTTACAAAAAAAATAAAAGAAATCTGTTCTGAAAAATTGAACTTTGGAGATCATAATGGTTCTAATTAAACAACGCATAACTTTGCTCTCTGCAATTCTCTTAGCTACAGTAGCTTTCGGTTTTATGCTTCCACCTGCGGGAGACGATTTCAGGAAAGTGAACAATCAGGCATTCCGCGAAGGCGAAAAATTAACGTTTGATGTGAAATACGGATTCGTCCATGCCGGGGTTGCTACCATGAGCATTCCGCAAACAAAGCGTATTTCAGGCAGAGATGCATATCATATCCTTTTCGAAGTTAGCTCCGTACCAAGTTTTGACTGGGTATTTAAAGTACGTGACCGCTATGAGACATATGTGGATGTTCAGGGAATATTCCCATGGAGATTTGAGCAGCATGTCCGCGAAGGAAAATATTCGCGTGATTTCTCCGCTTTCTTCGATCACAGAAAAGGGAAAGCAAAAACATCTGACGGTGAATACTCTATCCCCCGTTATGTAAACGATATCATGTCAGCATTTTATTATGCACGCACGATTGATTATTCAAAAATGAAACCAGGCGATAAGGTTAAACTTTATAATTTTTACAAGGATAAAGTATATGATCTTGATGTCCGGTATCTCGGCAAAGAACGCATAAAAGTTTCCGCCGGTACCTTTGACTGTATCATGGTTGAACCGCTTGTTCAGGAAGGCGGCTTATTTAAGAGTGAAGGCAACATTATTATATGGCTGACCAATGATGATATTAAAATGCCGGTTAAGGTAAAAACAAAGATTGTTATCGGATCCATTGATGCTGAACTGACGGCATACGAAGGACTCAGCGGCAAATTAAATTCAAAACGCTAAGGCACGTCATTGATAGAAGAACAAAACGACAATCAGCCGCAGAATGAACAGGAAAAGCCGGAACAACCCGAAGAACAGGTTGATTCCAACCGCTTATACGCAAAAATATCCCCGTTAACAGCAGGGATACTCGGCTTAGTTGTCGGATTTTTTCTTTTTCAATTAGCGGGAGCGATTCTTCAGCTTTCCATATTTGGCTTTTCCGTAAACAAAGCAGATTCCAATTCTCTGCGCTTGCTCCAAATGGGCTCCCAGATACTATTTATGCTGCTTCCCGCACTTATGCTCACAAGAGGAATTTATAGCAACGTCTCGGTTGTGCTGAGAATCCGCAAGCCCGATCCAAAGTTATTCCTGATGTTTGTTGCCGGAATGGTGATTCTTATTCCCTGGATGAATAATTTTATGCTTTTGCAGAACTATTACATTAATAGCTGGGCAAACACTCTACCTTTCTTCAAGAATCTCAAACAGATTTTGGACTTATTGAATCAGGCCATTGAGCAGACTTATGGCGTGTTTTTTCATATCCGCTCATTCTGGGATAAACTCATTATTGTTGCTGTTGTGGCAATAACTCCGGCTATCTGTGAGGAAACTTTGTTCCGCGGATTCATCCAAAAAAGTTTTGAATTGAAATACAGCAAATTTGCCGGAGCGCTGATCACCGCTTTGTTTTTCGGTCTGTATCATGTGAATCCCTATGCGTTTATTCCGCTTACCCTGCTGGGATTGTATTTCGGATATGCAGTGTACACTACCGAATCAATATTCGTCTCAATGTTCCTGCATTTTTCAAACAACTTTTTCTCTACTGCCCTGTTTTTCATGTTCGGCGAAAGCCAATTAGAGCAAAATCAGGTCCCTTCACTTGGTGAGTTAAAGACCGCGTATATAGCATTATTATTTTCCTCCTTGCTTTTTATCATTGTTATAAGTATGATTCAGCGGTATTATAAAAATCATCTTCAAAAACAATCATAGGAGCTGTTATGCCATACTGTCCCGAATGCAAATCCGAATACGAGGAAGGTATTTTAAAATGCTCTGATTGTGGAGCGGACCTCGTCCCGCAGTTGGAAGAAGAAGAGCAGGAAGTGCATTTCCCCGACGAGAATTACACACTGGTCTATGTAAGCAACCAGATTATTGACGTTGATATGGTAAAAGCGAATCTGGATGGAGCAGGAATTGAATCTTTCATATTGAATCAAAACGACAGTAATAATCTTGATGCCACGCGCCAAAACGCTAAACTTTTCGTAAAAGCGGAAGACGCAGAAGATGCATTGTCGTTTATTAAAAACTTAGAAGCTCAACCGGACACATCCGAAGACGAAGAAGAATAACAACAACAAATACATAACGCATGAAGTTAAATAATACTGCAGTCAGGATAATTGTATCGTTAATCGCAATTCCTGTCATTTTGTTCGCCGCCATAGCCGGCAATGGATATTTTTTGGCTTTCACACTCATTTTAGCCGTTCTTGGTTATAGTGAATTCATTGAGTTCGCCCGGAAAAAGTCTTCTTTTTCTTTGGCAGTAACCGGATACACGACCGTGATTGCTTTAGTGGCCAATGCGTATTTTCATGCGGTTGATTATTATGTCATCATTCTCATTTCAGTCATAGTCACGATGCTGGTTGAATTATTCCGCAACAAACATTCTGCAATAAATAATCTGGGTGCATCATTTTTGGGCATCTTTTACGTCGGAATTTTGTTCTCATCATTAGTGGAATTACGCCAGGTGTATGGCGGCATGGAGTATGAGCGTGGCGGATATTTGGTCATAGCAATATTGGCAACGATTTGGGTATGTGATTCAGCAGCCTTTTTCGGAGGCACTGCTTTAGGTAAACACCGCCTGTTTCCACGCGTCAGTCCAAAGAAAAGTTGGGAAGGTGCGGTTTTTGGTTTTGTCTTTGCGATTCTAACTATGATCGCCGCAAAAAATCTCATTGTCGGATTTTTATCAACCCAGGATGCGGTTATTATCGGCGCCATCGCCGGAACAATCGGCCAGATGGGAGACCTTGTTGAATCGCTCTTAAAACGTGATGCCGGAATTAAAGATTCTTCGAACCTTATACCCGGTCATGGCGGCATGCTTGACCGTTTTGATTCTCTGATGTTTGTTGCACCTGTAGTTTTGTTATATGTTAAGTTTTTTATTAGTAAGTAATAGGTTCTATGTCTAAAAAGAATACTGTAGCGGTCATTACTTTGGGCTGCTCAAAAAATACTGTCGATTCCGAACGGTTGATGAACCAAATAAAATTAAATGATCTGTCCCTTATAGATGATCCTTCAAAAGCTGAGACTATTATATTAAATACATGCGGATTTATCGAAGCCGCGAAAGAAGAATCCATTGACGCCATTCTTCAATCACTGCAATTGAAATCCGAAGGTAAAGTACGCAAAGTTATTGTCGCGGGATGTTTATCCGAACGATACGAGAAAGATCTTGCTGCTGAGATGCCTGAAGTTGATGCATTTTTCGGCACGGAGCAGTACGAAGGTATTATCAACGAACTCGGCGGAAGATTACGCCGTGAGCTGTTGGGAGAGCGTGTACTGAGTGCACCTTCGCACACAGCATATTTGAAAATTTCAGAAGGATGCGACAACCCTTGTTCGTTTTGTGCTATTCCCCTTATTCGCGGAAAGCATCAATCAAAGACCATTGAGGAATTAGTGCAAGAAGCAAAATTTCTTGCTGCTAACGGGACTAAAGAGTTAATCATTATCGGACAGGATACGACGGCTTACGGCTTGGATATTTACGGCAAGCGTTCAATCGCCGAATTATTAAACAGATTGAGTGAAGTAGAAGGCATTGAGTGGTTACGGCTTATGTACGCGTACCCTTCTCAATTTCCGGATGATCTTATTGATGTTATTGCGAACAATCCGAAAGTGCTGAAATATATTGATATTCCACTACAGCACATTACGGATAATTGCCTTCGCTCAATGCGTAGAGGAATTACAAAACGCAGAACATTGGAATTGCTCAATACGTTGCGCGAAAGAATTCCGGGATTAGTTCTTAGAACTACCTTTATTGTCGGTTATCCGGCGGAAACTCAAGAAGATTTTGATGAACTATGTTCATTTATCGAAGAATTCAAGTTTGAAAAACTTGGAGTATTTGATTTTTCACAGGAAGAACAGACCCCAAGCTTTATACTTGGTGACCCGGTAAGCAAGGATGAGAAAGACAGCAGAAAAGCGCGGGTTCTGGAAATTCAGCAGGATATTTCTCTGCAAATTAATCAGACAATGCCCGGGAAAAAACTTAAAGTTCTCATTGACAGAGTTGAGGGAGATTATTACATTGGACGTTCGTATAGAGACGCTCCTGAAGTTGATGGTGAAATACTCATATTAAAAACTTCAGGAAGTCTGAAAATCGGCGAGTTTACCGATGTAACGATCACCGATTGCGATGAATTCGATCTATACGCTGAACCGGTTTAATAATAACGTACATCAATATGAAAAAGGCGTGTTTAATAATTTTGATATTGGCTGCAATTGTATATCCCCAGCAGTCAAAATTAAAGATGATGAATGCTATAACATCATTACCCGCCTTCTATTGCGATTTTTTTAACCACAAGACTGAGGACACAGCCGTTACGACAATGGATGTGTTCGCGCAAATACCATTCAACAAAATTCATTTCTACAAAACTGAAGATGGTTTTCATGGGGGGTATACCTTAACGGTCTCGGTATATGATACTTCCAAGACAACGTTATTACAGGAACGCATTAAAAATGAAAACGTTAAAGCTGACAACTTTGGTAGCACGCAATCAACGAAAAATTTTAAGATAAGCGTCGTCTCCTTTAAACTGGAACCAAAATCCTATGTTGTAGTAAGCGTATTGGAAGATAAAGACTCAAAACAAGTGTATAAGGTTGAACATCAGGTTAAAGTACCTTCCTACAATTATAAAGTATCGGCAAGCGACATCATTATTATTTCCGATCAAAAAGCCGGTGACGGTTCGAAAATCATTCCGAATATTACCAAGGTAATAACGACAAAGCACAATTCATTACCAATTTACTTTGAAATGTATTCGGATACTGTGCGAACTGTGTCATTAGCATTCAGAATCTGCGACAACGATGACACTGTCATGTACCGTACTTCAGCCATTAAAACGCTGCAGCCGGGTAGAAACACACTCTCATTTAGCCTCGACAGTCTTGCATTACCATACGGCGAGTATGTACTCAATGCCACAATTTATGACACGAATGCAGTAACGCTGTCTCACGTTAAAAAGGCTTTTTCGATGTGGTCGGCTCATTTACCGTATTATGTAAGGGACATCGACAAAGCTATTGACGAGATGAAATATATTGCCAGCTCCTCAGAAATGGACACTTTGAAAGCCAATAAAACGTATGATGAGAAAGTCCGTGCGTTTTACGAATTTTGGAAAAAGAGAGATCCCAATCCGACTACTGAAGAGAACGAGTTTTTATTAGAGTATTACCGCCGTATAGATTACGCGAATAGAAATTTTTCTCATTACATTGATGGCTGGAAGACTGATATGGGCATGGTATATGTCTATCTCGGGACTCCCAACAACATTGACCGCCATCCATTTGAGATTGACTCCAAGCCGTATGAAGTTTGGGAATATTATGAATTACGTTTAGATGCAGTATTCGTAGATTATACGGGATTTGGAGATTACCGGCTCATTACACAATTACCCCCAGAGGCATATAAATTCAGATGATATTAATTATTACAACCAATCCGTTATTAGAAAACCGCTTATACATTTCAAAATTTTCACCGGGTCAGAATTATAGGAATGTCCCCTTTCAACAGACTGCCGGAGGAAAAGGTATCAATGTCAGCCGTCAACTTAAACTGCTGGGCATCAACAGCCTGAATCTTACGTTTCTCGGTCATCACAACGGCAAAAGATTCAGAGAATTGCTGGATGCAGAAGGATTGGCTCTTACAACAGTTAAATCAGCTTCCGATACCAGAGAAGCAACAGTAATTGTAGAGAAAGATGAACTAAAAGTAACAACACTATTCAATATAAATAGTAATATCACTGAAAAAGAAGTTGAAGATTTCAAGGCAAAACTTCCCAAAATGATTCAGAACTGTGAGATTGTTCTTTTCTCAGGAAGTTCTCCATCACCGGCAGCTGACTCTATCTATCCTTACGGCATTGAATTAGCCCATCAATTCGACAAAATTTCAGTTGTGGACACATACGGCAGCCATTTGCAGGCCTGTATTGATGCTGCACCCACGATTCTCCATAACAACGTTGCCGAGACCGCTAAAAGTCTCAACATCAGCCTCTCTAATGAACAGGAAATAACTGATTATCTTCATTCTCTTTATACAAAGGGAATAAAGCAGGCATTTCTTACAGATGGCGGAAATGATTTTTATACCTCGAACTTCGACTTCATTTTTAAAGTTAAGAATCCGGAAATCCGCCCGTTTGATGAAACCGGTAGCGGCGATGCTTTTACCGCCGGAATTATTTACGGACATTATCGTGACGAGATTTTCGTTAATACTCTAAAGTTGGCTTCTGCTTTAGGGGCTTGCAACGCTCAAAGTGATTCTGTCTGCCTTGTACCACCCGAAGATGCCTTAAATTTATCCGCGGCAGTAACTGTCACGCCGATTGGGAAAAAGCTGAAATTAATTGATGATACACCGACACTTCGTTAAAGTATTTCTTCTTGTAATCGGATTGATGTGTATTAATTATGCACAATCAATTCATCAATTGCATGTAGAGAAAAACCCCATTCTTGACGAAGCATCGGTATTGCAGTTACTACATATTCAGCTGCCATTTAAATTGACCGGATCCACCAAAGACTCCCTCTCTGCATCACTATTCCGTGAAATGCAGAACAACGGCTATTTTTCTTCTCAGTGTATTATGCGGGTGGATTCATCATTTACGGATTCGGTGATTACATCACTTAACATTGCTCTCATTCCCGGCAAGCAAGCGGAGCTAAAAGAGATTCACTATTCCACTACCGACTCACTCTTGCTCAAGAAATTTAAGAACGAAGATCAATTCCTTTGCGGACACGCGTTCTCCAAAAAAGTTATTGAAGACTTTCTATCCAACATGTTGGACTATTTCCAGAACTCCGGTTATCCTTTTGCATCCTTTAAAATTCGGCAAACAGAATACGACAGTCTTTCAAACTCAGTAATTCTTCACATCAATTGCGCCACCGGTAACCATTGCAAGATTGATCAGATACTGATAGAAGGAAATAAAAACACAAAAGATTATGTAATCTTGCGCGAACTTCCGGTAAAATCCGGTGAAGAGTATGTGCAAAGTAAAATTGATAAAGTGCCGGAAGTATTGAACAAATTACGCATGTTTGAGTCGGTCTCCGAACCTCAATATTTCATATCCAACTCGCAAAAAGGAATTCTCGTCATAACGGTCAAAGAAAAGAGTACCAACTCATTTGACGGCGTTATCGGCTATCAACCCGGGTATGACAATAATAATAAGGGTTATCTAACAGGTCTGATTAATATTGGATTCCAAAATCTTTTTGGGACAGGCAGAGCGACATCAATTCACTGGCAAAAACTTGACAGGCTTTCTTCGGAATTTCAACTTAAATATCTGGAGCCCTGGATTGCCGGTTATCCTTTTAATATCAATCTTTCATTCTACCAAAAAAAGCAGGACTCCTCATACGTACAGAGGCAATTTGAGAGCTCCCTTGAGTACATCGCGACAAGTGAAATCAGTCTTGCCCTTCAGTACGGCTTGTCGAACGTAATCCCTTCAATTTTAACAAGCGGAGCATTCACTGTCTTTAAATCAACTACTTCATCTGCCGGATTTAAAATTAAAATTGACAACCGGGACGATCCTCTTTCACCACGCCGGGGATTGTACTTTACGAATACCTACACACTGGATAAAAAGAAAATTCTCGATAACAACACAACGCTGAATGTTAAAGCCAACAATGAACAGCAAAAGATGCTGCTTGACCTCAGTATGTATTTTGAGTTTTTCGCAAAACAGGTTTTTGCATTATCCATTCATGGGAAAGAGCTGCGGGGCGACCTTATTGAAATTAGCGACCTCTATAAACTCGGCGGGGCGAACACTCTCCGCGGTTACAGAGAAAATCAGTTCCTCGGTCAGCGCGTTGCATGGGTAAATACAGAGTACCGGTTTTTGTTGGAAAAACGCTCATTCGCCTTCCTGTTCGTTGATAACGGATATTTTTTGCAAAAAGCCGATAACTTTTTAGGAACTGCCAAAACCGAAGGTTTTAAAATGGGGTATGGCCTGGGCCTGGCATTCGAAAGCAGTTTGGGAATTATTAATGTAAGTTTTGCGTTAGCTAAAGGAGACGGATTCTCCCAAGGGAAAATCCACTTTGGATTAGCAAACGAATTTTAGGACAAGCATATGTTCCCTGTTCTTAAAAACGGAATTCTTCCGTTTATTCTTTTGTTTTCTTTAACAACCTTATATTGTGGAAATAAGAATAAAACGGAGAATAAAAAGATGGCAGACTCGATTACAAATACAAAAAATCTTGATACTGTTACACTCGGCGCAGGATGCTTTTGGTGTGTTGAGGCAATTTTCCAAAGAGTTGATGGCGTAGTTTCGGTAACCTCCGGATACTCAGGAGGCAGCACAGAAAATCCATCATACGAAGAAGTTTGCACCGGAACTACCGGGCATGCAGAAGTCTGTCAGGTTGTATTTGATACTACAAAATTATCTTTCTCTTCCCTGCTGGAAATCTTCTGGAATACTCACGATCCCACGACATTAAACAGGCAAGGCGCAGATGTCGGCACCCAATACCGCTCAGCTATTTTTTACCACAGCGAGTACCAAAAAGAAATTGCCACTGCATACAAAGAGCAGCTGCAAAAATCCGGGACCTTCAAAAGTGCTATCGTTACGGAAATAACACCATTTAAGAATTTCTATAAGGCTGAAGATTATCATCAGAATTATTTTAACGATAATTCAAGAAAACCATATTGCTCGTTTGTAATTCAGCCAAAAGTTGAGAAATTTGAAAAGCACTTTAACGAAAAGTTGAAAAAATAGAGCTGAAACATTATCCTTTAAGGAAATAGCATGAAGAAAGATATTGAATTTTGGAATTTTATCCTGTCCAATCTGAAAACCGGCAATAACGTCGCGCTGATAAAAGTATTTGATTCGAACGGCGCCTCACCGGGAAAACAGGGATTCATGCTTGCAGTCAATGCACAAAAAGATATTAAAGGCACTATCGGCGGCGGAATTATGGAATATGACGCTGTTGAGCGTGCCGTCCAAAGATTAGCAGCTAACGATGCGGAAATTACACTTCGCGAACTACAGCACAAGATCCATGTCCCAAACAGCTCGGGATTGATGTGTTCAGGTGTTCAAACAAATACAGACTACACATTAACTCTTAAAGATATTGTCACGGTAGAAAAAATCCTGACAGCCTTAGATGAGAAACGTGACGGACAACTGCGTTTCACTCCGCAAGGCATGGAATTTCATCCGGAAATTGTTAACCGTGAGCGGTATGTTTATCATTTTGTTTCAGAGCAGGACTGGTATTTCGAAGAGAACTACGGACAGCCTGATACGGTATACGTTTTTGGCGGCGGGCATGTAGGATTGGCAGTGTGCCAGATGTTCGCCTTTCTCGGTTTCTATGTTGTGGTTTTTGACGAGCGTCCGGATGTTATAACCATGGCGAACAATCATTTTGCACATCAAAAGATTGTCGGCCCATTTAGCGAAGCAGGACAGTTCGTTCGCGAAGGCGATCATTCGTATGCTATCATCTCAACATCCAAAGCCCCGACCGATATGCTGGCTCTTGAGCAGGTCATTAATAAAAAACTTAAGTACAAAGGCTTGATGGGCAGCGGTGTTAAAATCAAATGGATTTATAAAAAATTGAAGGACAAAGGCATAGACCCCCAGCTTCTCGACGAGGTTCATGCACCTGTCGGTATTCCCATTGAGGGCAATACCCCGGAAGAAATCGCCGTCAGCATTGCCGCCGAAATAATAAAAATAAAGAATTCATAACCCCATTCTTCCTAGCCCATGATTTAAGTCATGGGCTAGGAATATGGATGAAATCTGCATTTCTGAATATTTCCCCCGATTTTCTCAATTTTAATTACAATTATTTTCTCAATTCTTATATAAGCCCGCAAAAATTTTTATCATTATTGGGAAAAACCCTCGAAAAACGGATATTTTTAGGTAAAATCCGTCCCTTTTCTGTTGGCACACATTTCGCTATTCTTTTCAATCAATTTTAAACATGGATCAATGAAGAGTATATTATTTTATAGCCCGGACTTAAACCTCTGCGCTAGCTTGTTAATGTTTTTCAATGAAAAGTATGCGGTTACTACAACCACAGATCTTTCCGTTCTGGACAACATTTTCAACTCTACTCACTTTGATCTGCTTGTCATTGATTCTGAGCCGACTGATGTAATCATTGATTTGTGCAAAACCGTTCGCGAAAAACACGCTGGTATCCCGGTAATTTCAACATACGTTTACACAAATAAATTCAGTGATAAAGAAGCAGCTCTTAAGAACTTTGTAGATATCATTTTCTATAAGCCTATTGATCTTTTTGAAGTATCTCAAAAGATTGATAGAATGATGCTCCAACCCGCCGAATAGACTCGAAATTCCCTATTCATTTTAATTTGCTATATTTACTCTACGGAGCGAAATTATTATCTTTTTCCCCGCGGAATTTTCCGATAGATTTAACGTCAAAATATGTACTAATTAATAGACAGTTGTTGCATTTATTTAGACACTTTCCGGCGAAAACAACTGAATTTTAAGGATTATTCTTACTTTACATTGGCGCGATTATTGTATATGAACTGTAGGAATTTAAGAGGTTCACCATGAAATATAGAAATGTAATTTTATCGTTGATGTTTTTATCGTTAGGAGTCTTCCTAACAGGATGCTATACGCAGTTTGCCGTATATCATAAACGGGCGCCTAAGAACCATTATTATCAGGATCAATATCCTGATACAACATATCAGAGCGATGATCAGGCAGAATATCCCGATACGAATTATTATGCTGATGATAGCAATGATAGTAACGTACAGGTAGAAAACATTTACTCCTATAATTTCTACCCGCACCGCCGCTATTACTGGGGCTATCAACCTTCATTCGGATTCTCAATGGTTTATGATCCGATCTGGGACGACCCATGGGGATACTGGTATAATCCCTTCTATCCTGCTTACTGGGGTGCCGGATACGGATGCTACTACGGCGGATGGGGCGGCTCATGGTATGGTCACGGTCCAATATGGTACGACCATAATTACGCGCATGGAAGACCGGCCGACATCGGGCACATACGTAATGGTGTTAATGGCAGAGGAAATCTGGACGGACGTTCGTTGATACGATTAAATGGATCTACATCGCGCCCAACAGCAGGAATTTCGAAAACACGGGATGGGAACACCACCCGGTATTCAAGGCCAAGCGAGACCGGCATTATACGGAATGAGACGAGAAATTCCCGTCCGTCCGATACAAGAGTAGGTTCATCAACGGGTGATAACCAGTCCTCACGCTCTTCTGTAAGAACCGACACGAGAAGGAATAACTCTTCACGCGGTCCGGCTGTCGGCAGCGATAACCGTAGCAGGAATAACGCACCTAATCGTGAGTACAGACGCAATAGTTCATCTAATGAACGCCGGGTTTCTCAGGGAGGAAACAGCATGCCTTCACATCCGCGTGCTCAATCTTCATCCGGAAACAGTTCCCGCGGTTCATCATCATCAGGCGGCGGCAGACATAATGATTCGCCTTCGCATTCAAGAGGTAGGTAATGAAAACCAAAGTATATTTTCTCTATGCACTGATCACTGTGTTTATATTCTCATTCTACGGGTGCTATACCATTGCATGGTCACCTAATGAGAAGCTGCCGGACGACTATTATTCTGACGAGGATATAGAAGCCGAATGCTATTATCCCCAAGCTTATTATGGGCACTACAATACTTTTTATGGAGGTTCATGGTGGTCACATTCAGGTATTATCAGTGAATCTAT
Source organism: Ignavibacteriaceae bacterium (assembly GCA_963667005.1). Taxonomy (GTDB): domain Bacteria; phylum Bacteroidota; class Ignavibacteria; order Ignavibacteriales; family Ignavibacteriaceae. The sequence continues at coordinate 1,958,621 of OY762937.1, read as the reverse complement.
TAAGAACGCAAAAGATCAAAAATACATTCGCAATCAAAGCGGAAACCGGTCCACAGAACAAACTACATTTGTTCCTACACGCCCGGTAAATTCAAATGCAACAGCTCCAACTGTCGGCACTTCCATAAACTCCGGCAGCAGTTCATCAGGGGCTGCTAAAACTCAGCAGAGTGAATCAACAAGACAGTCGCAGAATTCCGGCTCTGATACGAAAAGCGAAACAAAAGATGTGCGCAACAGCAACAATAACCGCTCGCCGAACAATGATAGTAATTCATCATCAAGTTCTGACTCCAACAGAGGAAGTACTCAGGGAAGCGGCGCAGATAGAGGAAGGAGATAAATATGTCTTTTAAGAATATATCCATAGTATGTTTACTATTCACAATTTCAATCTTTGCACAAAATGTTAACGATGGGCTGCGGCTTGCGATGCCGGGTTATAACACGCAGGCAAGGGCGCTCGGTATGGGTAACAGTTACCTGTCTATCTCAGATGATGCCTCTGCCCTTTCGTTCAATCCCGCAGGCCTAGGTTTAGTTAAACAGATGGAATTTGCCGGAGGATTGAATTATTCCAAAGCTACTAATGATGCAACGTTTTTTGGAAACACGAAGTCTTCCGACAATAGTTCAACAACGCTGAATCAGGCCGCGTTTGTATTTCCATTTCCGACAGTACGTGGAAGTTTGGTCTTCGGGTTTGGATATCATCAGACGAATGATTTAGGCGGCTTGATGAAGTTCGACGGTTATAACTCCGGTAATACTTCAAAGATACAAGATCTTAACGAAGCAGGGTCAATCCCATATAATCTGTATCTTGCCTACAAAGATTCTTACAATAAAAACAGAACTTTAATCAACGGAAATCTTCAACAGTATGGGACAGAAACAGAATCCGGGGCATTACGCCAATGGGATTTCGCCGGTGCAGTTGAAACAGCTCCGAACTTGTTTATCGGTTTAGAGCTTTCGGTATTATCCGGTTCATATACTTCAAGCTCAGTATACTCGGAAGAAGATGTAAAGTATATTTATGACGGCATTCAGTTGGAACCGACAAATCCGCAGACCAACCATTTCATTGCTTTTGATATGCAAAATGATTTAAGCTGGGATCTCAGCGGATATGACTTTAAGATAGGTTTGATTTATCAATTAAAGAAGCTTGGGAGGTTCGGAATAACAATCCAAACTCCAAAAGTATATACTATTGATGAAACTTTCCGGACACAAGCATCAAGTTATTTTGAGAGCGCTTCATATGATCTTGATCAAGCAGCCTATCCTGAACTTAAATCAAAATATGACGTAGTTACACCTTTCGTATTCTCGTTAGGCGGATCAGTTAATGTATCCGGACTGATTGCTTCTGTTGATGTATCATTTCAGGATTATTCTGAAACGAAATTTGAGAATGCTCAGGGAGATGTTTACGAATCTGACTTAAATGCAATTAACCGGGATATTAAGAATTCACTTCGTTCGGCCTTAAATTACAATCTCGGAGCGGAGTATACATTCGCCGAACTCGGACTACGGGTAAGAGGCGGTTACTTCTTACAGCAATCCCCATATAAAGCTGATCCTTCATCTCACAACAGAACCTACCTCACCGGAGGTCTCGGGTTCATCATTGAAGAATCACTTGCGTTAGATGTTGCATATGCACATGGCTGGTGGGATACATACACCGATAATTACGGCAGTGGTGAATCAAGAGTATTTCAGCATATACAAAACGACAATTACGTTTTATCATTTAACTATAGATTTTAACCGGTAAAACTACCGGAAAATGAAAGGGATGCCGGTTGGCATCCCTTTTTTATTTTGCGTAATTTAGAACTGAGGAAATTAAATACTAAGTGGAAGTTGAATATAGTACCCTCACCCTCAATCCCTCTCCCAAAGGGAGAGGGAGGTTGCTCTTTCATTCAATATTTCATTGGTGAAGACTCAAACAACACTTAGGGAAACACTGCCTGTAATTTCCCTTCTCCCTTAGGGAGAAGGGTTAGGGATGAGGGCTGTGATTTATTTCCAGATTCACAAATGAGGCTGAACTAATAAACTATTGGTATAGCATATTATAAAGGACTGAGCATCAAAGGAATCATTACAAAGATTGACGGAAATTCTTTTTCGGTGTACGCACCGGATAAGGATAGCTATATCCGTTGCAGTCTGCGTGGCAAGTTTAAAAATGATTTAAAACTTAAGAAAGATAAGTTAGTGCTTACCGATATAGCCGTGGTCGGTGACCGGGTGGATTTTCAGCTTAATGATGATGGCAGCGGTGTTATAGAAACCATACAAGAACGCGCGTCTTTCCTTTCACGTAAGGCTCCAAAAATAAAAGGCACCGGAGTAAAAGGTGAACGCCTTGAACAAGTTATTGCTTCAAATCTTGACGCGCTCTACATTATCGTATCAACCGACCAACCCGCCTTCAATAATAAAACTCTCGACAGGTTTCTTATCGTGGGCGAGAGTTCCGGACTACAAACAAAAATTGTTTTGAATAAAACAGATCTCATAATAGCGGATGAATTTGATGAAATCATCGAATTATACCAAAGCATCGGATACGAAGTATTCCCGTGCAGCACAAAAACCGGACAAGGCCTGAATGAATTAAAAAATTCCTTCTTGGGAAAAACATCCCTTTTCTGGGGCCCGTCGGGCGTGGGGAAGTCCTCTATTCTTACCGCAGTGTGCCCATCGTTAGAGCTTGAGACAGGCGATATCAGCTCCTTCCATAATAAAGGAAAGCACACGACTGTTACCGTATGGATGCATCATGTGGGTGAAAATACTTTTATCGTAGATACCCCCGGAGTCCGCGAAATTGAGCCGTACGGCATCAAAAAAGAGGATTTAGGACATTATTTCCCGGAATTTGTGCAATTTATAAACGAATGCAGATATAATACCTGCACGCATGACCACGAACCGGGGTGTGCCGTTTTTAAGGCGGTGGAAGAGGAAATTATCAGCGGCGAGCGGTATGATAGCTACCTCAGAATACTTGCGACAACCGAAAAAGAAGAACGATTTTGAGAAATCAGGCACTAAAACGCTAAATTCTCTGTTATTGTAAGAAAGTCGGCAATTTCGTATTATTGAGCCGCGAAAATTCAATGAATTATGTAAGGTTATGAAATCGTGACGAATATTCAGACAAACGAACAGTATTGGGCTTTGATACTTGGTGCGTCATCCGGATTTGGTGAAGCTGCAGCCCTAAAATTGGCTGAAGATGGTTATAATATTATAGGCGTACATCTTGACCGTCAGGCTACAATGCCGAACGTTCATCGTATTGTTGATCAAATTAAAGCGACAGGTAGAACTGCACTATTTCATAATATGAATGCTGCAGATGAAGAAAGAAGACAAGAATTTGTAGAATCTTTAAAAAAACTGCCTGGCGGCGCCCCTAAAATTAAAGTGTTAATGCACTCACTGGCTTTTGGTACTCTTAAAGAGTTCATTTCAAAAACCGGTGAATCAACTCTGACCAAGGCTCAAATGGAAATGACGCTCAATGTAATGGCACATTCGCTGGTATATTGGACTCAGGACCTTGTTGCAGCTAAACTATTAGTACCCCGTTCCCGTATCTTTGCCATGACTTCCTCAGGTGGAAGAACGGCTATCCCCTTTTATGGTGCTGTTTCGGCGGCCAAAGCGGCTCTTGAATCTCATTGCCGTCAGCTTGCTACCGAATTAGGATTTATGAAAGTTGGAGTCTCAGCTATTATGGCCGGCGTTACCGATACGCCCGCTTTAAGAAAGATTCCGGGAAGTACACAGATGCTTGAAGTTGCAAGAAGAAAAAATCCCCAGGATAAATTAACAACTCCGGAAGATGTCGCTAAAGTGATTTCACTTCTCTGCCGCGAAGGCGGTGAGTGGATCTCGGGCGGTATAATACATGCTGACGGAGGTGAAGAAGTTGTAAACTATGTCGGCCAAAACGCTGACGTCTATCTAGATTAAATAGTAAAATTGAAAGGCTAAGTAATTATCATGAAACCTGTTACTTTAACAAATGAAAACTTTGAAAGTGAAGTTGTAAAATCAGATATTCCCGTATTGATTGATTTTTGGGCTCCGTGGTGCGGACCCTGCAAAGCGCTTGCACCGACAATGGAACAGCTTGCGGCAGAATATGCCGGAAAATTAAAAGTCGGCAAATTAGATATTGACGAGAATAATGAATTAGCAATTAAATTCGGTGTTCGTTCAATTCCAACAATGTTGTTTTTCAAAGGCGGACAGCCGGTTGATAAAATGGTAGGGGCAGTTCCGAAAGCTCAAATCATACAACGTTTAGGACAGATTTTATAGTATCTATGGAACAGTGCCCATGAACAATGGGCACTGTTTTTGTACATAACAGTTCTTACATTGAATTCGTTATTCTTCCTCCGGGCAAACACCCTCTGCACGGTTTTATTGCATAATACTCAAACTATGTCTTCACTTTAGCATTCACAAAACAATTTAATTAATTCGCGGCAACGACCGCAGGCAAACAACAAAATAAAAAAAAGAAAAGTGTGTGCCATGAAAAAGAAAATAATAATTACCGATGCCGTAGATAAAAAATCGGCAGAGATTTTAGAAAACGCCGGATTTGAAGTACTGTACAAACCCGGTATGAAAAAAGAGGACATCCTAGAAGTTATCGGAGATTACAATGCTCTGATCGTCAGAAGTGAAACCAAAGCTACTGCCGACATGATAGCGAAAATGTCCAATATGGAAGTCATCGGCAGAGCCGGTGCGGGCACCGATAACATTGACCGCGAAGCCGCCACACGCAAAGGTATTCTCGTTATGAATACACCGGGCGGAAACACCATTTCAACCGCAGAACATGCTTTCTCACTCATGCTTTCCATGTGCCGCAACATACCGCAGGCTGATGCTTCAATCAAAGCAGGAAAATGGGACAAAAAATCATACAAAGGAACGGAAGTTTACGGAAAAGTATTGGGTGTTTTCGGTCTCGGTAAAATCGGCCGCGAAGTTGCTATTCGTGCTAAGGGATTCGGCATGCAGGTTGTCGGATATGATCCGGTACTCTCCAATGAAGTTGCGGCCAAACTCGGCATAACGCTCACCGACATTGAAACAATTTTTAAACAGGCTGATATCATCACAGTGCATGTGCCTCTTGATGATAACACGAGAAACCTCATCCGGAAAGAAACATTAGCAATTTGCAAAGACGGCGTTAAAATTGTTAACTGTGCCCGCGGCGGCATCGTCAACGAAGATGATATTGTTGAAGCATTGAACAGCGGTAAAGTTTCAGCCGCAGCGTTTGATGTTTATACAAAAGAACCACCCGATTTTTCACATCCTCTCTTCTCACATCCCAAGGTTGTTACTACTCCCCACCTCGGAGCGTCAACTGAAGAGGCTCAGGAAAAAGTTGCGATTCAAATCGCCGAGCAGATTGTAGAATACTTTACGAAAAAAGAAATCAAGGGAGCGGTTAACGCTGCGGCATTGGCCTCGGTCAGTAAACCGGAATTGGCTCCGTACGTACAACTTGGCGATAAACTCGGCTCTCTCTTTGCACAGTTGATAAAAGGCAAAGTAACCAAATTGAGCGTCCGTTTATCCGGTGATACTCTTTCGGTTTCCAATGGTTTGATATCAACGGCTGTTATCAAGGGATTTTTATCTAAGTTCAGCAGTGATCAAGTAAACCTCATCAATGCTCCTTTCCTCGCAAAAGAATTCGGACTGAAGGTTGAAGAAACATTAGCGGGTCCCGACCCTGATTACGCTAATCTTCTTACGGTTGAATGTGTATCAGATGCCGAGACCAGAGTAATTTCCGGTACTGCATTCGGCAACAACGAATTGCGTTTGGTAAGGTTGGATAGTTTTAAGATTGAGATCAATCCAGAAGGTTGGCTGTTATTCTACTCGAACATTGATATACCGGGCAGACTCGCGTCTGTAGGCCAGGTGCTTGCCGAGGCGAATATTAATATTGCCGGGCTGTCACTTGGACGTGTAGGAATCGGTAAAGAGGCTTTAACCGTAGTATCGGTTGACCACTTTATTGAAAAAGACACGCTTGCTAAAATCGCTGCTATTGACGGCGTCAGCAGCGCGATGGTTGTAAAAGTATAAGTAGAATTATCGTATATTAAAGCCGGATTTGACCCAACAAATCCGGCTTTTTTGTTTATTAGGGAATTTTTCGGACTTATAATTGTTTTGATAATAGTATCATTATTGGGCATTATATGACAACAACCGTAAAAAAGTTTAAATATTACGACCTTATCATGGCAGCATTTGTCACCGTGCTGTTGTGCAGTAATGTAATCGGCGCGGAAAAAGTCGTGCGCCTGTGGGGCTTCACCTTCGGGGCAGGCATCCTGTTCTTCCCGATCAGTTATTTTTTCAATGATATCCTTACCGAAGTATACGGTTATGCACGATCCAGAAAAGTAGTTTGGGCTGGATTCAGTGCCCTTATCTTTGCTTCCATAATGGCAACTGTAGTTGTTGGGCTGCCGCCCGCACCGGGATGGATACACCAGGATGCTTATCAGGCAATATTCGGAGTAACCCCAAGAATTGTGATCGCATCATTAACGGCGTTCTTTTGCGGTGAGTTTGCCAATTCATTTGTGCTGGCGAAGATGAAAGTCATTACGAACGGTAAGTTGCTATGGACACGAACTATCGGCTCAACCATTGCCGGCGAAGCAGTTGACTCACTAATATTTTATCCCGTAGCTTTCTACGCGTTTTGGCCGAATGATCTTCTCTTAAAAGTTATGCTGACAAACTATGTATTAAAAGTAACGTGGGAAGTTATTGCCACTCCCCTTACCTATAGCGTTGTAGGATTATTGAAGAAAAAAGAAAATGAAGACTATTACGATCGCGATACAAATTTTACTCCGTTCTCATTGAACACGTAATTAAAACATTGATATAATAAGTTCAGGCGGGTTTCTACCCGCCTGTTTCATTTTAAATTCGACTATGTCACTTTAAATATCGGATTTCCTTCTATGCTGTTTCATCACAAAGCTTTATTTTAATTGGATAATTTTGTCATTTTATCATCAAGGCATCGTATGAAACTTTTCAACATTAACAAGCCGGTAATCGGCATGATTCACGTTCAGGCACTACCGGGCACACCTAAATATAAAGGAAACATCAAAGCGGTTATTGAAAAGGCAAAAGAGGAAGCTCTTGTCTACAAACGCGCCGGTATTGATGTCCTGATGATAGAAAACATGCATGACATTCCCTACCTGAACAGACATGTCGGTCCTGAAATCCAGGCAATGATGAGCATTATTCTGTATGAAGTGAAAAATGTATCCGGTTTGCCTGTGGGGATCCAAATACTTGCCGGAGCCAATAAAGAAGCTTTGGCTGCTGCATTGGCGGCTGGCGCAGATTTTATCCGCGCAGAAGGATTCGTCTTCGCTCATGTGGCAGATGAAGGTACCTTCAATTCCGACGCAGGAGAAATTCTCCGTTACCGGAAACAGATTCAAGCAGAAAACGTTCTTGTCTTCACGGACATAAAAAAGAAGCATAGTTCACATGCCATTACTTCAGATGTAGATATTGTTGACACAGCAAAAGCTGCTGAGTACTTCCTCAGTGACGGTGTTATCATTACCGGCTCAAGCACCGGCAAAGAACCTTCGCTCGAGGAAATCAGCGATGTGAAAAAGAAAGTTAAAATCCCGGTTCTCGCCGGTTCAGGAATCACCTCTGATAATCTTCCGGATTATCTGAAGTTGTGTGATGCATTGATCGTCGGCTCATATTTTAAGACAACCGGCAATTGGGTATCACCGCTTGACCCGGTTAAGATTAAGAACTTCATGAAAAAAGTGAACGCTTTACGATAAACCGGCAAGCATGAATTTATAATAATTTTTCGCACACAACCATCTAAACACATGTAACGTTGTGCGTATTTATAAGAATTTTGGAGGATCAACAAATGGGAATACAAATAAAAGAACATCTTAACACCATTATTTTATCATTTACCCTATTATTAATCGCTATTATTTTAGGTTACTCTTGGAGAGTCTCTCATTTAAAGACGGAAAATACCATTAACGTAACCGGTATGGCGACTAAAAACTTCACTTCCGACCTCATCAGCTGGCAGTGTTCATACTCAAGGAAATCGGCATCCATTAAAGACAGCTACAAACTGCTTAAAAGGGATAGTGATATTATCCGTGACTATCTCCGCAAAAAAGGAGTGAATGAAAAAGAAATTGTAGTCTCTTCCATAGACATTCAAAAGGAGTATAAGACTGTTAAAGAGAAAGACGAGACACGCACCACATTTGACGGCTATCAGTTGAGACAGACCGTTTCAATCGAATCAAAGGAAGTCGCAAAAATTGAAGAAGTCTCCCGCTCTATAACAGAACTCATTGACCTAGATATTGAATTAACGTCTCAGGAGCCGACCTATCTATACACGAAGCTTGCCGAGTTAAAAATTGAAATGATAGCTAATGCTACGGCTGATGCACGTAACCGTGCTAAACAGATAGCAGAAAATGCAGGCAATTCACTCGGCGATCTGTGCAGCGCAAATATGGGAGTCTTTCAAATAACCGGACAAAACTCTTCAGAAGAATTCAGTGCCGGTGGAGCTTTTAACACGACCTCTAAAAATAAAACAGCATCGGTAACAGCAAGACTCCAGTTCAATATCCGGTAACGATTAAGGAAATCCATTTAGATACATGAATAGCATTTACACCGAAGAACGGTTTATCCGGGCTTATGAGATTGATTTCAAAAATGAGTTAAAATTAAACGCGGTTTTCAATATTATGCAGGAAGCTGCATCAACTCATGCAGAAAGCATGGGCCTTGGCTTTGACGACCTGAAAAAGAATGATCTCGCCTGGGTTTTATCATGGGCAAGTATCCGTTTGGAAAAGACAGCCGTGTTCGGGGATAAGATTTTAGTGACTACATGGCCGAAGACCAAACACAAATTATTCTCAATCAGAGATTTTCGCATAAGCGATGCACAAGATAATACCATAGCCCTTGCGACTACTGCATGGCTGCTCATAAATCCGCGCACAAAGAAAATTACAAGTCTGACAGAACTACCTGAGAATATTTCCTACCAATCCCACATGAGCGCAATAGATACCTACCCGGAAAAAATTTCAATAGGCGACGGTAAAAATCTCGTATATTCCAAGATTATCCGTTACACAGATATCGACATAAACGGGCATGTAAATAACACGAAGTATATCGAATTGCTTCTTGATTGCTTCCCGCTCGACAAATTCCGGACTGAACGCATTTATGAAGCCACCATCCGCTTTTCTTCGGAAAGCTTTGAAGGCGATACGATACATGTCTACTCATCTCCATCTTTAGAAAGCGCTCAACTAACCATTGAAGGCGTGCATGATTCCTCACGGCAACAGTCTTTTATAGCCGGGATACAATGGCGGAGTATTTCGGATTAAAAGCCCTTAATGCTTCAATTTTGGGACATTTTCCAAGGGTAGATTTTTATTCACCATATTGCATTTGTCACTTTTTTGAATAGATTGTAAGGTAAAATTTTTAATAAATATGCGATATTCAGCGACCCGCAAATAGGACCGCTTGGATATTTTATTGCTTTAAATACAGTATTTAATCAAGTAATTCATGAATCAATAATTAAAGGAAACGTATGAAAAAACAATTTTTCGTTTTTCTTTTACTGATGCTGGTATCTCCCCTTATCATGTTTGCCCAGCAGCAAGATACAACAAAGTTAGATAACAACGCAGCCATTTTTTACAATAAAAGCGTTGGCTTAATGAAAGATGGTAACCTGAAAGATGCTTTGACCTATGTTGATAGCGCCATTGCCATCGCCAAAGACTACCGCCTCTCATTTCTGAAAGCGCAGATTTACAAGAAACTTGATGATAATACCAACGCCGCTACCCAGCTGCAAGAGTGTATCGCTCTCAACAAAAGCTATGATCAGGCATATCTCCAATTGTCAGCTATTTATACAACACAAAAACAATATGATAAAGTTATCGCGTTGAATAAAGAGCTGATTGCAAATACGCAGGATGCACAGAAAAAATCCGATGCCGAAATGATGATCGCTGAAGCAGAGAATGCTATTGCCGTTAATTATCTTAACGCAGGTGTTGATCTTATCAACGCCGGTAAGTTTGATGAAGCACTTCAAAACTTTGACAAATCACTTGCTTTGAAAAAAGACCTGAAGGTTTATTATTACAAAGGCGTAACGTACACCAAGTTGCAAAAGCCTGAAGAAGCAAAGAAAGAATTTGCTTCGGTGCTTCAAATGGATTCAACATATGCTCAGGCATATATTGGTATTGCAAATATTTACCGTGAAGCCAAAGATTATAAATCAGCAATTCCTTATTATGCAAAAGCAGTTGCAACTACCGCTGATGAAACTAAAAAAACAGCAATCAAAGAAGCTTTACGCGTAACCTATTTCATGGTTGGCATGACATCATTCTCAGAAAAGAAATGGGATGCCGCAATTGAAAGCTTGAACAAATCTCTTGAAATTGCTAAGAATGATAAAGCGCTATTGAGTCTTGGACGCGCCTATGCTGAAAAGAAACAATGGGATCTGTCTCTCCAATCATTTGACGCATCTTTGGATTCAACTTTAGCAAAGAGAAGCGTAACTCCTGGTTCAGTCGCTTATTACAAAGCTAAAATGTACCAGTCCAAAGGCGACAGCAAAAAAGCTATGGAACAGTTCAAACTCGCTTTGACCGATGAAAGCTTCAAGAAATTCGCTCAATCTGAAATTGATGCGATGAACGCACCTAAAGACGCAAAAAAGAAATAATCGTCTTTTCAAATTTTCCTTATAAAAAACCCCTGAGATTCAGGGGTTTTTTATTTTACGCCAATTTCAATTCTTCAATTACTTCCCTATATACCCGCTCAACCGATATTTCCGATTCTCCGGAGAAGGTGCATTCATAGGGACTGGTTTTGCAGACTTTTTCACAATCCGTATGCGCGGGGAGCAGAATTCTTGAGCGGTTGCCAAGCGGTCCCCACCTGACCGGAGAACATGCCGGCAGAGGGCAAAAGAGCGATACTGTGGGCACTTTAAGCGCTGCGGCTATATGCATAGGCCCTGTACTTGCAGAGACCAGTAAATCGCATGCAGCGAAGGTAAGCATGGAATCCCTCAGCGAATCCTTATTACTTTGATATATGACGCCGGATATCCTCTTCAATTCTTCCGGAATATCAACATCCGTAATTACAACTTGCACTCCGGGTGTAGCCATAAGCTTATCAATGAGTACTTTATACGTCGCAGCCGTCCAGTTCGGAGCTGATTTCTTGCTTGAGGTATGCACGGCGACTAAATATTTCTTGTCGCCGAGTAAGGCAAGCTTGCGCTTTTTTACAGTGGCCAATTCACTTTCCGAAAGAAAGATTTCAGTATCCATACTTTCGGGTTCAACGCCAATCCTTCGGACAAGGTCGAGGCAGTAATCTGCTTCGTGACGAAGTGGAATATATTTATGGCGCGAGACAAATTTTGTAAAGGTAAGGAATTGATACAAGCGCACTCCCTCACTCATCCGGTATGGAATGCCTGCACAAAACAACAGATAATTAATTCTTGATTGCGGCAGCAGGCTAAATGAGTGGGTAAACTTGTAACTTCGGAGCTCTTTTACTTTTTTAACGAATGCAGAAAATGAACCGTCATCGTAATCATCAGTATATAGAATTTTATCAACATACGGATTGTGTTCATAGATGTCCGATGTGTATTTACTTACAAGAACAGCGATAAATGCGTCCGGGAATTTTTTCTTCAGCTCCCGCACAACGGGTGTAGACAGTACGACATCGCCGATTCTATCCTGACGGACTACCAGAAATCTTTTCTTCTTGCTCATATCCGGTCGAAATTATTCTTCCGATGAGGCAGTATTTTCGTCCTGCCGGTATTTTCGTTTCTTACTGCCCTCGTAGCTGTCAATCTGAAACAACACGCCTTCTAACTTACCGTTCACTAAGGGAATTCTTCTTGATGTACGAAGTCCTACTGACTTACGCAATGCCGGGTCGCCAGTGTAAATAAAAGCGGTTGTACCATGGCATCTTGTTTTAATAAAATCACCGAGCTCTTTATAAAGAATTTTCACATCCTCAATATTTCCCAGACGTATTCCGTAAGGCGGATTTGTTATGAGCATACCGTTTTCAAAACTATTAATATGCTGAAACGGCTGACCGGATAGCTTAACAGCATCCGAAAACGGAAGGCGTGATAGATTTTCTTCCGCGACTTTCAAAATCCTTTGCGAAATATCGCTGCCGGAGATAAGACCTTTCGGTAATGGACGGATTTCCTTTTCTGCATCTTCTTTGATTTTTTTCCAAATCGCCGGATCAAAATCAGGCAAGTTGAAAAAGCCAAACTTCTTCCGCAAATATTGAGCAGGCAGTTTGCAATAGTGCATAAGAGCTTCGGAAAGAATTGTTCCTGAACCACACATACAGTCCCATAACGGCTTTTCGCCGTTCCATCCGCTCAAGCGGATAATTGCCGCGGCGAGTGTTTCCTGCATCGGTGCTTCACCAGCCAACAAACGGTATCCTCGTTTATGCAGTGATTCACCTGATGTATCCAAACTAATGATTCCGGTTCCCTCTTCAATATGAAGATTAATACGGACATCGGGATTAACGGTATCTACATCGGGACGTTTATCATATAACGAACGGAAATAATCCGCGATACCGTCTTTTAAGCATTGGGCAGCATATAAGGAGTTGGTTATCTTGCTTTTTGTGACCGAGCAGGTTATTGCAAAAGTTTTTTCTAGAGACATGAAAGTCTCCCATTTTATCTTGGGAGCAATATTCGTCAGAGTATTTGTATTATAACAGGGAAAAACCACGAGAGGAGCTAACACTCTTGATATCATGCGGGATTGGTAGTTAATCCTGTAAAGCGCCGTTTTATCAGCCTCAAAGGATACTCCTCTGTACATCACTTTAGTATTAACCGCACCAAGTTCGCGCAATTCCTCTTCACACAGGGCTTCCATCATTCCGGGAACCTGTGCGAAATATGTATTATTTTTCTGATAAGCAAACATAGTGAGCATCCTTACTGCATCCCGGTATGCTGAGCATTACACGGGATTGATTATTAATTGAATTTTAATCATGAAAAATAAGAAAATAATGTCTAACAGGGATGGTTGTAACAGCGATATTATGATGATCCAAGATAAAAATTACCGTATTGAGGGGTTATTTAGAAAACTTATTGGCAAATGTCACTCAGAATCCAAATATGTCATTCCGGAAAATCTGTCGCTAAAATGATTGTTGAAGTACTATCTTTATTCGACAGATTTGTCCGGAATCCATTTTTAGAAGTTTTGATGAACTATAAGTTTTTTCAAAGCTTTAATGACTTATATACAAAGAGAATGGCTTTGCCCTTACAAACGTTATTCTATCTGGTCTCCCCTAATAATAATTTCGTCTGCTCTGGATTCCGGATAAATCTGCCGGACTATACCCCCCAAATATCAGTTCTTCTGCGGCAGATTTTCCGGAATGACACCTCACTCACATACTCTGTTATCACCAAGTTTTCATTTGAAGCGGATTTTATCCATAAAAAAAGCCCCGGAAACCGGGGCTTTTTGAATTTCGATGACTTACTTCATCATGATCATTTTTCTGGTCTCAGAGTAATTCGGAGTTTTCAGCTGGTAGAAATATATACCGCTTGTGACTTTTCTTCCGAAATTATCAGCACCGTTCCAAACGACATGATATGTACCGGAAGCTTTTTCCTCATTGACGAGAGTTGCAATTTCGTTTCCGAGTACGTCATATACTTTCAATGATACATTTTCCGTTGCAGGAACTGAAAATTGAATGCGTGTTGTCGGGTTGAAAGGATTCGGGAAATTCTGTGCAAGCACATATTTTGAAGGAAGAACAGATTTGTCTGTCTTAACATCTGTCGACATTCCATACTCAAAGCAGCCCATATCCGGAGCCGCGCCAACATATTTAATACCGTCAGCCAAAACGCCCTTATCAATGTACTTGGTATTCGTTGATTTCAAGTGCATGAAATTAATATCCGGTAAGCTACCGTCAGCTTTACGAGGTCCGCGAACACCGGCTGTGTCTACGGAAACAAAATCGTCAGCCGTAGCCAACCAGTCACATGACGTTAACGTGCCCACCATGTTACATTCAGCATATTTAGAATTTTTGCGGGCAAGTCCATCTCCGATCGAGATACAATTTGTGGCGGTCAAAACTTTTCCTGAAGGAAGTGTCGAACCGTCAATGTTGTACGTAAAATGACTGCTGTTTGACGTATATGCCAATGCATATCCGGTACAATTCAATAACGTCATATTACCCATGTTGCTATTTTGATCGAAACCTTTTTGTAAATTATCAAACGACAGGCATCTGCGCAGAATCGAATTATGTCTTTGATCTTTACCTGAGCTGCCACCTAATTTAAATCCATTGCCATTACCTTTGCCTTCTGCTCCATCTTTATAGAAGCCGTTCATAAAGCACCAGCAATTTTCTATAACAGTAGTCATATCCTGCGGGAAACCATCTTCAGTACATTTCAAGTACAAATCCCATCCGTCATCTGAGTTTTGCCATGAACGGCATCCCCAGAAATAGTTGCCTGTGCCAACGGTAAGTTTAGGGGCAAATCCGTCTGCATCGCCATCTGTTGCATCGCGATTATAATATGAATCACAGTTGATAACCTTGTTATAGGAAGCAAGATTTTTCATCTGTAAACCGGCATCACGGTTTTCATAAAAATTACATTGTTCAATGAGGTTATCGTGCGCCTGATCATTGAGATCTTTAATATCGGCGTATGTTCCACCTGTCGGTTTGTTGCGTTCAACTAATAAGCCGTTATCACCGGCGCCTTTTATATCAAAATTATAAAAATGCCAGTAGCTTCCGGTAAGTCTCATTCCCTGATTGGCATCGTCATCTGCCATACCGGAGAAGTCAAAAATAGCATGTTCGCCTTTAGCGGAGGTTAGTGTAATCATTTCATCAGCCGTACCTATGGCGCTCAGATTTACCCTGGCAGTGTAGTTATAGGTTCCGCCTGCACAAATAATCGAGTCTCCTGAGTTGACCAGATCAACAGCTTTTTGCAAAGAATAGAAAGGTTTATCTTTTGAACCGTCACCAGTAGCATCGCTGCCTGATGGTGAAATGTAATAATTACCATGAATAGTGGATTTAAAAGAAGCGGAAACTGTTTTTGCAGCCGACATGGTAACGGTGGTTGTTGGATTCGTACCTGTAGCATCACCTGACCAGCCTAAAAAGATTGAAGCAGACGCTGGATCAGGAACCGCGGTTAATGTAACGACCGTACCGGCATCATAGTATAGTGAGTTAGGATCCCTTGTAATCGTTCCTTTACCACTGATGTTGGTTGTCAATTGGTATTGCATCACGCCCTGCTCATCGCTTATTTCAAAGCGGTCAATATTAGTCAACCCGTTCGCGCTTCTGGCAACAAGGCGTAATTTGTTTGTTCCCTTTGCCAAATTAGCGACAAACGAAACTGCTTTCCATGTTGTGTAAGCGCCTGTGCTTGGGAAAGCAAGCGAGTCAATGATTTTAACATTATTCAACAGAACATTTGCCGAGCGGTCGTCTGTCTTCGACATACCGTAGTATATAAAAATCGTGTCGGCTCCGCCGTTCTTTACACTGAATTCTAATTCGACATATGCACCAACGGCATTCGCAGTGTTGATATATCCGGAACCGGTGTAGCCGGCGTATTCGCTCTCGACCTTGGTGGTTGATGCGTATGTACCTGCCTCAGCCTGAATTACAAGATGTTGAGCATACGAGAAATTATATACTGCTGATATAAACAGTATACATAGAAATAAGTAACTTTTTTTCATATGATTGGTTCTTATGTGATTGATGATGTTGTTATATATAATAGATTATTTAAGTAAAAGCATTTTCTTGGTTTCCGAAACGTTTCCGGCGGTCAGCTTATATATGTATAGACCGCTCGGCAATGCGCCTGCATTAAAACGAAACTGATATGTACCGGCTTGTTTATTTCCTTGAGCCAGCGTGGCAACTTCTTTACCTAAAACATTGTACACTTTCAGCGTTACAAACGATGCATGCGATAAGGTAAACGAGATTGCAGTTGACGGGTTGAAAGGATTCGGAAAGTTCTGATTCAGAACGAATGATTTATGAGAAACATCTGCGTCTCTAACCGCATTCAGAGGATTATACTCATACGCACCGAGATCAGGAGCAGCACCTAAAAATGGAAGTCCAACGTTTGTACCCTTATCAATAGCTTTGCTTGTTGATTTCAACTTGGCAAATCCGTTATTCGGCAGGCTTCCATCAGCTTCTCTCGGAGCCATCGCATCTGATTCAGCAAGACTGATAAAATCATCTGCTGTCACTGTAACACCGGTAGCTGCATCCCACGTATTGAATTCTGAAATTGTACCTGCAAGTAATTTTGCATTCGTGGCGCCAGACTGATTCGGATTTTTATAATAGTCGAAGGCAATATTGTTCTTCAAGGTATGGACTTTTGTTACTGTCACAGCATCATTAAATCCGTAGTTAACCGTATTACCCCATGCTGTACAATTATAGACAGTTATACCCGAACCGTTATTATTCTGATGAAATCCGCGTGAGTATGTTTCTTTATTATTGAAAGCGACACAATTCTTCACCAAATGACCGCCTGCAACTCCTGCTCCGCCAAGTTTAAAACCATTTCCGTCACCGTTGAAAGAAGTAAATCCCCACAATGTCGGGTCGCCATTATGCCATGTCCAGCAGTTATCCAACTCGATAAGGTATTCTGTTTCGTATAAATCCCAACCGTCATCGCAGTTTTCCCATGAGCGGCAGCCATAGAATTTATTTCCAGCGCCGGGATACAGTTTACACGCAAAACCATCGGCGTTCTCATAATTTGTTCCCGGATCCACATTAAGATAAGCGTCGCAATTCAATATATAGTTATAGCACACTAAGGTGCCATCGTTGGCAGCGTTAGATTTTAAACCGACCTGAAGCCCGGTATCTCCGTTATGATGAAATGAACAGTTCTCAATAACATTATGTGAGCCTTCTAACTTCATTCCGTTATCAGGTGCGTAACCGATGTCGAGGCCCCGGATATGATAATAGTTTCCCGTTAAATAAATTCCTCTTGCAGCTCCGCGGTCACCACTTGAAGGCGCCCATGTTGCCCAGCTTAAAATGGGATACTCACCCGGGTAAGCAAAAATATGAATTGTATCGGCAGCCGTTCCCGATTTCGAAAGTGCCTGAGTTGCGGTATATACATATGTTCCACCACGGAAATATAATGTATCACCGGCAGATGCCAGACTGATTGCTTTGGTAAGAGTAAAAACCGGAGATGATATTGTTCCGGGATTTGTATCTGCTCCCGATGGAGAGAGATAGTAGGTTGCCCCGAAAGCGAGGTTCGTTAAAATAATTACAACCGACAAAAAAGTAATTGCATGTTTCAAACGAAGTATCCTATATTCTATTAAAATATCATTTATGAATTGTATTCTATATGTTATGGAACATAGTACTGTATACCCGGAGTACTTTTCACCCTGAGTACACGACTTTATAAACGTCTTACATGAAACAAAATCTGAACTGAGGAGCCCTCTGGCAGAAAAAACTTAACCGATAAAGTAAGCGCTTTAATTACCTACTACATAAATAAGAAAATTTTAATTTCCTTACAAGAGGTTTATAATTTGATGTGATGACGATCGAAGGGATATTTTCGAAAAAATGAAGTTTTTGCCGCAAAAATTCAACAATTGACTGCTCTTTACGTGAGAAATTCTATCAAAGCAGCCATTTTCTTGTTTGCATCTGCATAACCAATGTCATATACATTGTATAATTTCGACTTATCGCGTTCGATTCTGCCAACGGAAAGTTTTTCGTTCGGTTGA
Source organism: Ignavibacteriaceae bacterium (assembly GCA_963667005.1). GTDB lineage: Bacteria > Bacteroidota > Ignavibacteria > Ignavibacteriales > Ignavibacteriaceae. Next base: position 1,940,511 of record OY762937.1, on the reverse strand, counting down.
ATAACAAAAACGCGCCCCTCTTTTTCCAGTTTTTTGATATAGTCGAGTGTCTCGTTATAGATAATGTGCCGTTCGGCGATCGCCTTGTGGATTCCCTTAAATTGGGGATATATCATTTTAATTAGGCCTTGCAGACTTTGCGGCTGTTTGCGAAAATCCGGAGGCTGCGTCAGGATAATAACATTTTTTGTATTGCCGTCAGCGAGACTCCGCCGGATAGGAACTGAATCAACCAAGCCGCCGTCCAGCAGCCATCGTCCTTGATACTGAACAGGTTTCTGCACCAACGGCAGGCTGCTCGAAGCTTTCAAAATATGTAGATAGTCCTTGCCAAGAAGCTTACTGTCAAGATATAATGCCTCTCCGGTAGTGCAATCAGCAACAACAGATATGTTTGTTTGAGGTGAGTTGAAAAAAGTTTCATAATCGAAAGGCACGAGCTCATTCGGAATTGTATGAAATATAAAATCCATGCCGAACAGTTCTCCCCTGGTCAGCAATCTAAAGAAACTTAAATAACGCGGATCATTAACAAATTCAATATTAACAATTTTATTTCGTTCTATTTGCCGTGAGACATAATTTGCCGCATTGCATGCGCCCATGGAAACACCAATAACATACGGAAAGTAGATGCCTCTTTCCATGAATGCCTGCAAAATACCTGAAGTATAAACACCTCGCAATCCCCCGCCTTCTAAAACCAATCCGGTTTTTTCAAGATTCAAATTCATTGTGGTTTTCCGGAGCTATTGTAAGAATTCGGAAGCTGTATGGAATAATTCGTTAAAATTACGATCAACGGCCGTCTCGATAATTTTTTCATTCGGGAACGGGTTGATATGATCATACCGGTAATCATAATTCAATACATTTACAGCTACAGGTATGTCCCTGTCTTCACCTTTCAGTGTATTGATCACTTCGTTCGGCGGAATAACATCATCCTTTTTCAGCGCGACAGCTTTCAATTGATGTGCAATTTCTCTCAGCCTTTGTTCACGTAAATTTTTACATTTGTGATAATTCAACATTGCTTTGAAATACGTTCCTTCGGGATGCTCATCGCTGCAATAATGCGCAACCCTTTTATCTAATTTCAATTCACGGTCGAATCGTTCCGTATAAAAAGAATAGATTGCGATGGTTGCGTCGCTATCCAAGATAAATTTCGAATCGGGGCGCATTCTATCCAAGGTCGGACCGCCGCAAAACAAGAACAGGCGTGAATTGCTGAAGAATGATTCCGGATTTGCCATCATAAGAATTTCGCTGAGAAATGAACCGATGGAATACGAAAACAAATCCACCGAGCACTCGGGGAAAATAAGTGGATTTTGGCCGCTTTTAATTTCCTTTAATATCTGGACAACATCATAGAATGTTTGCAACCCTGACCATAAAAAACGCTGCGGAATTGCCTGGATCCTTGCACTAATGGCCGCATTGGCAAATGTTGCATTGTCTATTGTCGGAGAGTACTCTTTCCTTGTTTTGGCTACTGAATTCATTTTCCTGGTATCACTCCAACTCAATGGTGACCTATTCATATGGAAAGCTATCGGAAAAAGTATTACCGTCTTGCCTGTGTTCTCAACTAATTTTTGCGCCCAGGGCAGATACTTAGCCCAATATTTTTCGTTCAGTCCGTGAAATAAAAAGATAATTCCATTCGCTTTTTCCACCGACGCTTTTTTGAATATTGTATAATTGAATATTCTGTTCTCAGTCACATCGGTATCTGCGTGTTTCAAATAGTCAGGATATAAATTAAAAACCTCTTCGTCCCTATGTCCCAGATTCTCATTAAAATCTATATTATGTTCGTGACAGTGATAAGTATGTACTCCGGGCAATAATAGTGAACTGTGGGAAGTAAATTGTACATTATGAATTTCGAGGTCGTATTCCGGAAAGGATATAAAGGGAAGATGATTATTGAAATTATTCTTAAAAAACTGATATGTCGATAAATAAGTCATTTTCTTTACAGCAAAAGATGATCTTCAAAAAGTACTATTACAAATATAGCTGAATTTTAGGTTATGCCCTACCCGTAAAGGATTGAGTAAACCATTACCATAATAAAAAAAATCCCTTCGTTAAACAAGGAAGGGATTTTTCTACTAAATTACTTGAGTAATAGCATCTTTTTCGTTTCGGCAACTTCTAAAGCAATTCTAAACCCACTACTCTGCTTTCGTTTTAAAACCTTTTACCATCCACGGTTTTGCAAGCAGCAATCCAATCGGACTGACAATTGCAATACATCCATAGATAAACCACATCATTTCTGTGTGCATGTTTGCCGGAGCGGTTTTTTCCGGGCAATAATTCATGAGAAACCAACCGGAATACAATGAGGTAATAACTTTAGTCAGGAACCATGGGAATTGCCCGATGCCCATATAGATACCGGTCATACCCTTAGGAGCGATTTCAGCAACCCATTGTAAAAAGCGCGGCTGCCACATAGCTTCACCGATGGTCATGAGAATGAGAAATGCAAAGAGTGTAATAATGTTTGGTCCAAGAGCGAGTAAAAATGTCGGAGATGCCATGACGAATGTTCCGAGAATCATCATTTTGTAAGCATCTTTTTCAGCCGTTAAAGCAGCTACTGCCGGAGTAAGGATGAAAATGAGAATCGGATTGAAGTTGACGAAGAACTCATAATTATCCTGAACAACGCCGGTAAATGCGCGTGAGCAGTACTGCGGTAATGTCAGCCAGTTATGAGCAAAAAGCGTTTGAACAAAAATCAGAATGAAAATAAAATATAAAAAGCGTGCATCTCTCAGCGGGAAGTTTTTGTAATAGTAAATCATTTTTTCTTTGAGCGGCATATCGTTCTCTTCCGCCACTTCTGCCTGCTTTTCAGCACTCAGTTTTTGTTCTGCCAGAGCAATGGTCTTTTTCGATAATATAAACATCACTGAAAGTATACCAACGACCGTCAAGGCGACGTATACCCAGAACACACCGGTAATACCAAAACTTTTTCTGACCGGAGGAGAAATCAGACCCGGTAAGAATCCGCCCAGATTCATCAGGGCATATAACATCGCGTAACCCATCGCGGATGTCTTTTCAGTTGTAAATCTTTTTACTCCTGCGTAGCATGCCGGTTGATAGATACCATAACCCAATACAATACCTAATATGCCAAACATGGCGATTAGGTGCGAACCGGACCACATACCTGTTGCGGCAGAAAGTGAAGGACTGAGAGTTAGCAACACTCTTCCTATCAACATTGCCATAAGTGATACGATTAACGACTTACGCAGACCGATAATGTCCACCGTTGCACCGAGAAACAACATGCTCAATGTTATACCCGCGGTTAATACGCCGACCATATGTCCGGCATCAATATCGTTAAGCTTTATATAATCATTAAAAAAGATTGCCAGAAGTCCAACAACCCCGAAATAGGTAAGTCCCTCCAAAAAGTAGGTTACATTCAAACCCCACAATACTCGCGGAGCTTTAACCAGATCAATGAATGGTTGTGTAACTTCAGAGAGAGTTTGCTGCCAAACACTTTTCTTTTGATTATCTAAATTTTCAGCCATAACGATTCCTAGCGATATAATTCAAATGGAAATAGTAATTTATACTAGATTTAAGCCTAAAATATAAGCAAAATTGATGTTTTTTAGTCACAGGAAATATTTTAAACCACTTAATAGTTTTTAATGTCAAATTGCTAATCACAATATTTCTTTATGAAAAGGTTGAGGTACATATGAAGACACGAAGCTATATTATTGCTATTTTCTTTTTCATGTTTTTGACGATCATCGGAGGATGCTCTAAGGAAAATTCTATCCAAAGCACTGCACAGGATAGCCAGGCTACTGACGATGCCGCTGTAAGTATCGCAGGAGCAATTGCCACAAATAACGGCGGTTTGCTCGATCAGGTACAAGATTTACTTAATACTCCAACAAACACCGGTATTCAGGCTAAAACCTTAGCTGATAGCTACCAGACCCAAACATTTATTGCATCTTATGATTCGGTGACGGGCTGGTGGACAGACTCGTTAAGTAGGAACAAATCAGGTGTGACCTGGGCAACTCAATATTCGAGGGTTTATAAACACCAATTCCTCAATAAAAACGGGACTTTTCAAAAACGCTATATCACCAATTCCGATACAGCCTATACTATACATCACGAAATTGTCAGCGGAAGCGAAAGTTTTTCAAACGCATGGCTTTCGCATGCATTAAAGTCCTTAACAGCAAAATGGACAGGCGCAGGAACTAATACCGATGTGGTTACAATTAACACTACGGAACCTTATACTCGCACATTTACGGACACTGTCACGCGTGCTACAAGTAAACGTACCCTGGATGGTTCGTTAACGGTGAATTTTGTTAATGTCACCGGACCGCGCGGTAGTGGATTAAACTGGCATAAAAAGCTATCAGGAACCGTAAACGGACACTATCACGCCTTCGTTACATTCCTCAAAGGAACTTCATATAATGAAAAAACGATTGACCGTGATTTTACTATAGAATTCGGTGACTCGCTAAAAATCAAAGTAGGCGGGAAAACGTACTACGCCGATGCAGAAACAGGCAGTATAGGAAATTAACATCAAAAAAAAGGGAGAGCAGCCGCTCTCCCTTTTTTCTTTAGCAATTAAGCCTAACTATAAATAACACCGCTTCTTTCAATTCCCATCTCCAGACCGCGCAATTCAGCCATGCCGCGTAAAAGACCGATAGCAGAATAACCGGGATTGGTTTTCTTTTTCAAGTCATCAAGCAGCGTATGACCGTGATCGGCACGCATCGGGATGATCTCATCAAAACGGTTCATTGCGTGGCGCTTCTTCTGCTCTTTCAGAAGAGCAACCATAACTCCGTACATATCAACATCGCCCCTCAAGTGACTGGCCTCGTGAAAACTGGTTCTTCCGTCACGTTGTGTGCTTCTCAAATGCACAAAATTAATCTTGTTGCCGTAACGCTCGATGATACCGACAAGATCGTTATCAGGGCGTACACCCAGCGAACCGCAGCATAGTGTTAATCCATTACTCGTAGAATCGTGAACATTAAGAATATATGCCAAATCCTCTTCGGTGCTCACCACGCGCGGCAGACCGAACAATGAGAACGGAGGATCATCTGGATGGATTGCCATACGAACGCCTGAAGCTTCAGCAACAGGTATGATTGCACGAAGGAAGTACGCCAAATTTTCACGGTAGGTAGCCGCATCAATATCTTTGTACTCGTTCAGTTTATCTCTGAATTGCTCAAGAGAATAACCTTCCTGACCACCCGGAAGTCCGGCAATGATATTTTTTTGAAGAATATAACGCTCTTCGCTTGAAATGGATTCAATCTTCTGCTTTGCTTCTTCAATAATATCTTCGGTGTAATCTTTTTCTGCATCCGGTCGTTGCAGCATAAATATATCGAATGCTGCGAACTCAATGATATCAAAACACAGAGCTTTAGCTCCGTCTTCCAACTCCATTTCAAGATTTGTTCTTGTCCAATCCACAACCGGCATGAAGTTATAGCAAATCGTTGGAATACCTACCCAGCCGACATTCTGTATTGATTGTTTATATTTTTCAATCCACATATCGCGCGTCGGTCTGCCAAGTTTGATATCTTCGTGAACAGGAATACTTTCGATAACGCTCCAGGTGAGTCCTCTTCTTCTCGGTACCTTTTTCGAAAAATCCCATTCAATCATTCTTTTGCGCTTTTCAAGATCTTCAACGGTCCAGACTTCTCCAATAGGCACTTCTTGCAAAGCATTTACAATCCCTGTCGCGCCTGCCTGTCTAATATCTGTCAATGTAACGGGGTCGTTTGGGCCGTACCACCGCCATGTTTGTTCCATTCCCATGTAATATCCTTTTTTTACAAATTTACTCTGATGAAAATTATCGTGTCAAATTTCAATTTTGAACATACAAATATACGGAATTTTAGCTGGGCACTCAATTCAGAACGGCTGTTTATGCGGTTAAATGGCAGATAATTTATTTTCTGACTCATTTAAAATAAAAAACTCATCCCTTCGGGATGAGTTTTAAGTTAACAATATTTAAATATTGAGGATGATTACTTCATTAATATCATTTTCTTAGTTTGAGCTTCATTGCCAGCCTGCAATTTATAGTAATAAATGCCTGCACTTAAACCATTCGCGTGAAAAGTAATTTTATGGATACCCTGCGACATTCTGCCGTTGGCAATTTCGTTAACAAGATTTCCGAGAACATCATAAACACGTAGTGATACGTTGCCTGCTTCTTTCAATTCGAAACTGATTTCCGTTGAGGGGTTGAACGGATTGGGGTAGTTTTGCTTTAAATTGAAGTTAACCGGTGTTTTTGTTTGTTCGGTTACAGCAGCAAGTCCCGAAGTGCGGAATGAGACTGTAGTATCGTTCATTGCAATTGCATTAATACTCTTGAAGTTCTTTAACTGCAACGAGTATGTCGTGCCTGAAGCCAATGCCGGGTATGTGACAAGTACTTTTGAATAATCATTATTAACTCCCCACTGCACTGAAGAAGGAGTAACAGTCGAAACGTAATTTGCGACAGCATTAGCTGAAGTTTCATCAAGCAGTCTGGAGAAATCAATAACAATTGCATTAGTGCCGGACATGGTTACGGAAACAACTGATGGCGCCATGGTCGGCTTCCAAATTTCAGCAGCAAATTCCGGATGATCAATAAACGGATTCCGGTTTTTCTGGAATGTATAAATAGCGTTGTTTCGGTTAATCTCTTTTGTGCTTACGGTATCTTTTACACTCCAGTCATATAAGAGATTGGAATACCATGCAAGTATCTCGGATTTATTTGTTCCATTGCTTGTTCCCCACGAACCGTCTTCTTTATAATAGCGGGTTGACATATAGAAAGCAGAGCGGGCTAAATCTCCTTTATATTCATCAATGGGTTCAAATACGGTTCCGCTAAATCCGGGATAGGTGTTTGAGCCAAGTTTGCTTCCATTGGTTGATGTCCAGGTCGGTGATGAAACAGTACCGAATGTATAATTACTTCTACGGTTGTTCACATATCCATCAGTCGGATACATGTGGAATAAATCCGAACGGGCCGGATTAGTCTCACCAAGCCAGCTATCGCACCATGAATGCTCGCGGTTATAACAATCTGCTTCTGTTTTATAAGATCCGCATTTTTTTGATCCATGCGTAAATGTGTAAGCCGGAGTTCCACCGGGAACGTCTGAATATATATCCCATACGATATTATTCGGCTTGGCATCGGTGGTCGGGAAAGCAGTATAAAGACCATCATAACTTATAACCGTATGTCCTGTGATAAGGCTGTGCAAGGCAGTACGGAGTGCAAGTCCGGTCAATTTGTAAACGCCTGCATAATAATCTGCTTGCGGAGCAGTGATATTGTTATCTGCCTGAGCTACAAGAACGGAGTTGTTAGACTCGGCAGTGATTGTTTGAGCGTGCAAGCCAGAAAACCGGCTGCTTAGTATCAGTATTACTAGTAACGCAATTTTTGTCATGGAATGAAGCTGGTATCTCATTCGGTCATATCCTAATTTTCTATTTTGTATTAAGTAATTCGGGAGATTTGAAGAAATTCTAAAAAGTCCCACATTAAGTATACTACAATCGGAAATATTATTCTAATTTTTTTTTAATAATCAGACATATTTTTGCTGTAGAACTTTTTAAAACAAAACTCATCCCGGAGGGATGAGTTTTAATCTGAAAAAAGCAAAACCGGGATTCAATTATTTCATCAAAACCATCTTTTTGGTCTGGGTTTCGTTACCAACCTGTAACCGGTAATAATAAACACCCGCGCTCAAGTTGTCGGCAGTGAATGAAACTGTGTGTGTTCCAGCGGCCATTCTTTGGTTTACAAGTTCATTTACCAAATTTCCGAGAATGTCATAAATACGCAATGTTACATTTCCGGCTTCCTGCAAACCAAACTGAATTTCAGTAGAAGGATTGAAGGGATTCGGGAAATTTTGCTTCAAACTGAATGTAGTAGGTACTTTCGCCTGCTCAGTAATAGCCGAGACACCCGAAGTGTGGAATGAAATTGTAGTATCGTTCATTGCAATGGCGTTGATACTTTTGAAACTCTTCAACCGTACTGAATAATCGGTACCTGTTGCTAATGCCGGATATGTAACCAGCACTTTTGAATAATCATTATTTACGCCCCATTGTACTGACGAGGGAGTTACAGTTGATACGTAATTCTCAACCGCTTTTGCTGATGTCGAGTCGAGCAAACGAGAAAAATCAATAACAATTGCATTACTGCCGGACTGAGTAACTGACACTACTGAAGGAGCCATTGTCGATTTCCAGATTTCAGCCGCGAATTCAGGATGATCGATAAATGGATTCCGGTTTTTCTGAAAACCATAAGCCAGATCGTTTCTGGATTTTTCTTTCGCACTAACCGTGTCTTTAACACTCCAGTCATATAGCATATTTGCGTACCAGGTTAACAAGTCCGATTTATTTGTTCCGTCGCTTGTTGAAAAAGCACCATCTTCTGTATAATACCGGCATGAAAAATAGAAAGCCGATCTAGCTAAATCGCCTTTATATTCGTCAATCGGTTCAAAGGCAGTCCCCGAAAAGCCGGGATATGTGCACGGACCAAGTTTTGAGCCGTTTTTTGAAGTCCAAGTTGGAGCGGAAACCGTTCCATAATTGTAATTACTTCTTCGACCATTCACATAGCCGTCTGTAGGATAGATATGAAACAAATCAGAACTCGCGGGTTCTGTGCTTCCCATCCAGCTTTGGCACCAGGTATGTTCTCTATTATAGCACGAGCCTTCACCGGAATAATTGCCGCATTGGTTTGTGCCAGGTGTGTATTCGTAAGGAGGTGTTCCACCGGGGACGTCAGAATATATATCCCATATTTTACCGTTCGGTTTTACATCGGTTGTTTTATATGCTGTCCATAGCCCGGAATATCCCACCGAAGTATGTCCCTTAATAAGATCATGCAAAGCTGTGCGCAATGCTGCACCGGTGATTTTATAAACACCTGCGTAGTAATCTGCTTTTGGGGACAGTAAAGTATTATTATCACCTTGTGCAACTAAAGTGGTAGAATTCATCTCTGACGTTACCGTCTGAGCAGCGCCGTTATTTACCAAAATCAGAACGCTGAATAGAACCGGGAAAAAGTAAAGAATTTTTCTCATCAAATAGCCTATTAAATTTTTCAACTGATTAATGACAGATTATCCAGATTATACATAAAGTGGATGTTAATTATACTATTTCTTTTCATAACAAACTAACTAAATATTCACCCCTGCAAAGCGTGTATTGCAAAAAAGCTCCGTTTTCCAATCTTTGTCTTCTATATTTAAAAATCTTTAATTTTAGGCTTTATTAATCGTTTATTCGTAAATTCAGCATTATTTAATTGCCTTTACATTACAAAATGGTTCACCGATGAAACTTGAAACAATTTTATCCAGATTATCAGAGAATTCTTCAATAAAAGATCAGTTTGGAGCTTCACATATTCCGATTTATCAAACCGCAACTTTTGATCTGCAAAAACAGAGCGGTGAGCGGATTTATGAGTATTCGAGGAGTGAAAACCCGACACGTAACGCACTGGAAGAAATTTTTGCGTTAGCAGAAGAAGGTCAATCTGCCGTTTGCACCTCTACCGGAGTCGGAGCCGTTTCTCTTCTGTTTGATGCAACACTCAAGGCCGGAGATTCAGTTCTTGCCGAAATAGATTGCTATGGAGGCACATTCAGATCCCTGGAGCTGCTGAAAGAGAAATTCGGCATTCAGGTTACCTACATGGATATGACAAATTATGAGGCAGTTGAGCAATTTCTCAAATCGCATAAAGTTACCTTGGCAATATTTGAATCACCAACGAACCCCGGCTTAAAAATCCTTGATATAAAAAAGCTTGCTGAGCTGTTTCATAAGTACGGGGCATTAGCAGCTATTGATAATAGTCTGGCTACATTTGCATCACAAAAACCGTTAACCCTTGGAGTGGATTTTTCAATATTTTCAGCCACAAAGTATATTTCCGGACACAGTGCGACCATTGCCGGAGCGGTAGTAGCAAAAGATAAAAGCTGGGGAAAGAAGCTGCGATTCTTTTCTAACGCAGGTGGAAGAGCTCAGGCACCATTTGAAGCATTTTTAGTATCGCTTGGTTTACCTACCTTGATTTACAGAATGAAAGCTCAGGAGGCCGCAGCTAAAGAAATTGCGTCATATCTTGAAACACGAAAAGAAATAAGAAAAGTCATTTTCCCCTTTTTGGAATCACATCCGCAGCATGATTTGGCTCGCCGGCAAATGTCTATATGTCCCGGCGTTATTACAATTAAAACAAAAGATAATCATGTAACGCATTCGCTTATGACAAAAACAAAATTATTCGGTGAAAAAGCATCATTCGGATCAGCCGATTCAAGAATTGAGCAGCCGATGAAGATCAGCCACGCGAGTTATACTAAAGAGGCGCTGGATGCCATCGGCATAACCCCTGACACGATCAGATTATCTATCGGGTTAGAACATGTTGATGACCTTATTGCCGATCTTGCTGCTGCATTAGAATAAAACACTTTCTCCCCTGCTTTAAAATTAAAAACCCCCGGAAACGGGGGTTTTTAATTTCGAAATCAATTACTTGGTTCTTACAAACTCAATTCTTCTATTTTTTTGTCTTCCTTCAGGAGTGTCATTCGAAGCAACCGGTTTCTGCTCGCCGAAACCTTTTGTCGTAATACGTGATGCGCTGACGCCTTTGTTAACCAAATAGGTTTTTACAGCAGCAGCTCTTTCCTGTGAAAGTTTCAAGTTGGTTTCAGCTGCGCCAACATTATCGGTATGCCCCTGAATTTCAATTTCGATTTCGGGGTTGTTCTCTAAAGTAGCGTAAGTTTTCGCCAAGGTTGATTCTGAAGATGGCAAAATTTCCGCACTTCCAGTAGCAAACTGAATTCCTTCAAGGGCAATTGTCTGACCGACTTCCGGTTTGACGCGAACGCCAGTGGCTTCCAATTTTGCTTCATGAGCGCGTGGGAAAACAAGACCGACTGACAGACTATAGTAAAAATCTTTCGCGTCGTTTTCTTTATAATAATTCAAATTATCTGTGAATGTGTATGTAGCACCCAAGGTAACTTCAAATGAGGTTGTTCCTGCCAAATTAAATTCAGCGCCAAGACCGAACGGGATGATCCCCGTCCATCCGGTATTATCAACTGCTTTGGGAGAAACCACGGTAACCGGGAACTTGTGAACCGAATAGTGCATAATACCACCACCGACGTAAGCATACGGGAACCATGATTTGAAATACACAGGGCTATAAAGGAAGCGTACATCAAGCGGGAAAATATTAGTCGAATATTCTGTCCAATCACTTGCCAAACCGGCATATTTACCAGAGCCAAAGCCGATTTCACCCTGTAGGTCTTCAACAAGTTTTGTCCGGAAGAGTCCGCGGATAAGATACGAGGTTTTCAAACCGTGGTCATATTTGAATTCATTTGCGGGAAGAATGCCGTGAACCTGGATACCGCCGCTCCACCCATTGTATGTAAGTTGCGCGTGTATTTTAGTTGCGGGAACTAATACGCAGAAAAGTATAAGTAAAAATGCAATTGTGTTTTTCATAGTATTCCTTATGTATTGTTTGTATGTATATTAATGATATTATCAAATCATTAATACATTTAGAATCTTTTTAGCAATCTAACTTGTTCAAACCGAATTAAGATTTATGTTTTTTGGAAGCTCCTTTTCCCCCGCTGCCAAAAACTATCGACAAACCCAGAAGAAAGCCGAAGTTATACCAACCTCCATTATTATGGATTTCATAAAAATGAATGTGTTTGGAGAATAATGAAATGATAAAGGTGACCGGAGCGATTATACCGTGCCATAGTCCCATCCAGAAACCGGCGATATTACCGTTATCATTGGGGATATTGGCAAAAGTATTTGAACCTGCAGTGCAGCCTGTCAGGAAAACCATGGCAATAATTAAAAAGAAGCTAATATATTTTTTCATAGAATCAACTCCCTCACAACTCTAAAATAACTGCTTAACAGATATAATATAAAATTTGCTAAATTCCTATTTCACGATAATAAATTCGATCCGTCTGTTCTTTTGTTTACCTTCATCAGTTTCGTTGGAAGCAATCGGCTTATCTGCGCCGTAACCTATTGTACTAAGCCTGTATTCAGCAATACCGTGACCGACCAAGTACTTTTTAACTGATTCAGCACGTTTAGTCGAAAGCAATTTATTCTGTTCTGCTGAACCTGTACGATCAGTGTGACCTTGAATTTCCACTTTAATCGCATGGTTATCGGCCAAGATCTTCACAACTTTATTCAGCACGCTCTCAGAAACCGGTAAAATCTGTGCGCTTCCGCTTTTAAATTGTATTCCTTCAAGAGCTATTTCAGATAATATTTGCTGTTTCGGCTTTAAAAGATAATCATCACTTGGGTCATTGAGATTCGTACCAGCTGCTGCTTCAGCACCGTCATCAACCCCGCCACCATCGGAATCAGCAAGAAGCGGATTAGAATGATATTTCAAAATCTCATCACCATCTGTTAAACCGTCTCCATCCGTATCTGATTTCAACGGATTCGTCTTATAGGTCAATACTTCAGAACCATCACTCAAGCCATCACCATCAGTGTCATATTCCGTTGGTGAAGTATGATATGTAAATACTTCAGCATAGTCATCAAGCCCGTCATGATCTGAATCAGTCTTAGTCGGATTTGTTGCATACTTAATAACCTCATCACCGTCACTCAAGCCATCACCATCAGTATCGGGATTTTTCGGATCGGTGCGATATATATATATTTCATCGCCGTCCTTGAGTCCGTCGCCATCCATATCAGCCTTCAGCGGATCAGTATTATAGACAAAGATTTCATCATAATCGGTTATTCTGTCTTTGTCGGTATCGGCGGAAAGCGGATTCGTGTGGTATTTTTTTACTTCGTCACCGTCTGATATGCCATCGCCATCCGTATCAGCCCTCAGGGGATCAGTACCAAGCTTAGCTTCTTCATCATTTGTTAAACCGTCGGCGTCATTGTCATTATTTTCATTGCTGAATTGGAAAATTATACCGGCGGAAATAACATAGTAAATGTCATTTCTGGATTCGGCGCTGTAATATTGGTTGCTGTGAGTAAATTTGTAGTTTATACCGGCAGTCAATTCCAGAGAGGTTGCGTTATTAAGATTGAACTCCAAACCGACACCAACAGGAATGATCCCAATCCAACCTTCCTGCTCAATAGCTTTAAGACCAGTTCCTTCGCGATACTTGTCCAATTCATAGTACATTGCGCCGACCCCAGCGTATAAGTATGGAAATCCATTACGTGCTGAGCCGGGATTAAAGAGAAAGCGATAATCAATTGGGACAATATCATTAGCATAATCAACCTGCGATTGATCTACGCCGGCATATCTGCCGTAACCAAAGCCTAATTCTCCCTGAAGGTACTTTGCCAGTTTTTGGCGGAATAGTCCTCTGGCAAGGAATGAATACTCTAACGTGTTTTTGAATTTGTAATCGTCGCTCGGAAGGAGACCGCTTAACTGTATGCCGCCGCGTAAATTATCATAAACCGGCTGCGCATAAGACATTTTCAACAAACCCGCCCATAACAATACCGATAAAATTAAAAAATAGGTTCTCTTCATGTACCAATTGATAGTTAATATTTGCTCTTGTAAAATACTCATTTTTAAGCAAAAATGGACACTTTTTTTGCTTTATCACCTTAATCAACCACTTATGTAATTATTTGCATACTTTTGGGAAATGGAACTATCTTTGTATTATGAATAATTATCCGCGCAGCGGATCTCTTTTTTAATGTATAACTTAACATTCTGGAGACATATATGAAACTAACGAAATATTTGTTGGCCCTTACTCCAATGTTCCTGTTCCTAACAACCGGTGTTTTTGCCGGTGACGGAGGAAATGCCGGACATGGATTGGATTTGCGGAATTTGGATACATCTGTAAAGCCGGCCGATGACTTTTTTCAATATTCTGTCGGTGGCTGGGTAAAAAACAACCCTATCCCGGACGAGTTTTCACGCTGGGGATCGTTCGAATTACTACGGGACAACAACAACAAAACCCTTCAAAAAATTGTTGAAGCCACACTCACGGAGAAAAATGCCACTAAAGGTTCTGCAAAGCAGAAAATCGGTGATTTTTATGCCACAGGCATGGATTCTGCTAAAATTGAAGCCGACGGCTATACTCCAATTTTGGACGAATTAAAACAGATCGACGGATTAAAAAATAAAACTGAGTTTATTAAATTTTTAGCACAGCAGCACAATGCAGGCAGCGGAGCATTATTTAATTTCTTCTCCTCCCCTGACAGCAAGAAAAGCGATATGGTAGCTGCTCATATTTATCAGGGCGGTGTCGGACTTCCTGACATTGAATACTATACCAAAGATGATGCACGCTCAAAAGAGATCCGCGAAAGATATATTGTTTATGTTACAAACATGTTTAAACTTACCGGCGTGGATGCAAAGACTGCCGCTCAGTACGCTAAAATCGTCATGAATCTCGAGACTCAACTCGCAAAAGAATCCAATACCAGAGTTGAAAACCGTGATCCGGTTAAGACATATAATAAATACTCAATCAGTGAGTTAAAGAAAAACGGCAAAGGATTTAACTGGGATCTTTATTTTAACGAAATAATGAAAAAAAATCCTGAATACGTAATCGTCTTCCAGCCCAAATTCGTTAAAGAAGTCGGCACTTTTACTCAAAAAGTTTCTTTAAGTGACCTCAAAGTTTACCTCAAGTGGGATGTTATCAGAAACGCGGCGCCATCATTAAGCTCGGCCTTTGTTAATGAATCGTTCGACTTCAATGGCAAGTTTTTGAGCGGAACCAAGGCATTGAAACCAAGATGGAAAAGAGTACTTGCAGTTATTAACGGCAATTTAGGTGAATTAATCGGACAACTTTATGTTGCCGAAGCATTTCCGCCGCAAGCAAAAGAACGCGCAAATTCTATTGTTAAAAACCTGCTTACATCAATGGGCGAAAGAATCAAAGGTCTTGAATGGATGAGCGATAAAACAAAAGAAGCTGCTCTTTACAAATTGAGCAAGTTCACTGTTAAAATCGGATATCCCGACAAATGGAAAGATTACAGCGCGTTAAATATTGAGCGTGATTCGTATTATAAAAACATTAAACGTGCAAGCAACTGGGCAAGCAAAATTGATCTGGAAAAAATCGGGAAACCGGTTGATAAGACCGAATGGGAAATGAGCCCGCAAACCGTTAACGCGTATTACAATCCAAACGGAAACGAAATCGTTTTTCCAGCAGCAATACTTCAACCACCGTTCTTCAATCAAGATGCTGATGATGCAGTGAATTATGGCGGAATGGGTGCGGTAATCGGCCATGAAATCAGCCACGGTTTCGATGATCAGGGCAGACAGTTTGACGCTGATGGTAACATTACTGATTGGTGGACAAAAGAAGATGCTGAAAAGTTCACAGCGCGCGCCGACAAATTAGTTGATGAATTCAACAACTTCGTTATCGTTGATACTTTCAAAGTTAACGGCTCATTGACTCTCGGCGAAAATATTGGAGACTTAGGCGGTATTACCGTAGCGCTCAATGCTTTCAAACATACCGATGAATATAAGAAAGGTGAGAAACTCGACGGCTTCACACCTACACAAAGATTCTTCTTAAGTTGGGGGCAGATTTGGGCGGAATATCAGAGACCTGAATCACTTAAATTACAACTAAAAACCGATCCCCACTCACCGGGAAGAGCTAGAGTACTCGGTCCGTTGATGAACGTACCTGAATTCTGGGAAGCTTTCGATGTTAAACCCGGAGACAAAATGAGGAATCCTGAAGACAAATTGGTCAAAATCTGGTAATATTTCTTGTTTTTAGCCTTTTTAAGCCTGTCCCGGTGGGACAGGCTTTTTTATTACTGCCCTGGTCTCGATATATAATCGTATATTACATGTTGATTTATATATTATATGAAAAGAAAGTTGATTAATGAAAAATCTGCGATTTAGCGATTTAACGCTGTCGAAAGAGATGCACAAAGCCATTTTAGATCTTGGTTATGAAGAAGCCACCCCGATTCAGTCCGAAGCCATTCCGGTTATGCTCAGCGGAAAAGATATCATAGGCCAATCACAAACAGGCACTGGAAAAACTGCCGCCTTTGGTATTCCCGCTATTGAAATGATGGATGCCCACAGCAAAAAACTTCAGGTTATGATTCTCTGCCCTACCCGCGAACTGGCAATTCAAGTTGCGGAAGAAATGAATAAGCTTGCGAGATATAAAAGAGATATTTCACTTTTACCTGTATACGGAGGTCAACCGATTGAACGCCAGTTGAAAGTTCTGAAAAAAGGTGTTCAAATTATCATCGGTACTCCGGGCAGAATTCTTGACCACCTTGAGAGAGGAACCATTGATGTCACCCATCTCCGCTTAATCGTTTTGGATGAAGCTGATGAAATGCTCGATATGGGATTCAGAGAAGATATTGAATTGATTCTGCGTAATACTCCGCAGGAAAGACAGACGGTTATGTTTTCGGCAACTATGCCTAAACCGATTCTGGAACTGACGAGAAAATATCAGACCGAACCGCAGCATATAAAAGTCATTCATGAAGTGATGACAGTCGAAAACACCGAACAGGTTTATTTCGAAGTGAAAGACAGAAATAAGTTAGAGGTGTTAAGCAGAATTATTGATTTACATAATTTGAAACTTACTCTTGTCTTCACGAACACCAAAAGAGGTGCTGACGAATTAGTCGAACGCCTTCAGGCACGCGGATACTCAGCAGATGTTCTTCATGGTGATATGACACAAGGCAACCGCGAAAAGGTCATGAAAAAATTCCGCAGCGGTTATGTTGAAATTCTTGTCGCTACAGATGTCGCAGCACGCGGACTTGATGTTGATGACGTTGAAGCGGTTTTCAATTATGATCTTCCTCAGGATGAAGAACATTATGTTCACCGTATCGGCAGAACCGGCCGTGCGGGCAAATCAGGCAAAGCCTTTTCTTTTGTCACGGGACGTGACATCGGTAAATTGAAAGATATCCAGAGATATATCAAAACCAGAATTAAGTTAAGCCCAATTCCTTCATATGACGACGTTGAAGAAATGCGCGAAAATCAGTTCATTGAAGAGATTAAAAAATCTATTGATGCCGGTGATCTAAAAAAATATGAACACCTGATTGAAAAAATCACCGATGACGATTACACCACACTTGAAGTTGCCGCCGCATTACTTAAGCTCAAGTTGGCGACTGATAAGAAACAGGAATCTGATGATTTTATTCAGGAACAACCTCAACGCTCTCAGAAATCAGGAAAGAAAAAAGAGAAAGAGAAAAACAGACACGGCGGAAGCAATGAAGGTCAGGTACGCCTCTTCCTGAACGTCGGTAAAAAAGACAAAGCCCGCCCCGGTGATATTTTGGGTGCAATTGCCGGCGAATCCGGTATCAGCGGAAAGAAGATCGGAGAAATTGACATCTTCGACCGGTTTACCTTTGTGAATGTACCATCCAAATACGCCGATGAAATTATTGATGCGGTGATGGGTAAAAAGATCAAAGGAAAGAAAATCCATATCGAAGTCGCAGTTGAAAAATAATTGCAAGAATAAAAAAAAGGCATCCAAATGGATGCCTTTTTTGTTTTAAAAACCCAGCTAAACATTCTTACCAGATGACCACCCTTTTTTCATCACTGCGATACATCGGCGAACCCGGTTTTATCTCAAAAGCTTTATAAAAATCAGGAATGTTGCTCAACGGTCCATTGACACGGAGATATTCCGGAGCGTGTACATCAGTCATCACTTGCTGAGCAAGGCTTTCGGGACGTTTATGTCCTAACCATGCATACGCGTAGCCAAGCCAGAATCTCTGTTCCGGAGTCAATCCGGCGATGAGTTTTCCTTCTTTATATTGCTTTGTCTTTTTAAAAGCATCAAGACCGGTAACAAGCCCGCCTAAGTCGGCAATATTTTCGCCTAATGTTGCTTTGCCATTAACATGCATGCTGTCAAGAACAACGAAGTTGTCGAATTGTTCAACCATGAGCTCAGCTTTTTTATTGAACTTTTCTTCATCTTCTTTTTGCCACCAGTTGCTGAGATTTCCTTTGGCGTCGAATTGTCTGCCCTGATCATCAAATCCGTGGGTTAATTCATGACCGATTGTTGAGGCGCCGGCATAGGAGTATACGACGGCGTCGTCAAGAAGTGAATCCGGGACTCCCGGAATAATGAAGATAGCTGCCGGCAATACCATCTCGTTGTTTGATGGATTGTAATATGCATTATATGTTTGCGGAGTCATATTCCATTCCGTCCGGTCAACCGGCTTACCTAATCTCTGTAAATACCGGTTAAACCAGAACTGATTTGCCGCAATGGCGTTTTGTATGTACGCGCCACGAACTATGGTTAGTTTAGAAAAGTCTTTCCACTTATCGGGATATCCAACTTTCTTGGTTACTGCACCAAGTTTTTCAAGAGCCTTTTGCTTTGTTTCGGCACTCATCCAATCGAGTTTTTTAATTCGTTCGCCGTATGCAGATATAATATCGTCGACAAGTTTTTCGTAACGTTTTTTAGTCGCGGGAGAATAGTATTTTTCAACATATACTTGTCCGAGCAGTTCGCCTAAATCACCCTCAATAACATCCTGAATACGTTTCCAGCGTGGACGCTGCTCCTTCACACCCGACATGACTGTTCTCCAGAAATGGAAGTGTTCTTTATCGAATGAAGAACTCAACTTATCAGCGAACGTATTTAACAGGTGCCACTTCAGATATACTTTCCAATCACTGACAGAGTATTTATTCAACAATACTTCAAGCTGTTTATAATATTCTGGCTGCCCGATAATAAGGCTGTCCAGATTCTTAATTCCGGTTTTAGCAAAAAGTTCGGCCCATTTGATATCCGGTGTAACCTTTTGCAAGTCACCTACGGACATTTTATTATAATTTAGATACGGATCGCGCAAATCCTCTAATTTTCTCGACGAGTCAGCCATAGCCTTTTCCATCTCAAAGATTTTTTGAGCGTATGCATCGGCTTCAGAAGAATTAACACCGGATAATACGAACATGTTGGCTACATGTTTCACATATTCTTTTCTGATATTGTCAGTCCTTGCATCATCCCGGAAATAATAATCACGCTCCGGAAGTCCGATCCCGCCCTGCCACAAATACAAAGCCCATGCGTCACTCTTCATAGCATCCTGATCAATAAACATACTGAACACAGGACCAACACCGATTGATTGCAAGTGCATGACTTCTCCAAGAAGTGCTTTTTTATCTTTAATTGCATCAATTTGGGTGAGTTCTTTTTTCAAAGGCTGCAGACCAAGCTTTTCGATCGTGACGGTATCCAGTCCGGCCGCATAATAATCACCTATCTTCTGTTTATTTGAACCGGCAGTCGACTTTGAAGTTGAAGCCTCTTCCAATATCCCTTTTAACCGGTTATATGTTTCTTCTTGCACAAGATGCCCGACAGTCCATCCGCGTTCTGAAGCAGGAATCGGATTGTTTTTCATCCATGTGCCGGTAGCATATTGGAAGAAGTCTTTACCGGGATCAACACTTTTGTCCATGGCAGCTGACAAAAAATCAGTCTCAGCCTTATCTTGCGCAAATGTCGGGACAAAAAGTCCAAATGCCAGAAGGCTGCAAAGCAGATACATTTTATATTTCATAACGACTCTATTTGTTTGATAATTAGTACACTCCGAGTAATGTAAAGTACAAAAAGCATTTTGCAATGTAAACATTTACATGAAAGGCGGTAAATATATTACATAATCGGCGAAATGCCTGTGAATACACCTACTTTCAAGTTTTTTTTATTGAATTCCATAAAAAATTAAGGTAAGTTTGACCTTCGCGACTTACTTTAGTTATGAGTCTGCAGTTCGATATTATTGTCTGAGAAATTGCATCTTTTAATCTATGACTAAAATCAAATCTTCCACATTCAAGACGCCCATCTCGCTCGTTATTCTTTTCTTTGTGGTCGCAACCTTGATCGTTTTAACCAGCACACTCATCTATACCCTGCAGAAAGAGACGATTACAAAAACCAAAAATGAAGAATTGGCGACAATTGCTCAATTAAAAATTGCGCAGATTGAAAAATGGACCGAGGAAAGATTAGAGGATGCATATTCAATCATGCAGGATAATCTCTTTATAAAACATGTTGAAGATTTCTATCACGACACAAATAATATCAGTTTAAAAAATGATATTCTTCTAAAACTGAGAAGTATAGATCATAATTCTGAATATTTTGGGGTGGCGCTGACATCTCCTGCAATGGAGGTGAAATTAGTTACAGATGATTATTATCGAAAGATAGGAATTACCGCAAAAAATTCAGGATTAGAAGCAATTAATCGTAAAACCCCTATCATTTCAAAGCTTCATTATAACGACATCGTCGGAAAAGTTCACCTCGACATGATTATCCCCCTGCTTAAGACCGTTGGAAGAGATTCAACAGTGATCGGGGCTCTTATTATTCGAATTGACCCGGATAAATTCCTTTATCCATCTATTCAGGCGTGGCCTCAAAAAAGCGCATCGGGTGAGGTCATCCTTTTGCAAGTTGAAAACGATACTCTTGTATACACCAATAACCTGCGGTTCCGGCCTCATTCTGCACTAAGGCTGAAAACAAAATTAAGTAACAGCTACCGAACCGGCATTCAAATGATTAAAGACGGATATCATTTCATGAATGGAAATGATTATCGAGGTGAAAAAGTCATTGCGTATGCTGGCCCCATCAGTAATACATCATGGCTATTATTAGCGAAAGTAGATCAAGAGGAGGCGTATGCCGCCATACGCGTCCGTGCTATCTATTTGACGTTGATTACTTTATTGTTGCTGCTCATAGAAGGCATCATCCTGTGGATATTCTGGAAGAGGATAAGTTCAAGACATAAAAAAGATATTGAGCGGGCTCTCCTGGATAAAAAAGCGTTGCAGCATCATTTCGAATATCTCATCAAATATGCAAATGATATTATTCTTCTTGCCGATTTATCAAGAAAAATAATTGAATCCAACAACAAGGCGGAAGAAATCTACGGTTACGATCGCGCTGAGTTCCTTCATCTTCGATTTGAGGACTTATGGGGTAATTCCACCTCCACCAATATTCCACAGGCAATGGAAAAAATTGGCGAGAACGAAGGATTACTTTGTGAATCTGAGCATCAAAAAAAAGACGGTTCAAGTTTCCATGTCGAGATGAGTATCCGTCTAATCAGCATCGAGAATTTGCGATATTATCAAATTATCATTAAAGATGTCGATGAAAGGAAAAAAGCTGAAAAACGCATCGTCCAATTAATGAGGATTTACGATTTGCTTAGCAGCGTGAACCAGAGCATGATGCGCGCAACTACCAGAGAAGAATTACTGCGAGACGTTTGCGAGGTTGCTTACCGGAAGGGTCAGTTTAATTTAGTTTGGGTAGACAAAATAAGTAATTACAGCGATGCTATCGAACGGATTGTAACTCTTGGCTACGAGAGCGATAAATTATTGGATCTATTTAATATAACAAATAAGAATTTACGCGAAACAGCGTATATAAAATCTATAGTTAAAAACGAAATACTGATAGAAAATGACATCATCTCTTCACCTTTATACAGCGATGAAGTGAAAAACAAGTTGAAAACCGTATTTCGTTCGCGCGTCAGCTTCCCATTTAAAATTGACGATGAGTTTACCGGAGCAATAGTTTTTTGTTCAAAAGAAAAAGATTTTTTCACAAAAGATGAGTGCGACCTGCTTTTAGCACTTGTTAAAGATATAGAATTTGCTAACGAATATCTTACCAGCAACGAAATCAGAAAAAGGACTGAGCAGTTATTATTCCAAACCAATCAACGTCTGCAGCTGGTTTTGAACAATATCCCCCAGCGGGTATTCTGGAAAGACAGCAATTCGATTTATTTGGGCTGCAACCAGGCATACGCCCGTGACTGCGGTTTGAAAGATATTAATTCAATTTCCGGCATAAGTGATTTTGACCTGTTTGATAAAGAAACGGCCACATATTTCCGCGAAGATGACCAGATCGTACTATCCACCAACGCACCAAAACTGAATTACGAAGAGCTTCAAAGGCGGCATGATGGAACGCTGGCCTGGATTCGAATGAGTAAAATGCCTCTGTTTGATAAAGACGGACAGAAATTAGGCGTGCTTGGCAGTTATGAAGATATCACTGAGTGGAAAAAACTTCGCGAACAGCTTATTGCTGCCAAAGAAAACGCCGAAGAGATGAGCCGCCTTAAATCGAGTTTCCTCGCAAACATGAGCCATGAACTCCGTACGCCGATGATTGGTATACTCGGCTACACAGAGATTATGCAGGAGGAAATTGAAGATCCGAAATTCAAGGATATGGCACAGCGTACTTACATAAGCGCCTCGAGGCTGCTGGAAACATTGAATCAGATTCTGGACCTTTCCAGAATTGAAGCCAATAGAATAGATGTGTTATTTAAGGATTGCGATATTATCGCTATTGTTGATGAGGTCGTCGGGTTATTTAGAGAAACCGCAGTAAAAAAAGGACTGCTTTTGACATTACATTCGGAACTTGACACTCTGGTAGTTTACACCGATTCAAGGATTTTATCCCAGGTAATGAACAATCTTCTGAACAATGCCATAAAATTTACAAATCATGGAAGTGTGCGGGTTCATGTTTCTCAGATTTTGGAGGATACCCAATATTGGGCACAGGTAGAAGTAACCGACACGGGTATTGGAATTTCACCGGAAAATCAGGATATTATTTGGGAAGAATTCAGACAAGTTAGCGAAGGCAGAAACAGAGGCTTTGAAGGTACCGGATTAGGTCTTACTATAACCAGAAAATTTATTGAAAGACTGCATGGTACGATTACTCTAACGAGTGAAGCCGCAAAAGGTTCTACCTTTTGCGTACGAATTCCGCTTAAACAAAGAATATTATCTATGCAGAGAACCGATATGCAAGTTATAGATAAAACAGAAAACCTCGTCGCTGATGCTGCTGTAAGTGTAACAAAGGCAAAATTGCTACTGGTTGAAAATGACAATACGACAATTGATATCATCCGGATCTATTTCCGGGGAAGATATGACCTTGATGTCGTGACAAATGCTCCGGATGCGATTCAAATTGCCCAGGACAAGCAATTTGATGCGATTTTGATGGATATAAACCTGGGTATCGGTCTTACGGGCATGGATGCGGTAAAACAAATAAAGGCAATGTCCTCATACAAGAATACACCGATCGCGGCATTAACAGCATTTGCCATGATGGGAGACAAAGAGGAGTTTTTGGAGGGTGGTTGCACACATTACCTTTCAAAGCCATTTGACAAGATTACCTTAACAAATCTTGTCGAAACCATGCTTAAAGGCTAAAATTTTAAATAAATTAACATTAAAAACTAAAATATTTAGAGGAATTTTTGTACATTTAAAGGCATAGTTATTTATTTAATTACAACTCAAATAATACTATGCCGCGAAAAATTATAACCGAACCTTCCCGTACACTCATGGAATTCCGGCTGCTTCCGCAGCTGACGACAAATCTGACCAAAACCAATGCCATCTCACTTCAAACTCAATTAGCCTTCAATCCCGTTACCGGTAAAACAACGCTTCTCAATATTCCGATAATGTCCGCTGCCATGCAGGCTGTCTCCGGAGTAAAGATGGCAATTGAACTGGCTAAAGCCGGAGGAGTTGCATTTATTTACTGCTCACAGCCTATCGCTGAGCAAGCAGCAATGATAGCTGAGATAAAACAACATAAGGCGGGATTTGTAAAGCCCAAAACAATTCTACCCGACGTTGTGGTTTCCGATTTTCATAAAATCCGGTTAAAAACCGGGTATAACACTTTTCCCGTTGTTGATTCAAATGGACTCTTTCTCGGACTTATTGGCAAGAACGACTATGACATCAAATCTCATGGAAACATGGGAGTCAAGGAAAGAATGATTCCGCGGAAAGATATTGTTACCACCACGCACACAAACAACTTAAAAAAAGCAAATGCGGTATTGATGGAAAGCCATCAATCCGTAGTACCTGTCCTTGACGAAAACGATAAACTTTTATATCTCGTCTTCAGAAAAGATATTCATGATCATCTTGATAATCCGCAGCAAGTAGTGGATGATAAAAAACGGCTGCTTACTGCTGCGGCAATAAACACCCACGATTATCAGGAAAGGCTTCCGGCACTTGCCGAAGCAGGTGTAGATATTGTGAGCATTGACTCATCGGATGGATACACCACGTTTCAACAAGAAGCACTAAAATGGTGCACCGCCAACTTTCCTCAAATTCCTGTTATCGGAGGAAACATCGTTACCGCAGAAGGCTTTCAGTATCTGGTTGATAACGGTGCTGCAGCTGTAAAAGTCGGTATGGGAAGCGGTTCAATCTGCATAACACAGGAGCAAAAAGGAACCGGCAGAGGCCTTGCAACTGCAATTATTAAGACAGTTGCCCAGCGTGATGAATATTATCAGCAATCGGGTAAATACATACCAATTATAGCCGATGGCGGCATAGGTAATTCAAAAGATATTTCCGTGGCACTGGCGCTCGGAGCTGATGCAGTGATGATGGGGCGGTATTTTGCGAGAATGGAAGAAGCCCCAACTGAAAAAGTCACCATCAACAGACGAATTATGAAACCATACTGGGGTGAGGGTTCGAACAGAGCCAGAGATTGGAAACAGCAGAGATATAACCAATCTCAATTCATTGAAGGGGTGGAAGGCTTTGTTGAGTATGCAGGAAGGCTAAAGGACAATATCGAAATTACGCTTTCAAAAATATCATCAACCATGTCCACCTGCGGCGTGGCGACCATAGAAGAATTACATAAAAATGCCGAGCTTGAAGTCGTTTCTTCTCTCTCCATACGCGAAGGGAAAGTACACGACATATTCATCCCGGACAACAGTGAATATATCGGAGATAATGATTTATACTGATTATGGAAAAAATTGTAATAGTTGATTTTGGCGGACAATACACACACCTTATTGCCCGGCGTATTCGTGAAATCGGTGTATACAGTGAGATATGCAATCCTGAAGATCTTCGAATAACTAAAGTTACCGTGGGAGTGATTTTCTCCGGTGGACCACAGTCGGTTAATGACAAAGACTTGTTAACCGTCGAAACAAATATTAAAAAGATACACGTTCCTCTTCTCGGCATATGTTACGGCCACCATCTTATTGCGAAACTGATGGGTGGTAAAGTTGAAGCTGGAATCAGCCGTGAGTTTGGCAATACAGCTCTGCACGTTAAAGCTCCCCGCTCATTTCTCTTCTCTGCCACTGAGGTTGACCAACAAGTTTGGATGAGTCACGGCGACTCGGTAACCGAATTGTCTGACGATTTTTTAGTCACGGCATCCACCCGCGCTACTTCAATCGCTGCCTATCAGCATAAAAGCAAAAAAATATTCGGCGTCCAATTCCATCCTGAAGTCGAACATTCGGTGTACGGGAAAACGATTCTCGAAAATTTCGTATCCGTATGCACGGAAAAGCGTAACTGGAATGTCCAATCATATTACAACTCGATCGCAGACGAACTTAAATCAGCAGCACACGGCAAAAAATTGTATCTCTTTATTTCCGGCGGGGTGGACTCGCTTGTCGCGTTTGCATTAGCAGCCAAGGTCCTGGGTGGTGAGAATATTGAAGCACTTCATATTGATACCGGATTCATGCGCCTGAATGAATCAGCCGAGGTAATGGAGTATTTGCATTCGCTTGGATTCCAAAACCTGAAGCTGATCAGCGCGGCCGACACATTCATTTCTGCGGTTAAAAATGTTGTTGACCCTGAAGAAAAGCGAAAAATCATTGGAAAAATATTCGTTGATATTATCCAGAAACAACTGCATAGCTTAAACACCAACAACAAAAAATGGATGCTTATTCAGGGGACAATCTATCCAGACACAATTGAAAGCGGCGGCACGAAAAGCGCAGGCACCATAAAAACGCATCACAACCGGGTTAAGGAAATACGGGACTTAATGGAACAAGGCAGAGTGATTGAGCCGCTGAAGGAATTATACAAGGATGAAGTACGGGCAATCGGCACGTATTTGAAACTGCCCGATCATCTTGTATGGAGAAGGCCATTCCCCGGACCCGGCCTCGCAGTCAGACTCCTCTGCTCCGATCATGCACAGCAGGAAGTTGAGAAAATTAGCACAACAAAAATTAAAAAAATTGCCGCATCATATTCACTTCACGCAGATATTCTGCCCGTTAAAAGCGTCGGCGTACAAGGTGATTACAGAACCTATAAACATCCGGTGGTTTTATGGAAAGAACCCGGCAAAAAATTCAACTGGAAAAACCTCTCTCTCTGCGCGGCGGAAATAATCAATTCCGTAGACAGCATCAATCGCGTTGTTGTTTCCGTTGAACCGTTGTCAGAAGTACCCCATCTTCACACATCACATATTACACTACAACGGATTGAACTGCTACAAAAGGTTGATGATATCGTGCAAAAATTTACGGCAGATATTAAAGATATCTGGCAACTTCCCGTGGTGTCACTTCCATTGATTGATAAGGATGGGAACGAATGTTTTGTGCTGAGGCCGATTTGTTCGACTGATGCAATGACTGCAGATGTATACGAAATGGATTTGAAGTTGTTGGTGGATATCATTAAGAATATTAAGCAGATTCCCGGCACGGGACATATCTTTTATGATGTAACAACCAAGCCTCCGGGAACAATTGAGTGGGAATAGACGTTAGAGTTTTCTAACCCATGAGCAAAACCGGCAACTATAAAACACAAATTCTTGTGTGCCGATTTGCGTTCATTTAACTTATCTATGTCGCTCCTACGGAGCTCAACTTCCCTTTCTTACATTCTCCGTGGGCGGACACCCACGGCTACAATTATACCGTCCCTGCGGGACTAGCTTCACTTAATGCAGTTATCACACCGCATACTTCAGTTCATCTATTGATTTTACTTGCAGCTCAGTCAAGGTAATCCATTTTATGAAGTCGTGTAGCGATGATATATCTGTTGCCCCGCCGCGCCAATGGCGGATAAAGATTCCAATCTGGGGTAAATGCGTAAAAAATCTTCGAGTCGCATAGCGACGAAATATTTGTAGCCCCGGGTGTAAACCCGGGGTATACAAACAAAATGAATTTGAGTCCCATCGGGACGGCACAGAAAAGTCAAGGTTTTTAAGAGCGCAGCTGACAAAGGCAATTAACGAATATGCAAAGCATCTATACATCATGCATCAGGATAAAAAATCCGACTCTGAAACAGACTCACAGATCGGAATCCCCTTCTATCGCTAACAATTCTGCTTGCGTTCACTTTCAATCTCGTTCAAAAAATTTCCCGAGTGTTCGACAGGATACTTGCCGTCGAAGCATGCATAACAAAGCCCTTCATCTTTATACAACGCCTTCATATCGTCCAACGATTGATAGATCAGTGCATCAACGCCAAGGAACTCCTGAATTTCATGAAGCGGTTTCCTGCCGATAAGCTCATCTTTAATTGCCATATCAATCCCGTAGAGGCACGGGTGCATGATTGGCGGGGCGGCAGAAACAAAATAAATTTCTTTTGCACCGGCCTTCCGTAATAAACTGACGATATGCTTTGAAGTCGTACCCCGCACGATTGAGTCATCAACAATTGCGACTTTTTTGCCCTGCACAATTCCGCGGATAGGATTTAACTTCAATCGTGCAGTTGTTTCCCGCTCTTTCTGGGTTGAAAGAATAAAACTCCTGCCGATGTGATTATTCTTTGCCAATCCCCTTCTGTATGGCACCTGTAATTCCTCTGCAAGTGCATTAGCAAAAAAGTATGCCGAGGTGGGTATATCAATAACAATATCAGGTTTCAATCCGAGTTCATTAATTTTCTTCGCGAGCAGGCGCCCCATCTTCATCCGTTCATCAGCGACAAGTTTGTTCTGCACAAAAGAATCTTCTCTGGAAAAGTAAATCCATTCAAAAACACAAAAAGACCTTTTCTTGCTTACACATATCTGCCGGTAGAGATTATTTTCAAAATCAACAAATACTGCCTCACCGGGCTTCAGAGAATCAATCACCTCATAACCAAGATAGTCGAATGTACTCGTTTCGGAAGCGAATCCGTATATATATCCATCATCTGTTTTCTTCTTTCCTAGCACAAGCGGTCTCAGGCCATTCGGATCAACAAACGCGAGCAGTCCATGCTTTGCAATCGTCGTAATGACTGCATAGCCGCCAAGCAGTTTATTTTGAATTGCCGTAACAACATCGAATAAATCCTGCACCCCGATGCTGTTCAAATCTTTTTTGATCAGCTCAGCAGCAAATGAATTTAATAACAACTCTAAATCATTCGTCGTTTCGATCAAAACATGATTTTCTTCGTACAGAGAACGACGTACATCATTAAAGTTTACAATGTTTCCGTTGTGAATCATGGCAATACCGAACGGGAAATTCACGGTTAATGGCTGAGCATTAATAAGATCGGCAGAACCCTGAGTTGCATAACGCACATGTCCCAACCCCACATTACCTGTCAGGCCTGCAAGATTTTCATTATTAAACACCTGTGAAATGACTCCCAAACCCTTGATGCAATGAAACACATCATCAAATGTCACCAGCCCGCATGCTGTTTGTCCTCTATGTTGAAGTGTCGTCAAACCGAACATCAAATCTTCAATGATTGGACGTTTGCTCATTAATCCGATAATACCGCACATAACAAATCTCTCTAACTAATTTTTATTCAAGATGGCATGGCATACTTTTGCCAATGCCTCAGGATATAGCTGGTGCTCAACTGCGAGCCCTTTTTGTTCAACTTCTTCTAATGATGTACACTCAGTTAAATCAACTTCACGTTGCTCAATGATTGAACCGGTATCGACACCCTCATCAACGAAATGGACCGTCACCCTTGTTTTTTTCTTACCGCTGTTAAACGCCCACTCGTAACCATGCAGACCTTTGAACTCATTCGTATCCGCGGGATGAATATTGATAATACGTCCGGCATATTTCGAGATAATATATGGTGAAAGTATGCGTTCGAATCCGGCAAGACAGACCAAATCAATTTGCCTTTCAGCTAACAAATAACAAACCGCTTTTTCGAATTCTTCCCTGCTTTTACCCTTGGACTCGATTACTTCGACAGGCACCTGATAACTTTGTGCTATTTGTATTCCGCCTGCCGTAATTTTATTTGCAATTACAAGCGAGATATTGCAAACCTCACCTAAGACTTCACCCTGTGAACTCTTGATGAGGGCCTCCATATTGCTTCCTCTGCCGGAAATAATTATTGCAGTGCGGACTTTCTTCATAAATTCTTAGCTCCGATGTCGCGTCTGTAATATACGCCGTCAAACGAAATTTTTTTGCAGGTTCTATACGCTGCTTCTCTCGCTTCAATAAAGCTTTTCCCTTTTCCGACAATATTGAGAACACGGCCGCCATTAGTGACAAGTATACCGTTTTTCTCTATAGTTGCGGAATGAAAAACGATGACATCATCCGGAACACTTTTCAGGCCTTTTATCTCCTTACCCGTTTCGTATTTCCATGGATACCCCCCGCTGCAAAGCACAACATCCACGTATTGATCTTCGTTGAACACGAATTCAACCTGAGAAAGTTTGCCGTCCAATGATAGGAGAATAGCTTCAAGCAAGTCTGTCTCCAGCGCCGGAAGAATTACCTCGGTCTCAGGATCACCAAGTCGCGCGTTGTATTCAAGAAGATAAGGCTCTTCCAATTCGAGCAGGATACCAAAGTAAAGAAATCCGTTATAAGCTATCTTTTCTTTTTGAAGTCCCTGCATTGTCGGTTCGACAATGGTCGAAATTATTCTTTTATACACATCATCAGTACAAACTTTCACCGGAGTATAAGCACCCATACCGCCGGTGTTAAGCCCCGCATCACCGTCAAGAACCCTTTTATGATCCTGTGAAACCGGAAACAAGCGAATATCTTTTCCATCCGTCAGCCCGATAATGGAAAGTTCAGGCCCGACTAACAATTGTTCGATTACCAGTGGTGCCAGACTACCGTATGTAGCTTGAATGTCTTTTAATCCATTAACAACTTCCGTCTTACTATGACAGACGTATACTCCCTTGCCAGCGGCAAGGCCGTCATATTTGATGACCACCTTATCCCCAAATGGGGCGAGAGCATCATATAAGTCCTGCTCGGTGTACGGTGGAGTAAGTTTCCGGTATAAAGGTGTCTTCACTCCGTTTCTGACCATGAATTCCTTGGAGAAAATTTTTGAGCTCTCAAGCTGTGCCGCATATTGATCCGGACCGCACACTTTGATACCGGTTCCGGAAAAATAATCCGCGACACCCTGCGAGAGTGCGGCTTCAGGTCCGACGACAATCAGGCTTACTTCATGTTGTTCGCAAAAATCTCTTATCTCAGCAAATGCTGTGATCGAGATATTGATACTATTAGGTATTCCTGCATTCCCGGGGAGAGTATAAACTGCTCCAGCCTTAGGTGATTGTGATAATTTCCAGGAAATTGCATGTTCCCGTCCGCCAAAACCAAGAACGACTACATTTATTTTTTCCATTATACTATGCTTCTCATTTTTTTGTCGGCTTCTCTGAGACTATTTTTCTGCATTACTATCCCTGCGGTAATTTCCGAACGAATCGAGTTGATGTTCAGGCATCGCAATGCAGCCATAGCTGCATTGTCGGGATGAATAACCGTCATAGCCGGTGTATTACCCGGCATCATGAGTGAAGAATTGATATTTACTGCCATATCCAGATTATCTTTGAAAGGCGGACAATTAATAACCGGTATATTAAGGTTTGCTGCTAACGCTCCGCCCAAACCGTTTGAGCGTCCTGCAATGGCTATAACGACTCCCTTTTCAAGTGAATTATTATATTCCTCTGCCATCGCCGCAACATCCTCGCCGTTTTTATGAGCTGAGGCAACACGCATTTCAACTTTAATCTGATAAGGTTCAAGAAAAGACTTAATTTTTTTTGCATGCTCTTCGTCGGATACTGAACCCATTACAATTGCAACGTAACCCGGTTTAATAATGTTATGTGCGACAAGATTTGTATATACCCGGCTTTGAACATCTGCATTAATATCTACATTCCATTTTTCTCCGGTTACCGCCTCATAGATTTCGATGTAGCGCTTTGTTGTTTCTGCAATCACCTCAGGCGGAAGACTCGTTGGATACTTACCATCTCTCTTATTCGCAATAAGCCATTGCCGTACAAACTCCTTATCTATCTGTTCGGCATTTTCAGGTGATTGCACATAATTTTCGGACTTCCAGAAACGCGATGAATCGGGTGTATGAATTTCATCAATCAAAATCACACCGCCATCCTTAATGCCAAACTCATATTTGGTATCAACTAAAATGATTCCCTTTTTCTCCAGATACTTACTACCGAAATCATATAAAGCACGCGCCGCGTCCATCATTGTTTTGAGTGTTTTCTCATCAGTCAAGCCGCTGGCGACAATTTCTTCCGGAGTTATTTCGCGGTCCGAATCTTCTTTGGTTGTCGGCGTCAGAATCGGGACGGGAAATTTTTGATTTTTTTTCAATCCGTCAGGGACCTGTACACCGGAGAAGGTTCTTTTTCCTTCACTGTAATAGCGCCACATTGAACCGGTCAAATATCCGCGGATAACCATCTCGACCTTAATCGGTATCACTTCATGAACAAGCGTGATGTCCGGATCGATTTCTTTAATAAAGTGATTCGGAATAATACTGCTTGTTTCACGGAACCAGAAATTTGTCATTTTGTTGAGTACTGCCGCTTTTGCCGGGATTAAAGAATCAAGCACGCTATCAAATGCAGAAATTCTATCCGTCACCGCAATTAAACGTTGACCACCTCCCAAAGAATAACTGTCGCGAACCTTGCCTCTATGTGTTCTTACCAGCTGTGGAGATGAAAAACCTGAAAAACAGTTCATAACTGCTTCTCCTTTCTTACAATTATAAAGTTTACAATGTTGTCAAATATCTTCAAACCTATATGTTCGTCTGAAATTCTTCCCGAACCCCAATTAGGATGGTTCTGAGGAGCAAAAAAGGCTTCAGGGTGCGGCATCAAACCGAATACCTGCATGGACGGATCGGTTAATCCAGCACAATCCAAATCCGAGCCGTTCGGATTGTTTTCATAGAGGAGACAATGGAGTTTTTTATCAATCACCTGCTGCCGTATCGTTTCATCCTTAAAGATCAGACGCCCTTCTCCATGCCTGATGGGCAATTCGATTTCCTGAATACTCTTCAAGAAAGGCGATTCGGTGTTATTACCTTTGAGTGTACACCAGTCATTAATAAATCTGCCTCCGCTATTATGTGCCAGAGTTGCTTCCTGAGTAAATGTGCCGGCAGTATTAGGCAAAAATCCGAGTCTGACAAGAACCTGGAACCCGTTGCAAATACCGATAATGAACTTACCCTCCTGCAAAAATATTTTCAGTTCATCAAGCAGGGATGTTCCGCCGGGAAGCTTTTTATATCTGATTTTATTCGCAAGCACTTTTCCCGAACCAAGGTCATCACCAAAACTGAATCCTCCGGGAAAGGCAAGAATATCATAATCATGTATGTTTTTCTCTCCAAAGAATATCTCATTAAGAAAGACAATCTCAGCCTCTGCACCTGCGGCGCGGAATGCCGCGGCAGTCTCTTCTTCACAATTGATACCGAATCCGGTTACGACTAATGCTTTTACATTTTTCATATCATCTGCTCCCGCAATCCGTTATTCCATGCGTCTTTCAATTCAGCAATCTTACTTTTAATGACTTGTTTCCCGCCATGCGCGAATTGCAAAACCGGTTCATCTGTTACCTTACCGAGAAGTAATGCATCACTTCCGAAAAGACTTTCAAAATTCTCACGGTTTACCGGATCAACCGAAACGATAAACCGCGAGTGGCTTTCTGCAAAAAGAACTGCTTCTACCGTCAATGAATCTTTTACCTCATACGAGAGCGATGCTCCAAAATCATTTCCAAAACATGATTCGATTACCGCGATAATCATTCCGCCGTCGGAAATATCGTGCGCCGACTGTAATAATTTTTTCTTGTTCGCCTGAACGAATTTTTTATATAATCGCATAGCATCTTCCATGCGTACCACCGGAACACTGCCACCCTTGCGGCGATACAATTTGGCGTATTCACTTCCTTCAAGTTCCGGATACGTTTTCCCCAATTGATAAATTAAATCGCCGGGCTTTTTGAATTCGGAGGTAAGGCATTTTGTATAATCTTTTATTTTTGCAGCGGCTGAATATAAAATTGTTGGAGGCACAGAAATCTTTACGCTTCCGGCTTTGAAGTCATTCTTCATACTGTCTTTGCCGGAGGTCAACGGAATTGAGAAGTAGGTGCTCATGTCATATAATGCACGGCACATTTCAACAAGCTGTGCCAATTTGTGCTTACCGTCAGGATTCGATTCAGGATGATATACACTGTCAGGCACACAGAAATTGTCATTAACCGACCAGAAACAATTGGGATCCCTGCTATCCAACGGAAGCTCACCGCCAACTGCGATGATCTGTCGTATTGCTTCATCAAATGCACCGGCTGAACTTGCATACGGATCGGCATCAACAAATTTCGGCATGATACCGTTTGAAACTGCAATTGCTTCACGCCCGGCAAAATCCAACCGGACAACCCCGGCATCCTGTGGTGCTTTGCGTGTCCTGCCCATGAGCGGTTTTACAATCGTCTTCCCTTTTACTTCGTGGTCGTATTGTCGTATTACAAATTCGCGAGAGGCGATATTATCAGATGCTAAAAGATTTCGCACAACTTCATTGAAATCATTTTCGCCCGTCAAATCAGAACTGTCTTTATGTTCGGATTTCAGTTCTGCGAATAAATATTTTCTCGGTACGCCGTCATGCAGGAAATCCAAAGACAAATACGCGA
Source organism: Ignavibacteriaceae bacterium (assembly GCA_963667005.1). Lineage (GTDB taxonomy): Bacteria > Bacteroidota > Ignavibacteria > Ignavibacteriales > Ignavibacteriaceae. The sequence goes on along the minus strand of OY762937.1, from coordinate 1,906,263 downwards.
CCGTATTTCCATGATACCGCACGTCAAGATATCCATCGCCGGTAAATTCGCCTATCAGAGTTGCTTCAACATCCATCTTCGCAGCAAGGTGCAAAACATCCGCTTCATCTTGCGGTGTAACGACAAGAATCATCCGCTCTTGTGATTCCGATAAAAAGATTTCCCATGGCAGTAATCCACTGTATTTCAGTTTCACCGTTTCAAGATTAACAACTGCGCCGTTAGATATGGATGCGAGTTCTCCGATTGCAGAAGAAAGTCCGCCTGCGCCGCAGTCGGTTGATGTTTTGATCAATCCCTTCGCACAAGCTTTTACCATAAAGTCCGAAGCGAGCTTTTGTACTATCGGGCTGCCGATCTGCACTGCCGATTGAGGGGAATGTTCATCAAGTTCACGCGATGAGAATGTAGCTCCGTGAATACCATCCTTGCCAACCCGCCCGCCGATAGAGATAATTTTATCTCCGGCGTTGACAGGCTTCAGCCAACTTTTCCTATTATTGAAACGCGGAGGAAGGATTCCTCCAGTCCCGCAGTACACCAAAGGTTTCCCGCTGTAACGCTCATCAAAAATTATCGCACCGTTAACAGTCGGTATGCCCGACTTATTGCCGCCGTCCTCAATACCTTTCCGTACCCCCTCAAAAATTCTTTTAGGATGTAGTTGGTTTTTAAGCAGTTCACCTGAAAATGAAGGATGTCCGAAACACAGTACATCTGTATTAAAAAGCAGCTTCGCTCCACCGATTCCGGTGCCGAGCGGATCGCGGTTGTTTCCAAGAATACCTGTTATTGCTCCACCGTAGGGATCAATTGCACTTGGTGAATTGTGTGTTTCCACTTTCCAGACAAATAAAGATTCTTCATTTACTTTCACAACTCCGGCGTTATCGGTAAATACTTTTATCAGCCAGTTCTTACCGTTCTCTTCAAGTTTTGCACGGACCTTTTCCGTCGCGCCTCTGATAAATGTTTTAAAGAGGGAGTCAATTTTTTCGACTTTGCCGTCCGGATGTGTGTATTCAATATCCGCATTAAATTCTTTATGCTTGCAATGTTCCGACCATGTCTGTCCGATTATTTCAAGTTCACAATCTGTCGGATTTTCCGGCATTCCCTTACTTTTCCGTACCGAAAGTGTCTGTTCATTCAAATAATATTCCTTAACGGCGTTCATCTCTTCGGCATTAAGAGCAAGCAACCTTTCATTTGATATTTTTAGTAACTCGGCTTCACCTTGTTGAATATCAATCACCTCAACAGTATTATCAACGGTTAGTTGAACTTCGGGAACGAATATCTGACTGTTGCCCGTAATGTTTACCGAGATGTGGTTGATAAGCTTATTACACAAATAGTCCTCAGCCGCCTTGCGAAGTACTGTGTCCGGAATACTGTTTTCTATGATAAAGTACTCTTGAGAGAAAATCTGTATTGCTTCATCATCCGGTACATCAAAAAAGTCAATCATGGTTTTCGCGGCGGACACACCTTCATCATCTGTAACGCCAGGCAGTTTGCCGATGATCAGAGATGAATGATAAGCTTCCGGAACCACAGGCTTATTAATACTGACGGCCTGAATGATCTGGTCGCAAAGCGCATGTTGTGCAAATGAGAGTATCTTTGCAGAATCAAACCTTTCATCAATGATGAAAAGTTTTCCGCTTTTTATTTTTCCGGGGGTGACTTGAAAATGTTCGGTGAGAATTTTTTGCAATTCTTTCGCGGCACTATCCAGCGATGATGCAGTATAGTACACTTGAATAAAATTATAATTTTTCATTGCTATTTATTTTTATACGATGTATAACGAAGATCTGCGTGAGCAGTCTTTATAGAGATTACCTTTTCTCGAATAACACGTCCCGCAACTCGAACTTTGCAGTTTTTTGAATGCTTTAATACTTCGACTGTCCTTTTAACTAACTTTGGCGGCACAATAAGCAGCATGCCATTGTTCATATTCCAATAACGATATGCCTTTTCAAACGAAACATTTCCTAATCGCATCAACTGGAGCAAATATTCTTCCGGTTCAAATAGATTTGTTAATTCCGCGCCGAGATCATTCACTTTTAGTATGCGGCCGAGATTATCAACAATTCCGCCACCGGTTACGTGAACAACACCATGCGGGATAAGTTTTTTATTCAATACATTGATAATCATTGGAGAAAATATCGTGCATGGAGTTAGCGCTATCTTTCCCCAACTTTCTTTTAAGCCGGGAGTTGTTGCTGAATGCCATTGTTTGCCGTATTTGGCTTCAAGTATTTTCCGAAGCAATGAATAGCCGTTACTTCTAAATCCTTTATTATAAATGGATAGAATAACGTCGCCTTCTTTAACTTCACGTCCGGTTATAGGGGTTTTCAAATTCCGGTGAAGTAAACCGATTGCTGTCGCTCCCCAGTTAAAGTGCATCCCGTCACCGTAGCCGCCAATCCGGCTCCCAAGTTCGGCGATTTCTCCACCCGTTATGATGACACTTGATTCTTTCGCAGCTTTGTACAGACCCTTCATCAAGGAATCAACCACCGACTTGTCCAAAACATCCACATCCAGAATATTCGAAATGAATGCCGGCTCAAATCCGTTGCAGATCAAATCATCTATTGCCATTGCCATCAAATCATAACCAAGCGTATCGTATTTTTTTACGCGTTCGGCAATTTCAACTTTTGTACCGATACCATCGGATGAGATTCCGATTCTGACATTACCGCAGCTCAATTGCGAAGAGTACGTGCCGTCAATGGTCGGCACCAAAGTACCTTGCATTCCATCACGATGCGGGAATGATTTCTTCGCCCAGTTATACGCCACTGTGGAGCAGCTGCTCCCAAGGTTCGTATTAACACCGCTATTTTTTATTGTTTTCTTTGTTGTCATGCTATTTAGTGCTTAAAATGACGAAGTCCGCTGAACACAAGTGTAATACCATATTCTTTGGCCCGTTCAATTACATGTTTATCGCGAATCGAGCCTCCGGGTTGAACAATCAGATCAATGCCCTCTTCGTTAGCTTTATCAACATTATCCTCAAATGGGAAAAATGCATCGGAAAGCAGCACCACACCTTTGCCTTTTAGTGAAGCACATCCCAGAGTTGCTTTGGCTTTATCACAGGCCAACCGTATTGAGTTTAATCTGTTCGGCTGTCCCGACCCCATACCTACCAATTGTGGTTCGCCTTCCGGTGTAAGGTGCACGATACCTATTGCGTTTGACTTTATGCTGCGGATGATATTGAGTCCAAACGCAACGAGCTCTTTTTGTTTTTCGTTTATGTCGTTACCGGTCACGACTTCCATCTTTGAGTAAAGCTGGTCATCTTTCGACTGTTTCAAGAGTGTATTGTTTGCAATTCTGTACTCGTACTTGTCTTCAAGCATTGCATTATTATATGTAACGATTCGCAAATTCTTATGAGTCATAAGATATTCGAAACTCTCATCATCAAAAGCGGGAGCCGCGATAATCTCAATGAATTTCTTATTTGCTTTATCATGAAAATTCAGGAATTGAACCGTTCTTAAAGTAACCGGCGTGTTGAATGCTACAATGCCGCCGAAAGCTGAAACCGGATCGCCCGCCCATGCAAGTTCAAATGCACGAAGTTGATCGCTGCTTTCAGCTGCGCCGCAAGGATTATTATGCTTGATTATCGCGCATCCGTTGTTAGTCATGGCCGCGGCTGTCTGTACTGCTGCCTGTAAGTCGAGAATATTATTGTACGAAAGTTCCTGTCCGTGAAGGATACCAATGTCGTAAAGTGATGAGGCGGCTTTTGCCGAACGGTAGTATGCAGCCGACTGATGTGAATTCTCTCCGTATCGAAGAGTCTTGCCCCCGGTAAATGAAAAGCGTATTGAATCTTTGCCTGTGAGACTATCCATCTTCTGGGCAATTGCCGAGTCATAATCCGCGGTCAAATTAAAGGCTTTAGCCATCAGTGCAAGCCGTGTTTGCAATCCCGTTGCACCGTCTTTCAGTTGCAGCTCTTCAATAAATGCGGTATAGTCATCCGGATTTGTCAACACCGCTACGTATTGATAATTCTTTGCAGCAGCACGAATCATTGTCGGCCCGCCGATATCAATGTACTCAATCAGCTTATCGGAATCAGGATTTTCAGCGATGTACTGTTCGAAAGGATAGAGATTGCAAACTACTAAATCAATCGGTTTAATATTCAACTTTTCCGCTTCTTGAGCATCACGCTCCCGGTCAAATAAAAGTGCGGATTCAATTTGAAATGAGATGGTTTTCATTCTTCCGCCAAACGCTTCAGGATTTCCGGTAACCTCAGTGATTTCCGTAAACTGAATACCCGCATCAGAAAGAACTTTGCCCGTCCCTCCGGTTGAAATAATTTCCACGCCCAGCTTTTGTAAAACTTGTGCTAAGGGAAGCAGATTTGTTTTGTCAGTCACACTGAGAAGTGCGCGTTGTATTTTATAATTGTCAATCATAATGTGTAATCTTTCATTAGCTTATTTACTGTTCCAACCAATTTGGGCTTGCGTTCTGTATGTTTCAGCCGCTTTTTCAATATCCTTTGCGTGTGTAATGCCTCTGCCGACGATAACAGCATCGGCTCCGTTTTTTGTGGCAGTTGCCGGATCAATGTATGTTTGCCCCAGCGCATCGCCGCTGCTTGCAATCTGGACTCCCGGCATGAGAAGAAGAAAGTTCGCCGGGATTTTCTTTCGTAACTTTGCAATTTCTTCAGCTGTTTTACCGTGACCGATAAAACCGCTCACCACGGATTCATTCTTTTTCCCGAGTTCAATTACTTTGCGTGTATAACTTTCCGATATCAGATTATCCTTCGAGGACATTTTAGCAAGCAGGAAAGAACTTCTGTTTTCGAGTCCTTCAAACAACCCTTTTAAAATCGCTTCACCGGAAATCATATGTACTGTTACAAATTCAGCCCAGTCAGCTATCTTATATAGTCCGCCTCTATACTGAGCGCGTACCGTGTTGCCGATATCTGCAAATTTTCTGTCTTCGAATAAAAATATGTTATTCTCTTTGCAATAGTCTTGAACTTCTGAAATGAATGCCGGTGAAAAATCCTGAAGTGTATCAACATGAGTCTTCAGCATAACAATATGTTTTGATGCTGATTTGAGTACTGACCAAAATTCCTTCGTTGAATCAACATCGAGAGAAAGAACAACGTGGCTCTCTTTTTCTTTCATGCGATTAACCAATTGCAATGTCAGATTGTTTTGGTACGTGACCGCTCCGGTTTCTTTCTTTCCTGCAATCGAGTTCATCAAAAACAACTGTATTGTCCTCGCCTGTTCAGATGAGATAAATCCCCGGCTCATCAGAACTGTTACTACTTCTTCAATGGTGATTAATGACAGCAAACGTACACCGGTATGTGCCGCAAAATCTTCATGTACAGGTCGGCGGTCAATAACGACGATAGCCGCAGCAACTTTCAATCCGTTTTCTTCAAGCTGTGATTTCGTTTCAAGGATGCTTTCTCCGGATGTTACAACATCTTCGACAATCAAAACCGACTCGCCGGCAGAATATGCCCCGATAATATTGCTCCCGCTGCCATAGGCTTTTTCTTCTTTGCGCGGAATGATAAGCGGTTTTCCGTTTTGCATAGTAAGTGCTGAAGCAATAGGAATGCCAGCATAAGGTACGCCCGCAACGCGATCGTAGTGCAACTCCTGCGGACATAGTTTATCAAGCAGGCTGCCCAGCTCGCGTAGAAGTACAGGATGTGAGATGATTTGGCGGACATCGACATAGAACGGAGAAGTGATTCCGCTTTTCAACGTGAATGAACCGAATTTCAGCGCGCCGATTTCGTATAACTGAACAATGAATTCTTCTTTATTCATACTCGACGGGCATTCCTTTCTGTTCAATTTCTTTACCGTTTACAAACGTTTTGACAATCTTGCCTCTAACTTCTACACCTTCAAACGGTGTGTACTTTGCCTTTGTCGCGAATTGATCGGCTGAAATAGTGTATGCAATATCAGGATCAATTACAATTAAATCAGCATAATAACCCGGTGCTATTTTCCCACGTTTTTTTACCTTCATAATCGAGGCGGCATTTGTACTTGTTAATTGGATAATTTTGGATAGAGACAGTTCTTTTAGGGAGAGATAGCGGGAGATCAGGAGCGGAAGCGTAGTTTCAAGTCCCGGGAATCCCGACGGCGCTTTCCGGTACTGCCGCCGCTTCTCCTCAAGGGAATGCGGCGCGTGATCGGAGCCGACTGTATCCACTGTTCCGTCCAATAACGCCTCGAACAGTACTTCATTATCTTTTCTACTTCGTATAGGCGGATTTACCTTCCCGAAGTTGCCTGCCGATTCAAGCACGGCATCGTTCAAAAACAAATGGTGCGGCGTAACCTCACACGTCAGGCCAAAATCGTCATTCCGTTTATACTGACGTACAAGTTCAATCTCTTCAGCGGTTGAAATATGGAGTACGTGCAGCTTATTCTTGACTTGCGAAGCTAATTCAAGAACTAATTCCAATGCTTTATATGCACATTCCCTATTTCTGATAATATCATGGTAATGTACTGAGTTGTATTTCTCTTCTATATATAGAAGTTCACGCTCAGCGACACAGGATTGCAATTCACAGTGTGTTAATATGGGGACATCATACTCTTTGGCAAGTTTGAAAAACTCCACCAGTGTTTTTCTGTCTTCCACAACTTCATTTGAACTTGACGCAGAGAGAAATATTTTTATCCCAGCCACCTGATGTGATTCAAGCATCTCACGCACATCTATTATATTAGAAGGCGTTGCTCCGGCATATATTCCGTAATTGACTTTACTTTTTTTAGCTGCTTGTTGTTTTAGATGGAGATTTTGTATTGATGTTGTTGGAGGGATTGTGTTGGGCATGTCGAAGATAGTGGTCACACCACCGGCTATCGCACTTGAACTTCCCGACAGCCAGTCTTCTTTATACGACTGGTCCAAATCCCGTATGTGCGTGTGAAGGTCAATCATTCCGGGAATCACGATCTTCATTCCCATATCTATCACATTTTCCGCATCTGTAATTTTTGGGGCAACGGATCCGATGTACTCTTTGTCCAAGAGTATGTGTTGAACAAATCCGTCTATAATGCAGTTTTTCAGTAGCATTTTTACAATTTGAAAAATGGTAGACGAAAATGTATGAAATTATTTATTTAAGTAAAAGTTAATTTTTAATAAATTAATAAAAATATTTTCGGGTTTGACTATAATTTATTAAGATTTTACTGGACTTAACCTAAATTATTTCCTATCTTTAATTCCGAACATTTGTTAATTTATTCGACAGAAACGAATTGAAACGAACTTCGGGACATAGGAAATATGCAAAACGACAGCATTAATTGCTTCAGATTTGCACCCCCATCAAAAAAGCATTCCATTGCTGTCCCTATTTCATCCCCTTTCCGAAAATACAAACCACCTTTTACCAACAAACATATAGAGTTACAATGAAGCACGTAATCTCAATGCGAGAATTGAGCAAAAGTGATATTGAAACTATTCTTGCCAATGCAGCAGCCATCGAATCGAAAGAATTGAGCCCCGACATCGCGGGAGCAGTATGCGCGCTGCTTTTCTATGAACCATCAACACGCACGGTTTTTTCTTTTGATACAGCTATCAAAAGAATGAACGGGAAAACCATCATCATGGCGGGAACGGAAACGTCATCTGTAAAAAAAGGTGAAACCTTTGCAGATACCGTAACCGTTGTCAGTCAGTATGCCGACCTTCTCGTCATCAGATCAATCGTTGAGGGTGCCGCACGGGTTGCATCAGAGATATTAGACAGGCCTATTGTCAACGCCGGAGACGGTAGCAATCAGCATCCGACACAAACATTACTTGATCTCTACTCGATTCAAAAGACCCAAGGAACATTAAAGAATTTATCAATCGCGTTAATCGGCGACCTGCGCTTCGGTAGAACGATTCATTCTTTAGTGTACGGACTTGCACATTTCGGTGTCACATTTTATCTGCTTTCCCCAAAACACCTGAAGCTGCCGCAGTACATCATTCAGGATCCGACGCTAACGAATGTCAAATTTATTGAAAGCGAGTCACTGGAAGAGATTGTTCCGAAAGTTGACATCATGTACGTTACCCGCGTGCAGAAAGAACGCTTTGCCGATCCTGTAGAATACGATCAGGTAAAAAACAGCTATCAAATAACGGCAAATCTTATCACACAAAACTCTCCTAAAGAAAACCTGAAGATTCTGCACCCGCTTCCGAGAGTTACTGAAATTACAGTGGACGTTGACAAACTGCCTCAAGCATACTACTTCCAGCAAGCGAAGAACGGATTATTTGTCAGGCAGTCAATCATAGCAAATTTATTAGGAGCAATCTAAATGAAAGAATTAAAAGTAGATGCGATCCAGAACGGGACTGTTATAGACCACATTCCGGCAGGCCTGGCATTCAAACTCATATCAAAGTTGCATTTAAAAGAGAGCGATCCGATTATGGTCGGCACGCAGCTGGGCAGTAAGAAATATGGCAAGAAAGACATCATAAAAATTGAGAACAAATTTTTCACCGATAACGAGCTAAACCTTATTACCCTGCTTGCTCCCACTGCCACGTTTGTAACCATAAAAAACTTCGAGAAAACAAATAAAGTATCGGCGAAAATACCAGGACAAATTGACCACCTCATGTATTGCCCAAACCCCGTGTGTATAACCAACTCAGAAAAGATTTCGACGAAGTTCATCGTTGAATCTCAAAAGCCCATTACCGTGCGCTGCGGTTATTGCGAGAGAGTTTATACAATCAACGATATTAACGATTTCATTAAACCGGATAGAGAATAGATGAACCCACGTTTAATAACGAAGTTTTTTGGAAATCCGGCCGCCTCTCCGTTGGTACTCGCAAGCGGAGTGATGGGTGTCTCGTATTCCGGTATGTTGAAGGCCGTAGAATGCGGATGTGGTATTATCACAACAAAGTCCATGACCCTTGAGCCACGAAAGGGTCATGATGGCCCTGTCGTGGCCGAGTTTCTAGGTGGATTTATTAATTCAATGGGATTAAGCAATCCCGGAATTGAAGAAGGGCTGCAGGAAGTAACGGATTTCAAAAAGCACTCAGATGCACCTATCATAGTAAGTATCTTCGGAACAAGTGCTGATGAATTCGTTTCATTAATTAAATGCGTTAACGATTCGGAAGCTGATGCGGTTGAACTTAACTTGTCATGCCCGAACGTAGCGGATGAATACGGAATTCCACTCGCATCATCAAAAGAAAAAGTCAGTGAGATTGTTTCTGCTGTAAAAAGAGTATCAAAACTCCCGGTCATCGCTAAACTTTCACCCAACTCGTATAACGTACCGGAAATCGGTAAAGCAGCACGGGATGCCGGTGCGGATGCCCTGACATTGGTTAATACTCTGGGTCCCGGCATGCTTATTGATATTGAAGCACAAAAACCCGTCATCCTCAGTAAATTCGGGGGTGTTTCCGGTTACGCGCTTAAGCCAATTGCCGTAAAAATTGTCTATCAAACAGCTCAATTGGTCTCAATACCGATTATCGGCACAGGAGGAATTACAAACGGCAACGATGCGGTTGAATTCAGGCTGGCAGGAGCATCGTATTTGGGTATCGGAACTGCAGTGTACTATGGCGGCATTGAGGTTTTTTCAAAAATCAATGATGAACTTGTTGCGTACATGGATAGACACCATATTGAATCATTCAATGATATTACACCGATTGTATGACTATGATGAATTTTATAAAAGCTGAAATTATTTCGGTAAAAAAAGAAACACCAACTACAAACACATTATACCTGAAAGGTTCTTTATCACTTATACCGGGTCAGTTTATTATGCTGAGTGATTTCGCTACCGGTGAAAAACCATATTCGGTATCGTATGCCGGAGCAGATAGTTTCGCGGTGACAGTGAAGAAAGTTGGCAAGTTCAGTGAAAAGATTTCCTCAATGAAGGTGGGAGAAACCCTGTATTATCGCGGGCCGTATGGAAACGGATTTACTTTCCTCGGCAAAGAAGAACTCCTCGTCATTGCCGGAGGTGGCTGCGGCACTGCCCCACTTCGCTACCTGCTCAATTATCTATTGACGAATGGCTATAAGAATCTAATTTTCATAAACGGGGCGAGAACCGCTGATGAATTGTTGTACCACCAAGAATTTGCAGGCGCTCCGGTGCAGTATTTCCCAGTCACGGATGACGGCTCAAACGGGATACAAGCTACTGCGCTGGATGCTCTGCTGAAGATTGCCGAAGAAAAACCCATCGCAATGCTCTATACCGCAGGACCTGAGCTAATGATGATGAATATTCTCACTGCCACCGAACAGATAGCTTGCAAAAAGCAATTTCTGCTTGAGCGGTATATGAAATGCGGCGTTGGCATTTGCGGACAGTGTACTTTGGATCCTCTTGGTATCCGATTGTGTGTCGAAGGGCCTGTTGTTGATAGTGAAGTTCTTAAAAAAGCGACTGAGTTTGGACATTATACAAGAAATGCTGCCGGAAAACGGGTAGCCTTTGCATCATGTAATTAAATTATTATATTAATACTACATTTACTGGATTGCGATATGACGAGCAAAAACAAAATCAAATACATCTTTATTACCGGCGGAGTTGTCTCATCATTAGGTAAAGGGATCACCGCTTCTTCCCTCGGATTATTATTAAAACAACGGGGTTACAGAGTAACCATACAGAAGTTCGATCCGTACATCAACGTGGATGCCGGTACCATGAATCCATTCCAGCATGGTGAAGTGTACGTAACCGATGACGGTGCAGAGACCGATCTCGATCTCGGACACTATGAGCGTTTTATTGATACGAATATGTCCCGTGCAAACAACGTAACAACGGGGCAAATATATGACGAAGTAATTCGCCGTGAACGCCGTGGTGATTTTCTGGGCGCAACCGTTCAGGTTATCCCCCACATCACCGATGAAATAAAACATAGAATGAAAAAGCTCAGTGAGCTTGGCGAGTATGATATAATCATAACCGAAATTGGCGGTACGGTCGGTGATATCGAGAGTCTGCCGTTTATCGAAGCAATGCGCCAGCTGATGCTTGAAGTTGGTAAAAAGAACGCTATCAGTATTCACGTTACACTTGTTCCCTACATTGCATCTGCGGGTGAAGTTAAAACAAAACCGACACAGCACAGCGTAAAAAATTTACTTGAGCTTGGCATACAACCCGATATTCTCGTTTGCCGGTCGGAAAGAAAACTTAATACAGAATTGCGTCAAAAAATTGCGCTCTTTTGTAATGTCAACAGTTCGTCTGTTATCTCAACATATGACTGCTCTTCAATTTACGAAGTGCCCCTTGTCTGTTTTAAAGAAAAACTGGATTTACTCGTTTTAAAACAATTCAACCTGCCTGAAAAGAAAATCAGACTTGATGAATGGGTGGAGTTCCACGACCGCATTAAGAATCCGGAGAGTGAAGTTGAAGTTGCTATTGTTGGTAAATATACCGATCACCACGACTCATACAAAAGTATTCTTGAAGCATTCGTCCATGCGGGAGCAATAAACGATGTGAAAGTAAAGACGCGGCTTATCAATTCAGAGTTATGCAATGAGGAATCAGTGCAGACACTCCTCAAAGGCGTCAACGCGATTCTTGTTCCCGGTGGATTTGGAGACCGCGGTATTGAGGGTATGATAGAAACTATTCATTATGCTCGCGTTAATAAAATTCCGTTTTTCGGCATTTGTCTCGGTATGCAATGCGCGGTCATTGAATACGCCCGGAATGTATGCGGCATGAAAAAGGCTCACAGCTCCGAATTTATTAAAAATAAGTATTCCGTTATTGATTTGATGCCGGAACAAAAAAATATAAAAAATATGGGCGGTTCAATGCGCCTCGGAACATATCCGTGTACCATTCAAAACGGTACTAACGCACACAAAGCATACAAGGCCGAATACATTTTTGAGCGTCACCGTCACCGTTACGAAGTAAATAATGTTTTCAGAAGTACACTCAGCAGTCATGGTTTAGTATTAAGCGGTATGTCTCCCGACAAAGAACTCATTGAGATGGTTGAAGTAAAAGACCATCCGTGGTTCCTCGGATGCCAATTCCATCCGGAATTGAAATCCAGAGCAATAACGGCGCATCCGCTGTTCACGGCATTTATCAAAGCCGCAAAGGAAAATAGTGTCGCATAATTTTTCGTAGAGACGTTTCGAGGTCCTCGAGCTCGTCGAGAGGGCACTCGTCTCCCGGCGTGTGTGGCAGTAATTAATGAATAAACTGTAAAAATCCGTTTGACCTGCCTTTAGAAAAACCGACCTCACCCCTACCCCTCTCCTGGCAGGAGAGGGGAAAGCCGTAGAATATTAGTATTGTTTAGTGCAATTGGCTGGGGTGAGGTTGATTTTTCAATCTTGAGAGAGGATTTGCAACTAACACCTTACCTTGAAACATTGCATACTATTTTATCAATTGCCCTCTACTTCTCTTTTTCTTATCTTTATCTTTATTTCATGAGTTCTAATTGACAAAAAATTTTGTTTTCAGTTTTATACTACTAGCTATCTCATGTTTTGCTCAATCCCTTGAGCATCCCGTTATATTTGTCGGCGACACGCAACACAATAGCATACTGGAATTATTCCTGGAGAACAACGAGGGAATACCCGCTATGATGGTCGGTGCAATTGCCAAGGAATATCCTATCTGCGTGGTGCATAATGGGGACATGGTATTCTGGGGAGCGAGTAAAAGCAGATGGAAAGAGTTTGATGCCGATGTTGAACCTCTCGTTAAAAAGCACATTCCAATCTACCCTGTCCTCGGGAATCATGAATACTTCGGAAAAAATTCCACTGCATTAGAAAACGCATTCAACCGTTTCCCTTTTTTGCGGACAAGTACGTGGTATTATAAAATCATTGACAACACTGCAATTATTTTTATTAATTCAAATGACGGTGATTTAACACAGGAGCAATCAAAGGATCAGATCAATTGGTACAAAGGCACCATGAACGCGTTGGATAAAAATCCCGCCGTTCTGCATATCATCTCCGTCTGCCATCATCCCCCTTTTACCAACAGCACTTTAGTCGGCAGGAGTTCGTACATTCTCAATAATTTTGTCCCCGTGTTCGTTAAAAGCCAAAAGGCAGTAGCATTCTTTTCGGGACACTGCCACAGCTACGAGCATTTCGTTTATAAGGGAAAAACATTTATTATCAGCGGCGGGGGCGGCGGACCAAGGCAAAGTGTTGAGTCCGGCCACAACGGAAATGATGTGCCCGCTGACTTATATACAGCTCCTAATCCGCGTATGTTCAATTACTGCAAGTATTATATACACAATGGCAAACCCGCAATTCAGGTAATCGGGATGAACAAAGAGGACGGTCAATATAGATTAATGGATTCTTTCGATCTGCAATAATTAGCTCAACCCCCAGCACGAACAGTATAAAAAAAAGGGTCCCTGGGGGACCCTTTGTAATTGGACAGTTGTTACTTTAAGAGTAACAGCTTATGAGTCGATGACATCTTATTAGCAGTTAAGGTATAGAAGTATATACCGCTTGCTAAACCGGATGCATTGAATTGAACCGAATGCTGTCCCGCCTCAAGTTCAGAATTAACAAGCTGTGCGACTTCCCTGCCCTGCATATCATAAACGGTTAATTTCGCGTTCATTTTATCGGGGAGAGAAAACTTGATAACTGTTGAGGGGTTAAACGGATTCGGATAATTCTGCGATAAGCCGAATTCTTTAACAACTGTTTGAGAACTTGCAACATCATTTATACTACCCGAACTTACTACGCGTTTCGTCGTATCAGTTGATGTTGTATCTGTAGGAATATTCGCCTTGGTCGAGTCACATGGATTCCATGTTTTTGTAGAATCCGGCAATGCAGGATGATGTCCATGCTTTGTCGTATCTGACGGATTCCAAGTCTTAGTTGAATCCGACCATGCCGGATGACCATGCTTGGTGGTATCAGATGAAACCTTTGTCGAATCCGACCATACCGGGTGGTGCGGTTTGGTTGTGTCAGGTTTTACTTTCGTAGAATCTGACCAAACAGGATGATTTGGTTTCGTTGTGTCAGGTTTTACCCTTGTCGAATCCGACCATACCGGATGGTGTGGTTTTGTTGTATCGGGTTTTACTTTCGTAGAATCTGACCAAACAGGATGACTTGGTTTCGTTGTGTCAGGTTTTACCCTTGTCGAATCCGACCATACCGGATGATGTGGTTTTGTTGTATCGGGTTTTACTTTCGTAGAGTCCGACCAAACAGGATGACTTGGTTTCGTCGTATCAGGTTTAACTTTCGTAGAATCTGACCAGACAGGATGACTCGGTTTTGTAGTGTCCGGTTTAACTTTAGTCGAATCTGACCAAACAGGATGACTTGGTTTCGTCGTGTCAGGTTTTACTTTCGTAGAGTCTGACCAAACAGGATGACTTGGTTTCGTCGTATCAGGTTTAACTTTCGTAGAATCTGACCAGACAGGATGACTCGGTTTTGTAGTGTCCGGTTTAACTTTAGTCGAATCTGACCAAACAGGATGACTTGGTTTCGTCGTGTCAGGTTTTACTTTAGTCGAATCAGACCATACCGGATGGTTTGGCTTTGTTGTGTCGGGTTTTACTTTCGTAGAGTCCGACCAAACAGGATGACTTGGTTTTGCAGTATCGGCAACAGCAGTACTGTCATGATGATGACCTGTCGGAGGCATGATGCCTGTCGTATCAACAACTTTCGTACTGTCTCCGCCATGGTGCATTACCTGCGCCTGCGACTGGAAACCAAGGAACAGAACAACAAACAAAGAGAGAACAAGCAGAAATGTTTTATTCATTCGAGAGCTCCTTGTAATTAATTTGTGAATGAGTTACGTGTCAATTTTTAATGCTAAATTCTAAATGCCAAATCTATTAATGCAATAATGGACACAGAAAACCTATCGAGTAGATTCAAAAAGCATGCCTAATTAGAGACTTTAGAATCCTTGATTTTTTAATCACATTTAGGCTTTTTTATTGGCAGGGATGAAATTTTTTCGCAGGGAGCGAATTATTTACCGCTGGGAAAATGAAGAAATTTTCAGAATTGAACTTTTTTATCGACTTTAAAATCCGGTTTGTTTAAAACAAACAAGCCCGTATAAACGGGCTTGAATTACATAACTTGCAATAAGTTTATTTCAGCAACAGCATTTTTTTACTATGCCGGGAGGTACCTACTTGTATGGTATAAAAATACGTGCCGCTCGGTAATGGAGCCGCATTGAATATTTCGGAATGACTACCGGCAGATCTTTGTCCATCAACTAATGTGGTAATTTTTCTTCCCATGATGTCGGATATTGTAATAGTAACTTTCCCGGCTGCGGCAAGTTCATAACTGATTGTTGTTGACGGATTAAAGGGATTGGGATAATTCTGATTAATGTGGAATTTTTTCGATTGCAATTCCCGTTCCGTCTTCACATCATTGCTGCCATTATGCGGATCAACAACTACAATATTAGGTTGTGCCGGTGGATATACCATGCCTTCACCTAAAAAGTAATTTACCTGAGGCGGTTGATTGTATGCCACATTCTGCCACGCAACACTTACCCGGTACTGAGGATTATGCATTAACGTATATATTCTGTAACTCGTCGGTATTGATGTTGTATAGATCATCAGTGAATCATTGGTCATATTCCGTAGAACAACTTCTTCTCGCCAGTCTCCAAGAATATCCGCACTCAAACACGGAGTTGCTTTCGTGGTGTTATTTGATTGACATATTCCGGTTTTATCTAAAAGCGTAGAAGTACTACTGTTTGCATAATTCCATTTTGTTATTCTCACACCGTCCAACAACTCACGCAATAAGTCGCCATCCCACCAGCTTCCAAAATTAACGGAGGGCCTCTTTGTAGAGACTTGGGCACCTGTTAAGTCATAGGTTCCTGTAATTGAAGTACCCCAAAGTTCAAATCCGGGATGGGTTGGGTCAATATCAGCGGCCATTGCTCTGCCGACATCGGCAGTATAGGTAAGCTGAAAAATAACAGACCCTGTTTTAGCGTCGGTCAACACCAGTCCTTTGTTATCTTCAAGACATTTCCAAACCCGCATGTTGGGATTAGCCGGATCCATTTGAGAAAGATGCATCGCGTCGCCGTGTTTTAACCCTGTTGTATAAAGACCCGTTCCATCATGGTCTATGCAGCATGCGCCGTATACAATTTCATCGTATCCGTCACCATCCACATCACCGACCGCCAAATTGTGATTTCCCTGGTTTTTATAGGTTGTCAACCCGTTCAAGTCGGTATCGAATTTCCATCGCTGAGTTAAAGTTCTGTTTTTATAATCATACGCCACAAGCACGGTACGCGTATAGTATCCTCTGCACATGACAAGACTCGGATGCACACCATCCAAATATGCGACGCATGCCAGAAAACGGTCAACTCTATTCCCATAGCTATCGCCCCATGCGCTCACTGAGCCACGCGGCGGATCGTACGGAACTGTAGTAATGGCAGCCCCGGTCAATCCGTCAAACACGGTGAGATATTCCGGTCCATTAAGCACGTATCCGCTCGAATTACGGAAGTCAACTGTATCTTTTCCGATGCAGTTCCCAAGAGCATCAGTGGTACCATCCGCAGTTTTACATACCATCACAGGATGTCCGTCGCTTGCTAAATCGTACACCATAAATTGTGTGTAGTGTGCCCCTGCACGAATATATTTACCAAGGTCAATCCTCCACAAGCGGGTACCGTTCAATTTATACGCGTCAATAAAAACATTGCCTGTGTATCCCTTTTCCGAATTATCATGCGAGTTGGTAGGATCCCATTTTAAAATTATTTCATACTCACCGTCACCGTCTAAATCAGCAACGCTGCAATCGTTTGGCGTATATGTATAGGCGGAGTCAGCCGGTGTAATACCCGCGGGAGGCGGAGTGAGCGGAATTGCGAGTCCGGATTTTGAAAACATGACAGGGCTTTCTGATTGCGTACTTTCGGTATCGTTCAGAACAGTCCTCAATGAATAGACACCTGTTCCTCCTGAGTTATCAACAAAATTTGTGGAGGCCGTTATTATAAAGGTTAGTGTAATTTGAGAATAATAATGAGTTTGAGATTCTGCCACAAGTCATTAAAATATAAAAGGTTAGAAAAAAAAGGCGCGAATGAATCAGTTTGCGACTTTTTACACAAATTACCATAAAACTGCACTTAGTTTGAGATTTTTTACATTTTGAAACTTACTTATACCTGCCTTTAAACTACCCTTAAAAAGCACGTAAACCGCTTATAAACGCAAATTAGAGCCACCCTCATGCCACAATTCGAACAACAATTCTACTTGCTACCCTAATTCAAAAGGTAGCAATAAAGGTAGCAAGTGTAATTATGTCCGAGTCTCTTAGCTAACTACTATAATTATAATTACTTAGAAAATAGTTTAAAATTGCACAAAATGTAAAATCATAAATTGACTTGCTACCTTTTGCCGCCGTCAAACATGAAAAATCTATGACATAGTGTCATTTATATCGAGATTTCCCAAATATGGAAGTGTAAGAGGCACGTTTCAAAACATATTCGGAATTTTTACCATTTCTTTCTATTATAACAGTCACAAATTCACCAGACCGGCCAAACAACAAACGCTTTGCATCAATTAAGGAAGTAACTTTGACACCATTGACAGAAATGAGTTTATCATCTACCAAAATACCAGCTTTATCAGCCGGAGCATCTTTTATCACTTGTAATATTCTCATTGTGCTATCTGCACGAAAGACCATGCCAACGAAACCCGCAAAATCCAATTCAAGATAGCCAGCTTTTTCCCAGCTATCCACGCAATCTTCCGCATATTTTTCAGCCAATGAAACACCTAATAGCCCGTGACCAGCAGCATTACAATCAATCATTTGGCCATTAGAATTTATCATTAGTCGATGAATCGAAGTGCAACCAATCAAACAAAGGATCATGCCAACGATTGAAAATATTTTAACACTATTCATATATCTCTCCTTATTTGTTTTTTCTTTTATCAAACCACGCCACAACCCGGTATAGTTTCACGTCTTTTTTCTTCAGGAAGATCGGCTCTTCAGCCTGATTGAGTGAGCGCAGAATGACATAGTCCGGCATATCTTTATTATATACAAGTATTTTAACGGCGCCTTTATTATTACCCCACTTTGCCGCTACGATACAACCATCAAAGACGGGATCCTTATAGCTTACCAATACCTGATCACCAGGTTTGAAGATCGGTGTCATGGAGTCGCCGGTCTCTTTGTCAATCAGCAGCAGTTCGTGATTGTTCGGATCAATGTCTATGGTTTCATAGCCAACGTAGTCGTGAAGATGCATCTCCCCAGTACCGGCAGGAATAGAACCAAGTAATTTTAACGACGGGTTATTTGACACAATTTGTTTCGTTGAGAAATTAGGGGATCCTTTCCCTGTAATCAACCAATTAAGATCGCAACCAACGGAAACCAAAAGCTCAAAAACCTCTGAGCTTATATCATTTTTTTCAGAAATATATTGTGATAGTCGTGGCTGAGAAATGCCCATTTCTATCGCTAATTTAACGATTCCTCCCTTACTATCGGCAAATTGACGTAATCTTTCACCTATAGACATAATAATTCATTATATTTTACTTGACTCGGACATAACAAAACGTTATATTTGTTACAGTTTATTAACACAAATTTTAATAAAAAAGGATATCTCAATGACATCCGTTAAAAATATAGACGACGTGGTCTTTACCGATGAAGAACTGGAGTTCGTCAATCAGAGCAAAATAGCCCGTCATTTCAAGATAACCTCTGCTTATGTCAATATGATCCTCCGGGGAAAGCGTAAAAGCAAGAAATACGGACAACCGGTACGACTTCTCGCTTATAATATGATAAAACAGGCCGCGTAGATGAATACCAAACGCGCATCAGTGTTAACGGCAATTTACAACTTTTCCAAGACAAAAGCCTTTAAAATTTCCAAGGATTTTTATCATGGCTGATTTTAACACGTTAAAATCGTTCTTATATGAGACTGTTCACCGGGCAAATAAGACGGTAGCAGAATTATCCGATGAGACGGGCATTTCAACCAGTTATCTATACCGGGCATGCCTTCCGATTGAAGAGAAGCATGGATCCGGCGTGAAATTTCCCGTTGATTATCTGATCCCCTTAATGAATGCCACAAAGAACTATTCGATATTAAATCATATAGCGAAGCGCTGCGGGTTTCTTCTTGTGAAGATACCGAGATTCAAAAACCTCAAGCTGGACGGCATCGGTATGCTCAACGAGTATCAGGAAGCAACGACCAAGGCAGTCCGGGACATGAAAGAATTTTTAGATAATCCCAACGCAATCAATTTTCAAAAAGTGGATGAATCGCTCCGGACGGTCATGGAGCGCAGTGTCCAGTCGCAGAAGTACTGCGAAAAAGCAGTTGTCGGTCAGATAGAATTAGATTTACAAAATTAGAGAGGTTCAACATGTGTACAGGTGCGATCAACCACGGCGGGAAAGAGTCCGAAGTGCAAAGTCAGGAGTTCAAAGTGAAAGACGGTTCGCATATAGTGATCAAGTCAGAAGATGTGATCAGAGCACTCGACAGTCAAGGATTACGAACGTTAACAAGATTGCTTAAAAAAATTGCAGATCACCGCAAACGTAACGGGAAAGAAGGAACTCCGGGATATTACGTGGTTAACCGGGACGAGCCTTATGCGGATGCGGTTCTGGAAATTATTAAGCTTGGTGAGTTACACGGTAAGCTTAACATACATATGGTTACTGCCATGGATAGACATTTAGAGTGGCTCAGCAATCCAGCTGAAGCGACGGTTGGTGCGGAAAGGGATAACGATGAGTGATTATTACCTTAAAGCGGAAGATGGGCACGGGAAATTCTGGTACTGGACGGGTAGAGGAATATCTGCACTCCGGGAGAAAGCGAAAGAGTACATCAAGCATCAAAGCGCTGAGACGGCGCTGAAGATCATTCAAAAGAATATCTGGCATCCGAAACTTGTGCAAAAATTAATGATTGACTGGGATTAATTTTATGAAAAACTACTATATCTATATCGAACTCAATGGCAATAAAGCTTACTACACCGGCAATGATTTTGTTCTTGAAGCTGAACACTGCATGTATTTTGCCATTAAGCGTAGAGCCAAGGAACGGATGTCAATTATTCCCCGCAACTGGAGAATTAAAGAAAGGCCGGACTTATTGGTTCGCTATATAGCCCAGATAGATTTTACAATAAAGCCACTCGTTAGTCCTTCAGAAAAGGGGATGGCTGCTCGAACATCCATATTGGATAAAGGGCCGCATGACTGGATGCCTGTAAAGCAGCTGTCGCAAACAGAGTGGAGACATCCTCAACGAACTCTTCATTCGGGTCATCGTAAATTAAAGACTCAACGAGTGCCGCGCCGGAATCACACATGTGAAGCAAGCAATACTTTAATAAAGCCCTCGATTCCAGAGGTAAAAGGTTCAGCGCTTTCTGTCGCTCAACCTGCGATAGGCGCATCAAATACAGCAGCCGACTTTTCTCATGGTTCAAGATGCTCCAAAAAACAGCACGATCATTCTCTTGAAAATACTGGTGTAAAAAAATGATCTCTTCGTATTTAACGGAGCGTTTAATAGACGCTTCTTTTGATTCAATGATTTTGACAATTGACTTTAACATACAATCTCCTGCGTTATGGTTGGTTTGCAAGTGCCTCTGCAAAAATAGCCAGACGCCGGAGATTAAAAAAACACTATTGATATACTAAAACATCTGAATTATGGAACAAACAGCGATAGATACTGAAGTTTGGATTGGAGTCCGGAAAGCGGCGGAGCTTATGAATTGCACTCCTCAATATATACGACTTATGTGCAAGGAAAGAAAATTTACAACACGCCCGAAATACGGCAACGGCGGCATGCAATATGAGATAGCGCTCTCATCTATGCCTGAGGAAGCGATACATAAATACTACGAAGAGATTTTACCGGATAAAGATGAGCGTGTGCTTGAGAATGAGGATGTCAACGTTCGTATGGAGATATATAATCAGCTTCCGGAATGGCAACGCAACGAGGTTGACAAGTGGATCGGGCTATTTGATGAGACTGCCGGTATGTGCGGCGCAGCTCTGAAAGATCTCTTGCGACTCAAGTCTGGTATCCGTGGATTGTCTTATGGCAATTACATGAAAAAACTGAAAGCTTACCGGGCGGACGGCATAACAGCATTGATACCGGGTTACGGAAAGAATCTCGGCAGCAGCATTATTGACGATGAAGATTTCGAGTACTTCAAAGCTCTTTATCTTAAACAAGGCGGACCCGGATCACTCAGCGCATGGGTAACAACAAAGGGTTTTAACATGCGGCGGAATCTTGGAGAGATACCGGAGAACTTCCCCAGCGAGAGTACGTTCATGGCCCGTCTATATCGCGAAATTCCAAAGAGCGCAATTTATAAAGCCCGCAAAGGCGACAGCAGGTGGAACAGGAAATTCAATTCATACTGCGACCGTGATTACAGCAATGTCCGAGCCGGCCAGGTATGGGTTTCAGATCACCGGCAAATGGATATAGCCGTATTTGATGATTCGGATTTCGCAAGACGCAAAGGGAAGAAAGCTTACTTCCCCTGGGTGACCGTATGGAGAGATTTTAAAACCGGTAAATGGCTCGGCTGGTATGTACACACGGAAGATCCCTGTGCCGATCACATATTCCAAGCATTTTTCAATGCTGTGCGTAATAATAATGACGAGCTGCCAGAGGAAATATACATTGATAACGGAAAGGATTACCGGTGTAAAGATTTTGCCGGGACAAAACGTGTATTTAAGCTGCAAGTAGACGAAGATAAAACACGCAGTATGCTGGCGAAGCTTCACATTATCGTTCACTTTGCACAGGCATATAACGGGCAATCAAAGCCAGTTGAACGTGACTTTAAATTCCTCAAAGATTGGTTCGATAAAAGCATGCCGGGATACCGAGGCGGCAATCATGTAGAACGTCCGGAGGTTTTAGCGCATGAAATAAAGTCCGGCGGTATCATTAAAATCACCGAATACATCGAGCTCTTCGATTACTTCATCCACAATATAGTCCATACTATACCAAGTGAAGGAAAGGTATTACAAGGCCGTACACGAGAACAAGTATGGAATGAAGAGTATAAAAGTCTTGTTCGTATTTCTCCGGATTCACTGAAATTATTCTGCATGAGGTCATCCGATACACTCACTATCGGACGCGACGGTATCGTTGTCAACCGAAGGAACGATATTTATTACTGGGCTGACTGGATGATCCCGCTCAAAGGATCGCGAGTATACATGCGAAGAGATCCGCACAAATATCAGGAGGCGTGGATATTCAGTGAGAAGAGTGACGAGTTCCTCGGTGTCGCTTATCTCAACGCATGGCGCACTCCGGCACTTGCGAAGACTGATCTGGAAAAGGCAATGCTGGCTAAAGTACTGCGGATGAAAGATCACGGCGAGGCAATAACTGACGGGTACATACCGAATAAACGAGTACATCCGCAGCAAATGCTGGAGGATATGGCTGCCGGTGTTGCTACACTGAGCGATTATACGCCTGAACAAAAAGAGATTGACCGCAACGCTATAATAACCAAGACTTCTATGGATGATGTAATGCATCTTAATCAAAGAATGCAGCAGACCGGTACCGACGGTGATCTACTCAGCCAGATCGCACCGAAAGGAAAAAACAAGCCGCAGATTTTCACATTCGAGTCGGAGGTTAAGGGATTTGATATTAAAGATTTTGAGAACGTTAGTAAAAAATAAAAAATGGGATTGACTGGTACTCAATCCCATATATGTACAATCAAAGAAAGGTTCTATCATGGATGAATTATCAATAAGAGAACAGCTTGTCAACTTAATGGCAAGAAAGTCATACAGCCAAGCACGAGTAGCTCAGGCGCTGGGTGTATCTATTTCAATGCTCTCTCTTTACCTATCCGAAAAGTACACGGGAAATATAAAGAAATTGGAGAAGGATATAAAATCCTTCATCGAGAAGGAACTTGAGCGAGAGAAAAATCCACGCAGAGATATTCCTTTTGTTCCTACCAACACAGCCCGCAAGGTCATGGAGATTGCACGTCTTTGTCACCTTGATAGCGAGATATGTGTTCTGATCGGCAATGCCGGGAGCGGAAAGACAATGGCCGTTAGGCAGTATGCAGTGCTCAATCCGGATGTTATCCATATCGAGGCTGATTTAGGCTATACGGCTAAAGTATTATTCACCGAGATCTGTAAGAAGCTCAATCTCAGCACTGAAGGCTCGATACACGACATGTTTGATGCGGCCAAAGAAAAGCTATCAGGCTCCGGAAGAGCAATATTTGTTGATGAAGCCGAGCAGCTGCCTTACAAAGCTTTAGAGCTGCTCCGCAGACTGAACGATAAAGCCGGTGTCGGTATTTTACTCGTCGGGTTACCACGCTTGCTTATTAACCTCAGGGGCAAGAAGGGCGAATTCGCGCAGTTGTATTCAAGGGTAGCGATGATAGTATCGCTCAACCTCGAACACGCAATTAATCCAAAGAGTGAGAAAGAATTACTTGAGGCTGATGTAAAGCTGATAGTCGAGTCACTTATTCCCTCAGCGAACGGATTATCGAAAAAATTCTTTGAACATTGCGGCCAGAACATGAGGCTTCTCGCTATGATGCTTAAAAGAGCGATTCGTCTGGCTGATGTAAATAACTGTCCGATCAACGAGGACATCATTGAACGGGTTTCAACGATGGTAATAAAGTAAGGAGATTCAAAATGCAAATGCCAACATTCATTTTCGGATTCTTTTCTTTGGATCATGTCGCACAGATCATTTACTCATTGTATCCGGAGGCAGAGTCACCGGTGGATGCGGTCACTATTCACAAAATCAACATGCAGGGACTAATTGAGTCCAAGAAAGCTGCTAATCCACCTCAGGAGACCATGGACGATGAGGAGTTAGTTAAGATGCTCGAATTAGTAATTATCAAACTGAACATGAGAAATGGAAAAGAAGAAAAAAAGCAAAAAGAAGCCGAAACTGCTGCGGCTTAAAAACGGCGTTGAAGTATTAAATAACTTATTCGGGCAGTTCATGTATCAAGGTGATTATGCCCAAAACAAATATTACGGGACAACAAAACGATGAAGAAATTTAAGAGCACTATAAAATCATGGGAAGAACTCGAAGTGAAACTCCGGGAGCTCGGCCAGGCGGAAATAAACGCAGAAGTTGAAGCTGCCAACATGAATCTCGAGGTGATAAATCTCAAGAAGATGTATCAGCCGAAAATTAATTTCAACCTTGGCGTTGCAGATGGGCTACGCATGGATATTGAAGCATTCTGCAAAGAGCATAAGAAAGAGTTCGAGGGAGCAGTAAAAAGCCGCCGGTTAATATTCGGGAAAGTAGGATTCCGGTTTACTCCTTCATCCTTGAAGCTTCTCAAGGGTCACGGCTGGGAGAGCGTCAAAGTAAAGTTTGCCGACCTGTTCAAATTCAGATATATCAAAGTCGTGACCACATTGGATAAGAAACAGATCACTGAAGATGCCACCGCTGAGGTTCCGCTGCTCACGGAAGAACAACTCGCAGCTTGCGGTGTAAGGATTGGCCGGACGGAAAAGTTCTTTTATGAGATTGATAAAGAGCAGGTACAAAAACTTATCCGCGAGAGCAAATAAGATGGCAACGCATAAACAATTATCTCTTATCCACGTTGCGAAATCACAGCTCGGACTTTCCGATGACGATTACCGGGACTGCCTGAGGTTAGTTGGTGCAGACTCAGCGAAAGGATTAAACGATGTTCAAGTAGGGACCTTACTTGATGTATTCAAAGGGTTAGGCTTTCTCCAGAAGAGCGGCGATAAGCATAAGCGCTGGGAAGAATACGATGACCGGTATGACGAACGTTTTGCCACCGGCCGGCAGCTGCGCATGCTGGAAGGTATGTTTATGAATTCTCCAGAAGTGCGAGTAAAGACGGCCTTATCGTTTTTTCATTTTGTCAAGCGCATAGCCGGAGTTGATTATCCGGGCTGGTTGCTGAAGAATGATGTCCAAAAAGTAAAGAAAGCGATTGAGAACATTGGATAAGGGAAATAATCTCGACTGGCTGAGCAAGGTTGATCTCCGACAATATCTGCCGTTTGAACATCAATTAATTTATGATGCAATAGGCTTTGAAGCTTATTTAAAGATGACTCAAGCGGTCAGTAAAATGACGGTATATTTTACCGAGCGGCCTATCGAGCTTGCTAAACGGGACTTTGTTATGAACTGCTCCGCCGGCATGAGCGCAAAAGAAATTTGTACTCTGCTCGACATGAGTGAAAAAACGGTGTACCGTATACTGTCTGAAAAAACAGTGAAAACAAATCAACTTAATTTATTGGATGGAATAGAAGATGACAATACCGGGAATTGAAATGCAGAATTTCGAGTTCAACGAACACGGGGCTTGTATCAATCCGGAGACGGTGTTTGAGTTCCGCTCAAAAACTATCGACATAAAAGTAATGGTCGCGAAAGACGAGTCGTGGTCGTATGGTTATGATATCCGGGGATTTATGGGCAATAGCTGGGGCACTTCCTCACTCCCGGGAAATACTAAGCACGACTAGAAGTTCAAGCTGCGAGACGATGCAGTAAAGGCCGGATTAGACGTTATCTTGTGCCGGTTACAGCCATACGCAGATTTATATCCGAAAGCGATTTCGGAGATCAACAAGTTCTATCATAACAGAAATACATTATTTAATCAGGAGTAGGGATGTCGGAAATTAAAAAATGCGTTGAACGGCCAGTTACTATTAAAATCACACAGAGTGAACTTTCAGTCCTGCTCATGGTGTTGGCACAAGAACACGCCGATCTTTTTTCTTATTATAAAAAACATCCTGAGGCAGGGGCCGAGGATGTAGTACACCAGGTAAGAAATTTATTTAAGGCGGTTCTCCTAAAGGGGTTTAATAAGACCGAGCGATTTTTTTTAGCGGTAAAATATCCGTCGCTGAGAGATTTGATATTAAGCAGCTTGTCGAAAAGGCAGAAGGAGGAGTTTATAAGCCTCGAGCCACAAATAGCCAAAGCATGGAATGAAGCGCAGGAAGCTTACAAAAAACAATTCAATAAAGATAATTAACGAAAGGTCTATCATGGAAACAGAGGTCAAGAAATTAGATATGTCGGAAGCGGCAACATTTATCGGGACGAAGATTGTCCGGGCGGTATTGTGCAGCAAGAGTCAATTTGCCAGAGAAAGTGTGCAGATATTTACCGGTGAGGATATAGTTGGGTATAAAGTTCAGTATGAGGATGGGTATACTTCTTGGAGTCCGAAGAGTGCATTTGATAAGGCATATAAAAAGGTTTCCCTAATGAGCTTTGCTCATGCTATGGCAGCTGCTGAATTAGGTAAACGAGTACGAAGACAAGTTTGGGAAGAGGATATATATGTCATTCTGGATGAAAATAGAGTACTATTGCTCTATGTTGATAATGAAGTATATGGCCTGTATAAGCCAATATTTTCGGATATGCAGTCAGCAGATTGGTCAATCGTGGGACTGGTCGGTATATTCAAAAATAAAGAGCACTTGCCCCCAGTTCAGTTAGAAACAACAGAAAAAGCTAATAGAAATTTCGGCTGGGCTGTTGAAGCATTACGTGCTGGCAAATGTGTTACCGGGAAAAAATGGGACGGGTTCCTGAAATGCAGTGACGATGGGACCATCGAATATTGGATAGCGGATATTAACTATGGTTGGTACGATGTTTCGAATGATGATATTTTTGCAACGGACTGGATGATTTACGGACTCGAAGATAAAGAGCATCTGAAACCGATTGTCCCGGATGATGAAGTTGATCCGGAGTGCGTGATAGGAGCTAAGGATGTCTGAGTTGGCCTATTGGTGAGGTTAACTGATGTAGAAAGAGTCCTGAGGGACTCTTTTTTTATTCTCTAAAGAGAAAGTCGGAAACCTCTTTGCCCATTTCGGTGGCATCTTCGGGGATAAGCTTCATGAACGGTCTGGGTGGAATTGTGACGGTGTATGAGCCAAATGTGAATCCACGTCCGGCGGTCTTGCCTTTCTTAAATTTATTTCTTAAAGCAAAACGGTCAGCGAAATGTTCCGCAGTCTCGTTTTTGCGCTGCTTAATATCTTTTTTATGCCTGTTCCGGAGGAACGTTTCTGTCCGGGCGGCGTGTGCTATGGTCCCGCCATAGTGATGGATAGTAGCATACGGCACTTCAGTACCGACCGTTACGTTATCATCGCCTACCTGAGGAGTACTGCCGGGGATTGAATTAAGAAGCCGCTGATCACGGACAAGGATCTGTTTCTTCCCGTACTTCTTCAGCTTACGTGCTGCATACCGGGGAGAGAGTGCCGGCCATGGAGTGCCGAGACGGGAGCCTTCAGTCTCAAAGTTTTCAACGATATAGCCTTGAGCCATTTTGCCAATGGCAACTAAAATCGTCCGGAGGGATTTTATTTTCCGGGTGATTACTCCGAATATGGGGACTTCGATGTTTTGTGCTGCATCTGCCATTTGGGATTGTCCTAAAAGTTATATAACTTTCGATGTACCGTAAAGATAAAGCGTGAAGCCAACTGTTTCCGGAAACAATAGTTGGTGAAAGGGTTCACGGACTCCGGAGTCCGGCAGAGCCGAAACATTTATCTTTACGGTATTCTTATTTTCCATAAAGCAATATTCCCTCACGCTGTTTATTCAAGTCCTTATTCCTGATATTAAAAGCATTCCAGAAGAATGAGCCGTCCGGACTAAATTGCGCAACAGTAAAAAAATCATACTTTCCCTTGAACGGTTTTATATACCTCAGTCTGAAGGTGCCGTCATCATACTCAGTTAAATAGATTTCAAACGCATCCTCAATTGTCGGAATAATATAACCGGCATACCGCTCCCGGGCGTTATCCCGTTTTTCAAATGCATGTGAAAGCAGTTGTCTTGTTAAAAGTATTTTTTCAACCGGAGAGACAACTTGTAGATTGGGATTATCAGCATTAATACCGAGAGTATCACATACTAAATTCAAAGCATCTTCATGGGTTGATTGTCTCGGAAGCAGATCAGGAGCCGGTGCAAATTCATCTGCAGGCAGCTTAGTAATATCGGAACGATTCCAGTCTTTCCAGTTCGGCTGATTTGGTAGTGCCTGTGCCGGTTTCTTAGGCTGATCAAACCAGGCCTTAGCCGGATTATGACTCCAACCGGCTGCCGGTGGATGTGAATTTGCGAGATCAGCTGTTTCGGCAGTTGAAAGGATATTTAAACCACGTTTATTTGCCTGTGCCTCTGTCATACCAAGAACAGTTGAACGGCAAAAGAAATGCAGCGGCGGGAAATGCGTTAACCAAAAAGGATCGTCCCAACGGGCGACAATATCTTTAAGCGGTGGACAAATTTTTGAGCTGCGCCGGTCGAGAATAACAACCATGCGCCAAAATGGAAGTATATCAACTGACTCAAGAAGCGATTTATAATTGCCTGCCATATAAGCAGACTGCACGTTGTTGCGGAATACTGAATTGAGCCTCGAGGGAGTAATTCCCTCTTGCTCCGGGACATAACCGCGTGAACGAAGCTTCTGCATTACCGCATCTTGGAACTGCTGGCCGGTATATCCTTTCTCCAGTGCATCAATAAGAGAGTTTTTGACATCGGCAAGAATATCGTATTTGTACTGGTTGGCCATCCAGAATGATTTGGCTTTTGCCTCAGCGGAAGCTTTCTTCCAGTCAAAGTTTATTTCATATCCCTTACTACGGAGATATTCAATTGCCTGTTCGGGCGGCAGATTAAACGCAAGGGTTAAATCCGGATTAGTCAACAGAGGTGCTCTTCTGGTTTTTTATCCTGCCCCAGACTTCGGACAGGAATATTACTTTTTCAAGTATAGCGGTAAGTTGATCCGTTTTCATTGAGCCGAACAGCTGCACAACGGCTTGAGTGATTTCATCCTTATTGGTAACGCCTTTGTCGAGCAGTTCAATTATCGGCTGCAGCAGTTGGTTGTTTGCAGTGTTGGCACGATTGCCGGAAAGGTTATCAATCAAAGAATCAATAACGTCCTGGTCACTTGCAACATTCGCGAGCAGCGGGTCGGCGCTGAACTGCACCGGCTGAGTATCTGCAGGAGTTTGTGTGAGTAGCTCATACTCATCTTCAGGGATGTTATAAATCCGGGTGATATACTTTTTCGTGGGCTTGATTGCTTTGAAAAGTTTTTCGTCACGCTCGGCAAATTCTTTTCTCGGATCACTTTCTTCGAACGGAGCGAAGATCGGATAAATGCCTGACCCGATATTCAAATCTATAATAGCCTCGAATACTTCGCTCATGAGTTCCTGAGGGAAGTCTCTATCGCTGAGCGACAAACTTGCTTCAGAATCGGTACCGGATTTACTTGAAGCATATGCACCGACTTTTTGATTCTCGGTACTGAATACATTCGTAAGTATTGCTTTGCTGATTGCATTATTCTGAATGTCATAAAATATTTTGTAAGCCTCAGCATTACTACCCGTTTTATTCTCATGTATTTCAACTGAGCTATCATCGGGAATAACAGCGACGGCATCCCCGACCATACGATCAAGTTTACCGAGTAATTCTTTCGTTGCTTCCGCTCCAGCATTCCTTGGCTGCTTGCCGGTAATAAAAGGCATACCATATTTCTCGATGAACACAGCAAACCATTTCAGTCCGCCACGTTTGAACGTTACCGGCCAGAAGCATTTTGAAATTGCTTTATCACCGTATGGATTTTCATAAGTGGGTTCGTTTTGAAGAACTATAAAACGGTATTTAAATTCCGGATCAGTCAGGAGCGTTCCCTCACCGGTGTCTTTCGATTTCATCCGGAGACGGTTCTCGCTATCGAAGTAAAACCACTCGCGAGGTTTCTCCTCGATGTTTCTTGGCAGCCAGTGGCCACCGGTATTTTCCCAAACGATTTCAAATACAGAGTAACCCCAAAATATCGGATTCAGCGACTGGCTGATAATGTCCTTAATCTTATTTTTTCTGCGACCGTCATTTTTGCGCAGGTTTTTGAGAGCTAACTGACAAAGCTGCACTTCGATTGAATCAGGGTCTCCACCCGGAAGCTGCACCTGCCACTCGAGAAGCTTTACATAGCTTTTGCGGCGTGTTATAGTACTGGAAACATGATCGTCACTCATCAGGTCTTTGTACACGGTAATATCTTTACCGAGTTTCCGAAGCACCGGATCCGGATCCGGTAAGATTGAAAGCCACGATTGAGCAAGATTCATATTTTCGCGAGTTGCTATTTCATCGGCGACCTGAGAGACAACGGATCCGCTGTTCCTTTTAAAAAAATTAAATATTCCCATAGCCTTATATTCCTGTTAAAATCTATTTAATAAATCGTAGGACTCACGTCTCATGCCTGAGGCAATGATAATCGGCCCGGTATTAGATTTGGCTGCATGCAGTGCAAGACCAAGCGACCAGAATCTATCGGCATGTGACTCATCGTTGTTAACCGCTTCATACCGGACATTACCGGCAACTGTAGTAACCGCACGTATTGAATAAAGGTCGTCACGAATTGCTTTATCCCGGGGTATCAAAACTTTACGTGATTCTACTTGTACCCGTGTATTGGTGGCAAGTTCTTCTTTCACACGGTTTGTAAATGTAACCGGCTCAACTTTAAACTGGCCGAAATCCAACTTCGCATCTTCAGCTATCTGCATACCGAGTCCCGTAGCATCAATACAAATTCTATGCAGCTTTGGATTTGAAATAATCGAGTATAAAATTTCTTTCTGTTCCCGGAACGGCATGTTCTTCAGGACTATCAACTTTCGGGTGTAATAAATTTCGCCGAGCTGTTCAATTACCCAGATAACGGATAAATCTTTGCGGCGAGCCACGTCGAAGCCTGCATACAGGTTGCCGCTGCAGTTATTCAAATCATCAAAGCAGATTTCCTTTTCATCACGTTCGACAGCATTGATAAGTTCGTAACTCAACAGATGGTTGGAGCTGGTAGAAACGGGGATGCAATAAAACTCTTCATTGATTGCCTCTTTCGTAAGTCCGGAGAATACATCATTCTTCCACTCTTCAATTTCCTTAATGCTTGCTTGATGTCCGAGTATCTTATCGACCAGGCCGTCAGCAATAGCGTCATCGAGAGTAATAACGTGGTGCGACCACTTGGACATTGCCGATTCCGGTTTTTTCGTTTCGGCGATAAGCTGATTAAAAACTGAATCATCACCGTTGTGTGTCGAAATGATTCGTAACTCCGCACCCCACATTGTTGAGGGCTTTGCGGCTGCAAGAAGTTTTGCCTGGTCTTTGTGGTGCGCAAACTCGTCGAGGATAACACGTCCGCCTTTGCTGCGGAACTTTGTCGGATTAGATGACAACGCATTTATCTCAGCACCTGAGGCGAACGTCACTCTTTGTACACGGACATCATTTTCCGAATCAATAACAACTTCGCCGACGTGTTTTGCAGCAACATCGAGAAATCTTGCCCAGAACCCAACGTAGTCAATGAACTCCTCTGAGGCAGATAGATCTGCAGACGAGAACCATACTTTATTAATTAATCCCAGAGCTGCAGCTTTAGTATTATCGTAACTTTCGGCATATGTTAAACCAACACGCCGTGACTTTTCGACGATCTTAAATTTGGCCGGATCACGCAGGTATTTAACCTGATACGGGAGGAAGTAAGGAGTCTTGTCATTCACAGTGCAATTCCTCCAAAATCCGGATTTTCCGGGGCGTGCCTTTAAAATACTTTAAACTGCCTTTAAATTGCTTTAAATTCAACGAGAAGTCCCGGAACGGCCAACGGGTCGCCCAAAATAAACCTCGCTTAAAACGCATTTGTGAGCGTTTTAAGGCTAATTTCAAAAAAGTACGAATTTGGGCTATTTTCAGCATCCGAGCAATTTCCTCTCCAGCTCTTCAATCAACTCAGGAGTGACTACTTTTTTGACATTTTTTTGCGCTTCGGACTTAACCGGCTCGCCGGTTTTTGGGTCCACAATATTATCAATCGGATTTTGGCTCATTGATTTGAGTAGACCAATCATTTTTGAAACAGCAGAGATTCTAAATAAACTTGGATCGGCCAGAGCTTCGTTGATCGCGAGCTTTGCAAGCTCAACAAGATTTGTCAGCATAAGTTTTGTTTCGGAAAATTGTGCTTTCCGTTGTTCATCCCAATGCTCTGAGTCTTTCCAGTTATACAAAGTTTTGCGAGAAACCTTGCCACCCATGATGCGGAGAATAGTCTCAATCGAATAGCCGCCGTTAACGTAGAAGTTAGTCGCTTCTTTTTTTTCTTGTTCTTTCATCTCGCACCTTAATGCAGATTATAGGTTTCGGCAAGCTTTTTCATTTCCGAGATGATTCCTTTGATCTGCGTTTGCTTGGTCTCAAGTTCATCAAGAAGTGTTCTAACTTTTGGGCAGTCTATATCAACGACTGATTTGCCGGCGAGAAGAATATTCACCTCTTTGTAGATTTCGCCGTGATCAACACCGGCGGTGATTGATAACTTTTTGAGTTCTTCCTTAAGCAATTCATATCTGCCTTTTGCCTGAATCAATTCTTCAGTCATTATTATTTCCTTTCAAGATTGTGTGCCTGGATATGGGTATCGAGTTTACCATCCATTTTAGTGATGACTTGAGACAGGAATGCAAAGGATTTCGAATTTTCTTCGACAACGCTAAATAAACGATCAAGGTTGTTCTTGTTTTGTTTATTCGTCTCTTCCTGCATGTTGGTAATCTGAGAAATGTATTGAGTATTCAGCGACTGTATTTGCGCGACTGTATTTGCAACAAGCTCTTGATTTTGTTTTTGTGATTTCTCAAGGGTGGTAGAGAAGTATTTAAACGCGAACCACAGGATTGCAAAAAGTATCACCACTATACCCCCGTTTGCAGCATGATTAAAGATTTGAGATTCTCCGGGCATGACCTCGGCTATTAATGACAGCAGCACCCCCATACCGGAGCTCGCAAGAAGAAGAAATTTAAAAGGCATTACATCTCCAGATTAATTTAAATAAAGATGCAATGTGCGGCGGTATAGTGTAAAAGTCATTTCCCTGAGTCTAAGGACTCATATAATAGAGGGGCTCTGATGGGATTGTTAGGTTTGTAGCGTGCAAACGTAAATAAAAAAAATTACAAAAACAAAGGAGCTCTATGAAAGACAAATGGATTCCGTTTTTCAAGACGGGAACGCACAAAGATTCCAAAGGTCGTGAATCTTCATGGCCGGAGGCAAAAATTGATCTTGCCGTGAACCATTTCAATTCTTTGCCGAAAGAAGAAAAAGAAAAACGGCCGATCACGGTATCACATCCGGACAACAATCTGCCGGTAATGGGTTATGTCGAAAAGTTGAAACGTGTCGGCGATACGTTATATGCATTGCCCGGGAAAGTAGCTGAAGCTTTCAAAGCTTTGGTGAATGACGGCCAGCTTCCGGAACGTTCGATGTCATTTCATGCCGACGGTACGGTTAATCATTTCGGTTTTCTTCCTAAAGGTCAACCGGCTGCGGTTCAGGGACTCGGTACATTCAACTTCTCTGCCGAAGAGACCACAACCACGTTTTCATTCTCCGAAGGAAAAGTCTTGGAAGAGGAAGCTACGGATGAAAATTTTGCTTTAAAGATCGCCGGACTTGAAGGCAAAATCGAGGCGCTCACCAAGCTTATCGAGGCTGGGAAAGGGACAGCCGAACAAAAAACAGAGTTCGAAAAGCAGGCCATTGAATTCAACAAACAGATTGCTTCAATGAAAGCTGCTCAGGCGACCATGTCATTTATGGCTACGCTCGGCGAGAAAATTTCGCCTGCACAAAAAACGCTCGCCGGAAAGATTTATGAATTTTGCGCTGCTTCGAAAAGCGGTGACAAGTTCGAATTTGCCGACGGCTCGAAAGATGATCCTTGCGCTTTGTTAACTCAGCTTGTCGGATTGATTGACAACAGTCTTTCATTCTCAGAATTCGCAAAGAAAAAAGATCACGCTCAGGAAACGAAGGATATTGCATCCGACGTACAAAAAGCAGCTGACTATATTAAAGCGAACAGCAAGTAAGTAATTTATTAAACATTTTTTTAATTAGGAGAGTCTCATGAGACTAAATCAAATTTCAGCCGGCGATGAGTTAACCCAGCTTGTTGTCAAGAAAATGACCGAAAAGGCTAACGTTCTTCTTTTCGCAGAATTTTACTCGATATTCGGCAATGCTGAATATACCCGCAAAACTGCTACCGCCTCCGGTGGTAAATTCAGATCGCTTGATTCTGATTATGACCTTAACGTCATTACTCCGGCGTTTGCAAGTCCTGCTCTTAAAATTCTTGGGGACCATGTTCAAGTTGATCAGGCACACGAACGCCGTGGGAAAGATATTAATTCTGTTCGTGCTTCGGAACTTTTGAATTTTGCCGCTAATCTTGGAAGAGAATTTCAGAATTATTTCTTTAATGGAAATTCGACCGATGAAGCCGAGCAATTTGACGGTATTAAAAAACTCGTTCCGGCTTTTCAAAAAATCACCGCAGCGCAAAATGGATTGAGTATTGATCTCGGTAACAGCGATGCGGCCAAGGGACGTCAGCAAAAATTCCTTGAACTGCTTGACACGCTTATCGGAAGTATTGACGGTGGCGCCCAGGTGGTTTACATGGACAGCAAGACGCTTGCACGCCTAACTACGATTGCCCGCGAATTCTTTACTACACAACCCGATGCATTTGGCCGACCGATCAAATATTACAATGATATACCAGTGTTGCCGTCAGGTTACGACAATGCCGGTAATCGTGTAATAGAACATGCTGAAGCATGTGGTAGTGCCAATAATTGTACCAGCATTTATGCGGTTCGTTTCGGAGAGCGATCTGATTTATCCATTGCCACAAACATCGGAGTGGATGTTCGTGATCTCGGCTTAGTCGGTTCATTCTTTACTCATAAGGCGGAGCTTGATGCCGCACCTGTCGTTCTGAATGATAAGGCGGTAGGACGTCTCGAGGGTATTATCATCTCATAACTGTGAGGTATATTATGGAGGAAGCCCGTGCTCCGGTGCGGGCTTTTATTAAACAAGTATTCATTCATTTTTTTTGAAAGGACTTCGATGAAGCATTTCAGAATAAGTTATTTCCTCTTGACATTGTTTACAATGTTTATTATCGCACTTGCATTCCCGGCGCAAGGACAGATCGGGCCCACGCATTGGATAACGAACGGGAGTTATGATACCCGCGATATTGAATTTACCAGCGTTGACCATCAGGGCGTTATATGCCTGACAGACACGCTGACAACCGCAACTATCGCTCCGATTCATTATAAGAACCTGTATGCAATAAGCTGGTATGTTGTTAAACAACGAGCCGGTGACTCTGCCGGTGTTACCATTAAGCGACTTGACAGCTGGTGGTCTGGCCGCTGGTCTGTAACGAAAACAATTGCGGCTAATGATTCAACCCAAACGCAAATTTATACTACCGATACTATTTATAACAATCCATCAGGAAGCAAGTGGATCATATATGGTAATGCGAAGAACGACACTGTTTACGTGTACCTGAAGTTAATATTAAAGAAAGCCTCTTCCTCAGGATATAACGGTAACATCGAGCATCGTTTACTTAAGACTGAAATTCAATGGCAGCCCGGAATTGCTGCCGGTAATTATAAAACCTACATGAAGAATGAAGGTGCTTCTCTTGGTGCGTGCCGGGCGTTGAGAAGTGATAGTTATTGTTATTACAAATTTAACCTCCCGAACGATTGTGAAGTCAGGGACAGCTTTTATTTGAATGATGTAACTATCAGGAAATCCAAACATCCGAGTAAAGCTTTGGGTTTTTGGGCAGCAAAAGGTGTGCTGTGCTTTTACAGCGGGATAGGCTGATTTTTCCCACCCATACCTGGCACATGGTAGAACCGTAACGTTCGGGGAAGTTTTGACCGGCTTCCCCGGATTTATTCAACAAATGGAAAAGTGATGTATTGCAATTTAGATAACATAAAAGATCAGCTGAGTATAGACGAAATTCTTCCTCTCGTTAATGATGAGAAGAGAGCCGTTGCCGATATCGATTTAACGGATAAGGATGATGAATGTCTTATCCGGATTAATGATTGCATCCGCAAAGCTGATAACGAAATAGACAGTTATCTGCGCAGCCGTTATGAGCTGCCATTTGCTGAAGTGCCTGAAGAGATAATTGATATTTCCGTAGACCTCGCAATTTATAATCTATACATGAGGCGTAAACGGCTGAACATGCCGGAGTCTATTGATAAGAATTATAAAAAGCGTATTCAGGATTTGAAGGAGCTTCAAAAAGGGACAAAACTTTTAAAGGCTGATGGGAAAACCCCGGATATGTCAACCGATATCGAAGTCAATAAAAGACCTGAAGACAGAATTTTTAATAATGGTTTATTGGATCAGTTTTAATGAGCATCGTTGCATCAAAAAAGTTACTCGTTGATCTCCTTAGCTCTGCTATTGAAGAGCGCCTTGAGGGGAAACTAAAAGTAAAAGTTGTAACTCCGAGAATGTTCAGTAAGTACATCCCCACCGACTCAGTCGGAGAGCTGGCCGTATTTCATTCAACGGACTCATTCCGGAATAAATCAAAATCCAACGAGATAATGAACTTATCCAGAGGGACAAAATTTATTGTCTACGCAATGATTAAAGATTCTGCAGAACTTGATCCGGAGGAGTACGTTGATTTTGTTATTGATTCTCTCGCCGGTCAACAGGTCAATGAAAATTTAGAAGAACAATTTATAACCGTTGAATCGGACAAATTTGTTGATGAGACCGACGACGATTATATCGTTTATGAAATGGTATTTAATGTACCGGGAAGGATACTTAAAAGTGCCTGAGCAAGGGAAAAGAAAAGTATTCGTGTTTCTGGTGACTTGTATCCTTTATACATCATGCATCATGTTCGCGATTGCAAAACAAAAGGAATTTCAAATTGATATGCCCACTTTCGCATTTCAATTGTCATTCGGTTATTCTGTTCTATCCGGATTATTCTACGGAAGCAACGTCGCAACGTATTTCAGTAAGCGTCCGGAGGTGCCGACAAACAATGCAGCTTCAGGAGTAGAGAATGCCGACAATAAATAAAATAAAAGACTATCCGGAAACAGCTTACCGGAAAGAAATTTATAAAAAGACCAAGTTGATTTTACATCATACGGTCGGCTGCACATGGCAAGGAACTGTCAGCTGGTGGAAGCAAACACCGACCAGGGAAGGTACGGCATACGTCATTGATAAAGACGGCAGCATTATTCAAGTGTTTGACCCAAGTTATTATGCAATGCACTTGTTCCGTCACGGCTCCGGAGAGGATCCTGCATTGTACTTACTCGAAAAAACTACAATCGGGATCGAGTTTGTTAATGAGGGCCCGCTTACTAAGGTAGGAGATAAATATTGCTGGCTCGATGGTAAGCATGAATATAAAGGTGAGGTATTTGATGCCGGTGAACTTTGGCAAGGTTTTCAGTACTGGGCAAAGTATAGCGATGCTCAATATGCTGCGGCTGCGTGGTTGATTGACCAAATTTGCAAATCGTTCAGTATTGAAAAAACATTCAACACGACCAGGCGCTTCGATAAGAACAATTTTAACAAGAACGGAATTTTTACTCACGGCAATTTTCGCGCGGATAAATCCGACGTGAGTATTGCTTTTGATTTCAAAAAGGTAATGGAGGTACCACTCGCATGAAAGATTATAGGCTTTTGATAATCGGTGTTGTTGTTATTGCAGCAGGTTTGTTATTCGTTTCTTCACCCGGGTGCGGATGCGGAAAAAAAACAGCACCGGCGGCAAAGGAAACGACTCAGGTTACTCAAAAATATGTTGCCGGTACACCGGTTGTCACGATTGAAAAGAAACCGGTGCACGCAACGACTGCCCTGGTGAAAAAAGATTCAACCGGAAATGAAGAGATCTTTACCGGCACCGTTAAAGACTCTTTAATAGATGCTACAATTGCCGTTAAAATAGACAGCAGCGGCAATTATACAGCAGAGCTTATCGGCTATGTACTTAAGGAAAAAGAACGGCAGGTTGATTCGGTATACACAGAGATTACAAAAACGATTATTCCGGATACGCCCTGGTACTCTTCGCCACTTGCCATTGTTTGTTATACCGTTTCCGGAATCGTGGTTTTGACTTTAACTATTATGTCATTAATTCATTAAGGATTTAATTATGCAAAAACAACAATTTTACGACACCGTTGATGCTCTGCAGCAGCTTAAGGTTGAAGGATTCCAGACAGCCAACACTTCAGCGACATGGAGAACTACAGCGGTTGACGTTACGAAAGAACTCGTTTTGAAAAGCGACCACGCCACCAAGCAGTATAGCACCGGTGACTTTTGGGACAAAGTGGCCGACAAGATGGTAGAGTACGGACTTGATCCGGATGTAGACAGCGATGAAGCTGCTCTTCAGGACTTGCTGGCTGATTTGGAATATCCGGCAGCACATAACACGCAGAGCACGTTTGTTGCTTATCTGCGTGACCTGCTCGGCATTCCGAATATTATCGTGTTCACATTGGTGAATGGCGAATACGCTCCGTTGGATATTATTGCAGCTGTTGCTAAAACGAACGGAACAACCGTTGAGAGCGCAGTTGTAAAGCTGCCGGCAAATTACAAGCTGCTCATTCTCAGCATGATGCTCGCAGCTTCAACTGAAGCTTCAGTGCTTCTTGAATATGCAGTCAGTGTTGACGCTATTCATTTTAGCGACTACACGAAGATTGATACCGCAACAGCGGACGGTGTGAAGATTTCTCACTTCGATATCGAGAACAGAGCGAAGTACGTTAAGTTCAAAATGTCCGTAACCGGGGCT
The DNA here is from genome assembly GCA_963667005.1 of Ignavibacteriaceae bacterium. GTDB lineage: Bacteria > Bacteroidota > Ignavibacteria > Ignavibacteriales > Ignavibacteriaceae. The sequence goes on along the minus strand of OY762937.1, from coordinate 1,867,092 downwards.
TCAACGGTAAGCCTGAAAGGAGCGTTGAGATAATGGAGACTATCATTGCTGGTATTCAGAAAATTGAAATCAGCGAAGTAAAGCGAATGAAGTACTGTTATCCCGGGCAAAGCCTGCAGGAAGTTCTCGACAGTATTACTGATGCCGCAGCTGACAACACGTATATCGTGTTAATCTTTCCGGGCGCAATCATTAAAGATGCACAAAGAAAGGATTTCGTGGCGGTCGGTTTTCACGGCCCGGCTCATGATATCGTTATCAGTGGATATTGCCAACTTGATCTGCAGGGTATCACAATTACTGGAATAAATGCCCCGGGGGTTGATTTCAGAGATAGCATATTATCTGCAATAACCGTACTTGGCGGTGATATGTCCGGTTCAACAGGCAACGCCAATGAGGCTTATTTCTCAACTTTTCGAGTTATTGATTTCAGCAGCTGTAACTTTGACAGCATCGCTTTTAATTTTTCGAAATTCCTCGATTGTGTATTCAGTAATGCATCCTTTGTAAATAATTATTGTCCATTTGCTCACTTTATCAACTGTAATTTCGGTGGATGCGATTTATCCGGTACTAATTTTACTGATGCAGTGATTGATGGTAGTGATTTTACTGGGGCGAACTTGACCGATGTTGTTTTACCGGCATATGCTGCGACAAAGGCTAACTTTAAAGCAGCAGTCGGAGCCGGGCATTGGGATGCGGTAACAACGATCTGGACAGACGGAAATCCGATAGGCTAAAATTAAAAAACGAAAGGAAAATGATGGGAGCTACAGGAATAAATATCTCAAAAAACAATGACAGGGTTGTCAGTGAAGTTATTACCAACGTTTTCGTTGCAAGAACGACAGACTTCTTTATCGCCGGGAACGTTCAAGCCTCACAATTGCGGAATATGGGGCTTATCGAAAAAGCCGGTGTGACTCTTGAATTTAAAGGCCGCAATCAGGGCTTGATCGATGGAACAGATCACTCCCGTGGATTTGACATAACATTGACGATCTCGGCATTACAGTTTTACGATTTGTATGAATTGGAAAAACTCAATAATCAAGTTTGCTACTTTTTTCTCGAAAACGTCAAAACCTGGGTTAAAGATGTGAAAGTGCAGATTGAAGGAACATTGAAGCCAACAGCTGAAGAAGGTGGTACAATAAAAATCATCGGAAAAAGGTCTGTAAAGAATTTGCGAGATTGTATTGACGGAAATCCTTTTGGAGCACTACCTTTGCCCTGGAATGACGGGACGAATTCAAGTGTCGCTGGAAGTGGTGGATCACTTGCCGGGTCGATAGTATAATAATGAAAGCAATTTACTCATTTTGGACTAAGCCTTACCGGGATAACAATGGCAAGCTTCACGGCAGCTTAACCAACATGTTCATGATTAACTGTTTAGCGCTGAGCGTTTCTTACGCTCGGCGCTTATTTGATTCAGTCGAGTTGATCACTGACTGTGACGGCAAGGCAATGTTTGAACCGCTCGGCATATTCGATAAAGTTGATACGTCGCTTGAAGCGTTGGATAATATCAATCCGAAATTTTGGGCTGCAGGGAAAATACTTGCTTACATGCTTCAGGATGAACCATTTCTCCATTTGGATTATGACGTGTTTTTGAAAACGCTGCGGCCAGAGATGCTGCATGCAAAACTCGTTTGTCAGCACAAAGAAAATTTTCGAAAGCACGCGTTCTATCCGGAAGCTGTCAAAATGATTAAGGACTGGGGTTATGAATCAAACTTGCTATATACTCCCATTAAAGCAGCTTTAAACTGCGGAATATTCGGCGGTAACGATATTGATTTTATTAAACGGTACACGACCGAAGCGGACAAGTTGATTCTATGGATGAATGACCGGCCGGAGTTATTTGATCAGTTTGACGATGTTATGAAAAAATTCTTCAGCTGCGTATTTGAACAATACTCGCTCGCGGCCAGCGCTGAGTTCTATAAGGTCAATCCGCTCGAGGTTTGGGAAAATGAAGATAACCGCATGGCCAATTATTATGGGTACACGCATCTCTGGGGTTATAAGGATGATCCCAACGCGGCGCACTTTGTTGCCAACATACTCAAGAATGAATTCCCGGAGATGAATAAAAAAATTTTGTATTACGTTTTTACCAGAAATGAACAAGACAGGAGTTTAATTAATGCCAGATAAGATGATTTGGGAAATAAACGGCAACCGTTACTGGTTAAAGCCGTTCCCTCAGATGACCGGCGCATTCATGAAGAAATTTGCAGCATACGTAAACGCCGGCAAAAAAGATGAGCAGCTGCAACTCACCGTATCAATAGAGCCATGGGAGTTGTTGAAAGATGCTCTTATCGCTTACGACGGCAGCGCCCTACCTGAAGGACTTGAAGATGCTATCCGTATTGAGCAAAAATTAGAAATGATTGCCGAGCTCGCCTTAGACTACACAGATTTTTTAACAGGTGGGGAGAGCTATTTCGCGAACTTATTAGAGAAGAGGAAAGCAATGCGAAACTCTCAGAAGATAAGTATGGCGCAAGAAGAAGCTACTCCCCAGACATAGGCTGGGAGTTTGATCATATACTTTTTCAGGTTGCTCAAAAAGACGTGTCAAGGCTCGATAAGGTGCTTGAGCAAAAAATAGAATGGATTTACTTTTTTTACTACCGGCTCCGGATAGATAACATCAACGAACAATACGCATCGCTTTAACCATGTCAGATACCATAAGTCAAGAAATAAAGATACTACTTCAGATCGAGGGGCAGCAGACTGTCGCCGCCAATATTAAGTTGACAGATGAACAGCTTGCCAAACTTCGTACCACAACGAAAAGTTTACCTCAGGCAACTCAAGCCGGGACTGCAGGGCTTTCGCAAATGAACAATGCGATCGGACAAATGGGCTGGGCGCTGGGTGATGCTGATATGTTTATTGTTAATTTTAGAATGGGCATGATGAGCATCGCGAACAATATCCCCATGGTAGTAAGAGGATTGATAGACGCTAAAACTGCTGCCAGCGGTGCCGGGAAATCACTCGGTGCGCTGGCCATGGAGAGCATTATGGGACCAGGCGGAGTGATGCTTGCAATAAACGGACTGATGTTTTTACTTAACGTACTCCCGGGATTGTTTTCTGATTCGACAAAAAAAATTGAAGATCAGTCTAAAAAAGTTGATGAGCTCGCAGAGAGTTATAAGAATTTAACTATTGCACAGCTTAGTCGAAAAAAATCTGATATCGAATCTGAGCTTTCAGAAATGACTTCTGAAATGACCAAAAAATATGGCGGGGTATTATCTATATTTACTAATTTACCGCTCGTCTCCTCTTTCGGGAAAATGAGTGATGCTGAATTAGAAAAGTATACCGACTTAATGAATAAATGGTCTGCCTTAGCAAAAGCGGAGGGAGATGTAGGATATTTAAAAAATTTACAAAATGAAGTGTCTCTTCTGGAGAAGAAAAAAACCACCATTAAGGATCCAGAGTATATTCACTTTCTTGACCTATGGATAAAGCGGGATAAGTCTTTAATTGAGTCAGCCGGGATACCGAAGGAAGAAAAATACTCAGCGATGGAAAAGACCATTGGGAAACTTATTGTTAAATATAATGAGATGAGCCATTATAATGAATTGATCGGAATTTCCAACAAACAGAACAATGAATCGTCGTTGAAACAAGTTGGTATACTTCTTCAGCAGACGAAAGTTCAAAAGGAAATAAACGAGCTGCTTGATCTACGGAAAAAAATTCTTGATGACATGCAGCCCAACCCCCAGCTCTCAGATGAAAGCACCCACGTTTTTATAGAAAAGGGTGGATATCTGCACTCCGTTTCTAATCAAATAGGCGCAATGTTGGACTCTGATGCAGCAACAAGTGCCAAAACAGTAGACGAAGTAGTTACCAAAATTATTCAAGACTCACAGGAAAAAGAGAGAGAGGCCAATCGCAAAAGATTGAAGGAGGTGCAGTCTTTCGTATCAAATTATTTCGATTTTGTAAAACAAGGGCTGAACACTTTTATTGTTTCTTGGGCGGATGGACATAAGAACATTGGACAAATAGCTGAAGCGACATGGGAATCTGTAAAGCAAACAGCATTACAGAAATTAGCGGATATCATCAACGACCAGGTTTTTCAATACCTTGTAAATCTCGGTTTGAACCTACTCCCCGGGGCGAGCACAATCGAGGGTGTTGTCATTCCAGACTCAATTCCGATAAGTACCGGTATAAATAATCCGGGTTTTGGCCTAACAAAAAGTGCTTCTGGAAATTATTCAAGAAACATCGTGGCTGACAAAATAGATGCGCTGACGACTGTTATGAAAAATAGAGGGTTGGCCATTAATGGTGAAGATTTTTATTGGACTCAGAAGAATGTAGAAAAAAGGCTGGCTGATAATACACTATGATTATTACGGCAGAGACAAAAAATTTAAATGGCGATTTATATAAAATACAGATTGAGTTTTCAGGTATCAGCGATAGAACTGATTTATCTGTTACTATTGTAGATTGGAAGCCTTTTGAGTTCGGAAGTGATGATACTCGCGAAACAGTGATGTATCCGGAAAATGTTAAGATTAAATTGTCCCTTATAAACGCTCGTGTTTGGTATTCAAAAACTCAACAATATCCGAATCCTTTCTCCGACGATCCGTTCACCGACGATGATTACAACTACACACTATTTAAGTTGTTGGATATAATTACTTATTATGACGCTTCTGCCACTGTGTATAAAAATGGGCATGAATATTTTCGTGGTTTTCTGGATAAGAAAAATAAAACTATTGATTATGAATTCCTTGGGATTGAAATAACCATACTAAGCAATTTTGCGAAACTGAAAGAAATAAATGTTGCTCAAGATGCCGATGTCGTTGCTAAGGCAATAGCTTTTTCAAGCACCAATTTAAGTACGGGGATCAGCTATATAAAGCTGACGGATGCGATAAAAGCAATAATATTAAAAGTTCTTCCTGTTGAAAAAGTAGTTCTTATGAGCAATATCTATTGGGATTCATATTACCTTTTTCCCAAAATTGACGGAACACTTGACCGGTGGCAAGTGCCAGCATCGCAGTTTATGATGCAGACCTCTTTTTTCTTCAACACAGGAACAGGACTCAATGCAAATTGGTATACAAATGGAATTGATACAATTAAAGATATTCTGAATATGTTGGGTTGTACCGGCTTTTACGAACAATCCAAGCGAACATTTTACTGTTTGAGCCGCAGCTATTCAAATACATTTCCGGTAAAGACGATTACTGATCATGATATTCTTAAAGATACATCTATTCAATGTGATTACTCGCAAGCCGTTAAGGGGATGAAGCTCTACATTAAAGGAGCTCCCGGAGAGGCTAAAATAGTACAAACAGTTGAATATGGAGATTGTACTAATTCAGACGATATTGAAGAAATATATATTTCTAATAAGGGCGGAGTGCTATCAGGCCAACCGGATAATTCTTTAAATCGTAAGGGCTTTGCAGTTTTAGTTCCTCAATATTATTCAGGAATTGGGAATGTTGTTTGGCTTTTTACAACAAATCAATCCGGTAGTAACTTTTATTCATCCCTAAATAAAACAAAAAAGATGTTTTGGCAAGTTGTCGGGGACGATACTTGGAGTATGATTAGTAAAGCTCGTAACATGTATATTGCTGCCCTTAACGAATGTGACTATACCTTCGACACTTTGTTCAACATTACAGGTTATGATACTGCGCTTAAGGCTAAGAAAATTACCCAGGATGAGTTCAATGAGACAACAGTTATTAAGTTAATTCAGGTTTAAAACCAGAGGGACAGCGCCGGTAGATGTAAGCCCTTTGTAGGGCGCACACTTGTTCGAACCGGACACTGTCCCGGAGAATTTTATCAATTCCCTCCTGCAGAAAGAATTAATAAAAGCCTCGAGTAAAGATACAAATTTCAAAATTTTTTACACGAGGTATTTTATGATTCCATACATCGGTGGCAAATCTTATTTGTCAAAATGGATAATCGAGAATTTTCCGGAGGACTTCCGCGAGAAAACGTATGTCGAGGTATTCGGTGGAGGGGGATGGGTCTTGTATAAAAAAGATCACTCCTTTCTTGAAGTATACAACGATAAGAACAGCGATCTGGTGAATTTGTTCCGGGTAATCCGAGACAACTTCGCAGAGTTTCAGCATCGAATGGAGTGGACGCTGCACTCGAGGGAAGTATACGCCGAAGCAAAAGAGCGACTGAAAAACGAAGATTATGTTTCAAATATAGAACGGGCTATGCTTTATGCGACTAACCGGATCCAATCATTCTCCGGAAGCGGCGGCTGGGGATATCAGGTGAAGGCGACAAAGATAACTTCCGGGAAACTGCTGCCTTTCCTGAAGCGTTTGGGTACGATCAATGTGAGACTGAAAAAGGTGCAGATAGAGCACCTCGATTTTGAAGAGCTGATCAAAAAGTACGACAGTAAGGATACACTATTCTATATAGACCCTCCGTATGTGGATTGTGAGCAGTATTACAAGACTTCTGAGGTGGACTTTAAGCGGGAGGATCATATCCGTTTGAATAAGGCTTTAAAGAAGATTAAAGGCCGGTTTATACTCTCATATTATGACCATCCAGTAGTGAATGAATTGTACTCAAAATTCCGTATTTTGCGAAAGGATTCGGTTAAGCATAGCTGCGGAGCCGTTCTGGAGAATCGAACCGGGTTTACAAAGCCGAAATCGATTGAATTATTGATTATGAACTACTAAAAAAGGGGCTTTTTGCCCCTTTTTATAGGTATGACAAAGTGTCAGGTTGGTTTGTCGGCGAATTCTCAAACTAACCTAAGGAAAATCTCAAACTAAATGCGCCGTTATAGTTATCAGTTCAGCATTAAGCTTAACATTGTTTTTATAAACGTTAAATCCGATACTCGCAGGATCTGTTCCTAAAAAGCGCCAACTCAGAAAAACAGAATCGCCGGCCGTGTACGGAACAGCCACAAATCCACGGTTCAGTTTTTCCATGTATCGCTGTGCAAAAGATGATGAAACAAACAGGGTTATTGCAATAAGGATAATCCTATTCAAATGCCGCATTGTGGCGCCTTGGGTAATTGTGTAAGATGGACACTAAGATACTCAAGGAATCTCATAAATGAAAATTTTTTTATGAGAATGCCTGGTTGAGAAATCTGATTGTTTTCATATATTTCGATCAGGAACCCGTTCAATTACCGTCTAATTACAATAAAAAATGCTGCCGATGAAATACACAGAGCTGACAAAAAAAGAACTTCTGGCCAAGATACACGAGCTTGAACAGATTATTGAGAACAAAGTTGTTCTCCCTGTCGAAAATTCACCAACTGCAGAATCTCCTGATATTTTCGGCGATATATTCAATCAACTAACAGGCTCGGACTTTTCCAGTTTTTACAGCGATTACATTATCTCAATGCTCAACAACATGACCGTTCCGGCATATTTTGCCGACGTAGATGCCAATGTACTCGGGTGTAACAGATTTTTTGAAACACTGATCGGACTGAAATCAGAAAACATGGTTCAAAAGCAGATTGGTGAAATCATGCCTGAGTATGCACCAGAAAATGGGGAGCCGTCTGTTGAAGAATCAGAAGATGATACGGAAATGTTGAATTATGAAACGGTAATCGTTGATAGCACCGGACAGCAGAAAGAAGTAGTAATAAGCAAATCGGTCGTAAAGAATATGGATGGCAGTATTGCCGGCGTTATCGGTGTTATAAACGATATTACCGAAAAACGAAGGGCTGAACGGGCGTTAGTTGAATCCGAACATAAACTGCGTGAAGCAAATGCAACGAAGGATCGCTTCTTTTCAATCATTTCTCACGACCTTCGCAGTCCATTTGCCGGCATCATCGGCTTCACAGATACACTTTTGAGTCAGTATCATGACCTTAGCGAGGAAATGCGGTTATCGTTTCTTAAGGATGTTTCTGATTCAGCGCATACGGCATTTCGTTTAGTAGAAAACCTTCTCGCATGGTCCCGTACGCAATTAGGCGAACTGACAATAGAGCCTAAACCGGTACATCTCTACCCTATCGTGAAGGATCTGGTTGACTTGTATTCACCACTCGCCAAACAGCGCCGTATGGAAGTTCTTTGCGATATCCCGAAGGACACCTATTTGATGGCTGACGAGCAGACAATAACATTGGTTATACGTAATCTGGTCAACAATGCCGTAAAATTTAATAAGGACGGTGAACCGATAATCATTACTGCACGGGAAGATGCTAATAATGTTATCATTTTCATACGTGACCATGGCATCGGAATCAAACCGGAAGATATCGGGAAATTATTCAATCTTGATACGAATAAGAAGGTTGGAAACTCACCTCAAAAAGGCTCGGGACTCGGCCTCATTCTGACCAAGCAATTCATCGAATTGAACAAAGGAACAATAAAAGTCGAATCCGAATTCGATAAATTCACGAATTTTTATATAACCTTACCATCGGCTTCGGAAACATTTAAGAAGCGGACAATGGGTTAATCGACACAGAATTGTGTGATTTTTGCTGAGAATTATCGAAAACTCCTGTTTTCCTAGTTAAAGTAATTCTGTTTTAAAAAATCAATTTAAATCGTAAATTAGATTAGTTATTTGAAAGAATGTTTGCGAGCGTAGCTCAGCTGGTAGAGCATTAGCTTCCCAAGCTAAGGGTCGCGGGTTCGAATCCCGTCGCTCGCTCAACTTTTTCTTTGCAATAATCAAAAAAAACTACTATCTTTAAAGCTCAATTTTTTGGGCGCTTAGCTCAGTTGGTTCAGAGCATCTGCCTTACAAGCAGAGGGTCCGGGGTTCGAATCCCTGAGCGCCCACAAAGGAAATCCGTCGCAAGACGGATTTTTCATTTTAAAGCAGTTGGTTCAGACCCTCCCGACGAGTTGGGAGGGTCCGGGGTTCTCCACAGGACTCTGTGAGAAATCCCTGAGCGCCCACAAGAAAATCCGTCGCAAGAGGGACTTTTCATTTAAACACTATTAATGTGGCCTCCTCCCACACCCACCGACAGCCAAATTCGGCAAATAGGACATATTTCACTTGCGAGCATTGCCGCGATAGAGTATTTTCAAGTGAAGACTCATCCAATTATTTGATTATAAATCGGAGAAGTTATGTTCAGGCTGTTGACCGTTTTCTATGTGACATTTCTCTTTCTGATGGCAATTCCCAAAATATTGACGGCTCAAGGTTCGACCACTGCCGCAATCAATGGGCGGGTGACCGATGCGAACGGCGAACCGCTGCCGGGTGCTGTTGTCGTTGCCCTGCATATACCTACCGGTACGATATTCGGCTCAACAACGAGAGTTGATGGTTTATATAACATCTCCAACATGAAAGCGGGCGGCCCGTACAAAATTTCCGTTTCTTATGTAGGATTCAAAAAGCAGGAAGTCAAAAACGTCAATTTGAAATTAAGCAGCAACCTTGAGTTTAATTTCAAACTTGAAAACGAAGCCTGGCAGGCATCAGAAGTCACTATCACTGCAAACCGCTCCTCGATTATCAGCTCGGACAGAACCGGAGCGGCAACAAACGTTTCCAACGAAATTATCAATGAATTCCCTACTGTTGCAAGAAGCCTTCAGGACTTTGTAAAATTCACTCCTCAATTCAGCGGTACCAGTTTCAGTGCTCAGGGAAGAAACAACAGGTACAATAACATTCAGGTAGACGGTACGCAGTACAATGATAAATTCGGCTTAGGGTCAACCGGAGCACCGGGCGGACAGGCAAATATCAACCCTCTCAGCCTTGAATCCATTCAAGAGTTTCAGGTTGTCATTGCCCCTTACGATGTTAAACTTGGCGGATTTACCGGCGGCGGTATTAACGCGATTACAAAATCCGGAACGAACGAACTAAAAGCCGGCGGCTACTATTACGGACGGAATCAGAATCTCGCTGGTTATAGCCCCGATGCGTTAAAAGCAAAACTTTCAAAATTCACCGAGTATCAGGCAGGCGCCAGTGTCGGCGGTAGCATTCTCCGGGATAAATTATTTTATTTTGTCAGTGGCGAATTGACAAAAAGAGACGAGGCCGTATCAAACATTTCACTTTCACAGAATACCGCGCTAAGCCGTTCAAAAGTTGACAGCCTCGGGAATGTATTTAGAAATACGCTAACAACTAAATATGGTTATGATCCGGGTAATTATAACGCTATCACCAAACTTCGCCCTTCTCAAAAATTATTCACCCGTTTGGATTGGAATATCTCCGATGAGCACAAGCTTACATTGCGGCATAATTATGTTAATGGGAGTGATGAGATTATCAGTCCCGGAGTAAGCACCCTTGAGTTTCCTGACCATGCATACAAATTTGATACTAGAACGAATTCAACGGTACTCCAGTTTTCAAGCACTTTCGGGAACACCATGTCAAATGAGCTGATTCTCGGATTGTTAAGAATTCGTGACCGCCGTCATGGTGAAAACGCCAGGCCTTTCTCCTCTATATCGGTTACGGAACAAGGACTCGTACTCAACGCCGGTGGAGAACCATTTTCACAAGCCAACGAAGTTGATCAGGATGTCATAGAGGTTACCGACAATTTCACCTATTATCTTGGCGAACACACAATTACTGCAGGAACTCACAACGAATTTTTCAAGGGACGAAATCTATTCATACGAGATTATTACGGAACTTATTCGTTTGCATCAATGGCTGATTTTATAAACGGTAAACCAAAACAGTATGATTATAGTTATGCAGCTCCGTTGAAAAACGATCCGCGCTGGGCGGCTAAACTATCGGCGGTTACTCTTGGATTTTATGTGCAGGATGAGTGGCGGGTTTTACCAAATCTTAAAATCACCTTAGGTATTCGCGTTGACGATCCGATATTACCGGACACTCCGACGAAGAACGACAGCCTGATTAAATACTTTGGCAACTACGGCATTAGCACGAATAAAGTTCCAAGCGGCAATTTACTCTGGTCACCCAGACTCGGTTTTAACTGGGATGTTCATAATGATCAGACTATGCAGGTACGTGGAGGCGCAGGAATATTCACCGGCTCGCTGCCGTTCGTATGGCTTGCCAATGACTATTTAAATACCGGTTTGGAGTTAACACGAATTAGAAGTACCGCATCGGGTACTCCGTTCATATATAACCCCTTTGACCAGCCAAAGGCAGGTGACTCCCGGCTGCCTGCAGCCTTTAAAACGTATACATCGGAAATTGACGCGTCCGATCCGAATTTAAAAATGCCCCAGGTAATGAGGTTCAATATTGCGGTAGATAGAAAACTCCCTTTCGGTTTAACAGGAACACTTGAATTCTTATACTCAAAAGCGGTAAATGATTTGTACTATGTTGATTACTCGGTCGGTGCACAAACAGGCACTGCATTTGACGGGCGTCCGGTATACTCCACAGTGTACAAATCAAAGTTCACCGATGTTTTTGTAACAAAGAACGAGAATAAAAGTTACTCATATAACTTCTCAGCTCAAATTCAGGGCTCCCCGTCAGAAGAAATCTATACAAACATCGGTTACACATATGGTACGGCCAAGGATCTGAACAGCGTACCTTCAAGTCAGGCGGTCACGCAATGGACGACTAATCCGATTTCCGGCAACCCGAACAACCCTGTACTCGCGACTTCAAACTATGAATTAAAGCATAGACTTTTTGCCGGTTTATCATATACTCTTGATATGATTCAGGGGTATGAGACAACAATATCACTATTCTATAACGGTCAATCGGGACGTCCATTCTCGTATACATATAACGGTTCGGGCTCTGATATCAACGCCGACGGTTCTCTCTCCAACGACCTGATCTATATTCCTAAAGATAACGATCCAAAAACCATCCTTTACGCGGCAGATGATAAGACTATCATAACCGACTGGAGCAAAGTAAATGCATTCATCAACGCCGATGATTATTTAAAATCTCACAGAGGGCAAATTGCAGAAAGAAATAAATCCATAGAACCCTGGATACATAATGTGGATTTAAAGATCGTTCAGAAACTTCATGCTTATGGAGTTCATTGCTTTGAAATTTCGCTTGACATTCTTAATGTCCTTAATCTTATGAACAGCGATTGGGGCTTTGTAAAAACCGTAAAAGATCAGAATAATACATCATTCAAGTATCTGGGAATTGATTCGGGAACGGGGAAAGCGAAAATTTCTTTTTCTGAGGTGTCAACCCCATTTTCAAGCGATAATATTTTATCACGCTGGCAAATGCAATTGGGTGTGCAATACTCGTTTTGATACTCCCCCGATTTTTATAAAAATCTAAACGCCCGGTAACCGCCGGGCGTTTTTATGGCTCGGTTGTAAAATGAAAAAGCTTTGACGGAAATGGTATTCTAAAAACTCATTAATGAATTGAATTAAAAAACACCATGCTCATTCAGAAATACCTGGTATTTTTTATCCGTATCCATGATGTGATTATTCAACCAATCACGCAGAAAATTCATAACTTCGATTGAGATAATGGCGGTACTATTTTCAAACCGCGTGACTAAATCAGAAGCTTTTAATTTAAAATCGTTATGTTCTTTGACGTGTTCATCCATGAACGGAAATCCAAACTTCGTCATGAGTTCTTCTTCGGTATTGAAATGGTAAACCGCGTACGCGACAAGCTCATTAAGGATAACACCCAGCGCCTCTTTACTATTGCCGGCACGCATAGCATCGTAAAGCAAATTCATAAAGCCGACAAGTTTTTGATGTTGCGCGTCAATTTCTTTAATATTAACACTATGTGATTCGTTCCACTCTAACAACGGCATAAAAACTCCGAATTATATAGTAATAAGCGAAAATATTTGCGAAGATAGACAATTAACCTTATTAAGTAAAGCGAAAGTTTGCAAATTTGAGCGTGGTAAACTTTTATTAGGAGATATGAGTTTGCTGTTGTCGATTACTCTAAAAAGCGCTATTTTCGTTGAAATTGATTCCCTTTATCAAACTGGAATACTGGTTTACCATTGCTCCGGTCGGAGGCTGCGCTGCATATTTGTTTTTAAAACGAATGTCCGATTACCCGGGATAATTTAGCCTGTTTTGTTCTATTAGGATTCTCGACAATAATATTGCTCTTTTGCATTGTGAATATGATTAAGTAATACTGTACCGGGATGCTTATATGTCCACTATATTCTACAAACAATAGGTTCGTTGATGAATTTGACAATAAAATACAGAATACTCCTGTTCACTCTTCTCCCAACATTGGTGATATATTTCGCGTATTTTATAATCAACGAAAACATAACCCTCCGGCATGAAGAAGAAAATCTTGACCGCTTCATGACAATGTACGTCAGAGACATTGCTCTTAAGATTAATAATGAACTGCAGCAAGTAGAAAATATTGCCATTGGAGGGGCAGAATTTGTCTCAATTTCTGGTGAAGTTACGAAAGACGAAGCATACAAATTTCTTGAAAACAATCTCAGGAAAAACAAACTGATTCTCGGCAGCAGATTTGCATTTGAAAGAGATTACAACAAAGGCAAATTACGCTTTAACTCTGTTACCTCTTTCGGCGGTAAGATAATCTGCAGCGACCTTTCCTCTCTAATAGATTATACTAATCCGAAAGAAAAATGGTATCAAATCCCGAAAAAGACCGGCAAGGTATACTGGGAAGAACCGTTTATAGATCGCGAGACCAAGCAGTTCTGCACCAGAGTATCTGCTCCAATATATAAGAATGGGAAATTTATAGGGGTGTCGAGCGTCAGACTCGACTTAACCAGATTTAAATACTTCGTGGATACGGTATTTTATAGCAGTTTCAACTTTATAATTGTATCGCAAAGCGGACAATTCATCTACCATCCCAGCAAAAAAAGGATATTTAAGGACAATATTCTAAGTACGCTGGGGACTTCTGTTAATTCCGAAGATATGAAGGCAGAAGGAATGGAGATGCTTCTCGGTAAATCAGGGAAGAAAATACTACGCATAAATGACGAGCCGGGGCAGCGGCTTTGGGCATATTATCACCCTATTTATCGAACCGGCTGGAGTATTAGTGTATCTGTCCGCGAAAAAGAGTTGTTCTCATATATTACTACTCGAAAAACGGTTTCGGCTTCCATCGGTATTTTTTCTCTATTATTTTTCATTATGCTAATGGTCTTTCTTGCAAAGCGCATCTCAAAACCCTTACTCCGATTTGCCGATGCGGTAAATGCTTTAACAAATGCGCATAGCCTGCAGGCAATTCCGGTAGAGACAGAGGATGAAATCGGATCACTTGCAACTGCCTTTAATGAGATGATTTCAAAAATCCAGCAAAAAGAATCAGAACTGCGGGATGTAACCCACCGATTCAAGTATGCCTTTCAGGCAAGCAACGATGGGATTTTCGACTGGTTCGTCAAAACAAATCAGATTTATTTCAGCGATAGAATGTATGAGCTTTTCGGTTATGAGCCGAATGAATTTCCTGCCACCGTGGATAAATGGTACGAACTGCGGCACCCGGATACACGGGAAATAGCCGCTAATCATGTTGTAATGGCCTTAATGGAAGGCTCAAGCTATGAATCCGAATACATGGCAATAAAAAAGAACGGCGAAGTAATATGGCTGCTTGACCGGGGTCTGGTTGTTGAAAAGGATGCCGAAGGAACAGCAGTCCGGGTTGTCGGCACTCATACGGATATTACCAAACGAAAAAAATACGAAGTGGAGCTCGAAAAAGCCAAGGAGACATTGGAGATAAAAGTCGCCGAACGCACAAAAGAGCTTCAGCAGATTTTGAACAAGTTAAAAGGCCAAAATCTGGCGCTCAATGCCGCGGCTATAGTTTCTGTTTCGGATCCATTGGGAAACATTACCGATGTTAATGAAGAATTCTGTAAAAATTCAAAATATACAAGAAAAGAACTTATCGGAAAAAATTACAGAATACTCAATTCTGGTTTGCATCCAAGCGAGTTCTTCAAAGAGTTATGGGACACTATTACAAATGGGCATGTTTGGAGGGGACAAGTTCGTAACAGAGCAAAAGACGGAACATTTACCTGGCTGGATACTGTAATTGCTCCGGTCCTTGGAGAAAATGACGAGATCATCGAATATCTAAGTATCAGAATTGATATAACTCCTACAAAATTAGCTGAAGAAGCGCTCGCAGAGGCAAAGGAATCCGCAGATAAAATTATTGACATTATGCCGGTTCCAACCGTAGTTGCCAGAGTAAGTGACGGCATGATAATACGACCAAATGTTGCAATGGCTGATTTTCACGGGTTGAAAATATCGGATTTCTCCGGAATGCATACATTAGACTGGTATGTTCATCCTGAAGAAAGAACTCGAATTATCGAGAAAATGAAAAACGATGGTGTTGTCATTAATTACGAGACACAATTTAAACGTTACACATCTGGTGAAATACGAGAGGTATTGTTATCGTTTATTCCGATTCAGTATTTGGGTGAAGAATGTCTTGTCGCCTCAGTGATGGACATAACAGACATAAAACAAATTCAAAAAGAACTTGCAGTTGCAAAAGAAAGTGCCGAAGCAGCTACTCTGGCGAAAAGTCAATTTCTGGCAACCATGTCCCACGAGATCCGGACACCGATGAATGCCATTATCGGTTTATCACACCTTGCATTGAAAACCGATCTGAACCCCAAACAACTCGACTATCTTGTCAAGATAGACCGGTCTGCAATCTCATTGCTCGGCATAATAAACGATATTCTTGATTTTTCAAAAATTGAGGCAGGTAAATTAAACATCGAGAACACTGAGTTTGATCTGGAGCAGGTGCTTGATACTGTTTCAAATCTCGTTTCGCAGAAGGCACAGGAAAAGGGATTAGAGTTCTCAATTCATATTGGGAAAGACGTTCCGTTAAATCTCATTGGCGATCCTTTGCGCATCGGCCAGATAATCACCAATTTTTGCAGCAACTCGGTTAAATTCACTGAAGCTGGAGATATTGTTGTAACGGCAACAGTTGAAGAACATCTCGGAGAAAATATTAAACTTCGTTTTGCAGTACGTGATACGGGAATCGGGTTAACACCGGAACAGCAGGCGAAAATGTTTCAATCTTTCAGCCAGGCAGATAGTTCCACGACACGCAAATATGGTGGTACAGGATTGGGTTTGGCAATAAGCAAGAGGCTCGCCGAATTGATGGGTGGCGCTACTTGGGTCGAAAGTGAATACGGCAAAGGCAGTACGTTTTACTTCAACGCAGTCTTTCAAGTGCAAGCTGAACAAAAGCGGGATGAATATGTCCCGGCAATTGATTTGCGCGGCATGAAGGTGCTTGTTTGCGATGATAATAAGACAGCTCGTGAAATATTGCAAGAGGCACTTGAGACTTTTTCCTTCGAAGTAGTCTTAGCCGCATCGGGACAGGAGGCTATTCATCTTATTGAAGAGGAAACAGAGCATCCGTTTGATCTGGTGTTAATGGACTGGAAAATGCCGGAACTGGACGGTTTGACAACCTCAAAATTTATTTTTGAAATGAAGCTGCCCAAAGCACCTGCAATAATTATGATGACTGCTTTTGGCCGGGAAGAGATTGCTGAAAGAGCAAAAAAAATCGGAATAAAAGCATTTCTCATTAAACCGGTTTCCTATTCGACATTATTTGATACGATAATGGAAACTTACGGTAAAGAAAGCCGTACTAAACGGGCTGGTTCTGGCAAAAAAATGAAATATATTCAGGAAATAGAGAAAATCAAGGGGGCTCGCATTCTCTTAGCCGAAGACAACGACATTAACCAACAGGTTGCCTCTGAATTACTGGAGGGAGCCGGGTTCGTAGTTGAGATAGCAAATAACGGTGAAGAAGCCGTTGCAAAAGTCAATTCTTCCGGTACACCATCAAAGTATGATATCGTCTTTATGGATCTCCAGATGCCGGTAATGGATGGCTATACAGCGACAAAAGCCATCAGAGAACTAACACGTTATGTTGACCTGCCTATCGTCGCAATGACTGCTGATGCAATGCAGGGAATTAAAGAAAAATGCCTTGAATATGGCATGCAAGATTTTGTTACTAAGCCGATTGATCCGAATGAGGTTTTCGGCGCGTTGATAAAATGGATTAAGCAGGGTGTCAGGAACACACAAGATATACCGGCTCCCAAACCGGCTGAACAAACAGGTGTCGATCTGCCTGAATTTACCAGTATAGAGATTAAGAATGGTTTGAGCCGGGTCGGAGGTAATAAGAAACTGTATACGGATCTGCTTCAGAAGTTGTATAAAAACAATTTAAATATCGTCAGCGAAATCAGAAATGCAGTTCAAAACCATGAACAAGAGCTTTCAGTAAGGCTTGCTCATACAATTAAAGGTGTTTCCGGAAATCTTGGAGCTATTGAATTGAACAAAGCCGCAGGCGAGTTGGAAAATGCCCTCAGAAAAGAACTTCCGACGGAAATCGAACAGTGTTTATCCACCTTCAATGATCGCCTGCAAAATGTTCTGGGTGAACTCGGTGTGTGGATAAAATCAATCACGACAGAAGTAGTTTCAGATGATACTGCCGATTTGGACACCTCCCGGTTGCAACAATTGTTCAATGAGTTGAAACTCTTACTGCAGGATAGTGATCCGGCGGCAAAAAGCAAGATTGACGAGATTCATCACATTCCGGGCATAGGCAGTATGAAGAATTCTTTACAAGAAATTACCGATAGCATTCACCATTATGACTTTGATGAAGCTATGGACAAATTTAATCAACTGATTACATTTTTACGAATTCAATGATCATTTATAAGATGAGAATAAATCCCCGGACTAGAATATTAACAATTGACATACAAATCAAATGAGAAAAGTATGAAAAATTTTTCGATGAATGTTGGTAAGGAACCCGGCACAAGGACATTCTGTTTTTCGTATGAAGGTGTTTGCGATAACAATTCACTTATAGAGTTTACCGATTTCCTCTCGGAATCATTCGAACAAGTCATGAGCCATCAGGAATTTAAAACTGTACTCTTTTGTTCAAATGAGTTAATGCAAAATATCGGTTTCTATTCAGCCGAGCGGGAATCGGAAGGAGAAAACAACGCAGCGGGGAAAGGAAAATTTTCGCTTTCGGGAAACGAATCTGAAATAATCCTGACTTCCGAAAACAGTGTGACTCCGGAACAATTGGAAAAGATCTCGGCAAAGCTTGACCAGTATAATTCGTTGGATGCCGACGAATTGAAAGCGCTGTATAAGCAACGGCTTAAGGATGAATCACCGGATGATTCTAAGGGCGGCGGTATTGGATTTCTTGAAATACTCCGGAAATCGAAAAACCCGCTTACCTATTCAACCCGTACTGAAGAAAACAAATTACTATTAATAATTCAAACTAAATTAAGGAGAACGAGTAATGTTGACTAATCTGATACTTGCCAAAACCAAGAACACTCTGAGTGTTAATTTTGATGCCTCCAGTGGAATCCTTGAGCTTTCAGGATCGTCGTATCCTGAAAACACGACGGACTTTTTCAAACCACTCATTGAATGGATTCAGCAGTACTTTCTTGAAGTAACAGGTAAGATGGTCTTAAATATCAAGATTGATTATCTGAATTCAAGCTCAATAAAGTATCTATCCGACATGATTGATAAGCTGGAAAACTATCATAAGAGCGGCGGGGTGGTTGAAATCAACTGGCATCATAAAGAAGATGACGATGATATTAAGGAAATGGGCGAGGAAATTAAAGAAGATGTCAGTTTTAAATTTACCATTATAGGAGAGTGAGGATACCATGGCAACACCACTTGACGAAAATGAAGAAATCTTTACCGAATATTTCGATATTCTCGACAAAGCCAAAGAGCTTCCACAAAAAAGCGGATTAGACAGCCGTGGAATTCTGATTGAGTATATGAAACTCACGGAATCCTATGAAAAATTACTGAAGACCTCAGTAAGAATTTCCCGCATGGGAGATAAGGCTCAAAAGAAACTTCTGAAATTCAAAGAACTGATGGATACACTAAGAAACATAGAGTAGATATGCCTGAATCATCATCACTGAGCACATTGCAACAGGAAGCGTTCGATCATTTATGGAAGGGTCGCTTTAGGCTTGCATTGCCCATCGCCGAAAAACTTATTGCTAATCAGCCCGATAGCGCAGACGCGGCAGTTTGTTATTCCTGGGCATGTCTTGAAAACGGTGACCCCCAGAAAGCTCAACGTTATCTGGATATTTCGAAACAATTGAGCGGCCAAAGTTTGCTGACGCAGATGTACCGCGGCTATGTTCAGATGCGTTTAAGCAGTTTTGAAGCTGCCATATACGATTTCAACATGACTGAGGGAAGGCAAAAGGAACTGCTCGCGTGGACGTATCTGAACAAGGCTAAGTCCTTAGCCAGTATCGGAGAGATCGACCGTGCGCTAAGTTTTTATGAACTCAGCCTGATGATGGATAATAATGCCAACCCATCGTGGAAGGGATTACGTAAGTATTTCAACAGTGCAAAGAAAAATCTTAAATCATCGAATGAAAAAGATAAACCGGAAGTGCTCGCTCTCGCGCAGGAAGCTTTACAACAAAAAGAGTATTGGTTTTCATTATTGATAGCCAATACCCTGCTCAAACAAGCGCACTATGATGAACCGGAAATTTTACTCCTGCAATTGGAGTCAATGTTCCGGATGAATCAAATTTCGGTGTTTGCAGAAAAAATCAAAGAATACGAGAAATATCTAATCGAAAATGAACGGTTCGCAGTATTAAAGGAAGCATACAAAAAATCTTCTGATAAAAAATCCGAAGAGATTAAATCAAAATTCATCCGGGATACCGAGGAGCAGCAGGAACTCCTTGAGATTCATAAAAACCCGTTAGTGGAAGTCGAATCCGTTAAAATATTCAATGCGACTGATGATCCAAAAAATGCAAAGAATAAAAATCTGGCACAATGTAATTTCAATGCAAGGCCGGCAATCGGCATCAATATCCTGCTGAAAAATTTAAGCTATAATGCTGCCGATGTAACTCACAATTGTTTTTATGCATGGTTCATTGATGATGAGATTATCCATCAGTCTTCCGCATCCTCAAATATTCCCAAAGATTGGGACATGTACGAGTTACCGGATACGATTGACACGCTTAGCAATCCTCTGTGGACAAAAAGTCCGGTTCGGCTGGAGTTTTATATCAACAGAACAAAAGTGTTCACTCGGCATTTTACCTTGGCTGATGAAGATATAGATGCACCAGAGAAAAAGGATGATGAAACAAAACCCGAAGAAGCACCGGTAAACTTTGCAGAAGTTTTTGAAGAGCTTGAATCTATTATTGGGTTGAACAGTGTTAAAGATAGTGTGCGTGCTCTTGTGGATTATCTTGAGGTAATGAAAGAGCGTAAACAGCTTGGACTAAAAGCTCAGGATAAAATCAGTGTTCACGCAACATTCCTCGGCAATCCCGGGACCGGCAAAACGACTGTTGCCCGCCTCATGGGTAAAATTTATCAAGGTATGGGATTGCTGCCGAAAGGGAATGTTATAGAGGTAGACCGGGCGGCACTCGTTGGTCAGTATGTCGGCGAAACTGCCCAGAAGACCGAAAAAATCATCGAAGAAGCTTTAGGTAATGTACTGTTTATTGATGAAGCTTACACGCTGGTGAAAAAAGGCCAGGGCACAGATTTCGGACAGGAAGCAATCGATGTAATCCTAAAGCGAATGGAAGATAAAAAAGGCGAGTTTTTTGTAATAGCGGCAGGTTATCCGGAAGAGATGAATGATTTTCTGGAAGCAAATCCCGGACTGAAATCCCGGTTTACACATCACTTCAATTTTGAAGATTACACACCTGATGAAATGATCCGCATATTCAGGAAAATGGTTCTCGATGAGGATTACCTTTTTGACGAGGATGCAGAAAAACTTCTCTTCAAAGAACTTACAAAACTTTACCGGGCAAGGGATAAGAACTTTGGCAACGCGAGAACCGTCCGAAAAGTTTTCGAAGACGCAAAGATGCAAGTGAGCAAGCGTTATCTGAAATTGGCAAAGCATGAACGCACCAAGAAAAAGCTTACAACAATAACGCTTGAGGATATTACCGAGATTTTTTCTTCAGGTGATGCCAAAAAGAGTTTTCAAGTACCGGTGAATGAAGAATTATTAGCTGAAGCTACTGCGGAAATTAATAAGCTTACCGGCTTATCCTCTGTTAAGCGAGATGTGAATGAGTTAATTAAACTCGCTAAGTATTACCGTGATTCAGGAGAAGATCTCAGCACAAAATTTTCATCCCACATCCTATTTCTGGGTAACCCTGGAACCGGCAAAACTACCGTTGCCAGAGTTATTGGCAAAATCTATTCCGCTCTGGGTATTCTTCCTTCGGGACAATTAATAGAAACTGAACGTCAGGGCCTTGTAGCAACTCATGTCGGCGAAACAGCCCAGAAAACAACGGCAATGATAAACAAAGCAATGGGCGGGACTCTGTTTATTGATGAAGCATACACGTTGGTTAAAAAAGATTCCGGCTCCGATTTCGGGCAGGAAGCAATTGATGTACTCCTAAAGCGCATGGAAGACGACCGTGGTAAGTTTATAGTAATTGCTGCCGGATATACAGAAGAAATGAAATCATTTCTTGAAAGTAATCCCGGATTAAAATCCCGTTTCACAAAAGTATTTCACTTTGAAGATTATAATCCCGATGAACTCTTGGAGATTTTCGACCGTATGTCGAAGAGTGGCAAGGTATCCTTAGCCGCTGATGCCCGCTCTTTATTGATGAAACACTTCAATGAACTGTACCGGGACCGTGATAAAAATTTCGGCAATGCCCGACTGGTGCGCAATACATTCGATGCCGTCATCCGCACTATGAATTTACGCTTGAGCAGCACACCCGCTGGTGAGCTAACTCCCGAGACCCGTACTACAATCACGGCCGGCGATCTGGAATCCATTCTTCCACAAAAAAAATCTGCAGGGACACAACCGACAAAAGGTGATGCCGATAAATTGCAAAGTCTCATGGACGAATTAGCAAGTCTGACCGGCTTGGATTCTGTTAAAAATGAGATTGACAAATTAGTTAATAGTTTAAAGATTGCTCAAGTGCGCAGAGAGCGCGGCATGCAGGTTATACAAAAGCCGCTGCATTCGGTATTCCTCGGCAATCCGGGAACAGGCAAAACAACTGTTGCCAGACTTATCAGCAGCATATTCAGAGAACTTGGTATTCTTTCAAAAGGCCATCTTGTCGAAGTTGACAGAGCACAATTGGTCGCAGGTTATTCCGGACAAACCGCCATCAAGACCGATGAGGTTATTACTAAAGCATTGGGCGGCACATTATTTATTGATGAGGCATATACTCTTGCCCGCGGCTCCGGCGATTTCGGACAGGAAGCAATTGACACTTTGCTAAAGCGTATGGAAGATTACAAAGGACAGTTCATTGTGATTGTTGCCGGATACACAAACGAAATGAAAGCGTTTATGGAATCAAATCCGGGTTTGACTTCCCGATTCACTAATATACTTACGTTTGAAGATTATAAATCAGAGCAGTTAGTCTCAATCACAACCGGGATGGCTGCTGCTAACGGTTATAAATTTACTGCTCAGGGATTGGTAAAATTATCCGAAAAATTCACCAAACTGTATGACTCCAGAGACAGTAATTTCGGCAACGCGAGAACAGCCAGAAACGTTCTTATGGAAGTAATTACCAATCAGGAAGGACGAATCGCCTCAATGCTTAACTACTCCAATGAAGAGTTAATGTCACTCACAGAAGCGGATGTTATAGTATAGGAATAGAATCAACATAATAATCAAATAGCAAGTTGTACCGTAAACTTCCACCACGGAATACGGCTTGCGTGTCAAACTAATGACTGTATTTAAAACCCAATCTTTCTTATATTGGATATATTTTTTCATATTCTTGAGGAGCAGATGAGATTTTCTCCGGTCACTTGGTTTTGTGCGGCATTTTTCCTTATTTCAACATTTATATTCGGGCAGGACAATTCGGGGGCAATAAAATTCGGTGTGCAGGTGCCTCAGGTTACTGATGCCGGTTTCGTTCTGGGCTATCAATGGGAGCGCAGCATAGACAGAAATTTTGACATCGGCTGGGAAATTGACTGGTTTCACAAAACATATACTGATGAAAATTTCGTATCGGAATTGAATGATTTTAACGGCAATATCGGAACGACAAACGAATTGCTGGCGAAAACCACCCTGTATAATTTCCCTACTCATTTTACTATGGAGGCAAACTTCCCTATCAAGGATAGCAAACTGCGGGTGTTCGGCAGCGTAGGGCTTGGATTAGATTTCCTGTTCATCTCCTACAAAGATTATTCAAATCCAGACGATGGCAATACAAAAGGTGCCGTAGATTTTAGCTGGAGAGCCGGAGCTGGTATTATTTATCCACTCGGAACAAATTCTGAACTTATTTTCGAACTTAATTATCACTCATCAGAACCAAGCTGGCAGTATGAGGTTCATGATGATAGAACCGGCAGAACCAGAACTTTTGAAAGAAGCTATGACATGCGCGGCTTAATGACTCGTGTCGGCGTTCGCTTCTATTATTAATCCCTATTTACACCTTTGACTGCCGGGTTTCTTAAGTCCGGCAGTTACGGGTCTTTTTACACCTACATAATCATATGAGTTCTGATCAGCGATTGATAAATCCAGAGGATCAACATAACCATCCCCGTTCAAATCAGTCGCCACCTTACCGGATGTGTAATTGAAGGAATCCATATCAATGAGAGATATATCCAGAGGGTCAATATACCCATCCTGATTGACATCGCCACTGTAAATACAAAGTTTTGAGCCCATCTGCACCAGATTGCTTCCGAATGCCTTTTCGACACCCGTCGTAAAATCATAAAACAAGGTATCACCTGTACTAAACTGTAATGCCTCCGAACTCCATGTTTCGATTGAAGCACAATGTTTGATTACAATATAATAATTACCTGACTTAGCATTGGCAAATAGAGCGCCGGCAGTGAAAGAAACCGAATCCAGGCAACAAATAGTTGAATCCACAATTTGATAAGGCGAAAGTGCTGACGCCAGGCAAACTGTAACAGAGTCCGTCCGTCGCAGACATTGTTTTAAAGTGTTGTATAGTCCTTGCGGAATTAATTTTACGTTTGCAATCAATTTGTCATTGCGTGTTGAGCCATTAAGCTCTATTCCATCAGAATAATTATATGCTTTATCAGTCGTATAGATTTTGTAATAATACGTTGTTGCCGAAACTAAGCCAGTATCGGAAAAAATTGTATCCTGGCCAGCATAAACAACCGTTTCGTCAGTAGATATATGATTCCCCTCCTTATAAATCCCGTTAACATTCGGAGTATGTGATTGTGCTCTCAGACTGCGGACGATAATATAGCCGCCGGTATCTGTTCCGGCCGCAGGCGCATTCCATCTCAGCGTTAAAGCATTCGAAGTTGCCATGATAATTGCCGCACTCGTCGGTGCACCCGGTGGAATTGTATCAACTTGCGCAGCGGCATACACAGCAAAGTCGTCAATATCAACATCAACGGTGTCGGCCGAGCAACGTATATATCCAATACCATACCGTGGATTTATATTTGAAACAGCCGCCGGAACAGATCGTGCAACTTTTTTCCAGACACCATTTGTTGCTGAAAGCGTGACTGTATCGGAATTAATCGTATACCGCCCGTCGCTTCCGATACCGATACGCTTAATGAGTACAGGCTTAGTATTACTTGATGTCCGGTAGTAGAACTGTATCGTATAATAAAACGTGTTGATTATAGAGGAGAGCGCTCTGATTGAACCGTCGCCGGATACCGATGGGGATTCAATATCTTTTGTACTGCCCGACGAAAGGTCTATACGGAGAAATGATGGTCCCGACCTTCCGTTTTCGTGAAAAATCTTATGTTGTCCGTAGTTAGATGTTATTGCCCAATGCGATGAGGTTGCCCCGGATGCGATTGTATTAAGATGCAAAACAGTATCGGATTCATTTTCAAATCCGCCATCCATAGTGGGAAATTGACCAAGGTTTTGGGCATAATTGAATGCAGCAATAAAAAAAGACAAGAATACAAATAGAATGCGATTATATCTCATGTTAACTCCCCTGAGTCTAATTGATATTCGAAATATAACAAAAGAGGCCGAATATTTCCGGCCTCTACATAAAACTATTTAACGGGCCATCCAGCCGCCGTCGACAAGCAGAACGTGTCCGTTCAAGTAG
Organism: Ignavibacteriaceae bacterium; assembly: GCA_963667005.1. Taxonomy (GTDB): domain Bacteria; phylum Bacteroidota; class Ignavibacteria; order Ignavibacteriales; family Ignavibacteriaceae. Next base: position 1,841,753 of record OY762937.1, on the reverse strand, counting down.
TCTGAAGCGTGTGAGGCTAAGAATACGCATGGACCGGCAACATCTTCAGGTGTTCCCCAGCGTCCTGCCGGAATTCTTTCGCTAATGGATTTGAATCGCTCTTCGTTTGCACGGATATTGGTCGTATTGTTTGTGACCATATAACCAGGAGCAATTGCATTAAAATTCAATCCCTTCGAACCCAACTCATTTGCAAATGCCTTAGTTATCTGAGCAACTGCGCCCTTGCTTGCAGCGTATGAAGGCACCCAGATACCACCTTGAAAACTCAAGAGTGACGCAATGTTGATTACTTTTCCATATCCTTTTTCGACCATGACTTTTGCTGCAAGCTGGCTTAAAAGGAATACGGTTTTGGAATTAAGATTCATTACATCGTCCCAATCTTTCTCCGAGAATTCGAGGATTGGTGTGCGGCGAATGATACCGGCGTTGTTTACCAAAATGTCTACGGTTCCATATTTTTCAATAGTTTCCGGGACAATTCGTTCTATTTCACTTTTCTTTGTTAAATCGGCAACGATGACATGAGCATCTCCACCTGCGGCGATAATTTGTTTTTGGGTTTCTTCTGAGGATACATAATCAACCAATACTATTTTAGCTCCTGCCGCAGCAAGACCTTTGGACATTCCTTGTCCTAAACCGGTACTTCCACCTGTTACGATGGCAACTTTTCCAGTCAAATCAAAAATATTATTCATAGTACTTCTACATTTATTTTGAAAAAATTTTTATGCCTGCACAGATAACCCATACATTTAAGTAAATCCCCAAAAAAATTCTATTACGAAAACTTTATTTCGAAAAAATTCTTCCTGTATTACTTAAAAAACCCCTCGAAATGCTCATCTGTAGCGAACAATATTCATATTCCAATTTAATAAAATATTCGGTATACGTCAATTATCCACCACTGCCGATGCGGCCGGCTTATTCGGGAGCTGTCATACCAAAAGTTGCCCATTCTTCACGCGAAGGTCCGTAAGCACCGGGGACTGATAGTCCTGCAATTCTCATATAGACGGTCAACTGTCCGCGATGATGCGCTTGATGAGAAACCAATGCGTGTATCGTTGCTCCTTTTTTCCATAGTTCGCCGTACATGTTGTCTTCTTCTTCCAATGTTGCATCTGTCCACTGAGATTTTATTTGTGAATAGACCGATTCCGATGCCTTTTTATAAGTATCATGTATTTCTTTGGCGCTTTTGGGTGCGGGAGCATCTTCTGCCGGACAGTCCGGCTGTAATCCCGCTTTACTCATCATTTCACCAACGGACAAAACTATATGCCAGGCAAGCATGCCAAGCGCCCTGCCTTCGGGCACTGCTTTTTGCTGTAAGGATTCATCGGTGAGGTTGGCGAACATCTTGAGTGTCATCTGAGATTCATACTCCCAAACACTCAGAAAATCTTCTACTTTTCTGTAAACATTTTTTTGCATGTCATTTCCTAATATCGTGTGTTTAAATAGCGTTGCGGATGGATGAAAATTACAGGGTTCATGAGACAATTAAAAGAGAAATTTCGGTTAATAAAATTTGTCTAAAATATGATTTTTCCCGCACTTAATCAGGAAATCCATTATTTTGTAAAATACATTTACATTTGTTTTCCCTAAACAATATTTATTCGCGGATTATCACATGCTGAATTATGTTTGGACAGCTCTTATAATTCTGGGATTAGCCGCCGCTTTAACGACGGATATTCAGAATAAAATGCACGACCCGTATAAAAACGGAACTCCCATACCTGTTACTATTGTCCTCAAAGGCAATGCCGCAGCATCACAAAAGAAGATTGACGCAAACATTATTATTCACCGGACTGAATATGCAGGACATTTTAATGAGCAGGCCGGCAGTGATATCATGTTTCAAACACAATTGGATACATCCCTACACACAAAGAGAATTCCGGTTTCCTGGATAATTAACAATGATGTTCCTTCGAAGTTAACTGAAATTGCAAAAGCTTCCGGAAAGGAAAATGATATTACCGGTGAGCTGGAGTTAACCAGCATAAACTCGCAGCAAAATGTGTTATCTGCTAATTTGTATTTTGAGGAAGTCTCGTTTGTCAAGATGAAGGACGTCACCTCGGCATCACTCCACTATGCAGAAACTGCTGTTGAGATTGCTCTTGGTCTAATCGGTATAATGGCTCTGTGGCTGGGCATCATGAAAATTGCTGAGGATGCAGGCATCATCCGCTTTTTAGCAAAGGGCTTGCGTCCTCTGACAAGATTTCTTTTTCCCGATGTCCCCGCCGATCATCCTGCAATAGGCTCAATTGTGATGAACATATCCGCAAATATACTTGGACTGGGGAACGCGGCAACTCCATTCGGCCTGAAAGCAATGGAAGAACTTGATACATTGAATAAAGACAAAGGCACAGCGACAAACGCAATGTGCACGTTCCTTGCCATCAACACAGCCGGAATGACTTTGATTCCTGCGACTGCCATTGCCTTGCGTGCAACGGCTGGGAGCTCACAGCCGGCGATCATCATCGGCACTTCACTTTTCGGTTCATTTTGCGCGACCATCGTCGGTATTCTATCTGCAAAAATTTTAGAGAACTTTCCGTTAAAAGGTAAATCTGTCTCAGCATTGTTTAGTGAAAAGTGGAAGAGCTTTGTTGTTCTTCTAGGAATTATCGCTATTCCATTCATTCTCGTTGCGACGGGATTAATCTCCATGAAATCGGCGGCAGGTTCGAGCTCGAATTCCTTGAAGGATGCGCTTCAATTAGTAAGTATATTCGCCATCCCTTTCCTTATCCTGTTCTTCATCGGCTATGGAATGTTGAAAAAGGTCAAGGTCTACGAAAAGTTCATAGAAGGCGCAAAAGAAGGTTTTAATATAGCCATAAGAATAATACCCTATCTGGTAGCGATGCTCGTCGCGATCGGTATATTCAGGTCGGGTGGGGCTATGGATTGGCTTATTTACGGCTTTAGACACATCACAGACCCCATCGGAATGCCTGCCGAGGCATTGCCTATGGCTTTGATGCGTCCCCTCTCAGGAAGCGGCGCTTTGGGCGTAATGGCAGAAATTATGTCCGTCCACGGGCCGGATTCGTTTATCGGCGTACTTACCTCAACATTCTACGGAAGCAGTGAAACGACGTTTTACGTTCTGGCAGTCTATTTCGGAGCAGTTAATATTAAGCGTACACGCCATGCCCTCGCAGCAGGATTACTTGCCGATGTTGCCGGAGTTTTGGGAGCATTGTTTATAGTCAGAATGCTATTTGGTGTATAGACAAATAGTGCTTTATATTCCCTAACCCATGAGTTAAGAGCGTGTTGCAGAACTCATGAGCGCCGGAGGCGCGGCAGCTTAGTAGAACAATATTGATATAATTAAATCGAGTGCCGCACCTGCCCGCCGCTGGCATTCAGGCGGGGGCACGGCTCAATTATCTATCAAATTTCGATGTAAGTGAGCCGCTCCTGACGGAGCTCTCTGATATGGTGCCGTGATTTTTCTACTAAGCTATCACGGCTCCGCCGTTCCTGAGCGTATCTGTATTGCGCAACAGACTCTTAGCTCATGGGTTAGGAAATGAAAACTCCAGCAGATTTTCTATTGCCGAATCCGCAAAGTCTTTGTTTTCAACCGATTTTTCGGTATATTAGTAAGCTAAATTTCGGGGTGTAGCGCAGCCCGGCTAGCGCGCTTCGTTCGGGACGAAGAGGTCGTAGGTTCGAATCCTATCACCCCGACACTAATTTTCCGATTCGGGAAGCATAGACTTCCTCAATAACTGCTTTCGACAGGTCTGTTTCAATAAAATAATACGACAACTTTGGGTATAATGTGAGTTTCGATAATTTTCTGCTTTCGTTTATTCCTCTTTTTGTTGCTATTGATGTAATAGGCACTGTCCCGATATTTTTAGGACTCACCGAAGATTTTTCCGAAAAAGACAAAAAACGCCTGCTTATTGAAGCAGTCATTGCCGCGTTTATTATTGCCATAATTTTCCTCTTCGGCGGTAAACTCATTTTGAAGTTTATCGGTATTACGGTAGATGATTTCCGCATCGCCGGAGGTATCATTCTTCTCATTCTCTCCATAAGTGATATACTGTTTTCATCTGATGAACGAAAGAAACCCGATGCTAAAATCGGCATTGTGCCGCTCGGCATTCCACTTATCATCGGACCGGCAGCACTGACCACGATTCTTATTCTCGTTGATAAATACGGATTTATTCCTACAATCGCTTCAATGCTTATCAACTTTATTTTTGTTTGGTTCATCTTGTATTATTCCCGTTTTGTTATTCAGATAATGGGAATAGGCGGAACCAAAGCGTTCGCAAAAATCGCATCTCTGTTACTTGCTGCAATTGCCGTGATGATGATGCGTGAAGGCATTTCAAACAGCATTCTTCATTTTACCGCCGGCAAATGAGTTCCTTAACAATTAATGAAATTTTTCACTCTATCCAGGGTGAGAGCACGTTCGCGGGCTTGCCGTGTGTATTTGTCCGTTTGACCTTTTGTAATTTGCGGTGTTCATATTGCGATACCGAATATGCCTTTTATGAAGGCAGTGATATGACGATTGAGCAAATCATCAATGAGGTTAAGAAGTATAAAACAAAACTCATTGAAGTGACCGGCGGCGAGCCGCTGATGCAAAAAGCCTCTCTTGAGCTGATGACACAACTCGCGGATGCAGGTTATACGGTGCTTCTTGAAACAGGCGGAAGTCTGCCTATTGCCGACGTAGACAAGCGGGTAAAGATCATTATGGATCTAAAGTGTCCATCAAGCAAAATGGAGCGGAAGAATTATTATGATAATATATCCGTGCTGAAAACTACGGACGAAGTGAAGTTTGTTATCGGAACCAAAGAAGATTATGATTGGGCAAAAAATATTTTATCACAATATTCACTGACGGAAAAATGCCAGGTACTATTTTCCCCAGTCTTTGGAGAGATTGACCTTAAAGAGCTAACGAATTGGATTTTACAAGATAACCTGAATGTCCGGTTTCAATTACAGATGCATAAATACATCTGGGCACCGGACGCACGAGGAGTATAAATGAAAATAGCGAAAGAATTTAACTGGGAAATGGGTCACCGGCTCCCCTTCCATAACGGTAAATGTATCAACCTGCACGGACATTCCTACAAAGCGATCATTGAGCTTGAAGGTGAGGTAGATGCAAATGGGATATTGCTGGACTATTACGACCTAAAACTGATAGTACAACCTATCGTTGAAAGTCTTGATCATGGTTTTATGGTTCATAAGAATGACACAGCGTTGATAGAGGCACTTACAAAGCTAAATTCAAAAATGATTATTCACGATGCTCATTCGACTGCAGAAAATATCTGCGCTTATTTTCTAGATAGAATTACAGCAAGCAGTCTGCCACCACAAGTTTCAGCAGTTACTGTCACGATTTGCGAAACAAGAGATTCCTACGCAAGAGAAACCAGATGCATAAAACACCACAGCTAAACAACAAGTTTAAACTTACGCTTGAATATAACGGCGGGAAGTACGCAGGCTGGCAAAAGCAGCCCGGGGGTCGTACGGTGCAGGGTTTGCTCATTGATGCCGCCAAACAGGTGTTTCCGGCCTCCTACGTCGATGTTCAAGGCAGCGGCCGGACAGATAAGGGAGTACACGCTCTCGGGCAGGTAGCACATTTGGCAGTAAATGCGAAAATGAATCCCGACATCCTGCGGCTCAAGCTCAACGACTTGTTGCCGGCTGAAATCAATATTCTGCAAGTAGAACACGCTGATAAGAATTTTCATGCACGGCACGATGCAATCGCACGTAGCTATATCTACCAGATTAGCCGCAGACGCAGCGCTTTCGGTAAAGAATTCAGCTGGTGGATTAAAGATCAGTTGAATATTGAGAATATGAAGAGTGCCGGTGAATTATTTGTTGGGGCTCATGATTTTTTTTCCTTTACGGACAAAGGTATGGAGAACGAAGAAACAAGGGTTCACGTTGAAAAATTAGAAGTGTTGGATTTCGACCCGCTCATACTCATTCATATAAAAGCATCCCACTTCTTGTGGAAAATGGTAAGGCGGATTGTTGGAGTTTTGGTTGAGACCGGAAGAGGTAAAATGTCGAATGGGGATATTGATTACCTGATAGCTCATAAGAGCGAGGCACCGGCGAAATTCACTGCTCCCCCATCAGGATTATTTCTCCATACCGTGTATTTCAAAGATACTCCGGCTGAAGTTAAAATTAAGCCAACAATCAATCTTTCTTAAAGATTAACCCTGCTGCTTTTCAATAAATTTTTCTAATTCAGCAATTTTGTCTTCAAGCTTCTTAATGCGTGAGGCGTATTTTTCCAGGTTACGAATATGGCCTTCAGTGCGCAAAGCTATATTAATCGGCTTTGCAGGATATCCGAAATACGTACCGGCTTCATGCAAGGATTTAGGAACGCCCGATTGAGCACCAACAATCACATTATCGCCAATCTCGACATGTCCGGTTATTCCTACCTGGCCGGCTAAAATACAATGATTGCCAATCTTTGAACTTCCCGCGATGCCAACCTGGGCAGACATAACTGTGTCTTCACCAACTGAAACGTTATGTGCTATTTGCACAAGGTTATCGAGCTTTGTTCCACGTTTAATAATCGTATGCCCTAAAGCGGCTCTGTCAATTGTGGTATTCGCACCGATTTCTACATCATCTTCAATGATAACATTACCGATTTGAGGTATCTTTTGATAGACACCGTTTTGATCCGGCGTAAAACCGAAGCCATCGGAACCTATTACAACTCCCGGATGTAGAATAACCCTGTTACCCAGCACTGATTCTTCACGCAAACTGACATTTTGGAATATTAGGCAGTCATCACCAATCACTGTATTTCGCAATACAACGGTATTGTGGAAAATTTTGGTGCCTTTGCCGATGACGCAGCCTTCTTCAATAACAACATTTTTACCAATGCAGACATTCGAGGCAATAAATGCAGCCGGATGAATTGAAGCAGATGGATCAATACCCTGAAGTGAAATTTCCGGGCTGAAATAGGTGGAAAGGATAATGAGAAAAGCTTTGCCGGGGTCATCAACCTCGATGTAATTAATGTCAGAGCGGGATTTTTCAAAATCCCGCTTGACTAAAATTGCTGTAGCTTTTGTGGTTTGAAAGAATTTTTGGTAAGAAGCACCACCGAGAAAGGTCAATTCGCCTTCACCCGCATCTTCAATCTTATTAAGAGTAGAAATTACTGCATCACTGTTACCGGTAACAATACCGCCAACGAGTTCTGCGGCTTCTTTAATCAGGATTTTTTTTGTCATCCTTACCTCTTGCCGGTGTTTGCTGGTTTGGTGGTGTCTGTTGGTTCGGCGGTGTTTGCTGATTTGGCGGTGTGCTTATGTTTTGCTCACTACCACTGCCCGGTTTTGCACCTTGTTTCGTTGTTGCCGTAACATTGAGTTCTTTCAACACCAAATTTGTAATGTCATATTTGTCTTTTGCAAAAAGCATCAGTACCCCGCCGCTGCGATCGAATACAAAATCGTAATCTTCTTTATCAGCAACTTTCTTAATTGCCGTAAATACTTTATTCTGTACGGGTTTCATAAATTCATCTTGTTTCTGGAACAACTCTCCATTTGTTCCGAATTTCTTCTCCCGAAAATCGGTAATTTTTTGTTCCATTTTTGTCAGCTCAGATTCAGTTTCTATTCTGGTCTGATCTGTCATGATCAATTTACGTTTTTCGTAATCATTGTATTTTGTTTTCCAATCGCCTTCCATTTTAGAAAGCTCTCCCTGCCAGTCCTGAATCAGTGCATCAAGTTGTTGTCTTGCATCCTGTGCATCCGAAAGCTGATCCATAATTGCATCTGAATCAACATAGCCGATTTTCGACTGAGAAAATGCTTTGCCTGATAAAACCAGGAATAACAGCATAAAAACAACAAATGACTTTTTCATAGATACCTCTCTGCCTCTGCAGTAATCAATCAAACATGATCTAATTTGTACGGTAAAATTATTTGCCGCGTTTTAATTTATCAAGTACTTTATACGTAACATCAAAATTAACGTCAGCAAAAGGAATCAAGAGAGCGTCAGCCGGTTTGTTGAAGATATACTGCATACCTTCATCTTTAGCAACCGCTTCAATTCCTTTAACAAGCTTTTCTTTAATAGGCTTTAACAATTGTTCATATCTCTTGTAGTATTCGCCGGATCCCTGAGCAAATTTATCTTTGTTCAAATCCTGAATAGCTTGTTCCTGAGCGGCAATTTTGCCTTCAGCTTCAGCTTTTTTCTTATCAGGCATAGTAGCTGCTGTTTTTTTATAGTCGGCGATAGCCTTCTGATAAGCTTGTGTCATTTGATTTAGAGTGTCTGTCCACATTTTTTCAAATTGCTGCAAGTCGCCCTGAGCTTTAATATATTCGGGCATTTGTTCGAGAATCACTTCTGAATCAACATAGCCGATTTTTAACGGTGCAGCCGGAGCCTGGCTCTGAGCTTGCGGTTGTCCTTGTGCGAACGTTACGGTTGCAAGGAAAACGAAAGAAAACAAAATGAAATATTTTTTCACTGTATTGCCTTTTTTATGTGTAAGAAATAAAATTAAAAACCTTTTCCAAACTGGAAGTGAAATACCCAGCTCGGATCTTTTCCATCAACTGCTTTTCTATCAAATCCGTAGCCAAGGTCAAATCCGACTAAACCGATCGGGTTGATCATGATTCTTGCACCGACACCGACAGAGCGGCGAAGGTCAAAAGCGTTTGTTGTTGCAATATCTTTAAATGTGTTGCCTGCTTCTGCAAAAACCAGGAAGTAAAGCGGCATGGGGTCAGTCAACGCTGCGAAACGTAATTCTGCACAATAGTGAATTGCAACTTTTCCACCATATACATCGCCGCTGTTATTAACAGGGCCGACCGTTCTATCGTCATATCCACGTAAAGGAATGGTTGAGATTGTTAATCCGTTACCACCCATATAAAAATATTCGAACGGGTTAATAGGAGTATTTGATTTCAGCTCACCAATACATGCGACATCGGTAAGAGTATAGAATGTAATTCTGTTGGTTCTGAACAGTCTTTTATACCACTCAGTTTTAAAGTCAATCTTGAAATAATCAACATCACCCGGTAAAAATGGACCACCTGAAATTTCGGCATCCAAGGACAATGAGGAACCGATGGACGGGAATTGCGGATTATCAATATTCTTTCTGCTCAGTGTTGTACCTACGGTATACTGACGCGATTTACCTGTGGCATAATATCCGCCGCCATTGGTTACGTCATTATACTGGAATCTGAAAAATCCTTGAAGATAAAAATAATCATCAGGCCAACGTAGCTTGCGTCCCAGCCTGATAGTTGCACCGGTCTGCTGCATATCGTAAATGTATTGTTGACGCGTATCGAACACATCGCCACCAATCATCGTCGGTGTATCATAGAGCCAAGGCTCAGTAAAGCCGAGTGAAAATGTACGGTAAATACTGCTAACACCAAATTGCCAGCTGAAACTCAACACTTGACCGGCACCCATTGAAAATGGATTGGCCGCAGAAAAGTTTGAGAGTGTAACACCAACAGAGCCGCTGAATCCGTAGCTACCGCTGTATCCTACTGAAGCATTCAGGTAGTCGCTGGACTTTTCCTCAACCTTAAAAGCAACGTTAACAGTGCTATCATTTGCCAGGTTATAGTCAACACCCTCCTGATACAATTTCTCAGCATTAAAGAATTGGAGATTCGCCAATTGCTGCAAGCTGCGGAGCATTAAGGCTCTATTGAAGTAGTCACCAGGAATTGTATATAATTCACGGCGGATTACTTTGTCTTTTGTTTTATCATTACCGGTAATATCAACTGTTCCAATGCGGAACTGATTACGTTCGGTTATCTGAATGAGAATATCAATTGAATCCGCTCCAACTTTGGTTTCAACCGGCTTCAGATTAAATGTAAGATAGCCATTATCCAAATACAGAGAAGAAATATCAGATTGTTTTTCGTTTTGGCGAAGATTCTGATTAAACTTTTCCAGATCGTAAATATCGCCTTTCTGGAATCCTAACCGTTCGCTTAAAAATTCACTCGTGTAGAGTTTATTACCTTCCCAGGTAATATTCCGGACACGATACTGCGGTCCTTCATATACTTTAAGAAAAATAAATATATCTTTCTTATCAGGACTGTATGCAAGTGAATCGCCTAAAATCTCTGCGTCGCGATATCCGTTCTTCTTATAAAAAGTCTCTATAATCTTTTTATCTTCTTCGTATTTCTTCCGGTCAAATTTTGCCCGGGACCAGAATTTCCACCAACGGGCTTCTTCGGTTTCTTTGAATTCAGAACGAAGATCGGAACTTTTAAAGTGATCGTTGCCCTCAAATTCAATTTTCCGGACAGTAACTTTTGAATTTTCTTTAAACTCCATTTTAACCAATACACGATTCTTAATCTTTTCGATAAGATTCATGTACTGTGCTTCCTTTTTATCGTATTCAACCGTGTACTCTTCAGCAAGATTTTCACGATTACGCCAAACAACGTTGATTTCACTTTTGGTTGTGTCAGCCCTGAAATATTCAAAATATTTGATCTTGATATCAGCGTTCAAATAGCCGTCATCTTCATACATTTTCAGATACGTCATCTTGAGCCGGTTAATATCCGACGTCTTTATAATTTGACCGCGAGCAATAGGGACTTTCTTTTCCAGATCCGAAGTACTTTGTTCGTCATTGCCATCAAATACAATCTTTTCAAGACGGGGAAATTCTTCAACCTTGATGAGCAAGAACACGCCATCAGCCAATTTCTTTTCAATTTCAATCTGTACATCGGAAAAAATGTTCAACGCCCAAAGCTGTTTGATGGCAAGAAGTGTTTGCTCGCCGGGAATCTGAATTTCATCTCCGACTTTCAAACCACTATTAATAATAATTGTTCTGGGATCTGCGGATTTATTGCCCTGCACTGAAACGCCGAGGATTTTGTAGTTTTCTCTTTCAGTTTGAGGTAGGATAACTGAACTGAATATGACTAAAAAAAACAAAGCGAAAACGGGAAAGGATATGTATGGATTTTTAAACATGCTTATTTTTACTTTTGGAAATTTGCTCACTTACTTTACCAAATCTTCTTTCACGCGACTGATAACTCTTAATCGCGTCATACAAATGATTTCTTCTGAAATCGGGCCAGAACACATCAGATATATATATCTCGGAGTATGCGATCTGCCACAAAAGGAAATTACTTATCCGGAATTCACCGCTTGTCCGTATAAGCAAATCAGGGTCTGGAATACCGGCTGTATCCAAGTATAAAGACATAGTTTCAGGAGTAATGTCCTCATATGTTAACTTATGGCGCTCATGATCCTTGATCATCCTTTTTACAGCTTCAACAATCTCATACCTACTGCCGTAGCTTATCGCGATGATTAGCTGCATTTTATCATTTTTCTGAGTCTTTTCTAGCGCCTCAGTAAACTCCTGTTTTACTTTGGGAGGCAGAGCCGAAAAATCCCCTATAGTCCTTACTCTGATATTTTCAGAGCATAAACGCTTTATCTCTTTTTGCAACGTACGCACCAAAAGCCGCATAAGCGTTGACACTTCATCTTTAGGGCGTTTCCAATTTTCTGTAGAAAACGTGTATAGAGTCAGATATTTCACCCCTAACTGCGAGGCGACCTCAATAATATCACGGACTGAATCGACTCCCGCTTTGTGCCCTGCAAATCTCGGTAAGCTCTTTTGCTTTGCCCAGCGCCCATTTCCGTCCATTATTATAGCTATATGACGCGGGATCTCACCGGATAGTTTCAATTTTTTCTGCTTTGCAGCATCCGAATTTTCACTATATGTTGACAATTATCACTCTATTCCGAATAAAAATGTTTTAAACTTTAAAGATAATAATATTTTTCAATGTATCTATGAATAAATCAGCGTATTGTGGTGGGGAAAAATCCCCCTAAATACAACGATTTTAACCAATTTTCAGGGTTTATCACCTATCCCGGACAGCCCATTATTGGCACCAGTTCACGTTGCTAATAGGCAAAAAAAAAAGGACTGGGCACATGTCCCAATCCTTTTTTTCGGATAAAAATCTATTATTTTGTTTTTTGCTTTAAGAAGGCCGTAGCCTGTGCATTCGCTGGATCAAGATCCAAGACTTTCTGCCAGTTTTCTTTGGCTTTCTCGTTATCCAATTCGAAATAGTAGAATCCCAGATAAGAACGGGCGGTAATAATATCAGATTTGTATTTGGCAACGTCTGCAATCTGACTGAATTTTTCACACACCTGCGCAGTAACTGAATCCTTCACGCCGTTATTAATAACAAGAAGTGATCTTGAATACCAAAGCCAGGTAACTGTTTCAGTTGCTTTAATTTTGGTTGCAACTTCAAACATCTTTGCAGCCTTTTGATATGAGGAATCAAAATAGCAGGCCATACCCAGAGTTAATACATTCACTAGATCATCTGATTTTGCTGCGACAAGAGGATCGTAGTATTTTTCAACTTTTCTCCATTGTTTCTTTGCTTTATAGAATTGACCTAGCTCTTTATAGATATCCAATCTGGTAGAATCTAAAACCGTAACCTGCAACAACATTTCAGTTCCAAGTGAATCACTGCCTGAATTCAAAAGCATCTTTCCGTAGCGTTCGTAATCTTCTGAGGTAATTTTTTCTTTTTCAACAACTTTGAAAAAGTTTTCAAATTCCTTAATCGCACTTACTGAATCATTCATTCTTGAATATGCGTAAGCCAAAAGCCGCATATTTGCCGGATCTTTCGGATCCATGCTAATTACCGACTTCAGTTGTTTTACTGCATCTGAATACAATTTGCCTTTGTATAACATATATGCATATTTTTTCGAAATGCTCAATGAAGGCTCGGCAAGTGCAATGTACTTTCCGTAAGCTGCGATGGCCTGAGTATAATCCTTATCTCTTTGAACATCTTGCTGTGCAGAGTACATTTCACCTAATTTTTCGTAGGGAATCGGATATGTCGGCTCAATTTCGAGCGCCCTATGATAGAGAGTATCAGCCTCTGAATAATTCCTGACACGCTCATAGATCATCGCTCTTTCAACATATGCGCGATATGCATTCTTATCATAATCTATAGCTTTCTGGAAATTTTCGCTTGCTTTCGTAGCATCGTTGATAGAATTATAATAATCGCCGAGCACCATATAAATGCGGGCATCTTTCCTGTCTATTTTAATTGCTTCGTCGGTATATGAGGTAATCTGATTTTTATAATCCTCAGATCCCGCGATCAAAGCATCTGCCATTTCTATGCGAAAACGGATATCCTTTTTCTTAGCATCGTCCTTCAGTTTTTCAATGAGGTCATTAACTCCGTTAAGATCATTTTTTTGAAGTTTAACGCGCAGCACGCCAATACCATTATATAGAAAATCCGGATTGATAGAGAGACCTTTATTGAAAAAGGTCAGAGCAGTATCCAGACTGTTTAATTTTGCAAATACTTTACCAGCCTGAAAACAGGCTTCAGCATCATTTGGGTTAGATTGAACCCATGCTACCGCAGCAGTTTTTGCCTCAGAATACTTTTCAAAAGCCATGAGCTTTTCAATTTGTGCTACATTCTGCGCGCTAACAGTAACGATTAATAAAAAAGCAAAGGAAATGCTGTTTATTAAGGTTTTCATGTATATCTCTTTCTTACTGTAAATTTTGTTTCTTTAATTCCACTAACCGGATAGGCATGGTACCGGGCACTAATCCCGACTTCAAAACTATCCGCTGCCCTTTATCACCAGCTACGAATGCAGAAAAACCGGTTCCCAGTCCAGCCCGGGCTTCACGGCTGATTATATAAACTCTCCTCATAAAAGGATAGTTTTTTAATGCAAGATTCGCCTGATAAGGCTTATAATGATACCCTGCAGCTTGAGCAGTATCCAGTGGGGCGATTTCTGCAACGGTAACCGTACTTAAAAATTTGTTCGTCACAGAATCACCTGTGCTGATCCATGACAATCCGACAAAGCCTATCGCATCCTTGTGTTTTGTAACATAATCCAAAACCTCCGGTGTATTTTTCAAGGCGAAACAATTCTTGTTTGCAATTTTCTTGTCGGGAAGCATAAGAGCCAGCTTGTTGACAATTCCGGAATTGTTATTATCAAATATAACCTTTATCGGTGAAATATTTTTCGAAGTATGGACTAATTCGTTCCATTTTGTGATTTTTCCGGAAAGCAAATCTATAATTCTTTCCTGTTTTATCAAAGAGTCAGGATTATGAGAATTTACGATTACTGCTATCGCGTCAAATGCCACCAGGTTTTTGTGCGGGACTATTTTCAGGTCATCAAATACCTTTGATTCCTGAGGATATAACTCTCGTGTCACAATGACAATTCTGGCTGAGTCGTTTAACAGATCGGTAACAGCCTCATTTTCAGACTTATAGGAAACAATGATATGAGCATTCTCATAGATCTTTTCGAAAGTCGTTATCTGCGTGTCTATCAGCGGCTTAAGCGATTCGTCCACCGAAATATGAATTGTGCCATACGTGGGCTCGTCTTCATCAAAAACTTTCTTGGGATCCGTATTGCAGGATGCCGTAATCAATGCAGCAGCGAATACCAACACATAAGGAAAAAACTTAATTTTCGACTTCATTTTCTTTTTTCCTTTCTTCTTTAAACTCGACAATCAAACGATACACTCTGAATGCCCCGTATAAAACCAAGGCAGCTCCTATAATCAAATGAAAATGATAGAGATTATACCGCAACGTATCGGCAAATGATCCGGTTCCATATAATACGGTATCTCCGTTCAGCATTAGAACGAATATACCAATGGCTACATATATTAGTGTCATTGCCATTCCAAAAAGCTTCATTATCATGTTCAACATTTTCATTGTAATATCCGATGAACTCGTTTATAAATACTTTAGATGATAACTGTCAAAAACCGTTTCACCCATACTTCAAAAATACTTAAAAAATTTTGTTTAAGCCGGAACTTCCACTTAATAAAAAGACGATTTAGTAAAGAAAAAGTTGCAAATCAATGTAATTCGTCAAATTTTCCTTTATTATTGCAATTTAAACACTATCGGCACATACATCCGGACATTCACGGCGCGTCCATTCTGTTTACCCGGGTTCCATACCGGCATGCTCCGGACAACACGAGCCGCTTCTTCATCACACCCGGCCCCGATAGTCTTCATCACCTGAACATCCGCTATTGAACCTGAACTGGTTACAACAAATCCAACTGTGACCCTGCCCTCAACCCCTGCCCGTTTCGCGATTTCAGGATAATGGACATTTTGCGAAATATAACTCATGAGAGCCTCATCTCCACCCGGAAAACTTGGCATTTCTTCAACGCGAATAAATACTTCCGGTTTTTCGGTTTTCGGTTCAACCGGTACCTCCACAGGAACTTCGATCAGTCCCGGAACAATACCGTCTGCATCGCCATGGACGGTAACCTTACCCGGTTCACTTCCTTGCAAATCAATTTGTGAAGGAATATAGTCTTCTTTCACGAGATAATCAGGAGTGATTACCGGCACTTTGAAAGCAAGAGTAGATTTTAGCTCTTTGAAAACCTCAATTTCTACATCCGGTTTTTTCCCGGTCTGTATAGATGGAACATCCATGATAACCGTCGTACCTAAACCTGCATCTGGTCTATGAACAGGCGGCGCAGAAGGATTCAAGTATGACATGATAACCGGCGAAGAAATTGCGAGAAGGAAAAATCCCGCAGTAAAAATAACCGCCATTGAAAGATATTTATCATAATTCTTTCTGAGAAAATACGCCCCAAATTCCTTGTTTTTATTGAGGAATACGAGATCGTTCAAATCGGCTGTTGATGTCATGGTCTTCATAGTCACTCTCCCGTTCTATGATTTGTTACCTTATAATTTTTACCTTTAATCCTGTCACTGTGTTTTCGATAATGTCTACTCTTTCTAAATATTATACTTTGCAATTGAGAAAAAGTTCCAGAGGTGGTGAATAGGGGGCATGACTTTATACAAGCTGTGTTAACTGGGTGAAGGGCTTAAGATATGCGTCGTAATTGTAAAATAAACTCATTTCGCCTACCTTCTCAATTGCCGGGGACAAGCTCTTTGCTCTTTGAAAGCAATGTTCTCAACTTCATGATTCTGAAATCAGTCAATTGTCATTCCGTAATCCGCCTGAGCGCACTGACGCGATAATCGTTGTTGAAATAGGAAGTTCATCTCGACAAATTTGTCCGTTCGCAGAATGCTGTACAGAATCCAGGTTAAGTGTCTGTCTTTTGTAAAAATGGATTCCGGATCGCCTTCGGCGTCCGGAATGACAATAGTACTTTTTCATTCTCTCAAGGCATCTTAGATAGATTAATTTCACAACATGGTTTGGAAAAAGAAAGGGGCTTGCCTGAAGAGGATGAGAATATCTACTCTATAATTACTTTCCGAAGAACAAAATAGATTTAAAATACAAAGAGGCTGTCGTAACACTTCAATTTTGAAAAATCTCCACGAAAATCCGTGCATTTCGCGTTTTATCAATCAAAGATTGAATATGTAGTGCTTAGACAGCCTCTTGAATCCGTGCCCTTGGCACGAATTAACTTGTTATTGCAATTTGAAGACGATCGGAACAAATACCTTAACGTTAACCGGACGGCCATTCTGCTTGCCCGGATTCCATCTTGGCATTGATCTAATAACGCGAATCGCTTCTTCATCGCAGCCCGCGCCGATACCCTTCATTACCTGAACGTCGGATACAGCACCGGAAGGAGAAACAACAAAACTAACCGCAACGCGTCCTTCAACGCCAGCACGTTTTGCAATTTCAGGATACTGAATTTTTTGTGCTACGTATGAGAGGAATGCATCATTTCCACCGGGGAATGTAGGCATTTCTTCTACATAAGTAAACACTTCAGCTTTGGCTTCCTTTTCTTCTTTCGGAACTTCCGCGGCAACTTCAATAAGACTTAAATCAACACCGCTTGCATCACCCTGAACGGTTTTTAAACCTGCTTCAGATTTCTGCAATTCAGCCTGTGTCGGAATGTATTCATCTTTTACCTGCTCATCAGGCTTGATGACCGGAGGTCTGAATGCGATGGTTGATTTCAGCTGTTTAACTTCTTCAATTTTTTCAATTTTCTGCTGTTTTTCATCAATTGAAGGCGGTTCAGCCAATTCAGTATATTGAATAATTTTGGCTTTTCTCGCTACTTCAACCGGTTTCGGTTTCAGATACGCAATGATAATTGGTGAAGAAATTGAAAGGACAAAGAATGTCGCAGCGATAATTACTGCAATCGTAAGAAACTTACTGTAGTTTTTACGAAGTACGTACGCGCCATATTCCTTATTTTTATTAAGGAATATCAGATCATTGAGATCGGCTATTGAATTTATTGTGCTCATAGTCATTCTCTCAATCTATAATTTTTTAGTTAACGCGATATCTTCCGGAGTAATGTCAACCAACGCGTAGTGAGAAATGTTTGTAATAAGCATTTCATCGAGAGCGTCAATAACATTGCGGTAGGTCGCATCATTAGTTGCTTTAATAGAAACGAAGACGTCTTTTACCTGATGTGATTTTTCGAGAAGCATTCTGCGAAGCCCATCGGGTGAATAATCACATTTTTGAACGTCAGCGTTTTGTGCCATACCTGAATAGTAGTAAATAGTATTGTCGGCAGCAAGAATCAGGGTCAAAGCTTTTGAAGCTTTGATATCTTGTCCCTGCTCGTCAGCAGCTACTGTTTTATCCTTAACAGGCATGTTGATCTCCATGGTCTGCGGCTTGCTAAAAGTCGTAGTGAGCATGAAGAAGGTAACGAGAAGAAATCCCAAATCAACCATCGGAGTTAAGTCAACTCTGGTAGAGGCTTTTTTGGCTCTCTTTTTACCCTTACCTTTGTGTTTTCCCCCGCCTTGCGAGGTATCTAGTTCGGCCATTTTTCTTAATCTCCGTTATTGTTTTTTCTGAACAACTGTTTCAGCCGGTTTGGCTTCCATATTGGTAATAAGGTTGAATTTATTAACATTCTTGTCTTGAAGAGTATTAATAACCTTTTTTACTATAGGATAAGGAACCTTGCCGTCTCCACGAATTGCAATTCTGAATTTTGGATTTGAAAGTCTTCCCTGCATAACCCAGATGCCGAGTTCATTCTTTGCAGAATCAATCGGAATTCCCGGATTGTTCACCTCAGCCTGCCTGTCGGCCGGGTTGAGATTCAGGAAGTTTTTTAATTGCGAAATCGGGACGCCGAAACTTGAAGTCAGAGCAAAATTATGAACTTCGTCTTCAGTAAACTGAACTTTATAAAGCTCACTGATTCTCTGAATCAAGCGCTCACGATTATACTTTCCGTCAATTCCATATAAAACGCGACCATCTTTAGTCATGGTCACCGTCATAATGTCTGAATCCGGAAGTTTGATCTCTGCTATTGACCTTGGTAAGTCAACAACAACCGGATCATCGGATTTAAATTTTGTTGTCAACATAAAAAACGTCAAGAGCAAGAACGCAACGTCGCACATCGCGGTCATGTCTATATTCGTACTTTTACGTGGAATCTTTACTTTTGGCATATTTTATATCCGTTCTTAAAGATTAATAACGGGCTGCAAAATTTTGTGTAATTGCCACGCCGGCTTCGTCAATTCCATAAGTCAATTTGTCAATCTGAGTAGTGAAGAAGTTGTAGAAAATGATTGACAATGCTGAGGTACCGATACCGAGAGCAGTGTTAATAAGAGCTTCAGAAATACCGTTAGCAAGAGCGACAGCATCAGGAGCACCTGCAGTAGCCAAAGCTGCGAAGGCCTTGATCATACCAAGTACTGTTCCGAGAAGACCCATAAGAGTAGCGATAGATGCGATAGTAGCTAAGATAACGAGGTTTTTCTCGAGCATAGGCAATTCAAGAGAAGTAGCTTCTTCAAATTCCTGTTTGATTGCAACTAATTTTTGATCTTTGTTCAGATCTTTTGCAGATGCCATTTCTTCATATTTTTTCAAACCGGCAGCAACAACGTTAGCTACGGAACCACGCTGAGCAACGCATTTAGCTTTTGCAGTAGCAATGTCACCAGCTGATAAAAGTTTGTGCACTTCGGTAATGAAACCGGCAACTTTACCTTTACCTTTTGCACGGGTAATGGTAATGAAGCGTTCAACAACGAATGTTAATACCATTAACAACAAGCCCATAAGGATAGGTACGATGATACCGCCTTTATAAACAACGCCAAGATAGTTGCCCGGCATCGGGTGGTTGTTTGTGTTATTTCCCTGGAAGTTAGCTGGGTTACCAAGAACGAACATATAAACGCAAATAGCGATTGCGAAAATGACAGGTATTGCTATTCCTGCAAATCCTGTAAAAAAAGCTTTGGCTTCAGATTTTTGTTTACTCACGGATGACTCCTAAATTAAATGAAAATAAATTATTGGATTTTTGTATTCAATAAAAATAACTTCTAAAAATAAGCTATAAAGCAAAGATTCACAATATAAAAAACCACATTCTCGTGGGATTTTTTCGTCTCTAAGCTTATAATTTATCCTTTTTTATCATTTTTATCTGTTTTTATCATTGAAATCCAACAAATGACAAACTTCTTTCATCCTTTTACCTTTATACTCATAAAAAGGGAAAAAGTTCCAAGGAGAATCAAAAAGATTATTATTTGCCGGATTCAACGATTAGAAATAGAAATCTTTAACGATAACTTCTTCAGTGTCTTTGTCGTGTTTCTTTAAATAAGCGACAAAGTCTTTTGTATAAACCGTATCCTTGCGGGCTTTAAATTTTTCAACCAGGTCTTCAAGTTTCTTATGATCTAATGAACACAATACGTAGTGTTTTTCTTCACGATCATCAAAGAAACGGTATACGATTTTTTTTACTTTTTTCATTGACGTAACCTGTTAATGGTTATTGTAATATTGTTTCAGTATGTAATACGTCGGAATACATTTCAGACTTGATAGACTCCTGATTTTTTAAGGCTTTTGCCAACGAGTCTAAAATAAAACGTCTGGCAGTAAAAATTTTCTTACTGTCTTTGTTCGCATCCTGCAGCAATAAATACCCGATATACAGGCTTCCGTATATTTCAACTAAGTCTTTGGACGCAACTTCCTGGAAGCCGGCATCCTTTTTCTCTTTGACATATTTAAGACAATCGTTATACATATTACGGATTTCGCGCAAATGTTCGAGAAGATGAGTCAATGTGCCTTTATAGTCAAGCTTATCCCATGATTCAATATAAGCTCCGAGCACATCATTGATAACACCACCTGATGCAGCAACTACCTGAAGCTGCGAAGTACCTTCGTAGATATTCGTAATTCTTGCATCACGGAACAAGCGTTCGATGCTGAATTCTTTCATATAGCCGGTACCACCATGTATCTGCAATGAATCATATGCAATTTTATTGGCTGATTCGGAGAGTAAATATTTAGAAAGCGGAGTTAAGAAAGCAGTAATTTTTACAGCTTCTTTGCTCTTCTCGGCCATTTCCGCAATGGATTTCTTTTCAGCTTTCAGTTTATCTATTACTTCTTCATATTTTTCTTTTTTATCAAGCCACTCGCACATATTATAGTACAGCGTACGATGAGCTTCAATGGTAACTCTCATATCGATCAACATGTTGGAAATAACAGGCATTTCGATAAGTGCCTTGCCGAATTGTTCGCGGGCTTTAGCATAATTAACTGCTTCTTCGTATGCCGCCTGTGCTATTCCCAGCGACTGTGAGCCGATACCGGCACGCGCACGATTCATCAGGTAAATAACATATTTCAATAATCCCATTCTGCGCTGGCCAACTAACTGAGCCGGTGTATCATTGAACTGAAGCTCACAAGTCGGACTTCCGTGAATACCGAGTTTATGCTCAATTCTTCTAACAACGACTGTTGAATCGCCATAACAAGCAAACATACTTAATCCGCGGGCATCTTTTGTACCTGCTTCAGTACGGGCGAGAACAAGCAGAACTTCGCCGTTACCGTTAGTGATGAAGCGTTTTACTCCACGTAAAAACCAATTGCCATGGTCATCCTGATATGCAGTCAACTTAACTGCCTGTAAGTCTGAACCTGCATCAGGTTCAGTCAACGCCATTGCGCCCGTATTTTTTCCGCTTGCGAAATCAGGAAGAAATTCTTCTTTTTGGTCGACGCTGCCGAATTGCTCGATTGTTTTTCCAATATCCTGCAATCCGAAAATATTCATCAATGAAGCATCAGCGCGGGAGATCATTTCAACCGCCAACATATAGATAGTAGTCGGGAAATTCAATCCACCATACTGATAAGGAATTATCATTCCCATGAGTTCGGCTTTTGAGAGCAGCTCGAGAGATTCTCTTGTGCCTTTAGCATACGATACTTTACCATCGTTAAAAGCAGCGCCTTCTTCATCAACGGAAGCTGCCCGGGGTGCAATGAAATTGCCGGCAATATCACCAACGACTTCAAGAATCTTATAGTAATTTTCAATGGCATCTTCGTAACTGACAGGAGCATGCGGATATTTTTTTGATTCTTCGAAATTGTTTTCCGAGAGTTCAACAACTTCACGTAAATCTAAATTTTTGAAGCGATATAATATATCGCTGTTATCTGTGAAAAAATTTGGCATATACTATCTCAATTTTTGCTTGAAAACATTGATGAACATTGGTATAATCTGCGTTGCATCGCCAACAATTCCATAATGGGCAACACCGAAAATCGGAGCATCAGGATCGCTGTTGATTGCCATGATTTTATTCGACTCCTGCATTCCGGCACGATGTTGAATCGCACCTGAGATTCCTACTGCTATATACAGTTTCGGACGAACAGTAACACCTGTCTGCCCTACCTGCCGATCAGGAGTGATGAATCCTGCATCAACCGCTGCACGGCTGCCAGCAACCTCAGCACCTATGGTATTAGCCAGTTCAGTAACCAGCTTGAAGTTTGCTTTTGAGCCTAAGCCATAACCGCCTGCAACGATTATTGAAGCACCTTTTAAATTCACTTTGCTTTCCTGCCTGTGCTGTTCAATGATTCTAATCATTTCATCCCATTCGGCTGGAACATAATCTATGCGGGTAATTTTTCCAGCAACAGGGGTTTCCAGCGGTTCAAGGCGCATAACGCCTTCGCGTACTGTAGCCATCTGCGTAGTAACTTCAGGCGAAATAATCGTCGCGATAATGTTACCTCCGAAAGCCGGACGTATCTGTAATAGCTGATTCTTAAATTCATCACGTAGGTATTTAACATCGGATATTTGAAGATCCGTACAATCCGCTGTTAATCCGCTCTTTGTATGAGAAGCTACGCGGGGAGCAATATCACGACCTATGATTGTCGCGCCGAAAAGAATGATACCCGGTTTATGAGTGTCAACCAGTTCATTCAGAATACGGCTATACGGCATGGTGCGGTATTGCTCTAAACTCGGATGATCAATCATCAATACTTCGGATGCACCAAAACGGAATGTTTCTTTTGCTATAGCTTCAACTTTACTACCGATTACGATTGCTTTAAGTGTTCCTTGTAATTCTTGTGCCAGTCTGCGGCCTTTTGACAGCAACTCCAGACTAACATCTGCGGGTTTATTATTTCTGTGTTCGATGAAAACCCAAACATCACTGCTTCTTGTTGTCATAATCTTATCCAAAAATATGATCTTCCATTAGTTTATCAATCAATTCAGAAATACCTGCTTTGCTCGGCTCAATATGCTCATGCTTATTGCCGGCTAAAACAACTGATTCAACCTTGTGTACCTTGGTTGGCGAACCCGCGACACCGCATCTTTCGGTATCTAATTTCAAATCATCCATCGTTAGAGTATTAATATAGAGATGCTTTGAAATGTATTCTTCTTTTAATTGATCAATATAGAGTAAGGAGTTACCTTCTGTCATTTTTTCCAGCTCCATGAGAGTTTTCGCATTCTTATATGCCATAACTCTTTTTGCTTTATATGGGCGAGGAAAAACCGAATCTTTAAGAACGGTAACTAAAACGGGAAGTTTCGATTGAAGTATTTCGTATCCGCCTTCAATCTTCTTCTTAACCGTAATATTGTTGTC
This sequence comes from Ignavibacteriaceae bacterium, assembly GCA_963667005.1. Taxonomy (GTDB): domain Bacteria; phylum Bacteroidota; class Ignavibacteria; order Ignavibacteriales; family Ignavibacteriaceae. Next base: position 1,818,540 of record OY762937.1, on the reverse strand, counting down.
TTTCAACGCAACGATTTCTTGAAGATAGGTAATCTGCGGAATTCCGAGCTTTTCTGCCGTCTGTGGTCCAACCTGAGCGGTATCACCGTCAATCGCTTGGCGTCCGGCAAAAATTATGTCGAAATTGCCAATCTTTTTTATGGCTTCCGACAAAACATATGAGGTTGCTAATGTATCTGCACCTGCAAATTTTCTATCGCTTATCAGGTAAGCCTCGTCGGCTCCCATGAACAAGCATTCGCGCAATACATCGGAGGCTCTTGGCGGACCCATGGTAACAACTGTGACTTTTCCACCGTGTTTATCCTGAACCTGAAGTGCCATTTCAAGGGCAACTCGATCCTCGTGATTAAAAATTGCCGGTAATAAAGCCCTGTTAACGGTCCCGTCTTCCTTCATTACCTGTCCGGATATGTTGGCAGTATCTGGAACCTGTTTTACCAGGACTATACTGTTAAAGCTCATATAACCTCAGAAAATATATTTAAAAACAGTCGTTATACTATTCAAAAATTGTGCCTGTTAATAATACGGCTATTATTTGCGTTTTAGCAAGTTTTTTAAGGCATAATTTCAGAAATTTCTAAAGTCTTGCGTGTTTTTTCTCAAAACAAAGAATATCAAGTTTATCAAATTAGAGATTTTCTGTAAAATTTACTTGAAAAATCTTCATTTACTTAACTGACCTGCCACTTATTTAAACTAAAAAAGGCTGCAGTCCAGAAAACCGCAGCCTTTTTGTCAGTTGTTTTTAAAGAATGCATTACTTGAGAAGCATCATTCTCAGAGTTTTTACGTTGTTGCCTGATTCAACACGATAGAAATAAACACCGCTGGCAAGGTTGGAATTTGCAAAACGAACCGAATGCGATCCGGATTTCTGGAATTCATCAACCAATACGGCAACTTGCTTTCCAAGAGTGTTGTAAACAGTGATTTTCACATTCCCATCTTTCGGAATTGAATAGTTAATCATTGTTGAAGGATTGAACGGGTTAGGATAGTTTTGAGCTACAGAGAATTGTTTCGGTAACAATTCAACCACCTGCTTAACACCGTTCACACCTGGGAAACTGATGTAAGCACGCATCAAGAAATTATAATAATTACCTGCTCCATTGCCAATTATGTACCACGTTCTTGTGGTGGCTGAAGTAGAAGCCTTTTCCTTAACGCAGCTATAATTAAATCCCTTCGCTGAATCATTAGCCATAATATTTTGGGCTGTAGTATCTGAATATAATTTGTTAATTATTGCAGCGATTCCAAAATCTTTTGTCCCATCCAAAGCCGGAGAAAACTTTACAGTAACCCAATTAGGCCAAGGAATAGGATAAGGACTTGGGGGATTTGAGCTCAATGGTGAAACCAGTTGAAAACTATTTAGTACTTTCGTAATTGGATTTGTACCGGTAGCTAACCAGGAATTATAATCACCATTGATTTGTCCCAAGAAAGCGTTAATAGGAGTGATAGTAGGCCCCGCCCGTCTCACGGCTACATGAATCGAATCTATTTGGCTGCCGGACATTCCGTCAAAACCGACAAGAATCGTATCCCCTACAGCAAACTGAAGTACGCCGGTAGGTTCATCTGTTGAACGCACCATTTCAACGTTGGCTGGTGGGGTTCCAGTGGAGTTTATAGTAACAGGAATTGAATTAGATGTATCCGTGTTCATAACGGCAAATTGAATTACTGGATAAGTTGTACCATAATCCGGAATTGCGTAATCGGTATTTATCGGTACATCATCTACAACATAAGAGGAGCTCGCGTACTTAACCACCTTCACTTTTAATTTATCGGATGCAGAACCAAAATTGATTTTTAGATTTTTACCAAGTTCATAATCCAAATATTTTACACTCATTGTTTTAATGGTGTCTTTGCTGTTTGCTGCATTAGGGTTATAATTTGCGGAAGGAGTTGCATATACAAGTCCGGCCGTTTTATAACCATAGGCGGTATTTAAGGTTGTATCGCCGACCAGATCTGCCATGAACCAGTTTTGCAAGAAAGTTGACAAATTAATTGCCGGGCTCGCCTTTGCAAAAGCATCTTTAACGCCTGCCAAGCCTGCCTGAGGGGATTGAATTATATTTTTTATTACACTTTCGCCACAGCGATCCCAAATGTACATTGAAAACCTTTGAGCGCGGGCATAATCGTTGAGAACGAGATCGGAAGTGCTTCTCCAGGTCAAAAGCCCCTCATTTGAATCGTTAAAATAAGATGCAGCACCATCAAGCGGATAACCGCAGATGTATGGAGCCAGTTGTGACATTGATTCGTTGATAAAAGTAGTTTGATTTCTGCTGTACAGATTATTATAGTAATAGTGGATCATGTGCTGGAATTCATGAGCAGCTGTACCCATTGCATTTTTAATTCCGGAAGAAGTCAATAAATCTCCCGGGTTCGCATCACAGTAATACATTTCGCATTCATTACTTGTTGGAAGATAACCTGCCTCTTTCAAATCCGCATTTGAATATTCATTCAGCGAATGGAAATACCCAGCTATATATGAACCGGACGATGCTGTTGCGCCGTCACGGATATCAAGAATAAAAATAATCACTCTAGGATCTGAATCAACATCCGGCACACTGCCGAACTTTTCGGTTTCAACCTGAAAAATCCCTTTAGTTGGAGTATTCGGTGTAGCGGTATTAAAAGCTCTGTTCACAGAATCTACCGCGGCCTGTGTAACCTTAGTTTTCCAAAGTGAATCTTCCACAAAAATGTAACTATTAGTACCGATTGCTCTACAGGTCGAAGAAAGTATTTCATAATTTCCAGTAACTCGATTGAGCGTAAACCATTTGTGAGTACTCCCGACAGTAAAGCCCCAACTTTTTGTTTTTTTTGCGATTTTTTGCAAATGATTGGGAAACATCTGTTCAAGTTTATCAGTTTTGTATTTCTCGTTTTTTAAAAACTCTTCAGAGGTCATGAGCTTTTTTGCTGGTTTCATTGTGCCGTTTTCATAAAGGGGCATAACAGCCTGTCCAAAAGTGACAGCAGTGAAAGCAAGTAAAATAACAAGTAATGTTTTTTTCATAGTACTTCCTGTTTATTTATTAATAATGTGTTTATAATTAACAACCTTAATATATGTGTCTCTAAGTCTATTTACTTTTTTTGTGTAAATAAGTGTGACTTTCTCACCCTGCAATTTAATTAATGCCTTTATCGTCAAAGAATCAGCTTCAATATGTAATGCTGCTCCCTTAACAAACACAGCGGGATGAGCAAATGGTTCGTTTTCAACCATTTGTATTTGTCCGGTCACTTTGTAATATTTCCTACCATCAGAAGCTTGCACATCTGAAATAATAAGGAAAATACAAACTACAATCAATGCCTTAAGTAAAGGCATGAGATACCTTTCAAAAACTTGAAATAAATATTAGAGTTGCTGAATAAAATGAGGACAATTCATGAAATCTTGAAGAAAATTCACATTTTCAACGAAGTCGTAAGTCATCCTGAATTTAATATACTAAAAAATTCAGACGATATAAAGTTAAGATGAAAATAAATGCAAAAGGCCCGTTTATTTCTCCATAAACGAGCCTTTTGCTGAATTTCGAGACATATTACTTCATTAATAGCAGTTTTTTAGAATCCGAGTACTTTCCAGCGGTTATCTTATATATATAAACTCCGCTTGAAAGGTTTGCGGCGTTGAATCTCACTGAATGTGTTCCCGCCTGAGTAAAGTCATTCAGCAGAACGGCAACTTTCCTTCCGAGTACATCATAAATAGTAAGGTTTACAACGCCTGATTGCGGAAGATCAAAAGTTATCTTTGTCGTTGGGTTAAACGGATTAGGATAATTCTGATATAATGCATAGGCAGATGGGATAACTACCTTGTCTGATTTAACATCATTAAGGATAACAGTGGCATCCGGCAATCCATTGGTGTCCAGATCGGGTGTTATTGAAACAAGGTTGATTAGACTATCCGGTCCGGCATTGCCGTCCACGTCAGGATTGTCGGGACATGAATCACCGGATCCGTAATTCAATCCTCCCGCGACAACAGCAACCATTTTTAATTTTACTCCCGGTGGAATTAATCCGGCACCTAAACCATAGATGTCATTCCATGCAACCGCCATTTCCATATCCCTGCCAAGCGGGCCGCGTTTACCGTTTATTTTTGTAGTTATGTTAACTGATGTATCGTTATAGGTTTTAAAAAACGTCGGTGCAGATTTATAATAATCTGCTATAAAGAAATCAATAGCGTCTGTTGCTCTAAACCTATTGTTCTTTGCATAATCTCCACGATACTTTGAGGTAACAGAATTAAAATTTACCACTCCACCAGAAATACCGGCGTCAATATACACGATGAGCGTATTGTACAAATCGTTTATATCATAACTTACTCCGATATACAAAGAATCTGCATCCCATGTTGAATACAGCCCGTATAATTCATTCGTGAGTGTATCGCCGTGATGCCAATGTCCGTCGGTATCTGAATCTGCTATCAATTTCCAATCCTTGAGCCAGTCAGGTGCACCGTCATGAACAGTGCCATCAATTACCGGTTTGCCGAATGTTTTAATTATCGGGTCGGGAGTCTTTTTGATCGTTAATTTAAATGTCAACGAATCATACCCGCCTTTGTAATCAGTTACAAATAAATGTACTGAGTATAATCCTGTATCTGTTATTGCCGGTGTACCGGCAATAATCCCGCTTGCACTTCCTACACTGAGAAATGCAGGGGCATCTGAAAATCCGAAAAGCAATGAATCTTTGTCCGCATCAGTTGCGGTTACGGTCATTTCAAAACGGTTGGTCGCAATAGCGGATGTGTCTTTTACCACACCGAGTTTCGGTGAATAATTCTTATAAACCTTAACCACAAATGTGTCGGAAACGGAAAGTCCTGCCGGATCAGAAACAGAAAGTATTATGGTTGAGATGCCGGTATCTGCCATCGCGGGTGTCCCGCTTATCAACCCTGTAGTTGAAATGCTCATCCATGCAGGATTGTTTGTTAATTTGTAGGTTACCGTTTGTTTGTCAACGTCATATGCATTTGTCTGATATTTCAACGGTGTATTGGTATAACCTACCTGATCAGGGATAGGATTAAGTGCAGGCGGATTGTTTAATGATGTTGTATCCAAAACATATAGTGTATAACTACGTGGCGGACACCATAGCTTAACTCTGTTAGGGCCTCCGACATAAGAAGGACCGCTTACTGTTTTGTTGGCATCATGTCCGATAAAATCTTTATATACACTTCCCTCTGCCGCCTTCGTATCTACCCAGATGTCCATCCACTGTGTCGGGTTATCATTGATAACAAGGTAGCCGCCTATCTGGGAGTTGTAGCCGTCTCTCCTCGCGACATATATATCCTTCGCAAGTGTGGTCTGATCGGTATTGCCGTCCTGGCGTATATAGTAAACATTCAACCCGCCGCGCTTTGTTGTCCCGCCGCCAAGGTATTTTGTTCTTACGTACATGAGTGTATCAATTTTTCCAGACAAGCCGTAATCTATATAATCCTTAAAGAAGACACAGGGTCGGCCCTCTGAAAACATGATATATGCATACGCCATTTCCTTGTTGGTAATAATCGGAAGATTTGTACCATCAACTGTGCCGTCATAGCCTGTCCGGTCAAGGTCGTGGTTTTCAACAAATGTTGAAACATAATATCCGGATAAACCGTTGTTCACAAGTCCGGCATTGTCAAGGTTTGTCATATCGTATGTGCCGCTTGTGGTGTTGCACATATCGGCAAGAGCGAACCGAAGTGGAAAATCAAACATAGACACGTTAGCGCCGTTTGAAGCTGTTTGAGATTGCCAGTATTTGATATCATCCATACCGCTATAATATTCGGCTACATTATATCCCGTTGGATTTGCCGCTTTTACAAATGGTCCCATAAACGTAGGGTTAACCGATTTGACAGCGTCAAGCCTGAAACCGTCAAATCCCAAAACTTCTCTAAGATACTGTCCCCAAACGATCAAGCTATCTTTAATCCTCGTCTGATCTTTATCTAACCACACACCAAACTGATAGGCAATATCTGCTGCGCCGTGAAATGGAGCGGTTGTATCGCAATTGTACCGGTTCGGATAAAAGAACGTGGAATCTTTTTTAAATCTGCCCGAGCCGTAAGGATATTGAAATAAGTTCCATGCGGAATCTTTGAATGATGGACAGTCGCGCTTGCAGAATTGCTCGCCGCCCATCATGTGTTCGGTTACGACATCGGCATAGACCTGCATACCCACCTTATGAAAGGTCTTAATTGCGTTTTCAAGTTCTGCACGGCTTCCGAAACGGGTTTCGCGCGAACCCTTCTGTGAATACTCACCAAAATCATAATGGTCATAGGGGTCATAGCCCATGGATAATGCTCCGCCGGCACCTTTGCTTGGTGGGGGCATCCAAATTGCGCCAAATCCAGCTGAGGACAGCCGCGATGCTAATGCCGAAAGCGAATCATACCATAAACCACCAGGAGGTGAATTCCAATAAAATCCCTGCAGGTACGCATCGGAACGGTTTAGCGTGCTTTGAGCGCGTGCTTTTTGTGGAAGAGAAAATAGTATCGCAAAAAGCATTGCAATTATGAAAAGGTGGCGATATTTCATGAGTGCCTCATTATTAGAATGTATTAACTATGACCGCAGAACTTTTGACTATCGCACAAGTCATAGAGAAATACTGAATATGCATCAGTTGTTTCCCGAACTGCAAATTTTAATCTTTTAATATATCAAATTTATCAATTCCGGAATCCGTAAAAATTCAAACATCACAAAAACTTCATTATAACAGAGCATCAAAATGTGTTGTCATTCCGGATAAATCTGTCGAACCGGAATATTCCTTCGAGAAACATCCAACCGACAGATTTTCCGGAATGACATACCTATCCGATCATTTAAAGAACAGGCAATATTAGTCATCGAGCATTCAAGAGGGTTAAAAATCTCTACCCCTTTTGTTCAGGTAATTCGTATCTTTGTCCGGATTAGGTTATTTTTAGTACTTATTTTATAAAGATTTAGCTGAATGCTCCAATTCGAGAATAAAAAACTTGAAAATATCGTTAGTTCAATAAGCGGCTCCGGCGGAAGATGCCTTCTGGTCGGCGGCGGTGTTATTGACTACCACCTCGGATTGCCTATCAAGGATTGGGATATTGAGGTCTACGGGCTTTCTTATGACAGCCTGCTGACGATATTACAGAAATTCGGCACACCGAATCTGGTTGGTAAAGCATTCGGAGTTATCAAAATAAAGATTAATAAAGTCGAATACGACTTCTCCATCCCGCGGAGGGACAGTAAAATCGGCATTGGACACAAAGGATTTACCATTGATCTTGTACCCGATCTGGAACCTATCGAGGCGTCTCGCAGAAGAGACATTACGATTAATGCGATGTACCTTGATCTGCACACGGGAGAAATTCTTGATTTCTTTGACGGACTAAAACATCTTGAAGAAGGAAGAATAAAGGCAACCGATCCGGCGACTTTTATAGAAGACCCTCTGCGTGTATTGCGTATTATGCAGCTGCTTCCCCGTAAGGGTAAGTTTGTTGATCCTGACACAATATCCCTTTGCCGGTCCATGATTGATGATTTTGATACACTTCCCCGTGAAAGAATATTCGAAGAATTTCGAAAATTATTACTCAGGTCAGACAAGCCTTCGCTCGGCTTGCAATTTCTAGTTGATTGCGGCTGGATAGAAAAATTTCCCGAGTTGAAGGCAATGATCGGCTGCCCGCAAAACCCGGAATACCATCCGGAGGGTGATGTCTGGGTACACACGCTTATTGTTCTTGATAATGCGGCACAATTACGCGCACACATTCCGGAAAAATGGCATATGGCATACATGCTTGGCATGTTATGTCATGATATCGGCAAACCTGAGACAACTGATCCGGTTACATTCTCGTCCAACAAGCATGAGGTTATCGGTCAGCATATTGCATACAGGTTCCTGCGCAGAATGACCAATAATTCGTTATTGATTGATCGTGTCATGACAATAGTCAATACGCACATGCGGCCATCCGCGTTATATAAACAAAACGCGGGAGAAGGTGCATGGAAACGGCTGCATAATGCTATCCCCCTGCAAATACTTGCATGGGTGACACATGCAGATGCCTCAGGAAGACGCGGCAGAACAATTAACGATATTTTTCCCGACCATACGCTTGCACTTAAATACGGTGAGGAGTTCGGCATTAATAAAATCGAACCGGTTCTTAAAGGCAGGCACTTGATTGAAAGCGGCCTGGCACCCGGTTCAACTTTTAAGCCTATGCTGGAAGCCGCGTATCAGTATCAACTGGATACCGGATGCACAGACGTAGAGGAGCTGCTACGAATTGCTCTAAACAGCAACACGAATAGCCAGTGAACTAATCCGCCACATACCCGGTTCTATACTATAATATGAAATTGATTGACCGGCATTTTTGCCGTTGAAAGGAATTACATGAGTACTGAGAAAAAGTCAAATAGACTTATTAATGAAAAGAGTCCCTATTTATTGCAGCATGCACATAACCCTGTTGATTGGTTCGCCTGGGGGGAAGAGGCATTTGAAAAAGCAAAAACCGAAGACAAACCGGTATTTCTTTCGATAGGCTATTCGACCTGCCATTGGTGCCATGTTATGGAAAAGGAATCTTTCGAGGATGATGAAGTTGCCACTTTTTTAAATGAAGATTATATTGCAATAAAGGTTGATCGCGAAGAACGTCCCGAAATTGATGCTATCTACATGACTGTTTGCCAGATGTTGACCGGCGGCGGCGGATGGCCTCTAACTATAATCATGACTCCGGATAAGCTTCCCTTTTTTGCAGGTACATATTTCCCCCGTGAAACCAGAGGCAACCGCCCCGGCTTGACCGATATTCTCCCCCGCATTACCGAACTATGGGTAAAACAGCGCGAAGATATTTTAAACTCGGCAAAAGAAATTACCGAACATCTTTCGAAAGTGTCCCCAACGGGTGATGGCCAGAAAGTTACTATTGATTTATGTAATGCTGCATTTGCGCAATTTCAAGAGCGCTTTGATAAGGACTTTGGCGGCTTTAGTAATGCGCCCAAATTTCCAACTCCGCATAATTTGATATTTCTTCTCCGTTATTATCACCGAACGAAAAATCCGGAAGCTCTTAGCATGGTAACTAAGACGCTGGTCGAAATGAGAAAGGGCGGAATCTACGATCACCTTGGTTACGGATTTCACAGATACTCTACGGACAAAGAATGGTTAGTTCCCCACTTTGAAAAGATGTTGTATGATCAGGCATTGTTGGCATATGCGTACTCGGAAGCATATCACGCGACCAATTATGCGCCATTCAGACAAACGGCTGAAGAAATTTTTAATTATGTTGACCATGAATTGACCTCACCTGAAGGCGGTTTCTATTCTGCCGAAGATGCTGACAGTGAAGGTGAGGAAGGTAAATTTTATATGTGGTCAGCACATGAGATTAAGAGTCTGCTCGGCGGCAATGCAGGAGCATTTTCTCTCTTATATAATATTGAAGATAACGGGAATTTTGCTGATCCCCTCGCCGGAGAATCAACCGGAGACAACATCATCCATATTACACGGGAATTTTCTGAAATCGCACAGGAAATCGGCATAGATGAGGCAGCTCTTTCTGAAAAGATGAAAGAAGCCCGCGAAGTTCTCTTCCATCAACGGGAAAAGAGAGTCCGTCCTTCAAAGGATGACAAGATTCTTAGCGACTGGAATGGCTTAATGATTGCCGCGTATGCGAGTGCCGGTAAAATATTTAACGATCCTGGCTATGTCAATAAAGCAGAACGCGCGGCAGATTTTATCATGAGCACCATGATTACCGCAGATAACAGATTGAAACACCGCTATCGTGATGGTGATGTTTCACATGACGGATGTATTGAAGATTATGCATTTGTAATATGGGGTTTCATCGAATTGTACGAAGCCTCCTTCAAAACAGTATATCTTGAAAAAGCTATCCAGCTGACTGAAACTGTTTTGGAACATTTTACAGATACAACAGGCGGATTCTTCTTCACTGCTGATTTTGCCGAGTCACTTATCATTCGCCAAAAAGAAGTTTACGATGGTGCCATTCCATCCGGGAATTCTGTTATGTTGACGAACCTCCAAAAACTCTACAGACTTACCGGAAATGGCGGCTATGAACAAGAAGCAACAACGGCTTCACGAGCTTTTTCTCACATTGTAAAAAACGCACCATCAGCTTTCGCATACTTCATGACCGGCATTGAGATGATGCAGGATAACGGCGTCGAAATTGTTATTGCAGGAAACTCAGCAAATCTTAATCTGAAACGGTATATGCGCGAACTGATAAGCGCGTATAATCCAAATAAGGTAATTCTATTTAAAGATACTTCGATTCAGAATAACCCCATTTGTGAGTTTGCTCCGTTCACAACCGATATGAATGATATTGAGGGAGAGCCGATTTTCTATCTCTGTCATAACAGCGAGTGCGAACTGCCGACAGCTTCAATAGATGAGGTGCTGGAGAAAATTCAATAATTCTTTTTGCTCCTAGCCCATGACCCCGCCCGAACGCCTGAGGCGGGCAGGTTAAGTCATGGGCTAGGAAAAGTTTGACCATAAAAAAAGGCGGCCTCAATCGAGGCCGCCTTTCTATTTTCAGACTTGTGACAGATATTAGTCCATCATCATTCTTAAGAACGCGGAACTGTCGTCGTCCAATTCTTTTTCCTTTTTCTTGATCTCTTCGTTTGTCAATTCATCAAGAGGAATAGATTTGAACGGTTCGAATGTGAATCCTGCCGCCTGTTCGGTAACTTCAGGCTCATTGGTCTCCGGAATTTCAATTTTCGGAGATTTGACTCTGATAACGGCCGGAACATCCAAATCATCTTTTTCTGCTTCCGATAGTTCCATGTTCGTGAATTTCAATCTCGGAGCAGCGCTCTTAAAAAGTGTCGGTTGCCCTTTATCCTGCTGATCCTGACGGGGTTGTTTAATAGTCGTTGTGGTAGTTTTTGTACCTGACGCTTTCTTTTCGTCAAAACCCGTAGCAATAACGGTATAAGTTACATAATCATTCATCTCTTCTTTGCGTACACAGCCGAAGATAACATTTGCTTCTTCACCGGCAGCGTCAAAGATGATCTGGTTACCTTCATTGATTTCCTGCATGGTCAGGTTGCTTGAACCGGTAACATTCAGAAGAACGCTCTTAGCACCTTTAATATTCATTCCTTCAAGGAACGGACTTGATATTGCCTTCTGTGCAGCATCAACGGCTCTGTTTTCGCCGGATGAAATACCGCAGCCCATAAGAGCAACACCGCTGCCCTGCATGACCGAACGGACGTCGGCAAAGTCAACATTGATAAGGCCTTCGACGTTGATAATGTCGGCAATACCTCTGGTTGCTTCATACAGAACTTCGTTGGCTTTATCAAGTGCCTGGAAGAAATTGAAATTTCTATCAATGATGGAAATCAACCGCTCGTTAGGGATGACAATCAAACTATCGACATAATGTTTCAATTCCTGAATACCTTTTTCGGCATTCATCATGCGAAGTTTACCTTCCCAACGGAATGGTTTGGTTACGATAGCAACAGTCAAAATATCAAGACTTTTAGCTATTGAGGCAACAACAGGTAATCCTCCGGTACCGGTACCGCCGCCCATACCTGCTGTAAGGAAAACCATATCGCTGCCGCGAAGAATATCAACGATTTTCTCCGTGTCTTCCTCGATTGCTTTTTTTCCTACGTTAGGATCGGCTCCGGCGCCAAGACCTTTGGTAATTTTGGTGCCTACCTGAATTTTATGATGCGCGCTATTTTTTTCAAGTGCCTGGGCATCTGTATTGACTGCCACGAATTCCACGTTGCTCAATCCTCTGCGGATCATTGACTCCAACGCGTTGCATCCACCACCGCCAACACCGACGATTTTTAATAATGCATTACTTTTACCTGAACGATCAATAGTTGCGAACTGACTCATTTGTTCCTCTCTAACTAAATTGATATTATAAATCTCTAAAAAACATTCTGATGTTTGACCAGAACTGACCGGCGAAAGATTTTTTACCTTTATCGGTCTTCTTTTTGACTTCTTTTTGCTTCTTCTTCTTCTGCGACTTATCAGCAGGTTCTTCAATTCTTTGGATAACCTGTCCCGGTACTCCGCGCAGCAATCCTACAGCTGTCGCATACTCGGGTTTTTCAATCTCATTCATTGAACCGGTGAACATATCCATCGGGATTCCGATTCGAGCCGGCATACCGAATATTTCATGAGCGAGTTCACATGTACCGCGCAGCAAGGAACCGCCGCCTGTCAAAATGATACCTGCCCGTATTTTATTCTTTAGGCCCGAACTCCGGATTTCGTTATCAATCAGGTTGAATAATTCTTTCATTCTCGCATTGATAATCTGTGTCAAAAGGCTGACTGATGTTCTTGAGTTACCCCATGCACCGACGCCTTTGATAATAATCTCTTCATCTTTAATAATTGCACTTTCAAGTGCATATCCGAATTCTTTTTTGAGGTATTCAGCTTCTTCAGTCGTTACACCAAGCATCTCACGGATGTCATTTGTAACCTGATTACCGGCAATGCCGAAAACTTTTGAATGAACGATTGCCTTGTGATGTATAATTGCCAAATCGGTCGTTCCGCCGCCGATGTCAATCATCAACACGCCTAAATCCTTTTCGTTATCATCAAGGATTGACGCGGCTGAAGCAAGCGGCTGCAAAATGAATGAACCGACGTTTAATTCAGCCCGTTCAATGGATTTTCTAATGTTATTCATCGCAGGAACGGATGCCAGCACCACGTGATTCGTTGCTTCCAGCTTTGTCGCGAACATTCCGACAGGGTCAACAACACCGCCGGTAAAATCCACGATGAATTCTTCCGGAATTACATGCAGAATTTGCATATCACTCGGTATTCTAATGGTCCTGACGTCAGCGTCAAGGCGCTCCAAATCATTTTTTGTAATCTCGTGTTCTTCGTTCGTTATCGTTACGAAATTTCTATGACGCATTGAGGAAATATGCTCTCCGGCAACGCCTACATTCACGGTATCAATTTCAACGCCGGCACGGTTTGAAGCAATTTTTACAGCTTCTCTGATTGCCTCCGACGTTTTCGTGATATTCGCGACAATACCTTTATGCAGACCTTCCGACTTTGCTACGCCATAGCCGAGAATTTTGAACGAATTTGACCCAAGCACTTCAGCAACAACAACACAAATCTTTGTTGTTCCAAGGTCAAGTCCGGTAATTATATTTGATCTATTCATATGACTCTTTATATTCCTATCTGAGAAGAATATCCGACAAATATTTTTTTCTCAAAGCGTACATCAACATAATCTGCATGAGCTAACACTTGCGCGTATGTTTCTTTTTCTTTCAGCAGGGTTGTTATGTAATGTACCTGCTGTGTAATGTTATTATCCGTTAAATAAATTTTCGGTGTAATGTTTGATAAAGTAACTTTCACTTTATCTTGTTCCGAAAATGAAATTTCAGAAAGATTCTTCTCATAAACTGCCGAATCCGGCAGTGTTGCATTAATTAATTCAACCGACTCGCTAAGCTTTTGCTCAACTTCACGCGGTAAACCATTCTGTTCATTATAATCAATTCCGCTAAGTACCGGTATATCGGTTGCCGACGGAGAAGTATTTTTCAAAGATTTAATCATTTCCAGATTCGAAGTAACAAAATACTCGCCGTTCTGCGCGAAGACTCTCGCCTTCATCAACTTTTCAGATACTTCAATCTGAAGTTTTTGAGCCGCACTGAAATAAACAATAGCGTCCTTTACGTACGGATGTTTCAGCAGTCTTGCACGGACATCACCTGCTGAAATTCCCGGCAGCGGTTTATCGTTTTGGAGACCCGCAAATAGCAAATAGTCATCCGCACTCAGTAAAGCATTTCCTTTCATGTCGATGTGGTGAATCACCTTGGACTTGTCCTCCCTGCTTGCAACAAGGACGACCGCTACAAGAGCGACAACCAACAGACCAAGAAATACTTTATGCATTTCAGGCATTGGATCCGCTTTTCTTTGACTTCAACATGTCAACGAACTTCTCACCGAATTTCCAGACATCACCGGCTCCCATCGTAACCACGATGTCGCCATCCTTCACAATTGAATTCAGAACTGCAGGTAATTCATTTTTATCCTGAACGTACACGACGTTCTTATGTCCGAATTTCTTAGCATCTTTTGCAATCAGCTCGCCGTTTATTCCTTCAATCGGGAGTTCACGTGCCGGATATACATCCGTGCAAATGAAAACGTCTGAATTCAAAAATGATCTGCCGAATTCCTCGTGAAAATCTTTTGTTCTTGAGTATAAGTGCGGCTGAAATACGGCAATCAATCTTCTATCCCAACCGGAACGGATGCCTGCCAAAGTCGCACTTGTCTCTGTCGGATGATGAGCATAATCATCAACGACCAGAACGTCCTCATTGTATTTCACTTCAAATCTGCGATATACGCCACCGAATTTTTCAAGAGAGGCTTTAATAACTTTAAAATCCACGCCCAGTTCCATACCGATAGTAACGGCGACCAAAGAATTCTTAATATTATGCAGTCCGGGAATTCTCAGTTTAATATCACCGAGAACTTCACCCATATATTTTACCGTATAAGAACTAGAGAACTGGTCATATTTAATATCAATAGCTCTTACATCTGCCTGAGATGTCGTACCATATGTAATGGTTTTCTTGTTGATGAACGGAATAATATCCTGTAATGCAGGTTCATCCATGCACACTGTAACAAAACCGTAGAACGGAACTTTGTTTGCAAACTCAATGAAGCAGGTTTTAATATCATCCAAATCCTTGTAGGTATCCAGATGTTCTTTTTCCAAAGTTGTAATAGCTGCAATAGTCGGAGTAAGCTTTAAAAATGTTCTGTCAAATTCATCTGCTTCAACAACAATGAATTCACCGTCACCGAGACGTGCATTTGTTCCGCCGAGCCCGCTCAACTTCCCGCCGACGATGATCGTGGGGTCAATACCGCCTTCAGTCAAAACAAGTCCGACCATAGAGGTAGTTGTTGTTTTGCCGTGTGTACCGGCAATGCCGATACCGTATTTCATTCTCATGCATTCAGCGAGCATTTCCGCGCGTTTGATAACAGGAATTTTCTTCTCGAATGCTGCTTGTACTTCCGGATTGTCAACCGATACTGCTGATGAGTACACAAGCACATCGGCATCTGTTACATGTTCTGCTGCGTGACCTTCGTATACAGTAATGCCAAGACTGCTGAGATGTTTCGTTACATCGGAAAGAGCTCTGTCTGAGCCGCTGACAACGAAGCCTTGATTATGTAAAATCTCAGCGATGCCGCTCATTCCGATGCCGCCTATTCCGGTGAAGTAAATATTTTTGATTGTCTTGAACATGGTATTTCTAGTTTACGAAAATTTTAATATCAAATAGTTAATTTAATAACTCTTTCGGCAATAATCTCAGAAGATTTTACATTTGATAAACTTTTTACATTTGCCGAAAATTTTTGTAATTGCTCTTTGTCCGCTATGATTGATAAAATTGCTTCATACAATTTTACTTTCATCTCTTTTTCCTGTATCAATAATGCCGCTTGAGCGTCTGCCAAAGCTTTTGCATTATAGTACTGATGATTCTCTGCAACGTTTGGAGATGGAATCAATATAGAGGCCATACCCAATGAAGCAATCTCTGCAACGATGGTTGCGCCTGCCCTGCTCATCAGCAGATCAGCAGCTGAAAACGCCATCTCCATCTCATCAATGAATTCGGTTACATATACCAGCGGCGAAGAATATTTTTTATATTCATCATATCCGTTCTTGCCAGTCTGCCATATAACCTGAATTTTATTGTTCTTAAAATCCTCAACATGCTCCGCGATAAAACCGTTAAAAGCTTTTGCTCCGAGGCTTCCACCCATCACTAAGAGCACCGGAAGATCCGAATTCAAGTTAAAATGCTTGCATGCATCAACCTTATCAGAAATTTTCAGCGAAGAACGCACCGGATTACCGGTAATGAATAATTTATCCTTATTCCTCAAATATTTCTTTGAGTCTTCAAATGCCAGGTAAATTTCATCTGCCTGTTTTTCCAATAACCTTGTTGTCACACCGGGATAGCTGTTCGGCTCGATTAAAACAATCTTTGCTCCCATTATCCTTGCTGCAACAGCCGCCGGTCCGGAAATATATCCTCCTGTTGCGACAAGAGCAGCAGGTTTCAATTTCATACAAAGAGCTAACGACTGTAACGTACCAATAATAAGTTTTGCAAGTACAGCCAGATTCTTGAACGCGTTATTCCGGTAAAATCCTTCTACAATAATCGGCTTGAACGCATAACCGCTTTGCGGAACAATACGAGCTTCAAGTTTATCTTTCCGGCCGACGAAGGTTATACTTGCATTCGGCACTACTTTCATAAGCTGTTCAGCAACCGCGAGAGCCGGGAACAAATGCCCACCGGTTCCGCCGCCGGCAAATAAAAAGTTTATTTTTGCTTCTTGCGTCATGCTGTCTTCAATTCCGCTTTGTTTTCAGTCACCTTTTCATTGGAAAAACCTATATTCATAAGTATCCCTAAAGACGCGCATATTACGAGCAATGATGTTCCACCGTAACTGTACAATGGAAGCGGTATACCGGTTGTCGGCATCAGCCCGGTTGATACACATACGTGAATTATCGCATGGAGCAAGAATGAAACCGCGATGCCGAATCCGAGCAGCTGTCCGAATTTGTCTTTCGCGTTCTTTGCGATGATCATACCGATAACAAATATTCCGACAAAAAGCAAAATTGTTAACAATGTCCCAACCAGACCTGTCTCTTCACCTACAATGGAGAAGATAAAATCACCATAGGCTTCCGGTAAATGCAAATTTCTTTGCTTGCTGTTGCCAAAACCGAGTCCGAAAATTCCGCCGCTGCCTAGACTGATTAGTGCCTGGCGCAGCTGAAGACTGCCGTCTCCAAAGAAAGCAAAAATTCTGGCTCTGGAGTGCTTAAACATCATCATGAAACTAAGCACCGGAACACCAGTGGCTAAAATGCCTCCTAATAAGTGCTTCCAGTTCGCTCCCGCCACAAAAAGCATAATGAGCGAAGTTGAAAGAATAATTACCGAGTTACTGACGCTTTTCTGAGCAACGACCAGCACCGTTGTAACAAAAATCCAGAACAACGGATACCGCAAACCTTCCTGGAAATCGTGGAGCCACTCGCTCTTATCTTCCAGAAGCTTAGCAAGGTGAATGACCAGGATCAACTTTGCAATTTCAGCCGGTTGGAAGAGAATCGGTCCTAATTTGAACCATCTTCTTACATTAGCGATCGGCGGCATAACCGTAATCGTTAAAACCAGTATGACAATTATCAACATCATCGCAATTTTGCTAAAATCCTTGTAGTGATGATACGGAATAGAAGCAAAGATGATCATCAGGAAGAGTCCGCCAATTGCTTTGACGAACTGACCGAAAAAGATAGCAAACATATTAGAACGGATTTGCACTGAATAAATGCTGCTCGCACTCAGAAGAATAACTAATCCGAATGCCATGGTAACAGCGGCGAAGAAAAACAGTGCAAATGAGTACTTTTTCATTGCAGTAATTTCCTTACAGCTTCCTTGAACACCTGTCCGCGGTGCTCAAAATTATCATACATATCAAAACTTGCACATGCCGGTGACAGTAGCACAATTTCACCCTGCCGGGCTTCTTTACTTGCGGCAAAAATGCATTCTTCCATTGATTGCTTAATTTCAACTTTCACATCATTATGGAAGAACTTAAAAACTTTTTCAGCAGATTCACCGATAGCATAAATCTTTTTTACCTTTTCAAGTACCAGCGGCTTAATCTGCCCGTAATCATTTCCTTTGTCTTTGCCGCCGAGTATCAAATAAATCGGTGTATCGTAGCTTTTTAATGCATACCAAACTGAATCAACGTTTGTAGCCTTGGAATCATTGACATACAGAATCCCGTCTATCACTTCAACGAGTTCGAGACGGTGTTCGATGCCTTTAAATGACTCTAAACCGTTGATAATAACGTCGTTATTTTTAATAAACGGTTTTACGGATGCAACGGCAGCCATGATATTCTGAATATTATGTTCACCGGGAATCTGCAATTTTGAAGCCGGGCATTCGAAAGTAATTTCATTGTTCATATATTCAACGATTTTGCCGTCATGAAAACAAATGCCGTTAGCCACAGGTCCCTGCAGACTGAAATATTCTATTGATGCCTGTGTGTGAATTTTATCGCTGGTAAACCAATCGGAATCGCCATTGAGAATAAGATAATCCGACGCATCCATGTTCTTGAATATTTTATACTTTGATTCCGCGTACAATTTCATGCTGTTTTCATAACGGTTCATGTGGTCCGGGGTAATATTCAGAATCATTGCCGCCCGGGGCTTAAAGAACATTACATGATCCAATTGAAAACTGGAAACCTCAAGAGAAACAAATCCGTCAGCAGGTACATCCGACACAACTTCTGAAAATGCAAGGCCTATATTCCCTGCCATTACCGAAGATAAACCGGCAGTCTTCAACAAATGGTCTATCAAGGTTGTTGTTGTACTCTTGCCGTTTGTGCCGGTAATAGCAATGATCGTACCTTTGCAGAACAATGCAGCAAATTCCAATTCACTGATGATAGGAATATTGCGGTTTTTCAATTCTTTTACTACCGGAGCGTTTGATGGCACACCGGGACTGATAATTATAAAGTCAGTGTTAAATACTTTTTCAGTATGCCCGCCGGTCTCAAATTCAATTTGTTCGGCCTGCAGGACGGTAATTTGCTCCTGAAGTTTTTCAGCGCTTGCGAAGTCACTGACAAACGGGATACCGCCAAGCTTTTTCACAAGCTTAGCTGCACCGATACCGCTGCGCTCTGCGCCCAGTATGGTTACCTTGCGATCCCGAACCGATTGAAAAAATTCTTTAGTTAACACAAATCACCTTATCTTGAAAGAAGCGAGACTGATTATTGCCAGTATAATCCCGATAATATAAAATCTCATGACGATCTTCGGCTCCTGCCACCCGGCAAGCTCGAAGTGGTGGTGTACCGGAGCCATCTTAAAGATTCTCCTGCCCTCACCGTATTTCTTTTTCGTGTACTTGAAATAAACTCTCTGCATAATCACGGAAATTGTTTCCATGAAGAAAACTCCGCCCAGAATAGGGATAAAGAGTTCTTTCTTTATAAGAATAGATAATATTCCGAACGCACCGCCTAAAGCAAGTGATCCGGTATCACCCATAAATACCTGTGCCGGATACGAATTAAACCACAAGAATCCGAGACCTGCACCGACCATCGCGGCAACGAACACCGTTAGTTCTCCCGAACCCGGAAGAAACGGTATACTCAGGTAATGGGCGTAAATTGCATTACCACTCAAATAGCTTAACAGTGCCATGGTCAGCATTGCAATGGTAACCAATCCGATAGCTAACCCGTCAAGTCCGTCAGTCAGATTCACCGCGTTTGAGGTCGCTGTTACGATGAATACAATGACCGGTATGTATAGATAAGAGAAGTCAAGATTGAACTCTTTCACAAACGGAATTGTGGTCAGGGTGTTATAGCCGCCGAAATCCTTTGAGAAATAAACAACGATACCAACACCGAGTCCTACCACAACTTGACCAAGCAATTTATAGCGAGCAATCAAGCCGTTAGGATATCTTTTAATAACTTTCAAATAATCGTCCAGGAATCCAACACCGCCAAGAACAAGAACTCCCAGAAGTATAACAATGATATAGGTACTTTTAATATCGCACCAGAGCAAAACCGGAACAAAGACCGATATGAGAACAATAATTCCGCCCATCGTCGGCGTTCCAGCTTTTGACCAGTGGCTTTTAGGACCGTCAATTTTCTTTGCTTCACCAATCTGCATCTTCTGGAGCAGCTTAATGATTTTAGGACCGAAGTAAAAACAAATTACCAATGCAGTAATAGCGGCCAAGGCCGATCTAAACGTAATATATTTGAACATCCCGAATCCCGGGGGTGCAAAATTCTTCTGTATATATTCAAAAAGATAGTATAACATCTTTAATTGTATTTCTCTTTTATAACGTTAACAAACTCTTCCATTTTCATACCGCGTGAGCCTTTAACCAGAATGACCGAGTGAGATAAATCAGTATCGTTGATGTTATCAATCAATGCTTTTCTATCGGTAAAGTGCCATACAGGTACATAATATTTTTTTAACTCTTTAAAGAGATTGTACATATGCTCGCCAATGGTGAAAACACGAACATTGTCAATTTTCATTAATGGAGCAGCGAGTGACTTATGCAATTTTGCACTATCCTCACCCAGTTCTCTCATATCGCCGAGAATGACCCAGCGGTTTTTGTAGTATTTTATATTCTTCACAACATCAAACGCGGCAATCATGGACTGCGGGTTGGCGTTATAGGTGTCATCAAGAATCAAAATGTTTTTCAATTCTTTTTCTTCAAGGCGCTGTTTAGGCGCGTGCAGTTTCTTAATACCGCTGATAATATCCTGTTTGGTCAAATCACATTCCAAACCGATTGCAGTTGCTGCCAGCACGTTAAGTGCGTTTGTTTTGCCATAAATCGGAACAGTGACGTCCAGATTCTTTTCTTCGCTGTCAATCGAAAGAACCGGATAGCCGAATTTATTGAAGCGCTTTACCTTACCGCATACGTCTGCATTTGAGTGTGAACCATAAGTAACGACATCATCAAATTCTTTTGCATACGGTTTTAGCAACTTATCATCGGTGTTAATAAACACTTTACCTTTGCGGTTGTTGGTCGCTTTCAACAACGCGACTTTTTCTTTTTTCACACCCTGGATTGTTCCGAGGAACTCCAGATGTGATGGTCCGATGTTTGTAACCAATGCATAATCAGGTTGAACGATACCGGCGAGATACGCGATTTCGCCGACATGGTTCGTACCCATTTCAATAACAACATATTCGTGTGAAGCATTGGTACTAAAAATCGTCAATGGAACGCCGATAAAATTATTATTATTCGACACAGTTCCATTTACTGAATACTTTTCACGAAGAACGGCAAGCAGCATTTCTTTTGTCGTCGTTTTTCCGTTGCTTCCCGTCAGCGCAATAACTTTTGCAGAAAGTTTTTTTCTCCATATTGCAGCTAACTCGCCGAGAGCTTTAACAGAATCCGGAACGACAATAGATGGTATCTTTGCCGGTATTTTTTCGATTTTTCCCTTCTGCAGAACAACTGCGGCCGCACCTTTTTTCTTTGCTTCACTGATGTACTCATGACCGTTGAAATTTTCTCCGGCAATAGCGACAAAAATGCCGTCTGCCTTCATGGTTCTTGTGTCGGTTGTTACATTTTCAAAAATCTCATCGCCTGCGAAATTGTGAAATTCGGCTTGAGTTAATTTTTGCAGATCTGCAAAGTTTAAGGTTATTTTCTTCATCTTAAGCAATTCCCATTACATTTTGAGCAATCGTTGCATCAGAAAACGGATACTTGGTATCGCCGATTATCTGATAGTCTTCGTGTCCTTTACCGGCAACAAGAATTACTGCATCTTCCGGAGTATCTTTAATGGCTTTACGGATAGCTTCTTCTCTATCCGCAACAACGACGAAATTATCTTTCTTAATTCCTTTTACGATGTCTTCGATAATCACATTCGGATCTTCACGCCGTGGATTATCGCTCGTAACAAAAACCGTATCACTCAGGTCGGTCGCGATTGCGCCCATAATAGGCCGCTTGCTGGTATCACGATTTCCGCCGCATCCAAAAACAGTCACAACAGGACGATCCTGCTTTACGATCAACCGGATATTTTCAAGAGTTTTCTGTAAGCTATCCGGAGTATGTGCATAATCAATAATGACCTGTTTGTTACCGGAGCTGATCACTTCAAAACGTCCGGGTACCTGTGGAGCAGTCGCAATAGCTTTGATAATCTCTTCAGGTGCAATACCGTTGCAATATGCCGCGGCAAAAGCAGCAGTTATATTGTACGTGTTGAATACACCGAACATCTTGCTTTCAACATGATGCTCTTTACCTTCAAAGTGCAAAGTAAACGTTGTTTTATCCAGCCCGAGCGAGATATCAGAAATACGCAGATCGGCTGCGCTATTCTGTCCATACGTTAATTTCTTTACGTTTGAGGCTGTCAAAATCGCATCCGAACGTTCATCATCAATATTGACAATTGCTACCGCATCACCAGTCAGTGATGTAAATAAAATTTTCTTGGCATCTAAGTAGTTTTCAAATGTCTCATGAAAATCCAGATGGTCAAGAGATAAATTCGTATAAATCGCTTCGGCAAAATTCAGCCCATGCACACGATGCAAAGCCAAAGCATGTGAAGATACTTCCATAACCGCGTGCGAGCATCCTTCTTTAACCATTTCTGCAAACAACTCATGCAACTCGCATGATTCCGGTGTTGTTAATGAAGCAGAAAGCTTTCTTTCGCCGATATAATTTGCAATCGTTCCAAGCAGACCTGATTTATTACCTGCTGATTCTAAAATATGTTTTACCAACCAGGCAGTTGTTGTCTTGCCTTTGGTACCGGTTATACCGATAAGTTCTAAATTATCTGAAGCATTTTTGTTAAACGCTTTTGATACCTCAGCTAACGCTATACGCGCGTTTCTTACAAGTATCTTTGTTACATTGCGATGGATAAAAAAATCATCGGGAACGACGGAATCATTATCCAGAATAACCGCTGACGCGCCGTTATTCATGGCATCCATAACAAAACGGTGTCCGTCGGTACGATAGCCGCTCAGAGCGACGAACATCGAACCGCTTTTTACTTTCCGCGAATCATAAAAGATACCGTTGATATCTTTTCTTTCAACTTCGCCGGAAACCTGTATCGCGTGGACACTATTTATTAATTTAGTCAGTTCCATAAATTAATGGGCTGTTGCCAATGCTTGTTTTACTTCTACTCCACGAATTTCGCATTTCATGCCGGGAGTGATTTTTGTTCCGGGAGCGATGCTCTGATAGAGCACACGCTGACTGCCGGAAATAGAATAATTTAATTTCAATTGAGCGAGAATTGCTATTGCATCACGCAACGACAATCCACGTACATCGGGCATAACTGTTTTATTAGTCACTTTGCTTCTCGCCATCTTAATCTTTAATGTATCTGTTGATTGTACACTTTGTACTTTATTTTCAACTGCCGCAAATTTTTTGCCGGCATTCATTTCTTCGTTCTTCTGCTGCATCTTCAGTCCGTCGTCATAGCCGATAATCTTTTCAGCAACTGCCTTGAAGATCGGAGCAGCAACATCACCACCGTAATAGCTGCCTTTGCTCGGTTTATGCATTACAACGAGGCACAAATATTTCGGATTTTCAGCCGGGAAGAATCCAGCAAACGAAGCATTGTATTTGCTCGCGTATGAACCGTTTTCAAAGATGCTCGCGGTTCCGGTCTTTCCTCCGACAGTGATGCCTTTAATTCTTGCTTTCTTACCGGTTCCTTCTTCAACGACTGCCTTCATCAATTCGATCATTCTTTTCGAAGTATTAAAAGAGATGACCTTGCGGATTTCTTTCGGCTTCGTTTCAGAAATCAACGATCCGGTTGAAGTCTCAACTCTTTTCACAATCTGCGGCTGTAATAACACTCCGCCGTTGATGATCGCTGCATATGCTGTAATAAGCTGCAATGCTGAAACCTGCACTCCGTAGCCATAACCCAGTGTTAATTGTGTTGAGCCGTACCATGATGCCGGTTTACGCAGGTTGCCTTTTGCTTCGGCCGGAAGTCCGACGCCTGTCACATTACCGAATCCCAGACTGCGCAGGTATGTATAAAACTCATCAACATTGAAACGCTGAATAAGCTTAGCCATACCGACATTACTTGATTTCGTAAAGACTTCTTTTACACTGAGAATACTTCCCGCGTGTGTATCTTCAATCTTAGCACCCATCAACTGGAGCTTTCCGTGCTGAACATCAACACTTTCGGTCTCGTTAACCAGAGAGCGGTCCAACATTCCGGCAAGCGCGATGGTCTTCCAGGTTGAACCGGGCTCATAAATGTCGCTAATAGCACGGTTGCGGCGTGTCGAATCCGAAAAATTATTGTAATTGTTCAAATCATAATTTTTCGCGTTTGACATCGCGATGATTTCGCCCGTATGCGGATCCATGATAATTCCGGTAACGTAATCACCGCCGAATTGCTCAAGGCCCTTTGCCAACTCTTCTTCAAGGAACATCTGAATATGTTTGTCAATCGTAAGGATGACATTGTTACCGGTCTGCGGGGCAACGGTTGATTCATCAACTACGGAAATCATGTGTCCATTCGGATCTTTGAGAATGTACCGCAAACCGTCTTTACCCTGCAATTCATTCTCGAATGATTTTTCGATTCCGTCTTTTCCGTCAAATACTGTTTTATCTATATATCCGATGCAGTGTGATGCAAGATTGTTATAAGGATAAAATCTTCTCTGCTGCTCTTCAGAATACAAGCCGTCAAGTCTAATCTCTTTGAGGCGAAGAACTGTCGTATCTGAGACTTGCTCAAGTAATACACGGTTCTTACCGCTTTTCATCAGGTTTATATATTCCTGAGGATTTTTCTTTGTCACTGCTGAAAAACTTTTTGCAATTCTCCACATAAGAGTGTCCGGAGTATCATTGCCTCTTTTATAACGGCGTACCTGAGGCATGCTGACATAAAAAGAAACTTCCGGATCACTATAAGCAAGAACGATCATGTTTCTGTCATAGATCAAACCACGGTTTGCCTTAATGACTTCCTTGCCGATCTGCTGGCGTTCCGCCATAACTTTATATTCAGCATGGGAGTATACTTGTATATAGAATAGTCTCGCGATGATGCCGATAATCAGCAGCGCGAGAACGATAACTACACCAAGTAAACGGTCCGTGTTCATTTTTTCTGGAAATTGCTTCTTGCATTAAATTCTGTTACAGGAACAACCAGTACATAGTTGGTTCCTTCATTCTGCACAAGTCCCAATTCTTCGCGGGCGATGGCGGAAATTCTTTCTTCACCTTCCGCGCGCTGAATATTGGTCAGCAGATTTGTTTTGTCTTCAGTAAGAATTCCGATCTTGGCTTCAATTCTTGTCTTCTGTGCTTTCAAATCTTCAATCAGCATTTTGATTGCGACAAAAGCGACGAGGAATAAAAAAATATAAACGCCAAGCGATACAGACAATAATTTAACTGCGCCTTCTTCTTTTTTCATACACGCTCCGCGGCCCGCAGTTTGGCGCTGCGCGACCGGTAATTAGCCGCAAGCTCATCGGCCGACGGTGTTACCGGTTTTCTCGTTAAAATTGTAAGACGCTGTTCTTTATCACAGCGGCAGACAGGAAAATCTTTCGGGCAAACGCACGAAAGTTCTTCATATTTAAATAACTCTTTCACTATTCTATCTTCTAATGAATGATATGAAAGAATGACGATACGTCCTCCCGGAAGCAGCAGGTCAACTGATTTTTCCAGAAATTCTTTCAAGTTGTCTAATTCATCATTTACATATATGCGAAGCGCCTGGAATACTCTTGTCATTGTTTTGATAACAAAATTCGGCGGAACAATGGTTTTGACGATGTCTTCAATATCCTGAGCGTGAGTAAGCGGACGAACCGCACGTCTTTCTTCAATTCTGCGTGCCAGCTTGCGGGCATTTTTTTCTTCGCCGTAGTGATAAAAAATATCACTCAGTTCTTCTGTGGAAAACGTATTGACCACTTCTGCAGCGGTCAGGCTGTTACTCATTTTGCTCATGCGCAGATCAAGCTTTGCGTTTTGTTTAAATGAAAATCCGGAATCCTGATTATCTAATTGGAACGAGGAAACGCCGAGATCGGCAAAAATTCCATCAAATCCCTTAACAGATTCTATTTTCGCGACCAGGTCAATTTTCGAAAAATTCACATTAAATAATTGTACCCGATGTTCTCCCTCAAACGCAGATTTCGTTGTCTGAAAAGCCGATTCATCCAGATCTGTTGCCAGAATTTTGCCGGATGCAGACAACTTTTTCAAAAACTCCCTTGTATGTCCTCCGAACCCAATCGTACCGTCAAAGTAAGTTCCGTCTGGATTCGTAACGAGGAACTCACAGCTTTCCCGGAGTAAAACCGGATCATGAACCAACTTCGTTCTTCCTTGCGAGCAACCGTTGTTTCAGAGAAAGCAGCGGCTCGGTGAATTTATTAAAATATTCTTCGTAAGCGGCTGGATTCCAGAACTCTATTCTTTCTAATGTACCTACGACCAGTACATCCGTCTGGATATCAGCGTATTTCTTCAATGGCGCAGGTACAAGAATTCTTGACTGCTGATCCATCTTATCTTCGTGAGCTCTGTTCATCTGAGCGCGGATGAGGTATGCCTCTTCCTCGTTGTCCAGACTCAAGGCTGCCAGCTGGGCTTCCTTCTTCTGCCAGATGTCTTTCGGATATACTTCAATACATTTATCGGCGCCGGGAACCATAATAAGCGTATCATCGGCTTCTTCAGAAATATACTTCTTCAGCTTCGCCGGGATGATGATCCTCCCTTTTGCATCAAATGTATGTTGAAAACTTCCCTTAAACAACACTTCGCTCCATTTTTTGGGATTGGGAACCATTTCCCTCCACATTCCAAATTTGCGCAAATATCACACTAAAGTCAACTGTTTTTTTAAGTTTTTTATTAATTTTTTGAGCGGTAACTCCTTACAGGATTGATACTTAGTCGTTTTTACCCCTTAAGCATATATGATTTATACACAATATGTGGACATCCTGTTATCAACATTAAAGTAAATGGCGTTATCTCATTATAATACAATGGGTTATTGGTAAAATTAGGCCTGTGGATAAAAATGTGGATAAGTTTGTGGAAAAGATTTTGAAAAAATGGAGGAAAATCAGAAAATTCTGGAATATACTTTACACAGGTGAGTATTTAGCCAAACTATTTTGAGGTGTATATCCATCGGCGGCGCATGAATACAGGTCGAAAGTCGAAATTCAGAGGTAGAAAAATGTCAGCCGTTTGTCTCGAAGAGACAGAATTTGAATAACCGTGGGTGCAAACCCACGGATGCAAATAAAAAATGTTGTCATCCCCGGTAGGGGGTGAATCATTTCACCAAACCAATTCACCCCCGTTCGGGGATGGAAATTTGAGTATGTGCTATACCCCCGGTTCTGCAAGCTCCACCGGGGGTTATTCAAATTACGTCACTTCGTGACTTGTTAATATTGAATCACATTTTGTGCAACGGATTTACTAATTCCACAACTCCCAGCTTAGTCCGAAGCGCATGCCGCGGCCGAAGGCAGGATAGACCGGTGTAATGTAATATTGTGCACCGAGAAGGTTTTCGTAGGTAAAATATACAATCGCTGCTTTTTTAATTTCACCGACAATAACAATATTCATTATACTGCTGGCTTTAACGGCTTTAACAGCGGTTGAATAGTAAGTACGCGTGTAGTAATAATCATACTGCAATGGAGTAAATTCAGTAAAGAATTTTGTCTGAACACCGGCTTTAATCACGAGACTCGAATCGAAATGAATGCCGCGGTAGTATAAGCCCGCACTGCCTGATATTTCAGGAACAGTCTTCACTGCTTTGTTATCCATCGTTGATTTCTGATATGAGACGGACGACTCCAACTGCAAGAACGAATAACGCACACTCAGCGATATGCCTGTGCCCGTTACCGGTTCATCGTTCGCGTTGACATTTGTTATTCCGCTCTCATTAAAAGAATAAACCGACACACTGCTATCGGCGAGTTTATTGCCTTTTGAATAAAATGCATTCCATTCAAATTTACAGAGCGAATATTTTGCCCGCAGTTTTATTTCTGCATTGTGCATGATATTTTTTTCGGGTTCATAACTGTACTCCCGCTGTTTTTCGAAGGTAGAATACCCGGCGTACAAATTGAATTTATCAGTGAAGTTATATTGTAAGTCGGCACCCGCACCTGTATATGCCGTACCGCTGATATTCAGATACTTAGCAAATACAGCAGGAATAACGGTGCTGTCGAACATTGCGGTGTTCAGCGATGCACCCGCGTATAACGCAGATGATTGCGGTTGCGTAAAATTATAGAAATCATGAACGGTTGTATTTTCGTAACCTCCGAAAGCGTTTAATGATCCAAATGGTAAGTTCACATCCTGTCTCAAGGATACGCCTTCCGATTTGGAAGCACGGTTGAATACTATTCTCTGTTTTGCGGGGTCTTCCTTGTATTCGTTTTCCCGGTACTCGGTAAGGTTATCCCTAAAATAAAAACGGAGAGAGGTAAACGAACTATTCCACTGTGTCGAGTTCAACATTACCGACACGGTATTCTGATGCTGCTTCTCGTAGCGATACGTGTAATTCGGGAACGCCTGTATTGGTGAGTATATAGCGGATGTCACATCGTTATATTGTTTCGCAACCGAATCAACATTCACGCCGCCATACAGGCCGGTAACCATACGGTCGTGCTGAAAATTCGTATAGAACGTCGTCGTATTACTGAGCGGAACCATAAGTCCGGCCTTGATTGCCCATAGGCTGTAATCCGAATTTTCAAATGACTGATCAATTTTCCTGTTCGTTATTCCGAATGACAACTGCGCTTTTTTATACACTCTCTGATTAAACCGTGCATCGAGCATAGCTTCGCCGTTGGGCGCCTGATAAAATTTAATTCTCGAGTATGGAGCTGTGACCGTTTTTGATGAGGGCATCACATTAATGCCGACCGGATTATTCTTAGTCCCATATAAAAAGCCGCGCGGCAGTGAAGCAATCTCTATGGAATCGGTTGATTCGGTCTGGATAAAATTGAAATCAAAATTGTTTGACGTCCGGTCATTGAGAAGAAGCCCGTCCTGAAATACACTGATATTGTTAAATCCCCTGCCGTATATCAGCAGCTCTTCATGCTGACCCAGCGTACCCATCGAACGGTTGAATGTGGCGGGAAATATCGAAAGTACATCACCGGCAAATCTATAATCACTCCAGAGAAAAGTTGAATCCGTAATAAAACTGCTATTCGTATAAAGAGAACGTGGGAGGACAAAACGCGTCGTGTCTACAGCCTTCTTGACAGCAGTCGTATCAGGCACATATTTCTGCATCGCAAGCGAATCCGTGTGCCCGCCTTTTATCATTGAAGAATCCAGCGGCATACTTTTTTGAAAAAGCGTGTCGGACGAAGCAAATAAAAGGGTGCTGTATATAAGAAGAAAGACCGGCCAAAATTTCATATTAATAGAATTCCGCGTACTGCTAAATATTAAAAATCATTATGCAATATGCGGCAAAACCGCAAATCAGACAAATATAGAGATTTCAGTAAAGAGCAGCACCGGGATGTTTCATAAGTCTTTCAATCCTTTGCCTTTCCCCTGTTCTTTGCGTATTTTGCACTTTATTTACATAAAATTTGGCTGTTATGCTTTCAATCTATAATACGCTATCGCGAAAAAAAGAAGAATTTATTCCACTCGAAGCCGGAAAGGTAAAGATGTACGTCTGCGGACCTACGGTGTACGATCTTTTTCACATCGGCAACGCGCGTTCGTTTATCAATTCGGATTTCATCCGCAAATATCTCGAATACCTCGGCTACGAAGTTACGTTCGTTATGAATCTGACCGACATTGACGACAAGATCATCAAAAAAGGATTGAAAGAAAACACTTCGGCTCAGTTAGTTGCAAAAACGTACACGGATGAATTCTTCAAAGATATAACCACACTCGGAATTAAGCCCGCCACGATCTATCCGAGAGCGACTGAACATATTGAAGATATTATTGCGCTGATCCAAAGTCTTGTTGATAATGGCACAGCGTATCAATCAGGCAATGATGTATTTTATGATATATCAAAGTTCAGCACCTATGGTAAATTGAGCGGAAAAAATATTGACGACCTCATGGAAGGTGCCAGAGTCGAAGTGAACGAAGCCAAAAAGAGTCCACTTGATTTTGCATTATGGAAAGGTGCTAAGGAAGGCGAACCTTTCTGGGAAAGCCCATGGGGCAAAGGCCGTCCCGGATGGCATATTGAGTGCTCGGCAATGAGCTGCAAACATCTCGGCAAAACATTTGACATTCATGCCGGCGGCAGTGACCTGATATTCCCGCATCATGAAAATGAAATCGCGCAAAGCGAAGCATCAACAGGACAAAAGTTTGTTAACTACTGGCTGCACTTTGGTTTTCTGAATATTGATAACGAAAAAATGTCAAAATCACTCGGTAACTTTTTCACCGCGCGTGATATTCTGGCTAAGTATTCTAAAGAGACTGTCCGTTTCTTCTTTGCACAGACACATTATGCTGCGCCTCTTAATTTTACCAGCGAAGGGCTGGACTCTTCAAAGCGCGGATTGCAGAAAGTGCAGAATCTTTACGAAAGACTTCTCGACCTTCAACAATCAGCTGTAAGCGGCGGCACTCAACCGGATTTCAATCTTGCCGGTTACTATCAGTCGGTAGAAGAAGCTTTGAATGACGATTTCAATTCGCCAAGAGCATTGGCTGTCGTGTTTGATTTTGTCCGCGATGCAAACAGAATCTTGAACGAGACTACAAATCCCGCTAAGGAATTTGTTAACGAGATTATGTCATTCGTCCAGAAAATCGTTATCGGTATTTTCGGCATTGTTCAGTTGGAGAAATCTAATGCTGCCGATCCGACTCTGGAAAATGATCTTATTGAACTGCTTATCTCAGTAAGAACGCAGGCAAAAGCTTCAAAGAATTTTCAGATGTCCGACCTTATCCGCGATGAATTGAAAAAGCTCGGCATCATACTTCAGGACTCCAAAGAAAAGACCACCTACAAGAAGCAGGAGTAGCTTGTTCGGAATTAAGCGGCGGGTAATTACACTACAGAAAGAAACCGGCACGATTACCGTTCAGGGAATTACTATTCATTATCTTCTGCGTACAAGCGCGAAGGCTAAACGCATGCAGCTGCGTATCGCGAAAGAAGGCAGCCTCGAAATCGTTGTCCCCTATCCGCTCCACATTGAAGAAGGAAAGCGTTTCCTCAATAAGAATATGCACTGGATCGAGAAGCATATTGAGAGCCTGAAGCCGAAACAAAAGCAGTATCTCTATGGCGGAAAAAATTTCAAACCAGTGTTATTTCCTGAAGCCGGCAGGCAAAAATACTTATGCAGGTTCCACGAGAACGAGATACACATTTACTATCCTGCTGGGAGTAAGGAATCCCCTC
Source organism: Ignavibacteriaceae bacterium (assembly GCA_963667005.1). Taxonomy (GTDB): domain Bacteria; phylum Bacteroidota; class Ignavibacteria; order Ignavibacteriales; family Ignavibacteriaceae. The sequence goes on along the minus strand of OY762937.1, from coordinate 1,787,091 downwards.
ACGAAATATTTTCAAAGTTTCAGAAACTCAATGCCCGCAAATATTTACCGGGCAGATGTTTTGAACTCGCCAAGCGGTATGGATTCAATGTTAATAAGGTTACAGTGCGGGGACAAAAGTCACGTTGGGGAAGCTGCTCACGGCGCGCAAATATATCACTCAACTACAAGCTATTACAATTCAGAGTCGAAATGATTGATTACGTAATTGTGCATGAGCTGTGCCACTTGCGGCATCCGAATCATTCAAAAGCGTTTTGGAATGAAGTGGGTAAACACATCCCCAACTACAAGGCACTCGACAAAGAACTCAACTCCTCCCGCATACAATAAAATTCACGCCAAGGCGCCAAGACGCGAATTCATTTTTAAAAAAGCTGCATCAATAACTATAAACACAATCCGGTTACTCTTTTCGTTCTTTCCCAAAGTAATTTTGCGGCTTGGCGGCTTGGCGAGAACTTTCTGAATATAAAACGAATGCGTAAATAATTCTAACAATAAATTAATTTTTATCTGCTTTTTGTTTAATGAAAAAGGTATATTTTCATATGAATGAATTTTGAAAGATGATGCCATGTTTACTGTGCCCGATAAAAGTAATTATTTAAAGGGACTCCTCATTCTTGCCCGCAGAGATGACCAATTAATGGATAATGAAAAGAACATTATCCGTACAGTTGCGCAGAAGTTCGGATTTAGCAAGGATTTTTACGAAGACACGTTGAAGAGCCTGATGACAAATAAGTACATCACGGAAGAACCTATACTTTTTTCAAGTAAACAGGTTGCGGAATTATTTTTGGATGACGGTTTCCGGTTGGCTTTCAGCGATGAGGTGATGCACAGCAAAGAACTGGAATGGCTGAAAATAATTGCTAAAGCAAACGGCATCGAAGATGAGTACTTTGAGACACTTCTGCTAAAATATCATATACTCGGACAGTCGAAGGAAGAAAAAGACTAAGCTTTGCCTGTCTTCTTTAAAAAGTCTTCGATAAACTCGGGAATCTTCTTAAACAGGTTAGTATCTGCCCACAAAGCAATATTCTTCTGAAAATCAACACTATCCTTAAATGAATAGTATTTTTTTACTCCCTCAACAATAGCTTCGGGTGATTCCGGTTCAACAACCAATCCCGTTTTACCGTCCTGCACATATTCTTTTAGTCCGCCCACATCCGTCACCAGCACGGGTTTGCCGAATCCGTAAGCAACATTCAAAATACCGCTCTGTGTAGCACTTCTGTACGGAAGAATAACCAGGTCCGATATCTGATAATATTTTCCGACCTCTTCATTCGGGACGAATAAATTTATCAGCTTTACATGCTGCTCAAGTTTAAGCTCTTTGATTAGCGATGTATATATTGAGATGTCCTCATACGATTCACCGACAACAAGCAGTTTTATTTTCGGGTCGTATTGAATAAGTGCGGGCATACTGCGCAGTAAAACATCAACTCCCTTGTAGTGCCTGATGTAGCCGAAAAATAAAAGCACCTTATCATCGGCCGAGAATCCAAACTCTTCTTTGCCTTTTGATTCCTCACCGCCGGCGTAACAGTCATACGGGGGCAGCTCACTCCGGTAAACCGGTTTCGCGGGGTACACGGCTGCAACGTCCTCTTTCACTTTTTCTGAAAGTGTCATGTAGCCATCCTGATTTGCTAAACCGATTTTTGTAAGAATGGTATCAACCGGGTTTTCTTCATGTGAGATAAAATTTTCCAGGAAGCTTATCATTCTCCCCTTGTACTTACTCTTAAGCAGCAATGAAATGGTAAAATGGCACGGGCCGAAATACGGCTGCCACCAGTTAAAGATTATTAGGTCGGCATTTTCTTTTTTCAATTTCCGCGCTACGCTAATCCAGTTAAACGGATTCATGGAATTGACTAACCGCTCATTCGGAACTTTCTTAATCTGCGTGTCACTCTTGTCATATTGTGAAGTGCCCGGAAAAAGAAATGAGGGATACAATACTTTATAATTGTATACCTTTACGTCGTACTTCTCTTTAAGGAGTTCATACAAATGTGAGACAAAAAGTACATTGCCGCCCCGGTAAGGATACGCGGGTCCGACCATAACGATCTTCTTCATACGTGCACTGTCAATATTATTGAATATCAAAAGTGTAATTTACTAAATCGAGGTAAATATTAAATATGCTGTTATTTCGGGTTTATTCAATTTGACCCTGAATCAGTTATTGTGGTTTTTGTCATTCCGGAAAATCTGTCGGAAAAATGTATCATCACTCACTGACGCAGCCCGACAGATTTGTCCGGAATCCATTTTGAAAGATATTCATTCGCGAGTTAATAGGATATTCCATAATTAGTTTTATATCTGAATCCTTTGGTTGTTATGCTTAATGATGGATTCCGGATAAATCTGCCGATCTACACGCTTAACTTGCTAAGATTTTTGCGGCAGATTTTCCGGAATGACATTTAGAGGTTTTACAGAACAATATTTTCATATAAACCATATAGGTTTCTCTCGAACTATCCTTCAAGATTTCCTATTTTACAGGTGGCTTTTTTGAATTTTATGAAATGAGAAATTATACTACTGAATGATAGATATAGTACAAAATAAGATAGAGCGAGCGATATTAGTCGCCGTAAAAACACGTTTTCATGAGCGCGAAATCGTATATGAGCATGTTGATGAGCTGGAGGAGTTAGCCAAAACCGCCGGCGCCGAAACGGTAATGAGAATGATTCAGGAAAAAACCCAGTACGACGGCACGTATTATCTTGGCAAAGGCAAAGCCGAAGAGCTGGCTATGCTTGCCGAAGAGAACGAGATTGATCTGGTTATCTTCGATGACGATCTCACTCCCGGTCAGGCGCGAAATCTTGAAAAACTCGTCAACCGTAAAATTCTCGACCGCAGCGGATTGATATTAGACATTTTTGCAGCACACGCAAAAACGAAAACGGCAAGAACACAGGTGGAACTTGCACAGTTGCAGTATCTCCTGCCGCGATTGACAAGAGCATGGACGCACTTATCAAAGCAGTTCGGAGGTATCGGTACCAAGGGTCCCGGTGAGACGCAGATTGAAACCGACCGCCGGTTGATTCGCGACCGTATCGCTTTTTTAAAAGAGAAATTGAGAGAGATTGAAGCCGATCGTTCCATTCAAACCAAACAGCGGAAAGACGTTATTAAAGCTACGCTGGTTGGTTATACCAACGCGGGAAAATCTACCTTATTTAATTTACTAACCAATGCCGGTGTGCTCGCAGAGGATAAACTTTTTGCAACGCTTGATTCAACTACACGGACATTTCAATTGCAAAAGAATGTTCCGATTCTGCTCAGTGACACAGTCGGATTTATCAGAAAGCTGCCCCATCATCTTGTTGCCTCCTTTCAAAGCACATTGAGTGAGGTTCGCGAAGCAGACGTTATACTGCACATGGTTGATGTTTCCAACTCTTTTTACGAGGACCACATCCGTGTTGTCAACCAAACGCTTGAAGAACTGGGATGCAAAGACAAAAAACAAATCATGGTATTCAATAAGATTGATCTGGTGGATAAACGCGAGACGATTGAATATCTGATGAATAACTATCCCGACTCGGTTATCCTCTCTGCCATGAAGGGTATGAACATCTCCAAGTTGAGAGAAAAAATTGAGTTGCTGATTGATTCCGATTACGACTACATGGAAACATCACTGGATCACCAGCGCAGCTACCTCGTCCCGAAATTGCGGCAGATATGTGAAGTCCAAACCGAGGTATACACAGATACTGAAGTCGAACTCCGGCTTAAAATCCGCAAAGACAACGTGCGAAAGGTTAAAGAATTACTAGGTTTATAAAGTTTCTTCTTCATAATCCAAGATGTAAAAATTCTAACATTAACCACGGTCTTTAGACCGTGGAAGACAGAAACTCATAAGCTGGACTTTAGTCCAATTTCTTCGGTTTATTGGGCTAAAGCCCGAGAATTGGTGGGGCTTTAATTCACGGCGCTAAAGCACCGTGTTAATGTCTTGAACTCATAACCCATGCAAACGCTCTGACGATTATGGGGTAGGAAGGTTGCCCCCCTTATTTCTGCCTAAAAAAAATTTTCAACTCTCTGCGTTTATCGGTAATTTGGGGACTGATTAAATCGTGTTTTTTTAATTCCGGTATAATGACCATTAAGCAATTACATTTTATTCTGATTTTCCTGCTCAGTATGGTAACTCTGACGGCACAAACGCAGGGCGATAAGCCGCTTATTATGCCGAAGGATACCATCGTGGTAAAAGACTCGCTGAAGACTGCTGCCGATACTCTTCATAAAAAGGGTTCGGATGTAGATTCCGTTGTATACGCCAGCGGTAAGGATTCGCTTATCTTTTTCGTGCAGGATAGAAAAATGGATATTTACGGTTCCGGCGATTTGAAATACAAAAACACGAATCTGAAAAGCGGTAAAATCTTTGTTGATTTCACGACCAATAACGTACAGGCATTCGGTAAGGAAAGCGACTCCCTCAAGGGCCAACTGACCGAAACCCCAGTGCTTGTTGATAAAGGCGAGGAGTATAAAGGTACCCGCATGCGGTACAACTTTAAGACCACCCGCGGATATATCACCTATGCTGCAACAAAAGGTGAAGAGGCTGCCTATTCCGGTGCTAAGATCAACAAGATGGACCGGTCAACCTTTTTTATCGAGCATGGCTTATACACAACTTGCGATGCAACTGACCCGCATTACTGTTTCTATGGAACGGAAATGAAAGTTATTCAGAAAGAGCAGATGATGGGCAAATGGGTCTGGCTGACGTTTGCAGGTGTACCATTTCCGATTCCCCTGCCCTTCGTTGTTGTTCCGTTACAATCCGGAAGACGTTCGGGTCTTATTCCTCCGGCTTACGGTGAAAGCGCTGACTATGGCCAGTATTTTTCCCACATCGGTTATTTCTGGGCAATCAATGATTACGTTGATGAAGCTTTGACCGGTGATTATTTCACCAAGGGCAGTTACCGCCTGAATAGCCGATTCCGTTATGCAAAGCGGTATAATTTCAGCGGACTTATCCAGGGCGGATATGCAGATCTCGTTACCGGTGAAAAAACGGATGCCGGACGCACTGAGAGAAAAGAATGGAACATTCAGGTAGTTCACAATCAAACATTAACACCTACTTCACGTTTTGATGTCAATCTGAATTTCCTTTCAAGCAGCCTATACAACAAGCTTAATTCAACAGATTTAAATTCGCTGTTGAATAACGTTATTACTTCGAATGCGACATACTACAAAAACTGGGAAGAGTCCGGAAGCAGCATGAGTGTCAACTATAACCGGACGCAAAACCTCAACTCCGGAAATATTTCCGAGATACTTCCGTCGCTCAGCTTCAGCAAATCGCAATTCTATCCGTTCAAATCGAGTGCTAGCTCTACCAGCAACAAATGGTATGAATTATTCGGTATCAGTTATAATGGACAATTACAAAACAGGCGCATTAAGGAACAGGGTGATTTACAAATCCGCGGCGGTATTCAACACAGCATCAGCACCGGATTTTCACCTAAGTTCGGATATTTTAATGTTGCTCCGAGTTTTAGCTACCATGAGGATTGGTACACAAAACAGATTGAACGTACATCGGTCCTAAATGCAGCCGGAACAAGTGACTCAGTCATTACTAGAGATGTCCACAAGCTCGGATTTGTAAGAACGTACAGCATGGGCATATCGGCATCAACAAAATTATATGGTATTTTGCAGCCTCAGTTCGCGGGAATAGCAGCGATACGGCATATCATATCACCGTCTATCTCATATAACTTCACTCCTGATTTTTCTAAAGATAAATGGGGGTATTACGGTAAATACAAAAGCGCTCATTCAGGCGAAGAAGTAATTTATAACAAATACGAAAAAGAAATTTTTGGCGGAGCCTCAAGAGGTGAACAGCAGTCTATCGGTTTAAACGTTGACAACTTGTTTGAAATGAAAACAACCACGGATCCGCACGACACTACTTCAAAGGAGAATAAAATACAGCTTCTCAATTTGAATGGCGGAATTAACTACAATTTTGCAGCTGACAGTATGCGTTTCTCAAATCTGTATCTCGGATATAGAACACAAGTTGGAAGCATTCTCAGTTTTTCCGGTTCATCAAGTTATTCTCTTTACAGCTACGACTCATCAGGAAGATCTATCGGCAAGTTTTTACTTGATGACAACAAAGGTTTGCTAAGACTGAACAGCTTCAATCTTTCTGTATCCCTTAATTTTTCTGGTGACAAGATCACTTCAGGAAAAAGTGAGAACACCAATGCTCAAGGCACCGGTATGCCGGGTGTTTCATCTGCATATCAGGAGGCCAATAAAACATATCGTGGTATATATGAAACTGAGGAGGCGGATTTTTCAATCCCTTGGAATATTTCATTGAACTACAATTACTCAATGTCCAAGAGCAATCCGTTTGTTACAACAAAATATTCAAACGTCAGCGGCAACTTCAATTTCAATTTGACTCCGACATGGAAGTTTATTGTTTCAGGAAGCTACGATATAGACAACAAGAGATTTGCAGCACCACAGGTGGCAGTAAGCAAGGATCTGCATTGCTGGTTAATGAACTTCACCTGGAATCCGCTTGGATCATATACAGGCTACCGGTTTGAAATCCGTGTTAAAGCACCACAGCTTCAGGACTTGAAAGTAACTAAAGCGGACAACTTCTACAGCGGCCGTTAGACTAACGTCTCTTTATTTCCGACTCTATAAATTCGATAAGCAAACGTACACCGAAACCGGTCATGTATGTCTTTGAATAATTTGTCGAGCTGTTCGGGAACGCCGGACCCGCGATATCAATATGTGCCCACGATTTTAAGTCCTTCGCCCAATTCTCCAGGAATTTCGCGGCGGTTATTGCTCCGCCCCATCTGCCACCAACATTCTTTACATCGGCAACATCGCTATTGATAAGTGGATTATAAGAATCCCACATAGGCATGCGCCATACACGGTCTGCTGTTTTCTGCCCTGCTGAGTAAAGCCCCTCAGCAAGTTTGTCGTCCTTGGTAAAGAGTCCTGCCACATGCTCGCCTAACGCGACCACGCACGCACCTGTCAGCGTTGCAAGGTCAATGACAACATCGGCATTGAGTTTTGAGGCGTAGTGAAGTGCATCGGCAAGAACAACTCTGCCTTCAGCATCGGTATTATCAACCTCAATTGTTTTTCCGGATGAAGTGGTGACAATATCTCCGGGACGCATTGCACTACCTGAAGGCATATTTTCAGCTGATGGAATCAAGATGGTGATATTAACCGGCAATTTCAATTTTGCTGCTGAAATTATTGTTCCCGCGACAACTGCTGCACCGGACATATCAGCTTTCATTTCTCCCATGCCAGATGCCGGTTTTATTGAGATACCGCCGCTGTCGAATGTTAATCCCTTACCTACCAGCACAATATGAAATGGTTTTACCTTGGCACTTCTCTTTACGGATGTGTAAGAACAAATAATAAAACGCGGAGGATTTTTACTGCCGCTGCCGACGGCAAGCAGTCCGCCCATTTTCTTTTTTGCAATTTCTTTCTCATTCAGTACCTGGAATTTCAACCCGGCTTTTTGTGCTTCAACTTTAATTCGCTTTGCAAGGGTATCGGGAGTAATAACATTAGCCGGAGCGTTTTGCAGATTTCTCGTAAACTCAACGCCGTACATAATTGCGCCTGCCTGAAGCGATGCGGTGTTAAAAATATTTTTCTCTGCCTCAAAGATCACGGAAAGCGGTTTTGCTTTTAGTGCCCCGGACTTAAACTCATTGAACGTATAATTGCCGAAATGAACTCCTTCAATTGCGGATTGATACAGGTATGATTCGGAATCGAAGAACTCTCTAGTAGACTGATACGCGGGTAAAATAATATATAACCGCTCTACACTTAATACAGATTGTACAATACCCGCGAGCTTGTTCCTAAAATAGTCTACCGCGTTTTCCTGTTCAAACTTAACCTTGATGATGTTCAATGATATTTGCTTCGCAGTATCAAGCGACAAGTTAACCGAAGCAGCATCATCCGAAAGCTGCTTTTCGATTTCCTTCGAAAGAGAAACTTGAAACCGTTTTGTTATTTTTTTCAATGAGGCCTGAAACGTATCACCTTCAGGTATAAAAACGACTATCCGGGAATTACTTCCCGGATTTGATATTGATTGTACTGATGAAAATTTAATTTGATATACGTTATTCATGATTTACACCTTTATAAAATTCAATTGCGCTTTCGATAATTTCTTTTTTGCGCTCAAACATTGTTCCTTCTTTAAATCTGATACCAGCCGCGTTTTTGTGGCCGCCCCCGCCATATTTGGCAGCAAAAGTGTGTACAGGTATTTCCCCTTTCGAACGAAGACTGATTTTAAAACCTTGTTTCAGTTCCAAAAACTTAACACCCATTTTAACCGATCCGACACTCATGCAGATATTAATAAATCCGTCAGTATCGTCTTCGCGCATGCCCGTATCGGCAAGCTGCTGCTGGGTAACAGTCATCACGGCAATCTCACCGTTGTCACCATATAGTTCTGTGGCGCTGAGGGCATGGCCTAACAGTGTCATCTTGCCAAACGGATTCTGATCATAAATTTGCCGGTACATCTCTGTAGGATTAACACCCTGCTCAAGACACCGTGCCGCTAACCTATGTACATCCGGAGTTGTCCGTTCAAACCGGAATGAACCCGTATCGGTCATAACTGCTGCGTAAAGAGGCTCAGCATGTTCATTCGCAAATGGCACTATCTTGCTCTTAGAGATATAGTCGTATAAGATATGTCCCGTTGCACAATATTCTATCGAACATACATACAGATCAAAAACCGGCTGCGGATTTTGGTGGTGGTCTATGCATATCTTTTTCCCTTTTACAGATGCAAACACCGGCGACATTTTGCCCATCCGGTCAACCGTATTAAAATCGAGAGCAATAAAAACATCGCACGAGGCAAATTTTTCCGGATGGATCTGCAGATCAAACCGCTCTATCACATTACTTTTATCGAGAAAACGGAGATAATGAGGCGTTTCACTGATATTGATAATCGAGACTTCCTTGCCATGTGCTTTCAATATCCTATACATGGTAAGCACCGAACCGATGCCGTCACCGTCGGGATTAACGTGGGTCGTTAGGACAAATGATGTGTTTTGTTGTATTAATTCGGTCAGCTGTTGAAATTCTTTTTCCATATCGCCAATAATTCTTGTATTACAGATATTGAACGATGAAAAATAACGATTAGTTCCGTCATAAAAAATTACCCATAAAAAAAGGGAGCCGCATTTGCTAAACGGCTCCCTTTGTATTAAAGGACAATTTTCTTATTCAACGGTCCAGGTATTTCCACCGCGTAATAATTTATTCAGATCGCCTTCGCCTTTCAGCTTTTTGACGTCTTCAATCTGCTGTTCAACGTCTGCATCATAGGTGGATTTGAACTGCTGGTTGAATACACCAAGCGGTGTAGGAAATCCTTCCATGTCGCTGAACTGCGAAAGAATATACGAGCGTGCGGGACTTGCATCGAATTCATCATGAACCCAGCAATCAGCCGCTGAAAATTCGCCGGTGGTTAAATCAATGATTTCAGGATTCAGTCCGTTCAGACGGATACCTTTATTATTTGATTCACCGAAGATCATCGGTTTACCATGTTCAAGATACAGAACATTGTTTGCCTTTGAGTCTTTTTCGGTCAAATTCAAATATGCGCCATCGTTGAAGATGTTGCAATTCTGATAGATTTCGATAAAGGCTGTTCCTTTATGCTCGGCCGCACGAAGCATCATCTGCTGCAAGTGTTTCGGATCGCGGTCAATTGAGCGGGCAACAAATGTTGCGCCGGCACCAAGAGCGACAGAAACGGGCTTGAAAGGAAAATCAACGCTTCCGTACGGGGTGCTTTTTGTCTTTTTACCCTTCTCGGATGTCGGTGAATACTGGCCTTTTGTCAATCCGTAAATTCTGTTGTTGAACAAACAGATTTTCAGGTCAATATTTCTGCGGCATGCATGAATGAAATGGTTACCGCCGATACTCAGCAAATCGCCGTCACCTGTTGCGACCCAAACGGTCAAATCAGGATTAGCAATTTTAACGCCGCTGGCAATCGCCGGAGCGCGTCCGTGGATACCGTGGAATCCGTAGGTGTTCATGTAGTATGGGAAACGGCTTGAGCATCCGATACCGGAAACCCATACGATTTTATCTTTGCGAATACCGAAATCCGGTGATACTCTTTGCATCTGCGCGAGAATAGAATAATCGCCGCAGCCCGGGCACCAGCGAACATCATTAGTAGCGGAAAAATCTTTAGCCGTGTAATTAAATTCTTCTTTCATCTTAACCTCACTATTCATCTTTACCTCCGAGCAGCTCGATCATTTTCACTTCTAATTCTGCAATCTTGAACGGCAATCCCTGTACCTTGTTAAATTGTATAACGGGGACAAGAAACTCATTGCGCAGCAGGCTTGCGAATTGACCTAAATTGAGTTCGGGAACAAGAACCTTCTTAAATCTCTTCAATACATCACCCGTATTCTTCGGCATCGGGTTGATATACTTGAAGTGTGCCTGGGAAACTTTATAACCCTGTTTTCTCAAACGGGTAATAGCTTCTTTGATGGAACCGTACGTGCTGCCCCATCCAACAACGAGCAATTCACCTTCCTGCTCGCCGTCAACAACCAGGTCAGGAACATCATTAGCAACGTTTTTAATTTTCTGATCGCGCAGCTCAACCATCTTTTCGTGGTTAGCCGGATCGTAACTGATAACACCCTGAATGTGTTTTTTCTCCAAGCCGCCTACACGGTGTTCCAAACCCGGAGTTCCGGGGATAGCCCATGGACGAACAAGATTTTCATCACGCAGGTAAGGAGCAAATCCTTCCGGCTCTGTTCTGAAGTTGACCGGAATTTCAGGCAATTCATTCATTTCCGGCAGTCTCAACGGTTCCGAACCGTTTGCGATATAACCGTCCGATAATAAAATAACCGGTGTCATATATTTTACAGCCAGCTTTGATGCTTCGATGGACAACCAGAAACAATCGGTCGGTGAACCAGCAGCCAATACGACCACAGGAGCTTCGCCGTTTCTTCCATACATTGCCTGCATCAAATCGCTCTGCTCAGTTTTAGTGGGCAGACCTGTACTTGGACCGCCTCTCTGAACGTCTACAATAACCATCGGCAGTTCAGTCATAACACCAAGACCGATAGCTTCAGTCTTTAGTGAAAGTCCCGGACCGCTTGTTGTGGTAATGGAGAGTGAACCGGCATATGCTGCTCCAATGGTAGCACAGATAGCGCCGATTTCATCTTCGGCCTGAAATACTTTCACACCGTAATCTTTATATTTACTTAATTCCTGTAAAATTTCCGAGGCCGGAGTAATAGGATATGAGCCGAGGAAAAGAGGAATACCTGCCCGCAGTGATGCTGTAACAAATCCTAATGCACAGGCTTCATTACCCGCGATATTCCGGTATGTTCCCGGGGGAAGTTTTGCCGGCTCAACATGATAACGGGAGGTAAATAATTCGGTATTTTCTCCATAATAATATCCGGCTTTCAAAGCACGCTTGTTGGCTTCAACCATGACCGGATTCTTTTTAAATTTCTCTTCAATCCACTCGAGTGAGGGACGGATATTTCTACTATACATCCAATACATCAAGCCAAGTGCAAAGAAGTTTTTGCAGCGTTCTTTTTCCTTGTTGCTGATCTGGATTTCTTCAAGTGCTTTCATCGTAAGATCCGTTAGCGCGACCGGAATGACATTATATCCTTCAAGAGAATTATCTTCCAGCGGGCTGACGGCATATTCCGCAAGTTTGAGGTTCTTTGCATCGAACGCATCAACATTAACAATAATGGTTGCGTCTTTCTTCAAATCTTTCAGATTAACTTTTAACGCAGCGGGATTCATCGCAATCAGTACGTCCGGGCTGTCGCCGGGAGTCTGAATATCGGTGCTGCTAAAATGCAATTGGAATCCGCTCACGCCATACAGTGTACCGGCAGGGGCGCGAATCTCAGCAGGATAATCAGGAAGGGTACTTAAATCGTTTCCAGCAAGTGCTGTCGTGCTTGTAAACTGCGAGCCTGTCAACTGCATACCGTCGCCTGAGTCACCGGCAAAGCGGACAGTCACGTCGTCAAGTACTTGAACTTCAACATCTTTGGCCATTGTATAATTATCTCTCTCTATATGTTAATTATTGACAATTGTAAGATAAAAAAGGATTAAGCCTTTCGCAATGCTTTAAAAAGCTCCGAAATCGAAGCGGCTTCGAAGTTATTAACAAAAATAGGGGTGAAAAACTAAATAAAAAAGTTTAAATGGCGGAATATTTAAATAATTTAGGAAAACTTCGCGCGGTTGTTTGATAACTAAGTATTGCAAAAAAATCAATTTTTATGCATAAATTTTCATTTTTTTCGACTTCCGGCTGTATATTTAAGAATTTCGACTTTTTCGAGCGTTATCAGGCCACCGCTGTTCGCTTCCTCAAAAATCCGGTCAACCACGGGAATGAATGCTTCTATTTTCTCCGATTCATCAACGATCTCCACGATAAGCGGCAAGTCTTCAGACAAATCCAATAATTTTGCGGTGTGAATCCTACTGGAGCGCCCGTATCCCATAACACCCTTGCTAACTGTTGCCCCTGCTAAACCTGCCCTACGGGCTTCATTGACAATTTTTTCATAGACAGGAACATGATGATGTTTGTCCGACTCCCCGACAAAAATCCTTAACAGTTTAGCTTCACCGGAAATAGGCATATTCCGCTCCATAATTTATTTTGAAATTACATAAGCCAGATACGTTCCAAGCAGGCAAAGAACAACACTGCCAACGATATTTAAACCGCCTAAAAGGAATTCCGAATCACGCAACAAGTTCATTGTCTCTAATGAAAAAGTTGAAAACGTGGTGAATCCTCCGCAAAAGCCGACAGTGAGAAACAACTGCATTTCTGAAGAAATCATTTTGCGGGCACTGAGGTAGTACATGAAAAAGCCAAGAGCAAAACTACCAATAATGTTGATCGTTAATGTACCATACGGAAATGCCGTCGCAAAATACTTGTGGATAAACTGGGAAAACCAGTATCTCGTTATACCGCCTATCGCCGCTCCGGCACCAACCATGACATAGTTTAAGTACAATCGTCTTCCTTGTCGCAATTTCAGAAAAAATTCACACTAATATAAATATAACTTTTTTGTTATGTACTGCTCCGTATGCAAATTTTAGGGCAAGATTTCAGCATTGGCATTCTTTCCTAACCCAAGGGTTAACCCTTGGGTTAGGAAGAGATGAAATTAGGCATCGAACATACAGTATTGATTATTCACTTATAATACACTAAATTATCCCCGTATTAAAAAGGATATTCCGATGAAATATTCTTCCATTCTTGTTGTTGTTATATGTTCGTTCTTGACCTTCGGTCAAAGCCAGTTCCGGATTTCCGAGTATCAGCAGTTTCTCCAGAATAATAAAGATATGTCCACAGCCTCATTGCTGCAAATGCATGACGCGGGATTGTTCCGTGGTAATATCGGGACAAATTTTGCCGATGCAAAATATTCCAATGAAACAGCAAGTCAATTCGGACTAACGGATTTCGAAAAATCACTGATAAAGCAAAACGGATTTGTCGTATCACAACGCCTTACAAATACGAGTTTTGTTGCCGGCTTTAACGACGTGTGGCAAAAAGATATTCCGGTTTTTATATCCGCAGATGCGATACTCCACTCCTATCATGCCTCATATGATAAAATATTGAAAGAGTTTGAGATCAATTATTTAAGCGGGGCCGTTAGTGACATTTTAAATGAGATGGAAGCACAAATTCCTGCGCTCGAAACAAAATATAAAAACGTATCAGGAATGAAAGCAAGCCTGCAGGATGTTGATCTTTATCTCTCTGTACCACGGACGATTTTCTCATCAAGCGCAGCTCCGTATTACGCAGTCAACGCGGAACATATATCCGGACAGATAAATAACATTAACGCGTATCAGGCAATGAACACCACACTGTTTTCCGAGACCCAGCGCATGGTTGATTACAGTCAATTTAAACCGCGCGGGCATTATGACGATGATATTTATCCGCAGTTGCGACAATATTTCAAAGTCATGATGTGGCTTGGCCGCATTGAAGTTTATTTGCTTGCCCCGAAGAGCATTGGCGTTCCTTCCCCTACTCCAGCCGACATACAACGTCAGACAATTGACGCGTATCTTATCAATGAACTGATTGCATTATCAAATACAGCAGCGAAAATTGCACAGGTTGAAGAATTTTTGAAGTTCTTCATAGGTGATCAGGATAATGTGACACTGCCCAATTTGGATTATCTCGCGCAAGCAATCAAGCTGCAGCAGGCATCAGATCTGCTTGACAGCACCAAACTGAAAACATTTCAGGATACCTTAAAGACACAATCATTTGCCGGACAGAAAATTCTTTCGCAAATTCTCCTCGGCGATCCGATGACTCCCGACGAAATTGTTCCCGCTTCGGCTTTTCTTTTATTCGGACAACGCTTTGTAATTGATTCGTATGTTACTGCTTCGGTTGTTTATGATAAAATCAGTTTTCAAGGCAGTGCAGTAACCAGAATGCTCCCCTCCTCTTTGGATATACTTTTTGCTTTGGGAAATGATGCTGCCGGTCAGTTATTAAAAGATGAGTTAGATACATATCACTACGGGACAAATATCGCAGCGTTGAAATATCTTATCAGCTCATATGACGATAGTTTCTGGAACAGCACGCTATATAATTGCTGGTTGTCTGGGATCAGAACTTTAAATCCGCCTAAAGTGCGTACTGGGTTGCCGGCATTCATGCAATCAGGCGGATACTGGCAACAAAAGATTAGCACGCAATTAGCGAGCTGGACGGAATTGCGTCATGACAATTTATTATATGCAAAACAATCGTACACAGGAGGAACAACCTGCTCATATCCGTATGCGTATGTTGAGCCATTTCCGGAATTGTACAGAGTATTAAAAAATACTGCCGACCTGGCTTCAAAAAAGATAAATACCTACTCATTTACCGAGTCGTATCAAAAAACTGCAATGCTCAACTATTACAATGCTTTATATACTATCTGCGATACATTGGCCACCATTTCTGAAAAAGAACTTTCGGGTACTCTGTTGACTGATCAGGAAAATAATTTTTTAAAAACCGTTCTCTATCAAAATCCGATGGGATGCGGGCCAACATACAACGGATGGTATCTCAAACTTTTTTATGAAGGCGATTATCTAAAACCCGACTATCTTGTCGCAGATTATCACACCGCGCCAACTGATGCTGCGGGAAATCCGATAGGATGGGTGAAACATGCCGGGACAGGTCCAGTCGAACTAGGATTTTTTGTAGTCCCCATATCCGGTGTTGGTGATGTTACGTGCGCCGGACCAGTATCTACTTTTTATGAATACACAACAACCGGATTCAACCGACTGACAGATAACGACTGGCAAACAAGTTACTTGAGCAAAGCAGCACGGCCTTCTTTCGTTAACGCGTATCTCGCCGATGTATCCGGTGCTTCAAGGGGCGACGGACTGAAACTGCTTACGGATACAAAGGAGCCAGAGACTCAAAGCAACATGAATTATGCTATTACTCTAGGCAATTATCCCAATCCATTCAACTCAACAACGCTGATTCATTTTTCTATTCCTGCTGATGTTGAAAACGAAAAGATCGAGTTATCCATATATGACATAAACGGACAGTTAGTTGATAGAATATTCCACGAACCTGTTCCGTCCGGGAATTATGTAATGCAGTGGTCACCGAAAAGTAAGAGCGGTGTCGAGTTAGCGAGCGGTGTGTATATTTGCAAACTTCAGGCCGGTTCAAAAATCGCACGGCATAAAATTTCGTATTTGAAATAAGCCCGGGGTGTATATATTGCAGTTCTGATAAATTCTCTTATCACGTATTCTTATTTCACAGACGGAGATTTTATAATGAATATACAGATTATCGGTACAGCTAAATGTAATGAAACAAGAAAAGCGCAGCGCTTTTTCAGTGATAGAAAAATTCAATTTCATTTCCGCGATTTAACGGAAAAAGGTCTGGCGGAAGGCGAACTCAACAACATTCTGCAAAAGTGTTTGGAAGAGGATCTGCTCGACCGTAACGGAAAGCAATTTGCAAAGCGTCAAATGCAGCATATGATCTTCAATACGAAGGATGAATTGCTGGCTGATCCGTTATTACTGAAAACCCCAATCGTCAGAAACGGGAAAGAAGTCACTATCGGCTATCAGCCGGATGTATGGAAGGCCTGGTTGCAAGCCCAATGAAACATTCAGTAGCAATTTTTATCCTGTGCATTTTCCCGGTGTTGTTCAGCGCTTGTAAACCAAACTACACCAAAGAGCAAAAAGCCTATATCGCATCAGTTGAAAAACAACGCACTGATAAAGACAAAGCAATGCAATTTGAAGAAGGCACGCCTTTTACAAGAGACAAGTCTATCAAATTTGAACCATTAAAATATTTCGATGTTGACCCCGCATTTGTATTCAAAAGCAAGCTCCACTTATACGCTTCGCAGGATACCGTTGAGACTCAGGGAACGAAAGGCGATAAAAGAAAAGTTGTTAGATTAGGGTATGTGCTCTTTCCGTTTGAAGGAAAAACTTACACCATTAATGTTTACACAGGGGTGAGCCGAACCGGCCTACTATATCATTCAATCTGGTTCACAGATAAAACTACAGGTGATGAGACGTATGGCGTCGGACGGTATATTGATTTCGAGTTGAATCCAAATCCGGATTATGAGTACACAATAGATTTCAATCTGGCGTATAATCCGTATTGTGCATACAGCGCTTTGTATTCATGCACGCTGCCGACAAAAGAAGATTATATTGATGTGGCTATTAAGGCAGGCGAAAAGAAATTCCACCATTAAGCAAAGGAATGAACCGCAAAGGCCACGCCTGCCGGCTGCACGGCGCAGAGACGCAAGCAAAGTATATTTTATAATAAAGAAGCCGCTGAAAGTTCAGCGGCTTCTTTATTATTTGTATTACAAATCTTAGGTAAGGTTTTTACTCATTTCATAATTGTACTGAAAGTTTTAATATATCTTACAATCCAATAAAAGCACAAAATGCTGTATGAACGCAGGCACCAATCACCAAATAATTCTTTGCGTCTCCGCGTCTTTGCGGTTCGTTCTTTTCCCAGAGGTCTTTGCGTGAGTTATTTTATTTCGAGTCGTTGCCGAGAATAATAGGCAAGCCGGATTTACCCGAACCGATAACAACTACTTTCGTATTATTTGAAGCGGCAAGTTTTTCAGTTGCTTCAATACCCTTCCATTTAAGCAATTGTTCTGATATTCCTTTTGCAACGGTATTTTGGAAATCGGAAATACCCTGTGCTTCTATTCTCTTGCGTTCAGCTTCCTGCTTTTCTTTCAGCAATACGAACTGCATGCGCTGACTTTCCTGTTCAGCTTTTAATTTTTCCTCAATGGCGTAGGTTAAGCCCTGCGGTAAGATAATCTGACGAAGCGGAGCCTGAATAATTGTAATACCGTCTTTTTCAACAAGCTTCTGTAATTCCTGTTCAATCTCTCTGCCGATCATTTCACGCTCAGCGGTGTATAACGTTTTTGCTTCATACTTTGAAGTAACGCCGCGGACTACAGACCGGAAATTCGGGAGTAGAACAATCTCCTGATAATTCTCACCGACCGATTTATAAATATTGTTGGCCTTATCCGGATTAAGCTGAAAGATGAGGCTGATTTCCAACTGGATGGTTAATCCTTCCTTGGAAGGCACAGTCATTTGTTCTTTAAATTCCTGTTTTTTAATGCTGAACTTAATGACGTTAGCGAGCGGGTTAACAACGTTCACACCGCTTTTTAAGGTATTATCATTTACCGTTCCGAGAAAATCAACAACACCGACTGAGCCGGCAGGCACAACGGTAAACATCTGCATGAACGCGATGAACAAAGCGGCCAGAAATCCGGCAAGCGCAAAACTGGATTCGGTTTTGTTAAAACGCTTTTTGGCACCTCTGTAAACATAAAATGCCACAGCCGCGGCTATTAATGAGACAAGAAATAGGATCATGTGATGTTTCCTCTTTAAAACTTATACTGTAAAATTATTCAAAATAATCGTGAACCCCAAAAAGGCGGTGTCGCCATTTCCTGGCCCATGACCCCGCCCGAGCGCCATAAGGCGGGCAGGTTAAGTCATGGGCTAGGAATGAAAAACTCCAGCTATTGCCGTACCGCATGTGGGACAAAGTCCACCGGATATATTCATTTTAGTAATGCTGTGCCAATCTCTCTGAATGAGTACTGTTTTGCAAGCAGGGCATCTGGTAGCCTGTCCGTCTTTATCCAGCATGTTGCCGACATAGCAATATTTAATTCCTTCCGACATTGCAATATGCCGTGCGCGTAAGACTGTTGACTCGGGAGTGCGTGGAATGTCCATCATCCTAAACGAGGGGTGAAAAGCTGTGAAGTGTAACGGTATGGAGTCGCCGAGATTTTTGAGTATCCAACTGCACATTTCTTTTATTTCACTATCGGAATCATTCTTCCCCGGGATCAGAAGTGTAGTTAATTCAATCCAGACGTCCGTCTCGTTTTTCAACCAAATAATTGTATCCAAAACCGGAGCAATATGTGACAGAGTATTTTTATAATAGAAGTTTTCCGTGAAAGCTTTCAGATCAACATTTGCAGCATCAATGTTTTCAAATATTTCTTTTCGCGCTTGTACATCAACATATCCTGCCGTGACCATAACGTTTTTAATTCCTGCCTCCTTTGCAATTGACGCAATGTCCATTACATATTCGCCGAAGATAACCGGATCGTTATATGTATATGCTATTAAGGGGGTTTTATACTTTTTAGCTAAGGCCACGATTTCTTCAGGTGAATAAAAATCCTCACTACCCTTCTCCGTTTTAGCTTTTGATATTGACCAGTTCTGGCAAAACTTACAGCCAAGGTTGCAGCCAAGAGTCCCAAAACTCAAAATAGATGTACCGGGGAGAAAATGATTTAAGGGTTTTTTCTCAATGGGGTCAATGCCGAATCCGGATGGTTTACCGTAACCAAGCGAATATAATTTCCCGTTGATGTTCTGTCTTATATAACAAAATCCATGCTGCCCCTCGCCAATGGTGCAATAGCGGGGACAAAGAGTGCATAACAATTTATCATTATCATGTTCTTCCCACCATTTCGCGATATATAAAGAATCTTCCGGCTTCATGAATCTGTTCATTCAATCGATTTGTTGATACAGCGAAATATAGGTAAAAAGGTATTACGTTATGTGTATCCATCCTGCACATTGTTTTTACATGCCGCCCCGATGGGGCTCAAATATACGATTTCAATTCCGGCTATAAACATACCACGGCTACGCCGCTAAAAGCTGATCCGCAGCCATGCAGCATATTGATTCAAAGTAATCATTAATTCCATAGTAATGTCATGTGTGTAGCCAAAGCATCAATATTTTATCATGAGTTCTATAGGAACGATATGTTTATAGATAACCAGCGTCCATTAATATTGAGTCCCTTAGGGACGACATGAAACACCTGGATGGCATTAGTTTCGTTTTTAGCGCAAAATCGCACTTTTTATAAAATTACCGAATTCTCATCATATCCTTTCGACCGATTGTAACAAAAAAACACCCGCCGGTCAATCAAAAACTCCATTCATGTAGAGTTCATTTCCCACCCCCCTTTTATGATGTAATTTTGATACAGAAATTATCAATGATTTGTTTGTTTACTAAGACAAAAATCAAAACACAAAAATTTAATATTAAGATAAAGGAAATATGACCATGAAGACCGTATCGTTTGTTAAAGCAGTTTTAGTATCGGTGATTTTATTAACCGGAACGATTCTCCCCAGCGCAAAGATTATTGACAGAGATCCCCAGCCAATGGAATCATCACGCGCCATTTCAGCAAGAGTCGTTTATCCGGATCTTGCACGTAAATGCCGCATTCAGGGACAAGTAAAAGTGACTGTAACTGTAGATCAGGATGGCAATGTAATAGAAGCAAAGGTTAAAAGAGGTAACGGAATCGGATTCGGTTGTGATGAAGCCGCAATTGAAGCAGCAAAGTCAATCCGCTTTGCTCCGCTTAACGACGGCACAAACAAAGTAATGGCTCAGTTCACCGTACCATTCAATTTCAAATTGTAAACGGATACTCTGTTTATTGGATGAAAGCTGCCCCGAGACTTCGGGGCAGCTTTTTTATTTTAAATAACGACCATTGTCATTCTATCAGTTTGCGCAATACCGGTATGAAGTCTCAATCGGTTAATTTAATAGTATCTTCAGGCAAACCACATAACCGCATGGCTTCTTTCAGCCGCGGTTCTGATATTCCTTCTCTTTCAAGCCTTTCTAATGCCTCGCCGCGTGTGATTTTGCCGGAACGGATTAAATTACTGTACATTGCCTGGGCATACGTAAATCCCAGCTGCTCTTTGAATGCCGCGTTCTTGACCGCTTCGAAAACACAATCGGCCCGCCAAGTGGAGTTACAACCTGCTGGGAGCTGCCATCCGAGTTCATGCAACACTGAGTGAATGCTTTTTTCATCCCAGTCCGCAAAATGATAGTAATCAAACCGGTCGATTGCTGGATACCGTAGTCTAAGAAATATCGAATATTGATTGATATACAATACCGATGCTTTAAAAAAAGTGAATCCATATTTAAGCAAAGCCGGTGAAGCCATAATAATTTTAAATCCTTTTATCATCCGGGCAATATTATCGCGTATCATGTTGATACTTGAATACCTGTTTTCAGAATCAATATCGATCGAAGCCGGTCCGGCGGGAAAATATTCGTATCTGTTCCCGCCATATATAATGGTTTTAACAGACAGTTTATCTGCTTGTTCGAACAAATATTTATTGACGAATTTGCATGAAGCACACGCGAGATTAATCAGGATGGGAAGATGAGTCTTCGTATACTGTGCTAAACAGTAACCTGCAATTTCCTGATGATTAGAGGGTGTCTCAATTTCAATTAGCTTGACATGTAACCTTTCTGCAATTGAACGCACATTATGAACAATTTCCAATGGTGTAAATGGTGTTTTACCAAAAACGGCCACGCACCGCAGATTGTGTTTTACGACAAGTTGATGCAACATGTACGTACTATCCCGCCCCCCGCTCCATGCGACGACACAATCAAACGACCGGCCTTTGCCTTTTCTTCTTATTTGTTCAATCACATGTAAAAGCTTATCACTGTCCGGTTTAATATTGATATGTTTCAATATATCAGGCGAATTACACAATCCGCAATTTTCTTCATCCGTTGATTTCGGGAAAGCATCAACGGGAAGGACACATGATCTGCAAATTTTTTGGCTTGTCATACTATCGCCTCAATCATTATAAATAATCCAGAAAATCTCATTCTATTTTTTAACAACAGTCTGCAGCATATATAATACTGCAAACAACAGCAATTACACGTATAAATTAATGAAATTGAAGATATGAAAACAGACAAAAACTTACTAACCGGATAGCCTCCCATGAAAGAAATAACATGTCTTGGGGTTTTATTGACTAAAAATTGTATTACCCGAGGCAAAAAGTAATTATTTGGCTCTGCAGTTTCCATAACAAACCCGGACACAACTTGAACAGCTGCTAAAGTGAAAAAGCTGTCTGCTTTTCTGCCCACTAACGCATATTTGATAAATTTGAGAGGTTTGCTCTTTTTCCACTTTCCGATTGTAACAAAAAAACATCCGCCAGTCAATCAAAAACTCCATTCATGTAGAGTTCATTTCGCACCCCCCTTTTATGATGTAATTTTGATACAGAAATTATCAATGATTTGTTTTTTAACGAAGACAAAAAGAAAACACAAAAATTTAATATTAAGATAAAGGAAATATGACCATGAAGACCGTATCGTTTGTTAAAGCAGTTTTAGTATCGGTGATTTTATTAACCGGAACGATTCTCCCCAGCGCAAAGATTATTGACAGAGATCCTCAGCCGATGGAATCAATGAGAGCAATTTCAGCAAGAGTCGTTTATCCGGATCTTGCACGTAAATGCCGCATTCAGGGACAAGTAAAAGTGACTGTAACCGTTGATCAGGATGGCAATGTACTAGAAGCAAAGGTTAAAAGAGGTAACGGAATCGGATTCGGTTGTGATGAAGCCGCAATTGAAGCAGCAAAGTCAATCCGCTTTGCGCCCCTCAATGACGGTACAAACAAAGTAATGGCTCAGTTCACCGTACCATTCAACTTCAAATTGTAAACGGATACTCTGTTTATTGGATGGAAGCTGCCCCGAGACTTCGGGGCAGCTTTTTTTATGCTCGTCAAAATATTAAGCCGAGTCAAGAATAAACACATAAACAAGTTGGCGTTAAGGCAATGATGTTTCCCGTTAGGGAATCGATATTTGTAGAATTGCAAAAAATGGATATCAATTTTCCGTCAGGAAATATGTTGCCTACGGCAAATGGAAATAATTTGATAGCGTCTTTTCTACAAGGATAAAACCCCTGACGGGGTATCTGCGAATTATTGAAATGGTTATACTAGACAAGGGGGGACTAATTGAAAATTTAACATTCATCTTTAAAAATTAAAAACCCCTCTGTTGTGAGGTTTTAGAAGTGTCGATCGGTTCGTCCTGACTAGTCGGGGTTGCAGACCTCACAGATACTCCTAGCCCTTAAACAAAAAAACCCACCCCGACATTTCGGGGTGGGTTTAAGAGGCGCCGATCGGATTCGAACCGATGAATAAAGGTTTTGCAGACCTTCCCCTTAAGCCACTTGGGTACAGCGCCATTTGTAAAATTTGGCTCAAAACAATAAAATCCACAGAAGTGGATTTCAAAGTTGAGCGGGAGACGGGACTTGAACCCGCGACATCAACCTTGGCAAGGTTGCGCTCTACCAACTGAGCTACTCCCGCATTATAAATAAGAACAAAGTTTAGACTTCAAAGTTAATTATTTTTTTGAATTCATGCAAATATGAAATTCATAGTTTTTTACTTTTTTCAGCCTCAAACCCGAAAATTCCACCCAAAACAAAGTGCTATCCTTTTATCGCAGGTTTTTGTAATTTTAGCAATTATCTGACTCATTTACATGGATTTTTCATGAAAATTAACGACGCGCCTCTCTACTTGCTTCTTATACTTATATCGTTTCCCCTTTTCGCGCAGGAGAAAAATGCATACCAGACAGGAGAAAAATTACACTCCCCGCAATTTAAGATTGAAAAAGTCATGTATCCGGGGGACCAAACTTATGATGTTACCTATTACAAATTAGACCTCAACATTACATATTCGCCAAAATATCTCACCGGAAAAGTTACGGTGACAGCAAAAGCCTTAACAGCCTTATCTTCATTCTATCTGGATTTATACAGCGGCATGCAAGTTGATTCAGTTAAGGAGAATACTGCGACGCGTCCATTCTCCCGAAGCGGAAATATTCTTACCATCAACCTGGGGCATACTGTTTCTACAGGTAATTCTTTCAGTATCGATGTGTACTATCAAGGCTATCCTTCCAGTTCAGGTTTCGGCAGCTTTACTTACGGCGCCCATAATAGCGAGCCTTGTATTTATTCACTCAGCGAACCCTATGGCTCACAGGATTGGTGGCCTTGCAAAGATACACCCGCGGATAAAGCTGATTCGGTAGATATTTGGATAACTGCGCCATCATATTATACTTCCGTTTCAAACGGTATACTCCGCGACAGCACTATTAACAATGACGGTACGAAGACATATAAATGGCATGAATCTTATCCTATTGCCCCATATCTAGTCTCGCTTGCGATGGCAAATTATACACTGGATAAACAGTATTTTAAATATACTGAAACAGACTCCATGCCTGTAACTCACTATATCTATCCGGAAAGTTTCACCTCCGCCAAGCCGTACATAGAAAAGACTCCAGGGATGCTGAAAATATTCAGCGACAAGTTCGGATTGTATCCGTTTATCAAAGAGAAATACGGCCATGCACAGTTCGGCTGGGGCGGCGGCATGGAACATCAGACCTGCACTTCTCTGGGCGGATTCGGAGACATTCTCATTGCACATGAATTATCTCATCAATGGTTCGGCGACATGGTCACTTGTAAAACATGGCAGGACATATGGCTTAACGAAGGCTTTGCTACGTTCTGTGAAGGTGTTTATACCGAAGCGATGAATGGACATGATGCGTATGTTTCATACATGAAAAATAAAATGAACAACGCTATGGCTGCAACGGGATCCTTATATGTTGAGGATATTTCTTCTGTGAACTCCATTTTCGATGGTAACCGATCATACTCAAAGGGAGGCTCGGTACTGCATATGCTGCGGGGCATCATGGGTGATTCACTGTTCTTTCAGGCGCTGCGGACATATCTGCACAAATCAGAACTTGCATACAATTCCGTTTCAACTTCCGATTTTCAGAAAGTCGTCGAAGATGTTTACGGGGCATCACTTGATTATTTTTTCAGCGAATGGGTATACGGAAAAAATTATCCTAAATATTTTATCTCGTGGAATACGGTTACCGGGAATAATACGGGCTACGTAACTTCCATTACGATTGAACAGACAACCAACGAGAGTCCGGCCTTCTTTACCATGCCTGTTCAGATGAAGCTCTCAAACGGCAGTAAGGATACCACGGTTACAGTATTTAATGATAAGCAATCTCAGACATTTTCAGTCACAACCGGATTTAAACCATCTCAAGTAGTCTTTGATCCGAACAGCAATATTCTAAAAGTCGAATCAACAACAAAAGTCGATGAACGGTTTGGAAAAGCCGATGATTTCATGCTGCTGCAAAATTATCCAAATCCCTTCAACCCGACGACAACCATTGTTTTTTACATACTGCATGCGGGCAATATTACGTTGTCTGTTTATGATTGCCTCGGCAGAGAGGTCCTTCGGCCTATAGATGGTTATACAACGGCCGGGGTTCATGAAATAAAAATTCAGGGAACCTCTTTAGCGAGCGGTGTGTATTACTACAGTCTTGCAAATGCAAATTCAAAAATTGTAAAGTCAATGATAATCATGAGATAAATAATAATATTTCGGCAGGTATGGTATGATTAGGAAAATGCGCGGTGGTTCATATGTTTTGTTTGTGATGTTTATGATTTGTGTCTCTGTTTTATTGAGTGCTTCCTGGGGCGGATATATTCTCAAAACAAAAAAGACAAGCTCTTCGGGGTGTGGCTGTCATGGCCCATTGGATAACTCTGTCAGTGTTCAAATAATCGGTCCCGATACTGTCGTTGCCGGCTCTGTATCTGATTATCAAGTTATTATAACGGGAGGGCCGCTGAAAGGCGGAGGAACCGATATTGCAGTGATGGACGGCACTTTAATTGCCGGACCCGGATTGTATGAAGAAATGAATGAACTCACCCATAGTCAACCGATGCTTCCAGCAAATGGTAAAGTCACTTTTACATTTCAATTTTCCGCACCTGTTGATCGGGGTATTGACACCATCTATGCCAATGGTAACAGTATTAATGGCGATGGCGACAATACCGGAGACAGCTGGAATTTTGCGCCGAATAAAGCAGTAGTAATTCTGCCACAGGCAAATGCTGTGCACGATATGGCTTTTGGGAAAAGAGAATTTTCGCTCGCGCAAAATTATCCCAACCCTTTCAATCCATCAACAAAGATCAGGTTCACACTACCACAAAGCGAATCAATTGTTCTGCGTGTTTTTGATGCTCACGGCGTATGCGTAAAAACGCTGGCTGAGGGATTTTTTTCGGAAGGATCGCACGAATTGAGTTTTCAGAATACTTCTTTACCGAGCGGTATTTATCTGTACGAATTACAAGCAGGAGCATCTTCCATTACAAGAAAAATGCTCCTGCTTAAATAACGTTACATCTGGAATTCCATAGCGACATCAAACAGAACCAGTTCTGTATTCTTATTTGCCGTAATGGTAATATCTTTTTCGTTTTCGATCAGGAAAGCATCTCCCGTTTCTGCGGTTACGCCATTGATGTTCAGGCTGCCTTCGGCTACCTGCAAATAAATGCCTCTGCCCTGCCCGATTGCATGATGCAGTTCTTTGCCTGTTTCAAGATACGAGATATACATCTCGGCATCCTGACTGACAAATACTTCATCATCGCCCGGGGAAGGTGAAGCGACTTTATAGAGCGTATTCAGTTTTGCTTCCGGCTTAAATGATTTTTGTTCATAGTATGGCTCTAGCCCGCGTTTATTCGGGATAATCCAGGTCTGAAACAAATGCAGTTCCTCATCTTTCGAATTGTTAAACTCGGAATGAAAAACTCCTCTGCCGGCTGACATTTTCTGTACTTCATTCACACCGGTAACACCGTTACCGCCGGTGCTGTCTGCATGTGCAACTACACCTTTAAGAACATACGTAATAATTTCCATGTCCTTATGCGGATGCGTTGGAAATCCACCGCCGCCGGCAATCCAGTCGTCATTCAAGACGCGGAGCGGACCGAAGTGTACCATATCGGGATTATAAAAATCGCCGAATGAAAAACTATGATAGCTATTTAACCAATCAATATTCGTCCTGCCGCGTTCACTACTTTTTCGTATCGTAATCATATTGCACCTTAAAGTTATATGGTAATTCTGTTTTACCTGAAAAAACAATTTCAGATAATGGCTTCCGGGCACGCTTGGATACTACCCCACGCTTTGCTTCATCAGTGTCCATAGATTCCGGAAGATATCCAAGAGCAATAACCGTGAGAGGTATCATGTTCTCTGTCAATCCAAAGAGTTCAACTGCTTTGGTTCTATCAAAACCTGCCATCTGATGAACGTAAATGTTTTGCGAAGCAGCCTGCGTAGTCAAATGCGCTATTGCGCCGCCGGTATCGTACGCCGCGTACGGATTCGTCTTTCCATTTAGGGTGAATGTTGTCCGGGCAGCGACGAACAACAATACCGGAGCTTGTGTTGCCCAAGCCTGATTCCCTTCAAACAAAATTGAAGCTATTTTATTGTATTCTTCGGGGTTCTCCTTAGTAGCAGTAAAAAACAACCACGGTTGTTCATTAAATGCTGAAGGGGAAAATCCCGCTGCGGTAAATAATGATTCTAAAATTTCGGGTTGAATTGCTTCGTCCCGGAAAGCCCGTGGGCTAAATCTATTTTGTAACAGTTCTATTGGATGTATCATTGTCATGGCATATTCTTTAATTTTATATATTTTAAGTTTAAAATAATTAACAAAAAATTTTACAGAGAGGTTCCTAACTTTTTCAGTAAACGGCTCAGGGTCTCAATTTCGTCATCATTTAAGACAGATGCCGCCATTGTAATATTTTCTGCATGCTTCGGAAATATCGCTTCAAAAAGCTCTTTACCTTTTTCCGTCAATTCTACGATGATGGTTCTGCGGTCGTCCTGGGAGTGAACCCGTCTGACTAAATCCTCTTTTGCAAGATTATCCACCACCAAAGTCATATTGCCCCCGCTGACAAGCTGCTTTTTGCATAAAGTGCCGATGGTCATTGAACCGAGATGCCCGAGTGTCTCTAAAACTGCGAACTGAGGTTCTGTCAAGCCAAAGGATCTGATGCTTTCTGTCGATTTTTTACTAAAAGTAGTGAAAGTGCGGGCTAACTTGACCCATAAGCCAAGTGCAGCATCTGCTTTTTCACCATATTTTTTCGTTGTTTTCATAATTTTTACTTACAATTTAAATATTTCAATGTTAAAATAATTAATTCTAACGGAATTGTCAAGCGAAAAATCCTTTTCTCTACTTAATCGGTGACTCAAGTCACGAATGTAACATTCCCCACGCCATCAAAGAGAACCTTGAGAAATTAAAATTCTTTCGAATCCGCTTTAATTTTTGTATATTTGCACTTCAAAAAATCGAAAATTGGAATGATTGAATTAAAGTCACTGAACCCCGAACAAAAGGCTGCTGTAGAATATAATGATGGTCCTCACGTTGTTGTTGCCGGTGCCGGCTCAGGAAAAACAAGAGTTCTCACTTATAAAATAGCCTATTTACTCGAAAAAGGATACGATCCGCAAGAAATCCTTGCTTTGACCTTTACCAATAAGGCCGCCAAGGAGATGAAAGACCGGATTAGAACATTGATCGGAAGTAAAGCCGATTATCTGTGGATGGGAACATTCCACTCAGTTTTCGCAAAAATCCTCCGCGTTGAGGCAGAAGCTCTGAATTATACCAGAAACTTCTCCATTTACGATACGGAAGATTCTCTCTCGCTCGTCTCAAATATTGTGTCGGATTTAAACCTGACCAATGACATTCCGAGCAACTCTGCTGTCCGCCATAGAATCAGTTACCTGAAAAACCTCATGATCTTTCCGGATGAATTCCGCAAGAGTCATATTCAGGGACCTTTGGATGAAAAAATTGCAGACATTTACGAGCAGTACCAGAAACAGCTCGTTGTTAATAACGCCATGGACTTCGAAGATTTGCTTCTCAAACCACTCGAACTGTTTCAGGCGAATAAGAAAATTTTACAAAAGTACCGCAAAAAATTCTCATACCTCCTCGTTGATGAGTTTCAGGATACCAATGTCATTCAGTATGAATTGGTTAAGATACTCGTTGCAAAAGACGGCGCTCTTTGTGTTGTCGGTGATGATGCCCAGAGTATTTACAGCTGGAGAGGTGCCGACGTTCGCAACATGTTGAACTTCAAGAAGGACTTCCCGAAAGCGAAGCTCTTCCCTCTGCAAAGAAATTACCGTTCGACAAAGTCAATTCTCGGAGCTGCGGATTCAGTTATCAAAAAGAACTCCAATCAGCTTGAGAAAACACTTTGGACCGATAACGAAGACGGTGATTTGCTCGCTCTGGTAAAATGCACGGATGAAAAAGATGAAGCATATCAGGTCGCGAGGTTAATCAAGGAAGATATTCACAAGCACAAATGCGGATTAAAAGACTTCGCTATTTTCTATCGTACCAACGCCCAATCAAGAGCGATGGAAGATGTATTTGCCCGCGAAAGAATTCCGTATGTTATTATCGGCGGTATTGAATTCTACAAGAGAAAAGAAGTCAAAGATATTATTGCCTATTTAAAAGTTCTGACAAACCAGAAGGACGAAGAAAGCCTCCTGCGCATTATGAACTTCCCTCAACGCGGTATCGGTATGACAACCATCAAGAGAATGGTCGGTTTTGCACGCAAGCATAACATCACTCTGTTCGATACCATGACACGCGTTTTTGAGGTTATTGATATTAAAGAGCGCATTCAGAAGAACGTTAAGAACTTCAAGATGCTTCTCGACAAATACATCAATCTCAAAAACAAACTTTCTATCAGCGAGCTGATCCGCTCTCTTATTGATGATCTCGGAATTATTCCGCAGTTCAAAGAAGAAAACAGTATCGAATCAATGGAACGCCTCGATAACGTTCAAGCTTTGATGGCTTCTATTACTGAATTCAGCAAAGCCCGCCCCGAAGCGACCATTGACGAATACTTGCAGGAAGTTTCTTTAGTCACTGATCTTGAATTTGTTGAAGACAAGAAAAACGTTGTTACTCTCATGACCGTTCACAGCTCAAAGGGACTTGAATTCCCTACGGTCTTTGTAACGGGACTTGAAGAGGACATCTTCCCTCTCGCAAAGAAATTCCAATCCGAAGCTTCAGTTGAAGAGGAACGCAGATTGTTCTACGTCGCCGTTACCCGCGCACAGAAAAGAGTATATCTCACTCATGCGCGTTCACGCTACCGCTTCGGCGAGGTTGCCTATCAAAACCGTTCGCGCTTTATTGATGAGATTGATCCTGAATGGATCGCTCCCGATGATGTTGCCGCGGGCAAACGGGCGAACCGCAAATCGAAAAAAGAAATGTATTACGAGTACTTTGAGAATGTTGAGTACATGGATTTCGGTAAATCGAAAAATCCTCCGCTCAAAGTGGGTACTCGGGTTATGCACGAAAAATTCGGCCTCGGCAAAATAGCGCAGGTGGTCGGAGCCGGTGACAACCAGAAAGTCACGGTTATTTTTGAAGGCAATAACATCAAGCAGTTAATGCTGAAGTTCGCAAAACTCAAAGTGCTGAACAACTAAATACTACATAAGTACGTAATAAACTTCATACAGAAACATACTTACGAAACCCCCGTCCCAGCGGGGGTTTTTTGTTTCCGGTCGAATCATTCTAACTTATTACCGGTTTTGAATAGCCAAAATCCCATTACTGTCATTCCGGAAAATCTGCCGCAACAAAGTAATTTTTGCTTGGAAGTAATTCGGCAGATTTGTCCAGAATCCACATCTAACTTTATACTTTAATGTCTATAAAGCTTATTTAGAGCAATCTTGTAGTTAGACACCCCAGGCTACCGCACTCCCCGAAGTATTTTTAGAATGGATTCCGGATAAATCTGTTGGACTACAGCAATCGCATAATAATGGATTGCGGCAACAGATTTTCCGGAATGACAACGCACGCCACATAATTTAGTCAACAAGGCGGTATGTTCATAGCTTCACCAAGCAACATTTTCTTAAAAATTATTATTCACGGTGATATTCTTTCCGAGCATTTGTCATAAAATTTTTATACTTTATAGCAGTTCTTTGTCAGCGATATGTTTTTTTACTTTACGGCGGACTTACACGTATCTAATCAAATACATTTCATTAATCATAAGAAATATTATTAACGGAGATATAAGATGATAGCGCCAAAAAAATTAGCTATATTGGTAGGCGGCGGACCGGCACCGGGAATTAACAGTGTTATCGGTGCAGCAACGATTCGGGCGGCAGTTGAAGGGATCGAAGTCATTGGAGTCAAGGACGGCTTTCAATGGATCATGGAGGGTGACATCTCCCACACGAAAGACTTGACAATTCAGAATGTCAGCCGTATCCACTTCCGTGGTGGTTCATACATCGGCATTTCACGAAGCAATCCCACAAAAAATAAAAAGCATCTCGAAAGTACTGTAACCTCTCTGCTCCGTTTAAATGTAGATAAACTTATCACCATCGGTGGTGACGACACTGCTTACAGCGCCATGAAAGTTGAAGAAATGGCAGCAGGACGCATCCACGTTGTACACGTCCCTAAAACAATTGATAACGATCTCGACCTGCCTCACGGTATTCCGACATTCGGATTCCAGACAGCACGCCACCTGGGCGTTGATATTGTAAAGAACCTCATGGTTGACGCACAAACAACATCACGCTGGTACTTCGTGGTTACCATGGGAAGAAAAGCCGGACACCTTGCTCTCGGTATCGGGAAAGCTACCGGCGCAACCATGACCATCATCCCCGAGGAATTCCCTGCAGGAAAAATTAAACTTGATCACGTCGTTGACATAATTGTCGGCGCAATTATTAAAAGATTAAGCTACGGAAAATCAGATGGTGTTGCCATTCTTGCTGAAGGCCTGGTAGAACATCTCGATCCGTCAGATTTAAAAGATTTGAGCAATATCGAACGCGATGCACATGATAATATCCGCATTGCTGAAATCAACTACGGTGAAATATTAAAAGCAAAAGTACAGCAGCGCCTGAAAGAATTCGACCTTAAGGTTACTATAGTTGCCAAGAATATCGGCTACGAATTGCGCTGCGCTGATCCTATCCCCTTTGATATGGAATATACCCGCGATCTGGGATTCTCCGCAGCAGAGTTCATCCTTAAAGGCGGTAATGGCGCTATGGTCTCTATCCAGAACGGCCACTTTGTCCCACTGTACTTCAAAGACATTCTCGATCCGAAAACCAACAAGACAAAAGTCAGAATGGTTGACCCGACTTCCGAGTCATTCCTCATCGCAAGAAGATATATGCTTCGCCTGAATGAAGTTGATTTCGAAGATCCTCACGAACTGGCAAAATTCGCCGCAACCTGCGGAATGAATCTGGAAACCTTCACCAACAGATTCCATTATCTTATTGAAAATGACGTACTGTATAAATCCATGAAAGAAGGAAAAGTGAGCGGCTCAGGAAAAAAAAGCGCCGCCGCACATCGAGCCGATGATCCCAAACATGCAGACTCGGACATGGAACAAGGATATTAAAAA
The DNA here is from genome assembly GCA_963667005.1 of Ignavibacteriaceae bacterium. Lineage (GTDB taxonomy): Bacteria > Bacteroidota > Ignavibacteria > Ignavibacteriales > Ignavibacteriaceae. The sequence goes on along the minus strand of OY762937.1, from coordinate 1,754,812 downwards.
CTAATATCTGTTCAGAATTGAAGCCCCCGATTTTCGGGGGTTTTTTATTTTATAGCATCAACCGGATTAAGAATTTCACCGCAAAGAACGCTAAGTTCGCAAAGAATATTTAAAGGAAATATTCTTTGATATAGTCTTTTTTATCTAAAAATCTTTGCGTTCTTTGCGATCTCTGCGGTTAAGAGGTTGTGTTTAAAAATGAAAAACCGGCCGGAGGATGAGAAGCCCGGCCGGTTTTACAGGATGTGTTTTGAGATTTATCTCAAGTACACAAGTTTTTTAACTGAGACCTGCATTTTTCCAGTTGCAATATCATTGCTGACTAACCGGTAAAAATACACACCGCTCGGGGCATGCAGCTTCGCCATATCTAAATTGTATTCATACGTGTCAGCCGCTTTAGTCTCGTTCATCAGCACAGCAATTTTTTCACCTGACACCGTATACAATTCAAGAAGAACTCTGGAATCGGCATTGAGTGAAAAAGAAATCACCGTTGAAGGATTAAACGGATTAGGATAGTTTTGCGACAGAACAAATGTAGACGGTGCAGCTACTACCGCGTTCACTACTGAACTATATTGGAACGTTCCGTCATTATCAACCATCTGTAATCTATAATTATATCTGCCCGGATTCAGTTTTTTATCAACAAACGCGTATGCTTTCATCGAATTACTATTTCCACTCGCATGGATTTCACCGACGTTTGACCATGAACCCGAGGAAGCCTTGGCACGCTGAATGACAAATTTTGCGGAGTTTGCTTCAGTGGCTGTTGACCAAACCAACCGGACATTTCTGCCTTCTACATTCGAAGTAAAACTGGTCAATTCAACCGGAAGCAGGTCAGCAGCACCCGCCGGGAACCAATCCCCATTCGGGAACGGTGAATCGGTTTTAGAAGAGGCTGCAAATATATTTGACAAACTATACGCTTGCGCCTCAGCAACCGACAACTGCCTGCCGTAATTACTATTGCCGCTGATTGTTGCGCGTGAAGCTGGTTTAAATCCATCTCCTGTGCAATTATATTCCGCATACAAGGTCGCCTGATTTACTGCAGCGGTTGGATCGGAATTCATCAATGTCCAGCCCGCACCGGTAAGCGTGGAAGGCTCATAGCACTGGAGAAAAACTGTCTTTGGAGAATCATTCCACGGCCTGCCGAGATAGAAACCGGTAATCGGGTTAGAATCAAAACCGATTGAATCAGCGGATATTGTACAGTTTCTGAAAACCAGGCCATATCTGAAGTTAGCATTTGTTGAAGCGGCAGTCAGTACACCGCCATTGCGATTGACAACAATCTGGCATGTATCAAAAACTGCAATACCGCTGCCAAAAATAAAATCAACCGATCCGGTTATTTTACAATTAACATGGTACACGCGATAGTTTCCCCATAAATAGTAGGTATCCTGATGACCGTAAATATTACATCTTCTAAAGATCACTTTGTCAACAGAATTACCGATATTTATTGCAACTGCACGTTCAACCGTTACAAGGTTTTGAATCGTGAGATTCTCAAACGTTACATCACTTGAATTAATCTGCAATGTTTGAACTGCATTTGTGCCCGGACTGCCTGAGGTTCCGCTGCTGCCGACATAATCATTGTAATCAAGAATAGTCGAATCACGGTCTTCGCCGATAAATTTCAGATTACTCAGAGTTGCGGGTATCGTGACTTTTTCGTGATAGAATCCCGGGCGAACGAATACAAGGTAGGTTCCTGTATGCGATGTTGGTATGTTATTAACAGCTGCCTGCCAGGTTGAGTAGTCTCCTGATCCGTCCGCGGCAATTACCATGTTAACACCGAGGTCGGCATTTGAGATAATACTCATGGCCGTAAGTGCAATATTCTGCTGAACTGCGCCGCCGCCGGCGTTTGTTAAAGTACCATTATAAGCGGTTGCCGCCGTCACATCGGGAGCATTAAAGCGAACATAAATTGTAGTAGCAGTTAAATTACTTCCCGTATATGCCAAATTTAATGAGGAGTTGAATCCTGATCCGCTTGTGAGTGAAACCTGATAATTCGCAGGTGCGGTGATCGTTACATTGCCATCAGATGGTGTCAGGTAATATCCTGTAATACTATATGACTGCTCGGCTGATGTTGTATTACGGTTTACTCTTCCGAAAGCCAGTCCCGATTTTGAAACCGTTATAACCGGCGAAGTTGGGACAACCGTTCCATCCGCACAAGTGAAGTCGCCAAGTGTAACAAGGTTTGGAGTGGTGAATCCATGATTCGAAATCACGCCGACGTTTTCCCATGTGCCGCCATAATAATGTGCGCCAAAGATAACCGATTCATTACCCTGTACATCTGCTGCCGGATAAGTAAAGGTGCCGCTGTAAACGCCATTGGTAAATCCGGATGAAGTTACAGTCCAGTATCTCGTTATGTAATCAGAAGCGCTGTTATTTGACGGATGCTTTGCTCTTGTCGTGGAAACCGAAACATAAGCGTTGGAATAAGCGTCAGCTGAAACATTTATGGTCACCGGGGCATATTCTGGGGTACCTGAAACGTCACCGATCGGGAAAGTATAACTTCCCGTAGTTGCGTATACTTGTCTTATTCTTCCGGTTCCATTTTGATAGATCATACTCGATGATGATGGTGTTCCACCATACGAAGCGGTAGAATTCATGATAAGATTATAATCTCCAAGTGACAATATTCCGCTTGACAATGTCAGCGTTGAGTTCACTGTAAGATCTGAAGCGAGAGATACACCAGCCGCATTACTAATATTAACGTCAAGATAATTTGTCAGCCCGGTTGTAGAAATAGTCTGAGCCGAGGCTCCGTTGAAAACTATTTTGCCGGAGTAATTGGAAGTTACGCTTGAGCCGTTACCGAGAATACCTCCGGTGTGATACAGGCTGCCGCCAATATTTATAGTTCCGTTTGTTCCACTGACATTATTATTGGAAGCATACATAGTGCCTCCACTAATATACAGATCTCCATTAACCGTGAGAGTCTGAGTAGTAGGAGTGGTTGTAGACGTATTCGCCACTGTGTATGTACCACCTGAGAAATACATATTACCCTGAACAATTACCGTACGGGCAACTCCTCCATTACCATGCGCCCATGTACCAGCCGACATGGTAAAGTTTCCACCGATAGTAACCGGAGTAATGTTAAATCCCGCGCTCCCTGTAGAACTCCAATATAAGTTTCCGCCGATTGTCGAGACTAATGAAGGGCTTCCGCTCAAGACGTAAACATTTGAGTTTGCTTCGTACGTCGCACTTGGGAACGGTGCTCCGTTCATCCGGTAACTACTGCCAGTTTTCATGAGCAATACACCGGTAGTAACAGGAGGGTTCGAAGATTTATTATCAATAACACCGTATACAGTCAATTGTCCCGATGTTAACGTAAGCGTACCACCTGAGACGAGTATCAATGAATCATTTACCGTTGCGCCTGACGCATTATTTAATTGTAAGTTATAATATGAAATGCCAGGTATAACCTGAGCCGAGGTGCCGTTGAAGATAAATGTTCCAGCGGATGGAGTTGTATATGCTGCCCGCCCTTTGGCAAAGGTCTTCTTAACGGAAATCGTACCTGTTGCAAGTGAACGAGTTGCAGCACTATCATTGGTGCTTGCAAGGCTGCCATAGCTGCCTGCGAGAATTGTCAAGGCATTGCTGCCGTCATAATTAACCGTACTCGCCGGATCAATTGTACCAAAAACAAGATTTGACGAGTTCTGGACTATGAGTAAAGTTTTAGCTGTCAAATCAATCCTGCCGGACAAATAGTAGGCTGCGGGAATGGTGAAACTAATTGAATCGCTACCATTACCCAAAATTACTTTCGAGTTGGCAGAAACTGTCCAATTCTGTGTATAGCCGGATGTCGCATTTGTCAGGTGGTACCTTTGATTATCTTTTGTAAAATCCGGATGCGTGCCGCTTCCGTCAGTATTCATACCCCAATTACCGGCTGATGTTACATCTGCCCCGGATACATTATAATAATCTCCCGCGGTGGTGAATGTAACAACAGTACCGTAACCCGTTAAATTCGAGTTATTAGTAGCATACGCACGAATGTAATATGTTGTACTAGGAGTAAGGCCTTTTAACGTGCTTGAAATCGGACCCGTATTTACGCCGACATCATTTTTTGAATCACTTATTGTAGGCGTTGTGTTTGTCGTGCTCCAGCAAAAACCGGAATACAGTAACGGGGTTCCTCCATCGCTATTAATAGAACCGCTTACACTTACCGAGTCAGGTGCAATATTGGACACTGAGCCGGTCGATACCAATGGTTCGGTAGCTGATGATGATGTCGTAAAACTTACCTCATTACCATAAGAGGTTCCTGCCGCGTTGGTCGTGTAGGCTCTGACGTAATAGGTCAGTCCCATACTCAAGCCTGTTAAAGTACTTGTGTAGGCACCCATTCCTGTACCATCATTGGTCTTTGAGTCACCAATTGTCGGACTGCCGGTAAGATTCCAACACACACCTTTTGCTATTATCACGCTGTTGCTATCCGAGGTAATTGCCGAACCTCCCGAAGTAGCAGAAGTTGCCAATATTCCGGTAACCGTACATGTTGTTGGTGGAGCCGGATGGGATGCCGTAGCAGAGTTTCCGGAAAGAGTAACATTGCGGTTCGCTAAGTACTTACTGGCAGATGTACACCATGCATATAATCTCACGGTAAGTGTCGTTCCACCTTTTACCGTTATATTGGGCGAAAAGGAAGTACTTCCCTGTACTGATGCCGAGGCAGACCCCGAATTAAGCATTGATATAGGAGTAGCCGTGGTCGCAGCATAACTGCTTGGTGAGGTTGATGCATAATACGTTGCAGTGCCTAATGCAGCAGAATCGGCGAATCCGGTTGTCGAATAATATGCAGCCATTTTGCCATTACCCGAACCTCCTCCCAGTGCATTAAGAGTAACAGAATTAAGAATAAAATAATAACCGGGCTGCGGTGTTATTTGATAGTCAACATAAGACCTATAATTGTAAGTTGTCGGCAGATATGAGGTGGTTGCAACTCGCTGCCAGCCGGCCACCGTGCCAAATGTAGTGTTGTATGCAATACCCGCTAATAAAGGTCCAAGTGTTTGATTCGTAGCTGAAAGACTGCCGGAGACTGAAGTGGCGGTTTGGTTGCTCAATAACGACCAGGTTGCAGATGCTGAAGTAAGCCCGGTAGGAACAGGAGTTCCTTGTCCATACACCTTCAAACTTTGAAGGAATGTTGAATTAATCGTTGCTGTAATAGAATCGTTGTATACTTTTACAGCCGTCGGCTTAAACCGTGCAAACACGGTTGTGGTCGAGAGTGTTCCGTTTGTGTACGCAAGGCTGACAGTGCTACCGAAACCACTTGATGATGATGTAGAAACTTCAAAGTTAGATGGAGCTGTCAGAACAACATTTCCACTTGATGGGCTTAAGCTAAAGCCGGAAACAGAAAATGATGAAGCACTGGTTGTAAGGTTGATTGTCAAATCACCGAATGACAATGAAGTCGGACTGAGAATGATATTGGTAGAAGAATTCAGATAATCCGTCAGAATACTTTTACTTTTCATCTCCTGCACTGCCAGTTGTGCAATAAGCGTTGCACCAAGTACGTTTGGATGTGTATTATCAGTTGTTAAATGTAAAAGTGCTCCGTTTGTTGGCCCGTAGGCTTCATATAATGATTTAGTACTAACAGTTAAATCAATCAATGGCACACTTAAATTTGTTGCGACATTGCGCGCAGCCGCTGGATAGTCTCCATATGGAGAAACATTATGCTGACCTGATGCAGTAATTAATCCGTCACCGCCATAGTAAAAACGACAGATTGGAGTCACGATAATCGGAATAGCACCTTTGGCTCTTGCCTCATTGACATAGGCTGTAAGATACTGATCATAGGTTGACCCGGGATCGGTATGATAGTCAGGATATAAAACCGGATCCTTTTCATCATTATGGGCAAACTGAATAAATAGATAATCGCCTGCCTGGATATGGCTTAAAACATAATCCCATTTACCGGCCTCGTTATAATATGATTTTGAGCTCCTGCCGCCTGCTGCCCAGTTGACCACGGTCGCATTTGAATTAAAGAACTGCTTAAGCATCTGCCCCCAACCGCGTTGTGGATTATTATTTGTAGTATCATAATCGCACATTGTAGAATCACCAATTAAATATATCGTTACTCCAGTATTCGGGCGAAATGCCGTAAACACAAGAAACAGTAGTAGTGCTGCCGAGAGGAGCTTATACTTCAAGGCATGTTTGTTTTTGTATCTATTCTTCATAATGGTCTCCAAAAGAATGATAAATTTTCCGGTTCAAAGTGGAATCTTAGACTAATGTGTCAGTATTACACTTTTGAACTTACAGGAAAATCCCAACATATTTCATTCGAAATCGTTGATATGCATATATATTCGGTTAGATGCGTTTAGACACGCCAGAAAGGAAAATTTTCCGGGTTGTTGCGACCCATGATTATTACGTTTTAATATCCCATGATTTCCTGGAACCTGTTCCAGTAGTTCCTGCTCAGTTTCAGTGTTTGCTTATTTTTCAGATAGAGTTCGTAATCTCCTCTGTCGTTTGGACGAAGACTCTCGATCATGTTTATATTAACGATGCTGGAACGGTGGACGCGGGCGAATTCATCGGGATTGAGTTTTGATTCTAAGGAAATGAGCTTTTCTCTGCATAGATGTTTATGTGCAGTCGTATGAATATAGACGTAATCTCCCGCTGCTTCAATCCATATAATTTCCGAAACAGGAACAAGCAAGATTTGTTCTTTATTTCTAATCATAATCCGGTTAAGATATTCTGCTTTACTCTTGGCTTGAGTTTTTTCATCAGCATAGGATTTTACGAATTTCTCCAAACTTTTCGCGTAGGTTACAATATCGCGATTCTGAACCTCCGTGATTGCAGACTTAACCGCCTCATTAAATTTCTCTTCGGTAACCGGTTTCAGTAAATATCCAAGTGCATGACACTCAAAAGCTTTCAGTGCATAATTGTCGAAAGCAGTTACAAATATCACAACCGGAAAGAATTCCTTCTCAATCTCTGCCAAAACCTCAAAGCCATCCACTTCCGGCATTTGAATATCAAGAAAGATCAGGTCGGGGTGGAGTGTATTAATCTGCCCAATAGCTTCTCTGCCGGATGCACATTTCCCGATTATTTCAACTTCCGGGAATGCGCGAAGTCTGATCGCAATTCCGTTGCGTGCAAGTTTTTCATCATCAATTATAAGCGCTCTGATTTTAGTAATCATATCAAACACCCAGCTGATTTTTAAAATTCAATGGGAGGCGCATCTCGATTCTTAATACACCTTCATTCTCAACCGCAGCAACATCACTCCGGCTGCCGTAATACTCCTGCAAGTACTTTTTCACAAGAGTAATTGTGGCTGTATAATCACAGGCGACCTTCCCTGTCATTTCCGTCACAAGGATGCCCCCGTCATTCCTGATCATCAATTTCAAATCATCCCGAAAAATATCTTCCGCCAGTGAAAAAATCTGTCTATTCAATATTAAAGCATCTTTTAGTTCTACCGGACACGATATTGAATATACTCCCTGGCTGCCCGAACACAATGCTCGCGTTTCAAGATAGGATTCAAGTAAACTTAACTCTTCATGTAATTCCACCTCGACATCCTGGCTTCCGTACACCGTGCCGCGAAGAAATGTACTGAGCGAGGACATGATTTTATCGGCTTCTCTGAATTTGTCCTGTTGCACTGCAGATTGTATTGAATTCAACGAATAAAAGAAGAAATCAGGATGCAGTCTGTTCCTCATTTCCGACAAAACCGATTTTGATAGATTCATTTGAGCTTCACTGATTTTCATAGCCTGCTCAAGTACATTTTTCTTATACTCAAGCGAATACATAACGAGTAAAAAAATCAGATAAACGAAGCCGTCAATCCAGGCATTTGTGGTCTTTAATAAAATGCCACTTGGGCTCAAATCAACCGAAGCCCCTAATAATGTATTTTGCATAAAACCGAGCAGTGACTGGTGCAACAAAGCATTTACAAATAAAGCCGGAAGGTGAAATAGCTTCACATATCTTGAAGAGTTTTCCTGAAACTGTAACGGAATTATATAATATAGAAATGCCGATAATCCAAGATAATACCAGCTATATACCAGGCTGATAAAAAGCGAGAGCAGAAATTCAGAAATATTTTTTTCGCCCCGGTAAATAAAGAAAAATGATTGAAGGCCGCTTATTATTCCGACAACTGTTAAAATCCACAACAAAGGAACAAAATATTTTTGTCTCATTCCGGTTTCTCCAAATCATTGTTTTCAACCGGGATACTAATTTCTATACGCGTACCGCCTGTATCTGAAGAGTCCATGCTGAAACTTTGATCATCACCGTAAAGCTGTACAAGTCGCATCTTCGTATTTTGCAAGCCGATACCGCCTTCTTTTTTGGCCGCCGGCAGTAGGCCTGGTCCATCGTCTTCCACAACTAGTCTCAAAGTACTGTCCGTTTTAATTCCGGATACTCTTATCCGGCCGCCGGAAGCTTTTCTGGCCACTGAATGATATACCGCGTTTTCTATCAACGGCTGCAACAAAAACACAGGGACCGGTATTAGTTCTGTGCCTGTTTCAATGGCCTCTTCGTACTGAAGTTTATCCCCAAACCTGACCTTTTCAATCTCAATGTAGTCACGAATAAAATTCATTTCTTCCTTGAGTGTATGCTCATTCTTTGATCCTTCTTCCATTGTCCGTTTAAGGTATTCCCTGAGCAATACAAGCATTCTGTCGGCTTCAATTTTATCTCTCTCAAGAATAAGAGTAGTAATTGAATTGAGGGTGTTAAATAAAAAGTGCGGCTGTAACTGGCTTTTTAATGCATTCAACTGGGACTCAAGCAAGGTCTTCTGCAGTTCGTTAAACTTCTTCTCCTGCAGTTTTTTCTCCTGCTGATATCTTTCGACATCCAACGCAACAACAATACCGACAAATATCGCCATGTCCAGCCAGATGCGCGGGTTACGTATAGTACGCAGAAGGAAAATAAATCCGAAATCCCTGCCCACATCCTGTATATATCGAATCCAAGCGCCGAGAAATTGATGCAAAAATATAATGAGTATTATGGATAACGCGTATACCAGCCAATAATAAAAAGTACCGGTCTTTTTGATTTTCCTTGATATGAAATAGATTATAGGGAAGAAAAGAAGCCACAACCACCAAAATAACAGATTAAATACAATTTGGTTACTAAACGTGTAGAATCTGGATACAATAAAATAATAGTTCTGAAGTCCTAATAAGAGGCCAACAGTTGTCACAAACACGAAGAGAATCGCATATATGCGGAAAAACTCTTTGCGCCTGTTTAGTTTTATTAAATTGCTTTCCAATATGTATTCTCGTGATTGAAATTCATTTCAATGTATTAGGGTTACCGAATTTGACGTGTAATATTTACACTATCAAAAACGCACATTGATAATATAATGAAATTTTTTTCGCAATTTAGAAAGTCCAAACACAATTCATACACCACAATCAAATTAGTCGAGTGCTTCCTCATAGTTACCAAAAGCAAAAACGTACCGCAAAGAACGCAAAGATCGCCAAGATAATTAGAAAATAATATGTGGTTTATTAAAAACCTTTGCGAACTTTGCGATCTCTGCGGTAATTTTTAAACGAAAAAACCCGGCGTAAACCGGGTTTTCGTACCGCTGACTGGGCTCGAACCAATGACCTCTAGATCCACAATCTAGCGCTCTAACCAGCTGAGCTACAGCGGCAAATTTGGACTACAAATATACAAAACATTTATTTTTTATAAAAACTTTATGGATTATAATTCATAACTTATAGCCTGTAGAAATTAAACTTTGCGGGCGGTATGACCGTCTAACTTATATTATGAGAAATGTATGAAAAAAGAGATTATCGCGTATTTTCGAAAAAATCCGCACGCTAATATAAAATCGAAGCAATTAGCGGCAATTTTAGGACTTTTTGACGATTTTGAGATCGCCGAGATGAAGGCTCAGCTTCACGCTTTGGTAAAGGAAGAAGTCCTTGCCAAGCTGGGTAAACGGTATTCCCTCCAGACACATAATGATACCGCGAAGATTTCCGGACGCCTTGAGATTACTCGTCAAGGATTCGGTTTTGTGGTGCCTACCAATAAAAAGCTTCCGGATGTTTTCATTGCTTCCCGTAATCTGAATACTGCCATGCACGGAGACATCGTTGAGGTTGCCCTGTTTGCCAAGCAGAAAAAGGGTGCAAAAAATCTTGACGGCGAAGTTATCCATATTGTAAAACGTAAATGGTCTTCAGTATCCGGAATACTCAAAAGAAGTAAATCTGCTTTCTATGTTATTCCTGACATAAGCGAAATTCAGAATGATATCTATATAGATCCAAATTCTGTCGGCAGTGCAAAAGAAGGTGACAAAGTATTAGTAAGTGAAATCGAGTGGGATTCTCCGAACCGTGCACCTGAAGGGAAAATAACGAAGATATTTTCCGATAAGCATTCTCCCGAAACGGAATACATTTCCATTATGACGGAGTATAACCTGCCATCCTCCTTCCCTGAACCGGTACTGAACGAAGTCAGACAATTGAATTTGACAATCACCGAAGAGGAATTGAAGAACCGTGTTGATGTGCGAAATGAAATAGTCGTTACCATTGATCCGGTTGATGCAAGAGATTTTGACGATGCCCTTTCAATAAAAAAACTAGAGAACGGCAACTATGAAGTCGGAGTCCATATTGCGGATGTAGGACATTATATCCCGAAGGGCGGCAAGCTTGATGAGGAAGCTATTGCCCGTGGCAACAGCGTCTACTTATGCGGAAAAGTTATTCCTATGCTTCCTGAGATTCTATCAAATGATGTCTGTTCACTAAATCCGAATGTTGACCGTCTGACCTTTTCTGTGTTTACTGAACTTACTCCACGCGGAAAAATCGTTGACTATAAAATTGCGAAAAGCGTTATCAACAGTAAGCGCCGTTTTACCTACGAAGAAGTCCTGGGCATCCTGACAACTAAAAAAGGCGATTACGCAAAACAACTTTTGGAACTGCACAAGCTTGCCTTAGTCATGCGTAAAAAGAGAACACGTGAGGGAAGCGTCAATTTCGAAACGCAGGAAATTAAATTCATTCTTGATGAAAATAATTTCCCGGTAGAGATAGTGAGAAATGTTTCCGACGATAGTCACAACCTCGTTGAAGAGTTTATGCTCCTTGCCAACAAAGTTATTGCGACGCACATGCAGAAAGTCATGTATAAAAATGAAGTGATGCCTTTCGTATACCGCATACATGACAAGCCGGACGCGGAAAAACTGAAGAATTTCATGATATTCCTCAAATCTCTCGGATACAAGAATCTGCCTTCTCCTCAGTCAATTAAGCCGAAAGTTTTGAATGAGGTCATTGAATCGACAAAAGGCAAACCGGAAGAAGTGGTTGTGAACGAGATAGCCATACGGACTATGGCAAAAGCAATCTACTCCCCTGATAATCTGGGGCATTACGGTTTAGGATTCCAATATTACACGCACTTTACTTCACCTATCCGGCGCTACTCCGACCTGCTCGTTCACCGTATTATTTTTGCCGTTATATCGGGTAAAAAGCAGCCAATGTATTCATGGAAAGAATTGAAAGAACTCTGCGAGCATATTTCCTTTACCGAGCGGAATGCGGTTGAAGCTGAGCGCCAATCAATCAAAATGAAGCAAATTCAATTCATGCGTAAATTTATCGGCGATGAATTTAAAGCGGTAATTTCAGGTGTTGCAAATTTTGGAATATTTGTGGAAATTATTGATTATTTATCTGAAGGATTGATCCGGTTGCGCGACATGCAGAGCGACTACTTCATCTACGATGAAAAGAAGTACGCTTTAGTAGGAAAGCGAACCGGGAAAGTTTACCGCTTAGGCGATCAGGTAAATGTTAAATTGGTCCGGATAGACGAGACAAAATTAGAAATGGATTTCCTCCTTATTGAGGAGGATTAGTTTTTGACCTCAATAGAGATGACTCATGAAGCATAAAACACGCAGATTATACAACGCGTTTTTAATTCTTATTTCATGTATAATTATGAATGCGGCGGCGTATGGACAGTTCGGACAAAATAAAGTCCAGTACAAAGACCATACGTGGTATTATATACAGACTAAACACTTTGATATTTACTTCTCGCAGGAAGGCAGCCCGATTACCGAGTTTGCGGCAGCGGCAGCAGAGGAAGCTCTTACCTCTATTCAAAGTAAATTGAATTACGCGATAAACAACCGCATTATTTTCATCATCTATAATTCGCAGGCCGAGTTTCAGGAAACCAACGTTACCGATGAGTATTTATCTGAAGGCATCGGCGGTTTTACAGAGTTGTTCAAGAACCGTGTAGTTCTCCCCTTCACCGGTAATTATAAAATGTTCCGGCATGTTATTCATCATGAACTGGTACACGCTGTTATCAATGATATGTTTTACGGCGGCTCAATTCAAAACATTCTTACCAACAATGTACAGATACAAATCCCCCTCTGGTTTAACGAAGGACTTGCAGAATATCTCTCATTAGGTTGGGATTCGAACACCGATATGTACATCCGTGATGCCATCGGGAATGATAATCTTCCGGATATTGACGGTCTTAACGGATATGCAGCATACCGCGGCGGCCAATCGGTATTCTATTATATCTCTCAAAAATACGGTGATGAAAAAATTGGTGAGCTCGTCAACAGAATGAAAGGCAAAGGAAATTTTGAGGCAGGACTTGATGCGGCTCTGGGTTTAAAGCTTGAGGAATTGAGTGAACGCTGGAAAAAGTTTTTAAAGAAACGGTTCTGGCCGGATGTCAGCTTTTATCAGGACCCGGATGAGTTTGCGAAGAGGTTGACTAATCATAAAAAGGATGGCGGATTTTACAATACCAGTCCTGCTATTTCTCCTAAAGGCGATAAGGTCGCGTTTATCTCTAATCGTGATGTCTTTTTTGATGTATATATCATGAGCTCGCAGGACGGTAAAATAATCAAGCGTGTTATCAAAGGTAACCGCTCAGCCGACTTTGAAGAATTAAACATACTTACACCGGGACTCACATGGTCGCCCGATGGGACTAAAATTGCATTAGGTGCCAAGAGCAACGGCGAAGAAGTTATTTATATTATTGATGTTGAATCTGAGGACATTGAAGTACTGCCGTATACGTTTTACGGAATGGGTACGGTGCGCTGGTCACCCGATGGTAAAAGACTCGCGTTTGCCGGGCAAAGCGCCGTGCAGTCCGATATTTTTATCTATGATTTTCAAACAAAGAAAATCAAAAACCTAACCGAAGATGTTTTTACTGATTCGGATCCAACGTGGTCCCCTGATGGTAAAACAATTTATTTTGTTTCCGACAGAGGCGATAAACTTGATACAAAAGACCAGACATTTAAGATGACCAAGCATGATTATCACCAGAACGATATTTATGCGGTTGATGTTGAGTCCTCGGTTATCAGCCGGATTACTGCAACACTCAATAATGATGAGGCATCACCTGTTTGCAGCCCCGATGGAAAAGAATTGCTGTTCATCTCAGATAAGAATGGCATCAACAATATTTTCAAAATTGCACTGAACGGCACAGTGTACAACGACAGTAGCAGCAATTATACTCCCATCACCAATTCACTCAATGGATTGTATCAACTGTCCACGTCGGCTGATGGCAAGAAAATTGTTTTCACTTCAATGTATCAGTCAGCTTACGACGTGTTTCTCATGACAAATCCGTTTGAGATGAAATTAAAACAAGACACGCTCAAGCCGACACTCTACACCAGCGAATTATTGCAACCCGCAAAAAAGGAAGTTGTTGCTCCGGTCTCCGATGCTTCGACAAAATCAGATACCTTGAAGAATAACGATTCACCGTTCTTTACCGGACAGTACGTTGATTCAACAAAGACCGGCTCTGAAAAAGCCAAGGTTGATTTTGATAATTATGTATTCGGCGAGACTAATTATTTTAAGAGCACAGTCACTAAAGACACAATGAAATTCGCTCCTGTCAATAATCTCGATACGGCAGGTAATTATCGTGTCAACCGTTATAAAGTCAATTTCTCTACAGATATCGTGTATGCAAATGCTGGATTCAGTACGCTCTACGGACTTGAAGGAACAACGGTTTTGTCATTCAGTGATATTCTTGGTAATCACCGAATCGTTGCTCAAACGAGCCTGCAAATTGATTTGAAAAACAGTGATTACGGATTGGCATATTACTATTTACCGGGACGCCTGAATGTCGGTATTGAGACTTTTCATCTTGCCCGTTTCGTATATCTCGACAGGGATGGATATTCCAATCTCTTCCGCTTTAGAAATTACGGCGGTGTATTATCCTTCAGCTACCCGATCAACCGTTTTTACAGATTCGATTTCGGCTTAAGCTTCCTAAATGTTACTGCTGATAATCTGGATGTACCTGATGACGGTTTTGGTAAAGCAACATATCTGATGCCGAATGCCGCCTTTGTACATGACAACACAATTTTCGGTTATACGTCACCAATCGAAGGTACGCGTTACCGTTTTGATGTCCTGGGGAATCCATTGCATTACAGCAAAGATCCGTATAACGATCAAACATTTTTCTCGGTTCTTGGCGATTACCGCACCTATCTCCGCTTCTGGTACGATTACTCGTTTGCTATAAAATTCTCCGGCGGATATTCAGGCGGCAGTGTTATCAATCGCCAGAAGTTTTTTATCGGAGGTATTGAAAACTGGATTAATCGCCGTTTTGCCACACTTGACGTACCGGTAAACTCAACTTCAAATTTTGCATTTATGACCGCTGTACTTCCGTTACGCGGTTATAATTATGCTGAACAAAGCGGTTCGATGTACGGCATAACCAATTTCGAATTCAGATTTCCGCTTATCCGCTATCTGCTATCCGGACTACCCTTGCAATTCCGGAATATTCTGGGTGTTGCTTTCGTAGATGCCGGGTCGGCTTGGGGTTACAGTTTAAATAACGAGTACCGTAACCTGCAATTATTTAAGAAGGACCCTGAAAAAGGGCTGATGACCAAGGACCTTCTCATGGGAACCGGTGTCGGCGCGCGTATGTATTTCCTCTACTTCCTGCTCCGGTTTGACGTTGCCTGGAAATACGATTTTAACAGATTTTCACAGCCGGTTTATTACTTCTCGTTAGGTACGGATTTCTAGAATCTAAGAAATCGCATTAGTGCACTTCATTAACACGGTGCTTTAGCGCCGTGAACTCCGTGCCGGCAGTAAACCTGGGCTTTAGCCCAATTATGATCAGGCTATTGGACTAAAGTCCGTCACAGGTGGGGCTGCCTCTCCACGGTCTAAAGACCGTGGTTAATTCTATGATTATACATCATGCCGATACTTCTCCGGAACCATATCCTCCATTTTTCTTCTTCCTAACCCATGGCTTAAGCCATGGGCTAGGAACTCTATGCTAATCCCCATGGTTTATGGACAGGAAAATGTCTCCATTTTTCCTTATATTTCAAGGTTAAAGAAAGATTTTTTTGGATGTTTGACGAAAAATTGACAGAACGGGAAAGGAATGTACTCCGGTACATTGTCCAGCAGTTCATTCTGACTGCCTCTCCGGTCGGGTCGAGAAATATGGCCAAGAGATATGACCTGAATTTCTCCCCTGCAACCGTTCGCAATATTATGTCCGATCTTGAAGACTCGGGCTTTATCAATCATCCGCATACTTCAGCGGGCCGCGTTCCTACGGACAAAGGATACCGCTTTTACGTTGATTCGCTGATGCAGATTGACCCGCTTGGGTTTGATACTCGCGCAATATCATCACAGCTGGACGCCTTGCGGCAGAGTCAGCCGGATGAGCTGCTTTCCTTGGTTTCGAGAATTCTCAGCAGCATTACGCATCAACTCGCTTGTGTGCTCTATCCAAAATTGGATAGCGGAATTTTAGAAAAGATTCAGCTTGTCTGGCTGAGTTCGACAAGAATGCTGGTGGTTATCAGTATTTCGTCAGGAATGGTTAAGACAATTACCATCGAAATTAATGTTGAGATTAACGAGTCGCAGATAAACAGAGTGCAGGAACTCTTGAACGAACGGCTTTCCGGACTGGCGTTGAGTGAAATCCGGAATACGTTCCATGACAGGATGAAAGATTTTACGGATGAACTGCATCCGATACTGTCTATTTTCTTTGATTCGGTAGATAAGATTTTTGCAGACGCACGCTCAAACGATAAAGCAATCATTTCAGGTGCCGGACAGCTTTTAAAGCAGCCGGAGTTTGAAAATCCTGATCGTTTCCAGAGTGTCGTTCAGTTAATTGAAGATAAAGATATAATAATACACGTTTTTGAAAAATCCGTATCAGCAGCACAGAATAATGTCGCGGTCACTATCGGCTCCGAGAATGTGATACCCGAGTTGGGTGATTTCAGTCTCGTAACAAAGGAGTATGAAGTCGGCGATGTTAAGGGAACTCTGGGAGTCGTCGGTCCCAAGCGAATGGAATATGATAAGATTGTTGCCATAGTTGATTATGTAGCGACGATGCTGACACAGATATTAACGAATAAATAGGTGATATATGGAAACAAATAACGAAGAAATGAAAGAAGAACTACAACAACCCGAGGAGCAGAAAACTGAAGCACAGGAAGAAACCGCTCCCGCAGCTAATGAACAAGAAGACGAAATGCTACGTACAAAAAAAGAATTAAAAGCTACCATAGAGAAACTTGAAGCTGAGCGAGATGAAATGAAAGACAAGTTCATCCGTAAGGTTGCTGAATTTGATAATTATAAGAGAAGAACGGAACAGGAACAGCAGAATTTATTCCGCTATGCCGGTGAACAGCTCGCGGTAAAAATACTGCCCGTTGTTGACGATCTGGAAAGATCATTGCAGCACGCAGATGATACTGCCGACATAAAAACGTTTGTTCAAGGCGTTCAGATGATTTATGATAAGTTTGTAAAAATCCTAAACAACCAGGGCATTACAAAAATGCAGTCTGTCGGAACAGCTTTTAATGTAGCATTTCATGATGCTCTCATGCAGATGCCTTCGGCTGAAGCAGCACCAAACACGGTTTTGCAGGAGGTCCTTCCGGGATATTTATATAAAGACAAAGTATTGCGTCATGCGCAGGTAATTGTTTCAGCGGAGTCTGAAGAAACACCGGCTGATACGCAGAATGAAGGAAGCAAGGAATAAGTTATGGATAAACGTGATTATTACGAGGTACTTGGCGTATCAAAATCTGCTTCCAAGGACGAAATAAAGAAGGCGTATAGAAAAATCGCGATGGATAATCATCCCGACCGCAACCCTGACAATAAGGAAGCGGAAGATAGATTCAAAGAAGCGTCCGAAGCGTATGAAGTTTTGAGTGATGACGAAAAGCGCGCTAAATACGACCGTTACGGTCATAGCGGCTTACGCGGAGGACAGGATTATCACGGTTACTCAAATATGAACGACATTTTCTCCCAGTTCTCCGATATCTTCGGCGGCGGCGGATCAATCTTTGACGATATCTTCGGCGGCGGTTCTACACAACGCGGTAGAGGAAGACGCGGCGCCGGAACTCCCGGATCTGATTTGCGCGTTACGCTTAAATTGACTCTGGAAGAAATTGCTACCGGCACGACAAAAAAAGTTAAAATCAGAAAACATGTTAAGTGTGATAGCTGCAGCGGCAGCGGTTCCGAAGGTGGTGCCGCACTGAAAACTTGTCCTACCTGTAAAGGTAGCGGCGAAGTGCGTCAGGTATCGCGCTCGGTATTCGGACAATTTGTAAACATTCAACCATGCTCGACCTGTGGTGGTGAGGGTTCAATTGTAGATAAGCCTTGCCGTAAATGCCAGGGCAGCGGTCGTGTGCAGGACGAAGCAACGGTTAAAATCAATGTGCCTGCAGGAGTGAGCGAAGGAAGCTACATGACTCTCCGCGGCGAAGGTAACGCGGGGCAAAGGACCGGAGCGCCCGGTGACATTATTGTCATTTTCCAGGAAGTACCGCACGAATATTTCAAGCGTGAGGGTGACGACATACTTTACGAATTGTATGTAAGCTTCCCCGACATCGTTCTCGGTGCGGAATATGAAGTCCCGACGTTGACCGGTAAAGCCCGCTTAAAGATAGATGCAGGCACCCAACCGGGTAAATTGTTACGTATGCGGGAAAAAGGCGTGCAGCACCTGAACAGACATGGCGCAGGTGATGAACTCGTCCGGATTAACGTTATCGTACCTAAAAAGGTCAATGCTAAAGAAAAAGAGATACTGAAAGAATTGTTGAATCAGCCGAATATCAATCCGAACCGGGATTCGGATGAAAGCGGATTCTTCAACCGCTTTACAAAATAAAAAATTTTTTCGGGGGAGTTATGAAATTTATCAATCGTCTGGCGGATAAGTACGGATTTACGAGTGAAGAAATAAAAGTGATTTTATTTTTCGTGGTACTTATCGCCGCCGGGGCGGTTTACAAAACAGCAACCTCAACAGACTCTTCACATCAACACCAGACCTATAGCAAACAGGATAGTTTGTTTTTCCGGATTCTCGGAGATACAACGGCATTACCCGTTCAGCATGACAGCTTATTTAAAACAGCTGATTCAATTTCCGGTTTAGAAGCAGTAAAAAGGGAATCTCCCCATAAAGGCAGCATACCTGAAAAATCAATTAACATTAATAAAGCATCAATCAAAGAACTTACTCTCCTGCCCGGTGTTGGCGAAAAGACTGCTGAAAAAATCATCGCATATAGAAATCAGATAGGTTCGTTTAAAAGCCTTGAACAGATTATGGACGTAAAAGGAATCGGGGAAAAGAAATTCGAAAAGATGAAAAGGTATATTGTAATCCAATAACGTTCGACATTATCTACAATAGCTATGCAGATGTAGAGACGGTCTGCGACCGTCTCCTCCTAAACGACAAAATATTCATATTGAGCAAAAGAGCACATAAACTTCGGCTTGATTTTGCATTTGGCCTCACACTGCGTGAGACGCTCGCAGAGCGTCTCTACGTATCACAAAAAAGCCGGCATACAGCCGGCTTTAATTTTATTTATAATTTTCTTTGAACCAGTTATACGCGAGCCGTAAACCATCTTCAAGCTCGGTCTTATATGTCCAACCGAGCGCCGACATTCTGCTTACATCAAGAAGTTTCTTCGGTGTACCGTCCGGCTTGGTCGAATCATACTCGATTTTTCCTTCAAAGCCTACAACCTTCGCAACTAACTGAGCAAGATCGGCGATACTTAAATCTTTTCCGGTCCCGATATTTACGTGAGTATAACCGTTACCATAAAAATCAGCAGCGTTGACGCTTTCGAGAAGGTGAACGAGAGCATCAGCTAAATCTTCCACATAGAGGAATTCGCGGAACGGAGTGCCTGTACCCCACAGCGTCACTTTTTCAGCTTTATTGACTTTTGCCTCGTGAAATTTCCGGATCATCGCAGGCATAACATGCGAGGTCTCAAGATTATAATTATCATACGGGCCGTACATGTTCGTCGGCATTACGGAGAAAAAGTTATCGCCGTACTGACGGTAATAATTTTCACACATTTTAATACCTGCAATCTTTGCAATTGCATATGGTTCGTTCGTCGCTTCAAGAAAATCGCTCAACAGATATTCTTCTTTAAGCGGCTGGGGAGCAAGCTTCGGATATATGCATGAGCTTCCAAGAAAGATCAATTTTTCAACGTTGTTTACGTGTGCGGCATGAATGATATTTGATTCTATCATCAGATTTTCATAGATAAACTGTGCGCGATACGTGTTGTTTGCCTGAATACCGCCGACTTTTGCAGCAGCGACAATAACCATTGCCGGTTTTTCAGCGGCAAAAAATTGTTCAACATCTGCCTGACGCGTTAAGTCAAGTTCGGATATATCTTTGCCGATAATATTTGAATAGCCGTGCGCTTTCAAGCCGCGGCATATTGCTGAACCGACCATTCCGGTATGACCGGCAACGTAGATTTTTTTATCTTTCATCTGTAACTAACCTAATAATTCTCTCAACTTAGCAGTAAGTTCGTCAATAGCGACATCAAATCGTTCGCCTGTTTTTCTGAGCTTCACTTCAACTTTATTTTCGGCAAGTTTCTTTTCTCCGACGATAACCTGTACCGGTAAACCGATAAGATCAGCATCATTGAATTTGAATCCTGCTGTAATATCTACACGGTCATCGAAAAGTACTTCGATGCCTGCTTTTTGCAATTCGTTGTAAATCTTTTCGCCGGTTTCCTGAGTTCTTTCCTTACGCATATTCAAACCGACAAGATGTACATGGAACGGGGCAATGTTCTTATCCCAAACAATACCGCTTTCATCATAATGCTGTTCGATGAAGCAGCCGATAACACGCTCAACACCGATACCATAACTACCCATGATGATAGGATGCTCTTCGCCCTGTTCATCAGTATAATGAGCGCCCATGGATGCGGAATATTTTGTACCAAGCTTGAAAATATGTCCAAGTTCGATAGCGGTGAACACCTGCAGTTCTTCACCACAACGCGGGCACTTCTCCCCGCTTCTTGCGGTACGGAGATCAAAGTACTCAGCTTTCGGAATATCACGGATAAAATCAATACCGCCGAGGTGGTAATCATTTTTATTCGCACCGCTGATCATGTTGTTGGCATCTTTCAAGCGCAGATCGGCAATGATGCGTTTCGGGAATCCAACCGGTCCAATTGACCCTGCATCAGCACCAGATAATTCTTTCAGTTCGTCCGGATGAGCAGGACGGAAGGCTGTGCCGAGTGCTTTTTCAAGTTTTGTCTCGTTCACTTCATCATTACCAAGCATAAGAACCATGACCGGTTCATTATCAACGATATAAATACGCGACTTAGCGAATGAAGTTTCATCAGTTTTTAGGAATGCAACCAGGTCATCAATTGATTTAACATTCGGTGTAGAGATTTCATAAAGGGCTTTCGATTCTGCATCTCTGTCCTTAACAGGTGCGACTGAAGTTGCCACTTCAACATTTGCAGCATAACCGCATGCTTCACAGTGTGCAACGGTATCTTCACCTGCGTCAGCTTTCACCATAAACTCTTCGGAACCAGTGCCGCCCATTGCTCCGCTTGAGGCACCAACGACAAAATATTTCAGGCCGCAGCGATCGAATATTTTGTGATATGCAGTGTTGTGTAAATCATATGACGCATCAAGATTTTCCCATGATGTATCAAATGAGTAAGCGTCCTTCATAATAAACTGTCTGCCGCGCAAAACGCCGCTTCTCGGACGGGGTTCATTTCTGAATTTTGTTTGTATCTGATACCAGATCTGCGGGAAATCTTTATACGACGTTACCGCTCTGCGTACATGATAGGTCATAATTTCTTCATGTGTTGGCGCTAAAACGTAATCGCGGTTTTTAACATGAAACATTGTATCACCGAAAGCCTCAACGCGGTTTGTCTCCTGCCAGATTTCAACAGGATTCAAAGCAGGAAGGAGAAATTCCTGTCCGCCTATCGCATCCATTTCCTCACGGATAATTTCGCAGACTTTTTTGACCACCCGGAATCCGAGCGGGAGAAATGAATAAACTCCGGCGCCTAAAGCGCGGATCATGCCTGTACGAAGCATTAAAACGTGACTCGGAACAGTCGCGTCATTCGGTGTTTCTTTTAACGTCGGTATAAATGTTTTACTTTGCCGCATATCCAATACAAATTATTAATATATAAATAGTAAAGATAAGGATTTTCCGCTTTAGATTCAGGCCGGAATTCCGGGAAATTGGACGCGAAAAGCATAATTTCGTCACATTTAACCGCAGAGACGCAAAGGCGCAAAGTATTTTTGAACCGCGGGAGAAATGTATTGGTCAAATTGGAGTTATTTAAGCACTCGGTGCCTTAGTATTTAATAAAAAATCTTCGCGTCTCTGCGCCTTTGCGGTACGTTTCTTTCCCCTAGTTCAAAATGACTGAATTAACATTGAGCGGAGCATGATGATTTTCGCAAATCTACATTTTGTGAATTTATTGCTTCATGCTTTATTATATTTACTATATCAATAAAGCGGTTTATTTCATGGAAGAGCAAATAAAGCAGGCGTTGGAAGGTCTTCGTCCGTATTTAAAGGCAGACGGCGGGGATGTTTCATTTGTCGAAATAAGCGAAGACGGCATTGTGAAGGTAAAGCTTCAGGGTGCCTGCACTGAATGCCCAATGTCGCAAATGACTCTGCGGGCAGGCATAGAACGCGCACTGATGCGTCAAATTCCCGGCATCAGAAGAGTCGAGGCGGTGTAATATGAATAAGACCTCTCAAAAGCTAGCCATCATTTATAGCGTAGTTTTCGTATTCTTTTTTGCCATCCTGTACTTCTTCTCAGAGGCTGTAATCCTTTGCGCGATTGCCTTTCTATTTGCTTTTATTTTTGAACCGCTTATTACATTTTTAGAAAAATACAAAATCAACCGGGCATTAGGGACAACATTTGTTTTCCTTCTGGTCGGATTCATTATTTATCTTTTACTTTCATTCGTAATTCCCGTCCTCGTTGAACAAGTAGCGAGCCTCCAGGGACTCCTTGATCCGAAAGTGATTCAACAGCAGATCAAACTTGCAGAGAACAGTCTGCATAAGTCATTCCCGTTTTTTGAAAAGGGCTTGATCGCTTCACTTATCACCGATGCAGTAAAAAATCTCAGCGGGCATCTCCCCGCTTATGTTTCCAACATCCTCGGTTTGATCATCGTCATTGTCATATTCCCGTTCATTGCGTTCTTTATTATGAAAGACAAGCATGTACTTGTTAAGGGATTCGTTGTATTATTCCCGGAAGCATATAGAGACATCATTAAAGAAGTTATTAATAGAGTCAACGCGAAAATGGAACGGTACGTTCGCGGTTGGCTTATAGATGCAACATTTATCGGTGTTTCGTGCGGCGTAGGATTTCATCTGATTGGTATTCCGTATGCCCCGCTGCTGGGTATCATAGCAGGATGCGGCCACCTTATTCCCTATTTCGGTCCGGTCATCGGCGGTTTGCCGGCATTAATCATATCGGTTATTCAGCGTGGTGATTTTTCGGCTGCTCCCTGGTTGATTGTTTTGTTGTTTATCATATACATACTCGACAACGGATTTGTACAGCCGTTTGTACTCTCGAAAAGTACGGATATTCATCCCGTGATAATTATTCTGCTCATTATCGCAGGCGAACAATTTTTGGGATTACCGGGAATGTTGTTAGCGGTTCCGATTGCTACAGCAATAAATACCGCAATTATCGAGTTGAATAAAGCTATAAGGGAATCACCGACTGAAGAGAGTTAAACGTAGGTTTACTTCAGATAAAGCAGTTTCTTTGTACCGGTAAAATCTCCGGCTGTCATTCTATAGAAGTATACACCGGAAGATAGTTTCCCCATGATATTCTGATCTAAGGTAAGATCATACATCCCTTCTGGTTTCTCGCCCTGAACCAATGTTGCAATTTCGTTACCGGTTACATCATATAATTTTATCGTTACAAATTCACTGTGCGGAACCGTATAGCGAATTACCGTTGATGGATTACATGGATTCGGGAAATTCTGTCCAAGCTGAAATGCGTTTGCTTTTCCCATGTTTGCGTCATGAATATCAGTGACTGATACGGGAATGGTATCTTTCAAAGCAATTTCACCGCGCAGCATCTTAGAACCGGCACCTACCATTTTTAAATAATAGTCGGATGGCAATCCTTCATATGTTACAAAAAGACTTGCACCCGTCGGCGTGTTATTTGTGCATTTGAAAATTGCAGTTGCTTCATCCATTTCATCAAACATCGCCTGATACAGCATTGTCGAGCCGGCCTTGATATATTCATAGTACTGCCGCCATAAAAATTTCCCTTTGAGGCGCGGTATTTGGTTCAGCGTTCCGGCGTTCATATTGTACCAGCTGAATCCCGGGAAAACAACAGGCATGTATTCAAGATTATATTGCTTGCACCATGTTATATTAGGCGCAAGTACGTTCTTTACAAGGTTCGTCGCATCATCAGGAACAGCAGGCCGTCCAACAAACCAGGGACTGACAATGTCGGCTTTCTTTATCGTTGTTAAAAGCGCAGTATCTTTTACTGCATCTTTATCCATTATCTGCCAGTATGTAGGCACTCCGACCATGACCGTACATCCGCCGTACGTCGTATCTTTTTTGAAAAAATCTATCAAGGTTTGGCACTCAGGCAGCGTATACTTTCTACTGTCGTTAAATCCGATGCCCCATATAGCTACAACCGGTTTTCCGTTATGATAGATATATGCACTGTCTTTGGTGATTTTTTGCTTATCAACAAGTGTCTTCCAGTCATTCATCACTAAAGACATCTGATTTGCCTGCATACCCGAGAGATCGTACATGATTGCAAATGAGCGTCCATATTGATTTGCCCCGATACGGCACGCGGCAAGTACGTTGTTGAACTGCTGTAACCCTGCCCCGTTAACTTCAGTGACAAACCGTTGTATAAATACACCATCTATTCCATAGTCACGCATCCACTTGAAATGACGAACAACGGACTTTCTGTTTTGTGAACTATAGACATACGCAGTTGAATTATCAGAAAGGACGAAAGAAGTTGCATAGCGTTCGTCAGCATCCAATTCGGAGACATCCGGCCAGAGATCAACCGAGCATTTCCCCGGTTGAAATACTCCCGACTTTTGGTAATGGTACCACCCCCGGTTTATACTATCTGACGGCACCGCGAACCACCCCTGATACCCGCACATAACCTTCCCTTTAAGGGTTGTTCTATCAACTGTCTGAGCTGAATTAACAACATTCCACAGCAGAACACTAATCACTATGATGCGGATGAACAGGTTCATCTATTTTGCCAATACTAATTTGATGGTTGAAACATTTGTTCCCGCTGTCATTTCCACGAAATATATGCCGCTTGACAGGTTATAATTTCCTGCGTCAAGATGAAATTCATGCTCGCCTTTCATCTTGTTTTCATTTAACAAGGTAGCAATTTCCCTGCCGAGCGCGTCAAAAATTTTCAACATCACATGGCTATCATTTGACAAACGATAGCTGATTACCGTTGATGGGTTAAACGGATTCGGATAGTTTTGTATCATAGAGATTCCCTATTGAATTAAATTAGTTGTTTAATATTGCATGGGTATCCGACATTAACGATCATACCGATGCATCTGCAATAAAAGCAACTGTTGCTTGTTAATACTCTATCTCATCCTATCTCTTCGAGCCTAACACCGCACAACCACCGTATACCGGCAGTATTTGTTACTTAATAAGAGCTATTTTAATTGCCTGAACCTGCTTTTCCGATTGAAGTCGTACTACGTATACTCCACTCGAAAGATGTAATTTCTCACCTGACAACGAATACGTGTAATCTCCGGGAGATTTGTACTCGTTGACAAGTTTGGATACTTCGTTACCGATAGAATCATACAGCACCATATTCACGTGCCCCGATTGATGAACATGATATGTAAGTTTTGTAGATGGATTAAAAGGATTCGGAAAATTTTGTTCCAACAGGAATCCTTCATCTTTTTTGAAATCCTTTATATCCGTTACGTTCAATTTTTTCTGTAAGCGTACCATCTCAGATGCAGCAAGAAGCACCGGACCAAATGCATGGGGGTCATTATCCGGCGAGGTACGGTTGTAATAGTATGTCAGGTCTTCCGACATACTTGTGCCCTGACAAGTTCCTTTGACCTGACCGTCGCTTGTTACCTTGGAAGCTACTCCTGCCCAACCTTTACGGGCATACTGTGCATAGGATGTATCAAGCCATCCCTCGTTTATTGCTCTCGCAATTGAGTATGTGAACATTGCCGTACAGGATGTCTCAAGAAATGAGTCGCTCTTGTCAAGAAGGTTGTGCCAGAGACCTGTTGTTGAATCCTGATACTTCAATACTCCGTTGATGTGTGCTTTGATGAACATCAAAATACTGTCCCGGTTAACTTGCGTCACAGGAATGGCATTATAAGCTTCAACAGCTGCAACCATCATCCATCCGTTCGCCCTGCCCCAGTAAGCCTTTGAAGGTTTAACAGAATCAGCATAGTAACCATGGTGAGTAATGCCCAGATCGGTTTGTAGAAGTCTCTTATAAAACTGAGTAACCTGTCGTGCCGCATCATCGTAGTACTTTTGCTGTCCGGTTATTCTTCCCATGCGTACTATGCAAGGAACGCTCATGTACAAATCATCACCCCAAATCGTTTGTGATGATGGACCTACCCGGTAAAGAGTTCCATCGGACAGCCGAATCTGTCCTGTCGAAATATAATTTGCAATCGCGTTTATTGTGGGCTGCCAATCAGTATTGGTTCTTCCCTGTAAGTCGTATGCTTCAATCAAAGCAGCGCCCATTGCTCCGCAATCATCTAACGAACTCATACGATATAGTTTATAGCAATTATTCCCCGAAGTAACCTTATAAGCGGCATATAATTTTTTGAAATACGAATAATTTTTAAATATTACGCTGAAGTTTTTGATGCCGTAATTTAAAAAGCTTCGATAGGTAGTATCAACTTCACCTGCCCGCATCATACCATAAAGCATTACCCCGTTGGGATATACCCAGTCATTGAATGCACTTTTATATACCGCGTTTTTATTGATGCTTGTCGTATCAGGATTTGAAATTACAGAGCTTGTAGATTTGTCTATAACCTGATCGGAAGTTTGAGATATGATGTAGCTTCCTACTCTTTGTAAAACCTGAGCCGGATTATTAACATCCTGCCCATGTACTGTTATTGTTAAAATGCAGCCTAACAACAAAAGAGAAAATTTTGTAACTCCGTTTTTTATCATTTCAGCAGCACCATCTTTTTTGACTGCCGGTTATTATTGTACTCAACCTGATAGAAATATACTCCGCTTGATAAGTGTGATGCGTCGATATATGTATTGTGCAGACCGGCATCTTGTATTTCATCACATACAGATGAAACTTCATTACCCAATGTATTGA
Source organism: Ignavibacteriaceae bacterium (assembly GCA_963667005.1). Classification (GTDB taxonomy): domain Bacteria; phylum Bacteroidota; class Ignavibacteria; order Ignavibacteriales; family Ignavibacteriaceae. The sequence continues at coordinate 1,727,643 of OY762937.1, read as the reverse complement.
AGACACGAATCCGCACACGGCCTTGCTGTGGAATGGAATAAGAAATTGTAGTACCGGGATTACAAGGATTTGGATAATTATTGTGTAGCACAAATTTCGAAATTTGTAACCGGTTATTTACTGAAGAAGATACATCAGTCGTTACAGCTGGAATAATCCCGTTGATATAATGCTCGAGATTCGTATATCCGTCAGCACACAGTAATGATGCATCCCCGTCACTATTCGGATTCAGTCCTTGATCCACCTCCCATGTATCCGGCATACCGTCTTTATCGGTATCCCAGGTTACCTGCCGGGATAGTACTGGCAAATTTTCCCATCCACCGACGTCCGACTGCAAATTAATAATACTGCCTGTTTCATTTTGCACATCTGCTATCACCCGTGTATCTGCCGAATCCCGGTTCCACCAGAACGCTCCGGCGGACTGCAATACATCATTATATGCTGAATCGGCTGATTCCGTCCGGATGCCGGGTAATACATAGGCAGTATTCATCGGCTTGTAATCACCCTCAAACATTCCCCATCCGATATTCGTACCATTAAGAACTTTATCACGGTTACCGTCTATTTTATTGCCGCTCTGGAATATATGTGTGCTGGATGCAATACCGTTGAATGCAGTCGTGCACTTACTTGCTTTTGTTGATGAGCCGGCTATAAGATAATTGTTTACGTAATTCATATTAACAAAGTGCAGCGAGTCATCCGAACTGTACCCTGCTTTATCTCCCCAATCGTATATAATGTTATTGCTAAAATCGAAATTTAAGGCAATGTTTTCAGCGCTTACCGTCGGTTTGGGATTCCTGGTTCTGTTGTGTGCATATAAATTGTGATGCACAGATATCATTCCACCGTCAATCGAGGTGGAAAGCAGGGAACCCATTGAGTGGTCGAGCAGCACACCGTTTTCATAGTGATAAGAAATATTCAGGCCTTCGTATATCAAATTCCACTGCAGTGTAATATTGTTATTTGCATTCTCGGCAGTGCTCATAACTTCATCCGATGACCACGAAGCACTGCAATGATCAATAATAAGATTCGTGCCTGATATATTCAGAGCATCGCCATCACCGCCTGATTGGCTTGGGCGAAAGCGCATATGCCTGATAATAATATCATTTCCCGCGACTATAAAGCGGCCATCCTTCAGACAAATACCTTTACCCGGAGCAGTTTGTCCTGCTATAGTAATGTGAGACTTGGTAATCTTTAGTGAGGAAGAAAGTGAAATGTTGCCTGAAACATCAAAAATTATTGTTCGACCGTTATCAGGCGCGGTTTCAACCCCATCACGAAGTGACCCGCTGCCTGAATTATTTAAATTGGTAACATGATAAACATCACCATAGCGGCCGCCTACGGTATACATTCCTGCGCCTTCCGCTCCCGGAAATGCCGGCTGTTGTGCATGCAGAGTTTGCAGACTAAGCAAAGCGCAAAATGCAAGTATGTTTTTGTATATCTTCATGTTATAATGCGAATCTGCTCAAATTACTTAAGAAGAAGCATTTTTTTAGTCTCAACATTACTTCCTGATTTAAGAGTATAGAAATATAATCCGCTCGGCAATGCTGCTGCATTGAATACGCAGCTATATGTGCCTGCTGATTGAATTCCGTTCACCAGCTCTGCAACTTCTTTACCCAGCACATCAAACACTTTCAATTCAACATTTCCACTTACCGGGACCTGATATCGAATCATGGTTGACGGATTGAAAGGATTCGGATAGTTCTGGCCTAAGACAAACCCTTTTGCATGAGCAAGATCATTGCCAATTCCGGTAGTCCCGGAATATTCATAAGCGCCCATATCAGGAGCAGATCCGGTAAACGCTATTCCGACATTTGTACCTTTGTCGATAGCCTGACTGCCTTTTGCAAGATGTAAGAATTTCAGTTTAGGTAAGCTATAATCGGCATTACGCGGACCTGTAACGCCAGCTGTATCAAGGCTCTCGAAATCAGCATCTGTCAAAGTTAAAGTCTGCCAGCTATTCGTAACTTGTTCTGTTGAAGTGTAAAGCGTAACACCTTTACCGCCATATGAAACACAGTTTTTCAAAACATGATGCAAGAGAGTGCCTGCTGTTGCGGCCTCATAAAATGAAAAGGTGTTTTGCGAATTGCGGTAACTGGTGCAGTTAATCATCGTTTGTCCTGCGTAAGCATGATTTTGTGCAAAGCCGCTCAAAATATTGTCAAATGCTATACAATTTGTTAATTTATGTTCGGAAGTCGTTTTTGCTCCACCGAGCTTAAATCCGTCGCCGTCACCCGCCCAAGAACCATTGCCCCACAAGTTAACGCCATTCCAGAAGGCCCAGCAGCTATCCAATGTCAATCCCCCGGTGCTATTTTCGTAAAAATCCCAGCCGTCATCCGAGTTATACCAGGCACGGCATCCTCTAAAAACATTCCCCGAGCCGGTCCCGGTTTTCGCCGCAAAACCGTCTGCATTTTCGCCATTACCTGCGGCATCATAGTTACGGTATGAATCGCAATTAAGGATCAAATTATCGTGAGTAAGGTTACTGCTTGACCCGGTGATCTTAATACCTTCCAGACCGTTGTCATGCGCGACACATCCTTCTAAAATATTATTTCCACAACCGGAAAAACAAATTCCGTTACTGCCTGCGTTGCATTCTTCAATTCCCCTCATGTGCCAATAGCTTTTACTAAAATAGACGCCGCGATCATTTAATCCCGTAAAATCAAATATTGGTTTCTCTCCGGGATATGCCCAAATTTTATTAAGGTTACCAGCAGCGCCATTCTTACTCGTTTTTAACTGAGAACTGAGCTTATACGTACCGCCGCGAATCCATATCATCGCGCCTGAACCGTCGGATGATAACTTTGCCATGGCTGCCTGCGGAGTTGCAAGCGCTGAATCAATCGTACCGGGGTTTGAATCACTTCCGGTCGGTGATACATATAATGCTTGACCAAGCAAGAAGCTTGAAAGAAATGCAACTACAAGAAACGAGCATTTATACATAATAAATCCTTACTTCATTAATATCATTTTGCTAACCGCATGCTGGTTTCCGCAGTGTACCACACTGAAATAGATACCACTCGATAGATTGCCTGCGTTAAAATTTACCGTGTATTTGCTGTTGGGATTAGCTTCATTATTGAATAATTCTGCTACTTCACGGCCAACCATGTCATAGATCTTTAATGTCGCGTGTCCTTTTTGTGCAACACTAAAAGTAATGTTTGTTGCTGGATTAAACGGGTTCGGATAGTTCCGCACTACCGTTAATGTATTCGGAGTTAGATTTTGTTGAATCTCAATTCCAGAAACACCCGAATTAGGAATATGGAAAATCGAATCCGGCACCGTTGGAACTGCCTGACCGAATTCATATGCACCAAGGTCAGGAGCAGCACCTAAAAATGGAATTCCAACAGAAGTTCCTTTATCAATTAGTTTGCTTCCGGAAACCAATTTTGCAAATCTTGTCGGTAGTGCGCCATCAGCCTGACGCGACTCAATCGCTGCTGATTCGGCAACTGTCACAAACATTGTCGTATCAACCGTTATTCCCAGCGTCCATGTACAGTTAGTACAAATAGAGCTTGAAGAAATATCTTTAGGAGCAGGCCGGTCGGCACCCCAGTCAGCACAGTTGGTCATAATATTAGCGGCTGTCTGCTGCATGTTATAACTTCTGCCGCAATGAATTGCAGTGCAGTTTAGCAAAGTGATAGGTGCTATGTTGTCATTGTAAGCGAATCCACCTAAAGCACCCCAGTTGCAATTCAACGCAACACAGCGACGAAGCGTCATTGGCGAATACGTGCCATTACCGCCGAGTTTAAATCCATTTCCATCACCATTAAACGAGCTGAATCCCCACAACGCCGGATCACCGTTATGCCATGCCCAGCAGTTTTCAAATTGAACTTCATATTCAGTCTGATAACAATCCCATCCATCATCGCAATTATTCCAGGAACGGCAGCCATAGAAGAAATTTCCCTTGCCTGCATAAAGTTTGCATGCAAATCCATCAGCATTTTCATAATCTGTAGCCGGATCCGCGTTCATATAGGAATCACAGTTAAGAACAGTATTGTATGCAGCCCAATGATCGGGATTCGGATTTGTAGAGAACGAATCTTTATTCAAGCCGATCTGGATTCCGCCATCACCGTTATGATGAAATATGCACTGGTCGAATGTTGTATGGTCGCCCTCGCATTTAACGCCATTATCAGGCGCGTAGCATATTTCCAATCCCTTAACATACCAATATGCGGCTGTAGTATCTACCTTCATAGCTCTTGCAGCACCGCGCTCAGTTTCATTTGCCGGAGTCCACTTTGAGTAGTTTAAAACCGGTTTCTCACTCTGATATGCCATTAAAATAAAGCGTTGCGTGGGTGTTCCTTTTGCGGCGAGATGTACCGTTGCAGTATAATAATATGTCCCGCCGCGCATAAAAATTGTATCACCCGGACTGACAAGTTCTACTGCTTTGGATAATGAATAATACGGTTTAGCAAAAGAGCCGTCTCCGCTATTATCATCACCGTCAGGAGAACAATACTTCGTTCCGCCGACAACAGAGAAGAATATTGCTGTCAGAGACTTATCTTTTGACATAGTAATTGTTACCGGATTATCGGTTGATGTAGTATCTCCAGACCATCCGGTAAATGTAGTATTTGCATCCGGTACTGCAGTAAGTTTAACCGATGTGCCAAATGAATAGTAAGGCCCTACCGGATCTACCGTGATATTTCCGTGCCCACTAACCGAAGTAGTAAGTTTAAACTGAAAACTTCCATCCGCCGCGCCGACTTCCATCCTGTCAAGATTCGCCAATCCACCTGAAGTAAGAGATGTCAATCGAATTGTGTTTGCTCCGGCTTTTAAATGAACAATAGCAGTTACAGGTAACCATGTAGTCCATGCACCAGTCGAGGGGAAACCCAATGAACTAACAACAACGGCTCCATTTACCGTAACGGATGCAGTTCGGTTATCTGTCTTATTATGTGCGTAAACAAATATCAGTGTATCATCTGCTTCATTTGCAACGCCAACTTCAAATTCAACATATTCACCAGTTGCATTAGCGGTATTCAAGTATCCAGTTCCGGTGTAGCCGGCATATTCCACATCTACTGTCCCGGAAGAACGCTTTCCGTTCTCGGCCTGAAAAACAAGGCGTTCAGCCCATGCTTGTGTGCAAAGCAAGGCAATAGCCATTATTAATATATATTTTCTCATCTCTCGTGTGCCCTATTTACTATTTTGTATTAATTGCATCATCTTACTTAAGGAGAAGCATTTTCTTTGTTAATGTGCTGCCTCCTGCCTTGAGCGAGTAGATATACAATCCGCTCGGAAGATTTGAAGCGTTGAATGTACATTCGTAAGTTCCGGCAGTTCTAACTGCATTAACTAAGGTTGCGACTTCTTTACCAAGTACGTCATAAACTTTTAATTCAACCTGTCCGCTTGCCGGAACCTGATATTTGATAGAGGTTGACGGATTAAACGGATTTGGATAATTCTGTTTTAATGAATACTTAGTGGGAATTCCCGATTCTTCTTTTACATCGGCAACGCCGTTAACGGTAAATTGCCATACTTTTCCTTTGATAACACCATCGCTATTGACAGCATCAACACGCCAATAATATGTTCTGCCGGATTTGAGTGTGCCAGGCGAAAAACTGGTTCCTGATTGATTTCCAACAAACGCAGGATCGGATGAAAGTCCGAAATAGACGTTATAGGAGGTTGCGCCGCAAGCGCCGATCCATTTGAGTTCCGGAGTAGCCGTAACATCATATTGTTTAAAGAATGGCTGAGGCAAAGAAGCATATTGTAATACCGGAGGCATTTCATTTTCGGGATCCCATGCGCCGCCAAACACCCATGCTGCATTAATATCCGTATGCGTTGGCGATCCAGTATAATTTGATAAAGTATTTGTTGAAAACCATGAAGCGTCTCCTGTTGTACCAACACGGTGGCAATTCCAGAAATATGTTGGTGAACTTACACCAAGGCTGCCAACACTATCTGACATTTCCGTATCCAGATAAAAGAACATTGAGTAGGAGCCTTGCGCATTTTGCAATTTGATTGATTTGTTTTTCGTACTGTGTACTGAACCGTTTTGAATAACAAATTTTTGTCCGAGGTCGGCGACACCTTCGTGCCAAATAGGACTGCTATCTCTTGATTCGGTGAAACCGCAGTTGATCATGTATGCCCAGCCGCGTGGACAAACGGCGTCAATGCCGCCGCGGAAATCACAATCGGCAACATAATATCTTCCGTTTGCTTTGCCCCATGGAGAAAATGTATCACTCCAATTAGCATACATGTTACAGTTTACAAACCATAATTTTGTACTGCCGGGTTCGCTGCGGAATACTTCAGTGTATTCTTGCGAAGAAGATGCATTGGTATTGATAATAGTCATGTTTGCGAGGACAACCATTGAATCGTTTGCGGCAACATTAACAACACCGCAACCTGTATTTGTTCCGTATTGACTGTACCATGCTGAACGCGGGAAATCAACTTCTATTCTTGTGCTATCGCGATTTTCGCCGACGATTGCGACATAGGCTTTACTGATAGCAACATGTGCATTGTAATATCCTTTTTTAACGAATATCGCAACCCACTTGGTGTTATTTGCAGGTACTGCATCTACCGCAGCCTGAATTGTCGTAAAGTCCCCTGAACCATCGGCTGCAACAATATAATCGTAGTGAGCCTGGAATGGTAATTCCGTAACACCTTTACCTGAAACAGCCACGGTTAATGGATCGGCTCCTCCCCCGGATTGGGTTATATTGCCATTATAGGCGATTGCTTCAGTCGGTTTAAATCGTACATACACCGGGACAGCACTAATTGTACTACCGGTATATGTAACCGTTGCTACTGAGTCATAACCACTACCGCTGGTGGTTGAAATTTCAAATCCAGCCGGTGCACTAATTTTAACAGAGCCCTCTGCAGGCGAAAGGTACGTTCCTGAAAGAGCGAAAGATTTTTCTGCAGAGATAGTATTAAATAAAATATTTCCGAAGACAAGCAAAGCTGTATTGGATGATAAAACGGGAACCTGCAAGGTCATTTTGCTTCCCGTCCCGGGAGCAGTTGTCAAATAGTTCTGTGAATTGTTTGTTCCATCGTTGTATTCAAAACAGCTAAAGTAATATGTTTTTCCCGATATTAAACCTGTAACAGTCACCGAGGCATCACTTCCTGCAAATACAACTTTATTGCCATTTCCTTTATCAGTAGCTGCCGTATAATTACTGTTAGCTGTTTCAGTAGCAGCGTCAGTCGGAACATAGCTTACTGCATTGTCTGCACAAGCAACAAGCACCCTCTTCGCTCCGTTTCCGCCTGACATATTTACGACAATGGATTTGCCCGTTGTTTCTCCGAATGATATGACAGATTGCGTTGCTGGTTCGGATGCGAGGACAGTGCCGTTAACGGAAACAGTTTTCGCAATTGCACCGGCAGTCCGGTTCGAAATCGAACCGGCAACAGTACCAACAGCATCAGCTGAAATTAATTTTACATAGACTGTTGTTGCGGCAACCACACCGCTGGCTGGAGCCAACACGAGTGAGTCGACGAAGGTTGCATTATCTGTGCTAACTTTGAATGGAGAAGGAGGAGTTACAATGACATTATCAGTTAACCGGAGTCCGGACACTGTGTAGCTTTGCACAGTTGAGGGTGTACCTGCTATGACTGAGCCAAAACTACTTAGCGAACTTGCTGAAACCGCGACTGCCGGAGTGTTGGCTGTTGTAACAGTACCGCTGAAGGCAACGTTTTTAACATACGCTTTTCTGCTTGAGGAAGTACCCGTTGCGGCAGCATAAACATACATACGGATAACGTAGGTGTGTCCGTTTTCAAACGAAGCACTCAATGTCCCGAAATTCACCGTAGAACTACCACCGCTGGTTGCTGATTGGGGTGTTCCCAATGCAATCCATGCTCCGGCACCATCTACCTGATATGCAAGTGAGAACATCTGATTCCCACTGCTTCCTGAAATTTTAACAGGCATTGTTAATCCTGTAATAGTCAGGTTGCTCGCGGGATCGGGTGATAATGGAAAATCAAGATGCATGCCTTCTGTGGCAGCTGTCGGCCAATTGGTAGTGTATGAGCAGGCAAAGCCGTCTGTATTGTGAGTCCCGGTACTGAAGGTACTACCGGGAACCATAGCGGAGGCCACAACACTTGCAGCTTGTGCTCCGGTCACCGCTACGGATTTATCTGTAGTTAATGCCCATGTTGCCGTGTATTGTGCAAATGTATTTGTCGCAAACAATACAACGCATATAAAAAAGGTCATTGATAAAAAACGTTTCATGAAATTTTCCTTATTAATATGTACTGTCTATACTTTCGGCATAAACAAACACGTTATCATCCTCTGCCGGAAAGGATGATAACGTATAAATATTACTTAAGCAGAATCATTTTTGATACTGCACGCTGATTAGCAGTCTGCACGACACTGAAATAAATACCGCTGGAAAGATGTGCCGCATTAAAATCAATCGTGTAATTTTGTGCAGGATCTGCTATATCGTTATATAATTCAGTTACTTCGCGACCGAGCATATCAAAAATCTTCAAACTTGTTCTACCTCTTTCAGCAACGGTAAATGAAATTTTTGTCGCCGGGTTGAAAGGGTTCGGATAATTGCGGACAATAGTCATTGCCTTTGGTGAAAGATTTTCTTCAACTTCAACTTTGGTGGTAGTAGAATTCGGAATGTGGAAGATTGAATCCGGAACTGTCGGTACAGCTTGACCTTGCTCATAAGCACCTAAATCCGGAGCAGAACCGGTAAATGCAAATCCGATATCTTTGCCCTTATCCAACAATGCACTTCCGGAAACAAGGCGTGCGAATTTGGTAGGCAATGAACCGTCAGCAAGACGGGGCTCTGCGGCTGCAGATTCGGCTACAGTTGTAAACATTGTAGTGTCTACGGTAATACCAAGCGTCCATGTACAATTCGTGCAAATGGATGAAGATGAAATATCTTTCGGCGCCGGACGATTAGCTCCCCAGTCGGCACAGTTGGTAATAATATTTACCGCTGATTGCTGCATGTTGTAGCTTCTGCCGCAATGAATTGCAGTGCAGTTCAGCAAAGTGATCGCGTCGGTATTATCATTATAGGCAAATCCGCCTGTTGCGCCCCACATGCAATTAAGAGCGACACAACGACGTACTGTCATTTTGCAGGCAGTATTCGCACCACCAAGTTTGAATCCGTTTCCATCACCGTTAAACGAACTGAAGCCCCACATCGCCGGATCTCCGTTATGCCATGACCAGCAGTTTTCAAACTGCACTTCATATTCTGTCTGATAACAATCCCAGCCGTCATCGCAATTATTCCATGAGCGGCATCCGTAAAAGAAATTTCCTTTACCGGCATAAAGCTTACATGCAAATCCATCTGCATTTTCATAATTTGTTGCAGGATCGGCATTCATATATGAGTCACAATTAATAACAACATTATACGCAGCCCAATGTTCAGGATTGGCGTTGACTGAAATCAAATCCTTATTCAAACCGATCTGAATTCCGCCATCTCCGTTATGATGAAAGACACACTGATCAAATGTTGTATGCTCGCCTTCGCATTTCACGCCATTATCCGGTGAATAGCAGAGATCAAGACCTTTCAGATACCAATATGCCGCAGAGGTATCAACCGTAATGCCGCGGGCATAGAAACGAATATCTTCACTTGCCGGTTTAAAGTTTGACCAATTCAAGACAGGTTTTTCTCCGGGGAATGCCAGAATAAAAAATCTCTTCGCTGCCGTTCCTTTGGCCGAAAGATGAACCGTCGCACCGTACATGTACGTCCCGCCGCGCATATAAATTGTATCTCCCGGCACAGCTAAAGCTACTGCTTTTGAAAGCGAGAAATACGGTTTTGAACGCGAGCCATCGCCTGTTGCATCATCACCGGTAGGCGAACAATAAATTGTTCCCGGTACAAACGGTACATATTCATAACCTGTACCTGATAAAGAGACTGTTACATTATCGGCTCCACCGCCGGAAATAGTAATAACTCCGCTGTACACTTTGCTTTCGGTCGGTTTGAATCGCACATAAACGGTAACCGCGCTTAGCGTACCTGCTGTGTAAGGAACAGTAACCGATGTATCAAAACCGCTTCCGGTTGTCAAAGAAATATCAAAGCCGGCAGGTGCAGTAACATTGATATTCCCGGCTGAAGGTGTTAAATATTTACCCGACAGGCTAAAAGTTTTTTCTGAAGAAATGGTGTTATAGATAACATCGCCAAAACTGATGGTGGCCGAACTGACCGAGAGTCCCGGTGTCGTTAATGTAGCAATGCTTCCGGTTCCGGGATTTGTTGTTAAATAATTCTGAGAATTATTTGTTCCCATATTATATTCAATGGATGCAAAATAGTATGTCGTCCCGGAAATAAGTCCCGTCACGGTTACCACGGTATCCGCTCCGTCATATACAACTTTATTACCGTTTCCTTTATCGGTAGCAGCAGCGAAGTTACTATTTACACCCGCTTCAGCAGTTGCATCGACCGGGAAATAGCTGACGGCTTTCTCAGCACTGGCAATAATTATTCTCTTTGCACCGTTTCCGCCTGTTGCCTTAACAACAATCGAACTGCCGGTAATGCTTCCAAACGACACGACCGACTGTTGTGCCGGCTCCTGAGCAATCACTGTTGCGTCAACACCAACACTTTGTTTAACTGCACCAGTGCTTTCATTGGATATCGTACCGGATATCTTTCCGTCGGCTGTTGCAGGAACACATTTAACATATACGGTAGACTCAGCAAGAGTTCCTCCGCTTTGGGTTAATGTTGCGGTTGAATTAAACGAGACGTTATCCGTGCTCACCTGAAAAGGACTTGATGCCGTAACTGTCACATCGGCAGTCAGACGTTTGCCCGACACCGTATATGATTGTGCAGTTGATGAAGTCCCGGAGGTCAAAGTACCGAACGTGCTTAGTGAAGCGGCTGAAACCGTAATGACCGGAACATTAGCGTTGGTAGCTGCGCCGGTAAATGCAACATTCCTTATATATAATTTTCTGCTTGAACTTGTACCGGATGCCTTTGCGTAAACATACATACGAACAACATATGTATGTCCGTTGTTGAATGTACCGGCGAGGGTTCCGAAGTTAATACTTGAAGTTCCGCCTCCTGCAGCTTCTTGAGCTGTACCTAAAACATTCCAGCTTCCGGTACCGTCAACCTGATACATGAGTGCAAGAACCTGGCTGCCGCTGCTTCCGGAAGTTTTTGCTGTTAATGTAAGTCCTGTAACAGTAATATTACTCGATGCATCGGGTGAAATAGGAAAATCCAGATACATGCCATCAGTTGCAGTGGTTGGCCAGCTTGCCGTACTTGTGCAGGCAAAGCCATCAGTACTATGAGCCCCGGAACTGAATGTAGTTCCCGGAATCATGGCGGAAGCCACAACATTAGATGCCTGAGCTCCGGTTACCGCAACGGATTTATCAGCGGTGAGCGCCCATGTGGCTGTATATTGTGCAAAGGTATTTGATGTAAGAAGGAGTGTTAGGCTAATAAAACAAAATACCGGTATAAATTTTCTCATCTTGAGTTCCTTACTTGAATTTAGCAAACCGGAGAACGCTTGACGAACGATCTCCGGCTGCATATAATTTCATTTTGCTTACTTAAGAAGCATCATTTTTTTTGTTTGAATAGTATTGCCTGATTTAAGAGTATAGATGTACAAACCACTTGCGAGGTTTGCCGCATTAAATCGGTATTCATACTCACCCGCAGATTTTACATCATTTACAAGTGTAGCAACCTCCTTACCAAGCATGTCATATACTTTAAGTACGACATTCCCCGTAACCGGAACCTGATATTTGATAACGGTTGACGGATTAAACGGGTTCGGATAATTCTGGCTTAGTGAAACAGTCTCGGGTTTGAGTGTTTTACCATCTTTAACCGCAGTTGGATTAAATTCATAAGCGCCCAAATCAGGAGCAGAACCAAAGTATGCGATACCCACATCAACACCTTTGTCGATAAGAGCACTGCCTGGTTTTAATCTTGCGAATCCGTTATTGGGCAAACTTCCGTCTGCTTGTCGAGGGGCAAGAGCATCAGTCTCACTGGTGCTGATAAAGTCGCTGTAGTCTGCGGCAATTGCTAAATCCCATGAGTTGTTAACAGACACTACTGTGCTGGAAAAATCAGTTACAAATTTCGCACCTGATTTTGGATCAAAACCCACACAGTTTTTCAAGATGTGCGGCTCGGATTGAAACTTGAATATCTTTCCGCCATCCCAGCCTGTGCAATTAAGAACAGTCACAGCGCTACCGTTATTGTTATCGTTATAGCAGCACACTGCACCATAGATGCAATTAAAGGCAACACAATTCTTAATAGTAATAGGACACGGTGCACCGTTGCCGCCGAGTTTAAAACCATTACCATCACCGTTAAAAGAAGTGAATCCCCATTGCGAAGGATCTCCATTATGGAAAGCCCAGCAATTTTCAATTGTTATCTGATAATTCGTTTGATAACAATCCCAGCCATCATCGCAATTTCCCCAGGCGCGGCAGCCGTAGAAATAATTATCATAGCCTGCGTACAGTTTGCAGGAGAATCCATCAGCGTTTTCATAATCAGTTGCGGGATCGGCATTACCGAAAGCGTCGCAGTTGAGAACGCGTGTGTAGGAAGCATAATTTTCCGGATCCGGATTAGCCGATAATGAATCTTTGCCCAATCCAATCTGCAAACCGCCATCGCCGTTATGATGGAAAATGCACTGGTCAAATGTCGTATGCGAACCTTCGCATTTTACTCCGTTATCAGGCGCGTAACAGATCTCAAGTTTTTTCAGCGTCCAATATTTTGCCGATTTATCCACTTTAATACCACGTGCAGATCCACGGACTGCTTCTGTTGTCGGTTTCCAGTTTGACCAATCCATCACCGGCTTCTCATCCGGATACGCGATGATTGAAATCGGCTTAGCTGCTGTGGCTGCTGTTGTCAGCATAACCGTAGAATTATAATAATACGTTCCGCCATGCATCCAGATGGTATCACCCGGGACAGCTTTTGCAACTGCTTTGTGCAATGAATAAAATGGATCATCGTATGTGCCTGCAGCAGTTACATCATTACCGTCCGGTGCGCAAAAAATACCGCGGGTTATAAAGCTCGAGAAATCCTTGCCTGAACCGTATACGGTTATTGTATCAGCCGGAGCTCCCCCACCAGTGACTACTAAAGTACCGGTAATATTATCGGCAACGGTAGACGGCCGGAAACGGGCATATAAAGTGGTTGCAGTTAAAGCAGAAGATGTATAGGCTACATCAACAGACTTACTAAAAACTCCATTGCTGGAAGCGGATACTTCAAAATCGCCGTTTGCAGCAACATTAATGTTCCCGGATGCTGGATTTAGATACAATCCGGAAATGGTAAATGACTTAACTTTCGACAGTGAATCTTTTAGCACATTGCCGAATCCGATGCTGACCGGTGAAATTGAAAGTCCCGGAACAGTAAGTGTTGTGGCGTTAGCCAGACCCGGATTTGCAAGCAAGTAATTCTCTGAACTTGACACATCACCGTTATACTCATACGACGCGAAATGATAAAGACTGTTTACCGTCAATCCACTAACGGTTACAGACGTAGAAGTTCCGGAATAAACTATTTTATTTCCGTTGCCTTGATCAGTTGCAGCTGCAAATGATGCATTGATACCCGTGCCGTCAGTACCATCTGCGGGTGTCCAGTTGACTGCACTGCCCGCCCGGGCAATGATAATTCTGTTACCGCCATCACCACCCGATAGTGTTAGCTTAAGCGAATTGCCGCTTACTTCACTTACTGCGATTGATGATTGTTTAGCCGGTTCTGTGCCAATGGCTTTTCCGTCAACATTCACCTCAACCGTCGTAGCGCCTGTACTTTTATTCGTGATGGCACCGGCAGTTACGCCTGTCGCCGCTATCGGTGAGAAGCGGGCGTATATAGTCGTACTTGCAACAACACCACTGGCCGGAGCCAAAGAAAGTGAAGAATAGAAATTAGTATTATCGGTACTTACCTGAAATCCGTTTGGGGCATTAACATATAAATTGCTTGTTAAATTGGCTCCATCTACTGTGTATGAGGATGATGAAGAGGAATTTCCCATAACCAGCATACCGAAGGATGGAAGGCTGGTAGCAGAAATACGTACATATGGGGCAGTAACCTGAGTAATAGTAACATCATCCAGATACATTGACGTACCTTGTCCGTTCTGGAATTTCACCCGTACACTGTTGCTCGTTTCATTAAGTGTGATTGTGTTTGATGCAAATGAAGATGTTGTTGAAGATGACCCCGCAGTTGTCCAGGCTCCCCCGTTTATTGATATATAAACGGTAATAATTGACGAACTTCCCGACTTTGCCCAATATGTAATCGTACCGACCGTATTGAGAGCCGGTGAGATTATGTACGAAGCATCGGTTGAACTGGAAGCAAGTGCGCATCCGTAACTACCCGCGTGTTTAGTACCCGACTGACTGCATTTATACATTGACCAGGTACCCGAGCCTAATGTATAGCTTGTTAATGTTGAAGGTGCACTTGTAGGCATCCCTGTTTCAAATCCCTCAACTAATTGAGCCTGTGCGGCAGACCCGAATAGCATTAACTGAATCAGAACAAGGCATAATAATTTCAGTTTGTTCACGTTTTTCTCCAATGAAATTTAAAGCTACAGATATGATTGAAGGCAGATGATCGAATATCAAGTTGAAGCAGTATCAATCAGTGTCTATGGCATATCCTATCGAATTTGTTCTCAATATAAAAACCCCCCGATTGATCGTCTCGCACGGGGGATTATTAATTTTCACGATGTGTATTACTTGATTAACATCATTTTTTTGACCTGGCTGAACTTACCTGCTGTAACACTGTAAATGTACAGACCGCTCGGCAAATGCGAAGCATCAAATGTTACATGGTACATTCCGGAAGCTTTCTCTTCGTTAACCAAAGTAGCTACTTCTTTTCCGAGTATGTTGTAAACTTTCAAAGTTACATAACTACTGTTCGGTATCTGATAGCTGATAACCGTTGAAGGGTTGAACGGGTTGGGATAGTTTTGTTCAACTTTGAATGAGCGTGGTCCGACAATCGGTTCATACTCTTTTACAGCACTTACTAATCCATATTCGAACGGTCCGATATCAGGAACGCTGCCATAGAACGGAATTCCAACATCCTGTCCTTTGTCAATAAGTGCACTTGTTGCTTTTAAGCGATATAAATCAGTTACAGGTATTGAACCATCTTCGTTGCGCGGTTTTCCGGCAAGCGAAGTATCAACGCTGACAAAATCAGCATCGGTAACAGTAACACCTGCCCAAGTATAACCGGACTGGAATTTCAAAGCAGCCCATGAGTTGTTTTGAACTACGCCATCAACAAATTTTACGTATGGGGAAGTTTTTCCTTTATATTGAATAGAGTTCTTACATGTCAACGTTCCATTTGTGGAAGCGACATAGAAGTTATAATCCAGATATGAGTTGCCCCATGACAGGCAGTTCAACATAGTATGTCCGGCTAAGTTAGAATTCTGATCGAATCCTTTACCGCCTGAGGAACCAACGTTATCAAAAGAAATGCAATTTCTCATGATATGAGGTACACAAACCGGTTTACCACCGATCTTAAATCCGTTACCGTTTCCTGCTGCACTTTTAATATGATAATTTCCGTTACGCCAGCACCAGCAACTATCCATAACTACAGTACTATCTGCCTGCCATAAATCCCATCCGTCATCAGAGTTTTCCCATGAGCGGCAGTGCGCAAATCTGTTACCACTTCCGATGTTCCATTTAGCCGCAAAACCATCCGCGTTGCCGCCATTGCCTCTGGTATCGTAATTCCAGAATGCATCACAGTTGATAATCTGATTATTTGCCGGGAAAATAGATTCAAGGTGAGCGCCAAGTTTGAAACCGGAGTCACCGCAATTATAGAAACGACAGAATTCGACAATATTATTGTTACCGAGCAACCACATACCGTTATGCGGTGCTGTATTCACATCAATGCCGTAGAATTTGCTGTTATTACCGTAAAAGACTATAACGTCTATACCTGCCGTACCATTCGTTGAAGCATCAATAACGGCTCTTTCGCCAGGATAGCTTCTGATCGTTACGTCTGAAAGAGTCTTATCTCTGACAATGATAGAATCTTTAACATACGTTCCTCCACGAAGAACTAGCGTCATGCCGGCCTGAAGTTTCAGAACTGCACCCTGAATACTCTTATACGGTTTGTCAATTGAACCCGTTCCGGTAACATCATTACCATCGGTAGCGACATAAATTGCTTTTCCTATAACTGAGGCACTGTCTCGTCCAAAACCACTCAGGCTGACAGAAACATTTGTCGCGTTTCCGCCACTGACTGTTATTGCACCGTAATAATTTTTTATTGAATCAACCGTGAACTGAACGTACACAGGGATGGTAGTAAGCGTTGCCCCGGTGTATGGAATACTTAATGACTGGCTGAATCCGCTGCCCGAAGTTGTGGATATCTGGAAGTTGCCAGTTGAAGTAAGATTGATAGAGCCATCAGCCGGTTCAAGGAATTTACCTGAAACGGTGAGAGATTTTTCAACAGGAGCAGAACCGATTACAACATTACCGAATGAGAGTGCAGCGGTTGATACGCTTAATCCCGGAACGGTTAATGTTGTTGCAGCTGCAAAGCCCGGTGAAGCAAGCAGATAATTTTCAGTTCCGCTATTGCCATTATATTCAAAAACTGCAAAATTATATTTAGTAGCAACCTGTAATCCGGTAACCGTTACGCTTCTTGAAACAGAATCCGGTAAGTTGAATACAACTCTTGTTGCCGAACCTTGGTTGGTAGCGGCTGAGAAATTTGAATCAACTCCGGTCAAGCTTTTTCCATCGGTCGGTGTCCAGGTCGGAACAGCGTTTTCACACGCGGTTATTATTCTGTTTTTACCGTCACCGGGAGTGATGATAAGTTGAACTGATGTACCGGTAATGGTGCCGACGGTCAGAGATGATTGTAAAGTCGGCTCAACTGATATTGCAGTACCGGATACCGCCAAGGTTTTTGTACCGGCTCCCGCGCTAGTATGTGTAATAGAACCGGAGAGATTTCCACCCGCTGTTGCCGGGCTGAATCTCACGTATACTGTGGTAGATGCAAGGTTGGTTGTATCGGTTCTGGCTAAAGTGACACTGCTCGTAAAGGTTGTATTATCCAAACTTACCTGAAACGGTGTTTGTGCAGTAACTACAACATTGTCTGTAAGTCTTGAGCCGCTTACCGTGTAAGATTGGGAACTGGATGTTGAACCGGCAACTAGTGTTCCAAATGACGGCAAAGAAAGAGTTGACAAAAATATTGAAGGAACATTGGCATTCGTTGTTGTTCCGGTAAACGCAACGTTCTTTATATATACTTTTCTGCTTGCAGATATTGATGCGGCACCTGCATAAACGTACAAACGGACTACATAGCTATGCCCATTAGAAAAATATTGCGAAAGCGATCCGAACGTTACATTTGAAGTTCCACCGCTCGGAACGGATTGTGCACTTCCAATTGTTGTCCAAGCTCCCGCACCGTCAACCTGATAAGCCAACGACAAAGCTTGGCTGTTGCTGCTGCCGGAGATCTTTACCGTCATGGTCAAACCGGTAATGGTCATGTGGCTACTTGCATCAGGTGAAAGTGGAAAGTCCAAATTAAGGCCGTCGGTTGGAGTCGTAGGCCAGGTTGTTGTGTAAGCACATTGGAAACCATCTGAATTGTGGGTTCCGCTGGCAAAATTTGTTCCGGGAACCATTTGTAGTGCGGCAACTGTAGTTGACTGTGCACCAGTAACTGTCGGCACTTTTGCTGCACTTGCATCAAGAGGCCAGGTAGCTGTGAACTGTGCGTAAACACTTCCTGTAAGTGTAAAAGCACAAATAACAGCAACCAAAGTGAACCATTTTCTCATATCTCATCCTTCGTGTTGAATTATTATAAGTAATTATATAGTCTAAAATTCAAGTTCAAGTCTAAGCTGCAGAAAACTCTCGTGCCGGTATGGAAAAAATCACCTATTCAGAACACTGCTTATAAATTACTTCATATCGGTTTTAAGAGGAAAAAGATAACCGTTTAAGTAAACGATTAACTTCCATGAAAAATTCTTTATAAATTACATAAGAGTCAAGGAGAATTTTACTTTTTTTATCGAATTATTAAAGATTATTAATCTTACTGCTTATTGATTGAATCCTGACCAGGCAGTAACAAAAGAAAATGAGGAATGCTGCTGATGGAACCTCATTTTCTAAGACATTCTAAAAAGTCACCTGCGTGTTGCCGAAGATTATTTTACCAAAAGCATTTTTCGTGTTTCAAAGAAATTACCTATCGCTAATCTATATATATACATGCCGCTGGGAAGTCCTGAAGCATTGAAATCTACCGAATATTCGCCTTGCGGCTGCATCTTATTGACTAAAACCGCGATCTCCTGCCCGAGCATATTATATATAGATAGTTTCACCAAACCCGTTTTAATAGTCGTATAGTTTATTCTTGTGGTTGGGTTAAACGGATTCGGATAATTCTGTTCAAGCGAACAAGAAGCAGGTTTTAGGACAGTGGCGGATTTTTCAACACCGGAAATCAACTTGCCGCTTCCGGCATTGTTCATAACTACGGATGGCACGGCTGCCGGATCTGTAAGCTTGTATTGGTAGTACGCAGTTGGCTCAAATGCAATACCGGTACTCTGCGGAATCCCGCTATTATTATAGATATTATTTCTTTCAAGCAGATCACCGGCTGGCGATTCAGCATATCCCACATATGCAGGAAAACTCAAGCCATCGAAGTAATTCCCTTCAAGCAATACCTTTGCTTTTGCAGTGGAAGCGACACCATACAACATCCTGCCCTTTGTTGTATAGTAGTTATTGTATACATGGCAATCCGCATAACGAACTCTGGGATGGCGTTGTGAGGTGTTATCAAACCAGTTGTGATGATAAGTGGTTTTTAGTTTATCAAGATCTTCAGCGTCATTGCTATCAGAATGGCCCAGTAAGCAGGTTTTCGTGTGATTGGTAAAATAGCACCATGAGACTGTTACATAACTCGAGCCGTGAGTAATATCCAATGCACCGTCATGCCGCGCATCGGCAGTATCAATATCAGGTGAATCGGTGAACGAACAATGATCAATCCATACGTGATGTGCTTCAGGATATTGAATGGCTACACCGTCAATAGGAGCATTTCTGAACTGAATATTTCTAATAATAATATTGTAACTTTGCTTTACAAACAGTCCGGTTCCTTCAAATGCGGCGTCAGTTCCTTTGCCGATGAAAGTTAGATTATATGTCTGTTTAATCTCGAGCTGCTTTTTTGTTGAAGTCAGAGTTCCGACAATAACACAGACTTTCGGAGGCATATTCAAATTAAAATTCGGATCCTTCCGGTCATCCAGAAAATTGTACAAGTCTGTCCCGTTGGTAAAATAAATCGTATCGCCGCCTGCGCCACCCGTTGTACCATTAACGCCCATGGCATTTACAGAAGCAAATCCAATCGGAGAGTTTTCTGTTGCGAATGTTGAATCATTTGGGGCTGCAAATGCAATTGCACTTACCATGACGAAGAGAAAAGTAATCAAAATTTTCATCTGTTACCTTAAAGAAAATCCAGACATTATTGAATTATGTTTGTAACACAAAAAGATTAGAATCTTAAACGGTTAAGTTACCGTTTAACTACCCGGGTAAATTACATCAATCTGGGTATATAAGTCAACAATTTTAAATTCTTCTCTTTCCAAACCCACGGGTTTGGGTGTGTTGCTTGCTTATTCCATATGGTTTCTTCGGTAGTAGACAAAAATGAACTCACCCTCGCCACCAAGCATAAAGCCAAATCAGTATCTTCAGGCTCTCCCCTCTCTTGCCAAGAGAGGGGATGGGGGTGAGTTCACTTAACAACCATAATTATGCAATTGATACCTAACGTATAAGAATAAAATAGGTCAAATGATTGATAGTTTTGGTGCTCACTTGCACCAATGTGCAATCTTCTTAAAGGTGGTCTTACTCTTGTTAAATTTCGCCTTACAGGTACATATTTATTTGAATTCCCCTGTTTTTTTCGGTAAATTTGGGTTTTTATTCATTTACATTGATATAAAATGCGTTACCCCTACTCGGAAATTGAATCCAAATGGCAAAAATACTGGGAAGATAAAGGTGTCTATAAAACCGATCTTTCGAAACCAGAGAAAAAATGTTACACCTTAGTAATGTTCATTTATCCTTCAGGTGCGAAACTTCACTGCGGACACTGGTACAATTATGCTCCCGCTGATAGCTGGGCGCGTTTCAAAAAACTGCAAGGTTTCAATGTATTCGAACCGATGGGATACGATTCATTCGGATTACCGGCAGAAAATTACGCGATCAAGACCGGTATTCATCCTTATGACAGCACCATGAAAAACATTGACGACATCCGCACGCAGTTAAAGCGTATCGGATGTATGTATGATTGGGATGCGGAGTTGATGACTTGCCAGCCTGAATATTACAAATGGAATCAATGGCTTTTCCTTGAGTTATATAAGAAGGGATTGGCATACCGCAAGAACGCTCCGGTTAACTGGTGTACTTCATGTCAAACAGTATTAGCCAATGAGCAGGTACTCTCTGATGGTACATGTGAACGCTGCGGAAGCCTTGTTATTCAAAAAAATCTTACCCAATGGTTCTTTAAAATCACCGATTATGCAGATGAATTGTTAGACGGCCTCGATACAATAAGCTGGCCCGAAAAAACAAAACTGATGCAACGCAACTGGATCGGAAAAAGCACCGGCGCAGAAGTTGTTTTTGATGTCGTTGACAGCAAAGAAAAAATAAAAGTTTTTACAACCCGTCCCGATACGCTCTTCGGTGTAACCTACGTTGTGCTTGCACCGGAGCATCCATTAGTTGATGCTATTGCAGCACCAGAACAAAAAGCAGCTATTGCTGCGTATCGTGATTCCATAAAATCACTCACTGAAATTGAAAGAACATCCACAACGAAAGAAAAAACCGGCGTTTCGATTGGTGCATATGCAATTAATCCGGTTAACGGCGAAAAAGTCCCCGTGTGGATTTCAGACTACGCTCTTATCACGTACGGTACGGGCTGTGTAATGGCAGTACCAGCGCATGATGAGCGTGATTTCGAATTTGCTAAAAAATTCAATCTTGCCATCCGAAAAGTCATTGTTCAGGAAGGCACTGCACCTGAAAGTGAATTGCAGGAGGCTTTTACCGAAGCTGGTACGATGATTAATTCTGCTTCCTACGACGGCATGAACTCCATTGATTTCAAAGCAAAAATCATTGAAGTACTCGATGCTGAGAAAAAAGGTAAAAAGCACATCAACTATCGCCTGCGCGATTGGTTGATCTCCCGTCAGCGCTATTGGGGTACACCTATCCCGATCGTTCACTGCCCGAATTGCGGCGAAGTCGCTGTCCCTGCAGAACAGCTGCCGGTTGAATTACCGTATGATGTTGAATTCCGCCCGTCCGGCGAGTCACCATTAGCATCAAATGAAAAGTTTATCAACACCAAATGTCCGAAGTGCGGCGCGGATGCAAAACGTGATCCGGACACCATGGATACATTTGTTGATTCATCATGGTATTATTTCCGCTATCTTGATCCGCATATCAAGGATGCTATGTTTAACGTTGACTTAGGCAATGCCTGGGCTCCGGTTGATATGTACATCGGCGGCGCTGAACACGCGACCATGCACTTGCTGTATGCACGCTTTATTCATAAATTTTTACGTGACATCGGTTTAACAAAGAGCAACGAACCGTTCCAAACTCTCGTACATCAAGGGACCATAACCAATCAGGGCGCCAAGATGTCGAAATCAAAAGGCAACATTGTAAATCCTGACGAGTTTATTAACAAGTACGGCTCAGATGTATTCCGCATGTACTTAATGTTCATGGGGCCTTTTGAAATGGGCGGCGACTGGAGCGATAAAGGAATCACCGGTACGGAACGATTTGTCAGCCGCATGTACGAATTTTTCTCTGCAAATAAAGGTCTCACTGAAGGCATCAGCATTCCTGAAAAATTCGAAATCGAATCACTCGGCAATGAAGAGAAAATCGTTTACAGAAAAACGAATCAGACTTTAAAGAAATACGAAATTGAATTGGAGAATCTCCGTTTCAATACGGCAATCGCCGCGTTGATGGAACTCTCCAACGAAATGAGCAAGAATTTTTCTACCTGTAAAAAAGAATTGCAGGCGTACGTTCTCGAACGTTTTGCATTTATGATGGCTCCGCTTGCTCCGCACTTTGCGGAAGAGTGTTGGGAAATGATAGGTAAAAATACATCACTGTTTGAAGCCCCGGTTTATTTCAAAGTTGATACCGCGGCACTGGTTGAAGATACAGCTAATATTGCCGTACAAATCAACGGTAAACTCCGCGGGACTCTCCAGGCCCCGATGAACAGCGAACAACAGACCGTAAAGGATATGGCAATGGCAGTTGAATCCATCACCAAACACCTCGACGGTAAAACGATTGTCAAAGAGATATTCGTTAAAAATAAAATTCTGAATATTGTAGTTAAATAAGTTTTTCTTTTTCTATTCCTAGCCCATGACTTAAGTCATGGGCTAGGAAATTAGAAAATTCATCATTAACCACGCGTTTTAACGCGTGGAGATACGAACCTCTTCAACTGGACTTTAGTCCAATTGAATGAACAGCTTGGACTAAAGTCCAATTCATTAGGGTGCCTCCTTCCACGGTCTAAAGACCGTGGTTAATGAAGCATAACAAACTCTAATGATGCAGAATTATAAAAAGTGATTATTAATAACTCCGTCATTTATGACGGAGGATTAGAAAATGTAAAAGGATACATATGTTCGATATTAAATTGATCCGCGAAAACCCGGATATGGTCAGACTCCGTCTTTCACAAAAAAATGAGAAAGATCGCGTTGATGAAATACTTGCGCTTGATGAAAAACGCAGAGCCTTGATATTTGAAACCGACGAATTAAAATCCCGCCGCAATCAGGCTTCTGCCCAGGTAGGACAATTAAAAAAATCCGGGCAGGATGCTTCCACAATCATCGCGGAAATGAAACGTGTTTCCGATCAGATTTCCGAGAACGACGGAAAACTTCGCGGACTTGATGAGGAACTTGATGAAATCCTTATGAGTATTCCAAACCTGGCAAGCGAATCCGTTCCCGTCGGTAAATCAGCCGATGACAACGTTGAAACAAAACGCTGGCTGCCTGAAGGCTTTTCGTTCAAGGACAACAACGAAGGCGTTCTCGATCATGTTCAGTTAGGTAAAAAATTAGATATTCTAGATTTCGAACGTGGTACAAAAATTTCCGGTTCGGGCTTCCCTCTTTATAAGGGTAAAGGCGCGACTCTTGAGCGTGCGCTTATCAACTATATGCTTGATGTTCATATCAACAAACATGGTTACACGGAAATCTTTCCTCCGTTTCTGGTAAACAAAGAGTCCATGCGTGGTACGGGGCAACTCCCGAAAATGGCTGACGATATGTACACCATCGAACGCGACGGATTGTATCCGGTTCCGACTGCTGAAGTGCCTATCACTAATATTTATCGCGGCGACATTCTTGAAGAAGCACAGCTCCCCACCAAGTTTGTAGGTTTCTCAGCATGCTTCAGACGTGAAGCCGGTTCTTATGGAAAAGATTCAAAAGGATTCTTACGCGTTCATCAGTTCAATAAAGTTGAAATGGTAAAATTCGTAAAGCCTGAAACTTCATATGCCGAATTGGAAAAACTCGTTGTGGACGCTGAGGATATATTGCAGGCTCTTGAAATTCCGTACCGCCTGTTGATGCTCTGCTCCGGCGATCTCAGTTTCTCGGCTGCTAAATGTTACGATATTGAAACATGGTCGCCTGCCGAAATGAAATGGCTTGAGTCATCTTCATGCAGTAATTTTGAAAACTTCCAGGCACGCCGGGCTAATATCCGCTATCGCCGGGAAGACACAAAGAAACTTGAATTTGTTCATACTTTAAACGGCTCGGGATTAGCAACAAGCCGCTTGATGGTTTCGATTTTAGAAAATTATCAAACCCCGGAAGGCCATATAATCGTACCAAAAGTACTGCAGCCTTACACAGGGTTTAATATCATATAAAAAGAACTTCGCGCATCCGGCTAAGTACGTGCACCGTATGTAGCCGGGAGTGCAGAAACAAATAAATATCGGACAACGTTATTATAGATAGCACAATGCAACACAACTTGATTGTGTCATCTGTACTACCGCTGCCCAATTTTTCACTGTACAAAAATATGGGAAAATTATGGGTACTTCTCCACTAATGGAAAGCATTGCTGTTAACGCGGCAAAAAGAAAAAAAACATTGCTCCTGCCTGAATCACACGATGACCGTGTATTGCAGGCGGCAGAAAAAATCGTACAACGCGGCATGGCTTCAGTAATAACACTGGGCAACGAAGAAAAAATCCGCGCACAGGCAGCCAAACTAGGCGTCAATCTTCAGGGTGTCCGCATTATTGACTACCTAAAATCAGATAAGTTCAGTGACCTCGCCAATATCTTCTTCAACCTCCGCAAGCACAAAGGCATGACAATCGAAAAAGCACGCGAAACACTTCAGCGCGATTTGTTCTACGGTGCTATGATGCTTCGTGAAGGAATGGCAGACGCAAGCGTTGCAGGTTCTTTCGCTTCAACAGGCGACGTTATGCGTGCAGCAATTCAGTGCGTCGGCATGAAAGAAGGAGTTTCAACTGTATCCAGCTTCTTTCTGATGATATTCCCTGAAATCACTTACAGCTTCGGTGACTGCGCAGTTGTTCCAAATCCAACTGCTCCACAGCTTGCAGACATCGCTATTTCTACGGCAGACAATCACAAAGTATTGACCGGCGAAACTCCGTATGTTGCGATGCTATCATTTTCCACCAAGGGCAGCGCAGAGCACGAATTGGTTGATAAAGTCCGCGAAGCTACTAAAATAGTTAAAGAGAAACGTCCCGACCTGACTGTAGACGGTGAATTGCAGTTTGATGCAGCTATCGTTGACTCAGTCGGAAAGAAAAAAGCTCCCGGCAGTCCGGTTGCTGGACAGGCAAATGTTTTGATATTCCCAGACCTGCAGGCCGGCAATATCGGATATAAAATTGCTCAGCGCCTCGGCAAAGCAGAAGCTATCGGTCCAATTAATCAAGGATTGAAGAAACCGTTCTTCGATTTGAGTCGTGGATGCAGTGTTGACGATATCGTTTACACAGCAGCTATTGCTTTACAGACAGCAGAATAGCAGATAGAACACGGATGACACCGACCTGCCCGACGACGTCAGTCAGGCGGGTGACGCGGATTTTCACGGATTTATTTATTATTATAAAGAGTGATTAACATAATCCGATCAGGAGCAGAAGTTAGTTGGGCACCTTAAAAGAATTACGTAAGAAAATTCATGGAGCGAAGCGTGAAAAGAAAAGCTGTTTGAAGGAGCGAAGCGACTGAGTTTTTTTCTTTTAGCGAAGCGAAATGAATTTTTAGTAATTCTTTTACCGTGCCTGTTCTTTTGGTACTTTTCTTGCGTCAAGAAAAGTACGATATAAATATTATTTTAATAGTATATTTGTAATTATTTAGTCAGACAAGAAATGTTTCCGTTAGAAAACAGAATCGGTTTATACATTTATCAAAGTAAATTGCAGTTCGTTGAGCTGCAGTATACTAACAATGAGTATGTACTCACTCATTTGGATGAGGCGTACTTTGATGAAGAAATAGATTTTGCTTCTGACAAGGAAACCAAGATTTTAAATCTCATGCAGTCCGCATTTAATGAAATACTTGCACGGCATGAAATACATTCTTCCTCTTTGTTTATTTCTCTTCCTACTGAATTCTTCTCCGTGATAAAAGCACCTTTTGATAACACGCTTCTACGGCAGGATCTTCTCCTCCAGTTCCAATGGGATCTCAGTGTCTCATTCCCCCACTTACCAATTGGCGATACATCAATTCAGTATCACGAACTTGAAAATGATTCAATTCAAGGCAGCCGCAGAGCCGTAGTCCTTGGTATTTCACACAAGCTGCTCAAGATCATGAAAAACTTCGCGCAGAAGAATAATTTCCAACTTCAGCTTGTTGATTTTGCCCACTTTGCATGCGACTGTTCATTAAAATTGAATTACCCCAAAATGCAGGACGGCGATTATCTCAGTATTCTTCTTACCGATGCGATGTTGTCGCTTGAAATAATCAGGAATGGAAAAACAATTTATATAAAGACGAGGCAGCTCCACAATGCCGGAGAAACTGCCGCTTTGATTGAAGAAGAATTGAACGAACTTCCGAATAACGGACTTTCAAAAGATAAATTGATTTCCGCTTTCGTGTTTGGCGAATTCATCACTCCGAATTTCCTTGCCGCATTGGAACAAAGAATAGGGTTAAAATTATACCCGGTAAATCCGTTCAAGCAAATCACCATTCATCCTTCGCTTGCTGATTCCAAATTACTGCGCGAGCGATTCCATACATTCGCCCCCGCGGCCGGTGCCTGTTACCGGTTAGCATAACGGACGGCGCATGAGACTAAGGATAAGCAGCGGCATCTATGGCGGCCGTTTTATTGAAGCGCCTCAAACAGACCTCACCCGCCCAACTACAGGCAGAGTAAAGGAATCCGTTTTTAATTACCTCCGCAATAAGATTGATTTCGAAGATATTACCGCGATGGATATTTACGCGGGTTCGGGACAATTAGGGCTGGAGATATTAAGTCACGGCGCAGCACATGTTACATTTATAGATAAGAATTACGCCCCGTTTCAGGTACTGAAGAAGAATGTTGAATCTATTTGCTCGAAAGACCAGTACACACTTATAAAAATTGCCGCTGTGCAGTATTTAAAGACCCTTCAGCCGGAAAGCTTTGATCTCATCCTCGCCGATCCCCCGTTTTTCAGTTACGACATATATGACGTATGGAAAATCATCATCGAAAACAAATTACTCAAGCAGGGTGGATTCTTTGTCATAGAACGCTCCATCCAAACCCTCGACAAAGATATCGAAGGCTTCGGCATCGAACCCATCAGAAGACTGGGTGATACCTGCATTTACGAATTTATACAATCGTAATCTTTGAGCCGCTTCTCCGAAGCTCAACTTTGCCTTTATCCCTCTATCCTACTTAGCTATCGTTCCTCCGGAACTCAGAAATTTTCGCTCTGTGGTTCTGGTGGCTCTTCTAGTGTCCGACGTAAGTAGAACATATTGAGAAATCCATCGCATAATGATCAATATGCGCATTTATGAATTTTAGGATAAATAATTCTCATGTATTACTACACACTAGATTATACTTCTCTTCTCGGGAAAATATATGATGCATAATAGGATAGAAATATTCTATCCTATTATGCATTAACATATCCCCAATTACTTTAGAAGAACGAATTTCTTTGTCTGACTAAAATTCCCTGCTTGTAGCCTATAAAAATATATGCCGCTGGCAAGATATTTTCCGTTAAATTCAACTTCATATTTCCCGGCACTGACATTTTGGTTAAATAAAACAGCGACTTCATTGCCCAAAACATCAAAAACACGTAGTGAAGCCACATCACTCACAGGAACCGTAAATGTAATTTTGGTTGATGGATTGAATGGATTCGGATAATTTTGCCCCAAACTAAAATTAGCATTGATTTTTACTGCCTCACTAACATCATTTGGATTTGTAAGTTGAATTATATCTATCGAAGATCCAGGGGTAATCGTGATTCGCATGTCTTTAGGTACAGCCAAAAATCCGCCAGTGCTCGAAATAATTTGCTTACGCCCGCCTCCATAATAACTGGCAACAAGCTGAGGCGTTAATGGGTTACTGATATTATAGATTTCATCGCCGGCTTCTCCACTTAAATCAATTAGATTTGCCCCCATATCTGAAACAGAGCCATAATAATTATCATACTTTATCCAGGGGACAGGTGATTGAGTATAGGCGGAACTGATTTTCACCGGGCTTGCTATATTGCTCACATCATATACGTCAAGTGTATCATAATATGTAGTCAGTAGATAATTTCCTGCAAATGAAAAGCTGTAGATTAATTTGGGTATATGCCATGTCGTAACACTATCAAGGGTCGTTAAGTTACGAAGCACAATTGAGCAGGTACCAGTAACATTATCTTTGGTTAAGCAAGTAAGATAATTCTTCCAATAGTATCGCGCGTTATAATATGACAATGGAATTGAATATTTGATGACAGGAGCCGCGGGATTGTTGAAATTGACACAACTAATCGAAGAATAATCGTAAATATATGCAAGACTATCTATAAATTTAATCCCGACAATATCTTTTCCTGTTGGGGTAAAATTTTGCAACAAAGGAGTGATGGACCAGTCTTCACCAATTGAAAAAATTGATAGTGGACCATTCCCCAAAGTGTAACTGGTAGTCGCGTCTGTCAAACCATACAGCAATTTATTCTCCATTTTAACCACTTGCTGGATTCCCGGAATATCCAATGTGTGCAGCAGTTCGAATGAATTATTTTTTACTGAATAGACTCTTATTTGATTAACCGTTGGGTTACGAATAGTACAATACAGTGTGTCACCCTGGAATTTTATAAACTGATAGTTAGACGAATCAGCGAGATCATCCACGGCAAGTGAGGATTGGGCATTAATATTCCACAATTTCGGATGAACCATGAGGGGTCGGCTGGTATCCACAGAAAATGTCCCGTTGTTGAGATGCAGAATACAATTTTGCAATCCTGCATTATATGGAGTATAATAGGTCGTTTTACCTGTAGGTTTATTAAAGACACCGTAAATTGAGGTGCTCCAGCTGTAATTTAATGAAAGATTTTGTGGATCTGACGAAGAAGATGCATCGATTAGAACCGAATCTCCATAGGTTATCTCAGAAGATGCAAAGCGAAACTCAGCTTTGGGTGGTTTTAAATCTATTGCCTCAACAGTGACTATTCCGTTCGCAACTTTGCCGCTTACTGTTTTAAGTGTAACCACTATCTTATATTCACCGGCAATATCGGGCGTAAAATCAGCATCAAGTGATGCAGAATTTATGAGAGCATTACTTCCAGTCGGCGATGAAATAATATGCCATGAGATATTCGAAACGACTTCACCTAAATCAAAAAACAGAGTTTCTGCTTTTAGAGTCATCGGCGAATTAGTCTTTACTAATTGGTCTGCCTGTACTGAAACCGCCATACGGTTCTTATAAACATGCATCAGATTGCCTGCCAAATCTTTTAAGGAATTAACATTGCTTAAATTTGCATTGGGCGTGACCACCCTATTAAGAAAAGCGGATTCTGCATAAATAACTTCCTGAGTATCCCCTATTGCCATGTAAATTGGGCCGCAAGAAAGTCCCAATCGCCTATCACCTTCCGGGCGTAACTGCCCATCAATCCACCCGGTTTTAGTTACCGGATCTCCCGATAGGGCAAAAGTTGTTGATTGGTTTTGTGGATTTTGGAACAACTCACCTGTCAAACCCACCCTCCCCTGGAAAAAATT
This sequence comes from Ignavibacteriaceae bacterium, assembly GCA_963667005.1. GTDB lineage: Bacteria > Bacteroidota > Ignavibacteria > Ignavibacteriales > Ignavibacteriaceae. The sequence goes on along the minus strand of OY762937.1, from coordinate 1,697,806 downwards.
ATAGAATTGAGTCGCCCCACTCGCAGAACCCGTTGGAGGATCTGTAACAGAGGCATCACCATTGGTAAAATAATAAAAGGCCGTCATGGGAATGTTTTTCTTACCGATGATTAAGCGGTCACCAAAATATGCTGTGTCTAAACTGCTTCCGTTCACAATGGGACCTTCTAGAAGCTGAAAACCAACAGCAGGTGGTGGTAGGGGGTCATAAACAAGGTCAACACTACTTGCATTGTATGCATAACCTAGACTTAAAGACGTATCGCAGCCGACAAAATCGTCAGTAGCAGTACCGACATCGGGATCCGCCCACATAGAAATGTACATGTTAGTGAAAGGTGTGTTTGACTTATTTATCAATTTATATTTGCGAAATATTACATCACCCAAAGCACCTGACTTGTTATAAGCCCAATAGGTTGCCTGATACTCGATACCTAAAGGTTGAGTACCATATAACCCCTTCGTCAAGTTGGCATTTAAATCATTCGCAACAAACCAGATTGTTTGATTGGCACCTTTGACACCAGGAATAACAGCCATTTTAACACCGGTTATAATCCCATCAACGTCTATCCAATAAGGTGCACCATCTGCAATTGGCCATTCATTCCAATCTAAAATATATTGGTCATATAATGCACTAGCGCTTTTTCCTTCTAAGGCAGCTTCGGAACTCAAATCAACAGATGCGCCAGGAAAGACGTCGGCACGAACACGATAGATTCTGTTTTTGGTGAGAGCAGGATCTTCAGCAAATCCTGCAGAAACAATTTTGCCCGCCTGCAGTCCCGTGCCATAAGCCGAACCACCAACTTGTACTTGATTATCACCTTCGACTTTCGCACCCCAAATGAGCCCGGATTGAAATACGCATGTTTTTCCACTTCCTTTTGGAAAAACAAATCCTGAATTGCCCGAAATATCAATATCAGCTGTCCCGTCGTTCGAAAACTGCGTTGAAATAGTATTAATATTCAGATACGTTCGTGTTGGTGAACCCTTAACGTCAGCAGGAAGTTTCTTATTTCCTTGAATGTTTTCAGAAGAAAGCCCCGTTCTCATAAGGAGAACCAAAAACAACATTAAAAAATATCTAATAGATATAGAATTCATGTAAATACTCCTATTTGTTTAGGTAATAACTCTCTTTAACCCTGAATACTCAAATTCCAAGAATCTACTTATGCATAAAAAGTTTTGCAATTGGTTGATCTTTGTCCACATGCGCCGAATGTAATTCGCGGCAGCAGATGGATTGGAATACATTCCAGAAGTCTGATTTTTCGAGAACACACAACAAAAGAGGATAGGATTTTAGATACAACGATTCCATTTAAGGAACTCCCGCATTCGGTATCTTCTTTCATCGCTAATTTATAATTGGGGCAAGGTCTCCACTTTTTTGGATTCTGAGTTCAACATCCACGTGGAATATAATATATCTATTCTCTCGATGCAATAATTATTTGTATTTCTGAATGCGTTAGTTTGCCTGCTTCGGTAATTAGTATGATACGACTCTGATTTCATTGATAATATTGAGCTTGTCAATGAAAAAACTGCGCTTATCACCCCCAACACGTTTTCATCATACAAGGCTTTTAGGGTGATTATTCGCTAATTGCCACATTATCAAACATATCTTCCTTTCCGCACTTTCACATTAATTGCAACATTCCTATTTTACATATTGTCCTTAATTGAAGTTATTTATACACTAATAAACCGGCATTAGCTTGCCGCTCAAAATGATTTCCGAATGATATTGCCTGTACATAAAAAATATATTTCTTTGCTCCTTATTTGTATTGCGGTTCAGATAAGCTTTGCTCAATCAACCGAAACCGTTCAGCAAAAAACTTTGTACCCTGACGGCACGGTTAAATCCGTTGGCGATTACACAAACGGCAAACTTAACGGAAATTATATCGAGTATTATCCTAACGGGAAAATGTGGAAAAATTGGACCTACCGCAATGGTAAAGAAAACGGGAAATCCACATGGTATTTTGAGAACGGCAAGGTAAATATCGAGTGGAATTATATCGGCGGACTCCGTGAAGGCGAGTCACGCTGGTACTATGAGACCGGAGAGTTGTGGTCCATTCAAAAATATGCTAACGGAAAACTTGAAGGACTGACGAAAACTTATTACAAAACGGGAGAGCTACAGGGCGATTGGTTATATAAGAATGGTATGTTAAACGGTGTTTCTTATACGTACTATACCAACGGAAAGAAAGAAGTCGAAAAATATTACGTGAACGATGTTCAGCAGGGAAAATCGCTTGTGTTCCATGATAACGGCAACAGAGCTGTTGATGCCACGTATGTAAATGATAAGCTTGACGGATTTTTGTTTATCTATGATTCTGCCGGTGACATTCGCGTAAAGGACACGTATTCACACGGCGTACTACTTGATAGAATCCGGTATGATTACCTCGGTAAACAGCAGTCGGTTGAAAAATATGTGCACAATTATCACACATCAGGCACAGTACTGGATGAATATTTGATCCGTGATGGCAAAAAACAGGGTGTGTACAAAAAATACTATCCGTCGGGATATTTGCTGGAAGAGAGTTATTTTATCAATGATACTACTCAAGGTGTTGTTACAACATATCATGAAGGCGGTACCATTGCATCAAAGATTGACTATATCAACGGCAAACCGCTTGGAGTAATGCAAAAGTTTTATGAAACCGGCGAGCTTCTTTCCGAGTGTATTTATACCAAAGACGGCCTGAACGGTAATTACACGACCTATTATAAAAACGGATATCAGGATACCGTCGCGACACTCAAAAAAGGGAAAATCGACGGCAAGTTTAAAACATACCGTGAAGACGGCCTGCCGCTGACACTCGAAGATTACGTTGACGGTCAGCTCTATGGCGAGCGCTATATTTATCAGCGTAACGGCGGCATCTGGAGAAGAGAAAAATATTATCATGGTCTGTTAGACGGCTTTATCCGCGAGTACGACGCGGAAGGCAGAATAAGTTACGAGGACTATTACCACAATAACAAGCAGATGAACCGCAAGGAATTTAATACCGACGGCACCATTAAGAATGTTATCGAATATTAGTAAATTGCAAAAAAGAAATTGAGACACAATGAAAAAGCATTCAAAAAACTTTGCATTCGGCCTTATTCAAATGGCCTGTTCACCTTCGCCAGCTGAAAACCAGTCAAAAGCGGAAGTGATGGTTAAAGAAGCCGCCAAGGCTGGAGCGCAGGTTATCTGCCTGCCGGAATTATATAGAACACAATACTTCTGCCAAAAAGAAGACATTAAACTTTTTAATCTGGCAGAACCGATTCCCGGACCGAGCACAAAAGCATTTCAGGCAATTGCAAAAAAGCATAAAGTCGTTATCATTGCATCGCTTTTCGAAAAACGCGCAGCAGGATTGTATCATAATACCGCCGTTGTCATAAATAACGATGGTTCGGTAGCCGGTATATATAGAAAAATGCACATCCCTGATGATCCGGCTTACTACGAAAAATTTTATTTCACTCCGGGAGATCTCGGATTCAAAGCAATTGATACTGCGCATGGTAAAATCGGCACATTGGTTTGCTGGGATCAGTGGTTCCCCGAAGGCGCACGCCTCACTGCTTTGCAGGGCGCTCCGATATTGTGCTACCCGACAGCGATCGGCTGGCATCCATATGAGAAAAAACAGTATGGTGCTCAACAACGCGACGCGTGGATGACCGTTCAACGCGGCCATGCTATAGCCAACGGTTGTTACGTCGCGGGTGTCAACAGAACAGGATTCGAACAGCCCGTGAAAGAGCAAGCAGGAATTGAGTTCTGGGGCTCGTCGTTTATTGCCGATCCGCAAGGTGTTATCCTTGCACAGGCTTCAACCGATAAGGAAGAAGTTATCATTGCGGACATTGACATTGATCATCTCGAAGACATCAGAAGAAACTGGCCGTACCTGCGGGATAGAAGAATTGATTCCTACTCTGATATTACAAAACGGTTTATTGATTAACCTATGGCATTGAAATCAACATACCGCCTCCCTGCCGAATGGGAAAAGCACGAAGCCACCATTCTTTGCTGGCCGACCATAAAGTCAGACTGGCCCGGAAAGTACATTCCGATTCACTGGGTCTATGGCGAAATTGTAAAAAAGATAACCCGCGGCGAGCAGGTTATTTTGCTTGTACAGGATGCAAAGCAAAAAGATTTTGTTGTCAAGCTTTTAACAAAGGTCGGCATTGATTTGAATAAGATTACGTTCTATTCACTGCCGACTGACCGAAGCTGGATGCGCGATTCGGCCCCTCCCTTCGTATTGGATAAAAGCGGTAAACGTACTCTGGTTCATGTACGCTTTAACGGCTGGGCAAAGTACGACAACTGGAAATTGGATGCGAAGTTGCAACCATTCCTCGGTAAAAAATTAAAAACCAATGTTATCAGCGGTATTCATGGCGGCCGTCATGTTGTGCTTGAAGGCGGTTCTATTGATACAAACGGCGAAGGTACGATGCTGACAACCGAAGAGTGCCTGCTTGATCCGGTGACACAGGTGCGCAATCCGGGTTTCACAAAAAGAGATTACGAAGAGTTTTTCGAAAAATACTTTGGCATTAAGCAGACCATCTGGCTCAATAAAGGTATTCTCGGTGATGACACACATGGACATGTTGATGACTTGTGCCGGTTTGTCAATTCCGATACCGTTGTGATTTGCCGCGAGCCGGATAAAAGCGACGGCAATCATGCCCTGCTTGAAGAGAATATCAGCCGCCTGAAAAATGTCACTCTGCATAATGGCAAGAAATTAAAAGTTGTTCCGCTTCCGCTCCCCAAGCCGGTTATTTTCGACGGAATGCGGTTACCGGCAAGTTACGCGAATTTCTATATCACTAATTCATATGTACTTGTCCCGACATTCAATGACCCGAACGACAAAATAGCCCTGCAAATACTTTCCCGCTTATTCAAAGACCGTGAAGTGTGCGGCATCCATGCAGTAGATCTCGTCTGGGGCCTGGGAACGCTTCACTGCCTTTCCCACGAATTGCCGGCAGAAAAGAATTGAGCCATTATTGAAACAGAATAAGAGTATTTTGAGACTGCGGGCACGATACCGTCTGCTCATGCACAGATTGAAATTGCTCTATTGGATTTCCAAACCGGTAAAGACGTTCTGGGATAGAATGGCTTATTATACAAAAGGTCTGTGGTTTAATTTTGATGACCATCATATTTTTATATTCGCAGGCGGACTCGCGTTTTCCATTTTTATCTGCATCATTCCATTCGTACTTATTCTCTTCTGGCTCCTTGGTATTTTACTTGATTCGACTTCTGTGCAGATGCAGATCAACACACTCATTGATACAGTTATCCCCTATGAAATGTACTCGGAGTACATCAAGGAAATATTGACGAAGCGTATTGCCGAAGTTATTCAGTACAAAAATGTAGCGGGATTTTTCGGCTTGGTAGGACTCATGGTTACCGCAAGCGGATTTTCAAGCAGCATCAGGACTATTCTCAATACGGTATTCGGACGCCGCATTGATATTAATTTCTTTCTCGGTAAGCTGCGTGATTTCGCACTGATCATAATAACAGTTGCTGCTTTTCTTGTCTCGAGTGTTTTGCTGCCGATGATTGATGTCTTGCGTAAATTCTCCGAGTACATCGTTGAGTTGAAATTTTTGCAGTACTCAATTTTTCAGAAGTTCTTCACGACGGCATTTTCATTTGTTATCATTACTACTGTTTTTGCCATTTTATACCGTTATGTTCCGGTAGTAAAAATCAGGCGGCGCGCAGTGTTCTTCGGTGCCATATGGGCCGGAATACTCTGGGAAGGCGCTAAACATGTCTTCGGTTATTACCTCTACCATTTTGCCACTTACGGCAAAGTTTACGGTGCCTATGCGTTGGTTATCGTTGTAGCATTCTGGATTTATTACTCCTCGATGGTTTTCATTATCGGCGCAGAAATGGGGAAGCTCTTCCATGATCGGGTCCAAGCAGGGCTGCATAATGACGAGCAGAAAAATTCTTCGAAATAACAACTCCACTCGCTCATTTTTGTTTCCTTAATTTCCCACTTGCTATTTAGAGAAGAATACCTATATATTAACTATGTGAATTATTTTTAATCAGACAAAATAGTCCGATATGTCAATAATATTCTCAAAAAAGTGCGAATATGGCATCCAAGCGGTACTTTTCCTATCCTCGTTGCCGCACGGAACCGCATCAAACGCCGAAGAAATTGCAAGGGAATTGCAAATCCCGAAAGAATTTGTTTCAAAAATCCTTCAGGAGTTGACCCCGTCCGGAATCGTTGAATCCAAAAAAGGAAAGAACGGCGGATTTTTGCTGAATCGCAATCCGGCGGAGTTAAAACTGATAGATATTGTAAATGCCATAGACGGTAACAGTATATTTTCTCAATGTGTACTTGGTTTCCCGAATTGCTCTAATGATACTCCCTGCCCTGTTCACGCAACATGGTCAAAAATCAACCATGAAACGTACGCCATGCTCAGTAAAGAAACGATAGATAGTTTTTTGCTGCTCACAAAGAATAAGATAAACAGTATCAGGCATGATTGATCTTTCACTTTTGAAAAAGCCGGTCTTCGTAAAAGAGCACGGCACATGGGCAATGCTCATCGTTCCGGCTGTCACAGGTATAATCCATGCTCCAAAAGCATCTGTTGCACTGGCACCGTTCCTAGTCGCACTATTTTTTCTATTCTTCGCTTATACTCCGGCAGAAATTTTATTCTCCGAAATCAAAAATCAGAAACGGAATTCGGTAAAATACCGCGCAGCCCTTCTCTGGTTTATTATATACACAGTAATCGGATTGTCCGCTGGTACTGTTGCCGTTATATATTATCAAATGTATGCGCTGCTTCTGTTTGGACTAATTGCCGCTTTCTGTTTTGCTTTCGGATTACTCGCAGATAGGAATTTCAAAGCGCCGCTCATCCGTGACATAAGCGCCATAATAGGACTGGCTATTGTTTCGCCCGCAGTATATTATTTCCTGGGTGGTTCATCGCTTTATACTATGCTTTTACTCTGGCTGTATAACGCATTATATTTTATTTCGTCCGCATTATATATTCACACGAAGATGCTTCAGCCTAGCAAAGACACACATAGCGAAAAATCAATAAAGTATTACCGTTTCCGCAGTGCGAACCACATGTATCAGCTTCTACTGCTTACGCTCATATTTGCCCTTCAGATATTTAACAAATTGTCGGCTATGGGCGCTCTGGCATTCATCCCTATGATTGCCCATTGTATGCTCGGCGTGTTTGTGGTTCGCGAAAAAGTTTACTTTAAACATTTGGGATATGCCTTCGCGGTATACGCACTTTACTTTGCTGCATTTTTCAGGATTTAGATTAGATGATTATTCAATTTGATATGATGGCTTTGTATGACTCCACGGAAAACAACAATTGTAAAAAATAACGAAAAAGATGTTCAGCGTTTACGGTTAAGTTCTCAAATACTTTTCACGCTTATCAGTATCTGGATAGGTGTTGAGTTTTATTTATTCACAACCTACCTCGAATCGCATGGCGTACACGGCAGCACCTATAGACCTGCGGGTGTTGAGGCCTATCTCCCTATTTCTTCTCTTATGAGTTTAGTATATTTTTTGCAAACCGGTGTTGTTCATCAGGTTCACCCGGCGGGATTTTTTATTTTTTCTGGCATCCTTCTCATGTCATTTGTCCTTGGCAAATCCTTCTGCTCATGGGTTTGTCCTGTCGGGTTCATCTCGGATTTAATTGGTGAATTCGGGCACAAGCTATTTAAGAAAAATTTGAAATTACCACGCTGGGCAGACTACCCGCTCAGGGCATTAAAATATCTGCTCTTGTTTTTCTTTGTTTCTACAATTGTCTCCATGAGCGTTCAACAGCTCGCACTTTTCTTAGATAGTGACTATAACATTATTGCCGACATCAAACTCTTTGATTTTTTCCGGTTCCTCTCTCCATTCTCAATTAATATTTTAACCATTCTGGTACTCTTTTCCATTCCAATTAAGAATTTCTGGTGCAGATACCTTTGTCCATATGGTGCATTGCTCGGATTAACGGGACTTCTCAGCATCCTAAAAATTAAACGAACTGCCGGTACTTGTATTGATTGCAGTCTTTGTGACAAAGTTTGCCCTTCGTCCATTAAGGTCAGCAAAGCACATTATGTTATTTCCGATGAATGTACTTCCTGCATGCAATGTGTAGATGCTTGTCCAGTCAACGACACATTGAACATCCATCCGGTGGGCGCACATAAAAAGCTAAACACCCTCACAATATCACTCATTGCTGTCCTTTTGTTTTGCGCAATGATGTTTTTCGGCATCATAACAAGGCAGTGGAGCGGCAATACTCCGGTTTCTAAATACATGGAATTGTATGAAATTCGGAATGGCATAGGGCACTAAAGCCCGAATTTTCTCTTAATTTGCAATTTTTTGGGCATTTTTTGCACTTATTTAGTTAAATTACCCTCCCAACCAAAAAAATTTAGCCTTTCTGCAAAATTTCGTTTGCACTTCATTTCATTATCTTATATATTAAGGTCAAATTTCTATTTATTCCTTATAAATTTAGGTTAACATATGTTAGACGACTTAGATATTAAAATTCTGAACATTCTCCAAGCGAGCGGGAGGACCAAAAGGAATCAGCTTGCGGAGCAAGTGGGCTTGTCGATTCCATCTGTCAGCGAACGCTTAAACAAATTGGAAGAAAAAGGTGTTATCGAAGGATACTTCGCGAAGATCAATAAAAAAATCTTCGGATATGACATCATGGCTTTCATCACTGTATCAAGTGAATCTTCCAAGCATTACAAAGCTTTAACGGAAAACGCTAAAAAGCATCCATTGATTCTGGAATGCCACTCCATTCTCGGAGCCGGCTCTCATATTCTTAAGGCAATTGTAAAAAATACCGAAGCATTGGAAAAACTGCTGAGCGAAATTCAGTCGTGGCCCGGTGTTTTGGCAACACATACAAATTTTGTGCTTTCCACACATAAGGAAACAGCAAAGATTCAACTATAACATTAATTAATCATTCATTATTAGAGGACAACAACTATGGCAAAAGATCTCTCTGCAGTAGAAAAAGTCTTAAAATTTGCTAAAGACAACAAGGTAGAATTCGTAGATTTTAAATTCATGGATTTTCCGGGACAGTGGCAGCATACTACCGTACCGGTAAGCGAATTATCTGCCTCAAAGTTCACCGACGGTCACGGATTTGATGGTTCATCAATCCGCGGCTGGAAATCAATTCATGAGAGCGATATGTTGATCATTCCTGATCCATCAACCGCTTTCATTGATCCTTTTGTTAAAGCTCCGACTCTCAGCTTGATCTGCGACGTTTTCGAGCCTGCAACAAAAGAAAAATATTCACGCTGCCCGCGTAATATCGCTTCTAAAGCCGAAGCGTATTTGAAATCAACCGGTTTGGCAGATACAGCGTATTATGGTCCTGAAGCCGAGTTCTTCATTTTTGATGATGTTCGCTTTGAATCAACACAAAACGTGCAGTTCTATTCTGTTGACTCAGTAGAAGGACGCTGGAATACAGGCCGTGACGAAGGTCCGAACCTGGGTTATAAACCTGCATATAAAGGCGGTTATTTCCCTGTTGCTCCTACAGATTCACTTGTTGATCTTCGTAACGAAATGGTTACCAATTTACAGAACGCGGGTCTCGCAGTAGAAGCCGCTCACCACGAAGTAGCAACAGGTGGACAGTGCGAAATTGACTTACGTTTCATGCCTATGCTCAAAATGGCAGATGCGCTTTTATTATTCAAGTACATTGTTAAGAATACTGCAAAGGCTAACGGAAAAACTGTAACCTATATGCCGAAACCTATTTTCGGTGATAACGGAAGCGGTATGCACGTTCACGTAAGCTTGTGGAAAAACAATAAACCTTTGTTTGCCGGTAACGGTTATGCAGGGTTAAGCGAAATGGCTCTTAACTTTGTCGGTGGAATTTTGAAACACGCTCCGGCATTACTTGCTTTCACAAATCCGACAACTAACTCGTATAAGAGATTGGTGCCGGGATTTGAAGCTCCTGTTAACCTTGCTTATTCACAAAGAAACCGTAGTGCTTCGGTTCGTATTCCGATGTACTCAAACAGCCCGAAAGCTAAGCGCGTTGAATTCCGCTGCCCTGATGCTTCAGGTAATCCGTACCTCGGATTCGCAGCTATTCTGCTTGCCGGTATTGATGGCGTTTTGAATCGTATTGATCCGGGTCAGCCGCTTGATAAAGATATCTATGATCTTTCACCTGAAGAGTTGAAAAACGTACCTTCAACTCCGGGTAGCCTTGATGCAGCCTTAGCCGCTCTTGAAAAAGATCATGAATTCTTGCTCAAAGGCGATGTATTCACTGAAGATGTTATTCAAACATGGATTGACTACAAAACGAAAAATGAAGTCAAAGCTATGGCATTACAGCCACATCCTTACGAATACAGCTTGTATTACGATTGCTAAAATTCGTCTAACAACAAAGGACCCCGTCACTTGTGGCGGGGTTTTTTGTTTTAAAGACTTCCGGTCAATGAAAAATAATTAATGAATTATTTATGAAATTCTACTGTTATATTTATAACGTATACGTGCATTACGCGTCTAATATCTAAACATAGGAGCAGTATTTTGAAACGGTACCCTGTAGTAATCGCCTCATGTATCATATTTCTCTTTACCAATTGTTATTCTTTTGAAAACAACAATGCCACGGATAACTCCGGGACTCAGGATACTGTGACTTTGCGAAACTGGTATGACATGTTTCTCAACATTCCCAATGATTGGATCAATTTTGCGAAATGGTCTGTACGTAGCGAACAGGTTCCCCTCTATCTCACGGTGGCAGGTTCAACCGCCGGATTAATTGCGACAGACAATGCAACGTGGAACACCAGTGATAAATGGTATAAATCAAACAATGCAGTAAAACGATATAGCGATGCCTTTGTCACAGTTGGTGATGGTAAAAGCCAATTTGGTTTAGGTGCCGGGTTCGCCGCATATGGTTTAGTATTTGGTGACCACAAGGCGGTAAATGTCGGAAGTGAAATTATTCAGGCTGTTTTATCCTCAGGTTCGGTTGTGCAAGTGTTAAAACATGTTACCGGACGTGAAAGTCCTTTTGTCAGCACAAGAAAAGCCGGGCGCTGGGATTTCTTTCCCAATCAAATAACCTATCATAAACGCGTTCCGCATTATGATGCATTCCCGTCAGGACATTTAACTACCACGATAGCGACATTCACTGTTATTATCGAAAACTATCCCGATTCCAAATGGCTAACGCCCGCTGCGGCGGTTGCTTCCGCTTGCCTTGGTGTTTCCATGGTCAATACCGGCATTCACTGGTACAGCGATTATCCGCTAGCGTTAGTACTTGGATATACGTTCGGTAATCTTGCTGTGCATCCACACTGGGGTGAGAAAAAAGATGGTGAAGAAACCGCTGTTATAACGCCGATCGTAACAAATCATTTTTCCGGATTGGGTTTGTATGTCGCATTATAAGTTACATATCGCGGTATTTCTTTTACTTAGCCAGATGTTTACCGAAATCACATTCGGTCAAGAGCATCTGCAGATAGACACATTAAGGAACATGGAGTTGAACTCTAAACTCGCGATTTTCACTAAACCGGTTGCCGAGATTCCTCATACCGCTGTTATTGATAATACCGAACAAGCGAACCTGATTAATAATATAAGTTCTATACCGGAAGACATTTTCAATACCGGTAAAAACTTTTTCTCAGTTCAAAATGCCGCGTTAATTGGAATTGTTGCCGGAACAACTTCAACCATATATACCCAGGATCAAAAACTTTACCGTGGCACACAAAACATTTGCGCTCGCTCCGGAAATTTTAGAAGATTTACAGAATACGGTGTCGCATTCGGTGACGGCAAATGGCAACTCGCGGGTGCCGCTGTTATGGGATTATACGGATATATAAGTAACGACAATAGAATGGTTAAAACTTCATTTGAAATAACGGAGTCTATCGTTTCAACCGGAATTACGATTCAACTTTTGAAGCATAGCATCGGGAGAGAAAGTCCCGGCTCATATAGCAGAGCGGGGGGGAAATTCCACCCATTCCCTTCTATTCACGAGTATAGTAAAAACCAGGCTCATTATTATTCATTCCCGTCGGGACATACGGCAACAGCTGTAACTGCTCTTACTGTAATTTCCGAGAACTACCCGGAAGTGCATTGGATAAAACCGGTGGGTTACTGTGCTGTCGCCTGCCTTGGCACAAGCCTTGTCAGTAAAAATATGCATTGGTATAGTGATTTGCCGCTTGCAGCTATGATTGGATATTCATTTGGGAAAACAATAACGCATCACGATAGTTCTGCCAACACACCAGGTGATTTGAAAGAAAACCCAGTTGAAATATCGCTCATGCCTTCTGTGCATTACAAAAGCACCGGCATGAGTTTAATTATGACCTTCTAATACTTATCTTCTTACCTTTTCCCAGGTTACCTTTTGCTCTTTCAGCAGATAGCGCTTGAGACCACTGTATGCTGCCCAGTTCATCATAACAAGCAAAAACGGGAAATAGAATATTTTTATCTTTTTCCTTTGCAGCTCAAGACGGTAACCGATTAGCGCCAGGGCATAAAAACCGATCTGCATGAGAAGAATCAAAAAGTAGAACGCGAATGCTGCCGCAGGTAATTGCCATAGTAAAAATATGTTATATAGGAAAATGACCGGAAGAATAAAAGGTACAACCACCCAGCGTAGCACGCGATGTGAAATGTACTGAAATGATAAAACACCGTATTTAAATGGATTGAGCAATCCTTTTAACCAGACAACAGACTGGAATCCCCCTGCCGCGATTCTTCTTCTCCGGATAAATTCGGACTGAAGATCGAATGTCGGTTCTTCTTCAGCGTAAGAATCCGGTTCATACACGATGCGGTACCCGTCCATTGCAACCTGCATCGAAATAACGAAATCTTCAATGATAGCATTGGGATATATTTCAGAATTCCATAAACTTTTTCTAATCGCAAAAATTTCCCCGGCAGCGCCTACAGCAGAATACAATTTTGAATCTAATTTTTTCAAAAATGATTCATATTTCCAGTATAAGCCTTCACCCTCACCGCTGGTACTGTTCTCTCCTTTTTTAACACGCTTTTCTCCTGCAACAACACCGACCTGACTATCGTTGAAGTGCCGCGCGATGTTAACTAATGCGTCCTCGTTAAACATTGCATTTGCATCGGAGAACACTAAAATCTCGCCATGCGCGGTTTTTACTGTCCTGTTAACTTGCGCGATTTTTCCTTTGCGCTCGATATCTTTTGTAACGTATACAGTCAGCTCCTCCTGATCTTCGCCTTTAAGTTTTGCGTCCAGAATCTCCTTTGCCCCGTCCGATACTTCACCGGAATGAAACTGCTCACTCTCAAGCCTCTGGGCCATTTCATCAAGAAATTCCGGAGACCGTACATTCTGCACATCTTCAACGTCAATAAATTTTACAAATACTTCTTCATCTTTGGATGATATGTTGTAATGGGGTTCCTCGAGAAATGTGTGGTAAAACTGATGTACGGTTTCATCATAACCAGCAGAACCATCATACGCGATAGCAAAAATTACTTCAAGTTTCTCTCTTGGGTATTTGAGACTATATGTGTTTCTGATTTTTTCTTCGATTACTTCTTTACGTTCGCCGGAGGCAGATATAATCATAGATATCGTCGGATAATACGGTTGGCCTTCAGGAACAGCGAGTGTCGAAGTTCTTTTATTACGCGGCTTTGCGAACAGCTTACCAAGGGCAGGAAATTTCACTATCAAGAAAAGAAATATTCCGTATCCGGCATATGAGTAGAAAACGATGAAGATGAGGAGCCAAAAAATCAATCCAAGAACCATGGGGTGCCCTCTATATTGGATATATAAACCCTGTGTTTACAGGGTTATTGTTTCAATAATGGCGAATCCTTCAACGCGGTTATAGAGATCATAGTAACATCATCGTCGAAGTGATTGCCGGTATAATTACAGAATTCATCTTTTAGAATCTGAAAAGCCTTGCCGACCGGACTTGAATCAATTACCTTAAGCAGGTTATCATAGCCAAATGCTGATCCGGCCGGGTTCCTTGAATCGGTAATACCATCTGTCATAATGATAATGGTATCGTCTTTGTGTAAGGATAAATCAAAATTAGAATATTCACTCTGAGAGAAGATTCCCAGCAGTGGGCCATCCGATACTATTTTCTCAACTCTGCCGTTAGTAGAATTCACATATACCATCGGAAGATCCCCAGCTCCGGAATATTGCAGAGTCATCTGTTTTTTATCAAGTATAACTACCGAAATTGTCGAAAAGATTTCCGAGATTTTCGCATCCTTATAAATAGCTCTATTTACCTCACTCAATATGTCGGCAGCTGTCGCACTTTTTGAAACATCCAAAGCGACACGAACAGCGCTTCTCAGGTAGCCGATGAAAGAGAACGCAAAAAACCAAGCGCCCCATTTTTTTCCCATAACATCGCCAAGTATTACCACCAACCTATCGTCATCAAGCTCGCAATAATCAATAAAATCACCGCCCGGAGTATCTTTGAAAGGCACATTCCACTGCTCAATTTGAAAACCTTCGTAAGATGGGCTTTTTTCCGGAACAACCTCAATGCTCACCTTACTAACCGCTTCTTTCAATTCAATAATTGATGATTGCCGGTCTTTCATTGTAGATTTAATGATATTTCCGATTTTCGTCGTCAGGATTTTCGAGTTCGTTGTTTTTAAAATATAATCTTTGATTTCATAATCATACCCCTTAAGCATTGTAGCCTCGGAATCCGTTGAGGTAAGAAAGACAAAGGGAATGTCTTTCAGCTTTTTATCTTCGAGAAGCATTTTTCTAAAAGTAAACCCATCTATTTCCGGCATCATAATATCCGATACAATAATATCCGGAGAAAACGCGTGTGCAAGTTCTAAAGCGTCTGAAACATTATGCGCAACGCTTGCCTCATATCCCTCATTACTGAATGCCCGTTTTAATATTTGGCACATAAACGTATCATCGTCAACGATAAGTATACGTGATTTCCCGGCCGCAAGCTGCTGCTCAACTTTGTCACGTCTGCCGAATGAGCGGTATATCTCAACGCGCTTGAGCAGAGCCTCAATTTTCAACATTAATTGTTCAATATCAAACGGTTTTGAAATCAAATCATCCGCGCCAATATTCAAGGCTCTTGTTTTAAATTCCGATGTGTCTTTAGCGGTAATAAAAATAAACGGCAGCGCCTGATACTTTTCCATTTGGCGCACTGTTCGGCAAAACTCGAATCCGTCCATTCCCTCCATATTAATATCACATAAAACCAGATCTATCTGTGTTTTACCAAGCTCTGCTAATGCATCAGTCGCGTTATCAATCGCGATAGGTGCGTAACCTTTTCTTGATAAATTAAATGCCAAAATTTTCCGGACAACAGCCTCGTCATCAACGACCAGAATATTTCTTTTAGTTTCAGTCATGGTACACTTTACTGCTGCATCGTTTATAAAAGTGACAGGCGATTATAAAAATCAGTTTTAAAAATACCACCGATGGGGATGATCTGTCCCGCAATACTAATTGTGGTATCTTCAATGGAAGATATTTTCTTTAAATTGATTATATAAGATTTATGCACGCGGACAAAATAATTGCCCGGCAATTTATTTTCAATACCACTCATGGTTGAGTGAACAACATGCTGCAACTTACCGGAGTAAATGGTAACATAATCACCGGTTCCTTTAACGTAATCTATTTCATTAAAATCAATCTTCACGATACGTGAATCTACTTTAACAAATAAAAACTCCGATGAACTCGGCAAGTCAGCTTCGCGTTGAATAATCTCTTTAGCTTTAGTAACGGCTTTTAAAAAGCGGGCATACACGGGTGGTTTGAGCAGATAGTCACAAACATCCAGATCGAAAGCTTTTAGAGCATACTCTTCTTTCGATGTCACCAGAATAATTTGTGGTTTTTCTCTGAGCGAGACAATAAATTCCAAACCCGACATCTCCGGCATTTCAATATCAAGAAAAATAATATCGCAAGCATTTTCACTCAAGTACTCAACAGCCTCGATTGGGTTTGCACATGATTTCACGCAAGTAATAAAACCGGTTTTCTCAACGAATTGCTCTATAATCTTTCGCGACAGTACCTCATCATCAACAATAAGGCACTTTAAGGTTGCATTCATAACTGCCCTTTCAATCTTGCAGATTCCTTCTCCAAATCCGCCTTAACGGAGTTCCATAAATCTAACATATCAGCAAATATAACTTTTATGCCGCTTTTATCCGAATTTTCCGCCATCCCCTCGATGGTTTTCAATAATTCAAAGATGCGTTGAACCCCGACAATAACAAATGTCGGTTTCAATTTGTGTGCTAGTCTTCTTATTTCCTCCAAGTTTTCGGTGCCAATATGTTGTTTGAGAACAGCCACCGAGTCTTCTGTTTGTTCCAGAAACTTATCCAGCATCTCTACGATAAATTCTTTACTACCCTGTGCGACCTCAATAAGATAGGTAAGGTCATACAGTGATTCACGCGTAGATGGATGAGATTTTAGATAGTCAATCATCCTGTCTAAAAACGGTATCTGCGCTTCCTTGATTTTAACGCAGGCAGCCGGATATGTAAAAAAATCTATGCGGTCAACTTCGGGATATTCTTGGATTCTTCCGGAATGCATCGGCCATTCCATTTTGAAAGTATTGCTTGTAAAACCGCTGAGGTCGGTTGCAGGAAATAGGGCGCCCCATGCATGGACTTCTTTCCCGCCTTTTTGGACAATAGTGCCCAGTTCCACGGCTTGACCGGAGAAACTAAAACCTGTTTCTTCTTGTGTTTCTCTAACCGCTGTTGCAAACATTGATGGGTCAGAGGGATCGGGTTCCCCTTTTGGAATACTCCATACACCGTTATCTTTCCTGGCATCAAAGGGGCCGCCCGGATGAACGAGCAAGAATTCTATATCTTCACCTTTCATACGATAAAACAGTATGCCGGCGCTCAACCGCTTTTTAGCCTCCATTTTTTTCATCTCTTTTGCCTCATAATTATCACCAGAAACAGTAATAATAAAAGCATGAAAAACCAGAATGTATGAGCTATCCGGTATAAATAATGACCGAACATAAACCAGGAAAGTGCATGCAATAGAGATGATGCGACAAGGAAAATAATAACAAGTCCAATACCGAGTACTAAATAAAGCCGCCGGTCTCTGTTCTCGATGTAGAGTAGAAGGAAATTCAATCCGGAGATCAGCATGAGGTGAGGTATAAACGCAAAAATCTGAAGGTCGAATGAAAAATAATATTTAAGCAGAAGAAGAAAACCGGAATAGAATACCATCGCCGAGGCCGTCAATATATATACTCTGTGTGTTCCGAAATAGTTTGTGAATATTACTAAACCGCTTAGTATACACACAAAGGAGAGCAAGAGGGCGACGTTTGTATGAAACAGACCTATTACTCTGAGTAATAAACCGATAACTAATACGGCAATTGAATATACTATGATTTTTGACGTTACTTGCATACACCGGGATAAATAAGGAAAGCCCCTATCCCGGAGAATAGGGGCTATATAATTTAATTACACAGTAACCGGGGTTCTTCCAATTGAGAAGTAATTGAACTTCAACTCTTCCATCTTTTCAACTGCAAAAATATTTCTGCCGTCAAAGATAGTCGGAGTATTCAATTCTTTCCGGATCAATGCAAAATCAGGATTGCGGAATTCATTCCACTCTGTTAATACCAGAAGAGCTTCGGCTCCCTTAAGAGCATCATATTCGCTTTCAGCGTACGTAATGCGGTCTTGCAGATAGAATTTTGTTGTTTCAATTGCGGCAGGGTCGTAAGCTGAAACTGTTGCGCCGAGTTCGAGCAGTTTGTTGATAATAACAACTGCCGGAGCTTCGCGCATATCATCGGTGTTCGGCTTGAAAGCCAAGCCCCAAACGGCGAAGTGTTTCCCTCTGATATCTCCGAAGAAATCAACGACTTTTTTAACAAGTACCGACTTCTGATCTTTATTACTCTTGTCAACAACTTGAAGAATTTTCATTTCAGAACCGTTGTCGGCAGCAGTTTTAATAAGTGCGTTAACATCTTTTGGGAAACATGAACCGCCATATCCGATGCCGGGGAATAAAAATCTTTTCCCGATTCTTGAATCACTGCCCATGCCTTTGCGGATCATATCAATGTCTGCACCGACTTTTTCGCAGAAGTTTGCAAGTTCGTTCATGTAGGTAATGCGCATTGCCAAATATGAGTTGGCCGCATATTTTGTAACTTCCGAACTTTCATTGTTCATGATAAGAATAGGGTTACCCTGACGAACAAATGGTTCGTACAAATTCTTCATAATCTGAACTGCTTTTTCACTTCTTGCACCGATTACAATTCTATCAGGTTTCATGTAATCTTCAACTGCAAATCCTTCACGAAGGAATTCAGGATTTGAAACAACGTCAAAATTAGTGAGTCCATATCCTTTAAGAATACTCTCAACTTTGCGGGATGTTCCAACCGGAACCGTACTTTTATTGACAATGATTTTATAATCATGATTCGGTACGTCTTTTAATATTTTACCGATTTGATCGGCGACATCCATCACGTAACGCAAATCAGCCGAACCATCTTCGCCTTGTGGAGTAGGAAGGCAGAGGAAAATCACTTCAGAATTGAGTACTGCCTGCTTTAGATCACCGGTGAAAATGAGACGCTTTTTAGCAATATTTCTGTGAAAAAGAACTTCCAAACCCGGTTCATAAATCGGAATTTCAGCCTCTAACAATTTTGCAAGCTTTTGCGGATTATTATCAACACAAATAACATTCGAACCCATTTCGGCAAAACAAGTACCGGAAACAAGTCCGACATAACCGGTGCCAACTACAGAAATATTCATGGTGTACTCCTAATAAATACGTGAAAAAGGAAAATTATTTATTCAATATCAATTTTAACGGGTTTTACATTCCAAATAAGTTGAGCATAATCCCGAATTGAGCGGTCGCTGGAAAATTTACCCATCCTGGCAACATTAAGGATAGACTTTTTAGTCCAGGCATCTTTATCAGCGAACAATTCACCGATAGCGTCCTGTGTTTTAATATATGACGCGTAATCAGCGAACAGGCAATAATAATCAGTTTTCAGCAAATCGTCAACTAATATTTGGAAAATTCCTGGTTCAAAGCGATTGAAATAGTTACCGGAAATCATATCGATAACCCGTTTCAATTCCTCATCCTTCTCATAGTACTCCCGCGGATTGTACTTGGATTTCTTCAGCTTAGCCACTTCATCCGCAAGAAGACCGAAGATAAAGATGTTGTCGTCTCCGACCTCTTCACGCATCTCAACGTTCGCACCATCCATTGTCCCAACAGTAAGAGCACCGTTAAGTGCAAGCTTCATATTACCGGTTCCGGAAGCTTCAAAACCGGCAGTAGAAATTTGTTCAGATAAATCTGCTGCAGGAATAATCTTCTCGGCCAAAGTAACAGAGTAGTTCGGAAGGAAAACGACTTTTAATTTATCTTTAATATCCGGATCATTATTAATTATCTCACCGATGGAATTTATCAGTTTAATAACCAATTTTGCCTGTAAATATGCAGGGGCAGCTTTACCGGCAAACATGACCGTCCTTGGTGAAATATTAAGATCCGGATTATCTTTCAAGCGATTGTACAATGTAATAACATGGAGTACATTCAAGAGTTGACGCTTATATTCATGGAATCGTTTAACCTGAACATCAAACATCGAATCAGGATCCAGAATAATTCCCTGCTCTGTTTTTATATAGTCGATCAATTCTTTTTTATTCGACCATTTATATGCACGCCATGAATCACGGAACTGCGCATCGCCGGTCAACTTTTCCAATTTCTTTAACTTGGAAAGATCCTTAATCCACTCATCGCCGATTGAATCGGAAATTAACCCGGCAACCGAAGGATTGGCTGCACGCAGCCAGCGGCGCTGGGTAATACCGTTTGTTACGTTAAAGAATTTTTCAGGGAATATTTTATAGAAGTGCGGGAAAATATCATTCTTTAATATGTCCGAATGTAGTGCGGCTACACCGTTGATAGCGTGGCAACCGATAATTGCAAGGTGCGCCATCCGGATTTTCTTTTCCGGTCCTTCTTTAATGATGGATAACTGCTTGATGATGTTATCATCCACCTTATACTTTGTACGGACACCATCAAGAAATCTTTGATTGATTTCATAAATAATCTGTAAGTGCCGCGGAAGTAATTCCTCTAAGATAGAGACCGACCACTCTTCAAGAGCCTCGGGAACAACCGTATGATTGGTGTATCCGAAAGTCTTCGTGGTAATTCTCCATGCCTCATCCCAGCCTAATCCTTCCTCATCCATAAGAATACGCATCAGTTCTGGTATAGCAATAACCGGATGCGTATCGTTCAACTGAATCGCTGCTTTATCGGCAAATTCCTTGAAGGATGCGGGATGATTGATTTTATATTTGCGGATAATATCCTGAAGCGATGCGGATACAAAGAAGTACTGTTGCTTCAATCGTAAAAATTTGCCGCCTATGTAGGTATCGTTGGGATACAGAACTTTAGAAATATTTTCACTGACGTTTTTATTTTCAACAGCCGCAAGATAGTTGCCTTGATTGAAATCGTGGAAACTAAATTCTTGAGTGGCTTTAGCCTGCCACAAACGCAGGTTGTTGACGGTGTTTGTTTTATATCCGGGGACAGGCGTATCATATGCTGTTGCAAGAACGTCTTCAGTCTCAGTCCATTTAAATGATAGTTTGCCCTGTTCGTTTACAACAGTATCAACTTTGCCATAAAACTTAATTCGATAGCTTAATTCTCTTCTGAATATTTCCCAGGGATTGCCGAAACTCAGCCAGTTATCAGGATACTCAACCTGATTACCGTGCTCAATTCCTTGTTTAAAGATACCGAACTCATACCTGATACCGTAACCGAAAGCAGGAAGATCAAGAGTTGCCATCGAATCCAAAAAGCATGAAGCAAGACGTCCTAAACCGCCGTTGCCGAGTCCCATGTCATGTTCTTTGTCAATAATGTCCTCAAGTACATAACCGTCCTTTTCCAGAATTTGCTGACATTCGGAGTAATAGTCCATGTTTATCAGCGCATTACCTAAAAGTCTGCCCATGAGAAACTCGAGCGAGAGGTAATACACGCGTTTGACATCTTTAACTTTATGAATATGCTGTGTCCTCAACCACTTACGAATGAGTCTATCGCGAATTGACATGGAAAGTGCAAAATATATGTCATTGGCCGTTGCTGTAAAACGGTCCTTTACTAATACAAATTCAAGATGCTCAGCGAATTGATTTGATAATGAGTAACTCTCTAATGTTTCACGGTCGGTAAAAAACATACTGGTGTCGGTTTTTGCCATAGTAACCTCGAAGCTATTAGTTAATAAGAAAAAGGAGAATCAAATGTTTCGAAAGATGGGCCAACCAAGTCCTTCTCCGAAACGATCGGGTTTGTAACTTTCCAGTCTATGCCAATAGCCGGATCGTTAAATAATAAATTTCTCTCGTGTGGTTTGCTGTAGTATTCAGTGCATTTATAATGAAATACCACAATATCCGATAACACGGAAAAACCGTGAGCGAAGCCTGGAGGAATCCAGAGCTGACGGTGATTATCTGATGACAGGATTTCAGCGACATATTTTCCGTAAGTCGGAGAGCCTTTACGTATATCTACAGCGACATCCAGGGCTTCGCCATAAACCACCTGCACCAATTTCCCTTGGGCTTTTTCACCAATCTGAAAATGCAATCCACGAATGGTGTTTTTTGCTGAACGCGACAAATTATCCTGGACAAACTCAGCGTTGATACCGGCTTCGGCATAACGCATTTTTTGAAAACTCTCTAAAAAATAACCGCGGTCGTCTCCGAAAGCACGCGGCTCAAGTAAAATGATATCATCAATAGCTGTTTTAATAACCTGCATTTACTCTTTCTCCAAAAAATCCGCCAATACTTTCACGAGGTAATCTCTGTACATGCTATTGGGGATGCTCTTTAACAATTCTTTGTACTCGTCTACAGAAATAAAACCTTTATACAATGCAATCTCTTCGATGCACGCGTTCTTCAGTCCTTGACGCTCTTCGATAACGCCGAAGAAATTAGATGCTTGAAGAAGTGCTTCCGGCGTACCGGTATCAAGCCATGCAACGCCCCGGCCGATCTTCTTAACGTTCAACTCACCTCTTTTCATATATTCGACATTCACATCGGTAATTTCTAGTTCACCACGCGGAGAGGGTTTAAGGTTTTTCGAAATTTCTATAACCTTGTTATCATATACATACAATCCCGGTACTGCAAAATTCGATTTTGGACTTTTGGGTTTTTCTTCGATTGAAATAGCTTTGCCGGCTTTATCAAATTCAACGATACCATATCTTTCCGGATCAGTGACACGATAACCGAAAATGGTGGCTCCTTTATCCGTTTCATCGATAGCTTTATAAAAGAATTCGAGACTGCCATAAAAAATATTATCGCCGAGTATAAGCGTAACAGCATCATCACCGATGAATTCTTCGCCAAGGATAAACGATTCGGCAATACCGTTTGGGGCCGCCTGCTCTTTATACTGAATGTTCAATCCTATCGAAGCTCCGTCACCGAATAACTTTTTATAGTGCGGTATGGTTTCGTTATTAGATATAATAAGAATGTCCTTTATGCCGCCAAGCATAAGTACGGAGAGCGGATAGTAAATCAGCGGCTTGTCATATATAATTGTAAGCTGTTTACTGTAAACTTTGGTAATGGGGTAAAGGCGTGATCCTGCACCGCCTGCTAAAATAATTCCTTTCATACTGATGCTTTTCCTAATGTTGTATAAGATTCAATATTATTTAAAAGCTGAAGATAATCCGATTAGGATATAAGAAAACTTTGCAGTGCTTCTTCTCGTGTTGGGAAAATTTTAAAGACTTCATCTAAATTCATCAACTCAAACAACGGCCGCAGAGATTTTGGCATTTGGGCAAGATAAATATCACCGTTTTGATTGCGGCACTTTTTCAGACCCGAGACAATTGCGCCAAGAAAAAAACTATCCATAAATTCAACCGCGGCAAGGTCTATAACGATGTTCTTTTTAGTACTTTCTTCAATTATCTGAAAAAGAGAATCCTTGAATTCTCTTGCTATTTCCGCTGTAACTCTTTTAGGATGAAGTAAAATAGTCACGACGCCATTTTGCTTTTCTAAGCTAAAAATCATGTACTTAGCCAAATATGCCTAATTTTGTAACACTGTGGAATTTTCTTAATCATTAGAAATCCAGCGTTAATTTACATAAACGACAGCTATATTCAAATAAAAAACCCGGCAGACGTGAATATAAAGTAAATTTATTGGCATTTTAGTGATTTTTAAGTTAGTCTTATAAAATTCAATCTCTCTCATTTAAATAAAAAATTACTATCTTTTATGAGTTATTTCATAAAAAGATATTTCGAATGCTAAGACATTACTCCTTTATAATTCTGTATGTTATTGTTTTTGGCCTGAGAGCCGAGGCTCAGGTTAAGACAAATATGCAGTTATTTGAAACACTGATAGACAGCTCCGTTATAAACATGGAGAATGATTTACAGTATTCGAAAAGCGACAACGTTATCTGCATTCTTCCTTCCGAAACGCAAACACTTTCTGCTTACACAGTAACTTCTATAAAAAAGCATACACGCTCTCAGAGCACAGGTAGTGTTGAATCCAGAAATATCATATTCACGATTGAAGATATGCAGGTACAATATCCAGAAATCGGCAGGTATTCATTTCTCGGAGAAAATTTTCTGGTAAGAAAAGCGACATTACGGGGTAGTGTCTATACAAGTTCGAGCAGCGATAATTTAACCCGTATTGCCTATACCGTAACCGACACTATACCGCTTTCGGAAAAAGATAATGTTGAACTTCAAAACAGCAAGTTCACAACGGCAGCTTTACCTACTGAACCATTTTTTTCATCTCTGTTTGAACCCGTCATCGGCGTGGCAGCAATTGCAGTTACCACTTATTTACTATTCACCGTTAGAAAAACAAACTAACCTAAAAAGCCTGGTTTGTTTTTATTCACTCATTTCTCTAAGTTTTGGATAATAAGCAATTTATTATTCTATCCCGGAGAAAGCTGTGGCCTCAAAAAGAACATTAAAACCGAAAGAACTTACCGCAAGCGAATTACGATGGAAGTGCGACCCCTCCCTCTTTGAATTTGAATCCACCACCGAACTTGAACCGATTGAAAGTATCGTGGGACAAGAACGTGCATTGAAGGCCTTGAAACTCGGTGTGGACATAAATGCTCCGGGTTATAACATCTACATCGCCGGACTATCGGGCACAGGTAAGCAAACTTCCGTAAAACAGTTGCTTGAGAAGATAAGCACTTCATGCCCGCAGCTTTATGATTACGTGTATGTAAACAACTTTCAGGATCCGGACTACCCCGTCTTGCTCATATTCCCTGCCGGAAAAGCCAAAGAGTTTAAAAAAGATATTGGAACGCTGATCTCATTCCTTCGGGAAAACATCCCCGTACACTTGGAAAGCGAATCATACGTAAATAAGAGAAAAGCCGTGCTGGATCTATATAAAGACCAGCAAAAAAATCTTCTCGGAGAATTTGAGGAACGGTTACGCAAAGATGGTTTCTCGTTGGGACAAGTACAGGTGGGCGACGTAACACGGCCGGACATTGTTCCCCTTGTAGAGAACAAACCCGTTGCACTGTTCCAGTTAAACGCACTTGTTGATGAAGGCAAGCTCACAGAAGAAAATGTAAAACAGATTAATAATAAATACGAAGTCTGGGAAGAGGAGCTGTATAAAGTCTTCAAGCAGGGCATGAAGATCGAACAGGAAATTCAAAACAAAGCGTCCGAGCTGGAAAAAAGCGAAGTAGAAACAATAATTAAAGGCGCTTTGAGTGATATTCTGGAAAAATATAAAGACGAAAAAGTTTTAAAATATCTGGCAGATGTAAAATCCAGTATACTTAATCACCTGCAAATATTCAAAGGACAAAAACCGGAATCCGAATCCGCCGAAGGATTATCAGTTGACTATTACCGCGATTACGAAGTTAATATCATCCTCGATAATTCTGACACAAAAAAGTCGCCTGTTATTGTTGAGCTAACCCCTAATTCAACAAATCTTTTCGGTACAATTGAAAAATCGAATGACGGAAGAGGCGGTTTTTATGCGGATTTTAACAGAATAAAAGCCGGTTCATTGCTTAAGGCGAATGGCGGATATCTGGTACTCAGAGCGATTCACTTATTTGAAGAGCCGGGTGTATGGCAAAGGCTGAAACGCGTTCTTAATTACCGGCAATTAGAGATTCAGGATGCTTTCTCTTTTTATCCATTGTCACCTTCCATTTTAAAACCTGAACCGATTGAGATTAATGCAAAAATAATCTTAATGGGAAGCAATTATATATACTCGCTGCTTTCAGGTTATGAGGATGACTTCAAAAAGATTTTCAAAGTAAAAGCGGATTTCGACGACGAGATAACGCGGACAAATGAAATAATGGTTGAATATGCGAGAGTTATCAAGAAACTCATTCGCAACGAAAATCTGCTTGAATTTAACAAATCGGCTATCGCTTACTTATTGGAATTGGCGGCCAGATACGCCGGCAACAAACAAAAACTAACAACAAGATTTTCATTTCTTGCCGATGTCGCACGGGAAGCGAGCTTCTGGGCAAAGCAAAACAAAAAATCAATCGTTTCCGCGACTCATGTAAAAACTGCGTACGCTCAAGCGCGGGAAAGACACACGCTGCCTGAAGATAAAATCACAGAAATGATCATGGAAAACTCCATACTTATTGAAACAAGCGGCGAGCGGGTTGGCTGTATTAACGGATTAGCTGTATATGGAAATGATTATTATGCATTCGGTAAGCCGGTCAGAATAACCAGTTCTGTAGCACTTGGTATGGGCGGATTTATCAACGTGGAAAGAGAAGCCGGACTGAGCGGGAAAACTTATGACAAGGGCGTTCTTATAATTTCAGGTTATATCCGGGAAACATTCGGCAAAAACTTTCCTCTGTCGTTCACGGCAAATTTCGTGTTTGAGCAATCGTATGGCCCCATTGACGGAGACAGTGCCTCGGCAGCAGAAATTTTCACCCTTATTTCAGCACTTTCCGAACTCCCGATAAAACAGTCCTATGCCGTCACGGGATCGGTTAATCAGAAAGGTGAAATTCAGCCTATCGGCGGTGTAAATGAAAAAATTGAAGGCTTTTACGATATATGCGCTAAGAGAGGCCTGACAAGAAAGCAGGGCGTTATCATCCCTGTGCAAAATGTCAAAGATTTAATGCTCCGGGATGACATAGTTCAGGCCGTAAAAAGGAAAGAATTCCATATATTTCCAATTGGAAAAATTGAAGATGGGGTACAGATTCTCCTGGGCAAGGAAGCCGGCAAAAGAAACGCCTCCGGACATTACACAAAGGACAGTGTGTTCGATATCGTTGATCAAAAATTGAAACATATGTACGAAAAGGCTAAGAATCCTTTTAAGACCAGAGAAGATGCGCATAAAAAAAATAAACCCGTAAGGAGCAACAGAAATGATTCGCCGCGTAAATGAAAATTTCGGAAAAACAAAAATTCTAGCAACTTTAGGACCTGCAACAGCAACTCCTGAAAAGCTAAAAGAATTAATTGCCGCCGGCGCCGATGCAGTGAGGTTAAATTTTTCTCATGGCGACTACTCCTTTTTTGAGAAACTTTTAAATGACATTATTTCAACAAGAATTGAAACTATAGCTCCCCTGGCTATTCTACTTGATCTACAAGGCCCCAAAATCAGAATCGGAGAGCTTTCAGAACCGGAAATTCCGATTTTGACCGGCGAAAAGATTGAATTAACTACCGAAAAGATAAAAGGAACAAAGGATAAAGTATCTACCTCCTATAAGCTATTGCCGCGAGATGCCGAAATAGGCGATATCATTCTCATTGATGATGGTCTTTTGCGTTTACGTATCATTGGAAAGACGGATGTCTCCGTGATTTGTGAAATTGAGAACGGGGGTATTTTAAAACCAAAAAAAGGGATGAATCTGCCGGGGATGAAACTTTCCACTCCCTCAGTGACAGAAAAGGATTTCAGTGATTTGGAATTTGCTCTCAAATTTGATATTGATTATGTCGCTCTCTCCTTTGTCAGAAAGGCTTCGGATATCACCAATCTGAAAAAATGGATGGCTGAAAGAGGTTATTCAGTACCCATTATCGCAAAAATAGAAAAGAAAGAAGCAGTTGAAAATTTCGACGAGATACTTAAAGTATCTGACGGCATTATGGTTGCAAGAGGTGATCTGGGAGTTGAAATGCATCCGCAAGACGTACCGGTCATCCAGAAAAATATTATCAAACAGTGTAATAAATTCGGCAAAATTGTTATAACTGCAACTCAAATGCTTGAGTCTATGATTGTCAACCCTATTCCAACCAGAGCGGAGGCATCCGACGTAGCGAACGCAGTCTGGGATGGAACGGATGTAGTAATGTTAAGCGCTGAGACTTCGGTCGGTAAGTATCCCGTCCTTACTGTTGAAACAATGAACAGCATCATTTTGCGAGCTGAAAGCAGCCACATTCATTGTGAAAAAATTGACTATAGTATTCCCTCTTCAATCGAAGAAAATTTATTTGACTCCGTGAATCATGCTATATGCAATATTTCGAGGCAAACTAATCCCGCTGCTATCGTCGTATTTACTCATCAGGGTCGCGCAGCTATCAGTTTGTCAAAATTTCGCCCCGGCTCCAGAATTATTGCAATCAGCGATCGTCACAAAACGATGAACATATTGAGTCTTAAATGGGGCGTTACCTCTTTGTTTGCTCCGGTTATTAGCAAGGAGCAAGTTGTTATAGAAGAGGTTAAAAAAATGATTGTCGAGTCCGGACATGTAAAAAAAGGTGATCTTGTTCTGTTTACAGCAGGGGCCCCCTACTCGGAAAAAAGCAGGCTTAATTGGATGAAATTCGAAGAAGCTTGATGCTGATTTGAGATTTCACCATGCTTTGACAATTTCAGTACTATCTTAATTAGAAATACGTGCAACATAAAATACATCTTACGGCTTCTCAAAAAGAAGCGATGAAACAAGTTATTGACTTCCTTGAAGGTTCCGAGTCCTGCTTTCTTCTCAAAGGGTATGCGGGTACGGGGAAAACTTTTCTCATAAAAGTAATTGCCGATTATCTCGAGTCCATTGAGCGCGACTTTTATCTCGCGGCTCCGACAGGCAGAGCGTCCCGCATTTTGTCATCAAAGACAGGCTATGATGCAGTAACAATACACTCATTGATCTACACAGAAGAAAAAGAGGGCGATGAAACCTCTCAAGTATCATCTTCAGTAAATTTTGCCATCAGAAAAAATCTTCATCCTGTCAATACTGTCTACATCTTCGATGAATCTTCCATGATTACCGATAACGGCGGCAGCAGTGACTATTTAAATTTTGGCTCCGGCAGGCTTCTTTTTGATTTCTTTATGTACGCCGGCATTATTTCTCAGACGAGCAAAATACCGACAAGAAGAAAAATTATTTTTGTCGGAGATCCCGCGCAGCTGCCCCCGGTTAAAGCCGAGTACTCCCCCGCTTTACAAAGTGATTATCTTAGCAAAGAATACAGCATTTATCCCGACGAAGTAACATTGACAGAAGTTATCCGCCAAAGTGCTGAAAGCCCGGTATTACAGGTGGCAACTCCCCTCCGGACCGCCATACAAGCGAATAGATTTGAAGTTGAGTCTCTCGAGTATCCGCCTTCTTTAGTATGTCCGCCGAATGAATTTATCTCGCGCTGGTCAAATGCTGCGACAAAAGATTCTATTGATGAAACGATTGTGATCACCCGGTCAAATCAAAGTGCTCTGCACTATAATCAGGCAATACGAAGGTTGAGATACGGAGCCGGAGATATTCCCATACAACCAAATGACCGGCTTCTGGTTGTCAATAATAACCGGTTGTACAACCTGCTGAATGGCGACATTGTAGAAGTTATTGATGTTTCTACCACCCCCGAGGTTCATATAGGTAAAAACATTTTTAAAGACAACGAAGAACATGAACTCGTTTTCAGAGATATCGTTATCGGCTGGAAAGATGCCAAAGGTGTCCCTCTCGAACTTGAATGTAAAATAGTCGAAAACCTGCTTTGGTCCACCTCCGGCTTTCTGCCCGGCGGTGAATGGGCTGCGATGCGCAATCTCGCCACAGAAAAATGCGGCGTAACGTATCCGAGCAAGAAACTTATGAAGAAAAAGCCTAAGGAATATAAAGACCTTCTATTAGCTTACCATGAGGCACTTAAGGAAAGTCCGTACATGAACGCACTTCAGGTCAAATTCGGATATGCCGTAACTTGCCACAAAGCACAAGGAGGAGAATGGAAAAATGTTTTCATTGACTTTAAGTCATTTGGGGGTTACTTTACAGAAGAGTATTTCCGTTGGGCTTACACTGCCGTAACCAGAACCAAAGAAGAGCTCTATATGCTCAATTTTCCAATTAAAACGTCGAAAAACGACGATTTTAGCTCTGGGGAGGTTTATTATGATTACAATATTGATTGAGTCTACAACTTAAAATAAAATTAAGATTGTATTTCTCTATATATTGTTATCTTACTTCCTTGATTTGGATTTTAGCAATGCTATTACTAATATTAACTTAGTCTTTTAGTAATTTATCAATTAATCGGAGATAAAATGAAAAGAAATACATTTTTCTTGTTTCTTTTGGCTCTCTCATTTGTATTGTCGAGCTCAATTTTTGCTCAGACTGTACTAGATGAAACATTCAACTACACAGTAGGTGACTCATTAGCAGCCCATACATGGGTTGGTCACAGCTGGTCAACCTCTACAAATAACACCATTTTGGTTACCAGTGGCGGTTTAACCTATAATGGTTTTGTAAATTCCGGCAAAGGTAATTCAGTTGTCATGAAACCGACCGGAGAAGATTTACATAAATCACTTGGTGATTCAATCACTTCAGGTGCCGTATATGCTTCATTTCTCGTAAATGTTAGTGCTGCACAAACAGGTGATTACTTCTTCCATTTTATCAACAACAACCTTGCTCAGAATATTTACCGTGCCAGAGTTTACGCAAAACTGGCTGCTAACGGCGGAGTCGCTTTTGGTATCACTAAAGGTGTAATCCCTGTTAAATGGAACGACTCGTTGACCACCCCTTATACTCTCAACACTACCTACCTGATTGTTGTAAAATACTCTTTCGCTTCAGGCACAGGAAATGATACCGTAAGCCTTTGGGTAAATCCAACTCTTAATGGAGTAGAGCCTACACCATTGGTTACTGTAGTTGACGCTACAACAGATTTATTATCAATTGCCAATATTGCTCTCCGTCAGGGTGGTGCTACTGCTGGAGCAACACTTTCTCTGAGCGGTATCCATATTGCAAAAACTTGGGATCTTGGCACAGGATCATCTGCTTCACTCTCGTTGACTTCACCTAAGGGCGGCGAAAGCTGGTTAGCAAGCTCGTCACAGAATATTACCTGGGCAAGCTCCGGTGTTACTAATGTGAAATTAGAAGTTTCTGCAGATGGTGGATCTACATGGAGCGACATCGTTGCTTCTACAGCAGCTTCTGCTAACAGCTATGCCTGGACTGTTCCGGCTACAGCCGGCACAAATTACAAAGTAAGAATTTCTGATGTTGATGGAAAAGCCTCTGCGGTTACAAGCGCAGCATTTTCCGTTACTACTGTTGTAGTTCCGACTTTAACCTTGACGGCTCCGGCTGCAGGCGCGAAATTAACAAGTGGAACGAGTTCAAATATTACCTGGACGAGTTCAAACGTGACCAATGTAAAATTAGCTTACTCGATAGATGCAGGTGCAAATTGGACTGATATCGTTGCCAGTACAGCAGCAAGTGCAGGTACCTATGCATGGACAGTTCCGAGCACTGTTTCCACTACTTGCTTAGTTAAAGCAACAGACGTCGACAATGCTACTGTTACTTCTCTCAGCGGCACATTCAGTATTGCGGCTGCCGGTCAGTATGCTACTATTGCCTCTGTCAGATCTTTATCAGCTGGAACAAAGGTTACCATTTCAGGTATTGTAATTTCTCCAAACTTTTCTACCACCAAGAACAGTTTCTACATTTATGACGGTACCGCAGGTATTGACGTTTATGGTGGAACTCTTGTTACAACAGCATTAGGTGACAGCGTTGTTGTTACCGGATGGCTCTTAAGCTATAGCGGTTTACTGGAAGTTTCTGACACCCTGACATCAGCAGTCTCCTTAGT
This sequence comes from Ignavibacteriaceae bacterium, assembly GCA_963667005.1. Classification (GTDB taxonomy): domain Bacteria; phylum Bacteroidota; class Ignavibacteria; order Ignavibacteriales; family Ignavibacteriaceae. The sequence goes on along the minus strand of OY762937.1, from coordinate 1,666,194 downwards.
TGTCACTAATGTTAGTTCAGGTCATACAGTTATGACTCCTAAAGTTATCACTGTTGCCGAATTGAACGCAAATGGCGAAAATTACGAAGGCACACTTGTTACAATCAGAAACGTAACAAAGACTTCAGGAGTTTGGCCGGCTTCAGCAAGCGTAACTCTTACCTGCACTGCCAACGGCACTTCGGATGCTCTTTCAATGAGAATTACAAAACCATGTGAACTTATCGGTTCAACTGAACCTACCTGGCCAAGAGATGTTACCGGTATCGTAACCCAGTTCACAACAACAACAGGCGGTTATCAGTTAACTCCTCGTTATTTGAGTGATTTTGTTGCTCCTTCAGCAGTTCAAACTGAATCACATACCTCAACAACCGTTAAAGGTTTTGGTTTAGCTCAAAACTACCCGAATCCGTTCAACCCGACAACAACTATCAATTTCAGCTTGGATAAAGCCGGATTGGTATCCTTGAAGGTTTATAACATTCTTGGAACAGAGGTTGCTTCTTTGGTTAACGAATTCAAAGCAGCCGGAAATTACAATGTTCCGTTCAATGCTTCAAATCTGACCAGTGGTGTTTATCTCTATAAGCTCCAGGTTGGAAGCCAGTCTTTGACTAAAAAACTGACTTTGATGAAGTAATTTCGGGCAGAATTTACCCAAAAAAGCCGTCCCCCGGGACGGCTTTTTTATTTTAAAAAGTTGTCCAAATGTGCTGAATATGAAAGAAAAGATTGATTTTCATCCTAAAGGTTTCTAACTTTACGTAAGAAATTTGGCACTTCCTCTTTATAAAGGAATGTGTATATTACAACAGTAGTAGATCAAAATAATTCAGGATAATTATTTGCTTTATTCTGACAGATTTGATTGAGTTAAATTCATATACTTCTGTTGTAATATATCATACGAAATTTAAAAATATTTATCAAATCATCTTTAGGAGTTATCATGAGAATAATAATCAAAAGTACTTTACTCCTGGCGATTTTTTTACTGCTGCAGTCGGTTAGTATCGGCCAATCAGCAGTTGAAAAATCTAGTCGTTATGTGCCGGAAATAAAGCTATCCTCTCCCGTCGGCGGCGAAAGTTTTGTTATCGGCAAACAGTATAACATTACATGGACAAGTACATTAGTCACATCAGTTAAAATTGAGTACTCGACTGACAATGGCGCTAACTGGTGGGAAGTTGTTTCAACCACACTCGCAAGCGCAAAATCTTATCCTTGGGTTATTCCTAATCTTCCTACCGATAGCGGCAAAATTAGAATTTCAGATGTTGATGCAAAGGCAGCTGCCGTTGTAAGCCCAATTTTTAAATTAGTCCGGCCAACCCTTTCATTAACCTCTCCTGTAGGCGGTGAGAACTGGCTTATTAGTTCCTCACATAATATCACATGGACAGCAAGTGGTGTTGATACAGTTAAGTTAGAATATTCACTTGATAACGGAACAAACTGGACAACAATTGCTGATAATATGAGTGCTGCATTAGGCACCTATTCATGGACATTACCTGCGACAATATCAAGCACAGCATTAGTTAATATTGCCGATATCAAGGGCCTCGCTCTTCCGGCTAAAAGTGCAGTTTTCACAATTTCAAAACCGGTTGGTACAGTTACTCTTACGGCTCCTGCGGGCGGAGAAAAATACACCGTTGGTCAAAATGTTAATCTTGCATGGACAAGCGCAAATATTACTACGGTAAAACTTGAATTCTCCAGCGATAGTATGGCTACATGGTCAACAATATCTTACGCACCAGCAGCTGCCGGCATGTATCCCGGCGTTGTTCCGAATAATCCTTCAACAAAATGTTTTGTTAAAGTTTCCGATAGTACGGACGCTGCAATTTATTCAGTTAACTCGAGCGCATTTACCATTGAAGAACAAAAATTAACTATCGCTCAAATTAGAGCATTACCTGCGACTTCTACTGCAGGAACAAAAGTAACTGTTCGCGGTATTGTTAACTCGCCAAATTTCCATGCAACAAAGAATTCATTCTACATGCAGGACGGAACCGCGGGAATTAACATCTATGGCGGCGCAACATATGGCCCAACTCCGGGTGATAGCGTTGTTGTTGTTGGCTGGTTAATGCTGTATAACGGAACTCTTGAAGTATCCGATTCTTCAACAAGCCTTATTACTGTTACAAAAATTGCATCAGGCACAGCACCTGCTCCAAAAGTAGTTACTGTTGCAGAGTTGAATGCAAATGGTGAAAACTATGAGAGTCAGCTTATTACAATTAACACGGTAACAAAGGTTTCAGGCACCTGGCCGTTAGCTACCGGCGGCACAACAACTCTCAAATGTACTGCCAATGGCGTAACAACCGACACCTTATTGCTCGTTGTTAAAAAACCGAGTGAAGTACTTAGCAGCGGTGTTGAACCTGTTTGGCCGAAACACGTTACCGGTATTGCTACTCAGTATAGCTCAACCGGTGTAGGTGGATATCAAATTATGCCACGTTATGTTGCTGATTTCGTTACCCCAATCATACCTAAAGTTACCTTAACAGCTCCTGTAGCCGGCGATATTTTGAAGGCTGGAGAGGTTAAAAATATTACATGGACAAGTGCATTTGTTACCACAGTAAAAATTGAACTTTCTACAGATAGTGCTGCCACATGGAGCACAATTGCTGCCAATACCCCTGCCAGCGCTGGAACATTTGCATGGACAGTTCCGAATACACCTTCCACCAAGTGTTTCATTAGAATTTCAGACAGCACGAACGCTGCACTTAATTCTACCGCAGGAGCATTCACCATTGAAGAACTTAAGTTGACTATCGCTCAAATCAGAGCTTTACCTGCGACCACAACAGCAGGGACAAAAGTAACTGTTCGCGGTATCGTAAATTCACCTAATTTCCATGCGACAAAGAACTCATTCTACATGCAGGACGGGACCGCTGGAATCAACATCTATGGCGGCGCCACATATGGCCCAACTCCGGGTGATAGCGTTGTTGTTGTTGGTTGGTTGATGCTCTATAACGGAACTCTTGAAGTTTCCGATTCTTCAACAAGCTTAATCTCCGTTACAAAAATTGCATCAGGCACAGCACCTTCTGCAAAAGTAGTTTCCGTTGCCGAGTTGAATGCAAACGGCGAAAATTATGAAAGTCAGCTGATAAAAGTTCTTAATGTGTCTAAAGTTTCAGGCACATGGCCTTTAGCGACCGGCGGCACAACAACACTTAAGTGCATTGCCAACAATGTTACCTCAGATACGTTGTTACTCGTTGTTAAAAAACCGAGCGAAGTTCTGAGCAGTGGTGTTGAACCTATTTGGCCGAAACATGTGACCGGTATTGCGACCCAATACACTACTACCGGAACCGGCGGATATCAGATTATGCCAAGATATACAAACGACTTCGAAATCACGATTTCTGTTGAAAATGAAAAATCCCCGGCTCAGATGCTGAAGGGTTTTGCTCTTGCACAGAACTATCCGAATCCGTTTAACCCTGCAACTACCATCATGTTCAGCGTGGAGAAACCAGGCATGGTAACATTGAAGGTATACAGCATTCTCGGAAGCGAAGTTGCTTCACTCGTTAATGAATATAAAGCCGAAGGCTCTTACAGCGTTTCATTTAACGCCTCAAATTTAACCAGCGGTGTTTATATTTATAAACTTCAGGCAGGCAATCAGTCTGTTACAAAGAAATTAACCTTAATGAAATAATTCTTTGTAAGATTAAAATTCAAAGCCTCCTGAGAAATCGGGAGGCTTTTTTTATATATTGTCGTATTGATTATTAAATAGGTTATAGTATGAAATTTCTTGCTTTTGGTAGTGATACCCCTTCCGCACAAGCTTCGGATTTTCAGCCCTATCTCCATGATGAAGCAGCCAGAGTGCTGGAACTTAAAGAAAGTGGATTTATAAAGGAAATATTTTTTCGTGCTGACAGACGGGATGCGATAATTTTACTTGAAGCCGGGGATGAAGAACAAGTACAACAAATACTTGCTTCTCTTCCCCTTGTTAAAAAAAACCTCATAAGGTTTGAACTTATTCCGCTCAAACCTTATGATGGATTTGACTTGTTATCAAAAATAAATAATTAGATATACATTGTTAAAATCTGCTCAAACAATTCCTGCTTTCCGCTGATGCGTGCAGGTTCGCCTGATTGTTCTGCAATATGTTTTAAATCTTCAAGCGTCAACTCGCCCTTTTCAAATTTGGCACCATTCCCTGTATCAAAGGAAGCATATCTTGCGCTTCTGAGTTTTTTATAATCCGACTCAATCAACATCTTTTCAGCGACTAATAATGCGCGTGCAAATGTATCCATGGCGGTTATGTGTGCAATAAAAAGGTCTTCGGGATCTGTTGAATTACGACGGGTTTTGGCGTCAAAGTTTACACCGCCTTTGCCGAACCCACCGGCCTGAGCAATAATTAACATTGCTTCGACAGCCTCGTAGATATCAACACTGAATTGATCTGTATCCCAGCCATTCTGATAATCACCGCGGTTAGCATCAATACTTCCGAATAATCCGGCATCAACGGCTGTTTGCAGTTCATGGGCAAAAGAATGTCCGGCAAGTGTAGCATGGTTTACTTCAATATTCAACTTGAAATCTTTATCAAGTCCATAATACCGTAGAAACCCGATAACAGTTTCAGTATCAAAATCATACTGGTGTTTGCTTGGCTCCATCGGTTTGGGCTCAATGAGAAACGTACCCGTAAACCCATTTTTCCTTGCATAATCACGAGCCATTCCGAGAAACCGGGCAAGATGATCTTTTTCTCTTTTCATGTCCGTGTTCAACAGAGACATATAGCCTTCTCTGCCGCCCCAGAATACATAATTCTCACCGCCGAGGGCAATTGTTGCATCCAATGCCCGTTTCACCTGAGCGCCGGCATATGCCAGAACATTAAAATCAGGATTAGTAGCCGCACCATTCATATACCGCTCATGACCGAAGAGATTTGCGGTTCCCCATAATAATTTTACTCCGGTAGCAGCCTGCATTTCCTTAGCATAGTCTACTATTTTCTGTAGACGTAAATCCGATTGACTGATACTCTCACCTTCTTTTATCAAATCAAAATCGTGAAAACAATAATACGGTATACTCATTTTCGTAATGAACTCAAACGCCGCATCCATTTTTCTTTTTGCGGCATCAAGAGCATCACTTTCTTCAGCCCATGGATAATGTTTTGTCGCATCGCCAAAAGGATCACTTCCCGAACTTCCGAAGCTGTGCCAGTAAGCAACTGCAAACCGGAAATATTCTTTCATGGTTTTACCGGCAACAATTTTATTCTCATCATACCATCTGAAAGCAAGTGGATTCTTTGAGTCCCTGCCTTCGAATTGAATTTTGTTTATTCCCTGGTAATATTCTGGCGAGTTTTTAATCACACTCATTGTATTCTCCGTATATCATTTTAAAACTTTATTAAGGCATGTAAGCCAGTGTTGATAGGCATCTTCAACTTTTGACATTTCTTCCGGCACTGCGATCACAGTCTTGACAATATCGAGGGACTTAAACGCATCAGCAAATGAAGCAAATATTCCCGCGCCATAAGCTGCGCCTCGTGCAGCACCCTCAGCGCCATCCGTATTGTACAATTCGATTTTCGCACCGGTTATCTGCGAAAGCGTATAGGCAAATACCGGACTTAAAAATAGATTTGCGTACCCGGCTCTGATTGTTGTAAGCTTGACACCCAATTCTTTCATGATTGAAATTCCATAAGCAAACGAGAAAGCTATCCCCTCTTGCACGGCTCTATAGATGTTCGCGGATGAGTGCCTGTTAAATTGCAAACCGAATATATTCCCAGCCGTTGAGGTATTTTCAAGCATGCGTTCAGCACCGTTACCGAATGGTATAATGGAAACTCCATCACTCCCGACCGGTATTTGCTCCGCGATGCTATTGATTTCATCATAAGATGCATTGCATGCAAAATTCTTTTTTACCCACGAGTTAAGTATTCCTGTACCGTTAATACAAAGAAGCATCCCGTATCTTGGATCTTCCTTAGTATGATTAACGTGTAAAAATTGATTGATTCGGGATTTTGGATCCGATAGTAGTTTATCTGTAACACCATACACAACTCCCGAAGTCCCTGCGGTGGCTGCAATATCACCAGGATTAAGAACATCAAGTGAGAAAGCGTTATTGGGCTGATCTCCTGCTCGATATGAAATCGGAATTCCGTAAGTCAATCCAAGAAGCTCTGCTGCATTTTTCGATAGAGAAGCTTGTGCACCAAAAACCGGAACAATATCAGCGAGGTAATTTCGAGGTATTTCGTAATAATCAAGCAATGCACTTGAGCAATCGTTTTCTATAAAATCCCAGAATATTCCTTCACTTAAACCTGTTTCCGTAGTGGCTATCTCACCGCTCAATTTCATTGCGATGTAATCACCGGGAAGCATTATTTTATAAATCTGCTTAAAGATTTCCGGTTCATTTTCCTTGATCCATCGTAATTTTGATGCCGTAAAATTTCCCGGTGAGTTGAGGAAGTGCGATAAACAATAGTTTTCACCTAAATCTGTAAATGCCTTATTACCTATTTCAACCGCACGGCTGTCGCACCATATTATGGAATTCCTTAAGGGCTTCCTATTCTTATCGACAACAACAAGACCATGCATCTGATATGTTATCCCAATACAGCCAATTTCGGAAGCAGTAATATTATTCTCCAATATCACTTTGCGAACAGCAAGACAAACATTCTCCCACCACAAATCAGGAGATTGCTCAGCCCATCCGGGCTTCACGGCAAGGATGTCCATTTCATTTTCCGGATATCCTGCCCTGCCTAAAATTCTTCCCGAATCCGTATCAAAGACAGCGGTTTTGATAGAAGAACTACCTATATCTATACCAAGGCTATACATATTCACTATTTTGCGTCTTTAATTAATACTTAGACAAATTAGTAACAGGATTCATTGCGCAAATCTATATGTTCTGTTTTCATAGTAATTGAGCAATAATGAACTCACCCTCGCCAGCTGAATTCAAGCCAAATGTAACTCTTCGGGCTCTCCCCTCTCTTTCAAAGAGAGGGGATGGGGGTGAGTTCACCTGACAAACATGGGTAAGCTAAATGCTATGACCTTACCTGGTTTTAATCAGTGTAATAAATTTTGTAAATTTGATAACAAAATAGGATAAATAAGAGGACAAATCAAATATATTTGTGTACTTTTTACACTATTTAGACACATTTGACCTGATGCTCAGGATTTTTAAGCAAAAAGAAAGTTTTCTCTTATGTCGCATAAATTAAAAGAAGTTATAAAGAATATTTCCATTGATTGCGTAATCTTTGGTTTTGAGAACTCAACACTCGAAGTACTTCTTGTAAAACGCGCCATACAACCCGAAAAGGGCATGTGGGCACTTCCGGGCGGCTTTATTAAGAAAGACGAGTTGGTTGAAGATGCGGCACAGAGAATATTGGAAGTTACAACCGGTGTAAAAAATATCTATCTTGAACAGACTGCCGTCTTCGATGGTGTGGAGAGGTATCCTCTCTGGCGGGTTTTTACGATTGCCCACTTTGCTTTGATCAGTCCGGAAAACTATGCGCTTTCTCCCGGAATTGATACCAGCGAAGTATCCTGGTTTAAACTCCATGATTTACCCGAACTACCATTTGATCATGCACAAATCATCCAAACAGCCCTTAAAAAATTGCAATCAAGAGTGCGTATTAAACCTATCGGATTTGAGCTGCTACCGGAAAAGTTTACATTGCCTCAATTGCAGAAACTCTATGAAGAAATATTGGGGAAAAAGATTGACAAGAGAAATTTCCGGAAGAAGCTACTCAAAATGAATCTGTTGAAGCGGCTGCAAGAAAAGGATAAATCAAATGTACGTCGAGCAGCATATCTCTACAAATTTGAGAAAAGTACTTATAACCGTCTCAAGGAAAAGGGATTCACTTTCGAATTATAGAACTTGATCCACTCCAATATATCTTCTAATTGTTTGCAGGGCATTCCGGTGCGCAGTTTCACCGGAACAGCTCGCGCAAAATTCAGACAACACTACAGGGACAATACCGGCCTCAAATAAATCAACCGCATTCTTCATGACACACATATCGGTCTCCAGCCCACTGATATGTACCTCCCCTATATTGAGTGCTGCTAACTTTTCCAGAAATGAATCATTAACACAACTATACACTGATTTGCCAATTACATAAGTATCACGTTTCGGCTCATATGCAAATTCACATTCATGGCTGCCTTCATCAAACTTCTCCCAATGGATCAGCTTGCGATAAAATGAGTCTGGAGGATTATAAAATTTTGTTGCAAAGACATAGGTATAGGTGTATTGCAACCTCTCGATCAGTTGAGGAATATGAGATGTATGGTCGTTGATAAATCCTTTTTGGACGTCTATTATTAAGAGGCATTTTTCCATAGCAAAGCTCCTGCTATTTGAAATTTACTAACGCTACTCCGAACATAATGATCAATCCGCTTAGAGCCATGAAGCCCGTAAGATGTTCCCCAAGAAACATCCACGCCCCAAGCACTGTTACAAAAGGCTCAAGGTAAAGAAACGCTGCCACGTTTGCAGAACCCATTCTGTTTAATGCCTGTGCCCAAAGGACGTAAGCTATCCCGGCACAGAATATTCCAAGGAATAAAATAGCATAAATTCCTGAAGCAGATAAATGCATAACCGTATATACTGAGGCGGCATTAAGAGTAAAAGGAAATGTAAGAACTGCCATAAATACAAAGACATAAAAGATGCTGACCAGAGGAGAATAATCTAATACAATTTTTCTGTTCACCACCGAGTAGAAACCCCATGTTACACAGCTTGCGAGCACTAAGAGATCTCCTTTTCCGGTTATGAATGAGAGTGAAGTCAGGTTCCCTTTACTAATAAGCAAAAGAAGCCCCGCAATAGAAATAGCTATACCGATGAATTCCCGGGCAACAAGTTTTTCTTTAAGAAATATAAAACTCATGATGGCAATAAATATCGGAGTTGTTCCTATAATCCATCCCGTGTTTGCGGCACTGGTAAAGCGAAGCCCTGTGACTTGTATCCATAAATGAAATACCGAAATAGCGGCTAACAACAAGACTAAGAAGAACTGCCTGGGCTGAAGTTTTAAGGAACGTTTATATAAAACAGAAATCACACCAAGAAGCGGTACGGCCAAAAGCAAACGCAGGTTAATGATCAGGATAGGATCTATTTCACGTAAGGCTATTTTGGTAGCAATAAATGAGAGTCCCCAGAAAAAGACAGCAACTATCGGTCGCCAGGTTAGCTTAGTGTTTGCTATGAATTTTTGGAAAAACCCGTTCACGTTTAGTCCTTAACTTTTCTCACCGCGACAGCTTCAATATATGGTTTAAATTGAAGCTCCTCAGACGGTGCTGCAAATTCAAATAATATGTTAACGTGGTTCTGGTCCTGCTTGGTATAGGTTAATCTAAAAGACGGAGTATTCTTTTGGTATTTTGAGGTAAAAATTACCTTTGTCGAGTCCTGATTAAAGGTTATTGCATAGTGAATTACGTGGCCTTCATTATCATAATATTCAGCAGACCACGAACCGCCATCCGGATACATTACCATAAGATCATCATGCCTGTATGCAGGCGATTTTTCAGTTGCGGGGAATTCCGAATAGTTCTTTCGTACAAGTATTGCACCTTGCAAATCGAAGGCAAAACTAAATCCACCATTACCCTGCCCCGGCGCGCCTGTTCCTTCACCTATCCAGTCACCAACGAAGTAGTTCCATTGCGACCAATCGACATGTTGAGATTGAGCGGCGCATATCGGCATGAACAGCGCCGCTAAAAGCATGACTAAACGCATTAAATACCTACATAAAGATTTTTCTCTATCTAAATATACAGTATTATTCTTCTAATGTAGAGAGATTCCCCGGATCAACTCCAAGTGCTTTTGCTTTTAATACTCTTCGCATGATTTTTCCGCTGCGGGTTTTCGGAAGCGAATCAACAAACTCAATATGTTCCGGTTTTGCAATCGGACCAACTTCATGTCCTACATGGCCGCGGAGTTCTTCGAGAAGTTTTTCACTTCTTTCAACGCCGGCTTTCAGGATAACATAGGCATGTATCGCATGGCCTTTAATTTCATGCGGAAGACCTATTGCCGCCGCCTCCGCAACTGAGTGGTGGCTGACCAGCGCACTTTCAATCTCAGCTGTTCCCAAACGGTAGCCGGAAACTTTAATTACATCATCGACTCTACCAATAACCCAGAAATAGCCGTCTTCATCCTTACGTGCCGAATCCCCTGTTGTATAGATATCTGGACCACGGCTCCAATACTGATTAACATAACGTTCGTCATCTTTATAAATTGTACGTATCATTGCCGGCCATGGGCGCTTGATAACGAGGTATCCTTCTTCATTAGGTTTTACCGGTTCTCCTTGTTCATTTACAACATCCATAATAACTCCCGGGAACGGCCTGCCTCCTGAACCGGGTTTGAGTGGAACAACAGGCATTGGTGTAACCATAAACATACCTGTCTCAGTCTGCCACCATGTATCCATAATCGGGCATTTTTCCTTTCCGATGACCCGGTGATACCATTTCCATGCTTCGGGATTAATCGGCTCACCAACGCTTCCCAGAAGCCTCAGTGATGACAAATCGTGGCGGTTAGGCCAGGCCTCGCCAAATCGCATAAGACCACGAATAGCAGTAGGTGCCGTATAGAAAATATTAATCCCATACTTCTCTATCATCTGCCACCACCGATTCGGATAAGGATGCGTGGGCGCACCTTCGTACATGAAAGATGTTGCGCCGGCGAGCAAAGGTCCATATACTATATAACTATGGCCTGTTATCCATCCGGGATCTGCAGTACACCAATATCTGTCTTCTTCTCTGACGTCAAATACATATTTCATCGTAGTATATGTACCTACCATATAACCGCCGTGCGTATGAAGGATAGCCTTTGGTTTACCGGTCGTGCCTGATGTATATAATATAAAAAGCGGATCCTCCGCGTCCATTACCTCGACATGATTTTTGTCATTGGCAATCGGAAGCGACATCAGTTCATGATACCACATATCTCTGCCGGCGTCCATATTAATAGGTTCCCCGGTTCTTTTCACAACCAGGACACTCTCAACTGTTGCAGCACGTTGAAGAGCTTCGTCAACAATTTCTTTTAGCGGAATAATTTTACCGCGCTGATAAGCGCCATCGGCAGTAATAAGCACCTTGGATTGGCTGTCTTCAAGTCTTTCATGCAATGCTTCAACGGAAAAACCGCCGTACACAACCGAGTGAATCGCACCGATCCTCGCACATGCGAGCATACCTATAACCAGTTCCGGTATCCTTCCCATATACAGAGTAACGCGGTCTCCCTTTTTTACGCCAAGGCTGCGGAGAATATTTGCAAAACGACAGGTATCGCGATGAAGGGCAAAATAGGAATATGAGTGGAATTCTCCCTTTTCCCCTTCCCATATCAAGGCCAATTTATTTTTTCTGTGGGTGTGAATATGCGCATCAAGACAATTGTATGAAATGTTAGTCTGCCCGCCTGTGAACCATTTGTAAAAAGGTTTCCGGGCATCATCCAATACTTTGTCCCATTTTTTAAACCAGAAGAGCTCCCTTGCCTCCTTCTCCCAAAATCCTTCAAGATCGGATTCAGCATTCTTGACTAATCTTTCATAATCCTTAACCCGGGCTTTTCGGACAATATCCCTGCTTGGATAATATACTTCACCGGATAATTCCTTTTTATCCATTGCTTTTCTCCTAATATATAGTATCGTTTATTTAATAACACATATTCAAATCGAGAGGAAGCGTAACCGGATATTAAAATAAATTTTGCGGATGTAAAATACAAGGGGGAAATGCGAGCGGGGTTCGGCAAATAATGACCACGGACAATCATTACGGATGGCAAATATGCCGCAATTAGATGAGAAACCTCAGAAAGCCAAAAAACAATGTTTGAGCAATATAATAGTGTATCATGACTGAACCGCTAAGTTTGAATCCACGAAATTTACTATATCCCACGCATACAAGGCTCACGAATGCCCATGAAATATAATTATACAAGGGGATGCTATTATCTGCCCACTCCCAATAATGCAGTTTAACTGCCACGGGCTCCATGATAAAATCAAAAATCACAATCAATAATACGGCAGAGACTATTTGCAAAATTCTATTGTTAAAAAGCGTATCGGATATGATTATACTTCCGGCAATGAGGAATGCCCAGTTAATTGCAATGATCCATGGCACACCTACTATGCTGGGACCAAGCAGGCTTGTATAATGATAATTACCGAATAAAATACCCGTATGTACACCAATTATTTCACTTAATAGTCCGGTAAAAAAAGCGAATATAAATATCTCAATTAACGACAAAGTAATATTTGTCAGAAGAGCAAATATCACGAGAACATAGATTGCGCTAAGGAAGTATGGGGTGGCGATTGAAAGCCGGTCAATTGCGGCACTCATGCCGAACTGCAGTGCCCCAATTAAAAAGGCTACATACATTGCAAAAATATAAAACTTATCGCTTTTCACTTTCATACAAGACGGCCTTTCCACCGGATTCCACCCATGTTCACTCTCAACATGGAAAAAATTCCTAAGAAATATAGAATCAACATCTGGGGAACATGCAGAATAGTATTAAACAATACCGGCTGGCTTGATTTTTTGGAGATAAGCATACGTATCAGAGCAATCATACATACATGAGGTAAATAATGTAACGAGAAAAACACATAAATAAGCGGGAACAAAAATATTACTTCCACTGCTGTAAGGATAAGAAAAAAAATCGGGGCAGGCAAATTTAATCCCCTGTAAAAATTTTTACCAAATCCGGCAAATGCTTCGGCCGAACCTTCATACATTCGGCACGTAATAAATTTGCCGGCTAATGCTGCGAGAATAGTAAATCCATATTCTTTCATATTGCGTGCAATTGCCAGATCGTCTACCACATCATTTTTTATGGCCTCGTGTCCGCCAATTGTGTCATATGCACTTTTTTGGATCAAAATAAACTTCCCTATTGCCGCAGAGTAACGCTTTGCACGTCTTTTATGAACTGCGATCAGAGGTAAAAATCCAAGAAGGATAAAATTCAATAATGGAACAGTCATCATTTCTCCAAATGAGCTCATTGTTTGATGAGGAAAGCAGGAGATCATGTTCGCGTTCTTCCTATTCATTAATGCAATAGCCGCAGTAACTGCATGAGGCTGTAGTTCTACATCCGCATCAAGAAATAACAAGTAGTCGCCTTTTGCAGTTCCCGCGAGTCGGGCACATGCATGGTTTTTACCTTTCCAGCCTTCCGGCAGATTCCCACCACGTATCAAAGTAACATTTGCGTACTTTCCGGTCATCTCTGCCGTGCTGTCGATAGAATCATCATCATACACGATGATTTCATACCGGGGATATTCAATTGAGGTTACCGAGTCTAAACACCTTGAGATGTTTTTCTCTTCATTCCTTGCCGGGATAAGAATCGAAATCATGGGGGCATCTTTTGCAGTTTTACCAATTTTCGTTAATCGTGGGGCTGTAAAGAAATTTATCACGGTTATAGCCATAAAGATAATCAGGGATATGAATATCAATACGTTGACAACATCAAAGGCATTCATTGTACGTACTCAAATAAATCCATCTGGTATGTACCCTCAATTGAATTCCTGTCTAGTAAGTCAAGAGCCGAATGAATCTCTGTCGCAATGTCTACCTGATTTCCGACTAATAGTTTACCTTCTAATACATTTCCGAAGGCGCAAAATATATCCGGCCTCATTGCATTGTGCCAAACGATTTTAAAGACAACAGGAAGCACAGAGCAATTTTCAACTCCTTGTAATAATCTGCGGTATCCGGCATGGATTTCCAGCGGTCTTTTATCATACGGTTCAATTTTACCTTGAGGATATAGTACCACTAGATTTTTAGCGTTATTCAGTAATGAAGAAGTGTACTTAACGCTTAGCGCAACCGAGATTGGATTGGCAGGATTAATTGAAAAAGCTCCTACTTTTGCGAAAAACCAATATCTTTTCAGCTGCTCTTCCAGCATCATGAGATAAAATCTTTTACGAAAACGGCCCTGTGATAGATAGTAAATAAAGAAGCCATCCCACCAACTAAAATGATTGGGCACAATGAGCAAAGAGTTTTTGTCATCAATTTCAGGTATACTGTTTACCAAATAGAAGTGCGAAAAATTATTTTCCAGCAAACGCTGCAAATATTTGTCGAATACCTTTTTAGCCCAAAACGATTTTTTAGGATAGATCATATAAACATGTATTATTTTTTGTAAATCGCACTATAGAGTTTTTTTAGTGTTGAAGCCTCTGATTCGGTCAAATCATCCGACTTAAGCATATACTCAATCATTCCGATTTGAGTCTGTTGTGTAATTGAAGAATAATCCTGCTTAAGAAGTCCCTTCAGAATCACAGGCTTATCTTCCACCAAAAGATTACCGAATCCTAAAAACCCGGGCACATTTGAAACAATACTGAAGCGGATATACCGGATTTCCAGATTGCTAGGGTCCAGACTAATTGCTGAGGCAATTACGGCAAGTCCTTCTTTCAGATAGTCCAGCTTTTTTAACGGCCAAAACACGTAAATTGCTTCAATAGTCTGAGCCGCACCCCGGTAAGCTGTTACCAGAGGATCCTTTTCATTCGTTGTTTCTAAAATCTTTTTCAACTTTCTCAAATCATCTTCATTTTTTACCGACAAGTAAAAATGATAACGTATTTGTTCGATTAAGTCTTTTTTTTTTACCTCGGATGCGAAAGTCTTTCCTACTAATAAGCCAAGGCTGATAAATACCATTACGAGCAGCAGTAATTTTCTCACGTCAGCCTCATTAAAATTTTAACTTCTACGTATGAGCGCAGGAAAGCAGACAATTTAGATAATGCTGATACGCGAACTCTTTTTTTCAATAGCTTCTTCACCGAAAGCTTATGAATTTTTCTATAGAGATAATAGTAGTACAGGTATGCAGAATATACACCAAGCAATACACCGGATGGTAACTGCTTAATGCCATCCAATGCTTCCGCAAAATCGGCTTCAATTTCTGATTCAAGCTGGGCTTTTGATTGATCATCAATACCTGCGATGCTATGAACACCCGGTAAGTAAATGCGACCTCTCTCATACAAGTCACTGTCTATGTCCCGGAGGAAGTTTACTTTTTGAAAAGCCGCGCCTAATTTCCTTGCAGGATGAACCAACTGTTCAAATTTTTCCGGACATGAAACGCAAAACACATGCAGGCACATAAGTCCGACAACCTCAGCCGAACCATATATGTATTTCTCATAGCTTGCCGGTTCATAGGATGTTTCGTGCAGATCCATCTCCATGCTGTCCAAAAAATCCGTCACAAGCTGTTCGGGGATATGATACTGATGCACGACACGCTGAAAAGCGTGTAAAACCGGATTCGTCGAAATACCCTCCTGTATAGCCTCCGTTGTGTCGTTCCTGAATTTATCAAGCAGCTTTTTCTTATTGAACGAATGAAATGTATCTACGATTTCGTCTGCAACGCGGACAAAACCATAGATGGCATATATTGCTCCTCTGTACGAGGGTTCAAAGGCACGAATTCCAAGGCTGAATGAAGTGCTGTATGCCTCTGTTATTTTTTTGCTTACATCGTTACTTACATTATTATATAAGTTCATCATCTTTTATTACCCTTTCGGTTACTAATTTCGAACTGATTATTACCATTGGAAGACCTGTTCCCGGTGTGGTTGAAGCACCGACATAATATAAATTGTTAAATTCTTCATCTTTGTTTTTGGGACGAAACGCTCCGACCTGGAAAATGTCATGCGCCAACCCTAATCCCGAACCTCTGTAAAGATTAAAAGCTTTTTCCCAGTCTTCTGGAGTAAGAACTATTTTAATCTCCAAATTCTTTGCGATGTCATAGTTGATGCGCGACGACAAATCACTTATAATTCGTTCAGCTAACTTGTCCTTATCACTCCAATCCGATTTATAACGCAAATCAGGCACAGGACAAAGAACAAACAGACTTTCACAGCCGTCCGGAGCAGTATCCGGTTCCGTTTTTGATAACGCGTTTACGTAATAGTAAGGATGATCTGGGCTTTCCGTTGAAGTGAAGATAGTATCAGCATACGATTTGAAATTGCTGCCCAGAAAATAATTATGCAGTTCAAGATTGTCTATTTTTCCCTTAACACCGAGATACATGGTAAATGGCGCTAATGTCCAATGCATTGCATCAAGTTTCTTTTCACTGTACTCTTTCTTACCAAGAATTGCTCCTCTGAATGAAGCAGCATCCGCATTAGAAATAAATTTGTCAGCATTCCATACTTTTCCGGTCGAGTCCACACATGAGACAATGCGTCCTTCGGATTTGTTCACGGCAACAATCTCAGTATTATAATGGATGCGCACTCCTCTTTTTTCCAATAACGGCAATATGCTTTTTACCAGGCTGTACATTCCACCTTTGACTCTCCAGTAGCCGTTATGTTTCATCTCAGTGTAATTCAAAAGCGAATAGATCGCAGGTGTCTTAAACGGTGTTGAGCCCAGAAAGAATGCGACGAGAGAAAAAATAATTCGTACTTCTTCAGATGAAAATGTTTTCTCTACCTCTTTCCAAATTGTTTTATACAAATAAGGAACATGCTTTAACGGCAGCCGGACAAGCTTCATTAGGTATTTCAATTTACTGTCGAAATTGGATCTAATAACCGGGGCTTCGGTGTCATGAAAAAATTCTCCGGCGCGCTTTAAATACTTTTCGGCTTTTTGTTTGAGGTTTGGCTCAATATCTGCAAATTCGTATGCAAGGCTATCAAGCGACTTCCAGATCTGTCTGGGTTTTTCTCGTCCTTGAAAAAAAACCTGATATAAAGGATCAAGCTCCTCCAGCTCAACCGGCTGAATCTCATTGACAGAAGCGAACAACTCATCAAGTTCATACGTCATGCTCATAAATGAAGGCCCCATGTCAAACCGGTAGCCGTCTTTTTCAATAATGTTCAAACGGCCTCCGGGAGTAGCCGCCTTTTCGAGAATGGTGACATGATATCCTTGAGCTGATAGTCGAAGTGCTGTTGCCAATCCGCCTAAGCCACTGCCGATAATTATTACATTTTTGTGCATGGATTGTCTATAATTTTAGTTTTTGTATAATTTTTGTCTAATAATATAAACAGAACAATTAATTTTGTCTAACAGTTCCCGATATTATTTGACATTTCTTAGACAAAAATGTATATTTGAACCATGAAAGCAGAATATCCTATAAAAGTAGTCGAAAAACTTACCGGATTGACAGGTTTTGTTATTCGGGCCTGGGAAAAACGTTATGGAGTTGTCGCTCCTTATAGAACAGCTACAAACCGGCGGGTCTTTACGGAAGACGATGTCAGAAAATTGACACTCTTAAAAAAAGCTACTGAAAAAGGCTACAAAATCAGCAATTTAGCCTCTAAGAGCATTCCGGAACTTGAAATCCTTGTGGGTGAAGATGCATCTGGTAAGGATACTTCAGCGGAAAAAATGGATCTTTCAGCTAAGCAGTATATTGAAAATTCCATTTTGAGTATTTCCGAACTTGATGCAAAAAGCCTTGAGGTAAGTGTATTAAAAGCCTTCGTTCAACTGCCCCTGAAGACTTTTATTGACGACTACGTAGTTCGCTTATTAAATATTACCGGTGATATGTGGGCTGCTGGTGAGATAAGCATTGTTCACGAACATTTCGCATCAGAAACGCTCAGAGGCTTTCTCGTTGACATTGCAGGTAAGTTTCATGTACCTCAGGGTGCCCCCAAAATTCTTGTTACAACACCAAAGGGACAGCTCCATGAATTTGGTATGTTGATTGCACAGATTACTGCAGCGGAGGCCGGATTTGAGGTGGTTAGTTTGGGAATTAATCTGCCCGCGGAAGAAATTATTATCGCGGCTCAAACACTGAAGCCAAAAGCTGTTGTTTTAAGTATTATTATTCCCGCGCAAATTCCGGAACTGCAGGAAGAAATAATAAAATTGGAAAAATTACCGGACGACATAATGATTTTCGTTGGCGGAAATTCAGAAAAATTAAAAGAGATTATTAACCACTCGCCCCGGATTATATTCACGGGAAATTTTGATGAGTTCCGTCATCAACTCGCAAAAATTAAAAACGCTAACAGCTTCTAATCACCTGAGCAGCAGCATTTTTATTGTTTGAGCAATTCCTTCCCCCTGTAGTTTGCAGAGATATACTCCGCTGGCTGCCGGTGAAAAATCTTTTGTTAATCCATCCCATGCACAGCTATAACTTCCCTTCTCTTTATAACCGGCCTCCAGAGTAGTAATTTCATTTCCCATTACATCATAAATAATGAGCGATACATTTCCAGCTTTTGCAAGTTGATATTGTATCCTTGTAGAAGGATTAAAGGGATTTGGATAGTTCTGCTCAAGAACGAAGTTTTTGTCACTAATACCATGCTGCTCTTGCATTCCTGAAATTATACCGCCATTAACTTTTACATTCGTGATGTGAATGCCTGTTGCATACCCGTACACATTGGACGAGGTGATGTTGGCAAATGTACTATTTGAAACATTAATATTGTTTACCGGAGAGGCTTTCAGGTCCTTGATATAAATCGCGTATGGTCCGGATGAGCAGGAAATATTATCTACATAAATATTCCTGATAGCCGGAGTATATGACCCGGTTTCGGAATTGTAGGTCATTTCAATGTAAATCGCGCCATTGGAAACTGCCGTTGCTGTGGAGTTCTTCATATAAACATTTTCAATCGTTCCGCCGCGGGCTGTATTCGTTTTAAAACGCAGCATGGCGTAAAAATTCGTACTGTTCATCGTGCAGCTATCAGCAAATACATTTCGGATTCCACCGGTCATTTCCGACCCCATAGTAACGCCGCCATGTCCGTCCGCAAATTTACAGTTCTTAACGATGATGTTTTTGCTGGGCGTATTTACTCGCCTGCCGTCATCATTCTTTCCGGATTTAATTGCAATACAATCATCACCTGTATCAAAACTGCAATTCTTGATAAGCACATTGGAACTACATTCCGGATCACATCCGTCATTATTCGGGCCATGTGAATTCACCGTAATATTGCTTACAGTCACGTTATCACAAAGAACAGGATGTATCTCCCACATAGGAGAACGCAGAATAGTAATGCTGTCAACCAGAATATTTTTACAGTTGTAAAACTGCACAAAATTGGGACGGAGATAGTGACCTGAGCCAAAAACTCTGTTAGCTACTGGCGTTCCATTCGTAGCCATTGTAATCAGGTTATTCGCGTCTGTTGTTGCCCCGGAGACTGATTTCCAGTTCCACCAATTGGTACTTGAGTTACCATTGCCGTCAATAGTGCCACTGCCGGTGATCGCAATATTGCTTTCGCCGAACGCGTAGATGAATGGTGAATAGTTCATACATTCCGTACCCTCAAATCGTGTATACACGACCGGCAGGTACTTTGTTTTGTCTGAAGTAAATAAAAGGCGCCCGCCTTTTGTAATGTACAAGTTAACATTGCTTTTCAAATAAATTGGGCCGGTAAGGTATGAGCCTGATGGCACTATCACCTTACCGCCGCCAAGTTTATTAACAGAATCAATAGCTGTTTTAATAGCACTGGAACAATCGGTAACGCTGTCACCAACCGCGCCGAATGAGGCAATATTCAACTCCACTCCCGGAAATGACGGAGGTACAATTTTTTGCAATATTACAGCAACAGTATCCCAACCGGTTTGTGCATGCACGGAGAACACAATACTTATAATAAGCACCACAAGGAGTTTACAGCGACTCATAGATTGTTCCGGAAAATTACTTCAACAAGATCATTTTTTTCATGCTGCTGAAATCTCCAGCCTGCATCTTGTAAATATACATACCGCTTGGCAATCCCGAAGCATCAAATATAACACTATAGCTTCCTGCTGCCTTATGCGCGTTCACTAATGTTGCAACTTCTTTACCAATGGTGTTATATACTTTAATAACGACATTAGCATCCGCTTTTAGTGAATAGCTGATAGTGCTTGTCGGATTAAATGGATTCGGATAGTTCTGATGCAATGCAAAATTATCAGCTTTAATACTCTTATCTGAAACATCTGTTGTGGTAAATAATTTACCTGCTCCCGCTCCGGCTTTTACAAGAGTTGGGATATCAGATGCCGTATCTGCTTTATATGTATAATATGATGATGGTGCGAATGGAGTCGTATGAGTATTGCGTGTTAAGATAGCCCCACTGCCGTTTGCTATATTATTGATGTCCAATAAATCGCCGGCGGGAGAATTACCTTCGCCTATATGCGTCGGATTAATGACTTTGTCAAAATAATTAGCCTCAACAAAGACGTCAGCCTCGCATGTTGATGCAATACCATAACCACCCGCTATACCCATACCGAGTGCCCCGGGCGGGGTTGTGCCATCGTAATAATTGTTATAGACGTGACATAAGGTGTGTCGCACTCTTGGATGCCTCTGCACGGTATTATTCCACCAGTTATGGTGATATGTTGTATATAGGTATCCCAGTTCATCGGTCGAATTGTCAGTATAACCCAACAGAGATACCTTATCGTGATTATGGAATTCACACCATGATACTGTTACATAGCTTGTACGGTGTGTTATATCCAATAAACCATCATGTGTACCGCTACTGCTCAAATCAATTTCAGGATCGTCAGAAAAAGTACAATGATCGACCCAGATATGGTGGCAGGTATCGGTTGTTGTTGTATTTATCGTTATACAATCAGGTTTTGCATTACGCATGGTAATATTGCGGACAATAATATTCCTGCTGCCGACTATGGCCAATCCCAATCCATCAAGCAACGCATTGTTACCTTTGCCGATAATGGTCATATTCGCAACACGTTTTACGTATATCTGACTACAGTTGGTTGTATCATTAACTATAGTGCCGTCAATTACTATTATTTTTGGCGGTTGAGCAACATTTTTCTTACCGCGTGTATTCATAAATGCCTGCAAAGGTGCACGTGAAGTGAACGTAATTGTATCACCGCCTGCACCGCCGGTTGTTCCGTTTTGCCCGAAAGCATTAACCGCAGCAAAGCCGTACGGAGAATTTTCAAATTCCATTTTTTTCATCATCTGTGCGCTTGTCATGCCCATAAATACAACAACTAAAAATGCTAGAAACTTTCTCATCACTTATCCTTTGTATAATTTATTTCATCAAAATCATCTTATTAACTTTAAAATTTTTACCATTAAATAATGAGCATATATAAATTCCGCTTGAAAGGTTTGCAGCGTTGAATGTTGTCTGATACACCCCCGCTGTTTTTTGCTCATTAACAAGCACGGCGATTTCATTTCCGCGAACATCAAATATTTTTAACGTTATGTGGCCGGCATGAGAAACCGAATAATTAATAGTGGTTGTCGGATTAAACGGATTCGGAAAATTTTGATACAGTTGAAAACTACCTGCAACCGGGTTTATACCCTCCTGGGAAATTGAAAGTGGCGCAAGGTATGCAGCAATATCCAAGTTTTGTTGGCGCATACCTTGGACTGCCAAACCCGCGAATAGATTTGCGCCTCTCGCGTTTATGTGTGTATCATCAGTATTTCCATTAGGATAAATAGTACTAACGCCGGCATCAACATAATTATAGATTTTTTTTGAACTATCCGGACCGTAACTTTGGACAAGGGCCGTGGTTTTCACAGTCATATCTATTAATATCACATTGAGAGAATCCGCCAGATGCCTCATAGCGGGAGGATAATCACCATGCGTGTCTTTCAGTATTCCATCCGAACCAAAATTACGCCGGCAAATCGGTGTAAAAAGAACGGGGATTCCGCCTTTTGCTCTCGTTTCATTTACAAACTTTGCCAGATTTCCTATATAGGTTGTGTATGGATCTGTATGCAGTGAGGTAGTCGTTTTCTCATCATTGTGTCCGAATTGAATAAACACATAGTTGCCGGGCTGCACTTTAGCAATTACTGCCGCCCATAATCCTTCGTCAATAAAGCTCTTTGAACTGCGGCCGCTTCGTGCATCGTTCTCAATAATAACGTTGGCATTAAAGTATGATTTTAATCCGTCGGCCCAACCAACCCGCAAATCCTTTGCCGGATCATAATGACACATTGTTGAATCCCCAATTGCATAAATAGTAATTGTGGATTCCGATGAGCCGTAAATAATGAACGCGATTATACAAACGGCGAAGGTTAAAAATATTTTTGGTTTTTTCATCCTTTTAACAAAATTATTTCATCAATATCATTTTTCTTGTCTGACTCTGATTTCCAGTTGCCAACGTGTAGCAATACATCCCGCTTGGTAAGCTTCCAGCGTTAAATTGAACTTTATATGTGCCGGCGGCTCTATCTTCGTTAACGAGAACGGCTACTTCTTTACCAAGCATGTTGTATACTTTTACCATAACATGTGCGGCTTTTCCAACTGCATATTCAATAGTGGTAGAAGGGTTGAACGGGTTAGGGTAATTCTGTGCTAAATCGAATTTCTTTTCAGTCAATAACGGTTTTTCAGCAACATCCGTAGTAATTCCAGCTTCAAATGCACCCATGTCAGGGGCAGAACCGGTAAATACAATGCCGACATTAGCGCCTGCATCTATTAATTTGCTGGTTTTGGCCAAATGCAACACAGTAATATCCGGAAGGCTTCCATCCGGTTTCCGGGCAGCATATACTTGAGTCGTATCTAAGCTGACAAAGTCCGCATCAGATACCTTATAGCCTTGTATCAGCCAGCTATTATTTGATTGTACATCAGCCGCAGCAAGTGAATCATTGCGTGAAATCGGCATATACGAAACACAATTTTTGAATGTACTTGTACCGCTGGTTGGTGTCTCATAAAAAAAGAAATTGCCGGTCGCGTTGTGGAATGAAGTACAATTGTAAATAGTAACTCCTCCCATGTTATGGTTCTGGTCGAATCCTTTAGCAATGTTGTTGAAAGACATACAATTTTTCAACGTCGCATTAGAAGCGGTTTTATTTCCACCGGTTTTAAATCCGTTGCCGTTTCCCTGATCCCAACCGTTTCCCCATGTCCAACAGCTATCAATGAGCGTGGAGTATTTATTACCATATAAATCCCAGCCGTCATCTGAATTGCACCATGCACGACATCCGTGAAACTCATTCGCATCACCGACATCAAGTTTAGGTGAAAAACCATCGGCATTACCGCCATTTGATCCTTCATCATGATTATAATACGAATCGCTATTAACCACGACGTTATGATTACCGCCGCCGCTGATTTGCAAACCCGAGTCGCCGTTATGATGAAATACACATTGCTCAATACGGTTATATCCGCCTGTAATATACATACCATTATCGCCGGCGTTGAATATTTCCAAACCTTTGAGATAGACATAATTACTCCGTAACTCGATGCCCCGGTTACCCGAACCGACACCACTGCAGTCTAATAAAGGTTTTTCGCCGGGGTAAGCCCAGACCTTAACATAATTTCCGTCAGCACCGTTTGCCTTAACTGAAATGGTTGCTGATAATTTATACGTTCCTCCGCGAACATAAATTGTCGTTCCTGCAGTTGCCGAGCTCAAGGCTTTGGTTATAGTAGCATAAGGTTTATCTATAGTTCCCGTGTTTGAATCACTTCCGTTTGTGGCAACATAAACTTGTGCCATCACGTTAACACCTAATAAGGTCAAGATGATCAGACTGTATAAAACGAACTTCATGAATTGGCTCCGGTCCTATTCTATTGCTAAAAAAATTATTTAATGAGAAGCATTTTCTTTGTTTCGGAATATGCCCCTGCTTGCAATTTATAATAATACACGCCGCTCGGCATTCCGGCAGCTTCAAAAGTTGCAGTGTGGCTACCTGCACTTTGAATTTCATTTATCAACCGCGCGACTCTCTTGCCAAGTATATCATATACTTCCAGAGAAACATATCCGGCGTTATTGATGGAGTAAGAAATTTTTGTAGATGGGTTAAACGGATTGGGATAATTTTGATGCAAATAATATGACTTTGCACCAATCTCATCTGATATGTTCGTCATCGGTTTATACTCGAACGCCCCCATGTCAGGAGCACTACCTGAATAAGCCAAACCAACATCCACACCCTTGTCAATGAATTGACTTGTTGCCTTCAGACGGAACAAACCATTATCCGGTAAACTACCATCCGCTTGACGAGGCGCCAAAGCCAATGATGTATCAACACTAATGAAGTCAGCGGCAGTCGGTGTTAAATGAAGCGTCCAGCTATTCGCAGCCTGATCAGCATTAGCAATAGTATCTATACCCTCCATGGATATACAATTTTTAATAACATGCTGACCTGTGGTGAGAGCCACCTGAAACATAAAGTTTCCGCTTTTATTTCTGAAGGCTGTACAATTAATAATCTTTTGCCCGGCAGTATTATTATTTTGATCAAATCCTTTGCCGCCTTTATAACCGGTATCATCAAACGCGACACAATTTCTTACATAATGAGGAGCCGCCACATAATTACCGCCTACCTTAAAGCCATTTCCATTTCCTGCAACCGAACCGGTATGCCAAATATCAACACCATTTCGAAATGCCCAGCAGCTATCCATTTCAACACCCTGTGTCGCCATCCATAAATCCCAACCGTCGTCAGAGTTGTTGTAGGAACGGCATCCGACAAATTTGTTGCCGGTTCCAATATTCCACTTACAGGCAAAACCGTCTGCATTGCCTCCAACCGGACCGTCAAAATTTTCATATGCATCGCAGTTGATTATCAAGTTGTTTGCAGGGTTAGAGGTAGAGGAAGAGCTTCCCATATGCAAACCGGTATTACCGTTGCCATGGATAAGGCATTGTTCAATAATATTGTTACTGCTCTTAATCAGAATTCCGTTGTGTGTTCCGCCGGTTTGTTCTATTCCTTTTAAATGGAGGTAGCCGCCGCTCAACACCAAGCAATCTGAGCCGCCGGAAAAGATTACTTTTTCACCCGGATATGCCCAGACTTTTATATAGTTATTAGCTGTACCACTTGTGCTGATTGTCATGCTGGGATAAGTTCCGGCTCGCAGATAGACTGTCTTTCCGGGTCCCGCTGCCAATATACCACGGCTTACAGTCTTGAAAGGCTTGTCTATTGTTCCCGTGTTGGAATCATTTCCTGAATTGATACTTACATAAAAAATGTCCTGCGCGAAGGATAATGCAGAAAAAAGAAGTAAAATAGATAGGACAGACTGTAAACGAAGTTTCATGTGCGCCTCTAAAAATGATTTACGTTAAGCCCGGTAGATGAAAAAATGCTTTAGCGTTTAAGTAACCGTTTATTATATTTAGAAAATTAATGAAAAAAATTATTACGGCAAGCGAAAAACGCACAAATTAATGAGTCCCTGATACAATCGTGCAAAATCTGGCCTGAATGAAGTGTAAAAATCAGTACCCTGGTATAATTGTTAAGTTTTATTAATAGCCGATGTCCTATTTTGATAATTTGTAGCATATGATTTAGTCTTGTAAAGCAATTAGATGAAAAGGTTAATTTCAATTCATAGATCTCTAAAATCGGTATCTCTGTTCATCTTGTTTTTCGCCGCCTTCCAAATGCAAGGTAACGGGCAAATACCGGGTGCATATGCAGACGGCGTGCACCTTGACACACAGGCCATTCAGGCCGCATTTGATACAGTGGCAGCATTAGGAGCCGGCGGTACTGTAAGATTTACTCCCGGTACATATTTAACCGGGCCCTTTGTTTTAAAAGGAAATAATCTGACTGTTCAAATTGACAGCGGTGCTACAATTTTGGCAACGACAAATAAGAAACTCTTTGCTCAAATAGGTGCCGATACAACGAAGCCAACATTCAGCACAAGAAATTTTATATCCTCAAGCGGATGTAATAATTTAACAATTCAAGGAAAAGGCACTATTGACGGTCAGGGTTCTGCATGGTGGCCCCAACTCGATACCATCCCCCGGCCGCGAATGTTGCAGCTCAACTCCGGCACGAAACTCGAAGTAAAAGAAGTCACTTTGCAAAATTCCCCAATGTTTCATTTGTGCCCGAACAGTTACTATGATGTTAATATTCATGATATAAAAGTGATCGCCCCATCCTATTCACCTAATACTGACGGCATTGATCCAAGTGCCTGCCACAAGGTTCGTATTTACAATTGTTACGTTGATAACGGTGATGATAATATCGCTATCGGCTCAAGCAGTACTTCATACGGCTCATGGGGTGCAGTGAGCACGGATATTATTATTAAACACAATACGTTCATGCACGGCCATGGAGTTTCTATCGGCAGTTATACAAACGGCGGTGTCGACAGTATGCTTGTCGACAGTTGTACTTTTGACGGCACAACAAACGGAGTACGAATTAAATCACAGCGCGGAAGAGGCGGTAATGTGCGTAATGTGACATACAGTAATCTGACTATGAAGAATGTACATTATCCGATTTTTTTTACGGGCTATTATTCGGACATTCCATATCAAGCCGTTGATACACTTTTTCCGGTAACATCCACCACTCCTAATTTTCATAATATCCTCGTAAAGAATCTAAAATCAACGAACACCTACGCGAATTCGTCCGCCGGAATTATTGTTGGTGTTGCTGAAAAGCCATTCACGAATATCAGGCTTGAGAACGTTAATATATCATCCTATTTAGGGTTGCAAATACGCAATGCAAGTGTATACATCAGCGATACTTCGCTGATTTCCGTGCAGTTCGGAAACCGTTTGGTACGCGAAATTCGAAGCACAATTGAGACCGATTCAACTCATGGTGGAGCCGCAGATAAATCGTCCTTTTACTTAAAACAGAATTTCCCGAACCCCTTCAATCCCGGGACAAAGATTTCTTATTTTATTTCGAATCCGGGATATGTTCGTTTAGAGATTTTTTCTGCATTGGGTGAATTAGTGCGAACTCTTGTTAATGAATACCAAAGCGAGGGAGACCACACAATCGGTTTTCAAGACAAATCTCTTCCGTCCGGTGTCTACTTCTACCGGCTATTGTTCAACAACAATAGTACGGCGAAAAAAATGATTATGCTTAAATGATTTTTTATAAATATGAAATGACAACATGAAAACATATGTAATGAGATATACGACACTGATGAACATTCTTTTGCTTCTGGTGTTTCAGCCCAAAGTCAACGGACAAATAACCGGCGCCTATGCTGATGGAGTTCATCTTGACACTCAGGCAATTCAAGCCGCTTTTGATAGCGTTGCTGCTTTAGGTACCGGCGGTATGGTACGATTTACTCCCGGCAAGTACTTAACCGGACCATTTATATTAAAAGGAAATAACCTTACAGTACAAATCGATAGCGGCGCGACCATACTTGCAACAACCAACAAAAACCTTTTTGCAGTTGCCGGTGCAGATACAACTAAACCATTAACAGCGACAAGAAATTTCATCTACTCTTCAGGATGCAATAACCTTACCATACAAGGAAAAGGCGTCATTGACGGTCAGGGCTCAGCCTGGTGGCCGCAGCTCGATACTATTCCAAGACCCCGATTATTACAATTGGAATCAGCAACAAATCTTGAAGTAAAAGAGGTCACGCTTCAGAATTCGCCCAAATTTCACTTGTGTCCGGCAAAATATTATAATGTGTATGTTCATGATATAAAAATTCTCGCTCCTTCAAATTCACCCAATACGGACGGTATAGATCCGAGTGCCTGCCACAAAGTCAGAATCTACAACAACTATATAGACAATGGCGATGATGATGTTGCAATCGGCTCGAGCAGTACATCGCTCGGAACGTGGAGTGCGGTTAGCACAGATATTATCATTAAGCATAATACATTTATGCATGGACATGGTGTTTCAATCGGAAGTTATACTCAGGGCGGAGTTGATAGTATGCTGGTTGACAGTTGCAGCTTTACAGGAACCGATAACGGCATTCGAATAAAGTCTCAACGTGACCGTGGCGGAAACTGCCGGAATATCACCTACAGCAATCTTACAATGACGAACGTACGTTATCCTATTTACTTTACGGCATATTATTCCGGAATACCGACTCAGGCAAATGATACATTGGCCGCCATTACTTCAACTACTCCGTACTTTCACGATATACTTGTAAAAAATGTCACTTCAACAAACTCAGCATCGAATTCCGTAGCCGGCATTATCGTTGGCGTACCCGAAAAGCCATTTACCAATATATTTCTTGATAATTGCAAGTTAACAGCTTATAAAGGAATTCAAATTAGAAATGCAACTGTTGATGTTGCCGATTCAAGCCTGATTTCGGTTAAATCAGGGTACAAATTAATTCGTGAGGTTCGGAGTAATATTCTAACCGGAGTTGAAGAATTGCAAAATGCAAAGCCGGAATCATTCAATTTGAATCAGAATTATCCCAACCCGTTTAACCCTTCTACCACAATAACATACAATGTACAGCGAGAAGGTCTTGTCAGATTAGAAATATTGAATGTAACAGGACAATTGTTGCAAACATTAGTTAATCAATTACAACCTGCAGGAAAATACTCAGTAGATTTTAGTGCACATTCTCTCCCCTCGGGATTATACATATACAGGCTTTCGTTGGATAATCATAGCATTGCAAAAAAAATGTTGTTGTTAAAATAAATCCTCTATTGTGAAGACTGCGCAGGTGAAACAAGAACATTTTTGGGCATAATCCGCCTAACCCGTGTTCATTTAGCTCATTAGCACATTTGAGGAAAAACCGGAAACCTTTTACTTCTGCATGTTGTTGCACAACTATTATAGTTGCTGCATTATGTTTTATTACAAGCTTTGATACGATGATTAACTTGCAGAGGATATATGAAATACGTTCGTTTTTTATTGGTGGTTATTGTTCTTTATACCTTACTTTCAACAACAGAATCCCCGGCACAAATTAAGTGGAATGGAAATGCAGCCTCGACGGCTTGGTCTGCAGCAGCTAATTGGGTGGGAGGATCTGTTCCAACATCTTCAGATAGCGTTGTTTTGGACAACTCTGTGGTTTCGGGAAGCTACGATGTAATTCTTCCCGCTGGAACAACCAACACAACCGTTAAACGCATCAGGATTACCCCTACACCCCCTAACATCATTACACTTATTATTCCAAGTTCAAATACCGCCACTGCGGCTTTAACTATCGGTGATGGAACCGGAGATGCATATGATTTCAGGTTGGATTCAAATGCAGTATTTAAAAACAGTTCCGGTGGAACAAGCGGTACGGGCATTACTTTTGCGAATGCCGCAGATTCAATCTGGCTCGCGAATGGTGCCTCCTGGATACATAATTCGACAATAGGTTCTACCGGAATCACATCAAAACTTTCAAGAAAAGCCGGCACTGAATTCGGCTTGTGGAAGTATGATGTTCCCGGAACAGGACCGCTTTCAATGCCTGCAAGCGGTCAGGTATTTGGTTCGTTAACCCTTAGTGGTGTAACGTCCGGATTTAACGGGACAAGCAAATATAATACAAAGAAGTACATAAGAGCCGGTGGTACCGCAATGACAATCCGCGGAAATTACACCATTGAATCCACCGTGCGAGATTCGTCTACTATGACAAATTCATTACTTATTGGCGGTGATTTCACCAACAATGGATACATAGTCAATTCTCTAACCGCCACTCAAACGTTCATTTTCAACGGAAAGGGACTTCAGTACATTAATGGTTCGGATACGACCAACTTCATTAATGGAATTACGATATCAAGCGGGGCGACCGTTATACTCAACGCTAATCTGGCAATCAACATGCTGCAAGGTGCGGCAACACCTAAGAACCAACAGCTTACCGTTAGCGGTACATTAAAGTGTGGTACGCACACGGTAAACGGAGTCGGTGATTTTATCTTGAACAACAGTGGGACTTTGAGCATTGGTTCATCTGCCGGCATCAGCGCTACCGGAGCTTCCGGTAATATTTTAGTTTCCGGAACAAAGACATATAATACCGGAGCCAATTATTCTTATGAAGGCTCCACTTCACAAGCGACAGGTGACGGCCTGCCGGCAACGGTAAATGGCCTAACCATTAACAACGGCAGCGGTGTAACATTAAATAACCCCGTGCTAATAAATGGAACACTGACGTTAAGTTCCGGTTTGCTTAATGCAGGCAACAACACATTGACGCTCGGCAGCGCTGCAACAATAGCAGGCACGCCGTCTTCAGTTAAAATGATCACTCTCGGTTCTTCCGGACGTGTGAAAAAAATCCTAACTTCTGCCACACCACATTCCTTCACATTCCCGGTCGGTGACAACACCGGCGCAGCAGAATATTCACCGGTCAATTATACATTAAATAGTGGAACATTTTCGAGCGATACTGTTTCCGTCGGTTTACAAAATATAAAACATCCTTCAAACGTTATAACCGCGGCTTATCTAAATCGGTATTGGACACTTTCGTCAAGTGGCGTCACCAATCCTAATTATACTGCTCAGTTTACTTACACAACAGCGGATATTGTCGGAACTGAATCAAGTTTGATCGGCGGATTGTGGAAAAATTCGGCGTGGTCTGATTTAAACAGCGTCAATACAACCTATCATTCATTTACCGCAGTATCACAAACCGCATTCGGAGATTTTACCGCTTACGCAGGACTTAATTACTTATCAATTAAAGTAATTCCACAGGGATTTTATAATATCGCAGGTTATCTAAACCAAAAAGACACAATCTCCGCTTACCTTGCCAATGCAAGCTCACCATACGCTTTCATTGATACCGTAAAGCTTCCGCTTGATTCTCTTTCATTTAGCGGAACCGTAGCCTTAAAAAACAAGTACAATGGAAATTATTATGTGGTAATAAAACAAAAATCAAGTCTAGAGACATGGAGCGCCGCACCTATATCTTTTGCGAGCGGAACGACAACATCATATGATTTTACCACAGCACAATCACAAGCTTATGGAAATAATCTCATACAAGTTTCTTCATCCCCTGTTTTGTGGGCGATATATAGCGGAGATATTAACCATGACGGCTACATTGATCCGCTGGATCTTTCTTTAGTAGACCAAGCTTCATTTTCATACATGTCCGGACGGAATCTCTTGGAGGATATTAACGGAGACGGATTCGTGGATCCGTTGGATCTTTCAATAGTGGATCAAAACTCATTCAATTATGTTGGAATAAAAAGGCCCTAATGTTTTGGCAAAAACTCCGTTTCTTCGGAAACGGAGTTTTCATTATTTATTAAATTCCCAGGTTGTACGCCCGCCTACAATCCAGCCTACGGTAGTACCAACAATTGGCCCTAAAATAACACATCCGAATAAATATCCAAAGCCATCGTCGTGTGGAAGATGCCCTACATCCGGAATATTAGGATCAGATGGTGGCGTTTGTTTATAATCTTTCATAAGCTGTTGACCTATTAAAATCCCGCTAAATAAACCAATAAAAAAACCCGCCGGTATACTGTAGTAATTTTTATAACGAATGTTTTTAATGTCGGTTATAGGCAAGGTTAAGATTTTTAAATTGAACACTTGACACTCAATGGATGAATCAGGATTAACTTTAATATACTCGGCATTGATAATTTCTCCGCTTTTCAGTTTGAAATGCGAACATAAATTATCGTAGTCTTTATTATAATATGCAGTGCTAACTACATCTTTCCAGTACAGAGTCTTGTTTTCCCATTTCTTGACTGTTGTTAAACTTATTGAATCGTTTCGGATAATAGCGTCCTCCGCATAAAACACGCTGTCGGACTTTGCCAAACTGACTTTAATTTCCTTATCCTCGAAGGCCGAATTTGCCGCTTTAAAATATTCTTCTTTTGATGAATATTTTTCAATTGAGTGAACCGGATAACAGCCATAAAAGCTCAAACTGATAAGCAATAGCGAGATGAGACAAACTTCTTTTTTCATTGGCAATCCTTTTATTTACAAAATTCCCGGGTTGTTCTTCCGCCGATGATCCAGCCAACCGGAGTGCCAATTATTGGACCAGCTATCAAAGCAGCCGCAAACCAAATCCCCGCCGGAGAATAATTGCCCGGTTCAGACCAAATACCTGAAGGATGCTCAATTTGATTATTTACCATCAAGGCTAAACCAAATCCCGTCAGTGCACCCGTTAACAGTCCATACCCAAATCCGGCTACGGGACCTCGATTATTTTTATAGCTGATATTTTTAATGGCATAAACCGGAATTTTAGCCGATACGATCAATAAGTATTTAAAATCCAAAGTCGAATCTGCGTTGATGACAATGTACTCAGCAGCGAAGCAGTCACCGTTCCGCAATTCTAATTTCGCGCAAAGATTATCGTAGCTTTTGTTATAATAGGCAGCACTTTTAATATCACTTTTCTTAATGTGTTTATTCAGCCATTTTTTTAATGTAGTCATGTACATAGCATCATTTCGTATAGCAGCATCCTGCGCCTGAAAGGAGGTATCAGGAGTCTTTATTCGGAGAATGATATTCTCACCTTGAATATCTTCATTGACCTTTTTGTAAAACTCATCCTTTGATTGATAATCACTGATGTTATACACATAAGAACAACCGGTAATACTAATCATCAAGAATAACAAACTGCAGGATAGGAGAATGGCTTTTAAGAAGTTTTGCCTATTAAATTTCATAATATCCCTTATTTAGATAAGTTAAAATTAGACAATGCCATATAAAAAAACAAAGTCGGTTAAAAAAATAGGGAACGGGTTAAATATAGAGGGTCAGTTAGTAACAAATTAATCCGTGAAAATCAGTGTCATCCGTGTCATCAGCGTTCTATTGTCTTTAAAACAAAAAACCCGTCACGAAAATCATGACGGGTTTCAAAATTTAAATCTGGCAACTACCTACTCTCCCACACACCTGCGCATGCAGTACCATCGGCGTATACGGGCTTAACTTCTCTGTTCGGAATGGGAAGAGGTGTGACCCCGTAGCTAAAGTCACCAGAAAACTTTTACAAAATAATAGAAAGATTGAAGCGAGATCAAAAAAGCAAAAGCATTTTGAAAAAATACCTTAATAAAGACTCACGACTTATTAGTACTGCTCAGCTGAAACCATTACTGATATTACACTTGCAGCCTATCAACCTCGTCATCTCCGAGGAGTCTTTAGTCCAATTGAATTGGAGGGATATCTCATCTTGAAGCGTGCTTCGCGCTTAGATGCTTTCAGCGCTTATCACAACCGTACATAGCTACCCAACTATGCCTCTGGCGAGACAATTGGTGCACTAGAGGTACGTTCGTTTCGGTCCTCTCGTACTAAAAACGACCCTTCTCAAATATCCAGCGCCCGCATAGGATAGGGACCGAACTGTCTCACGACGTTCTGAACCCAGCTCACGTACCGCTTTAATTGGCGAACAGCCAAACCCTTGGGACCTTCTCCAGCCCCAGGATGCGATGAGCCGACATCGAGGTGCCAAACCTTGCCGTCGATATGAACTCTTGGGCAAGATCAGCCTGTTATCCCCGGCGTACCTTTTATCCTTTGAGCGACGGCACTTCCACTCGCTGCCGTCGGATCACTAAGTCCTGCTTTCGCACCTGCTCGACTTGTAAGTCTCGCAGTCAAGCTCCCTTTTGTCTTTACACTCGCCGCATGATTACCAACCATGCTGAGGGAACCATTGAGAGCCTCCGTTACATTTTAGGAGGCGACCGCCCCAGTCAAACTACCCGCCTAACACTGTTCCTGGCCCGGATTCACGGGCCGAGGTTAGAATCCAAATAAAACAAGGGTGGTATTTCACCGTCGACTCAGCTGAAACTAGCGCCCCAGCTTCAAGTCTCCCACCTATCCTACACATGCTTTACTCGAACCCAATATTAGGGTGCAGTAAAGGTGCACGGGGTCTTTCCGTCCATATGCGGGTAACCGGCGTCTTCACCGGTACCACAATTTCACCGAGCCCGTGGTTGAGACAGTGCCCAAATCGTTACACCATTCGTGCAGGTCGGAACTTACCCGACAAGGAATTTCGCTACCTTAGGACCGTTATAGTTACGGCCGCCGTTTACTGGGGCTTCGGTTCAAAGCTTCACCGGATAAATCCGGATGACCTCTTCCCTTAACCTTCCAGCACCGGGCAGGTGTCAGTCCATATACATCGTCTTGATTGACTTCGCATAGACATGTGTTTTTGTTAAACAGTCGCTTGGGCCATTTCTCTGCGGCCCCGTTCAGCTTCATTAGTTAAAATTTCACTTACTTGAGGCACTCCTTATCCCGAAGTTACGGAGTTAATTTGCCGAGTTCCTTAACCACGGCTCACTCGAGCACCTTAGAATATTCATCCCGTCTACCTGTGTCGGTTTGCGGTACGGTCCGATAAGTTTTTCCCATACGAAGATTTTCTCGGCAGTCTGATTAGGATCAGTTTATGGACAAGTCCTCCTCGTCACGTCTCGGTTTACAGCGATGCGGATTTGCCTACATCGCCAGCCTACACGCTTGAACCACCTAATCCAACGGGTGGCTGATCTTTCACTTCTGCGTCCCTCCTTATGGTCAAACAAAACTTACCGGGTACAGGAATATTAACCTGTTTACCATCGCCTACGCCTTTCGGCCTCGGCTTAGGACCCGACTTACCCTGAGACGATTAACGTAGCTCAGGAAACCTTAGACTTTCGGTGACCCGATTTTTCATCGGGTTTATCGTTACTAATGCCTACATTTGCTTTTCTGTACCCTCCAGCATGCCTCGCGACACACCTTCAGCGGCTACAGAATGTTCCTCTACCGATCCTTACGGATCCCACAACGTCGGTGTACAGTTTAAGTCCCGCTTATTGTCGACGCCGAGTCGCTTGACTAGTGAGCTATTACGCACTCTTTAAATGAATGGCTGCTTCTAAGCCAACATCCTAGTTGTCTATGCAACTCAACATCCTTTCTCTGTTAACTGTAACTTAGGGACCTTAGTTGATGGTCTGGGTTGTTTCCCTTTTGGCAATGGAGCTTATCCCTCACTGCCTGACTCCCGAGAAACATGTTAGCGGAATTCGGAGTTTGTCTGGGTTTGGTACCGTTGTGACAGCCCTAGCCCAATCAGTGCTCTACCTCCGCAACACTATATACTCGAGGCTAGCCCTAAAGCTATTTCGAGGAATACGAGCTATTTCCGAGTTTGATTAGCCTTTCACCCCTATTCACAGTTCATCCAAGCAGTTTTCAACCCGCACTAGTTCGGACCTCCATGAGGTTTTACCCTCACTTCATCCTGACCATGAATAGATCACCCGGTTTCGCGTCTACCGCCAGTTACTTAGCGCCCGATTAGGACTCGCTCTCGCTTCGGCTTCAAATCTTAGATTTTTAACCATGCAACTGACGAGTAACTCGTAGGCTCATTATCCAGAAGGCACGCTGTCACCCCGACGAATCGGGGCTCCAACCGTTTGTAAGCATATGGTTTCAGGTACTATTTCATTCTCCTAGTAGGAGTGCTTTTCACCTTTCCCTCACGGTACTGGTTCACTATCGGTTATAGGGGAGTATTTAGTCTTAGGAGATGGTTCTCCCGGATTCCCACAAAATTCCACTTAATCCGTGGTACTTGAGAACGCCTTCCAAAGAGTTACATTGTTTCGTTTACAGGACTATCACCTCCTATGGTTAACCTTTCCAGGTTATTCAACTCGCAATATAATTTTTGACTCTTCGAGATTTCGGTAATTATCTCCGAAAGCGTCTCGCAACACTGCCGACACAACGGTTACCGCCTTGAACATGTCGGTCAGTTTAGACTGTTTCCGTTTCGCTCGCCGCTACTCAGGAAATCACTATTGTTTTCTCTTCCACCAGGTACTGAGATGTTTCAGTTCCCCGGGTTTTCTTCCGTACCCTATGTATTCAGATACGGATGTCTAGGCATTACCCTAGACCGGTTGCCCGATTCAGAAATCTATGGATCTTAGGTTATTTCCACCTACCCATAGCTTATCGCAGGTAGTCGCGTCTTTCATCGTCTCCCTATACCAAGGCATCCACCATATGCTCTTAATAACTTTATTAAGAAATTCTTTCTAAAGTCTTTTGCTCGAGTGAATTATACACTATGAAATTATACATAAATAAATAATTCACTACATTTTTGACCTCTATAAAACCTCCAATCCGCTTGCGCGGAATATCGATTTTACAACTTCAATCTTTCAAAGAACAACAAAAAAAGTGGAGCTAAACGGGATCGAACCGTTAACCTCCGCCTTGCAAGGGCGGCGCTCTCCCAATTGAGCTATAGCCCCCTAACCTTATAGGGTCTTAGGGGTGTAATTTTTGGAAATTAACACGCCTACTGGTGGGCCTGAGTAGAGTTGAACTACTGACCTCACGCTTATCAGGCGTGCGCTCTAACCAACTGAGCTACAGGCCCAGGTTTAATGCTTTTGTTGCATTAACTCATTGCTTCAAATAACAAAATGACAAAGTGCGATAGGAGACTGTTAATACAGATTGAGTCTGGTATTACTCTTAGAAAGGAGGTGATCCAGCCGCACCTTCCGGTACGGCTACCTTGTTACGACTTAGCCCCAGTCACTGGTTTTACCTTAAATAGCTCCCTCTTTGCAGTTAGGACACTATCTTTGGGTACCCCCAGCTTCCATGGCTTGACGGGCGGTGTGTACAAGGCCCGGGAACGTATTCACCGCGCCGTGCTGATGCGCGATTACTAGCAATTCCAACTTCATGGAGTCGAGTTTCAGACTCCAATCCGAACTGGGGATGCTTTTATGGGATTGGCTCCACCTTGCGGTTTGGCTACCCTTTGTAACATCCATTGTAGCACGTGTGTGGCCCTAGGCGTAAGGGCCATGCGGACTTGACGTCATCCCCACCTTCCTCACTACTTGCGTAGGCAGTTCCATTAGAGTGCTCAGCATTACCTGATGGCAACTAATGGTAGGGGTTGCGCTCGTTGCGGGACTTAACCCAACACCTCACGGCACGAGCTGACGACAGCCATGCAGCACCTGTACAAGACCCCTTGCGGGTAACCGACTTTCATCGGCTAGAATCTTGCGTTTCAAGCCTAGGTAAGGTTCTTCGCGTTGCATCGAATTAAACCACATGCTCCACTGCTTGTGCGGGCCCCCGTCAATTCCTTTGAGTTTCAACCTTGCGATCGTACTCCCCAGGTGGAATACTTAATGCGTTAGCTGCGGCGCCGAGCATTGCTGCCCGACACCTAGTATTCATCGTTTACAGCGTGGACTACCAGGGTATCTAATCCTGTTCGCTACCCACGCTTTCGTGCCTGAGTGTCAGTATCAGACCAATAAGCCGCCTTCGCCACCGGTGTTCTTCCAGATATCTACGTATTTCACTACTACACCTGGAATTCCGCTTATCTCTTCTGAACTCAAGATCAGCAGTATCAAAGGCAGTTCTGCAGTTAAGCTGCAGGATTTCACCTCTGACTTACCGACCCACCTGCGCACCCTTTACACCCAGTAAATCCGGACAACGCTTGCCCCCTACGTATTACCGCGGCTGCTGGCACGTAGTTAGCCGGGGCTTCCTCTGAAGGTACGGTCAAATTCTGTCCCTTACGAAACAAAATCATTCATCCCTTCTCACAGGAGTTTACAACCTTACGGCTTTCATCCTCCACGCGGCGTTGCTGGGTCACCCTTGCGGGCATTGCCCAATATTCCTCACTGCTGCCTCCCGTAGGAGTCTGGACCGTGTCTCAGTTCCAGTGTGGCTGATCATCCTCTCAGACCAGCTACTGATCATTGTCTTGGTAGGCCGTTACCCTACCAACTAACTAATCAGACGCAAGCTCATCTATAGGTGTTACATTGCTGCAACTTTAACAACATCACTATGCAGTGCCGCTGCATTATAGGGTATTAGCGATGATTTCTCGTCGTTGTTCCCTTCCCATAGGTAGATTGCTTACGCGTTACGCACCCTTACGCCACTTTAATCAAGATATTGCTACCTCTTTCTCGTAGACTTGCATGTGTTAAGCACGCCGCCAGCGTTCGTCCTGAGCCAGGATCAAACTCTCCGTTGTGGATTTTTTAATAACTGTGTAATTTTCGCAGATTAACCTCAATTTTATTAACGGGTCTCTCTATCGTTTTCACTCTGTCAAAGAACATTTTCCTCATAAATGAGGATTTTAAACTTACTGTTTTTTATTCTGAAAGTCAAGTACCCTTTCGGATTCTTTTTCTCTCAGAGCTAAATTTCAATATTTTAAGAACAAACTTATTTTTATAAAGCCTTTCTAAAATACATGATTTAGCTTTAAAGTCAAGTCGTTTTAAATTTTTCTTAAATTTTTTACAACTTTCTTTCAGCCATGTTTTCAGAGAACTT
Source organism: Ignavibacteriaceae bacterium (assembly GCA_963667005.1). GTDB lineage: Bacteria > Bacteroidota > Ignavibacteria > Ignavibacteriales > Ignavibacteriaceae. The sequence continues at coordinate 1,627,623 of OY762937.1, read as the reverse complement.
TATGCTTTGCTTTTGTTGTCTTGGCTTGTGCCGTCACATAATTCAAAAACAAAGAGCTCTAAATATACGACTAAAATGCTTTCACTCCAAATTTTTCTGCAAAAATATTTTCAAATTTCTTTTTGAATTTCGCCAGCTTCCGGAGCAAATCCTCACTTGAGCCTTTGTTTATGCGGGTAAAACCGTGTCGCAATTTTCTTTTAAATTTTTTAAATTATTTTCAATAACTCCATTGAATTTTTACATTCTTAGTGTTAAAACAAATTTTTAGCAGACCGTTTAATTCCTTTACCACGTATATTTCGGGTGACTCACGAAATCATACAACATGCCCCTACTATCTCATTGTCTCTCAAAATTACGGGAATGCGTTGGTAATGCGGCTTCATTCACCGGATATTATGAAAAGTGAATCTTGCATATATCGTGTGATTTACATAGATTTCTTGAGAAACGCTTATTTACAATACTATCATAAACATATTTTATGATGAACGAAGATATAATTAAGCTCCAGTACCCCATTGGTAAATTTGAAAAATCTGAGTCAATAACCAGTGAACAGATTCAATTTTGGATAAACGAAATCGAAGAACTGCCGGCCAAGCTTCAGAAAGTTATTTCAGAATTGAACGAGAATCAGCTTGACACCCCTTACCGCCCCGGTGGATGGACCGTGCGGCAGGTTGTCCACCACCTCGCCGACAGCCACGTTAATTCATTCTGTCGGTTTCGTCTTGCGTTAACTGAGTCAACTCCTGCCATCAAGCCCTATTTCGAAGATAGATGGGCTGAATTGATTGATGCCAGAACTGCCCCGGTTGAACTCTCCATTAATTTATTGACTGCGCTTCATGCACGTTGGGTTATATTACTGAGAAGCCTCACCTCTGCCGAGTTCAGTAAAACATTTTATCATCCGGAACATGAAAAAGAGTTCCGCCTTGATGTTAATATCGGCATATACGCCTGGCACGGCAAGCATCACCTGGCTCATATACAATCTCTCACACATCAGAATCAATAAGACAGGAATGGAATATATTATGGATACTAAATCGCTGTTGTTAAAAATTAAAATAATACCTACGGCATTGGCTATTGGATTAATCCTGATGGAAATCGTCGTGTATCTGGATAAAACAGATGTGCAGCCGATGTGGGCGCATGATTCTGGAAATATAATTTTAGCCTTTATCGCCATATTTACCGTCTCTGCTATTTTTATCGGCAAAAGATCTGCCGGAGCCAGATTACAATCCGTTAAACCGGATGCCGCTCTCCCGGCAAAACTATCTACATATCTTGGTGCCTTGGTTGTAAGTTTGGCACCGTTAGAAGGGGTTGGACTTATTTCCTGTGTTTTATATAGACTATCTCATCAAGTATATTTTCTTACCTTTCCCACACTAATTGCCGCTTGGCTATTAATTCAGACATTTTCCACCAATCGAATGATCATGGACTTATCCCTTTCTAAACAGGAAAGGGACGAGTTGAATATCTGATAGCTTAAATTATTATTCCTTATTCCTAAAAAAATTTTAATAAAAACCGTAATTTTCGGTATGAATTTATTTAAGGATTATACCATGAAACGAATTTCCATATTTCTTTTAATTATAATTTCACTCACAATATCCACCAACGCGCAAAAACGCGCATTTACACTCGATGACATTTACCGCGTCAAAGGAGTCGGCGCTCTAAGTCTTTCTCCTTCCGGAAAAAGCCTCGCTTATACCGTTACAGAAAGCTTCATGAAAGAAGGAAAGTCTCTTACTGCTATTTATGTAATGGATACGGAAAAGAAAATATCGTCCAAAGTAGACCTTGGAGAGAAAAGCGTTTATTCACCGTTCAGGAGCACAAGCGATAATATTTTATATTTTACAAAAACCGTTGCAGGAAACTCTCAGGTTTTTAGTTACGATTTTAAGACAAAAGCGGTAAAACAGATAACTACTTTCTATCCCGGAATTGCCGAACCACTGCTTTCACCGGATGGAAAAACTCTTGCATTCACTTCCAATGTCTACCCCGATTGCGGTGCCGATTCGGCATGCAACCGCAAAGCATATGAAGCCGCAGAAGACGGACCGATTCAGGCAGCAATGAGCGATGACCTGCTTTTCAGACATTGGAACGCGTATTCGGAAGGCAGAGTAAATCATATTTTCCTGCAAGACTTGCAGACCGGTGTATTGACCGATATTACTCCATATAACTACAATTGCCCGGTATTCACTCTTGGCGGTTCAGGTTATGCTTTTTCACCTGATTCAAAATTATTCTGTTATGTTGCAAACGCTGATGAAAAAGCAGGGAACTCTACTAACGCTGATCTCTGGCTATATGATATTGCCGCAAAACAGACCAAGGATATTACTAGTGAAAATAAAGCATGGGACGGTACCCCCGCTTTCTCCCCTGATGGAAAATATATCGCGTACCGCACACAAAAAGTGCCGGGATATGAATCGGATAAATTTGTTATTGCACTCTACGACATCGCCGCCCAAAAATCAAAACGCATCGGCGAAAAATTTGACAACTGGGTCGACGATATTAAATGGCTGCCGGATTCAAAGACCATTTGCTTTCAGGCAGATCAAAAAAGTTTTACTCCTTTATTCACGATTAATATTGCCACCGAAGAAATTGTGCAAATTACTCCCGATCGGGCTATCGGTGATTTTGAATTGGATGCAACCAACATAAATATATACTATACTTATCGTCAGATTGATAAGCCGGCAGAGATTTATTTACTTGATGTTGTAACACAGCAAGAAAAACAACTTACCACCTACAACAAAGCCCTTCTTGCCGAAGTTGATTTTCGTCCCGCCGAAGATGTGTGGGTAAAGGGCGCCGATGGAACACCAATCCACGTCATGCTAATTAAGCCTCATGATTTTGATCCGAAGAAAAAATATCCTGTCATCATCAACGTTCACGGCGGCCCGCAAAGCCAATGGATGAATGCGTACCGTCCCGATGCACAGCTTTATGGTGGATACGGATATATTGTTGCACTACCAAATCCTCACGGCTCAACCGGTTACGGACAGGCATTCACCAAAGCAATCTCAGGCGACTGGGGCGGTAAAGTATATAAAGATGTCATGCTTATTACAGACTACATCGAAAAACTTTCTTATGTAGATAAAAATAGAATCGGCGCAATGGGGTGGTCATACGGCGGCTACATGATGAACTGGCTGCAGGCTAACACCAAGCGTTACAAATGCCTCGCCTCAATGATGGGCGTTTACAATCTTAGCGCCATGTACGGAACAACTGAAGAACTCTGGTTCCCTGAACATGATTTGAACGGCACTCCCTGGGATAACAAACCATTGTATGATAAATGGTCGCCATCAAACTATGTAAAAAAATTCTCAACACCGACACTCATCATCACCGGAGAACGCGACTACCGCGTATCATATAATCAAAGCCTCGAATATTTCACTGATTTGAAAAGAAGAGGTATTGACGCTCGCATTATCATTTTTAAAAACGACGGACACTGGCCAAGCGCCGTAAAATCAATGCCGTTGTACTATAATTCTCATCTGGAATGGTTCCATAAATACTTAGGCGGCAAAGAAGCGCCTTATGATTCGAAGTTAATGGTTCGCAATCAGTACAAATAGAACACTGATAACACGGATGACGCAGATTTTCACTGATATATTTTTATAGGAAAGTCATTATTATTTTCCGTAAATAATATAATCCGTGAGAATCCGTGTCATCAGCGTCATCCGTGTTCTATTCCTTATAGAAAGATTTATATGCTCAAACCTAAACTATGGACTATCCGTAAGACGATAACCAAAGAACAATTACTCAATGACATCACTGCCGGCATTATCGTCGGCGTTATTGCCCTTCCCCTTGCAATTGCATTCGGCATTGCATCCGGAGTATCACCCGAAAAAGGAATCATCACCGCTATCATCGGCGGATTCTTTGTATCGCTGCTCGGCGGAAGCCGCGTACAGATCGGCGGCCCGACCGGCGCTTTTATCGTTGTCGTATTTGGTGTCGTTCAACAATACGGCGTTGACGGACTAATGGTTGCCACGCTGCTCGCCGGATTTATTCTTATTATCATGGGAGTTGCAAAATTCGGCTCCATTATTAAATTCATTCCTCATCCTGTAACAGTAGGATTTACCAGTGGTATCGCTGTAATTATTTTTTCTTCGCAGGTAAAAGATTTCTTCGGACTGAATATGCAAAAAGTGCCGTCGGAATTTCTCGAGAAGTGTTATGCCTTTGCAACAAACTTTTCTGTTAACTATTATGCATTTGGTATCGGTGCGCTCGCACTGGTTATCATGATTTTTTGGAATAAGATAACACATAAAGTTCCAGGCTCACTTGCTGCAATTATCATTACTACTGCCATCGTAACATATTTCAAATTGCCCGTTGCCACAATCGGAAGTGTGTATGGAAATATTCCATCAACATTACCGGCTCCAAGCATTCCTCATGTTGATTTGCCCACGCTCCGGAATCTCATTCAACCGGCGACTACCATTGCCTTGCTGGCAGCCATTGAAGGCTTGCTCTCGGCGGTTGTTGCCGATGGTATGATCGGCAAGACACACCGCTCAAACATGGAACTCGTTGCGCAGGGTGTTGCAAATGTTATTTCGCCGCTGTTTGGCGGCATTCCGGTAACGGGAGCAATAGCTCGTACAGCAGCAAACATCAAAAACGGTGGACGCACTCCAATAGCGGGAATTGTTCACGCCATTACACTTTTACTAATCATGCTGTTCCTCGGAAGTTTTGCAAAACTTATTCCAATGACAACACTTGCTGCCGTACTGATTATTGTTGCGTATAACATGAGTGAGTGGCGGACATTTATTTCGTTATTGAAAAGTCCGAAGAGCGATGTTATTGTTCTTCTAACAACGTTCTTTCTTACGGTAATTATTGATTTGACCGTTGCCATTGAAGTCGGTGTTGTGCTTGCTGTATTCCTGTTCATGCGCCGCATGGCTATGGTAACAAATGTTGAAGTTGTAACGCGTGAGATGAGAGAAGAAGATGAAGAGTCAACCGATCCGAATGGAATTGACAGACGCAATGTGCCGCCGGGAGTTGAAGTATACGAAATCAACGGACCATTTTTCTTCGGTGCTGCCTTTAAGTTTAAAGATGCAATGATGGAAGTTGAAAATCCGCCTAAAGTACGCATTATCCGTATGCGCAGCGTACCCGCGATGGATGCGACCGGAACGCATGTTATCAAAGAATTTTACAATGAGTCATTAAAGAAAGGGACGAAAGTTCTTTTCTCCGATGTTCATACTCAGCCGCTCATAGTTTTTGAACAAGCAGGATTGATTAAAATGATCGGTGAAGAAAATATTTTCGGTAACATAGACGACTCGCTTGATAAAGCACGTGAAATGCTGGGACTCCCGAAGGTCGGCAGACTGCAGGGTTCTGTTCCGGTTGTAAAAAGAGAAATGGATCAAATAAAAAAATAGTACATCAATGAAGTATTTTGCTTCTCTCGCTGCCTGCCTAATGCTGCTCACTTCAGCATATGCGCAGAACGATTTAAAACTCTGGTATAATACACCGGCCGCTCAATGGGTCGAAGCGCTGCCGCTCGGCAACGGTAAAATTGGAGCGATGGTTTACGGTATTCCCGGCCAGGAAATGATCGCCCTTAATGAAACATCACTCTGGGCCGGCAGTCCTTACAACAACGACAATAGAGAAGCAAAAAGTCATCTTGCCGAAATCCGTCAGTTGATTTTTGAAGGGAAAAACAGTGAGGCTCAAAAACTTGCTGATAAATTCATCATCTCTAAAACCGCACACGGCATGCCCTTTTTACCTGCTGGCACAGTAACACTTAATTTCCCCGGACATGAGGTTTATACAAAATACTACCGCGAACTTAACCTTGCTGATGCAATCGCCACTACATCGTACTCTGTGGGTGATACAAAATTTACCCGCGAAGTTTTCACATCGTACAAAGATAATGTTCTCTTTATAAAAATTTTCGCTGATAAACCTCATTCACTTTCTTTTCAGGCAACGTTCACTCCTCTTCAAGGTGCACAAGTTTCCGTTGATACAGCAAACAGGATTCTCCTTACCGGCGTCGCAAGCGGACACGAAGGCATCGAAGGTAAAATCAAGTATGCCGGAATTTTAGATGTGCAAAATTCCGGAGGAAGTGTTTCCGGATATACTGAAGGATTGACTGTAAAAGCGGCAGATACGGTTGTTATCAAAGTAGCGCTGGCAACAAATTATGTTAATTATCAAAACATCTCTGCCGACCCGGTACATCGCGCATATGAAAACCTGAGTGTTGTTACCGGCTTGCCATATGAAACGATTAAGGCCCGGCACATAAAAGAATACCAAAAATATTTCTACAGAGTTTCGTTTACTTTGCATGGTTCGAGTCGAAGTGATCTGCCTACGAATGAACGGATTTCGTTGCCTGACAAAGAAAAGGATCTTGGCCTCATTAGTTTATACTTTCAATTCGGCAGATACCTTCTTATATCAACCTCTGCACCGGGAGGACAACCAGCAAATTTACAAGGCATCTGGAACGATCAACTTAAACCTTCGTGGGATAGCAAATACACGATTAACATAAACACCGAGATGAATTACTGGCCGAGTGAAACAACCGGCCTTTCAGAAATGAATATTCCTCTCGTTGAGATGGTCCGCGATCTTTCAGTAGCAGGAAGAAAAACCGCTTCTGATATGTACGGATGCCGGGGTTGGGTAGCACATCATAATACGGACTTGTGGAGAGTGACCGGAGCGGTTGATAAAGCTTATTCCGGAGCATGGCCGATGGGCGGCGCGTGGTTATGTACTCACCTCTGGCAAAAATATCTTTTCAGTGGTGACATTATATATCTAAAATCCGTTTACCCGATAATGAAAGGCGCTTCCGAGTTTTTTAACGATTTTCTTGTTCGCGAACCCGAGCATAGCTGGTTAGTTGTCAGTCCATCCGTTTCTCCCGAGAACGCTCCTGAGAAAACAAAAATTTCCTTGTGTGCAGGCGGCACTATGGATAATCAATTAGTCTATGATGTATTTGATCAAACTGCTCGTGCTGCAAAGCTGCTCAACGTTGATAAAAAATTCTCTGATACACTTCGTATGAAGCTGGAGCAACTCCCGCCCATGCAAATAGGTCAATACGGCCAGTTGCAGGAATGGATGCAAGACTTAGATAATCCAAAAGATCATCACCGGCATGTTTCGCATTTGTATGGAATGTTCCCTTCAAATCAGATTACACCGTTTAATACGCAAGCATTGTGCAATGCCGCAAAAACGTCATTAGAGCAGCGTGGGGACGTTTCAACAGGCTGGTCGATGGGATGGAAAGTAAATTTATGGGCGAGGCTATTAGACGGCAACCACGCATTTAAATTGATCAAAGATCAATTGACACTCGTACCGGAGATGAAAAAAGACAGCCTCGGTAAATATCGTGGCAATGGCGGCACCTATCCCAATTTGTTTGATGCGCATCCACCATTTCAAATTGACGGTAATTTCGGATGTACGTCCGGCATTGTTGAAATGCTCTTACAAAGCCATGACGGTGCGATTGATATTCTCCCTGCCTTGCCCGATGCATGGGAAAGCGGCAAAGTAACCGGACTGCGTGCACGAGGAGGGTTTACTGTTGATATAACCTGGGAGAACGGTGCGGTGACGTACCTAAAAATTCACTCTAACATTGGCGGCAATTGCAGAATCAGAATTCACAGTCCCCTCACTCCCCAAAATAGCTTTACATTTCACACTGCGAAAGGTGATAATCCGAATCCTTTTTATTATATACCGAAAATCAAATCGCCTATCATAAGTGAGAAGGCTATAAAGTACACAACCCAACTTCCACAAACAATTGTTTATGATTTTTCTACCAAAACGGGACAATCGTATTTATGGATTAATACAAAGTAATGGAAAATATCCCTCACCCCTCCGCGGCGGGCAAGCCTTTTTCCCTCTCCCCGGGAGAGAGGGAAACCCCAAAATTGAAACTATGAAGTCTCTTCTCCCTTTGGGAGAAGGGCTAGGGATGAGGGCTTGTTTTAAGTTTACTCCGCCGCAGCCATTTTTTTCATACTTTCCGGATATCTCTCGCCCTGAATTTCAATCTTCGAAATTGCTTCGTTGATATTCTTAAGATCATCCGATGTCAGCGTTATATCAACTGAACCGATATTCTCTTCGAGGCGTTCTAATTTTGTTGTACCGGGAATCGGAGCAATCCACGGCTTTTGAGCGAGCAGCCAGGCCAAAGCAATCTGTGCCGGAGTTGCCTGCTTCTCAGCAGCAATGGCGGCGAGCAGATCTACCAGTGTCTGATTTGCCTTCAATGCATCAGGTGCGAAGCGCGGCAAGGTTGTTCTGAAGTCGCCGGGAGTAAATTTCGTATTAGCATCCATCTTACCTGTTAAAAAGCCTCTTCCCAAGGGACTAAAAGGTACCAACCCAATTCCAAGTTCTTCAACCAATGGAATAATTTCCGATTCAAGCGACCTCCACCAAAGCGAATATTCGCTTTGCAGCGCTGCCACCGGAAGCACGGCATGCGCACGACGGATAGTCTTGGGTCCCGCTTCCGAAAGGCCGAAATATTTTACCTTACCCTGTGCGATAAGATCCTTCACTGTACCGGCAACATCCTCAATCGGTACATTAGAATCAACACGATGCTGATATAACAAATCAATCACATCCGTTCTTAACCGCTTTAATGATGCGTCAACTACTTCCCTGATGTGTTCGGGACGGCTGTCAACACCACCCAGCGGATTTTCCGGCGTTATTTTAAAACCGAATTTTGTTGCAATTACCACCTTGTCTCTGTAAGGCTGAAGAGCCTCACCGACGAGCTCTTCATTATTATACGGACCATATACCTCCGCGGTATCAAAAAAAGTAACGCCCTTTTCAATTGCCGAGTGCATCAAAGAAATCATTTCTTTCTTATCCTTCGGCGGCCCATACGCGTGCGTCATTCCCATGCAGCCCAGTCCTATTGCCGAGACCGTTAAACCTGATTTTCCTAAACTTTTATGTTTCATTGTGCATCCTCGTAATAAATAACGCGAAAAATAATTCAAACAAATAGTGCCGCAAATTACCTTGTAAGAAGCAAACAATCAACCCTATATAGCGGAGGCATTATATCTCACAAAAAATTCGGGCAACAATCTGGTGTTTGAGAATGGATTCCGTACAAATTTGCTGTCCCATGGTGTCGCTCAAACAAGGTTAACGCAGCAAATTTTACGGAATGACAACACAATTTTGTCATACTACAGGTAATAAAAAAAATCAGTGCAAATCGGTGTCATCTGCGTCATCCGCGTTCTATTGCGATTTGGAAGGCATAAAAAAAAACCCATCCCATTTGCATGGGACGGGTTCTGAGTCATTTCAACGGATAACTATTGAAGTTATTTTTTGAAAATTATGCTACATGTAATCTGTGCAGTTTCTCTCCGCCGGTTGAATAGTTCTCAAAGAGATCAAACGATTTTCTTGAGAGGAACTGTCTGTTGTTTTCTTCATTTCTCGGATGATAAAACGGTGCATTAATTACAGCTTCAGTCTGGTAAATTCTGATATCTGCTTGCTGTTGATTAACGATTAAAAATCTTTCTCTCGGCTTAACCTGAACGCGCTGTTTCTGCTGAACTGCACGGCGCGAAATATTGCTTGATTGCTCTCTCAAAACTGGGGCCGGTACCATCATCTGCTGAACCGGAGTTCTTTCAGGTGTGCCTGATTTCTTTGATTTATTCTCTTCTTTATTCAGATTCTTGATTTTGTACATGATATATGATATTGAAACGATGCCGGTCATCACTATCATGAAGAGTATCAAAGATGTTCTAAAAATCGGTAAAAGTTCCATGTTGTCTTCCGTTGTAATTATTTAACTCACTTATATTATAACAAGAAGCGTGCCAGTGAGAAATCTTCGATTTTCCTTTGTTTTCGACTATTTAGTTGCATTTAAAATGAGAATTAGTATCATTTTGAGACGCTGCAAATTATTTGATACATGGCAAATAATTTGTGACCCATATCATAAAAGTTTTTTAATGCCGGAAATCACAGAAGCGCTCTCTTTAGTCGCTTCTCCGAAGCTCAGTATAGGTTTCCGCTATCGTTTTCTATTAAGCTGACGCGGCTCTGTCGCTCATGCAATAAGATTGTAATTATAAAATGAATACGCCTGTTCTGAGTTGTAACATATGTAGATTTGTGTTGGTTGGAGCATTCAGATAGCTTGATATTTTATGAGTGTCGAAGACCGTCTCTACCTCGTCTTGATATTTTATGAGCGTCGGAGACGCGTCAGCTTAGTAGCAAATAGTGGCAAGAGAAGTAAGTAGAGTTCCGGAGGAACGACTCTGATTAGCAATGGATCATTCACCCCTGCCGGGAATGAATTTTCTTTGGGCTACGTCCGTGGACTGACGCCGCCCGCCCACTGGTCCAATGGTATAAACTTAAATAAAGAGGGATTGAATAATAAACTGATTGATATCATTCCAGACCTGCTCGAGAATCCATTTCCGAAGTAGAGACGCTCTGCGAGCGTCTCACGCAGCAGAAGGCAGATGAACATCATGCGAAATAAATCTCGTCTTTTTAAGAGAGACGGTCGCAGACCGTCTCTACCATATTTTATTCGATGCCGCCAGTGGTTGGTTGGCTCCCAACCTTATGATGACCTGTCGGTCGGAACTCACGGTAGCACACGACCTACTATAATTCGTCCCCAGCGGGGGCGAATTATATATTCGGGAAATTCGAGCATCATAGTAATGGCTCATCACTATCCGGAGGTCACGCATACTTATTGGTTCTAATATAATGACATCAAAGAAGGTATCTGTATAAAATTTTCAAACTTCAGATCAGAGATCCCATCTTAAAAAATTATACCATCGGTATCTGAATTAAGATTGGATAATTTTATTGTGGCGCCACGAAAATTCACTTTATCAAAATTAGTTGAGTCAAAATTAGTCATCTCTATGATTGAATTCCCGAAATCAACTTGATTAATTCCTGCATTCGAAAAATCAGTATATGAAATATTTGTTGACCTTAAAGTGCTACCTGCAAGTTGAGAATACTCAAAATGAACAGATTTTAAAGTGGCATAATCAAAGTTCACGCTAAAAAGTTCGGCATTTTGAAAAATTGCCCCATGCATTCTCGTTGTATAAAACTCCACATCCATCAATTTCGCAGATTCAAAATTTGTTGATCTTAATTTCGCACCTTTAAAATAACATAGGGAAATATCTGTTGAGTAAAAATTCCCTTCATTAATATCTGCGAATTCAAAATTCGTAGCTTCCAAAATGGCTGCCATAAAGTTAACTTTCTTCAAATCAGTATATTGAAATTTTGTTCCCTGCAAATTGGCTCCTCTAAAAACAGCCCCCATTAATTTAACACCGTAAAAATTACTTGCCGTCAAGTTTGCACCTTGAAATCTAACACCAGGCATCTTGTTGCAAATTTTAAAGAAATCTATCCCTTCGAATTTACCGCCACAAAGATATTTAAATTGCAAGTTGCAATTGCTCTGGAAATCAACTGAGTTGCTAATATGTCTGAATATTTCGGAAAGTGATAATAATACTAATTGAGATATGGCGATATCATCTTTGAACAATATGGCTCGTTCATCAGAATTCAGGTATAATATTGAATCCGAATCTGCCGCCGAGACATTGAGTTTTAATAACTCAATAATCTCGACATTTGTGAAGTTTTCATTGCATTCAAAAAATGCCGGATATTCCGCAAGTATTTGCGGCATCCATACTTCATTTAGGGAGCAAAGCATATCAATACACTTTTGTGTATGCTTGGGGCTGGTAATCGCCAAATCTTTCAATATATGCACCCCGGCTTTTCTTGTTATTAAATCGTTTTCCCGTTTAAGCAAATCAACCGCTTTAGCGAACAGCTCGTCCTGCCTTGTACTTTCTTGAATTTCCGTCGTTTTGTGACTTATGGTGTTCTTCCACCATGTAAACACGGCGGTTGCAATGGCTGCTAAAACAACAGCAATATTTCTTATATAAAAAGGTTTGTCTTTATTCCCTAATTCATTTATAAAATCAGCCTGCTTGTTGAATACGAAATAAATGAGCATGATAGCAATTGACACGCCTATCAAAATACTTAACACCAATTGAAATTTGTACCGACTTGAGAATTGTTTTATAAAAACCCATTTTTTACTCAAATATTCACGCATAGATTGAAGTTTGTGCTTAATAAAACTTTTTTTCATTTCATCTAAATCCATTGCGGCCGCCCTATTTTAATAAATGTGATATTCTCGGAATCTCCCCAAAAGGAGGCAGGATATACTGCATAAATAGCAAAAAGGATTATTAATGAAAAGGATTTTATGAGGCGGGGATAACAAAAAAACCCGTCCTGATTGCTTGGGACGGGTTTTTCAATTTTTCGACGAAAATTATTTAGAGCGGGTTTTGGTTTTAATTTTCGCAGCTTTACCTGAAAGGTTTCTCAGGTAGTATAATTTAGCTCTGCGGACATCGCCTTCTTTAAGAAGTTCGATTTTTGCAATTTTCGGTGAGTTGAAAGGGAAAATTCTTTCAACGCCGACGCCGCTTGATAATTTTCTTACAACAAAGGTTTTGCTTTCTCTGCTGCCGCGGATGCTGATAACATCGCCTTCGAAAGGCTGAATTCTTTCTTTATCGCCTTCGATAACGCGTACGTGAACGCGGATATGATCTCCGGACTTAAAGTTGGGGTATTCAACTTTATTTTCTACCGGTACGATTTCGTCAATACTAAACATGATATTACTCCGTTATATTATTATTTTTTTTCCAAATTTTCGTAAACTCTTTTGCCTTCTCATCTTTCCAATCATCAACTGCTTCATGGTTGCCGCTGAGAAGTATGTCGGGAACTTTCACTCCCATAAATTCCGCGGGACGCGTGTAACACGGCGCTCCGATATTTTCTCCATCCTGAAAACTGTCACTTAATGCCGATTCGCTGTCGTTCAGCACTCCGGGTATTACGCGAATCACTGCATCTGTTATCAGCAGCGCGGGAATTTCTCCGCCGCTTAGCACATAGTTTCCTACGGAAATCTCCTCTCCGGGGAACATCTGATAAACGCGCTCATCAATTCCCTTATAATGCCCGATAACAAACAGTATGTTTTTGCAAAGTGATAACCGGTTCGCATCCTGCTGCCCGAAAATTTTACCCCGGGGAGAAGGATATATTATCGCGTCATATGTCCGTTCCGATTGCAGTTTCGTTATGCACTCGAAAAACGGTTCCGGTTTTAAAACCATTCCGGCTTTTCCGCCGAACGGTTTATCGTCAATCATGCGATGTTTGTCATGCGCATAATCGCGTAAATTATGAATATGTATTTCGACCAGGCCCTTTGTCTGCGCCCGCTTCATTATGCTGGTGTTCAGCGGACTTTCAAGCAGATCCGGCACAGCCGAAATTAAATCAATCCTCGTCATTAAAGTACGTCTTCCCGGCTTTTAATTTCATCAACTTTTCCGACGGTGAAAATGATGCAATCAAATCTTTTAACGCTGGCACCAGAATCTCGTTTCCGTCGCTGTCTTCTACCACGTACACGTCATTTGCCGGATAAGAAAGAACATCTTTTATTATACCCAGAACTCCGTCTTCCGCTTCAACGGTAGAACCAATGAGGTCATGGATAAAATAAGAAAATTCCGGAAGGGAAATTGCATCTTCCTCCGGAATATACAAAAAACTACCAATCAAAAAGTCGCATTCATCAGATGAATCGAAATTTGCAAATTGTACCATTGCAAATGCTCCATCCTGTTGCGCGTCAGAAATCGTGAGAGGCCTTATGTTACCATAAATCTCCACTTGAACTGTATTACCGGTCTTGAATCTGTCCGGATTATCAGTATACGATTTTATCTTGACGTAATTAGTGCCGCGGTAAACAGATTCAATTTTACCAACAATTAAAAACCCGTTCACCTAACGCCTTACTTAGTCAACAATTTCTAAAATAGCCCGTTTTCCCTCTTTAGCGGCAATTGCCGTAAGAATTGTACGAATGGCCTGAGCAGTCTTTCCACCCTTTCCGATTACTTTGCCAATATCATTGGCATGCACACGGAGAGCAAGAACTAACTTTTTTTCCTCAACTACCTTTTCCTCAACCTCAACGTTGTCAGGATTATCAACGATACATTTTGCGACGTATTCGACGAACTCCTTCATAAGAACAACCTCCTAAATTAGAGAATGGGAGCTTTTAGATATTATGTACAGTAATCTTATTCTGTTAAGAAGCAGATTCTACAGAAGGAGCACCCTGAACTTCTGCTGTACCCGTGTTCTTCGTTGATTTTTTCTTGCCTTTACCAGAGAGGGCAGATGCTTCTTTCAGCTTCAGCCACTTATCTAATTCTACTTGTATTTGTTCTTCCGTTAGGCCGCGTTTCTGTAATTCTTTCTTTAAAGAAACACCGGTCTGGCGCAAAATGCTTCTCACCGTGTCGGTTGGTTGTGCACCAACGTTTAACCAATACAATACTCTATCTTCATTAAGAGTAATTGCGTGCGGCTGTAACATTGGGTTATATGTGCCGACTGCTTCGAGAAATTTTCCATCTCTTGGTGAACGTGCATCAGCCGCAACAATTTTATAATACGGTTGACGTTTCTTTCCCATTCTGCGTAATCTTAATTTAACTGACAAATTGAGTTACCTCCAATATATATATTTTTTTATTTAATATCCTAATTTAGCTAAAATCGGGATTTAAATCCAATTTTATTCATCCGGGAGATCATAGATTGCATATCCGAGAACTGTTTTACGAGGCGATTTACGTCCTGAATGGTCGTTCCTGAGCCTCTGGCAATTCGTTTTCTGCGATTTCCGTTCAAAATCTTAGGTTTTCTGCGCTCTTCCTTGGTCATCGAATTTATGATGGCTTCAACTTTTACAAGGGCATTATCGTCAATTTGGGTGTTTTTTAGCTGAGCGCCCATCCCGGGGATCATAGAAACTAGTGAAGAAAGTGATCCCATCTTCTTGATCATGCGGATTTGCTTCCTGAAATCCTCAAAATCAAAATCGTTTTTCCGAAGCTTTTCCTCCAAATCGGCGGCTTCATCTTCGTCAAATTGTAACTGTGCTTTTTCAACAAGTGATATAACATCACCCTTGCCGAGTATTCTTGAAGCAAGACGGTCCGGATAAAAAACATCAACGGCATCAACTTTTTCGCCGTCGCTAATAAATTTAATCGGCTTGCCGACTACTGCGCGAATTGATAATGCACATCCGCCGCGTGAGTCGCCGTCCATCTTCGTAAGCACAATGCCGTCGAAATCAACCTGATCGTTGAACGCTTTGGCAGAGTTTACCGCATCCTGTCCGGTCATTGAATCAACGACAAATAAAATTTCCTGCGGAGCAATTAACTTTTTAATGTCGGATACTTCCGCCATCATGTCTTCGTCAACATGCAGGCGTCCTGCCGTATCAACGATAACAGTATCATTGCCGTTCGCTTTAGCATACGCGATTGCCTCTTCAGCAATCTTTCTCGCGTTCGGTTCGCTCAATGAGAAAACCGGAACATCAATGCTTTTGCCTAAAATCTTTAACTGGTCAATAGCTGCCGGACGGTACACGTCAGCCGCTACAAGCAAGGGTTTTCTTCCCTGCCCCTTCATACGGTTCGCGAGCTTACCACTGAATGTTGTTTTTCCCGAGCCCTGCAAACCGACGATCATAATAACCGTCATTCCGGTTGCATTAAGCTTAATAGACACATCCTGTGTGCCGAGAAGCTCAACTAACTCATCATAAAATATTTTTGTGAGTAACTGGCCGGGAGATATTGATGCCAGTACTTCCGTTCCTAAAGCTTTCTTTGAAACGGAATCAATAAAATCTTTTGTTACTTTAAAATTGACGTCGGCGTCGAGGAGGATTCTCCGGATTTCCCGGAGAGTATCTGAAATGTTTTTTTCAGTGAGCCTGCCTTGTCCCGTTACCTTTTTTAAAATCTTATCAAATTTGGACGTTAAATCCTGTAACATCTATAACAACCCTCTTCCTAACAGAACGATATTAACCGCCGTTTCCCTTCAGGGCGTTAGCGCCTGAAACAATTTCAAGAATCTCGGTCGTAATAGCAGACTGTCTTTCTTTGTTATAGGTTACCTTCAATGAGCGTATCAATTCACCCGCGTTTGTTGTGGCGTTATCCATTGCCGTCATCTTTGCGCCTAATTCGGAAGCGTTGGACTCCAACAATATTCTCCACATCTGTGTAAAGATATATTTCGGAAGAACGTACTCAAAGATAGAAACTTGATCCTTTTCATAAATATAATCGGGGATCTTCCCGGCGATTACTTTAGTTTCATGAACAGGAATAGGCAAATAGTCTTTCACAGTGATTTTCTGTGAGACTATTGATTTAAATTCATTATAAACTACTTTTACTTCATCGTATTCGCCGTTCAAAAATCCGGCAATCAATATTTTCGAAATTTCAAGGGCGTGTTCGTGTTTCAAATGTCCGAGGAATCCGGTCTTATCACCAACAACGTCGAAGTTGCGTTTCTTAAAGAACTCCCAGCCTTTTTTACCGATACAGAAAAGCTTTACGTTCACACCGGGTTTTTGATTTTCAATCACCTGGCGCTGCACTTCTTTAATAATATTGGTATTAAATGAGCCGCATAATCCTCTATCGGCAGTAACTGCAACGATAAGAATATTTTTAACTTCCCTCTTCATAAGCAGGGGATTTGAAGCTCTGTGTTCTTCGGTAATGAGATGGCCGAAAAATTCTTCGATTTTTTTCGCGTACGGACGGGCATTGATAACGCCTTCCTGAGCACGGCGCAGCTTAGCCGCGGCAACCATTTTCATTGCCTTGGTTATTTTCTGCGTGCTTTGCACACCTTTAATACGGCTCCGTATGTCGCGCAATGTTGCCATGAATCAGTTCCTTATAGTCCGGCCTTAAAACCGTGTGAGAATTCTTCTACGGCCTTTTTGATCAATTGGACCGTTGTATCAACAAGTTCTTTGCTTTCGCGGATGGAAGAATATATTTCAGAATATTTCACTTCAACATACTCTAAAAATTCTGCTTCAAAGCGTCTTACATCACCAACAGCAACAGAATCAAGGAATCCGTTGACCGCGATGAATACTGAAAGCACTTGCCTTTCAACAGGCATCGGTTTATACTGATCCTGTTTCAATAATTCAACGAGGCGTGAACCTCTTGCAAGAGCTCTCTGTGTAGATGCATCAAGATCGGAACCGAATTTAGCAAATGATTCCAACTCTCTGAATTGTGCAAGGTCTACACGCAAGCTTCCTGAAATTTTCCGCAATGCTTTGATCTGTGCCGAACCGCCCACACGGGATACTGAGATACCGATGTTAACGGCAGGACGGATACCGGCGTTGAACAAGTTTTGTTCAAGATAAATCTGTCCGTCGGTGATAGAGATAACGTTTGTCGGAATATACGCGGAAACGTCACCTTGCTGTGTTTCAATAATCGGAAGAGCAGTCAAGCTGCCGCCGCCCAAATCAGCACTCAACTTTGAAGCTCTTTCAAGCAAGCGTGAGTGGAGATAGAAAACGTCACCTGGATATGCTTCACGTCCGGGAGGTCTGCGGAGCAGAAGTGAAAGTTCGCGATAAGCCGCTGCTTGCTTTGTTAAATCATCATAGATAACAAGAGCATGTCTGCCGCTGTCCCGGAAGTACTCGCCGAGTGTTGCGCCAGCGTAAGGAGCAATAAACTGCAGCGGAGCAGGATCCGAAGCTGATGCAGCAATAACTGTTGTATAATCCATAGCGCCGTGTTCGTTGAGTTTAGCAACTACCTGGGCTACAGTTGAATTCTTTTGACCAACTGCAACGTAGATACAATAAACAGGATCAATGCCTAATTTCTTTGCATCCGGTGCGTGTGTATGTTTCTGGTTAATAATGGTATCAATGGCAACGGCAGTTTTACCTGTTTGACGGTCACCGATGATAAGTTCGCGCTGTCCGCGTCCGATAGGAATCATCGCGTCAACCGCTTTAATACCTGTCTGGAGAGGTTCTTTAACCGGTGCACGGAAGATAACACCAAGAGCTTTTCTTTCAATCGGCAGAAAATCTTTTGTTTCAATCGCACCCTTACCGTCAATCGGCAGGCCGAGAGGAGTAATAACGCGGCCGAGCATCGCTTCGCCGACAGGCATTGAAGCAACTCTTCCGGTACGTTTTACGATGTCACCTTCTTTAACAAGCTCGGTATCGCCGAACAATACGCATCCGACGCTATCCTCTTCAAGGTTAAGCACCATACCGAATACTTCATTCGGGAACTCAACCAATTCACTTGCCATTACTTTTGAAAGACCGTATACGCGGGCAATACCGTCGCCTACTTGCAGAACGGTACCCACTTCGTAAACATCAGCTTCACTTTCAAATCCTGAAAGCTGCTTTCTAATGATTGCCGATATTTCATCTGGTCTGATATTAACCATAACTCAATTCCTTATTTCAGTTCTCATTAATTACGTGAGAGACTTGCTTTTAAAAACTTTTTCTTGAGTAACTCTAATTTATTTTTTAGACTTGCATCAATAATTGTATCTTCTACCTGCAAAACAAATCCGCCGATAACGGCAGGATTAATTTTTGTATCAAACAATATTTTTTTCGCGTAGGAGCCTTCAAGCTGACGTTGAATTTCATTCAGTTGTTCACCGGTCAGCTCGATTGCAGATGTAATCTTCACCCGCAATATTCCCTGCCGCTCGTCGAGTATTTGCTCAAATGCTTTTCCGATTTCCCACAAACCGTCAACACGGCTTTTCTTTTCAAGGAAATCAATAAACTGCATAAGAACCGCTCCGGCAAACGACTTCATAGATTCGCGAATGATTTGTACCTTGGCAGATTGCTTGATGACCGGACTTTCGAGAACCCGCTTCAGTTCAGCATTATCTTCGATAACCTTAACCACGCTGCTCATTTCGTCCGAAACCTGAGCAACGGCGTTTTTTTCAACGGCAAAGTCATACAAAGAATTGGCATAGAGTACTGCGGCTTTTGATAAGCTCATGCTTAGTTCTTCCGGATATCTTTAATGTACGAATCAATAACCTCTTTCTGTTTTTCAGGGTCGAGGTTTTTTTGAATTATCTTCTCAGCTATCTGTACGGATATTTCAGCGACCTGATTTTTCAGTTCGGTAAAGGCTTCCTGTTTCTTGCGTTCAATTTCCGCCGAAGCATCAGCGATCATCTTGTCCGCCTGAATCTTGCTCTGTTCGAGCATCTGTTCCTTTACCTGCTCAGCGTATGCCTTGCTTTCAGCAAGAACTTTCTGTGCAGCCTCATCAGCTTTTGCCATACTTTTCTTGTTTTCTTCAATCATTATGGCAGCTTCCTGTTTCGCTTTTTCCGCGAGCTCCAACGATTCTTTGATTTTCGTTTCCCGTTCATCCAAAGCAGTAAGAATGGGTTTCCATGCTACTTTCTTCAGAATGAATAACAGGATAAGGAATATCAACACCGTCCAGAACGCGAGTCCGGGATTAACGGAAAGAAGACTTCCGCCGCCGCCCTCTTCGCTTTCTGCATAGCGTGCTGCAAAAGCAAACAATGTTCCTAAAATCATTATGTATCCAATCGGTAATTAATCTCTAAAAAATATCTGCAAACCTTAATATCCATTAAGGGGATTACAGACCAAAATTATTTACCTGCCAACATAAAGCAAATAACCAATGCGAAAAGCGCGATACCTTCGATAAGCGCAGCTGCAATGATCATTGAGATACGGATAACGTTTGCTGCTTCAGGTTGTCTTCCGGATGCTTCCATAGCTGATGCTGCTAATTTTCCGATACCAAATGCACCACCGATAATTGTTAAACCTGCACCGATTCCGGCTGCTAACCATGCTAAATTCATAACTGTCTCCTAATGATAAATTATATAACTAAATTGTTTTTGACTGACTAATTAATGTTCCTGATGAACTGCCATGCCGATAAACAGCGATGACAACATCGTGAAAATATATGCCTGTAATAAGGCGACTAAAATCTCAAGAAAATAGACAAACAAGGCCATCGGTACAGAAAGGCCTGCGATACCGTATGACTTCATAACAAATATCAAACTAATTAATGCGTAAATGACAATATGTCCTGCGGTCATGTTCGCAAAAAGACGAACAGCCAACGCAAACGGTTTGGTAAACAGACCGATGATCTCAACAACACCGATAACCGGAAGAAGAACTGCCGGAATTCCGTGAGGTATAAGGCCTTTGAAATATCCGAATACGCCGTTCTTCCTCATACCGCCGAATTGTATAACAATAAACGACAACGTAGCAAGTACAGCGGTAACCGCGATATTACTTGTTACTGTCGCAGAAAACGGAAGCAGACCGAGGAAGTTTGAAATGAGAATAAAGAAAAATGCAGTAAGCAGATACGGCAGGAAGTATTCATATCCCTTGCCGATTGTTGATTTGGCAATTTCGTCACGAACGAAAATGATAATCAATTCGAACGCGTTGGTTACACCGTGTGGAACGAGTGATTTTTTATATTGCTTTGCCACATACCGTAATAAAAATACCATAAGAAAAGCAACAACCAACATGTACACCATGTGCTTTGTAACTTGAAACGGCATACCAAAAATATAAAACTCAGGTAGTGGAATTTTTCCGAACGGTGAAAAGTCCAGAAATTTTCCATCCATGATGTGGTGCATTATCCAGGCACTGCCTTCGCCATGTTCTTTATTGGCGCCGGCTGCTTGTAGACTATCTATAATAATTTTTGCTGTATCAGTCATTTTCTTTTACCAATTTCGGTCTCTCATCGTACTTCGCTAAATAAATCAATTCAATTATCAAGAATATAACGTAGAATACGAAGAATACTAAAATAAAGGAATTAAAGGTAACTTTCAATATTGTGCTTAAAAATAAAATAATCGCAAGATTCAGAAATATTCTTACTCCCATGCCTCCAAGAACATAGAGCATGAATCCGGCGTTCCCCTTTTTCAATCCTTTTTCATTAAAATACATGCCGCCAAGAAACTGCAAAGTGGCTAAAAGTTTTCCGGAAACAAAAACGACAAACAACGTTTTGGATATAAGATGGAATTCAAGAGCAGCCACAATACAAATGAATATTACCAGAAGGAAGAAAGAGGTGTTTTTAATGTATTTCTGAAAACGAGTCATTTTTTTGTCTTTTTTTCGATTTCAAGCACTGCTCTAATAAGGTTGTATAACCCCGAGAATGTGCCCAAACAGGCCCCTATTATAAGAAATAAGGGCGCTTTATGGTATTTTTCGTCCAACCAATTACCTATGAGAACCATAAGAACCACCGTAACCGCCAATTGCACTCCCAAGCCCAGAAATGGGCCGATTTCCGCGTACATAGGCTTGCGGTCACCATCGGAGTCCTTCTTTTTGAGAAGATCACTCATTGTGCATAGCGCTTTTACCGGAGAATTTTGCGCCTTCTTCAATTACCAGCACGGCAGCAATAATATCTCCCTGCAACTGTGATTTTGCTTCCAAAATCAACTTGCCTTCTACCTGAACACCGCCGATCACTCCGCCGCCGATAGTCATTGACTTTGAAGTAATATTTCCTTCGATGCTTCCGTTTTTACCCACGGTCACATTTCCGCCGGCTTTTACATTTCCCTTTACCTTGCCGTCAACGCGAATATTTCCGTGAGTTTCAACATCACCGAAAATGCTCATGCCTTCGCTAATGATGCTGACATCATCCATGTATAAATCTTTGTCAACCCGAAGTTTCATGTGTAATCCTTCTTTATTTTTCAAACAACAGCGTCTGCGGATCAAGGCAGATGCCGTCATGCCAAATTTCAAAATGTAAATGCGGCCCTGTCGTCAATCTGCCGCTGTTTCCGGAAAGAGCGATTGTTTCGCCCTGCATAACGCGCTCGCGCTGACGCTTGGTTATCTGCGAGCAATGCTTGTAGACCGTCATGTATCCATCATAATGTGCAACGATAACGGTATATCCTTCATCTGCTACATAATCGGAAAAAACTATGTACCCGTTTCCTGCTGCATACACGGGTGAACCTACTGTTAACGAGTAATCAATCCCGTAGTGCCCTTCTTCAGGCTTATATTTGTTCGTCACGAAACCATCGCACGGTTTAAAAAACTGAATCTTGGCCGCCGTGGATGCAGGAAACATGCGCTCCATCAAGCCGGTCAATGCAAGAACAATACTGTTTGCAGTTTTTGGTGCCTGCGATTGGTTTTGCATGTTCGGTTTTTTTGAGAATTCATTGATCAGCGTCGGATCACCCAGCAGTATAGCTTTTTCAAGCCGCTCATTATCCTCTTTAAGGTTATCTACTTCTTTAACTAAGAATCTGACCTTATTCTCCAGCACCCGCAATTCCTGTACCTGATAATGGGAAAGCTGGATTGACTGACTAAAGAACAATGTGTTTATTGGCGTGTAAACCATAAGCAATCCGGTAACAATCGCAACAACTACACTAAATCCGCCAAGGAATGCCATAACATGCCAGAAAAGAAATGAACGGGCAGGTATATACGAAGTCGGGCCGGGAATTATCGTTACCGAAAAACGGAAACGCGAAAATATCTGTAAAAACTTTTTGTATTCAAAAGTTTTTAACCTGCCAAAAAACTTACCGATGAGAACCGGAATGGTCATTACTTATTCTTAGTATATTGTTTCTGAATTTTTTCAAACTGAGCTACTAAATTACCAAATTTTATCTTTCCCTCCCTCAGCAGAATCAATTCATCGCCGGTCAGATCGATTACGGTTGAGTGCACAGGCAGTTGTGGTCGTTGTGTATAAAATATCCCGTCAACCTCATCCCTGAATTCCTGTGAAATTTCCACATAGTCGGTCATTGGCGCGTCCCCGCTCCGGTTCACCGATGTTGAGATCAACGGCATCCGCAATTGTTTAATCAACTTACGGCAAAAATAGTGATTTGGAATCCTGAAGGCGGCGGTCTCGTTACCGAAAATTTCCGACGTTACTTTATTCAGTTTCAATACGACAGATACCGGATTCGGCCAAATGGAAAGGAGAAAATCAAAGTGCCGTTCGTCGGTTACTTCAATATATTTTAAGACGGTTTCAATTTCATCGGCCAGCAGAATATACTTTTTCATTTCATCGCGCTGTTTCAATGCGGTGATTTTTGCAGTAGCGTCTTCGTTGAACGGATTTGCACCTAAACCGTAAATGGTGTCAGTCGGATAAATGAATACACCGCCCTGAAGAAAAATCTTCTGGGCGTGATTAAGCGCGAGGTCTTCATCCTCGTCTATGTTAATTTCGAGGGTTTTAAATGTTTTTGCCATGTAATAACTTCTCAGCTTTTTTCACAATTACTTCCGGTTGCAAAAGGTAACCGCAATTAAAATGTTTTTTAGGACAGGCATGCCGCCCGTGTATTCCGCATGGTTTGCAGGTCAATTCGCTCAGGCTCACAAAATCTCCCTTATCATGATAAGGATAAAAACCAAATTCAGGAACCGTTGAACAATATATCATCTCGACAGGAATATTTGCCGAGACACCTAAATGCGCCAAAGCACTATCATTACAAATCAGCAGAACGCACTCCCGCAATATCCGGTGAACATCAATAAGTGAGAATACACCACACAGATTAAGCGCTTCTGCGTTTTTTGCTATACGCTCACACAATTCACGTTCACTTTTCCCGCCGAGCAAAATAACCGAGTAATCGCGTTCGGAAAAATATCGCGCGATTTCACTATAATGCTCTTCAGGATACATCTTTGTTTCCCATACGCTGCCGGGAGCCATAGCTACTATTTTTTTATCAACAAACAATGACTGTATGTAAGCTTCTTTTTCCGAAGTCAGCTTCCCTGTTGAATCAATTTCCGGAATAATACGCCATTCATCTTCACGAACTTCATTCTGTAAAAAAGCAAGTAAGCGTCTTACTTCGTGATAATCTTTCCGGTATGTTACTTTATGTTTATAAATAAACGAAAGACTTGCCGTATCGTATCCAAAAGTTTCTGTCACCTTCGAAAAGTAAACTACTACAGCGGTTCTGAATGAGCGATGCAAAGAATATAATTTTGTGTACTGCTCACCGGCAAGTTGCTTTGCAAATTCGATAGTTTTGCGAATTGATTTATGTTCGCCTTTTTTGTCGAGCCGGATAACTTTATCAACGACAGGAGATGCCTCAAATATTTCTGCACTCTGCAATGTAGAAATGACATGGATATCCGCTTCGGGATTTTCCTTTCTGAGCAGCTGCAAAAAAGGCAGGCTCAAAATTGAGTCGCCAAGAAAGGATGTTTGTATAACTAAAATCTTTTCTTTCAATATTTCCACCGGTCATGCATCCAGAACCATTGTTCGGGATTTTTTCTTATGACTTCTTCAAGTTTGTCTGAACATCTCTGACTCAACTCAAGAGTTGCTGCTTCCCGATCAGAGGGTAAATCATCCTTGCTGACCTCAACAGCCTGAAAGATATAATGATAATCAGGTTGACGCACCGCGACACAAAAAATGAGTGGCGCTCCTGTCTTGACTGCTAAAGCAGCAGGGCCTGTGTATACTGCTGAGGGCCTTCCAAAGAAATTGACTCTTGGACCATCAGACGGGCCTCGTTGATCAGCAACAAGTCCCACAACGTTCTTTGCGCGCAACTCCGTATAAATTTCTTTGATACTTAACCCGAGTGGTACAACCTTATTCCCCCACCGTGATCGGCAATCATTCATAAATTTGTTTACGTAAGGATTTCGCTGATTCTTCGTAACCACAGCAATCGACACACCGAGATTCAAACCGGTAGCTATCGCGCCATACTCCCAATTTCCAAAGTGAGCGGTCATCATGATAAGTCCCTGCCCCCGTTCATAACACTCTCTAACAATACCTGCATCGTAGGTCATTGAACTTAATAGTTCTTCTGTTGAAAGAGAGGGAAGAGAGAGAATTTCGATGAAGGTTATTGCGGCGGATTTATAAATACTCTTAACAAGCTTTGTTCTTTCAAATTCCGTGAGTTCGGGGAAAGCCAAAGAAACATTTTTAACAACAACTTCCTTTCTAATCGGAACGCAATAATAGAAAAAGGCACCGAGCGCTCCTGCGATTTTTCTCGAAACGTTTAGTCCGAGGAGGCAGAAAATCTTACTGAAGCTGATAAAAAGGAAGTATTCTATTATATTTTGCAAATCAAATTATCGGTTGTTAATAAAAAAACGACCCGCCCGTTTGGGCGGGTCTCCGTAAACTAATACGTATTAGAAGTAAAATTATTTATCACTTGCCGATGTACTGCCATAATCAGTATCCTGATTCGATGAAGAACCGGCCATTTGAAGCCTTCTTTTCCAATAAGCATCACTTATTTCACCACGTTTTGTTGAGTGGATGAGTGAAAAATCATTAAATCCGGTCAAATCACCAAAGACAAAGATAACGCCGCCTTCAAGTTCCTGATATTCCCATATTTCATAGGGGCGTTTGTCAGTCTCACTCGGATAGCGATCTATTTGATTAGGCTCTCCATACATCAGGAGAATGCGCCCTCTTTCCGTCTTCCAGCCTTTACGCCTGAGCGTTCCGTATTTAAAATTAGCATCAGTAACTCTTTTGAAATACTCGTTCTTGAATTCGTTTTCAGGAGTTGACGGATCCGTATCTCTTGAATTCCAGAACTGGAAGAGGAAATTTTTCTTGCCTTCTAAATCGGATAATTTATCCCATTTCACAAGTTCGTTCTTTGTAGCAATGTATTTAGATATCGCAAAAGTTTCTTGAACATCCTCTTCATTCATTCCGGCAAATTCCGAAGAAATATACTGAGCTTCAATCAAATGCTCTTTCAAAGTATCTTTGAAGGATGGATTATAAACAAAGAATTTTTTCTTCTGGACTGCCATAATCTTTTTTGTTGTATCCGTCACCGTGATCTGAAGAGTATACGAACCGGTAGGAATCTTTGCAACCGGAACGGCATCAACAACAACGATGTCCTGATGCATTCTTGAGAGAATCTTGGTTTTTTGCGAAAGGACAACATTTCGTGCATTTACAACACTAACTTCCTGTTTGAGTTCGGGCGCACCGGGATCTTTATTCACATTATACAGTTCTGTATAGTAAAATAGTACCGGTAGCTTCTCTCCATACAAGCAGGCCGGATTAGGCATAATCTCGTATGTGTTTTTATAAAACAGAGAATTTGTATCTTCCGATTGAATCAGATTATTCGCAAGTTCAATATCACTCATAGCAAAATGAGCCAGATTAAACTGAGGCGTGGTCAAGTTGTAACTAAATTGCCCCGTTCCTTCCTGATTGTTCATGTCCTGAATAACTGCTTTAACATCAAAAGTACCGACAGGTACAGCATACTTTAACACACCGACAAAGTTTTTCCGTTCGGCTGAATCTTGAGGCGCTTTTACGTGCAAAATGTAGTCTTTATCAACCACTGCTTCGCTCTTTCCCTTAGGAAAAATACTCAATGTGAGTTTTGCTTTGAGGTACTGTTCACCTTTTTCTAAAACCGGAGTAAAATCATTTTGCGAGATATTATAATATACTTCAACAATGTCTATAGTGTCAGCATAAGCAAAACTTGCGAAATCAAGATCAAACTCGATTTTCTTTTTTTGTGCCGATAATTCGGTTGAGACTAACAATATTACGGTTAACAAAAATAGTATGCGAAAATATGCCTTCATTTTCCAATCGCTTTATTTGATGTAAATATGTTCGTAATATAAGTAATTACAGGCAACATTGTTATCTATATTTTTATGGATAAATGCGTCTTAACGCATCAAACAACTCAACAAAGTTCATGATGAGCCAACAAGTCAATAATGCAAAAAATGCACTGCATGCGAAAAAAATTCAGGCTCACAATGGGCACATTCTGATTGCTCCCCGATTATACGCAAAAACGAGCACCTTCCCTTGGCATGCTTTTTGTGTTTCCAGCACTAAGAATAAATCCACACATGATTTTAGGCAAGGTATGGAATCTATCATCAATCGGGCAAAAGAACTTATCGGGCAGGGTATAGTTTCCTGCATAATCGGATACTCGGGAAACGATAGTAACAACCGGCTGCATCCATTTATTGCTAAAAACACCGGAGATGCTCAAAAACTCACCTTTAATCATTACGCACTCAATAATCTGGCGGCTTTTCTCCCGATTATTATGGAATCATACTCTGGTAGAGTCGGTATTTTTGCAAAAGGATGTGATGTGGCACAGATTTACGACACTATTAAAGAATACAAACTTAACCGCGAAGATGTTTATATCATCGGAGTTGAATGCCATGGTGTTGCTGAGGACTATTTGCGGAACTGGAATATTGAGAATGTTGCGCCAAAGTGCATAGGGTGCATGCTTCATATGCCGATTCTCGTTGATGAGATTATTTCACTGACACATGCAGATATGCATGATACAGACAAGTTGGTTGCATAATTTATAACAATCAGAAGGACAGTAATTTAAGAGATTAACAGGACAGGCAGTCCGGATACATGGAACCGCATTGCCATTATCAAGTATCACTATCCCGGGCATTCATGTATTATCAGCATGTATGTTCAAGGTTATGTGAGTCGCACAGCTTGATAACGGTGTGGACAAAGGGCACCCAGCCGGTAGTCAAGGTATTCGGTCGTCAAACTAACAATGGGCTTTTGCACATTGCATAGCAGACGGATAATTTCTTACTGCGAAGTGCTGCTCTTAATATACTGTTAATTGATCCGGAGAGCCTACACCCAACTAGAGCTCTTCGGAAATTTTTAAAGCCTGTACAGGCAAACATTAATCTTCTCTCCAATAGAAGAAAGGGCTGTTTCAACTCGATCTGAAACGGCCCTTTGCTATTATATTACATTCAGGTCACCAGCGAATGAGTTTTCTTTATTTTTTTCATCCCGTTTTATTATTTTATTAAGTTATAATTAAATTACTTTACGAACTGGTTGTATCGGCAACATGACGTTCCGGAAAAAACATTTTATTATCTTCGTACAAGCAGCACTCTGCATGCTCGCCGCCTTTTGCTATTCTGCTTGCAGTGCGCCACGCGATAACCCATTAGATGTTAATAATCCGGACAATCAGGTTGCCATACTTGACGGGTATGTGCATACAGCCAGCTTGCCGCACACCGGAATTACACAGGCAAAAATCCTTTTCGAAAGTGCCGGAGTGTCTACCGTAACCGACGCGAACGGATACTTCTCATTCAAAACGATAAAACTCATTTCAGGATGGTTAAAAATATCAGCCACCGGTTACTTAACTGACTCAGTGTATGTTGACTTAACTCCCGGCCTCAAAAAATCATTAGATGAGTATCTCTATTTCGTGCCGGTTATTGACTCACTTTATTTTTACAGTAATGTAGTTAACCGGTACACCATTGGACCTCTAACCTCTTTAACCACAAAATTCAAGATCACCGACAAAGACAACAACATTGATTCGGTTTTTATTTATAATGAATCTCTCAACGTACGCAAGGCGCTCGGGTACGATTTATTAACAAAGTGGTTTAGTACGAGCATTTCTCTTTCCGACATCAACACCGATGATATCGAAAAAGTGATTGGAAAAGATTTTTCAATAATCGTTAAAAATACTTCTCAACAGGAAACCATCATCGGCAGCAGTCAAATCAAAAGAGTAATCAATAACGACATCACATTTTATTCTCCATCGGGCAACGATACGGTTTCATCAACACCGACATTCAGCTGGAAAAGATTCTCTGCCGGCTACACCTTTAACTATCAAATCGAAGTTTATACCAATGAAATTGCCCCCACGCTGGTATCATCCATAAGCAATATCAGCTCGGACTCGATTTCATACCCCTGCCCTACTTCTCTTGCCCAGGGAGACTACTTCTGGGTGATCTGGGTCATAGATGAGTTTCAAAATCGTGCCCGGTCGAAGCCTGCATCATTTTTAGTCAGATAAAAATTCTTATCTTGCACATTACGTAATAATGGTTTTTGAAAGGCGTGGCGTGCGTGCAGTTCCTGAATTAGACAGAATCAAATCTCTTGAAATAGACCAGTTTGAAGGTCTTTATCACATTAGCCAAAAACTCATTGAAGCTGAGTACCGCGAAAATTTAATGCAGGATGCTCTTGATATCATTATCAAAGCACTCGATGCAGAGCGTGGTCTATTTATTCAGTTTACAACAAACTCGCAGGAGTTCGTTGTTTTGACCGGAAGAAATTTCAACAAAGAGACCATAGATGACAGTGCTGAATTTTCGTCGAGCATACTTCGACAGGTAAAAACTACGAAAGAGCCATGCCTTGTTCATGACGTATTAAGCGATCCCAAAATTTCCCAGTTTGAAAGTATTCAGGCATTCGGTATAAAATCAGTTATTGCAGTACCGGTATTGCACAACGGCGAAGTATGGGGCGCAATTGTTGTTGACAGTATCATGCACAGAAAGGAATTCACTGAACAGAATTTAAAGTTCATGCGTTTCTTCTCAAACCTTCTCTCACTTGCACTTGACCGGTTGTTGCGCGAAGAAAGTCTGCACAAAGAAAATATATTTCTCAAAAATCAGCTGATCAACTCTACCACAATTCCGGATATCATTGGCGAGAGCCCTGCAATGAAAAGCACGGCCGCCTTAATTCATAAGGTCGCAGCCACTGAAGCATCTGTTTTACTGCTAGGAGAAAGTGGAACCGGCAAGGATATCATCGCTTCATCCATCCACAAACTCAGTGCACGGAAAGACTCTCCATTTCTCGCACAATTTTGCGGTTCAATTGCTGATTCTCTCCTGGAAAGTGAATTGTTCGGTTATAAAAAGGGCGCTTTTACCGGAGCTGTCGCAGATAAAAAAGGATTGTTTGAAGCCGCCAATAAAGGAACGTTTTTCCTTGATGAGATCGGCGACATTTCTATGCCGATTCAAGCCAAGCTCTTACGCGTATTGCAAAACAAAGAGCTCATCAGAGTCGGAGACAATGAACCATTGAAAGTTGATGTCCGGATTATCGCGGCAACGAATAAAGATCTCCGCCAGCTAACTAAAGAAAATAAATTCAGAGAGGATTTGTTCTACCGGTTGAATGTTTTTCCTATCACAATTCCCCCGCTCCGGGAGAGAACAGGTGACGTTAAACTTCTGGCAAATTATTTTATACGGAAACACAGTAACAAAGACCTCGGAATTACAAGAGAGGCTTTGAACCTGCTCGAAAATTACTTGTGGCCGGGTAACGTGCGCCAATTAGAAAACACCATTCAACGCGCACTTATTTTATGCGACGATAACATGATTCAAACCAGTCATATAATCCTTGAACAGGAAGACGAGCTCACCAACTTTTCGGGCACTCTTCAGGAATTTGAAAAGCTGCTGTTGTTCAAGAGACTACAAAGACACAATGGCAACAGAACGGCAACCGCAAAATCACTTGATGTTTCTGTGCGGTGGATTCAATTGAAGTTGAAAGAAGCAGCCTCTGAAGATCATTCCGATTTAAAAAATATTTAACGGCGTTTCTGCTTTGAGTAATGATGAATTGAATATCGCTCCTGATAAATTTAAGCTCCTCAAATGCTTAAAAAAAGAGGGTGATTATGCCGTTTACTATGCTCAGCAAATACATTCCGGGAAAACCATTCTCCTTAAAACTTTTAAGCTTGATGCAAAAAGTGAATCCATTCAATTATCACGCCTGAAAAGAGAAGCACGCCTGCTGGCGAGACTGGATCACCCAAACATTATTAGGGTATTGGATTCGGGAGTTTCGGGTGAGTATTTTTATATATCCGTCGAGTACTTTCCCAATAAAAATCTTCGTGAAATAATGAACGAAAAACAGTTATCTCCGGAAATACGGGAGAAGTTGTTCGTTCAGCTAATGACCGCACTGGCATACATTCATTCGCATACGATTATCCATCGCGATATAAAGCCCGAGAACATCCTTATAGGCGAAAACAATGTATTAAAGCTTGCAGATTTCGGCCTTTCAGTAAACATCAACGACAGCAGCCTGACACAACATCAGTCAATTGTCGGCACCCCAGCATACATGTCCCCCGCTCAGCTGCGAGGAGAAGAGCTCTCGGAGTCAACTGACTTATTTTCAGCCGGCATTGTATATTACGAACTCATCATGAACAAGAATCCTTTTCTTGGTAAAGATGTAGTTGAAACAGTCAACAGTATTTTGAACTTCGGAAAAACAGAAAAAGAAAATCTCCTTAAAGAATTAACTTCTGAAGAAAGTTCGCTCATCGGTAAACTGTTACGGGTAAATAATGATGAGCCATATATATCAGCCGTTGAAATGCTGGAATCACTACAGGTTGATACCACAACAACTTCAGCGCTGCGAAGAATTTTCAGCCGTAGAAAAAATCTTTCCATGATTTTCTATTTTATGGTATTTCTCATCCTATTGGA
This sequence comes from Ignavibacteriaceae bacterium, assembly GCA_963667005.1. Lineage (GTDB taxonomy): Bacteria > Bacteroidota > Ignavibacteria > Ignavibacteriales > Ignavibacteriaceae. The sequence continues at coordinate 1,595,927 of OY762937.1, read as the reverse complement.
GAGTATTTTTCTTATCTTTTTATGGACATCGCGTTACTATAAATTACACTATCAATTCCCCAAGATCAGCTTAGTTAGCGTCGGACTTCCAAACACGGATTCATCCTCAGTAACAAAACCGGCAGCGACAGCTGATAAAACAAAGTCCGATGCAGCAAGCCAGACAGTAGCAAAAGCAGCGGAATCGCTTTCCAGAGATAATCAGGCTGCTATTGAAACCGGTGAGGGTGACTTGATGCTCGAGACTACCCCCTGGGTCAATATTTATTCTGATTCTGGGTTCGTTGACACAACACCTATTAAAAAGCCAATTAAAGCTTCGGCCGGCAATTTGACATTACGATTGAAAAATCCATCGTATCCTGACTATACGCTCCAAACCTATATTCGCCCGAATAGAACTACATCTATACGAATCAATTTGGATACCTTATTCGGGAAGATAGATTGTAAAATTCTTCCTTGGGGTGATATTTATATTAACGGCAAATTCAGGGCTCAGTCCCCTCTAAAATCACCCATTTTGCTGTCGCCCGGTGAATATACAGTAATGATTAAGCACCCTGATTTTCAGACCACTACGCAAAAAATTCAGGTCAAAAAGAACGAATTGACAATCATAAAACATAACTTTTTTGAGAAGTAAAAACAGGTGAAAAGTTCACTTGATTTTTGCCGTTTTTGGCACTTTTTCGTGGGCTAAACGACTTATGAAAATACGGGTAAGTCACTTGATATTTGGCATAAAATTTGTTTATCTTCCAATAAACAATACAATATTACAATGAAAATTTTCTTTATTTGTCTTCTTTTAACGGTTGTCGCTTTCCCTCAAATAAACTGGGAAAGAGTGGGCAATATGCCTTATCCTGTATCGGGGGCATCAATTGTAAAAAAAGACTCTCTGATTTATATATTTGGCGGTTATTCCGATTCATTACAATCCGAGGTTGATTTCATCCAGGAATTCAATCCTGCAAGGAATTCATGGAGAATAGTCGGCCATATGAACGAAAGAAGAATAGGCCTTTGCGCTGTCAATTATGGTGATAGCGTTCTCATTTTCGGAGGGGTTAAAAGAAAAACCTCTCGCCAGGGTTCGTTAGAAACGTGGAATTATGCGTCAAATCCGGTTATTTCTGCAACAAATGGCGCTTTTGCAAGAAGTTTTGCCTCAACAGCTGTTATCAATCGCAAGCTGCTCGTCATTGGAGGCGAACAAAACTTCGGCTCCCCTTCTGACACCAGCAAGCCAAAATTCATAGTGGAGTATAACGTTTCCACCTCAACGGTAAATGGAGTTATAGATACTATCTTCACCATGATGCAGCCGTCTCAACAGATGTGTGCTGTGGTAGATAGTGGTATTTATATCATGGGTGGGGTATATAACGGCATACTGAAAAACACATTTTTATATTCTCCCATAAGCCGGAAAGTATCACAGTTAGGCCATAATTTGCTTCAACCCCGTGCTGGTGGTGCTGTTGTCGCAATCAACAACCGCCTTCTCTACATTATCGGAGGAATTGACGAAACAGACCGCCCCGTAGGATACACGGAATTATACTATACAGGACCGAATGGATTCAGCGCCAAGGGACCGACAAACATTATCCCCCGCAAGGAGTGCATGGCGATAACATTCGGACAGTATATTTACTTATTCGGCGGAGAAAATGATGATTTTGATGTTGAACGAAGCGTTGAAAGAATTAAAATAAGCGATATTACTGACGTAAAAACCGATTATATCCCCCAAAAATCCAAATCAATTGAATTATTGGGCAATTTTCCCAACCCGTTTAACCCTTCTACGATAATCAAATACCGGGTTCCTTTTACGCAAAGTATCTCGGTTATGGTGTACGATGTAAACGGTAGAGAGGTTACCAAACTTGATGAAGGTATAAAAATCGCAGACGACTACAGTGTGGAATTTAAGGCATCCCAGTCCTTCACGTCGGGTGTCTATTTTTACAGAATTATAGGCGATAACGCGATTAAAACCGGTAAAATGATTTTGATGCGATAATGAAACAAATATTCATTTTTCTCATTATTTCAACGTTTTTTACCATCATTGGGCATGCTCAGTCCACCGATTCGCTGATGAGGCAGGCTAAGTTAGCCTATCAGAATTTTGAATTTGAGAATGCAATCCGTGCTTCACAGGAAGCATTGCCTTTAACTCAACAGGACAAGGCAGTGTACCTCGATTTCCTATCACTTATCGGCATTTCGTATTATAATTTATGGAAGGATGATTCTTCCAAGGTATATTTTGCCAGAATTTTCGAGGCGGATTCTACTTATAGATTAGACTCCACCAACGTATCACCAAAGATTGTATCATTCTTCAACGAACAGCTAAACCTGTATTTATTGAAGAAAAAAAGCGCTAGTATGGTTTTCAGAAGGCCCACCGAAGTTTTACCCGGTGCGGAGATACAGTCAGCAGTAACGCCTTTGCAGGTCCCTCAGATAAATAAAATGGCGTATTTGCACTCAACCCTTTTCCCGGGATTAGGCCAGCTTACGCAAGGAAGTGATACAAAGGGATGGGCTTTTATTTCAACCGGTTTCCTTTCACTCGCAAGCTCGATTTATTTTATATTTGATACAAATTCAAAAGCCAAAAAGTACCACTCGGCCAATTCACAAAGTGATATTGACAAGGCATACTCGCAATATAATACTGCTTATCAGCTGAGAAATGCTTCCGTTTCCATCTATGTTGGAACCTGGATCGTCAATCTTTACGACATCTTTTTCAACTAAAGAACATCTTGCCCGCGTAAAAATTACCCAAAGGGCGAAATATTTTCGTATGCTAAGGGTTTGGATAAATTCTTGCCCTTCTTTTCGTTCGTTTTCGCTTTGTAATCCCGTCGCTTTTGTCCATATTAACGTGCCATTTTTGGCATATCTATTGATAGCTGAAACATTTAATGTGTATTTGCATCTCATAACTTATAGATTTAGTAAAAAGGGTTATATGGCTAATTGGTTTAAATTATTCTCCGTTTTATTTATTGTATCAACAATGGCGGTAATGCCGCAAAAAAAGTTTCTGTTCGACGCAACGCATGGTGAAATGGCGGGCAATGCCGATTGGATTATTGACACCGATATAAAAGATAAACCACAGCGTTATCCGACTCCGGATCAATCTACCGTAACTGCTTCCACACCCGAAACCTATTGGACAGGCTCTCTCTCATCATGGGGAATTGCGCTGGTGAAGCTTGGGCACAAGGTTGAGACACTGCCTATCGGGACAGCAATTACTTACGGCAACACTTCGAATGCTCAAGATTTGAGTAATTATGACGTGTTTATAGTTGATGAGCCAAACAACCAGTTTACCGCAGCTGAAAAAACAGCGATTTTAAATTTTGTCAAAAACGGCGGCGGCTTGTTTATGATTTCCGACCACGATAATTCAGACCGCGATAATGACGGATGGGATTCACCGGCGATATGGAATGATTTGATGACATCGAACACTGTTCAAGCTAATCCTTTTGGTTTTTCAATCGATTTATTGAGTTTTAACGATAAAACAACAAATATTCTTGCTGCCTCTTCAAAGGATCCGGTAATTGCAGGGCCAATAGGTAATGTCACTAAAATGCAAATCAGTGCGGGTACTACAGCCACCTTAAATACAAACGCGAACAGTACTGTGACAGGTGTAATTTGGAAAACAGGCGCAACAAAAGGCGGCACCACGAGCGTTTTAGCTGCGCACGCAGAGTTTGGCAAAGGCCGGGTTGTTTTTGTCGGTGACAGCTCACCGGCTGAAGATACGACCTCGCAATCAGGCAATACAACATATTCCGGTTGGAATTTCGAAGCTGATGGCTGCCATGCAATTTTCTTTCTGAATGGATCGCAATGGCTCGCTAAGATAACCGGAGCCGTTACCGACGTACATAATAAAGTAGTAAAAGCTTCTGATTTTGTATTAAGCCAAAATTATCCAAATCCTTTTAATCCATCAACAACGATTGGCTACAATCTGCCAACTGGTGGATTTGTCACGTTAAAAGTATTTGATATGCTTGGTAATGAAGTTGCTTCGCTGGTCAATGAATTTGAATCAGCCGGCAACCACTTTCATGAATTCAGTGCGGCACATCTTCCAAGCGGAACGTACATTTACAGGTTGAACGCGGGCGAATTTTCAGCAACGAAAAAAATGATATTGATGAAGTAAAGCTTCAAAATAAAAAACCCCCGGACACCGGGGGTTTTTTATTCTTATCCATTTCTCTACTCTACCTTCAAAACCCCCAGAGCATTCAACAAGCTCAATTTTTTATACGTATAGTTTGTTCCTGCCGTAATCTGATTGTTTACAGCTTGTACATAATCCTTATATGCAGATTGCTGTTCAAGAAATGTAACTGCACCCAATACGTATTTTTTTGATTTCACATCCCATGTTTCTTTCGCTGATTTTGCAGCAAGTTGAGACACTTCTGCCTGCAGCCGCGAGGTATTTACTTCCAGCACAGCTGTCCGTATCTCTCCCCGTATTTCCCGCTCCAAAGCGTTAAGTTCTTCCTGATAGTTTTTCAATTCAACGTTTGCTGTCTCCACAGAGCTTTCCGAGCTATAATGCGAAAATATCGGGACATTAAGCGACAACCCGACACCATACGTTCTGCGACTGAACATATCGTTGAAATTTACTGCACTCGAGCCGAATGAATAGTTTCCAGTAAGTGACGGATAATAGCCGCTCTTTGCGATGTCAATTTTCAATGATGCGTTTTCGAGTCTCAGCTTTTCGCTTGTGTAATCATCCCTATTACGAAAAGCCGTCCGGTATAGCATATCAAAGCCGAGGTTTTCATACTCTTGATGCGAGGCGGATAACGAATCAACTGCAAACACATAATCTTTTTCCATATCAAGCGAAAGATAATTCATGAGAGTAATCTTCGCTTTCACAAAATCATTCTCTGCCTGAATGCTCGCGAGCTTTGCATTGGCGGCTTGATATTCCTGTGATGAAACATCGACACCGGTAACCATATTCAAGGAGGCCATTTCTTTTACCTTCTTCAACAGATCATCATTATACCGGTAGTTTTCCGCCTGAAATTTAGATATGCTCTCATCGTTGACAACTGTTGTAAATAAATTAATCGTTTGCAGTACAACATCCTGCTTCTGCTTTTCCAGATCTAACTTAGCGGACTCAAGCTCGTTCTTCTTCTGAGTAATAGTTTTCAATGAAGATAGACCATCGAATAATGTCACGCTTCCGCCAAGTGATAGGTTGAAGTTTCTTGAATCTGTTTGGGTAGCACTAACACTTTGTGTGTTTCCTAAATAGTCTAACTGCGTTGTCCCTTTATCATCGGAAATACGCTGCCAATTCCAGCCGGCATTTAGTCCAAGTGAAGGGAGCAGATTGCCATAAGCATTTTTGAGCGAGGCCGAATATGTTGACAAGTTGTTCCGGTTTCTGACCAGCGTCGTATTTTTATTGACGGCTATATTTACAGCTTGTTTGAGAGTAATAGTTTCCTGTGCGAACACACTCGCGTGCACAATCACCAAGAGCATAACAAATTTGATAAAATTTTTCATACATAGACCTGACTGTTTATTCGTATCTCAATGCATCAATCGGATTTAACTCCGAAGCTTTTCTGGCTGGATAGAATCCAAAGAAAACGCCTATAAATACGGCGAATCCAAATGCCAGTAAAATTATCTGGGGTTTGATATAGGCAGTCTGTGACGTGTACTCATTAATCAGATACGTGATTAAAAACGAAAGCAGAACTCCTATCAATCCGCCTGAAAAACTTAATACTATGGCTTCCGCCAGAAATTGCCGCAAAATATCTGACGCTCTGGCACCAACAGACAGCCGTATACCAATTTCCCGGGTACGCTCTGTAACCGAAACAAGCATAATATTCATAATGCCGATACCTCCAACCAAAAGCGATACACCTGCGACTGAAGCGAGCAGATAGGTTAATACCTTTGCGGTTTCTGTTTGAGCTTCAGCAATATCAGACTGATCTTTTATGCTAAAATCGTCGTCCTCTCCCTGTGTTAATCCATGCGACTCGCGCATAATACTTCGCAATTCAGCTTGAGCGGCTTCGTTCTTTGCACTTGAAATCGCGCTTGCCTGAATAGAACTGATGAATCGGCCGCCTGACAATCTATCCAACACGGTTTTTGACGGCGCAAGGATTATGTCGTCATTACTTGTACCGACCGACGTCTGCCCTTTTGATTTGAGTACACCGATAATTTTAAAAGGTACATTCTTAATCCTGATCTGCTTGCCAACCGGATCCTCGTTAGGATATAGATTCTTTTCTATCTCCGAGCCTATTACGCACACTTTAGCACGCGCTATAATATCTCTATCGGTAAAGAACTCGCCACTTTCCAATGCCCATGCGCGGATAGAAAGGTAGTCGGCTGATACACCCTGAATCTGAGTGAACCAGTTTCCCGTACCGCCGATCACTTGCCCCCCCGATCTAACTAATGGAGAAACGGCAGTAATAAGAGTCGCTTCGTTTTTTATCTTCTCGGCATCTTCAAGGGTAAACTTGCTGAATGTTCCAGATCCGCCTCGCACGCCGCCTGAATTTGAAGACCCCGGAGTGATGATTATCAGATTAGAACCTAAACCTTGTATCTGCTGCTCAACCTTCAATTGAGCTCCATCACCAACAGCCACCATGACTACTACGGCGGCAACTCCGATGATTATTCCCAACGCAGTCAAAAGGCTTCTCATTCTTGACTTCATGAGGCTTTTAATAGCAACTTTCATTATGACTTTAATTTTCATCCTGAGCGACCTCCATATTCAACTTCTCATATTCTTTATTCGCATCAAGCCGGTCTTTGATCATAATATCCTTTATCACTTTACCGTCACGAACTTCGACAATACGTTTTGCAAACAGAGCGAAATCCCGCTCATGCGTCACCATAATAATGGTGATTCCTTCGTCATTTAACTGCTGGAACAGGCGAAAAACCTCAATGGATGTTTTACTATCCAGATTACCTGTCGGTTCATCTGCGAGAATAAGCGCGGGATGGTTAACTAATGCTCTTGCAAGCGCTACACGCTGCTGCTGGCCCCCTGAAAGCTGATTAGGCATGTGATCCATCCTATCTTTCAAACCTACTTTCTCAAGTGCGCAGACAGCTTCCTGATGGAAGTTGATATTCCTGTGTACACGGTCGTAAACGAGCGGTAGTTCCACATTTTCAATCGCGGTAGTTCTCGAAAGAAGATTAAATCCCTGAAACACAAAACCGATCTTTTGATTCCGGATATCGGCATATTCCGATTTATTGAATTTACTTGTATTGTGTCCGTCAAGAAAATAGTCACCGCTTGTCGGCATGTCCAAACAACCAAGCAAATTCATCAGTGTTGATTTTCCCGAACCGGAAGCTCCCATTATCGCGACAAACTCTCCTTTTTCCACGGTAAAGTTTATTTTCTTCAAAGCAGGAACTTCAATTTCGCCAACCAGATAGGTCTTAGTTAGATCTACGGTTTTAATTATTACATCATTCATAACGATTCTCCAGTCCTGCTACATCATTGGTGGAGGTGGACCGTTTTGACCGCCTAATGAATTTGTAGTATTAGTTTTTTTCGTACTCGAAGACGAGGTAGTACTTGCATCATCACTTCCGGTGATTACTTTTATTCCGGCTTTAAGCTCACGCGAGCGGACTATTTCCGTATTCTTTCCATCCGTCAATCCTGTTTCCACCGGACACATCTTGATCTTACCGGACACATCATAATAGTATACCATTGCCATTGAAGAATTGGTCTTTGAGGATTTCTTTTTAGATAAGTCATTCATGCCGGGAGGAGGACCCATTTTTTTCATCTGCGCCTTGATACTGTCCGGAATGCTCCTGAAGTCATCCACCATGTTTTTACGAACTTCTTCTATTAACTTATCGGATGCTTCAAATCGCAGCGCCCCGTTTGGAATGATTAGAATATCCGTTTTACTATTAACATAAAAATCAACGGTTGCGGTCATGCCCGGGAGTAACAACTTATCCTTGTTATCCGCCTGAATAACGACGGTATAATTGACTACGTTTGATACTGTTGTGGCTTGCAGACGGATTTGGGTCACGTACCCGTAAAACTGCTTGTCTGCATATGTTTGAACAGTGAATTTGACCTTCTGCCCTTCTTTTATTTGTCCAATATCGCTTTCATCTACATTGGCAAGGATGCGCATTTTTGAAAGATCCTGCGCGATAGTAAATATAGTAGGAGTTGATAAACTTGCAGCAACCGTTTGTCCTTGTTCAACACTCTTATTGATAATTCTACCAGATATAGGTGCGTGAATATATGCGTAATGAAGGTTTGTTTGAGCCTTTTCAAGTGACAATTCGGCTGATTTTAGTGAGGCTCTAGCAGACTCAAGTTCGGTTGCCGAAGTTAGCAAATCAGTTTCGGCAAGATATTTTGAATCAAATAACTTTTTATTACGCTCATGCAATGCGGACTTCAAATTATATTCAGCCTTTGCTTTATCCACATTTGCCTTCGCATCGCGAACTTGAGCTGCAAGGGTAGTTGTATCTATAACTGCGAGAAGTTGACCCTGTCTTACCTCACTGTTATAATCGACAAGTAATTTTGTAACAATTCCCGATACCTGTGTCCCTACATCTACGGTTGATAAAGCTTCTAATGTTCCCGTGCTTGTGATAACAACATTAATTTCGCCCTTTGTCACAGCAGCCGAAGTATAGTTTACCGCAGTGCTTTTCCCACTAAAAAATCCGAAATACAGGGCAACCAAAGTAAAAAATAATATTGCAGAACTGATGAGTAATTTCTTTTTCATAGCATTCTCGTTACCTCTAATCTAAAAATCAATCCAAAAGACGACCATGTCTTTTATTAGTTAGACGACACGCAATCATCAATTCTTGCTATTTAAAATAAAAAACCCGTCCCGGATATCCGGGACGGGTTTTTCATACTTTATCTATGAATGAATTAGAAGCCTAAGCTAACTTCAAACACATGATTTGCATCAAAGTATTTGACGTCGCGATAAGCATATCCAACGCTCAATGTCAAGCCTTCCATGGCATAATTAATGCCGGCGCCTGCAGTAAACCCATAGATATAATCTTCAGACTGTGACTTCGGTGAGGTTGCATAACCTGCACGCAGATATAAAGTCTTCACGTATGAATATTCCAAACCGAACTTATACTCATCACCTGAGAAGTTATTGTTCTGGAAATCAGCAGTAATTTGAAGACTGTTTGATTTATCTACATATGGTTTATAACCAAACCCGAGTTCAAAAGTCGAAGGAAGTTCAAATGATGAAGTTTGAATTCTGTAAACACCTACTGATCTGAGGTAATCAGCGTTCGATGCTTTAATATTCAAGCCTTCTCCATCATATTTCATCTGCGGGCCAAGATTTTTAACTACTACGCCGAAACTTAATCCGTCGATGTCGGCAAGATTTTCATAAATCAAGCCGATATTAAATGCAACACCGGTTGCATTTGCATCTCCTAAAGATTCCGACAAGAAAGTAGCTGTAGCACCAACAGAGATTCTATCAGTGAGTACCCGTGAATAAGTTAAACCTGAAGAAATAAACTGTGGTTTATATGTTTGACCTGTCCCATCAGGATACTTAACAGTTGTAACCGGTATGGGGTCAACCGAAATAGATTTAATATTAAGTGCTATTGTACCTATTCCTGGAAGAATGGTTGCTGCCGCAGCATTATCAACGCCGATATCCGCAATATAATTCATATGCGAAAAACCGACCAAGGTGCCGTGCATATCTTTTGCAACTCCTGCAGGATTCCAGTAAATAGCATCAAGACCTTCTGCAGTAGCAATGCCGGAACCGGCCAATGCTGTACCTGTAGTCCCGACCGGGATAAGGAGCTGAGCAGCTCCTGCCGTTCCCGTCCTGTTGCCTCCACCTGCAAAGCTATCAGTTACGACAACCAGCAGAAGAAAAGCAACAAGTAATGATTTACCAAAATAATTCATTGTATCTCCTACAAATTAAACTCATTATTAAAAATGGTCAAGAATCTGTTGTTCTTGAATAATCGCCAACTTTACTATCTTTGTTTTTCCTACTTCCGGCATATCAATATAAGCGATATAAAGTCCGCTTGCTACCGGCAGAGTATTTTCGTTCGTCAAGTCCCAGCGTTCAAATTGTGACGTTGAACTTAAATGATCGATTGTCTTTACTAAAACACCGGCTAAGTTAAAGATGCGAATCTTTGCTTTAGACGGAAGATGTGTAAAGGTCACGAATCTTGAATATTTACTGGCTTCTTGCGGATTAACTCCATAATAAGGATTCGGATAAACGTTGATTTTCTCAACCGCTGCCTGAGCTTGTTCCCTGCTGTATCCTACCTTAGGAGCAGAGAAAAAGAATGTATCGGCAGTTGTATTAATAAAGTTCGGTATAATTTCGAACTGATCTGTTCCCGTTCCTGTAGGCGAGAATTGCGAGGCAGAAGCATCAGCGGTTGATCTTCTGCTGACTTCCAGCCAATACATAATCGGCAAATGTTTTGAACTTGCGTTTACTGCATAAGCCGGGTTGACAGTCTCTGAATAGTCTGCATCAAATACGAACAACCATTCTCTTGGTCCTGTTGGTCCGGCATTATCGTACAAATCGTATTTACCAGGCCACCATTTACCATCGACCAATCCGCCAGCTACGTTGTTTTCCAAGAAACCGACAGCGAGTCTACGTGGATGAGCGGGATCTGTTGTAATATCCCATGCAGAGAGAGGAACATTCTTCTCGAATATCTGAAAGGAATAACTTGAACCCGGATTAATTATATAAGGAGCAAACTCCGGTAATGCAGCCGGATTGGCACAACCTCTCATATAACGATAACCATAGGATACATTTGCATCTGTCAAATCAAATGTAGGATTGTATTCAACAGTATCTGTTACTTTGGCCAATTTTAACAATACGGTCTTCAATTGTGAAGCTGGTACTCCAACATCACCACCACTGTAATAATGATTAGGTGCTTCCCAACCAATTGCTCCACCGAAGCCCTCAAAACCCAACGTTGTGTTGCCATTTGTAAATTTACGTACTCCTGAAGGAATACTATAACCACCGACTCCGTTAGGTGGGCCAATGGTTTTTACTATCATACCATCAACAATAGTATAGCTATCGTCGCCCGATTGGTTCTCCTGCTGCGATAACAAAACTTTGTTTGTGGTAAGATTTGTTAAATTCCAAAGATATACGCCTGCAGTCGTATCATAATCAAAAGTAATCTTATAAGAATTACCTGTTAACTTTGATTGATCAACTACTACCGGAACAACACTACCGTCACTTGTTCCTGCCGAGTGTGCAACTGTTAATGTATCACCGCTTACCTTAGAAGCTACTACTCCAGGAAGCGCTGATTGAGGTGTTACAGAGATAACTTTCGGCGCAGTTTCATAATCAGCCGGAATTACTCCTGCCTGATAATTATATGCAGTTACTGCGAAATAATATTTTGTTCCATTAACGAAAGCAATATTACCGCCAACCTTATCAACAGTGTCAATAAGATATCTCTTGATACCGCTATCGGAACCATTTTGTGCTGCTTGAGCATCTATAACTATTTCACCGGTAACAGGATCCTTGCCATAGCTTTTGATAACTTTAACATCGTTAACAACGTCGAAAGTAGCGATCAACTTTCCTTCTGAAACGTTTGTTGTAGAGGCGCTAGGCATCTGGTATACGTTATAACCCTCAAATGCATATCCTTTTGATACAACATTCTCAGTTCTTGCAACCGCATCATTGTTATAGCCCCAATCGATAACGATTTTCTTATCCAAACCGATCAGATTCACTTCCGGAGGAGAAGGTGGGCCAGCAAAATCGAAGTTACTGTCATATACAGTTTGAGCTGTTTTATCATAGTATTTCAAAATACCGACTGCAGCTAATCTATCGATACCGGCTACCGCACCAGCAGCTATTTCTGCCACAACGATTTCTTGTGTATCGCTGGCAGCCATATTAAACGGTCCGCTCGCCAAACCAATTCGTCTATCGCCTGCAGCAATTACATTACCGTCAAGCCATCCAGTGTTTGCCTGAGGATCTCCGGACAATACATATGTCGTGCTATCTCCTGTAATAGGGTTCACGAACATTTTTCCGGTCAAGCCTACGCGACCCTGGAAAAAGTTATAGAATTGATCTGAACCTTCGATTGAGCTCTGTTTAGGATCAGTAACATTTGCATCTCCGTTTGCGAAATAGTAAAACGCAGTCATAGGAAGATTAATAAATCCCGGACCTATTTTTTTACCATTCACAATTGCAGAATCCAAAGCATCATCAACGCCGTTCTTGTTTAAATCTTGACCGGCAACTCCTGCAACTTTTGGACCCTGAAAAAAGTCAAAGCCGACAGCTGGAGGAGGTAATGGTGTATAGTTTGCATCTGTTGCATTAGCATTATAGCAATAACCTAAGCTTAATGTCGTATCGCAACCAGCATAGTCATCACCGGCATAACCATCATCAGGGTCAGAAAACATTGATACATACATATCAACGAATGGTTTACCTGATTTGTTGATGATTTTATATTTACGGAAAATCATATTTCCAAGGGCGCCGGATTGATTGTATGCCCAGTATGTAGCCTGATATTCAATACCTAAAGGATCGGCACCATAAAGCGTTCTAGTGTTATTAGCGTTAAGATCGTTGGCTACGAACCAAATAGTTTGACTGGCACCTCTAACTCCGGGAATTACCGCCATTTTCACGCCGGTAATAGTTCCATTCGTATCAATCCATGTCGGAGCGCCATCAGAGGCCGGCCACTCATTCCAATCCTGAATATACTGTGCTAACAAAGCCGAAGCCGAAAGTCCTTCACGAGCGGCATCTGCCGTTAAATCAATAGAAGGTCCTCCGGGATAAATATCCGGTCTAACTCTATAAAGTCTTACGTTTGCATTATTAGAGTTTTCAGCCGTTCCATCCGCTAGAATTTTCCCGGGCTGCAAACCGGTACCATAAGCTGAACCGCCGACGCGAACCTGAGGATCACCGGGAACTCTTGCGCCCCAGAGAAATCCTGACTGGAAAACGCAAAATCTACCGCTTCCTTTCGGATACTCAAATCCGGAATTGCCCGAATTATCAATATCCGTTTTGCCGTTGTTATATACTGTAGTGGATATCTTATTAATATCCAAGTATGTTTCGGTCGGCGAGCCCTTAATTTTAGCAGGACTCTTTGTGATACCCTTCTTCCCTTCAGCATAAAGCCCGTTTTGCACGAGAAAGATGCTTAAGAACAGCAGAAGGATGTATCCTAAAAATCTAGAATTCATAAATCATGCTCCTATTCTTAATTCTATAAAACTCATCTGAATTGTTAATACTCAAGACGAACTCCTAAACGTATTTGACGCGGAGCACCGTAAAGATCAAAACCATTATATGTACGGTACGTTTCGGCGTAATTGATCTCAAGTGCTCTATACACTTGTTCGTAGATCGCGCGTGTCGCTGCATATGAGTTACCACCTAATGACGGATCACTTAACCAGCCGTCATCCTTGGTATTTCCCGTACGCAAGAATACATTTATTTCGTTCTCAATATCGAGTACATTAATTACGTAGAAATAAACATTTGCTTTCAATTTATCATAAATTGTGAATGACTTATCAATACGTAAATCAATCTGGAATACCCAGGGAGTTGTTGATGAGTTAAGAGGTTCAATAGGCATTCTGTTTCTATGATCATTATCAATACCAGCACCTGTACCACGAGTGTAAGGATGACCGCTATTGAAAGTACCCAACAGTGAAATGCCAAAATCTTCCGCCCATTTCGGACCATCATTTACTCCGAAACGGTAATCTATATTGAAATTACCTCTAACTGCGTTATTGTAGTCAAGCGGTTCGATATAGTGTGGAGTATACGGTGTTGACTCATTAAAGATACCCTGAATTGAGTATGAATTTGAACCAGTACCACGAGCATCATTGAAAGAAATAGTAGCACTAGCTTGAACGCGCTCAATTCGACGTAAGTTAAATGCCAATTCCACACCTTTGGTTGTGGCATAGTCACCATTTTTCAGAATATTGTAATCCTGAATTGTGTGGCCTGCTTCAACCCTCTGTTTGTCAAAAACGACCTGATCAATAATGTCTTTATAATATCCGGTCAAGTCTATCGAAGCAATATCACCGATTTGCTGGGTAAATCCGATCTCATATTGAGTTGTTTTAGTAGGACGGATATCACCACCAACAGGTGTTGTAATCCAATAGATACCCTTCAAATTGTAGCTAGTAGCATAAACGCTCTGATACATATCCTGTAAGCGAGTCTGCTGAACAAACTTACCATACTGAGTGTGGAATATCGTTCTATCCGTAACAGGGAATGAAAATCCCAGACGAGGACTTACACCATTGTATGCAGATGTCTTCTTCCAACCACTGGCAATAGGTAAATCAGTAGCAACATCTTTACTTAAGTAAGGGCGAAAAGGATCAACCATCACTAAGTTATCTACATCTATATAATCATAGCGTAAACCTGCATTTACGATAAGATCTTTATATTCAATCTTATCTTGAACGTATGCAGATGCGAACGTAGGCTTTTTAGCTTTCGCCAATGGATCTGAGTCAGAAACATTGCCAAAAGCATCATATCCATAACTGTTGACGCCGTTCTGCTGCATAACTTGAGCAGCTGTATAGCTGGTGGTATTATTTTTTACGTTTCCAGCCGCAGCTGTAACTGTTCTATTATTCATAGAGTAGTTGCGGATGTTAAAGAATTGAGTCTCACCACCGATTTTAATTGTATGTTCTTTGCCTAACTGTGTAGAAAAAGCTAAGGCAACATTGTATCTCTGTCTTAAATATTTCTGATAATTCGACAAGACGGTTCCAGGCGAACTGAATGACCAATCATATATTGAAACGTCAGTCGGCTGTGAATATTTTTTTGCGAATGTATATCCATATTTAGCATTTGCTGCCGAATCGCCATAATCTAAGAAGTTATCCTTCAACAAAGGATCAAACTGATTGCGTTTGTTGAATGAATAACCGCCACTGAGTTCCAAAGAGGTTTTAGGATTGATGATCCAAGTGCCTTTTAAACTAAAAGCACCATTCTTTTCATCTCTTTCAGGAATTCTGGCTTCATCAAGTAAATAGAGAACTGATCCGCCTAATAATTGTGTGGCGGAAGTATAGGTACCAATGGCACGTAAGATAATCGGATTTAAATCAAAGGTAAGTGAGGCAGTACCTGTAGCTGACTCAACCGAATTTTTGTGCATTGCACCGGCATTATAATTTAAGTCAATTATATTTCCCGATGTTGGATCCTTAATTTTTCCGAGATTAATACCAGCCCATTTTTGCGGGTCACTCTCATTTTGGAATGTATAATTTCCTAAAACGAAAAATTTAACTTTATCTGTAAGAATTGGACCGCTTGCAGTACCGGTAAAATCAGTGTACCCATACCAATAAGAACCCAATCTTTTCTTTCCGTCAAAACGGTCTTTCGAACCTTTAAATGTAACGTTATCGGTGATCCATTCTGCAGACGCTTTATACTGAGGGGTACCGGACTTGATTTGAGTATAAATAATACCGGCATTAGCTCCACCATATTCAGCATTATATCCACCAGTCTGTACCTGAATTTCTTCGATAGCATCCTGATTAATTGAAACTCCGCGGGTACCTGTCATAGGGTCGCTTATAGAAGCACCTTCCAAATAATACCCAACTTCATCACTACGGCCGCCACGTACGTACACAACGCCGTTCTGTAATACAACGCCCGGAGTTAATGAAAGAATATTGTTTACACCACGAACAGGTAATGCTTGAATGTCATCACTCGTTGTGATCCTGTTTGCATTTGTAGCATTTTTGTTAACAAGTGGTCTTGATGCAACAACTTCAATAGCTTTAACCGATAATCCTTCGGTCGGCAACTGAAAGTCGAGTTCCGATGTTAAATCAGCATTAATACGGAAACTTTGCATCGTAACACTTTGATACCCTATAAACGAACACTTAATGTCATAAGTGCCGGCTACAAGGTTAGTGATTGTAAACTCTCCTCTGGAATCCGTTTGGGCTCCAAGTGAGGTTCCCACTACAACAACGTTCGCCCCGATTAGGGGTTCGCCTGTTTTGATGTCTGTAACTTTACCTTTCAGTTTTCCTGCGGTACCTCCGAGCAAAAAGAACGGAAGCAATAACAAGAAACCGAAGAAAGTAATCCTACGACTCATAGATCACTCCTTTGATTTGATTATTGTGAAAAATGTCCTAAATGAGAATAGCGGTTTAAATCATTTTGTATTTACGCCGGCAATAAAAATATTCGATTATTGGTGAAACTCACTCTTTTCACTTTACAATCGAATACCTCATGTCTGCAAATAATTACTGAGCACCTCTATTCAACATGTGTATAGAACTCATTTTATGAATTCAAAGTGCTAAAATAATTAATAAATGTCAAGAATATTATGTAAGAAAAAGCAATTAATTCGCTTGTTTTAGCAAATTATCGTCCTTACTTAATAAAATTCTTTTTAATGTCAAGCGCATAAGTCCCTTATTTTTATCCGACTTTATTATACTTTGCCTTAATTAATTATGTATTAGCTGAGACTTTCTTGCCTATCAGGGAATACCGGACTATTTGCGGCAAGCTCCATTTGGTTTTTCACTTTGAAAAAACTACAGAGTAGCGAAAGCCACGCACAATTTTCTTCATGTATTTTGAAAACTTAGGCCGCCTCTAATAACATTTCAAGCGGATTGCGCCGCGGTCTGTTAGGATAAAAATCTTTATATTATAATCCAAATAATTTCAAGTCTATATGGCGAACCACATCAGAATCTCCTCATGTATTTATATTGCACTTTGCGTAATTGCTTTTTCACATACGGAAACCGCTCAAAATCGAGACATAATTAATCCTGTTACTAAAACTCATTATGGCTTTATTCGGGGAACGAATAATTCCGGGATTCTCACTTTCAAAGGCATTCCATACGGCGGCGATACCAGATGGAGAAGATTTCAGGCCCCTCTGCCGCCTGCGCCGTGGAAAGATACACTTGATGCTACACAGTACGGGGAAATTTGTCCGCAGGAGGTACCACAACAATCAGGGCCATTCTTTCCTGATGAGCGACAGAAAATGAGACAAAGCGAAAACTGCTTAAACCTTAATGTTTGCACTCCGGCATTGCACGACGGAGGAAAACGTCCGGTCATGGTGTATTTTCATGGCGGCGGCTTTGTTTCAGGCTCGGGTAACAATGATCTATATAATGGGACACGCCTCTGCAAACGTGGGAATGTTGTTGTCGTTACAGTGAACCACCGTTTGAACGTGTTTGGCTTTTTATATCTTGCCAATATTGACAAAAGTAAATACGCGGAATCCGGAAATGTTGGAATGCTTGATCTAATCCTTTCTTTGCAATGGGTTCGGGATAACATTACTGAGTTTGGCGGCGACCCGAACAATGTAACAATCTTTGGCGAATCCGGAGGCGGGGCTAAATGTGCAACACTTATGGCAATGCCTAAAGCGAGTGGATTGTTTCATAAAGTAATTACGCAAAGCGGCCAGCAGGTTATGGCACGCACTATTGAACGCGCCACAGAAACAGCGAATGAAATACTGAAATTATTAGAAATCAGCATCGAGAATTCCTCTTCGCTTGATTCTGTCCCGGTTGAATCACTGATAAAAGCAGGTGCAAGAAACTCTTTTGCTCCTGTAAAAGATTTTGCTGCCCTTCCTGGCGATCCTTTTGATCCGGTTGCCCCTGAAATTTCTAAAGATATTCCGATGATGCTCGGTATTACACACGATGAAACACGTTATCTCATCGGCATCACCGATACTGCCCTATTCCATCTGACTTGGGATAATGTACTTCCCGCTCTTGTAAAAAATTCTTCGCTCATGGGTAATTTGGACAGAAGCCAAATCATTGCTCAGTACAAAAAGATGTATCCGTCTTACACTGCCAGTGATGTATTCTTTGCATCTACTACGGCTTCGCGCAGTTGGCGTGGAATGGTCATTGAATCAGAGTGCCGTGGCCATCAAGGCGGTGCACCCACGTACGCTTTCCAACTTCGTTGGAAATCTCCCGTAGATGGCGGGAAATGGAAAGCATGTCATACGCTTGACATTCCTCTTGTATTTGACAACGTTGCCTTTGGAACACAGATGACGGGCGGCAGCGTGGACGCTCAGTCCGTTGCAGATATGATGAGTGAATCGTGGATAAGCTTTGCACGTAATGGGAATCCGGACAATGCATTGATTCCTCATTGGGAGCCATTTACTCTCGATAAGAAACCATTTATGATATTCGACACAAAACCGGTATTGGAATTCGACCCGTTGGGGAAAGAGATGGAGTTGTTCCAGAGCGCACCTTATATCCAACCCGGTACAAGATAGAAAGAAAAGTGTTTATGAAAGCACATACAATCATTGTTTGTTTTTTCGCCGTTATATTTTACGGATGTGTAAAAGCTGATTTGGATAACGCCCCGCAATCCGATCCAAAAGAAAAATATACCATTTCAGTTAATGATACAATTGCATTTTCGCTTTCTTCGAATCCCACCACCGGATACAGTTGGATTTGGCTGAATCAGGATGCTGTAAGTATCGTTACTTCGCTGGGCTCACAATATACAATGGATAAAACTGCTGAAAAAGAAATTGCTGGAAGAGGTGGCAAAGAGATTTGGAAATTTATCGGGGTCAAAACTGGATCTGACACTATTAGGCTCGGCTACCGAAGGCCATGGGAGTCGGTGCAACCGATAAAAACCACAAATATATTTATCAAAGTCCACTGATTCCTATAATCACCCTTTAAACTCAACACATGGAAAATTTGCGCTGAGGAACTTTGTTCAAAATCAGCATTAATGTATTTTAACAATTGCTTATTTTCGTGTTATAGCATAACACTCCTTTCTACTGATGCATGCATCAGAAATTGTGCTTGAGGTTGATTTGTAAAAATATTGGAATCCACCATGCTTCAACATCCGGCAAAGATACGATTGCTTAATGACATCATTGAGCGGTATGCCAGGCTTACACCAGAGAAAACAGCATTAATTTGTGAAGGCTGCAGATTATCCTACAGAGAGATAAACGAGAAGTCCGACCGGCTTGCCAATGCCCTCATGAAAAACGGAGTTGGCCGTGGAGACCGGGTACTCTTTTATCTTATGAACGGCCCGGAGCTCGTCATCAGTTTTTTTGCAGTTCTGAAAGCCAACGCAATTTGTTCGGTCAATGATTACGCGAACAACCTTGAAACGCTTCAAAAGATTGCATCGGATTGTCAGGCCAAATGCATCATTACTTTTGATTACCATCTGGATGCCGTCCGGAACATGTTTGAATCCACGCCATCAATGCAATTCGCAGTTCTTACGGGTAAACATGGGGTTGATGATGACTCCAGAATATTATCATTCGAACAAATTCTGAAAACGTATCCGGCCGAATGCCCTGCTCCAAAGAGTATTGATTGCGATATCGCATATCTTCTATATACATCAGGCAGCACGGGTGTAAACAAGGGTGTTTTAACATCTCATAGAAGTGCTCTGTTTAATGTTGAAAGCAGTATTGACCTTTTTAACATTGATGAAAACGTTGTGCATGCACTGCCCCTGCCGATTTCGTTCGCGCCGGGTATGAATCAGTTTTTATATACGATGCGCATGGGAGGTACTCTTGTTCTTGAAAAATCTTTCGCGTTTCCTAACGTAGTACTGAAGAGAATGGCTGTTGAAAAAGTAACAGGCATGGGATGTGTCCCGACAATACTATCCATCATGATGAACATGGACCTCACCAAATACGACTTAAGCAATTTGCGATATATGGTCAGCTCGGGAGCAGTTGTACCGCCGAGCATCATCCGCCTGCTGAATGATAAACTTCCGGATGTGTCATTCTTCTCCATGTATGGAATGGCAGAAGCTTCATGCTCATTGTGTCTTGACCCCGCTCAACTTCTGATACGCCCGACTTCGGTTGGAAAACCATTCCCCGGAATGGAAGGATGGATAGAAGATGAAGACGGGAACAGGCTTGGACCGAATGAGTGTGGCGAACTAGTCATGCGCGGAACGCACGTCCGCAACGGCTATTGGAACGACCCGGAATCCTCAGCACGGCGATTTAAAAACGGCCTGCTGCCCGGCGAACTGATTTGCCACACAGGAGATGTATTTACCATAGACGAAGAAGGCTACTTTTATTTTGTCGCCAGAAAAGATGAAATCATAAAAAGCGGTGCCAAAAAAGTAGTGCCGAAAGAAATTGAAAATGCTTTATATAAATTGGATGGTGTGATAGAAGCCGCAGCCATCGGAGTTCCTGATGAATTATTAGGTAAGGTAATAAAAGCTTTTGTCGTGTTCAATGAAGAACACCGGGGAAAAGTATCCGTGGATGACATAATGCATCACTGCACAAAAGCACTCGAAGCATTTAAAGTCCCAAAATATATTGAGGTTTGCGAAGGCTTGCCAAAAACATCAAGCGGCAAAATTAAAAAGACTGATTTACAGTAAGAAATTATTCATTCCTTTATAGAAGAGCCGGTTAGCATTTGCTTTATATATAATCATTTAATAATCAGCCACTCGCTGTATAATGCTATTGTTGCATTATACAGATGCAGTGGAAAATTGTATCGTGTTAAGGAGGAGAGGGAACATGGATGATCCATGCCTACAAGCTAAAGAGTGGAAAGATTTTTGGACCTGTTTTCCAGCTAAATTTTCCGACACGGATTTCCTCAGGCAGGTTGGGAAAACGCATAGGGGTAAACCCATTGATAACGCGCAAATGAATTTGCTCCTCACGCATTTATGTAACAATGTACGTCCTGATAAGAATGATGTTATTCTTGATGTTTGCTGCGGCAACGGCCTGCTAACATCATTAATGTCAAACACCTGCCGGCATATTGTAGGGGTTGACTTTTCCCCCTCACTGATCAGTGTCGCCAGAAAATATAACGATGCAGTAAATATATCCTATCATCGCAATGATGCAATGATGATTGATGAGAATGTCCTCTTCGAAAGCGAACCATTTAACAAGGTTTATATGTACGAGGCACTTCAGCACTTTGATGAAGATCAGTTCTCCGGCTTACTCAGCGCCATAACAAATCTTTCAATCCGGCCTGTTCATATGTATCTGGCAAGCATACTTGACAAGGAGAGGATTGATAAATTTTATAATACCGATGAACTTAAAGCGCAATACGAACGCGAAAAAGGTGAACGGCTGTTGCTAGGCACATGGTGGGATAAGGAATATATGTGTGATATCTGCACGGTCCATAATCTTACGTGCAAATTTATTGATCAACCGGATGAGCTGTATACGGCACACTACCGGTTTGATGTACTTATAAAAAGTAAATGAGTCTTTAGCGCGCTACTTTAATATAACAAGCTTGTTTGTTTTTGTATAATTGCCCGCGCGTAAAGTGTATAGATAAATTCCTGAAGGCAACCCGGCGGCATTGAACTGAACCTCATACTGCCCTGCAGGCTTTTCCTCCTGCACTAGAGTCTGAACTTCATTACCAAGCATATCATATACCTTTAGCTCCACATGCTGCTTTGAAGCTACACTATATGAAATTGTAGTAGTTGGATTAAAAGGATTTGGATAGTTTTGGTTCAATGCATATCCGAGTGATTTCGATTTTGCATCAGCTACCGACGTGAGGACATTTGATTTCCCCTTGGTCAGTGTACTCAACAATTTCCATGGTGCGGTCGAAGATTCGGACGGTTTGCTATAAATATAGAATTTGGAATCTGAATCAGAGCAGAGGTATATTCTGTCACCGACAACGGCGATGCCTTCACCCTGTGCGAGGTTCTCAGTCCACTCACCGATCAGTGAATAATCCAAAGCGACCTTCATAATCTTTTTTGATTCGTCGCTAATAATCCACAGGCATTGTAATGTTGAGTCATAACAGATATCCGACAGATCGGATGAGAGAGATAAAGTTTTTCTCGATATTTCCGTTCCGGTATGGGTCGCACGCAATGCAAGCGTAGGATCTTTTTCATTAAGCACAATAAAATCATCGTTCGGCAAACGGGTTACCCCTTCATAAGCATGATTTGTAGCCGATGATGTAACGATTGACCAGGAAGCACCTTTAACGCCGCTTAGTGTATAACCCTGAACCTTATAATTCCCTTCCTCAATAACAAACATCGTATCATAATTTTTTGAAAACGTAATTCCTTCCATATCACTGCTGCTCACGGCAATCTGATTTAATATATCACCTGCGAGCGATAGTTCATATATGATGCTTTGATTATCGCCAACGCAAAATAACGTTCCACGCACCGCGTTGTATGCAAGGCCTGATGGTTCTTTAATATCAATAGTACGCTCGGTAATCAAACCAAACCCGGCTCCGGTATAAGTGGCACCGTCCGGTGTCCGGCCATATGATTGATTCGTTGCCATGGCAGGAAAAGTTACCGTGTCAATCACCATTCCTGAAGCATTCTCCAGCCACACGGTTTCCCCTGTAGAAGAAAGTCCGAATGCATCAGCGGCTCCATCATCAGTCACAACGACATAAAAACCGTGCCCGGCAATTGTTGTCCCCGCAGGAATCGCCTTCTTCGTCTTGCTGCCGCTCTGTCCGCCGTTATCATAGATTTTGTAACCGGAAATATCAATAGGATTGCTTGTTGTGTTATATAGCTCAATCCAATCAGGTTCAGTAGTTGTACCTCTGGAATAAACCTCATTCATAACAATGGTTTGAGCATTAGTGAATGAAAAGGCTACGGTGAGTAAAAAAATTACGAGTAGTGCTTGAAAATGTGTTGTCTTCATGACCAGGTGAATGTTTTTAAAAGATACTATTAATATAACAACTTTGCCTGTTTGTAGGAACATTTAAAGTCCCTCAAAGGTATTGTTCCCCACCACCAGTTGAATCAAGCGCGACCGGAAAACTCCCAGGATCCAAAGGATCTACATTTGCATACTCCGATGCATCGGAGGAAACCTGAGGAAATGAGATAAACCTATTCCCGCCCCTGAAGGGGGCGCACAACTTGTTATGCCATCAGTAATTGCGATTACACCTCTATCGAATATGTTAATTGCCCCAAATTTCTTAAATTTACAATTCATTTTTGCCCCGGTAGCTCAGTATGGATAGAGCGACGGTTTCCTAATCCCGATGCTTCGGGACGGAGGTTCGATAATTCATTTAATGCCCTCGTAGCTCAGTGGATAGAGCGACGGTTTCCTAATCCCGATGCTTCGGGACGGAGGTTCGATAATTCATTTAATGCCCTCGTAGCTCAGTGGATAGAGCAGTAGTTTCCTAAACTATTGGTCGGAGGTTCGATTCCTCTCGAGGGTACAAACAAATATTGGGGTGTTATGTTTTTTCTTTATATCTTAAAATCAAAGGCATCCGGAACTTATTACACCGGCATATCTGAAAATCCATCCAAGCGATTACATAACCATAACACAATTGAGAATGGGTTTACTGCCAGACATCGACCGTGGGAGCTCATCTTCACTCAAGCATTTTCGGATAAAAGGGCTGCCGCCTCGGCTGAGAAGTTTATCAAGAAAATGAAAAGCCGGAAATTCATTGAAAAAGTGATTTCCGGAGAGTACCACGTTTCCTAATCCCGAAACTTCGGGACGGAAGTTCGAATCTTCTCCGGGGTACTCATCAAACCGAAAGTTCGAACTTTCGTTCTCAGAGATTCTTAACATTCCCTTGATTAGGCACGCTGGGGCGTTAGCCGCAGAGTAGTTATCCCCCGTTATACTTTTAGTAAGCCACTAAAAAATTTACTGTCACCAAATCAGGCCTAGTGGGCTTAACCACATGTTAGGTGCGGGCGTTCTTTATATCCATATTTTAAGTTGATTTTGCAAGTTGTTTATATATTTTTCCATATATGTAAAGTCAGGTGTTCCGTCCTTTTTGGCTGGTAAATAAATAAATTCTTTTTTCAATTTATCTCCAGATAGCATCGTTGTAAAATCGTATTTGCTTAATGTTTTTTGTAAAACCGCACAAATAAATAAAGCATTTTTTTCATTTAATTTGTCATTGTATAAAATCTTAATTGCTGAACCTGCACCACCTCGACCTATAAAATCTTTTTCTTGATAAAAAGAAAAACCACCAATTGCAGAAACTGTAATACAATTTCCTTTATCTAATTTTTCATTAGTTTCAACATATTTCTCAATACCGTTATTAAAAGCACCTGAGGCGACAAAAGGGACTTCACCATCATTCAAATACTCTGTTAGTTTTCTTGCTTTTGGTTGAACAAGTTTGAATATTCCTTTGTCACCACAAATCGTAAATTTATGCCACTCTGAAATATCAAGAGTAGTGTCATCATTTATTGTCTCTATTTTATTTCGAATAACATTTACTAACCGATCATTTATATCTGCTTTATTGTCAAATAAAACAAAATCAATAATTTTATTTTTAAATTCACTTGGATTTATTTTTGATTTGAAAAAGATATAATCAAGCACAATTCTTTTAAAGTCATGCTTACTTATATTAAATGGTTTTTCAACTTCTTTATAACTTAAACTTATATTTGGGTCGAGCCACTGAATTGTACTGTCTCCACTCTGTTTATAAATAACATCTACCCAATATTTTTCAATACCTTCCCATTTATTTCTTAGGTCTTGTCTGCCTTGATTTTTAATTGTTTCAAGTCCATCATCCATTATAGCACAAGCGAAAATTTTATTGTTATTTTGAGGTATACCACTTTTAAAGATAAAAATACTTGCGGTTGTACCACTAAATACTTCGTTTGGCAATTTGATAATTTTTATAAGTGTATGTTTTTGCAGTATTTTTTTTGTTTTTTTGAGATTGGTTTCAAGTTTATTATCTGGCATTATAAATGCGCAAGTAGTTTCTCGGACAACACTTTCTAAAACATTTGCCACTATATCGATACAACCATACTTGTTCTCAAATGGAGGGTTCATCAAAACCTTTGAGATTTTTTTACTTTTAATCCACTTTTTTGCTTCTTCTTTTCTGCTATCAAGTTGTTCTAAATTTGTTTTCCCGTCTTTGTGAATCAGCATATTTGCACAAGCAAGAGCATAAATTTCTTTATCAAACTCAATTCCATAAAGCTGATATTGTTTAATGTCTTTTGCTTTTTTAGTTGAGTTTCCGCCAGCTTCTTTAATCATATTACACATTGACTTCACCAGAAAAGCCCCACTACCACACGCTGCGTCTAGTATAATATCGTCTTTATTAACTCCTGTAATTGCATACATTAAACTTGTAATATGGTCCGGCGTAAATACTTGTCCACTTTCACTTTTCTTTTTATAACGATTAAACTCGTTAAAGAAAATAGCCATGACGTCTTCACCATTCCAGAAGTCACTATTTATATTATCGCTAATCTCACAAACACATACTATAAAATCGTCAATGGCTTCTTGGTTTTCAGTTATATTCATTTTAATTGAAGAATATGCTTCAAGTAAAATATCTAACTTGGCGTTTTGTTTTCGAGCTTCTTCAAAACTTTTAGCAAGTGTTGTGTGAATTGAAGTGTGAAATGTAGTGTAGTTCATGCCTTCAATAAGAACAGAACCATACCTTTTTGCGACCAAAGCACAAGCAGTGAATATCATTCGGTGATAAAGATTTTTTATTCCGAAATTAAAATGCAGGTTGTTGTTTATTCTAGCAGTTAGTGTATATATTTTTGGAGTATCAATTTTGTTTTCTGAGAATATACTTAAATAATACTCTTTGTTTTTTAGTTCGTTTTCATCTCTTAAATAAACACCGTTTTTAAAAATCTTTACAATACTGCCATTGTATAGAATGCCAATGTGATTTTTATATTTAGTTTCAACTACAGATGTGTTTTTTAATAACTCATCTATATGCGGTTTTTGCAAAGTGGATTTTTCGCTTTTTACTTCTAAGATAATTGCCGGAAAACTTTTTTGATTTGGCAAATACCACCCATCGGGTCTGTCTTTTACTCCCTTAAATCCGAGTTGATTAAATGAAGTGATTTGTCCAACACCACTTTTAGCAGTTTCGGTGTCATAAAATCCCAAAATTTTACTTGCTTTTTCCCTAACTTTATCTTCGGTCATAATTTGTTGCTTTTTTTAATTGTCTAACTGTATTGAGTGTCTGTCTTACGATAGCACTTAATGTTTTCGGGATTTATGTTCCGGCGGGTTTCCGAGTACAAAACTCTCAATATGCACTAAACTTGAATATAAGCACAAAGCTCCAAGTTTGCAGGTCACTCCGTCTGACACAAAACCCGTCTTATATGCTGGCCTTTTAGTCATAGAACTCTCCTGTGTCAAAAAGCATATGACATTTTTTGCAGGCGTAATGCCAAGTGAGCCCACCATATCTTGATCGGCTCCAAAATCCATTTTCGGTGTCAAACTCATGTTCTCCTCTGTCAACACATATTTGGTGAGACCGTTCCTCGATTTCTGCAACTACTTCTTTTGCCACAGCCTCAGGAATTATTTCGTTTAGCACGGCTCCGATATTTATACTATAGTGTATTTTTTTGTTGAAAGCTTTTGCCCAGTCTTTATGAGGAAACCTAGCATCTGAAGTGTCACTAAAATCGTCTTTGTTATCAGTAATAAAATAAATCTTTACGCAGTCGGAAGGCAAATTCGAAATATATTCTAAAAAGGTTTCAGATATCAATGCATCCTTTACAGAATTTTTGTCTCGATGAAATGGGAATTTTTTATCAATTGCCCGCCGCGTCATATTTAGAACATGCTTATCAGTATATTGAACAAGGATAGAACTTTTAGTTAAATTCAAAATTTCAGCAATATTCTTTGTTAATATATCTTCTTTTTGGGGAAGCTCGGCATTTATTCTACTAATTTCTTTTTTTAGTAATTCTGTAGTTTCAGGTTTGAACAGGTCATATAGATTTTGGATATTTTTTAAGTGCCCTTTGTATGAAGCTATTCTTTTTTTTACGATAATTTCCTTATGATCGTTTAGTTCTTTATGAATGATATCAGGTACTACAAGTTTTATAGTACCATTATTAGAAAGTTCGGCTAGTTTCTTGATTAAATCAAAAAGCTTTACATCTGTAGCTAAATTTAAAAAAACACAAGTGTCACAAAATAGATAAATCATAATTTTAGCTTTTGGGTTTGCATATAACTTGTTTATAACAGCCATAAACATTCATATATACAACAAATATGTTGGCTTTGTGCCATAAATAGCTGTATTTATTTCTTGTACAAACATATAAATAATTTATTATAAATCATCAAAAGGACTTTTTATTTGTTGAATATTCTTTGTGCTTACGTGCGTATATATTTCCATAGTTCAGCTGCTGCCGTGATCCAATAATTCTTGAATGTAAAAACCAGTTCAAAAAAGTTCGTATCTTTAGCCAGACGAGGGTACAAAAATCTCGAGGTAAAGATTTTGCAAAAGCTGTTGAAATAATACCCCATTAGGTTTCTCTTAAAAGCATGGCTCGGATTTTTTTTAAAAAGGTCAGTCGCTCAAATTCATATTCACGAGCGGCAGCCACTTGCACCAGCCCGCGTTATTTTCGGCATTATTTAAAAGTCCTATTTGCAGTCCATGCAATTCTTTTGCATGGTTGTACAAAGCGATAGAAATTCCATTCATTTGCCGGATGTTTGCATAGCCTCCAACTGCAACACCCGAGAACCGTCCTGCGCCAAGATAACCACAAGTAAAAGCAGCACCACATATATTCCCTTCTGTACCTATCGCGAATCCACTGACTACCACCCCCTTCATACATCTTTTTGCTCCGGCAGATAATCCGGCAACAGTTAGCCCCACACTTCTTTCTGCAAATATAAACAGGCCACAAATTGATAATCCCTTTACATTGCCGCTTGCACCAATTACTCCGCCGGTAAGATTCAGTCCGTATAGATTGTGGTGGGCCCCGACTCCCAATACGCCAATATTAACAGGCTGCATTGAACCGGCGGTGGGAATGATACCCAGGCTCAGGCCGTTAACAACGGCCTCTTGATTTTGATACAACTTTAGCCACAAAGTGAGGTTTATACCGTTGATTTCAACAACGTGCCTGTCGGCAAAGTTGCATCGTAGACCTGAGAATTGAGTGGAATTACCAATACTAATCCCGTAATTCCGGGATGGAAAGTCAATAGAGCCGCTGCTTGCGGTGGTATCTTGAGCAGAAACAGATACATTGAATAACGACAGGATAGCGATTAAACAAAAGATGAGTTTTTTCACGGCGAACCCTTCCGAAACTAATAGAAGGTTTTATTATCCTATATCCGGCAGCTATTACTCCCGGTCAGAAAGTTCCTGATACAACCAACAAAATTAAAAGTATATCTTAATGTGCCGCTTATTTGCACTAATGTCAACCGTGTATTTTTACTTGTGACGGGCATGCACACCCCA
Source organism: Ignavibacteriaceae bacterium (assembly GCA_963667005.1). Lineage (GTDB taxonomy): Bacteria > Bacteroidota > Ignavibacteria > Ignavibacteriales > Ignavibacteriaceae. Next base: position 1,567,213 of record OY762937.1, on the reverse strand, counting down.
TACTCACGGTTTACAAATAAAAAAAGTCCGTCCTTTGCGGGGACGGACTTTCTACATGAGCAAAACTTCTTTTACTTTTTGTTCAAATCAAACGGATAGATGAACGATACGCGTGGTTCAATTTTCTTTTGCGGCTTGTACCCAACAACAACCTTATCAGCATCGCGGATAGGTTCAAATGTCCAGATATACAGCATTGAAACAAGCAAATACGAATATGGTTTATAACCAAGCTCTGTGTAAAGATATGAATGGTCATCTACTTTAAACATACCGGCTTCGTTCGTGATGTTGGTCTTTGAATAACCTGCACGAGCTACCATCGGAAGGTTTTCAGGAGCAGCCTCAGCCTTAATATCAAGCACGCCGCTTTGCGGGGTTTTATCTAAGCGCTCATAACTTCCATATACTTTAACTAGATTCAATACATCAACTTTCAACGAACCGAAATTTCCGTTGTCGGCCTTCATATATTTCAAAGTCTGGTAAATACTGGAAATCCGATCTTTTACCGGATCATAATTAAAGCGGTTGATTTCATACAGCCAATTAAACAGTGATGGCATGTATTGTTCCTGATTCCAGCGGCGTTCAAGACGTGCACCCAGCGTGACCATGCTTCCCAATTTGAAATCCACCAGAATACCGGCAGCACTTCCGGAGCCGAGATCCTGAATTTTCGCAAAATCATAATACAACTGCGAGCTGAATACCGATGATTTATAAATCGGTAGGCCGACATCAAATCCATATTCATTCAGTGATTTTTCACCGATACGTTGTTGTATTTTTTGTGTAACCGGATTGTAGACAACGCCGTCAACATGTGCATCTTTGCTCATATCCGATACGTATGTCGCACCCACTTCAACATTTGACAAAATCGGGATGCTTGAATCAACAAACAATTTCAGCGGTTTAATATATCCGCGCATACCGATAACTCCTGCCTGACTGAAATCTGAATAAATGGATTCAACGCCCCATTTTTCCATATTCAGGTCGAAACCCAATCCGATTTTTTTGTTGTCAAGGCTGGGACGGTTGTTGTATAAATACATAATGCTGCCGTGTCCGAGCGTATAGTAATCTACTGCACCGAGCTTGACATATACCGGATCATTCTTTTGTCCGTAGCGGATATAACGGATAATCGAAAGATAATCAGTTGCGTCGTTAAAATTTTCTTTACGGATGCTTCCGTCAGAACCGAACTCCATGTTCAAGTCCAGTCCAACCCCGAAATTACCAAGTGCAAACTCCGGAGCAATCCGGACAGCATAAAACGGTTTGCCATCAATATATGTTAAACCGAGCGCACTTGTCAAACTTCCGGTATTGGGATCATTAAATTGTCCAAGCAGGCTGCCTGTACACATGAGAACCACCAAAACCAATAGCTTCTTATACATAGATAGTCCTTTATTTAATCTAACGAAAGTTACTTAATAATTGCAAGCTTATGAACACTTGTCAGGCTTTTGCCATCCTTGACTAATTTAATTTTGTAAAAATAAACACCATTCGCGATAATATCCCCATCTTCATCACGGCAGTCCCAAACAATATTTTTATTAAACCCGATTTTCAAATCTGAAATCGCCGGTTTAATGGTTTTAATCAACCTTCCTGCAACAGTATATATCCGAATCGAAAGCTCATCCGGCACTTGCGAAATGTGGAACGTGAAGTTTGTAATATTCTTTGCCGGATTAGGATAGTTATAAACAGAAGTAACCAAAAAATCATCGTTAACAACAAAGTTTATTGTTGAAAGCGCTGTATCTTTTAAATTTAAACCTAGTGCCTGAATCCTCAAAACATGATCACCGCTCAGCAGCGTCGGTTTGTAATGTGCCGTAAGTTTCGGATTCGCGTTTGAATACGTGAATGATAAATTCGGATTCGCGTATTCAATCAAATTACCGTCGAGGTACATTTTGAATGATACCCGCGCGTATGTTGTATCGACCTGCTCAAGCGACGGATCGTTAAGTTCAACCTTAATTTCCGGTGTACTTGAAACGAAATCATTTTCAAACACAGAAGAACCGTCGAATTTAACATTTAAAGAAGGCTTCAATGCAGTATCAACCGCCACATAGAACGGCAGCGTGAATGTGTTATTATCCTTGTAGTATTCCGTAATTTTATTTTCAGGATCAACACTCACAACAAATTTTCTATTCGCACTGCCCAGCGAGGGTTCATAATTCAACGAATACTTGACCTTGGACTCAGCCGCGAATGATGGAATGACTCTCGAATCGAGTATACTATCAGCCGGTAATTCTTTCACTGTAATGCGAACACTGTCTGCCGCAACATCACCGGCATTTGCCGCGATAATATTCAGCGTTGCCGGCTTTCCGATATATACAGTGTCGGACGGCAGAACAACACCCTGATAATTTATACCGAGTTCAGGCAGTCCCGTGTACTGTAAAGCGAATGAAGATATAACGGGAGATGTACCGTTGGCCGCAAGTGCCATTTCAGATAGAAATCCTACTTTCGGATATGTTGTAGTATTAATGCTGCGGATATCCGCGTTGTATGTATTGCTTGACGGATTCTCCAACGCTAATGCTGTTAACGTATCAACTTTACCCGCCGTATTTGCAACTATGGGCCGGACTTGAAGAGTTGCTCCTGTGGGCACAGATGCAGTAATTTGCAAATTCTGTAACTTTCCGGTTTTTGACAGCATCGGGGTTTGGAAAGAACCTGTTTCATTGTTAACAACAAACACGGTATCGTAAGCGAGTATAGCCTGCAATGAGGACACCTCTTTTTTTGCATATAACGGTCGCGCTAATCCTTTTTGGGCAAGCATTACCCATGGCTCACGATAACCTATTTTTGCAAAAAGCGTATCACCAAATGTATTTTTTATTGTGTTTTTAATCAAAGTTAATTGCGCAGGTATTAAATTGTTTCCAGTGATAGCATCATTTATAACACACATGCACACGATTTTCCCGGTTTCAATCTTCGAAATCGCTGAAATCAATTCCGATACGGCACTCGAATCATCACCATAATTATATGCTCTGGCATTTTCAACTGCAAGTGTGGCCGGATTAAATACCGCCAAACCGACTCCCCAGCCGAATGTATTATCCAACACATTTTTATCGTTTTTCTTCACACTGCCGTACTTGGAGAAATCACCTCCGGCTGACTCAATCCGGATAAATACCGAGTCCTTTCCGATTTTAAAACCGTTATCAAAAGTCATATGGCTGTTTTCCATTTGACTAAAACTTGTCTTATCCTGTAGCAGGAACGCAGCATCTTTATCTGCTTTATATATCGGAGCAACATTACTCCACAGAGTATCGGAAGCATCAATACTGTATCTTGTCCAGTAGCGTCTGTTAGCTAGACCCGGGAAATTTATTTTCGTATAAATAATATCCCACGTCGTATCTTTGGTGACTCTTGCAGGTGACGAAAAGGTAGCGACGGTATCATACTGAATAATTATCTTCGGCTGCAAGTAGGGTACTTCAGATGTTGTATTTAAAATCTTAACCGAGGGAATGATAGCAGCCGAATATTCATTGACGTTCAGAGGCTTCAGCGACAACGAGGCAACATAAAAATTGAAATTTTGTTGGTTGTCGTCCTTATACATCTCATCAAGCAATCCATCAGGATCGAGTTGGACTTGTAATGTATGCTCACCCGGCGAATTTTTTACAGGCACGTACACTGTTAAAGAGTCCGAAAAATCGGGCATCTTTACCTTCAGTAGCGTCGCAACCAAAGTGTCACGGTTTGCATGAGTATAACCGTGAATTATCTTCACTGTGCAGCTGTCACCGGTAACGATTCCGTAATTAAAATAGTGCACCTTTACACCCAGCGAATCCATCTGGTCATTCGGAGAGTTATTTACTAAACTAATATCAGAAGACGATAAAGTCATATTCGGTTTTGACGGCAATGCGATTTTAATAAGCGGATCTCCAAGCAAGGTATTCGTCATTGCAAATATCTTGTACCATCCGCTCTTCCCGAAAAGATTAAACATCTTCATTTTAGCTGTGAAATGTGCTTCGGAGATTTTGGTAATACTATCGGCTAGAATATTTTCGTAAAACAAAATCGGCACAGTGGTAGAAGTCGGTGAAAATCCCAATGAAGTATTTCCCAGGTATGCTATTGTTTGTCCGGAGTTAACAAACAATCCGCCAAAAGAATCAACATCCGGTTCTGCAAATTTATTCGTCGAACAGCCGAAGTCGGTAACCATCGGATATTTTCCAATAGCCGCACTCGTATTAAGAAGCTGATCAGGCATATCTATTGAGTTATCCCATGTTCTTGTTCCGCTATGGCCGATATATGAGATAAAGAGTCCGCCTTTCTCAATAGAACGCCGCACATACAACGCCTCATAAGGTCCGAAATCCGATAAAGGTGAGTAGGTTTTATAAAAATGGTCATAACTGAGCGCAAGCGGTGCCGGTTTCGCATACTCTTCTGAGATAATATCGTTCACAAGCTTCAGTTGTGCCAATTGAAGCGAATCTTTCCCGTTACCTCCGGAGAAAAAGATCGCCCGTTTGTTCCAAACGTCTAAACGTTGGTGTATGTAATTTTGATGTTTGGTTAAATAATGATTCAGTTCTGCCGGTGTTCTGGCCGGCAATCTTCCAAATAACATCTGCTGAACTAACGGTTCAGCCGGATTCCACATTGTATACCAGGCATCCGATACCGGCTCACCGTACGCGGGAACTAAATTAGTATTTACCTCGGTATGTTTCATGCGGTAATAGATTCTTTTATAGTCGTAACAAGCCGAACCCATCAGACACAAACTTGAAGGCATCGGCCCCTGCCAGTATGAAGATGCACATTGCAGAAAACTACGGATTGAAGCCGGATCAGGATATCCGAACGCGAACTCATCAAATACATCACCTACTAAAATCAGAGCAGTATCTAGCGGAGAATTATCCGCATTTTTATAAGACTGCCGGATAAAAGATACATAACTTAACGCGGTTGCATAGAGAGAAGGATGTGTAATACCGATATAATCGGCTTTTCGTGAAGAACTTCTCAGGTTTACGAATTGCTTCTTTTGTAAATATTCCGGTGCTTTAACAAGTGAAGTCGTGCAAACATAATACGAGTAACCAATCCCCATGGAATCCCCGAATATTATATCCGAGCCTGACTTTACAAAATTCGTTATCCGGGCAACACTTGGTTTAACCCTGTATATTAATACATTAGAAACACTTGAGGCAATATTGGCAATTTTTACATTCCGTTTTTGCACAGCAATACTGCTGTCACGAATTTCGAAATACAATGTGTCGTTCGTTGCCTTAATAGTTCTGGGATACTCAACCTCGTACCAGTCGAAGAGCATATGGTTGGGGAATGTTCCGTTATCATAATTTCTAACAACAATAGTATTTTTCCCGGCTTTTAATGAGTCCGAAGGAAATTGTCCGCCTAAAAGAAATCGCTGATTTCTGTCGAACGTACTCAATTTATTGAGATAAAAAATGTTTGTATCAGCGGTGGCGGCAACATTTGTTTTTAAACCGAATGAAACCGTGTGCGAATTCTTTGCTACGCTTGACCCGGAACTTAAAAGCCGTGCATAGACTCCCGCTTTTTTACCGGCAATCAAATCCGAGGTAATAAAATTATATCTCAAGTCCAGAGAAGTATTCCATTCAAAATAAAGATAATTATCGAATGTTGATTTTGATTCCTGTCGAGTAGGATCTTGATTCTGCAGATCATCTACTGAAACTTCCTGATAAATCGAATCCTTTTCGTAGTGAATCAGTTCATGATAATAATTCAATGTATCGGTCAGCCCGGTAAAAGGAGTTGCGTCAACTGCATTGGTTCGGATCCCGGCTTTACTGCCCCACGTCAAAAAGTAATATGTTGTGTCAGTATAATGATTCATGTATTCGTTATACGGCAGCGAATCGGGATTAATGATGCGGCAGGGAATAGGATTGTAGTTTTTATGTCCGTAAAATTCGACATAATCATTTGCCACCGGTATGTAAACGGGTACTTCTACTCCGCGATCAAATAACTGTATCGTTGAAAAATCAATTGCCGTGGTTGAAACGCCAAGAGTTTCAAGAGCCGATTTAGTCAAACGATAAACCCCGTCATTTGCCACACCGATTTTCACATATGAAGCCCCGTAATTAATCCAGGCCCCAGTGGTATCGCCTTTAATAATGGAGGGTTTTGCTCTAAACTGTTCTGCCATTGCAGCATTTGCAATTACCGACCGCAAGGATTTGTCCATTTCTGAATGTATCGCGATTGGTGATGATTGTGACGCAATGTTTTTGCCGCACGATATATTAAGCTTATAATTCGTTACTTCTTCAACGCTGTTATTTGCGTACTGATATTTTGCAAGATTTACACGAACATGAACACAATAAAAATCCCTAAACCAAAATGTTCCCTTAACTTCTACAGCCGGGATATTTACCGCTCTCTTAGCTTGAGTCATTGGAATTTCTTTAGCAACAAGTGCTGAATCTTCTCCGCGTGTCAACGTTGGATTAAGTTTTAAAATGGTGTTCGCATATACCCTCTTCTGAACATCAGTTATAGTAACTTTTGGTTCCGAACCCGCGGGAATTGCAATAATCAATTCATCATATGGCATTTTAAATTCACCGGCAAATTCGGGATTGGTGTAATCCGGATAATCAAGGATGGTATTTCCATTATGTTGTTCAGGAGCGGTTCTAAGGCGAGGAGCTTTAACGGATAATTCAAAACCATCTGTTTTAACAGTGGGAACAACTCTTTCTGACTGCCCGAAAGCAACCATATAAAGAGCTAATAGTAGTATAAACGACTTTTTAACGAACATTTTTCCTCAAAAAAACTTTATTCGAAAAACCCTTATAAAAAACAAAGGGATACCTAAAAAATATCGCCGCCACAATCTGGCGGGCTCATGGAGAAAACGGAAGAACCATTCCAAACCGGCTTTTTGCGCCCAAAGTGGGCCACGGACTTTATTGCCTGCGAATATTTTCAATCCGTCCCCTACACAAATTATAACAGGTGCTGTTATTTTGGACTTATTTCTTATGACCCAAGCTTCCTGCTTGGGACATCCGAGCCCCACAAAAAGAACATCACATTCCGAAGCATTTATTTGCTCAATAACAGAGCTATCATCAAAACTATATCCATCCTGCATACCGGCAATTTGTAATCCGGGGCAACTACCCTTTATTAATGCCAGACTTTCAGGTTTATCACCCAAAAAGAATAGCCGGAGAGGTTTTCCGGCAAAATAGTCTTTTGCATATACGTAAAAATCCGAACCAGTTAAACGATATGCAAGGGCTTTCTTTCCATATAATATGTTCGCGGCCAGGTGAATCCCAACGCCATCCTGATGGACAATAGTAAATTGCTTGAAAATATCAATAAGTTCATCATTCTTATACAAAATATTAAGTGTGTGCTGGTTTGCATAGGTAATGGTGACCTGTGACTTTTTTGCTGCAGCATCCTCAATAGTTTGCATAAGCTCCGCACAATCGGTCATCACAATGGGCACACCAAATATGTTCAACCGTGATTGCTTACTCATCGTGATGCATCATCCGGTTGTATAAGTCATAGTATTTTTGCATCTGTCCTTTGACAAGATGACCGTTCATGACTTTTTCATGCAACGCCGAAGAAAGTTGCACTCTCAAAGTTGCATCATTGAGCAAAGCTCTTAAACCTTCCAGAATTGATTCTCTGTCGCATTCAACTAAATAGCCGTTCTCCTTATGCTTAATAAATTCAGCTATACCGTCAACGTTAGCGCCCAACAAAACCTTTTTCATCAAGCCTGATTCAATCATGACAAGCGGGAACGGATCTACTCGTGAAGGCAGAGCAATTATGTCCGAAATAGCATAGTATGGGGCTATCGAAGTCTGGGAGCTGATGAAACGCATGCAGCGAATATTTTCCGCATATGCCTGTAAGGCGTGCAGCATATTTCCTTCACCGATGCATAATAAAATCAGGTTGAGGTACTCATGTTCTAATCTTTTATAAGCACGGAGTAAAAGGTCAACGCCCTTTTCCCTGTCAAATCTGCCAATAAATGTTATTACCGTCATTTCTTTGGTAATGCCGAGTTCGCTGCGTAAGCGCTGCAATACAGATTCTTCGGGGACAGGATAATCTGCGGGATCGACAAAATTATGAATAACCGTGATCTTCTTTTTCGGAATGCCGTAATGAATACTTAAATGTTTCCGTATGTTTTCACCGGGAACAACAAAATGGTTTGCCTTATAGCTAAACCTCTTGCCTGAATACACAATGCTATGCACCATAGTCAATACGGGGATTCCAAGCAAAGCTCCGGCAATTCTTCCTAATACATCAAAATATCTATGATGAGCATGGATAACGGAGATATGATATTTCTTACAAAGATATATGATCCGTAATAAATGCAATGGGCTGAATATTTTGATGCCCGGAAATGAGAAACGGATGACTTTCAAGTTTTCCCGCTTAAACCCGCTCAGGGCATTGCCTCCAAAACAAGCGGCATAATGAATAGCATCGGGTGATGCATTCTTCATCAGTTGAAAAATTACCCTGGTTACTCCGCTTGCTTGATTAAGCTCGGGCTGCAAATGAAGAACATTCATACGTGTTTATTGCAAAGAATTACGACAAAATTCTAAAACGGCTTGAGACAATTAATTATTTATGCAATTTAATCATTTTTCTCATTATTGAAAGAGTACGCATAAGGGCAACTTTTAATCTCCTGCCGAGGCGTATTCCTATGTTTTCAATTTATTTATGCAAATCTTTTAAATTTATTTGTTAATATTATCGTATAAATATTTAATTTTGCATTTATTAATGAATTGTTTCGATAATTCAATTCGGGTTGAGCTATGAATAACCGATTAACATATTTACTCGCAATTTCTCTACTTTTTGTAACTATTACTTCCTCACGTGTTTTTGCACAAATCACCGCCGGCGAAGATGCCAAAGTTGAATACAGGTATTTAATTGACGTCCCTACTGCTGGAATTCTGGACAAAGGATTAGTTTCCATTTCGAATGATATCATGCCGAACGGTGTGCTTATCGCCAGAATTGAAGCCGGTGTTTTTCAGGACATCAGTATCGGTATCTCCTACGGAGGAGCCAATATTATAGGCTCAGGTTCTCCGGATTGGTACAAACTTCCGGCGGCAGCGTTCAGATTCAAAGTTCTGAAGGAAAGCCTAAACGCACCTTCACTCACTCTTGGATTTGATACACAAGGCAAAGGAAATTATTTCGATTCTTCAAGCCGGTACCAGATTAAATCGCCGGGATTGTTTGTAAGCGGCAGTAAGAACTTTGCTTTGATGGGTTATCTCACTCTTCATGGCTGCCTCAATTATTCTTTCGAAGGTGCCGATGGTGACAACTTTATGAATCTCAATGTTGGCGCAGAAAAAACACTCGGCGCAAGAGTCTCGCTCATTGGCGAGTACAATTTTGCGTTGAATGATAATAATGCAAGAATTTATGGCCGAGGCAGAGGTTATTTGAATATCGGTGTCCGCTGGGCTCCGGCTGACGGATTCACGGTTGGGTTTGATTTACGCGATATTCTCAGCAATAAAAAATGGGCGCCGGGAGCGGCAGATAGAGCAATCCATTTAGATTACACAAAGACTATCTAATCCCCACTGCGGTTTTATAAAGCTCTTGTTTCTTCAATCTAACATTAAAGAGACAAGAGCTTTTTTAATGCTTCGACTTTAAACTCCTCACCATTCCAATCACCAATAACATTTCCGTTATTAAGCAAAGTGATGCGAGGCGGAACATTTTTTATCAGCGGGAAAAATTTTTCGGGCGGCAATATGATGTATGGAACATTAAAGTGAGTCTTTGTAGCAAAAGGCTGTAACTCGCTTTCCTCACCAAAGTACATTGCAACAACCTGCGGCATTCCTTTTTTCGATTGCAGCGCCGCAATATCAGTTGCGGCAGCCATACAGTGTTCGCAATCAAGACTTAACAAACACACTAATTTCTTGCCGGAGTTTACATCAATTCCAATAGTCTTGTTTTTCCATAAGAATTGCGAAATGCCGGTATACTGTGATTGCACTTTGGGCAAAGCAATTTCTTCAGCGGGCTTTTCTTTCTTAATAATAGTGTCTCTTACATCTTTGCGGGGAACTTCAACCACCTGTGATTCCGAACTATTTACGACGGTAAAAGAGAGCGGTATTTTTTTTGGTTCGAATTGTTTCAGGGGGAAGAAAACTATAATCATAGCATAAACCACTACGAGTAAGAGAAGATGCCACCCTGTCTTACCGGGTTTATCCTCAATAAAGAACAGTACGTATACAAGTGCAGCTATAAGAAGTGTATTTTTCAAAAATGAAACGCCGTCGGACATCGGCACAAGCTCTCCAAAACAACCGCATGAAGTCGGCCGTCCGCCGGAAAGATATAATCCTAATAACAGATATATACTGAATGAGACTAACAGCATCAGCGCAGCAGGAATGATAAGCTTTTTTAAATTCCATTTTTGCATGAGCAGCAACCCGAGACCGATCTCAAATCCGATCAATGCTCTTGAAAATATCTGCGCCGGCATCCAACCCATTAAATTTTGCGTAACGAGCTGATGTTCAAACGCGTAGATAGGAAATAACTTCACTACCCCGCTGAATATAAAGACGAGTCCGGTGAGAATTGAGACAATATATGGCAAATGCTTTTTCATCATATTCAAAAATCTTCAAAATTCAGTATAAATACAAACCAATTCAGAAGAGAATTCTCGCAAACCCCCGCCTATTTAGATTCAAGAAACTCATAAGTTTTTCGAATAAAACACATGAACTCATATCCCCAACCTCCCGATTGCCTCGGGACAAGCTCTTTTCTCTTAAAAAGAGAAAAGGGGTAAAAACGGTAGCACGAACTTAATATCTGTATTCGAAGATGCGATTGCCCCCTTCTTCTCTTGACAAGAGAAGAAGGGCTGGGTAAGATGAGTTCATTGTTTTGTGCATTTGCCAACAGCGAGAGATTCAACTGGAATACATGTAAAACAAAAAAGCCGTCCCAAGGACGGCTTTAATGCGATGATGTCACGAAAATTTACAGAGTCAATTCCACAAGTTTTGATGAGACTCCCGGAAGTATACCAATCTTTCTCGCGAGTTCTTCGTTTTGTTCCTTTGAACCGGCAAGTTCTAAAATCAACAATCCTTCTTTCGGACAATCTTCCAAATTGACGTCATGAATTCCAAGTCTGGTTTTAATGATACAGCCCCAGCCGCTTAAAACCTGTTGCAGTTTTCCTGCCGTTTCTGTTCTGTCACCAACTAATACAACGAGCACAGTTTTAGCCATAATTTAACCCTTTTTATTAGTGTGTTTAAATTTATCGAAATTTACATAGAGTCAAAACTTGAAATTACGCCGTCGATTGAAGAAGCATTAGCGTGAATTTCATTTAGTTTTTGAATGATCTTAAGAACCTCATTCCGGCGTTTTTCAACAATATCGCCAAGAAAGTTTTTTACTTCCGGAGTAGCACATTCGTCATAGACAGATTCATAAAAACGAATTGCGGCGGTTTCTTTGCGCAATGCTTCATTCAGCATGCTGCAAGTATTTTTACAATTATGTCCGCAGTGATATTCCGTATCAGCCATACTTTATACCCTTTCTACACAGCTTTTTGAAGTTGTTCGCCTGCAAGCATCTTTCCGAGCATCAGCGCTTTTTCATTCATCGGGATCAGATGGTGATGCCGTTCAGGCAATACTTTCTTTAATGCCTGAAGCACCGCCTCTATACTAACCACTTTCCGCACTTCCAGAAATGCACCAAGCATGATCATGTTAGCGACCTGCTTTTTCTGCATGAGTTCTGCTTCTTTAATCGAAGATATTTTTATTAAGGAAATATCTTTTCGTGTCGGTGGATTTAACACCGTTGATTCTTCGAAGAACAAAAAACCACCCGGAAGAATTGCATGTTCAAATTTTTCCAGTGACGGCTGATTATAGATAATACCTGAATCGAACTTGCTGACAATAGGCGAGCTTACTTTGGTATCCGCAACGATTACAATACAATTAGCAGTACCGCCACGCATCTCGGGACCATATGATGGCATCCATGTCGTTTCCTTGCCTTCGATTACCGCAGCATAGGAAAGGACTTGACCCATTGATAAAATTCCCTGTCCTCCAAAGCCTGCAAGAATAATTTTTTCTGCTTGTTTCATACTCTACTCCACTACTTTATCTTTTCAGGAACTTTAATATCGCCGAGCGGATACATCGGATACATGTTTTCCGCTATCCATTCATTAGCCTGCAATGGAGTCATTTTCCAGCCGGAAGGACAATTCGAAAGAACCTCGATAAAGCAAGTTCCTTTGTCCAGCTTTTGATATTCAAAAGCTGCCTTCAGAGCCTTTTTTAGTTTTCTGATATTATTGGCAGTATCGACAGCCTGGCGGGTTACATAATATGCGCCCGGAAGCTGTGCAATTAGTTCGGTTATCTTTAAAGGATATCCGGCCTGCTTGGTATCTCTGCCGTAAGGAGTTGTAGAAGTAACTTGTTGACTAAGTGTCGTCGGAGCCATTTGGCCGCCGGTCATACCATAAATAGCATTGTTAATAAAAACAATAAGAATGTTTTCGCCGCGGTTTATCGTATGAATAGTTTCAGCAGTACCGATCGCAGCCAAATCACCATCACCCTGATACGAGAAAACATATTTATCGGGCATTACTCTTTTAATTCCGGTTGCTACCGCACTGGCGCGGCCGTGAGCAGCTTCCTGCATATCAATATTCATATAGTAGTATGCAAAAACCGAGCAGCCGACGGGGGCAACACCGATAGTTTTATCCTGTATATCTAGTTCGTCAATTACTTCCATTAATAACCGGTGAGCTACACCATGACCGCAGCCGGGGCAATAATGCAGCCTGGTATCGGTCAGTGTTTCCGGTTTTTCATAAACGCATTCAAATGTAAGTTCGGTATCTTGTTCCATATAATCCTCTCAATATTCCAAACTATATTCATTTGCTACAATTTTTTCAATTGCTTCAGCTACTTCTTCAGGCGAAGGAACCATACCGCCCTGTCTGCCTTTGAAGTAAACATTGCACCTGCCGTTAACCGCAAGACGAACATCTTCGATCATCTGACCCGCGTTCATCTCGACATCAAGAAAATATTTTGCTTTGTGCGATATTTCCGTAATCCGTTTTTCAGGAAATGGAAAGAGTGTAATCGGTCGTATAAGTCCCGCTTTGATTCCCTTTTCGCGGACCATATCAATCGCGGTCATGCAAATACGTGCCGCGAGTCCGAACGCCGTTAATACGATTTCAGCATCATCTATCAGGTATTCTTCAAAGCGAACTTCGTTTTCCTTAATCGCTTTGTACTTTGCCTGCATCGTGTGATTAATCTTTTCCATCTTCTCCGGTTCCATGTGCAGCGAAGTAATAAAATTACTTTCACGATCCTTCGGTTTTCCGGTAGTTGCCCATGGAGCATCGGTATATGGTAAAGACCATTCTTCCGGCAGATGTACTTTTTCCATCATCTGGCCTAAAGCGCCATCCGTAAGAATCATTGCCGGATTGCGATATTTTTCCGCAAGACGAAAACCGTCAAACACAAAGTCGGCCATTTCCTGAACGGAAGAAGGAGCTAACACGATAAGACGATAGTCTCCATGACCGCCGCCTTTGGTGGATTGAAAATAATCACCTTGAGAAGGTTGAATTGTTCCTAATCCCGGGCCGCCTCTGTTCACATTAACAATTAAACACGGAAGCTCGGCTGCAGCAATGTAGGATATTCCTTCCTGCATTAAGCTGATGCCGGGACTTGAAGATGTTGTCATAACTCTCTTACCTGCACCGGCAGCTCCATAAACCATATTTATTGAAGCTACTTCACTTTCTGCCTGTAATACGACTCCATGCCGCTTTGGTACTTGTTCGGTAAGATATTCTAAAATTTCTGATTGAGGGGTTATCGGATATCCGAAATACCCGTGAAGTCCGGCACGAATCGCGGCTTCTGCAAGGGCTTCATTTCCCTTCATCAGCCGGATATCATTCGATTTTTCCACTGTGGGCTTTGTCTGATTTTGCATATGTCCTCGGCTTTCTCTATACGGCTTTTTTGGGTTTTGCTTGTCTGTAAACCGTAATTGCAGCATCCGGACAAACGATTGCACAGTTTACACAACCCGTGCATGTATCATCCTTTAGCTCGGCGAACCGGTAGCCTCTCTGATTGATCTGTTGTGCAAGTTCTAAACACTCCTGCGGACAAGCTCCGACGCAAAGTTCACATCCCTTGCAGATCTCTTTATCAATTTCTACATATCCTTTAATCATGCGTTTTTCTTCGATTATCGGTTAATTTTTTTGTTTTTGCTATCCAATATGCATGCCAATCACGCATATTCGGTTTAATTGAGAATTTCCTGCTCTTTTCGAGTCAATTTGTCACAAACAAGATAAAATAAATGAGAGATTTCCTATAAATGAGAAGAGTAATAGAAATTAATAATTGCCAAATGCAATTGAGATTTTCTTAAAAACGGGAAGGGAGGAGATTTAGGTGAGCCGCCGGTGTTGGGAGAAAATTTACATTACTTTTCAAACAGCCGATTTCATGGTGTGTGTAAAAAGAATGAACTCACCCTCGCCACCTGAATCAAAATCTAATTTATATTATGAGGCTCTCCCCTCTCCACGCCGTCGGCGGGCAGGCTTGCCAAGAGAGGAGATGGGGGTGAGTTCACTTATTTAATAAATCAAAAAAATACATGAATTATAAACAATCATGCCCGCAATCCTGAACATCTCCTGTTTCATATTGCACGGTTGTATGATGGATGTTGAATTTTTTCAACAATTCGTCGGCGATGGTTTGTGTAAAATTGTCATCCACCGTTTTGGAGTTCCTCACCAGATGAACCGTCAACGCATTCTGTGATGAACTCATTGCCCAAATATGTAAGTCGTGAACGCTCTCAACCGAGGGCAGATTCAATAAATAGTTTTGTACTTCAATCGTATCAATGTCTGCGGGAACGGAATCAAGCATGAGGTCAAGCGAATCTTTAAACAATCTCCATGTGCCGACAAAAATTACAACAACAATAATTAAACTCATTACGGAGTCAACCCAATATGCCCCAGTATATAAAATAATTATTCCGGAAACGACAACGCCGACAGAAACAGCCGCATCAGCCGCCATGTGCAGAAATGCACCCTTGATGTTTATATCGTGACTGCTGCCACGGATAAAAAACAACGCAGTAACGCCGTTAATAATCACGCCGATACCGGCGACGATAATCATCGTCCAGCCGTCGATTTTGTCATGACTGGAAAATCGTTGAATGGCCTCTATTGCTATTGCGCCAATTGCAATAAACAACATGACAGCATTCAAAAATGCCGCAAGTATTGAGGATTTTCTATAGCCATACGTCCGGAGTTTTGTGGGGCGTTTAGTTGCCAGATACAAGGCACCCCAAGAAAGTAAAAGTCCGAGGACATCACTGAGATTATGTCCGGCATCTGATAGCAGAGCCATTGAATTAACTATGAAGCCATAAGCAGCTTCAATAATAATGTATAGTACATTAAGGCCGATGCCAATGGCAAACAGTTTATTAACAGATCCCGGTGCAGCGTGATGATGGTGGTGGTGATGAGATGATTCTTCGTGCATGTTCTGAAATTTTCATTTTTACATATCAATTTACAGCACATGAAGTGCATTCGCAATATGTCCTTTTAAAAACAGAAAAGCCCCCGATTTTTCGGGGGCTTTCAATAGTTGCTTTGAAAGAGAACTATTCTCTAACAACCCAAACTTTGATCTGTGATGTAACTGCCTGATGCAATTTAACAGCAACGGTATAGATTCCCAAAGCCTTAATGGGTTCTTCGAGTTCAATTTTCCGTTTGTCAAGGTCGAAACCTTTTTCTTTAAGTGCGTCAGCAATCATCTGAGCAGTAACCGTACCGAAAATCTTATCTTCTTCACCAACCTGAACAGGAATAGTGACGGAGATTTTATCCAGTTCGGATGCAACTTTCTGAGCATCCTGAATTTCCTTCTGACGAAGGCGTTCATACTGTTTCTTTTCTTCCTGAGCCGAACGAACGTTACCCTCAGTTGCCTGAAAAGCGTATTTTCTCGGGATAAGATAATTCAAAGCGTATCCTGCTGATACGTTAACAACATCACCGACCGTGCCGAGTGATTCGATATTTTGACGAAGTATTACTTTCATGTTCTATTCCTTTCAAACCTTATCGTACATTCTCGGAAACATATGGAAGCAATGCCATGTGGCGTGCACGTTTAATCGCGGTAGTTAATTCGCGATGATATGCTGCTGATGTTCCGGTGATGCGTTTTGGAATAATTTTACCTTGTTCCGATACAAAGCGCTGTAAAAGCTTTACGTCTTTGTAGTCTATATATTTGATTCCCATTTCTGTGAATCTACAAACTTTCTTTGCTTTCATTAATGGTTTCATTTTTATTTACCGCTTAATTTTTTGTTAAAGAATTATTTTCATTACTGTGTAATAAGTTGGATTCTTCACTCGACAAAAATTTATCGAACGTATCCTCCACGTAGTCAACGCCGTCGTCGTCAATAAAAACACCGCTGTCTTCTTCGGTGCCGTTAACACCATGACCGCGTTTGTTCAAGAATTGTATACGCCGTGCTTTGATCTCAACTATGCTGCGGCTATTACCGTCATCGGTACGCCACGTTCTACTCTGCAATTCCCCGTCAACCAGTACTGCCGACCCCTTACGAAGGCGGTCTTTGCAGCTTTCGGCGAGTTTATTCCAGGCAACTATGCCGACAAAACAAACATCTTCCTGCCATTGACTTGAGCTGTCTTTAAACTTCCTGTTTGAAGCAACTGTAAAATTTACGACTGGCGTTCCGCTTGTTGTTGTACGAAATATGGGATCCTTGGTCAAATTACCGGCGAGGATAACGTAGTTTACTTCCGGCATTTTCAAATCAGCCATATATCTCTTCTTTCTTGATTATTCTTTTTCGGCCGGTGTTTCAGCAGCAGCTGCCGGAGCTTCAGCCCCTTCAGGAGCAGCTTCAACAGGTGTTTCGCTTAATTGAGCTGCGGCGGCTTTTTGTTTCTGATCAGCAAAATACTCTAAGGCAAATTTGCTGAGCTGAATGGTGAGAAACCGCAGTATGGATTCTTCAAGACGATATACGCGTTCAACCTGAGCAACGGCGGTAACCGGTGCATCAAACTGAAATATTACATAGTATCCGATTTTGCTTTTTTTGATCTGGTATGCAAGACGTTTTCTTCCCCAAACGTCTACTGAGGTGATCTCTCCCCCGTTCACAGTGATTGCATCTTTCAACTTATTGACGATTGCATCAATCTGTTCGTCTTCAAGCGCTGCATTAATAATAACAGCACTTTCGTAAGTATGCTTTCGCATGATTACTCCTTTGGACTAATGGCCCCTGTTTTGAGACAGGAGCAGGTTTATAGTATGTTATTTATTGAATTTTGTATCTTCCGGATCTTCGGAAGGATCATCAACTTTTTTATTACCGGCTTCAGGATCGGCTTCCGTCTCCTGCCCGGCTTCCGATTTCGAATTTACCGGACCGGGATCTTTCATTTTACTGTTCTCATCAAGCATGTGTTTAACACCGCCTGCAAGGAACGACTCAACAAGTGTTTGACAATATCCGAATGCATCTTGCATTTTTTGGTATTCATCATACTCAAGTTTCGTAAGAACAAACTGGGCCATTTTTCCCTTTTCATGGGGCTGACCGATGCCTAACCGGAGGCGCGGGAATTGATTCGTGTTCAAATTGTAGATCAACGAATAAATACCGTTATGGCCGCCGTGGCTTCCTCCGTAACGGATGCGTACATCCGCTAGAGGTATGTTAAGGTCGTCATACACCACAAGCATGTCCTGTGGTTTGACTTTTGTTTGTGCCTGAAATTGGGCTAACGCAGTTCCCGAATTATTCACGAACGTTGTCGGCTTAACCAGGAAAAACTTATTGTCTCCGATAGTACCTTCTGCAGCATAATAGTCGAAACGTGACGGTGCCAGCGAAAGTCCATATTTTTCAGCAAGATAATCTATGAACATGAACCCCACATTGTGCCTCGTCAACTGGTAACGCCCACCGGGGTTACCTAGACCGATTATTGCTCTCAAGGGTTATTCTTCCGGTTGTTTTTCTTTTCCTTTTGCAATTACTTCAGGTTCAGCAGGAGCTTCGCCGTCAGCAACAGTTGTTTCAGCTCCACGAGGTGGAACTACGCCAACCAGCACGGTTTCGCCAGGCTGTAAAAACTTTACGTTCGGAACAGAGATGTCGCGAATGTGAATTGACTGACCAATCTTCAAGCCGGCAACATCAAGAACAATGTGCTCAGGAATATCAGCCGGGAGACATTCAACTGCAACGCGATGGAAGAATTGCTGTAAAGCACCACCGTCTTTAACACCGACAGCAGATCCTTTAATAATAACCGGAACTTCCATTTCAATTGATTCACCGCTTACCAAAGCCTGCAAGTCAAAATGCACAACTCTGTCAGTCACAGGATCAAACTGCGTATCTTTCAATACACAATCGTATTCTTCTTTGTTATCCAACTGAACAGCAATAATGTGTGTATCAGAAGTGAAGACGAACGGGTTAATGTCGTTTTCAGCTACGGCAACCGAAATTGATTGCATGTTGCGTGCATAGATGACACCAGGTACCTTGCCGCCTTGTCTTAATGCGCTGCGTGAAGCTTTAGAAATTTCACTTCTGACCGCTGCTTGTAGAACTTTTTTTTCCATTATGTTTTTTTCTCCTAGAAAGACTAACTTTTATAAACATCAAATAATGAACTCACCGATTCATTCTTATATGTTCTGATTATTGCTTCTGCAAAAACATCAGCAGAAGAAACAACCTCCATATTATCAATTTTCTTGTCATCCGTTAACGCGATGCTGTCGGAAACAAACAGTTTTGTTAAAGCGCTGGCGCGTAACCGCTCAACCGCTTCACCCGTCAACAAAGGATGAGTTATTGCCGCATATATATTTTTGGCGCCCCTGTCTTTTAAAGCCTGAATGGCTCCGACCAGTGTTCCGGCCGTATCAACAAGGTCATCAACTAAAAGAACATCTTTTCCTGAAACATCACCAATGATGTTTACGACTTCGGCAATATTCGGTTTCGGTCTGTTTTTATCAATAACAACAAGATTGGCATTCAACCTTCTTGCATATGAACGAGCCATCTTAATGCCGCCGACATCAGGCGATACAACAACAAGATTGTCGCTCAAATTCGATACCCTCTTAACGAATATTGAAGAACCGTACAAGTGATCTACAGGAATATCAAAAAATCCTTGTATCTGAGAAGCATGCAAATCCAAAGCAACCACACGATCAGCGCCGGCAACCGTGAGAAGATTGGCAATTAATTTCGCAGTAATCGAAACACGCGGTTGATCTTTGCGATCCTGCCTTGAGTATCCGAAATACGGAATCACTGCAGTAATTCGTTTTGCCGAGGCGCGTTTTGCTGCGTCTATCATGATCAGCAGTTCCATCATGTTCTCTGCCGGAGCATTTGTAGACTGAATCAGAAAAACTTCCCTGCCTCGAATGTTCTCACCGTATTTTACCCATATTTCGTTATCACTGAAACGGCGCGATTCAAGAGTGCCCAGCCCGCACCCAATTCTATTGGCTATCTTTTCTGCCAAAGGGCGGTTTGAACTGCCGGCGAAAATCTTAAATCCAAACACAGTATTCCAAACAAATAGTCGGTAAAAAATACGAACTGTAAATATAGGTATATATTTGTGATAAGTCAACTATCCCGGGGAGTAAAAATATTGACTATTTCCCCTAAAAACTACTGTTTTGGGCAGGTTTTTGTCCCAAAATGAAATTTGCCCCCCTCAGTACCGCCTCAACATTCCCTGCCTTATTCCGCCGAATCGCTCGCGTTTCAGCTCTTTGTGCGACACAATTCGTTATTATCACTCAGAATTACATCCACGCCTATCTTATTAATATACTGTTCAATCTCACGTTGGTGCTTGGCGGAGTAAACTGCGACCTGAATTCCCTGCTCATGATACAACTGCACAAGTTTTCTGCTGGTCAGCCGCATATCACAGCAGACCATACCATTTACTGTTTGCAGCATAGCCAACAATTCACCTCTCACTGGGGCTGTTGCCAAATGTTCGTAGTCGTCACCCGCTTTGTTTTCGGTAAAGTATCTGTTTAAATCAGTCTTGTTGTACGCGTTGTGCGGAAAGAATATTTGATGTCCATAGATTGTCTTAGTCCGGTTAAACTTGCTTCGCAAAACAGCGCTCCTCAGAAAAGAACCGGGAATCAGAGGATAGTGGCTAAAACAAAGGGCTATCGTTTTATTCAGTTCATGAACTGCAAATAATACTTCAGGCAACCACGAAACTATAACAAGATTTTCTGTCAGCGAAAAAGAATCGAAAAGACGCAAAACCTCCTTTTCCCGTCCATACTCCTTAATATCCAGATAGGTCATGACGCCATAGGAATTGTTCATTTGCATTTCACGGAGGAATTCAATCAGTCTTGCCGGCAGGTATGGAATACTTTTATGAATAAACTTCTCTTTTAGTTCATCATAGCTTACATCGCAAAAATATACTCTCTGTTCTGTAGCATCGTATATATATGGATCATGATGAATAAGTATTTCCCCGTCTTTTGTAAATCGCGTATCAATTTCAAACGCAGGAATACTTTTAGCGAGCGCATTTTTCAGCCCCTGTAAACTGGCGTCTACTTTATCAAATCCCCGCAGACGATGAGAGACTATTATATTCCGTTCCATTGTGATGATAAAAAGTTCGTATGATAAAAGAACATTTTTCGAACGTAATTATTATATTCTTTACGTTAAATTATTAAATAGTTTACTATGGCACAAAATAATATTCATTTAGAGAATTTTAACTATATCCCTGATGCCGGATTATTCGAGGAAAGCAGTCCGCAATTTTTCGATCCGAGAAAAAAGCACGAGCATGGTGTTTTGCTCATACATGGATTTTCCGCCTCAACAAATGAGTTTCAGCATCTGACAGGATTATTACAAGAGAAGCAAATTCCTTACTATATTCCCATGCTCACCGGATTCGGCATTGATACAACTGAAAACCTCCGCCACATATCAACGAAGGACTGGCTGCGGGATGTGCTCGTAGCATATCGCCTGATGCAAAGTGTCTGCGACAAAATCAGTATTGTCGCTCATTCAATGGGCTGTACACTTGCTCTTTATCTTGCACAAAACTTCCCTGTTGATAAATTGATATTGTCCGCGCCGTACATCATGCCGAAATCCAATCAACAACTTCTCAAGAGACTCCTTTTGACACCAGGCATTTCGCAAATCATCAGTCTCTTCAGGTCATCAATTAAAAAAAACAGCAAAAACGATTTGAAAAAAATCAGCGAATCAAAACGCTTTGTCTATACTCAAGTTCCTATTCAGTCTGTTAAAACGCTTTGGGCACTAACTGATAAAATCAATCTCCAAACACTTCACCACAATAAACTATTTATTCTTCACGGTAAAAATGATGGTACAATTGAGATAGAGCGTGTCTTATCCCGATTTGATAAAGCCGGACACGCATATCAATTGATTGCCTTTGAAAATTCCGGACACAATATACTTGAAGACAAAGAGTATCTGGCAGCCACAGAAGCCGTTGTAAAAATACTTGCACAATAGCAAGTTATTTGCACCGTGAAAATTATTCGCAGCAACTGCAAAGTTTTCGCAAAGTCCCGGATTACAAAATAAAAGTCATTGATTTTTTGACTTTTTGCCCGCCATTACATGGTATGATAATTGCTAATTCTCCTATTGTATTTCCACTACCACTAAGTCGCAAATTCACTTCGCAAGTGTTACGCTGAAACGGCGTCTATACTAAAGCCGTATTGGCTTTTATAAAAATAGGAGAACATATGAAACTAAAAACGTTGTGCATACCTGTACTTTTTTCTCTATTATACATCTGCACGATCTTCCCGCAGAATGCCGGTGACACTATGTTTACCGGTATAAAAGTACACACCTTCAATATCAAATTTTCTGAACCCGCATATTGGGATTCATTAACTGCATATTATGACGCCGGCCTGGAGCAATATCTCATGGCAACTGTATATTATGATGGCGTCAAATATGACAGCGTCGGCGTGAGATTAAAAGGTAATTCTTCTTATACACACCCCAACAACAAGAAATCAATGAAGCTCGCTTTCGACCAGTATAAATCCGACCAGCGAATTGAGTCACTGAAAAGTGTTAACTTAAACAATTGCTGGGGAGATCCGACTTTTATGCGCGAGAAACTCCACCTGGATTTCTGCCGCAATGCCGGTATTCCCGCCCCACGGGCTAACTTTGCAAATGTTTACATTAACGACACACTGTTTGCATTCTATTCTCTTGTTGAAAGCATTGATAAAATATTTCTGAAAGCACGCTATGGTACGAACAAAGGCGATTACTTTAAAGCTATTGATGGATATGATACAACATCTATCGTGTCTGATTTCCGCTGGTGGGGTACCGATACCAATGCATACAAAAGTTATTATGAATTGAAATCTGATGGCTCAGCAACAGCATGGCCGCGTCTGGTAACACTTCTCGACTCTCTCAATTTTGGCGTTAATCCGCTGACCTCCTATGGCAAGGTAATGAACCTTTCAACTTTCTATAGAGCTTTTGCTGTTGATAATTTATTTGCCAATCTTGATTCATACATGTGTAGCGGAAGAAATTTTTATTTCTTTCAAGATGCAACAACTTCAAAGTGGAATTGGATTATTTGGGACGCAAGTTTGAGTATCGGTGCATATCAGGGCGGAATATCAACGCTTGAAACGCTGGACGTGAATTATATTGCAGACACGACTACGCGGCCGCTTCTCACCAGATTATTTGCAAGTGATACGCTAAAGAAACAATATCTATATACGTATGATACGCTGCTCACAAAATACTTTGTACCCGCCACGATAAATGCGCATATTGATAGCATTGCCAATACTATTCGCTCATACGTCAATGCCGATCCAAGAAAGATGTACACGCTCTTGCAATTCGAGACAAACATTACTTCTGATATCTCGGCAACCGGCGGACTCGGCACACGCAAACCGGGACTGAAGTCATTCATCTCCAAAAGAAAAACGAATGTCACATCCCAGCTCAGTAACCTCGGGATTAATATCACCGCGGTTGAAAATGAATCAACCAAGAACATGACGTTCAAGCTGTTACAAAACTATCCCAACCCTTTTAATCCATCAACTAAAATAGCATACAACCTCGCGGCCGAAAGCCATGTAAAGATCAGTATTTATGATGTCAAAGGTCAAAAAATCACCGATCTGGTAAATGATATACAAGCAGCCGGAACACATACAATTATATTCAACGCGGCAAATTTACCGAGCGGCATTTATTATTATAGAATTACTGCCGGCGCAAGCAGCCAAACACGCGGCATGATTCTTTTAAAATAATTGAAACATCAACTACAGAGCACAGGAATATTTATGAAAATTTGGAATCAGGCGATCTTACTTATCTCAGGTGTTTTATTTTTCTTAGGAACAGCTCAGGCTCAGGTACTAAAAACTCAGGCAACGGCATTTAATGGATTTACTCTATATAGCCCGAATAATAGTAAGTATGCGTATCTGCTTGACATGTCTAATAAAAAAGTCAAGACATGGACATTTGATAAAAGCGGCGGTTATGCTACATATTTATTAAGTGATGGCAGTGTTATTCGTCCCGCGCTCAGCACAAACTCCAGCCTCGCCGGAGGTGGTGAAGCCGGTGTTATTCAAAAATATAATTGGGCCGGTACAAAAACCTGGGAGTACACATACAGCAGTTCAACCTACCGTACGCATCATGACATTGAACCGATGCCGAACGGAAATGTACTATGCATAGCCTGGGAAGTTAAATCTGCGACAGAAGCAACCGCAGCCGGATATAAAAGCAACTCGCAAATAATTCCTGATGCTATTCTGGAGATTCAACCCTCCGGAACAACCGGCGGCACTATTGTATGGGAGTGGCATGCATGGAACCACCTTATACAAGAATACAATTCTTCCAAAAACAATTATGGAACAGTATCTGCACATCCCGAACTTTTAAATATCAATATGTCCGCAAACAGCTCTTCAGGAGGCGGTTGGATGCATTGTAATTCGGTAAAATATAACGCAGACCTGGATCAGATTGTTATCTCTTCGCACAATCTAAATGAATTATATGTTATTGACCACAGTACAACAACAGCCCAAGCCGCATCACATAGCGGCGGAAAGAGCGGCAAAGGCGGCGATATTCTTTACCGGTGGGGCTGCCCAGCAAACTATGGCCTAAGTGGTACATCCTACTTCGACGTAGTGCATTCTGCTTGCTGGGTACCAAGTGGTTACCCCGGAGCTGGACATATAATGGCTTTCAATAACCGGGCTGCATCAACTACATCACAAATTGTTGAGCTTAATCAACCGACAAACGGATATACGTATTCTTATACAAGTGGATCAGCTTATTCACCATCCGCACCTTATTGGGCATATACCGCAAGTGGATTTTACGCGGTTCATCTTGGCGGCTGCCAAAGATTGCCGAATGGTAATACGTTAATCACCCAATCCCTTATTGGTAAAATGTTTGAAGTTGATTCGTTGGGCAATGTTCTTTGGACCTACACTCCCGGCGGTGAAATTGTAAAAGCCTTCCGTTATGCACCATCCTATTATTCAGGTTTAGCAGTTCTTGCCGCCGAAGATGAAACTTCTTCGGTTCCAACAAAAATGAGTCTGGCACAGAATTATCCAAACCCATTCAACCCTTCAACAACAATCAACTATACGGTTGCAACACCGGGTAGAATTTCACTGAAGATTTACAGCGTACTCGGCAAAGAAGTAGCGTCGCTTGTAGATGAAGTTAAATCCGCAGGAACATATCAGGCTGAATTTAACGGAGCCGGGTTGGAAAGTGGAGTTTATTTCTATAAACTGACCGCAGGGAATTACTCTGAAGTCAAGAAAATGATGTTATTAAAATAAAACAGAATCCTTTCCACGATGACGTGGAGATTCTTTTAGGAGAAATCATGAAAAAAGCGTTTGTCATATATCTAACGGTTCTTTTAACTACGGGGAGCCTATTTGCTCAAAAGTGGACATGGCAAAATCCCCTGCCTCAGGGCAATACAATTTGGTCATTAAAGTTCGTCAATGAAACCACCGGATTTGGAGCCGGTGCTGCAGGAACGATTATAAAAACTACAGACGCAGGTTTAACCTGGAAAGTAATATCAACCGGCATAAAAGCTCAATTGCTCTCTGTGTATTTTGCTGATGCAACAACAGGCTGGGCAGTTGGAGACTCAGGTTACATTGCAAAGACAACCGACGGCGGATCAACGTGGAAATCGACTTCAGTCGATGCAGCCATTAGTTTATATTCTGTGAATTTTTCCGCGGCATCTTCTCAAATCGGCTGCGCAGTCGGCGGTGCAATGTCCGGTTCAGGCAGTTCCGTGTATTGGACAAATGACGGCGGCTCAACATGGAAAAAACAGAATATCAACACTGATAACCAATTAATGAGTGTCGCCCTGACAAATGCAACTACAGCTTACGCGGTTGGAGTTGGTGGAGTAATTTTTAAAAGCTCCGATGCTGGAGCTAACTGGGTAAGTCAAACAAGCGGAACAACAACGTGGCTGCAAACGGTCTCCTTCCCGACAGAATCCATTGGTTACATTGGGGGTAACGCAGGAACAGTTTTAAAAACAACTGATGCCGGGGCAACATGGAATACACTAACAACTGATTCATGGGATTGGATATACTCAATAGCATTTTCATCTGCGACAAGCGGTATGGCCGTCGGATATAACGGATCGGTACTGACTACAACAAACGGTGGTTCTTCATGGACGATTCAAACCAGCGGCACAACACTACAATTGGATGCCGTCGTCTTACTCTCATCCTCAACGGCCGTCGCTGCCGGTGATGCCGGAATAATAATGAAATCGACTAACGGCGGTACAAATTGGAATGCAGTGTCATCCGGTAATACTGCACAAATGATGTCTGTTTATTTTGTTAATTCCAATGCAGGTTGGGTTGTTGGCGACCTTGGAACGGTATTAAAGACAACAAATGCGGGTTCAACGTGGACAGCACAAACAAGCAACACAACGTCGCAATTAATGTCTGTCTATTTTGTTAATTCATTACTCGGGTTTGCAGCCGGTGATGCCGGAACAATTTTAAAAACCACAGATGGCGGCAACACTTGGGCAACACAAACCAGCGGAACAGATTTTTGGCTGCAGGCAATTCGTTTTGCAAATGCAAATACTGGGATCGCGGTTGGGGATTACGGCACAATACTGAGAACTACTAATGGCGGGTCCACATGGAGCAGTATTTCCGTAAGCGGCATCTCATCCACAAGCCTCAAATCAGTGTACTTCACTGATGACAATACCGGATATATCTGCGGAGGAGAAAGTTACGGCGGTACAGGAAAAATCCTAAAAACAACCGATGGCGGATCAACATGGTCAATCATACACTCAGCGTCTGAACTTGTCTGGCATTCAGTACAATTTGTAAACGCCACAACCGGCTTTGTAGTCGGCGGATATAATAGCGGAATCAATACCTCCATCGTGTATACCACTGACGCAGGCGCAACCTGGTCTGAAAAAATCGGAACATCAAGTGCACATTTTTATTCTGTAAGTTTTTATGATGCAAGCAACGGTGTTGCTGTAGGATATAGCGGGAAGGTATTTGCCACTACAAATGCCGGAAATACTTGGGTTCAATTGAATAGTCCTTCACCAAACACACTAAATAGTGTAATTGCATTAGGCAGTTCGGAGTTTATCTGTGCAGGCCTTAACGGGACTATTTTACATTACAATAATAATTCTTCAGATGTAAAAGAATCCTCAGGCTTAATAAAACCGGGCAGCATATACCTTGAACAGAACTATCCGAATCCGTTCAATCCATCCACGCTCATCCGGTATTCGGTTGCCAATGGCGGACATGTTTCGCTTGTTATCTATAATTCGCTTGGCAAAGAAGTTGCTGAGTTGGTCAATGAAGATAAATCGCCGGGTACATATAAAGCCGAGTTTAACGGGAGCGGTTTACCGAGCGGAATATACTTTTACAAACTGTCGTCAAATAAATACAGTGAAGTAAAAAAGATGTTACTGTTGAAATAATTTTCTCATCCCAATAAAAAAGCCGTCCGAAATATCCGGACGGCTTTTTTTGTGGAGCTAAGCAGGATCGAACTGCCAACCTCTTCGTTGCGAACGAAGCGCTCTCCCAGTTGAGCTATAGCCCCATAGTATAAACTTCTTTCTTAGAACTGCTAACCTTCCCGATGCCATCGGGACGCTCTCCCAGCCTGTCCGCCGTGGCGGATTGAGCTATAGCCCCATTGCAATTTTACGTTCTCAAACTAAAAATCTTCTTCATAAGGAGAAACTTTACATAATTGAATTTTTAGCCCTGGCTCTTCATTTATCAAGACGATAAACTGACTTCCTTCATAATTTGAAGAAATTGCAATTATATATTCGTCAAAATTAACTTCTTATCGTGATTCTAGCAAATTTTTATTATAACAATATAGCCCCGCCTAAATTATTAAACGATAACTATCTTCATTCATAAACTATATTTGTCATTTGTCCGTTTTGCTTAATTTTATTTTTTTATTATTTTAAACGACCAAACAAATTTAAAGTGCTCCATGTATTACAGAATCTACAGACAGAATGATGACTTTCATGTTATCGAAGGGGTGCGGTATAAAAAAGGCTCCGTTAAAATCATTGAACAAGAAGGCAATTATATAGTCATTCTCAAAAAGTATTTTTTTAAAAGAATAGCATACTCAACAAAAAGATTTGAATTCTCAGAACTTCAGGATGCTGAAATAAAATACGAAGTTTTGAAAAACCACCTTTGGAGAATTTCCTAAAGAACCTCTTTCAGTTAGAACATACTAACAATCGGCTCAAATGTAAGCACAATTGTAAGCAAGATCAGGATAACAATGGTCACCCATCCGATTGAGTTTTTTATTGTTCCGTTTCTATAGTCACCCATCACTTCGTACTTATTGATGATGATCATCATTGATATAAGCACTACAGGAAGTAATATACCATTAATTATTTGTGTCCATAAGATAATGGGAATAAGTGGAGCGCCAGGTATCAAAATAATCAGAACAGATATAACAATAATTATGGTAAAGAATGCATAAAATTCAGGTGCTTCTTTAACTTTCTTATCAATCCCGGCTTCAAATCCGAATGCTTCGCAAATATAAAATGCAGTCGCAAGCGGAAGAATTGTCGCCGAGAAAATAGAAGCAATGAACAAGCCAAACGCGAATAATTGAGAAGCAAAAATACCCGCAATAGGTTTCAACGCAATTGCGGCGTCTTTGGCCTCAGAGATAACGATACCTTTTTCATGTAATGTGGATGCACAGGCGACAATAATAAAAAAGGCTACACCCACGGTCAAGATACATCCAACAACAACATCAATCATCGTGTATGAATAATCTTCTTTTTTCAATCCTTTTTCGATTACTGCCGATTGCATATAAAATTGCATCCACGGAGCTATCGTCGTTCCGATAATACCAATAACCATCCCGACAAATCCAACATCAAATCGAAATTCAGGTTTAACAATCGAGTGGCCTATTTCGCCCCAGTGCGGTTTTTGAATCAACGCTGACACAACATAGGTCAAAAGGAATACACTGAAGATAAGAAATACTTTTTCGGAGGAACGATAGTCACCTTTTGCAACAAGCAGCCAAACTAAGACTCCCGAGATAGGGACAGCGATATATTTGTTTATCCCGAGAATATCCATACTTCCCGCAATACCGGCGAATTCAGTTGTGGTATTTCCGATATCGGCTACTATCAATCCGAGAAATATGAAGAAGGTAATCTTCACGCCAAAGTTTTCACGAATAAGATCTGCGAGTCCTTTTCCGGTAACAATACCCATTCTCGCATTCATTTCCTGAACAACGAATAATACAACAAATGCGGGAATAAGTGTCCAGATTAAGGCATATCCGTATTGTGCCCCGGCAACGGAATACGTTGTAATTCCGCCGGCATCGTTATCAACGCTTCCGGTGATAATGCCTGGACCAATCAGGGTCATAAGGATGAGGAGTCTTTTAAGTAATCCCTTTTTTTTCAAAATCGTCATAGTAAACTATTTTCATCTAAAAGTTATGAGCAAAACACTTTTATTTTATTTTTATTTACGTAAAATTTCATCCAGAATATCATGAATGATAACATTTCCTTCAAGCTGCATGTCATGATTCACAATAGGAATACTCAGCAGATTATATTTTGAGGCAACTTCGATGAGCTGTTCTTTTTCATCATTATCGTACATAAAGATTACATCCTTATGCATTAAACTTTTCAATGCTTCTTTGCCGTCTGCAAACATCAGATCGCGCAGGGTAACTTTACCAACTAATTTACCCTTGGCATTAGTTACGTATATATAATTCATCAACCCTTCTTCGGGTTTTTCATGCCGCAAAAATTTGATAACGTCATCGACCGAAGTATCTGATGAAAATGCAATGTATTCGGGATTCATGATACTTCCGATATCTTTATCTTCATACTGCATCAAATCGCGAATCTCATCCGAGGTTTCTTTCTCCATATTGGAAAGAAGTTCTTCGGCTTTAGATTCTTCTAAGCCGTCAAGAATGTCAGCAGCCTCATCCGAGGGCATCTCTTCCAAAATGTCCGCAGCTTTTTCCGTGGAGAGGTTTTCAATAACCTTTATCTGGGCATCATCTTCCATCTCTTCCAACACGTCCGCACTGCGGGCATTATCCATCTTATTGAAGAGCATCATTCCAGTCTGAGTATCAATGTCCTCAATAATATCCGCAAGATCGGATGGGTGCATAGTCGCAAGTTTATCATAGGTTTTGGAGAGAACCACGTTATCGCCTGCTGTCATCAGAGCCTCAACGTCGTTCCATAAGATCAATTTCGAAGGAAGTTTAATGCCGACTTTAGAAATAAGTTTCGCAAGTCCCATTCTCCTCATCAAGCCCTCAATACCGATATCAACTGCAACTACAAACGTACCGCCGGGAACGACAACCAAACGAATATCGTTAACGCGGACCACTTTACGCCCGTTAATGTCTATTATTTGCTGGTCGAGAATCTTCTTTTTTAGAAAGAAAAGTTGAGATGTGTCTACTTCTTCACTTTGAGCACAGGAAAGGTGGTATTGACCTTTTTTCTTGGTGATTTGGAAGTGCTGCCAGTTAATGTACTTGGTTCCGTCTTGAGTCTTGAGAACTACTGCAACAACTTTCGGGTTCTGAATATCTCCCGTTACGCCTAAATCCTCAAGTCGTCCCATGACTTGAAAATCGTGAGAAAAAATTTTGTTGTTCAGTATTCTACTGAAATATAGGCTTGTGAATTTCATGGCTCACGCTCCTTGTCCTCGCATCGGTCACATGCTCGGGGGCAATTTTTTTATCAAGGATTGTTTAATGAGGCTGATCTCAAGTCCAGCCATTAACTATTGTATAAGAAAATTTTCCTTATAACACTCCGTTCAATAATTATTTATTAAATAGGCTCAAAAGTACAAAAGTTTTCCGAGTTAGAAAAGGTGAAAGTTACTTTACCGCCGTCTTTTCGCTTCTTTTATGCTTCACATACTCAATGACAGCGGGCAGTACAGATATAAATATAATTGCAAGTATGACGATTGAAAAATTCTTCTTGACGATCGGAACGTTGCCGAAAAGATAACCTGAATACACAAACAGGCTTACCCACAGAATTCCACCGAAAACATCAAACGCAACAAACCGGAGATAATTCATTCTGCCAATGCCGGTAACAAATGGAGCAAATGTTCTGATAATTGGAATAAAGCGGGCAAGAATTGTTGTCTTGCCGCCATGCTTCAGATAAAAGGCATGAGTCTTCTCCAAATATTCCTTTTTCAGGAATCTGATGTTTTTCTCAAAAACTTTCGGTCCGATGTAGTGACCAATCCAGTAATTTGTGTTGTCTCCTGCAACTGCCGCAATAATGAGCAATACAACCAATAAGTGAACATTCAACGCACCCAATGCGGCTATCGCTCCGGCGGCAAACAATAAAGAGTCACCGGGCAAAAAAGGAGTGAATACAAAACCGGTCTCTGCAAAAATTACAAAGAAAAGAATTGCATACGTGGATGTTCCGTACTGTGAAACAATTTCACTTAAGTGTTTGTCCAAGTGAAGAAACAAATCAAACAGAGAGGTGATAATTTCCATGAGTTCCTTAAACAACGAAAATTTTTAAAATACATGACAAGTTACGAAAACGGCTAAAAATCTCCCCCGAAATTTCTTTTCATATCCTGACTTTTATTGTAGTTTCTTTATAGAGTCCATCAAAGCCTCATATAGCAATTCACCTTGCAGTTCATATCCGCGCCTCGTTAAATGAACCCTGTCGCGGCCGCACAATCCGGCCTTATACCATTTTTTAATAGAACGTGCCCCTCCCATCACTGCGTAAAAATCCCAGACCGCGGCATCAAAATCTTCGGCAACTGAGAAGATTGATTCTTCAGCCTTCTTATTATTCGGGTTCGGTCTTCTTTTTCTGCGGTTGCTGTCTCCCGGTGCCGTCAAAAGTATTGCCGTTTCCGGCAAGACATTCCGCACACGGCGGATTAACTCGCCGTAGGCATTCTGAAATCCGGCAGATGAAAATCGCTTTGCGGATGCATCGTTTGTTCCGAGAGAAATAATGAGCAGATCCGGAGCCATAACGCGCAATTGTGATTCCAAAAGACTGCACTTCAGAAATGATGTGACAGCCGCACCGGTCACACCTGCAGAGCTATATACAACACCGGCGGAATCCGACATGGGCACAAAACCATATATGATCACTTTTCCCGAATCGGAATTTTTAGTAAAGGTGACACCGGCTTCATTTCTATAGTTCTTAAAGACAACATCAACGTAACCGGAGTCTTTACACGCCTTCACCGATTGGATGGTTGAGTCCTGTTTGAGCGTATAGGCGTCGTTTGTCGTGTTTACAAAAATTCTCAGTGTATTAAATGAATATTGAACAGAAGGATCATTTGCAAGAGACAAAATAACAGCCGCTTCAGGAGCCTCCGTCATCACACATATTCCGGCAAGGCCTAATTCCTCCGCGGGCTGAGACTGGATATTTGTAGCATGCATCCACTCTCCGCTAAAACTTATCGAATAGTTTTTCGGCTGATAAGTATTTGCCATATTGTACGGGAAAATAAATCCACGTCCGCCATTTTTACCCGGAGACTCCGTCTGCAATTTTTTTCTTACCATATCAGGAAAAAAATCCGCCTGAATGTGTGAATCGCCAAGGTGAAAAATTTTAAACTGTTTTCCTTTCGTGGAATCAACTGCTGCTAATTTTTGAAAAACCTTTTTGAATATTTCTCCCGATTTCCCATAGAACCGTATGGTGTTTGCTTTGGTGTTAACAAACGGATAAGAATTTATCAGAGCACTTCCGTTTTTAGAAAAAGCACTAGCCGGCAAAAACAGAAAGATTAAACCGGTCAAGAGAAAGGACTTTAAAAATCTATTCAACACAAAAGCCGCTTTAGTTGTGGTTCTGACCATATATTTCCAATAATAAAGCACGGAAGAACATCTCGGCTACAAGATTGGCTCCGGCAGGTGTAAAATGAATGTAGTCGGATGTGCCGAGTTCAGGTTTATGATTGACCCACGCCGCCATTGAATTTTTTCCACCCATCGCTTTAAATACATCCCAGAACGCACATCCGGCTCTGAAGGCTGCTTTACGCTGCGCTTCCCTAATTATTTCCACGTTGGGATTGGTAACAAGGCTGTCGCCTTTTTTCTGATCCACATCGGAAACGCCCAGTACAATAATAGAAATCCCCGGCGCCATTTTCTTTATTTTCATTAAACTATTATAACACCAACTCTCAACCGCATTTTCGTTTTGTGACGGCACCGGTACGGCGTTTACACCATATTGCAGCAAAATTAACTTCACTCCGAGTGTCGAAATTCTATTAGAAAAATTGGATTCATTCAGCCTTGCGAACTCAAGGCCAAAACTCCCGCGTTGAGGAATATTGTCAACCGAAATACCGGTTTCATTGTCAAGAAGAATACCTGATATATCCGGGCTATCCTGTCCGCTAAAAGTGAACCTCAGGTGAGCAGGAGAATTTTCAAATGTCCATTCGTTCGTGCGATATCCCGATATCGGAAGCAAAAGTTGGTTATCAATACGTTCTCCATCAGCGGTGATCGTAACATTCACTACTGACTTATTGTTACCCGTCAACAACCTTACTTTATGGTAGTTACGCGCTGATTTCGAAATGCTCAAATCTATGTAACCTTGACAAATACTATCTGCACCATCCACGGCAACTTTATCAAATCTGATAAAGCTTCCCGGAAAGTCAAACCGGGAGTCTCCGAATCCCTTTTTCCCTCCGGCATAGATCGTTATCCACTTTGCATTTTCAGATGTGGTCAAAGAATGTGAGGCGAATCCATTTCCCGGTCCGGGTGAAATGAATCCAACACCGCCGCCGCCAAACTGATTTTGAAGCCTGGAGCGGAAGTATGTAGTAATACGGTCTCCTTCAATTTGTGAATCGCCGTAGTGTAGTATTCTAACAGGGCTTGATTTTGATTCACTAAGTGCGTTAATAAAGCCGGCTAAGGCACCCTTATCATTATCTGGAAATTCTATCGGGATAACCGACTCCCGCAGCTTTTCGATATCAACTGCACTAAGCGAACTGCTTTCGAACGGCTTACTGTTTTGCTCATATAGAGAAGAAACGCCGCTTTCCTGTTCTTTTTTCCCCTCAAGAAATTTGACAATACTGTTATCGGTAAAAAATGAAATAAATGCATCCTTCCCGGCAATTATGAAAGCGCCTGTTAGAAGAATGCCGATAATCAGAAATATATAAAAAAACGAATTCCCTTTTTGTTTCATACAATACGTGTTAAATTGATTGGAACCCGGCTTATTTTATTTGCCGGATTATAAAAATTTGTTTATACTCTTTTATCCCATAAACACAATTTTATGGCCGTGTAATTTATCACTTAATGCCGAAACTAAAAAGGATACAATGAAGGTAGAACAGATTGACATTACGCTTCCCCCGTTTCCAAAAGGATACCACCTTATTTCACGATATATAGATGATGGAATAACAAAAACATCAACCATTAAAACAGGGTTATGCCATATTTTCATTCACCACACGTCAGCGTCATTGACCCTTAATGAAAATGCAGATCCGGATGTGCGAAAGGATTTCGACACATTTTTCAATCATTTAGTGCCGGAGAATTTTCCTAAATTCAAACATACTACCGAGGGAGCTGACGACATGCCGGCGCATATAAAGTCATCTATGCTGGGTGCTTCAGTTTCCGTACCTCTGAAAAACGGTAAAATCTATACCGGAATTTGGCAGGGAGTATATCTCTGTGAGCATAGAGTATACGGGGGCAGTCGAAAGTTGACCGTTACCATACTGGGTGAAGAATAACCCTTTCGTGTGATGTGCATTACAAAAACCGCTGTTAAATTGCCCAAGTTATGTTTATTTAATTTTTTTTGAATATTTATAGTACTATTTTCGCTAATCATAACATTTCATGTGAGGTTCTCTTGAAAACTTTTAAGCATTATTTCTCACTGAATAGAAGTATCCGGCGCAACGCTGGAACTTTATTGCTGCCAGTGCTGATGATTTTCCTTTTATCGGGCTGCATTGAAAAATTCAATGCCCCAAGCTGGGATGTTGAGCTCAATGTTCCGGTTTTGAATAAGTCCTACACGCTACTCGATGTAGTAAATAAAGACAGCACATATTTGAGAACCGACTCGGGGAATCAACTTTATTACTCGGATAAACAACCTCTTAACTCTATCCAGGTTGATAAAAAACTTACATTAAGCCCGATTCAAACGACATCAAAATTCGGATTGACTACGATTGCAATTACTAATCCTGATCCGCAGGTAGTAACAATTACACCACCGGCTTATCCACCTGTTACCGGGCTTGTTCCATTGCTTCCGGAATCCAAACAGGAAGTTGACGCTGTCGTACCAACCAATCCTTCTTTTGAAAGTGCTGTATTTGAATCCGGAACGCTGACGCTATCAATACAGAACAATAATGGCATTCAGTTCCGGATTGATTCATTGCAAATTATTGATAATAGAACGAGCGGAGCAACAACTGTATTGGTGAAATCAACCACCCCCGTCACAATCGCACCAGGGGCAATCGGAACAATAACCCTTGATCTTGCAGGAAAAACGCTCTATAATAAAGTTAAAGCAGCAATGTTTATTTACACACAACAGATGACAAATGTAACCATTCCTGCTACAGCTAATACTAAAGTAACGACTACTTTCACTAATCTAAAACCTTCAAGTGTTGTTGCACCGGTGCCTGCTCAAAGCCCCCAGACCATGACTGGCGCTTTTGTTTTGGACTCCGAATCATCACTTGATACGGTGAAAATTGCGGAAGGCTCAATGAGCTTTACGGTTTCCAATTATTTCAACGTTGCTATAAAAGCTGATATGACCGTTACAAATCTGTATACTGCTTCAAATTCTCAGTATACTACATCCTTCAGCGTTCCGGCCAAGGGTTCTCAGGTAGTCAGTATTCCTTCTCTCACAGACTGGAGCATCCGCTCAGCCTCATTGACAAATCAATTAGGTTATAGCGTGGTGGTTACTGTTCAGCAATCAGCATCTGCTGTTTCAGTATCCAAAAGTGATAGTGCAACAGTAAAAGTCAACATGAGCCAGCTGGTATTGAAATCAATTCACGGACGAATCAAACCAACCGCGTTGAGTTTCGATACCACCACCGTTGCCTTGGCTCTCAATAGCTTGCAAAACCTGACAGCCTCAACAATTCACATGACGGGACTGGATGTTAATTTTGATATAGCACTTTCTGCCGGTGTAAAATTGGATTTTGCCGGAACCATGACCGGCTACAACACGCTCGGTAGTTCTGCCTCTCTTACCATTCCGACAACAAGATTAAGCGGTGGCGGCACTTCTTCAAAAGTAACGTTCAGTTCATCGGAGCTTGACAATTTTATTAATAAATTTGTAAAAAAAGTCCCCGATCAACTGAAGACTATTTACTCGGCCACACTGAATCCATCGCCATCCGTCAGTGACCCTGTTGCCCGCATTACCAATACCGATTCATTGTTCGGTACGGTAAATATTTATGCTCCGCTCAACGTCGGCATCATCGGCGGCAAGTTGGTTGATTCAACAGAGATCAATGTTTCCGACGAAAACAGAACTAATAGTGACAAAGTACAGTCCGCTACTGTCACCCTGGAGTTAACCAATAGCATCCCTGCCGGTTTGACTTTTTATGCAAAGTTTCTCGATGCAAACGGAGACAGCGTATTATCAATGCCTCCCAAAACGCCTGGGAATACTTATCCGACTGTTATTAATCCGGCCGTTGTCGGATCATCCGGAACCGTAACTACTCCCGCTTCAACAAAAATCAACATGACATTGACCGGAGCGGAGATTGATAAATTCCTGAACAGCAAAAAGTTAGTATATACCTTACTCGTTGATACATCAACGCCATCCGGTTCATCTGCCGGTTCTCCGGTTAAATTCTATTCGAGTGATGCCGTCAAAATTTACGCGGCCGGTTCTTTAACTTACCGTGTAACATCGAAGTAAGGAGCAAAAAGATGAAAACATTATTTAATAGCAGTATCATTATCGTATTATTAAGTGTTTCCCTTTTTGCTCAGGCTGGCTCAGTCGGATTAACCGACCCCGTATCAGTCGCCATGGGAAAAACATATACAACGACAACACGCGGCGTTTATGCCATTGGCATTAACCCGGCAAATCTCGCGCTCTCAAACGCAGGACATATCGAAGCGATTATTCTTCCCCCGAATATGAGTCTCCGTTTGGGAACCGACTTTTTAAGTATTAATGAATACAATTATTTCTTCGGCGGCGTTACCGATCCGTCGGGAAATAAAGTCGGCCGTTTTCTGAACAACTCCGATAAGGATAGATTACGCAATCTCTTCAAGGACGGCGGAATGGTATTCGTTGATGTGAATAGTCTGGACTTAGCATTTACCTATAAACCGAGTGAGAAGTTCGGGGCAATCGGTTTCACTGTACAGGATGTCTTCTCTACAAAGTTTAACTTCCCGGCAGGCATTATTGATCTTGCGGTGTCCGGTAACCCGGTTGACAAGGAATACAACTTTGACGATTTCCACTTGAAGAGTTGGTATCTGAGAACCTATACTCTTGCCTACGCGCGAAACTTCAACGATCTGTTCCCAAAGCTATTCAAATCGTTTTCGGCCGGCGTTTCACTTAAATACGTTTCCGGTTACGCGTATGCAGGTCTCGAGAGAAACACTCTTAAATTAAAAACCAACGCCGACAGGTCAATAACGGAAACAACCGACCTCGCTTTCCAAGCAGCTGTCTCACCTGATTTTGGTGTTAATTATGATTTTGACTCACTGTCTGCTAAAAAATCAAGCAATGTGTCGGCTTTTCCGGCTAACGCGGGAAGCGGCTCCGCTTTTGACATCGGCTTTGCTGCTGAACTTAACGATAAGTGGAGTTTCGGACTTGCAATTACCGACATCGGAAGTATTACCTGGAAACAGCAGACTGCCGAGTATACTTCGAAATCAACCTATACCGTTACCGATGTTTCGGATAGTACTCAGAGGAAAAGCTTAACAGATAGCATTAAAATCAAAGGTAAATATATAAGTGAATTTTCAACAAGCATGCCGACGTGTCTGAGATTGGGTGCAACGTATATCTTTGTTCCTAACCTCTTCAAACTCTCCGCTGATATTAATATCGGCTTTAATGACAATCCGCGTAATGAAAAATCACCAAGATTTTCATTAGGCGGTGAATGGAATCCATTGAAATGGCTGCCATACCTGCGCGGTGGTTTCTCATTCGGTGGTAATGAAGTATTCAGCTGGGCAGTCGGTCTCGGCATCAATCTTGGACCGATTGAATTCAGTGCTGCTACTCCGGACTTCCAGTATATCTTCACCCCAAAAGACGGCAAGCGCATCAGCTGTGCATTCGGTTGGAGATGGAAATTTAATTGATAATCATCTACATGATATCATAATAAAAAAGGATGGCAATGCCATCCTTTTTTATTGTATAAATTCATTAACCTGCTGATTATAACAATTCTCTTACAACCGCGAGCACCTGCTCAACTTTTATTGAATTGATATGCAGAGGAGAACCGTACCGGTATTTCTTTAATAGAAAATCAATGTCGTTAAGCTTTTCTTCAATTTGTTTCGGATAGACAAATCTGCTTTGTGGAAACATTTCTTTGGGATACGGATGAAAACGCCCGAACCTCGTACCTTTTACCACACAGACAAGCGGCACCTGAAATGCTGCGGCAACGTGAACAGCGCTTGTATCATTGGTAATGACCAAAGTAGCATTCGCGATAAGTCCCGCGTACTCGGGCAGCGTTGTTTTACCGCAATAATTTATTATGCGGTCGGTATTATATACATGGGCGATGTACTCTCCGCGGTCAGCTTCATTTGGACTTCCGGTAAACACAATTTTATAGTCAGTATTCTTCAGCAGATATCCGGCAACCCCGGAAAAGTTTTTTAAATCCCAAACCTTGATCGGTTCCTGCGCTCCGGTCACCATCACGATATATTTTTCACCCGGTATAAGCGGATTTGTTTTTGTCCGGTCCAACAACGGATGCTCAACCGGAATTTTCATCTCAAGCAGGTTTTCGAAGAATTCTTTGTTTCGGTTGAATTCAAATAAATTTTCATCACTGCAAGGCAGCAATTTGGTGTAATAGCGGTCGCTGAACATCTCACGATAGATTTTCCGGCTGCCATCCTGCGAGCCGGTGCATCCGATTTTTTCTGCAGCCTGCGTAAACTTGATAACCGAATCGCCAAAAAGCATTTCCCTGCTGTACGTTGATTCTATCGCTACTTCAAATCCTGCATTATAAATTTGCTTCATAATGCCGTAACGGTACACGGGGTTAAAATAATATTTTTTCCGGTCAACCCAGATAAAATCATCAAAATACTGTTTGTCGTAATGCTCAATTAAACTGCGGCAGGATATGTTTGCGCAGAGGGTAATTTTATAATTTTTATACTTTTCAGAATTTCGTACATAAGGGAAGAAATCGTGCGTGAGGATATAATCCCCTATCGCATCCAGGCGGACCAATACAAGTGTTCCCGGTCTTTTTACCTGCGGACGCAGTTTAACGAACGCAAATAGTATCTGCGTAAGTATAAACTGCACCATATTATATAAAACGTAAAACGGTCTCTTTATCTTTTTAAACATCAACCGGTAATAGAAAGTGGATTGAATATTCTAAATCACGTTATTTTGCTTAACAAAATACCACTTTACCGGTTATTAATCGAATATTTTTAAAGCGCTTTGCATTAACACAATTAGCGTAACACGTATAATGAACTCATATCCCCAACCCCCTTTTCTCTTAATAAGAGAAAAGGGGCGCAATTAGGTTATTCAAAGATAAATAGCAGTCGAGAATGTGTTTTCCCCCTTCTTCTCTTGCAAGAAAAGAAAGCTTGTCCCGAGACCATCAGGAGTCTGGGGTTGATGAGTTCATTTGTCTTATACACTAGCTTTTGATTCTTTTTTCGACTAAGTAATCTCCGTTTCCAAGTTAGCGCTTAATTAGATTTTTCTCCTTTTAAATGCAATTTCCAGTATTTTCCCCGCGTAAATATTTATATAGAGCTTTTGTTATCAACACGTCTATTCCCGAAGATTTCAAAGCCACGAATTAATCCATGGTTCGCTTATGAAACATATTCTACCAATACTTCTTTTATTCACCGTATCACTCTTCGGACAGTATCAGGTAAAGTGCCAATACTTACTTGATCCGGCAAAGGCTATTCCTTACGTAGACAGCTGTGCAAAATTCTGGCTGACTTCCTACGACGCAACACTCGGCGGATTTTATACAAATGTAAAAAGAGACGGTTCTGTTAATACATCTTCAGGAACACAAAAGAACATGATGACACAAAGCCGGAATGCCTACGGAATGACAAGAGCATTCATGTTGACCGGCAATGAGACGTATTTAACGAAGGCATCCCAAGCCTTGAATTTTATGTATCAGCACGCTTGGGATAAAACTAATGGAGGCTGGTATTCGGGACTGGACAAAAACGGAAAGCCGACAAGTGACAGTACAATCAAAACTGCTTTCTATCAGCACTACGCGTTACTTGGAATCATTGCTTATTATGAAACGACAAACGATACTGCCAACTGGAACTGGCTTATGAAGGGTTACCAGTCGAACGAACAGCATCTGTGGGACAGCCGCACCCAGTATTTCGGCTATTATGATACTGCCGCCTATAATTGGAGCAATATCCGTGCAAAAAGTTTTAACGGAACGGTAGATGCTATTACGACACACCTGCTCCACCTATATCTTATGACAAAGTCCGACACGTATAAAACCCGTATGATGCAAGTCGCCGACAATATGCTCAATCATTTAGTGGCAAGCATGAGTTCACAAAAAATCGGATTTTGTGAAGGCTATGACAGCAATTGGAATTTCGACAAAACTGACACAATGACCATCATGGGACACATTCTGAAAACTTCATGGTGCTTCGCGCGCATGTATCAGATTGTCCCCGACACGATATACCTGAATGCTGCTAAAAAACTGTTCGCGCATGTTGTGCAAAACGGATATGACAGCAAATATGGCGGACCTTATAAAGACTTTAGCAGAATTTCCGGTAAGATGCTCATGTGGGGAATTTCCGACACGGCTAAAGCATGGTGGCAGATGGAACAAGCAGTCACAGCCGGACTATTACTCTACGAGATAACCGGTGATCAGTCATACTTAAAAGTTGCCGATGAAACACTTGACTTTTTCATGACGTATTTTGTTGATCATACCTATGGTGAAGTATACGAAAACCGGGCTCGTAACGGAGCTTATATTACCTCATGGGGTGATTCTAAAGGTGGAAGCGGCAAGGCTG
Organism: Ignavibacteriaceae bacterium; assembly: GCA_963667005.1. Taxonomy (GTDB): domain Bacteria; phylum Bacteroidota; class Ignavibacteria; order Ignavibacteriales; family Ignavibacteriaceae. The sequence continues at coordinate 1,525,690 of OY762937.1, read as the reverse complement.
CATACCATTCAATCGAGCTTGGCTATTACACTTACCTGTACGGAAACATGTTCTATAAAGACCAGCCTGCATCTCTGTATTATTATTTCAGTCCGGCCGGTACGGATAGGAATATCGCGCTCAGCCCCTTAACAAGCGGCACACTGAATTATAAAATCCAAGCTGTTACATTAAATGATACTGCGTATACAGCATTCACGGCGAATGATCGTGTACTGTCAATTCCCGCGGGCATTGGCGGTAAATTTAAGGTGACCTATGCACCGAACGTATCAGCGATTGCAGAAGATACACCGGCAAAGGCAGGAGAGTTCGTGCTGTACCAGAATTATCCAAACCCGTTTAATCCTTCAACGACAATTAAATTTAAAATTCCAGGACAATCAAAAGTATCTTTAAAGATATTTGATATACTCGGGAATGAAGTTGCTAATTTGATTCATGAAGATTTAAGCGCCGGGAGTTATGAAAAGAAATTCGTTGCAGACAGACTCGCGAGCGGTGTGTACATCTACCGGTTGGAGGCAGGTTCTATGCAGGCATCAAGAAAGTTTGTGATTCTTAAATAAAGCAAAGAGAAGAGATGTATCCGCTTAATGTTTCTTTGTGCGGACACTCGGCTTAAAGTATTTTTCGAGGTGATACTGCGCAATTACCGCTTCTGTTTTAATTTTGAGAAACCTGCGATAGTAATTGCACATCGTCTGCCACCGCCATACCCGGTGCTTTATCTGGGCGGCGCGTATCTCTTTTATATTCCGTAATTCACAAGTCCATGACTTTTCTTTCGAATGCATGGCAACGACGGGCTTTTCTTTAATATACCATCCGTGTTTTCTGAAATCCGGTATATGCAATTCCCAGCGCAGCGAGATTTCATAATTCATTGAATACAAATAGTCAACATCGTACAATCCCTGAGAAAGATAGAGAAGTTTCCGGACAAACATTCCGGAATGATTATACGGATCATCCAGCAGAATCGAGCACATGGAAGGCCGCTGAATTTGGCTGCCGTCGGCTCTATCGGTAATTAATGTATCGCCATGTGAAAAAAAGTACTCGCCTGATTTGAAAATCTCAGCATTTCTGGAGAGCAGCCCCTCGTCATAAAACTCACAATCGCTATGCAAAATTGCAACAACTTCTCCCCTTGCCGTTTGTATGCCTTTGTTATACGCGTCGGCCGGTCCATCGTCTTTCAACGTAACAATAACAAGATGATCTTCAGCATCATATTCTTCATACACTTCACGTACTATTTTCAGGGTTTTGTCTGAACTGAAATTATCAACAATGATATGTTCGTAATGGGGGTAATTCTGCCGCAGCACGGATTCTGCACAAGCCCGGATAGTTGAGGCGGAATTATATGTTGGAGTTACAATGGAGAATTTCATTTTTATTCATAACTTGAATTGAAAAACCTGCCGCTAACGCCTATTTCACATAACTTTTTGTGTTCTGTTCTTGCTTTCATGGGACAACAACGAACTCTCCCTCGCCGGTAAAAATCAAGCCGATTTTACATCTTTAGGCTCTCCCTTCTCTTGGCAAGAGAGGGGACGGGGGCGGTTACCGAGCTTGCGAGGCATGAGTTCACTTTATAATCAACTGAAACGAATAAATCTTCTGCAGTCGAAGCTGTTGAAAGCTCACTTCTCAAGTCTAAACAATTACTGAACGGAAATATACAGATATTATAATTTGCTGCAATAAAAGTCGTCGTTAAGACATCATTATGAATATCAGCCCATGTTGGGTTTTTCTACCGCACACCCAATGAAGCGTATGCCTTGGCAACCGCCTCCGCCATTCGAAATGCGTGAAATTTAGCGCGGGCATCGTCATACGCGCATTTGGATATTCGCTGATATAGCGATGCATCATTCTTCAGCCTGACAAGCAAATGCGCGGCTTCAGCAGGTTTTTCAATGGGGTACAACAACCCGTTCTGATTTTCTATTATCGTATCCTTATTGCCGGTGACATCAGTTGCAACCACAGGAAGACCCGCTCCCATTGCCTCAATAACAGAAAGTGGCATCCCCTCCCACCGGGAAGTCGAGATATACATATCGCTTGCGTCATATACCGCCTGAATGTCTTTTGTAAATCCGGCTAAAGTAACATTCGGTAGAAGTCCGTTTCTTTCAAGTTCATCATGAAATGATTTTCTTTGCTCACCTTCCCCGGTTACAATAAATTGAAAATTCGTCAACTCGTTTATTTTTTTCAATTCCAGTAATACCGGCAGAAGCAATTCGGTATTTTTCGCGTAGTCGAAACGTGTAATCGTAAGCACTTTTACCGGAGGTGATAACAATTTTTCTTTGTCCCACGGTTTATCGGAAAACTCGACACCATTGGGAATAATTGTTACCAACGACTCGGGTATGTGAAATTGTTTGGATGCAATGGCAACTTCGCTCTTCGAAGAACCGATAAAATAATCGGTCGCGTAGCTTAACAGTTTTTCAATTGAGGTATAGAAAACCTTTCCGGCTTTGCCAAGCTCGCCGGTATGCACGCCATGGAAGGTATGCACGCATTTGCGTCCCGATAACACCGCAAGGATGCGACTGTACATTCCAGCACCTTTACCGTGCGAGTGAATTATATCAATTTCATTTTCTTTAATGAATGATAGAACCCGGCGTATTGCTTCCACTGTCACTTGTCTGTGTGGAATTTTTACCAGGTGTGATTCTCCGACTAATTCTCCAAACCTTTGATAGTATGGATAATCATCGGGCGCTGCAATATAGACATCAGTATTCGGAAGCAAATGCTTTGCAAGACTGAATACATGTTGCGGGCCACCTCCGAAATCGGCACGGGCAGTTATCATCAGAACGCGAAGTTTCTTCATATCTGCCCTCCCCAAACTATTATTAACATCCGGGCTAATTGAGATTTCAGCCACAACGGGAGAAGGCGATAGTAAAAAACACCGGTAACATGAATCGCGTTCCGGAGCAATAGCAAGAAAATTCCTTTGTTCCGTGTAAATCGGTACTCTGGCAGCGGTAGTTTTCTTTTTGCCGCAAGATATTTTGTGCGCGAGCTTTTCAATTCCCAATCAGCGGAGAACTGGCTCGAGTGAATACGATAAAAAACATGAATTGCCGGGATGAAATAAATCTTCGCAATCTTCGAAATTCTTATCCACAAATCGTAGTCTTCAACTTTTAATTCAGGATCCTCGTCAAAGTATCCCGCCTTTTGAATAACTGCTTTAGATACCAGAACCGATGAGCAAGTAATCGTATTGCCTCGGTAGATGAGATCGTTATAAGTAATCGATTCTTTTCCGGGCAGGGGTAGCAGTTCATAATGAGAAGAAAATGGGGTTACGTCTCCAAATGTCAAACTTGCGGAATATATCAGATCGGCTTCGCTGTTCCTCTGTAAAGCATGTATCTGATCTTTGAGCTTACTGCGAACCCAAATATCATCCGCATCAAGAAAAGCGATATACTTCCCTGTTGATTCCTTCACGCCTCTATTTCTGGGAACGGCAGGATTGCCGCTGTGTGGGAGTTCGATTAATTTTATACGGTTGTCTTTGGCGGCAAGTCCACGGACTACTTGCAATGTGTTATCAGTGGATGCGTCATCCACAACAATAATTTCAAATTCCTGATATGATTGATTAAGAACGGAGCCGATGGTCTCGCTGATATATTTAGCAGCATTGTACGCCGGAATAACAATTGAGACGAGGGGGCGACCGTTTTCCTGCATGATCTATTTCTTGATAAGTTCAAAAATGCCGCAGCCGAAGGAAAACCGGTCAACTTTTGAAATCAACTCGTTATTGAGTTCTGCGTTTTCATGTAAGATATTTTCATCATCAATAAATGAGAACCGGTCAACGTCGAACTTCGATTTAAATAAATCCAGAAGATAAGTTACTGAAAAGACCCGGTGTGCATCGTACTCTATTCTCTGCCGCCCAACAGGGACAGAAAAATAAAATCTGCCGCCCGGCTTAAGCATTTTATAAATACTTTCTATCGCGGTTTTGTGTCCGTTAATGTTTACCGGGTCGCCATACCTGCCAAGTCCGAAATGCTCAATAGCATGAAGTGATGAAATGGAATCGCAGCAACCTTCCGGCACCTTTACAGTATCCATTAAATCCGCCTGGCGGAAAATAACATTCGGAAGGCTATAGGAAACTGGACGAATATCAAATACTTCGATTGTTCTGAATACCGACACCGATGCAATGAAACCGTCAATACGCGAACCGATATCGACATGCTTTTCGGGATTCAGTTGAAAAATTCTCGATGCAACATACCTGTCCTGATGCAGATAGTGCAGCGGCAGTACTCCCGCATCTTCGTAGCGGTCGCTCAAACAGGGAAATTTATCACCGAGCGGAAACTCGTGATTGCCCTGTTCAATCTGTTTTTTCAGATGATCAAAATTCTTTAGATACACCGGCAATCCGGCAACAGAGTGTGCTAATACTTTTACATTAATACCGAATAGTTTCAGGTAGCCGTGAATTTTTTTAAGCATCGCGCCGTACATCCGAGTTAGTAATGATATCAAGATAGTTTTTCAGGTAGCCCTGGGCTGAATGTTCCTGCACAGAGCGTTTGTATCCGGCATCTGCAATGCTTTCACGAAGCGAATCAGCTTTCATAAAGAAATCTATTATTTGCGGAAGTCTGCGGACATCTTCAAACGCGGCAATTTCTTTATCTAACTCATAGACGCGATTCAATCCGGGAATGAAGTATGTTAATTGAAATCCACCGCACGCGTTGATCTCGTACGTTCTGCCTTTTACCTGCTCGCGGTTCTTCCGGTTCAGCAGAAGCTGCTTTAAACTTTTTGGTTTACGAATCGCCATTAATAGATATGAAATATCGTAAGATATACCGTTGGAAAGATTCAGATTGATCTTCGACTGGTTGAATACGTCCACCATATCATCCTGACTTAACCATGGATTCGTATTGCCCCAGCCCCGGCCAAAGACATGAATGTCTATGCCTGATTTCCTAAGATACTTTACAACCCATTCGCGGTACGGATTATACCCTCCGACAAATGAGACATCGTATTTCATTGGCAGATTTTTTCTGCTATAAATTTTATCATTAAAACCGAATGGACAGTACACCGCGTGGCGGATACCTTCCTGCAGGTATTGCTGATACATGTAATAGTCCGGAGTAGAATAAAAATCGAAATAATCTCTCCAATGTTTCACATACTGGACGCGCCAGGGATCATCAAAGAAATATACCGCGGTTCTGGTGAGCTTCCTGATTTCCTGAAGCACGGCTTCATCAAACTCATTTTCAAATAAACAGAATAAGGATGCATCCGGCTTTTCCGCTTTAACCAGCTCTAACAGCTTTTGGTTCATTGCCTGCTTGCCGTGCTGTTTGAATTCCGAATAGAAATCAAATATCACAAGATTATCGGGGCCGACGATATCGCTAAGCGGACCTTTGACATTGAGATATTCATAAGAATGGCCGCGTTCTTTAACGCCGTAATCATAGACCATTAAAACAAGCAGTAACTTCACTCGCGAAACCTTCGGTTAATCAGAGAAATATGGATCAAATATATTGCTCCGGTCAGTAACGACGCATACGCCATACCTTCTATACCGGCATATTTGATAAAGGTATAATTCAAAATTACTGAAATAATTCCAATTAATAATTTCGGGAACAGGTACACGTTGGGTTGATTCATCGCGAGCCCGCGATTACACATGCTCTGACCGAACAAAAAGAGTCCGGTACCGCCAGCGAAATACGGCAATAAATAGCTATACGTTGTGTAACTGGAATTGCCGAAAATGCGCAGGAGTAAGGCGCCGAATCCCATTGAGCCCAATACTGCAGCAGCAGCAATACCGAGAACGATCATGTTATTCCAAAATATAAACCGGTTCCCGCGGCGCACGGCATCTTTATCCGATAGATCGGCGAAGTTTTTAAAAATCAACGGGGCTGTAAAATCGTTCAGCAGATTGTTCGGCACAGCAAGCAGAGTATTGATAACCGTTATCATCAATCCATATACGCCAACCTTATCAATCGCCAACAGATCGGCCATAATCCATTTTTCACTGTTCTGCTGTAACCAGCCGCCGGATCCCCAAATGCTGAACGGTGCAGCATACTTCAATATCGGCTTGTAATCATACTTTGCGTTGTCATCCTGCGCGGATTCTGCCATTACTGATTTTTTGAATCTGTACTTTTTTACTAATCCGAATACGATATACGAAAGGCTTGATAAAAAGAGAATGGCAAATAGACTCATTGCGTGAATTGAATACAAAATAATCAAAAGAGCTATAATAGTTCCGCGCTCAGAAATCTGTAAAAGCGCGTTGAGTTTTCGCTGACGGATAGTATTTAACGCCGCACTGAAAAAATCGCTATACTTTGAGCCGATAATAAAAAAAGCTGAGAGAAAGAACAGATTCCGGTAATAGATTAAAGACAATGCAGTACATATAATTGTCCCTGCAATACCCGCAATTAATAAAAGTCCGGAAAGTGAGTTCATGAACTTGAACAACATCCGGGTAAGTCCGAGAGTCTTTGCTTCACTTTTGGCTATATAATAGTAACGCACCAGACTCTGCTGTGCCGGACCGTATAAAATTTGTGTCAGGAGTGATGAAATTGTCAATATGAGAACGTAGATTCCGAATTCATCCTTGCCGATATTACTGATCGCTTTAACGATAAGAAAATTCGTAGCCAGGTACATCACCTGACCGGAAGCAAACCAGATGAATTCGTCCTTCATCTGAAAGCTTTTTTGGAGAATCGGCGGAAATAATTTAGAAAGTGACTTCATTCACGAGGTTATAATGTTAACAAATTCGGAAAATTTGGGCACAGAATGACATAGTTTCATTATCAATGTCATTTCGCCGGTAATTTCTGCATTCCGGCCGCTGCAATCTACGAGAAAATGCAGTATTTTCAAAGATTCCCGGCCGATTAGTCATGTATCCACCGAGACACGAAGGGGCATTCAGGTCTATTGTGTTTACTTGAATCACCCCGGCTAAATTTCAACATATATTCCCGTACGGGAAATACACCTTGCTAAGTACACAACCACGTGTGCCCTGCTGTCCGATATATTTTTTATCCCTGATGATTTTTCCGTCCCGGCTCAATTTCTCCATTTTGCGGTATTGATTTTTTTATTACTTTACCATTAGCAATTTTCCACATTCGGCATATATTAAGGCTTATACAATATCAATAAATTTAAGTTAGAGGTTCATGTGAAGAAAACATTTTTATCACTCGTTGTTATGGTCGCATTGGTTGCGTTGTATGGATTTATGTTCACAAATGCTCCAGAAGAAAACGCAGGAAAAAAGATCTTTGTTGATGCAAAATGCAATAACTGCCATAACGTTGCGAGCGACAGTATCGTGGCTGTAAAATCTATGAAGAACGTTCCTGATTTGTCATCAATCGGCGCCAAACTTTCAGCCGACACCTTGAAGGCATATCTCTTGAAACAAGCAAAACTTAATGATAAATTGCATATGGTTAAGTTCAACGGCACTGAAGAAGATCTCGGTAAACTTGTTTCATGGCTTGGAACCCTGAAAGCACCGGAAGCTAAAGAAGCTCCTGCCGCTAAAGAGGCTCCAGCTCAGGAAGCACCAAAACCGGCTGAAGCTAAGTAAAGAATTTTTCAGAAAGTTTTTCACGAAACGGCAGTTTTCCAATATGAAAACTGCCGTTGTTCTTAAAAAATATATTGAGATTTTTGCGGGTTGAACATCATCATTCCCCCCGTGAGACAAAACTGACCCAGGCTGAGGAAGCTGCACCAAAAAAAACATTATGAAAGCCAGGGCAAAAGTTATAATTTCCACATAATTTAATAACATACTTCCAAATACGTATGAAAAAAGAGGTGCTCCTTCTTATTCTGATTGCCGGATTACGTTTTTCACTGCTGGCGCAGGATAACAGCGACTGCATGATGTGTCACGGCGATAAAAGTGCCACAGGCAAAAAAAACGGAAAGACAATTTCGGTTTATGTTGACGAAAAAAAACTCGGCAACTCCGTTCACGCGAAAGCACAATGTATCTCCTGCCACGTTGACCTTAAAGACTCCGACTTCCCACACAAAGAAGATTTAGCTCCGGCTGAATGCGGCGGCTGTCATAAAAATGCAAAGTCGATGTTCGATCAGGGTGTGCACGGAAAAGCTTTAGCGAAAAAAAATCCGATTGCTCCACGCTGCCAATACTGCCACGGAGCGCATGAAATTGTAAAAGTAAAAGACAAAAATTCTCCTGTATATCCTCTGCAGATACCGTATTTGTGCGGAAGATGCCACAAAGAGGGTGCTCCTGTTATGATGCAGGGCAATATTCCGCAATCGCATATTATCGAAAATTATACCGAAAGTATCCACGGCGACGGTTTGCTGAAAAAGGGACTTGTTGTTTCAGCAACATGCGCATCCTGCCACTCATCGCACTTGATACTGCCTCATACCGATCCCCGTTCTTCTATCGCGCGAAAAAATATTATGGCGACCTGTACATCATGCCATACATCAATTGAATCGGTACATAGAAAAATTATCAGAGGCGAACTCTGGGAAGTTGAAGCTCATAAGTTACCGGCTTGCGTTGACTGCCATCAGCCGCATAAGATCAGAAAAGTATTTTATGATCAGGGCGCGGCCGACCTGGATTGTATGCGCTGCCACGGTAGGGAGAATCTCAGATCTGCTGCCGGAAAATCAATGTATGTTAAGATTGATGAAGTCGCCGGCTCTATTCACCGCAAAGTAGCGTGCAGCCAGTGTCACTCAGAAGTGAATACATCGCACATGCGTCCATGCGAAACAATCAAAAACAAAGTTGATTGTTCGAACTGTCACGCAGCTGTGGGTGATGATTTTAAGGCAAGTATTCATGGTAAATTGGCCGCAAAAAATGATCCTGATGCCCCTGTTTGTGCTACCTGCCACGGGACCCATGGAATTCTCGGAAAAGCTAATCCTGCTTCACCGACATTTGCTATGAACGTGCCCAATCTTTGTGCACAATGCCACGATGATGGCAAGAAAGCTGCCATTCGCTCAAAGGGTATACAGAAAAATATTATAAATAATTTTAAACATAGCGTTCACGGCGTGGCTCTGACCGCCAGCGGCCTGACTGTCTCCGCCACCTGCGCGAGCTGCCACACAGCACATCATCAGCTGCCGATTGAAGATCCTAAATCTTCAATCAACCCGAAGAATATTGCAGCAACCTGCGGTAACTGCCACAAAGGTATTTCCGATCAGTTCGTTTCCAGTGTGCATGACCAGAATAATACTCATACTGCCTCAGCGCTCCCAACATGTGCAACCTGCCATACGGCACATCAGATGCAGCGGACAAATGATACCGATTTTAAACTCGGATCAATTCGTGTTTGCGGAAAATGCCACGAGGGATACATGAATTCGTTCTTCGATACATATCATGGCAAGGCTGCCCTTTTTGGAAATGCCGCAGCAGCAAAATGCTATGACTGCCATGGCGCACATGCTGTTTTCAAAGTAAATGATATCCGTTCGAAGGCAAATAAAGCCAATGCCTTAACCATGTGCCGCACTTGCCACCCTGGAGCGAAAGATAATTTCGCATCAGGCAGGGTTCACGTGCTGATTACCAAACAGGATGACCCGCTCATTTTCTGGTTGTCAACCGCATACTTCTGGTTGATCATTCTGACCATTGGTGGTATGGCGTTCCATAATCTTTTGGACTTCTACCGTAAACTGCAAGTGAGGAAGTTGAAAAAGCAAGGCGTTATGAAGGTAAAAGAACATGAAAGCCATAAATTATATGTTCGCATGACAAGAAGTGAGCGCATTCAGCATTTCTCGCTCCTAACCAGCTTTTTTGTTTTAGTAATAACCGGATTCATGCTGAGATTCCCCGAATCATTCTGGGTTAAATATCTCCATAGTGTAAACTTGGACACCTTGATTCTCCGCAGTTACTTACATCGTATTGCGGCAGTCGTTATGGTTGCAGCTGCCTTCATGCATATCTACCATATCTCATTCACACAGCGCGGTAGAGAATTAATTAAAGATTTATTACCGAAGAAGCTTGACCTGGAACAGGCTATTGCCATGTTTAAATATAATGTCGGTATCTCCAAAGAGAAACCGAAACTCGGCAGATTCAGCTATATTGAAAAAGCCGAATATTGGGCGCTCATCTGGGGCACCGTCATTATGACGATCACCGGTGTGTCAATGTGGTTTGAAAATCAATTCATCAGTGACACCTCATTGCTTGGTTATAATATCGCAAGAACCATTCATTATTATGAAGCATGGCTCGCATTCTTAGCAATCGTCGTTTGGCACTTCTATTTCATCATGTTGAATCCGGATGTATTCCCTCTCAACAAGGCATGGTATCGCGGAACATTAACTGAAGAGGAAATGGAACACGAACATCCGGCAGAACTCGAACGATTGAAAGAAGAAGAAAAGAAAAAAGAGCCGGAAGAATAAATATCTCATTCAATTGCAAAAATAAAAAAGGATGCCGTAAGGCATCCTTTTTTTTATGCTCATATTTGACATAACATATTCCAGTATGTAATCGGCAGCTCCTATCTTCCTAACCCAAGGGCCAGCCCGAACGCCGAAAGGCGGGCAGGTTAACCCCTGGTTAGGAATGGAATCTCTTCATTATGTTATCAACATCACATATCTGTATTTGTAGGTCGGGATTTATTCCCGACCACATAATAGTCAAATATTACTCATCTATGCCGCCCCTAAAGGGGCTCTGATTTTGTCGTGCAACCCTTTCCGTGGGTTGAAACCCACGGCTACAGCTATATAGTCGCTACGCGACATTGAACGCCGGTTTTACTGTGAATGCTATGAGGTTGGTTTAATGATAAAAAGGGCCAATAGATGACCTTGGAAAAATTGACCCTACGCCATCTGTGTTTTGCGCTTTTATCGCACAGCAACAACTGAATCTTTCTCTTTAGTCGCGGAGCGACAGCTTAGCTGTAGCCCTCGGTTTCAACCGGGGGTATAGTAGCATAAAAATAAAAAAGCCCCATTCGGGGCGATATAGAATTTTTTCAGGAATAAAATCTGAATGAGTTCTATTTCCTAACCCATGTGTTAACGCATGGGTTAGGAAGATAAAACCTATATCTTGTTTACTATCCTCTTGTGTGTCGCCCCTAAAGGGGCTTGGATTTTGTTGTGCTACTCTTTCCGTGGGTTGAAACCCACGGCTACACATATTTCGTCGCTATGCGACTTAGCAGCAAATCTATTTCTTGTTCGAATTTGAAATAAAGAGGCCATCTCAAAAGTTATTTTTATAAAGATAATCCGTGGAAATCTGTGTTATCAGTGTCATCCGCGTTCTATTACCAACTTTTAAGACGGCCTCAAATTGCCAAGAGTCTATATTCTAGAGAAGTCCCTTTGCTTTCATCAATTCTGCGCAAAGGATCGCTCCGCCTGCTGCACCGCGAACGGTGTTGTGCGAGAGCACGGAGAATTTGTAATCAAAAATATTACATTCACGTAATCTTCCGACTGCTGCCGCCATACCTTTATCAATATTGCGGTGCAATCTCGGCTGGGGATATTTATTCTCATGGAAATAATGAATCGGCTGAACTGGCGCAAAAGGCAGATTCAATTTCTGCGGTTCGCTTCTGAACTCAACCCACGCTTTGATAATTTCTTCCGGAGTTGCTTTCTTCTTCAATTTGACCTGAACAGATTCAAGATGCCCGTCAACAACCGCGACGCGGTTTGTCGAAGCACTGATCTTAATGTCGGCTAATTCAATTTGTCCACCGACTAATTTTCCAAAAATCTTTTTCGGTTCGCTTTCGAGCTTTACTTCTTCACCGCCAATAAACGGAATAACGTTATCAATAATATCGAGACTCGAAACACCCGGATAACCGGCGCCGGAAAGAGCCTGCATGGTAACTACGTTAACTACTTCGATACCGAAAGCATCGTGAAGCGGTTTCAGTGCGAGCATCATACCGATTGTTGAACAATTCGGATTGGTCACAATCGCTCCTGTGCCGTATTTCTGTGATCTAACCAGATCAAGGTGATCGGGATTAACTTCGGGGATCAACAACGGGACATCGGGATCCCAGCGGTGATTCTTGGAATTCGAAACAATGATATATCCTTTTTGTGCAAGAGCGCTTTCAATTTCACCGGCGACTGAAGCGTCCATTCCGGAGAAAAGTACTTTGCTCTGAAAATCCGCATCGGTGTTGAGAACCGTCAAGTTAGCAACGTGTGCCGGAATCGTTTCTGATAATATCCAGTTTGCTGCATCTTTATAGAATTTACCCGCGCTGCGATCTGAAGCCGCGACTTCCTTTACCTCAAAATAAGGATGGTTGTTTAATAGCTGAATGAATTTCTGTCCCACGCTGCCCGTGGCACCGAGGACTCCGACAGAGATTTTGTTTGTGCTCATAGTTTGTATTCTTTGTATTTGTTATTAATTATAAAACTCTTTTATTTTTTTGTCACGGCTTTCAGCATACAGGAGAAAGCTTCAATACCTTTTTGAATTGCTTCATCCGGAGGAAAGAACTTTGGTGTATGCAGTCCGTAGTGTTCGCCTTTTGAGGTGCCAAGCCAAGCCATGAATGACGGATAAGTTCTTGAGAATAACCCGAAATCCTCAGCTGTCATTTTGTAACCGCAATCAACGAATTGGAATGCTGCGCTCAAATCTTTTTTACAGAGTCCGTAGAGTGAATCATTGATCTGCACCTCAGTGTATGGCGCATTTTGATTCAGCTCAAACCGGACACCCATCTCCTCAGAAATATTTTGCAAGGCTTCTACAAACCTTTCAATCATATCATTTAAAGTTTCGACGCTTAATGCACGAATCGTGCACTCGGCTTTTGCCATAGCGGGAATGATGTTGCGGATTGTTCCCGATGTAACTTTGCCGCATCCAAACAGGACCGGCTCATCATACGAGTCAACGATCGCGTCGCTATCATCTAAAAATTTCCGTAGTGCCACAAGCGCGTTAATTCCTCTTTCAGGAAATGCAACATGCGCTTGTTTACCATGAATTATTATATCCAACTCAATTGCAGCCGCGAATAACGTACCGGGTGTTGAAGCAATCGTGCCTATCGGATAATCATCGCTGACATGCAAAGCAAATGCATGGCGGATAGAGTACTTATCAAATATGCCGGTATCAATAACCGATTTTGCTCCGCCCCCGCCCTCTTCACCGGGTTGAAACAGGAACAGCATATTCTGGTCAACGTTTTCTTCTACAACCTTCTGAAGAAATCCGAATAGCACGGAAGCATGCACATCATGGCCGCAAGCGTGCATGCAGTCGTTCTTCGAAGCAAATTCCAATCCCGTATCTTCTTTTATGGGCAGAGCGTCAATATCTGCGCGGAAGAGAAGGTAGTCACCATCATTAACTCTGTACTCGGCTACAAGTCCTGTAGGAGTCGGCCGATGGATATTGAGTTTGGGTATTGTTCCGATTGCCTCAAGCAATAAACGGGTCGTCTCGAACTCCTGAAACATGAGTTCTGGGGTCTGGTGCAGTTTATGCCGGAGTTCAACCGGTGATAGCGTATTCATATATATACTGATTTTACCTATGGATATATCTATGCCATGCCGACAGCTTGCACAACCGGTTAGCTCATGACTGAAGAGGAGAATATTGAGATAAATAGTTTAAACAGATGCCGGCAAAGTGTGTTTTATAATTTAAATTTCTTTGCCAATGCGGTAACTGCTTCCTGTTTATATTTCGATTCCACAAGGCACGAAATAATAATTTCAGATGTAGTTACTAAACGGATCGGGATATTCTTCAACGCGCCGAAGAAATCAGCAGCAACGCCGACATTCGTCTTCATTCCAACGCCTACAACGGATACTTTCACATAACCCGAATTGTACTCGATATCATATCCGCGTAAGTCTTTCAATGCACGTTTAATCGCAGTTTGTAAATGCTTTTTCTTTTCTTCAACAATGGTAAACGACAAGGCAAGATCAATGCCGTTGTCAATAATAGAAATCATGTCAACGTTCAAACCGGCTGAGGCAAACTTTTTGAATACCTCGCGTACCAACGAATAGTCAACAGGCAATTTTCTGATATGCACCTGTGTTTGATTATCCATAGCAGACAGTCCGGTAACAACGGTTTTTTCAATGATCATATCTTCATTCACGACATAACTTCCTTTTTCATTGGAAAATGATGAGCCACAATAAATCTTAATATTAAATCTCTTAGCAACCTCAACCGAACGGCTGTGCAAAACTTTTGCACCCGAAGCGGCGAGTTCAAGCATTTCGTCATAAGTGATTTGCGAAATTTTCTTTGCCTGAGGATACAGTTTCGGATCGGTAGTGTAAATACCGGCAACATCGCTGTAAATTTCGCAAGGTACACCAAGCGCAGCCGCAAGCGCAACCGCAGAAGTATCTGAACCGCCTCTTCCGAGCGTGGTAATTTCACCTTCCGGGTTCACACCCTGAAAACCGGTCACAACTATAGCGTCATGGTTTTGCAACAGACCGATAAGTTTCGCGCGGTCGAAGTCTTTAATCTTAGCTTCAGTAAACTTTCCGATAGTTTGAATATGTGCCTGATACGCATTCAGTGATTTACTCTTTATGCGTTGTTTCTGCAATGCCATAGAGAGCAATGCCGCAGACACTTGCTCGCCCGTAACCATAAGCATATCTAATTCGCGCGGATCAGGATTTTCATTTACCTGCTTGGCAAGTTTAATCAGATTATCCGTTGTTTTACCCATTGCAGAGACAACGACGACAACTTTATAACCCTGCTTAATACGTGCCGTAATTTTTTTCGCAATGTTCATGATCTTTTCGGGATCGGCAACAGAGCTGCCTCCGTACTTGTGAACTACGGTTTTCCTTAAAACTGCATTCTGCTTGGCTATCGGTTTTGCTTTAATCAAAATATTCCTAAATAATTATTTCTGAACTTACAATTTAAAATTTATTCTAAATTTCGCAAGGCATCAATCAATATCGTTTTGGATTTTGTCTTATCATCAACTTTTTTGATGATCTTTGCAGGAACACCTGCGACAACTACATTTTCAGGCACATCTGCAATAACAATTGAACCGGCGGCAACAACAGAACCGCTTCCGACCTTAACACCTTCGAGGACAACCGCATTAGCACCCATAACGACATTGTCACCAATAATAACCGGAGCCGCACTCGGAGGCTCGATAACTCCTGCCAAAACCGATCCTGCTCCAATGTGGCAGTCTTTTCCGACAATTGCTCTTCCGCCAACTACGGTATTCATATCAATCATCGTGCGGTCGCCAATAACTGCACCGATATTAATAACCGCACCCATCATAATAACGCATCCAGTTCCTATATCAACCATATCACGGATTATTGCACCCGGCTCAATTCTTGCATTGTACTTCGAGTAATTTGCAAGAGGTACCGCCGAATTGCGTCTGTCGTTTTCAAACTTATGCGCGGCAATCGCTTCTTTATTATTTGCGAGCAAAGCTTCAAACTCTGCTAATTCACAAAACAGAATCCCAAAATTCGAAGTTCCGAAAAATTCCAAATTACCGAAATCAACCTTGTCGAGTTCACCTTTCAAGTAGACTTTTACAGGTGTTTTCTTCTTTGCGTTCGCGATAAAATTAATTATTTCATATGAATCCATATTGCAATCTTCTCTATTTTCGAATTTTTAATTAACCAGCCATCACATCACGGAACGTAAAGAATCCGTTTTTCTTATTTTCAACAAACTGCGCAGCCTTTAAAGCACCTTCAGCAAAAGTTCTGCGTGAAAGTGCAGTATGGCTTAAGGTAAGGGTTTCGCCCAGTCCGCTGAAATAAATATTGTGTTCTCCGGCAACACCGCCCAAACGTAATGACGAAACGGGAACGTCCTGACCTAACGCCTGTTTCATCATGATAGCAGTACCGGAAGGTTTATCTTTTTTAAAACGGTGATGTGTCTCTGTAATTTCAACGTCCCAGTCCTCTACCTGCCCTTTTACTTTTTCAATGCATTGCAAGAGCAGTTGAATCCCAATGGAATAATTGAACGACTGCACGACCGGTACTTCTTTGCCCAATTCCTGTATTTGCGAAAGCTGTTCAGCGTTCAGTCCGGTGGTACCCATGATAAGAGCACATTTAAACTTCTTTATAACCTCAATAGTTTTAGGAAACACGACCGGTAACGAAAAATCAATAATTACCTCCGGAGTATCCCGGTGCATTTCACCTTCTATATCATACGTGTACACACACGTATGACCTGCTTCGTCAAATACTCCACGGATTTCTTTGCCCATCTTTCCGGAGGCGCCGATAATTCCATACTTCATTTATTTCGTCTCCATAAGATATTCATGCTCTGCCCGTAAAACTTTTTCTGTGGCTTCCGTAGTCGGAACAAGCGGCAGACGAACTACATTTTTGCACAGGCCGCGAAGAGACGCAACATATTTAATAGGTATTGGACTTGTCTCAACAAAAAGAAGGTTCATCATCTTCAGATATTTGTTGTGCAGTTCTTTCCCTTTTTTGTAATCACCCTGCAATAAAGCAGTTGTAATTGAAGACATAGCTGCCGGATACGCGTTGGAGAAAACGGAAATAACACCTTCTCCGCCCAACGACATAATCGGAAGTGTTTGATCATCGTTTCCGGAAATGACATGCAATGAATCAGGTTTTAGAGCGCACAGTCTTGCTATCTGTGAAATATCTGCGCAAGCTTCCTTAACAGCAACAACATTTTTACATTCGTCGTGAATTTTCAAAATGGTTTCAGGCAGCACATTCATTGCTGTACGTGAAGGAACATTATATAGCAATATCGGTAATGATGTACGCTCGGAAATGTATTTATAATGAGTAACAAGTCCGGCTTGAGTTGTTTTGTTGTAATACGGGTTAACAATAAGTACACCATCCACAGGATACTCTTCTGCAATTTTATTGAGCGCCACAACTTTCATCGTATCATTTGCACCGGTACCGATAATAACCTTAGCCCGTTTATTATTGACTTCCAACACGGTCTCAATTATTTTTCTTCTTTCTTCAATAGTAATAACCGATGCTTCCCCTGTTGTGCCCAACACAATAAGTGCACTTACACCGCCGGCAATCTGGTCTTCAACCAGCTTTTTCAGCGAGCTGTAATCAACGCTGAGGTCTTCTAAAAATGGTGTAAGTAACGCCGTTCCGGTACCTTGAAACATAGTATTTCCTAAATCACATAAAAAAATATTTTATTGAATTACGAATATCGTTTTTTTTCGTTGAGAATCAAAGATGCGAAAAGAGTTTTATGCAATATTTTGCAAAAATATTCAAAAAATATTGCGGTACTCAATGATAGCGGAATGAGTCTTTGGCATTGCTCCGAAGATAGTCTTTGATTAGATTTTTTTCATAATCGGTTATCTTTGAGCGGACCTGCATTGCCTCCACCCACCTGCCCCAATCATCTGCCGTATGTTTGCCGGGAGCATAAAGTTCATGGCAGCCTCCGCATTTAGCCAAATACAGCTTTTCTCCTGTAACAGGAACTGCAACATTGGTCTCCGGAGCTCTTGAAAACAGAGAACACCCGTGACAAATAATCATTAATAAGGCAGCAGCTATTAGGAACGGGAACCGGTGATACTTCATGATTGTTGTTTTGAATGGTTGAACACAATGCAAAATTTTAAGTATATTACAAGCAATCTAAATAAAAACAGTAGTCGTACCAAAAAATTATAGGATAATATGGCTTTATACACATCAAAGTTGACGCAAATCACTTCCGACATGAAGATGTCTGATGTTCTATTGAGCAATTTTTATTTTATTTTGATGCTTGAGCATTTTGGTATTAACCTTGCCGTACAGGAAAAGACCGTAAAAGAAATATGCTCTGAAAACTCTATCAATCCCGATATTTTCTTAACCTTCTCGAACCTTTTTAACGGTTTTATTTATGAGCCGAAGTCAGAATACACATTCGACGATATCCAGACGATTTTACGGTACTTGAAAAATTGCCATAGCTATTATCTTGACGACAAATATCCGTCATTAGCATCTGATATTGCGAAACTTGCAAAGAAGAACAACTCGCCGGAAGTGAAGCTCCTTGAGAAATTCTTTTCCGAGTACCTCGCCGAACTAACCACGCATCTCAACTACGAGAATGAGACCGTATTCCCATACGTCATTAATTTGTATCGTTCGACGGTAAAAAATAATTCCGGCGTTTCACTGGGAAATTATTCGGTTACGGAATACAAAGAACATCACGACGACATTGAAGAAAAATTGACGGATATAAAAAACCTTCTGGTTAAATACATGCCGCCGAAGAACGATAAAAAAATCCGCAGAAGCATTCTATTAAAATTATTTGAACTTGAACACGACCTCCACATTCATTCGCTGATTGAAGACTCCATTTTAATCCCGCTTGTTCAAAAATTGGAAAATCATTCGCGGAAATAATATGCATTCTGTAATATATATTATCGAGACATCTCAAATCATCAGTGAAGGATTATACAGGATCATTTCACATTCCGGGAAAGATATTTCCGTCACCATGTATGATTCACTGAATGATCTGCAGCAGCACTTGCTTGAGAATGAACCTCAAATAATTATTGTGAATCCGCTGATCGTTCAGGCAAAGCAGGATGTTTTCCGTACTATAAAAAAAGATATGCCCAACATTAAGTGGGCCGGATTAGTATACGCTTATTTTGAACAGACACTTCTTGCTCATTTTGATTTCTTAATTCATATCAATGACAACGAATCGGTCATTCATGAAACAATTGACCGGCAGCTTTCACTCGCCGCCGAAAGTGAAGATAACCATCAGCAGGCATTAAGTGACCGCGAAATCGAAGTACTCCACCTGCTCGTGACCGGCCATTCAAACAAGGAAATCGCCGAAATTCTCTTTATTAGCCCTCATACGGTCATCACTCACCGGAAAAACATCACCCAAAAAACAGGTATAAAAACAGTATCCGGATTGACAATTTACGCCGTTTTGAAGAATATTATCTCCCTGCAAAACCTCTGACCCCTTCCCGTACCTAAAAATAACTACACAGATAGGTACTTTTCATCCCTTTTAGGGATTGAAGGCGCTGACCCCAAAACGTAATTTTACATAAGATTTTCAACACATTTGGATTACACATGTCATTTTTACGGTTTTTAATTATTACAGGATTTGCAGCCGAATTAATTACTGCTCAGATCAAACCGGAGGTAACGTATACCGGCGAGTTTGTCAATAATATGCACGGTGGATTGCGGCGGGGCAGCGCTTATCTTGGATTGCTAAATTTTGCATTTACACTTAATTCGGAAAATACAGGCTTATGGAATGGCAGTGAAATTTTTCTTAATGCTGCCAATTCGCATGGAGGAACTCCAACACAAACTTTTATCGGAGATTATCAGGGAATTTCCAATATCGAAGCCGGTACACATTCATATATTCAGGAACTTTGGTTAAAACAGTCTATTGACAATTTCTCAATCACGCTCGGGGTCCAGGATATGAACGCTTCATTTCTGGTTTCGGAAAATGGTTCAAGCTTCATCAATAGTTCGTTCGGCGTGCCCTCAGCAATTTCTCATTTTTCTCCGGTCCCTATTTTTCCGTTGACGACTCTCGGGGCAACATTAGAGTGGCAGGTAGAGTCTCAATGGAAATTCCTGACGGCATTATACGATGGAAACATACAGGGTTTTGAAAACAACCCGCATAACCTCAACTGGAAAATATCCCGAAACGACGGAGTCTTGTCTGTTTCAGAGATTCAATTTCAACATGCAGCCACAGCTAGTATGCCTGGTGTCTATAAAATCGGATTTATCTACCACAGCAGAATGAGAGAGCATGATGAGAATCAGGAATTGGTTACCGTATTTAACAAGCGGTATAGCATCTATTTCAACACCGATAATGAGATTTATGACATAAAGAGTTCTCAACTAAATATATTCACTCAATTTACCAGCTCTCATGGTGCGGGTATAGAAAACAACCTGTATATAGGCGGTGGTCTCCTGTGCAAAAAACTATTTACCGATAACGACGAGTTTGGTATTGCTTATGCAGGAAGCTACTTTCACAATTCTGCAATAAGTGAAAAGACAATTGAAGTAACGTATAAGAGATACATTTCAAACAACATTTTTATCCAACCGGATATTCAGTATATTATCAACCCGGCTGGTGAATTTTCATCAACAAACAGCGCCTTGGCGGGCATTATCCGCTTCGGGCTGAACTACTAATTCAGGAGATTCGGTGGAATCAGTTAAGATAGAGAATATGAGGCTTTCGGATTTACAGACCGGAGCAGAAGGAATTATTGTAAAAATACTCGGACACGGCGCTTTTCGCAACCGGATAACCGAGATGGGATTCGTCAAAGGCAAAAAAGTCCGTGTTATTAAAAAT
The DNA here is from genome assembly GCA_963667005.1 of Ignavibacteriaceae bacterium. GTDB lineage: Bacteria > Bacteroidota > Ignavibacteria > Ignavibacteriales > Ignavibacteriaceae. Next base: position 1,505,097 of record OY762937.1, on the reverse strand, counting down.
GCTCCTCTTCGTGACCCTGTCGAGTATGAAATCATGGACTACAAAGTTTCACTGCGCCGAAGCGAAGCGAAACTGATTGAAGTAATACTCCCCGAAGATGATACAACACAGGATAACCTCGTGCCATTTGAAGGTACGATTGACGAAAACACCCAAAAGCTTACAAAAGGAATCAAGGGCGTCAATATTAACGTCGCGTTGGTCGGCAACCCGAACAGCGGCAAAACCACTCTATTCAATTATGCTTCAGGTTCTCATGAGCGCGTCGGTAATTACGGCGGCGTTACAATAGATTCAAAGGAAGCTCACTTTGAGATTGATGATTATCGTATTAACATCGTTGACCTTCCCGGCACGTATTCACTTACAGAATATACACCGGAAGAAATGTATGTACGGAAACATATTACCGACAATACTCCCGACGTTATTGTAAATGTTATTGATGCATCCAACCTGGAAAGAAATCTGTTTCTAACAACACAGCTTATTGATATGAACATCAAAGTAGTTATCGCTTTGAATATGTTCGATGAGCTTGAGCAGAAAAACGTTCAGTTTGATTTCGAAACTCTGGGTAAAATGATGGGTATACCTATCATCCCGACTGTCTCATCAAAAGGTACCGGCATCGATAATCTTTTCCGGAAAGTTGTTGATGTGTATCTTGATAAGGATCCTACGGTACGTCATATCCATATCAATTACGGCGAAAATATTGAGAATGCCATTCGAAGCATTCAAAAGGAATTAAAGAAGAATCTCGAACTTTCCGATCAGTACTCAACAAGATACCTTTCGATCAAGCTGATTGAAGGCGAAAAGACAACACGCGAATTGGTAACACAATACGCTAACCATGAAGCAATTCTCTCAATCGCAAAAAAAGAAGTAGAAAAACTCGAAAAGGAATTCGGGGAAAAATCCGAAACCGTTATCTCCGATGCCAAATATGGATTTATTGCAGGAGCTTTGGGCGAAACATATATCCAAAACGAGGTTGATCGTAGAAAACGAAGTACTGAACTCGACAATATTATTACGCATAAGATTTTCGGCTTCCCGATTTTTCTATTCTTCATGTGGGTCATGTTTCAAGCGACATTCTCTCTTGGTAGCATTCCTATGGAATGGATTGATGCTGGTGTAAATTTTCTTGGCGACTATTTGTACGGTGTTTTACCGGTTGGACCGCTGCGCGATCTAATCTGTCATGGAATCATCGGTGGTGTAGGCGGAGTTATTATATTTCTCCCGAATATCCTTATCCTTTTCTTCTTCATCTCATTGATGGAGGACACCGGATATATGGCGCGTGCGTCGTTTATTATGGATAGAATTATGCACAAGATCGGATTGCACGGCAAGTCTTTTATTCCCCTGCTGATGGGATTCGGATGCAACGTGCCGGCAGTTATGGCAACGCGCACACTCGAAAACAGAAAAGACCGCCTGTTGACTATGATCATCACTCCGTTCATGTCATGCAGCGCACGGCTTCCTGTTTATGTGTTGTTGATTTCAGCATTCTTCCCAAAACATCAGGGATTAGTGCTATTCTCAATATATGGGCTCGGAATTTTATGTGCCGTTATCGTCGCACTGATCATGAAGAAAACCGTATTTGCTAAAGAAGATGTTCCGTTTGTTATGGAATTACCGCCATATCGCGTGCCGACTCTCAGAAGTACTTCTATACATATGTGGCATAAAGCTGTTCAGTACATCAAAAAAATGGGTACCGTTATTTTGGTTGCATCTATTGTTATTTGGGCGCTTGGTTATTATCCGAGAGAACACCAATTCTCAATGAACTACGACGGTGCTATTGAGACAATTAAGAACGATAACAACCTTCCGCAGGATGTGAAAGATGAGAGAGTCACTCAGCTTGAGACTAAAAAGATGGCCGAGCACCAGGAAAATTCATACATCGGTAAAATGGGACATTTTATTGAGCCTGTTATTTCTCCGCTGGGATTTGATTGGAGAATTGGCGTCAGCATTATTACAGGACTTGCAGCAAAGGAAATTGTTGTAAGTACTATGGGAGTTCTATATCAGGTTGACTTGAACGGGAAAGATTCAGAGTCAACACTGAAAGATAAGATTTTAGCACAGGAATATACATCCGGGTCCAAAACGGGACAGCTTGTATTTTCCCCACTCATTGCCCTGACACTAATGGTTTTTGTGTTGATATATTTCCCGTGTGTAGCTGTAATTGCGGCTATTAAAAAAGAAGGCAACTGGAAATGGGCAGTATTCACCATGGTCTATACAACAGTACTTGCATGGGTACTCGCCTTTGTTACCTACACCGTCGGTGGAATATTTATTTAAGGAAAATGTAATGTTTCAGGAAATTATCGTATTCATCATTATTCTTTCTGCTGCGCTGTATATATTTCGTGGCTTGTGGAATGTAGTCACCAAAAAGAATTCATCTCCGTGCGAAGGTTGTGCTGCTAAAGAATTGTGCCATCAAAAACTACAGACGCCGACAAGTAAAAAGTCAGACTGCTGCCATTAAATTTGTTCTTCAATTAAAAAAGGGCGCCCATATGGACGCCCTTTTTGTTTTCATTATGAGGAATGAGGGGGAAAATTATTCTGCTTCAACTTCCGGAGTTAGACCTGTTTTCTCTTTCGGTTCTTTGTTGCCGGAGAGCAATCCCTTTACTTTAGAAGTAACGGAAATTCTTATCTCTTCCATTTTGGTGTATACAATCGGCACTACCAAAAGCGTCAACAACAATGAACTTGTAAGACCGCCGATAAGAGCCGATGCAAGGCCGGATTTCCATTCTGCACCGGATGCTTTTGATAAAGCAATCGGGAGCATACCGAAAATCATTGTTAACGTTGTCATGAGGATTGGACGAAGTCTCATTTCAGCCGCATCCAAAAGTGCTTCATGTACTGTCGCGCCTTCACTTCTGCGGAAGTTCGTTCTATCTACAAGAAGAATTGCATTCTTAGATACCAACCCGATAAGCATGATGATACCGAGTATGGTAAAGATGCTTAACGCTTTCATCGTTAATGCCAGTGCCAGCAACCCGCCGATCATCGCAAGCGGGACAGAGAACAATACAACAAACGGATGAATGAACGAATCATACAACGCGACCATGATCATATAAGTAAATAACAGCGCCGCGATAAGTGCTATACCGAGAGATTTGAATGAATCGCCCATGCTCTTCATTTCACCGGTATAACTGAATTTAACACCGGCCGGAAGCGGATGCTTTTTCATTTCCTTTTCGAAATCCTGCGTAATAGTACCGGTCGGACGTCCAAAAGCCTGTGAGTATACCGTAATAGCAGATATTCTACCTTCACGCTGTAACTTCGTTGGGCCTGTCGTTCTTACCACCGTTGCAAACTGCTGTAATTCAATAACATCGCCTTTTTTGTTGGTAAAGGTAATGCGATTCAGATCATCAGTGTTTGAGCGATCATACTTATCAAGATGAATACGAATATCGTATTGATTTGTTCCGTCTTTGTATTTCGATTCATCATCACCTGTTAAAGCAATACGCAGCGTGCTGCCGACATCCGATATGGAAAGTCCATATTGATTCAATTTATCACGGTCAACTACGATACGTGTTTCTGGTTTTGCATCATTTGTTGAAAGACGGACGTCTGCCGTTCCGGGAATATTCTTCAAAATATTCTGAACCTGCTTTGCTCCTTTGTTAACATCATCCATGTTTGTTCCGCTGACAACAACCTGCACCGGTGTTGAGTTTGCAGTACCGAACATACCGATAGGATTTGCGCGAACTTTTACACCCGGAATGTTTCCGATCATTTTTTTGATCTCGACAATCAAATCATTGGTAGATTTTTTTCTCTGTTTCTTGTCTACCAGAATAACGGTAATCTCCGATGCATTATTCGTATATGAACCCAGCAATCCTTCGCTTGAGGCTCCGGCGTTGACAAACAACTCCTTCACTTCCGGCACCTTTAAAAGCATCTGCTCTATGTGGTGCGACGTTTGATTTGTTTGCGCGAGTGTTGCACCAGGAGGAAGTTCCAGCGTAACCGCAAATTCACCACGGTCGGCAACTGCGACCATTTCTGTTCCAATGAATCCGGTAGGAATCAGCGATACAGAAGCAAAGAATAATACTGTTGCAGCCAAAAATACAACTAACCGGTGTCTTAAGCTCCACTCAAGAACCTGGACGTACTGTGCAGTTAACTGGCGGAATTTTTGCTCGAACCATATCGCAAAACGCCCAAGAATATTTTTCGAACTCATTTTTTCAAGTTTCGCAAATCTTGACGCAAGCATAGGCGTAATCGTAAATGATACGAAAAGGCTCAACAAAGTCGAAACGACAACTACCAATGCGAACTGACGCATGATGTTACCGATCATTCCGTTGATCAATGCAAGCGGAAGGAATACGGCAACGTCTACAAACGTGATAGCAAGAGCCGCGAAACCGATCTCGTTACGTCCGCGTAAAGCCGCAGTCCGTTTATCTTCACCTTTCTCAAGGTGATGATAAATATTCTCAAGTACAACGATGGAGTCATCCACCAGAATACCGACAACCAGCGACAAGCCAAGCAGAGTCATGAGGTTGAGCGTCAAATCGAATGCATACATCGCGATAAATGTTGAAATGAGCGATGAAGGTACTGCAATCAATACGATAAGCGAGTTTCTGAAGCTGTGCAAAAATAAAAGCATAACTAATGCGACCAACAAAACCGCAATTGCCAAATCTTCCTTTACTGCGTCTGCTGCACTAATGGTGAATGTAGAAGCATCTTGCGCGATGTTGAATTTCAGATCTCTATCCGCGTATTTTTTCTCAAGGTCGGCAAGTTTCGCACGTACATGTTCACTTACCGATACAGCATTCGCATCCGATTGTTTTTGAATGTTCAAACTTACCGTTGAGTGCAAATTAATACGGCAAAAGTTTGTCGGCTCTTTCACGCCGTCTTCAACTTCGGCGATATCTCCAAGATAAATTGCACTGCCATCCTTGGATTTTCCAATGCTGAGCGTTCTCAGTTCGTCAATCGAATTGTATTTACCCGCCAGACGTACAACAAATTGACCATCGCTATCGTCAATTTTTCCAGTCGGAAAGTCAAGGTTTCCTGCTTTAATTGCATTAGTAACTGTTGCAATCGAAAGTCCGACTGAACGGAGTTTTTGCAGATCAAGATTAACCTGAATCTCTCTCTGCTCTCCGCCAATGTCAACCACCTGACCCACGCCTTCAACTTTAGCAAGTTCCGGTTTGATCTGATCGGTGATGAACTGCGCAAATGCCTTGTTATTCATATTGCTCGAAACACCCATTCTTAGAACAGGAATTTCATCCATCTGTATTTTTGAAATTACAGGAGTTTTTGCACCTGTCGGGAGTTTGGAAGTAATTTCTCCTACCTTACGGGAAGCATCCTGCAAAGAAAAATCGGTATTGGCACTTTGCAGCAATTCAACAACAACCATGGAAACACCTTCCATAGAACTGCTGTGGATTTCTGATACTTTGTCCATACCGGAGACCGCATCTTCAATAACCTTTGTGATGCTGGTTTCTACTTCTGATGGTGCAGCGCCGGGATATGCCGTTGTAATGGTAAGTACCGGTGGTGCGATCTTCGGCAGCAATTCATACTGAAGCTGCTGATAACTGTATAAGCCTAACACGGCCAACGCCGCGAAGACTATGATGACCAATGAAGGCCTTTTTATTGATAATTCTGTAATAGTCATTTTCTACCTAACAATCTTCTTATTGAGCAACAACAATGACTTTCACGCCATCTGTAATAATATTTTGTCCGCTGACAACAACTGTCTCATCCGGATTAATACCGCTGACAACTTCAACATATGTACCGTATTCGCTGCCCAGTACAACCGTACGGAGGCGCGCAATTCCGTTCTCAACAACAAACACTTGCGGATTTTTCAAACTGCCTACAAGTGCAGATCTCGGTAACGCAACAATTTCGCTTGTCTTCAGCGCAGTGAAATTAACACGGGCAAACATTCCGGCTTTCAACTGACTTTTTGAATCGTTAGACACGGTAATTTCAACAGGATAGGTGTGGGCATCATCGCCTTTCGCGCTGATAGACTCAATCTTTCCATGGTAATTGACACCCGGAAAAACATCTGTTGTAACGGTAACGTCATCACCCTTTTTCAATTTGAACACATCACTCTCGGATACACCAACCTTAACTTTGAGTTTTGATACATCAACGATATTGGCAATAACCATACCTTGCTGAACCATTACACCGAGATCAACATTCTTTGATGTTATCACACCGGAAATCGGTGTCGCAATTTTTGTGTCACGCAACTGTCTTTTGGCAACCGTATATTGTGATTCCGCGTTTACATAGGCCAATTTTGCCTGATCTAACTGTGTCTCGGTGATACTTTTCTGTTTATACAATGCTTCGAAGCGCTCGTAATCCTTTTTGGATTTTTCGTAATTTGCTTCTGCCGTATTGTATGCGGCTTTTTTCAATTCATCATCAACCTGCACCAGTACGGTTCCGGCCTTCTTCGCTTCACCGATCTTAAAAAACATACCCGTAACTTTGCCGGAAGTTTCCGAAACAATATTTACGTCATTGTTGGCAGCAACAACACCGGTAAAAGATACCGCAACTTTAGGAAGCTGCTTGGAAATTTTCTCAACGGAAACGTAGTATGAGTCTTCTTTGACAATTTTATTTTTTGCCACAAGTTCCTGCCGGTTGTGTATCAATATCCCCGCAATAACGGCAAGTATAACTAATGCGGCTCCGATATATTTAGCTTTTTTCATTTTGTTAATCCTTTACTTTATAAACTTTTGTTTCCAACTGATTTTTGCAAACGGGCAAGAGCCAGCTCGTAGTCAACTACCGAAGTAGTATAATTAGTTTTTGCCTGAAGATAGGCTACTTCGGAGTCAATCAATTCACTTGAAAGAGCGAGTCCCTGCTTGAATTTTTCACCGGTGACCCGGAAATTTTCTTCAGCCTGTTCCTGTGCTAATTTGGCAATCGAAATTTTTTCTTTAGCCTGATTAACATTCAGAAAATTCTGTGTTACTTCAAGAGTAACAGCGTCCTTGGCTAAGCTGTAAGCATCTTTTGCTTGCAACAACTGGGATTCAGCCTGCTGCGTCTGATATGACGTCGCGTTCCAATTCCACAGATCATACGAAAGTGCCAGACTTACATCCCATGTACCGTCAAATTGATCTTTGGTAGGAAAAATTCTCGAGTTCGGGCGTGCATATGTATAGTTTCCAACCAGACTTACCTGTGGGTACCAACCCGACTGCGCTGCTGTTACTCCGGCTTCACCGGCCTTAGAACGCAAATCAGCTGCCCTAAGCTCCGGCCTGACTTCATACGATGTAGAAAGTAAATTAGTCAGATCATTGCTATTAAATTCTTTTACATCTATGCCGCTTCCAATTGCAATATTGGTAGTAAGCGGAATTCCGAGAACATTATTCAATGCAATTCCGGCAAGCTGTACCGCGTTGTTAGCATCTGCCTGCCTGTATTTAATATCAGATAATTGAACTTCGATTTTCAATACATCATTTCGGGTCATCATGCCTTGAGCCATCATATTTTTGGCATCAGTCACATGTGCCTGAACCTGAGCAACATTCTCATCGAGAACTTTTTTCATTTCAGTAGCTTTATACAAATTCCAGTAAGCGCTTTTTATGTTGAGTACGAGATCCTCGCGGTCTTTGGAGTAATCTTCGGTAGTTGCATCTAAACTATAATCAGCAGCATCTATGCCTGCCGTAATTTTATTTCCCATAAACAACGGTTGAACTAACGAGAGCTTTGCCGAATAGTTATTCAGAATAGATGAAGTAATATTCAAAGTGGTTGGTCCCATTGATATAGCAAAAGGATCAACTTCACTCAGTCTGGTATACGAAGCCGACAGCTTCAGCGCCGGCAGCCGGTTTGTTCTCAGCTCCTTTGTTCTGGCCTTTGACGCCAACACTTTTTGTGAAGATATATTTAACGTCTTGCTGTTTTTTATTCCTATATCTATTGCTTGTTCAATAGTCATTTTCTCTTGTGCTAATGCCGGCGCAATATATGCCACAGCCGACATTATCAGGAGGTAGAGAAATTTTCTGCCTGTATATTTCATTATATATTCTCCTTATTAGTTTCAATTTTTGCATTCAGTTCAAATGTTTCTCTACCCTTGTCGGTAAAGATACCCTCGAATAAAATTTTAATAATTTCTTTGAAGACGAGTTCCGGCGAAATGTCAAGTTTGTCTACCGCTTCAGGACCGAGCAGGTTGTGTATTGCATTGACATACATCAATGCAGCTACATGGAGATTCACATCATTTCTCAGTATTCCCTGCTTTATTCCCTCGTCTATAAGGCGAAGTAGTTTATCATGGGAATTCTGTCTTCTGAACTCTTTTACTTCGTGATAGATGTCGGGATAATTTTTCTTTACTTCCACCATAAGCGGATTATGGAATTTTCCGGATTGCATTCCGAGGTAGGTCAGCAATTTCTGAAGTTTGGCTGTAAACTCAAGATTCTGATCTTCGATTATCGAATCGATTACCGCCCCGACTTCACACTTTGTCTTCAGAATAAGTTCTTTCATCAGATGTTCTTTGTTACTAAAGAACTTATAGAGGGTCTTTTTGCTGATTCCAAGTTCTGAAGCGATTTCTTCCATCGTCACACGGGAAAACCCGTATTGAAAAAACATTTCTTCGGCTTTTACTAAAATTCTGTTTCTAACTTCATTTTCTTCGTGCATAAATATTATACTGTTTTAATGGATTATGCTTAGTTACTATGACGGAGTTTCCTCCGGAATATTTTATGCTTCCAACCACAAAAGAAAACTTTTGACGGTGTTGGAAACATTTACTGTGTTTTTCGTTTCCCTTTGAGTCAAAAAAAATACCCGCTTAGGCAGATATTCACTTTTGGGAAACATTTTTTGTTTTTATCGTTTCCAATATAAATATTTTTATTCTTATTGTCAAGATTTTAAGAAGGGGGTGGGGGATTTAAATACCCGAATTTAGACTGAAATGTTGTATTCTTCCACTATTTTCCCCACTAAATCCAGCATTTCGCGTTTCGAGAAAGGTTTGGCAATATAATGCGTGCATCCGGAATTTAGAAAAATATCGCTATCCCCAACCATAGCGTACGCGGTTACTGCAACAATCGGAGTATTTAGATAACCGGGTAGTTTCCTGATCCTTTGTGTCGCCTCTATCCCATTCATTCCGAGCCCCAGATTGATATCCATGAGAATGATGGCATAGTTCCCCGCTTCGGCCATGGCAATTGCCGATGGGCCGTCGACAGCAAAATCAACGTTAGCCACATTTTTGATATAGTATGAAATTACTTCTTTGTTTTCCTGATTATCTTCAACAAGAAGTATGTCAATCTTTTTTACATCTGTTGTATCTGAAACAGTCATCGTACAACACCTCCGAATTCTTTACAGCTAAAATATACTATTTATCAGTTGAAGCAAGTGATGACGGTCAAACGGCTTGCAAATATAATGCGAAAAGCCCTGTGCCAAAAAGTTCTCGCGATCTCCGGCCATGGCAAATCCCGTTAATGCAACAATAGGCACATTCCGGTATGCTTCTATCTTCCGGATTACATTTGTCGCCTCAACACCGTTCATCCCGCTTCCAAGGTTAATGTCCATCAAAATAATGTCGTACACTTTCTTCCTTGTTAACTCAATCGCCTGTTCACCGGTTTCTGCATAGTCAATTGAGCAAAGGCCCTTAAGAAATATAGTGGTCATATCCTTATTAATATAATTGTCTTCCACTAAAAGAACAGAAAGTGATTTATGGGCAAGCGCTAATTGTTTTGAAGAATTCTTTACCGCGAACGTATCAGTCGGATGGAAGCCGTTAAAAACAATTTTAAATTCACTTCCGTAACCCACTTCACTTTCGAGTTGAATATCTCCTCCCATCAACGTTACCATACGCTTAGCGACCGATAAACCTAAGCCGCTGCCTTCATATCCGCGACCCCAGCCCTCGCTTACCTGCCTGAATTCCTGGAAAATTATTTTTTGGTGCTCCGGCGATATTCCAATTCCGGTATCACGCACAGCCACCGTAGCAAACAGATTTCCGTCTTCCGTCATTTCCGAACTAATCTCGACGCTGATACCGCCTGTCTTGGTAAACTTGATTGCATTTTCAATAATATTATGCATCACTTTGCGCAGCAGTTCAACATCTATCGCTGCGTAAATGTTGTCATCAAACACGAGATATTCAAACGATAATTTCTTTTGCTCCGCCATAATCATGTAGCGGCTCATCATTGGTTGAAGAACATCAACCAGCTTCTCGTCGGTCAATGCAACCTGAATCTTCCTTGATTCAAGCTGCGAAAGATCCAGAATGGTATCCAGTGTCGTCATTAGCCGGTGGCCGGCATCAAGGATGTTTCTTGCCATTTGGCGGCTGAGTGAATCCTCAAGTTCATCGCTTAATAATTCCGCGAATCCCAAAATACCATTCATCGGTGTTCTGAATTCATGACTCATATTAGAGAGCAATGTGGATTTGAGCCTATCTGATTCGACTGCTCTTTCTTTAGCACCGACAAGTTCACGGTTAACCTTCTCGCGTTCAAGTATTCCACCTATACTGGAAGCGACCATCTGGAAAATGGAATCTTCACTCGAAGTAAACTCATGGTCTTCAGTGAAAAGATCCAATCCTAAAAATCCGCCGAATTCATTTCTGATCGCAATCGGAACGAGAATAATGGATTTAATGCCCCACTGCAATAAATACTCTTTTTCCTTTTCCGGGAAATTATTCACCAGTCCATAAATGGATTCGCCTTTTGAGAAGCTTTCATGCCATCTGGTAAATATCTCATTGTATTGCATCTCTTCAATTTCTTTGCCGAAAGTCTGATTGCTATCGCCGTTACGCGCCCATATATCTTTCTTGTGCAGCAGCGCCAGATCCCTCTCCTCATCGAAACTCAGCTCAAAAATGTATGCCCGGTCAACATTGCTTCCTTCGCCCAACACTTGTATTGCTGCATGCAATGATGCTGCATAATCATAGTTCGTCAACAATGCGGCAATAGATTTTGCAGCATATTTAAGGGTGTCATTTTGACTGGTAATGATATTTTCCGATACCCGCCTGCGAGTAATATCTTCCACAGTACCAAACCCGAATAGAAAAGCACCATTCAAATCACGAATAAATGTGCCGGTAAGACGGCCCCATATAACTGATCTGTTTTTGTGAATATACCGCTTTTCAATTTGGTAATGAGCAGATTGATTTTCACCCCTTAGTGTAGCTTTAAATAAGCCCACTTCCTCTTCGACATCATCCGGATGACTTATATCAATGATAGATTTTGTTTTCAGTTCAAACAGACTGTACCCGATAAATGTAAGGAATGCTTCATTCGCGTTGAATATTCTGCCATGAATATCGGTCAGCATCATACCGACGCCGGCCTTATCAAAAATGGTTCTAAATCTCGATTCGCTCTCTAATAATGCATTCTCGGCTTTCTTGCCTTCGGTTATATCAATAAAATAGCCGTCAAAATGCGTGAACTCGCCATCACTATCGCGAACCACCGTTGTAAAACTGTACACGTTCCGGACATCACCATCGCGTTTGATAATCCTGAAATAGCTTTCAAAATTCGGAGTTTTGGCTTGCAATGCTGATAGAATTTCCGCGGTCATTCTCTCCATATCATCAGGATGAATAATGGATAAAAACATGGAGGAGTCAATCATATCCTCGCGGGTATATCCATATTGAGTTATGTTTGAAGATATGTATTCCATCGTATAGGCATCATCAATTTCCTTGATGCGATATACAATTGTGGGACCGCCCATAAATATTTTTTGTTCACGCAGTAATTGGGATTGGCTCCTGCGCAGTGCCTCTGCAGTCCTCTTATGTTCATTAACCTCTATTTGCAAAGCCCTTGTCCGTTCTCCGACAAGCTGTTCAAGGGATTTGTTAAACACTTCAAGTTTCTGATTAGCCGATTGAACGTTTGCGACCATTTCATTGAATGATTTTGCTAAATCGCCGACTTCATCATCATACACGACGCGGGCACGCTTATCAAGGTCACCGGCAGCAATTTTTTTAACGGCATCAACTATTTCACGAAGAGGTTTTGTCGCAATATCAACCAAAACAAAGATGATAAAAATGCCGCCAACTAAGATGATGAGGCTCAGAATGCTTATTGTGTATCTGATTGACTGGACATCCTTCTGCATTTCCGAAAGAGACATACCCACATACAAATACCCTATCACTGCATCCTGTGCTTTAACCGGCACTCTGATTTTTACAACACCCCGCTCATAATCAACCCCTTTGTGGGTGTTGATAAAATCCGAGTAAAATGCGTTACTAATATTGAATGAAGCAATGACTTTTCCGGAATCATTAAATGCAACAAGGTAATGTAGCTCGTGGAGGCGGCTGGCAGAATTTAATTCCTGCTCAATTAACTGTTTGTTACCGTTTTTAAGGGGTTCTGATATAGTAATTGAAATGATTTCGCCTACATACCGGGCCTTACTTATCATGGAATTAAGCGCTTGCTCTTCGCGCCTGGCCGGAAAATACAAATTTACAAATATCGCAACTGCGGTGATGAGGAGGGAGAATAGCACAGATATCTTTGAGCCCAAAGACAACCGGGAAAATATTTTCGTAAACGACCTAGACAATTAGAAACCGCTTGTTTTAAATTCTCATACAAAGAAAAATAATAAACTTTTCAAAATAAACAGACTTTAAATATTCAATCGTAATTTAGGGCACAATAATGAGTAAATGACCGTTCTTTTTAATCGAATTAATGTCTGTTTTTATATTGTAAAAATCACCCTGCAGGTACCTGTCGGTCATGTCCTTATAATGTCCGCTGAACAGATTTCCGGACTGACCGGTCGGCAGGGATATCTTAAATTCATCAGGATTTGCCCAATCAAATATATACCGCATCGATGGGCCAAGAATATCTTCATATTCGCTGGTTTTCAATTGAGAAATATTCCCATGATATTCATGCAGTGCATATTCTCCGTTGTTTATTGTTGTGCCGTCTCCGCTAACCGGATACGGCCCAATATCGGCGACTTTATCAAGAATCTTATCGGCTCCGTGAAATGCATGCTTTATGGTCAGCATATGCATCTTGCCCCATTGCCATTCCCGTATGTTCTCTCCCTGCTTCTTTTCTAACTCTATAACGGCAGAAGCAAAACTTTTCCGGATTATTTCGTCACGTGTCTCGACCTTCGACGTTTTACAGTTATCGAATATCCACGCGTCGTTCGTCTTTAATAATTTTAGAATAACCCGGTATGGTATATTAGGCACGGAAAGATACTCATTGAATAGTTCCTCACCCAGATCATCTGCCAAGGTATAACGAAGAAGATATTTAAGATAGACTGCATATATTGCTGGCGCCTGTAATTCCGTATTGAAACTGTAATCCCAGCCATTCATCAAATCGAGCGCATTTTTCAGATTCTGATCGGTAATTTTAACACCTTTAAATGCCCCGACAATGAAAGCCGCCATTTCTTTGGCATACGGAGATGTAACATCCATCTGGATATCAGAAAAATCTTTCTGACTAAATTTATCCTTCGCCGTCAGAAGTTGATAAATCCTTTCGATACGGGATGAAGGTTCCCACAGGTTGGTAATGTAATACGGAAAATCCTTCGCGGTTTTATTGTTTGCTGATGCAATGAATCCTTGCGCGGGATTAAAAACTTCGGGCATTTTGTCAGCGGGTACATAGCCGCACCAGTCACTGCTGCTTTGCGTCCCGTCATAGATAAAATACGGGCAGACACTATTTCTCATCGGCAGCTTAGCGCCGCAAATGTATCCGATATTACCTGACTTATCAGTAAATACATAATTTTGACCGGGGACGGTAAAATTCCTGACACCCTGTTTGAACTCTTCCCAGTTTCTTGCACGATTTGTCAGATAAAACGCGTAATACTCATCACCAGTCTCATTACCAAGCCAGCGCATACTGATTACGGGCGCCTTGCCATTGAAAGCAAATGGATGTATCCCCGAAATAACCGGTCCGCGATGCGTATACATTGTCCGTAAAACTACATCATTAGTATCTTTAACCTTGATGGTATCAACTCTAAACTTTAGGTCGCGCCAGGAGTTATCTACAAGGTATTTGGTTTTTTGTGGATCGAGAGTTTCGGTATAAAAATCAGCATCATCGGCCATTACATTGGTCAAACCCCAAGAAATGTTCGCGTTTTTACCAATAACCACCGCGGGTACACCGGGAAGCGTAATCCCCTCAGCGTTCCAGTTGCCGGCTCGAATGCAGGCAACATACCAGATTGCCGGTGCCCTGAATGCAAGGTGAGGATCGTTGGCTATCATTGCTTTGCCGGAGACTGATTTTGAACCGTTGACGACCCAATTATTCGAACCGATGTGTGTACCATCAATACCAATGAATTTTCTGAACTCCTTATCAGTCTCAAAAAAAGCGACATCTTTTGGTTTTACCGAAGCATTCGACTGTGGAATTATAGTTTTTCCGTTTTCAGGATAATCAGGGATGAGTCTTGCTGCTTTTTCGCGACCGACCTTGGTTATAATTTCTGCAAATGTTACATCGGCCCACCAACTGATATTCAGTTCCCAAGCCATCATTCTAATAATAAGTATTGAGTGTTGCGGCTTCCACTGGTAGGGATAGTAATTAAGAATGTCAAATTCAATCGGCAGGCGGTTTTTATTGTCTTCGATATATTTATTAACACCATCAGCGTACGCACTTAACATCTTTTTGGTAACCGGACTTGCTGATGCCCAAATTCGTTCTGCAGTTTGCTCCAATCCGACAGTTTTGAACATCTGATCAAAAGCCAAAGTTTTTGTGCCGAACACTTCACTCAACCTTCCGGCTGCTGCACGGCGCATCATATCCATTTGGAAAAGCCGTTCCTGGGCGTGTACATATCCTAACGCGTAGGATGCGTCTTCTTCACTTTTTGCCAATATATATGGAATAGCAAGAGAATCGCGATAAATTTCTACTTGTGCATGAACTCCGGAGGATTGGATTTCTCCGTCGTAAACAGGAAGCGACTGGATAAGTGTTTTATAAGCTATATAACCACATATGGCAAGAAAGCCGATGGTTATACATGTTACTAATATTATTAAGCGGTTTTTAGAACTCATATGTTATGCGCCGGGACACATTTCCGTACTTAAATCGTCATTTCAAATTACGGTCCAATTTCCCGCCCCGAAATTGAACATCTTATTGGAAAACTTTGTTTATTACACTCGAAAGATAGTAAGTTATATGTATTATTGATAGTATTTTGGGCAGTTTTTCCAAGTTCGATAAATTTTGTAGTTTAAGTTGATAATTTTGGTACGTTTTGTATAAAAAAATACTCTTTCTTATAGTTTTTAGTTGTGCATATATTTACCCAGCACAGCCTCAGTCGGATAAAGCACGAGGAATGTTTGTCTCCTTCAATGCCGGTCCACGTGTGCCCATTGGTGTATTTTCAGACAGAAGCAATATGGGAATAGGTTTTAACCTCTCCCTTGATTACACCGACAATGAGTATCTGCCTTTTTTCCTCTTTGGAAAAGTAGGCTATGAACAATTTCCCGGCTCACAAGATTTTTATCAATCTTCCGACTATACACATTACTCAACTAATTTTGTTCCGTTCACTCTCGGAGCGCGATACTATTTTGCTCCGATATTGGAAAACTTTGTTATAATCATGCCATGCATTGAGGTAGGCGGTAATTTGGCGATATACCAGACACTACACCAATATAAGTTATCTTCCGGCATTCCAAGTTATAATGAAGACGGCACAAAGTTCGGCTATGAGGTTGGGGTGGGCGTTTCGATGTTTCTTGCAGAAATCATGGCATCATACCATTATTATCCGGAACACCAATTCTTGTCAGTGGATATGAGGCTGCGATTACCGTTATATATATCTTTATAAAGGAGCTACCATGAGCCAGTATCAATCCATCCGCGTAGAAATTGAAAACAACATTGCGATTCTATCCATCAACCGTCCGGAAAAGCTGAACGCGCTGAATATCTTGTGCTTGCAGGAAATGAGCGAAGCATTGCGCGATATTGAGCATGATGATGATATCCGCTGCCTCGTTATTACAGGTACAGGCAGTAAAGCCTTTGTTGCCGGTGCGGATATTTCAGAGCTCCATAATTTAACCGTACCGAAAGCAGAAGAATATGCCGAACTCGGTCAGCGGGTTTTTGGCAGAATTGAAGATTTTAGAAAACCTGTTATTGCAGCTATAAACGGATTTGCATTAGGCGGCGGCGCTGAATTGGCATGGGCATGCCACATTAGACTCGCTTCTGATAACGCGGTATTCGGTCAGCCTGAAATAGATCTCGGACTCATCCCCGGATTCGGCGGTACGCAGAGATTAGTTAAACTCGTTCCTAAAATTATCGCGACGGAATTTCTTCTCACCGGGGAAAAATTTCCGGCATCCAAAGCATATGAGTTCGGATTACTCAATCAGGTACTTCCGCTTAATGAGTTAATTCCGGCGGCTAAAGAACTTGCTGCCAAAATTGCATCCAAACCGGGTAAGGCTGTTAACCTGCTTATGCGTGCTATTCGTGAGTCGGCAAATATGAAATTACCAGACGGGCTCCGGCTGGAAGCAGATTTATTTTCACAGTGCGTCAATACTCAGGATTTTCAAGAAGGAACGAGCGCGTTTTTGGAAAAGCGCCCGCCTCACTTTACTCATAGATAGAGGTCTGTCATCGAAAAACTTTCAGTACGCCGTCGGGTAACTGTCATCATTATTCTCTTAACCGTTGCACTTATTCTGGCAGCGGTCAATATTATGGTCAAACCAAAGACGGGGCATTCTATATTCTCGCTCGGGTATAAAGATGCTCACGGATTGAACGTTGACAGCGTGTTTGCTTCTGCACTTAAAGAGTTTTCCGTCCCTGACACATCGTTAAAACAGGCTCGCACAAAAAAATCACTTATCCCGCATAAGTTTACAGTTACGTTGACTGGCGATCTTCCGGTACCATTGATCCTACACGATTTGCAAACCCGCTTGGCAGGCTATGGGATTGAAGTCGTGGCACATGAAGCTAAAATTAACGGTGATACTGACATTGAGCTAATTTCAAACGATGATCAAATCCTTTTTCACGTCGATGTTACGATTAACAAGACAGCTATTCGGAGCAACAGCAAAGTTTCGGTTATTATTCAGGGACTAGACGAAGCTTCCTTGAGCACGAAAAAGAAATTCTGCGCGGATATCGAAGAGACAGCGTTCATCATTCTTCCTTCAAAAGAAAACCGTCAAATCGTGTCCCTTCTCCGCTCCGGCGATAATGAATGCATTATTGAATTATCGGATCAGATTCCCGACCAGGAGTATAAACTCCTTGATGAATTTTCCAGCAAGCGGCTGCAACAATCACTCGGCGCAATAAATTCGGACATTCCGGGAATTTTCGCATTCTACGTAAACACACAAAGCAAGTTTTTTCATTCACCCAAATTTCAAGTGGTGAAATCAGCTCTCAAAGATAAAAAGGTAATGACCGACCGGGGCCTCTTTAATGTACCTTATCAAAATGATGATAGAGTATTTCAGGAAGCGGTCGCAAACATTTTATTCCGGCATCAGGACAACCAACGAACCATTATCCTGGTTGTAGATTATCGCAATTACCCTCTGCTATTCCCTTATCTGGATAAGTTTATAAAAAAAGGCGGTAAGGTTGTTAAGCTTACCGCCGTATTAGGCTGATTGCGACTCAGCTCACCAAAGACTTTCGTTAGATATTTTTTCAATTGGAATATCTATTCCGTTTTTCAGTAAACTATCCTCAATATCTTTCGTATTTCCGACAAGCACTATCTGGAAATTATCTTTCGATATACGCTTCCGTGCCGCTTCACGGACATCATCTTCTTGAATCGATAAAACATTTGTAACATAATTTTCGAAATAGTCAGACGGCAGAGCAAATAACCGCCGTGAAAAACTATTGCTCACCAGCTGTCCGTATGTTTCGAAATTCAAAGTAAATCTGTTTACTAATGATGCACGCGAAAAATCAATTTCTTCTTTTGAAATGTCCTGGCCAATCTGCTCTGACTCAATAAAAATTTCCCGGATAGCTTTCCCCGTGTCCGCTGAGGACACAGACGTACTGATTCTGAAATCTCCCGCGCCTACATGATAATTAAAGGACGAATGTACTCCGTAGGTAAGCCCGTTCTTTTCTCTCAAATTAAGATTAAGTCTGCTGCTGAATTGCCCGCCGAATATCATATTCAAAATGACTTTTGCAAAGTAATCTTTGTCGGTTCTTTTGTTCGTCAAATGCCCGATAATAATTTCGCTCTGAACGGATTCCGGTTTATCAATGATAAATACTTTGCTTGAGGGCATAGCCTTTTCAAATTTTCCCGCATCTCTCTTATACGTGGCTCCGTCGAGAAGTTCGTATTTGTCCAAAAGCCGCCGTAGTTCTTGCATGGTAATATCACCGGCTGAGAATATATCCGGAATGCTTTTCTGCAATGTATTGCCATACCAGGAGCGCACCTGCATCAGTTCTATTCCCGAAAGCTGGTTGATTGTTCCATGAACGGACGAACCGTAATTCCCGGCATTGCGGTATACTATGTCTCTGTATGCTCTTTCAGCAATCGCATCCGGTAAATCCTGCGCCTGACGAAGCCGGACGAGAATATTATTCTTTTCCCGTGAAAAATCTTTTTCATCAAATCGGGGATGCTGGAGCATCTCCTGCAACAATTGCAGTGTCTCTTCAAACTTCTCACTTAGTGCTTGCAAGGAAATCACAGTGTGTTCGTAGTCTGTTTGTATACTCAAAGATGAACCCAAAAATTCAACGGCATCACTGAATTCAAGTGAGGTTTTAGATTCAGTTCCCTCATCAAGTACGCTACACGACAGATTAACCAACCCTTTTTCTTTTGCATTCTCATCGAGTATGCCATATGGGAAGCTCAGAATCATATTTATCAACGGGATCGAAGTCCGTTGATAATGTGAAATAAGATTACCCTTAGACAAAATCATCTCCTCGGGAACCGGAATTTCAAAATGCCGCATATTTCCTTCGGCCGGCGGAATTGTTGTGTTGTTATTTGCCATTATTCCTCCGTAATACTTGCAGCTCTCCGTAGGCATTGTTAAAATATGCTTTTGCCATGCGTGTGATGTCGCCGCTAAAAATACTATTGTACCTGTCCAACTCAATTTGAAAACCGTCCGGCGTGTCGAGATAAAATGCGTATTGATTCATTAAGTCAGCTATTGTAGAAAGGTTTTGCAGACGATATATAAACCCCGATGTGACTATATTTTTCGAGCGCTGCAATTCTCTGTCGGGGACAGTCTCAGACTTTAACTTCTCAATTACTTCAAGCACAATCATTTTTGCTTCATCAATTGCCTTCCCGGGTTTCATCGTAACCTGCACGACAAAAAATCCGCCGTACTTTCCGGAAAATTGATACGACGAAACAGATTGAGCAATTTGCTGATCAATAGTCAAAGCTTTTTTCAAGTATCCGTTTTTTGAGCCGGTGAGAATATCCGAAAGCATTTCAAGATGTATATCATCTTCGTGATACGAAGGAACAGTATGCCATGTCAAATAAAATCTATCTAATTCAACATTATCCTGAAAAGCCTCAAAACCGGAAAACTTTCGCCATGTTTCGTTCTGTGACGGCATTTCCACAACCGTGTGATTGCTCCTTATTTCGCTGAAGTAATGCTCGACCATTTGTTTTACACTATGCTCCTCAAAATCACCCGCTATAACAAGCGAGGCATTTGACGGCGTATAATGACGCGAGAAAAAGTCACGAACATCATCGAGTGTATATGCCTTAATATCTTCAAGAAATCCGATGACCGGTGATGCGTACGGATGTTCATCCGAATACATGAGCCGCAGCAGTTTTTCAAATGCGAGTCCGTATGGCTGATTGTCATACCTCTCCAGCCGCTCGTTGGATACAACATCAATCTGATTTTTCAGTTTTTCCTCATCTAAAGCAGGAAGGTAGTTTCCCATTCGGTCCGATTCCAGCCAGAGCATCCGTTCAAGAAAATGCGCGGGTACTTTTTGGAAGTAGTTTGTCCGGTCGAAACTCGTAGAGGCGTTCAACGTGCCACCTGCTTCCTGTACATAGTGAAAATGCATTCCTTTCGGCACGTTCACGGAGCCCTGGAACATCATATGTTCAAATAGATGCGCCAGTCCGGTCTTCCCTGCCACTTCATTCGCCGAACCGACCCGGTACCATATGTTCGTCGCGGCTAAAGGAATGTCCTTCCTTTTATGCAAAATAATGGTCAGGCCATTATTCAGCTTGTATTGCTCAATATTGAAATTGTTTAATTTCATAAAATGTCATTTATAAAAAGGATTTTATATTTATATTTTGTATACAATTATAATACCTTACCGCGGAATTAAAAAGAGAAGCAGTCTGACCTTGACCGAAAGCAAAACTTTACCCGGACTTGACGCGATCCGTGCCATTGCCATCCTCATGGTATTTTTTTTCCATGCAGGAATGCTGGCGTGCGGTTATCTGGGTGTGCATCTCTTTTTTGTATTATCCGGTTTTCTGATAACCGGTCTCCTCATTAGAACCAAAGACCGGAATTTCGGCTCGTTTCTCACGGGTTTTTACGGGCGCAGAGTATTGCGCATTTTCCCGGTATACTATCTGTATCTTCTCTTCATGTTCATTCTGACGCTTCTTCCGTTATCACTTTCCGAGAAACCTGCGGCCGAATTGCACATCTTGAAGTACCAACTCCCGTATGCCGTATCATATCTTTACGATTTTTATCACGCCTCATCGGCATTTGTCACATCAAGATTTCTAACACACTTCTGGTCGCTGGCGGTTGAGGAACAATTTTATCTGATCTGGCCGTTTTTGATTTTCATTATACCGAATAAACACCTTAAAACATTCTTTATCGCAGTTATATTATTTGGACCTCTTATCCGTTTTGGAGAGAGTATCATACATGCGATGCCTGCATTCTCGGGTTATTTTGTTAAAGAACAAAATTTATTTATCAATGTGCTTCCATTCAGCAATATTGATGCTTTTGCCTGCGGAGCGCTATTTACACTGCGCCCTGCTAAAACAAAACCGGGGACAATACTCGCACTGTTTATCGGAGTCGTCAGCCTTGGAATTCTGACCGAATACCTGATGACCGGCCATATTGTTGCTACAGCATTCGGATATCGTCCTTCGATGGAAGATTCTCATAAATCCATCTGGGGTTATACGGCAATCAACATTCTCAGCGGTATCGCCATTTCCGCCGTATCGCAAAAACAATTCTTCCCCGGAATATTCGCAAACAAAGCGCTGAATTATATCGGTAAAATTTCTTACGGATTATACATCTTTCACTACCCGATTATTCTCCTGTTCCTTTCGCATGGATTTATAACAGGAGTACCGCTGGGCATCAGAATATTAGTCGCTTTGGTTGTAAGCATAGCGGTGAGTGGTTTGAGCTATAGTTTATTCGAAAAGAAATTCCTTGGACTAAAAGATAAGTTTTTCCCAAACCCGCGGTAGAGTCTGCTGAGTAAGCAACTTATTAATTGAACTTACTCCTGACTCCTCTATTACCAAGCCAGGCTGTCAATTTAATTAGCGCAATCAAAGAACCCCTCACTCCTCCTTCGGCGGACAAGTCTCAATCTCTCTCCCAAAGGGAGAGAGAGGTCGAAAGGCTCATCTTTAATTTTTACTTGCGCTTTTTTACTCCTCTTTTCCCTCTGGGAGAAGAGGTCGGGTGATGAGGGCTTATATTGTTCTATTTCCCGACACTCAAGCTGACGGCATTATTTACAAGCCTGAAGAGGAAATACTGGGAAGAAATCAGTTACCGAAGTACAAGTTTATTTTTCTATCTATTGATTTAAATAGGATACGAAAATTTTTGCGACACCCCCGATAACAGTCTATACCTATTTAACCGCGAATCCGGGAATGTACCGGAACGTCAAGCCACATGTTGCGCTCCTGCTTGTATTGAGCACAAACCAAATACCCGGTGAAATGCTTTTATATGAGACCACCCCGGGATAAACATTCAAAACAACTTTATTGTTTGTCGTAGCAGAATATAATAATGAAGTCATCAGGCTGCCGTTAAGGTCATAATACAATCCGATACAGTCCACCACTCGTGCTGTTTTTTTATTCGTAACCACATCTATTACCTCAAGAGCCGAAACGTTTAGTCCGTAACCTACAGACAGTGTTTGCCCTGAATCCCATTTATATCCCGCGCCAAATACGCCGTTATAGCCGAACACCTCAAAAAGATACCAATGTTCCCACCATGGAATTTTCCACGCGAAGTGATAGTACTGGCCGTTGTTCATCAACTCGCCCGTTGAATAATTGATGGAAGGCTGAAGCGACCAATCGGACATGTGCAGATCTTCAGAAAAAAATCTATTGATGTTATCAAAACTGAAAAGCAAAACTCCACCAAGATTGAAGATATACATATCGGCGATGGGGTCTACATTCACGCCCTTTAATGTCCCATTCTCCATAGATTCGTTTATGAACCACGAAGTCGCCATAGTTAAAAATGAGGTGGTCTTTGGGTAAGGGGCATTGTGATATGTATACCATTCGGCCATTTCACGATATGACATACCGCCGCCAATAAGATGAAGTTTATAGTTAGGTATCCACTGCGCACGTTTTTTCTTGAGTGATGTTGGGAAAACTTCGGTCTTGAGAAAATCACCTGTGCCGTTTTTTCTGATAGCAGAGAAAGGATTTTTTAGGTTATCCAACACGTTGTTAAATCCGGGTCGGTACTCCTGATGCAGCAGGCTGCGATTATTCATCACCTGAAAATTGTCATATCCGCAATTTAAAATGAAATATAAAGGATTATATAATCCTTCACTTCCGTAATTCTTCCCGGTATAATAATACGAGGTATCTTGTGCCAGGCATTGAAGCGATGCACAAACCATGACACATACTACCCACACGCGAATCAGCATGAAGTACGAGCCTGTCAGGTATTAATGGTTAGATGTAATCTCAATATAAAAAAAGAGGAAGGTATTAAAAACACCTTCCTCTTAAAATAAATTAATATTCCGGATTATCGCACTAATTTTAAAATTCGGTCGGGACGGACAGTAGACAGTAAATGTACCGGCTCCGAGAATGGAATATCTCTATCCCAAGAGAATAGAATAATAAACGCTTTACCGATAATCAGATCGCGCGGGACAAATCCCCAGTAGCGGCTGTCTGCGCTGTTGGTTCTGTTGTCACCCATCATAAAATAGTAATCTTTTTTTATCGTATATGAGCTTATCGGCTTTCCATCAAGCGTAATGACATTTTCGTCCATTTGGAGTGACATTTTGCCGATTTCGCGGTTTATGATCATCTGCCACTCGATAAAATTATCAGGTGTCAGCTTAATGACATCACCTTTTTTCGGGACACGCAGAGGGCCGTAATTCCAATGATTCCATGTTTTATTAGGCGGGAAAATACCGAGCTCTGCTTCGCCTTTGTGATAGTAAGTCGGTGGCGGACCTTCCCGTTTCGGGTCATCGTACTGTATGTATGGCGGAATCCACAACTGCTGGTTATTAACATATACGACACCATCTTTGACTTCCACAATATCACCCGGAAGTCCGATACAGCGCTTTACATAATTTAGATTGAGTTCACTTGACTGCATCTGATCCGCGTTACCCGGATATTCAAAAACCACGATTTCAGTACGCTGTGGATCACGGCCTACAGGGATAGTAAAGAAAGGAAGCGGAATCTGTGTAAACGGAATGTAGCGCGGTGATGACGAGCCATAAATAAATTTATTAACGAGGACAAAATCACCGATTAATATTGTTCCTTCCATTGAGCCGGTTGGAATTCTCGTGTTTTGTATAACAAAACTGATGATAACCAGCGCGGCAAGACCGGCGGAAAACAGTGAGGTGACAAAGTCTTTAATTTTTTCTTTTGGTGTTTTGACAACGTTCAATTCTTCGTGGGTCTTAATTCCTACGAAACGCTTCAGATGCTCTAACCACCATTCCTTTGTGAACTTCATGATATATCTATTTTTACTTTTACAATTACGAGCACGCCGAACGTGCACTATGATTAATTAACTTATTGCTTTTTAGCATCAAGGAGCTGCCGCAGTAATGAGTTGACCGTCTGCGGATTGGCCTTGCCCTTTGTTTCTTTCATTATCTGCCCAATAAAGAACCCGAATACTTTTTCCTTACCTTCAAGATACTGCGCGATCTCACCCGGATGTTTTTCAAGAATACCTTCGATAATTTTTGTTATCGCACCTTCGTCTGAAATCTGTACAAGATTCTTCTCCTTGATGATCACTTCGGCTTCTTTGCCGGATGTCAGCATATCCGAGAATACCTCTTTAGCTATCTTGCTGCTGATGGTATTATTGCCGATAAGATTAATAAGCTTGCCTAAAGATTCAGGGCTAACCGGGAAATTCCCGACTTCAATTTTCTGTTCATTCAATACGCGAAGTACTTCACCCATGACCCAGTTACTGGCAGTTTTGTAATCTTTTGTCGTTTCGATTACTGATTCGAAATACTCGGCAACTTCTCTCTGTTGTGTCAAAATATCAGCATCTAATTCCGGCAGTTGTAAATCATTGATGAAACGCTGCTTCTTTGTTTCAGGTAATTCAGGCATCTGCGCCCTGATCTCTTCTCTCCAAGCATCGGATACGATAATGGGGAGCAAATCGGGATCAGGGAAATATCTATAATCATGCGCCTGTTCTTTACCGCGCATCGCGATTGCAATATTTTTATCCGCATCCCAGAGAAGTGTCTGCTGGAGAATTTTTCCGCCGTCTTCAAGAACTTCTGTCTGGCGTTCAATTTCATAATTCAGCGCACGCTCGACATTACGGAATGAGTTCATATTCTTCACTTCCGCTTTTGTACCGAGTCCCGTTGTGCCAGCCGGACGCATAGAAATATTTGCATCACATCTAAGTGAACCCTCTTCCATGTTGCCGTCGCAAATATTCAGATAGCGGACTATCTGGCGAATCTTGGTGAGATATAAATATGCTTCCTCGGCAGATGCAATATTCGGCTCGGTAACAATTTCAATAAGCGGAACACCGCAGCGGTTCACGTCAATACACGTATCATCACCCATATCATGAATTGATTTACCCGCGTCTTCTTCAATATGGATTCTCTTAATAAGAATTTTCTTTTTCGGTTTACCTTTCGGCTCCACCTCAATATAACCGTCTTCGCACAATGGCTTATCGTATTGTGATATCTGATATCCCTTGGGAAGGTCAGGATAAAAATAATTCTTACGGGCAAGAATGGAACGCTCGCGAATAGTGCAATTTGTTGCCAGTCCCATAAGAACAGCAAACTCGACAACTTTCTTGTTCAATACCGGAAGAACACCCGGATGGCCGAGGCAAACGGGACATACGTTCACGTTCGCGTTCGGACTGAACTTTGTTGAACAGCTGCAAAATATTTTTGTATCCGTTAGTAACTGGGCGTGGACTTCAAGTCCTATTACCGGTTCAAATTGAGATGCCATTGTCTTCTATATAATTTCTACTTAACTAATATTTTATATTCATATGGCTGAAGAGTGAATTTCATATCAGCCGGAGCAACCTCTTTACCGGTTGCAAAATCTTTAAATTCGCCTTGAATCTTTTCATTCTTCAAAACAACTTCCTGAGCGGTTCCGGATAAATTTGCACTCACAATAATCGCCTGTTTACCGGCATCACGCAAATACGAAATGACGTTTGACGTTGTATCCGTGACAAGCGGAATAAAATCTCCACCTGCGGTTCCGTTCCACAATGCTTTATTGCTCTTTTTCAGATGAATGAGGTTTTTGAACAATGTAAAATTCGAGTGGCTCTTCCAAACAATCGGATCTTTTTCAAAGAAATCTAAACGCTTGGATTCACCAGCTTCCTGACCGCTGTACACGAGGAACATTCCCGGTACAGTTGCGCAAATGACATTGTATGCATCAACAGCTTTTCCGAAACGTTCATTCGATGTTCCGTTCCAACTGTTTTCATCATGATTGGTAGTAAATCGCATACGGTACGCGTTTGCCGGATAGCTCTTCAATTCCTTTTCCATAAGACGGATGATCGCGTATGCCGGTTTCTTTCCCTGAGCCACGTCAATATTCGTATGCAAAAGATCCCAGCCGTATGTCATATCAAATGCTTTATCATGCAGTTTTGGATCTTCCCACTCCGCAAGCATGAATACCGGTTTAATTTTCTGCAAACGCGGACGTGCATACTGCCAGAATTCAGTCGGGACCATACCTGCAACATCGCATCTGTAGCCGTCAATATTAAATTCTTTAACCCAATATTCAAGAGCCTTGGTCATATATTCCCAAAGGTCTTTATTATCATAATTCAAATCAAGAACATCAGTCCAATCGGGAACCGGAGTCATAAATTTACCGGTTGAATCATGCGTGTAAAATTCCGGATGTTCTTTCGTCAGAGCATTATCCCACGCCGTGTGGTTGGCGACCCAGTCAATAATGATGTGCATGCCCATTTTATGAACCTGTTTTACCAGTTTCTTAAAATCGGTCTTCGTGCCCAGCATCGAATCAAGTCCGTAATAATCTCTTACCGCGTAATAACTTCCATACGTACCTTTTCTATGGTCATATCCAATCGGGTGAATCGGCATAAGCCAGATGATTCCGATGCCCATTTCCTTTAACTTCGGAAGCTTGGACATAAACTCTTTGATCGAACCAGACTTCGTGTACTGACGAAGATTTACTTCATAAATTGCCTGATTCTTGCTCCAGTCAGGCGGCGCAATGGTTTCAGCTTTTTGAGCGAATATATTCGACATAAACAAACAACTAAGAATAACGATACCCTTTATGAGATTTCCCGGATTTTTCATAATTCTCGCAGATTTGTTGTGAAATTTTCAAATTTTAAAGATAATTATTCTCGGCGTGGAAATCTAAGGGAAAATAGGCATCTGAAACTAAATTAATAAACCATTTTTGGCGTTAATCTTATCTACTTGGCTGTCATCCCGTAAAATTTGCTGCTTAAATATAACCAAGGCTATTCCGCAACACAGCAAATTTATACGTTCGCAGAATCCCTCGGGGAGAATCCATTGGACAAATACTTGGAGGAACAGAATAATCCACTTTTTTGCATGTATTCGCATAATGCAAGCATATTTGCAACGTCCCTTCTTTCTATCTGGAAACCGCCCCCACCAATCATTTCTGTTTTTTTTAATGCTTCGCACAAATTCGTTGTTTTATCTGTCTCACAATTTCTCGCTCATATTCATCCATGAGCGGCGTATGTACTCCATTTGCTTTTACACCAAGCAAGTAAGTGATTCCATCTTTGCCTTCTTTGGCTTCACAAACACTCTCAATTGCTTTATTAGCTAATTGTTCGGGAGATAAGTTTTCCTTTCCACACTCATTAAAGTCAGTATATACGACGATTTCACAACATTCGAAATTCTCATAGTCCTCTTTTATAAGTACTTTACCACTCTCTTCATTATCTGGCTGTTTATATATTAGCCCTGAGCATACTTTATTAATTTCTCTTCTATAAAGAATATTTTTAGCTTCCTCTAAGCTGATTGTACTTTTTAGACAAAATATTTTCCCTTTCACTTTTTCCCCTCCAGTTTTAACTGGCACAAGCGTAGGGGCACCACCTCTCGTTTGACTTATCCTAGCGAATTCAATTGGGAAGGGTGTCTCAACATCATCAATTATTCTTTCAGTACTACATTTAATCTCAGCCCCACAATCAGACAACAGGGATCCAAAGGCAAGTATTCCAATCATAATATTTCTCCTTTCATTATCGCAAATGTAATGAATTAACTTTATACTATTGAAAGTACTGCTTAGACTTTATTCTAAACCATAATAATCAGTGAAAATCTGCGTCATCCGTGTCATCCGCGTTCTATTGTGAATTTACTATAACGATTTTGTACGAAGACATAATAAAAAAACCCCTCCCGCACTGTATAGCACAGGAGAGGTTTTGTGTGATTGGGGGAATTTTAGCGGCCTGTTACCTGTAAATATAAACTGAGTTTTGTCGCGTATGATGCTTTTGCGTCGGTCAGCTGATCCTGCGTCTGCTGCAACATTGCTTTAGATTCAAGTAAATCCGAAATATTAATAACGCCGTTTTTAAAACTGTCGTCATTTACTTTCATATTTTCCTCGGCCTGTAACTTGGAATCCAGACACAGCAAGTATTGTTTATACGCGTCGGTCAAATCCTGCCATGATTTTTCAATTTGCAGGGCAAGCAGTTCACTGTTGTCTTTGAAATTGTTTTTAGCAATTTCTTCTTTGATACAGCGCTCTTCTAATTCATGGCTCCCGCTCCACCAAGATGAAATCGGTACGTTTACTGAACCGAAAACCATGCCGAAGGTTCTTGAATTTGCATCATCGAGTTTCATGTACATTTCATTAGCACCGACTGCGACCTGAGGCAGATATTCGCCGAACTTCATTTTGGTTTGCAGTTTTTCAGCTTCTATGGATTTTTCCAATAGTGCATACTCTGTGCGCTGCTGCAACGCTTCATTCTTATCGACAAAATAGCTTTGGGGTATACCGTTAATAACCAGAGAATCCTTAAATACTATGGTGGAGTCAAACGGAATGCCTATATATTGGCAGAATGCCATTTCGGCAAGGCGCGTTCCGTTTTCCAGTTTGGACTTATTCAGAAGCACTTCGTTTAATTTGACTTTCACTTTTAAAACGTCGTTTTTAGTTGTCAGCCCATGGGTGTAGGCATCCTCAACCTGATTGATAAGCCGCCTTAAAAGAGTTTCATACGCGAGGATAGTATTAGCTTTTTCTTTTAACGAAACTATCTGCCAATACTGCTCTTCGGTTTTCTGATTGATTTCATTTGTCGTCAGTTTATCTTTATAATCGGCTACATCAACACCAAGTGAAGCGAGCTGATTACCGTAATAGATACGACCGCCGGTAAATAAAGGCTGTGCTGCCGATACATAACCGATAGTACCCTTTTTCATCATGCCTATAGTACTGCTCGGGAAGTAGGCAAACTGAGTTGCTGTAAGCAAATTTGCCGGATTGCCGTCATACACCGGCAGGTTACCGCCGGCAGAATGAGTCTCCGACAGGTATTTCTGCGCTCCGAACATCATGCCGCTCGCACTGATGCTTGGAAAATAGTTCGTGAACGCAGATTTTTTAACCTGACGTGCGCTTTGCATTTCCAATTTACTGTTCTTGCTTTTCGCGTTATTGCCGAGAGCTAGTTCCTTGCTCTCCTGCAGCGAAATCAGTCTTTGAGCAGGCACAAATTGGCTTAATAACAAAACGCATATAATTATATTGATCCGTTTCATAACGCAGCCTCCTCCGCAATTTTATCGAAGTCTTTTCTGTGGAACAGGTAGTATAAAACCGGAAGCACGATTAATGATAATACCAATCCGAACATCAAACCAAAACAAATGACCGCACCTACCGGTCCCCACAAAGGTGAACGGCTGATGATCATCGGCACAACACCGACAGCGGCCGCTGCCGAAGTAAGGAATATCGGACGCATTCTTCTTTTTGCCGCAGCAAGAGCAGCTTCTTCCAATGAATGGCCGTGTTCATTACGCAGTACTTCAGCGTAGGACACGTAGATAATTCCATTTCTCACAATAATACCCATCAGACTGATGATGCCGATAAGTGACGTTACTCCGAACGCATACCCGGTGATGTTGACACCGAACGAAGCGCCGAAGATACACAGCGGCAGAGTCATCATGATAAGTATTGTCGTTTTGATATTGCGGAACTGGAACATGAGAATAACAAAGATGATGCAAATGGAAACTACCATAGCGTAATACATCGGCGTTACTTCGTCAACATTAGTTTCGTATTCTCCGCCGTAATTTATACTAACACCATCAGGAAGTTTCAGCTTGCTGATTTTTTTCATGCCTTCATCCAATATGGAAGATGCGTATTGCCCGCGCTCAACATCAACCTGTACCGTTATAGTGCGAACTCCGTTTCTGCGCGCAATTTCACCTTCGGTCCATTCCTGCTTTGCATCTGCAAGCTGACGCACCTGAACCGATGAGACGAGAAACGGTGAAGTGACGTATTGATTCATAATATCATCAACATTTGTCTTCACATTTTTATCAACTTTAAGATTGACGTCAATCGGGTAATCATCTTCCCATAATGTTGCCACCGGCAGGCCCTTCGTTCCCGCCATAAGTGAATAGTCAAGAATCTGCTTCGAGTAACCGAGACGGCTAGCTTCATCTTCCTTGAGATTCAATTGAACGGACTGTAATGGATCCTTATAATCCGTTCTTATCCATTGCGTTCCTTTGATGCCCTTGAATATATCTTTAATCTGCGAGGCGACCTGTTTTATTACCGCAATGCTGTCCCCGCTTACCCGCACTTCAATAGGTGTAGCAGATGGCGACATTTCAAGCTGTTTCCATTTTACATGCGCGTTCGGGAAATTGTTACTATAAGACTTACTATATTCATTCAGCATTTCTATAGTAGCTTTGTCCGATTCAGTAATTACCAGGAGCTGTCCGTAGTTTTTTGCCGGAAATTGTGGCGCGTACATTGTCTGGAATCTTGGAGAACTGGTTCCAACAAATGATGCAATCTCTTTTACTCTTTTGTCTTTCTGCAAAAGTGACTCAATATCTTTCATCACCTTATCAGTCTGCTGCAAGGAACTGCCTGTCGGTAGATATACTTCTACCGCGAACTGATTCCGCTGGAACGCCGGGAACGGCTGCTGTGGCGCAATGCCCATCAGTATGAGTCCCAGAATAAATGAAGTCGCACCAATCAGAACAACAGTCTTTTTATTTTTAAAGGACTTCTCCAGCATGTTGTCGTAAAAATTTTGCAGCCAGTTAAGAAAACGGCTCTTTCTGCTATTTTCGTCCATGTGCTTTATGCCAACTTTAATAAAAGTGTAGCAAAGCAACGGAACGAGAATGACTGATACGGCAAGCGAAACACCTAAAGCGAATGTAATAGTTGCCGGAAGCGAACGGACAAAATCACCCGCGGTCCCGGTCATTAAAACGGCCATCGGCAGAAAGCAGAAAATCAGAATAAGAGTTGCGGAAAATACTGAAGCGAACAAGTCCGTCACACTTTGGGTCGCCGCATCATGCGGAGTTATGCCGTTATCTAATTTTTCCACATAATTATCTATAATCACGATAGCATTATCTACCACCATTCCGAGTACGATAATAAGTCCCGCCAGCGATACCGTTTGCAGCGTCATTCCCGATACCCACATAAAACCAAGCGTTATCAATATTGAGACCGGAATAGCAGATGCCGCAACCAATGCGACTCTTCGCGGTAGTAAAAGTACAGTTACAAGAATTACCGAAATGATTGCAATCAGGAATTCCTTCATAAAGTCATAAATGGAATGCGACACAAACTCCGGCATATCGGAAATAATACCGACATTAACATCCGGCGGAACACTGTTCTTAAACTTGGTAATCTCCTTTTTAATATCCTCACCATATTGAACAATGTTATGACCGGGAAGCATTTCAAGCGAGACGATCAAGCATTTCTTTCCGTTCGACCTGATGTAAGAGTCCGGATCCGGGTACTCTCTTGTTATGCGGGCTACATCTTTCACCCGGATTGCATTACCCGTCGGATCGGAATAAATGATCTGATTCGCAATATCGCTTTCCGATTTGTACGTCGTAGGAATATGAATCGGCATGACGAGGTTTCCGTCATCAATCTCTCCGGCGTAATTCACTGTTCCGGCAGGTTTAAGCATTGCCATTACCGTAAGCGGCTTGATACCATAGTTAGTAAGCTTGGCATCATCCATGTACACGTTAATAACTTCTTTTTGCAGACCGAGATGTTTTACGCGTGATGTAGCTTTGATTTTCCGTGCATCGTCTTCAAACTTCGCGATATATTTTTCTAATTCTTTGTATGATTTGGTATCGGACTCTACCGACAATAATATTGCCGAAGTGTTACCGAAATCATCATCCGCTGTAAGCGACATAACTCCGGAAGGAAGCTGCGATTTCAGATCATTCAATCCATGACGGAGCTTGGACCAAAACAGCTTCGGATCCTTCTCTTTTTTCGTGACTTCAACATAGATAACCATCACGTTTTCTTTTGAGATAGAATGTGTTTTGGATTTTTCCACAGCTTCATATTGAAAAAGGTAGTTCTCAACTTTTTTCGTTAACTGTTCTTCAACTTGTTTTGAAGTGGCTCCGGGATAAACACCGATAATGACTCCCTGTCGAATTTCGAATTCAGGAAATTCATCACGCGGCATTTCGATTAATGCTATGGCACCTGCTACAAGTAGCATAGCCGTCGCTATATAAATTATCTGCTTATACCGGAGAATATTTTCTATTAATGTTCTTTTCGTTTTCATTGTATCTTATTCCGATTCATCATTTCATAATTTCGATAGCTGTGCCGTCAACAAGTTTTTGCTGACCCGCAACAACGACCTGTTCACCCTGTTGCAATCCATCCAAAATCTCCACACCGGCTCTGACAAGTTTACCGGTCGTTACATATTTTTTAGATGCTTTATTCTGTCCACCCTCAACTGTATAAACATAGCTCTTTCCGTGCTCATCAGTCAGAATTGATTGATTTGGAACAACTAAACAATTATTACCGGATGGTTTACCAAGAAATACATTGCATATCATTCCGGGTTTTATTTTTTGTCCTGTATTGGCAATTGCGATTTTTATCTTATATGTATGCGCCATCGGATCAGCCAGTACACCGATTTCCTCAACACTTCCCTGATATTCTGCATTATTCAGAGCTGCAATTACAATCTTCGCCTTATCGCCTTTTTTGATCGAGGCAATTTCGTTTTCAGATACGGATACCTTGGCATAAATTTTATCTATTTTTACTATGGTAATGGAAGCCATACCCGGAACGACGCTCATACCGGGATCCATGGATTTTTTTCCTACAAGTCCGCTGCCTGTTGCATACAACTTACAGTCGTCCAGATTTTTCTTAGCCATTGCGGCAGCAGCTTTCGTCTGCTGCACACTTGTTTCAACCTCTACCAATTTTATCTCAGGTACGTTTCCGTTTTTATACATTGGCAAAATTCTTTTATATGCATCTTCAGCCTGCTTATTGGCAGCTGATGCCATATCGTAAGCGTTCTTACTGCTTTCACTGTTCAGTTCTGCAAGAAGCTGTCCTTTATGTACAAAATCTCCCTCGTTCACATACACGCGGGATACCGTACCCATTCCTGAAAAACTCAGCGGCGTGGATTCCGATTCCTCCATAGTGCCGCTGTATGCAAAATTCTGATCATCGGAAATATTTTGTACGGTTTGTACAACAACATTGACCGGTGCTCTTTCTTCTGATTTCTCTTTTGTGCATCCGGCAAACAACCCGGCAGTAATTAAGAGAAATACTGTCAAATTCATCAGATCCTTTTTCATAGTTATATTGTCCTTTTAGACGTTTATCGTTTTTTCGTCGAAAATAGTGTAAAAAATTTTAGGTTTTTAACCCGTTTAGCAAAATTTT
Source organism: Ignavibacteriaceae bacterium (assembly GCA_963667005.1). Taxonomy (GTDB): domain Bacteria; phylum Bacteroidota; class Ignavibacteria; order Ignavibacteriales; family Ignavibacteriaceae. The sequence goes on along the minus strand of OY762937.1, from coordinate 1,471,182 downwards.
GGTTAAGACGGCCATATAGGAGTCAAGTTGATTAGGGTGCTTTGCCTGAATCAGTTCAAGCTCTACTCCACGGATGGCAAGCATGAGTACATGGATTGTTTTTTTGAGCTCATCCTCGCTCGAAAATTTAAATTCTTTCCGCTTTAGGCCATACTCAAGAATTGAGTGTAAAATTCTCGATTCGCTCTTGGCGATATACTCCAGCACCCCTTTGATGATCTTGCTGTCCTCACTTATCTCACTCATGATAACAGAGTAAAATCCGATTTTCTTTTTCATGAACTGGAAACCACTTTGGATGTACACTTCGAGCTTTTCCACTGCGGATTCAACATGTTCCATTTCTTTCACAGCCTGAGCCATCATTTCATCAATCTCAAGTTTACCGCCGGCATCAAAGATCTCCTCTTTATTTTTAAAATAATAATAAAGAGTGCTCTTGCCTTTTCCGGCTGCACGGGCAATATCTTCCATGGTGGTTTTCTTAATGCCCCACTTCAGGAAGACCTCACTGGCCGCTTGAAGTATCTGTTCCCTTACGGAATCGTCTTTTTCTATATTGCTCATTTCGAATATTTTCGTTTTTTCGTCGAAAAATTACTAAGATATTTTGAATAAGTCAAGAAGAAATTTAAATTGGTCAAAATCAGCTCGAATTACAGGTTATTCCTAGCCCACAACCCAGCCTGCCCGCCTTTTGGCGTTCGGGCGGGGTCATGGGCTAGGAAATCTCCTGTCAACCCTGAAAGGAATGAACAGAGATAACCCCCGGCGCAACCGGGGGTTTCACATCCCCGGAAATCTCGTCTCTGGAGGGGACGAACAGTTCAGCAATTTCCTTCATCAGAAAGTCTTGATCGATCGCTTAGATGCAGATTATTCTCTATAAATCTTTAACTTTGTTCATGAAAAAGAATTTTTTACTATTATATATATTCGCTGCGATGCTTCAAATGGTCAATGCCCAAAATTTTGCGCCTGGGAAAAATGAAATTGAGTTTTTCTATCAGGATCGTAACCGTACCGCCCTTATGTACCTTCCCGATCACTTTTGTCCGGATACGAAATATCCCCTCGTTATTATGCTGCATGGCGCAGGCGGCTCAACGTCAACTATTGTTGAAGCCACGGGCTGGGACGCACTTGCTGATAAGGAAGGATTCGTTATACTCTTCCCGAACGGCACACCAAAGAAAGAAGACAAACCGGAAAATTTTCTCTATAATCCGCAAACCTGGAGCAGCGGTATGGAGAGCACCCTTGCTGCTGGACCGAATTCCGCACACGCAAAACAGATTGATGATGTCGGATTTCTTTCTATCCTCATCTCGTATGTAGAAAATAATATTTGTATTGATTCATCACGAATTTTTATATGCGGACACTCGAACGGCGCCGGTATGGCATACCGCTTCGCTTTTGAACGCAGTGATATCATCGCCGCTGTAGGCGTTATGGCGGGACATTTCGGAACTATGAAAGATTCCGTTATAGCTCACCCTGTTCCGCTCATTCAAATTTTAGGCGACCAGGATCCTTTCACTCCTATTAACGGTGGGTTAGCAGGTATTGGAAACAAAAAGGCAAATGTTGCACCTGCTCTCGACGCTCCGAAACGCTGGGCGAAATTATGCGGATTGGATCCCACGGTTTTTGAACAGGAAGAAAGCGATTCATTAAGTGAGTATTATTGGGGAACCCACGATCATAATGCTAAGGTCATATCAATAATCGTTAAAGGTCACGGCCACGAATATCTTCACAAACGCTCACGCCGGCTTCCTGATTTTTTGATGGGTCCCTTTGTACCTACCATTGACGCCACAGAAACCTTCTGGCGGTTTTTTAAACAGCACCCAAAACAATGACTATTTGACAACTCCGTCGTAAACCCGCCAAATGGCGGGCAGGCTAAAGGAGTTATTAATAAACACATCCCTCAGAGGATGTAATAGAACTTTGATATTTCGTTTTGCTTGAGAATACCATCCCTTTGCTAAACCAGCTTATCAACCTTATTAATGCGACAAAAAAGAGCCCTCACTCTCAATCTCTCTCCCAGCGGGAGAGAGAGGTAGAAAATTTGCTTGTTTCTATCCCTCTTCTCCCTTTGGGAGAAGAGGCTAGGTGATGAGGGGTTTTTTTGAATTCTTATATTCTTGAGTTAACGGCTACGCTTGACAGACGAGAAAGTGTGTCGAATTCATTACTAAAAGCCTATACAGTACCCCCTCATCGTGTGACTTGTTAAAATGCACCACTAAAATTTCTCTTGCGTGGCACATCAATTTTACCTAATTTTGTTTTGAGCATATGCTCATTATAAAATATGGCACGACCACAGAAAAAAAGAAGAATATATTGCGATCCGGAGGCTTATTATTTCAAGCCTCGCGGTATACCGCTTTGCAACCTTGAAGAAGTCGAATTAAAACTCGATGAACTCGAAGCATTGCGGCTCGCGGATTTCAATGCCCTTTCGCATGAAGAGGGCGCCGCGAAGATGAAAATCTCGCGTGCTACCTTCGGCAGAATACTTGAACGTGCCCGCAAAAAAGTCACCGACGCAATTCTCCACGGTAAAGCAATTAAAATAGACGAACCGATTCCCGGAGCGCCGGACAAAAATTAAATTCATAAAGGATTTATCATATGAAAATAGCCGTCCCCACAAGAAGTGATAAAAATGTAGATGCTCATTTCGGACACTGTGAATATTTCACCGTTTTTACTATTGACGAAAATAAAAACATCGCGCAGACAGATATTATAACATCCCCACAGGAATGCGGATGCAAATCCAATATTGCAGAAACACTGCACGATCAGGGTGTTTCACTTATGCTGGCAGGAAATATCGGCGGTGGAGCAATTAACGTGCTTGGCAGCTGGGGAATCGCGGTTGTTCGCGGATGCGACGGCAATGTTACTGATGTTGTTAATGCATTCTTACGCGGAGAAGTTATAGATTCCGGCATAACCTGCGAACATCATCACCATCATAACAATTAAGCAAGTTTAAGCCGTCGCAATATCGGAATAGAACGCGGATAACACGGATGACACTGATTCACACGGATTTATGTTTTTATAAAAACTCTCTTATATAACTCAGAGATGAGGCGAAATAGGTTTTAAGAATTTAACATCTGAAAACAGATATTAATGGATTATTCTGTTTTATATATAATATTCCGTGTAAATCCGTGTCATCAGCGTCATCAGTGTTCTATTGCCCTATTCATCTCTATGCACAGTAGCGGGAGCGAACGCTGGTAGGCATACAGCGATATATTCCGCACCTTCGTCAGTCGGAGTACTGTATTTAACCCACTCGCCTTTGCGTGCGATAATGGCCTGTCCCGCCTGAACGTCAATAAAACCATCCTTAGCTTCGACGCGCAGCGTACCTTTTAATACAACGGTATACTCATCAAACTCGGGAGTCTGACCCGGCTCAATCCATCCACCGGGAGAAATCATTCTCGCGACACTAAGGTCTCCGGTTTTTGAATTTACCCTGCCGATAAACTCCTGAATGATCTTCGGTTTGTTACCAGCTGCTTCTATGATACTTGGTTTTTCTATAAGAGTATGCATTACTATTCCTTACATTTTTAATTACGAAGATACAAAAAAAAGACGGTCCCAATGGGACCGTCTTTTTAGTAATGCGTGAATCTGATGGCTTCACATTATTTCTGCAATACCATCTTTCTGGCTATTTGCACCGTACCTGCCTTCAGTTGATAAATATAAACGCCACTCGCGAGATTCTTCCCGTCGAATGTTACGTTATATGTACCGGGATTCATAACCTGATTAATCAGTGTCCGTACTTCCTGTCCCAGTATATTGAATACTTTGAGTGTTACATTCTGCATCTTCGGAACTTCCACGCGGATAACCGTTGACGGGTTAAATGGATTCGGGTAGTTCTGCGCAATGTTGAACTCTTTCGGTATTCCGGTTTTTACTTGTTCAACGGCAAGCGGACTTTCGTTATAATAGATCTTTCCGTCGCTCGTTCCGGCGTAAAGGACTTTCGCTCTCGGATTGGTAACGATAGAACTTACATTGTATCCCTGCAATCCGATTGAACTCCAGTTAGCGCCGTTGTCGGTCGAAGCATAAACACCACCGGCCCAGGCACTGACATAAACGTTATTCGCAGCATCAATTGTTGTAGAATACATGAATCTTCCATGCAGGCCGTTGTTAACAACTGCCCAGGTTGCACCGTTGTCGGTCGAACGGTAAACTCCCTTACCGTATGTACCCGCGATGATAGTTCCATTTCCGGTTATGCCAAGTGTCCATACGAAATCATAATCCATGCTCAGGTGTGTCCAGTTAGCGCCGTTATCAGCCGACTTATACATACCTGAACCGTAGGTACCTGCAAATATTTCACCTGCCGCATTTATTGCAAGAGCATGAACGGCGGCGTCTGCAAGAACCCCGGTATTATGAACCCATGTTGCGCCGTTATCTGCTGATGAATAAAGACCCTTGCCCCAAGTACCGGCTAAGACCGTTCCATTCGCAGTTATAGCGATTGAGCGGACATCAAGTCCTCCAAGCCCAACAGAATCCCAGCTGCTACCGTTATTCGTCGAACGGTATATACCTTTATCACATCCGGCAAACAACGTACCATTGCTCTTCGACTTCAACGACCAGATATAACCTGCATGCATAGTCTGGTTCAGTTTACTCCATGTTACACCGTTATCAGTTGAGCGGTAAATGTTCCCGCCGAATGTTCCGGCCAGCATGGCTCCGTTAATATCGTTTGTTAATGTCCATACCAATTCGCCGCTCGGGAAAGCGCCGAGGAATTTCCAGTTACCCAGACTGCCTGAACTTCCGGAACTACCTGATGCACCCGTCGCTCCTGTGACGTGAACGGCAACAGATGAGTAATCATCTTCAGTAACAACGCCGTTCGCAGGTGATGAATCAGGATCGAGTAAGTCGGAGTGAGAAATCTCAGCTATATTAACTAACGTTGTGTCAAGCGGTACGTTTCCGATAAACTTAGCATTATTGAACTGACCTGATCCGGTAATTGATTTTGCAATCATCTGTCCATTCTGAACACCGGCGGTAAAATCAACATGAGCAAAAGGCGCAAGAATTGAACCGCGGACATCAATGCCGCCGATGGTAATATTCTGCGCTTCAGGGAAGTTATAAATAACGTTGGTAATGTCCGTGCCTGTTACCGTTAAACCGCCCTTCCAGGTAACATTCTTACCGAGAATATTAACTACAACAACCGAACCGTTCGGAGCAGTCAAATCAACATTACCTGCTTTGTTAATAACCGTATCGGCTATGCTGAAAACATTCAGGAACGGCTGTGCGCCTGTGCAAGTTACGTTACCCCACTCATCCGATATCGTGGTGCTGTTAACTGTGTAACCGCCAAGCTGACAAGATAAATTCTGTAGATACGAAGCAGCTTCAGCAAAATCAATTTTGCTATCCTGACGCAATGTTCCATCGGTAATGGTAACAGCCATTTTAGGTAGATTTGTTGAGTTACCATAAACAACATTTCCACCATAAACCGCACCGCTACCGAATGTTAGGTTATTGCCAACGATAAACACGTCATTCAAATCCTGAACGATAGGAAGCTGATCGCCGATACTGTAGTTCGTCAATGTTGCATCGCGGCCGACCGCCATCTTACCCTGCGTATCCGAAGACGGCTGATTGATATCTTCAAGAACAAATACGTTATAATCCGCGGCAGGACCGAGATTGAAATATCCGTTGTTGATTGCAACAACGTTCACCTTAACTTTTATTTTCAATGTATATGAAGCGTTTGCCGCGATACTACCAACGTTCCACACGCCAGTTGAATTATCATATGTTCCCGCGCCGGAGGTATAACTCAGAAACTGGAATCCCGATGGTAATATATCCGTGACCTTAACGCCTGTTGCATTTCCGGGACCCGCGTTCGAGACAACGAGTGTAAAGTTCAGCGTATCACCTACCGCCGGACTCGATTTATCAACAGACTTCAATAGTGACAAGTCAGCTTTCATTGCAGTGGTGTTGCAAGTCAAGAATCCGTTGTTTGAAGTTCCATTGTCAAAATTTTCATTAATGGATGTTGCGGCACTATTAATATCGGAGAATGAATACTGTGAAGCTGCCCCGCCTAATGCCGCGTTGGCAATCGCGAGAAATTCGCTTACGGTTTTACCGATGAATGTGCCGGATACGATCACCTGATCTTTTAATTTAATGCTATTGGTGCCCAAATACCCGGCGTTGTCATATGCAACGTTTAGGGTTAGAGCAACTATCTGTCCGGCAAGCACTCCTGCAGCTGATGATGTCGGATCAATTGCACTTGCTTTTAATGCTGCAGCCGTTCCACCTGCCGGCAAGAAATTCATAACAGCTGATGCTGATGTAAACTTAAGTGTATACCCGCCTCCAATTGTCATACCTGATGGAAAAACTGAGGCAAAGTTGTTATCGCGTATTTTGCCGGGAGCACTCTTCGATGGGCTTCCCCATCCACCCTGCGTAAATGTTTTTGAACCGGATAAATCGCAAGTCGAACTTGGTTTGTACCAAGTAATTGTACTCTTTGCTGAGCGGTTTGCCATGACGGGTGTTGCAAGCACTAACTTCTGATATGTATCAGGTGAAACCGAATGCATAAATTTTGTGCCTTGCGGAATCATAAACGTTGCAGATGCAGTAATAACTGATGACGTTCCGCTGCCTTGTGTAAGCGAAACGGAAGATGTGGTTCCGGTTGTATCAGTAAGAGCAGATGAAGCACTGAGCGTTCCGTCGGTTGCGCTATAGCTAACTGTCAGATTCTTTACACCGGTACCGGTAGCATCAAGTGCCTGAGTTACAAAATATGCTTTTGTACCGATGGGTATATTTTGGGTACCGGGGAGAATTGAGATTGCTGATGCAACAACCAGGTTATTTCCATGCAGGTTTGCATCTGCGAGAATGACTAATGCACGTGTTTTCACTGTGGAATTGCTTACCGTATTTATATCCACGCCATCACTGAAATGCCATATTGCCAACTGTACAGCTGCCGCTTCAATGTCAACCGTTGAAGCACTGCCTGCATACGGATAGGTTTTATAAGGATAATAATTATTCAGAATATAGGTTATCTGTGAAGGGGTTGCACCGCTGTCTGCGTATGTATGCGGCTGCGATACAGTATAAAACGCGAGAAAATGTGCAATGTCAATACAATAAAATTTTGTAGTTGTATTGTCAATGGTTCCGGTAATACTACCAGCCCATACCGTTTCTGTCTGCGAGGTGTTGTACGGATTGGTGAATGTTATATTATTCACTCCACGGTCCGTCGCAGTCACTTTTGCCGTACTTGAGCCTTCGATTTTCTTTACCTTAAAATAAGACATCTTGAGGGAAGCGGAATCTCCCCTTCCTGTGGTATCTATTGAGGCAAAAACTTGAGCACCGGCAAAAAGCAGCAAGCTGAATAAAAGTACTATGGTATGTTTCATAGAAACCTCTTTATTTATGTAACTCAAAAATCACTCTACACGAAAGCACAATTTACCCGCATAGTAATATCATTACTTTTTTAATAAAATGCAGATAAAATATTATTCATTGTGTCCCACAATAAGTATAATTCTCATTTTGGGACAGAACTAAAAACAGAATGCAAAACCATTAATGAATCGATACTATAATATTGCGCTATTTTCGACCTTTTCTATTATAAAAGCAATGAAAACCTTATTATCCATCATTTATTAAACAAAAACCCTGCCAAGATGATTCAATGACTGCCGGAGTATAGATGTTTAAAACAAAAAAGGCTGACCCGATACTCCGGGGCAGCCTCTGTTCGAAATTGCTTTCGGATTAACCGTGAATTTTGTCTTTTTTAGCGAGCAATTCTTCTTCTGATTCCGGATGGTTTTCATCCTGAACACAGCAAGCTACCGGACAAGCAGCAGCACACTGAGGTTCGTCATGATAACCCTTGCACTCTGTGCATTTATCAGTAACTATATAATAGTAATCGTTCGAATAAAATCCGGTTGCTCCAAATGGACCCGCATCTTCAGCACCATGGGTTTCACCCTTGAATTCCCAGTCTTCTCCACCAGGATAGATAGCGTCATTCGGGCATTCGGATTGACAAGCACCACAGTTGATACATTCTTCAGTTATTTTAAGTGACATAGTTTGACTCCTATAAATGTATTATATAAATGATTAAACTCATTGCATTCTTATATCATCACTTTAAAAATAAGTATTTTAAACGGTAAAACAAGTCCAAAAAACCGATTATTTTCTACTAGAAATGCAGCTTTAATCAATTAATTATCTGTGGTGAACAGTTCTGCCGGACAACCTCGCGCAGCTTGTCCAATTCAAGCGGTTTAGTAAAAAAGTAATCCGCCCCGAATATCCGGACATCCTCTTCTCCGATGTATTCCGGATACCCTGTTATGACGGCTATCGGAATATTCGGATATACTTTCCGGATAAGCGTATATAATTCAACACTCGATTTTGTCTTCAGGTAGAAATCCGTAATAAGAAGATCAATCTTCGTACTGCGGGCTTTTTTCATCGCTTCATCTACATCCGTTGCTGCAAGCATATTGCAATTTTCCGATTCCAGAAAAAGCCGGAACGCTTCTATGATTTTTAAATCGTCCTCAACCACCAACACGGTCGGTCTCCGTGAATCAAACTCTGATCTTGATTTGATCTTTTTTTGCCCCGAGTATTCAGGATACATTTCTGCCGCATCATTACTCATATCAGCTCCATGATTGTTTATGGTCTATGGTAAGAGTGCAACAATCATACCTAAAACAAAAGAGCGAATCCGTTCTGAATTCGCTCTTTTAGAAAATACTTTTGTATTTAAGTGACAAGTGGATACATCATAGTGACAAATAAAAATTGTCACTTTTGCACACTAATTACTTACCTCCATATCTGATGGAACCATGAGAAGCGGCAGCCCATTAAACTGCGCACGGAATTTCAAATTACTCAAAACCGGATCTGCTTCAATGGAGCTTGAAATCAATTTCGGCATAAACATATCAAAGTTTACATACTGCGGCTCAGGATACTCTTTAATAGTATACGGCTCTTTTGCCAACCCTGCTTTTACCGCGGCTATCGTTATGGCTGTTTCAAGTCCGCCAAGAACATCAACCAGTCCGTTCTTCTTACCGTCAATACCGCTCCATACTCTGCCCTGACCGATAGTATCAATATACTCAGGAGTACGATTTCTTCCTTTTGCAACTTTTGTTACAAATTGTTTATACATATCTCTTATTGAAGACTCAACGCGTGCACGTTCAATTGTGTTTAAATCTCTATCGGGAATAGTAAGTCCAATTACCGGAATGGTAAATCCCAATCCGAGATCTGCATGGTCGCCCTTTTTAACCGCATCAGTTGAGCCGCCAAGCATTTCTTTGAATCCTTTATTGTAGAGCCATCCTCCGATGACACCGACAGAACCGGTAATGGTAGTTGGGGCAGCAACAATTGTATCGGCATACATGGAGAGCCAGTAACCTCCGGATGCGGCTACTTTCCCCTGTGAAACGATGACCGGTTTTTTTCCTTTTGCTTTGAGCAAGGCTTCGGAAATATAATCCGACGCCATTGCATCACCGCCGGGTGAATCTACGCGTAGAACAATTGCCTTCACGTTGTCATCATCAACAGCACGCTTCACATCTTTTTCCAATGAGCGGGCTGAAATTCCTTCATCCATCGCACAAACACCGAGAGCATAGATAATCGCAATTTCCGGTTTTTTGCCCCAATAATTATCAGAAGGCAGTCTGTTGGCTTCGATCTGTTTCGCTCCGATTTTGCGCATTGAATTATCTTTTATCATCTGCTCAACAGCCTCCCACCGTGCGACCGTATCAGCCAAGCCCATGCTTCGCATCTCTGCAGAAAGTACAAGCACTTTATTATTCACTAAGGAGTCATATTGAACAGCAGAGATTCTGCCGGTTGCGACAATTTCATCCTTCGCCACTGTATATAAATCATCCACTATTTTCTGGCGCTGTTCCCGATCGGCATCACTCATCTTATCCCGGGAAAAAGTTTCATTTGCCGATTTATATTTAAAGAATCTCAGCTCATCAAATCCGATCCCCAATTTATCGAGGGTTCCCTTAAGGTAGCTTCGTCCCATCGCATAGCCTTCAAATACAAAGGTACCGGCCGGATCGACAACAATTTTGTCGGCAATTGAAGCAAAGTGATACTCATTCAGTCCGCCGCGATCGATGAAAATAAAAATCTTCTTTCCGGCAGCTTTAAATTCTTTTAGCTTTGTTCTAACTTCCCAGAGCAGTTCCCTGTCTCCGCTCATCTCGGAAGCTTTAATTGCTATTGCTCCTATGGCATCATCGTTCTTAGCTGCTTCAATATTTTCCAACAGTTCCTGCAGTGCCAATCGCTTATCGAGTATTTTGTATTTCTGATAGGTAATGCCCTGATGCATATCAAACGTCAGAACATTTTTACCTTCCTGAGCTTTTGCGAAAACATTTCTATCGTAACCGCCGATTCTTACTCCGTAAGAACTATATGCCAGATTTTGATCTTTATCAAAGTACTCTTGATTTGTTATACCCGAATTACCAAACGAAATCTGGACGCCTGCAGTAACTGAGTGATCCTCAAAAAATCTTCCTGTCAACCTGATTCCGGGCAAGGCCTCAACTGCGATACCCGCAGACCATCTGGATTCCTCCGATATTTTATGTCTGCGCAAAACATAATCTGCAAAGAGGGCAAGCACTTCACTCTTCAATGGCCGGAACGCCGCTTCAAACATTCCTTCGCGCTCTCCCGTATTCGGCAAATATGCTGTCGCGCCAAGACTCAGGTATTGATTTGGACGAACAAGAGTCCCAAGCGTCCATATGCTTACCTGGCCATCAACATTGCCGGATGACCATCCGTATCCGGACCCGATGCTGACTGCCTCATCACCGACTGCTCCGGACAACATATAATTTGTTACCGATTGCGCGCCGAATTTATGATTGACCAGACCAAAACCGAAATTCGGAATAGCAGCGTATGCACCATATTGATGGGCATCATTCCAATGTTTTTTAAACTTCGTGTACGTAAAATAAAAATCCGGGGCATTCAAAGTCGAAAGCACTGCCGGATTATCATATCCGTATAATCCGTATTTCATTGCTCCGGGCGAGGTCATGCCAAGCGCGTTCTCTGCATAATACCCGCGCATAATATTTTGCGGAAAGGTTTGGAATGAAACAACAACAAACAGGAGTAAGACCAGTAATTTTTTCATGCACGCCTCAATGATTTTCAAATTGAATAGTGCAATTTAAATATTAATCGCCTCAATAAAACAACGAAATGATGAATGGGTAGGATTGAGGTCAATCTCCGCCATAAATGACGGAGTTATTAATAACCACGTCATCCATGACGTGGGGAGAAATCATCATAGTATTTCAGAACATAAAACCAAATAATGGGCGGGTAGCAAACCCGCCCTACGGTTTACGAAAATAAAGTGCATTCCTTTTCGTAGAGGCAGCTGGCAGCTGTCTCCCGAATATTCGATACAAACCGCTGATGAAAAAGCTATGCCCTGTAGAATATGTTGTAAAGCTCTTCGTATTCAGTTTTCACCTTCTGAAGTAAAACCAAACTCACCCTCGCCACCTAAATTAAAACCAAATTAGCATCTTCGAGCTCACCCCTCTCTTGCCAAGAGAGGGGCAAGGGGGTGAGTTCACTTTTAAAAAACAAAGTGTATTCCTTTTCGTAGAGACATCGGGCAAAAATGAATTGCATTTACCCCCTTCTCCTTCGGGGATGAGGGCTTTTTGTCCGGACATAAAAAAAGGCTGTCCCGATTTCTCAGGACAGCCTTTGATAAGAAATATTCAGATTATGCTTTTACGAGGACAGGTAGCTTTGCTTTTACCAGTTCATAGGTTCCAAACAATGCGGCGGTGAAGAATAAATCACCAAGCATGTTATAGTGGAAGAATGGAACCGCGGCCAGAAAACACTCCGCCAAACCGGCTGATGTTCTCGGATAGAATACGCCGCTTGTCCAATAAGCGAAATTTGTGATGACAAAAAAGCTTACAGATGCGAATACACTTGCAAGCGCAACCGTTGTGATGCTTTTATGTTTACGGACGAAAAATCCAACTGCAACAATTAAAGCAAAGCTGGCGTATACCGCGTACATTCCGGGATGAAAACCGATAATAACATCGGTAAAAAGCATTGCAGCAAAAGGTACAGTAAATGCCTCCCATTTTTTTGTAAAGTACGTTCCTCCGAATAATGCGAGAGCGCCTATCGCGGTAAAATTCGGATAATGCGGAACTAATCTTGTTATTGCGGCAATAAATACCAATGTTGTCAAAAACACAAAGCGATTACTAAATTTCATCTCTTCCTCTATAAGTTATATTTTTTATTCTAATTCAATTCTGGTACCAAAATATACGGAAAATCGGGGAGTTCCGTAACCATAAATTTCTTCATATTTTTTATCGAAAAGATTCTCGATTCTGCCGTATACTTTGACAAACGGGAGCACCGAGTATGTTGCTCCGATATTGAAGACAGTATAATCGGGCAATATCGTACGGACTGCACTGTATCCCGCATAATACTTATCATCACGTTTACCCACATATTGTACTCGCACATGCAGATTAAGTTTTTCGAGAGCCTGATAATCTATTGTAAGGGCGGCTTTATTCTCAGGGCGGCGAGTCAGCGGTTTATCATAGTCGTCTGCGTTAGCACCACGATCACGGGTTCTGAGATATGTATAGTTCGCAGCCGCACTGACATCGCTCAACTTGAAATTCACCCCAAATTCAATTCCACTGCTGATAGCCTTATTAATATTTATAGGTTTGTAGGTAATAGGATCGGCGCTGATTAAATCCTTAAAGTCCGTTGAAAAATATACGACACTCGTCGTAAGCATTTCAGCAAGGATATTTTGCTCAATTCCCGCATCCCATCCGATATTCTTTTCCGGTTTCACATTAGCATTCCCATATCGGGGATCGTATAGATTAAACAATGATGGCGATTTAAATCCAGTTCCGAAAGTGGCTTTAATTTTAGTGCCTGATTCAAATACATTATATGACGATGTAACGCGGTACGTGCCTATTGAACCGAATTGCGAATGATGATCTAACCTGATACCGCCCGTTACGAACAAACGATTATCAAATCCCAATTTTTGCTGCACAAAAACGCCGGTCGTTTTGGCATCTTTTTCAGGATAAGCACTATCACTTTCGCCCCAGGCACTCTTCGAGTAATAATCTGATGCAGCATTTTGAACTTCATACTCCAATCCGGCACTCGTAATAAACGATGAGTTCTCATAATAGTTGAATTGAACATCATATTTTTGTCTGCTGCCGTCATAGTTACTATGCGAATAATCGGAGTTAACTACAGAAATACTATCGTAGGTGTACCAGCGGATATTCCGGGCAAGTGAGGCATGTGCGGTAATATCATATTGTCCGCTCGCGGGTTTATTGATAATAAAAAGCTGATATACATTTTGCTTGAAGCGATATTTATATGATGGATCATCGCCATTTTCTCCGCCGTTTCTATCCAAATCAGTGTTCGCACCGGTGAATTGCAGAGAGATACTGCTCTTCCACTCAGGTGTAAAAGCATAGGCGAACCGCGCGGCTCCCTCGAATTGTTTGGTGCCGTCTTTTTCAAAATTCCCAAATTTTTCATCAGCGGACGAAAAGCCTTTATTCGACAAACTCAACAGATTCAAATCGTAACTTATTTTATCTGCCGCCACGGAGTAATTTAATCCGTTCGTAAACGTATTATAGGAACCGAATTCGGATCGTAAGCCCAAATGCTTTCCCATCGGTTGTTTCGTAATTATATTAATAACACCGCTCATTGCATCGGAGCCGTATAAAGTGCTTTGAGGCCCACGTAAAACCTCAATACGGTCGATATTGTTCAATGAAATACTGGAAAAATCAAATGTACCACTCGGATCATTTGCCATATTCAAACGTACACCGTCAACCAAAACCAGTGCCTGCCCGGAATTACCACCCCGCAGCAGTACTGTAGAAATCTGACCCAGTCCTCCTGTTTTATATGTTTCTAATCCGGCGACACCCTGAAGTATATCATATAATGATGTAGCATTTGATTGCTCAATTTCACGGGAAGTGATAACCGTAATGGATGAAGCTGTTTCGCGCAGAGGACTTTCCAGCCTGTCTGCAGTCACAACGATGTCATCCTTCATCGTGTAGTGTTTCATGGAATCGGAAACGGATTGTGCATAGCACAACGCACCCGCTAAAAATAGAAATAAAATTAATCGGAATTTTAACATGAAGTTACTCCTTGTATTAAATGGTTAGGGTAACTTCGTGGGAAGGAGGTAATGACATAATGTGCAATTACAAGAACCTCACCCGCGAAGGTATTGAATTAATTTGCGGCAGGTCTCCTGACTTGAGTTTTGCATTGCGCTCAACAGATGCCTTCCCGTTTACACAGTGGCTACTATCTGTCTGAAAAACTCTTACAGTTGCGCGACAGTTCCGGATTTTCACCGGATTCCCTATTCTCCGAAATCAATGTTTCGGCACCGCAAAGGTGTAATATTTTACACCACTAAGTTACCACATTAGGAGTTGTTTTCAAAAGGGCGGAAAGAAATTGAGGGATAAATCATAAAAGAATTTTGCGGCGTTCTACTTCCTAACCCATGAGTTAACTCATGGGTTAGGAAATAAGAATTTCTTTAATTTTCATTATCGGCAAGCTTATCGCAAACCGAGAGAGTATGGCTGTTTTGTTGCGGAATTAGCGGGAAATTAATCTACGCGGATTGCAATTAAACTGATGTCATCTTCGAATTTATTGCCGGTAAAGGCTGTGAGTTGCTGCATCAGGTAATTAACCGGATCGCCTTGAGGCGGGATTGAGCTTACCAAACGCACAAAGTTATCCGTTCCAAGCGGATTTCCGTCACTATTCCGCGACTCAATAACTCCGTCGGTAAGAAGCACAATAATATCGCCTGAATGTAGCTCGGCAACCTGATCTTCAAAATATCCCTCAGCTGAAAAACCAAGCAGCATTCCTTTTGACGTAATCTGCCGTGCTGTACGGCTGCCGCCTTCACGATAAATAATCGGAAGATCGCCGGCTCCGGCATAACGCAGAATGCGGTCTTTTGTATTAATAACGACTACAGACAGCGTAGCAAACACTTCTGAAATTTTTGCATCCTGATACACCGAATTATTTACAGTCTCAAGAATTTCTTTCGGAGTATATTCTTTTGAGTTTTGTAATGTCATGCGTATTGCGCTACGGACATAACCTGCGTACGCGATTGCAAAATACCACGCGCCCCAGCGCTTGCCCATAACATCACCAAGCACAACCGCCAGATTGTTTTCGTCAAGCTGTACGTAGTCTATAAAATCACCGCCGGGAACACCTTTAAATGGCAGGTGCCAATGGTTTACGGTGCAGCCCGGAAAAACCGGTGCTTCATCGGGCACTACTTTTACTCTCATGGTATCAGCCGCGCGGTGCAGTTCCGATACAACACGCTGGCGTTCTTTACCAAGACTTTTAATAATTGCAGTTACTTTTGCGACGACAACACGGGGACCCTGCGTTTTAATAACATAATCGGTAATACCGAGGTTGTACCCGTCGAGAATGTCATCCTCATTGCCTTTGGACGTGAGAAAGATAAAGGGAATAGATTTGAGTTCGGGGTCTTCCTGAAGAAGCCTGCGGAATTCATACCCGTCTTGTTTCGGCATCATTATATCGGAAATAATAATGTCCGGAATGTTTTTCTTGATGACCTGCATAGCTTCTGCAACGCTATTGGCGGTCATACACTCAAAACCGGCGCGGGTAAGATTATACTGAAACAATTTTACAAGGGACACATCGTCATCAACTAAAAGGATGCATGGCGTTTCTTCGGCTACGCTTTTTTCCATGCTCTTTTTAGCCCCGTACGTTTTATATATTTCTGCGCGGCGTATAAGTGCCTGCATCTTTATCAACAGTTCTTGAACATCAAAGGGCTTGGTAATAATATCATCTCCACCCACCCGCATTGCGGTCTCTTTATCTTCAAGACTGCTCTTTGCCGTAACAAAGATAAAGGGCAGCACCCTGTATTTTTCTATCTCACGAACTTTTTGGCAGAACGTGAATCCGTCCATTTCCTCCATTCCGACATCGCAAAGAACTAAATCGACTTTGGAATTATCCAGAAAGGAAAAACCCTCACCCGGTCCCCCGGCTTCCAAAACCTGATAACCTTTTTTTCGTAAGTTGAAACTTATCAGTTTCCTTACGGTAAGGTCATCATCAATGATGAGAATTGTTTTATCGGAATTATCAGACATAATACTGTTTACTAACCTTTTACTCCATAGCTTTCCAAAGCAGCCGACTTTGTCGGGAATGCCTCAAAGACGCGATACATTCTTGTTAATTCGAACATCGAATGTACTGCGGGTTGAAAGCCGATAAGACGCAAATCCCCGCCAAGCGTAGAAACTTTTTTCAACGAAACAACTAATGTACCGAGAAATGTAGAATCAATAAATTCACATTCCGTAAGATCAACAATGAGTTTGCGCCCGCCGTTATCAATATCGGCTGATAGAATTTTTTTAAATTCTTCCGCTTCTTTCATCGTCGCTCTGGTGAGATTCACAGTCTCAATAATTACATCATAATATTCTTCTCGGGAAAAGTCCATACTTTTCAGCCTTTCATTTGGTTTCAAATTCTCTTTGGTCGATTTTGTATTTCTCCATCAACCGGTAAATCGTTGCTCTTCCCAGCTGCAATTTTTTTGCAGCTACTAATATATTACCATTTGTGGTACGAAGAGCATGCCGTATCGCTTCTTCTTTTATTTTTTCAAGCGGAATAATAACGTCGTCGCTGAAAAATGGAGAAGAGGTATTAATTTTCATCGTATCGCTTGCCGAACGGATGTGCATTGGGAAATCACTCACGTCTATAGTTTCCGCATCAGTCAAAATAACACAACGTTCAATTGCGTTTTCCATTTCGCGCACGTTGCCCGGCCAGTCGTACTCATACATCAACTTTAATGCACGCTTCGAAAAAGCCTTAATATGTTTATTTAACTTGCTGTTAAAAAATGTTAAAAAGTGACTGGCTAAAGCCAATATGTCACTACGTCTTTGCCGCAGCGGAGGAAGCGTTATCGGGAATGAGTTCAGACGATAAAACAAATCCTCTCTGAATTGCTTTTCTTCAACCGCCGACTTCAGATCACGGTTTGTTGCCGAAATGATACGAACATCGGATTTAATCAGTTCATTACCGCCAACCCGCTCAAATGCTTTTTCTTGAATAACGCGCAGCAATTTAGCCTGTAGTGACATTTCGAGTTCGCCGACTTCATCCAGGAAAATCGTTCCGCCGTTTGCCAACTCAAACTTTCCTATCTTTCTCTGATGAGCTCCGGTAAATGCGCCTTTTTCGTGTCCGAACAATTCGCTTTCCAAAAGTTCGCGCGGAATAGATGCGCAGTTAATAACAACAAACGGTTTGTCTTTCCTGATGCCGTTAAAATGAATCGCCCGGGCGATAAGTTCTTTACCGGTGCCGCTTTCGCCATGGATCAGAACGGTGATGTCGTTATTTAAAACTTTTGTCATCATCCTGAAAACGTCCTGCATTTTACCGTCAACCGATACGATATTATCAAAACGGTATTCATGCTGAACTGTTTCACGCAGATTTTCCAGCTCTCTGATCAAGTCATAATTCTTGATCGCGTTCTTTATCGCCGGTTCGAGTCTTTGTGTATCAATCGGCTTCGGGAAATAATCAAACGCACCAAGCCGGAGAGAATCAAGCGCAATTTCAACTCTGCCTTGTGCCGAAAGCATAATAACAGGTAAGTGCGGATGGGTTTGTTTAATTCTTTTCAGAATTTCAAGTCCGTCAACGCCCGGAAGCATGATATCAAGAAGTACCAGATCCGGATTTTCATTCAGATGGGTAAGCATGAGTTCGCCATTATCAAAACAGCTGACCGTGTAGCCCCACTTATCACGTACCCAGTAGGTCAGCAGCTTGGCAATTGAAATTTCGTCATCAACGATAAATACTCTTTTATCCATAACTATTCCTGCCTCGCAGTTGGAAGTTTAATTACGACCGTAGATCCCTTGTTTTCTTCACTCTTAATTGTGATATATCCTTTATGCAAATCTATAATTTGCTTGACAAATGCCAAACCCAAACCTGTTCCGGGAATCTCGGAGCCGGCCCGGCTGACCCGGTAAAATTTTTGAAATAAAAACGGGATATCCTTTTTCGGAATACCGATTCCTGTATCCGTTACGATAATTTCACACTCCCGGTACATTGATTGAACGATCAATGTTATCCTGCCTTGTGTGGTAAATTTGATAGCGTTACTGAGTACGTTATCCAGCACCTGAATAATACGATTTTTATCGGCAAAAAGAAATATTTGTTGCTCCGGAACTTCACTTCTGAATATAATACCTTTTTCCCGGGCTTGACGCTGATACTCTTCAACAAGCTGTGCAAGCACTTCGTTAAAAGAAAACTCACTTTTTACAAGTTCGATTTTTCCTTCTTCAATCTTTGAGATATCAAGCACATCATTGATTAATGTGGCCAGTCTTTTCGCTTCAGTCAAAATAATCTGATTGAATTCATCTCTGAGTTCCTGCGGCATGGCTCTATCAGAGTCAATCGTTTCCGCGAATCCGATTATTGATGCCAGCGGTGTACGGAGCTCATGCGATATATTCGAGACAAATTCATTTTTCAGCCGGTTCAATTCCTCAAGAATCGAAATTTTTTGTGTGGCCCTGTCCCGCTCAATTGAAATCAAGCGGTTTGCTTCGATCAGTTTGTTATTCAAATCTTTCATTTTTTCCTGATCAAAGCGCTTGGTCGTTACGTTACGTCCAATACCTATTAAACCATCAACTTTTCCATTTTCAAGTATTGCCCTGGCGTTTACCTCAAAAATGATCGTCTTGCCATATTTACTTTTAAAAAAAGCCTCAAATGTTACAACGGAGTTAACCCGTAATATTTCACGAAATGATTTTGCTATGGCTTGTTTGTTCACATCCTCAATAAAATTCAAAAAATGTTTACCGCGCATTTCACCCGGGTTGTATTCAAGATTCAACGCGCCGTTAACATTTACCGATATGAAATTCCCGCTTTTATCAAGAACAAAAATAAGATCATCGGCTGCCTCAATTAAATTGCGTAGCTTCTCATCGGATTTTTTTAATTGTTCTTCGTTCCGCTTTTCTTTAGTAATATCATATATAATACCGTCAACGCGAATTACTTTTCCTTCTTCTACTATCGGGAAGATAGAATGACGAATAAAAAGCTTTTCCCCCTTCGCGTTATTAATTCTATACTCAAGAGTTCCGGCTTTTCCCTCTTTAGCTTCCGAGAAAAATTGTTTTACTGCCGCAAAATCTTCCGGAGCCACCATTTTCATGAGAATGTATTTTTTTTCAACAGCTTCTTCGGGTTTAATGCCCGCGATTTTCTCAATAGCCGGAGTTATAAAATAAAACGAAGAACCATCGGGCACCGAAGAAAATATTACCGCGTCGAGATACTTTATAGTATTCGAGAGATATCCTTCCTGGACTTGCTGCATTCTATCGGATTCTTTTATTTCAGGTTTGTTCTTCAACTGCTTCAAAAAGATACACTATCCAATTTCGTCTGGAACCGTCGAAATTATTAATTAATCAGTAAAATAATTGATTTTAACCAATAAAAATACAAAATTCTTTCGATAGATGCAGATTTCGGAGCCAAATCACACCTTGAGCAGAATTTGAAGAAATTGCCCATTTTAGCAACTGTCTCATTCTGAAATTTCTTTAATAAACAAAAAAGCCGCTCCGGTGGAGCGGCTTAAGTTTCCAATAATTTCTCTATCTATTTCAAAATCATCATTTTTTTGACGATCTGATGTCCGCCTCCGGAGAGTTCATAAAAGTAGACTCCCGATGGAACTTGAGACGCATTAAAGTCTATACTATAATATCCGGCGGCTTTGTGCTCATCCATAATCGTTTTAACTAACGCGCCGGTAAGCGAGTAAACTTTTAGCTGCACCCGGCCATCCGAAGGAACGGAAAATTCAATTTTTGTCGAAGGATTAAAAGGATTTGGGTAATTCTGCGATAATGAAAATTCTCTCGGCAACCCGATGGTAACAGCCTGTTCATCGCTGTATGTGAATGTTCCGTCCAAATCTACCATTTTCAACCGGTATGAGTATAAACCAGAATTTACATTTTTATCAGTAAATGAATAATTCTTCGGAGAAGCACTATTACCGGCAGCAAGTAAATGTCCGACTGACTCCCATTTCGCATTAGTCCCTGCTGAGTGTTTCATTCTTTCAACATCATACGAAGCACTGTTATTTTCTGTTGCTGTATTCCATAACAGCATGACACTTTTATTATTGACCACAGCCTCAAAGTTCGTCAATTCAACCGGAAGAACATTTGTTGTAGTGCCAGCGACTCTTGCTAACGCAACGAGAATTTTTGAAGTGCTGACACCTGAATACAGTTTAATAGGCGATGTCAACGCTGTTGGGGTAATGGTTGTCGGTGGTGAGGTCAGACTCGTCGTATGAGCGGTCCCTTGAGTCATGCCTGTCCAGGTAACTTTATCATTAGTAGAATAGGCAACACGGAGCTCTGTATTTCCGGCAGCGACACCATCATCCGCCCCATAACTCGGACTGAACTGACTGAAACTCATCGTGTCAACAGCTGTTCCGATTCCCTTATTGTATGTTACCTGATAATATCTTACTTGTGATACTTTATCAATTCCCCCGGCATAGGTAGTAGTTCCAACAGAAGCATCGGCGGGTATACAGCGAACAGTACAATAGTGACCGGAAGCAACACCACCGGTTGTGGATCTGACTGTAATGGGACGGTACGATTTCCAATCTCCTACGGGAAACGTGTTAACCTTCCCCGCGGAGTTTGACATACCCCGGCCCAATGCTCCGTTAACATACGATTGTGCAGATGCTGAAACAACATCCGTTTGTTGTTGTTGAAAGAGCGTTGATAGAATAATTTCCTGTTTCAACTATGCCGCTTGTCAAAATCAATTGGGAAACCCCATTCGATGAACCCTGATCCAAGAATACATCGCTTCCGCAAATCACTTTAGCACCGCCGGTTTTATTAATGGTAATGCTGTTGAAGTCATTGTTCCCGGATGAGTATGTTCCGACGGTAATAACCGAGTTTAAATTTCCTGCGAATGTTGTATTGAGCATTCTCATTGTCGTTCCGGCCGAACCCATGCGAAAATCAAATGTACCGTTGTTCGTGAAATCACCGTACACAGTCATCGAGTGAACAATATTGGAAGTCGCACCGGTAAGCGCAGGCGAAGTGAATGAACCGCCGCTATTGATATCAACATCTCCATACACGGTTAACCCGGTAGCTGCTGTATTCAGAGTAACAAGGGTTCCGTCAACAATCAAATTCTGACATACAGCGTTCGAAATATCCAGAGTAACAGTAACACCTGCCGGAATTTCAGCATCATCCGCAGCTGTCGGCACCATGCCGGAAGCCCAGGTTGAAGGTGAACTCCAGTTTCCTCCTAAAGTTGAAGATGTCTGCGAGTGATCAAGGCCATGATTCCAAAGCTCAAACAATAATGTGCCGGCAGTATCGGTCTGACGCAGATAATAATTAAGTGTGTCAATCTGTGATTGCGTTAAATTCCACATGTTATTAACACCAAATCCGGCTTTTACTTTCTTGCTGACCAAAAAGTTATATGCAGTAAAGCAGGGGTAAAAATATGAAGTTGTCGCACGCAAATCATCTAATTTTAATATAACATGGACTTTGCTTGTTCTTGGGATAGACAAATCCGTTACATATTGCCAGTATTCATACGGAGTGCAGAAAACAACTCCCTCAGAGATGAGAAAATTCACTATTTTCTGAAATTCAAGTTGCTTGGCATCCGTAGTCCACGCGTAGGGATGACCCTGCATAACCATATAATCCGTATAAGTGCTTTTCTTTGAAAGATAACTTGCCATAAAGTAAGCCGAATCCGGTACCCCGGTAGCACTTTCGATAAATACCCTATTTGTCAGACTGATAAAGCCGACTCCTGCCGAAGGGGTCACCTGGCTGAACATAATGTTTTTATAATTCGTGTCCTCATTAATTACTCTCAGACAAGTAGTATCATTTTGGTTATACGGCGCACCGAAGCTGTGCATTTGTATGCCAAGTTTTGTTTTAATGATATTTGTAGCACTGTCAAAATGAGCTTTTTGGAAGGCGTAAGATGTCCCGGAAAATTCCCAGGTTGTCTGAGCAGAGATCATCGTGCTCAAAGCAACAAACAGAAAAAGAATTACAAAAAAGCGGCTTTTACAAGTAGTAAAAATATTCATGTGGCTCCTGACAATATTCGCAGATTATTTTTATAAATTCAGCAGTAATACATACGATTAGCGAATCTAAGTTACCTTTTTGTATTACAACATACAAGTAATTACAGGTAATTAACCGGTTATATACCGGAAATTTCGACCGAAAACACAAAAATCTAGATTTTAAGCCATTTGCTCTTGTCGGTAATTGACGATTGCAAATTATTGCCATAATGAAGCTTGGGATGAGCTGGCTGAGTAGCTGTATACCGGTAATTATTGTATAGCACTCCGAACTTGTCATCAAATTTGCGCAAACCTGTTTATGTTGCTGCAATTCTTTTTGCGATCAATGTAGAGGAAAATAAAATTTCCCGGGTTAAAAACTATGCTTGTTTTATGACTTAAACCTTTGTATATTTTTAATATAAATTACTTTAAGGTTTGCTTTATTAAAGTGATTTTGTAAGTCCTGACTTGTAAACAAAAAAATTTGGCGTATGAAACGTTTTATATCATTATGTCTTTGTCTTTGCATCACATCAATTATTTCGCTCTTTGGCTGGGGCGACGAAGGACATAAACTGATTGCAGAAAAAGCCCTCCATACGCTTCCTTCCGAAATGAAATCATTTACTCCCTGGTTTGACTATGTCATCACTCACTCGGTTGATCCGGATTACCGCAAAAAGGATGATAAGACCGAAGGGGTAAAACACTACATTGATATTGATTACTATAAAGAATATAATAAAGGAAGTTTTCAGGAAAATATTGATTCATTATCAGCCATGTACGGGAAAGATATTGTAAATACACAAGGTATTCTTCCCTGGGCACTTCAAAACACGTATCACGCCCTTGTCGAAGCGTTCCGCAGCCACAATGCTGAAAAAAGCAAAGTTTTGATGGCAGACCTCGCTCATTATGTAGGCGATGCACATCAGCCCATGCACACGACCGTCAATTATAACGGTCAGTTATCGGGACAGAAAGGCGTCCACGCGAGATATGAAATTTACATGGTAAGTAAGCATTATAATGAATTAGTATCGAAAGTTATTCCCGGACCGATTGCGCCTGTTAAAGACGTTCCACGGTTCGCGTTTGATTGTATCTATGAATCAAATTTATTGTTACCCGTAGTGATGATGGCCGACACAGCTGCTTCCGATGCGACGAATAAAGCTTTTAATGAAGAATACTATAGACTACTTTGGTTCAGAACACAATACGTAACTGTCGGCGAAATGAGAAATGCAGCCGAACGGTTAGCCTCTCTCTTGTATACTGCATGGCTTGAAGCAGGATCACCTGCATTTGAACTCTTTCAATAGAAATTTGCTATATCCCTGAGGGATATTTTAAATTGACTAAATACATGTCCGTGGCACAGCCGCTGGGCAGACAAACTATAAAATATATTTCGAGGAAACACATGAGAAATTTTTTCTTTGGATTATTTCTATTGATACCGTTCCTTATGCAGGCTCAGGTAACGTACGTGCCCTCCTTCCCAACAGATAAGGACACTATTAAGATTACCTTTGATGCAACACAAGGTAATGGAGGTTTGAAAAACTATACTACGGGCGATGTCTACGTCCATATCGGTTTAATTACTTCCAAGAGCACAAGCGGGTCAGACTGGAAATATGTAAATCCTACTCCGACAGGCGGAAGTTCTGCATGGGGAGTAAACACTGCCGAAACTAAATGTACTAGATTAACATCTACTACTTACTCTTATACAATTAACGGCGCCAGAAGCTTTTTCCACGTAACCGATACCACTGAAATTATCAAACAGATTGCTTTCGTATTTCGTAGTGGTGCTCCTTATACGGGAACAACCTACTACGAAGGAAAAACAGCTACGGGCGGCGATATCTATATGTCGCTCTCAAATCCCGGATTAAATGTTCGCATTACCGCACCTGTTACAACAACAACTTATATTCTTGCCCCATTAGATTCTACTGTTGCAATATCAGCTGTTGCAGCAACGGCAACTTCTCTAAAATTATATGTTGACACTGCCTTAGTGAATTCAACCACCGGGACAACGGTTAATTATTCTTATGCAACAACAACAGCCGGCTTACACTGGATCAAAGCAGTTGCTACCGATGGGACAACTACGGTAACTGATTCGCTTGCATTAACAGTACACGGCGCTGTAACAACCGCTGATCTTCCGGCGGGAGTTGTTGACGGTATTAACTATACCTCTCCGACGACCGTTACGCTTTGCTTGTATGCCCCGCAAAAATCATATGTTTATGCATTCGGCGATTTCAGCAACTGGATGCTGCGGCCTGAATATTTCATGAAAAGAACCTCCGACGGCTTACGCTGGTGGACAACCATCACTGTTTCACCGGGTAATGAGTATGGTTTCCAATACCTCGTTGACGGCAGCATCAACATAGCCGATCCGTATTGCGATAAAGTTCTTGATCCGTGGAATGACCAATACATTGAGGCGACTACATATCCAAACTTAAAAGCATACCCGAAAAATAAAACCACAAACGTGGTTGGTATCCTTCAATCGGCACAGCCGACCTATAACTGGACGGTTACCAATTTCTCAAAACCGCCGAAAGAAAGACTTGTTATCTATGAATTACTTTTGCGTGACTTTACACCAAAGCACACATTCCAGTCGGTCATTGATACAATCGGCTACTTAAAAAAACTCGGCATCAACGCTATTGAAGTTATGCCGCCTAATGAATTTGAAGGTAATTTAAGCTGGGGATACAACCCAGACTTCTTATTTGCAGTTGACAAGTATTACGGTTCAAAAGACTCCTTCAAAAAATTTGTTGATGTCTGCCACCAAAACGGTATCGCGGTCATCTTCGATATGGTTCTTAATCATCAATTCGGTTTAAGTCCGCTGGTTCGTTTATATTGGGATGGAACAAACAACCGCCCGGCTGCCAATAGTCCTTGGTTTAATCAGGTTGCAACGCATGATTATAGTGTCGGTTACGACTTCAATCATGAAGCTACCGCAACAAAGGCTTATGTTGACCGCGTTACAAAATATTGGATTACCGAATATAAAATTGACGGCTACCGTTTCGACTTAAGCAAAGGCTTTACACAAACCAATACATTGGGCAACACGGCTCAATGGGGTGTGTACGATCAGTCACGCGTAAATATCTGGAACCGCATCTCCTCCGGTATCTGGTCAGTTGATCCGAAAGCATATGTTATTCTTGAGCATTTTGCCAATAACGATGAAGAAGTTGCACTTTCAAATATGGGCATGATGATCTGGGGAAAAATGGTCTACAATTATGACGAAGCTGCAATGGGTTGGATTCCAACTTCCGACTTTACGCAAGTATCCTATAAAGCCCGCGGATATTCAAATCCGAATTTGGTCGGGTATTTTGAATCGCATGACGAAGAACGCATGATGTTTAAAGTACTTTCCTACGGTGCATCAAGTGGTTCGTACAGTACAAAAGTTCTATCTACTGCATGCGATAGAATGAAACTTGCCGGAGCATTTCTCTTTACCGTTCCCGGACCGAAGATGTTCCAGTTTGCGGCCGAACTCGGTTATGATACAAGCTACTCAAGACCTTGCAGTGCTGCCGGTGGTTCATCTTCATGTACCGATGCAAAGGCTTTCCCATGGAATTATTACAGCAACTCTTACCGCTATGGCTTATATAAAGCCTGGGCTGCTATGATTAAATTAAAAACCACATACTCAACATTCTCTACAGGCGACTACCAGACATATTTCTCCGGAAGCGTCAAGAGAATGAGTTTAAACTCAGATACCAGTGCCACTATTCTCGGTAACTTTGATGTCACTTCACAGACATTTACACCATACTTCCAGTTTACAGGAAAATGGTATGATTATATGAGCGGTGACAGTATCACGGTTAACAACACGACCGATCAAATCACTCTCGGACCTGGCGAGTATAAAATTTATACTTCAAAGAGATTACCGAAACCTGACCTTACCGGTTTAGTCGGTGTTGAAGAAGAAGCTCACACGGGCGTTCCTTCTAAGTTTGCTCTGGGACAGAATTATCCGAATCCGTTCAATCCTTCGACAAAGATTTCGTATCAATTGCCTGAAGCTGCGAACGTAAACATTACTGTTTATGACATTCTGGGTAATCAGGTCGCTCAGTTAGTAAACGACAACATGCAGGCTGGTTATTACACAGCACAGTTTAACGCTTCGAAGTATGCTTCGGGTGTTTATATTGCAAGACTGCATGCAACTTCATCAGGCAAGGTTGTTACTCAAGCAATCAAGATGATCCTGACCAAGTAATTATCTTCTCTGTAAGAAATATAAAAACCCCCCGATACATCGGGGGGTTTTTTGTTTTAAACTAAAAAGCCCCCGGTAATCGGGGGCTTTCATAAAATATAATCTGAAGTTTAGTCGAGTGAATCCGCTACTTCGGTAGGAACAATCATACGTCCGCAAGAATCGCATGTGTAAATGCGGTCTTTTTTCCGGATATCAAGCTGACGCTGTGACGGGATAACGTTATGACATCCCGAGCAGGCGTTACGACGGATAGTGACAACTGCTTTACCGTTCTTTGCTTTGCGGATTTGCAGATACTTCGCGTAGTCAGGCTTTTTGATCTTAACTTCTACAGCCGACCTGTCTTCACGAATTTTATTTTCTTCGCGCTCGTTGGCTTTTACAATAACTTTAAGATCTTCCTGTTTTTCTTTCAGTTCGGTCTCAAGCTCGGTTAGCATAGGTTCTACGCCTTCAAGCTCTTCCTGCAGCTTGTTTTCCTTTTCAATCAGTGCTTCATTCTCGGCTTCTTTTTTCCGGATTTCTTCATCAACCTGATCAATAGCTTTGGTTAAAGAGTCATACTCTTTGTTGTTGCGAACCGAATACAAACGTGCTTTATACGATTTCTGGTTTTCAAGCAGCGTTTCCATCTCTTTAAGATTGGTTTCTCTTTTTTGTGTTGATTCTTCTTTTTCTTCTTTCTTTGCATCGTAACCGGAACGGAGCTGCGAAATACGCATCTCCAAATCGCTCACGGTCGCAGGCAAATCGCCGCGCAATGCTTCCAATTCATCTAATTGATCATCAATCAATTGTAATTTAAATAACGATCTCAGACGTTCTTCCAAGATATTTCTCCTTTAATTAATAATAAAATTGTATAGGGTTTGTCGTCTGTTCTGCGATAACAATTTGAACGTCATGCGCGGGAACGACGGCTGCTAATTTTTCTTTTATTGCATCCAAAACCGGAACCTCTGTTTCATAGTGCCCTGCATCAATCAACATGATCTGCTTCTCAGCATCTTCGAACGCGTGGTATTTCACATCAGCCGTAATGAATGCATCTGCTTTTTGAAGTATCGCCTCTTGCAGCAAATCCGAACCGGCTCCGCCGCAGACAGCAACTTTTTCAATGATTTTTTTCCTCCCCAAAGTGTACCGTAATCCCCCTGCTTGTAATTTTTCTTTTACAAATTCTAAAAACTTTTCAGGCGCAAGGGCGGGATTCATCATACCGACAGCACCAAAACCATAGTTTGGGTTTTCATTCTTAAGCGGATAAATATCAAATGCCGGTTCTTCATACGGATGCGCTTTGCGGAGTGCAGCAACAACATCACGAAGCTTCCACTCGTGCACTAAAACTTCAAGCCGTACTTCCTCAACTTTTTCAGAGTTGAGTTTCCCGCCTATAACCGGATTGCTTCGCTCGGAGCCGATAAATGTACCTACGCCCGGTGAGTTAAAACTGCATCCGGCGTATTCACCGAGGATTCCGCCTCCTGCTTTAAAAATAGCATCGGCAACAACCCTTGCACTTTCCTTCAATACGAATACCACAAGCTTATACTGATTAGCGTCGCTGTGTTTAAGAAACTTGATATTGATCAAGGATAATCTTTTAGCGAGCTCAAAGCTGACGCCGTCTTTAGAAAAATCCAGATTAGTATGGTATGAGAGAAGTGTGATGTCGTTTTTGATTAAGCCGGCGATAACGCGTGATTGGTGGTTTGAGTCGAAGTTAAGTTTTTTAACCGGTTGAAAAATGAGAGGATGATGAGTAATTATCAGATTGCAGTTTTTGGAGATCGCCTCGTTAAGCGTATTTTCTGTGAGTTCGAGGCAGAGGAAGATTTTTCGAACTTCCTTTTCTAACGAGCCGACCTGAAGGCCGACGTTATCTTTTTCCCAGGCTGCACCGGGCGGTGCCCAGTCATCCAATATTTTTACTATTTCTTTTATCTTCATATCAAAAAAAATGCACTTCGCGAAACGAAGTGCACCTATCTAAGTATTTAATCTTGTGAATTCTTATTAAAATTCAAGCCGAAACTTCTGCAAATTATAAATTTTTCCATACGGATTGTAAATTACTGCTTTTTTGCGATAAAATCAAAGTCAAAGAACGCCCCCTGTTAAAATTTTGCCGGCTCCACCCACTTACCGTCTTCGCTGATTAGGGCTATCAATTCGTCCACCGCCTGTTCGGAAGGAACAGCCTTTTTCACCACCTCTTTACCGCGATATAATGTTATGCGGCCGGGACCGGAGCCTACATAACCGTAATCGGCATCAGCCATTTCACCGGGACCGTTAACAATACATCCCATAACGGCAATTTTAACACCTTTCAAGTGCTCGGTCCTTACGCGGATTTTATTAGTTGTTTCAACCAAATCAAAGAGCGTTCTTCCGCATGAAGGACAAGCGATATACTCGGTTTTTGAGATACGCGTCCTTGCCGCCTGTAAAATACCAAAGAGAATCCGATTACAGACCTCCTTACCCACAACAGCATCATCTAATCCGGATACCCAGACGCCGTCACCGAGTCCGTCAATCAGCAGTCCGCCGAAATCCGTTGCTGAATACAGCATAAACTGTTCGTATGAAACGCCGGTATAATTTCTCCTAAGTACGACAGGGTTTTCAACATCGGCATTTATTAATTCGATAAACGCTCTGCGTTGTTCGGCGAGTCCGTGAGCATTATTTGTCTCAAGCACAAGCACGGCCGATTTGTCATTTTTTAAGACCTGAAGTACATCGCCTTGCAAATCGTCTATAGTCAACACCACAAAATTAAAGACACCGCCTTCGCTCTTGTGCTGCATATATTCCGCCGCAGTAAACAGCGGGAATCCTTTTACAAAGAGGCTGTTCTCTTTCCAGAAATGAAAATCATAGATCGCACGTAAACTTTGCGGCAGATTGAAAGGGGCTGTTTGTTTTCCCATGTAAATAAAATCAGCAGCAGAATCGGTCATTGCCCACTTGTCAGTCATTGCATCGTAGTAATAGCCGATCTTTGATAAACTTTCTGTAGACTCTACTGGCGTGCTTTGATAATCTGCAATTACGCGGGGAACATTGCTTCCGCCGAAGTGAGTAAGTTCAATTGTTTTACGGCGTTTATACTCAACAGGATTGACAGGGTTTTCAACAATT
Source organism: Ignavibacteriaceae bacterium (assembly GCA_963667005.1). GTDB lineage: Bacteria > Bacteroidota > Ignavibacteria > Ignavibacteriales > Ignavibacteriaceae. The sequence continues at coordinate 1,441,102 of OY762937.1, read as the reverse complement.
GGCTTTATCGGTTGATGTCCCGCGCGATTTTTATACCGCTCAGCAAGCATGATTGCAACCGGGGATTCGTGTTCCGGCTCTTCGGTAAGCGATACGCGGATTGTATCACCTAAACCGTCTTCGAGCAACGTTCCGATTCCAAGTGCGGATTTAACTCTGCCATCTTCACCATCACCAGCTTCAGTTACACCGAGATGCAAAGGATAATTCATCCCTTCGGCTTGCATCTTCTGAACAAGCAAGCGGTAAGCTTGCACCATTACTTGTGTATTGCTTGCCTTCATGGAAAGCACAATATTATGGTAGTCCAGTTCTTCGCAAATTCGTACAAACTCCAATGCAGACTCAACCATACCCAACGGAGAATCACCAAAGCGGCTCATAATGCGGTCGGAAAGTGAGCCGTGATTTGTACCGATACGCATTGCCGTACCGTACTCTTTACAGATTTTTACTAACGGTGAAAATTTTTGACGGATGCGGTCAATCTCAGCATTGTATTCTGCATCGGTATATTCGAGTGTTTGGAAATGTTTGCGGTCAATATAATTGCCGGGGTTAACGCGGACTTTTTCTACAATCCGTGCGGCAGCTTCGGCAGCATTAGGGGTAAAGTGAATATCCGCTATGAGGGGCACTTTGTAACCGCGCTTGTGCAGCTCGGTTTTTATGTTCGCTAAGTTCTCAGCTTCTTTTATTCCCGGTGCGGTAATGCGTACATACTCGCATCCGGCTTCTACCATGCGTATGGTTTGTTCGACCGTGGCAAGCGTATTCATCGTATCGGTGGTCGTCATAGATTGGATACGGATAGGGTTATCCCCTCCAAGCGGCACATCGCCAATGGATACAACTCGGGTTTTAAAACGGGAGTATTCGGTCAGGCTATTACAATATAAGTTCATGTCTTTCTCTTTTTACACCAGGAATTAGAATAATCATCTCAACAAATATAAAAGAGTAAGGCAGCAAAACGAAACAGGACTGTTAAATATACGAGTCCGCCTGATAAATAGGATCAATAGCCCACTCATCCTCAACACTACCGACACAATGCGAGCATTTGTCAATGGTAAATACCATTTTTTCTTCTCGATCTGAAGCTCGTACCATGTTTATTACCGCGCCGCAACTTGCGCATTGAATTACGTGGTGAGTTAGTGCTTTAGCACTACATTGGGGACACAAAAAACCCATCTCGCCTGATTGTTCATCCGGATTGATAAGGAAAATAGCATTACATCTGACATTGTTGCATTTTGTGAAATGCTGTTTTACTGTAGCAGAATTTTCGATACTTCTTCTTCTCCATAAATTTGAAACCTAACTTAGCCTACATCATACAAATTTCCAATTGAAAAATTTTTCCCTGACAACCCAAGACCGCAAAAATTTATGGATATTGGACGAAAACACGTTAATAATTTTTAACAAGATGACCTCTAGTGCAAAATCCTCATACTGTAGGGCGGCTCTCTGAGTCGCCCGAATCGAACTGACGGCTCAAAGCTGGGGCCTAAACACCGCTGATTCAGGACACGGGAACAAGAAAACACTGTAAATATCTGTTTTTCACCTCGTTGTAGTAATCGTTGGGTCGATTCGGAGAATCAACCTACTTTTCATTACCGCCGAGAACCATTTAACACAAAATCGGAGTGCTTTTATTTGCGAAAAACGCTTTCATGTCATAACTTTAAAAATTAATTTTTAATCTCTCACTTTTTGACTATGAGGAGTTACGCATGGATAAAATCGCCGGATTCAAAGCTTATGACATTCGGGGAAAAGTCCCTTCAGAACTAAATAATGACTTAGCATATAAAATTGGAAAAGCGTTCGGCAAGTTCGTCAACGCTAAAAGCATTGTAATCGGATATGACATCCGTCCGTCTTCAAAGGGTTTATCCGAATCATTGACCAAGGGATTTAACGAAACCGGAGTTGATGTAATTGACATCGGCTTATGCGGAACGGAAATGATCTATTTCGCGACTTCATTCCTCGGCACCGACGGCGGCATCATGATAACGGCAAGTCACAATCCGCCTGAGTATAACGGCATGAAGTTCGTCCGCCAGAACAGCGTTCCGGTCGGATATGATGCAGGTTTGAACGTCATCGAACAGATGATATTGAAAAACGATCTTCCCAGTGAAGCAGCAGTAAAAGGCACTTACAAACAGATTGATATTTCCGCAGACTTTATTGCGAACCTCAATAAGTTTTTTGATGTAAAGAAAATAAAACCGCTGAAAGTTGTGGTTAATGCAGGCAACGGATGCGTGGGACCGATGCTTGAAAAAATTGAAAGCTCACTCCCGATTAAAATGATTAAATTATTCTTCGAACCGGACTCCGCATTTCCTAACGGCGTGCCGAATCCGATGCTTGAAGAATGCCGCGTACCGACCATTAAAGCAGTTAAAGAAAACGGCGCCGATCTCGGCGTTGCATGGGACGGCGATTACGACCGCTGCTTCTTCTTTGACGAACACGGTAATTTTATCGAAGGCTATTATGTCGTCGGACTCCTTGCAAAATCAATATTGAAAAACAATCCTGGCGGAAAGATCATTCACGATCCGCGCTTAACATGGAACACTATTGAAATAGTAAAGAACGCCGGCGGTGAACCGGTGCAATCGAAGAGCGGACACGCTTTCATCAAAGAAAAAATGAGAGAAGTCAACGCTATTTACGGCGGCGAAATGTCGGCACACCATTACTTCAGAGATAATGCATACTCCGACAGCGGTATTATTCCGTTCCTGCTCGTTATGCAGTTGATGTCGGAAGAAAACAAAAAATTCTCCGAACTCGTCGGCGAAATGATTAAAAATTATCCTTGCTCCGGCGAAATCAACTCAACCATTGACGACCCGGCCGCAAAAATCAAAGAACTCGACGCTCTTTATACCGGCGGCGTACGGGATTATAGCGACGGCCTTTGTGTTGACTATCCCGAATGGCGTTTTAATGTACGCATGTCGAACACCGAGCCCATTATACGCCTCAACGTCGAGAGCCGCGGCGATGAAGCCCTCATGAACGCCAAAACCGAAGAATTGTTGAAAGTTATCAGAGGATAAATTTCGATTCCACCATTTAAGCCGCGTATGAATACTAATCATACGCGGCTTTTTTATTTACATGCACAGTCTTTTCCTTTGCTTTTTTGTTTTTTTTTTTTTATAAATTTGATTAACAAATACATTCAGAAATATAATTCTGTTCAGGGTGAGTAAATATGTCAAAACATGAAACTAGAAAAACCCGCCAGAGTAATCCGTTGAATCTCTTTCTACGTTTTTGCCTTATTCCATTTATTTCTCTCGTACTCTTGAATATTTCCTGCTCGCGGCAGATAACCGAACCCGTTGATGACTCCACCCCTGGCAGACGCGATTATGTTTGGACTGCGGACTCAATTAAAATTCCATTTAATTTGCTTCAGCGAATTTGGGGTTCCTCGCCAACTGATATTTGGGCAGTCGGCCCCGGCGGAGGATTAGACCAAACTATTTGGCATTACGACGGCACAAAGTGGAAGACTGACGGTGTTTCACGAAATATCGCTCCATGGTCCGTTTTTGGTTTTGCAAATAATGACGTTTGGATTTGCGGCGAAGAGGGAAAGATATGGCATTTCGATGGTTCTAATTGGCAGCAAAGCGGACAATTTCAAACCAATGATATCTCTGCGATAATGGAAGATATTTGGGGGATCACACCCAGTGATATTTATGCAACGGGCTTTACTATGATAAACAACAATAGATTAGCCATTATAATGCACTATAATGGTAAATCATGGGAAAACTGCAACGTTCCGAAAATCAATTATGAACTTAATCGAGTAGTGGGCATTCACGTCGATTCAGGAAAACGTATGGCGATATTGGGTTTCGCCCCAGGTTCTCTTAACGGGTTATTCATATTTGATGGTGGCAGTTCACTGGTAAGAATATATGAAGCCGCAGATGAAATTTCAACGTGGAATTATTGTCAAAATATTAATAATGAACTTTTCTATACAATAGGTAATACAATTAACACATATTCCGGAAATTCATTTCATCGCTTCCTGCAAATTGATAATTCCAAATTCGGTTGCCAGATATTCGGAAGAAGTAGAAAGGATATTTTTATCAGGATGTTTGACGGAATTGCCCATTATAATGGGTCAGACATTCAGTACCTATATAAATTCACCGGGAATATTTCAATACGTGATGCTGCGGTTTTCGATAATGAAGTATTTTTTCTCGCAAGTGATTTAACGAATGATTTTAATATTATATATCATGGCAAACTACAACGATTTGAAAGGAAATAAGAGCTTGTAAAAATATCGGGATAGTGCGGCAACACCATCCCGATGATAAATAGCCCATAAGGTTGGCACCCTATTAGTTCTAAACAGAACTTGCGGCTATTGCATTTTAAATTTAATAATTTTTTATCAAACAGGTGAGGCTTTTATGAAGTACAGAATTTTATTACTCGCTTTTTTTCTTTACTTCCCATTGCAGTCGTTCGCAAGAGATTCAGTAAGTATTCACGGGACAAATGTATTTCGGCTAATTCGCAACAACCAGACCGGAGCCTTCCGAGATCCGGACTCATATCAGGATTATTATCGCAATACATTCAATAACGAAGTAGGAAGATCCATTTTTAGATTTGATTTACCAACCAACTTTCCAACAAGCGCACTTATATATAAGGTCAAAATAAAATATAAACACCAAAATGGTACGCCACAGGACTATTATCCATTTAACGTCCGATATGGAGGTGATTTCACACATGTCAGTAATCAGGATGACTGGAATTATACTGAAGGCTGTAATTTTATAATGAATGGCAATTACCGGCAGCAATTTATAACAGCTGATGGTTTTTGGCAAACTTATAATGTTCTGCCGGAATTAGTTACCAATGTACAGGATAGAGTGCTTGCATTGAAGAATCAGATATTTCTAACTTTTGCCTATTTTGACGAGTCTCAAACAACCGGACAAACTGAAATTTGGGGTCAGTTCAGCGATGTGGTTTTGGAGATTGTCTATGATACTGGAGTTCGTTATGTCTTAAAGAACAACATTGAAGCAGGACAATTATATGTCAGCAGCGCAACTAAAACCGGAACCGTTAACAGCGGACAAAATATCATTGTGCCCACATCAACAATTTTTAGTGTGTCAGCCATTGAACCACAAATTATAAATTCGATTCAATATCTATGGAATGATAATGAGGGAAGTACCAATAAGAGTCGCTGGAAGAGAGTGGAGGCTTCAGGTTTAGCGCATGATGAAGGTTTAAACCAGATTTTCGTTGACACGGCAAAAAATTCTGAAAATAATTATACAATCCAGGCAAATCTAAGAAAGTATTTAAGTATTTCCCGTAATATGAATTTACCGGAGATAAATTCAACGGTTAGTGACGGAATACAAACAAACATTGTTGAGCAAAATTCAGGTACACTTGCAGCCCCAAGCGATTACATAGATGGAAACAACAATGCGTATAAATTCAGTCGATGGTCGGATTATAGCACATCCAACCCTTTAAGCATTACGCCCACAGATAATACAACGTACACAGCTGTGTATAAAGCCGTCTCCGCTTCAAACGACAGCGCTGAATACGCGAAGCCCGGAGCAAGGAAGTTTATCCGCACAATATCGCGCACGGCGTTCCCGAACGGCATATTATTCAACACGTACGAGAGCATGGGGCAAATCTGGCTTGAAACTTCCACCGACAATGGCGCCACATGGCAGATATTCAACAATAACCACCCTATTTCGGGTTCCTCAACAACCTGTAAAAGTCCGACTATTGCTTTTGCCGATAATAATAACGGCACTACCGGAGTTGCAGTAATATATTACGATAACGTAACCAGCGGCACCAGTTACGCCTCACTCAAATACATTATGTTCAATTTCTCTTCAACGCTCTCTCCTATATGGTACCGACAATACACTATCTACAGTTCAATTTTGCGCAGCAGTACAAGTGAACTATATGTAACAGCAGACATGTATGGTTCCGTAGACATACAAGAAAGCTATCGTTTGTTAGTGGTGTATGGCACGAGCGGCTGGGGTAATTTTAGTTATTGGTTCGGGCGGATGGATGCAGGAAATACTACAGTTATCGGAACCGGAAGCATCAGCACGCCTTATAATACAGACATGAAAAACCCGGCGCTTGCTTGCAGTTCCAAGTTTCATCTCGTTTATCAGGGCGGAAACAAGGCCATTTATTACACAACGTTAACCGAAAATCCGCAGGGTTTAACCTTAATACAGGACTCAACGCGTAATATTTCCACGGGCAATAGCTACACAAGCAATGAACATCCATCTATTACTATACCATATAACGGCTCTATCCAGGTGGCATGGCGCGCCTACAAAACATGGAATAACAGTAATGGTCTATATACCATATCGTCCGCATGCCTAACAAAAATTGCCCCGTCGCTTACTTATTCTACTTACGACACAAATTGTGTGCAGGTGAGTCTGAACAGCGCATTTGACGCCAACAACGACGGTTATGTTCTAGGCTGGTCATCAAGCCATCCTACGCCATATAGTAACTTTTTTGTAAAAAGCAGCGATGCATACACCATCCGTAACTTCAATACATCGGGCAAATATTTACGGGTTTGCAACGGATGGGGTTCAGGAACCGATTATAGCGACATGGCATGTCTTTCCTACAACACCACCGCCCTGCCGTATAAATTTAATCAATCTGCAAGCTCGGTAATGCAGAAATCAATTATCACCGAGTCCGCAGTTTCAAGAGCAGGTGTTGTTTTTAAAGACAGCGCGCAATTCATGTTCCAATTCGGCGATATTTCCGTTGACGGCAAAAGTATTTTGTTCCCCGAACTACCCGATTCCGGATTCGTAAATTCCTTAAATTTTGCTAATGGTTATTTAGTATCAAATCCATTCACCGTAACAAATAATTCTACGTTTCAATATTCTGTTGCCTACGGAACAAGTGATACGTTGAATGCAAAAGCAGTCCTGGGAGAATTGGGTAAGGTATTATTTAAGCTGCAATTGGAAGATGCCCAATCCGGTGAAGTATTGGGGAGCTATGATGCGGCGGACTTCACAATAAAGAACACACAAGTGTACAAAAACGCTGCTTATCAGGTTAGTACAAACGGTATCGGTAGCAGGACAGTTGTTCTGAGGTTAATTGCCGGCAGTAACATGGATATGCAATGTACAATTGTACGCAGTGTGGAATTCGGCTCTTCATTAGACAAAAAGAATTTTGTGTCGTTAGACTACAAGGGTAATGCAAAGGTTACGGATTATGCGATATCTCAAAACTATCCGAATCCGTTCAACCCCTCTACTATGATTAATTACCAAATACCAAAGGGCGGATTTGTTTCCATTAAGGTATATGATATTAATGGGAACGAGGTCGCGAATTTGGTTAATGAAACAAAAGAACCCGGCAACTACGGTGTTGAATTCAACGCGAAGAATCTTGCCAGCGGTGTGTATTTCTATAGAATTATTTCAGGCGACTTTGTTCAAACAAAGAAAATGGCAATTTTGAAATAGTAATAACAGAAACCAACCTAATATTGCCCTGCAAAGCAACGCTTTGCAGGGTTTTTTATTGATTGTCACTTTTTCTTAACGCTTTTTTTGTTATTTTTCCGGCAGATAAATCGAATCTTTAATAGCCAAAATCAAAGCGAGAAGGCATATGAGCCAGGACGATATTCAATGGCGCGAAATTAATTACGACGAGCCGGGTCACGGGAGTGAGCACAGAAGCAACATGACTACCGTTGACGCGAATCTATGGGAGCAGGTCGAGAAAGTCGGCAAAAAAGTCTCCTTCGTCAAAGATATCAGAGCCTTGTATCTTTACATGAGCGACCCGTACGTTTCATGGTACCGCAAAACAATTGTTGCCGCAGCACTCGTATACTTCGTTGCTCCAATTGACGAAGTTGAAGATTTAGAACCCCTCATTGACAAGTTAAATGAGTTAGGCGTTATTGGCGCTCTTTTAAAATTCCTCGGCAGCGAACTGACCCCTTACTACGATTGATATATGAATTTTGATGTAACAAAAAGCGAAATAGTTTTCCGGGGAAAAGTGTTTGATCTTCAGGTAGATGATATTACATATCACAGCGGAAATAAGGGTGTGCGCGAAACGGCTCTGCATCATGGCGGCTCCGTAGTCGTACCTGTTCTGGATTCCGGTAAAATCTTACTTATCAAACAATTCCGCTACCCATTAAAAACAAAATTATTTGAACTGCCGGCAGGAAAATTATTTAAAGGAGAAGATCCTGAAGTTTGTGCTGTCCGTGAGCTTGAAGAAGAGACGGGATACAAAACAGGAAAAATCCAAAAACTGGGAGCCATCGCTACTACTCCCGGATTCTGTACTGAAATTTTACATATCTATCTTGCAACCAGACTTACACCCGGTGAACCTAATCGTGAAGAAGGTGAAGACGGCATGGAAATGTATGAATTCACTCTTGATGAAATTGAAAACATGATTACATCACAGCAGATTTATGATGCTAAAACCCTCGCGGGTATTTTATACTATAAGTTACAGTTGAAAAACCAATAACATTTTCTTAGTGCCGTTCCAATGCTAAAAACTCTTTATGTAAAAGATTATGCCCTGATTGATTCCATGACCGTTGAATTCGGCATGGGACTCAATATTATCACCGGCGAGACCGGCGCAGGCAAGTCTATATTAATTGATGCATTGGGCTTACTGCTTGGTGAACGCGCAAACTCCGAAGTTGTGCGCAAAGGCAGTCAGAAAGCAATTGTTGAGGGAATTTTTGATGTAACACTCAACAAAAAAATCCGCGCTCTTTGCGATGTAAATGATCTGGATAATAATGACGAACTGATTTTACGCAGGGAGATACTTGCAAAAGGATCGAACCGTTGTTTCATCAACGACTCCCCCGTTACTCTCAGTTTGCTCGCTTCATTCGGCGACCTTCTTGTTGATATTCATGGACAGCACGAGCATCAGTCGCTGCTCCGCAACGAAACACATATCGAATTTCTTGATGAATTTGCCGGTATTGAAAAGCCGCTTGCCGATTATCAGGCGCTATATCACAAACTGAACACGGTCAGCCATGAACTGAAAAGCATCACTGCTAAACAGACTGAATTGCGGCAGTTGAAAGATTTGTATTCATTCCAGCTCAAAGAAATTGATGCCGTTGAGCCGATTGAGAACGAGGACGACAGCATTTCTCAGGAATTGCGCATCATGGAAAACGCTGAGAAAATTCTTGAGCTTACTTCCTCCGCCTATGATATACTCTATGAACAGGAAGCATCTGTTCAGGCAATGCTCAGTACAGTAAGGCAGGATATAACCGCACTCGAAAAGTTCGATCCGGCATTCACGCAAACGCTCGAAGAATTAAACTCCGCAGTTGCATTTATCAATGACATTGCTGATTCACTGCGCTCCTACAAAGCGAATATTGATCTCGAACCGGCAAAACTTGAATCTCTCCGTGAACGCTTAATGGAATTAAATTCACTCAAGCGAAAATACGGCGGTTCAATTCAGGCTGTTCTTGAATTGCGTGATTCATTATCAGAGAATCTTTCACTCGCGGAAAACTTTGACGAAAAAGTCGATAAGCTAAAAAAAGAAATAGGCTCTCTGCAAATCGAAGCCGGCAAAGCCGCTCAGATTTTATCAGCCAAGCGGAGTGAGAGCGCTAAAAAAGTTATTAAAGAAATCATCCTCGTTCTTCAGGAACTGGGAATACCGAATGCGAAATTTGATGTCCGTTTTGATAAGTCAGTACTTGCAAAAGGTGAAGATGACGGCGTTATTGTCGGCAAGGAACACCTGAAAGCAACCGATACAGGTTATGATAAAGTTGAATTCTTCATTTCAACCAACGCGGGCGAAGATGTAAAACCGCTTATCAAAGTTGCGTCAGGCGGAGAAGTATCGCGCATCATGCTTTCGCTGAAAACCATTCTCGCTAAAAACGACAAATTGCCATTATTAATATTTGATGAAATTGATACCGGCGTCAGCGGAAAAATCGCACAGAAAGTCGGCCATGCATTACACGGATTAGCTAAATTTCATCAAGTCATTGCTATTACCCACCTGCCCCAAATCGCCAGTCAGGCAGACCGTCATTACGTCGTCGAAAAGACCGACACCGACGGCCGCTCTATCAGCCGCATCCGCAAACTGCAGGAAGAAGAACAGATACGTGAAATCGCCAAACTTATGAGCGGCGAAAAAATCACAGACGCTGCCCTGCAAAGCGCCGCGGAAATGATAGCTTCGAAGAAGAAGTGATTGGGCGTGGAACGACAGCGCGCTAACAGATAGATACCCCTATTATAATTTATGCCGTAGGCATTCAATCCTTGTAGAATAATAGAGTCCCCAGTATGCCATTTTCCGTAGGAAATATATCAATCTCCAACATCCGCCAAAATATATTATGAATCATATGTCACATGAAATGATTCTAAAAACTGTTTGTATTCATTCCTAAATGTTGTTTCTTTGATGATATATTTCCTACGGAAAATTATTGATTTTTCCTGATTATTTCTACAAGGATTAAATGCCTACGGCATAAACCACAGCCTCGAACAGCCATGACAAATCCAAGTCGTGTCACAAACTCTCCGATGGCGAATAGGCCTTGTGGTTATTAATAGCTCCGACATTTATGGCGGAGAGGCCCACCTCATGAATATGGCAATCTTTTTGGTTTCCTGGCCCATGACTTAAGTCATGGGCTAGGAATATTTGATGCGTCTACATAATAAAAAAAACGCCCCGGGGCGGGGCGTTCGTGTGTGTGTATAAACGCGCATTACACGCCTTTGCAGACGGGCAGGAGCGTAATTAAACAAAAAAGGTCAGAGCCATTTAGTTTTCATTCGGCAGAAATGAGTACCTCTCCCCGTACTCAAGCATCTGCTTCGTAAAATCATCCGGATAAGAAACGGTAATATCAACAATCCTTCCGTTTTTCATAACCGGTACCAATTCAGGATTAATAAATCCTTTGTATGGAGCAACATTCAATTTAGCATAGCGTTCAAGAACTTCTTTATGCAGATCTTTGTCTACCTTCACGCCATATGTTTCAACCATATTCTGTGCGGCAGCAAAATCACCTTCTGAAGTTACGCGCTGAATTTCTTTAAGCATTTCTCCAAAAATCTTGCGAAGTTTGGAAAAATCGTTGATGGCAATATACGTCTTACCGTCTCTTTTTATAAACTCGACAACTTTATCGGCTTTACCTTTTTCATATGCCCAGCGGGCGATCATCTGCCTGTTGCGCATGTGAGCTTCTTCTACGTTCTCACCCGGCTTTATTCTCATGAGCTGAGTCATTAAACCGTTACGCATATATTTGTAATACTCAGCCTTTCCAAGATCGGTATTTGGCGATACACCAATATCTACCAGCTTCTGGTCTATAATATAATAAAGAGCAACGAGATCGGCACGGGCTTCTTCAATTGTCGAAGCATAATTCTTCAAAGTTTCGCGAGGAGTGCCGATGCCCGGATTGATTTGTCCCGATGCGTGGCCGATAACTTCATGCATATCAGTATGCAGATCGTCTGAAAGATCGCCGTACTTTTTGATAAGATCAATTTCAGCCTGTGAACCGGCAAATTCCTTTAATGCACCCTCGGAAGCGGCTTCGTTGTATGCATGCACGATATTGCCGAGGTTGACTGATTTTGAGCCGTATTCTTTACGAATCCATGTTGCATTCGGCAGGTTAATTCCGATCGGCGTTGAAGGTGAGCAGTCACCGGCCTCTGCAACAACCGTAATAACTTTTGCTGAAATACCTTTTACTTCTTTTTTCTTATGCTCTTTAGCAATCGGACTGTTGTCTTCAAACCATTGCGCGCTATTGCTTATCGCGGCGATGCGTTTTGTAGCATCCAAGTCCTTAAATGATACTACCGATTCATATGTCGCTTTGTAATTAAGCGGATCGCCGTAAGTTTCGATAAATCCATTAGTAATATCGATTAGCGCTTCGGTATCTTTTACCCACTCGATAGAATATTCGTCGAAAGTTTTCAAGCTGCCCGTCTTATAAAATTCAACAAGCTTGCTTAACGATTTTTTCTGCTGTGCTGTTTCAGAAAGAGGCAATGCTTTTTCAAGCCAATAGACAATCTGCTTGATTGCGGCAGAATACATACCGCCGACTTTCCATGTTTTTTCGACGATCTTACCGTTTTTCTTCATCAGCTTGGAGTTCAAGCCCAATGAAATCGGTTCGGGATCGTTTTTATCAAAACGTTTATTATAATAATCTTCAACTTCCTTCTGCGTCAGGCCCTCATAAAAGTTGTTTGCCGATGTAGCGATAACATCAGCACCCGCAGCTTGGTTTGCTTTGATCGGAGCAATGGAAGGGTCAAAAATCAGAGGAGTGACAAAAGCTAAAAACGCGTCAACGCTCTGCCCTTTTTTCAAAGGAAGGTTTTTCTTTGGAGTGTTCTTCACCAAATCGGCGAAATATTCTTTTGAAATTGTGGGGACGAATTTCAGTTCTGCATAATGATGATGAATACCGTTTGAGAACCAGAACCGTTTAGCGTACACCATGAAATCGCCATATTCAGAAGCATTGCGATCGCCTTTATAGCCCTTTACAATTCCTTCAAGTGTACGGCGGATAACCAAATTATATTTGTAATTCTGATCATAAAATATATCGCGTCCAGACATTGCCGCCTGTGTAAGATAATAGAGCATTTCTTTTTGTTTGAGTGTTAAAGCGTCAAATCCGGGAATGCGGTACCGCAAAACAGCAAGATCTGCGAATTGTTCAGTCTGAACTTTGAATTCAGCAGGTTTATCTTTTTCCTGCAAAAAGACCTCCTTTTGTCCAATGAAGAAGAAACTTACAAAGAATAAACAAAAAATAGGTTTAATGAAGTTCACAACATACTCCTGTTGCATAAATATTAAAAAAAAATAGTATTCAGTAATCCTTAATAAGCAGAATAGCAATTTATCCTTTCATCCGCAAGACCAAAGCAAATAGTGATAAGCGGTCTTACAGGGTGTCGGGTGAATTTTACGATCCTGTAGTAAAGTGGAACGGATTTGAATTATTGGATGTGCTTGATGCGAATTGGGCCCGCACTCTCCAATAGTACATGGTTTTAGGCGACAGGCCGGTCACCAGAAGTGAAGTTGACATAACCCCACTACGGGTAATAATAATACTTGAAAACGTACTATTCGAAGAAACCTCAACAATGTAGCTTACCGCGCCGGTTACTTTTTCCCACACTAAAACCGGCATCTTGGATTGCCCTGTTGCCCCATTGTATGGAGTTAGCAATAACGGTGACATGTTGACAGTAGTAAAATTATAGGCGCTTGAATAATTTGAGCATCCGGTTGAGTTTTTTGAACATACCCTCCAATAATATTTCGTGTTATTAATTAGTCCCACAACCACAACCGTTGAGACAGCACCAAGGTTTTTTGTAGCTACGAGATTTTTAAACTGACTATCTGTTGAAACTTGCACTGTGTACCCCGTCGCACAGCCAATATACTCCCAGACTAAGGTTGAAGGAATAATAACATTCTGCATGCCGTTTGCGGGTGTCAGGGGCATAGGAATTCCGGGGGCATTGGTAAGTCCGCTGGAAGATCCGGCAGCTGACGAATCGGGATTCACCATATCAAAACAGCCGGGAAGCAAAACCGGCAATGTCAGCCAAATAATGACACTAGCTACTTTTTGAAAGAAGGTTCTCATGCTTAGAGACGTTTAATATAAATTATTTATGTTCAGAAATACTAGCTTACAGAGGCTGGAGCAATCTCATCCCTTCCGGATAGAATACTGTGTTTGTCTCGGAAGGTAAAGTTTGAACACGCTTAAAAATATTACTGTAAAAGGAGACGAATTTTTGTGGAAATCGAGAAAAAAGAGAAAACTGTAGATATTGCAGCAATATTGTCTGCAAATTATGAATTTTTACGATATCCGAGTAGTGAAATGCGACAAATGTTTGCAAAATCCAAATATTGAATATTTAAATCCATACGTTCATTTGTTAAGAAATTTTTCAGAATCCTCGTTTTTGGTCCGTTTTTGGCCTTTTAAAGAAAAACTTGTCAACACCCGACTTTTATAATTGATTTTGTTTTAATTTTTCCCTATCTAAGTATCAAGTTATTTAAATTTTACCGTTGAAAGATGCGAGAGAACGACAAATTTAGCGAAGCTTACGAGCTTATCAAAAAAGGATACCAGTATCAGAGACGGGGTAGAATAAGCGCTGCTATAAGGACTTACCGTAAGTCACTTAAGATTTTACCTACAGCAGAGGCTCATACCTTCTTGGGATGGGCATTTAGTTTGCAGGGCCGCTACGATAAAGCCATTGAAGAATGTTATCGGGCAATTGATCTTGATGAAGAATACGGTAATCCGTATAATGACCTCGGATATTACTTCACGATTTATAAAAAATACGATGAAGCTCTGGAATGGCTGACAAAAGCAATTAATGCCCCAAGATATGAGGAGCGCCATCTGGCGTATTATAACCTCGGGAAGATCTATGAATTGAAAGGCGATTGGTTTAAGGCTGTTCAGTATTACTATCAGTCCTATCAGAGCAACCCTTCATTCATTGAAGGTAGCGATGCAACACTCCGCCTGCAGGGTGTCCTGAACTAGACCATTTAGATATATTTAAAACAAAAAACCTCCTGAAGCATCAGGAGGTTTTTTGTTTTAAAGCTTTTTCTATCCTATTAGAATTCGATTTTCTTCTTTTGTTTAATCGAGTAATCAAGTACGATTGAGCTCGCAACGAAGATTGAAGAATACGTTCCGATTACGATACCGAAGGTAAGCGTAAACGCAAATGAACGAAGTACTTCACCACCAAAGATCAACAACACGAGACATGCGAGGAATGTTGTACCACCGGTAAGAATCGTACGGCTCATGGTCTTGTTAATACTCATGTTCATTAAACCGTAGAGTGATTCGTTTTTATGAAGCTTCACCGTCTCTCTAACACGGTCAAACACGATTACCGTATCCATTACCGAATATCCGATAAGTGTGAGGAATGCGGCTACGATGGTTAGCGATATATCAAGGTTTAATCCGGGAATCAAACCGTAAAGTGTGGCATACAGACCAAGCGTAATAAGAACGTCGTGGAACAACGCTAACACTGCACCGAACGCAAAGATAAATTTATAGCGAATCGCCAGATATAATAAAATACCGATGAGAGAGAAGAATACTGCAACAACGGCATCTCTTTTCAGTTCATTACCCACCTTAGGACCGACAACCTCAACCCGCTGTACTTCAAAGTGATACCCTGAAAGCTTGGTGTGCAGATTTTCTTTGATCCAGTCGGCAATACCGATACGGACGATCATTTTCGTATTGGCAACTTCTTCTGAAACACGTCCTGCCTGATAACCGTTCAGGAACAGTTTTTCAATAATGAGGTTTGTTGTGTCAGGATTTGCGAATTCGTATGTAATCGAATTTGCAGTGTGGTCAACGACTTTGACCGGAACACCCGGCAAGATACCATTAATTTCTTTTTCCAATCCGGCCTGAACTTTAGGATAAATAGCCTGTGGAATTTCCTGCAGCTCGGTGCGGATAAGAACGCTCTTATCGCCGCCGAACATTTTTACTTCGACGTCGCCAAGCCCGATCCGGTCAATGCTAGACCGCAAGGTGGCGATGTCAATCGGACGGTTAATCTTTAATTCCATTTCCGTTCCACCCTTGAAGTCGATACCGAACTGGAGGCCGCGGAAAAGAATATTAATGAAACCTATGAGGAATAAGGTAATCGAAAGTGTATAAAAGAACTTTCTCTTACCCATAAAATCTACATTTAAATTATGCAATATGCGCATTGAAATTTTCGCTCCTTAAACTCTAAAAATTAACCGACAGTTATTTTGTAACCTTTGTTGATCATGTAGTCAAGCACGACTCTTGATACAACAAGCGCACTGAACAAGCTCGCAACGATACCGATCATCAGTGTGAGTGCGAAACCCTGAACCGGGCCGGTACCGAACTGATACAGGATAACACCGGTGATGAGAGTTGTAACGTTTGAGTCAATGATCGCTGAATTTGCACGGGCAAATCCGCTGTCAATCGCTGCCTTCATTGTCTTGCCCACGCCAAGTTCTTCACGTATACGCTCATAAATAAGTACGTTCGCATCAACCGCCACGCCCATGGTAAGAACGATACCCGCGATACCCGGAAGCGTTAGTGACGCCTTAAATCCTGCGAGAATAGCCAGCAAGAACAAAATCGTCAATGCAAGGCCGAATGCCGCAATAGAACCTGAGCGCTGATAATAAACGATCATAAAGATCGCAATGAACAAATAACCGAAGAGCATTGAGTCAACACCTTTGGTGATAGAATCCTGACCGAGTGATGGTCCAACGGTACGCTCTTCAATAATTTCAACAGGAGCAGGCAATGCACCGGCTTTAAGAACGATTTCAAGAAGCTTTGCTTCCTGCATATCGGCCATGCCTTCAATCTGAGATCTGCCGCCTGAAATTTTATTACGGATAACCGGAGCTGAGAAGCAGAGGTTATCAAGAACAATTGCGCAGCGCTTGCCGATGTTTGCACCGGTAATACGTGCCCATTGTGTAGCACCTTCGCCGCTCATTTCCATAGAAACAACCGGTGAAGAGCCATTCGGGTCAATTTGTGACATAGCGTTAGTAACAACACCACCTGTTAATTCAGGAGTTTTGTTAACTAAATACATGAAATAAAAAGTTTCCTGTGCTTTGGTTTGTGGAACCGGCTTTGCTGAGAAAATAAACTCAACGTTATTCGGAATAACTTTTTTAACATCTTCGCGATTGAAGATTCTCTGTAATTTTTCACGGTCATCAGCTTTTACATACGCATCAGCACTTCTTCCTGAAGGATCGAGGCGTGCTAAAGCAAAGAAAGGATGTTCTTTCATGAACTTAGCTTCCTGAGCAGCAGCTGATGTATCTTTTTTAGCTTCTTTTTCTTTCACAGCAGTCTCTTTTGCTTTTGCAGAAGAATCAGCAGCGACAGTTGAATCTGAAGCAGTAGTATCATCCAATTTCTTGCCGGAGAGGACTTCATCAATTTTCTTCATGATGCTGAAAGCAAAGTTCGGCTCTTTCAAGAGTTTGAACTCGAGAAGCGCGGTTCCCTGCAAAAGCTGACGGGCTTCTTCTTCTTTAGCAACACCAGGAAGTTCGATGATAATTCTGCGGTCGCCCTGCTTCTGGATAGAAGGTTCCGAAACGCCGTACTGGTCAATACGGTTACGGATAATTTCCATAGCGCGGCTAACTGCGTCTTCCGTCTGTTTTTTCAAATCTTTTACAATTTTGTCGTCATCCTCGCGGATTGAACCGAAATACCGGCTGATGCGGATATTACGTTCTTTCAATTTACGGACAACGATATCTACGATAGGTTCGTTCGATCTCGCGGCTTCCTTGGAAGCTTCGGCAAGAATCTGGCGATACGTATCATCCGGTTTGCTGGGGAGTTTTTCCAGAAGTTTGGCTGTGTTTACTTCAAGCACCAAACGCATACCGCCCTGCAAATCAAGACCTAACTTGATGCGCTGTAACCGTGCGTCGCGGATTTTGGGGTCGTTCAGTTTTATACTGTCTTCGACTCCTTGAAGGATTTTTTTCAGCTGATCGTCTGAAATGTTGGAATTTTTCTTGAGAATTTCTGCCTTTTTCGTTTCAACGACTGCTGCTATTTTCTTCGTGTTCATAAAATCCAGAACAGTCGGATAGAGCAAATACACGCTTAACGCGATGGCGGCGAGAATAATCACTAATCTAAAGCCAATATTTTTCATACCGGGCGAGTTTCACTTATAAATAGATGAATTGTAAAATTAATTAAACTATTAAATTACCCCAAAACTACCAAAAAGTCAATCAAAAACATTCAAAATTGTGGCTTTTCATGCCTGGTGTGAATGCTTGCTTTGGTCTCTAAGTGCTTATTTTAGCGCTATTTCGCATCTTCGGGGTTAATGCTTAGCCGTTCTGAAATGTCCCGTAAGGAAGTCCGGCTCTCCATCAGGTCAGGAATGTACTCAACGGAGGAAATAAATGTCCACAAATAGGACACAATTGAGAACACTTTTCCCGTTGTAAAATCATCCATATCTATAGATATATATAGTACTACGAGAAAGATCAACAGGAGCACCACTCTCAGGCTGCCGAAGTTGAACGCTCCCCAGTTCGCAATTTTTTTCTGGTTATTTGCCATTGAGCGATATAAAGTTTGAACTTTTTCCGGTTTCATTTCGGTAAAAGTGTCATACATCTTTTCATAATCGTCATGCAGATCTTTTTGGTAGACAGCAACTTTCTTGTTGTAAATGGTACCCATCCATATCAGCGGCAGAGTTACTAAAAGACAGGCCGCCGAAATACGCCAGTCGAAAAGTGTTAGTGCCATAATAGCCCCGCCAACGGCAATAACGTGTTCGGCAATTTCCGGAATCCGGTATTGGAAGAATGAAATGATTTCCTGCGATAGTTGAGCACGGCCGGCAATTTTTCCGGCTTCAAGCTTCATCTTTCTCCCCTCTTCAGTCAATCGTGTTACGATAATGGTCAGGATTTTTTGGAAAATGCGCGGTTCCATTAATCTGCGCGCCGAACCCGCCGAAGAATTTATGGCATACACCATAACCCAAAGAAATAAAGGGAATGCCACAACGCCATGGATCAGTTTAAACGGAGATACACCGGGGGCTGTCGCAGCAACTTTATCAATAAAAGCATCTATAAGCTTACCGAAAATTGCAGGCTCAAACACCCAAGCCAGATTCTCTGTAATAACGAGAACGATGACAAATACAATTCCCGCTTTTTGTTCTTTGAGCAATTTCCCTAAAGTCATATAAGCCATAATTAGTTTATAATATGGCAAAGACGGCTTGCGACCGTCTTTGCGTTCTTAGTCTTAGTAACAAAGATGTAAAAAATCTATTTATAAAAGCACGTTGCGCAACTAACATTTTTATTTACATCTGCCAAGTGCTTAAGATGAACTCATGCCTCGCAAGCTCGGCAACCGCCCTCGCCACCTGATTTAACGCCGAATCTGCGTCTTCAGGCTCTCCCCTCTCTTGGCAAGCCTGCCCGCCGAAGGCGCGGAGAGGGGACGGCGGTGAGTTCACTTTTTTACGAGTTATAACTCGAGCACTAATTCTGCTGCAAGCATCACTTCTTTGCGGCTGCTTTTTCCAGTTGCAATTTTTCATTTGCTTCAACTACAGCAGTAGCCGCCATATTAATGATGTCGTTTACTTCTGCACCCTTCTGCAGTAAGTGAGCCGGTTTACTCAGACCCATGAGAATAGGTCCGATAACATCGGCGTTTCCGATTCTGGCCATAAGTTTGTATGCAATATTACCGGCTTCAAGATTCGGGAATACCAGAATATTGGCAGGCCCTTTAAATGAAACGAACGGGTAGTTCTCCTGCAAAATTTCAGGAACTACTGCAGTATCAGCCTGCATTTCACCTTCAATCTTCAATCCCGGTTCAAGCTGTTTAACAAGATCAACAGCTTTCTTTACTTTATCGGACTGCTTGCTCGGAGCGCTTCCGAAATTTGAGAATGAGAGCATCGCGACTTTTGGATCAATACCGAATCTTCTCGCAACTTTTGCAGTCTGAATTGCAATTTCTGCGAGCTCTTCCGCCGTAGGGTCAAGATTAACCGTAGTATCTGCAAAGAAAAATACTCTTTTCTTTACCAATACGATGTAGCATCCCGAAACCCGTTTAACACCATCAGCAAGTTTAATACAATGCAGTGCAGGACGAATAGCATTAGGATATGTTGTTGTCATACCACCGACCAATCCATCAGCATCATCGAGATGAACCATCATAGAAGCAAAATAGTGGCGGTTTTTCAGCAAAGCACAGGCATCGCTTTTAAGTATACCTTTTCTTTGGCGCATTTGGTACAGTGCATCTGCATAACGATCCATGTCTTTGAATTTTTCAATATCAATAATCTGGAATCCTTCACAGTTGATATGATGTTCGGCAGCAACAGTCTCAATTTTCTTTTTATTGCCGATAAGTATCGGGTGTGCGATACCGTCTTCAAAAAGTATCTGCGCAGCTTTAAGAATCTTCCAATGATCGCCTTCCGGAAATACGATGCGGCGTGGTTCGTTCTTTGCTTTTTCAATTGTTCTTCTGACAATTTCACGGGAGATACCAAGACGCTCTAACAATTCTTCCTTATAAGCATCCCAGTCTTCAATATTCACGCGGGCAACTCCGCTTTCGATTGCTTTTTTAGCAACGGCTGGAGCAACATACGTTAACACTCTCGGATCAAACGGTTTCGGGACAATATATTCTCTTCCGAATGATATTTCAACTCCGCCATAAGCACGGCGTACAACGTCAGGAACTTCTTCTTTTGCCAGTTCGGCAAGAGCATACGAAGCAGCAAGCTTCATTTCTTCGGTTATTGCACGGGCGCGAACATCAAGTGCGCCTCTGAATATAAACGGGAAACCAAGAACGTTATTGATTTGGTTCGGATAGTCTGAACGGCCTGTTGCCATGATAACATCAGGGCGTGCATCTAAGGCGTCATCATACGAAATCTCCGGAGTAGGATTTGCCAAAGCAAATACGATCGGGTCTTTCGCCATCGAGCGCACCATATCTTTTGATAGAACATTACCGACAGACAGTCCTACAAATACATCTGCGCCGACAAGAGCTTCAGCAAGTGTTCTACATTCGGTCTCGGCAGCATAAACCTCTTTGAACTCGTTCATGTTGTTTGTGCGGCCCTTGTAAATCGTGCCTTTTGTATCACACATAATTATTTTATTGCGGTCGGCGCCCAAACGTACATACAGGTTTGCGCAGGCATTCGCTGCAGCACCGGCTCCATTAAAAACGATAGTTACATCGCCAAGCTTTTTCCCGGTAAGCTCACAGGCGTTCAACAACGCCGCGCCGCTGATGATTGCCGTTCCGTGCTGGTCATCGTGGAAGACGGGAATGTTCATCGTCTTCTTTAAAGCTTCTTCTATATAAAAGCATTCAGGGGCTTTAATATCCTCGAGATTGACTCCGCCGAAGGTCGGCTCAAGCATCTGCACGCACCGGATAATCTCATCGATATTTTCGCTGCGTACCTCAATATCAAAAACATCAATGTCGGCAAAGCGTTTAAATAGGACGCCCTTTCCCTCCATAACCGGCTTACCTGCTTCAGGCCCGATATTTCCTAATCCGAGAACAGCTGTTCCGTTAGAAAATACCGCAACTAAGTTTCCTTTTGCCGTATATTCATACACGAGGTCAACGTTGTCTTTGATTTCAAGGCAGGGATCCGCGACACCCGGCGTATATGCCAGAGATAGATCGCGCTGTGTGAGGCACGGTTTGGTCGCAACAACTTCAATTTTGCCTTTGCGACCAGTGCTGTGATAATCGAGAGATTCTTGTTTTGTAAGTTTCATAGCTTAGCACCATATATTGTGAAAAAAGATAATAATGACATAGCTGCACCCTCCGGTACACTAAATCAATAGAGCTCGCTCTGCCCGCATGGATTGCCCTCAATGCAAGCAATATTATGTAGAAATTAATATGGTACGTTAAATTTCAAAAAAAGATAGACCACAGTGCATAATCAAGAATAAGTATTACCGCTGCAGACAATACGAATGATCTGATTGTTGCCAATCCGACACCTTCGGCACCTCCTTCAGTCCTTAGACCGATATGGCAGCCGAGTAGTGAGGTAAGGCCTCCGAAAAATACTGTTTTAACCAATCCGTAAAAAAAGTCCTGCAGTACGAAATATCTTTTGACCGAAGTAAAAAATACCGCGTAAGAAACACTAAGAAAATAATTTGATACAACATATGCGCCTATAATGGCTATCACATTAGCGAAGATAAGAATCAGGGGAAGCATGATTCCGGCCGCAACGAATCTGGGCATCGCCAGATAACGCACCGGATCAATTGCCATCGTTTCAAGTGCATCAATTTGTTCAGTAACTTTCATAGTACCTAATTCAGCTGCTATGGATGCACCCACTCTTCCGGCAATAACAATTCCGGTCAATACGGGACCTAATTCAGTAATAATTGCACGGGCGACCGCGCCTCCTAAAAATGACATTGGGGCAATTCCCTTAAGCTGATACGCAGCCTGCCACGCGGAAACCGCGCCGGTAAATACCGCAATAATCAAAACAAGGGGTAAAGAATTAACACCAATATGCTCCATCTGGAAAAATACCAGTCTACGGTTTTTGGGTATGGTAGGGAAATACCGGATGATCCGGCCGATAAGTTGAGCCACCTGGCCAATTTCCTGAAAAACATTCATCGTTTTCCGGCCAAGAATGGAAAGAAACCGTATAAACAACTCTCAATCCTAAAAAAATAGTGTACTAAACATATGAAAAAATACGCATGCAAAAAAAAGAAAAAAGGGATTAACCGCCCTGATTTCTGTGTTTCATCATAATTGACGCGAGAGTCTTAATAAGATACCTGCGATCTATCGGCTTGGATATAAAACCTTCAAATCCTGCGTTAATAATTTTGTGTTTGTCTTCTTTCATTACGTAGGCGGTCTGCGCCACAAATGGAATTTGTCCGTATTCCGGAAATTCTTTAACAATCCTCTCCCTGAGGGTTATTCCGGTCCAAGGTTCAGGCAGACCGATATCAAAAAGCATTAAATCGTAGAAAATTCCCTTTTCATAACCTTTGCGGATCATGCTAAGGGCGATATCGCCATCGGCAGCAAAATCGAGTCTCGATATATTTTTCAAAGTTATCTCGAGCATTTTGCTGCTGCCCGGATCGTCTTCAACAATAAGGAAATACGGATGCAGCTCATTGAGAAAGATCAGTTCAGACGAGACCGTATAGAATATGCTTGGCTTCTGGTCGACTGATTCCGTGCTTGATTCGTCGAACGGGAGTTGAATTGTTATGATAAGTCCCGACTTGATTGCTGAGCGGACTTCCAACCGGCCGTTCATCGACTCAAGCAGGCGCTTTGCTGATGAAAATGCCATGTTGGTATCAAACAGATTATCATCATAGCCTTCAACGGAATCCGTAATCGGATCAAGAAGAAGCGGCAGTACATCTTCGTTGATAGGCTTACGGTTATCGCGGATTTTAATAAATACCAGATTGTTCAACGTATCAAAGCCGCAATCAATGATAACCGAACCGGAATCAATATTATCCAAAGAGTTATTAACCAGAGTGATAAGCACTTGCCTCAAGTTTGCGACATCAGCCAAGGCATGAATTTTTGCCATGTGCCGCACAGATAGTTTCGCATTCTTCTTCGCCGCAACAGGCTGAAGGCCGTTGATCACGTCAACGATCACATCGGAAACAACAATGGATTCAATAGAATGATCTGACGACTTTTTCTGTACAGTTTCCGATTCAATCATCTGATTTTCAAGAAGGTCCTGAAGTTTATTACTACTTGCCAGTATATGATTGATATACAGCTGTAAATTTTGATCGTCGGTATCTTTAAATTGTTCTTTTAATATATCTGCAAATCCCAATATCGCGTTAAGGGAAGTACGCATGTCATGATCGGTGCTTCTTTCGTCCCCGGATTTCTCTTCATATTCTTTTTCCGGTTCAGGCTCAGGCAAGACTCTTTCACGAACAAAACAGTACACAAGCGAGTGATCTGCCGGCTGCATGAATCCGAATTCCAGAGTGGCATTGAGCATAGTAATGCCGTTTTTATGCGTGAAACTCACATCGAAATCATCGGGTATCTGCGCAAACTGGCTAAGCTCAGCAATAGATTTTACAACTGCATCCTTGTAACGTAAATCGAGTAGATCAAGAATGGAAATGTTCATCAGCTCAGCGCCGCTATATCCGAGCATTCTTCCGAATGATTCATTCGCGTACACAATACGATCTTTGTGCAGGACACATAAACCGCTCCGCATGCCTTCGAGAATGGAATAATAATCTTCAGCTGAATAGAAGTATTGTTTCCCCTCGTCTATCTTATCATAAAGATACATAACCCCGGATATTGCGTCATTATTTCCGCGAAGCAAAAGAGCACGCAGTCCGAAATACCGTACTCCGCCCTGCTGCAATTTAACACCAACTGTACCCGTCCACTCACCCTTTTCAAACAGTGTCTTCTTCATCTCAACCGCGTTGGTCTGCAGAAAATATAACGGCAATATGGTTGTTATGGCTTTACCGTATACATTCGGAAGCCGGAATGAAAAGAATTCCTGGGCAACGGCGTTACAATATGTGATGGTTTCTTCAAGATTGACCGTGATAATACCGACTTGCAGATTGTCGAGTATCCGGCCGCGGTTTATCAGTATTTGTTCGGTATGGTTAACAAACGTACTATCCTGAAAGACAATAAACTTCATGCCCTGTGAGGCCGGGATAATTTTGACCTGAAATAGTTTCTGGTCTTTATCACCTTTCGTCCATGCCTCATAATCAGTTTTGTCCGAGGAAAGGATAAGTTTTTTAATATCCTCAACCTGCGCTTTTTCAAAATAAAAATCGAGAACATGGTTAATATGCTGTTCGGTCAAATTGCTAAACAGCAATTCCGCAGACATACCTCCGTCGCCGAATGAGAGAATAAAACCGTCTTCATCAATGAGAAAGACATAGTCGCAGAGTTCCTTTAAGACATTCAGGGTGTTCTCCTGAATACTTGAATCAACTAATTGTGCGGGCTGCTTTATCTCCGGCAGATTTGAAAACTCCTTTAACAAAAGCTGCAACTCATCAATCAGTTCGTCGGCAGACTCGCCATCTATTGACTTTGCTTCTCTGATGTTATGCTCTTTATCATAGAAGAGTATGTGCGGAAGGTCGGGATTTCTTTTTTTTGTAATGGCAAGGATTGTTAAACTCTCGTATGTCGAGAATTTATTATTAACAATAATAATATGTGGCCGGAATTCATCAAGCGCACGGATTAAATCATCAATATCGGCAACATTTCCGACTTGTATGTTAAGTCCGTCAACCTTGAGAGGCGAGATCACCGAGTTAAGGTAATCACTCTCGTCATATAACAAAATCCGGATATTGCTTTCCATAGAACAGAAAATGCGTTAGTATGTAATTAAAAACTGTAAAAGTGAAAATTTTCGTCATAAAATTTGCAAAATTTTTGCAAACCATGGAATAGAATTTTTACATTTCCTTTTCTTCGGGGGCTCCGATAAAGTTCGGTTCCCATTGCAGGCCCTCACAAGGTAAGTATTCCCGTGTCGGATGCTTATCGCATACCGAGCACAGTACTGCTGTCCGCTCAAAGTGTTTGCAGGATGAGCATAACGTGGAATCCAAAATCTCTTTATTCCTGTCCAAAAACAAATGGTAATGTATAGTAATCGGGTGAATAACCACAGCATATATGGCCAATATCCCGAATCCCCACCATGTGGCATAGTCCAGAAACGACCTGGCGAAGTAAATCACCGGTATGATTACGGCACAACGGATTATTGCCCAAAATACTATTTCACCCATAATTCGCCGAAATTTTAGTTTTATGATGATTAAATACGAAAAATATCCCTGATATTCAAGAAATTCGAAAAGTATTGTCTCATAAATCACACAAATAACTTTTATTGGAAGATTACAACCACTAAAACAGCTAACGAGCCGTTCGTACAAAATTTCCGGAGATGTCTTCTATTCTTGCTATATTCGAACGTTACAAAATCATTTACTACAAACGAAAAATCATGCAAAAATATTTCACCCTCGTTTTTGTTGTATTATCATCATATGCGCTATTCGGCCAATCAGCCGGATTGAATCTTTCCGTCGGTATTCCTACCGGTGAATTTAATCACCAGGTAGATAGAGCGGCCATCGGCGGCAATCTCGAAATTTTCTTCTTGAACCCAAGAGAACATTTTCCGTTCACCTTCGGAGTGGATGTCGGCTACTATAACTACGGTTATTATTCAGATGTTACGCGCTTTTCTAACGGACCGTATTATTATGATGCTGATTTAACAAGAACAAACAATATTGTCCGCTGTAATTTGATTTTTAGAGTTCAACCGCATCAATACAGCAGCCTCATGCCCTATCTCGATATGTTCATCGGACCGGCATATATCTATACCAATACATCTATAACGAACACGTACAATGACGAAGAACTGATAAGCGATGTTAATAAAGACAGCTGGATTTGGAATTATGGAGTAGGCGGCGGATTATTGATACAGCTTATTGACAGTAAGAAAGCCGCTAATCCGTTCTTCGAGAATCTGTATCTGGATTTGAAAGTCCGCTATAACATGAGTACGCAGGGCGAGTACTTAACGGAAAGCTCAATTAAGGTGGATCCAATTAACGGAGATCTCTATTACACCCCCGCGAAAACAAAGATTGAATATATTTCTATCTCGGCAGGTGTCCATGTAGCGTTTTCATCATTCTTCAACGGAGAAAATGAAGAGTAACATCCCTATTCCATGACATAGGTGTCTGTTGCATAAGTAAATTTTAAAGTGAACTCACCCCCGTCCCCTCTCTTGGCAAGAGAGGGGAGAGCCTAAGGATGCTAATTTGGCTTTAATTTAGGTGGTGAAGGTGAGTTCGGTTTTGCTTCAGAAAGTGAAATGCAACACACTCATAGGTCATGAGCTAGGAAAAGTCCCAAAACCGGTATTCAGCCGTTGCGTCAAGCACAACTGACGTTTTGGCAGAATTGTTGAGTTTTTAAATGATTTACTTTGCCGGACGTCTTAATTAATGCACTTTTATTGAAATTATTTTATATTTTTGAAATCGAAACTTTTAAGGAGCATATATGAAAAAAGGCTGGATTATAGCCCTGTCAATTACCGGAATTCTCTTATTCGGAATATTGATTGTTATTATGAGTGGTATTGGTTCGTATAATAAATTGGTAACTTTAAACGAAAGCGTGAATAAACAATGGGCGCATCTGCAAGCGGACTATCAACGCAGAGCGGACTTAATTCCCAATCTGGTAAGCACTGTTAAAGGATATGCAAAATTTGAGCAGACCGTCCTCACCGACGTAACGGAAGCCCGCAGCAAAGTTGGTTCACTTCAGGTAACTAAAGAGGTGCTTAATGATCCTGCCGCATTCCAAAGGTTCCAACAAGCTCAAGGACAGTTGGGCGGTGCATTAAGCCGTCTGCTCGCTACTGTAGAAAATTACCCTAATCTGAAAGCCAGTGAAAATTTTCAGCAGCTTCAAGCTCAGCTGGAAGGAACCGAAAACAGAATTAAATATTCCCGGAATAATTATAATGATGCCGTTAATGTTTACAATAATCAGATTAAACAATTTCCGACCGTTATCATCGCAAATATCATCGGATTTAAAGAGAAACCATACTTCCAGGCAGCTGCAGGCGCAGAGAACGCCCCCAAAGTTGATTTTTAGTTAAGGTAGAACACATCTAATACATTCGTTTTTATAATCGCGAAGAGGTTGATTCACCAGAGTCAGCCTCTTTTTCTTTGTTACATCTATGGAGCAGTTATACATGAATTACCCCGTCATTATTGCCGAAGAATTATCACTCAGAAGTCAACAAGTCGCCGCAGTACTTGAGATGCTCGCGGAAGGAGCTACGATTCCTTTTATCGCGCGGTATCGTAAAGAACGCACGGAAGGACTTGATGAAGAACAGCTTCGGAATATCGAGGATCGAAATAATTATTTAATAATCCTCAACGACCGTAAGGACACGATACGCAAGAGCATTGAAGAGCAGGGTAAAATGACCGATGAGCTTAATGCTAAAATTGACGCGTGCACAAAATTACAGGAGCTCGAAGATCTCTATCTCCCCTACAAACCGAAGCGCAAGACAAGAGGCACCATTGCAAAAGCAAAAGGACTTGAACCGCTCGCGATGTTTATTATTGAGAATCCGGATTTCTCCGGCGATTTCAACACCAAACTGGCTGAATTTATCAATCCGGAACTTGGCGTTGAAACAGTTGAAGAAGCCCTGCAGGGAGCCAAAGATATCATAGCCGAAATCATCAGCGAAGACGCAGATGTCCGTAAGACCGTCCGCGAATTTTTACAGCAGGATTCTACCATAGGTTCTGCAAAGCGTGAAGATGATTCTTTAAAAGGCGTGACGAACGAGAAAGTTCTCGATAAAGAAAAGAAAGAAGTATATAAAATATACTATGAGTTCAACATTGATATTAAAAAGATAAAAGGCTATCAGGTACTCGCTTTGAATCGCGGCGAAGCTGAAAAGTTTTTAAAGGTGTCGCTCAATTTTGACGATGAAACTCTCCGCGCTCAGGTAAAAGGATTGTTCCTCAAACACAGAGAAACATTCTTCGATGAGATCATCTCCGATACGGTTAAGGATTCGTGCAAGAGACTTATCCTTCCCTCGGTTGAAAAGGAAGTCCGTAATATTTTAACTACCGAAGCCGAATTGCACGCGATTGAAATATTCGCGAACAATCTCCGTCAGCTTTTATTACAACCACCTCTGAGCAATAAAATTATTCTCGGCATTGATCCCGGTTTTTACTCGGGATGTAAAGTTGCAATCATTGATGCAACAGGTAAATATCTTGAGGGTGCGACCATCTACCCGCATCCGCCACAGAACAGAAGTACCGAAGCAAAAACGGTGTTGAAAAAGCTTATTGATAAATATAAAGTTGAACTCGTCGCGATGGGCAACGGTACTGCAAGCCGCGAAACTGAATTTCTTGTTGCTGAAATGATCAGCGAGAACAAGCTGCCATGTAAATACATTATCGTTAATGAAGCAGGTGCATCGGTTTACTCAGCATCGGAATTAGCAAAACGCGAGTTCCCGGATTTGGAAGCAAGTCAGCGCGGCAATATTTCAATCGCGCGCCGGGTACTTGATCCGCTATCGGAATTGGTGAAGATTGATCCGAAATCAATCGGCGTCGGTTTATATCAGCATGATGTGGACCAGAAACTCCTTGCAAAAAAGCTCGACGATGTCGTTATCAGCTGCGTGAACTATGTTGGCGTTGACGTTAACACAGCATCCGCTCCGCTGTTAATGTATGTTTCCGGCTTAAATAAAAAATTAGCCGAAAGCATCGTTAAATACAGAGAGAAAAAGGGAAGGTTCAATAAACGCGAAGAGATTCTCGAAGTGAGCGGTGTTGGCGAAAAAACCTACGAACAGGCAGCAGGATTTTTGAAAGTCCCCGGCGGCGAAAATCCGCTTGATAACACATTCATCCATCCGGAATCATATGATGCCGCGACAAAACTCCTTACTATGTTCAATCTTAATTTGACATCGCTCAAAGATTCAATGGGATTGATTGATTTCTTTGTAAAGAATAAAGGCACAAAGAAAATCGCCGGAGAAGTTGGAGTTGGCGAACCGACGCTGCAGGATA
This sequence comes from Ignavibacteriaceae bacterium, assembly GCA_963667005.1. GTDB lineage: Bacteria > Bacteroidota > Ignavibacteria > Ignavibacteriales > Ignavibacteriaceae. The sequence continues at coordinate 1,411,492 of OY762937.1, read as the reverse complement.
TTATTGAAAACCTGAAGAAGCCGGGTCGCGATCCACGTGAGGACATCCCCCTACCAATTCTTCGCAGCGATGTTTTAAAAATGGAAGATTTGAAACCGAACATGCGTTTAAAAGGTACTGTCCGCAACGTTGTTGATTTCGGTGCATTTGTTGATATCGGTGTAAAACAGGATGCCCTGCTGCATATTTCGCAGTTCTCTGCTCAGAAATTCGTTAAGAATCCGCTGGAATTTTTGAATGTTGGAGATATTGTAGATGTGATGATTCTCGAAGTTGACGTTAACCGCAAACGCATCTCACTCACCATGAAAATGTAAAGTCCCAATAGAACACGGATGATACAGATAACACAGATAAAGACGAATATATTTATTTCAGAATAAAAATATGATCCGTGAAAATCCGTGTTATCAGTGTCATCCGCGTTCTATTGCCTTAAAGTGCGAGGTCGATTTTTTTTACGTCGTATTTACCCAGATTCGCTTCTTTCGCAAGCCGCAAATATCTGATTGAGTCCGGCACCTCTCCAAAGGCTTTGACAGCCGCGGCATCAACAGCGACAATATCCGCCGACATGAATTGTTTATGCATTTGCACCACATCCTCAGCAAACATGCCTCTCGGTCCGTTCTTTTTAATTACAGCGAACGCGTCAACAACATTTAAATTCGGGCGTTTGAATGCAGCGAAATCAGCAATGCATTGATGCACATCGTTACGATACCAGGTATGCCCGTCCCATACGACTCCCATAAGGTTTTGCATAGCCGCTGAAACGCGAGTTTGATAATTCGCTTTCATGACCGGGACATTGATAAGAACATCCGCCTTTAATACGACATCATGCACTTTGGCTTTTTTCAAACTTCTACCGTTAGGAATTGCCACCTCGGTATAGTATTCTTCTTTATCAGCCAGGACTAATTTTCCGCCTGCATCTTTTACTGCTTTTTCTATACCGCTATGTTTGTAAGCCGCCTTCCAGTTATCATATGTATAGCTAAGCACAAGCACTTCTTTCGCTCCGGACTTACGGCACATTTCAACAATCTTTTTCACTAAATCCGGATTTGTGTCTGCACCGCTTTCAGGCGCGGCATCCCATCCGATATCCGGAACAACGGCGACGACGGAATTCTTTTTAACAAATTTTCTCATGCCCCCGAGCTGCGCTATACCCTTCTCGAACATCTTTGCAGGCTCATTTCCGCTAAGATTAACAAGATCATACAGTGTGTTCATAGCTAAAGTATTGGCAATCGCCTTGCCTAATTTGCCGAGAGAAAGAAATGCTGCTGCCGATGCCCCGGCAATGCCTGCATTTTTAAAGAAATCGCGTCTGTTCATTATGGTTCCATGAATTAAATAATACGATTTATCAAAATAACCACACACGCAAAGAATAACAAAAAGGAAATATAGCAGATTCTATTCCCAGCCCATGACTTAAGTCATGGGCTGGGAAAGAAGCAGTCTATAACTAACATGGTACTTTAGAGTATCTCGCATAAGTCAATTTTAAAGTGAACTCACCCCCGTCCCCTCTCTTGCTAAGAGAGGGGAGAGCCCGAAGATACTGTTTTGGCTTTAATTTAGGTGGCGAGGGCAGTTGCCGAGCTCGCGAGGTATGGGTTCGGTTTTTACTTCAGAAGGTAAAAACCAAATACGAAGAATTGTGCAACACACTTCTGGGTCATGGGTTAGGAATTTATGTCTCATGCAAAAAATTGCTATTTTTCGTAATTGATTAATAATTCTGATGCATATGAAAATCTTTGTCGGACAAATGAACCCCATTATCGGGGATATTGAAGGTAATAAGAATAAAATTCTTGATCTATATTATGAAGGTATTGACGCTGGTGCAGACATCGTTGTATGTCCCGAACTTGCCCTGCTCGGTTATCCCCCGCTCGATCTCGTAGAGAAAAAAGGTTTCCGCGGTACCGTGCACAAAGCGGCAAAAGAACTTGCGGCAGCTACAGGCGGAGTCGGCCTGCTCTTCGGCTCCATTGACGAAGATGATGATGCCATAGGCACAAATCTATATAACTCGGCAATTCTTTGCCACGACGGCGAAATACAATTCATCCAGCATAAAACGTTAATTCCGAACTATGACGTGTTTGATGAGATGCGTTATTTTGAGCCTTCTAAAAGTGTTTCGGTGTATGAGTTCAAAGGAGAGAAACTCGGCATTTCAATCTGCGAAGATATATGGAATGACAAAGATTACTGGAAGCACCGCTTATATTTAAATGACCCGGTTGAAAGACTAATCCAGCAAGGTGCATCCGTATTAATAAATATTTCCGCGAGCCCATATTCATTCGGCAAGCGCGAAGAGCGCAGACAGATGCTGCAAGCGTTATGCTCGAAAGACACTGTCCCTCTGGCATACGTTTGCTGTGCCGCTACACAGACCGATCTCATCTTTGATGGCGCAAGTTTATGTTTCGATGGTAAAGGCAGATTAGTAAAAGCCGGAAAAGTCTTTGCAGAGGATGCGTTTATGTTCGACACGAAAGAACAGTATGACGAAATTGATTCGATAGAACGTTCGTTTGAAGAAGAAGTTCACGACGCACTCATATTCGGCATCCGGGATTACTTTGTAAAAATGAGATTCAAAAAAGCCCTGCTCGGATTGAGCGGAGGCATTGATTCGGCAATCGTTGCCTATTTCGCCGCAAAGGCGCTCGGACCGGAGAATGTCCACGTTGTTCTTCTTCCATCCAAATATTCCAGTGACGGCAGTATCAGCGACTCAATAAAATTGGTGAAAAATCTTGGAATCTCACACGCGCAAATCAGCATCCAACCAGCAGTAGATGAATTAATTAATTCGGTGTCGCCTCATTTCGGAGACCGTAAAGAAGATACGACCGAAGAGAACATTCAATCACGCGTTCGCGGAGTAACATTAATGGCAATTGCGAATAAGCTCGGCTATATGTTACTGACGACGGGAAATAAATCGGAACTGGCAACGGGATACTGCACTTTATACGGTGATATGTGCGGAGGACTCGCGGTTATTGCAGATGTGTATAAAACCGACATATATAGAATAAGCAATTACATTAACCGTGAAAAGGAAATTATCCCGCACGAGATTATCGAGAAAGCTCCATCTGCGGAACTTCGTCCGAATCAGACCGATCAGGATAGTTTACCGCCATATCCGGTGCTCGATACAATTCTGCGTGCATATCTCGAGGAGAACAAAGAATACGACGAGATTGTTGCCGAAGTACCCGAACCGGAAACTGTGAAAAAGATGTTACGCTTGGTTGATATGAACGAGTTCAAACGCAAGCAGGCAGCACCGGCACTTAGAGTATCATATAAAGCTTTCGGCTATGGCAGAAGATACCCCATAGTTCAAGGTTGGAGAAGATAATGAAACGATTTTTATATAGTATATTTTTTGCGTTGATAGCAATCAGCGCAGCTACAGCACAGACAGGTGTTGACAAACAGTATGCATCCATCAAAGCATATGTGTCTTCGGATAAAGTACACGCCGGCAGTACAATTAAACTTGCCGTTAAGACAACCGTTGAAAAAGGCTGGCACATCAATTCGAATAAACCCAAAGATGATTTTCTTATTGCCACAGAACTTACTGCCTCATCAGATAAGAATATTGCATCCCTTAATTCCGTAACTTATCCAAAAGCGCAGGATATCGTCCTTGGCTTTTCAGATAAACCGGTTTCTGTTTTTGAAGGAGAAGTGTTTATTCAGGGTACACTGAAAATCAGTGATGGTGCACAACCCGGTGATTACATCGTCGTTGTTAACCTCGGATATCAGTCTTGCAACAACGCCACCTGTATGCCTCCTAAAGATATTAAAGATACGATTCACATTACCATTGTTGATAAAGCATCCGCCGAATCATCAATCAATCAGGATATTTTTACTAAGCTAAGCACACCAGCAGAGACAAAAGACAGCGGCTCTCTTAATGACACATTGCAAAGCAGCAGCATCTGGTTGAGTTTGCTGTTAGTATTCTTTGGCGGGCTCGCGCTTAATCTTACGCCTTGTGTTTATCCGCTTATTCCTGTTACAATCGGATTTTTCGGCGGACAAAGCGAAGGCAGCACAAAGCGTCTCGCGATGATGGGATTCCTTTATCTTATCGGTATCGCAATAACGTATTCAGTGGTTGGTGTGGTAACTGCACTCAGCGGTGCAGTATTCGGCTCGCTCATGCAGAGTCCGTTTGTTATTGTTGCCATTGTCGGAGTTCTTATTGCTCTTTCACTCAGTATGTTCGGTGTGTATGAGTTTAAACTGCCTGATTCGCTTATGGAAAAAGCAGGCGATTCGAAATCAGGTTTATTCGGCGCGTTCTTCATGGGTTTGACAATGGGTATTGTTGCCGCACCATGTATCGGTCCGTTTGTGTTAGGACTCGTAACATATGTCGCGGCAATCGGCGATCCGCTCAAAGGGTTTTTGTTGTTCTTCTTCCTCGCACTCGGATTAGGAACCCCGTATTTCGTGCTCGCATTGTTCTCCGGTAAAATTAAAAAACTTCCACGCTCCGGCGTTTGGATGGATGCAGTAAAACACATTTTCGGTTTCGTTTTGCTCGGCATGGCTCTGTACTTTGCACTGCCGTTATTCCCGAAATCAATTTCAGGATATCTGCTTCCAGTATACATGCTTATTGCCGGCGCATACTTATTGATATTTGAAAAGGCTGGAAATAATCTAAAAGGATTTAAGACTTTCCGCATTATATTTGCAATCGGGGTCGTCATCTCCGCGGTGATTATGCTCATACCGACTAAAGAAAAATCAATCGAATGGTCGAAATATACTCCGGCAGAATACAGTGCTGCTCTCGGTAAATCTCCGATGATCATTGATTTTTATGCCGACTGGTGTATCCCGTGTAAAGAACTGGACAAAGAAACTTTCTCGGATGATGCCGTTATTAAAGAAAGCAAACGATTTAAAGCGCTCAAAGCAGATATGACAAAATCCGTTTCGCCGGAAGTTGAAAAACTGCGCAATGAATTTAAAATTGTCGGTGTACCGACAGTGCTGATAATTGACGCATCAGGTAAAGAAGTCGCACGCATAACTGGATTCGTAAAGCCTGCTGAGTTTGTCGGTACTTTAAAATCCGCCAAGTGATTTGTAGGATGATTCTCTGAGTCGTCCCCAATCAAGGTAAATCAGCATGGTCGATTCGGAGAATCAACCTACGAAGAAGAAGCGGTCTCAAATTCCGAAATTGAACACAGATAACACTGATAAACACAGATTAATATTATTAATAACCCCCACTACGTGGGGGTTATCTATTCCTACGCATACTTGTATTTACTAACCTGCTCTAAAAGCCTCATTTCAGTGGCTTTGCGGCTAATAAAAAGGTTCAGTGAAAATCCGTGTCATCAGTGTCATCCGCGTTCTATTGTCCAAGGTAGTATGAAGCCCGTCACACCTCGCTGTCTTCCTCATTTCTTTTCTTGAATTCCTGAAATTATTCCATTAAATTCTTTCCGATGTTATGATGAAATTGAACGATGTTAAGAATTTTGAGTATATGGTTACTCGTGCAGACGATTATATTTTCACAAACCGCCATGCGGTTTCGCGAGGTTGATTTCCGCGCCCGTCCTCAACATCATCAGGAAAAAATTTACAGCGGATTTCTTCTTCGTTCGCTGAATGATAAAATGCAAAGAGTCTCACGCAAAGTGGCAGGCAGTGAAGATTCGCAAATGCAGACCATCCTCTACTTCCAGGAATATCCCTCCGCTTCGCAAATTGATTCAATGCAGCAGCTTGGCATTACAATATATCCCGGAACTTGGACTCCCGCGTCAACAAATCACCCGCTCGGTTTTGTTGTTGCAACAATTCCCGCTGCAAATTTCAATAAGATAATTCAGCTCTCATTTCTCAAGAAAATTGATTCAGCCGAGGAACTAAGTCAACCGCTGAATAATGAAGCTGCTAAAAAGATCTATGCAGACTCTGCCTGGAACGCCGGATGGACCGGGAATGGTATACGCATTGCGATACTTGATTCCGGGCTTGATACCGATCCGGCAAATCCCGATTTGCCTGCAACAATAACAAAGCGTGATTATTCTAAATACCCGACATCAATTGACGATACCGTTGAAAATACGGTAACTGCACACGGTACGCATGTGACCGGTTCAGTACTCGGCAGAGGAACATTTTCCTCAGGCAACACCGGAAACGGCGGCGGTTCTTACAAAGGCATGGCGTATGAGGCATCTCTCATATTTTTGAAGATCGGTAAAGATGGAACAGGCGCCGCAACTAATGCTGGGGAAATTGCCGCCATGCACGCGGCGGTTGATACCTTTCACGCGCAAATTGTATCCATGAGCTATGGCGGATGGAACACCTACCACGACGGCTCGGAATCACTTGAACAAACTGCCGATTGGGTATATGGCAAGGGGGTACCGTTTTTTATTGCAGCGGGAAATGACGGCGCAACAGGAAGGCATTACTCCGGAACTGTTGCCGCACATGATTCATCAGGATTTATTCAAGTTAACGTTACCGGCGCCGGGACGAATGACACCCCCCTGTTTTTTAATCTCGTATGGTCGGATGGTTCTGATCGCAGCAATTTAACATTGAAATATTACGACAACACACAGTCGCCATATACCGCATATGGCGTCGACTCAACCACCGAAAGCTCGCGTGGTACCGAGTCGCAATTGTCTTCGAGTAATAATTATTTGCCTTCAGGCAACGCGACATATTATTTGCGTGTGATTAATCCATCGGCGCATGCACAGACATATCATATATATGAGTCATGGGGGAACGGCAAGGTGAAATTCAATTCACCCGACCCATATTATACAGTCGCGGCGCCTTCAACTGCCGATCATGCATTTGCAGTTTCTTCTTTTAATACCAGAGCATCATGGACTGATTACAATAACAGCATTTGGAACAACGGCAATACAGTAAATGACATTTCTCCTTTTGCAAGCAGAGGGCCGCGGATTGACGGCACGCAAAAACCCAACATCTGCGCTCCCGGCAGTGTTATCATTTCCATGCGCGACAGGGACGTATTAACAACACCGGATTTATTCTGGATTGATAATGACGGAACGATTCCCGGCGGCAATGCGAATTACTATGTCATGCAGGGAACCAGCATGGCGACTCCTGTATGTGCCGGAGCCGCTGCATTACTGCTGCAAAAGGATACACTCGCCTATCCATCTACGATTTATACTGCACTGATGAATCACTCAACAACCGACTCCTATACCGGTACAGTGCCGAACAGTACTTGGGGATATGGGAAAGTCAATGTTCAAAGCGCTATGACTGAAACGCTGCTCCCGGTTGAGCTAACAACATTCTCTGTATCAGCTTCAGGTGCCAAAATAGTATTGGAATGGGAAACTGCGACGGAGATAAACAACTATGGTTTTTCAATTGAACGAAAAAGCGTTGAGCCGGAAAGTTCATGGCAGAGCATAGGTTTTGTCAACGGCCACGGTTACAGCAATGCACCACATCATTACACTTTCAACGATATACCGTCAGGTAGTTTTAATACCGCACAATATCGTTTAAAACAGATTGACGGCGATGGCAAGTATACATATTCACAAGCAGTACAAGTGAATATGCGTACAGGAAATTTTCTCGTGGCGCAGAATTTCCCGAATCCCTTTAACCCGGTAACGACAATTAATTTCGAAATTCCGACGAACAACAGAGTGACACTCAATATTTATAACGCACTTGGTGAAAAGATTGCGACGATTCTTGATGATTTCAAACAGGCAGGCAGATATAGTATACCATTTAATGCTTCTGGATTTTCAAGCGGTGTATACTTTTATAAACTCACATCCGGCGCATTTACCGTGCAAAAGAAAATGATACTCATCAAGTAATCGCAATGGAACGCGGATAACACGGATGACACAGATAACCACGGATAAATATTATAAAAAAGCCCCGAATAATCGGGGCTTTTTTGAGTTTCTTTTAACGCTTGAACTAGAACACATCTCTGATAAATTTGCAATTGCATTTTGCAGCTACTAAAAATAATCAGCGATAATCCGTGTTATCAGTGTTCTATTGCGATTGCTGTTGGGTGCGGACGCGGATGTGCAGTTCTTTCAACTGGTCCTCCGTTACCGGTGATGGTGTTTCATCCATCAACGACATGCCGCTTGCAGTTTTCGGGAATGCAATAACGTCGCGGATTGATGACTCGCCTGCGAATATCATAGCAAGACGGTCGAAGCCGAATGCAGCACCACCGTGAGGAGGAGCGCCATACTGGAACGCGTTCATCAGGAAGCCGAATTTCTCCTGTGCTTCTTCATAAGACATTCCGAGTGCATCAAACATTTTCTGCTGTAGTTCAGCATTGTGAATTCTAATACTTCCTCCGGCAATTTCACTGCCGTTAAGAACGAGATCATATGCTCTTGCTTTAACGCGTGAAAGATCGGTATCCATATACTGAATATCTTCAAGACGCGGCGAAGTGAACATATGGTGCATTGCATAATAACGCTTGGTCTGTTCGTCCCACTCAAACAACGGGAAGTCGGTGACCCACAACAATTTCGGTTCAGCGTCGGCTTTAATAAGTTCAAGACGGCGTGCCATCTCGAGACGCAGGCTGCCCATGAGGTTCAATGTCTTTAATTTATCACCGGCAAGAATGAGCAACAAGTCTCCTGCTTTAGCACCGAGTGCAGCAATGAGATTTTTCTGTTCTTCTTCAGTGAAGAATTTCATGGTCGGTGATTCAAGTCCTTCTTCTTTAACGCGAATCCAGATGAGTCCGCCAGCACCCAGTTTCTTCGTGAAGTCGGTTATGTTATCGAGCTGGTTGCGTGTATAAGTTCCGCATCCCGGAGCAACGATACCGGTAATAGTTCCGCCTCTGCTGACAACATCCTGAAATACGCGAAATGTTGAATTAGCAAAAACGGGATTCAATGTTGTCATCTTTAAGTCGAAACGCAGATCCGGTTTATCGGAACCGTATGTTTCCATAGCCTCATCAAATGTCAGGCGCGGAAGCGGAAGCTGCAGATCGCGGTTCCAGACTTCCTTATAAAATTCTTTCATCAGTCCTTCGAGAACGGCAAATATTTGCTCCTGATCGATGAAGGACATTTCAATATCTATCTGGGTAAATTCAGGCTGTCTGTCGGCGCGCAAGTCTTCATCTCTGAAACACTTTACGATCTGGAAATATCTATCCATACCGGCAACCATGAGAATCTGTTTGTACTGCTGCGGTGACTGCGGCAGCGCATAAAACTTGCCTCTGTGCATTCTGCTCGGCACAAGAAAATCGCGTGCACCTTCAGGTGTACTTTTCATCAATACCGGAGTTTCAACTTCAACGAAGTTTAAACTATCAAGATACTTTCTTGTGATAAGGTACATTTGATGGCGAAGCATCAGGTTCTTCTGCATCGCAGGGCGGCGCAAATCGAGGTAGCGGTATTTTAACCGGAGATCTTCACCTGCTTCGGTATTATCTGCAATCTGGAAAGGAGTAGTTTTAGCTGCATTGAGCACGACAACTTTATTAACGAGAACATCAATCTGACCTGTCGGCAAATTTGAATTTTCAGTTCCTTCGGGACGTTTACGTACAACACCTTCGATGCTGATAACGTATTCATTACGAAGTACTTTTCCATCTTGATGCGCCTGGGCATGAAATACAGGTTCAAATACTACTTGAGTAAGTCCGTAGCGGTCGCGCATTTCAATAAAAATAACGCCGCCAAGGTCTCTGCGGGTATCAACCCAGCCGTTGAGTACTACTTCCTGACCAATATGTTCTTCGCGCAGCTCGCCGCACGTATGTGTCCGCTGCTTAAAATGCAAAAAATCCACTCTATCCTCTATCTATAAATAATTACGAACTAGCAATTTAGGAATTTTTAGGGGGAGATACAAGATTTCAGCGGCTCATCATGCGGAAAACACCATGATTAGGGCAAAAAACATATGATATGTAAAAATTTAGAGGCAGACCTGTATAATCAGGTACATTAACCACGGTCTTTAGACCGTGGATCTATACCACCAACGAACCGGACTTTAGTCCAACTTCTGTTTTTATATTGGGCTAAAGCCCAAGAATATAAGGCGCTATATTCACGGCGCTGAAGCGCCGTGTTAATGTTAATCGCAACTACCTGAAGGAGGTATAGGGACGGGAGATCTCTTCCAAACCCATAGGTTAACCTATAGGTTGGAAGTTACCGAAGGACGTACATTATTGATTCTTTGCTTTTAACTCTTTCAGTTCAGCCAGAATCACATCAAGTTTTTCATTCTCGATGCGGGCTATTGCTTTCTGGAGATCCTCGATTTCCTTTTTGGCTCTAACGTTAGTATTATAATCCTCCGTTGCCTGGAACCGGTCCCGCTCACTCTGCCTGTTCTGGGCCATCATAATGATAGGTGCAGCGTAGGCTGCCTGTGTAGAGAAAAGCAGGTTCAACAATATGAACGGGTAAACATCCCAATGATAACACCATCCAACAACATTAAGCGCCATCCATAAAGCAACGAATAACGTCTGTGCAATGATGAATGTCCATGAGCCCATTCCGCCTGCAACAGAGTCGGCAATTTTCTGGCCTACTGTCTGCTGTTCTTTATGCTTCTGATGCCAGTTGTTTTTACGCGCGTGCTCGTGATTAATGCCGTTGTTGTTGTTTTCCATTGAAATCCTCTATGCAAAATTCACAAAATATACTTTGGGCTCTGTCCAAAAGCGGTGATTGTATGCGGTAATTATTTTTTCTGAACGTACCGCAGAGACGCTAAGACGCTAAGTTTTTTAATTTGAAAAAGAACGTGTTATATTGTGCAACCACGACAATGATTAATCCACGAAAACGATAGATAAAAAAAATACTTTGCGTCTCTGCGCCTTTGCGGTTAATTTCTTCTGCGGTTCGTTCTTAACTCCTAACCCACGAACGCATCAAGCTCATCGTATATCTGATGTTCGAAGTTTTCGCGGCAACGGATAATCTGCCAGGTATCACCAATTACCAGCACTTCTGGCGGACGTGACCGGGCATTGTAATTCGATGACATCACCATGCCATACGCACCTGCCGACATAACCGCGACCAGATCGCCGCGTTCAAGCACCGGCATTTCCCTATCCTTGCCAAGGAAGTCGCCTGACTCGCATATTGGTCCAACCACATCACCGGTAATATTTGGGACATCTTCTTTCTTTACAACAGGTTGAATATGATGCTCTGCGTGATATAATGAAGGACGGATAAGATCGTTCATACCGCCGTCAACGATAATAAAATTCTTTTCGTTATTCGATTTGTTATATAACACTTTAGTTGCAAGTATCCCGCCGTTCGCAGTCATATATCTGCCCGGTTCGAAAAAGATATGCAGACCGGTTTTCTTTAATAACGGTATAATGACTTTTGCATATTCAAAAACCGAAAACGTATCTTCATTCTGGTATTCAACACCAATGCCGCCGCCTACATCAAGGTGATGTAACTCCAATCCGTTTTCTTTTAAATAGTGGACAAGTTCTATAAGCTTGGTTATGGCTTCTTCGTAAGGGCCAATGGTTGTTATCTGAGAACCGATGTGCATGTCAACACCGGTAAATTCAACGTGGTCAAAAGATTTATCGAGAAATATTGAAGCAGCTTCCGCGGCATTGATACCGAATTTGTTGCTGGATAAACCTGTGGAAATATACGGATGCGTATCAGCACTCACATCGGGATTAACGCGTAAAGCGACACGCGCTTTCTTTCCCATCTCTCCTGCTATTTGATTGATGACTTCGACCTCACAGCGCGATTCGGCTTTTAGAAGAAGAATGTCATACTTCAGCGCCATACGGATCTCATCTTCCGTTTTACCGACGCCGGCCATCAATATTTTTTGCGGATCAACCTCAGCCTTCAGCGCACGATATAATTCGCCGCCGGAATTCACATCCACGCCGCAGCCGCGCAGTGCGAGTGTGCGCACAATGGAAAGGTTATAATTGGCCTTCATCGCGTAAAATACCGTATGCGGAATTTCTTCGAATGCTTTATGGAAATCACGGGCACGGTCAATAAGAAATTGTCTGCTGTAAATATATACAGGGGTTCCTACTTCTGCGACTATTTCGGGCACAGGAACGCCTTCAACGTGAAGAACATTATTCTCGTAACTAAAGTATGGGGATTCTTTCCATTCCATCTATTGCTGATCCGGTTAAATTTTTAAAACGTAATCGCAATATAAGAAAGATAGAACACTGATGACACGGATGAGGCGGATTTTCACAGATGTGTTTATAATAAAAAAGGATTCGTTGAAATCACTCCGCTAAACCGATGGAGGTCTCAACGAATCCATAAAACCTGATATCCCGGCGGTAAGCCCGAACCCGCCTCCTGCCCATAATGACACTTCCGGGCAAAGCATAAGTCAAACGGCAATGCGATTGTACAAAACGCCCCAGCTTAAGTCAAGGGCATAATTTTATGCTGTGATGTGTAAATCACAAAATAGGAAAAATTCTATCCTCTCAGTTTATTTGTCGCTTGTATATTTCTACATCATGATGTTTGCAACCCAATCTCTCCAAACTCTAAATCCGGCAAAAAATTTCGCAGTAATTATTTCGAGAAGAAAGTATTTTTTTACTATGATTTAATTAACTAATTTTAATAATCACAAATTAAACAAGGGTGCTAGTATGAAAAAGTTGTTGTTAGTTTTTCTGTCCTTTCTTATTCCCGTCCTATTTATCTCTTGTCGCAACGATATAACCTCTGTTTTAGATAATGGCTCATTGAACAATGTCCGGTTCGCAAAAACGGGGACAACAGCACCTACTTATGGAATGCTGGAAGTGTTTTTCGAAAATGATTCTGCTGCCGCTGTGAAGCTTACCAAATTATCGAATGCCGGGTTTAGTATAATCTGCCTTAAACAATATCCTGACGAAGATTTGAACTATACCGAAAATGGCAAATATTCAAATTGGAGTGGCTGGCATGACAGCATTCAAATAGCTATAGCATTGAATAGAGGATTTAAAGTAGTAATACCATTATCACACCACCAAATTAACATGGAAACTTTCAAAGTTGTTGATACTTTTCAAACCTCTACTTGGACTATGGCAAAAATCCAGAATTATTTACAGAAGAGTAAAGTCAATGCAAATGTAATTGGCGTTTTTATTGATGAACCTCAATGGTATCAAGATAATGTCAACAATCTTAATAGCATTATAAGTTATTGTAAATCTTTGAACTATAAAGTTTATATTGCCGACCCGCTTAAAGGCCCGTGGGGTACAGTACCCGATTCAAATTATTTATATCAACCAAATTATCTTGGCGCTGCCGACGTGATAATGTATGATGACTATGTGAGGGTTCCGGCACACAAAAACAGTGTCTTTAAAAATATGTTGTATACTCAAGGAAAATCGACAGTTCCTCTAATAGGAATAATGATAAGCCAATTAGATATAAATGGAGGTGCTATTCTTGACCAAAATGATGTTACTGCCATAAAACAAGATTTATACACTTCTTCACCTTATTGCAACGAAGTATGGTTCTATGCAGAAACAAGTTCCGGTCCACCTTTTCAATTAATTGATACGCCTACGAATTGGACCGCCTTTTCAAATCTCATGAGCGGATTGCCAAACGATCATTTGGGAGGATGGAACGCAACGTTTTTATCCGGTTACGGCGGTTCTGAAGCGACCCCGGCTCTCGGTGATTTTGACGGTGACGGAATAACTGATATAAGCGTAAAAACAACTGGCGGAAATTGGTATATTGACGAAAGCAGTAATGGTTTTGGATCTCCCGACATTAGTTTGTCCTGGTATGGAGGTTCAGAGGCTATTCCTTGCCCCGGTAAATATAAAAACGGATCATCATCCGATAGCAAATCCGACTTGAGTGTTTTGGTTAACGATGGACGATGGCTTATTGATTTTTCTGAAAACGGATTTGGTGGTTGGGATTTTCAACTAAACAACCGCGTAACTTCAGATGATATCCCCTGTCCGGCAGATTTTGATGGCGATGGCTGGGATGATTTAGCTACTTCGTATGCATCAGGCATCAATGACCACTATGTTCATATTGACAGAAGTAATAACGGATATGGCACATGGGATAGTACAATCCTGCTACGCAACAGAGATTCTCATAATAATGTTGTTATATATGCTTGGGAAGAAGTGACTCCTGTTTTTGGTAAATATAATGATGGAGATTCAAAGGCTGATATAGCGGTTTTAACGGAAAGCGGACGCTGGTTAATTGATTATTCTTCGAACGGTTTCGGTTCCTGGGATGTTATTAAAACCGGCTTAGGCGAGAGCTCAACCCCATGCCCTGCGGATTATGATGGTGACGGGTATCTCGATATCTCGGTAAGAAACACCAGCGAAAGATGGATAATCTATACAAGCGCTTCCAACTATAGCAGCTCTGAGGCACATGATGGATATGGCGACTATACTGCCAAGCCAATGCCGGGTGATTTTGACGGTGATGGACACGCGGATATTGCTGTTAAAACCTGGGATGGAAAAGTTTATATTGATTACTATCAATTGTATTTTGGCGCATTAAAGCCATAATTTTCCCAACTACATTTCAAGCCCTCGCCGTTAAAAACAGCGAGGGCTTTTTATCTCTCTTACCGAATAAGAACTCCTATTACCATAAACCAACATGTCTGCCTCAGCATTTATAAAAATCAACATGCTTGCGCGGAACGAAAATTTACTTTAACAATGTTTTCTTCTGTGTAGTTTATGCCCAACTACCGTGGGCACCATATGCGTATTTAGCCCATTTTACCGGCATGAACAAATATTTTAAAAAGTTTACAACGAAATGAATCTTGTAATAAATATTTTTTTGTAACTTTAAAAAAAACAATTTTCTATTAACTTGAATTCAGGTGCAAGATGACTGCAAACTTAGACATGATTGAAGCTGTTTATAAAAATTTCCGGGATAGTGTTTCAAACGCGAGGAAATTAACGGGAAAGCCGTTGACCTACGCAGAAAAAGTATTATATGCTCACTTATGGGAACGTGTTAACTCCCCGTTACAAAGAGGAAAAGATTACGCGGATCTAGCTCCCGATAGAGTCGCCATGCAGGATGCAACCGCGCAGATGGCTTTATTACAGTTTATGTCAGCCGGCAAAAAGAATGCAGCAGTGCCTTCAACTGTTCACTGCGATCATCTTATCCGCGCACAGGTCGGAGCTGACGAAGATCTTTCAAAGGCTAACACCGAGAATAAAGAAGTTTATGACTTTCTCGAGAGCGTCAGTAAAAAATACGGTATCGGATTCTGGAAACCCGGTGCAGGAATTATTCATCAGGTCGTTTTAGAAAATTATGCATTCCCCGGCGGTATGATGGTAGGAACCGATTCACACACTCCTAACGCGGGCGGACTCGGCATGATCGCAATCGGCGTCGGTGGTGCTGATGCAGTTGACGTTATGGCAGGTATGCCATGGGAACTCAAATGGCCGAAACTTATCGGTATCCATTTAACTGGAAAACTTTCGGGATGGGCATCTGCAAAAGATGTTATCTTGAAAGTTGCAGGATTGTTGACCGTTAAAGGCGGCACGGGTGCTGTTGTTGAGTATTTCGGCGAAGGTGCACGTTCATTGTCATGTACCGGTAAAGGCACTATCTGCAACATGGGTGCTGAAATCGGCGCGACCTGTTCAATCTTTGCTTTCGATGAAAAGATGTCAGCATATCTTAAGGCAACCGGACGTGCAGATGTTGCTAAGATGGCTGAAGGACTTGCTGATGAATTGACCGATGATAAAGAGGTTCTTGAAAATCCATCAGCATATTTTGACAAGGTCATTGAAATCAATTTAAGTGAACTTGAGCCTTATCTTAATGGTCCGTTTACCCCCGACCTCGCATGGCCGATTTCATCCATGAAGGATGCGGTTGCTGAAAAAGGATATCCTGAAAAAGTCAGCGCCGCACTTATCGGAAGCTGCACCAACTCAAGCTATGAAGATATTGATCGCTCGACAAGCATTCTCCGTCAGGCAAAAGCAAAAGGTATTACTCCAAAAGCACAGTTCATTATTTCCCCCGGTTCAGAGCAGGTACGTGCTACAATTGAAAAAGATGGACAGTTAGGTGAACTGGAATCAATCGGCAGCGTCGTTATGGCTAACGCGTGCGGACCGTGTATCGGAATGTGGAAACGCATGGACAACCCGACCGGCGAAAGAAACTCAATTGTAACAACATTTAACAGAAACTTTGCAAAACGTAATGACGGTAATCCCGACACGTTCGCTTTTGTTGCGAGTCCCGAATTAACCGCGGCGCTTGCAATTGCAGGCAGTCTTGCTTTTAACCCAATGACCGACGAATTGGTAAACGACATGGGCATCAAAGTAAGATTAGATCCCCCTGTCGGTGAAGAATTACCGAAGAACGGTTTCACCCGCGGCGAAGAAGGCTTTATCGCTCCGGCTGCTGACGGAAGTTCAGTTGAAGTGATTGTTGCCCCGGGCAGCGAACGCTTGCAGTTATTAAAACCATTTGCTCCATGGAACGGCGAAGAATTTGAAAACCTCGCAGTACTTATCAAAGCAAAAGGTAAATGTACCACCGACCACATTTCAATGGCTGGTCCATGGTTAAAGTTCCGCGGACACCTTGACAATATTTCCAACAACATGCTCATCGGTGCAGTAAATGCTTATTCCGGCGAGATTGGAAAAACAAAGAATGTTAAAACCGGTGAAGTGAAGTCCGTCCCCGAAGCCGCACGTGAATACAGCGCTGCAGGCATCGGCTGGGTTGTTATCGGTGATGAAAACTACGGCGAAGGTTCGAGCCGCGAACACGCAGCACTTGAACCACGCTTCCTCGGCGGTAAAGCTATTATCGTTAAGAGCTTTGCACGCATCCATGAGACGAATCTTAAAAAGCAGGGTATGCTTCCTTTAACATTTGCCAACCCGGCTGATTATGATAAAATTCTGGAAGATGATACTCTTTCCATTAAAGGTCTGAAAGATTTTGCTCCGGGCAAACCGTTCACGCTTGTTATCAAACACGCTGACGGTGCAACTGAAGAAATAACTTTGAACCATACATTCAACGAACGTCAATTTGAGTGGTTTAAAGCTGGTAGTGCACTAAATCTGATTGCACAAGGAAAGTAAACATTTTATATTGTGAGCATAAATTACAGTTTTTTACCGGGGTCGAGAGGGTTTTCAGTCCCGGTAAAAATGATACTCACATCGTTGCTTGCTGACTGATTTCCGGTCAATTCTTCGATATGCAGCAAATATTGACTACATATATCCGGCAGCTTACCGCAACAGTTATACAATGTTTATCGGGAGAGAAGCAATCCGCGTAAAGCGCGGCATTTTTAGCGTATTATTTATTTATTTTTTGGAGTCCGAATGGAATTCATTCTCAGTGTCATTTTTAAAAGTGATGACGTGCTTGCCGAATTTCCCGACCTGGAAGCCTTCGCGTATGGCATGTTTGGGGAAACTTCGATTCAATACTCGTTTTCGAACAAAGAAGGCGCATTAACGGTTACCGCATCTAATCAGATCAGTATTCAAACGTATGCACCGAAAAAGTCGCTTGTTGAAGCAGCAACCGAACTGCCGGAGCTAAAGAAATATCTGAACGGCTGGTGTGCCGATCAGAAAAAAAAGGGTGTTAAATGTGGTATTGTCGGTGTTAAATTTACTACTCTTAAAGGTAAAACCGACAGAGAAAAAATCAGACAGACTTTAGAGATCATCGAGTCTTTATAATGTTTAGCACGGAGAGGGTTTTCAATGAGAATTCTCTCCGTATTTTTAATTAAGCAGCTCTCACCGCAAGCGGAATAAATATCCCGCCCATTGTTCTTCTTCTCCTTCAAATGCAAATGCAATCTTATATATACACGGGATATAATCAGATAGTTGTATTATGTTTAAACGGGCATTTACAAAAAGCGGATTCGGGTCTGACATTTCGGGATCAACAATATACGACGCCTGTGTCGAATTGAAAGATTCAGTTTTCAGAACAAGATTTACTTTCCCCTCCATGATAGATAAACGGCATATACCCGGCGAACGGAAATCAATTTGTGTCGGGTACGCGGTGGTATCACGCTTCCAGCTGAACGAGCCTGTCCATTCACCCCGCAAATAATCGGGTGACACTTGGCTCAACTGTCCGTACGTTGCCGGCACAGCGAATAACAGAAATGCCCAGAGATATATCAACCGCATTTTAATTCGAAACATAGAAATAGAAATTTTCTCCTGCTGGTTCAAGAGTGGTTATGTGTAAAGCCGGACTGAAACTTTCTTTTTGCGGCGGCTCCGTTGAATAAATGAATCCCGAAGTATTGTCCAGAACTCCATTCACAACAAACACAAGGCGTTCCCCATCCTTATATGCAGCGTATATGTTGAAATCACACATCCTCTGCAAAATGGACTGCTCTTCCTGACTGAACTTGAATTTTTTTAAGGTTTCAGCCATATTCGAGCAGTTAAATATCCGTTCTTTCGACAGCCGGAATTTCCAGTATTTTTTATTCTCTTTGTACACATCATCAACACGCAGATAGCTGTCCTTAGCAGTCTTAATGCGCTGCGAATAAAAACTTGCTTTCCCCTGTTTAATGTCATAAGCCAGTGAAATAAATAAGAATCGGTTTTTCCAGAAATATTCGTTTATGTATGCTTTCTTATTTTTCGCTGCATCTTTCGCAATCACGGTCATAAACATTTGTGCTTCTTTAGGTGGAATTTGGAGCGCTTCGTGAGCAATAACACCAAACACAAAGTTATTAATGTCTTTCGCAGCAATGGAATCAGGCCGCCCGGGGGCAGGAATGTATTTCACATTTGGATGCAGATCATATTTACCGAACCGCTTGGTCAGTTCAATGTACTGGCCTGGATTGAGCTTATCTTTTTCTGTTACCTTCTTAAGGTGAAGTACCATCTCCTGCAGTGTCTGCGGAAATAAGCAGGAAGACAGCAGAGTGAACAATAATACTATATACCTGAATTTCATCTACGGTTTCTATACAAAATGAATAATCGAGAATTCGAGTGAGCAAAATACGATTTTTACACAAAAGACGGAATGGAAAGGAAAATCTCCACCATCAGGTGTTTCCTCTAAAATCACCGTTTATTATGATATTCAGTGAATCAATTCACTAAATATTATGGTTTTTAGTAATTCTAATTACTTATTATCATAATATTTTGTAATTATGATTACGTTTTATGATGCTATTGTGGTCATTAGAGTGGAGCAGGTGTTCGTTTTGTTATTCATAAAAAGAGGCTGTTTTAAAAGTTATCCTTACTGAAAAAAATCCGTGAAAATCCGCGTTATCTGTGTCATCCGCGTTCTATTTCTAACTTATAAAACAGCCTTTTATAAACTTCTTCTATTTAGTTCCTGCTTCTTTTTTCAAAATCTGATGCATGATGCTGTGCTTTCTGCCGTAGGTAAAGTAGATTACAATTCCTATTGCAAGCCAGCCGAAGAGCCGCCACCAGTTTTCAACAGGCAGCGAGAACATCAATATTGCACAGGTGATAATTCCCGCGATAGGAACAAACGGTACCCAGGGCGAGCGGAATGGGCGCTCGGCTTCAGGGTGTGTCTTTCTCATAATAAGCACCGCGGCACAAACGACAACAAACGCAAAAAGTGTCCCGATATTCACCAATTCGGCGAGTATACGAAGTGGAAGAAAACCGCCAAGCACAGCGACAAAGAATCCGGTAAGTATTGTTGATTTCCATGGTGTTCTGAATTTTTCATGCACTGCACCAAAAAACTTTTGGGGTAAAAATCCGTCGCGTGCCATCGCAAGAAATATTCTAGGCTGACTGAGCATCAGTACGAGGAGTACCGAAGTAATTCCCGATACGGCACCCAATGAAATTAGGAATTGCGCTTTACCAAGTCCCCGCTGCATGAATGCATCTGCTACCGGTGCATCAATATTTATTTTGTTACTTGGGACCATGCCTGTAATAACTGCAGCAACAGCGATATATAAGATAGTGCACAATACTAATGATGTAATAATTCCGATCGGCACATCACGCTGTGGATTTTTCGCCTCTTCCGCATGTGTTGAAACGGAATCGAAACCGATGTATGCGAAGAAGATCATCGCTGCACCGGCTATAACACCCACGGGGGCGCCTGCTCCGTTTGATTCACCCAGAACAGTCTTTCCGAAGAAACTGATTCCAGTAAATCCGTATGGCGCAAAAGGATGCCAGTTAGCGGTATCTATATAAAAGGCGCCCATAACAATAACAAGCAGCACAACCGCAAGCTTAATGATAACCATGGTTGTGTTGAATCCGGTACTTTCTTTAATACCTTTTACTAAAATAGCGGTGATAATGAGAGCGATGATAAAGGCGGGTAAATCTATGAACGTACCGGTTGAGACGATGTGGCCGGTCGCCACATCATAATCCATGGGCGATTTTGAAAGCCATCCGGGAATATTAATGCCGAATATTCCGATAAAGTTTTGAAAATAATGCGACCATCCATGCGCAACGGTTGCGGAAGCGACTGCATACTCAAGAATCAGATCCCAGCCGATGATCCAAGCGAACAGTTCGCCAAGTGTAGCATATGCATATGTGTATGCTGAGCCGGCGACAGGCACCATGGATGCGAACTCGGCATAACAAAGTGCCGCAAAAATACAGGCTAATCCTGCAAAAACGAACGAAAGTATTACGGCGGGACCGGCTTTATCATGGGCAGCTACACCGGTTAATACAAATATACCTGTTCCGATAATTGCACCTACACCAAGTCCGGTTAGGGCTGTTGGTCCGAGAATACGGCGAAGACGGTTTTCCCCTTTCATTTCCTCGAGGAGAACATTCAATGGTTTTTTTGCAAAAAGTTGATTCATTCTTTACCCTAATATGAATAAAAACAAGAAATTTAAAATTCGTATTGGAAGAGAATTGTGTTCTCACGACCCATACCGGCCGGTCTTGTAAACCGGCGGTACTAAAATTCAAGATAAAAAATAAATCGTTTTATTGAAAGCCTTTTTTGCTGATTTTCGCAGTAAATTAGCATTCAAGGTTTTATTCTTCTCAATAAAATTTTATATTACTTTACTTAGTTATTCATCATTTACCGGTGCTATGCCAGTGTCAAAAATTCAGGAAATAAAGAACCGCAAAAAAGAGCATCTTGAATTATGCGCTACGGACGCCGTCGCTTTTAAAACAAAAAGCGCGGGATTCGACCGGTATGATTTTATCCACTCGGCAACTACCGAAGTTGACATCCAGGAGATTTCGTTTGCCGCAAAGTTTCTGAAAAAACCGACGGACTACCCCTTCATTATTTCCTGCATGACCGGCGGCACGGATCATGCAGATAACATCAATCTTCAACTTGCCGAAACGGCAAAATCATTGAACATCCCGCTTGGCATCGGCAGCATGCGCTTTGCATTAGCTACCACACAATTTGATAATGTGTTTAAGAGCATAAGAAGCGCGTCCGGTAACGTCCCGCTGCTTGCCAACATCGGCGCGGCACAAATCATTGAGATGAAGAAAAATTTCGACCCGTTGAAACGGTTAGCCGATGTGTTGGAATCCGATGCCTTTATTGTGCATCTTAACCCGTTACAGGAATTACTACAACATAACGGCCAGGCAGATATGCGTGGATTAATGGCCGCCGTAAAACAGTTTGTTAAAGAAATTCACATTCCGGTTATCGTGAAGGAAGTCGGCTCAGGTATTTCGCTTAAAGACGCTAAAAGACTTCTTGATGCCGGAGTGAAAGGCATAGATGTTGCCGGTTCGGGAGGAACAAGCTGGAGCGGCGTAGAAATATTACGGAACGGTGACGGGAAAAATTCTGAGTTCTGGGACTGGGGCATGCCAACTACCTATTGCATCAGAGAAACCGCCAAACTGAAAAAAAACAGAAAATTCGTTCTTATCGGTTCGGGTGGTATTAATTCTGCGTTCGACGCCGCAAAAGCACTGGCACTTGGGGCCGATCATATAGCCTCGGCAAGAACAATTCTGCAAACGCTTCAGAAGGACGGCATTGAAGGAACCATCGCTTTAATCAAGGGCTGGTTTGACATTATCAGAAAAATTATGTATCTCACAGGATGTGATTCGCTGGACAAATTTGACGAACGTGTTTTAATCAAAAAGGAAGATTTTGTTTGATTACGGAAGAAAATTATAAAAAGCTATATAACAAGGAACGCCAGATTATTGATAAAAAACTGGCGGGGCTTTTAACAAACAGGCAGCCGGCTTCGCTCTATAAACCCTCGGCATATCTGCTTGAAAATCCGGGAAAACGGGTTCGTCCGTTTCTCGTCTTGCTGTCGGCAAAAGCGGCAGGCACATCATTCTCCAAGGTATATAACGCAGCGCTGGCAATTGAGATGCTGCACACCTTCACCCTTGCGCATGATGATATCATGGACAATGCCGATATGCGGCGCGGCCATTTGACATTGCACAAAAAATATGATCTGAGCACTGCTATTCTCGCCGGAGACAGCCTTCTTTCCATAGCCTATGAGTATTTACTGAAAGATTTAAAAGGTGATGCGAAATCAGTAATCGCAACATTTACCCGTAGCCTTGTTGAGGTGTGTGAGGGACAAAGTCTAGATAAGGAATTTGAAGTACTGCCCACGGTAACTCTACCGAAGTACATTGAAATGATTACCAAGAAGACCGCTATTATGCTGGAAACTTGCTGTGCTGTTGGCGCACAGATTGCCGGCGCTTCTCCGGCAGTCATAAAGGCTTTATCCGGATTCGGTAAAAATATCGGCATCGCTTTTCAGATTCAGGATGACTTGCTTGATATAACCGGAGATGAAAAATCATTCGGGAAAAATATCGGTGGTGATCTCATCGAAGGGAAGAAAACGTATCTATTCCTCAAAGCGCTTGAAAAAGCCGATAAAAAATCAAAGCCGCATTTCATGCGCATGATAAAAAACAAAGGAATCAAGCCGGAAGAAATTCCGTTCTTCAAAAATATGTATTATGAATTGGGTGTGATTGATGATGCGCGCAAAGCTATCACCTCATATACCAATAAAGCTTTAAAAAGCCTTTCTGCAATAGAAGATGAGGATAACCGGGAACTGCTGAATCGCCTCGCCTATCATTTAATCAAGAGAACGAACTGATGAAAGAAGAAACCGTAGAAATCATTAATAAGGCAGGCCTTCATACCCGGCCATCGGCAACAATTGTAAAATTAGCATCTAAATACAAATCCGATTTTTTTATATCGAAAGACGGATTGCGTATCAACGGAAAGAGTATTATCGGCGTCATGACATTGGCAGCCGGTATCGGCGCAAAACTGCACCTTGAATTTAACGGTGTAGACGAGGAAGAACTCGCGAAAGATATCCTGGATTATTTTAAGAGAGGATTTGACGAGCTATGAAAGGCCTAAAAGAAATTGTAAAAAAAGCCAACAATACCGTAGCAGGTATCGCGGCAGCTCCGGGAATTGTCATCGGCAAAGCCCATCTATTCCATAAGGAAGTCCTAGCAATTAACGACCAGGATATCATAGATGTTGAAGAAGCGATTGAAAACTTCCGCGAGGCACTCGGCAAAGCGAAAAAAGAACTAACGAAAATTTTTGATCTTGCTCATGAGAAAATGGGCACCGAACGTTCCGGCATCTTTTCAGCTCAGTTGATGATTCTCGACGATCCGGTTTTGCAGGAAAGTATTGAGAAAAGAATCAGAACGGAAAAAAAGCATCCTGATTTTATCGTGCAAAACGAGATTACGAAATATCAGGACTTGATGATTGTCGCCAATGAAGATTATCTAAAAGAACGGGCTCTGGATATTGAGGATATTAAAAACCGCATTATCCGTAACCTGCAAAAGAAACGACTGCAGTCAAAGATCACTCCGGGTGTTATTGTCGTCAGTGAAGGATTAACCCCCGCTGATACATTGTTGTTTTCAAAATGGGACGCAAAGGCGTATATTACTGATCGCGGCGGACTTACATCTCACGCAGCAATCCTTGCACGCTCTTTGGATATTCCCGCAATTGTCGGTACACATGACGGCTCTCATCACATCAATCAGGACGATCTGTTGATAGTTGACGGTTTTCACGGATATGTGTTTGTTAATCCCACCGAGGAACAGCTTGCATTCTATAATGATAAAATCAAAAAGATGCAGGCAATCAATGAGGAGTTGAAGGAATTAAAAGACAAGCCCGCCCAAACTGTTGATAATAAAATTATCGCAGTTAACGCGAACGTTGATGTTTCCGGTGAAATTGAAATGGTCGTAACCAATGGCGCCGAAGGCATAGGCCTATACCGCACCGAACAGATGATTGAGGAAAACGGCGAGATACCGAATGAAGACGAGCAGTGCCTCACCTACTCCCGATTGGCACAGCGTATTTACCCGCGCATGGTAACCATCCGTGCATTTGACACAGGCGGCGATAAAGTGAAGATATGGGACTTTAAAGAGGCTAATCCATTTCTTGGATTACGCGGCATACGGTTCTTGCTTGAGAACAGAGTGATGTTCAAAGCGCAGATACGCGCATTGCTTCGCGCTAATCTTCACGACAATATTCAGTTGATGCTGCCGATGGTGGCATCGGTAGAAGAAATCCGTCAGACAAAATTTTTACTTCGTGAATGTGCAGAAGAACTGAAGAACGAAGAAATACCACACAGCAAGAAAATGCGCCTCGGCATTATGATTGAAGTGCCATCGGCGGCTGTCATGGCTTATGAGTACGCAAAGGAAGTTGACTTCTTGAGTATCGGCACCAACGATCTTATTCAATATCTAATGGCAGTTGACCGCGGGAACGATCACGTTTCGTATTTGTATCAGGAATTTCACCCGGCTGTACTCCGCACACTTGCACATATCATTACAGAAGGTAAACGCGCAAACGCGGTTGTCAGCATGTGCGGCGAGATGGCTGCAGATAATCTTGCGTTACCGCTGCTTATCGGATTGGGACTGGAATCAATTTCAGTAGCTGCTGCTGCAATTCCATCAATCAAACGCACCATTCGCGCCCTCTCGTTTGAAAAAGCAGCTGCATTGGCAAATGCATCACTGGCGGCTTCACACGAAGTTGAAGTAATTGCAATGATCAATAAGTTCTTTAAAGAGAACGACGTACCGCGGACGAGAAATATTATTTAGCATTCAGGCAATGTGGAGCATCTTTGATGCCGGAGCCTGCCATTCGTACCGGGAACGCTTTTTCGGATGATACGGCAGCTGTATAATACTGGCTTCGATTTTTCCAGCAGATACAGTAAGCTCGTTGTATTGTAATATGTTGTGATAACTATTATCAATCGTCCCTCCAGCATTATAAAAATCAACCCCTCCCCTAATATAATGCTCGGACACATGAACATGACCGTGCAGTACAAGTCTAACCTGAAATGCTTTACATAAAGCTATTAGCCGTTTTTTCTTCCGCATCTTCATTGTCTGCTTTTCAATATTCGTCCACATAGTTTTAATCAACGTCGCGCTGTCGGACTTCATTTTGTTGCAGTGGTGATGCAGAAGGATAACAATGTTTTTCCCACTATCCTGGATATCAAGCAGCTTTTCATATAGCACATTATATTGCTCATCATTTATACATCCGTTGGAGGCAAATGGATTCTTAAATGCAGAATAGGGTATACAGCTGTTTAGTGCACAGAAGGCGGTATTTTTTATTTCCTTAATAAACGGATAAACCGGGCTTTGTTCGCGGCAATTCTCAAATAGTTCTGGCACTGTTTTTTGAAGCAAAAACTGCCGCGTAGTAAAGTCCGTCATTCTGCACCGTTCTGGGAAAGCGAGAATATCATCAGCTCTTTGAATGCCGCCGAAAATGTCGTGATTCCCTATTATGGCGGTTGTCCGTCCGGCATCAAGCAGTTTGTAATTTGAAAGTAATTCGCGGAATATTTCAAACTCCTCATCAGTCCCGTTGTCGGTTATGTCTCCCGTAATGACGAGATGATCAAATGCAAGGCCGGATATATGCCTGAACAGGTGTGCTGTTTTTTCAATTGATTTATCATTCGCTAGTGTATTAATATGCAGATCGGATATGTGCAGTATTTTCATAAAGTGCTACGCCGGAATGTTGAATTTCTTCAGCGGAACACGATCAAGGTACCTCTGCCGCTTCGATTGTTTCATCATTGCAATATCAACAAAAATAAATCCGTCAACACAATCCTTAAAATCGTGGTCAATGCTGAAATCATAAAACATGACGCCGCCCGGTTCACACAGCTCGGAATACTGTTTGTATAATGTCGGCACAGTATATCCCTTTATCCGCAAATAGCTCTTTAGTGTTTTAAATTCATGTGCGTAATCTAGTCCGGGAAATTTTTGTTTAAGCAATTCTTCTTCGGGGGTAGAAATAAACACCGCATTTCTCGCGGCGGCTTTGCCCGGAGCTCCAAACCAAGTACGGTAAAAATAAACTAAAGCCTTTTTCGCATCGTCATCATACGCGCTGCTGATGCTTACCGGTCCGAACAGGTATCGTATCTCAGGATGCATGACAAGAAATGCACCGATACCCATCCATAGATAATCAAGGGCGTGACTATTCCAATATTTTGCCTGCACAAAACTCCGGCCGAATTCTGCTGCGGCTTCTATTTTTTCACCCATACCGTCGGGAAACTCAAACAACGTGTTGGTGTAAAAACCTTTCTCCCCTTTTGATCTCATTATTTCATGCCCCAAAGCGACACGGTAGGCGCCGACTATATCAAGTTCTTCTTCATCCCACAGCACGATGTGCTTATAGTACGTATCATATATATCCAGATCAACTTTGAAACCGGTACCCTCCCCGACTTTCCGGAATGTAATTTCCCGCAGCCGTCCGATTTCCTTCATGATAAGAGGAAACTGCGCGCTCTCGATAAGATAAATTGATTTATTATCTGCCGTCTTACCGATTAACGCCGCACGTTTGATCTCCTTATAAAGCATCTTCCGGTCGCCCGGATGAACAACCGTTTTTTCTGTGTGAAAGACTCCGTTTTTGTTTTTCCCGATAGAGTAGATATGTTTTTTTAAAAGTTTGGCCATTTGCTTTTTACTGTACAGCATCGAATTAAAACTTTTTGCGGGAATCGGGCTGCCGATTTTAAATCCGACCGACATCCCTTTCTTGTTGAATAATTCATTCGGAAGCAGAAATGTTGAAAGTTTTTTTGTCAACAGCGAAACCGCGTAAAACAAAATCGAATTCCTTGCCTCAACATATACCGGCAGAACCGGTGCACTGTTTTGTTCGGCAAGATATACTATGCCTGATTTCCACTTCGTATCACGAAGCCCTTTCAATCCCCACCGCGATACTTCACCTGAAGGGAAAATAATAACCGCCTGTTCTTTTTGTAAAGCCTGATTGATTTGCAATATCTGCTGTTTAGTAACCCGTTCGAAAACATTAAAAGGAAGAAAGATATCGGAGAGGTTGTCAACGGCAAGCAGAACATCATTCACAATTATTTTTACATCGGCGCGCACAGAGGTTATACATTTGTAAAGCAGCAGCCCGTCTAATCCTCCGAGTGGATGATTAGCAACAATAAGCAGCTTCCCCTCACTTGGAATGGATTTCAAGCCTTTCATGGAGACGGAATACGTGCAGTCAATTTCATCTAAAAATGCGTCAATAAAATCGCCGCCTCTTTTTTCCTGGTGCGCCGCGAGCAAGTCGTTAATCCGGCGCAACCGGGTAATACTTTCAATGGCGTGTTTCAATATGCCGAGCAGAAAACCGGGAAATTTTTTCATAACATCGGGATTCTTTTCTTCGATCAAACTCATTATATCAATTTTTTGCAAGCACTTTGTCCTCTTTGTTATACAATATCACTTGTTAGCCGGGGTAAACTCACCCCTTCCCCTCCCTTTACAAGAGAGGGGAAAGCCCGGTGATCTGGGTCTGGAGTAAACACCGTCGGCAGGGGTGAGTTCATTTCGAAGAACCGAAGGTCTAAAATTTCACCACTCTCTTTTCAAACACAAATAACTATTTTTCAACATGGGAAAATTACATCTGCCATATTAAGAGAGTATTAAAGCAATATTAGCGGAACATTAATTTTCACCGGAAAGCGCAAATGTACACTCCTGATTGCGTACATTTGTGTAACTATTTATTAACTTTTTACGCGATAAATGAATAATCTTCACAATATTGCTATTCCGGGTGCTACGGAAACTGAAAAATACTGGATTGTGACTGCAAACATGGGTTACGGGCATCAGCGTGCAACGTATCCGTTAAGGAGTTTCGCCGAAGGCGGTATTATCACCGATGGATTTGAAGCCGGTGTATCACCGAAAGAAAAAAAACGGTGGAAAAGAATACTCGGCATTTATGAATCCTTTTCCAGAGCTAAAGGAATCCCCTTTATCGGTAATTACTTATTTAACCTGCTCGATGCCTTTTTGCAGATCCCCTCATACTATCCGATTCGCGATTTATCAAATTCAACGTTTCAGGTAAACTATCTCCGGTCAAATATTAATAAAGGTCTTTGCTCTTATATGCTGGAGAAAGTCCGGTCAAAAAATCTTCCGGTTATTTCGTCTTTCTATGCCTCGGCAATTGCGGTTGATCTGGAAAGTTTTCAGCCAGTATTCTGTATTATCTGCGATGCAGACATCAACCGCGTTTGGGTGGCGAAGGATCCGTATGAGAGCCGGATTGAGTATTTTGCTCCCTGTGATAAAGCCGCGCAAAGGCTGCACACGTATGGAGTGCCGACAGACAGAATTTATACAACCGGATTTCCGCTGCCCGAGGAACTGCTCGGCGGCAGAGAGCTTCCTGTATTAAAAAAGAATCTCCGGAAACGCCTCGTTCATCTCGACCCGCAGCAACGATTTAAAACTTTGCATGGAAAAAATGTTCAGTATTTTCTCGGCAAAGACACACACACGCCTACGGCAGATGAGAGACTGACAATTATGTACGCGGTGGGCGGAGCAGGAGCGCAGAAAGAGATCGGCGGAAAAATTGCCAACAGCCTGAAAGACTATATTCGCGGTAATAAGATAAAACTCATTCTTGTTGCCGGAATTAGAAAAGAAGTCCGGGATTATTTTCAAACAGTGAAAGACACCGTTAGTCCAGATTCCGATGGCATTACCATCATATATGCAGATTCTATTAACATGTATTTCGACTTGTTTAATGCCGCGTTGGCGGATACCGATATTCTTTGGACTAAACCAAGCGAATTATCCTTCTACTGCGCGCTGGGTCTTCCGGTAATCATGACTCCCCCCATCGGCTCACAGGAAAAATTCAACGCCAAGTGGCTTTATGAAATCCAGGCTGGAATACGGCAGGAAAATCCTGAGTACACTCATCAATGGCTGTTTGAAAAATTGAATAAGGGTGTCATCGCTGAAGCGGCATGGTCGGGATTTTTAAAAGCGCGTAAGATGGGTACTTATAAAATACTCGATGTTATCCGGACAGGGAAGATCACACAGGAGCATTCACCTTTGTTGAGATGATTATGGCAAAGAAAAAATTAGCCTTCATTTATTTGAACACGGGAAGCGGTCATCTGGCTCCCGCAAAAGCTATTTCGGAGTATTTGAAAAAATACAAGCCGGATGACACAGAATCCGTTCTCATCAATCCCCTTGAAAATTCATGCTGGTTTGTACGCATGATCATTGAAGACGGGTACCGCATATTGCAGAACAAGGCAAAATGGTTTTACGAATTGATCTACGCACTCTACAAGGTGAAGCCAATTTCAAAAATTACCGTGTGGGCGGTTTCAAAAACCGTTGAACAATATCTGACAAAGATTCTGGTTGATGAAAAACCCGATCTTATTATTATCTGCCACTTCTTCTGCATTCATCCCGTTTACGCGATTACGAAAAAACAGAAACTCGTAAATACTATTGTAACGTTAGTCACCGACCCCTATACGGCACACGCGGTGTGGTTTTTACGCAAAGATCAGAATTTTGTTCTGTTCAGCGAAAGACTGAAAGAACATTGCATAAAAGAACATATTGCCGAAGAGAATCTGCATGTGTTTCCGTTCATGCTTCATGAAAGATTCTCACACAAAGCCACCACCGGAGAAATTCAACTGTTTAGAGAAAAGCACGGCATACATAATAAAAAAGTTGTCCTTGTACTTGGCGGCGGTGACGGTATTCCGAACGGCGAACACTTACTCAGGAACATTTTGCGGATTGATGCGGATTTTGAAATCATTTTCGTCTGCGGGAAAAATGCCTCCCTGTTAAAATATGCTTCATCTCTGAAAAAGAAAAAGAGTCTCACCAACCTTCACGTTTACGGTTATGTCAACTTTGTATATGAACTGCTCAGCATTTCGGATATTGTCATTACAAAATGCGGCGCTTCAACATTCATGGAGATACTGTTATCCCGTAAAGTCCCAGTTGTTAACAGTTACATTTGGGAACAGGAAAAAGGGAATGTTGATTTTCTCGTGGAGAATAATTTGGGAGTTTACGAAAGAGATATTCATAAGCTGACAAAAGTTGTAGAACGAATGCTGAAGGACGAAGAATATTTGTCACAATTTACTGAAAGAATAAAAGCATATCCGTTTGAAAACGGAACAGCAAAAGTGAGCGAATATTTATTATCGTGCTAGAAATAGTATGCCATACCGGGATGTACACCTGAACAATTTTATATAACATATCCGGTGTAGAGACGCATGGCACCCGCCTGACCGGACGGGCAGGTGCGTCTCCCGTAGTACAAAAGCAAATGATAAACACGCCGACGGCTTTTATTCATCATTTGTTTTCGGATATATTAAATTTAGTAGAATATTAAGAGAGACGCGTGCCACGCGTCTCTACGTCAAATCGAACTCATAACTTAATTAAAAGCGCCGCCTTACTCCGCAACTCACAAAATCGGGACTATTTCTGTTTCAGTTTCAGAAAATGCCCTTCTACGCGTTCTGCGATATCCTCACCGCGCAGTTTTTCATATTCAAGTACATCCGGCAGCAGTGCGGGTTTAAACCATTTATCCTGAAATGCAATCGGCATAATGTTCGTCGAGACATTCGACAGTGCCATCACTTCTGCAACAATAGAAAACAAACCGCCGGTAAGAAAATGATCTTCAACCGTTACGAGCAGTTTTGAACTTGCAGCAGCAATGGTCACCGCTTCAGTATCTATCGGTTTTAATGTTCTTACATTAAGCAGTCCGACGGAATAGCCTTTTTGCTTTAACGCTTCGACAGCTTCAAATGTTTCGGAGAATAACGCTCCGTATGTGAGAATTGTTATATCGCTTCCCACGCCGACTGTCTCCGCTTTACCGATTTTAAATTCCTCGTTGTGCTTATATACCGGAGTCCGGTTTGTATAGCGCACATAAAACGGTTCGGGACTTTCCAATATTGCCGGCATACCGATATTCAAATCCTCGGCATCCGATGGACAGAAAATATTCACATTCGGAATCCCACGCATTAATCCAATGTCTTCTAATGCCTGGTGAGTCGGACCGTTTGCTTCTGATAAAATACCGTTTGCCGAACCGATAAGTTTTACCGGTAGTTTAGGCAAGCCGATATCCGTACGGATAAATTCGAAAGCGCGCATAGTCATAAATGTAGAGAATGCGTGTACAACAGGAATTTTACCTGTGAGCGCGAGTCCTGCAGCCATACCGATTAAAGTCTGCTCTGCAATACCGACATCAATCATGCGTTTGCCAAGTTCAACGGACAAGCCGCGGAACGGTCCGCGATTTTCAGCGGTCATTGCAACAATACGGTCATCTTTCGATGAAAGTTCTCTCAATAGTTCTTCATAATTTTTCATCGTTACCTCACCATCAAAGTTTCACTGGTCAAATGTGTCGGTTTCTGCGTGTACAGTTCGGAAAGCAGAGCTTGAATCTCTTCATCCGAAAAATTGCAGAACCAGCGGTCGGGACGTCCTTCAATACTCGGGAGTCCTTTGCCGCGTGTTGTATCGCAAATAACGATGGTAGGTTTTCCTTCAGTAAAAGGATACTGTGAAAAAGTTTTATGCAGTTCATCGTAACTGTTACCGTTGCAGGTGATCGCAGTCCAGCCGAAGGCTTCGAACTTTTGCGCGAGCGGTTCAAGGGGAATTAAATCTTCCGTCGGGAAATTCGCCTGGATGTGGTTACGGTCAACTATGGCGATAAGGTTATCAAGCTTATGAGCAGCGCTGACAAGAGCGGCTTCCCATATGCTGCCTTCGTTGAGTTCGCCGTCACCGAGCAAAACACAAACTTTACTTTTCAAGCCGTCAAGCTTATTTGCATAAGCCATACCGGCAGAAACGGAAAGCAAATGCCCGAGCGAACCGGAATGGAATTCAACTCCCGGCACAGCACGGTTCGGGTGCCAGTAAATGGAATCATTCGTCTGTAAGTGATTTTTCAGCCGGTCTTTTTCCAAGATGCCCAGCTCAACGAACAATCCGTATAACGCCGGGACATCGTGTCCTTTCGAAAGGAAAAAATAATCGCGGTCGCGTGACGTAAGATTTTGTGGAGTAACGTTTAATAATTTTTTATATAGATATACAACAATATCAACGCAGGAAAGCGACGCCCCAATGAAGCAGCCTCCTTTTGTTGCCAACCGGATGATGTGTTCACGTACTTTGAACGCGAGAGCTTCAAGCTCCTGCCTCTCACCCGGCGTTAGAGTGGATGACATAATTAACCTTATAAATATTTTAAAGAATACTTTAAAATTTACGGTTATTGAAGGGTTAATGCAATAATGCGCATAGAGTTCAGGAAGGAATATCTATTCTTCAAAGTGGGTATTTATTTAGTATGCCTTGTTTCTTTTTTATATATTTCTGTAAATTCAGATTAATGTTTTTTGTATTCCAATTATTGTGTGTTTAATCTTTATGAGTTTACTCTTATCCAACTGCATACTTTCCGGGGAGCTGGTCAATATTCTTATTGACGGGGAATGTATTGCAAAAATAGGAACGGAGAGGTTTGAGCACACACGCGAAATAGACCTGAAGAAAAAGATCGTCATTCCGGGAATGATTGACCTCCACACGCATATCCGTGATATGAAGCAGGCGTATAAAGAGGATTGGGTAACCGCAGGCAGGGCAGCTCTGGCAGGCGGCGTTACTACAGTATTCGATATGCCTGATACCATTCCCCCAACTTCCGATGCGAATAATTATCAGATTAAAAAAGGATACGCGAGAAAATCGGCAGTTAACTTCGGTTTGTACGCGGGGGCAACGCCGGATAATTTTTCTGAGATGAAAATGTTTCTTGATGAAGAAGCAAACATCGCCGGTATTAAAATCTATCTGGAATCCTCAAATACGCATCAAATTGTTAACGATGATGAAATGCTGAAACGGTTTTTCATTCTCGCAAAACAATACAACAAGCCCGTACTTGTTCATTGTGAAGATCAATTAGAGATACATCAGCTTGAATCAGTTTATCAGGGTCACCGGTTTGATTCCGTTATGTATCACAACAAGATACACACTACCGATGCCGCGGTAAAAGCTTTAAAACGGGTTCTCGCTATTGCCAATCAGGTGAAAACCAAGGTGATTATTTCGCAAGTGTCATCTTCTGCTGAGATGCAGTTACTGAGAGAGCACAAAAAGAATTGTGACTATCCGCTATATTGTGAGGTAACACCGCACCATCTGCTTTTAAATGAAAGCGACCTGCCGTTCTGTGGATTGATCGGTAAGGTGAATCCCCCTTTGAGAAGTTATGTTGATAACGACGCTCTGTGGCAGGCATTGGATGATGGCATTATAGATTTTGTCGCTTCAAATCACGCGCCGCACTCTGCCGATGAAAAAGATAGTTCGTATCATCTCGTTCCTTCCGGATTCCCCGGACTTGAGACCACGCTTCCACTCCTCTTGAATGAGGTGTTTACGACCAACCGGTTGAGTCTTGAGACTCTTATACGGCTGACTTCGTATAATCCTTCACAAATAATGAGTTTGTACAAACGGGGACAAATTAAAGAGGGGTATTATGCCGACATCGCCGTAGTAGATCCGGCGCGGACATGGGAAGTTGATCCATCGACTTTTGAATCGAAAGCAAAGTATTCGCCATTCGAGGGACGCGAACTCAAAGGAAAGATTTCATTTACCATAGTGAACGGCAAGCCGGAAGATCAGCAAGGCAAAGAAGTCGAGTTTGAATAGGCTTTATTAGAAAAACCACTTAGCAACAGATAGGATGCCTTGTTTCCACGGCACTCTGTGCGATACTCCCGATGTATGTTGAAATTTATACAGGTTATCAATGTACCATTTATAATTTCTTAACAGCGCATCTTTGTTCGAGAACTTCGGATTATAACCCAGTACCTTTTCCGCTTTTTCAACAGATACAAATGAATCCTTAGACGCGGTTTCATATACCCATTTATAGAGCGGCGAGAGTTTCAGCATTTCGAGAAAACGTAAAGTCCATATAGCGGGCGCTTCAGGAAGCGGAATTATCTTTTTACCGAATCCGGCGTAATCCAGCACCGACTGATAATCTTCTTTCATTGTGGTGAATTCTTTAGCGCCGATATTAAAAATGTCGTTAACGATTTTTTCGTCGAGCGTAGCAGCAAGATAGATAGCTTCGCAAAGATCCTCTACATCCAAAAGCTGATAACGGTTATTGCCGCTGCCGAGCATCGGGAAGTTCTTACCGTCTTTTGCCCAATCGTAGAGCAGATGAAAAACACCAAGGCGTTCCGGACCGATAAAAGATTTCGGGCGCAGTATAGGAACGACCATTCCCTGTTCACGGAACTTCAAACATTCTGCTTCCGCAAGCACTTTAGCCTCGCCATAGGGGCCGACGCCGACCATTTTATCGGTCTCATACAAGGGATGATGATCAGGAATACCGTACACCGCCGTAGAGGAAATATGCACGACACGTTTTACATCGTTGATACGGGCAGCATCAAGCACATTGTGCGTGCCTTCAATGTCGGTTGAAAATATTTCTTCTTTTTTGTATAGAGGTAATGCCGCAGCGGTATGAACAACGACATCAACATTCTTGAATGATTCAATCAAAAATTCTTTATCGCGTATATCGCCGCGAAAAATCTCTACGGAGTTATTTACATCGGGATAATCGAAATGATTTATGTCTAATGATATAACATAATGCTGCTTGTTCAACAAGTAGCGGATCAAATTAATGCCTAAAAAACCGGCGCCGCCGGTAACCAGAATTTTCATGTTGTCAGGTAATAAAAATTGAGAAAAAGTTAGTTTAATATAATCACTTTATTCAAAAATTTTAACACTTAAAAAAGGGGACATCTATTTGATGAAATTAATTGATTTTTAACGAATTTGGCTTTAGTTTTGTATTTTACTAAATATTTTAGGCGGTTTGCCGTGGCAGTCAACTATTCCGAATTATCCGATTCCGAGTTAATGAAAAAAGTCAAAATTTCGGACTCGAGAGCTCTTGAGGCTCTATACAACAGATATTCTTCGGTACTCTATACACTCGTTAAAAAAATTGTTAAGGATGCCTCTCTTGCAGAAGAGGTTCTCATTGATTTGTTCGCCATCATCTGGCGAAAAAGCAGTTTGTATGATGAGCGTATCGGTAACGCATACTGCTGGCTGATCATGCTGGCACGTAATAAGGCGATTGACTCGGTAAAAAGAAAGAACGGCTCTACAGAGGAACAGGAAGAATACAATGATGAATACGAAGACTACTTCATTGTTCCACGCCTTTCCCCCGAAATAGACGATCTTGATTTAAAAACTGCAATCAGCATTAAAGGCAATATTGAAGAGGCTCTGCATAAGTTAACTGACGCTCAGCAGTACGTTATTTATCTTGCATATTACGAAGGATTAACGCAGAGTGAAATTGCTGCCCGCCTGAAAATACCGATTCAAACGGTGAAGTCGAAAGTAAAACTCTCCTTGGGCAATTTAAAAGACAATTTGCTGAAAGGAGACGAATAATGGCTGATGTACGTCCTCAGGATTACCAGATTTTCCTTTACGCATTTGCATTAGGATGCCTTGATAAAGGCGACTTTATTGACCTCATGGAATACATAGATGGAGGTGGATCTTTTCCTTGGCAGGAACTGGGCGAATATCAGAATCTCTGTGCCCTATTGCCATCATTTTTACATCTGGAGGAAGTCCCTGCCGGAATTAAAGACAGAGTTGCCCGCCGTTTATACCGTTACCGTGATGAAAAAAAAGCAGGTACTACTGCTGTTACTCCTGTTAACAGTTCACCGTTTGCAAGAACGAGAACATCGGTCGGTGAACATGCAAAGAAAACAAGCCGCATAGAAATTGTAAACCCACTCCCTCAGTTTTCAACAAAAGAAGACGAGGATATTGAAATCCCTGATGGCATTCTTGAAACATTTTCTCCTCACCGGCATGTTGAAGGCGGACGACCTTCACAGGACACTCAGGCCGCTGGAAGATTACACCAGACTATTCCCGATAGAAATAAATTTTCTGTTGAGCAGGAAGCTCCGGCACCAGTGAAGACCGAAGAAAAGCCGGCGAATGTTCCGGTTGAAAAACCTGACATGAGTGAGTTTATCATCAATCAGGGTATGCCCGCTGCCGAGGAAGAATTTGCAGCTCCGCAGGCAGAAGAAGGATTCAACTTGAATATATCCGATGAACCCGCCCCGCAACCGGAACCGGCGGCATTGGAACCTGAAATTGAACAGCAGTATGTCCCCGGCCCTGCGCCGCTCCCCAAGCGCTCGACTGATGAGCTTGAAGCAATACGGAGACAGGTTGTTGCAGATGCCGCCAAAGAAGAACCCCACCCCGTACAGGTGGTAACAACAGGCGGTGTTTCACCACGAACGTTCTTCGGATTTATTGCATTGTTAATAGCAGTTATTGCCGCAATGTATGTTCTGTTTAACACGAAAATCAGCAAACTTGATTCGGCAAGCAACGCCAAGATTGCAACTGTCGCTGAAAAATTGAATAAAACCAACGACATTCAACATGAAGTCGATCGTATTATCGCAAGCAGCGAGAGAATTCTCGTTCCGTTAAAGGGTGTAAACGTACCCGAAGGTTATGGCTTTGTTGTTTTTGAAAACAAGACCGGATTCTTGCAGATCGGAAAGCTCCCGGAATCTTCGCCGCAAACAGGATATCAATTGTGGATTGAAGTTGACGGAAAGCCTGTTGCTATTAGTTCGCCTTTTGAGTTTGGCCTGGATAAAAAGACTGTTGAGTATTTCAGGATTGCAGATATACCTGATTACGATAAAAAACAGGTCGTGAGATTTTTCGTTACACAAGAAAAAACCGGAGCAACACTTACCGCTCCTTCAAAAACGATATTCTTAGCGGGTTCTTTTTAATAGAAGTAACGTGAGGAAACTGATAAGGCAGTAATGCTTTCTTTATGCTGCTAATAAAACAGACCTCACCCCGAGCCCCTCTCCTGACAGGAGAGGGGAAGGCTCAAAAAATATTGGGTTTGTAGGATGCGTTCAGCCGGGGTGAGGTTGCTGTCTATCTTTAGAAATGCAAAAGACTTATTGCCCCTATAATCTCACCCATTCTTTTCCATCAAAATAGATTTTCTTCCTCTCATTTTTCCCCGCTGGCATTTCAGTCCTTATAAATGAATACCCTCTGCCCACAGCACTCTCTCTTGTTTCCAGTATTTTAAATGAATTATATGATGAGTTTGTATTGTCAATGGATAGATATGAATGCGGGCTCAGAGTCATCAGTTGAAGCTCACGATTAGAAATTTCACAACGTACCGATCCCACGGGCTCTTTTTGACTTGATGATTCAAGCATATTGTTCACCATGAAGGGAGCAGTTTGAAGTCCGCTTCTGCCAAATTTTTTCGAAGCCGTAAAATGCGTGCTGTAGTCGAGCAGGTAGGTATCCCCTGCTACCAGAATGAGATATTCCTTCTCTCTACCCTGTGTCAGTGCAAGTATTTCACGATCTGTTTTCTGCTGACGCGCCGTGGATATGATATAATCATATTCATACAAGCACGATGTAATAATATTCACACCAAGAAGTACTGAAGCAAGAATAACGAGTATTTTCTTTTCCCTAAAGCGTGCAAGCACGTAAAATAGTACAGCACTCAACCAGAAAACCTGAACGGAATTCACGCGGTCGCCGCCATGCGCAAGAACCCGCGGGAAGAAAATCACGAGAGCCATTAATACCACCCAAAATATTCTCTTTTTATCTGAGCTTCGCAGAACATACCATACTGCAATAGCCGCGGCAACAATTGTCGCTCCCGCTGCAACTGCCTTATGCACAATAAAATACTGATATATCCGTTCACCGCCGACAGGCACGAGTATATATATTACTGTACCTATCAGAGCAAATGGTTTTTTCCATAGGTATGTAATTACTTCTGAATTAACCCGCACTGCCGCATTCGTGATGACAGTATATGCAATAATAATGAGCAGCCCCGTTGCGATTATTCGCTTAGCTCTGCGGGCTGTATTGCCATCCTTTGCCCCCTGAAGCAGGTACAATCCCGCAAATAATAATACGTGCATTGATTGCTGTTTTGCAAAAAGTGATAAGACGGACAGCATGACTACTACAATATACGATGCAGCTCCAACCATCTTTGTTTTTGCAAAAACATAGAGAGCCAGTACATAAAAAAACACCATCAGTAATTCGTTTGCATTAGAAATCCACACAATACAATGCATCATGTCGGGATGTACAACAAAAAAGAATGTCGCGAATGCTGTTAATGATGCCGGGGCACGAAGTTCAAATTCATTATTTATAAGGGACAGCGTTTTGTAGACGCCATAGGTTAACATGAGGAAAATGATTAGCGCCGGGATCTTCATGAGCAAGGCGTTGGTGCCGAACACATGATACAGCACCCAGAAAAAGAAATACGAGAGCGGACGGAAGAATAAATAATAATCGGCAGCCGGATCAACCGCTACCGGCAAGCCCTTGTGAGCATCAATGTATGAGAAAACAAGATAATCATCTGTGTGGAATGCGGGGAAAAAGTATATGAGCAAAACACCATATAATGCCGTCAACGACATTAAAATAATCAGCGCCTGGTCGGTTTTTTTCTCAATATGTCCGCTAATTTGCATGTATTTGAATAGTATATTGATAATTGACAAATATAGGAAAATGCAGAATATTTTAAGCGGGAATTCGATATTCATTATCGTTTTGATATATTCGTATATACAAAAAAGAATCTTTGATCATGAGTCGAATGATGATTAATCCCCTCTATTCCGAAAGGGTTACCTATTATGAAGCGATTAACAACATGCGCTTTTCTCATAATTATATTTGCAACATTTTCTAAGGGTACAATATTGCCGAAACACTCTCAGCCCGATGCACCGTTTGAACTTCGCAAGCAGACTATTGAAGAAAAGTCAAAGGCACTCGATTCGTTTTATTCCACGAAACGCTTAGGCTCGTTTGTAGAAAACGGCCAGACCTTTTTTCGTTTATTTGCTCCCCAGGCAATCAAGGTAACGCTCTGCACATTTAACCAGCCCGAAGATGAATTCGGAAAAGAATATCAGATAACCAGAGATTCCGATGGTGTGTGGGAAATCGCACTTTGGGGTGAAATGTACGGCCTCTATTACGGATTCAAAGTATATCATCACGGCGACTCCCCGGATGCTGAAAAAGTTATCTGTCTTGATCCTTACGCAAAGGCGGTAACAACGTTTAATACCTATTTTAACCCGCGCAGAGCAATCGTTGTTAAAGAAGGTAATTACGATTGGCATGGCGACAAGTGGATACAAAGAGACTGGCGCGACCTTATTATTTACGAAATGCACCTTCGCGATATGACGGCTCATCCTTCGGCAAAAGCGAAACGGCCGGGCACATATCAGGGACTTATTGAAAAAGAAATTAAAGGTGGGCTGCCATATATAAAATCTCTTGGCGTGAACACAGTTGAAATTCTTCCCTCAATGGAGTTTGCGAATATCGAACTTCCGTATAAGGATTCTATACGAGGTAGATACAACACCTGGAATCCATACGAGCGCAATCATTGGGGTTACATGACCGCAGCATTCTTTGCCCCTGAAGCAAACTATGCCGAAAAAGAAAAGAACCTCAAACTGAATATATGGGAAGGTAAATCCGGAGAGGCGATCAATGCTTTTAAAGATATGGTAAAAGCATTCCACAAAGAAGGCATCGGCGTCATCATGGACGTTGTGTATAATCACCTTTCGGAATACGAACAGGGTAACTTGAAAGAGATTGATAAGGAATATTACTTCCGGCTTAACTCCGACGGCAGTTTTAGAGCTGAAAGCGGATGCGGTAACGATTTAAAGACCGAGCGCCCGATGATGCGCCGCTTGATTAAAGAAAGCATTTTATATTGGATGACCGAATACCACGTTGATGGTTTCCGGTTCGATCTCGGCAAATTGATAGACTGGACTACCGTAGAAGAAATCATCAAAGAAGCACAAAAAATAAATCCTCACGTCGTTTTTGTATGCGAACCATGGGGTGGCGGATACGACCCTGCAGGATTTTCCGTACGCGGATGGGGTGCATGGAACGACCAGATCCGCAACGGTGTAAAGGGTGAGAATCCTTATGACGGCCTCGGCTGGATATTCGGCAAATGGCAGGGCAACAACTCACCGAAGCGCATTGAAAGCTACGTTAATGGAACATTAGATAGAGATAAGTTCGGACTCTTCAAAAAGAAAGAACATTCCGTTAACTACCTCGAATCACACGACGGACTGACGCTTGGAGATTTCGTCCGAATCGGCACACGGGAAGTTGATCCGAATCATCGGATAACCAATGTTGATGAGGCAGTGAAACTTACTCCGAGACAAACCAAATTGAATAAACTCGGGGCATTGTTCCTTTTCACCTCGCAGGGAATCACAATGATTCATTCAGGTCAGGAATTTGCACGGACAAAGGTCATTCCAATTGATGTTAACGCTCCCGACACGATGAAGGGACGTATTGACCGTGACACATACGACAAGGACAACGAAACGAATTACATAAATTTCAAACACACTTCTTTGAATAAGGAACTTTTGGATTATTACAAAGGGTTGATAAAATTTAGAGCAACGTTTGAAGCATTCAGACGCGCTGCGTATGACTCCGTTAAGTTCTTTCATTGTGATGGAAACGAATTTGCCTTC
This sequence comes from Ignavibacteriaceae bacterium, assembly GCA_963667005.1. Taxonomy (GTDB): domain Bacteria; phylum Bacteroidota; class Ignavibacteria; order Ignavibacteriales; family Ignavibacteriaceae. Next base: position 1,370,035 of record OY762937.1, on the reverse strand, counting down.
GGGTATACATTGACGTATAAAAAGGATTCATTTGTCGTATTGTTTAATGCTAATCCCGAGAAAGAACAGTTTTTTGCTCTGCCTTCCGGTAATTGGGACGTACTGATTAACGGTGATAAGGCCGGTATCAAATCACTAAAAAAGGAAGTAAAAACGGTTACTTTACCGGCTTCTTGCGGGATGGTACTGAAAAAACACTAAACACCTGCTGCGTTTTGAGAAAAAATTTAGTGTTATGCTGCAATAATATTTTTGTTATCTTATATTCTTGTAGATATTTTTTTCGAGTTACGAAACGTTACACTTAATAGCAGGTACGAGCTATGGATATTAAGAAGCTTATCGAAGAGTTGACTTCAAAAGTCAAAGATCCCACATTTGCGGACCTTTCTACCAAATTCCGGACTGCACTAAAACAAGCCCAAGGGTATACGTCTGACGAAAAGCGGGAATTTTACAGCCAATTCAAACAGCTCTGGGACGAGCGTAAAGCCTGGTTAGAAAATAAAAAAAGAGAACAAGAACAAAAAGTAGCTGAGCTCGATTATCTCCTTGATGTTATTGACCGCATGGTTGAATCAAGCGAATACATGGAGCAGGCTAAAATATTTGAAAAAGATTTTCAACACATCGGTTACTTCGCCCACGACAAAAAGGATATTCTCTGGGCACGTTATGAAAAGATAAAAGAAAAACGAAAAGTATATCTTGATGAGAAAAGGAATGTATCCGGCTCCATTAAAGAAGAATACGAACGCGAATTAGTTGATCTCGATACATCATTCGGCGGCGCTCCGCACTTGCAGGAAGGCTCCAACTGGGAAAAGATCGGATCAATGATCAAAGCCATACGCGACACCCTCCGCGACATCCGTCAAAAAATCGAAGCTGACGAGAACCTGATGCGTCCCGAAAAGCGCCTGCTATATGAATTGATCGATTCCATCCGGGATAAAATTCGCGGTACAGAAGAGGAAACTTTCACGAATCACGGTAAACGTGCTGAAGAGTTACTCGAAGACGCAAAGCGAGTTCTTCTTGAAGGAAACTTTGGTAAATCGGTTGAAGCATTAAAAGCGCTGCAAGGTCAAATCCGTATGCTTTGGCTCCGTAAAGGTGAAAAAGAAAAACACCTCGCCTCTATTGAGGAGTTATGGGGTCAGTTGAAGGATAAAAGAAAAGAGAAAAAGCAGCAGTTCCACGATTGGCTTGAAAAACAGCGTGATGGTTTAGATAAACTTCGTGCCGTTAAGACAAAAGCAGAAGACGCTTTACAGCGCGTGCAAAAAAACATCGAAGAAAACCGCACACGTCTTGAAGAATCACGCTCGGAAGAATTCACCGAGAAAATTCAAAACTGGATAAAAGAAGGCGAAGAAAAAGAAGCCGACATATTAAAATCACTCAACGATCTTACACGCAAAGTAAAAGAGATTGAGGAGAAGCTGAAAAAGCACGGTATGATGTTGCAACCGGGAAGCGAAGAAGCTCCGGCTGAAAATGCTGAAGCAGCGCCGGAACCTCCGAAAGAGGAAGAGAAACCCCCTCAATCAAATGAGCCATTCCCCGAATCATAATTTGTAGGGCGATTCTCCGAATCGCCCTTTTTGTACTATAAATAATTATTAAATCATAAAAGAATGGTCGGCTCAGAGAGAGCCAACCTACAATTATTGTCATCCTTTCGGACCGGTCATGTCTTCGGGACGGACGTACTTATCGAATTCTTCTTCAGTCAATAAACCCAATTCTTTAGCTGCCTGCTTAAGAGTCGTATTCTCTTTATGTGCCTTCTTTGCAACTTTTGCCGCATTGTCATAACCGATATGCGGATTTAATGCAGTGACAAGCATCAGAGAGTTTTCGACATGTTTCTTTATTGCAATCTCGTTCGCCTGAATACCGACAACTGCATGTTCGGTAAAGCTATCGCATGCATCTGCAATAAGCGTGATTGACTGCAAAACATTATAGATAATGACCGGCTTGAATACGTTGAGTTCAAAGTTACCCATTGCGCCGCCGAAATTGACCGCAACATCATTACCGAATACCTGCGCACAAACCATAGTCATAGCTTCGCACTGTGTGGGATTTACTTTTCCCGGCATTATGGAACTTCCCGGTTCATTTTCAGGAAGAAGTAATTCACCAATACCTGAACGCGGACCCGAACCAAGCAGGCGAATATCATTTGCAATTTTCATCAATGATGCAGCAAGTGTTTTTAATACGCCGCTGAATTCAACCAACGCATCATGTGTCGCGAGTGCTTCAAATTTATTCGGTGCTGTAACAAATGGCTTCCCGGTCAGCTTTGAAATTTTAGCGGCGACTTCAACGGCAAATTTAGGATGCGTATTTAGTCCCGTACCGACCGCAGTACCGCCAATAGCAAGCTCATACAGTCTCGGCAACGCTGCATTGATGCGTGCTAGTCCGTTTGTTAATTGCTGAGTGTAACCTGAGAATTCCTGTCCTAACGTAAGAGGCACTGCATCCATCAAATGGGTTCTACCGATTTTAATAATTTTCTCAAATTCTTTTGATTTGGCTTGAAGTGCATCGCGAAGCTTTGTTACCATCGGAATCAACTTGCCGTGAATTTCTTCAACTGCGGCAATGTGCATTGCTGCCGGGAATGTGTCATTTGATGACTGGGCTTTATTTACATCATCGTTCGGGTGGATCGGCTTTTTACTTCCCATAACACCGCCGGCGATTTCAATTGCCCGGTTCGAAATAACTTCATTCACATTCATGTTGCTCTGCGTACCACTGCCGGTCTGCCACACAACAAGCGGAAAATGATCATTGAGCAATCCTTCGATAACTTCGTCAGCGGCTTTAACTATTAATTCTGCTTTCTCAGCCGGTAGTATACCGAGTTCTTGATTAGTAAGCGCGGCAGCCTTTTTCAAAATCCCGAAAGCTCTGATGAGTTCTTTCGGCATCTTCTCTCCGCCGATTTTAAAATTCATTACTGAACGGGCGGTTTGCGCACCGTAATATTTATCTGCAGGAACTTGAATCTGTCCCATCGTATCGGTTTCTATGCGGTATTCCATAGCATCTCCTTTGAAAAAAAATAAAAATTTCCTGGTCAAATTTACCGGAAATATAGAGAAAGGAAAAATGAAAAGATCATTAACTCCGCTCTTCAGAGCGGAGTAGGTAATATCTCTACGACGGGGACTTTAGTCCAATTCAGATACTGGCGCATTAACAAGTTTAGATAATTGGACTAAAGTCCGGATTCTTGTTGCCCCAGCTTTCTACGCTCTGAAGAGCGTAGTTAATGATTAGAAGTCAGATGTATAATAAATGAATTTTTTAGTATATTTTATTGTTTTCATATATATAAACCGTAACAAATTGATATTTTCATGCAAAAACCAGATTCAAGCATTTTAGTAATCTTCGGTGCTTCCGGAGATTTAACACACAGAAAACTTATACCTGCATTATTCGACTTGCAGCTGCAAAATTTATTACCCGATAATTTCGGTATTCTCGGCATTGGGCGTACACCACTGAGTGATGAATCATTCCGTGATAAAATGGCTTCGGCGCTTGATAACGCACAGCTTGCGAAAAACGCCTCACAGGACGATAAGTCGTTGTTCCTCAAAAGATTATTTTATACGGCGATTGATACTGCTGCTGTTGACGACTATCAAAAACTCGCAACACGCATGAAAGAATTGAACTCGGAGCTGAAAACCGAGGGTAATTATATATACTATCTCGCGACTCCCCCATCGTTATATAACACCGTTGCGCAAAATTTAGCCTCTGTCGGACTACATAAATGTCCGAAGAATCAAGGCTGCCGTCGCCTCATTATCGAGAAACCTTTCGGATATGATTTGAAAACCGCGAAAGAATTGAACGATTCGATTCATGCAATCTATGATGAAGAGCAGATTTACCGTATTGATCACTACCTCGGTAAAGAAACTGTTCAGAATCTCTTGGTGACACGATTTTCAAACGGCATCTTTGAACCTCTGTGGAACAGAAATTATATTCATCACGTTGAAATTACCTCTGCGGAAAGCATCGGCGTTGAAAGCCGCGGCGGATATTATGATCACGCCGGCGCTCTACGCGACATGGTGCAAAATCACTTATTACAGGTAACCGGACTCGTAGCCATGGAACCACCCGCAGTTATTGATGCGGATGCAATACGTAATGAAACGCTTAAGGTGCTGCAATCAATACGCCCTATTAAAAAAGAAGAAGTCAGCAAATATGTAGTACGCGGGCAATACACGGCTTCGAAAATTAAAGGCGAATCCGTCCCCGGGTATAGAGAAGAATCCGGAGTTGACCCGAACTCCCGTACGGAAACATTTGTAGCGTTGAAATTTTTCATAGACAACTGGAGATGGAGCGGTGTTCCGTTTTATATCCGTACAGGCAAACGGCTTCCGACAAGAGTAACTGAGATTGTTATTAATTTCCGGCAGACACCACACGCGTTGTTCCCTTTCGCACAGGGTAGTCACCGTAATCAGCTTATTATTCGCATTCAACCGGATGAGGGTATATTGCTTAAGTTCGGCATGAAGGTTCCCGGCGCTGGATTCCAGGCCGAAACCGTTAACATGGATTTTCACTATTCTGATTTATCAGGTGTGCATTTGCCGGATGCATACGAACGTCTTTTATTGGATGCTATGCTCGGCGATGCAACATTATATTCACGCGGTGACGCGGTTGAAGCTTGCTGGCAATTCATTAATCCCATTTTAGAAGCATGGAAAGAAGACCCGTCAATCAAGGTATTTGGATATCCGGCAGGCAGCTGGGGTCCGGAACAGGCTGAAGCACTTATGGATGGCCTATGGGGATGGCGGTATCCGTGTAAAAATCTAGCAGATGACGGTCTCTACTGCGAGCTGTAGAACAAGTTGGAAGGTGCAAAGTTCAAAGTCCGAAGTCAAATTTTCAATACCGCCTTCCAACTTTGCACTTCGGACTTCGCACTTCGAACTCATGGACTTGCGATTCTGCTAAGTATCTCCAACGTGCGAATTTTATCTTTATAAAAATTATACTGGTTCTGCTTTTCTAGGCTTAACGCCGCATCACTGTTCCCTTCCCATCTACGGCAGACATACACAGGCTCGAATATTCTACCGATACGGTAATCCTTGCTGATTGCAAGTGCAACAGAATAATCCTCACCATACGAAACATTCGGGAAATTTATTTGCCTTAATATTGGCGTGTAAAATGCACGGGGAGCACCGAGTCCATTTATGCGCAATGCGTTATTGCGCCCGTTATCCGGAGTCCATTCTTTATGGTCAATAATTCCCGGAGGAATTTCATTCAGATTAAAATCCGTCATTTGATAGCTACCTATTACCATCGCGCATTTTTCCGCATAGAAACAATCAACTAGCTTCTGAAGTGTGGTGGCATCCTTGTAAAGATCATCGCTGTCAAGCTGTATAACAAACTTACCCGCCGCCTGATGATGCACCGCATAATTCCAGCATCCGCCGATACCGAGGTCTTTACTTTCCGGTATGACATGAATCAATTTTTCGTCTTTAATTGATGCGATTTTCTCCGTAGTACCGTCGGTTGAATAGTTGTCAACAACAATGAGATTGAATGGGAAAGAGCATTCCTGCTTCAAGACCGAATGAATTGCATCCGCAATAGTATTTACGCGATTTTTAACGGGAATAATTACCGATGCTTCTACCGGAAAACGGTCACCGGAGAAATCAACATCTGTAAAATCAGGAGCAAGATAAGCTCCAATCCTTTTTAGATGTGCCGTTGCCGCATCTTCCATTTCTATTTGAACAGCCCTGTTTTTCGGATCAACATAATCGAACAGCTTTTCCCCCGATTTTCGGTTGTCGCTTTTATCAACCGAATACAGATATTCATTTATATGGATAATTGGTGCAAACTCTGATATTTTTAATCGAATATCATACAGTCCGGCAAATTGATAAGGTGAACTGGAAAGTGAAGCCGCGCGTAATAATGCCTTACGGGAAAACAGATAGACGTAACCGAAATCAAAATCATCCCGTATACTTCCCCGCTGATATTCAACAAGAGGATGAGGCTTTAACTTGTCTTCACTCTCCTCATAATAATCGGCATACACAATACCCGCACCAGTGCTACTTGCGACACGTATCATGCGGTCAATCGCGTAATCACTGAACTGCAATCCTACACTCTGCGTAACGAAAAACACATAATCAGCCCCGGAGGCTTCCAACATTGCGCGGAATGTCTCACGCCCGAAAAGCGATTGAGAGACAATGCTGTTTTTAATATTCGAACCGCCTGTACTTACGATGAGATATTGCTCAACTTGTGTGCTGTTTTTGCCGAATATAATCGGCTGCGCCTTCTCTATATACGAAAAAAATATCGCGGCAGTATTCATGTTGCTATTCAATTGTAAAAATTATTTGTTCCATCTATAAAATATATGTTTTCCAGATAAGAAAATCATAAAATTAAAACACCGTTCTTCCTAGCCCATGACTTAACCTGCCCGCCTTTCGGCATTCGGGCGGGGTCATGGGCTAGGAATCATAGGGGCTTAATAAAAAAGGCGGAACATTTCTGAACCGCCTTAAATAATTCATATGTGAAGCGCTTACACTTCGAGAAGTTCTTTTTCTTTCTTTTTCAGAATTTCATCAACCATGCCGATATGTTCGTCGGTCATTTTTTGAACTTTTGTTTCAGCTTCTTTCAAAGCATCTTCGGAAAGTTTTTCGTCTTTTTGTTTTTTCTTCAGGTGCTCGTTTGCATCGCGGCGAACATTACGAACCGCAACTTTAGCATCTTCCCCGAATTTTTTAACAAGTTTCACAAAATCTTTTCTGCGCTCTTCAGTAAGCGGAGGAATAGGGATTTTCAGGTTGGTGCCATCGCTGACAGGATTCAATCCCAGATCAGCAGTAAGAATTGCTTTGTCAATTAACTGAATGGTTGATTTATCCCATGGGGTTACAGAAAGCGTGTGGGCATCCAAAACAGTAACATTAGCCACCTGTTTCAGAGGCATGTGCTGACCGTAATATTCAACTTTAATCATATCGAGAAGAGCCGTGGTAGCTTTTCCGGTGCGAATCTTTGAAAGTTCGGACCGTAACGATTCCATGGACTTATCCATCTTGGCTTTAGCTTCTTTTATTATCGATTCCATAATTCCTCAAATTTTATTTTACCATTGCACAAAAATAAGAATAAGAATTCATCTGCTAAAGAAAATTCTCAGACTTTACGAGATTGAAGTACCGACGTTTTCACCCTTGAGAACCGACAAAAGGTTACCGGGTTTGTTCATATTAAATACGATCATCGGCAGATTGTTCTCGCTGCACAAACTCACAGCCGTCATATCCATAACGCGAAGGTTTTTCTGAATGACGTCTATATAGGAGATGTTGTCAAACTTCTTTGCATTCGGATCTTTTTCCGGATCTGCATCAAACACGCCGTCGACGCGGGTACCTTTAAGAATCGCATCAGCCTGAATCTCAACCGCTCTTAATGAAGCAGCCGTATCGGTACTGAAATAAGGATGACCCGTTCCCGCTCCAAAAATAACCACTCTCCGCTTTTCGAGATGACGGATTGCCCTGCGGCGGATGTACGGTTCTGCAATTTCCTGCATGTGGATAGCACTCATTAAGCGTGAATACACACCTGCGTGCTCAATGGCATTCTGCAAAGCGAGTGAGTTAATCATCGTTGCAAGCATGCCCATTTGATCACCGGTCACCCGGCCGATACCCATTCCTTCGCCGCTCACCCCGCGAAAAATATTTCCTCCCCCGATGACAATACCGAGCTCGGCACCGTGCTCGAGAGCAATTTTAATTTCGTTGGAAAAAAACTCGAGAACCTTTGGGTCAATACCAAAACCTTTTGTCCCCATCAGCGATTCGCCGCTAAGCTTCAACAAAACGCGTTTATATTTTAATTGCTCCATGTAGCCCGTCCTTTTGTTTTCTTAAGTAAAAAAAAAGGTCTTAACAAAATTAAGACCTTTTCATAAGTAATTAGCTTTTCTTGGAATCACCCAGCTGGTACAGGATGAATGAATCTATTGCGAGACTCAATCCGTTCGCCTTGTTGAATTCATCAACCAATTGGCGGATTGTACGAGGGTTGCTCATATCCTTGAAATATGGCTGCTCAAGCAAGCATACTTCCTGATAGAATTTTTCCAATCTGCCGTTAGCGATTCTGTCAATAACGTTTTCAGGTTTTCCTTCGTTCTTAGCCTGCTCACGATAGATTTCCATTTCATGAGCTACGACATCTGCAGGAACCTGTTCGCGGACACTTGCAATCGGTTTCATAGCGGCAACCTGAACGGCAATGCCTCTTGCGGTTGCAGCAAAAGCTTCAACAGAAGCTTCAGGAAGTCCGACATATTTAACCAACACGGCAATTTTGTTACCCGGATGAACGTAATCAGCAATAACGCCGTTCTCAACAGAAACATATTGAGCGCGTGTAAGAGTAATTTTTTCTCCTACTTTGCTGACGAGTTCGTTAATGTTGGCTTCGAGATCAGAATTCTTTGCGGCGAAATCTTCAGCTGATACTGCTTTGGTATCAATGGTTTTCTGAAGAAATGATTTAGCAGCAGCAAGAAAATCTTCTGATTTTCCAACGAAGTCGGTTTCGCAGTTGATTTCAATAATCGAAGCACTTTTCTTGTCGGCAGAAACCATTGTTAATACGACACCTTCATTAGCGCTTCTATCCGCACGTTTAGCCGCGATAGCAGCACCTTTCATGCGAAGAATATCCATTGCTTTCGCCATGTCGCCATCGGTCTCAACCAATGCCTTTTTACAATCCATCATACCGGCGCCGCTCTTCTTGCGAAGATCGTTCACCATGGATGCGGTAATATTTACAGACATGTTTTTTCCTTTATCAAAATTTAAATGATGCTCAGAAATTATTCCTGAGTTTTACTCTCTTTTTCAGTTTCTTTTGCAGTGCGTTCAGCCTCGGCCGATTGTTCAGCCTTCACCTCTTTAGCTTTTGCAGCACCCTCGATAAGATTATCGGTGATGTATTTTGTAAGAAGCTCAATAGTTTTTACTGCATCATCATTAGCAGGAATGAGATAATCAACATTATCAGGATCGCAGTTTGTATCAACAATAGCGAAAACCGGAATGTTCAATCTTCTTGCTTCCTGAACAGCGATAGCTTCTTTCTTAATGTCTACGACAAAGACAGCGCCCGGAAGGCGGTTCATGTGCTCGATACCTTCGAGAACTTTTTTCAGTTTGTCTTTTTCGCGGGTAAGAGTTAAACGCTCTTTTTTGGTAATCTTTTCAAATGTTCCGTCAACTTCCTGTTTTTCAATCGTGTGCATCGTTTTAATGCTTTTTCTGATTGTCTGGAAGTTTGTTAACATACCACCGAGCCAGCGTGATGTAACCCAGTACATATCTGAACGCTTTGCTTCGGTTTCAAGAATGTTTTGTGCTTGTTTTTTGGTACCGACAAAAAGAATTTTTTCTCCGTCAGCAACGATAGCAGCCAATTTATCTGCAACTTCGTTGAGGTGAGCAAGGGTTTTCTTTAAGTCAATGATGTGAATCCCGTTCTTTTCCATAAAGATATATGGTTTCATTTTAGGATTCCAACGGCGGGTCAAGTGCCCAAAGTGAGCACCGGCCTCCACTAACTGTGTAAGGTCTACTTTTTTCATATAGCTCCTGTTAAACTTCTACTCCCGTCATCTTTACCTTCCATCCATTTGCGGACACAGGCGGTAAATCGGGAAGTATGAATATTATAAATAAATGAATTAAAAACTTAACGTTTCGAGAACTGGAAGCGTTTACGTGCTTTCGGTCTTCCGTATTTTTTACGCTCAACCATACGGGGATCTCTCATGAGCAATCCGACCGGTTTCAGTATCGCGCGAAACTCAGGGTTAATGTCAATCAATGCTTTTGAAATTGCAAGACGGATAGCCTGTGACTGGCCTGTTGTACCACCGCCGTTAACTTTGGCTTTAATGTCGTACTGTCCTGCAGTTTGAGTTAAATTGAAAGGCAGAAGAACGTCTTCGCGGCTTTCCTGCTGATTGAAAAAATCATTCATCGGTTTACCGTTAATAACAACTGCGCCTGTTCCGGCTTTCATGATAACGCGGGCAACAGAGGTTTTTCTTCTTCCTACAAAAGTCTGTTCGGTCATTATATCTCCATTATAAACTAATTACTTCGGCCTGCTGAGCAGCATGTGGGTGCTCGGCGCCTGCATATACTTTAATTTTTTTGCCTAACTGTGCGCCTAATCTGTTTTTCGGCAGCATGCCTTTAATAGCGCGTTCGACAACATAATCAGGCTTCTTAGCCATCAATTCTTTGAATGACTGGCTCTTCAATCCACCAGGAAATCCTGAGTGATGACGATAGATTTTCAACTCTTCCCGTTTTCCGGTAAGTTTGATTTTTGCGGCATTGATGACAATTACGAAATCACCGGTATCGGCGTTTGGAGTAAAGGACACTTTTTCCTTACCTCTGATAATGCCTGCTACTTTTGTTGCCAGTCTTCCCAATGTCTGTCCGTCGGCATCTATGATATACCATTTTTTGGTAACTTCATCGGTACTGAAAAACTTGGTCACTTTTTCTTGCTTCACGGTTTTACCTCACAAAACATAAAATTCCTAAATAAAGACCTCTAAGTTAGGTTTAAAGCATTTAAAAGTCAAATAATTCAGAGCGAAATTTTATTAAAACCCTTTAAATCATCGAATTTTACACATTTTTGCTGATAGTTTTTATCAAAGATTCCCCTTGCGGCTTCCCGGGGAAACCCCGAATCCCAGCCGAAAGGGCCTTTTTGCCTCTTTTTGGCGTCTAAGACAGGACTCACGCGAAGACGCTAAGCCGCAAATTTTATATAAGAAAAGCTACAGATGGGTCATCGAGTAGGCCGATGCAGTCGGGCGTATCGAGATGACTTTTTGCAGCATACCCAATCGTGAGGGGTCCGCCAACCGCCGCATCCAGCAGAGGTAATTCAGAAATACAAAATAAATTTGCGTTTTTGCGCCTTGGCGTGAATTCTTTTTCTTGACGGGTGGAATTCCCAATACCCTTCTATTATATTCGAAAATTTTGCCATCTTTTTGCTATATTTAAAATTTCCTTAATTATTAGTGATGTATATGTACGGATACGATGTTCTATTAGTTTTACACAAAATTTTTGCTGCATTCTGGCTTAGTATGATTCCTGCTGATTTTCTTATTACGCGATATATAAAAAGCGCGAAAGGAAAATCCGGTGAGCGCAAACTCATCTCGCTTTGGCTTAAAATGTTGAACATGACCGGTATGGTCGGCTTAACGGGAATTCTGATTACGGGCATTTGGATAGTTTTTATAAATCCCTATTTCGGATTCTTCCGCATGACCAATAATCACTGGCTTGCCTCAAAGCAGATCATTACGGTAGTTATTATTATCCTTACCGGTGTGTATTTTATACCACTCGGGAAGAAGATACGCCTCTCGCTCGGCGATGAAGAAGCAACTTCCGGGCTTGGTGAAGAGAGTTACAAGAACATAAAAAAATTATCTAATATCGCGCTCATTACCAGTGTATTGATCGGATTAAACTATCTATTTGCAATAACGCATTCAATGATGCAATGAAAAAAGTTGTCATAATGGGCTCCAGCGGATCCATCGGAAAAAGCACGCTGGATGTCATTCAAAACAATCCGGAATTATTTTCTGTTGAAGCTCTCGCTGTAAACACGGGCATTCAAACCCTTGAAGAACAGATTGCGAAGTTTCATCCGAAGATAGTTGCGGTAAGAAATGAAGCCGCTGCACGGACACTCGCGAACAAATTAGACGGCAAAGTTAAAGTACTCGCCGGAAATGAAGGATTGCATCAACTCGCTGCTGAATGTGATTATGATATCTTTGTCGGCGCTATGGTTGGATTCGCAGGACTGCTGCCGACCATTGAAGCGGTCAAACGCGGTAAACGAATCGCGCTTGCGAACAAAGAGACTCTTGTGGTCGCGGGACAATTAGTCACCCGGCTGTGTGGAGAGCATAAAGCCGAACTGCTGCCCATAGATTCGGAACACGGCGCAATTTTTCAGTGTTTATTCGGTGAGAACAAGAACGAAGTCGCGAAGATCATTCTGACTGCTTCGGGCGGACCGTTCTTTCAATGCTCAAAAGCAGATTTGGAAAAAGTGACAATTGCTGATGCGCTCAATCATCCTACCTGGAAGATGGGTTCAAAAATTACAATTGATTCCGCAACCCTTATGAACAAGGGTCTTGAAATAATCGAAGCGAAATGGCTGTTTGATATGCCGATAGACAAAATAGATGTTGTCATCCATCCGCAATCAATCATCCACTCCATGATAGAATTTATTGACGGCTCTATCAAGGCGCAGCTAAGTACACCGGACATGCGAATCCCCATTCAACTGGCATTATCGTACCCGGAACGTTTACCTGCTTCATACGTCAAAACTCATTTCCCGTCCATCAAAAACCTGACTTTTTTTGAGCCGGATTTTGATAAATTTGAATGCTTAAAATTGGCACTTCGTGTGTTGGACGAAGGAGGAACGGCACCTTGTATACTAAACGCGGCAAATGAAATCGCCGTTGCCAAGTTTCTCAACGGGGAAATCGGATTTACGAAAATCCCATATATAATACAACAAGCTTTAGATAAGATTACAAAAGTCGGCAATCCCATGTTCGAAGATATTATAGCCTGTGATGCCGAGACCAGAAGATTTGCAGAGACACTGCGTTAGAAAGGATTTAGATGGAAAAGATAGTAGAGTTTTTATCAACCACCGGCTATTTTATTATTGCCATAGGTGTGCTGGTTATTGTGCATGAATTCGGACATTTTGCCGCTGCAAAGCTGAGCAAGATGCGGGTTGATGCATTTTCCGTCGGATTCGGAAGACGCTTGTTCGGCTGGAATAAATTAACAGGCTTTACATTCGGTGAACTCCCGGCGGATTTTGATGGCGAAGGAAATACGGATTACAGACTCTGCCTCCTGCCCTTGGGCGGTTACGTTAAAATTGCCGGAATGATTGATGAAAGCGGCGATGTTTCTTTTGCCGCGACTGAGCCGCAGCCATGGGAATTCAGAGCCGGAACAACACCGAAAAAAATCTTTGTTATCACCGCAGGCGTTATCATGAACTTACTGCTTGCCATCGGTGTATTTTGGGGCAGCAATTATTTTATCGGCAAACACCTGACAAAAACGACAACAATCGGTATCGTAGATTCAAGCAGCAACGCATTTAAGGCCGGATTCAGAACAGGCGACAAAATCGTCAGCATCAATAAAGAATCCGTTCAGTATTGGGAAGATGTCCGTGCTGAATTATATGTAAATGGCATGGGTAAAGATTTTACCGTCAACATCAAAAGAGACGGTAACGACATGGTCCTGGATGTACCGCGTAAATTAATCCCTGCTGACGAATCCAAAGAAGTGTTTTTATTATCTGAAAAATTACAACCGGTTGTCGGCGATGTATTGAAAAAATCACCCGCTGATTCTGCCGGAATTAAATCGAGTGATGTTTTACTTGCAATAGACAACATGCCGATAGTTTCAGTGCCTCAGACCATAGCAAAGATTTCTTCATCCAAAGAAAAAGCTATTGCCGTAAAATTACTCCGCGGGAAAGATACGGTTGTTACAACTGCGGTTCCCGGTAAGGATGGCAAGATCGGTATCGTTCTCGGATATGCGTTCTTTGGCGAGACAGTCGTTCAGAAAAACGGATTCTTCGAGTCATTCAAACTCGGACTTTCAGACGTATCACGCACAACCGAATTAACATTTGTTATGTTGAAGCGTGTTATATTCGGACAGATGGCCTTCGGTAAGGCTTTCGGCGGTCCAATTAAGATTGCTCAATACGCCGCACGCTCAGCCGATAACGGACTGGCAAGTTTTATTATGTTCATCGGATTGCTGAGTCTCAGTCTCGCGATATTAAATATTCTGCCAATACCGGCATTGGATGGCGGGCATCTCGTTATGATCATCATTGAGCGAATTTTGAAACGCGAGATTTCGCTGAAGGTGAAGATAGCTATACAAAATGTGGGCATGTACCTGCTATTCGCGCTCATGGCGTTTATTATATATAATGATTTTAAAGGATTGTAAGAGTTAGCGGTTTACTACACTTACAGTTCTATAATAGGCCCTCATCCCCTTCCCCTTCTCCCTAAGGGAGAAGGGGAATTCAAAAGCCAGTCGCCATACCCTCTATATGCCGCTCCTACGGAGCTCAATGTTTTATCTTTATCCTTTACCACGGGTTGAAACCCGTGGCTACAACTATTACGTCCCCATGGGACTTAATCACAAAAATCTGTTTCAGTTGATAATCATTGGATACTAGTTCGAAGTCGCGTAGCGACGGAATGTTTGTAGCCCCGGGTGAAACCTGGGGTTAACACGCAAAATAAAAATGAGAGTCCTGTCTAGAAGACATAAGAAAGGCGTTAAGGGTAATTTGCCAATAGTCATCTCACCTCCGGCGAGCAAGCTCGATACGTCCCGACTTCGTCGGGTCTACTCGATGACCCTTCATTTGTGTAGATTCAATATTACGGGTGACCTTGCGTGAAGTCGCGTAGCGACGATATGTTTGTAGCCCCGGATTTCAATCCGGGGTAAGAGCGATGAATAAAAACCAGAGTCCCGTAGGGACGGCATAGATAATTGCAGAAAAAGGGGAAAGAAAAATCTCACCTGCATTAACACAGATATTTTTCCCTTTTCTGTGTAAATACATATGGGCGACTCGGAGAGATCGCCCTACGATTTTCCAATTGTAGGTTGAGACTCTGTCTCGACCACGCGATATGACGATGATAATGCTTTCGTACAACTCCTTAATGCACAACTCAACACAGAGCCATAGATATGGACGGCATAGATAAAATCGGGCGGAAATTAATTCCGCCCGGTAATCAAACTATTTCTTCAGTAAATCTCTAATCTCGGTAAGTAAAACCTCACTCTGACTTGGCTTGGCCGGGGCAGCAGCTTCTTCTTTTTTCAACTTGTTCAGCATCTTGATAACAAGAAAGATTGCGAACGCTACGATAACAAAATCAATACACTGATTAATAAACAATCCGTATCTCAGTGCGACTTCTTTCACACCCAAAGCAGCATTAGCCTCCTTGATGATAATAACCTTATCACCGAAATCAACACCACCCATAAGCATACCAAGCGGCGGCATAAGTATATCGTTGACCATTGAGGTTACGATTTTACCGAATGCGGCGCCGATGATAATACCGACTGCCATGTCAATAACATTTCCCTTCATCGCGAAGGTTTTGAACTCTTTATAGAAATTTTTAATCATATATATCCTGACACTATTGTTTTAAAAATAAATAAGGTTCTGTTTCCATACGTCTATTTGAAGAAATTTCTCAGAGCTTTTCTCATCCTTGCAGGTTCAATGCCTATGATGCGCATAATGCCGCTGAGATTTTCTAAAAATGAAAGCCGATAGTACAAGCACATTTCCTTCAAATCATTTGCTGTATTCCGTTCAATAACTGCCGGATGAATAAGTGGAAATCCAATTGCGGAGCTTTTTGTATCATACCCTAAATTTCCGTGACTTTGATGAGTCGCAAATTCATCATAGATACCAATGTTGGTGATAAGGTTTCTATCAGGAATGATAGTAAGACCGTTTAGCTTCCAACTGGTAAACTGCAGTTGATAATCCCAGGTATTGGTAAAACCACTATACCCTTTCTGCAATCTTGATTTCCAAAACGCAACGGCTTTCTTATCGCCGAGCAGTATCCGGGAAAGCAGAGATGTTTTTTTGAGAGCCGGCCAATCTTTCATTTCCGTATCATGCCGCTTCCATACGCGACGCCATGTTGCCCAGCCCCAAATATGGTTAAACGACGAAAAATAGTAACTGTGTTCACCTGAAGAAAGTTCAGGATGAATTTTATCACCTGATATCATAACCACGTCATGATTATCCTCATACTTTTCAAGCAGCTCTTTGCAGTATTGAAAGAAACTCATATCCGGCAAACAGTCATCTTCAAGGAATATCGCTTTATCTACATGTTCAAAGACCCATGATATACCCGTGTTTATTCGCTGCTTGCAGCCAAGATTTCTATCCGCAAAATTTTTGTGAACCTCGCAATTCGAGTCTATTGATGAAACGATTTCCCTAACTTCGTCACAAAGAACTTTTTCCGCTTCATTCCTTGGGCCGTCAGCGATAATGAAAAGTTGTTTGGGATTTATTTTTTTAATTACATCGAAGACTTTTCGGGTGGTGTGAGGCCGGTTAAAGACAATGAAAACTACCGGAATGTCAAACTGTTCAACAACCATAATATACTCTTACATATCTCACGAAGATGTTTCCGCTTTTTTATTTTTCATCTTTGCATTATCCTCCCATAATTTTGATTTCAGCAACAGTTTTATAAAACTTGCAGTAATACCGCCCGGAACGGTTGCAACAATTTTATATAAAACAGGATTGATTTTTTTTGCTGTGATAAGATGCATCTTACCGCTTGTATAAAAATTCAATCCGTATTTCTTAGCGATAAACTCGAGTGATTTGTGTGAGTAAAACGCAACATGCTGCCCATGATCGAGTCCGAAATACCACCAATCCTCCGGCCGGGGCAGAATAGCCGGGAGTAGTTCAGTCGTAAAGAGCACATTTTTCGAAATCTGTAAAACTTTTTCAATCTCCGGGATAGGATCTGCGAAGTGTTCAAATACTTCATACATGGTAACCAGGTCAACCGGCATTCCCGGCTTATACTCAAATCCCTTTGCCATTAAATTTGGAGTATATTGATCATCCCAATAAAAATCGAATCCAATATCTCTCATCAATCTGACGAAAAGTCCATACCCGCCGGCATAATCGAGGTATGTCCCCTTTTTACCAAAGAATAGATATAAAATACCTGCTGTTATGCCCGAAAAAACAAGGTTTCGGCCGACTAATCCTGTATCGGAGCTATTAATGGACTCATTATAAGCCTCCTCTAACCAGTAGGGTTTTTCCGTCTGAAGAAAGCCACAATTCGGACAATGATAATATGAAATTTCATGAGTATTCATTATCCGTGCATCAAAAACTTTATCAGATTGTGCGCCGCATACCCGGCAATCTATTGTTTTATTTACCATGCGACAACCATTCCGGCCGCGTCAGGCTTTTTGCTCCCAATCAAGTCATTCCAATTTGCTTAATGTTTATTGTGAAATATAAGGAGTGGAGCGCTGAAATCAAATATTGCTGTTTGCACTCTACCCTCCCCCTATTAACGTAAAATATGCATTAATATTCGGAAATATTGAGGAAGTGACGTACCTCAATACGGCAAAACTGATAACATTTTTTACGTTATATTACAGTTGGTAACTAATAATTTTAAGGATGGTTATGAATAAAACGATTCACATGTCGAAAAAGAAAAATATCGCCCTTGTGGCGCATGATAATAAAAAACGTGATCTATTAGAATGGGTAAAGTACAATAAAGCATTACTTGCAAAACACAACCTGTTTGCTACAGGCACAACAGGCGGAGCAATCAGCGAATTGATCGGTGTTCCGGTCACCAGATTCCAGAGCGGCCCGCTTGGAGGCGATCAGCAAATCGGCGCCAAGATTGCAAGCTTTGAAATTGACTTTATGATTTTCTTCTGGGATCCGCTTGAGCCACAGCCGCACGATTCGGATGTAAAAGCTCTGCTCCGTATGGCGGTAGTCTGGAACATACCGGTCGCAAGCAACCGCTCAAGTGCCGACTTCATCATTTCTTCAAGCCTGATGGATGAAGAGTATGAACGGCAGATTCCGGATTATGAGACATATCAAAAACGCAAAATCAAATGGGATTAACACTTTCCCGACATTAATTACCGAAGCCGGCGATAATACGCCGGCTTCCCTTTAAATTTCCACATAACACATGATAAAAAAATACACTCTTGCATGGTTCGGCATGATGCTGTTGGCTATAGTAAACGGCACAATCCGCGATTTCGGTTACAAACCCTTTGTCGGTTCACTGGCAGCTCACCAACTATCAACTCTTACGCTGATAATTCTATTGTTCGCATATATTTACTTCCTCGAAAAACGTTTTCCAATCTCAACTCAAAAGTACGCGTGGACGATAGGAATTATCTGGGTTGTCATGACTGAAATTTTTGAGTTTGGTCTAGGTTTGCGGAGAGGTATGTCGTGGCCGGAGCTTTTACAGGCTTACAATATTTTTGCCGGACAAGTCTGGATATTCGTTCCGGTATTTATATTAATTGCGCCGGCATTAATACGGGAACTGGTGAGAAAGAAATAGTCCTATGCTATTTCAGTAAAAATTTTTATCAATTCGTCTGTGTTTTCCATACCAACACTCACCCGCAATAACTCAGAATGCAAATTGATGTCGGCAAGATGCTTTTTGCCTTCAGATGATTTCGTCAGTTCATAATGAGCAAGATAAATATACGGCATCGCAAGCGTGAATTCAGTTCCGAAACTCGGACCTTTCGGCAGCCTCATTCTATCGTAGTAATATTTTAATTCGTTGTCGAACACAATCGAGATTACTCCCGGGATACAGTTTTCACCTTTACATATCTTTTTGAAATTATCAATTGAATCATCTGCGAGAACTGACAATAACTGAGAGATATGCTTTTGTTTTTTTAGTTCTGTGATCAGCAGTGCAGTGTTAGCAGCAATAGCCCGGACTCTGTTCTCATATCCGCCGATACTGTAGGCGAGTCTTTCCACATCGCCGATAAAAGGAGTTTCAACTATTGCCGGTAATTCTTGATTCACATCTTCGGGAAGTCTGTTGTTGTTTTTTACAATCACCGCGCCCATGAGCAGGTCGGCATTACCTGACGCGAATTTCGTGAGGCTTTCAACGACAATGTCGCAATACTCTATAGTTTCAACATTGAATGGTGTCCCTATGGTAGCATCAATTATAACCGGAAAATTATATTGAGAGGCCAAACGAGACAATAGTGGAAGATCGAAGACTTTTATCTGCGGATTCAACGGGACTTCAGTAATAACTCCCGCAACTTCAGAACCATGTATTTTCAGCCACGCAGTAAGCTCATCCATACTGCCGACATTTTGTATCACATGTTTTTCATCGCAGTACTTTTCTATAATCTCCATCGTATCCAGATACAGCCAGCCGAGCTGGACAAAAATATTTCTACCGTGCCGCTTTTGGATTCTCCGGACACCTTCTACCGCCGAGTAAATAGCATTCATACCTGTATTACAGAGATAAATATTCTCCACGATAGTATTTTGGTATGCTTCTGCAAGCCTTTCCCGAATTTTGAAAGAGGGTGTTTCTATCTCTTTCTTTTCTACAAATTTTTCAGCAATTAGCAAATTCGAAAACAGAAAATGCTCGGCTTTTCTTGATGAAGGGATGAGTCCTATGTTCTGGATGACAGATTTGATAGCGGTGCCGTGAGGTGAATCGTGGTTAACCTGAACAAAACAAATATCGTCTATAGCGTAATATTCAAATTCTATCCGGGTAATTTTCTTAATCAGTTCAACTGCAGATTCGGAACATACCGGAATCAGATCATAACTTTCAGGCAAACCTTTTTGCCGCTTAACATAATCCACGACTTTATTAACATATTGACTTCTCCGGAAACGCGGGTAAGCCGACTTCAGTTTTTGGATTACCTCTTCGGTGTTTTCTTCATAACCGCAAACATCTGCTATAGTCGGCAGGCTTACGGAAACCGCGTGGGGATTATCCAAGGGGATAGTATTGCCACACGGAATAGATGTTAAATAATTCACGATATATATACCTTACAATACGAGGCTGTCTTTAAATGTAAAACTCTTATTGATAAAATCATTAATCTGCAATTTAATTTCAGGAAATAGTGAACCAATTTCAACACTGTACAGAATTAATTATCATTAAACCGGGGATGTGTTTTTCTTGTCCAATATTCGAATACATAAATATTTGGAGCTTATATGTTTTCACTGAGAAATTATATTATCGTCTTT
The DNA here is from genome assembly GCA_963667005.1 of Ignavibacteriaceae bacterium. Classification (GTDB taxonomy): domain Bacteria; phylum Bacteroidota; class Ignavibacteria; order Ignavibacteriales; family Ignavibacteriaceae. The sequence continues at coordinate 1,349,866 of OY762937.1, read as the reverse complement.
CTTTTACTTAGCCTCGGCGCTATTGCTCAAGTTTCCGCGCAAACCACAGATCAGGCAATAACACAACGGCAGATACATCAGGCAATGCGAATCCGGCAAGGTGTAAAAAGCGGTCAGTTAACCCGCCGGGAAGCTAAAACACTTCGTGCCGAACAGAGAAAAATTCAGCGTGATAAAATAAAGGCCGAATCTAATGGCATAATAACGGGACGGGAAGCGCAAAAAATCAAGGCCGAACAAAACGCGGCAAGCGACGATATTTACATAAAGAAACACAACAAACGCGTTAGATAATTTCAAGGAATTTTCCCGGAAACAACAGGGGGTGGATCACGTATTCATTCCTTGTTGTTTTTAAGAAGCTATCAGTCCGATGTTTTACAAACAGTACACTTGCGAAGGTACTGTTGCTCTATCGGCCACCAGAGAGGCAACCTTGCGAAACGAGTGTTTATTGGAGAACACCGGATGATCACATGTGCGGTAAAGACCGGGGCCGAAAAATTCATTATCCCAATACAATAATATACCGGTAGCATAATCCCCTCTCGGTTCAGTGCCCACAAAGCCCTCGATTCTTTTCTGAAATATAAATTGCTGCACGACCATGTCTTCAAGCACACCGGAAGAAAATAATTTTTTCCATTCCCTCTCCGACATGGTACTGCCCGCGTATACATCCTCGGACATTCCTTTATTCTGATGCTTGATGATATATCCGTTTTTGTTTTTCCGAACATCCTTCCATACGGGAGTATCGCTATGCAAAGTATATGTAGGAACGATATACTTTTTGACGAGGGCTGTTTCTTTTGGATTCAGCACTTCCTTCAAAAAGTCCTCATCCGTCAACATGCAGAAAAACAGTTTACTTCCCGAAGTTAATGCAGGTCTCAGATAATTCAAGCAATCATGGCGGGCAAGCAGTTCCACCTCATCATCCGTCAGGGTGAATATCTCTTCAAACTCAAACTCACAAATCACCAGTGCATCTTTCAGCAGGTTTGCTTTCTTACGCAAATCGGCAATTTTTATTAGATGACAGGGGCTTCCGGCGATACGGAACAAATCCGGATAAAACTTTCTGTCCCCCGGCTTGGATGAATCATATACAACGCAGACTCTTTTTTTATCAGCTAAACGTGAAAGCACATAACGGTTAAAGCGTGAATAATAGCCGCTGATTCCGCGAATACCGAGTCCGCGCGTTTGCTCTGCTGCCAAATTGTAAAAGTATGCCGTTTCAAAATAGCCGTTCAAAGGCTGTCGCGCATTAAGCTCAATAACCTTAACTTTTCCGTGACGCGATATAACAAAGTCGCCCCGAAACGAACCGACGGTGTATGGATATTTCTCTAAGATTTTAAGAATCTCCAGTTCCCTTGTACTGCGGGGGAAAATACTGAGATAGTCGAGATAGTGGTCGGTCACACGCCTGATTGTTTTATGCAGTATCACTCCAAGGGTTTTTAATTCACCCGCGGTTTCTGCAGACATAACTATTGGGGTGTTGAACGTGTAAGGACGCACATACCTCAGCCTCTCCTCACGAAGTGCCGTAAATCCTTTTTGCAAATTGTACCGGGTCATCGCTGCCATCCTTTATCACAAATTCTTGTATCACCGGAGCACACAAATATAAACCGCACCGGGACAAACTGAGTTCCGGTATCGCCCTTCTACAATTTCACAACATCGAAAGAATTTTTTGTATCGTCCTCGGTGCGCTTCCCTCATAATGATTGTTGACGTTAAGATAAATATCAACTTCTTTTGATTGCAGATAAGCGAGCATTTCTTTAAGCTTGACGAGTTCTGCATCGCGGTGCATCAGTATTTGGTCCCATATTCCACCGCTTCGTTCTTCAATACCTTTTCTATCCTCGCCGTGGAGGCGGATGATAATAGTGTTTTCAAGAAACGGCTTTGCTGTTTCAAATACCTCCCACACCGGATTCATGAAATATCCCTGAAGAAATACCATGCAAACATTATTTCGCCTCAGGAACTCAAAATATTCTTTTTTCAGATAATAAGGATTGCGCAGTTCGATACCATACTCGAAATTCCGGTCGATACTTTTAATGAATGTTTCGAATTTCTTTATAAATTCCGGAAGTCCACTCATCTTCTGTTTGTTAAGATACTCGAATTGAAACATCAATGGGCCGAGTTTATCTTTCATCGGTTTCAGCGTGTCCAGGAATTGTGAAAATAATTCAGGGTCAAGAAAATACGGATTCGCGACGAGTGAGCCTGATTTATCTTTTTGATAAAAGTGCGTAAGTGTTATACTGTTCGGAATTTTAATGGTGAACCGGAAATCATCGGGGACAGAATGAACATACTCTTCAACAACAGCCCTCTGAGGCATCGCCGGTTTTGTGGAGCCGCTCAGCGACCAGAACCACTGGTCAATTTCAACCGTATTAAATTGCCGGGAATACTCAGCAAGGTAATTGGAACAATCAGGCGAATACACCAGATCCTTCCACGACTCATATTTCCAGCTGCATGTACCTATTCTAAGCATAGATATACCAAACCCATCTTATTCACACACACGAATATATAGCCGCAAAATTAAAGCGGCAAAATTAATTTTTAGAATTTGCTTGTTCCGGAATACAGCGGCAATATAGTATACAGGATAATTGGGAATTACATATAAAAATAATGCCTGTCATATTACGACAGGCATCCAATATTTAATAAGACAGGGTAAATCACCCAAAAACTTTGACTTTTCTTTCGCATATAAATTTGTTCATTTGCGGTTTCATGTCCGTCTTTTTTTCTTGGGAGCGGTTTCCTGAGCCTCGCCCATGTCTTTTTAAAGCAATTTTTTCAAGAGTCTGCAGAAATTCCTGCACATCAGTCTCGGTATTTTCAATGCCTAAACTTACTCGTGCGACACCAGGAAGTTCTGTCTTAGGCAAGAAAGTAACTATGACTTTTTGAAGATTTTGAAAAAACGGAGGGACTTTCATAAGATGCTTAATGAGAATATGCGCGCAATGGCATCCAGACCTAATGCCGATGCCGCCGTCTTCCGTGAGGTCTTTTGCGAGCTTAAACGGGAACATCTTTTTCACTTCGAAAGCAACAACAGCGCCTCTATTCTCAAATTCAGACGATGTTACATCTTGTCCGCCATATATCACAACGCCGGGAATTTTCTTCATCCCGGCAATCAGAGTTTTGGTAAGAACATGTTCCTCTTCACGAATCACGTCCAGCCCAATCTGATTTAGCAGAAGTAGTGCCTTACCCATGGCGGCTATTCCCGCGCTGTTTTCTTCTCCGCTTTTCCTGAGTTTCTCCAATTCAGTTGCGTTAAAATTTATCAGGTTCTTCTTTATAATCAACATTCCGGCTCCGAACGGTGCATATGCCTTATGCCCGGAGAAAGCCAGCATTGATATTCCGGCGCTCTGCATATTAATCTTCCTGTGCGCGGCAAGTTGTGCAGCATCAACCAGCAGATTAACGTTATATCGTGTAGCTAACTCACCAAGAACTTGCAGATTGTTAAAATTACCGAGGACATTCGAAATGGCTGTAACAGCAGCTAATTGAATTCGCTTTTCACCATATACTTTTTTTGTGTTATAAGCATCCAACAGCTTTTCAAATTCTTCAACATCTGGAGCCCCCGCACTATTGATGTTAAGACGAATGAGTTCACAACCCTGGATTGATCGCCACGGCAGATCATTTGAATTATGTTCCGATATAGTATTCAGAACAACAAACCGCTCTTTGTTCGGCAATGAAAGTTTTAAGTTTTTTGCAGCGATATTTATCGCTTGCGTGGTATTCGACGTAAAAATAATCTCATACTCATTCAGAGGTGCGCCAAAATATTCGGCGGCTATAAAGCGAACCTCCTCGATGATGTTCTTAATTTCTACTTCATTGTGACAAACAGAATTAATGTAAGCATTCCAAACCGGCATAAACGATGGATTGCTTGCGGCATTATCAAGATTAATAAATCGTTTATTTCCGGACTTGACCGGGATTTGCAGCGAAGCTCCGATATAATCACCCCTCAGCGCTGACAAAGCACCCCTGCCCGTCAATCCATCATATGAGAAACCATGAAGTAAATCAATACCCCAAGAACTGCTGAATAGTCTTTTTCCATACTTCTTCGCCAACTTAAGAGCGAGAGCAAATGTAATAACATTCATAATCGCCGGAGTCCCGGCTTCAAATTTGTGTGGAGGCTTTGCCCAGACCACCCAGTCCGGAGAGATTAAGCGGGCGGTTCCACCGCCGGTTGGAAATTGCATGTCCTTTTTTAGTTCTTTATACTTTACGGCTACGGCACGCACGCCGATGTTAAGACCAAAATCCGCGCTGGATAAACAAGAATAACTATCCCGTGCGCATTGACTAATGAGCAGCTCTGCGCCTGCGGGTGTTGAAAAAACAACCGTATATAAAGAAGCCGGCAACCCAAGATAGTCTAATACTATTTGACGTGACTGCTCATACAACTCAGTCGAAACTTTTGACCAGTGGCCGCTACCACGATGCACATTGGAATATGTCTCGAGAGCAGCAAAAACCCCGCGTTCAAGTTCACCGAACGCTGCCGCAGGAAATATTTCACTCCCGGAATGCGTAGTAAACTCATTAAGGATCACCCCGGACTGAATCGTTTCCTGCCGCATCTGATTTTGCTTCTTTATAGTTGAAAGAATTCTATTATCACATATTATAACATGCAAACATGCCCCTGTTAAACAACTTAGCAAAGTACAATCGTATGAACGGTCGGATTAAATAACAAGCGGTTAATAACATTGCCAGACGTTGCTTTCAGAAAATCACGTCAGAAGAGCAATGACGATTTTCCACAATATATGCAGACTACTCCTATCACTTATTCCCCAATACGAAAAAAGTTTGCACACCGCGAAAATAATACGCGGTTTATGTGTTTCAGATGCCCATAATCCCTTAAAATACAACAAGTTATCTGGCATAATTATTGATTTATATGTTGGATGAGAAGTGCTAAACTCCGGGACAGATAAATATCCCCTCATCAGCCCAGGCTAATTTCCATAAAAATTATTAACTCAATATGGTCAGCTTCGGTAAAGAAGCGCCATTAAAACCCAGGAACAGATAGAACCCTTGTCAACTCCAACACCGATTCAGTGCAGCATCCGTCGCCTGACCAAAGCAGGACACACATTATCAATAGCAGCACTCGCTGCACTTTTACTCTTCTTAATGCCCACCAGGCTGTATGCCGCCGATGAAACGACCAAGAAAGTTCTTATTGTTGTCGAAGGAACTGGAGATATCCATGGTGTGCCCATGGCTTCGGGCAGGCAGCTTGCCAATCTACTCGGACACTTTCACGTTCAGTACACGATTGAGCCGGTTGCAAAATATACTTCACGCGAGTTGAATAAATATGATTTTATCTTCTACCTGGGCGATACATTTAAAAATACAGTGCCGTATGTTTTCCTTCAGGATGTATATCATACCACCAAGTCTGTTGTCTGGTTTAACACCGGCTTCATAGAATTTTCGCGTGCGTTCGATCTGCAAAAAAAATTCGGTTTTAATGTTACTAACGTCGACTCGATTACATTTTTCAATTCAGTAAGATCAAGAGGAAAAGTATTTACGAAACTTGACGGGACGGTTGAGGCGATAAAAATATCCAACCCGCGGTTGGTCAGTGTTCTTGCGACTGCTCATTCGAGCAGTAAAAAATCGGAAGTACCGTACATCGTCAAATCCAAGAACTTCTATTATTTCGCCGACTCCCCTTTCTCATATGCAACATCAACAGACCGCTACCTGCTCATGGCTGATATGCTTCACGACATACTCGGGGAGCATCATGCAGAATCACACATGGCTCTTTTCCGGATAGAAGATATCAGCGCAATGGATAATCCCGCCAAACTTCGCGAGATTGCCGATCTGCTCTATCGAAAAAATATTCCTTTTCTGGTAGGTGTTATTCCGTTCTATGTTAATCCTTCGACCGGAGTCCGTCTTGGACTTTCCGAACGCCCTGAAATGGTTGATGCATTAAAATACATGGTGCAAAAAGGTGCAACTATAGTAATGCACGGAAGCACGCATCAATATAAAGGAACTACCGCGGCGGATTTTGAATTTTGGGACGCGATGACAAATCAACCCATCAAGGGCGAAACAAAAGCAGGAATTGAAAATAAGATTGACGCCGGTTTACATGAATTAGTTAAATGCGGTTTATACCCTTTGTTGTGGGAAACCCCGCATTATACCGCTTCATTTTTATTATATCAGACAGTGCCGGAGTTTTTCAGTACCGCGATGGAGCCAAGGCTTGCAATTGAAAACTCTATCCAAAGTCAATACTTCCCATACATTATCAACCACGATATATTTGGAGAACGTATATATCCCGAAAATATGGGATATATACCATACAGTGCAGATAAAGAAGTGAGCCGTGAAGCTGTCCGGAATATTATTAAATCAGCGGCCGCCATTCGCCAAGTCCGCGATGGCTTTGTTTCCAGTTTCTTTCATGAGTTTTTAGATCTCGATCTTCTTGATGAAGTGACTGATGGAATAATAGCAAAGGGATTCACCTATGTCGACATCAAGCAATTCAGTCATACCGTAAAATTCGGCAAGAGTTCTATCATTCTCACCGGTAATCAACATATATCATTACAACTGGAAGATCAGTATCTGGTTGAATCCATAATCGAACCGGATGGTTCTCTTAAAGAACAACAATACTCGAGCAACAGAATCACCGGCAAATTCGAAAAGAACGTTAAACTAAAACCGGGCGAAATTTATTTTGCAACTCCGGCTGAAGTCCGCGAGCACAAACTAACATTCATGGAACAAGCTAAACAGCAGGTAAAAAAATTATTTACCAGCGTAGTACCGACAGAAAATAAATGGAGAGAACTACGACCGGCTATTCTTTGGAATCATCATAGCCTTGGTGAAAAATTTTGTGATCAAGCATCCTTTGCTTCAGTCTTCCGGAGTCTGAACGTCCGGGTAGATACGATTTATGTCGGTCAGAAAATCGAATTATATAAATATAATTTATTGATTGCTCCAGCGGCAGCACTGGACTCATTAAAGAAAGCTGATGTTGAACTGATACAGTCTTTCGTGAGCTCCGGTGGAAATATCATTACAGATGGTAAGAGTGCCTTGGCAGGATTGTTTGGAATCCGGTTTGCAAAAAATACTGCAATGATCCGCAAAGTCCGCGATCATTTCTTCCCGGAAGAACATATTACGTGGCCGAATCCGGTCCCTGCCGTTAAATATGAAACAGAGAGTGATGATATTGTATTCTGTTACGATGAATCATCAAAGTTTCCCCTCATCATCGGCAGAAACATTGATAAGGGTAAAATGATTTTTATCAGTTCTTTGTTCGATCCTTACACGCAACAGGGATACAGCCTATATCCATACCTGATGATCTATGCACAGGAGTTTTTTAACCTGCGGCCGATTGTACGCCGAAATAAGTTAGAGGCTTATTTTGATCCCGGCTTTCGTGTCACATATAGTGTTGAATCACTGGTAAGTCAGTGGGTGAAACAGGGCATTCACATTGTGCACGCGGCCGCTTGGCATTTTTATCCAAAATTTGCCTATGATTACAAACGGCTGATTGATCTTGCGCATGCAAACGGAATTCTCGTGTATGCATGGATGGAACCGCCGCAGGTAAGTCAGGCTTTCTATAATGCACATCCGGAATGGCGGGAGAAAAATTATTTAAACCGCGAGGTACGGCCTTCATGGCGGTATCCCGTAGCGCTGACGGTTGATGCCTGCCTGAACGCTGCGACAAAAGAATATGTATCCATTCTCAACCGGTATGATTGGGATGGTGTAAATCTGGCCGAATTATATTTTGAGGCCGGCCGTGGATTTGAGGATGCCGAACTGTATACCCCGATGCATCCTTCTGCCAGAAATGAATTTAAAAAAGCATTCGGATTTGAGCCTGATAAATTATTTGATGCAGCATCACCTTACTATTGGAAGAAAAACCCTTCTGCAAAAAAATCTTTTGTCAACTACCGTGTTGAAAAATTGGGACGAATCTACGATCATTTCCTCGGCGAACTTTCCAAATTCAGTTCGAGGAAAAAAGGCTTTGATGTTATGGTTACCTGCATGGATAGTTACGGCTCACCGGAACTACGTGAAAACATTGGCGTGGATATGGACAATTTACTCGTCCTTCAGAACAAATATAATTTCAGACTGCAAATAGAAGATCCGGAAAACAGATGGTCTAGTGATCCGAACAGGTATTACACAATCGGCCGAACATATCTGGCAAAGCTCCGGGATTCGAGCAAACTTGCGCTTGATCTTAACATTCTGAATTTCCGGAAACCGGACAGCATTGGGGCTTTTTCAACCGTTATACAAACGGGCGCCGAAAGCTATCAGCTTGTTAACTCAGCCGCACGCGGCGCCGGACGCTTTACAATTTACTCCGAGGCAAGCATTAATCAACAGGACTTGGCTCTGATGCCATACGCCGCTGCTGCTCAGGTAGAATACACGCAGATTGAAGGAGGATTACTCTTTACCTCTCCTTATTCATTCAATCTAAAGCTGCCGCCCGAATACAAAGAGATTGTCCTCGATGGATACATGACTACCTCTGCACGTGATAATTCGTTCTTTATTCCGGCTGGCACACACAAGGTTATTTTTTCGGATGGAGCGATTTCCGAATTTTCAACTCGTGAATTTCAAACAAAGATTCTCTCTTTCACGGGAAATATCCTGGCCGCTTCATATGGCATGAAGGATATTAAAATCGTTTATGAAGCAGAAGGACGGAACATCCTCAGTCTTACGCAAATACCGACTGAAGTAATTATAGACGGGAAGAAATTTGATTTCACGGTTATGAAAGGTAATGACTGCTATAGCATTTTTCTGCCTCCCGGAAAACATAGCGCAGATATTACTATCGGCAACGATTTCTTATTCAGTGTGAATGTTGCGTCGCTCTGGTCATCAGTTGCCATTGCGGTATTTGGTTTTTGTGCTGTTGCAACCCTTATCTTTATGTATTTATGGGTCAAGTTGACCCGTAAGAAAATATGAGCCAAAGTTTTGCAACGGACGACGCGTATGAAGTATAGTAATCCATTACAGATGAAACGATTTATCCTTCTTCTGATTTTTATGGTAGTAGGTTTATCGCCTGTTCCGGCTGTTGCGGCAAGCCCAACTCCGGATAGCACCGGACTTGCTGCTTACAACGCCACGCTTCAACAACGCTCCAGTGATCTACTTCAAATAGTCAACGCTTCTTCGGATTCGGTTATCATCCACATTGAAGAAGTTGACTCGGGGTATGTTGAAAGATTTTCCACGGTTCACGATTCTCTTTCCTCCCTATTGCCGGCACATGCAAACATCAACTATCAGGATTCTGTAGCATCTTTATATTCAGCTCTGCAGAACGCAATGCTGCAAAACCGGGAATTGTGGATAGACGCAGTTAAACATTTCCGTGAATCCGTCTACCCGCTCATTACCGCAAAAACAAACTCTTTGAGTCTCGGCGAAGGTGCTTCTGACGAAGATTATTCTTACGGGCTTAGCCTGTTCAGTAATTTCGCTGATAGCATATATCAGTCCGTAAAAGATACGATTGCCGACTATTCGGATAACGCCGCCGCCTCAATGAACAACCTTTTTTCAACGCTGAGAGATTCACTACAAAGTTTGAGTGCCGGATTTATTCCGACAGAAGACGCGGTGGTGCTCCCGTCAACTACTGAAAGCTCAACCGATAACGCACCAAGTCCACAGCCATATTCTCTATACGCATCATTTTCAAGCCGTTATGACCGTAACCCGCTATGTAATTATCAACGAGCCGGTGATTTGTTGTGGCAATCATATCATGAATTTAAATATCTTGTACCTGTACCAACCAACTCGCTTTCCGTTAAGTATGTCGGCGGACTAACCCTATTCAATTCACTCACAGAAAGAAATTACTACGAGAGTGTACTGACAGGCAAGTACAGAATTATTTTCGGACGGCATGAATCGCCTCTTTCTAATGACGCAACCGATGATGGCTTTGAGAAATTCTCTTCGCTCAATATCTCATTCAGTGCCGGCGCCAGATTTGATAAGCATGTTTATAAAGACTATGATAATCATGGGCTTGTTACTGCCTTTTCTTATAAAAGGCCCATCAATGATTCATTGTTTTTATATCTCAGAAATACTGCCTGTTGGAGAAAATACGAGATGAGCTCAGAGCTATCAAACGCAATGGAGCTTGTATCATTCGGTATTTCCGGAAAACTAGATTGGAATTTAACCTATGATGCTTCATTGCAAGGCGGGATCAAAGAATATTTTGAAACTTTAATTGATACGATAATAACCGGATATGTAAATAATAATACATCACAACCCATTTTCGCCTTCACAGCGCAGCCCAAACGGACTTATCATTCTTCGCTTAATATTCGCTTATTAAAAAACTGGGAGACTTCGTCCTTCCAATTAACGCTGGGCTATACGACAAACTTCAATTCCAAAGCAAGGTTCCTCCGCAAAAATATCGATAAACCCCGTTTAACCGAAGATCTCTATTACGACTATTTTTCATATACAGGCGAAGATACGCGTGTCGAATTCCAGACCACAATTCCCTTGGATATCCGCATGAGCGTTAGTGCCGAGTTGCATGGCAACGAACTATACCTGCCGGCCTTTACATTGTCAGGGATAAAAACAGCAGAAAACAGGCATGATATACTGAGCACACTATCTGCCTCAATGTCGAAATATTTTGACAGCGGGCTTGGATTCGGTTATGAACTAAATCTCTCCGGCGGCTACGTCAGACGCATGTCCAAAGACGAATACAATGACTTCTCCTCATACTACACTTCCGCAGGAGTATCAATAGGTCTTTAGTACACGAGTGTCTGAAGACTTTTACACTGTCCAGTATAAACAAATTTATGCCGGCTTCTTATGCTTTAACGGATAGATCTGCCGCTTTCTGAATACGCTTAAATTAGTTTGAAATTATGACAGTGGCTTTAAAATCTTGTGGTGATGTCTATAAAAAAGCGATTTGATTTATTATCTTTTTGAAACAACCCCTCATAATTTACCGCGACGGTGAGCAATCGAGAAAGCGAATACGAGATGTATGAGTATATGCTTTTTTGGATGTACAGGTATGAACTCGAAATGTATGTGAAATTATTCTGACGATATCCGGCCGAGATGTATAATCTATCAATAATCTTATTCATCTCGACATTCCAATTATACCCCTTTAAATAGTCTCCGGTTAGATAAGTACCTGCCGCATTGATATCCGTCGTCAAATAAGGAATTCCCGCGTAATATATTGTACTGCCATAATCTTTTGTGGGCTTATTGCTGCTTTGCTGATAACGATAACCGCTATTAAGTCCAATATTCAGACTATTTAATGGGCGTATATATACATTAGCGCGCAGTCCCTGCCGCAATTCATTATCAAGAAGGTTCTCGAGAAACGTTCTATACGACTCATAATAAATGACATTCCTCCGGGCATCATAGGTAATATTCATAGAAACTACCCGCCCCGGAGTATAGCGAAATGAAGTGTATAAACTGGTCAGTGTTAGACTTGTTTTACCAACACCCGCCTCACGTTTGTATAAATCAAGCTCAGAAGAAGCGAATATATACCCGTTGGGAATCAGGTTGTTCGAGTGTTGAAGATAGATAAAACGACGGTCTGTTTTCATTTGATACGTTTGATTAAAAAACGCGAATATGTTTTCCATCTCTTTGTAGTCCGCGTAATGATCCACTTTCCCCACGTAAAATCCATATTGAAAATATTTAATATCATACCCATAATCAGCAAATGAAGGACGTGAACCTATCACCGCTCCGCCGATGAATGATTTATAAGAACTCTCGATTTGCAGTCCGTCAATCGCTCCGGCATTTGCCATGCGATAATTGAGATGCCGTCCTGCCCAAATACTGGTGGAAGAATCGCATTGATACGAAAACGCCAAATCATACACTCTGATAAAATCAAAGGGGGAAGTTTTTACGCGGGCCCAATCATCTTCCCGGTAAGAATACATAAGGTAATTGACAAAATTGAGTTTTGGAGTAAAAATATTTTCTGCCGTAAAGTTCAACATGGTTCTAAACTGCTGAACTTCAAGTTCCTTTTCTTGTGCAAAATCACTTGCTAATTGCTCTGATAACCGCCCACTGATCTTAAATGCATACGGATCTTTCTTCTCAGCTTTTACTTCGCTCGGGACAAATGAAAGAAGCGACGAACTTTTTGGTGTATTTTCAATCCGCTCAACTTTTTCTTGCTTACGACTTACATACCCGACAAGTTTTTGGTTTACTTCCAGCGTATGCTTTTGCGAAGCAACTTGTTCACCCGCGACAGAATGCGTGGAGATGTAGCGCAGCACAACGGCGCCTGTTGAATCCGACTTTTGACCAATGCAAAGTGTATCTCCTACTTGCAGTCCTTCGGTAGACGAAAATTTCACATAGCAATTCTGACTTGAAATAAATGATATGGTTCCTTCGATAGAAGTCAGACCGGTGCTTTGAGCCAGACTCACCGAATTGAGCAGTAACGATTCCAGAATCAATAAAAATATTATAGTTCTTCGCATACTGATTACCACTTACCTATCGAATGTGGATGGATTTGTATGGCATCCGGATTTCCAGCAATCCTTACTCTGCGATGCACTATGCTTTTGGTTAAAATCTGATTGATGGCAGCTTATGCATTGAGGCGCTGCCGGATTTGCCCATGAGGTATGACATTCCTTACACAGCCTTGTTGAGTGCTTCACAGTTATATCATAATATTGTTTATGGCTCCATGTAGTTGGCCTCCACGCCGAAGAATTATGGCATGAAGCACACGAAACGGTAAATATCGAACTAAGCGCCGAACTTGAATGAGGAGGATTTGCAGAGCTCGTGTAATCAGTCTTATGGCACGAATAGCAATCCTTCGAAGTTCCGGAGTAAACTGCAACGTGGCAGCTATTACATGCGGTACTGACATGAATCCCTGTCAAAGGAAATGCCGTTGCCGAATGATTAAACGCGGATGGTTTCCACACGGTCGTGGTATGACAATTATCGCACGTCTTCCCGGTTAAAAAATTACCAAGGTTATGGTTTACTGTTTTGCTTGTCGCAATATCGGCTTTATGACATACAGAACACGTAGGATCAAGATGGGAAACGGTTGATCCATGACAATCGGCACACGTGATAGTTGCATGCTTACCGGTCAAAGTAAATCCGGTTGTCGAGTGATTAAATGAAGATGGTATCCATGCAGTGGAAGTATGGCACATCGCGCAATCAGTAGGATACCCCCCTGTTTTATGATTCGGATTTTGCGCACCGTTATAATCCGTCTGGTGGCATTGATAACAATCTTTTGGTGTTCCGCTATACTGTGCTGTATGACAGCTATTGCAGGTAACCGTAAGGTGTTTGCCAACCAGTTGAAAGTTCGTACTCGCATGATTAAAAGTCGATGGAATCCAGCCCGATGTATTGTGACACTGTTCGCATACTTGCGGGAAATTGCCAAGAGTATGCACAGGATTTACAGGCTTGCTTATGTCTGCCTGATGACAATTTTTACAAACCGAATTTGTCCCCGCGTACACCGAAGTATGGCAGTTATTGCACAGAACAGTCTGATGCTTGCCGGTCAACGGGAAAGCAGTTGCTGCATGATTAAATGAAGTCGGTTTCCAGCCATTCGTCGTGTGGCATTGATCGCACGTTTTCGGGAAATTCCCCAAATTGTGTTTCGGGTTTGTACTAATATTGTTATCATTGGCATGACACGAGTAGCAATCCTTAGGCGTCCCCGTGATTTGAACGGTATGGCATTGATTACATGCAGCGGCAGAATGCATCCCGGTTAAAGGAAAATTCGTTGTTGAATGATTAAACGTTGTCGGCTTCCAGCCGTTTGTCGTATGACATTGTTCACAAGTTGGCGGGAAACTCGAAAGATTGTGATTCAGGTTTTTGGATGTGTTCTTATCATTACTATGGCAAGAAGCACAGTCCTTTGGCGTTCCGGCAATTTGAACGGTATGGCATTGGTTGCAAGTGACTGCTACATGTTGACCGGTCAACGGGAAATTAGTTGTTGCATGATTAAAAGATGTTGGTTTCCAGCCGTTTACACTGTGGCATTGATCGCAAACTTTCGGGAAATTCGACAACTTATGATTCGGATTGACAGGCTTGTTAATGTCAGCCATATGACATCCGGCACACTCTTTTGGTGTGTTAGCAGTACCATTGGTGTGGCAGCTTGAACAATCAACTGCCTTGTGTGCGCCCAATAATGGGAAGCCGGTCGAGTTATGATCAAATGAAGCAGGCTTCCATCCTGCGATTGTGTGGCAATTGCTGCACTGAATAGAAAAATTTAATTTCTTATGATCGGGCACCTTTGTAGCTGCATAGTTCTGACTGTGGCAGGAGTAGCACTCTCTGCTTAAACCTTTAAACGAATCGCGGCGATGGCAACTGAAGCACGCAACTTTATGTCCTTGTTCAAGCGGGAAAAAATTGTGAGACGTGAATGTTCCCTGGTTCCATTGAGTGGCTGAAACATTATGACATTCTTGACACTCCCGTGAAAAACCTGCGGCAGCGTGATTGGGGTTATTTGTCGAGGCATAATTCGAAGCGTGGCAATCATAACAAGTTACTCCGGCAACTCTAAAGTTGAATTGTCCGTAATCTGCATGACAGGAGATGCACTCCGCCTGTGCGTGTACACCAATAAGCGGGAAGTGCGTGCTCTGATGCAGTTGAATAGCGTTTGTAACAACCCAGCTTTGCGGTGTATGACATCTCTGACATTCCAATCCCACTGAGTTTTTATGCATATCTTTATGGCAGGTATAGCATTCGGTACGTGCATCACCAAATACAAGAGTTGAATGACACTTTTTACAATCGACAGTCTGATGTTGGCCGGTCAAAGGAAAAGCCGTAGTGCCATGATTAAATGCCATTTTATCTTTATGTATTTCCCATGATGTTGCGACATGGCAATTTGCACAATCAATGGTGAGCTTTTTACCATGAGGAGATTGTGCCGGCACCACTAATGCCATTAGCACAAAACACATTACGAGTGACAAGCTGCGCATCGGACATCTCCTAATTTAAATATCACCGTACTTACACCATTCTTTTGTTCCTCTTTATGACATGCCTGGCATTGTACTTTTGCATGAGCACCAAGAAGAGGGAATCTCGTTTCTTCGTGATTAAATTTTACCGGCTGCCAATTTTCCGTGTTGTGGCAGTTTAAACAATAATTCTTTTGCTCTGAGCTAAATTGCCCGTTATGGATATCAGTGTGACATACGAGACAGACATCCGATACGGATTTAAATTTATAATCTCTTCTCTTCGTGGCATCATCCAGCCTCATGTGACACTGCCTGCACATTATTGCCGCGTGCTTGCCCTGAAGTTCAAAAGCTGTTTTGTTATGATCGAAATTTATCTTTTGCCACGACTGTACCGAATGACATTTGTCACATGCATTATCACCTAAAAATGCCGGCGTTAACTCCTGCCCATGGACGTTTTCATGACAGCTTGAGCATGTATGCGCTGTGTTCTTAAATATCCACTTACCGGTAGTTTTGTGGCATTGAAAACACGGAGTTGACAGGTGCGCACCTTCCAAAGCAAATCCGGCTGCGGCATGCCGCTCAATGGTAAACGTTGAAGGCGAAAATCCTTTAACGGTATGGCACAGTGCGCAATCAATTACTTTTTTCGCTGCATCAACAAATTGCCCCGTATGATAATCCGCATGACAATCGGTACATTTTTCAGACTTCGGTTTCGTTCCCCGTTCTTTATTATGACAGGTTTCACACTTTACAAATTCATGTCTGCCTGTCAGTTTAAAATTTGTTCTGTTGTGATCGAATTGCTGTGTATTTACCAAATGAAACCCTGAAGGATTGTGGCACTTTTTGCAGTCTTGCCCCAATTTCCCTTTGTGAAAATCATCATGGCAAGGACTGCAGTTAGCGAAATTCAACCCTTTAAATTTTTGAAATATTTTGCCGTCACTTTGTGTTTCTTTTTTATGGCATGAGGCACAGTCAACAGTTGTATGCTTTCCGACCAGTTTGAACTTAGCTTTGGCGTGATCAAATTTAACTGCGGGTTTGAATGCCGTTGTTGTATGGCAATTGGAACAATTATCTCCCAAGGTTTTCTTATGAACATCTTCGTGACATCCGGTGCAGGCATGAGTAAGTCCCAAAAACGTTGACTGCCTCTTTTTCAGATTTTGATCACTGATGTTTTTGGATTGGTGGCACTCGTTACATCCTATTTGGGCATGCTTTCCGGTTTGCTCAAACGTAGTTTTGCGATGATCGAAATTCTTTTTATCAAAACGCACCAGCATAAAATCTTTGCCATGATGCTCATTGTGGCATTGCCAGCAGTTTTTGCTTTTGACTTCCGCACTTGAGTGGTATCCCCGTGATTGATTTATCAAGTTTGCAATTTCTTTGTGACACGAAAGGCACTTAGCCGCCGACACCTGCTTGCCTATCTCATGGCACTTGGTACAATTACTAATTCCTTCAAGACCGGCATGTGCCCGTGATAACGCACCGGGGGATATTTGTGCATATGTCCCGTCGGAGATGGCGGGTAGAAGCAAAATCACTAAAAAGAAGATTTTCCGCATCGTATTCTTTATTTAATAGAAAATCAAGAACCTACTTATTATGCGATAATAAAGCATCGCCATGTTTTTTCGTAATCATGATCCCGGTGTTCTGAAGAAATTGAATCGGTAATTCGCCGCCGATGAAGACATATACCAGATCGTTTTCAATTTCCATATTTCCGGAATTATTTTTCAGTGACACTTTATCATCCGATATTTCATCTACTTCCGTGTTAAAGAGAACGCGCACTTCATTGTTTTTTATCGCCTCGTTAATTTTTTCGAGGTTTTTCTCTTTTAAGCGGGCAAATGATTCACCACGATAAGAAATGGTGACTTCATTTTTTTCTTCGTATAGAAGCAAGGCGGATTCAATCGCGGAATCCCCTCCTCCGACCACCAATATTTTCTGATTATGAATTAACTCCGGTTCTACAAGGCGATAATATACTTTTGGCTTATCTTCACCCGGCACACCCAGCTTACGCGGTGAGCCTCTTCTACCTATTGCAATTATAACCGAACGGCTTGTGTATGTCCCTTTGGTGGATACAATCTCGAACTTCGAATGTGCGGGATTAATCGCGGTAACTTTTTCTTCTTCATTAATGCGAATTTTGTTTTTCTGTAAGATCTCCTGCCATAGTTCCAATAATTCGGACTTGGATGTCTCCGTGAGTTTGATTTTACCGAAGAGAGGGATTTCCATAGGTGAGGTCATGACTATTTTTGCGCGGGGAAAGCTGTTTATTGTTCCGCCTAACGAATCCTGATCAAACGTAATACAGGATGCGTTGTTTTGTGCGGCTGCCAATGTTGCTGCCAGGCCCGCAGGACCGGCACCGATTATCGCAACGTCATAATCGGCAGACACGGATTTATCTATTTTTTTAAGGGCCGAGTTGAGTGCTTGTTTACCCTGCTCTACGGCGTTCCGGATTAACCCCATTCCGCCCAATTCGCCTGCAACATAAATTCCGGAAACATTTGTTTCGAATCCCGGAGTTACATGCGGCAATTCTACTCCACGCTTTTCAGTACCGATGCATAGAGAAATAGCTTTAACCGGACAAGCATTAAAGCATGCACCATGACCCACGCATCTTGATGCATTGATGGTCGTTGCTTTCCCGCTTACCAATCCAAGTATGTCTTTTTCGGGACAAGCTTTTATGCAAGCGCCGCTGCCGATGCACATTTCCTGATTAACGACCGGATGCAGACTTACCGGTTCATACAAGCCAAACTCTTTTGCTCTTATAATTTTTTCAGTAACGACTTGTGTCTTCTTTGCCCGCCCTCTTAAATAAAAGTATAATATACTCCCAAGAATAATGAATGCGAAGATAAAGCCAGAAATATTTTCTAAGAGGGCTTCCATACATTTTACTTGAAATTAAAAAATAATCTCTGTCCAGTGGAAATATTGATCGACTAAAAAATCCAACGGTAACCGAATGTTATCGTAACTATCACGTGAATCAACATAATAATAAACATTGTAATGGCGAATGGCAAATGAAAAATATGCCAGTAGCGGAATAACTTTTGCATTAATTTCAGCAGACCGATCCTGCGTATTAAGACGACCTTGCTTTTCACCAGAGGCATGACAACTTTTTTAACCGTTACAGGATCAATTCCGAGCGCGATAAGTTCTTTTGCAAATGTTCCAATCTCAAAAGGCAGGGAAAGATAGATTGATGCCAGGCTTTTTACACCATCCCAAAAACGAAATTCTGAAAATTTATTTGAACCTTCAACAAACGCGTTTATTTTTCCCATAACAGCAGGTGAAAGTCCGGCTTCCTGTTTCAAGCGGTTTGATAACTCAAGATTCAAATCACTGATTTCCTGCATACTGAGCTCATTTCCCTCTATACTGCGTGGAATCTGGATATAGATATACCTGCCGACTACACCGCTTAATACAACGGCGACCATACTCCAAAAACTTACGGAGACTATCCCGCCGAATTTGAAATCTGTGTGAAATAGAACCAGAATCGGTCCTAAAACGCACATAAAGACATGAAACTCGAGCCAGTAAGAAAGATAGCCCCAGCTAAAAAGCAGCTTCCATCTTTTCCTGAGCATATAACTACTTACCCCGACTATCATCATTAATGTTCCGATGATGCCGAATCCGTGCCCCAAATAACCCGAAGGTTTTAGAAGCTGGTATTTAGGTGAAAAAGGCTTGTCCAGCTCCGACATGGAATAATAATCGCGGCCATTATAAACCAATAAGAAGACGGAGGATAGTGCGACTAAAATAAATAATACTATATAGATCCTGTGAACAAGCTTGGACATATCATTACTTATATATTATCGAATGGTTGACTGGAGCGAAAGAAAACCTGAGCCTTTCACTTTTGTAATGTAGTAAAAATCAATAAAATATGCATTATGATATTAGATCAAGTGGGGCATAAATATATAAGCACTCCGGTTGCGGTCGGAGTATTTTGGTGGGTATGGGCAAAGAATCTGAATATGAATGAGCAGGTGCCCTTTTTGTATTTTTGACGCTACTTTATTGTCACCCCTGATTCGGCATCAAAGAAATGAATTTTGGTTACGTCAATAAACAGTACTTTTGCGGAGCCTGGCACAAGCTGCTCGCGTGAGGGAACGCGCGCGGTGCATTGGGTGGCATCTATAGAGAAATAGAGGAATACTTCATTGCCCATCGGCTCAACGACTTCTAATGTAACCGTAAACAAATGTGAATCCTGCTCTTTCAGTGAGTTGAGATTTTCATGGAAGTCTTCGGGACGAATACCTATCCGGATTTTTTTACCGATGTGATTTTTCAATTTTTCTTTTACTTCCCCGCGCAGAGGAAGAGACAATGTCTTTCCTTCGCTGACAAAGCGGACATCGTCACCGCCCGTTAACGAGCCGGAAATGAAATTCATAGCAGGGCTGCCGATAAATCCGGCAACAAATTTATTAACCGGGGTATTATACAATCCTAAAGGCGTATCAATCTGCTGAATGATTCCGTCTTTCATTACAACGATTTTGTCGCCCATAGTCATTGCTTCGACCTGATCATGGGTAACGTATACCATTGTTGCTCCGAGCCGCTGATGCAGTTTGGAAATCTGCGTTCTCATCTGAACGCGCAGTTTGGCATCGAGATTACTGAGCGGTTCATCAAACAAAAATACTTTTGGTTTGCGGACAATGGCTCTTCCGACCGCTACTCTCTGACGCTGGCCGCCTGAAAGCGCTTTGGGTTTGCGGTTAAGAAACTCTTCCAGCTCAAGCATTTTAGCAGTTTCCATAACGCGGGCATCTATCTCTGCTTTCGGCACTTTTCTCAATTTCAAACCGAATGCAAGATTTTCGTATACAGTCATGTGCGGATATAATGCGTAATTCTGAAATACCATCGCAATGTCCCGGTCTTTCGGCGCCACATCATTCATCAGCTTTCCGTCAATCGTCATCTCACCTGAAGATATTTCCTCCAGTCCGGCAATCATCCGGAGTGTTGTTGATTTCCCGCATCCCGAAGGCCCGACAAGTACAACGAATTCTTTATCCTTGATTTCAATTGTTACATTCTTAACGGCAGCATTCCCGCCGTCATAAATTTTTGAAACGTTTTTCAGAAGTACTTCTGCCATCTTTTATCCATTAATTCTTTTTGTCATAGTTAATTACATCCGGAAATATGTTTACCGGTATGTATGCCCTGCCAACCATTAAAATTTGATTATTACCTGCTCACTGCGTTTTTGGTGCGTGAATTGTATCACTGTTTTTATTGTACCTTTATCCATGTCCGTCACCGCCTCAACCGGCTTACCGTCAATCAGTATTTGCTTCGGTGCACGACTTGAAAGGATAACTGTTTTATTCCGGTGCCCGGTAAAAGCCCGCAGAGAAATACGTAATTCATTATTGAGCAAAGATACGGAATCGAGAATTGAATTCGTCGTCTTTACATACGGCGAAGTAACTGCTCCGGTATGGATGCTTATCTTTGCGGGTGTCTTCAGTGCAGCGGGTACTATATAGGAATGCAATTCCCTGCCGTCTGCCGACACAGATGCTTTTGCCGCAGGACTTAGTGTAACTTCCGACTTTTTATTATGCACCGTCATGGCAAAGTGGACACTCTTTTGAGATTCTTTCAGATAGGGTGAGAATGTTGTGTTCCATTCATTGTCCTCTACTCCGAAAAGCGAATACAGAGAGTAGAGATACCAGCCTGCCGCCCACATGAATTGCGGTTTATCTATCGTGCCGTATGTTTTGGGATCTTCGTGATTGGCATTCCTAACTTCGTACATTGCAGGCTGTCCGTTCGGTCCGTCAATAATTCCGTTAATCGTCATCACACTACGAATGAACCGGTATGCTGTATCGCGCATCCCACCTGCTATCAGTGCAAGTGCGTACCATGAGTTCGCGTGAGGCCAGATACCGCCATTGATATAGTAGTATTTTGCACCGACTTCATTTCCAACAAAATGCCAGAAGTCGCCCAGTTTATCAAAATCCATTGGAGAAACGACGCATACTCCGACTTTCGGATCTACTAAATTTTCATCGGCAGTCACAAGAGATTTCCGTATCTGCACCGAATCAAGAAGTCCGTAATGCGCAGCAAGCAGTGACCCGCTGTAAATATGCTCATCTTTCACGCCGGGATCGGTATTGCTCATCAGATAGCCGTCTTTTTCCGACCACAATTTTTCATGCAGGGCTTTATTCATGCGCTCCGAAAGCTGTTCATACTCAACAAGCTTTGCATCATCCTTTCCGAGGACCGAGGAAACATAGATATACGAACGGAGCGCCCGTATGGCGAGCAACGTCATATAACTGCGCTGTCCGTATCGCGTGCCTATATCCCACCAGTCAGGACGAATTGACCACATGAGATCATCATTACCTTTCGTCAGTAATGCCTGCGTCAGCGATTTTTCAATATACGGGAACAGCTTGCTTGTGAAGGCCGTATCCGTAGAATGTTTCAAATACTCCGCGCACACAATGATGAACCAGAAATTGTTCCAGTTATCATGGTCGGCAAGTTCGGTAACATACGCCGTATCTTTCCAATAGAAAGCATGTGGAATAATTTTTTCCGGACTTGAGCGCTTCATAATAAATCCGAGATCATTTTTCACGCGGGGCAAATCAAATTTCACCGCCGCGAGATCGGTCAACAGCACGTCATGAGTAAAATAAAAATTATATTCTGCCGGACACGGCATCGGTGCAATATCGCCGTCTATATAATGCTTACTGACACTAAGCATTGCCTGCGACCATCTGACCGAGCGGTCAAGATAGTCATCTCCTGTTTTAAATACACCGGCATCATACACGTCGTGTAATACGGAAGCCTCAAATTCCTCGACTTCTTTTTTGTAACCGGCGGCTAGATTCTTCATGACCATGTCGCTTTCGGCCGGAGTTGTGCTTCCGAATATTTTGCTAATTGTCACGCTCTTTCCGGCGGGAACTGTCACGGTATAAATATAGTTTACCGCAGGAGATTCCACGAGTGTCACCCCGGGAAATAGTGTTTTCAGCGTATCTGAATTCTGACCGGTGCTATCAATAATTTGACATACTGCCGGAGTATGGCTTCCGCTTAAGATAAATAATTGAGGATCCTTTGTTTCGCTGTCTGTAAAAAGAGCCGTTACTGCTTTACCGTTATCGAAAATTGTATTTATCGACGGTGTTTTATAACGGTATGAATGACAGGTGTGCAAAGCAAGTGCATATCGCAGATACAAAGTCAGTTGCTGTGGTTTTCCGGTAAGATTCTTAACGGTATAACCAACAACCATTGCCGGATCTTTTGATGTAAATTGATATGTTACATCTATTTCTTTATCGGCTTCCTGCTTCTTAAAACTTACCGAGAATGGCGTAAGTTCGTACGGCAGACTTTGCTTGTTAAGCCATTCCACCTTTTCGTTTCCAAAACGCAAACCGGCATCCATAACAAACGTCGTATCCCTGAACCAATAATCGGTACTATTGTCAATACTATTTGCCGCGGGATAATAGAAGCTTATTCTTTGGGGAACCGGATAACTGTGATGAAATGACAGTCCGGTATAAAAATTCCCGACTTCAATCTTCGCATCACCTTTGTATCTGATTTTCAACGAATCATAATTGCGTGAAGTTGAGTGTCCCGGGATCTGACAAAACGATGAACTCCAGAACAACAGTATGATTGCTGTTGAATTTCGTAGAAAGCGTATTGCACACGGATTTTTCATTGTACTTACCACGCGTATGCTTCCGGAGCCTGATTACCCGGACCGGGCCATATTTCATCAAGCTTCTTCATCACGTCATCACTAAGATCAATATCAACAGCTTTCACTGTTTCGTGAAGTTGTTCCATTGTTCGCGTACCGATAATAGGAGCAGTTACCACAGGGTTTTTTAACATCCATGCAATAGCAACATTTGCCGGACTCTCGCCTATACTATCGCAGAGCGATTCGTACGCTTCCAATTTAGGTCTGAGCAATTCTATTTTTTTATCAAGCTCGCCTCTGCGCGTTCTGCCGGCATACTGCTTTTTCAGAACGCCGCCAAGCAAACCTCCGCCGATAGGGCTCCAGGGAATTATTCCAACGCCCATCGCTCTGCATGCGGGCACCATTTCAAGTTCAATGTGGCGGTTAAGAAGGCTGTAGATACTTTGCTCGGAAATGAGTCCCAGCATCCCTTTTTCTTTTGCTTTGTAATTTGCCTCGACAATATTCCATGCGGCAAAATTACTGCTGCCTACATAAATCACCTTTCCCTGAGTGATAAGCTGATCCATCGCCTGCCAAATTTCATCCCAGGGAGTAGCACGGTCAATATGATGCATCTGGTAAAGATCGATGTGGTCGGTCTTTAAACGGCGCAGACTGTCTTCGCATGCTTTTTTAATATGATACGCGGAAAGGCGTCGATCATTCACCCCATCGCCCATCTTTCCAAATACTTTTGTTGCAAGAACAATATTTTCACGTCTGTTCCCGCCCTGTGACAACCACTTTCCGAGAAGCTCTTCAACATAACCGACACCGTTTTCATTTCCGTAGACATTTGCGGTATCAATAAAATTAATTCCGAGCGCGAGAGCTTCGTCCAGTATTTTAAAACTGTTTTCATTACTTGTAAACGAACCAAAGTTCATCGTGCCGAGACACAATTTACTAACTAACAATCCCGACTTACCAAGATGTGCATATTTCATAATTTCGTTCCTTACTGTAAATAGTCATTCAACGTTTGAATTGTAATATCGCTTTTATCAGGCGATGTTTTTTTCATAAGCTTGAAAGGCACTTCAATCTGCTCACCGGGCATGAGAATCACTCCACGCTGCGAAAATTCATATGTATCGCCGTATAGGTCAACGAAAAATGCCGGGTTACCCGCTTTGAGTGAGACAAAATATTCATTGTCCTTTTTTGTAATCGACATTTTAATTTTTGCCGGCGGAAGTTTTATGTGTTTCCACGGTTGAGGTGCTGCATATGCCCGATGAAGTATATTTTTATGTTCATCATAAAGTGTTGCAACGTATATGCCGGATGCTTCTCCGTCTTTGAGAGGTATGCGATATATTACTTCACATGTATCGGAGCGTAAGACTCTTGTCATTTTCGTAAGACGCTGCACTCTGCCCTTTCCGGTGAGAACCACGGATACATCAATCGTCACCTTCTTTAATGCGTTTGCATTATTTATACACACAACCGAATACCCGTCCTGCTCCTTTTTAAAGCTAAGCGCAGCCGGGGCAAATGTGTTTTTGACTAAGTGATACGCCAGCTTCGGCTGCAATGCGGAATCAACCAAAGCCCAGCTGCTCACAGGCCAGCAATCGTTTATTTGCCAAATAATAGCGCCGTTGGTTTCGGGGCTATGCATCCGCCAGTGTTCAAGACATGTTTGCAGTGCGAATCCCTGATTCAGCTGTGCCAGATACAAAAAATCTTTCCATGAAGTCCGCAATGGCAGATGTGCAGCAAGAAAACGGATAATGCGTTCGTTGCCTTCTATTTGTTTATTATGAAATTCAAATCCTTTGCTTTGTATAGACCACTCCGATTTTGGCAGTGCTTTTTCCAGTGTATTCCGGTTTGCGGGACCTTGGAATCCAAATTCCGTAACAAATCTACTATGATCATCTTTTACTTGCGAGTAATCAATCCACGCACTCCAGATATTCCACTGATGGCGGTTACCGCTTTCCATTGAGTTTGGATCGGAGCCCGGCCCAAACGGAGATGAAACATGATACGGCCGAAGCGGATCGAGAACTGCGACGATCGATGGAATGAGTTTTGCAAACAAAGTATGTCCGGGCATGTCTCTATAATCATTACCATACTTCATAGTCCATATCCACTCGTTTTCATTATTGCCGCACCAGATTGCAAGGCAGGGATGTGAACGCAGGCGTATAACGTTTTCACGAACTTCAGCTTCAACTTCACTTTTAAATTCTTTATGCTCGGGATACGCGGCACAGGCGAACATGAAGTCCTGCCAAACCATAATTCCCATTTCATCGCACAGATCGTAAAACATATCCTGCTCGTACGTGCCGCCGCCCCAAACACGCGCCATGTTCATGTTTGCATCGCATGCAAGCTTCAAAAGCCGCTCATATGTTTCTCTGCCTGCTTCAGGTAAAAACGAATGGCATGGAATCCAATTGACACCCTGCATAAAGACAGGTTTGCCGTTTACAATAAATCTAAATGTGTGCCCCGAATCATCTTTGCGCTGCAATTCAATAGTGCGAATGCCGACTTTCTTTTCTTTTCGGCTCAACACTTCTCCGTTTTCTAAAAGAGTCACAGTCAACGCATAAAGATGGGGCTCACCGGATCCGTTAGGATACCAAAGCTTGGGGGCGGTAAGTTTAAAATGGTGGTTGAGTGTTTTCGCAGCATCAGCATGTACCATTGCAACGTGAACAGGTTTATCGCCATCTAATAGTTCAATTCGAATCGCATGCTTTTTACCCGCGGCCTGATTAAGTGTAGTTGATACCCGCAGGGCAGCAAAGTTATCCCTGATGCCCAGTGTTTCAAAATTAATATTTTCAATGGCTGCGGATTGCACATTTTCAAGCCGCACATTTTTCCAGATGCCTGATGTAATGAAGGTCGGGCCCCAGTCCCATCCGAATGAATATTGTGCTTTGCGGATGAACACTCTTTCGGAACGCAATTCAACCGGAAGCTTGCCGTGTTTTTCTTCTTCATCCTTTGCATATCCAACAGGTGATGTGAAATTGATCGCGAGTATATTCTTTTTCTTTTTCACAACAGACGAAATATCAAACCGGTAACCGCGGAACATATTTTTTGTGGATCCGATGAGATGATTATTCAGAAAAATATCCGTTACCGTATCCAATCCTTCAAAAACCAGATACACCGGGTTCCGGGTATCAAAACCGTCCGGAAGATCGAAATGGTTTTCGTACACCCAATTAAGATCGGATATCCATTGCAACTTTAGTTCGTTATCGCTGTAAAACGGATCATCTATAATTTTATTTCGTAAAAGGTCGGTGTGGATAGTTCCCGGGACCTTTGCCTTGAGCGGTTGTTTTTTGGTGGGGATATTAATCCCCGATGGGACACCTTTAGTGCTGCCTAAACAATAAAACTTCCAATTTTCATTCAACGCAATACATTGCATCATATAGTCTCTGTTATTTTAATATCATTACTTTTTCAATTTTCGTCCGGTTGTCAGCCTGAAGAAGAACAAAATAAGGGCCGCTGCTTAATTTAGCCAGGTCAACCTGAAACACTCTTGTTCCTGCCTGAAGCGGTCCTGTGTACACGCTCATTGCTTCACGTCCAAGAACATCTATCATTTTTATCATTGCTTTGCACTCATTAGGAATACTCACCCGCAATGATATCTGTCCGTTGCACGGGTTAGGAAATGCTGTGACCTTGAAATCGGCAGGCATTAGACTTTGTTTGCCGTCATTGACAGCGGAAGCCATATCATAGAAGGCTTGCACCTTATCCGGCAGTAAAGCGTAATTATACAAGCGTACATCATCAAGGATGCCGCTGAAATTATATTGTGAATTCCCCGGCAGGGACTCACCGAAAATAAGATCGTAATCCGTGGTCATCATTGCCCCGCTCCACGGCACTGCGGCATCAAGAACACCGTTGACATAAATCTCCATTGCAGAGCCGTCATACATCGCGGTAATATTATACAAGGAATCCAAAGAAAAAGTTGATTTGGCATCAAGATCATGTACGCCGGTGTTTGTCTTTACCGTCCAGCGGAGTTTATTATTCGATAAAGATACTTTCCAGCGATATTGCCAGTTGCCGTGTGAAACCGGATACTGTTCGCGTGTTGTAAAAAGATTTTTGAGTGTCATCCAGAAATTCAGAGTGATGCCGCCGGTAAAATTTAGATCGGTCGTGTTGCGAACCTGAATGTAGGAAGTTGCCCCGTCGAACAGATATGCACTTGATTGCTGATTGTGCCGGTCGGAGGTTAATGTAGTTAAGTATGCGAATCCGTCA
This sequence comes from Ignavibacteriaceae bacterium, assembly GCA_963667005.1. GTDB lineage: Bacteria > Bacteroidota > Ignavibacteria > Ignavibacteriales > Ignavibacteriaceae. The sequence goes on along the minus strand of OY762937.1, from coordinate 1,322,479 downwards.
TGCCCGTTACCACTTGCATCCTTAGCATTTCCGCTGAAAGGATAATACGCGACAAGTCCGCCGGTCTGATATTGAGCAAAATCGCGCACGAGAATAAGAACACTGTCCTGTGCCGAGCCGCCGAAATCGTCCGTTACTTTACAGGTAAGATAAAAATTACCGGTCGTTGATGGTGCTGTCCATGTTATAGCCGTACCTGTGTCTGGCAGAGTCCCCGCGCTGTTCATCCACGTATACCGCAGCGGATCACCGTCTGCGTCTGTTGCAGAGCAGGTTAATTGTAGATTCGAATTCAAGGTAACTTTTTGCGGCGATGCTTTTAGTTGTGTGATTACCGGAGCATGATTGGTACGCTGTACGATTGAAAGAACAGTACTACCCTTAACCGATCCGCCATGCTTATCGGTAACGGTACATGACACTATTACTGTTGCCGTATCAGCCGGAGCGTTATAAGTAATTACGCTGCCGCCGCCCGTAATTGTTCCGGCGCTAACCTGCCATGTATATTCCAACGTATCATTAACCGGTGATACCGCGGTACAATACAGCTTCGTAACAACAGATAACGGAAGTACAGACGCGCCCGGAGAAAGACTTTTAATTCTTGGAAGAGCAAACCCTTGCGACTGGCCGGAATAATAATCAACCACAACGTTATTAATCAACATCTTTGTCCCTGAATACGTTACTGCACCGTTTGCCGGAGCCAATACGACGACACAAGCTGATTGCGCCGGTAGAGCGATGGACGTTACACCTGAAACCGATTTGCTCAAGAAGGTTTTTGAAACAGCATCGTAAAGATCATAATTTCCTGCAGGTAACGCCAGTGTAACGGATTTTGTAACATCGTAGGGATTATAATATAGATATGTTGCGTATGCCGTGTCATGATAAAAGTCGGTTTTCAGAAGATCAAACCTGAGTATCTGCGGTACATCGGTTGTATCAAGCTGACTTCCAAGATAGCCGACAGAAGAAGACGAATAAAGTGAAAGATTTGTCTGTCCCCAGCCCCCGCCTACTGCATCTCCGGTTGCAAAAGGAGAAACGCTATTCAATGTCTGCCGCATTGCTTCATGTGCTATGTATGAATTTGGATCATATTGGCTTGACCACGTCTGCGCATCCTGATTTTGCGACGGGAGATAGTTCGGATAAAATAACCGTGAAGCATTTGCAAGATTCAGCGCCCATTTACCAAGAGCGGATGCAAATCGGGCATCATAGCGTACTAGAGGCATTAACGCGCCTGCCTGCTGAAAACCATTCATAATGAATGCATAAGGATTTGAGCTGTTTTCACCAATAACACCGGACACATCATACCCGCCCCAGGTTCCTGTCATAGCGCCCCATGTCCGCAACGGTCCGACATCAAACGTCCAGCTCAACATTTTTTGGACGTCATAGTTTGTTCCGAGTTCGGCATTCATTCTTGCGGCTGCATACACACCATACGGCAGCTGTATCTCGTACGATGGATTGGATGTAAGCGAATTTAAGAACTCCATTGCCTGTTCGGCACCGATACGGTAGGATTCATTTTTTGTCGTATGATATGCGCTATATAATATCCAAGCGATGGCTCCCGCTGCTTCAGGCTCTATAACCCCTGTCTTTAAAGGAGTCATTGTTGATAAGCTGAAAGCACGATAGTTCATGGATGGTGTTTTCCACGGAGTTGTGCTGCCGCCCAATGCCTGGACTTCCTGAATTATACGGTCAGCAACTGTGGTTACCTGATAGTCGAAATCACCCGTGTGCGGATACAGATAATTCATTTGATAGAAATAGATATTAGGCATGGTTTCATACCACCAATCGGTTCCACTCTCCGTTAGTGGTCCATTCAGGTATACATTTTCCGCCGCGCGTTTATTAAAATAGTCCTGTGCCATCAGAACATAATTATATCCATATTGGCTGGATTTATTGATACCGGTAAGTGTAGCACCAACAATGGCCGGGAGTACATTAATAGCCTCGGTAGACTTGGGACGTGTTGTTCCTACAACGGTTGAAAGACCAAAAAATGGTTGTGAGGGATAGTTTGTACCATGCGCTGAAAAAAAGATAAGCGGAAGATACTGCCCGCTTGTGTTCGGATTAAACACAAGACTATCGTAACCCCGCGTGACTTGTTTCCAGTCGCGCATCAAATACGGCGTGGGATGAAATGGCATCTGATCAATGCGGTTGATAGATATCTGCTGCGGGAACGCTGCTATTTGAAGACAAAAAAACGCCGTGTATAAAAGCTTTCTCATAAATACAAACCTGTTCATAAACTCATTTGGCTAAATATTTCTCAAACAGCAGCGATTTTGTTTCGGGAGTTGATTCAATCATTGCCAAAGACAGAAGCGCTTCAATGGTTGATTCGGCTCCCGAATTCAAATTCACCTTTTGAGGATTGTTAATACCGTCAAAACATCTTCCTGTTTCCGGTGAATAGATACTGCCGCTCACGGGATTATTTCCGAAGAACCATCCGGCGAGGCTCACCGCTTTCTGAGCGTACTTCACATCTTTGGTTAGTTTGTAAGCATTCATGCAGGAGAATATCATCGGCCTTATATTATATGCGATTTGTTCGAACGCATCTTCTTTCACAACGACGAAAGCGCTGTCCTTTTTGCTTACAGTAAAAGACATCAGATAATTCTTGTTTTGAATTTTGTCGTAGAAATTATCCATCTCTCTTTTTGCCGCTTCAAGATATGCCGGTTCTTTTATGATCGTGTAAGCATCAAGTAAGGCATCTGCCTGACTGTTTCCCCACGCGTGCCAGTTGTTTCTCCAGCTGAGGAATGCTCCAAAGTATTCACATGACTTGTCTGCAATCTGCATTTCAAGTATGCCGTCGCAAAGAGAGCGGATGATTGGCAGAATACTTGAGTCCTGTTCAATGGCATAATACCGGACAAGTCCTTTTACTAATACAGCAGCCTGATCGGCACCACTTTCGGCAGGAAGCCACATCGGAACGCTAACGCCATCATATACTTCACGATTGCATTTCCCTGTAAATAATGGCTGAATTGTCTCTACAATTTTCTTAAGGGACGTACGAATGGAGTCGCCGAGGGCTGGATCTTTCGCTGCGACAATATCATACACCGAAGCCAATGCCCATACTGCTCTCCACGACCACCAGTTTGATTCAGCAACACTCGTTTGGAAGGAAGTATTAACTGAGCCGTCGGCAAAAACAAAATTATTGAAAAAGCCGTTGACGTTTTGTGTGTATAGTTGATAGCGGCTTAACAAAACAATTTTTTCCAATAACTCACTGTCCGGCGCCTGGCGATACAGCATAGCATACAATACTGCTGCCCGGGCAACATCATCAACGCATGACACACCTTCGCGGGAGGCTTCTATATAATGATAGTCCGGTGCTTCCGCATAAATATGGACGATGCCTATCTCCGATTTGCCAACCGGCATTTTCTGGAAGAGATAATCCAAGTGTTTTGTATTAACCAGGCTTTGTGCAGAAACCGCGTGCACAATAACAACAAAAAACAGCAGCCGGAAGTATCGGGTCATTTGATTCATCTCTTATTGTTTACAGGCATTTATCAAATCTTGAATTGTTGCTGTTGCAAGACATATATTTGTGTCTGCACCCGAATAATAGATATTAATTGTTCCGTCGGCGTTACGAATCCAGCCGTTTGTAAATACAACGTTCATAACATCTCCGATTCTCTCATAATCAAGATTGGGAGCAAGTATAGGCTCCGAGGTCTTGCCGATAATTTTCCACGGCTCATCAAGCTTTAACAACATAGCACCGACTTTATAAATTGAGCTGATACCGAATCCGCGAACACCGTGATATAAAATAAGCCATCCTTCATCGGTTTTAATTGGCGGAGTAGACCCGCCGATCTTATCATTCTCCCAAGTACCGGGCTCTGGAGTTAGTAAAACACGATAGTTTCCCCAATGAATGAGATCGGGACTGCTGCTCAACCAGATATGATGTTTATCCTCTGCAGATGGCCTATCCATTTTCAAATATTGACCGTTAATTTTTTCTGGAAACAACGCACAGTCTTTATTCGACGGCTCCGATATCGGGCCATGAATCTTGAATGTTTTAAAATCTTTAGTGGAAGCAAGCATAACTAACGGCATATATTTTGAATATCCCGTGTAGGTGAGGTAATATGTGTCGTTCATCTGTACTACACGCGGATCTTCAATACCCCACTCAACATACTCATAAAACTCACCGTGATCTTTAGGGGTCAGGCATGGCGCCGCATCAACGGTAAATGCGATTCCATCCTTGCTTCGTGCAACAACAAATACCGATCTGCCGGTAGGCAGTTCTGCTCTGCAAATTAACAGGTACGTGTCGTTAAATTTGACCGCACCGGGATTAAAAACACTGTTCACCGCAAACGGAACGTGTTTGGAAGTTAATATCGGATTTTGTTCGTATCTGGTTACTATCATAACATCTCTTTATTTAAATAATTTTGAAAATCGCATCAGACTTTAATAAGTGATGCCAGTAAATCGTTAACATTAATTGTTGCAATACCCGAAGCCGAATCGGATATCGCATATGGAATATAGAGCATCTGCTCATGCAGAATTACACCGCATGAATACACAACATTCGGAACATATCCCTCCCTTTCATTGGCATCGGGATGAATTAAGGGTTCCGGTAATACCGCTATGACTTTGGAAGGATCGTCCTTATCAAGAAGTATAGCAGAAATAACATAGCCGCGGAATGGTCCGACTGCGTGAGTCATTAACAGCCAGCCCCGATCTGTTTTGATGGGCGAACCGCTATTGCCTATCTGTACAAATTCCCATGGAAATTGCGGCACACGAAGTAATTCCGCGTTTTCCCAATGATACATATCTTTTGAACGCATGATATAGAGATTCTCGCCATCAATGCGTGAGATCATCACATACTCGGCATTGATCTTCTCAGGAAACAGCGCCATGCCTTTATCCCGGATGGCTTTACCGTGAAGGACACGAACACGGAAGTTGAGAAAATCCTTTGTCTCTATTAGCTGTGATAAAATCCGTACTCCGTCATATGCCGTATAGGTTCCGTAGTACACGTCTTCTTTCCCGGCTTCGGAAAATTTTACAAACCGCACATCTTCGATACCGTTTTTTTCAGTCGGTCCGGATGGAAAGATTGTCCGTTCGCTTATCGCGTCTTCACTTGAGAACTCAATATCATAGTTCGCTTCAAGCAAGCCGGAATCTTTGTCCGCAGCAGCGGCCTTCTGTAATGTCTTCCGCCAGGGCAGCGTAGAAAATTTTGAATCTTCCACAATTTCAACACCGCCATCCGCCTTTAAAACACCTTCGCGAAAAACTATTGATGAAATATGAGATTCGCCTGTCGCGCGGAAACTCATAATTACTCTTGCATCGCCTTTTTCTATCGACGACTGTTCCGGATGCAGAACGATCGAGGGATTAAACAATGCCGCAGCCTGTATAGAGTATTCCTTGCTGAAATACGCACCTATTAAAAGTCTTTTTGTCTCAGTTAGGGCAATATCTGATGCAATAAAATTTTTCACCGAATCAAAATGACGGAGCAGCAGTGTTTCAAAATTCTTATGACGTGAACTATATAAGGTATACACATCTTTTAAACTCTTTGCGGCTTCCTCATCAGTTAGAGAAAGTATTCTATCAATTATTCTTTTATTTCGTTCATCACTCATCATGAAAAACTGCATTATCGTCTTCCGGGGGTTAGGCCGGAAGTGTACCGGTAATTTTTTTAGCATTTTCACTCCTTTACTATTCCTTTAATCCGGACGAAGCCATACTGTCTATAAAATATTTTTGAAATACCGAATACGCGATAACAACCGGAAGTGCGAGTACAACAGCCGCCGCAAGTTTCACACCCAATTGACTCTCCGCTCTTCCACCGACGGCAAATAATGTTATCAACTGCGGCAGGGTCATAAGTTTTTCATTCCGGATGACGATTATCGGCCAGAGAACTTCATTCCATGAGCTCATGAATGTCAAAATTGCCACGGTGATAATTGCCGGTTTGGCATTAGGCCATAAAATGCGGAAGAGAATTTTGAATTCACCACAGCCGTCAATCCGTGCTGCATCAATCAAATCTTTAGGTATCGTTTTGAAATATTGCCTGAATATGATGATACCTAAGCCGCTGATTACATATGGCACAATCAGTGCGAGATATGTATCAACCCATCCGAATTTGACCATAAGTATGTATTGCGGAATCAGCGTCAGCTGGAACGGAAGACTCATGGTAAAAACGATCAGATAAAAGAGCGCATCCCTGCCCTTGAAATGCAGATGTGAAAGCGCATAACCGGTCATTGAAGAAAAAACGAGTACCAAGCCGGTAACACTCAAAGCAACAAACAGACTGTTATAAAATGCACTTACAATCGGGATTTTATCATATACTTGCGCGTAATTTGAGAAAACAAATTGCGAAGGGAAAAGAATCAAATCCGCAATGTCTTTTTCCGGTGACAATGAAGCCGACACCATCCAGATGAACGGATACACAAAAAATATTCCACCGGCTGTCAGGAGTAGATACGACAAAGCTTTTTTCATGAGTTCTTCTCAACAAATTTCTTTTGAATCATGACAACCGTTAATATGATTGCGGTCAATGTAACGCCCATAGTCGCCGCATATCCCATATGGTAGAAGAAAAATCCCTGCTTATAGATATACAGAACGGTTGATAAAGTTCTGTTTAACGGGCCGCCACCAGTCATCACGTACGGTTCAATGAATAAAGAGAATCCACCGATGGTTGATAAAACAACGACCATAAATATTGTCGGATTAATCGCTGGCAGTGTTATATAGAAGAATTTAGCCCAATAACCTGCGCCTTCCATATCGGCTGCTTCATAAAATGTTTTTGGAACAGTCTGCAATCCGGTCAAGAACAGGATAATATATAAGCCTACGTTCTTCCATGTGGCCATTACCGCTATGGAAGGCATCGCAACATTCGGATTTATCAGCCAGCCGATACGCGGTACGCGGAACAACATGAGAATTCTGTTCAACATACCGTTCTCGTATCCGAATAATTGCTGCCAGAGTATGGTAACAACGACACCCGAAACAATAACCGGTAAAAAGTATGATGCTCTGAACACGCCGATATATTTCAACGGCTGATTCAGCAGAAGTGCAAAACCCAGCGCCACAACTAATTGCAGCGGTATGTGAATTACCAGAAACAATAGTGTGTTTAGTATTGACTGCCAGAAATAGGAGTCCTGCGCCAGACGCGAAAAATTTCCCATGCCGATAAATTCCATCGGCGAAATAATATTCCATCGGTGGAATATGAGAAATATCGAAAACAATACCGGGAAGGACACAAACAAAAGAAAGTGCATGATATACGGGGTTATCATCAAATACGGAATGAGATTCTTTGATTTTTTCTTCATCTTCATTCCTATTGCATCAACACTAAGTTTGTGGCTTTTGCCGCATCCGAAACGGCAGCGGCGGGCTGCTTTTTACTATACACAACACATGCTTCGTACTCTTGAGAAATAACATCAAACACTTCTTTTAAAACCGGACAAATATCCGGACCGATGACGTGCCTTGCCTGGACGGCAAACGGAAACATCAACGGGTTGCGTGCGAAATAATCCGAGAACAATTTATTCGTCACCAGATCTTTCCTTCGCGGAAACTGATTCGTTATCGTTAAAAATTTCTCTTCGTTTTTTTCTTCAAGAAACTCTTTAAGAAAGCGCCATGCTAATTGCGGACTCTTACATGTCTTAAAAATGACGATATTTTTCGTATCGCCATAGGTGCATGGCTCACCGACAAAATCATCCGGTACCGGCATCGGAGCAAATCCATAGGTAAAACCCTCCGGTTTAAATTTTTCAGCGTGTGCAATTTCCCACGGCCCGGTAAATCTCGTGAGTATCGTTCCACCGAGAAAAGGATCTCTTCCCGATGACAACCTGTCGGTTGGAAAATAGTTGTTTTTATATAACGTTTGTAAAAAGTCGAATGCTTCAACAGAATACTTATTATCAAACACTGCTTTATTTCCGCTCACCAATTTCTTCCCGCCGGATGCAGCAAGATAGATAGGATAATAATCAAACCAGCGCTGCCACCAAGTTACCTGAACTTCTGCATACCCGGCCCACTTGGTCGGATATCCGTTGACTTTGTATTTTTCCTTTAGAAGTTTTGCTACGTGCATGAATTCCGAATATGTCCGCGGCGGTTTTGAGAATCCCAGGTCAGACAGCATTCCTTTATTATATATCATCATGATGGGATTTATTTTCCACGGGATTTGATATATATGCCCGTCAGTAGAGCGCACTTCTTCAACAACCGCACTGTCGCAGCGGTTATAGATAAACTCATAAAAGCCCGGCAGTGTATCAAGTGCGACTAATTTTCCCGCTCTGGCATAATACTCAACATCTCCCTGCCACATATTTGAGTAGAGGTCAGGAGTTGTTCCGCCTACAACCGCGGCAAGTATCACTTCTTCGCTGGACTGCCCTTCCGGCACAGGCTGGAACGTTACCGGTTCATCCGGATTTTCTTTATTCCATTTTTCAACCACGTAACGGGCATAAGTAATTTCATCCGTGTTGCTGCTTGACCAGTAGAGCACTTTACCATACTTACTGTTCCCCTGCTTCGTGCAGGAAACATTTAAAAGTACAACCAGCGCTATACATATATTAACAAGAGTTCTTTTCATTCCCACATCTGCCAGTATTTATCGATTGATGGAAATGCAGGGTGGGGATAGATCCCGCCCTTTTTAACGATATACATGTCAACCGCCTTGGGATTGTTTTCATCCTGCACGACGATCTTATTTAAGATAGCGTCATTGATTTTAACCGGGTATTTACTTTTCAACGCGTTGATTTTTCTGAGAAGCATTTTGGTAATCTCAGTTGACATGTCTTCTTTTGTCTTTGGTTGCAATATCGCCTGCTTCCTGTCGCCGGTATTTAGAGACAGCGAACTGCCCATATCATCCCGCACCAAAGCATATAATATTTTATCTTTCCACCACTCAGCCTGGGATTTTACCGACGGCAATTCCATCAATCCTTTTTTTGCGGCGAGTGAGGTCAAAATATTATCCCGGACCATTCTCCAGATAAGTCCTTCGATAGTAGCCGAAAATGCTTTCTTATCCGTTTTCGGAAATTTCAAATAATCAACCCGCTGATTATACCAGTTTATAAAATCTCCAACCGTTAATACCGAGTTGTTGAGCCGGACGAGTACGAAGGCAGCGGCGGAGACTTTTTTATTTCCGGAAAGTTCTGAATACGCTTTATCGTATAGCTTCTGCAAATTCCACTCTTCAAATGTTTCTTTGGGAAGTTCAAATTTCCCGACATACGTGCGAGCTATCTGAAAGGCTTTACCGTCAATGATAGGTTCCTGGTTACGCAGCAGTGAGTCAACGTACTTATCGGAATACTCATCCATCTTCTTCATGGTAATAGCGCGAGAAACCTCAAGCTTGCCGTCTTCATATTCGCTCTGGCTTAAGGTGATTACCTTAATAATGCTGTCTATACGAACAATATACCATCCATCACCCGCGTTAATAGGTTTTGATATTGCTCCGGGTCGAAGCGTATCCGCTATAGCAGCAAGCGCAGGATTCTTTTGCCATAATTTGAATTTATTTGTTTTAAACGTACGCTCATCGCGAAACAGGCTATCAGCCTTTAATTGCGCATCAAATAGTGTATCAAAAGATGAACCGTTGATAATTTTTTTCTGAATGTTCTGAGCGTCGTCTTTTGTATTGCAGAATATCCACCGGAGATATATTTCAGTATTCTTTTTCTTCAGGGCATCTGCTATCTCACCATCCGATATTGAAATTTTCGGCAATATTTCCTGTTTATACAATTCTTCGGTAGCAAGGTCGGCCGATAAATCCGAATAAAGATCTTTGAATATCTTCGTGGTATCAAAACTTCTGGCGCTTCCATCAAGCGCAAGAAGTTTTTCGTTTATCATATAATTGAGATAAATCTTTTTTGAATTTTTCTCCCGCTTGGGGAATGCAGGGCCGAATTCATATCCGGCAGCAAACTCTTTGGCAGTTATGGATTTGTTACCGACAACAGCTACAATAGAGTCTTCAATGCTTTTATTCGCTTCAAGACCCTGAGCTATAGTAGGTGGAGTAGAAAGCACACAAGTAGCAAGACCGATTGCAGCGGCAATAGTACGGATATGTAAAATACTTTTACCTGCTCCAGTGCATAGCGGTAGTGGGCTGCCAGTGACGTTTGGTAGTTTCCGGAAAAGCATTGCTATTGACGGCAGTTTATAATTCATTAATAGATATCCGCATCAGAATTTTAGAAACCAACCGATAATGAAAATGAGTGGACTGCTTTCAAGCGTCCAAAATCTCTATATGAATAATCAAAAGTAACTACATTATCACTAAAAAGCATTTTTGAATTGAACCCGAGACCGAGAGTTAACCCGCCTTCGGAATCAGTAAGAAATAGTGAATTATAACCACCGCGAACAGAGACATAATCCATAAATGAGAACTCACCGCCAACATTCATGCTTTCGTAATTATCATTCGGGTGCTCTGCATCAACCGCAACAGTAAACCGCCAGTCACTGGATTTATAAACATCGGTCGAAATACCTAAGCGGATATTCAATGGTAAGTCCCATGAATCAAGATCAATGTTATAAGGAATATTAGCATTCGATCCTTGTTTTGTCTCGTCAACCCGGTTGTATGTTCTGGTGTCACGGCCGTCAAGTTTCATTTGCGTTCCGAAATTCGAAATTGATGCGCCGATGACCATACCGTTGAATAAGTCGGTCTTGAACATCGTGCCGGCATCAATCGCAACGGCGCTTGATGACATATGCCAGATAGTTTCGCGTATATACTTTGCAGTAAATCCAATCGAGAATCTGTCGGTAAGATTGCGCGCATAAGATACACCGATTGCCATATCGCCGGCGCTGAAGTATTCTCCGGTACCTTCCTGCATTTCAATTGTACGAACAGGCATATCACCCATATCCAATGATGTAAAACTAAAGCCGAGTGTACCGAAATCACCGGCCGGAATTACGAGTCCCGCATAACTGACTTTTGTATCTGCGAGCCAAAGTGAGTGATATAATGTAACTTCATTTTCCTTCATTACTGCAATACCGCCGGGATTCCAATATAATGCAGAAGCATCACGGGCTAAACTGACATAAGCTCCGCCCATGGCTCCGGCAGAGGCGCCGATACCGATTTCCAAAAATGTTGCCCCGGTAGTTCCTACTTTCGAAACCCTGTCGGACTGAGCATAGGAACAGAAACTTAGCAGTAAGATAATAGAAAATGTGATAATACTATTTTTTTTCATAATCATGTTCTTCCTATATCCCAGATTATTTAATTACTGCAAATTTGCCGACTGTTTCACCGATACCCGGTGCGTCAACATGGAAGATGTAAACACCATACGCGAGATTCATGCCGTCTTTTGTTGTAAGATTCCACGGTTCCTGCCCGTCTGAAATATTACTGCTATGTTCAAGCGTCTTGACCAACGCTCCGGCTATGGTATAAATTCGTATGGTACACTGACTCGGCAAATGAATAAACTGTACCAGTCGCGGGCCGCGTCCAACCTCTGTTGTATAAGGCTCCCACGAAGCTGCGCCAACATATGGATTCGGAACCACAGCTATTCTACCCAACTCGCTGCTTGCTTTTGCTTTTGAGAAGGATGGCGATTTTGTTACAAACTCAACGTACTCGCCGGTCCGGAATGGCTTCTTGGTAGAGAAGCGGAATACATCACCCGTCTGTGGCGGACGCTGCAAGGCGGCAGCAATCGCGGTATCCTGTTGGATAGTAACCGACCAGCCGACCTTAAGATTGCTGAAAGTTGCTGCTCTTCCGCCTAATGAATCACCGAAGGCAAGGAATATTGCATCACCATTGGTGAATTTAGTATTGCCATCCTGATCTTTAAAGATGAACTGGAAGTGATCGGTGTTCTCCGTCAGATTTTTAATACGAATGTTCGATAAAATCGGCTTACTGAAACCCGTGGCAGGAAATGATGAATCTCCAGCGGCAGAATCACAGAATGTTATTTCGAAATCTCCCGGATAATCTATTTTCTTCGAAAGATATGCGGCAGAAAATCTCGAATCGAATCCGACCGTTACAATATAATTGCTGTTGCCGGTAATCCATTTTGTCTTTGCCGTGTCAATGATGATCGATGTATCATTCGTAACATTGAGACTAAAACCATCGGTCGTTAATGTTTGTACCGTATTGCTTTTAAAGCGTGTTGACTTGATAAGTGTATCATTGGCCGTATAATCAATAAGTCTGTAATACGGATGCGGATCGTTTTGATACGCCGATGTGTTCTGATACTCAAGTCTGTAAGTATGGTAGTTTTTAAGTGAATCGGGGTCAAGAATATTGACAGAAGCCGTACCGGTACCGGGACCGCTCAATTTCAAGCCGTTGACTTCAGGCGCTACATAGCCCGCAGCCGGTGCACGCGGAGTAACAACGGCGGTATTCACGTCGGTGCGTATAGTGCCATCGGTCCCGACTTTAATAATACTTGTTGTCTCTGAAGGTGGAATACCTTCTGTAGTTCCCGAAATGTTTGTTGTAATGTAGCCCTGATCAAACGAGCACACAGAATAATAATATGTTTGTCCGTTTTGAACCGTTGTATCTATATATGAATGATGCAAACCGGAATCGGTTCCCATATCGAATTTAGCACCCTGTATATCAACCGGATGTAAACCGGAAACACCGTCAACCAGATCAAAAATGGCAATCGGTTTTCTGAACGTTGCTTTCCCGTACGCGTCTGTGATCACCTTATCTTCAACGAAACTTGCTTCCGTTGAACGATAAATTCTGTAACCCTCAAAATTTACTTTTTGATAAAAAGCATCGAAGGTAGATTCTGCTCTGTCATCCCAATACAATGTTACTTTCCCGTCACCGGCAATAGCTTTCACAATCGGTTTTTCCGGCGGCTTGGCAAAATTATAACTTGCATTGTATATAGATTGTACTGTTTTCTTTCTGCGGAAAAGATCACTTGCATCTATACCGAAAATAAGAGCCATAGAAAATCTTTGTGTTTCTCCGGTCTCTTCGATCTTTCCGGTAGTTGTTGAATATGTATTTCTTCCATTCATATGAAACAGATACGAAGAGAAATAATTACCGAGGTTTACACCAACAAGCGACTGGCCATGCGGCGCGGGTAGGCCTGAAAGAACCGTCCAGTTTTCCTCATCATTAGTCAATTCATAACGATGCACCGGATAAATAGCAAATCCGGAAAGTCCTAATTGGTCTGATTCATCCTTATCAAGGATTCCGAAATTCGGTTCACCCTGATCCGGTTTTCCATTACCTTCCGAGCCATCGGCATCGGGACCGGTATAACCGGCATCGTATGGTCCGACGCCATCAGTGCCGACATCATCATTTATCGGTTCACCTTCATCCCATTTCCCATTATTGTTTACGTCTTCATAGGATTTCCAGTTTCCGTTTTCATCGGCATCCCAATGCGCTTTCCATGATCTGCCGTAGAACACTCTGAACTGTGCGGTATCCGCAACACTTTTCAAATATGGATCCTGCTCCGGTGTTTGGATAAATGTTGTCGCGACATTATCTCTACGTTCGTCTGTTAATCCGTCGTGATCATTGTCTTTGCCGTCATCGGATACTCCTGGACTTTCAAGAAATGCGTAACCTGCATAACCGACAGGAGACCAGTTTCCCGGGCTTCCGTAAGGAACAACCGACCAGGCATACGATATTGCAAGTACTTCATCGTAATCACCCGCGTTGTTGGATGAATTATCATGTCCACCGATTCCCCAGTCAACATACTGGGCAAAGAGCGACTTCGAATAATCCGTTGTACCCATGTTGGTAATTTCATAATACCAGAACACTACATCTTCTGCAAGCACCTGTGACCATTGAAATCCGCGTGCTTTAACCTGCATACCTAAACCTCCGCGGGTAAGATCGGAAGCATCAGGATAAAAACTATACTTATTTATGTAATCTCTGTCTTCGTTATCATCAAACACAAAATAGGATTCAAGGTCGGCATTCATTTGTCCCTTACCGAAATATCCGTTCCATGATCCGTTCCAGTCTGTTGGACGATCAGGCCAGGTAGTCGGCCAGGTGTTTTTGTCATCACTGCGTGCTATAGTTGATTGATACGCGTTTGCATAACCCGGCAAAGGAGCCCATCCGTATGTTACTGCCGTTGCAATATCTTTTCTTGTAAACTCGTAGTAGTTTGTTTCAAGAGGATGAATTTTTTTACCGCCCGTAGTTGTTGCTTCGGCCTGCACGATAACCGCGATTCCGTCAACATAGGTATGTCCGGATCCTTTCGGCCATGCACCGTTTCTTGTTTTATCAACCGCCGTATAGTCGCCGATTTCACCATAGTTATAAAACAATGCTTCAACAAGGTTGCCATCCATGTATCCCAATTTCGTGTAGCGGTGGTTTCCCTTTGTTTTATCCACAACCGATTGAGCCTGCAAGTTGAGTGCGGCAAAAAGGAGTATGAGTAATCCGGGTAAAATGCTTTTTAAATTCATTGTTTCCTCGTAATCCTATTTCAAGTCTAAAGAAAAACCGACAACGATCTGACGGGGTGATGAGTAAAAATCAGGACGCACGAAATACTCTTGCAGTGTATTGGCTCCGCGCGGCGCGACTTGCGCCCTTGTTAACTCAAGCGTTGTTCCGGCTCTGCCCGTATCGGTGAATACATTGATTTCATTCTTTGAATCAAACAGATTGTATACTTTCATAAATACGGACACATAGTAATCGAATATCTTATAATATTTTGTAAGATAGAAATCAACATTGAGCACGGATGGCTTGTTGTCGCTGTTTTCAAGTCCCGTACGCTGATTTTGTACTGACGGTGTATATGGCAATCCCGTACCGAATCGCCCGATAAAAGATGCGATGTAATCAGATGGCTCGCCGAGTGTAATCGTAAAATTAATGGAATGTCTTCTATCCCAGTTCAGAGGTACGAGCTGCTTGTTTACTTCAATTGGTGGCGATGCCTGAGTTTTGGAATACGTATCATTTGGATCAGAAGCATTACCCTTCGCATTCTGATAGGTATAATCAATAGTAGCGCCAAACCGGTCAAGGAATCGTTTTTCAAAGGAAAGCGTAAAACCCGAAACCGCACCGTAATCACGGTTAACAAATTTTGAATACGCAAGCACGTTGTTCTTTACATGAAGCTCGGTACCGAGCAAATTTCTAATATCCTTATAATAGACTGTCGCTGTTGCCGAAAAATTTTCGAAAACTTCCTGCTGTAAACCGATTTCATACATGGTGGTCTGCTGTGGTTTTAAATCGGCATTACCGATACTCGTTCCAATGTTATCGGGATAATCGGAGGAACTTGCAATTCTGAAGTTCGGGTTTTTATACAAATACTCAAACGGTGGAACCTGGAAAAAATGTCCGTAAGAAATGTGAATTGCGCCTTTATCACCCATCGGATATGAAATACCGAGACGCGGACTTACAGCATACTTTGCCGTAGCTTTATAAAATAACGAATCAGGGTAGGCCGGCTTAGATGAATTAGAAACTCCTGCAGGAGAATAATCATCCAGAATGCCGATGTTGTCGGGATTCTTTAAAACTTTACCATCGGGGTTAAAATAATCAAGACGGATTCCGGCATTTACTACCAAATAATCGAGCTCAATTTTGTCCTGTACATAATATGCGAATTGCAGCGGATGGTTTTTGTATACGTTATAATCGAAATTTCCGGGCTCCGGTAATCTTGGTTTGTATCCGGTGGCGGCATCAATTTCAATTTGAAAATCTTTATAGTCGAGCGTATGATAATTTAATTCAACTCCGGTTTTTAGCTGGTGAACTAAATTCAACTGACTTGTAAAATCAAGTTTTGCCGTTTCAACAGTTGACGTGTGATAAAAATGCCAGTTCTGAGTTCCACCCGTCAAAAATGCATTTCCTGAAACATCTTTTTTTCTGTCAGGATTTACATAACGGGGGTCAAGCGGATTTTCATAAACATATCTTTTAAAATCAGTGTTGACATATGAACCGAGTACATCTAAGAATGAAGATTTACTGAATACATGCGTATATGCTAAACTTACAAAAGTGTTTTTCTGATGATTTGTATAGTCACCATCAGGATTTAATGTATACGCGTGATCATAATCGCGGTATTTTTCTGCCTGATACATACCGCTGAGAACAATGCCTTTTCCTTCACCTACTTTAAATTGCAGTTTGCCTTGAATTGTTCCTCTTTCTGAGTAGTTCATAGGAACATATTTGCCATCACCTGTTGCCCCAATGTACCAGTCCTTGCTGTCATTGGCTGAGAAATTGGATGAATCCTGAGGATTAAAAACTCTTTTACCGTAAATAGCTCCATCATCATAAACATAGCGACCGGATAGGAAGAATTTCATAAACTTATCGGTGCCGGGAACCGGACCGCTGAATGTACCCTGAATGTTATGAGTCGCGTATGGTGAAATACTTTGAATGTGTTGGAATATGCCTTTGTGCGAACTTATATAATCGCCCCCGTACGCGGAAATGGAACCCGCGTAGTTATCATCGGCAACTTTCGTAATCTGATTAACTACACCGGAAAGTGCTTCGCCGTATTCGGCATTAAATGTTCCGGTGATAACCTGTAATTCCTGTATGCTGTTTATCTCCGATTCAATTGCTGATTCGCCGGTAAACGCATCGTTAACGGAAACACCGTCTATTAAATATTTTACTTCGCCCGATCTGCCGCCGCGGAAGTGCCCGTCAACAACACCCGCTTGTAAATTAACTACCGACGATACATCATTGAGAGGCAGTGCTGAAATATCGTCGGCAGAAATTTTCGATTCTGTAGAGGTTAGGTCTTTACGGACAGCTGGGGTTTCGGCAGTAACGGTTATGCTTTGCAGCATCAACGCTTCTTCATTCATGCTGATATCAAGATGCGTTGTTTGATCTGCCGAGATTTTAATGTTTTGAAAAGTAACAGGAGTATAGCCCATCATTGTGGCTTTTATGAAATAGTTTCCCGGAGGAAGATTTAGCACAAAATAATTTCCATCGGCATCCGTTGCTCCGCCAAGATGAACAGACGGAATGGAAATATTGGCACCTATCAAGCCATCCTTGGTTTTGGCATCAATTACTCTGCCCATCAGCTTACCGGTAATTCCGGCGAACAAACTCTGTTGCAAACCGAGGAACAAAAACATGAGAGGAATGATGTATTTGCGTAAAGTAAAGAAACTCATTTTTTTCCTGTCACTTATACGTTAATAAATTACTAAAACATCTGAATAAAACCGCTTAAAAAGTGAGGATGTCATCTCAAACATATTGCGTATGCAAGAGATGACATCACTCATGAATTAGCCAATGTTATTTGAGGTATAACATTTTTTTGAAGGACTGATGTGTTCCGGCCTTAACCATTAAGATATACGTACCGGTAGCAACTGATGTACCATTATTAGATCTTCCGTTCCATACCACATTGTGCATACCAGCTTCCTGATTTGCATTAAGCAGTGTTGTGACTTCTCTACCCATAATATCATAGACTTTAACCATAACGTTTGCAGCCTGCGGTATTGAGTAGCTGATAGTCGTTGAAGGATTGAACGGATTCGGATAATTCTGATAGACCTGGAATTCTTTTGCAATCAGTTTATCATTAACCACTCCGGTTGTTGTGTGTAAGTTGGTGACTGTTAGATCATCAAAATATACTTTTCCGGTAAAGCGGCTGTAAACATGCAATCTGATTTCAAGAGCCTTTGCACTTGGATCATTCGGAACAACAAAATCGAACGTGTATTCTGTCCAGTCAAACGATGTAACTGCAGGGAATACGAAGCTCATATCTTTAGGATATCCGTCGCATCCGCCGAAGCCGAGGTTATTGTCGTTACCTTTAAAGAATCCATAGGTAAGTCCAACTGACCAGGTATCAGGATATTTTGCTGCTGAATCAGGAACCAGGTCGCTTGCTTTAACCCAAACGCTTGCACGCAAAACATCTCCGGTTTTAACTCCGTCAAGATGGAGTACCTGACGCTGTGCTTCCTTAGCAGAAACTGTAGAGCTGTTGAGTAATACGCGTTTTGTTCCGATAAATCCGTCATGCTGCTGACGATTTGCAGGCATGTCGAATTTCAATGAGTACAATCCACTGTGTGCTGCTTCTTTAGTAACACGGGTATTCTCAAATCCTGAGTTCAATAATCCGTCGTTACCTCCGTTTGGCGGCAGCCAGTAGGTCCATCCTGTCGGTACTCCAACCGATGTATTCCAATCCTGTCCTGCCCATGCACCTTTTCTTCCGTACAGCATGAAGTCATCTGCCCATACAGTTCCGGTTGCATTCTTGCCACCGACAAACGTTATGATTGTTTTCCATGCATCTTTTGGAAGAATTGTTTCGCCGATTGCATTTGTATCTGCTACCCAGCCTGCGCTTGTTGCTGTAGTCTGATTAATAGGTAGTCTTGTTTCGCCGATGAGAACTCCGGCGCTGTCATAGAATGTATAAGCTATCCACCATTTGGCATCATCGTTTGCAGGGTTAGTGTTAACTCCTGATGTTTTTACATATGCGCCAAGGAAGATATCTACGTCTTTGAAATGACGTTCTGACCAGTAGTCTACCATGTTTTCTGATTTCCACATGGCTGCGTCACTGGTTGTGCTTTTGGTGATCTTCAGTGAACGGCCGAGACTATGGGATTCGTCTGTTGCCCATGTCAAGGTTGCTCCTGCTGGTTCCGCACCTTTCGTCCAATATGAAGGAAGATTATCTTCAAAAGAACCTGCTGTAGCAATGCCTGCTACTTCTAATTTTTCAACAGTCAGGTCATCAAAATAAACCGTTCCTGCAAATCTGCTGTAAACATGTAATCTGATTTCGAGAGCTTTTGCTGAAGCATCATTCGGAACAACAAAATCAAATGTGTACGGTGTCCAATCGAATGATGTAACTGCCGGGAATACGAAGCTCATATCTTTAGGATATCCGTCGCATCCGCCGAAGCCTAAGTTATTGTCATTACCTTTAAAGAATCCGTAGGTAAATCCTACTGACCATGTATCAGGATATTTAGCTGCTGAGTCAGGAACTAAATTGCTTGCCTTGATCCATACTGTGGCACGCAATACGTCACCGGCTTTGATTCCGTTGGTAGCAACTTCATTCAACAATACTCTCTTGGTTCCGATAAAACCATCATGTTGTTGACGATTAATAGGCATATCGAATTTCAATGAGTACAATCCACTGTGTGCTGCTTCTTTAGTAACACGGGTATTCTCAAATCCTGAGTTCAATAATCCGTCGTTACCTCCGTTCGGTGGCAGCCAGTAGGTCCATCCTGTCGGTACTCCAACCGATGTATTCCAATCCTGTCCTGCCCATGCACCTTTTCTTCCGTACAGCATGAAGTCATCTGCCCATACAGTTCCGGTTGCATTCTTGCCACCGACAAACGTTATGATTGTTTTCCATGCATCTTTTGGAAGAATTGTTTCGCCGATTGCATTTGTATCTGCTACCCAGCCTGCGCTTGTTGCTGTAGTCTGATTAATAGGTAGTCTTGTTTCGCCGATGAGAACTCCGGCGCTGTCATAGAATGTATAAGCTATCCACCATTTGGCATCATCGTTTGCAGGGTTAGTGTTAACTCCTGATGTTTTTACATATGCGCCAAGGAAGATATCTACGTCTTTGAAATGACGTTCTGACCAGTAGTCTACCATGTTTTCTGATTTCCACATGGCTGCGTCACTGGTTGTGCTTTTGGTGATCTTCAGTGAACGGCCGAGACTATGGGATTCGTCTGTTGCCCATGTCAAGGTTGCTCCTGCTGGTTCTGCACCTTTCGTCCAATATGAAGGAAGATTTGCCTCGAATGAACCTGTCGTTGCAATTCCGGGGACATCTAATTTTTCTACACTTAAATCATCAAAATAGACTGTACCGGTGAAACGGCTGTAAACATGAAGTCTGATTTCGAGAGCTTTTGCTGAAGCATCATTCGGCACAACAAAATCAAATGTATACGGTGTCCAATCGAATGATGTGACTGCCGGGAATACAAAGCTCATATCTTTAGGATATCCGTCGCATCCGCCGAAGCCGAGGTTATTGTCGTTACCCTTGAAGAATCCATAAGTTAATCCAACTGACCATGTATCAGGATATTTTGCTGCTGAATCAGGAACCAGATTGCTGGCTTTAATCCAAACTGTTGCACGTAATACATCACCGGCCTTAATAGCACCATTACCGGTTAGGTTGAGAGGATATCTTTTCGTTCCGATGAATCCGTCATGCTGCTGACGATTTGCAGGCATGTCGAATTTCAATGAGTATAATCCACTGTGTGCTGCTTCTTTAGTAACACGGGTATTCTCAAATCCTGAGTTCAATAATCCGTCGTTACCTCCGTTTGGCGGCAGCCAGTAAGTCCATCCTGTCGGTACTCCAACCGATGTATTCCAATCCTGTCCTGCCCATGCACCTTTTCTTCCGTACAGCATGAAGTCATCTGCCCATACAGTTCCGGTTGCATTCTTGCCACCGACAAACGTTATGATTGTTTTCCATGCATCTTTTGGAAGAATTGTTTCGCCGATTGCATTTGTATCTGCTACCCAGCCTGCGCTTGTTGCTGTAGTCTGATTAATAGGTAGTCTTGTTTCGCCGATGAGAACTCCGGCGCTGTCATAGAATGTATAAGCTATCCACCATTTGGCATCATCGTTTGCAGGGTTAGTGTTAACTCCTGATGTTTTTACATATGCGCCAAGGAAGATATCTACGTCTTTGAAATGACGTTCTGACCAGTAGTCTACCATGTTTTCTGATTTCCACATGGCTGCGTCACTGGTTGTGCTTTTGGTGATCTTCAGTGAACGGCCGAGACTATGGGACTCATCTGTTGCCCATGTCAAGGTTGCTCCTGCAGGTTCCGCACCTTTCGTCCAATATGAAGGAAGACTTCCTTCAAATGAACCAATGGTCGTTAATTGTGCTAGCAAATTAGGTGACCACAAAAAGAGCATTACGAGAGCCACCAGGCTGAGTCGCCAGCTTTTCTTCGTACTCATGACCATAACATTACTCCTCGAGTTGAATGATTAATGAAAAGGAACTAAAATATTTTTTAGAGAACTTACTGTAAACGATCCGGTAAATACCGGGGACAAATCGCTCGCAGCTAATCCAATTCTATGTAAAGGGAACAACGAGGTATTGACCTTCTTAAGTTCCAAAAGATCAATAGCACGTTGAAATGTATTCGGATTAAGCAATGAGGACTTGAGAACTAATTCATTTTTGAAGAATTTTTGCAGATTTAGATTTATTATGTCAGATTTCGGAGCGAGACCAAAGAGCAGAATACGGGTACCGGTTTTGGTTAACTGAAAACACAAGGAGAGCGCATTTTGATTACCGGCACATTCTATTATTACATCCGGCCCGCCCCGTGTTGTATCTTGAATATATTCCTGTAAATTATTTACCTCGGGACTTGTGGTAAAATCAGCTCCGTATTGTATCGCCAATTCCCGCTTGTATGTCTCCGGTTCAATAACTCCGCATATACCTGCACCGGAAAGTTTTGCAAGCTGTAACATCAGAAGTCCGATAGTACCGCCGCCTACGATGACGACCTTTTCTCCGGGCTTTACATCTATTATATCCATGCCGTGTATACAGCAGGAAAGCGGTTCCGTAAATGCAGCGGTCGAAAAATCGAGCGACGAAGGTATGGTATATACTTGTGATTGCGGTACAACAACGTATTCTGCAAATCCGCCGTTACGGGTTACTCCGACGGCTTCAAGGTTTTCACAGAAATTGATTTTACCGTCTCGGCAGAATCTGCAATAACCGCATGGGATATTCGGATCAACGGCGACACGGTCACCGGCGTTTAAACGTTTAACTAATTTGCCGCAAGAAATTACTTTTCCGCTGAATTCATGTCCGGGAATTAAGGGAAATATGGCCGGAGCCTCCCCTCGAAAAATGTGAAAGTCCGTACCACAAACGCCACATGCAGCAACCTGAATTAATACTTCATTATCGCCCGGTTCGGGAATAGCCTGATCTTTAATTTGTAGAAGATTTGGAGCATGAAACAAGCAACTTAACATGCCTTAACAACTCCAGTCGAATTTCTGGCTTTCAATTCTACACCGACAACAACTTGATTGCTGATAATGGTGTTGCTGTTCAGCGTCCGGTCCATCAAACGGATTACTTCCCAGCCAAGCTCAAATTTCGGAACGGCAAGAGTGGTTAAGGAAGGAGATGTTATAGCCGCGACTTCGACATCATCAAATCCTATCAAGGAAATATCCTCGGGGATTGAAATTCCCTTCTCCTGAAGGTATTGCATAACGCCGATCGCCATAGCATCATTGCAGGCAAATATTGCCGTAATACTTTTATTCCGGGCAAGCATTTTTTTTGCCGCAAGATACCCGTTTTCTCGGGTAGTATTCATTTCATCAAGATTGTAATTTTTGGGCGAAATGGGCAGCTGATGCTGTTCAAGAGCTGATAAATAGCCGTTAAAACGGTTTTTTATACTGGGGTGATTCATATCGCCGCCGATAAAAGCAATGTTTTTATGGCCAAGCCCGATAAGATGTTCCACGGCCATTTTTCCGCCGTTAAAATTATCAATCAACACGGCACTGCAATCATGCTCTTCAGTATAATAATCAACAAATACGATGGGAATATCTTCATTCTCAAGATGCTTGAGATAATTATCCGGTATTTTCCCGGCCACTACAATTCCATCAACATTGCGCTCTGCTACGAAACGGGGCAACTTGATTTTTTTCGGAAGCGGTTCAGGGATAGTTGTAAGAAGAACGTAATAATCATGGTTGTGCGCTTCCAGCTCAGCACCGAGGAAAATCTGCGTGTAAAACGGTTCCGAACGGAGGAAGTGATTTTCCGTGAGGATAAATCCGATGTTGCCGGTCTTTTGGGAAACGAGTCCACGTGCGGGGCGGGAAGGATGATAGTTCAATTCCTTAATTGCCCGCATAACTTTCTGTTTCGTCTCTTCCGATATACGCTTGTTACCGTGTATCGCGAGAGATACAGTTGCTATTGAGACATTTGCCTTTTTGGCTACATCTTTAATTGTCGGGTGCATATGAAATTTTGATTAAACGTTTAACTGAAACTACATCATTTATACATATTTGTCAAGATAATTTTTTCAAAAAATTTGTCGGGTCGAAAAATCAAAGAAATTCGCATTAAATGCGTATAAATAATTTTGCCTTCCGGAGGTTCGGGCAAAGTCGAACTTATTCGGCCTAGGCAGATACTAACACGTGGGACTCCGCCCGCCAAGCAAAGCTTGGCGATTAAAGAGGCTGAAGCCAATAGTAAATTATTCGGGAAGATTTTTGATGGGTTTGGTACCCCCGACCCGCCTGACGGACGGGCTGGCACGAGTCGAATCCCGACACGTCGGGACTCCGGAGGCCGGAGCAAATAGTAAATTATTCTGAAAAATTTTGGTGGGCTTTGTACCGCGGGTACTTCAGATGTTAGTACTCAAAAAGTTGCCATTTTTGCACAAAAACGCCCTAATTATAGAGATCTTGCAACTATTATTACCATTCACATTCCTGTATCAATCGGATTTTTCGGGGGTCACGGGCAAAGTTTCCGGATACGAATCAGTGAGTTCAAAAAGTATTTTCAGTTGTCTGATGACGCCATTTTAAGATACGCTTGCAAGATCAATTCAAACTTTCGAGAGTTCAATAAAAAGCATGAAAGGCTCTCGATTAATCGGGCCAGACTCGCCGCAAAATATCAAGAACTCATCAACAACAAAGAATACAAGAACTTTTCCGAGTTGGCTCAAAAATTAGGTGTCAGCCGGGCATGGGTTAGCAAAGCAATGAAGCACTTGCTTGTGATACATGATTAACACAGTATCTTAGTGACTTATTTAGCCCAACAATTCGAATCTGGCATTGAATGGTTCGCCATACTTATGTTTGTTTCTTGCAATTGTAAGTTATAGCCATTACCTAATAATGTCATATCTAACCCAATCGCAAAGTATGCTTTTCAACTCAATGCCCGTGATTCGTTTTCAGATTTATAGAACATGTTTATGATCTCTGCCCAATTTCGTTACTGAGGCGCGTCACAAGCTCGGCCAGATTACTGCAGATTTCCCGGAAAGACTCTTCATGCAGCACTTCTCTTTTACTGGCTCGTGCAAAAGCATTAAATATAATTTCCTTTTTTTGCTCCTCGGTAAGATTTTTTATTCTTTGTATGTCATCGTAGGTTTTATCATAGATTTCATACATGCCAGTAATCGTTTCTTCCACTATTTTTGTCAAGTTCAGAATCTGCTGGCTAAATGAAGCAGTCACGAAAGTACTCCCTCGCACTTTTAGATCAGCCTTATGTGTATCTACATATACTGCGATCGCACCACTTAAACTATCTATTAAATCCTTACGAACTTTAATAGCACTTATTCTGGCATCTTCAATTGCCTGACGTCGTTCTCTGGCACCGGCAGATAATACTGTTTCGAGGAATGACGGTTCCGGGCCGAAGCCCTGTTGCTTGATGCTTTCAATTTTATTCAACACCTCTTCTAAATCAAACTTTGTCATTTTTGATTTATCGGTGGGTCCGATGGCATTTAAATTGCCGACTGGTAAATTTGTTTCACGCGACATGAGCGATATCTCCTTCTGTTATTATTTCTTTAGATATTGTTTTGTTGATGCCTTCTAATAATAGATTTTTTGCATCCTCATTCATCTTACTTCGCTTTATCTGGTTTGCGTAAGTGCCCAGAGTTCGTGCTAAGCTGATCGTTTCTTCATTTCTTAAATTCATGATCACGTTTTCATTTGCCAAGGTTTTTGACGTCTTTATTGCAATAAAATATGATTTTATGCTTGGCAATAACAACCTCGCATAATTGTATTGGTTTTCCTGCGGCAGCTCTTCTGCGTGACGCAAATATATTGACAGATCAAATGAAGGCGAATCTGTATTGGCTGTTTTAGCCTTATTTGCGATGATTGATGCAACCGCAACAACAGTCAAGGGGAAAATCATCGCTATTAGTAGTGCAAAAATACTCCCGGTGCTAAGTAATGTTTTTGCGACATACTCTTGTTCTGATGCATACACAAGTCCCGATTTGTTTTGTATAAAGTTTTGTAAATCATTTTCCTTTCCCCTGATCGAATCAGAATAACTTCGCGTTAATTGGGTTGATTTTTTCTTGTTTTCCACTATGCCATTTTGTAGCAAAATTATTTGCGATTCGGTTTTCGAGTTGGATTCTTTCAACTCTTTCTCCTCCTCCTCTAATCCCCGCAACCGGACAGATACATCTTCATTTTTTGCGGTATATTTTCGCCCGAGATATTCATCCATCTTTTTGTGGACTAGGTCAAGCCTTTTGTTATTATCGTTCAACATAACTTGCAACTGAGAAAGCATCCTCTCCTCTTCGCTAAAGGCACGAGTATTCTCGATGTTAACGTTTTGATTTATGTGTTCTATATTCGACTTACGCGCATCCATGGATTTATTATATACATCTTCCTGATCTTTGTGCTCTTTTAAATATTGTCTACATCTCACATCATAATAAACAGAAGTAACCGGCAATATCTGACAAGCAAGATACAATATCACGAGGAAGCCCTTTCTATATCTTCCATTTTCAAGCCAAATCCAACAAACAAGACCTACGCTTGCGAACTCCAATATTCCTAAAAGCATCGGAAGCATTATCTTGTGTAGACTAACCAAAGGTATTATATTAAAAAGTTGGCTATCAGCTGCCGGCGGTGGAGCGATCAACGAAAAGAAGTTGACGGTAAAGGGTAGCACGACACATGCATATATAATCGAAAAACACAACTTGTAAATTGTAGCAGTACTGATTGATTTCATTTTTACTCCTTCTAACATGTTAAACATATTCACATCTATAACGTGACGATATATCAACCGAACAACAAATATCTGCCTAGCTGGCGTATTGATAATAATTACTCACGACTCAAACATAGTGTGCTTATACTTAGCTGACATTAGCTATCGAAGGATTTTCTATTCATCTCCAGTCATTTATGATATATGACACGAGCGTGCTGACCCCAATAAAGAATTAGAGATTTCTGAATTTGATTATAGCTCTCTAGACCGAATAAAATGTGGCAAATATTACCATCTACAACATTTTGTAATTCGAGTGTCTATTCTGCGGGACTATTCACCCAAAGACTGAAACGTTTTTATACTTCCTTTATTAAGCCCCATGACTTGTATGCTATATTAAAGACCTTTATTATTCAAATCTATAATAAGGTACTATTTTCTCTTTAACTCCAGAAGCCATTTATAAAAATTAGGCGTATTAATTTTTTCTTCCGAATTTTTGTTGCAACCAGTTCCTCTCCTCAGGCAATAATAACTTCCAATTATCTATATTCTCATCAGAAATATCTTCTTTGCGAATTCCCACAACTCTTAGAGTTTGTTGTAAAGGATCTTGTCCGCCATTTGTCCTTTTTTGTTTTTTTACCCAGGACAACTCTGTAAAATCCGTCCCCCAAAATCGGAGAAAAGAGACAAAACCATTTTTTACGCTAATATCTTCATTTTCAAGTGATTTAAGTAAATCAGTTATCATTGGATTTAACATTGTTCTAGCATCAGATATTATTCTTTTTTTTTCAATAAGATTTTTCTTATGAACTCTAAGATTATTTTGCTGCTTACCGGTCAGTATGCTCATCGCCTCGTACTTTTCAATATAATGGCAAGAATTTAAATAATCGTCGTAATGTGTCCTCAGATTTATTTCTGCACTTTTATTATGAATAGCATTTACCTGTATTTTCACCTGCTCGCTTTTAATATTATTCCATGTATCGGCATCAAGCTCAAGAGATTCCTCTTTCTCATTCTCTTTGCCACTCACCAACAATGCCCAGTTCGTCGGGAAATTGGCCTTTAACGCATAAATGACTCGTCTTGCTATAAGGTGCTCGCAAAAAGTTGTTGGGGTTGGATTATTTCTTAACGTAAGAAAATCGCCTTGAAGCCTCCTCACCTCACCATGCTCATAGTTTTCAAAAATACTAAGTGCTTTTTTTGATATTTCGGCATCGATTTTATTCCAATCTTTTGACATCCACAATTCACAATACACCCCCCAATATGGAGGAACAATTTTATCTCCCTTCCGTTCCGGTTTTATCCATCGACTGTCTGGATAGATATCCCGAATCTCATTATACCAAAGTATTGGGGAGCACTCTATTCGTGACTTTATTAAACCTGCTAAATCATTCAATACTTTCTCGACTATTTCTTCTTCGTTAAATTTACGCCACTTCATTTTTGAAAAACAAAATATTCTATTTTCAAACAGATTAATGCTATCTAGAGCTTCATCTTGTTCAAGAGCCGTAAGCACGATAATACTAAAAATCCTGTTGGCACTTTTTTTTGTCAGAAGATTTGCAACATCATATCCTTGAAGCCCTCCTCGATCTCCATTCGGATATGGATACCGTATTTCTATATCGGTGACAAGCGCCTCAATTTTAATATCACTAATAATTTTTTCTAAAGCTTTGCGACCATCTACAAACGGATATACTATAATTTCGTTGCGAGCTAACGCAGAAGTTATTTTCTCCAAAGTTTCTTTATCATCCTCTAGCAAAACCACTTCATATCTTTTTTGTGACTCTTTTGAAGAGTCTTGTTTTGTCTTCATACTACATACCACCTAATTCTATTAAAAATTCAAACATAAGCAATTTTGCCTTGCGTAAAGTTTTTAAGTTGCGTGTTTTGATAGATTCCTTAATATGTTCGCAAAGTCTACGCCCGTTCTTATATAACACCGATCCTTCTGATAAGCTTGACATATACCTGTTAAATGACCTCATATCTATTTCACAAGCCGACCAAAGCTCATTGGGGGGTGTTTTTGTATGGCAGCCTGTTAAGATTTTCGACAAGCCATCCCCGTGAGTGATTAAATGAACGAGACGCCCTTTTACGTTACAATAACTTCTTATAATATCATTCAATCTATGTTCATCTGCAATTTCTGATTTTTGGAATACAGCCAGCACGTCTTCGACGATGAAAGGGAGACTGATAAAAGGATGGTTTTGGGGAAAATCTAGGATTGGATATTTGGACCTCAATTGATCTCCAGGGAAAAACGAGCATATCGCAATAGGCGCCTTTATTTGATAGTTTAATCTAAGCTCTGTCAGTATTTCTAAACCCAAGAATTCAGTATATTTCTTTTCATCCCATTTCAGCTCCGCCAGCACAACAACTCCGCTAATGTTACTGTTTTTCATCATTACAGTTTCCATCCTGTTCTTGGATGTAATAATTGAATTTATGCCCATCTTGCTCGATAAAGCTTTTGCATACCCATCATCATTACAAACGAAGAATATTCTATTTCCTTTTTTGTAGCTTTTTTCTCTCATTTGCTCTTAAGTCCTCAGCATTTATTATTCAAACCCATGACCTTGGATCATATAGTTCAAGCAGGCATTATTTCGCATAATGAACCTCAATATTATCAAATCAGCCACTTTATAATCGCCATACTTCCAATTATATGATTATATGACGTTTAATTTATCATCTTCACCTTACCAAACGATACAACTTTCAATTCTTATATAAAATTTTCGTAGCACAAGCAGTTGCCATTGTTTGAACATAGCGGTAGATTTTCTTTTAATCTCATATTTGTGGACTATTTAATTACAATCTATACGTGTTCGGCTGCGCGTGCCGATTTGGTGGCACTACATAAAACTCTCCATTATTGTATTCAATATTGCACGACTGTCTTTAATATAATCATAGCTTTTAGAAATACGGTGTCGTGCGGGAATGCCCAAACCACTTAACTCCCGAGCGACGGCATCATTTTCTAAATTAGCCGAGTAAACAATAATATTCTTGAACTGCTTCTCTCGGTTTTTACGACCTTTTAAATATTTAATTAATTCTATGCCCGCGAAGAGGTTATTATTAAACTTTATATCTGTTATCACGACATGAGGCTTGTATGCTCTGAATATCTCGTCGAATTCGTTGACGTCACTTATTGCTCTGATCTCGAGTCCCTTACTTAAGGTCTGATCGAATTCCAGGTGATATCGTAACGATGAGCAGTCAACATCATTATCTTCAGCCACCGCTATTCTAAGACGCATGTTATTATTGGTCTTGATTAGATTTTCTATTTGAACTTCCGGTAGTAATTCTTCTGCAACTTTGCATAGGTATTGCGCAAAACCATTTAAGATAACATCATCGTCAACCATTGGATTCATTAGTACTGAACGAAGCGCAACCAATCTGTAATCCCCACCAAGCATTCTATCCCGTATGTTCATCCCTGACAAATAATTGTCAATTATTTGTTTATAGTCCTTAAACGAATAATCCGTTTTAGACACAAGATATTCATAGCTGCTAGCGTGTAAATTACCAGCTACCGATAACTTATTATAAATTTTATTTGTCATTTCATTTAAGCATTCTGGTGTCTTCAAATATTTTGGCGAACACACCGTATAACAGATGATATTGAGTTGAGGTTTATAAAGGAGCTTTATTTGGAACCCTCTATTTTTTTCCGGATTACGATTAACATCATCAAAAGCCAAAAGTAATTTGTCTCTCACCTTCATACAACCATCAAGTATTTGCCCATATCCTTCTCTATTGAGCGGGAAAGTGTGTTGAGACAAATAACAACTTATGGCAGATGCCCCAGGCCGTGAACCTTCAAGCGTCCACTTACCAATAAAGGTTTTCATGATATATTCTGATTCGTTTAGATAGGGGGCCTTGTATGTTATATGTTCTCGAATTCGCGAGTCCTTAAATATTACTGCTCCAGCCGGATACGGTATATAGCCAAGTTTATGAGGATCAACCACAATTGAATCGCATTCACGCAATGCTTTAATATCCACCATCCCTTTTGTAGAAGTATCATGAAAATTTTTATCTTTAAGTAAGGCAGCAAAGTATCCACCAATTGCCGCATCTGAGTGGAACCAAAACGAGACATTTTGTTTTTTTTCTGTATTTGTTTTTATACGAGCCATGTGACTGAGCGGGTCAACAGCACCTTCCTCCGTAGTCCCACAAATCCCTATCAATGCCAATATCGGTACCTCGTTTTGAGTAGCGTTACTGATTTCTTCCTGCAATATATCAACTTTCATTTTGAAACTATAGTCAACCGGAATCTGGGTTAAATTTTTATTCCCAACACCCAGAATATCCATACTCTTAAACCAACAGTAGTGTACGGTCTGCGGAATAATGACCTTTGGCAGCTTAAAATCTAGATGGCGGTCTTTACATTCCTGGTAAAAGTTTATTAATCCTAATTTTTGTATAGTAGGCATTTGGTTTTCAAAATCAAGCATCGCATTCTTTCCTAATTGTCCCTGAATTAAAGTTTTCTCAATTTTCAGGATAAGTCCCAGGACATCTTTTGACTTTAGTGAAAGAAGCTGAAATGGACCTATGTCTTTTAGTCGAGCAATTTGCCCATTTGGAGTTTGAATTTCCAAAGACTCCAATAGCTTGTATTTTTTATTTGTTTTCGACAAAAGTCGAACTGACAGAGGAAAGTATTTTATATTTCTTGCCACCCAAATCGCTTCTAAGTTTGCTGTAGTTCCGCCTGCCGAAAGGTGTCCCCAAGATGTGTCTTTAGGCGAAGAAGAAAGTTTATCATAATCCAAAATAGGGTATGATAACATTTTTGAAATTTCTTTAATATAGTTAAGCTCTTTTTCGATAGTCACAGGAGATACCTCTGCCACAACATTGTTTTGATTATACAACATGGCGGCAAAATATCCTACCATAGAAGGTATAAATAAATCCCCCAGAATATGTCCGAAATATCTTTTTGAATAAATTGGGGCGCCTTTTTTCAATTCTGCCAGTATATTGAACAACTCCTGCCTCATAACAGATTTTGTGTGAATATACAGCGGTTGTATTTTATCATTTTCAGAAATAGATGGCGAATCTTCGGGGTGGATGTTTCTTCTCCAATATATATAATCTCGTAATGAATCGATAATCAATTCTTCAAGTATTTCATTATTTTCAGCCATTGGACCAAGAAACGCGCTCTTAACGTCAATATTTTTCCCGTTTTTATAGGACATTTTCACCTCTGCTTATTTTAATGATTCAATTGTACTTTGAATAGACTTTATGTTCTCAGACATCAGCAAAGCATTAACTAGTTTTTTGATTTTGTTATTTTGAGAATGCTTACTACTATATTCAAAAAGATTATTTTTTATATCCGCCAAAGTAGTTGATGCGCAAACAATAGTTTTCAGATCATGCCTGATATTACTAATCTCCCAAGATTCATAGGATTTTATCTGCCTTCGATATTCATTCATAGACAATGGAAATAAAGAGCTGATATTTTCTTTAACTTCGCTTATTCTGATAGGCAGTTGTAATATCTTTAACGATCGAGATGATCCGCAAATAAAGGGATTTGTTATTCCAAATCGGCCTATCAAATAATCCACAGAAAACCAACTTAATACAATAACCGGGTTATTGTATCCAGCCATGCGGATCTGTTTAACCAATTCTAAGCCACCCATTTTAATGCGCCCGACATTTTTAATTTCGCTGTAAATTAAAATGATGCCTATTCGTTTATTTCTCAATCCGAATGGTTTTAAGTCAGTAAACGTCCGGATGTACAAATTTTCCATAGATATTGGTGTTATTTTAGAGCCTAGTTGCTCCGAAAGTTTTTCTGCATAATCAAGATTGTCAAAAGCACATCCCAAGTTTTTACTTAGTGGCGGATTCATATATTCTCCACAATTATTTCAACAAGCTATTCCTTAATTTTGTTAATATTTCAATATACTTTTCACTAAAACAATCAGGCTCAACTGTTTCTAATTCACCTAACAGTTTATTGAGTTGCTTGTTATGATTAAAATTTCGAGCTAGCGTCTTGGCTTCCGACAGGCCTTCCGGTGTTAAACTCTTATGTAATATTTCAAGCTTAATTTCCAAAGTCGCATCGATGTAATTCGGACGCAGCATAAGATTTTTAAGTTCATTTTCATAATCGAAGGGGTCTATCTTTTGCGATATTACATATTGTGCTATCTTATTCAATATATCCGCTCCATAATTACCAGAAGTATGGTGCTCTGAGGCTTCATGCAACATTTTGCTCGCGTTTGTGCATATTTTCCGTATCGTTTCTTTATGTTTTTCTTTGCTGCTCGCATGATAGATTACATAAATATTGCTTATCTGTTTATTCGTTATATATTGCTTTATCTCGTCTGAGTATTCTTTTGTGTCAATGCCATCGTTAATTACAATTATATCAGGCTTTTTGCAATTCTTAGCTTTTTGGATCCGGCCTTTGCTAGTGCGATAAATAACAACGAAGTTCTCGTTTGAAAATTCATCACCTAACATTTTAGACACAGCATCAGGTGAGCCTGCTCTTATGGTAAATATTATGTGAATATTCTTACCCATCCTCGCCTCCTATAACTGTTTTCTGGCAGAATATAACAACTGAGTTAAATGGAATTTGCTACCATTCTCAAGAATATACTGTGATATTAATGAATAATGTAAAAATAGTGTTTCCTCCGGTAGAATATTTGGTTTTCCCCGTCCCGAAATGAGTATTATGTTAAGTTCGGGTTTCAGTTCTTGGATTTTATTGATATACTCTTTTATTATCTTTTTCTTTTCATTATCATCAACGCAAGCAGTATCACAGAGTTTTTCCAAAATGCCTAGATGGATCACCAGAAAATCACTTTCCTTCGCTCTTTTTAATATCCAGTCTTTTATGTTGGCTTTAATTAGAGTTGTAAATTTAGATGAATTTAAGTTCGCATATTTTTCCGGTAAAATATAAATTTTGGATTTTTCGAGCACCTCCTGTCGTTTTAACTTTCTATTATTAGAATATTCGACATTATTAAACTCGTGCTTAGTCAAATCTTGAAGGCGCTCGTCTATGATAGCAATATTTGCAGATATGCTTTCTGCAAATCTCGACCGCATAATGGAATCGTCTTCTATTTGTTTTAACAAAGGCGTTAACAATGAACATGTGTTATATTGCTCAAAGTATAATTCTTTCTCAAATTTATTATAGTCGACACATTTATGATGAAAGAATATAGCTTTTTGCAACCCTCTTCTATTATTTGATATGAGCGGAATCTCACTGGTTTGAGTTATCCCTGCATTGCCTTGCCCCCATACTTGCAAATGTAGTTTCGTATTATACCTTCTTTTCCCCCATGCCTCCCAAAGTTTTTCAAGTAAACCATTAACCTCTTTACTCATGATAATTTGGGGA
This sequence comes from Ignavibacteriaceae bacterium, assembly GCA_963667005.1. Taxonomy (GTDB): domain Bacteria; phylum Bacteroidota; class Ignavibacteria; order Ignavibacteriales; family Ignavibacteriaceae. The sequence continues at coordinate 1,288,798 of OY762937.1, read as the reverse complement.
ATATCAATTCTATTTATGTTGATAAATGCCATTGAGGGATCGCTGATATTTTTATGATGTGCAACAATAAATTTTCGCAACGGGAATGTTTTTCTGTTATCACTTATATGTTTAAGTATAGAATTATTGGGAAATATTAGTACGAGGAGTTGATGGTTATGAATTTTGTTCAACAATTCTTCTCGCCATATTTCATACCATATACCAATTTTTCTTAGCTCATCGATCTTCTTTTTTGTCAACCCTTTTTGATTGTTTCGACAATCTATTATTAACAACTCCTTGGGTGCCATTAAATGAAGCTTATATCCCAAATGCTGACCATCATCGCTAACTTTAACCGCTTCGATAAGAGGTGGCACTTTTTGGACCACGGAATTTATTTCGTTCGCATCAAGCGGATTGAATATAGGTAAGTCAATATCCGAGGGTGGTACTTTTCTCAAATATGCCGCAGCAATTTTCATTTCCAACGTCCCCCAAGACCCTTGCCGCAATTCATTTTCTTTATTTAATAAAGATTTATTAATACGTTTATTTTGTTCAGCAACAATATTTTTCTGCTTACTGCATGCATTGCAATTGTCATATATTATTACGCTTAGTAAGTCGGGATATTTATGCTCGAATTTGAGTTTTATTTTGAGCCTATCTTTGGGTGGTTGTGAATGTTTGGCAGCATTTCGGATTATGTTTTCGATTATCACATAAAAAGCTTGAACGCCCAATATATCATTCGGAAAATTTGCGTACAGTCTCTTGTTGCACTCAGCTGGCAGGCTAATAGAAACAGTAATAAAATTTCCTGTTATATGTTTAAGTAGAAGCTTGTAATAATTACTTAAGCCATCGGAATGCAAATATTTCAGAACCTCGTCTATCAAACTTCTTTTAACCTCGAAAGTCGGTAGTGTAGTGGCAATGTCGGCTAAGAAATCCATTCTAAGCTTTAGATATTCATTTAACTTAGCAATTTCTTCAATTCCAGAATACAAGCGCGCTAACGTCTCCTTGGTGCTGGTTTCTTCAATTTCCGGGTTGAAACCTGCCAGCGATTCCTTAGTAGATAATTTCGCAAGTACGTGACTGCCAATATTATGTGACATGTTTCTCGCCATAACTTGCGTGATCGCTGATTTTTTGGCGCTATCAATAGCTTTAGTCTCTTGTTCTTTCAGCGTGAACAACTGATATAGTTGATTAACAGAGGCAATAATATTTTGCGTAAAGTTTTGATAATTGATTCTAGTATTAAAAGTAGTTGGGCTTTTAAATCCAAACAGCATTCCACCAATCCATCGATGGTAAATTACTTTATTAACCTTATCTATAACAGGGGCAGTGGCCGGGAAATAAACATATTCACAATAGTTTTTGTGTGGTAATATTTTCCTGAAAAAAAACAAATACGTCATAAACGCACTTGCCGGATTATCGTATCTATCGTCTGGGCTTTCATCAATATTACCACAAAGAAACTTAAAGGTGTCTTTTGTTATGGCATCAGGGAGTTCCCAAAATAGCTTCCCGAGTTTATTCATGTGGTGATTTGACTTTTTTATCGGCACTTTATCTGGAAATATAGATGTTGTGTCATCGTATATCTTCTTGAGGTTTTGGGTGAACCCCCTAGGGTCTGCATAGTCTTTTTCAATGGCATTAACATCTTTTTCTAATACTTCATATTTAATATAAAGTTCTTTTTCATTAATGATTGTTTCATTTTTTCGAAGAGTAATGACAACCGGCTGAAATAAAGCTAGTCGTTTGATGATTTTATTTGTGTCAAATATTTTATTATTAATGTCTGGTGTGTTATAAAGTTTTATTAGGTTCTCAGCGTACTCACCAAATCCATTCCGACCTTTAGTCAGATCAATGTATAATGCATATAGAGGTATTTCTTCTTCTCTAGGCGTCCAAAAGTCAATTATACAAAACTCATGCCCCTCATTTATTTTTGTGAATTCTTCGATTTTACCAGATGCAATTTCAAACAGCTTGAATTTCCTTAATTCATCCAGTGTAATAATTGGTTGCTTTTTTAGAGTATTTTGAATTGGCGATAGTACTTCATCCACTATTTTATGAGAGTAATGCAGATCAGTGAATTTCCCGAGTGCTGTTTTAGATGCCCGAAAACAAGAAGCACAAAAATCACTATCTATTGATATCATAAGAATGCCCCAATATTTATATAAGACTCGAATTTTATTATTTTGTTTACTTCGTCAACTTCTTTAAGAATTTTTTCGCAACCCGCGAAAGTAAAATAGTCAAGCCATAATTGACTAGCCACCTTAACATCAATAATATCATTATACATCAAGATTTCACGTGTTTTTTCCCAACATTTGCTAATATTTTTTAAACCAAATGCCCTCAGTAATCTTTCCACATCATTCCCGAAATATTTTGAAGGAGTGATTCCCAACAATAAATCCCAAGCCGGCGATGTCGGTAGCGGATACAAAGGACTAACCTCTATGCTCGCAATATTTTTAAAGGTCTTTAGCCAATAAATAAACTCTTTGGTGGACTCTAAAGTCTCCTCTGTCTCCCCTATTGTTCCAAATATAAATGATGAGTGCAGTTGTATATTTGTCTCCGCCAATTTTTCTATTGCAAATTTATTTATTTCTTTTTCTAGGCCAATTGGATGTCCTTTTCGCATTTGATGAATCGCATAATCATTACCTGCCTCTAAACCTATTATGACACGACTGACGTGCAATTTCTTAAATTCTTCGATTATAGTTCTATTTTTAAATATGTCGAATGCTCTTGAATAGACTATTAATTCAATATCCGATTTTTCGAACCATTCAGGCATTAGATTTATCAATTCTTTTCGATACTCATGCATCCCTCCGAAATTGTCACAAACCTCAAAAAATAGATTTATAGAATTTTCATAATGATATTTTTTAATTAATTGCCAAAAGAAACGTGGATCACCCCATTGGGGTTGTAAATTGAAGATACTGCAATATAAACAATGCTTTTTAAAATTATTACACCCCGATGCATTATTAATTGTTATAGGGCTTATTATTTTTTTGTGAAAATGGCCAAAATCCCTGTTATAGTTCCTTATATATGCGCGCTTATGCTCTTCATCAAGCAATTTATAATCAGGAATATCTTCGATGTCATTCTTCCTTTCATGCAAAAGAATTTTAGCTGTTGTTGACGTCACTATTTTCCCATTCCAGCGGCCTGAAAGGTTATTGGTATTATCAAAAGGATTTATGCTTCTATTTAGTGAATCTATTAAGTTACAAAAATCAATTTCTCCATTATCTCCCGAGATTACAAAATCGACAAATCTTCGATTTTCAACGATTAGTTCAGGAAAGAAAGATGCGTGGTCATTACCTAAAACGACATAGGCGACGCCCATCTTTTTAGCATACTGTGCTAATTCAAGACCAGTCTCATAAGTTGGCGTTATAACACTGATGCCAACTAAATCCGGATTAAAAACCGCGATAGTATTACAAATGCGCTCGAGGCCTACTATTTCCATGTCGACTATTTCCACCTCTATTTGCGGATTTAGCTTTTTGAGTCGAGTGGCTATAGTCAACAATCCTAAGGGAGGATAGCATGAATAATTAACTGTCTTAACATATTTTTCTCCAAGGGCAATGATAGATGAATTAGCAAGAAGTATTCTTTTAATCTTCATAACGTTCTACCTTAGTGAACAGGGATAAAGCTACCATCTTCGACAACATACATGCAAACTGGAGTGATACCGTCATATCGATATATCGCAACAGCTTTATGCACATCTCCATTTTCATCAAAACTTATCGTGCCACTTGCCCCCGCGTAGTTTTTCGTACTTTTCAAATATTCAATAAATTCACCTTTGTTTTCGATGGAATTTCTATATGAATTTATCAGTATATTGAAGCCATCATAAATTTCTGCGGCAAACACCCCGGGTTTTTGATTATTTTTTTGACGAAACGCTTCTACAAATATCTCTCGGGATTTTCCTAAATATTTTTCTGGTAGTGTAGTCGATGAATATACCATACCATCGACGGTGTAGCCTGCTAGATCTACCACTCTTCTATCTTCTGCGCTTTGATAAGAATATATCTGGATAGTTTTATTAAATTCACGCACTTGTTTGGTGATCAATCCGATTTCCATTGACACACCCGATACATAAATAGCTTGAATATTTTTGTGACTTAATATTTTTATAATTTCCGATCTAAAATCCTTGAGATTTTCCTGAAATATTACCTCGCCAACTATCTCACCACCATTTTGAGTGTAATATTTTTCAAATGATTCGGCATACGAAATTGTTCCAGCTGCTCTATCTGCCAGAATACCTATTTTAGGAGATTTAAGGTTTTTCAATATAAACCGGGAGAAAAATAGTGTTTCTATATTATCAGCGTTGATAGTCCTAAAAATATACGGGCCCGCTTTTGTGATATTAATACTGGTAGACGACGGACTTATTAACGGTTTTTGGGAGGTATTAGCAATGGGCGCAACTGACAAAACTTCTGGACTCGTTATTGGTCCTAATACACCTATAACGTTATCTACCGCAGTTAATTTGTTCATCGCAATCGCTGCCAACGAAGAATTACCTTTAGAATCTTCAAAAATAATTTGAATCTTTTTCCCAGCCACCCCACCTTTTTGATTCCATTCCTCAGCTGCAAGCTCTAGAGCTCTTTTTGTATCAACGCCATAACTAGCCAAATCTCCTGTTAATGGTAATATTGCACCAACTTTTATTACGTTATCAACCCTTCTTGAACAACCACAAAATGCGAAACCAACACAAGCTATCAAAACCAGTAACATTAATTTTTTATACATAATGCCATCCTCTTGATTAAAATATTTGACCTTGATTTAATGTAAAAATTTTACTCGCTATTTTTCTTATTTCATTTGTTTTTTGCTCAATCAGAATTACTGATATCTTAGATTCAACACAATGCGAGGAAATGGTTTTAGTAACCATTTTGCTCAATTTGGATGACAGACCACTCAATGGCTCATCTAATAACCAAAGTTTAGCATCTCGTAAAATTAATAGAGAAATTGCCAGCAATTGTCGTTCACCACCGCTCAAAAGTCCTGCTCTTTTTTTGATGATCTTTTGAATATCTGGAATTAGCTCAATCACTTTTTGCGCATCTTTTTTCGAGTATTTCTTTCCAACTCCTCTCATCGCTAATTCAAAGTGCTCACAAACATATAAGTTTGGAAAAACAACGCCCCCCTGCATCAACAAATCAATCCCTAGATTTGTGATTGCTTCGATATTTTTATGAGTAATATCTACGCCATCAAAATAAATCCTCCCCCCATTTGCAGGAGTAATGCCTGCAATTATTTTGAAAAGTGTTGATTTTCCCACGCCATTTTCTCCGGTAATCAAGACTACCTCGCCAGGGAATACCTCAAAATTTGCGCCTTTCAGTACTTTGATTTCGCCAAAGTACTTATATACACCTTCAAGTTTAAGAATAGGATCAATACTATTCATGTATGTATAGACTGTTCTTGTTTATTTGGGCTATATAATCACAATAATTATTAGGAGTACCAGCAAAAATAATTTTACCTGCATCCATTTCATATATCCTATCAGAAAGAGTAAGAGCTTTTTCAATATTATGCTCAATCATTAAAATAGTTTTACCTTCATCAATAAGAGTTTTTAACAATCGCGATATTTTCTCATTATTATTATTATCGAGACCAGAAAACGGTTCATCCAGAAGCAATAATTCTGCATCATTCATTAAAAGACGTCCTATCGCAACTCGTTTCTGTTGTCCATAAGAAAGCGTATTGGCTAGATAATTTTTGTGGGATAACAAACCTATAAATTCGAGAACTTCCATTGCCTTTTTTTCTGCAATTGTTTCCGATATTTTTACGCTTCGCATTCGTAAAAAATTATTAATAAATTTCTCTCCGATATTCTGCTTATACGAAACCAATAAGTTCTCTAACACGCTCATATTGTGGAACAATCGTATGTCTTGCCATAGCCGCGCCATCCCCTTTTCGGCCAACCATACTTTATCTCGGCCACTGATTCGGTTGCCATTAAATATGATTTCCCCACTATCAGGTCGACTAAATGAAGTAATTAGATTGAACAACGTGGTCTTACCGGCACCATTTGCTCCTACCAAACTAGTAATGGAGTTTTTGCAGATCGCAATAGAGACATTATCTACTGCAAGAATACCGTCAAGATGTTTTGTTAAGTTATATGTTCTAACTATATCATCCATATTTAACTATCAATTGTACTTGTACTTACCTAATAATCCTTGAGGTCGGAACAGCATAAGTAGTATTAATAACAAACCATATATTATCATCCGCAGGTTGGCAGCAATACTTTCCGGTATAACCACAAATCGAATAAGTTCGGGCAATAATATGAAAATTAACGCACCCACCACCGAACCCTTAATATTACCTGAACCGCCGATAACAACCATTGAAAGAAATAAAATAGAATCAGTAGCCGAAAAACTGGTCGGGTCAATGTAAGTTGTATAAGATGCATAAATTGTACCCGCTACTGCAGCACTACCGGAGGCAATTGCCACGCTAATCATCTTATAATGAATATTATTTTTGCCAAGTGATACAGCCGCAAGTTCGTTATCTCTTATTGCCCTCAATACTCTTCCAGCAGGTGATTCTAAGATTATTACTAGAATGCTAATTATTATAATAGTTACTATTGAACTGTATATAGCGAATCCCCAAAGCGAATGAATAGTTGCCCCAAAAATGCTAGGACGTGAAATATTGATGATCCCATGAGACCCTCGCGTTAGACTTACCCAATTATAAAGGATGCTATATGTAATATACTGAAATGCAAGTGTGGCAAGGACAAAATAGTCTCCTTTAAATTTGAGAGATGCAAGAGAAATTAGATAACTAAAAATAACTGCAATTAAAACACTGCCCAAAATACTTAAATAATATTCAGCACCAGTGTTGCTCATTAAAAGTGAAAATACATATGCCCCTATTCCGTAAAATGATGCATGAGCAATTGAAATCAAACCAGTATACCCAAGCATTACATTTAATGACATGGATAAAATCAAATATATCTCGAAAAATACCAATATGTTCAGAAAGTAATTCATTCTTCTTCCAAACGCAGCTTAATATCCGATAAACCTTTCTTCCGAATGATAAGTACACCGATCAAAATAATGAATGTAACAGCATCCTGCCATTGAGCGGAGAAGAACCATACACTAAGGTTTTGAATAACCCCTATAAATATCGCCGCCATAATAGACCCATAGACAGAATTGGTTCCCCCAACAATTACGGCAACCGACGCAGTAAGAAATACTACGAGCCCCCCCTGCGGATCAACACCCACATCAAAGCTGACCATTAGCGATGCCACACCTGCCAAGATTGACCCAATTCCCAATATCAAAATTCTGTACTTTTGCGAATTGTATCCAAGCACCTGCACAAGTGTTTGATTATCGGACATTGCACGAATAACTTTACCCAATATTGTATTAGCTAAAAGATAAATTGTGCTGGTTATTAATATCGGCGAGGCCATCAACTCTATCAACTGCATTTTCGTCACTGTGATGCCGGCAAAATGATACGATGATATATTGCTACTCGAAAGAATTTGAGTTTCATTTCCGAAAATCATTGCAATTATATTTACACTTACAATATAGAAGCCTAAAGAAGCTATTAAATATATTAGCAACGGCGATTGTGATTTTCGAAGTCTTCTATAAACCAACAGCTCTGAAGAAATACCAAGTCCGGCCACACAAATTATACTAAGAAACACAATCATAAGCTGGCTATAGGGGCTATTCGCGCCATGAATTATTCGACTAAAAAAAATATAGAAGTATGCTGCGGATACATACACCGCCCCATGTGCTATGTGGAATATCCTGGTTGCATTGTAGATGATATTAAATCCAAGAGCTACTAATGCATATACTAGCCCAAGAATAAGTCCATTTATTATAATCTGAACAATCATAAACCCATTTTTTTGTCATAAATTAGAATTTCCAAGCTTAGTCAAAGTTAGCTGGAACTGTCTTTCATATCGCCAACATTCAGAATATGGTCTTAAAGTCCTATAATCTGTTAATAATTTGCGAATAGGCCAGCAACAAGGTTTTTGCGAATAGGAGGTCAGCCAATATATTCAGAACGCAAACTTCTCAACAAATTATAATTTTTATATAAATACGCTCATTCTTACTAGGCCATTCAGCAAATGAAACTTGTAGTTAATCACAGAAAGTACTTATTGGCAGCTTAATTCTCGCTAATTCATTGCATTTCATGACTCGCATAAATTCTTATTTTTTATTATTCTTCTTTCGAGAGTACTTATGAGATGGAAACGCCCTCTCCTTTTTTGTTTCTTTTTTATCCGACTTTACTTTCTTTGTTAAAACCATCAAGGCCACCAATCTCGCAAGCTCGCTTCTCATTTCCTCAAGTGTCATATCAGCGTAAAGCGCTGCCTTTAATTTAGCTATTCGAAAAGTTATTTTGGTTTCTTCCACATCCGAAGCCGTATGTGTTAACCGATAATTAACTCGCTCTGTTAACAGCGCCAAATTTTCTTCGATTCGCTTATCTTTATCTAAATATATCTTGAGCAAAGCCATGAATGGTTCTATAACGAGTAATAATTCCCGTAAATCACTTTTTGAGAAAACTGTCTCGTGCAATTCAAAGAATTGGTGCAAGCTTTGATAGGCTTTCTTTAAGGGGATAGTTGGTTTATTAGTAAATTTTCTTGCCTCGTTAAAAAACTTAAATGACTCATCCCATGATTTTGATTGGTTCAAGGCATCGGCTACGCGAATGATTGCTCGGTAATGCAAAGACTTAGGAATCGATACCGATTCCGCCAAAGTCAAAAATGTCTTTAGCTTTTCAATGTTATTGGACTTAATATTTGCCTCAAGTCCCATTTTGAGCAACACTTGATTGTCTCGACTGTTTTTAATTTCCATCGTTTGATGACTTACCTTTCTGGGTGCCTACAAAGTATTAACTTTCTGAAACAATTCGGTATAAACTAATCATTTTTTGCAAGATATTCTCTAAATAATTCAGGATTTCCCATCGGATCAATAGCATTTGCAAACCCAATTACCCAATCAACCCATTCAGCCAAATTCACAGGAAGCGCTTCCGCAGAATATTTTAAATTTATTTCACGAACAAAACTCCTTATATGCTCTGCATCAACCCAATCTTTAGTCATACCCAGCAGCAACTCTTGTTTTCTTTTCTCTTCTTTTATCCGATAAGCAGCTTCTAGTCTCAACCGCTCAACTCTTTCCCTTTCTTGGTGTTCCCGCTCCCATTTCAGAAGTTTTCTTCTTTCAATCCGGAATGATAGCATTAGATTATTTATAAATTGCGGAAGTTTATCCTCCAATACTGCCAATTTCCCGTCCTGAAAATTTTTTTGGATTTTTTCATCAAATGACCAGATATCAATAGACAGTTTCAACCTCCCGTCATACTGATAGTCAAATGACGGACCTAAAAACGTTTTAGGCTCTATTTTTATTTGTTTTTGCGTTTCACACAATGTGAACCCAAGTGTAATATTATCATAAGATACATCGACTGTCCTTTTATATCTATCGCTGGGAACTTTGACACGATAGTTATTTCTTTCCAAAATCTTCAAAACGCTATCTAATACTAAAATGGCGTGGTGCCTTACTGCTTTTGAAACGCTCAAATGAATTATGTTGTCTTGATTGTGTTTGAACTCTTGATTAGAGTTCTCCATATCGAGATAATTTTTTACTATCGTGTGGGGATTGGTCAATCGCTTACCAATCTCTATGCTATCGGTATAAATGGACTGTGGTTTTGTCAGTCTGGGGGTCAGAATATTCAATTCATACTCTGTTGGATGCGATTCATCTTTTGGTGGAAGAGGAATTCGGGGTATAACATAGCCGGCCCTTATTTTCGCCCAGTGGCCGGCAGCCGGGATGGGCACAGATAATTTCATGCATATTTTTCTTAAACCGTTATCCGATAAATTATATTCCTTTGCCAATGTTGTCATTGGTTTTGTCCACACTGCTTCGTAAAGCTCTTCTCTTTTGATTATAATTGAGTCTTGCATAAAGTTTTCTTTCAATAATATTAAAAACGCACCCGCCCCAATATGCGCAAAACAGAATATTTACGCCACTCTGCCATTCTTTCCAAAAACCATTACCTTTATGGAAACAGCTCAAAAAATGGTAAAAGAATCTTAGTATAAACTAAGGAGTTACAATGCCACGCGTTTTAATTTATGCAAGAGTGTCAACCAAAGAGCAAAATATAGAGATGCAGCTAATTGATCTCCGGGCGTATGCAAAAGCACGGAAGCTGGAAATTGTTGGTGAATTTTTAGACTTCGCATCAGGCTCAAAATCCGATCGAACGAATTACATAAAACTTTTTGATTGGGTGCGAAAGAAAAAAACGGACATTGTATTAGTATGGAAGTTTGACCGGTTTGCAAGAAGTACTCGAGAACTTATAAATGCACTAGAAGAGTTTCGTTCGTTGGGTGTTGATTTTCTATCTTTCAAGGAAAATATTGACACTTTATCTCCGGCTGGCAAGATTTTATTTACCATGATCTCTGCCTTTGCGGAGTTCGAACGTGAGATTATTCGTGAGAGAGTAAAATCCGGAATGGAAAAAGCTAAAATGAGGGGTGAAAATATTGGAAGGCCTAAAATCCCAAAAGTAAAAATTAATGCGGTTTTTAAGATGAGGAAAAAGGGAGTAGGATACCTTAAAATATGTCAGCAACTAAAAATTTCGAAATCTGCATATTATATGATTCTCAAAAGCCGCGACTAGTGGGATTTCTGATATTAAACAAAAGTAAACTTTTGGGTTAATGCGCTCAACAAAACTGACGTTGCAATAAAAAAATCCGGCACCCCCTACAAAAGGGATGCCGGATAGGTATTTGTAATGCTTAGTGCATTTAACTGTATCGATTAATAACCTTGAGTATTGAACATTGCTGCATGAAGAGCCTTTTGGTATCAACAAGCCACTCTGACTTGATGGAATAGAAGATGTGTGCACAATTTACAGAGACGTGCTTGTCAAAACCGAATTGCTCCAATGCAAAATTGAGTTTTCGAGATTTCTTGTTTTTCGGCTCGAATTATTATCTATTGTATTATTTAGTCCATTCAACTTGATGTGAATATTTTACGAGATTTCCGTTATAAGCATTGCACGCCAGGTAAGGGTTAAGACTTTTATCTGAACTATATTCAAGATCAAAGTCTAACATCGAAAATCTTTCTGAAACTATATTCAGCCATTTTAATGGCTCTCCTGCTTCAGTTAAAAATGTGATACATATGAAGTCATTTTGCTGCTGCCTAACAACTATATTGTTGAATGAAATAACTCCCCAGTTTGCATGTTTCCACGTCTTTGTTTCCTCTAGGCATTCAGAAGTGCGTTGTGAAAGAGTCATATTTAGGTTAATCGAATCGTCAACCGTTTTTGAACACCCGATGAATTCCCGCAACTGTTCTTGTGCGAAAATAGAGTGCGCTTTTACGCGTAAGATATTTATAAGTTTGTTCATACTATTAGTATTGATTATTTTATGAAATGGGCAGAGTATATTCGGCCTGTGTCTTATTGTTCGGCTTCAAAGAATTCTTCAAAACCAGGGAACTTATCGTTATAAATGACTATATCCCCATTCAAAGCATCGATTGCTCCTCCATTGCAAAATGGGACTTCCCATACCAGATTGAAATGAAGCTTTGGAAAATCGCTCGAGATCGTTTTCAACCACCTGTCGGGCGGCCCATTTTTGGTGAAGAACGTAACACAAATAATATCATTCTGTGTGTATTGCTCCTTCGAATCATAGCTCCCAATAGTTCCCCAATGGGCTTCTTTCCAGTCGTGTTCAGTAGCATAGCCATATTTAAGAAGATTGCCGCTGGCAATCTGTCCGAGATTAACGTCTGCTGCTCCACTGTCGATCAAAAATGGCTCGAGCCTGGAAAGCTCTTTTATACCCGCTGAAATAACCCAGGGATATTTTAGATATTTTTCCAATTCCGAGCTGTCACCGGATCTGTGCTTAAAAATTGCAAGTCCAGCCGACATCATTGAAGACCATGAGATGGCTTCATCCTTTGTCATTGGAAACGGGAAGGTCCCCTCAATGTCAAATGTTTCATTGTTTATTTTGGATTTCGTTATGAAATTCTTGAGCTGTACTTCACCATCTGGTGAAAATGCCGTAACGCGAAGGATGTTTTCGCACTTTTCACTCATGCGATTCATCTCCTTGATTAATATTTTCCATTTAATTTATTGGTTATTGTGAATTAATAATAAAGGCTTTCTTTATGAAACCCTTCATAGATATACGGAAACAAGGGAAACGGTTTGCAAGCTATCTCCTAAATTTTTAATATAGACTTCTTGTCCCCTACACGGTACGGAACTAAATTGTAGCTTTTGCACGGAGAAGTTGAGGTATTTGTTGAGCAGCCAAGTGAAATACTCCGGTTGTCAAAAAAATAGGCGTCAAAGCGATTTTAACTTTTCGCGTCTACAATCTGCATTATACAAGAATGCTTAATTTTTAATACGGTTGGCAAAGGTCTTAAATTCTGAACTTCGGCGAATCTTTTCAAATAATTTCTTTTTTCGATTATTAATTGCCGTATGTGATACCCCATATTCAATTGCGACAGCCTGTTCGGTTAAGCCTTCTTCTACTATTTTCCTGTAGAGAATAATCTCGTCAGAAGTGAGTGATTTTTCTAAAAAGTCGTTAAAATCTACTAGTTCTTCTCCAAAATCATCTGAGTGCACCTGCTCAACCTCTTTTTCAAAATCGCCGGAATAAAAAAAGGATTCATTCTCAGGAGTATCAACCAAAGACATAATATCTGCAAAAGATTCATTCTCCCCGGTGTCTTCATGGATGTCTGAATCAATATCAGATTTCTTTCTTGAACCTGCCGACTTTTTATTATACCGATATATCCCGCTTCGTTTTCCCTCCCGTTCAGACTCTTGAACAATTAAAATATACGCCCTGTAATACTTCAAAAACGAGATAAACTGCCATTTAAGGTATGTTTCTAAAATTTCCCTATCATTTGGCCGATCGGCACATTTTTTTAGGATGACCTCGATAAATAACAATAACCCATGTTTGCTAATGCTAAAAAAAGAATACAAAGGTGCTTCGAATAGCGGTATCTGGTATCTCAGACTTGGAACCCCAATATTATGCATTATATAAAGTCGGATTTCCGGCTGTGATAGATTATATTCTTTAATTAGGTATCCCAGCGATTTTTTCGCATGTTCTCTCAAACAAAACCTAAGATATTGTTCAATTTCACGTAAAAGGATTTTTCGAGCTACCGTTTGATCTGCAAATAAATTTTTGATATGAATTAAGCCGACCCAACGATGCTTTAAGGGTAAATTAAGATGGTGTTCAATATCTACAATTATTTGTCTAATCCTTGTTCTTTTTTGTTCTTTTTTCTGCTCTACTAGTATTTCGTTCAAGCGCGTTATAATCCCGCCCATTATTTTACCGGTCTCTTCGTTATCATAACCTTGAGGAGCCATATTTTCTGACCTCAATTTTGCTTTTGGCCTACCGGTAGCAACATCTTCTGACCAGTTCATTATACTTAAAGCATCGCTTGCCATTGCAACTAATTTTTTTATGTCAAAATCATCGCTTAGGAATTGGATCAATTCATCGATTTTTAGGATTTCAATTATGCTGTTATAATCAGCCTCGGGGCAGTATTCTTCAGTGCGTTGTTTTTTAGAAAAATGTGAAATTGCGTTGGCAACCTTCTGCAATTCCATGTGTATAAATTGTTGGTATCCATAAGGGGTATATGGTTGCGCTTGTTGATTTGGCATATAAAAAGCCGTTTTAAGAAGGTCGTCAATGCTTTCAGTTTCGGTTTTAAAAAATCCTTTATCCATATCCATTCTGATCTGAGCGACCATCTTTTGTTTCTCTCTATCGCCTTGACTCTTTATGTAGTTGTAGATAGTACCGCGATCCAAATTATTATCCGCGTTCATCTGCCGCAACTCTTTGTTGAATTCCGGTAAATATAGCAAAGAGTTAATGTCAAACTTCCGTATTAACTTGTCATACGGATGGAGTCTATGACTTTTCCCCGGTGGTAAAAGTGTTAAGTATTGATAATATTCTACTAACAATGATAATGAAGCTGAAAAATCTTCATTCTTTGGATTAATCTCCTTCAATGGCTTATAAAAATCATCTGATCTTAATATTTGGTTCCAGTCGGGAACGAATAAGCGAAGTTCGCCAATGCCTGGATAATCAGGACCGGTCAGCTCAATTTTATGAAAATTGAGGCCATTAGAAATTGTTATTTTTTCACGAGACATATATAGCCTTTGGTAATTGCCGTATGAAACAACATGAACGATCGAAATCATTATCGCTCAAAATTACGAAGTCGGTATTATGTTTATTATAGAGTCACTCGGTTTTAAATCAAAAAGCCCCTGCGGTTTGCGCAAAATTACGACATTACGAAATTACGCCTCGGCGAAAAACACAAAAAATCACCAATAAAATGAAGTCTTTTTACACAAGTCACCTGCATCTCACCGCATCCAATAATCACGACATAACAACATTGTAAGTTCGTAATATTTCATTTTTTGCCGAAATCGCTAAATTTTAATTACGAAATCTATCTTGAATTCGTAATGAATCAACTTGCCCCCGGCTCCTCAATGCGCTTATAAAACCCAATTTCGACCTTGTTGCGCTTACCTAAATCTACCAATCTTTCGATATCTACCAAGTAGCACCGTTCAGTTTTATTGTTAACCGCTTCATTTTTTGTGTCGATCCCGACTTTTCGCAATTCAGAAGTCAATTTATTTTTTGTCGGCACTGTTCTTTTCCAATCGGGATCTTTCATAAATTCATTAAATATTTCTTCTGTTCTATATTCTATTATCGCATCCTTTTTCTTGAAATATTTTACTCTGTTCAGCACCTCGTCCAAAAATAACAACAGCCGGGCCGACGGATTTTCTTGCTCATCTTTTGCCAACTGAAGTGTCGCCTGAGCAGACGCTAGAACGGATAGAGCGTCTGATATTTTAGTGTTTTTGTTTTCAAAATCAATAATAGAAGAAATAACAAACAAAGGACTCCAAATATCGTGCTGTCTGTTCTCAAGTGCTGCTAGCTGTGGAATTGCGTCAAGTTTGGTATCATACGTCCGTTTGATTATTGATGCACTTTGCAGCCCAAATAAGTACATGTTTTCTTTTATGTCGATTTGTTGTTTCGTTGTACTTGAGTCAAACCTATATGTGGCTACTATTTCATTTGGCAATTTTCGTGTCATCATAACATCTATTGATCGGCTCTGTAGTACTTCGTTCATATCATTGATGCCTGCAAACATTTTCGGACAATAAACGCTAAATGTGACAAATCCTCCTTTTCCAGCGGGTGCAATTCTGCTCACAGTAGCACCTTTCTGAAAACCAGTATTCAACAGTTCCATAAGTGGTCCTTGGCTGTTTCGCGAGCCAAGTCGTTCAGCTTCGTCTATAAACATAGTTGGTAAATTACATTCAGCATCTCGAAAAATGACCGCTCCGGTTGGATTCACATAGGATTTCCCATTGAAACAAATTGGCCGTAATACTTCCATTAATTGTGTTTTCCCGGAATTCTTATCCGCCTGAATATGGATATAAGGAAAGTGCCTGAAAAGCGTAAATACATAGGTTCCCATAGCCCAAACAGTTAACAAATCATAAATCTGATCCTGTTGAAAAAAAATGTATTTTTTAATGTATTCTCTGGTTGCAGCAAACAAATCAGAAATCTTAATAGTTTTATTCCCTTGTGTATACTTTTCGGCAAGTTCTTCCGATATTTCCGAGAGTTCAAATTCATGCTTTTTATAAACCCCTGTATCGGAAAAGACTTGTTCGTCATAAAAAACTCTTGACGAGGACAAGTAATAGTAATCACCATCAATCTTAGCTCCATATACGAAACCATAGTTTTGAGTCAAGTCTTGTGGTCCATTAATATATTCTGATGGATCTTTTTTCTCTTCAACGATTCTGAGCGTCCGCATGCTTACAAAATAATTGCTGTCTAGTTTTTGTCCATCTTTTACCCGCTCAAGTAAATCCGTAAGAGTATGTTTCTTTTTGACAAAATAGTCTGAGACGCATGGCTCGGAGAGACGAACCAACGTAATTGAGTTAGCATAGTTGGCCAATTCCCAAGTATTCGTTTGCGACTCTTGACTATGATCCGCAAAGATAATCACATCCGAATCATGAAACAACGAACACCACTCTTTCATCATCTCGCAATTAAAGGTCATACTACAATATACCTCCAAACCCCATTGACGCAGATAAAGAGCATCAAGTTCATCAAGCACGATATACTTTGGAATTGAAGAATTATTTGCAAATTTTAGCTTGTGATAACCCAACAAATACGAATACCCGATAGTTCGAAGAGTTGTTGGTTTTTGATCAAGTGAATTGGGTACTGCCAAATATTTAACCGCAATAGGATTTTTCCTTGTGATATTAAGAGCCGGTATAACAAGTTCTCTTGCGTTTATATCAAAACCTAATCGATATTTTTTAATTGTATCAATCGTCAAGCCCCGTTCATTTACCAAATAGTCAAAAGCTGATTTACCCTCATTCTTGAATAAATTGTTGTGAAGATTCGATATTTCTTCAAGACTACAGCTCGCTTTTCCTTGTTTCAATTCCTCGAAAAACGCTTCATCTTCTTCTGCTATTAGACCTTCGGCTAGTTGTAAAAATTGATTTACGAATCCCTTGGAAGGGGGATTATGTGCTTCATACATACCAAACTTATCGATAGTCATTTCGTTTTTATATCCATTTAGCGGATTCGAAACTTTGTATTCTTCAAGCGTGGAATCAGCAGAAAGCAACTCGGGGAAATGTCTCGAGTATAGAATTTGCGCGCTTGAGAGGTTTTGTGTCGCCATAAAAAGCCTTTGAAATTAATTCTTTCCATCTACAAACAAAACACAAAGAGCAAAGATTCCAACCCCGACTTGGTTAGGTAATCCGGATAATAGTTGCCAATATAATTCATTTGACATTTGACAATTAATTCCTCAGAGCTAACAAGGAAAGGTTAGTGTTTCGCTTGACAACACAAAAAAAATAATTTATATTATTATTAGTTGGGGGTATTAAATTCCAACTTATTCACATAAAAATTCAGAGGAGAACAAAATGCAAAATCTTCAAACAACACGCGATTTTTACCTGGCAGCGTATTTAGTGGCTACCGGGATAAAGATGCAATCACACCACAAACAAAATGGCAACACAGTCTTCAATTTCAATGACGATGAACTGACTGATACCGCCATCAATTCTTACTACTCCATGAGTGCAAAGGTTGAGCCAATGGCTTACGGCAATGCAATTAAAGCACTGAAAAGCATTGTGCATTCATACGGTAATACAAATACAAATTCAGGGGGAAATAACAATGTCAAACAATATAAGGAAAGTAAATAATGACGAACTAGGTTCAGTCAATGAAGGAACTGAATTAAAGTCCAATCCTTCAATAACTCTCAAATACTCATACAACTCACAAATAACACCAGAGATGGCCAAGGATGAAGCGGCCAAGAAAACCCGTGGTTGGTTATTTACAGAAGTGTCGTGGGATGAAGTTTCACTTTCAGAGATGATCCGGACACAAAGTTACATTCCAAGTGAGCTAAGAGACGGCTATAAGGTCAAAGCCAATGTGAAGGCTGTATACGCCCTGGTTCTAGATTTCGACAAAGGAACTCCCACGCTGGAAGAGTTTCTTAAACAAGTGGAAGAGTTTCGCTTTACCTGTGTTATTCACACAACCGTTAATCATCAGAAACCTAAAAAGGATAAGTCTGGAACTGATATACCCGACTCGGCAATTGATAAGTTCCGTGTAATCATACCTATCAAAGAACCTATTTCTTTGGGTGCCTGCGAGGCGAGCAGAGACTGGTGGCTGAAGAAATATCCAACACTAGATCCAACATCATTCGACGGCAACCGATATTTCAAAGTGAATCCAGATGCTGAAGTATATTTTCATGATTCCTATATCGATCTCAACGGCAACACTGCTCAGGCAAGACTCATTGATGTGTTCGAGGACAAGATTGTTCCAGAATCATTCAGAAAGAAGACACCGGGCAGTCCTGGAAAAGAACAGGTGGAAAAGTACGATGGTGATTTTTCGATTGATGATAAGGTCAGGCTTGAGGATGGCACTGAGATACGATTTAAGGACATTACCGGCAAGACACAAGTGCTCTGTCCATTTTGTGACCCAGCTAAGAGGCAGAATCCAGATAAGCACAACGCATTCGTCGATTTTAATAAGGCGGGGCAGGTTTTTTTGTACTGTTCGTCAGAGGATAAAACTTTCTGGAGTCATTCGTCGGAACTACTTGCTGGTAAGAGTTCTCTATTTTTCAATGAAACACTCGGTTATGCAAGCCGCATTGATGAAGGTGGGTATGTTGTGTTTAAGAATAATGATGATTGGATTAACTATTGCCACTTCAATGACATTAATCCGGATTGTAAAACCTTCCTTCCGCGGGTAAAAATAATATTCGATCCTGGTAAGCCTAGTGGCTTGCAGAAAGAGTATTTCAACATGTTTCAGGAATCAGAATATCTATCCCAACACAACAAAAACACCCCTTTGCTTTCGGGCGATGAAGTAATTGTTCGCATGGAACAGGATACACCGGTCATATTTGAAATAATGATGAACATTTTCGGGGATAAAGAATATGTAAAACGCTTCCTGAATTGGAATGCTGTAATTCTCACACAAAGGATAAAGGTCGATAGCGCATGGCTTATTACCTCAAAGGAGCAAGGAATTGGTAAAGGGCTAATGTTCGACAGGATATTGCAACCATTGTATGGAAAGCGCCAGAGCATGTTAGTACAAGGTGAACGCATGGCCAGAAATTTTAACGCTCAGGATCAAAAGATATGGCTAAAAGTATTTGATGAAGTATATGCACCTGGGCATCCGAAAGAAAACCTTGCCCGGAAGGAGTGGCTGAAATACATAATAACAGCAAGAGAGCAGACCATTGAAT
The DNA here is from genome assembly GCA_963667005.1 of Ignavibacteriaceae bacterium. Lineage (GTDB taxonomy): Bacteria > Bacteroidota > Ignavibacteria > Ignavibacteriales > Ignavibacteriaceae. Next base: position 1,269,509 of record OY762937.1, on the reverse strand, counting down.
TGAAAGGCATAGACGCTTTCCAGATGACCAACCATATGAACCTAATATTATACTCGAATAACGAGTGCCCAATATTTTTGGACAGTCAGGACAGAAGGTTCAGCGTTATTAGGAATGAGAATGCCGTGAAAACCGAGCTTTTACAATTTTACAAAAACATTCCGGACATGCAAGAGCGAATAGATGAGGAATTGAATATATTCGCTGAACTTATTCTTAGCTACGATTGCGATGTAGAACTCGCGAACAAGGCAGTTGCTACTTTAGCGAAGGATAAATTAAAAGAAATTACTGCTGATGAATATGAGGAATTCGCAAAAGCATTAAGAAGAAAAGATGACTCATTCTTTTTACTTGGGGAGATCTTCCCACCGTCCGAAAGCGAAAGAATGTTTAATCAGGGTATTACATTGTCTGCCGAGGGTCAGGTTGTTGAGTTGGCCATAAAGGATGGATACATTCCATCGAAAAGCATGGGGCGGGTTTGTAAGTTTCATTTTAACGGACATTACTTAAACAGCCTGTCCAGACTCAGACTCAAGGGTGTTGAAAAGTTGACCAAAAAGGTTAATGGCGTAGCAATGTCAGTTTATACGCTAAGGTAACCGGAGTAATCGCAAGGTAATCGCTGATTTTTCCAAATAAGCTCGAATGCGGCTCAAAAACCAATGGTAATCAGGTAATCGGTTACTTTTTGAAATCTAGAAGAAAATAATATATAATAATATAAAACGGATGATGCCTGTTTATTTTATTATAATATATTTTCCCTATGAATATCAAAAGTAATCTGATTACCTGATTACCTTGGCGATTTTCTTTCAAATCAGGCTAAAAACGAACTTTTTGGTAATCTGGAGACTTAAAATAGCGGTTACCAACGATTACCGCTTCGCTGTTCTCTCAATAATATGCACGAGCGCGAATGAATTTGCCAACTCTTGCTGAGAAAATTGTTTAATTCCCTCATTCGAATTCGTCAGGTGTGTCATGTCAATATCCCATCAACACATTTTGAATAGTTAACCCTCTCCTGTTTTCTCAACCTTCCAATACACGCCGTTTATTGAGTCCCTACCACTTTTATCACATCGCGTTATCTTTTGCAGTCCATCGGGAATGTGTAATTGCATCCAAGGAATATCGCCATTTGTTTTCATAAAAGAAGGAACTTCATTTACTCTTAACCTATTCGATTTTTTGGGAGATAGTAAAACAAAATGGACAAGTACTATTTCCTCGTATCTCTTCCCATCATCCCCAAATATCTCTACCAATCTACCTGCTTTCGATAGTAGTTGTTTATTCGTCCAACCGGTTTCGGCTTTGCATTCACACAAAATAAGATGATGTTTGCCGCAATGCTGTTCGTCAGGGAAACATACGACTAAATCAATATCTTCTTGCGTTGCTTTGATTATACTATCTTTGTTTTCTACGGGGAATTGAATCTGAGGATTTTGTGTTATTAATAAACTCGCATATATCCAATCTATGTGATAATCCATTGCTACAAAAGCATTATTCGGAATATCACAATCCAAATTGGGTAGGCTTGATTTTAGTTCGGCTCTAAAATCGCCATCTAAATAAAATTCACTATTGCCTAGCGCTGTGCCAATTAAATAAAATCGTTCTTTTCTGTTAAACTTTTTAAGAGAGCAAATAAGGTTATCCATAATATTCAAAAATATGTTCGTAAATATTACTCTAATCGAAAGAAGTTAATTTATAGTATTACTATCTCAAGCCGGCCATCTAAAACTTTTCCTCGTAAATTAACAACCTTGGCCAGTTTTATTAAAAAGCTATTTTCTATTTGATACATCACATAACTAGAAAATAATTCTGTAATCAATGCATTTACGGCAGGGGTAATATTATTTAACAGATCGTTTGGTGCATCATCAAGAAGCATTTCTTCGACTCTAATCTGCGTTGCACAAATTTGCCCATTCGCTTGTTTGTAGTAAGGGATAAAAGATGCACTAACGGTAATTGGTTTACTTAAATTTACATGCAATAACGATGGTTGCAGTTTTACGTTCGCATAAATCCTTTCGGAGCCTTCTTTTAAGACGATTATAGGCGCATGATTCATTTCTATATCAATTGCCTTCAGCGCTTTCTTTTTCATTGGCAAAGTTAAGTGTTTCTCCAGTTGAGACTGTAATAGATATTTTGAAAGGCTGAGTGCAAGTCCTCCGTCCGCGAAACCGATCCTCCATGGTGACAATTCCTTCTCCGGCATTGTCTGATGCAGAGTATCATATCCGTTTCCCCAAATATAAAAATGATTATTAGCGTCAAATTTGAATCCTTGAGCCCAACCAATTTCCTTTTTGCTATTCGCTGTCAAATGCAATTCGGTTAATTTACCTTTTGCTCTCAACCATAAATCAAGATTCTCTGCGGACAAATTCTGTACTATAAGCACATATGAACCTTCAAAAGCAGAAAGCCTACAAGAGACGTTTATTGGCGCATTTTTTAATGTTGTCTGGGGTAGAGCAAGTGCCGTAAAAAGAAAGCTAACTATGAGGATTTGAGTTAAGCTCGGAGGTAAATACAGATTCTTCATTATGATCTCCCATTTGTGTATGAAGCTTTGATCACTTGATGATCCACAAAAATAGTAAAAATATTCCAAGATAGGTCATGATTATAACCATACAACCACCCCCGACTTTGGGAGCGCCATTTCTTAAAATCTTCATGGGTGTTGAATAGTACCCGGCACGCCGCAGCATCCTCCGCTTAAAATTCTTTGGGGCGTTGGTTGTTTTGGTTATCTCGTAAATACCAAGAGCCTTCTTCGCTCTGCGCTTGGCTTTGGTTATCCCGAGAATGGTGTTTATTGATGGTTTACGGTAACGGAAGAGTTTCATAATTAATCCACAACATTTGTCTTGTATTTACAAAGTGTTATTTCTATAATCCGTGTAAAATATCCATAATTATATTAAAATCCACATGAAGTATTTTCTATCTCTCATATTAATCTCAATCTTTCTTGTGGCGCCATCTGTCAATGGAGGACATCGTGGTGGTAGCCATAAGAGTCGAACACATTCAACCTACCATTATCATTCTTACACACACTCACGAACCTACAGTCATTCCACTCATTCCAGATCCAGCAGCCTCCATACATACCGGACTAACTATTCCAGCGGAACGTATAAAACCACAGGCTACCCTAAGGTAAAAAGAAGCCAGTCAGCTAAGAAAGAGTTTTTGCGTGAACATGGGTATAAAAGAGTTCCGAACGGATACGAGGTCGATCATAAAATCCCACTGTCTGAAGGTGGCAAAGATGATCCGTCAAACATGCAACTTATTACTAAACAGGAGCATCATGCCAAAACGGCTGCGGAACGAAAGCGGCACAGAAGACATCGATGAATAATATTTTACTTTTATTCAATTATAATCTTTTCTAAATTTTAATGCCTCGTTTGCAGGTTTCTCCCCTGACCTGTAAACTAACAACAGCGGGCTCCTGTCCCCCCACAGGAGCCTTTTTTATTGCACTATTTTATCCACCCGGCTTGACAATGCCAATTAATTAGTCTATACTATACGTATAAACTAATCGGGGAATGATATGAACATCCAAGATATATTAAAACAACAACCGGCTTTAACACCTTTCGGCATCGAAGGACCAAGAACTTTCAAGACACACGACAAATTCGAAGGCGACTATTTGCGGCAAATTGAAACCTGCATCGAGTGGCTGAGAAACAAGAAAGTGCAAAAAACAATGAATCGCCAATGTACAAGCTATGGCATAAAACACATCGTAGAGCGAGAATTAAATACATATGTATGCAATGGAAGCTTTATTGCCGCAGTAATTTGCCTTGGAATTCCGTACAAAAAAATTGAAGATTCGCCGAATATCTATGTGGCAATTAGCCTCAAAGAGCTCTATAAGAATGATCCAAGACCCCGGTAGAGAGCCTTTGATGCTGATAAAACAAATCAAAATATAACGGGAAATCAATTAATTAGTGAAATTAATCAGGAGATAAAATGAAAAAGGGGGAAATACACCACCATTACCCGAAAACCAGAAAGCCGAGGGACATATCGTACAGTGAAAGCTACAAGTTGTTTCAGGCTATTGGCGAAGAAACACTTAGAAAAATTTTTCATCAGCATGGCATGTACATTGCATCAATAAAATTGTCAGAGATGCTGGGCTATGAGATAACACCTTTTGTTGTCAGGCATTGTCGCGATAAGTACATTAAAGGAGGGCATCATGAAGAAACGGCTGTTTAACCCCAAACCATTAACCAAAGCGGAAAAAATATACATGGATCAGCTGGCCAAGAGGCCGGCTGACACTATCTTTCGTGAAGTTTTCTCGAAAGTGCATAACTATCTGGCTAATGAACAAATAAAGGAGGGGCATTTTTGTGTTAAATTACAAAGGTGGTAATGGGACCTCGTTAAAACGAGCAATTAAAATAGTAGGTGCTAGGTCTGAAAGAGAAGGAATAATGGCCGAATACTTTCTTGTCCACCGCTGCTTCGATATTATAGAGAAAAACTGGATTCTGATATCTCAGGGGCTATATCACGTTGGCGAACGGTATTATGATAGACTTACTCTTCAGGATGAAGATGGTAAAATCTCTGAGATGTGGTTTGATATAAGTGACTTTTTTGGACAGCTATAACTTTTATTACCCAGAAAATTTTAATCCTAGTGGTTTTGATGGCAACAATTAGAGACACAAACTTATATTTTAAAAACAAAAATTCAGAATAATTTGCTCAATATAAATTGCTTATAATCGTTCGAAAAATTGTCGAGCTTCCAGCTTATTCTAGATTCATAATATTTGTTCTTGAAACGTTTGAGCATGTAATAATTTGCAAGCACTACTCCTCCAATACAGGTAACAAAAAAGAAAATGAGTCCGGCGTTGTTCTGCAATATCGCCCCAATTGCGACAGACAAGAAAAATACCAAGGTATATAACCTATACCTCATTAAAAAACTTTCTGGGGAGTAATTAGCCCTACCTATCCCCCGCCAAAACTCTCGGCCACCTAATTGCATCAAATTATTATAGTCTCTAACAATATTACCTGCCTCCTTTGAAACTTTGGCTAATTCGACTAAGTCAGCAATAACCCCAGGGTCAAACTTAGCTGGATATTGTGTTTTTTTATTACAAAGATCTTTATAGCAGGATTCGATATCCTCAATTGATTTTAATTTCTTTTGTGGGAAAAGTGATTCGTGAATATAGTCCATATCGATTTGCTTCAATAATGAACTGTATTTTGATAAATGCTCCTCGTAGGCCTTGTCCCAGATATTTTTATATTCTAATATTATTACTTTTAATTCATTATTTGCACGTGAAAATATATTGTTGTAATCCAACTGCTTGTTTATGCAATCCAACAGGGTCAGATTCTGTAAATAAGGTAGTCCTTTTTGTTTAGTTTCAATGTTTTCGTTTTTTAACCATTCATAGACTTCCTCAGGAATATCTAACTTATACATTTTAACTTCTTCAACCATATCATAAAAAGCAGTGCTTAATAATATAAGCGAAGAAGTATATTTTTTATCATATTTTCGTATTAACAAACGTCCAATTTCAGAATATTTTATAAAATCATTGTCTCTAAATATTGCGAATAAGAAACTTGAATCAATCTCGATAAGTTCATTCAGTAAATCAAAAGCCTGCTTCTTGTCACCTAACAACAAATTTAATTTCGCTTTTTGATATTTCCCCTGTCTATGCAGCGGGTCCGTCTTCAATAACTCATTAATCAAGTCTAATGCGCTTCGAAGAAATCTTGGGATGTCTTCTGAATTAGCATCCAAATTCATCAGCTTAGAAGCTTTTAACATTGTCGAAATGCTTCCTAAATAGAGCGCTTCAATATATACATCTTTAAGCGCCGGGACTTCTTTTAATGATGCCCAAGAATAACGTACGGCCCTCGAAAAAAACTCTGCCGCTACAGAAGGATTGTGATAATTAAAGTCTTTATCAACCGCATCAAGGTACAGTTTGCCAAGCATTAAATTTGCTATTGGATCAGTAGACTCGTATTCGATTGATTTCGTGAAAGCCTCAATTGCTTCGGGATATAATCCGGCTCCCAGCCTCTTAAGACCCAAATCCCGCCATTCGGTTGCCTTCGTTACGGTGGGTGATTTAAGTGTTTCATAAATTTTCTCTAACTGCTCTCTAATACCACTCAATACATTATTATTAATATCCAATTTTGTTGATAGTAGAGAAAACCCTTCCGTAAATTGAGATCCCAATCGATCTATTCCAATTGAGATATTATCAATTCCTGCTGAAATATTATCTAGCTTTCCCCCAATGTATTTTGAGGCAATTGCAACAGCTCCAACAACCATTAGTGAGCCAAATAAGTTAGCCAAAGCCACATTACTTATTTTGTTTGACAATGTGCCAGTTGAAGAATTGATCGCAGTAACTGTTTGTGCCGAAGACGTTGTAACCGCATTAGATATTTCCTGCGAACTTCTGATGGTGCCAGCTAAATTTACATTGCCTGAGTAAAGTACAGAGCTGATTAATGCTTGCGTTGGGTTATTTGTGATATTAGAAGCTCCTAATATCGAATTCTTTATCAAGAACTGGTCATAAGGAATCTTGGATAAAAATGAAAATCGTTCTATCATAAAAATCATTCCTTAATTAAATATTACTCAATCTAAATATTAAAATAGCAATTTCTTTCGGTAGGCGAAATGCCCCTGAATTTAGAATCCTCTATGAAATTACATTAAGTCTTGGATCTAAATTTCTCATTGGAGATTCTGGTCCCATACACTATCCCGCATCATGGCACCAGATTCCGAGAAGTCGATCTAATAACCCACCCCCATGATCAACTGAAAATTTTTTTATTTGGAATTTTTTCAATATCCTCTTTTGGCGATTAAGTTAAAAGAAGAGCTTAACGCTCTTCTTTGCTAACTAGCCAACCAGTTCCCAAGACGTCGTAGAAACACGCGTCTGGAAACCACGGATGTTCGTGTTTAACGTCTTCTTTGTGGTACACTACCGTATAGCAGTGACCACCCTGCCAACCTGAATAACCTGAAGGGAGCATTTTAGCGATGTTACCCAAACGGTAATTACCCCAAAACACTTTGCCGCAATGCCATTCGGCTACATAGTCTAGGCAATACTCTTTGAAAATATGATTCAGCATTGCAACCTGAACGGCTGCATATCCTGAACAATTAACCTTGCGTATTCGCCATGCCGTATTCGGATCCGCAGTGCTACCCGAAAACGAGTACTCAAGCCTATCCGCGATAACCTTATTGGTCACATCTGCAATCCGTTCCACCGAAACCACGCCCATACCATTATGAACCCAATCTCTGTCTACGGCTTCTTGTCGTATCGCCGAATCAATAACTGCGCAAGCTTCTTTGTTAATGGCCGGTATTTGTTTTACGGCGGTGAATTTATACCAGAACAAGCTTTCACAAAACTTGAATCCAGCATACAGAGCAATCAATGCCACAAGTACAAGAATAACTATTTTGGTTGGCATTTTTATTGTTGAGGCTATCATATATCCTCCAGAATAATGCTAAAGCCGCCAGCAATAACTGACGGCTTTTTTTAATTTACATTATGTTAAAGCGAATGATTTTTTTATACATCACCATGATGATTGTGAACTGGTCAAACAAACCTGAAACACAATAATGGGTGTAATCAACTTTAGCCTTGATTGATTCTAGTCTTCATCACATTGATTAGATTCTTGTATCAGTTTCACATTCTGTAAAACCCGCGTACCAAGAACATTGGGAACAATTTTTGAGGTTTGAATCAATATTTTTCCGTTCTTATTAGCTAAGGCGATATCATAGATTTTTAGTTCATCAGGAGTAGAATTTTTTGTCAGGATGATAGCATAATCACCAGGACTATGTCTTTCAAGAACTTCTACAGCCCGAACTTTATATAAGTTGTAATATACAGAATGTACATCAACCCGAACCCAAAATTTTTGTGGTATCGGTGCTTGAGCCATTGTAAACTGATCCAAACTCAACTCATTGTATCCGATCATCGTTTTGAAGTCTATCTTTTCGTTTTCGCCCACTTTTTTGATAAGAAACTTCTGGGTTTTCTTTGATTCCTTACCATTTTTATTAATAACTAAAGCTGCCTTGTAGACCGAAGACGCATCATCAATTTTTTTCAAAAATTTGATGTCTTCAATTTTATAAATCGCATCTTCATCATAAACATCATTTTCTTTTAGCCCATTTGCATCAAGAATGAATGCCTGCTTCTCATCCCAGGTTTTAGCTTTATAAAAATCTTCAACAACTGAACCGGGCTTTTTACTGCATCCTGAAATCAGCACCACTACAGCTAGAGCAATGACTAGAGCACCAACACTGTTTTTCATTTTATACCTCATGATTTGTTATAAATAAAAAAGGACACGAACCTACTTTGATGTATGTCGTGAGGCACTGGCATGCCTGTATACAATACGAAAAAGATAGGCCGCGTCCAGATAACTGAACGCAGTCCTACCCGCATGTCCTTGTGTACTTGAAAAGTGCCAGTTTTCACGACAGAACTATGCGTAAGACTACGCAAACGTATTTTACAAATCCAAGGTAAAGCCTTACAGCTTTCCCACACTCAAAAGTAACTAATTTTAGATGTTTTTGCCAAAAATATGTTTGCATAATCATTATTATAAACCGAACAACTTACTCACTTTGATCTGATATGCTGCTCTCATCCGAACATCAACAATGTGGCTGATGTACCAGGTAAGGTAATTGTAAAGTATCCATTGTGATTCTGGGGACGGCTGTTCCTGGACATACTTCGCGACACTCTTGCCGAATTGCTTTTCGACTGATTCAGCAAGAGTTTTAGATACGCCAATATTCTGGAGAATGTCAATGCGCTCCTTTATCACCGGTATCTGATCATAGGTCATTTGAACCTGCTCCACAAGATTGTCCAATTGAAAGCCGCTTGTATGCTTCCGGTAGTAGCGCCCGAGAACCTTGCCGAAGATCATGCCGTTCGAGCAGATACCTCTAATCGCGCCCCAGAACATCCTGACACCTTCGCTTCCATCATAGCTATTATGAAGGAATAGTGAAAGCGCAATGTCACTTCTACCGTCATAGAATGTCAGGTCCGGGAATGTCACCTGGAGTCTCATACGGTTATCTTCTACATAGCTGTGACTTGGATCGATGATCCATTGTGAATCAAGATTATGTAGCTGCTCCATCAAAGGTTTAATGATCTCACTGTTCGGGATCAGCTGATAGGTATTATTCATAACTGAGATGAGCTTCCCGTTATCTTCGCGGGTAATGGCTTTATATTCTGGAGTAAGCACGGCAGTGCCATCCTCACCCTCAAAATACACACCTTTCTCTTGTACGGGAAATAGGTACTTCCAGAGTTTCTTGTCAATGTCAGTTGTCATGTTACCCTCCAAATCCGTTGCCAATAACTTTTGATCTTGCGATAAAAAGTGTGATGGCAATGCGGTTTACATCGACCATTCCGTTCAGTTTCTCCTGTATCTTCATGGCATCCTCATAACTTATTAGCATCGCTTCAAAATACGAGTCTTTGCCAGTCACTACAGTATCAGGGGCTGATACTTTTGCATCCAGCACCTCAACTTCGTAGTTTGTGAGTATCTTAGAGCCTTTCTGAATGGCAGTCTTGGTGATTACCGCCTTGCTGCCTTTCTTGAGCTCCTTGAGCTTCTCATGCACTTCAGGAGGCGCAAAGAACGAGTATTCCGAGCTGCCATCACCATTACGAACCGCGTAGAGATAATATTCTCCGAACTGCGAAGTCCCGGTGGTCGGTTTATCAAACAGCAGTTCTATTTTCGTAGGCTGGTTCAACTGAATATCCAGTTTCTTCCTGTCCGCCATTTTCGTTATCCTTTCCGTTGTTTAGTTTATAAGTAAATTCTTCTTTGCCTGCGATAACCAATACACCCGGAGGAGCCTTATGACCCTTGAGATAAGCTTTGATCTTAGTTATGTCAGGCTTAATGGTTTCCGGTACTACGCTAAGCATTTCAGGCTTTGCGTTCTTCAGAAACAGATCGATGTCACTAATCTCGACCTTGTCAGGTTTTTTATAATAGCGTAAAACTCCATGAGGAAGGTCTATTGTCTTCTGGCCTTTCTCTTTTGTAAAATACTCGAGTTTCTTTTCTATAAAATCGATCTTAACCTGCAAGGCATGATTCTTGTTCAAAGCCCACTGCTTAATCAGTTGAACCTCTTTTTCAGCCTCGGCAAAGTTATAGCCTATTTGTTCCTGCATCTGTTTGACTTGCAATAAAAGCAGGTCATAATAAGCCTCCGTCTGCTGTTCTTCTTTTTGTTCGGCTTCCTGAAGAAGTTCTTCCAGAAAATCTCCATCATTTGCCATTTTTCTTTTCCTCCTCAGATATTGCTTGAGCTACGGCAATGATAGTAAATAAAGCCACATCGATTAAAATTGGGATCCAATTCATGATTAACCTCTTTGATCTTTCCTGAAAAGCCAACGGCTTTTCTGTTTATATATTTTGATTGCAACAGCCATATTTAGCGTTACAATTAGTCTTAAAAAATTTCAAACTTACACGTATAAATCTTCGACAAACAATTCTTGTCCACAATTAGAACATCGATTTACAAGCCGACCTTCGTTAAACAGTGTCATCTCAAGGCAATATGGGCACTCAACCATAAGCTCATCGCCCCGGTAATAATCCCTGTATTCATAGCGGTCCCGTCTTGGACTGTATCGTTTATAGGAATCAACACCATCTGAGTTTATGATTAAAGCGTGATTGTTTTCCATCTTAAACTGGTGATAATGTCCAGTGCCTATGTTAAATCCCCGGTGGAGTAGGTTGCGTAGGCTCAAAGATTCTTTCATGATAGCAGCCTCGCTACAGAAATAGAGAATGTCGGAGGCAGTGTCCAGAAGTAGCTCAATTGGATTATCCTTCTTTACAAGAATGAGAGTTTCCGGATTGTTTTTGTCTATGCACGCAAACGCGAAACAACCTTCGAGCCTTTCAAAGACCTGTTTTATTTTATCGCCTTTTTTCTTCGAAGAGAGGACGGCAAGTATGGCTTCGGAATCTACCTCTCCATCACGGTGATGTTTCCCAAATATCTCATCGTCATTATGAATCATGCCATTATGCACAATGCAAAGACCTTCTTTGTTGTAAAGTGGATGGTTGTTGTTATTGTTGCGCTCTGAACCCTGTGTCTTCATTCGAGTATGAGCAATGAACACCTTAGGCATCTCAAGCTCTTGCCATTCTTTCGAATGAGTCATGATGCTTGAGCGTATTGGGGCTTTTTGGACTATGAGGTTATTCTCTTTAACAAACGAAAATCCCGAAGCATCTCGGCCACGGGATTCAAGTAATTCGAACATTGTTGCAATTTGTTGTTTATCGGGTCTCTTATCGCTAAAGCAATAGTATCCCATGATACCACACATGGTATTTATCTCCTTTGAATGTTTGTGGGTGTTTTAAGCAATTACCGGTTCTTTAACCCGCGTAATGCTTCTGATGAGTTTAGTGACCTGAGAGGAATAATTTAACCTGAGGGTGTAACTTAAACCAAGTCTGCTGCAACCAATGCCCTCAGTAACTTCCCAGACAAGGCCGTTCAGAAGAATGTACTCCCTGACTGCATCAATGAGATTGGGACTTGTCGATATTTGGTATTCATCACGGTCTTTGAGACCAAAGACATACAAAGGGCTGTCAACAAGGCCTACTCGTTCCTTTAATTTCTTAAGGTACAAGTCTTTGGGGTTAATCTTGATGACACATCGTTTTGTTGATTTTCCCAACAACCAGCTGCGGGACAGTTCAATTATTTGAGCACGGTCGCTTTCATCCACATCAGGATTATCAGGACTGTCTTCGTCATAATTTTCATTCCAACATTCATCACAATAGGACTCGTCATTGGAATAATTTGCGTCTGAGTGCCGAATGACGCTGTCACATCGCACGCAGTATGTGAATCGATCACTGAAGCATTCTTCACAGTACACTTCCTCATTAGCCCAACGCACATCGTCTTCTTCAAGAACTCTATCGCAATTAGAACAATATGTCTTACTCATATCAGTTGACTCCTATTCCCCAGTTGGGCAAGATATTTTGATTCCAGTCGAGCTTCCGTCCTAAAAGAAGATCCAACTCCTTAAGCCCTTCACGGCAATCCTCCGGGATGGTAATGAGCGTGTTCTTCAGATCCTTAAGAAAGGTATTGGAGTGTTGCCGTCCTTTGATCTCCGTGAAATCGATATTATCTTCTGTAGTCCCTATGACTGCAAGCTTTGCAAGAGTGAATGTAACAAGCGTAGTTGAAGCTGAAAGCAAAAACGAGCCCGGGGTCCGATATTCAAAGCCGTATTCTTTTTTACGAATAGCTTTTCTGGCACCATAACCAGTGCGCTCTCTTAATTTGCGCTGCTCTTTATCATCAACGCAATTAGAGAGTGAGTACATCACGATATCTAAAGCATCAACGATGTTCGGAGCAGGGGCAATGGAGAAATGCAGATGACCACCAAGTGCGTACTCATCCTGATAATGACCTGCGTAAAACTCCAGATCAGGAGCTTTATCGTGTCCATATTCGAGAATGATTTTTATTTTAGCGGTGATGTCGATTGGTGATTCGGAAAACCCTGGGCGCACTTCTGCGATATTCTCGCATCCATCTAACCCAAACGAACTATTGAACTTGAAATAATTATGGGCAGGAACGTAGCGACCATCTCTGCGGCATAGCAGCTCCGGGTCGCATCCCAGAGTGAAAGACATAAGAACCTCATAGTTTTGTTTATACTATGATTCTTATTCCAAATTATACAAATAATCACACATCTCGGTTTTTATTAAGTATCCAATATTTTATTTGATATCCCCCTATTGCTTTTCAATTGATTAGCGCTAATAACTAATTGTATTTCGTTCATCCCTTAGGATGCACTTTGTAAATACTATCGCAAACAATTTTTATTTTCTAAATTTCCAGAGATTGTGTTCATCCATAAAAAACTGAGCATCAATAAGACCGGCTTCACATGCTTTTGCCATCCAGAAAGCCGCCTTCCCTAGGTCCTGCGGAGCTCCGTTGCCATAATAATAAACAGAGCCAAGAAAATATTGCGCAATAGGACACTCTTGCTCAGCGTTTTTTCTAAGCAATTCAATTCCCTTCGTTACGTCCGCTTGAACTCCTAAACCTTCAACATACATTATCCCCAGATAGCTAAGCGCTTCTACATACTGATTCTTAGCCGCTTCGTTAAACCAATAAAAAGCTTTGTTATAGTCCAGGATACCATCCTCTTCATCGTAATAGATTAATCCCAATCGGTACTGAGAGAATGAATCATTTTGGTTTGCCGCTTTTGTATACCAAAAGATAGCTTTCTTTTTATCAACTTCTACTCCATAACAACCATCATCGTAATTACTTCCAAGCTCTGATTGTGCGTCTATGTTCCCTCGATTCGCAGCTTGCTCGTATAAATACAATATTTTACTTAAAAATTTTTCGCGGGATTTGAATTCATAATATTTAGCCAAGTCATATTGCGCATCGGGAATACCTTTTTCAGAGGCACTTGTTAACAATCTTTCATACTTTTTGAGATTAATTTTCACACCAATCCCCCATCTATAGCATAAGCCTAGATAATATTCAGCTTCGGAATGACCATTATCAAAGGCGGATGATAAATGCTCGAATGCTTTATTATTATTCATCCGGACCCCTAAACCATGATAGTATCTGTACCCTAAATTAAATTGTGCTTCTAGACAACCATTGTCTGCCGCCTTAATACATAGCGAAAGTGCCTTTTTTTGATTTTTTTCAACGACATTTCCTTCAAAGTAAAGTTGGCTTAACTTATACTGAGCGTCGGAATTTCCAGAATTGGATTGATAAACTAATTCCGATATGTTTTCTGACAGAACTACGTTCTTATTTGCTCCGCTTGAGGTCATAGTTTACCCTCTTTGGCTTAAGTAATTAAGTATCTTATCAATCGACACTAAAAATAAAAAATTTATCGAGCTAAATATTTAATTAGTGCTTTGTCAAATGCTTCAAAAAATAATCTAGAATATTTTTCCCATGTCAATTTTGAAAGTTTTTTGTCATGCTTAAGTGAATCCCAGAATAGTTTGTTTGTGGGTTCCGAAGTCCCACCGATAAATTCTTTATTGGGGTTGCTAGTCAGTTTACCGTGACCGGAAAATTTTCCCAACTTCATATCAACTTCAACAGTACAATCCATTGATGATTTGTCTTGCTTGAGAATAACCATGTTGCAAAATTCAATCACCGGGACGCCAGCTTTTTCATAACGATCGACTAATTGATCAAAGATCAACTTGCATTTGTTCCCGGCGAAACAAGAACTGATTAATTCTTCTAACTGATTATAGGTTGAACGAACACTGTCGTTGAGTAGTTCAGTCAGGTTATCTAAATCATGCGCACCTAAATCGGTCAAATTATACCTCTTACTTGTCCAAATATTGATGTGTCTATCCCAGCTTTTAGTTCCACCGACATTACCATTTAGCTTGAATACACGAATAATCTCCTCTCTTATATTATCCCGATGCTTTGCAGGAACTTGTTCCACACCGTCATACCAAATTGTAACTCTCACTACAACACTATCACCAATTTTTGGATTCTTCACTGTTGTGATTACATAACAAGGAACCAAATAATAATTATAGCAATAATTTGAAAGACCATTTAGAAAAACTTCAAATTTATTTGTTGCAAATGGTTTTACATCAAAGTCCGTAAAAGGGAATCTCTGATTTTTGACAATCTGCTCGAATTTATTAAAAAAAGTGATCGCAGATGAATATTTCACGATTTGGCTAGGATTGCTCAACTGATTTATTGCTTTTGCATTCAATGAGCGAAGTTCGCTTTCCAACAGAATTGATTCCATATAACGCGAAAATGCGTTCAACATAACCGATAACTCTCCCTTTGCGACACTACGAAAATGTTCGCATACAGCAAAGAATGAACTATAAGATATGCAGAAATGTGGACAGCTTTTAATTTCTTTAGCGGTTAAAGAATCTTTACCGTCTGGCGTACAATATATCATTAGCTTGGGTATCTTGGGGAAGGTTTCTATCAATGCATTCTGATAATCTTGCACCTGAGCATCTGACTCCAAACTGTATAGTTTGTTTTCGATGCCGATAATAGCAATCGGATGATTACTTTTGCCCAATAATTCAAGCAATATGTCTACTCGACGGCCTTTGGGAGTTGTCCATTCCGGTGTGGCAATAATTTTACATAATTGTGTGTCTAAATACGAGTTATAAAATTTCTTAATTCCGGGCTCTTTTTTTGCGAGTTCCTTTATCCAAAACAAGAATGGAGCACTACCTAAGAAATGAGATTCTGAAGAATCCAATATAAATCGAAATAGCCGGGTCCATACTACTTCTCCCAATACATTACTAAGTGTGTTGAGAATATTAAATTGCTGCTTCAGTTCAGATAATCGGCATTCAATAGCATTCTTCTTTGAAATTTCGGAATGCGATAAAAGTTCACTTAAATTCTTCTCTTTCCGCATATAAAACCCTCTATATTACTAATACACCATGAATCAATATAATAGTTTCGAGAATTTCTAAACATCCTTAAACTCAAATAATGTTTTCTAATGTAAGCCGCAATATACTATTCTAATAATATTTATGATCGCTATCCATCCTGACTTATGGTAGAAAGAAGAATTTTTCTTAGACCAAGATAATACACTGCATATTTGAACCAAAAATCTTTGAAGAAATTAATCGCGCAGTGACCTAACAGACCGAGAAAGCCGCATTAATTAAATAATAATTTATGTGGCTCACACGACGGCGCTATGTAGACATAATAGCCATTCTAAAATCACACGGGAGGCGTGGCTGTTGCACAACTTTTGAGGAGTTTATATCGCTGCAAATATTAGAGACAATAATTGTAATTTCCTATCCAACCAGGTTAGGGGCAACTAATGATTTAATATTTCTTCAATAAAACTCACTATACGTCCACAAGTCGCATCACTAATTATCTTTTCATTTGTTAAATAATCAGCCTGCCGAATACAGACTGAATTAGTTGATCCTGATTTTTGAAGTTGCCCAATGGTGCCGACCAAAGATTTTTCATAGTCAAATTTAATACCGTTAACTTTGAGGATATCAGAGGGATGACTTGTGCCGCCTTCATTTAGCGTAATCTTCCCCCGAAAGAGATTAGTCATTTCATGAATAGATAAAAATTCTTCTGCCTTTGCAAATATATCAGCATTTCCCTCTTGCATCAAAGGGAGCAAAATATTTTCTAACCTTCCGTACTCTTCACCATCTTGTGTAAATATAAAGATACCTACGTTCGTTTTGATATATTTATGGTAGCTGGCATTACTTTCAATTACCGGAAATTTATCATCGTCAAATATTACGCCGAGTTCAGAATTAATCGCCCTCATTTTATCACGAATGCCGGCGTCATCAGCATCCCAAAAATAAGCTATGCTAAAAGTATTACCATCCGAAAATTCATCCTCATGAGCACCTATTACGTTTACTGAATCATGTATCGATAAAATAACTTTTTCACGTAAGCTCCTATTTGAATTTCCTTCTAAGGGAAACAAAAGCACCCATTCATCACCACGATAAAGTACATCCGATGGAAATATTAGTTTCTTTATCTCAAACACGGACATATCTTCAATTTCAATATTAGCATAATGCTTTGGATTTTTTAGCATGCCACCAATGGGCTCTACTATGTCTTTGACTTTACCCTTATATTCATTAAATCCTTTACATTTAAGAATTTTATAAATGAAGGCCGCGTCGTGAGGTCCTTCAACAATTGCAATCAATACTCTACTCATATAATCACCGAATATCCAAGTCAATATTTTCAATCATGCGACTAAGCCTTTTGCCATCAATATATTTACAAGTAATCTCATCCTCGCTTCTTTTCAAAGAATAAGCGGTTATATCTGTCGCGCTACTTTCACATAGCATAAATGCGTCGATACATTCTTTACTATGAGTAGATACAAATACTTGCACATTGTATTCATGCGCAGATTTAATCAAAAACCCCGTAAATTCATTAAGTAGAGTCTTATGAATTGCACTTTCGATTTCATCTATACACAATATTCCGTTTTTGCAATAGCCCATTAGCAATGCTATTTCGAATACCCTTTGAAGCCCTTCGCCATATTTTGTAATATCGATTGCTTTTTCAAGGTGTGTAGTATTAACTAAAAATCGGCTAACTCCATCGGTCAATGTAAGCGTAATATTTACAATACTATTGTCAATATTGCGGGCAAGGAATGTAACGATCTTGTCAATATATTTTTCAGTTACTGCTTGCGAATAAGCTGTTTCTAGTAATTTGCTATTATATCTATAAGGACTCGTGAAAGCCGCAGGACATAGAATGGCTACTTTACCATAATGCATCTCCGGCTCCCTATCTACGAACAAGTTCAGTGTACTTGTATAACTTGAATTATCAACCGTTGCAATCTGAGTAATAGTTGAAAGATAACCCGCTTTTTCGGTATCCTCGTTCGTGTCTTCTTTCCCAATCTCAAGCGAACAATTAATGTCATTAAATGAACCCCGAACAAGTATGTTGTCTATGATACCGGCATCTAACCAAACAGACGGGAAAACATCTAAGTACTTTCCTCGATATTTTTCCAAATCCAGAAATGAATTCAACTCGTTTAGTTGGGATAGTAAGTATATGGCCTCAAGTACTGAGGTTTTACCACTATTATTATTGCCGGCAAATATATTAATTTTTGAAGTATTTGTTATTTCTATATCTTTCAAAGCTCGATATTTAGCTATATTAATATTAGAAAAGTGATTGCTGACGCTTTCAAAAAAGGAATTGGCTTTTCTTTTTGCTATTAATAATTGAGCAATAGTCGCGGGAATTAAACTATCGAGTTTGTTTTTTAGAATACCAACCAGCTCAAAATCTTCTTGGTTCATTAGCTCGCTTCGATTAAAAACTGTTTGCACATCATTACGAATGTTATTTAATGAATTTCGCAACTGGGTTATACCAACAGCATCGCTGAATGAATAGCCTTGAGAGATACTGCGCCGATTTTCCATAATCTTAATTGCTTTTTCATCTGAAATAAATTCAGCCAATTCTCGAATTTGTCGACTTTGCGTTATAATTGGTTCATAGTAATTATGCCTTTCTTCAATGTCGTCAGAACCTTCTTGTAGCTCACTAGAAGGAAGAGTCTCATCGCGCTCAATTTCCTCCGATTTGGAAATCCACGAAAAAAAACGCATTAAATTATTAATGTTTTCCGCACAATAATTACCATCATTCCATTCTATCCACTCTTTCATGGGATTGCTACGGATGACTTCTTCAAAGAAAGAATACATATTGGTTTGAAATTGATCACCAAAATCACTTTGTTTGTATTGTTCTATTAGTGCCAATGTTCGAATACTCCGCCTTAACATCTGCTTTGTAATCCCGAGGGAATTACAAATTTCGCTTTCAGAGAGAGAATGCTTTTCCATCAAATCTTGCACCAGTTGGGCCTGATTGATGGGCGTCCAACGTTTTTTCCCGGTTATATGGTGCAACCCCATTGTTATTAGGTGTTCTACCGGTCGTTCGTTGCTTATAACAACTACTTGTATACTCTTAAAGGATTCTTCTCTTAAAACACCTACATCATTACCTTGCTTGAATTGCTCGAATAAGTATTTCAATGTGGCGATTCTTCGATTACCTTCAAGTACGACATAGTCTTTTTCGATTTCTCTAACTTGAATTTGATCTATTTCTAAAAATCCATTGGTTTTGAAACTAACGATAAGATCTAAAATATTTTCATTATTCTTTCCCGCCAACAAATTAAAAGTCCTTTGTTGTACGCGAAGATCCTTGATTTGATCATCCGGCACGACTTTATAATCAGACTTATCAATAAATCTGTAATTATTCGGATCCAAGAATAGCCGATTGAGATGCCTTGTAATTCTGCTTGTTTCCATTCCAATCTCTATAACTAATTGTTAAATCTATTTTTTACAAAAATAATCAAATAATCCATTTATTCCGCTTTCACTTTCAAAACAACTTCTCGAGTATCTCGCATCTGTAATAACAAACACTGTTATCACAATGATTCATGCTTTTCTTCCTCTACTAATTCATAATATGACTTGATTCGTTCGATGTACTTATCGATTTTGGACTGTAATTTCAATAAATGGTCGAGTTTGGCATCGGTCTCTTCGAGTAACTTTGCACTTTCAGCGCACTTATTCATGAACTGCACGTATTCGTTATAATCCATCAACATTGATTCATCGATTTGCTCTATTGACCTCGTCTTTTGCAGGTAGGTCATTAAGTCATCCCAAAATTCTATTGGTAGTGCATTTATCATGTCGATAAGCTCTACCGATTCGGTGCTTGAATCGCTTCGGAAAGTATTAATGATTTTGTGAATTTCCGCCTCGCTTTGAGCATAGAAATTGAAATCGCCCAAATATGGTTTCCTTAAAGCTACAATCCTCTTCGTAATTTCATCAAGCGAGAGAGTCACCCCGGATATATATGCTTTCTCGCCAATATTCTGAAACAATCCCCGCAAAAAACTATCCACTTCAGTTTCGGTTGCTGAATTGATGTTTATTTGCAACGGAGTGTACATATTGTAGAAATCAGTAAATTTTTGATACAATTCCGTAGCGACTGCATTAAATATCAGAGGAAAATATTCCTTGTAGCCAAACAACAATCTGAACCGCTCGAGCATTTTTTCCATAAACTCAGTATTCTCGGGTAAACAAAGTGCTTGTATTGGAATCTTGATATCATGATTAGAACAATACTCTTCATACATTCGTGTAAAGTTTTCAATTTTCCCGATACCAGGTAATACATCAACTCTTATAACTTCAGGCGAATATCTACAAAATTCACAAAACACATTCAATAGCAACCGGTAGTAGTCCATTTTCGGCTTAATGATGTTGAACTGTTCCTGAAATTCAAGGAGCAATCTTTGATACTCGACAATTTCAGAGAGAAGTAGCACTTTCTCTTTCTCCAACAATCCAAACATTTTAATGTTGCATTGTTTAATCCGTTCAATAATTACAGAGACATCCGCTACATTCCCTACCGCTGTTATTTTTTCAATAAACTCAATTGCTCCGGTTATTTTTTCACCTTTGAATGCAACTAAATCGCTCCTATCAGAAGGAGTTCTTCTTTTTATTTCATGAAAATCTATGAATTCATATTCCCGGTCATGTAATATATCTTCCAGACCCCTGACCATTTCTTCTGCCTCACCAACCAAATACTTTTTTATAAATTCCTTTTCGTCAGATACCAGCAAATTATATGCCTCACAAGTATAATTCATAGCCTTTTTCCAACTGGAGTTTTTTACTTTATGGTCAGCAGAGCAACGAATGATTTCGAACATCCTCGCGTTAAAATATTTCACCCACAAGGAGTAAGGTATTATCTCAATATCTTTATACTTTAGCACTGTACAGAAATAGCTAGATCTACCGTATCCAAAGTTTGTCCTAAACTCAATTGAGAAAGTATTATCAAGTACAAATGGAGTATCAGTCCAACCATGCCGCCTATGGGAGAAAGCCAATATGCTATCATTCTCCTCACATTCATAATAAGCATTATCAAGGCGACAAGCCAAAAGGGAGGTTTTGAAAATACTACGCAAGACATTTTTAACCCGGAGCGTTTCTTTGGTGTCCTCATTTAACCGTGTTAGATCCGGCGATATTTTATTTACATACCATTTGTAGCCATGGAAATCTTGATAAGCCCCATCTAATTTTGTGCAAAAATCATAGCCATCAGTTAAAAACCGAAGAGCTTTAATCTTGCCAACATAGCTAATAATATTTTTTATGGAGTTATTCTTGTTGTCAATGTATGCTATGAGTTGATTATATGAGGATTTTAATATCTTTTCGACTGGGAAATAATCAACAATTAAGCCTTTTTGTTCAGGGGCTCTTTTGAGCACACATAAATATCTCTTATTGATTTTATATTTTTTATGATTTACTGATTTTCCCATTCTATTACACATTCATCTTTACATAATTCTTTTTTTGCTTGCGAACATTTAACAAAAATTCATATTCGGCATGATTAACTCGAAAACGCACACCAAATTCGTCAATATTGCATTTTTGGAACAATAATTGCCTTACTTTAAGTTCTTGAAATATTCGTTGGCCGCTTTTGCCAATTGAATTCTGCGTAATTTAATAAAGTCGTAATATTTTTCAGGCGTCCACATAGACTTGTCAGTGGGTATGCAATGTGCTTCCAGGTTTTTGTCTGACGCAAAATTCGGCAAATATGTTTCTGGAGCTTTATTTTTTATTTTCTCGTTTGCCTCGACAGAGATAAATGTAATGTTGGCAATATCATGCACATCTGTCTTAAATTCTTGTTTTGACAGTTTTTTCTTATCTCGATACTTCTGCATCTCGTCTGAATGCATCATATAATCATAGGGGAATATGTGATGCAAGTGTATTTTTCCCATTTTGGAATAGTCATCTGTTTGATAACTTTCATCATCAAAATCAGCAGCTCCATTATGGCGAAGAGCAAGATACATTAAAAGTATCATTGAATTTTTCATATATGCTCCCTGGAAGTCGCTCTCGTCGAACTTCAGAGTGGTCATACTATTTTTAACGTCTCTAAGCATCAAATTAAAACTATTAATTAGTGATCTTTTTTCATTGGACAAAAATTCGAATTCTTTACGTAAAACCCCTTCCGACTGGTCGCTGTATCTGCCGGCAGCCATTGAGTATAAAAGATATTCTATGAGTGATTTCTGAGGAACTTTGGGTCCGTACCCCATCTTGGCAATTGTATAAACAATAGGAACCATAGAATTTTTGGTTGTGATAAATTCGGGTCTGTCAATTTTATACTTGTGTAGAACATCCCTAAGTTTCTCAATGGCAGACATGGTTTTCTCAAATGTTTTTTCCAATTGCGCTAATGAAAATTCGTCCTTCTTAATTCTCTTCGTGAACTCATCAATCTTTGCCGAATTATTTGCAACGGCAGCCAGACATCTCATTAAAAATGGGAGATCAATGTTGAATCCCTTTTTCTTCATTTTTCCTATCATCAATCTCAACCTGGTAGACAATTTCGGCCAATGCGGAATAATATTTGCCAATTCAATTTCGGCGGTTACCAGAGTCTTCCCCTGTTTATTTACTCTTTGAAATATCTCGGCCACAAGTGGATAATCATCAGTTTCTATTATCTGTACCGGATAACTATAATTTGAGATTGTTTCCTTGAGAAGCTCCAGTCGTTTTAGTAATTCATTATTGATTTCGTTTCTTTTTTTGAGTTCCGATGTAATATAATTCAATCCCGAGTCCTCTGTGGGTCTAGAAAGCACCTTGTTTAACAACACATCATTTGAAGAATAATTATCTTTATCCTTCATTGACTTAAATTCAATCTTTTTCGCTTTAACATTGAGAAATATATGGGGGACGTTTATTTCTTCGCCCAATTTTGTCATCACCTCTTCCTCTGGCAAAATGACTGAAGCAAGTGCTGTCAATCTTTGTTGTCCATCAATTAGTAAATATTTTGGCAATTTATTACTCTCTTCATAGAGATGCAGCCTTTCAGGGCGTATATATAAAGCCATTTTCTCTTTATTAAAGCCTACCGGCCGCCACAGAATGATTGCACCAGAAGGATAATCGTTGTAGATAGAATCCAATAATAATTTTATTCTGTCACCTTTCCAGACAAAATCTCTTTGTATCTCGGGGATAGCAATTTCGCCAGAGGAGTACATATTGATTAATTCAGAAATGGTTTTATTTGTTCGTTCTAAACTCATATAATCTTTACTCCTTTTATTTTTATAATAGCTTTCGTTTGTATATGATATACCCTGTAACAATTAAAAACGATTAGCCAACCATCTATAAAAAACTTATCTTCCCTTATGTCACCAAATGAATTTTTCATCGTTTGAATTAGTTAATATAATGATGCTTTTGGAAACAACATGTGAAAAGCACAATTACCAAATTGTTGTTTAAGTTTTTCAATAGCAGCAAAATCTTTCCTCCCCAGAATATTAATTTGTTCCTCTAAATAATCATACGTTTCCTTATCTATTGAAATAACATATTCTATGGCGCTAAAGAAGCTGTCAAAAAGAATTTTTCTTTTTTGCAGTTCAAATATTTCTGGGATATGAGTCAATGTCTCACTTTGGAAAAGCGGATGCGTTTGGAGGCGATGATTAATTGGGAACCAAAGAATAAACATGTATTTCTGAAAATCTTCATTGCTTAAACTGACTAGCCAGTTTTTACCGGATAAAGTTGTTGGGGTATTTGTCAGAATATGCGGGATAGACTTCTTAGCCTTTTTATTTCTCACAAATTGAATTATTACTATTACTATCAGGACAGCGATGATAATTCTCGAATAATTAGTTTGAATAAATAATAAACACATGATGCCGGTATTCCATATCCAATCACGCACAGGCGCCCAAATAATTGTCCCCAAAGACAGAATAACTGCCGCAATTACTGTAGACCAAACTGGATCAGTCCAAACTTTTTTTATAGACTTTTTGTTCATAACATCACCGTAAATTTTTCAATACTTTATCCAAACTACATCCTCAATGCCGGCAAGCTTGCTTGCTTCAAGCCGGGGATTCAGGTTGAGGATTGCTGCTTGTGGATTTATTTCAAAGGGATAGTAGCTGGAATGCTGCTTGATTAATGAAGCAGGCATTGATTGTTCCTCACTGGCACGAAGCATACTCTCGATCACCCAGGACTGAATACGGTCTGAAAGTCCAATTTTTACCTGATTTTTCCTAGATATAATAGCTTTTTCTTCGTTATCATCAATTACTTGCCAATTTCTAAGTGTAGCTATCAATCTTTGTGTAGAGCGTATTACCGTCTCACGTTCACCATATATTTCAACTGCACGCCGGATTAGCTGCTGACTATCTATTTCATCTTGAAATTTCAGCATTTTTCCGATTATCCCGTTTATATCCCTGAAATAGGGATAAGCAATGCAGCACATTCCCCAATGAATCGCAAGCCTTTCCAACGGCTGTGCCCTTTGGATAAGTTTCAAAGCCTCATCGCGAAACGCTTTTTCCTTATCCGGCACCTTAATCCATGTCCGGAAGATAACGGTTTTGCATTTCCGTCTGGCATCGACACCATTTAGTACTGATTTGATTATATTATCCAAATCTACCCAAATTTCATCAGGTGTTTTTTCCTGAAGAAGCATTTCCACGGCAGATTCAATCCAATTAAGCTGGATTGTCCTGTCGAAACCAACTATTTTTTCTCTATTCCTCATCATCGTATCTACTAACTTGTATAAACGGCACAATCACTTCTTCAATATTTGCGCCTCCGTGTGTCATTATAATTTCACCATCCTTAGTAAAGGCAGTTCGATTGGCCGCCAAAAGAGGATACATATTGTTCGGCAAGCCAGACGGAGGCCACTCTAAAGCACTATTCAAATTGGCGGATGCAGCTGCTCTAAGTTCTTTACTGCCATAAATTCGCATTCTTTGTCCATTAGATTCAACCAAGCTGCCCTCCTTTGGCGAACCTATTCCTTTTGATTCCAAATTCCCATGATCGGAAGTAATGTAAACTTTGTATTTATTCTTGTGAAATGCTTGAAGTAATTGAACCAGAAAACCATTCTCCGCCCATAGATTTACCTGACTCAACATACCCTTAGCACCCAACTGCATGCCGTGAAGAATTTTATCTACTTGGTCAATCACTACGCCAAGAATTCTATTACCGGAATCTGACAAAACTGACGAGAACCCTGATAGATTTTCTTCACACAAACCACGGAAATAATAAATCTCATTTTTATTAAATCCCTTATCGACCCAAAAGTTGATCCAGGCTTTTTCTTCTTTAGAAGTCTGATAGATTGATTCAGCAAAAAACATGGGCATTTTGCCTGAAAAAATTGCCTGCCTTGAAATTGATGTAATCGTTGGTATCCAAGCAAAACATACTCCCTCTGAAAAAGTAAAGTTTTTCTCCTGTTTTTGCAATATTTCTTTAATGGTTGTCCATTGGATAAGTGACAATCCGTCAACAACTAACAAAGCTATTTTTTCATCAGATTCTAAGGATTTGTAAAGATACTTTGGGATCTGATGCAGCATCACCGGAGGATTCGCGGGTAAATTGTAAAGTGAGGAGTAGTTTTCAAAAAGCCAACTTTGGAATATATCATCAACTTTCGATTTCAGGTTTTCATACCTTTTAAGATCTGCCTCAGTGTACTGGAGGTAATCCTTTATGATCTGTTGGGAAACTGAAGCATAATCAAGGGCAATTTTATGCCAACTTAATGTTGAAAGTTCGTGCTGGGACAAATCCCTTTCCAGTTCATCTAATATATTTGTAATTGGAAGCGCGTCTGTACCAAGTCTAACGCCTGGAAGCATCCAGCCATCGTATGGTTGGAGCACTTTATTACATTCTATAGGATAAAGCGTTTTCTCAACGAATAATAAAGAAATTCTACTTTGAATATCAGGGTGGGAAAAAGGTAATAAATTGGATGATTTCCCAAAATCATAGCCCACTGATCTCGGTTCCTTGGATTGTGTGTCTGTACTTCTTTCAAATTCTGCAATGTATTCGCCCCACTGATTCTGGAGATATTTCACAAACGAATTTTTATCATTAAAAAACTTCACAACTGGCCAATTAGAAAAGACCTCCTTTTTCTGCAATATTGAGATAAGTCTTTCACATATATTATTCGGCATCTTGATGGGGAGTCGATGAAAATCTAACAAAGTTTTAAGAATTTCCGTCGTGCTTTTAATTACTTGTGGGGCTATATCGAAAACATACAAAAGAATAAAATCCCTCGTCTCGTTCTCACTTGCAATAGAATGCAGATAATTATTATGGGCTGCGTATAGCTTATCGTAAAATACCGGATGGAGCGTTTTAACAACAGGCAAACTCAAATACGGGAAAATATCTGATAAATGTAAAAATATCTTCCTTCCTGCTTTCAACAAATCATAAGGCAGATCATTCTCATTGTCACTTTTGCTTCTGAGCACTACAATCAAATCGGTCTTTAAGCCCTTATCCCATAAAGATCGATATAAAGATTCATATGCATATCGGAATGATATTGAATCCTCATATTCAATTATTTCGAAGCCCCTCTGTTTGATTAATGATATAAGAAATTCTTCTTGCAGAACGCTATCGGGGTCAAAGACAATTGTCAGTTTTGATACCTCTGGAGTAAAATAATTCAGAATTTGATTTCGCCATGAGTTCATTTATTCAGCTCCCTTAATGTAAACGAACAATACCGGATATAGTTCGGGTATCGGTTGTTTCATTTCTTCCAATTCTGCGTCGCTCCTATATTTCTCACCCTGCAATTTCGCTAGTCTGCTGACTTTTACATTTTCTAATCCCAAGGAATCAAGAGCTTTTATTCTGGCCGAAAATAGATAATCTCGTTTCTCTCTTTCACGCTCTAAAAACTCAGCATACTCATTTGATAGTTGCAACCATATGGGATGCCCAAGCTTTTCGGATTCGACAGAATGCCCGTCAAGAATAGATTCGGAAAGTAATAACTCCACCTCATTATCACTGTGTGCGTCATGAATTAACAAATAGTCCCAAATAGCCCTTGCAGTCACATTCAACGACCTTCCATCATCATGTAAAAAAACTGGTAAAAAGCGCTTCTTTTTCCAGTGTAAGCCAGAAAGTGTAATCTGCCAAATGGAGAAAAAGCCATTAATCTCTTTTGGGACTGTGTTGATAGTTACCGAGGCTACTCTCTGACCGGGGAAAAACCTCGTATTAGAATTAATTATTTCCTGGATTTTAGGATTATCAAGCGAAAGTGTGTTTTTGCTTTTTGGCTGGGCACTATCTCCCCCTCTAAAAACAATTCCACGCATAGTAGTACTATCAGGCCAAGTCAGATTCCAAGCATTCTTGTCATATTCAGCAATACCTCCCTTAAACCGGATATAAGACACCGTCATTCTTTCAACCCAATAAGGTAATGGGTGTGATTTAAGTTTTCTTGCAGATGTACTATCAACATCATGAGAATTATTTAATAGTTTATTTACTTGTTCGCAGTTTGAACTTTCTTTTTGAACAAGAGTTACGATATCGTTTATTCTTTCATCAATCCCCTCCGGATTACGGAGAGCATTCATATACAACTCATCAAAGACTTCATTGGCAAGTGCCGCGTCCAATACGTCGCTGGCTTTGTCAATACCCAAATCTTTAAGAATCACCGCCAATTTATTCTCGAGAACTTCTCTCACCCTGTATTCCACTGTATCCTGAAGAACAAAATTGAATGCTTTGACGGCATTTACCTGACCGATACGATCCACGCGTCCAATTCTTTGTTCAATTCTCATTGGATTCCAAGGTAAATCATAATTAATAACGATATGACAAAACTGAAGATTAATGCCTTCACCACCGGCATCGGTCGAAATAAGTATCTGGTGTGACTTTGCAAATTTTACCTGAGCTTCGAGCCTCTCATCCAAATCCATTGAGCCATTTAAGCAGACAACCTGATATTTGTTCTTCTCAAGAATTTCTTGAAGCATATTTTGTGTGGCAACAAATTCAGTAAAAATTAATGCTTTAATATGCGGGTTGTTCTCTTCTTGCTGAATTCTGAGCAGCAACAAGAGCAAAGCATCGGTCTTTGTATCAGACGATATTATCTCACATTGTTCTGCCAGTTTAATTAGCGATTTTATCTCTAGAACTTCTTCCTCGTTTGCTTTTATCCGTTTTTGCAACAGTTCGTCTACGAGGGACTGTCCATCAAGTTCATTCCATTCATCTTCCAATAACCCGTCGTTTCCAATAAACGATTCTTCAAAAGATTCAATAATTTCCAGTCTTTTTTTGAGTGTTCCTACTATTGCCCGAGTCGAAGAAGTAACTAAACGCTGCATTAGAATCATCAAGAAAGCTTGATAATATTTTTTCTCTTCAATTGCTCTATTATAGCCCTCAATAACATAGTTGCTAACGCTTTCATACAATAGCTTATGTAGCGAATGCCGTTGTTCCCACGTTACCGGAAAAAGGTGTGCTTCTCTGGGCTTGAACAGCTTATTTCCATCTGCATCGATGGCTTTGCGTTTCTCGGTTCTAATGACAAATGGTTGTAATCTCTGTTTGGAAATGCTTCCAATATCCGGAAATGAATCCTCATCTAAAAGCTGCATTAATCTAAAAAATGCTTCTGTCTTGCCCTGATGTGGGGTAGCAGAAAGCATAAGAAAATAGGGTGATGCGATGGAAAGTGCTTTCCCAAGTTTGTATCTGGCAATTACATCAAGGCTGCCGCCCATCCGGTGAGCCTCGTCGATAATAACCAGGTCCCAATCAGCATTAATCAAATCTTCGAAACGCTGTTTATTGTATTCCTTTATCTGAGTGCTGCTCCACCCCCTTCTATATTCAATCGGTTTCACTGAATCCATTGAGCAGACCACATTATCATATTCATCCCACACTGAGGTCGGTGAAGACTGATATTTATTACTTTGTTCGCTTGGCAGTATTAACCGAAAATCTTCATTAAAATGAGTTTTCATTTCTGCTACCCACTGGGCGACAAGTCCCTTGGGCGCGACGACTAAAGTACGTTTCACCAATCCCCGGAGCTTAAGCTCGCGCATGATTAATCCAGCTTCAATTGTTTTGCCTAAACCTACTTCATCTGCTAAAAGCAATCTATACCTTCCATCCCCGATGGCAGTTGTAAGTACATTTAACTGATGCGGCAATGGAATTACTGAAGACAGGATTGGTGACAATAATTCGTTTCGTCCAATGATTTCATTAACTCTGCAATAAAGAGAAATAAACGAGATGAAATTTTCGGAATCCGAAGGAAAAACGGTTAAATAGTTGTTTCCCTGAGCCCTATTAATACTGAATCCACCTGTATCCGTGTGATACAATTGATGATAGTGTGAACCCCAAAGTTCATACTCATCTATGACCAAATCAACAGTTCGTTTATCCAGATTCGCAATTATTTTTTTACTCATCTAAACCGCTTGAATGATTATTATTGCCGGACCCTAATTGATGGTCGAATTCGAGTTGCGACCTCAGTATATATATCAATGTTCAGTTCTGGGCTAATTTCCAATGTAACAACTAGTCCATATGAAATTGGATTTAAGATTTTCCCAGCGTCTTCTTTGCAATTCACCTTGATTTCTATTATTTCATTGTCTGATATGGGTTCTGCTTTAATGCCTTCGAATATTTCATGTTGTAGTGTTCCTTTTCTGACCGTTCTCGCATCAGATTCCTTTCTCGAATTAACAAACCCTCTGTCAGTCAATTCAAACCAGAGTTGTGCGTCCCTGTATCGCTGCGTACTAACCCTAACAGGGGAAAGACATGATAGTGTTACAGATAGTCGGCGTTTGAATCGCCTAGAGGATAAGGAAGAAGGCAGTGGAAATCTGAAAATGTGCGCCTGATCGTTACTCAAATCTCCATACCCTATTACAGTGACTCTTTGAGTATCACAGTTTAGTACATTTGAAATCGTCGGGAAGCCATATCCTATCCATCGATTTATCATACGCCCCGGATTCTCAATCGCATGATCAGTATTCATTATCGCTTTTAAGTTCTCGCCTATTTCGCCCCATGAACAGCCGTGCACTAAAAGAGCTTTGACTAATATCGTTGAATATTTTGAATAATCACTAGCCAAATTTTGCTGAGTAAAAATTTCATTAGTTGCGTCAAAGATGACACCAGCATTTCGTGTTATAAGCGCTGTTGCATTACTTGTCCCTCTACTATATGTGTAAGAATTAGTGGTTCCTGATGCGACTCCGGGTGATGCCACTTTTTGACCTGGAGCAGCATATCCGTTTGCAGGGATTACTTGAGTGGAAGAAGCTAAATACGGTACTTTGAATAATTGTTTTCCCCCCATAAATACTAGATCTGGCTTTATAGAATTTCTGTACCCGGTCCCAAAAGCGGAAATTGGACTTGGCAGCAACGATTCAAATGGGTCAAACCTATTTCCAAGAGCATTTATTGTACTCAAATCATCGTGAATAGCTCCAATAGTTAGATTATTGATGCTCTCAGATGGCGATAGTATTTTTCGATTTCGCAAATCTCGAATTAACGATAGTACGATGTCACTTTGTCTTTCAAAATTCTGCAACGCAGTATAGGAACCATATGGTTGTGACATTGTGATTGGGGTAGCATGATTTCCTGCACTTATTAAGAAAAGAACTTTATATTTATAACTGAGCCAATCCAATAATCTGGCCCAAGGACTCATTTGGCGATGGAAGTGTCTTGAATAATCACCAACAGACAAATTAATAAATTTAACAGTTGGAGCGATTGGAGGTTCCCCATTTTCTCCTTCAAACAGTCTTTTTACCGCCCTATGGATGAGATCAACAACAAACACATCATCAGGAATACATTCTTCGCGAGTATGCAATCTTTGATGTGGTTTCATAATAGGACGCAGGTAAATATTTCTTTGAAGTGGATTCTGTGTTTCTTCTAAGTCACCATGTATTATCAACGAAGCCATGGCCGTTCCGTGTACTCTTTCTTGAGCCTGATATTCGGATTCATATCCATCTGGGTCATCTATAATTATTCGACCCCGAAGGGAATCATGATTCGATAATGGCAGCCCGTCAAATAAGGCTATAACCGGAGGTAGCTCCGGTAAATCAGATTGATCTAAATCATGAATAATAAGTTCAACTCCATCTGAATATTTTGCCGATATTTGGCCGACGGGGCGAAAATACATAATGCTGTCACATTTAATAAGATCGACTTCGTTATTATTTAGTAAATCTTGAACAGCGGCGACTGGTAAAGTTGCCATAATGGAGAAATAAGAAATTTCGGTCAATACACATTGTGCGGTTATACTTCCACCGTGGTTATTTAATAGACGACTTATCTTTTCAACAGATTCCGATCTCTTTTGTTCGGTATTTCTAAACCATAATTCAATCTCAAATGGGATCATAGAATCAGGAATATCACATAATTCTCTCCAATATTCAATAATACCACTCTCAAAAAGTCTGTCCTGGATATCCCAAGGTCTTATGATCTTCACCTGATCAAAAACATTCTTAAACTTAGCTAATCCATGGTCAAATTTCGCGCCTGGATCCTGTTGATATCTATTCCAAAGTGAAAGTAGTTGTGATAATGCTACTTGATTACTCATTATGAGAAAAAGCTTTCCCGATAAAGTGGCTTGCGGATTTTCCTCCAAATAAAAATCTTCATTGGGCATGATCTCATCTGAATCAATTTCCCCCATCCATTCCAAACCTTCAACTCTTTTGACAGCATTCGAAAAATCATCCACACTACCGATAGTTTCAATCACAAGAACAAACTCTGGCTCAATCCCACTTGCCGTTGCCTGAACTTCAATTCGTTTTTGTGATATCGCTTGTTGCAATTGATGAAACATCGGGGGCAGCCGAATCCCTTGCCGAGTCATATCTGGCTTATGTATTTTTTGGGGAAATCCTTTTCGTTTTATTCTGCTTGCTAATTCCGGTGTGGGAAAAAGCAACAAGGGTCTCTCTGGCATATTTACTCCTCCATATTATTATTTTGCCTCAGTGATTTTCACCCATTGATTTAACACTCTGTCCAAGATATCACTAATTTTCTTGTCTGGCTGATTAAGTACAAAGTATCTATAGACGGTATTACCAAATTCCTCTATCTCAGAAAAGTTACTTCTACTAAATATTTGCAGGAATTTTTTCTCATGTCGCTTTGAAGAGAAATCCATTCTAATTTCAAAAGTATTCCACCATTTGAGTAATTCAAACTTAGTTGGGGCACAAAGTTTTATTCGTACTTGAAAACGACGCCAGACAGCCCGATCTAACAACTCAGGATGGTTCGTAGCTCCAATTGCAATAACATGGCTGGGTAAATCATCAATTTTCAACAGGAGTGAACTCACGACTCTCTTAATTTCTCCCGTCTCATGTATATCTCCGCGTTCCTTACCAAGAGTTTCAAATTCATCAAAAAACAATACGCAATTTTTGGTCGAGGCATATTCAAACAGTCTGTTGATTCTAATGGCTGTTTCACCCAAATATGAACCTATTATACTTTCATATCTAACAAGTAATAGCGGGATCATTAAAGCCTCTGCGATTCCTTCAGCAAGGGAAGTCTTGCCGTTCCCTGGAGGGCCAATAAGTAATAATCTGTTCCTGGGCTCAATATTATAAGAACGGAGCAAATCTATCCTATTGTGTTCTTCAATAAAAGAACTACATAATTCTAAAATACTTGGAGATAGAATTAAATCTTGAATACGACGTTTTGGTAGTATCTCATAAACAAAAGAGCTACCATGATTATTTGAAAGAAATCCGGAATTTGTATTATTAGGTGGCGATTGCGAAGAATTTAGCAATTCATTTAGTTTATCGGCCAAAACAGAATGTTGTTTTGCTCTTTCTTCTGCTATTATCGATTCCACAACTTTCTTCAACGTAATTTTGTCTCCCTGAATACCAGCCTTTACTAATTTTGTTAATAAATCGGCTCTTGCCATATTAATTTTCTCCTAATCTTGTTTTTGCCTGGTCATACCACATGAGAAGTTTTGGGTCCTCCTGGAGGACATCCTCCGGTATGCGGTTTGCCACGGCAACAATTGTTTTATAGTCTCTATTTTGCCAGCAGTACTTGAATCCTGCACGCAATGCTTCGATACGCATTATTTTTAATTTTCTACCAAATGTTGCAGACTTCCCTTTCGGCTCTAAGTTTGGTAAATAAGTTTCATTGTGATTAGATTTTTCTAATTTATAGCCAGCTGGCAAATATTCCCAAAACTCTTTAAGCAGAGTTTTCTCGCGAAGCATATCCAAGTCGCCTTGTTTGTTCGGATCAGGGACATACCATCTATCCTTTGCCTTAGCCAATAAGTCAGGGTTATCTTTTGGTAAATTTCGGTACTCCTTCCAGTTAGAAGAAAGATAGGTATGAATTTGCTCCGGCACTCTCTCAATCCCTTCAAAACAAAGGAAATTTTCCCTTAATAAATCCCTTAAATCCAGCAATTTTTCGCTTTTATTCCATCCACCCAGTTGCTGCATAAATTGTGGATTAATATCTGAAAAAGGTTGGGGTTTTGTTTTAAGCAGTTGACGCAGCCATTGTATTGCAGTAGCTTCATCCGATACAAAAATACTCAACTGTCCTAATTCACATATCAACATCTTTTTTTGGTCATATTCAGCCACCTGTTCGGGAAGGAAATACATACCATCTCTTTCTATAAATCTCTGCGCTAGACCTATTTGGAACTCTTGACTGGATAGTGGAACTTCTATTCCCTTTCTCACATAGTATGCGACCATTTGATCAAATAGAATTCTCGCATCACGCTCGACTAAGATCTGCACAATATCATTCTGCGACTTGAATACAGGGAGATATTTCAAATGAGTTCGGACAAAATCCCAAACACCATCTTCTGTTTGTGCCTCAATTTCAAATCTTCTTTCAAATCCACCATTTGGTTTATACGCAGATATAACCAAATCTTGCTTTACGGCAGTGGCCCCAAGCATTGCATGCAACCCACCTCGTGTTTTGTCCAATGAAGCAACCGAAGCCACTATGAATCCTGCATCTGCCAAAGCATTTTGAATGCTGTTCCATACGCTGGCTTTAGTATTTGAGAATTCGACAGTCAGCCAATGCCCAGGTTTGAGAAATTGATAGGCTCTACGGAAACCTTCCGTCATCAAATGCCTATACATGGATAAGTCTTTTTTTTGCGTTTTATTTTCTATTGCTTCAGGAACGTTATTCGTAATTACATTTAACCATGCTTCACGCGCATAACTCAACTCAGAATACATAATATTTGCCCCAAATGGAGGATCAATAAAAATATAGTCTACTGAAGATTCTGATAATTTTATTGATTGTGCCGCTTGTGTAGAGATTACATTTCGGGTGTTCGGTGACAATGCCTGTAAAATTTTTTTTATTTGGAAAGATACTTGATCAATAATATTATTTTCAATGCAGACAGGTGGGAAATACAAAGTATTTGCCATAGGTCCAACCAACGCTCTACCGCCATGCTGGGGCATATATCTATTCATTTTTGATAATTTGGGTAGAACGCTCCCCATTAAAAATTCAAGTTGATTATTCCCTTTTGCCAAAGTTTTCAATACCGATAAAGATTTTAATATTCGTGAAGTATAGAACTGGTGTACATAATGAATTCCAGATGCAAATGGATCAGCTGATTTGTCGCCTTCCATTATCTTGTTTAATGGAATAATGCTTTGGTTAAAGGCCACATCGTTAATTTTTTTTATTGTCTCATAATCATATGCATTCAACCTTTTTTCATAACGTTTGGAACCAATGCTGTAATTTATGAGAATAGGCACTTGTTTTTGAACAGAATTGCTTTTTTGTAATACAAAATCAAACTCTGTTGTAAAGATTCTCTCTGGTTTTTGGGCTCTAGAATCTTTCGTGGGATTTTTCGATAAAACACAATCGCATTTAGGGCATCTGAATTCAGGATTAAAATCGGTGATTTTACCCTTCTTGCTAAAAGCTTCATCATAATAAACAATTTCCTTGTTGCATATCGAACAAGAGTAAACATCCGACCAAACAACATAATTTATTTTAGCGGACGTTTTCCCATCTGTATGAATTGTATTCCACATCCATCCCACATGT
The DNA here is from genome assembly GCA_963667005.1 of Ignavibacteriaceae bacterium. Lineage (GTDB taxonomy): Bacteria > Bacteroidota > Ignavibacteria > Ignavibacteriales > Ignavibacteriaceae. The sequence continues at coordinate 1,234,409 of OY762937.1, read as the reverse complement.
GACTGTAACTCACTAAGCAACCTTAAAAAATCCCTCTGTAACAATTTGATTTCAATAGGTGTATTAAAATTATGGGAAATAAACGTTGCCGCGGATGATAAATCATTCATGATCACTTTTCGTTTACCAAGCCGTGAAAAAACCGTCCAGATGCTTTGACCTTGGTCGTCTTTAGTCTCCTTAAGAATTGAGCCGTTTGGTTTAACTTGATATCCAAGCTCGATTACTGCGTTTCGATCCCCACAAAGTTGTGCGGCTACTCCGGTCATTCCTGTACCACAAAATCCATCATATACAATATCGCCGGGATTCGTATAATGCAGAATGTATCTCATTATGGCTTTGTGAGGCACTTTCGTATGATATGAATGAGCATTGTAAATCGGATGGTTTTTACCTTCACTTACATCCGCAGCAAAAGGTTCTCGATAGTATGGTTCATTTTGAATTGGTTTTTCTTTTTCCCATTCCTGAACAAAATCAGCAACCCATGGATTTGGACATGCCGTATAATACGGAGGATCAGAAAGCGTTAAGATAGCCTCATCTGTTCCAATTGGAAATCCTTCGATCTTGCGGAACTCTTGATCTTGTAACTTTTCCTTTAGCTTTTCAAGGAAATAACCCCGCCTTGCCTTATCATTTTCAAAAGTCATTCCAAGACAGGTAACCGGCCTGTTCTTTGATTCCTCAACTTCCTGTTCTACAGATTTGTCAAAAAGGTTATCCTGTCCATCAACCTCTCGAAATAATCTTTGGGAAGTATTTGCTCTCTTCTTTCCCATGTTTTATTCCAGTATAATGCGTATTTTATTTTGATCCTGCCCCTTGGTCTTTTCTATCAGCAGCGCATCAAACCGCGTACGTAGTTCATCTGGCGAGGCAGGGGTACCCCCCTTTAACAAAGCTGTTCTAATATCTTCACTTACTATTTCAATACGAATTAGTCCGGATAGCACTTCCTGCAACGCATGTATGAAACTATGTCCCGGATTTTCCGGCAATGTTTTTTGCTTAATAAAGCCATTGACAATTGTCTTATCAGCATCTTTCAACAAAGTAATATTCTTATGCGTCGTCGGATCACTGAGGTTGGACAGCAAAACAGCTGTCCAATCATCAATCAGGTCATCCAATTTTTTATCCAGCTGCTTGATCGTGTTTGCAGCGGACTGATTTATTGACTCTTGGCCGGGCATGTAATTACAATGGGGGCACCTAACGGCAGATGTCAGTTCCTGTTCAGTCAAATTAAAACAAGGCACAAGCGCTGCTAGTCTATTACGGAAGTCTTCAAGCTGAGCGCTTGGCATTAAGCTAATATTTGCAAGTTTCTTAAGTGTATCAAAGCGCTCATCGACCATCAGCTTTTGTTTTTTCTTATCTTCGACGTTGTTTAGCCGTGCTTCAGAGTGCCTGGCTATATAATAGTTAACATACTGCTGTTTTAAGTCTTTTAGTTTACGAATCGTATCGGATTTGAAAGTCTGTGCCGTCAGGAGATTTGGATCGCGAAGTGCAGTAAATACCTCATCCCTGACTTTTTTAAGTTTTTCTAGCCAAGGATCAACTACTGCAACATGAACTTCAGCGCTAGTCAGATATGCAGTATATTGATTCAACTCTGTAATTGTTTCAACAAGGCTAATAACTTCATCCAATTTTTTTAATGCCGGCGAATGCACTGTGATATCGGCGGGAGAATACAGGAAATTTTTAAACTTAGCAGGAGAATTATACACCTGCAAACTTTCCAAAAATGCTTTTAGTTTCTGAATCTGTGGTTTTAAGGCAGTCCTTTCATTCTCATTCAGGGCCGCCTGTCCCCAAAAAACTATACCCTCGTTCAACTGTTGTTCTGTTTTTACCAATTCACTTAGTTTCGCGAGGACCGCTTCCTGAACTGCTTTGACCGGATCATCCTGATGCTGAGTTATCAGTTGAGCATATCCAGGAGGTTGTTTCAGAAACTCCATCAATACCTTCATTCCGGCAATGTTCCAGTCTTTGGGTTTTTCAAGATGCTTAAATCCAAGCAGTTCATCAATTGATCGTGTTGACAGATCGGTTAAGCCTGTCGCGTCAAATTTCTGCCCTGGTATCGAAAGCACTAATTCTCCCGAATATATTTGAGCCGCAATGAGCACAATAACCCATTCCGGTTCCAAACGAAAATTACCCGAAGACATATAGTCAACACCAAGTTCATCTTGAATAATCTCCGAACGGTTCAATACCTGTCCCTGGGCTTTTTTATCTATCAACGATTTTATGTATTTCGCATACTGTGATTTATTCGGCTCTAAACGGTCGCCATCAAGCAGTTCTAATGCATCCAGAACCGCCGAGCCTTGCTTTGTTTTTGTCCCTCCCGCAATCCAGCGTAACGCATCCTGCGCGGCCTGGGCACGGTTTGCTTTCGTAATCAATACGCTAAATGTTGGGTAATTTGGGGCATCATCATTAAACTGTGATGCCAGGCAAATGGAAGATGCCAGATTGACAATATCCCGGACATTGATTTTTACTCCAATATTAGAAGGCACCTTGCCTTTTATCCACTCAACAATTTTCTTCTTTTTCCCTTGATGCGTTACTTCAAAGCATTGAGTAACATGTTCCTGCAACCATCTCACTATTTCTCTTAGATAGTCCTGCGACTTGGATTCATATGTGCTTTTTGCGTGCCCACTTGCAGTAGACGAGAGCTCCAATGCCGACGCATATTTTCTTAAAGCAGTCTTTAGCTTCTCATCCAAATTGGATAGAAAAAAGAACACTTCATCCTGCTTCTGTTCATCCCTGTAATTTGGTTTATCGAATGGTTGAATAAAATAAAGATAAAAATCTCGAGCAGGCACCGCAGTGGAACGTTCATTCGGAGCGCCGAAAAAGAGGTACCCTAATCGGGATGCCTTACGCTCAATCCATTCCAATTCATGTTCCCATATTTTATACCCGGTAACGTATGTCTGATCTGTGCATTCCATTACGCGCTTTAGGGCTTCATAATAATACCTGTCGAGAATTGATAAGTCAAGCGAATCCGCTTTTTTCTCAATAAGAGCATCATAATCTTCGGTCTTCTTAAGATCGAGAAAATACTGACGATTGGTTTCGTTGAATGAAATAAATTGCCCGTTTACGGTTTTCATTATTTCACGCAGAACGGTTTCCACCTGAGTTAAAAGGTCATCCGAAGGTTCTCCACCCAAATCAGCGATCCCATCCATATACAGGCACAATGAATCACGCAGCTCCTCAGGAGTAGGTCCGATGCGGGCAAGTATATCATTTGTGGTTAAACGCTTGATTGAAAGACCTTTGATAATCCTTAATGCCATTGCCGTATATGCTTTGCGAGCAATATTTTTTTCAATTCGCTCTTCCAAGACGGCGCTGCATTCTAAGACTTCTTTAATATCCGGAAGAGTCCTAAATGAAGGATTTTCCCTGAGGTTATTCCAGTATGAATCATATGAGATTAACCCGGTTTCATTCTCGGGGACTGGATTATCTAATATTTTTCGCATTGCAATCGACAGCGTCTTTAGAACTTCTCGTTTTTCAATTGCTGTTATTTGATCAAAAGCTTCAAAGAAATCCGGATGAATGGGGAAAAGCCTCACAAATTCATCCATATTCTCATTCATCTTTCCGTAGAATTTTGAGAATTTTTGTAAGTGCTCACGTATTGCATTTTGCTGGTGAGCATTTTTCTTTAAGAGCCTTTCAGTTACTACATACTTAACATCTTTGCGCACAATCAGGATTTGTTCAAAGCGATCCTTAACCCTCCTAACGCTATCAGAAACGAAAGAAAATCTCGGACTATCAAATATCGCCTCCTGAACACCTGCAATAAATCTGAACCGCAGATCTTTACAGCCCTCGCCTAATTCTCGGAGAAAATTAAGGTCAAGAATAAGGGCCTGATCTTTTCTTGTACTCAAATAATCCAGCAATTCATCAACAACAATAAGCAAGCCGTGATCCGGATACTTTTGATGGAAAGCAGCCATCATTTCTTCGAGCGGCCTTTTATTATTAACAACTTTGTCCGCCTCCGGCCAACTATAGCTAATCCCAAACTGCTCAAGCTTTTCTTCAAATTCAGCCACAAGAATTTCTCGAAGCGACATAGTAACCGCGCCAATTTCGGTTCTGATAACTTTGAATTTACCGCCTATCGAATTGCCAGCTCTCCGAACAGATTCATTCGAGATGCTCCCCAACAGAGAAGCATCTTCAGCGATACTTGAAATAACTGAAAGTAAATGAGACTTGCCGGTGCCGTAATTCCCGACAATCAAAAAACCTTTGTTATCTGCGGGAGTCGTGAACTGTATCTGTGGGAAAACTACATCCGTTAATTTTTCAGCCATATCATCGGAGATTACGTACGAATTCACTAATTGCTTGGCTGCTGATGATTTGTTGGCATCTCTTAATTGTACGATGCTTTCAATAGGCTCAAATTGAATAAGTTCTGAATATTTCATATAACTGAATTCCTAATCTTCAATTTCCAAATTCTTTTTTTTTTGGGAGTTCAAATACAATTTCCCCGGATAATTTTTCTTTTCTAAACTCCGGATGCTCTGGTTCCGCATAAATTAACTGATTATTTTCTAAACGACCGTTCCATGATACAATTACCGTTTTTTTACGCGATAAAATTTGAAACAACCGCAAAGGATCTTGGTTAAGATTCGCATCAAATAATAATTCAGCATTATCGAGAAAAATGATATCAGAAGCAGTTGCGTCCAATATGTCAGATAGAATCTCTCCCACCTTCATTTTTCTACTTGTTCCAGTAAGTTCAAGTAGTCGTTTGCTCAACTCAAGATTCACATTTATCAGGGGCTTATTCATATCACGGCTAGCCTCTTGAAGCAATTTCGTCTTACCAGCACCTTGTTCACCAACAATGACTACAAGTCTGTGGTACATATTTTCAGCGCTGTAAATAGCCTCAAGCAGGGACTCTTTTACGCTCACCCTTGCGGACTCCTCAAATTTCTATTCATATGAATCCCCGGTTCATTAATATCCTGATGACGTAGCAACTGGGCGAAGTCAATTAATAATCGTTTTTGTTTTTGTTTCAATTCTCTATAAACCTTGAGTAATTCTTTGCCTTCATCACTTATTCTGAAAGATTTTAACTCTTCCTGCCAGTTTTCGATGGTAATGGTCTCATCCAATAGGACTTCAACCGGAACCCCTAATATCACAGCCAGCTTCAGTACCCCCTTTGCTTTTGGATCGGCCACAACCCCAGATTCAATTCGTGCGATTGATGCCTGTGTTACTCCGGTTAACTTTGCAAGTTCTTCCTGAGTAAAACCGTGCAGCTCACGGAGTTTCTGAACTTTCTTACCTAATTCCATTTCGTCTGTATATATTCGTGAGTGATATATGCAAAATACGAGAATGTATTATATTTGCAATAGGATTTGTCAATAATTCCAGCATTTTGGGTTTTATATCGCGAAATAAAGACAATGGCAAAAAAGAAAACAAACTCAACTACGGTCAATAAAAAGCGTGCTGCCATTTATTGCCGTGTATCAACGGCCATGCAAGGCGCTGCTGATTATAGCTCACTTGACGCCCAAGAAGATCAACTGAAAGCTTTTTGCAAAGGTAAAGATTGGGAAGTTGTAGCTATCTACAAGGACACAAAAAGCGGTGGAACTCTTGAAAGAGATGAACTCACAAATTTATTATCAGACGCTGAAAAAGGTCAGTTTGATGTAATAGTAGTAACAAAGATAGACCGGCTTTCTCGTAGCTTAATGGATTTCAAAAATATCACAAATAAATTCAATGATCTCGGTGTCGATTTTGTTTCCGCCACGCAGAGTATTGACACTACCACATCCGGTGGAAAATTTATGCAGGATATTTTTGTTGCATTTGCTGAGTTCGAAAGAAATATCATCGCCGAAAGGACAAGAGAAAGTATCTATCAACGAGCCAAACAGGGACATTGGCATGGTGGTACGCCACCATTGGGCTATGATAATATCAACAAAAAACTTGAGATAAATACTACCGAAGCTGAACTGGTCAATAAGATTTTTGATTACTATATAGAAAAACCGTCGTGTCTCGAAGTGGCCAGAAGGCTCATGGCAGAAGGTAAAAAAATGAAGCAACAGGTAGTCAAAAAGAAAAATGATGCCGGCGATGCGACGATGGATACCATACGCGGTGGGAATTTTAATAAATCTAACGTTCTAGAAATTCTCAATAATAAAGTTTATATAGGTCTCCGCAAGTACAAGGATGAATTTTTTACCGGAGTACATCAGCCCATCGTTGATGCTAACAAATTCGAGAAGGTTCAAAAACTACTTGAGGCAAGTGCACAAACTACGCAAAGCACTAGAAAAACTGATTCATCTCTTATATTACTCGGGGTCACAAAGTGCGGCATCTGTGGGAGCTCATTAACTACCTCAACAGGCAAAGGCACTCAGTATTATTATTATAAATGCTCTCGGCAGGTTCATATGACAAAGGATCATTGCAACGCTAAGCAGTTGCCATATGCCCCTTTGGAAAATTTAGCAATTCAAACTATCGTGCAAGTGATAGAAGATGATGCATTCTTTGAGGCTGTATTTCAGCAAGTGGCTTTCAACAAAGGTGATGAATTAGCCAAGCGCGAGAAAGAGTTGTCAGATATGAAGTCGAATCGGACAAAAATCCAGACTCAAATTGAAAACACCTGGGAACGCATGTCGAGGGATAGTGACGTCAATAATTCCGAAGAATATTTGAAGCAAATCAATAAGTGGAAAGCCGAAGTTGAAGTGCTGGATAACGAGATTCTTCTTAAAACCCAGTTCATTGACCAAATAAAGAGCAGCATTGTTGATAAAGCTTCTTTGAAGAAAGATCTCAAAAAATTCGTGGAACTATTCAATCAACAACCAATTGAGATGCAAAGGCGGTTAACAAATCTGGTTTTTTCGGAGATAACTTCGAACTTCAAAACAAATGACAAAGATGGGGTAATTACCTTAAAAATAAGGGGTAACGGGAATATCGATAAGAACTGGTCGGCAATAGACAAACAAGTTCGCACATCTGAAGGGTCTGGTACCCCCGACAGGAGTCGAACCTGTGCGCATGGCTCCGGAGGCCACTGCTCTATCCACTGAGCTACGGGGGCATTTTTTAATTCTACTACTGTTCTATTCCCTGATCCGCCTAGGTGGAACGGGGGCAAATAATAAAATTGCAGATGCAAATTACCTATTAATAAGGACTCTTCAAAGCAGAACGGGGCAGAGATTGGCTCTTTAAAACAAAAAACCGCGAAGATGGTTTCCCACAACCCGGCACCGGAACCTTTAAACTCTGCATCAACATCAGCCTTCAGCGGCAGTAGTTTCCCAGCGTATCTTCGCGATTTCCGGCAAACTTACAATTTAATTGGAACAGATTCAACAGTGAATGCTGTATTGTGTCCCGTGGATGATTATCCATATCGAAATATTCATTAAATTTATACTCTGTTTTTTCAATTTTGAGCTATAATTATTCATGAAAATCGGCTTTAACTGTTATAATATCAATCCGAAATACAAGACGGCGCTGAATACGTTTACGTTTGATCTGCTTGACTGGATGCTTGAAACCAACACAGGTAATGAGTTTATCATATTCATCAAACACGGAATGGCTCCGCTATTTGAAAAGTACGCCGCATTACCGTCCTGCACCGTTATAGATCTGCCTGCGGAAAGCCGCACAGCTTTATTTTTCCGGGGCCTGGCTATTTCAACCCGTTTGAAATCTATATATACTGCCACATGCAACCGGTTTTACAAAGCAGTTACCGAAAAAATAAATGCATCGGGAATTGACGTCTTTTATACTCCGACAAACTTTCTGTTTCCTTATGCAATAAAAGCTCCGAAGGTGGTAACGCTGCATGAGATGCAACATCTGCATCATCCGGAATTGTTTAAAAAATATGACCTGCTCAACCGGACAATCCATTTCGAAAACACTTTGCAAAATTCTACGATTGTAACCGTTGCAAACGAAACCATAAAAAACGAGTTGCTTAAGTTAAAGAGCATTACTGCAGAGAAAGTAGCTGTTCTGCCCTTTGGTATCAGTACATCTTTATATTCACAGCCGCAGGGCAATGAAGATATTCTGAAAAAATACAATCTCCCTCAGGACTTTCTGTTTTACCCTGCGCAGCTCTGGCGGCATAAAGATCACCTGACAATACTCAGGTCTATTTTGCTGCTCAATGATATGTACAAGATGAATGTTCCCTTTGTTTTCACTGGAAGCAAATCACCTGCCACTCAGCACATTTTTGATTTTATAGATCAAAATAAAATGAAAGATGTGTTCTATCTCGGCGCTATACCTCACGAGGACTTGATCAAGCTTATGCAGTCAGCCCGTTATTATATTACTGCATCAGAATATGAGTCGGGATTTGCGCAGCTACTTGAGGCCGCCGCTGCAAAAGCTCCGATTATCGCTGCAGATATTCCAATCATCCGCGAAGCGACAAAAGACTTTAAAATAAATATTTTCGAAAAGGGTGACCACGAATCACTCACCGCCCTTTTGCTTAATATATGGAGCGACAGCACTATCCGGCAGATTCAAACACATGAAAATTTTCAAATGGTTAAAAAGTATTCATGGAAAGAAGCCGCCCCTAAATATTTTGAAGTATTTGAAAAAGTGATTTCCAAGCGTTCGTAGTTCTTAAGATTTTTGTAATTTATCCATCGTCTAAATAATGATTGTAAAATGGTTGTCATTGTAAATAGCTGCGAAGAAGAAGGCCGTAAATTATCTGCCCTGCTCGACACGTTGGGCATTAAAAATTCTGTGAGCATACGCGAAACGGATATCAGTTCTGCAGAACGGCTGATCTTTCCCCCTGTGACGGATTTGCCCAAAGTCATCAAGAAACTCCATTTATTAAATTTGACTTCACTCCTGCGCATGGTTAAAAAGCCCGTTCTTGGCATAGGTTCTGGTGTTCAGCTTATGCTCGCCTTTGGAGGCACGGCAAAAGAAAGCTGCCTCAGCTACTTTACTTTTGATGACGAAAAAGACAGTTACTGCAACGTGATGGAGTTTCAGCACGGTTTATATTCTATCACTCAGAAAAAACACTCAACGTTATTCGCCGATGTTAACCCCACAGACCATTTCTATTTCGAATTTTTACTGAAAGCACCACACGCAAACCCTCACACATCGGCCATTGTCGAAGTTCCCCAGCCGGCAATAGCGGCATTAGAAAAAGAGAACATCTATGGTGTATTCTTTGACATTGTTAAATCCGGTGAGCAAGGCAAAAAAGTGCTTGAGAACTTTTGTAAAATCTAAGTGAATAAAAATTTAAAATAAAAAAGGGTATCGAAACGATACCCTTTTTGTTTTTATAAACGATGTTACTTGATAATCTTTTTAAAGTAGTCAATGGTAATTCTCAAGCCTTCTTCTCTTCCGACCTTGGGCTCCCAGCCGAGAATGTTGCGGGCACGAGTTATATCAGGTTGGCGCACCTTCGGATCATCAACAGGCAGCGGCTTAAAACAAATCTTCGATTTAGAGCCGGTGAGTTTAATAATCTCTTCGGCGAACTGCATAATTGTAATTTCGCTCGGATTACCAATGTTCACGGGGTTGGTTTCATTTGACATCAACAGTCTGAAAATACCGTCAACAAGATCGCTGACATAACAGAAACTGCGAGTCTGTGAGCCGTCACCGAACGCGGTAAGATCCTCACCATTCAATGCTTGTGAAACGAATGCCGGAAGTACACGACCGTCATTCAGTCGCATTCTTGGTCCATACGTATTAAAAATTCTTACTATCCTTGTTTCAACTCCGTGATAGGTGTGATATGCCATAGTAATAGCTTCTGCAAAGCGCTTAGCTTCATCATACACACCGCGGGGACCGACAGGGTTTACATTACCCCAGTAATCTTCCTTCTGCGGATGAATCAGCGGATCGCCATAAACTTCGGATGTGGAAGCAATCAAGATTCTTGCTTTCTTTTCCTTGGCTAATCCAAGCACTTTATGCGTACCAAGCGAACCAACTTTCAGTGTCTGAATAGGAAGTTTTAAATAGTCTATCGGACTGGCCGGAGAAGCAAAATGCAGAATATAATCTACACGGCCGGGAACATAAATGTAATTGGTTACATCATGTTTGATAAACGTGAAATTTTCATTTCCCATGAGATGTGCGATATTATCCGGATTGCCTGTTAAGAAGTTATCAATGCAGATAACATTCATACCCTCTGCAAGCATCCTGTCACAAAGATGGGAACCTAAGAATCCGGCACCGCCGGTTACTACGACTGTTGGCTTATACATAAATCGATACCGCTATTATTTTGAAATGAGTAATCTTTTTCAGAATTATCACCCTTGTAACTTATAAAAAAGTTAGATTCATTTAAATAAAAAAAACGGAATCTTTCGATTCCGTTTAAATTTTCTTTACTGTGCCGGCTCCATTTAGGTGTTAATCTGCTGCGGAGGCAGTTTGGACCTGTCAGTCTTACGGGGACGGGTATAGTAATAATAGTATTTATAATATGAACCGTAGGAACTCTTATAAACGAAGTTATTAAGAATTGTTCCGATAAAGTTGATATTATCCTGTTTGATGATTTCCAATGCACGCAGCATCAATTCTGTTTCTGTAGTGTTAGCTGAAACTACCAAGGCGGTAGCATCTGCATAGCGGGCGAGAATTTCAGAATCCGTAACCGCGATAACAGGAGGAGAATCGAGAAGCACATAATCATATTTCTCTCTGATATCCTTCAAGAAATCTTTCATCTTCTGTGATTCAAGAATTTCAGAAGGATTCGGAGGAATTGTACCGGCTGTCATATAGAACAGGCCGTTGATTTCAGATGTGCGGACGATTTCATCAAATGAAACCTGACCAAAGAGATAATCAACAATACCAGGATAGCGATTTGCTTTAAAGAAGGAGTGAATACGCGGTTTGCGCAAGTCACAGTCAATAATCAAAGTTTTCTTATTCGATAAAGCAAAACTTCCTGCAAGGTTTGTACAAATCATCGTCTTACCTTCAGAAGGTGCGGACGATGTAACAAGGATGGTCTTCAACTGTTCTGCATCAACGCGTGAAAACTGTACTCTTGTACGTAATGCCCTGAATGATTCAGCAGGAATTGAATCCGGTTTGCGTGCTACAATAAACTCAAATTCGGATGAACCTGTAGCGGCAACGCCTTCAATCTGCGGAATCCACGCAAGAACGTCTGTGCCGAATTTCTGAATATCATCCGGAGTCTTAACAGTGTTATCAAAATTATTTCTCAGGAACACATAACCGATTGCGATAATTAAACCGAGAATGAAACCGACAATAATAATAAGAATGCGGTTCGGTTTAAATGGTTTGTCCGGGATGCGGGCTTCATCTACAATCAACACGTTACCGGGTTGCGATTGTTCGTTGATTGCGGCTTCCTGATATTTTTCTTCAATCATCAAATAAAGTTTTTCCAATGACTCGCGATTTCTCTGGAGACGGGCAAGTTCAATACTTGATTTCGGCAATACATTAAATTTCTGTTCGTATTTCTTGACAAGAGCATCTTCCTGTTCCATAGAAACACGTGCGGCTTGAACCTGAACTTCGGCGCCAAGAATTTTCTGGGCAAGATCTTTCAGTTCGTCCGGTGTTGCTGCAAAGATACTCGACTTCAATGTGCTAATTTTTTGTTTCAACAAATCTTCGAGAACAGCAACCTTCTTATCGTATTCTTTAATGGCGGCTTGATTAGCCATGCTTGAGGCGGCCGGGTCCACCTTGAGTATTTCGCGGCCCAGCTTGGCTTCCGCTAGTTGCGCCTGTATATCTTTCAGATATGTTTCAGATGCAACTTGATCAAGGTAAGCATTGATGTCCGGTGATCTTTTCTTCAACTCATCTTTATAGCGGGTCAACAGCTTTTCCGAAGCCATCATCTGTATTCTATCCATATCTCTTTTGGATTCAAGAGTGGACAGGAAAGAAATCAGGTTTGTTGCCTGCTGATCGAGGGCAACAATGCCGCCCTGTTCCTGAAAATTACGAAGTGCCTCTTCTGATTTACCAAGTTCCTGAAGCTTATCAGTACGTTGTGCAACAAGAAACTCACGAACAGAGGCTAACTGATTACGGGTAAGCTCAAGATTTATCTGACGGTATGCTTCTACGTAGCAATTAACTACAAGCGCCGCTTCATAAGCTGATGGAGATTGGACTGACACTTCAACGAAGTCAAGGCCTCTCTTCTGCTCAATGTCCATTTTAGCCAAATCATTTATCAACTGTAATTTTGGCGCTGGAGTAAGAGGAGCATTTTTCTTTTGCCGGATAGTTTCATCCAACAAAATATAAAACTTGTGATTTTTGTTTTCGACTTTGAATGTGTCTAACAGTGCAGAGACAACTCTCTCGCGAACCTGATAGCTTTTCAATATTTCAATTTCATTCAGTAAAAACCGATCCATTGCAAAATCAGTCGTTGCTTGCAATAATGGGTTGGCATCTAAAACGCCGCCCGTCGGCTTTGAAATTTTAACTAAACTTGTCGCTTTATAAATGTTTTTTGCATTAACCGCATAGATCACTGAAAAAAGCAAACTGGCCAAGGTAATTATGAAAACCGGGAACCAGTCATTTCTGATAATGTCAATATTTTCTTTAAAAGATCGGGGCTGAACTTTTATAAAATTCTTTTCTGGCTTACTCAACGAACTGCTCCAATTATTTTGTAAGATTAATAATTAAGATGGTCAGCGAACTTAATGCTGAGACGACAGACAAAAACATGGTAAAGTAATCTTTAAAGTACATTCTTGGCTGACCCGGCAGAAAAAGCATATCGCCCGGTTGTAATGTCTGATTCGGAACCTTCTTTGTGATAGTAGGTTCAAGTGTCAATTCACTGAAATTGTAGGTAAATACCTGCTGGCTTGAGTCGGCAAGAGTACGAACCAGGCGTACATCATCTAAATACGCATCCGGCATTGGGCCGCCGGCAAATGACATTAGATCTCTTAAACTGGAATTGACTGGTACAATATATTTACCGGGGAATTTGCAATAACCCCAAATAGATACTTTTATGTTTATTTTAGTAGGATCTGAGTAATCAAAGAGTCCAAACATTTGAGATGGATTTCTAGGAACCGTTCCCACTTGAACATCATTATCTTGGGCAAAAACATTAAGCTTCGCCGCTAACAGAAACAAGACAAATAAAAGGAAAACTCGTCTTACCATTAACTACCTTTTTCTAAAAATTATCTAATTAAGATACAAAATTATGGTTTTCTATCAAATCCTTAAAATTATCATTTTTTAAGCCTTGCGACTGCTAAGCCAGAACTTATGACTCCGATAACAGGGCCTAATCCAAAAGTTGCCGCGACAATTTGGGCAATATTTCCGAATACATCGGGAATCGCACCAAAGTAGGAAATAACAATTTTACCCAGAAGCAGCCATGCCAGCAGAGACAGAACAGCCCCCGTAATACCCACAATGATTCCATTTAAAAGTATAGGCAGTTTTATGGAAAAATTCGAACTTCCTACAAGCTTCATAATTTTCACTTCTTCAGCCCGTAGATGCCATAAAACCATTGCCATGCTAAACGATATATACGTGGCAATAAGTGTCAGGATTATTGTCAAAATGATGATGTAGAGCCTTGCCTGTTTGAAATAGTTCATCACGATTTTGTACGTGTCGGTTTCAAAGCTGACATCAACAACATTCGGCATCTTTTTGATCGTCCCTATCAAAGAGGTGATCTGCGCCCCATTTACGATTGCGTCATCAATCTTCAACACAAATGATGCCGGCAGCGGATTATACGCGAGAATTTTTCTAAAGTCCTCCCCCGTCTCTTTGACAAACAAAGATTCAGCTTGTGCTTTAGATAAGAACTGTACATCCGAAACGAATTTTTGATGAACTAAGCTGGATTTAAGATTCGCGATGCCGTCGGCAGATATTGAATCGTCCAAGTATACCTGCATTGTCAAAGCATCGGACAAGTGTTTGCGCGTTTTTGCAACGACATTATTACTGACCAGAGAGGCCTGAATTAAAAACACGCTGATAAACATAGTTACCGCCGAAAGGAAAAAATATAATTTTGCCTTACGAATTGCCCGGAATGTTTCTTTTAATATAAATGCCATATGTCTCACTAAAAATTAGATTCGTCAATCCATTTTAAAATTGAATATTTCTTCTGAGAGCCTGAAGAATCTACTTGAAAAGTCAAATTCACCCTCCCGTCTATGCGCAGAACATCCGATGGATTGAATACCACCGAAAGATTGAATCCCCGTATCATTTGCGTTGTGTCTTTAGTCAACGTGTCAACAGTGACCGAGATTATTTTATTCCAGACCAGAGACAACTGTTCTGAATTTTGGAACATGTTTTCGGTTATTCTAAGCTCTTCCTGCCTCCCCCACGATACATCGTGCTCAAGGTCATAATCTCTGTAAGTAAATGTAAAATCCTGGTTAAGCGTTTGCCCGTATATTAATGTATCTTTAAATGTATACGCGTATGCTATATTCGTAAATATTCCGTCAATATGAGTCAAATCGGCAATACCCGATGTTGAATTCCCGTGATTATAATCAATATTCGGAGCAAATGGATTATCACATCCAATCAAGAAAAGAGAAGATACTACAACAATACACAAAAGTGTTTTAATAGTATAGCCCCTTCATGTCACTCCAACACAGATCGGTCGGGCTTTTTACATCTATCCAACGGGTAATAACCCACTCCGAACGTGAATCCATCATCATGGTAAAACTGAGAGATCCTCTAAAATGGTTATTCGTAGAAACCGCGGATTGCGGCAGTTGTATTGAATAATCTGCCGTATAAATCGTACTGTCAACTCCCTGGTAATATTTTTCGTTCGAGAGCGAAAGTACAATGCCTTGATCGGTTGTTAATTTAACAACAATGTTTTTAAAATACTGTTCCTCGGATTTTATGCTCCAACCGCTTACCAGTGCGGGATATACAGAGCCAGTTCCGGATGAGGGAACAAATGAAAAAGATTTAGTTATGTAGTTGCTATCGGCAAGACAGGCAATATAATCCTGTGAGTTGTTTTCTGACAGTGAATTGGTAAGATTCTGGACAACAATCTCCGGCGACGCCGGGAACTCAAAACTCGATCTTGAAGTCACGGGCCGCTCTGCCTGCCGTGTTTCAAAGATATCACAGCCGGAAAACACCAGCAAGGTTAATGCGAATGCTATGTAGGTTTTCATTTTTTGCAAATAGCGATTAAACGCGAAGATGTCTCTTTTTCAAATACAGTCCCGTCGTATTCACCGAACAAACCGGTAATAGAAAATCCCGTCGTTTGTAGTTCGCGTATTATTGTATCATGATCGTACAACCTGACGCGTTCCTCAAATGTTTGTTCTTTTTCCCGCAGATGCAATTCGATTTTTTTCACAACACAGTTGTTTTCTATACTACGGGTCTGCTTAATAACACCCCCGCTTCTTTCATCCAGGGAAACGGGTATCAGGTTCTTTTTAACAAAAGATTCATTGAGAAAATCAAATACGAAATATCCTGATGCATCAAGGTATTTGTAAGCAGTGCGGAAGATGCCGAAATTTTCTTCATCCTCTTCAAAATAGCCGAATGAGGTAAAAAGATTGAGGGCTAATTGAAAACCGCCGCTCACGGTAACTGTTCGAATATCCTGTCTACTGAATTCCACAGATACTTTATGCCGGAGAGCTTCCTGCCTGCCGATATTCAAAAGATTTTCGCTAAGGTCAATTGCCGTTACTCGAAATCCTTTTTCCGCGAATGCGATGGCGTGTCTGCCGGCTCCGCATGCAAGATCCAGAATGCGGCTGCCTGCCGGCAGCAAAGTTTTATCCAATATAAGACGCCGCAGTTTTTCAGCTTCCGCTTGATCGCGGTGAGAGTATACGGTTAAATATTCATCTGAGGCAAACCAGTCTTCAAACCAGTCACTCATTCAATCACCACTCTGCCTATAACCGCTCTGCCAATTGTGGCTTCGTCGGTAAATTCAAGGTCGCCGCCGATCGGTATTCCACGGGCAATCCTTGATGTACGAACGCCAAAGGGTTTTAGAAGTTTGGCGATGTAAAGAGACGTAGTTTCGCCTTCGGTGTTCGGATTAAGCGCAAGGATTACTTCCTTTATATCACCACCGGTTGCGCGGCTCATTAATTCTTTGATTCTTAGATCATCAGCGCCAACACCGCTCAAAGGAGACAACACTCCTCCAAGAACGTGGTACAAACCGCTATACTCGTGGGATTTTTCGATAGCAATGATATCACTTGCTTCTTCCACTACACAAATGGTTGTTTTATCCCGTTTTGGGCTGGAGCAGATCTCACAGACTTCAAACTCAGTTATATTAAAACAGACTGAGCAAAAATGCAGTTTATCTTTCAACGACCGCAGTGCCGACAGAAAAAGCTCAAAATCCTCGTTGCTGCTTTTCAGCAAGAATAACGCGAGTCGTTGAGCAGTCTTTCTACCGATTCCCGGAAATTTATGAAATTCGTCTATTGCATTTTGCAAGGGCTCGGAAATAATCACTTTAGAACCCCGGTAAATTCATTCCCGGAGGCATCATGCCTTTAGTAAGCTTTGCCAGTTCGTCTTCTTCCATCTTTTTAGCAGAAGCCAAAGCTTTGTTTACTGCGGCAACTACCAAATCTTCAAGAATTTCTTTTTCTTCAGCAACAATTACCTGCGGGTCAATTTCAACCGAAACAATCTCTTTGTTGCCATTAGCAACAACTTTTATCATTCCACCGCCGGCTTCTTCGGTAACAGTTTTGTTCCCAAGTTCCGCCTGCATCTTTGCCATATCTTCTTGCATTTTTTGAATTTGCTTCATCATTCCGGGCATTCCGCCTTTCATATCTACCTCCGTACCTTCAAATTTTAGTATTATTCTTGTTCAAATAAAAGTGAAAAGATCGAATAAAAAATGCCAAAATTAGTCATATTGTCAATAAATTGCGATAGACCCGGCATTTTTGCCAAATGTAAATATAAAACAATGATTTGAAATTTTGTGCATTCTTTTTATTATTATCGTTTCATTTAAATATTTTATCATTTTGGCGAGGAAAACAACCGGAAGCAATGGCAGAAGAATTTCTTGATAGGGTTTATCCCGCTATTCTGACAAAGGATAAAAAGAAATTCAGATATAAAACATTGGCAGAGGACTTTGCGACCATAAACCAGTTCTTTTTTGAATATCTGAATACTTTTAATATTCCGACTGCTTTTATTGCAAAAACTGATGAAAAGACCCTTCGTTTCACTTCGCATGATACCTTGCCTTTTTGCATCAGAGTGGTAAACTATATGGACCCCAAATTCGCGGGAATTCTGGGCAAATCCGCATGGGATGCATATGCAATTCCTGTGTTGGAGTATTTTACGGCCGCTCCGGCTGAAGAAATGATTTCTCAGAATCATATTATCGCCGCTGGAATGACCGAGGTTGAAAGTTTAAAAACGATGAACAGAATCTGCACTAAGATAAACGCGGTTCTGAAATCATATTTTGAGCGCCGTGAACTTGCGCTCATTTCATTTGATTGCTTTTTCGCAAAAGCACAAGATAAATTGCTTTTGTGCGGCGAGTTTGACCCGCTTCATATGCGAATACTTGCAAAGAGCGAGTTGATTCCCGAATCCGATAAAGCATTGTTTCCTTCAAAATCAGCAGACCTTAAGAAAATGACAGAAGACCTGCTGACGATAATCAGGACATAAGGAGAAATTGTTATTTATGTTTACGCGTTATGGAACAAACACTATCGTAGCCGTATTTATTATCGCGGCTTTTTGTATCGCGATAGGTGTTTTTAAAACACAGTATCAAGCTGTGCGTTATGTATTGTTTGCATTTGCACTTTTTATAATTGTATTCACATTATATTTCTTTCGCGACCCGGAAAGAACCACCCCGCAGCAAGACGGCGCCATATTCTCCCCTGCTGATGGGAAAATCGTATTAATAAAGATGGTTGACGAACAGAAATTTTTAAAGGGCTCCGGCACACAAATTTCCATCTTCATGTCGCCGCTTAATGTGCACGTAAATCGTATTCCGGTTTCGGGCAATGTAGGACACGCTCAATACATCAAGGGGAAATACCTTGTCGCATTTGATGACAAAGCTTCTTCCGAAAATGAAAGAAACGAAATCGGCATCGAGTCTAAATACGGTCGCGTGTTGTACACGCAGATTGCCGGATACGTTGCACGGCGTATCGTAAGTGAGCTTAAAGAAGGCGACATCGTTACCGCTGGCAGTAGATTCGGTATGATAAAATTCGGCAGCCGTGTCGATGTTATTGTTCCAGCAGACTGGAAGGTATTAGTAAAATCCGGCGATATAGTTACAGCCGGAGAAACAGTGCTGTGCTCTGCCACCAAAGACAAAGGAAGTTTATAAATGGATTTAGGTTATTCAGCAAGACGGACATTGCCCAACCTTTGTACTTTTGCCAATATGTTTTGTGGTTTTATCGCGGTCATTCTAACCTCTCAGGGCAATTATGTTTGGGCCACAATATTCATCGCCATAGCATCAATAGCCGACGCGCTTGATGGCGTGATGGCACGGTTGACCAAAACGAGCAGCAAGTTTGGTGTTGAGCTGGATTCACTAGCCGATGTGATTAGCTTCGGATTTGCTCCGGCATTTTTACTGTATACTGCCCACTTGTATCGTTTCGGATATTGGGGTATGCTTGCTGGTGGAGTTTTTGTTTTTGCCGGTGCTTTCAGGCTTGCCCGATTTAATGTTGAGCTTGTTGGCTTTGATAAAAACTATTTCAACGGTTTGCCTATTCCCACTGCAGCATTGACCGTCGTATCGTTTGAATTCATGATCCTCTTCAGTGGAAGTGTAGCGAGACAAACTGATTTTGCCGCATTGCTTCTGGTGCTGTCTATCGCCTTTTTAATGGTAAGCCATGTAAAATATGACACACTCCCGGCTTTTACACTTGAAGGCATTAAAAGAAAACCTGTATTGGTGTTGTTTTTAATTGCCTCAGCTATCACCGTCATTGTTACGCGGGGATATGCAACGTTTTATGTATTTATTTTGTTTAACATATTTGGTATAATGAGATATATATTCCTTTTCTTTAAAAAAGGAATGCAGGCTTCTTAACTTTTGGGCATTATGTTAATTGGATTATTCAGGAAAGGATGTTTATATGTTTAACGGATCATTCGGCTGGGGTGAGTTTTTAGTCGTTCTCTTAATTGCAGTAATTCTTTTCGGCGGGAAGAAGATTCCTGAACTAGCACAAGGACTCGGTAAAGGAATTAAGGAATTCAAAAAAGCGCTCAATGGCGATGAAAGTGCCGACAAAAAGTCTGATTCCTCAAAAGAACTCGACAAGAAATAAGCGGCTGATGTATGTTTGATAATATCGGCGTTGGCGAAATACTGGTAATTGCATTAGTTGCACTGGTAGTCTTCGGGCCGCATAAGCTCCCGGAACTTCTTCAAGGATTAGGCAAGGGCATTCGTCAGTTCAAGAATGCAATGAATGATGTTGAGGAAGAAATCAAAGACTCCATTAATGTAAAACCGGACAGCCAAGAGAAAAAAGACTAACCTTCTGTTGGCCTTTTGAAATTCGTGGAAACATAAGAATTTTTCCTCGATAGAAAAGGCTATGTTTTACCCTCCAAAATTATTTTATTTAGGAAAATATTTTTTCATTTTTTCATGAGCGATACTTTGCTGCCTTATAAAAGCTATTCAGAAAAACGACAATTATTATTTGACAAAAAGCTGCTGCTTGTTGATAACGTTCAATACTTTTTAGACGCGATTGAACGGGAGAAGGACCTCAATGCATTTCTTTCCGTTTTCAATGAAGATGCTTTAAAACAGGCTGCTGCCGTTCAGCACAAAATAGATAATGGCACAGCTGGTAAGTTAGCAGGCATGGTTATAGGCATTAAAGATGTGCTTTCCATTGAAGGCCTGGTAATGACTTGCGCCTCCAAAATTCTTGAAAACTTTGTACCGCTCTATACGGCAACTGCCGTTCAAAAATTAATTAATGAAGATGCTGTTATTATCGGCAAGACCAATTGCGACGAGTTCGCGATGGGCTCCTCAAACGAAAATTCTGCTTATGGCGCCGCTAAAAATCCTCATGATAAAACAAGAGTCCCCGGGGGCTCAAGCGGCGGATCTGCTGTTGCAGTTGCCGCAGGGCTTTGCGATGTGGCTCTTGGTACCGACACCGGTGGTTCTATTAGACAACCGGCTTCCTTCTGCGGAATCTTCGGCTTAAAGCCGACATACTCATTAGTTTCGCGCTATGGTTTAACAGCCTTCGCTTCATCTTTTGACTCCATTGGCCCTTTTGCACGAAACATGGAAGATGCTGCTACTGTACTTCAGGTAATCTCCGGCTATGATGAAAAAGA
Source organism: Ignavibacteriaceae bacterium (assembly GCA_963667005.1). Classification (GTDB taxonomy): domain Bacteria; phylum Bacteroidota; class Ignavibacteria; order Ignavibacteriales; family Ignavibacteriaceae. The sequence goes on along the minus strand of OY762937.1, from coordinate 1,213,826 downwards.
CTCAACCTCCGCTAACCGCGAAGTACCTGATTATATATCGGCAATGCACTCGAAAACTGCTCCGCTAACAATCGGATTACCGAAAGAATGTTTTGGCGATGGTTTGAATCCGGAAATTGCCACAGCTATTGACGCATATATTCAAAAATTGAAATCTGCCGGATTTGCGGTAAAAGAAATATCACTACCCCACACCGAGCATGCAATAGCAACATATTACATTTTAACAACTGCGGAGGCTTCCTCCAACCTTGCCCGCTATGATGGCGCGAGATACGGCTATCGTAGTCCCGAACATACGACACTTGCCGACATGTATAAAAACTCACGCTCCGAGGGATTCGGGGATGAGGTGAAAAGAAGAATCATGCTGGGAACATATGTTCTTTCGGCAGGATATTATGATGCTTACTATAAGAAGGCTCAGCAAGTACGCAGAATTATTAAAAGTGATTTTGATAAAGCATTTGAAGAAGTAGATATTATCATTACACCAACCGCCCCGACAACCGCATTTAAGATCGGCGAGAAAAGCACCGACCCGCTTGAAATGTATCTTGGTGATATTTACACAACATCGGCAAATCTTGTGGGTATTCCTGGGCTAAATATTCCGGTAGGAAACGACAGCAACAACATGCCGATAGGTATGCAGCTCATGACAAATCAGTTTGAAGAAGAAAAGCTATTGGCTGCTGGTAGATTTATAGAAGCACTATTGAAGTAATTTTAGAAGTGATTTGTTTTTATGAACGTGAAAGGCTTTTAAGATAAGCCTCGAATTCACTTGTTACAATTTTCCAGTCTAAAAGAGATTCGATTTTTTTAGCCCCTTCCCTCATCAAAGTATCACGAACCGAGGGATTATTGAATATATATATGATCTTGTCCGCAAATTCCTCCGGAGAATCCGCAACAAATACATATTTTTTCAATTCCTCCGGCATACCCGCCACAGCAATTGACGTAGCCACAACCGGAACACCTAGGGCGATTGATTCCAATACTTTATTAAGAGTACCGGCACCAAATCTGACCGGAGCTATGTTCACGGTACTTTCGAGGTACTCTTTGCGAATATCCTTTACAAACCCTTTTACCGCTATCGAATCAGATACTAATTTTTTTACCCCGGCGGTCGGATGCTGTCCGACAATAGTAAACTTTGCGTTCGGTTCTTTTTTCACCACAAGCGGGAACACTTCATTCGCGAAGAATTTTATAGCGTCTGAATTGGCAAAGTAAGGAATATTTCCAGTGAATAGTATACTCTTCCCTCTCGGCTCAATACTTTCATACTTAAAATAATCACAATCTATTCCGTTAGGCAATATCTGAATGTTGAGCTGCGGATGATTATTAAGCAAATATGCTTTGTCCGTATCAGAGCACAAAAACAGAGAATCGAATTCTCCCGCATGTTTCTCGTATTCTTTAACTCGTCGATATTCCATCTTTAAGATGATTTTTTTAACGGGGTTACGTGTGATTTCGATTATTCGGCTTAAATAAAGAGATATTGAATCAGTAAAATCTACTATTTTGATTGCGCAGTATTTTGACAAAACATCGCGATAGTATAAACTACGCACCAGATGAAAGTACACAATTTCGAAGGTATTCTCGCCAAGTATGCGAGCCAATTCTTTTTTAAGCCGTGTGGATTGGTATAATGAGACCTGAAACGGTGTAGGGGAAAAAAGGGCCTTCAATAAATGAAATACAGCTTCAAGTATAGAATATTGAACCGCAACAATCTTAATGTTCATTTTTTCAAATTCACGAACATACTTTTCTTCTGATTTATCAAAAAAAGTTAAAATTGTCACATCATTTGTGGCGGCAAGATTTTTCGCGATATTGTATATCTTTAACTTATCCCCACGATACGGTGGATAAGGAAAGCGCAGCGTAAATATCAAAATCCTCAAATCATTTCCTCAATAAACGGACTAAGTGAATTGGTTGATGCATGTTTTGAAGTAAATTTCTTATTCTAAGTTAGTAAAATAGTGATTTTACTGGAATTTTAACTATCTGTCCCCAGCCATGTTACGAAAAATATTCTTCTAATGATATTTCTTGATATTCCACCTAAAAAAAAGACAAAGCCACTGATTGCCAGGCATCCGCTTTGTCAAGGTAAAAACACTGAAAATTCTACTTATTCTACCCTTTTAGAATATATTGCATGTCCCTCATTTTGCAGGATTTTTATATATTGAAACAATGAATTTTAACAAATTATCGAAGCTACTCATGACAATTCACCAAGATTGCATTCATTTCCGGGGCGATATTCCCTGTCGACCACACAAAAAATCCGGATATCATTGTGATTCGTGCCCAAGCTACCAAAAAGTTTCTGAGGTAATACTTATTATTAAATTGGGAGCAATCGGTGATGTAATTAGGACAACTCCGTTATTGCACGCGCTCAGAAAAGAACATCCCGGCGCATACATTTATTGGCTGACATATACCCCCGAAATCGTACCACAAGGTTTTGTGCAGAGAAGCCTCGCCGTGACTCCGGAAAATATTGAGTTGCTAAAAAATATAGAATTCAATTGGCTCATCAATTTAGACAAAGATCCTATTGCCATTGCCCTCGGAGCCTCTGTTAAAGCAAAAAAGAAAAGCGGATTTACTCTGGATAAATTTGGGCATGCAATTCCTATTGGCACAAAAGCGGAAGAACATAAGTGGTTGACCGGCCTTTTCGATGATTTGAACCAAACCAACTCAAAACACTATGTCGAAGAAATCTTTGACATAGCCGGGTTCAAATTCAAAGAAGAGGAATATATCATTGACCTGCTCCCGTCAGAAGAGCAATTCAACATTGATAAAACAAAACAAGTTGTCGGACTCAATACTGGCTGTGGCGGCAGATGGGTTTCACGATTATGGCCAACTGAGTACTGGATAAAGTTAGCGAAAGATTTACAGGCTACAGGTTATGAAGTAGTCTTACTTGGCGGTAAGCAAGAAGACGAAAAAAACACCAGCATACAAAAGGCTTCCGGAGCCAAGTATTTCGGATACTTTCCTCTACCCGTCTTTGTTAACCTGATGAATGAATGTGATATTATCGTTTCGGCGGTTTCAATGGCAATGCATATTGCCATCGGATTAAAAAAGCAATTGGTTCTTTTCAATAATATTTTCAACAAGAACGAATTTTATTTATATAATCGCGGCGTTATTTTAGAACCGGATTTTGACTGTCCCTGCTATTTTACACCGGTGTGCCCCAACAACTGTATGCAATACTTATATCCCGAAAAAGTGCAGGCGGCTATTAACGAACTAAGCAAAAAGTAATCACCCGCACAATAGTCTCTACCCTATCGCTACCGGGGCATCTTTGCGTTGTGGAAATAACTTATCGACCGGCAAGAGGCTGGTTATAATCATGGTTCATTATATGGCGCAAACGTTGGCTTCAATTTCCCGAAGACAGTTCTGCCTTGATAATTATACTTGATAAATTTTCAGCTATTTTCTGCCACGAATGATTTTTTGCCAGCTGTAATCGTTTTTCTATTCTCGTGGGGGAATCGTCATGTACTGCCTGTTCAATCATCAAGACAAACTCATCATATGTTTTGGCAACAAAAGCAGCATCATTAAATCTTTCCACCTCGGGCAGGTTTGTTGAGACGACAGAAATTCCTAACGAAAAATATTCCAATAGTTTTAGTGGATTCGATGCAACTGTCAGCTCATTCACCATAAAAGGTATAATTCCCACTGAAAAACAAGATGCGTATGCCGGCAACTCATCATATGAAATACGCCCAAGATAATGAATATTCGGACATTCATTCCACATTGATAAATCTATTGTTTTTCCCCCAATAATCAAAAATTCATAATCGGGGTATCTCTGTGCGCACCTTTTAATGAGAGCAATATCAATATATTCAGCCACCAGGCCAAAAAAGCCAATCACCTTTTTGCCAATGAATGATTCAACTTCCCTGGCCGGGGTCATCTTTTTAAAATGCTCTGTATCAACGCCCTGAGGGAGGAAATAGCCAAGCCCGGAACGAACCGGTCTTGAATTTTGTAAAACTTCAGAAACATAGTGCGCTGTACTTACTTTTTCCAGCATTCTCGTTTCCATTGAAATTAACGATTGAAATGCGCCTTCAAAAAACGAATAGTCATCCAGACACAAATAATGTGATGATGATTCTCCAAGTGTTCCAAGTATGTCAGCGATTAGCGGCGTGTTGGATATAATTACAAAATTCTCAAAATTGTTTTCCTTTACCAACTTCCGGATTTGAAGGCGCAATAAAAACGCATTTATTTTCTGTACGCCAAATGTGTCATGAAAAGGAATTATAAAAAAATGTTTTTCAATAACCGGAATGTCGGGACTAATATCCTGCTCATGGGACAAGAATATTTTTTTTAGCTTGCCGAAGATTCGCTGAATGTCCGACAAATGAATTGTCGGCCGTCTGTGAGCCAACGAACCCACCCAGACAATCTTGTTGGATACGGCCAGTATCTTCCCTATATGCTGCATTGTTGAAGGGTGTCGTCCCCAATCATCTGCAAAAAAAAGAATATTGCGATTATTAAGCACCCGTGCCTCCTTTTAACTGAGGGTTCGGGAGCACAAAAAGCTGACTTAGAAAATAAATTCCCCTCATGCATTGGGTTTTATTGAAGGTAATGCACCCTACTAAAAAGGAACTAGACCCTCTTAACAGCATTCCTATATAATGAAATACTATTATCAAGACTCTTTTATACCCTCTAAAATTCTTAATATACCACTGCAATTTGGCAATGTGTATGTTCCTGAATTTAAACCAAGGCATGGTGTCTGTCGTTGCTCCGCCGAAATGAATAATACTTGTCTCAGGACAATACAATACCCGGGCCCCTAATTGTTTCGCGCGGAAACAAAAATCAGCCTCTTCAGAATAAAAATAAAATGACTCATCAAAGCCATGCAATGTATCTGCCAAGTTTTTACTGCACATGAGGAAAGCGCCTTTTACGATATCCGTCTCCACAGGCTCTATCCCGGAGTAGCACGCTAGGTAATACTTATTCAACAATTTTGAGCGGGGGAACACTTTATACAAAAACAAATTCTCGCCCAAGCTGTTCCAAATAGTATCAAAATCACTGGTTGATACCTGAATCGTTTTGTCCGAATTCAACAGTTTACAGCCCAAAACGACATCCTGCGAAAGGCTTTTCAAATATTGCAGCAGTACGAGTAGTGTGTTTTCAGTAAATAGCGTGTCATTATTTAGATAAAGGATATGCTTCCCTTTTGCCAGAACCAGGCCTTGGTTGTTCGCCGCCGCGAAACCACGATTATCTTCATTCATAATAAATGTAACATCTGCGTACTTTTCCCTTAACAGCATAATCGGATCAGATGAATGATTATCAACCACAATAATTTCATAATCAAACCCGCTTGAATATGTCTTAATAGACGCTATACAATCGTCCAATAATTTCATCGCATTGTAATTAACAATAATGATGGAAATGTCTATAATTCTGGGAATGCCGTCGGTCATAAATTTTTGTCCAAAAAGTGAAGTCGCTATAGACTAAATCGCTCCTGAAAACTGATAGCCCTATCAGTATATTTGCTCAAATGGAGCATATTTAATATAAAAATAATCTCGGTGTTGTTAAAAAGCCGCACAAATATTGTAAGACAGATACATACAATGAACATGAAAGCCATAAAGAAGAGAAGAGGTAGAAATGCCAATAATTTAGCTATGGCGAACACAGCCACCGTCCACAATACTGTCCGCAAATTGGGCAGATAAAATGATTTTGCATATTTCTGTATAACTACAGTTGTTAAAAGCCAGCCGGCAAACACGGCGATGCTTTTCGCAAGAGCAGCGCCAAGATAAGCCCCACGCGGAATAAAATAAATGCAAAGCACAACATCAACTAAAACCGTAATTAATCCATAGGCTATGCCCCACTTCTGACCATTATAGATTACCAAAAGATTAGTCACAAAAAAACTATGGAATACAAAAATCTGCCCCCACAATAATATTACCGTTGCACTTGCAGCATCTACATATTTCGACCCGAAAACCAGACTCACAAATGCATCAGGCTTAACTGAAAAAGCAATACTCAACACGACCGGAAGCAGAAAAAGTATCTTGAAAGTAGATTCCACCATTATTTTATTTTTGTCTTGACCACCCTGATTGGCGGTTATATCTTCTTTATGTAATTCATTGAGCAGTGGAAAAATCGTATGTATTATCGCGCCCGGGATAATGAGTATTGGAACGGCAAGGCGTACTGCAGCCGAGTAAATTCCGAGAGCATATTTTGTGGATTGGGCTTTGAGAAGCACTACATCTATTTGTTGGAGAATTACCGCGAGAATGATATACAAATAGACGCTGAAAGATGTTTCCATTAGCCATTTCATATCGGTAAACACCCAATGGGGTTTATAATTAAAGTGCTTCCACAACAAGTACCACACGACAAGAAAACCCGGAACATTTGCAATGAAATATGAAAAATAAAAATAAAACACACCCCCGTGGATAATCGGCATAACTAATACAAGACAGAAAAACAGTAAGTTTTCCAAAAACATTACCAAAGATGGACCAAACATCATAAGGGTTGTTTTAAATGGAATATCCATTAGCTCTCTGATATTATAGAACTTTGCCGAAAAAATAATATTAAAAAGTAATAAATTAGAAAGGGCTACCTCCATCCATGATACATTTCTGACAAGAAAAGAGAGATTAAAGCCAATCAAAAGAATAAAAAAAGCGACAATACGAATCATGATGCCGGTATTGAGCAAACCCATTCTGTCTTTGGTCTTGGATAGTTCTCTGAATATTATCGGCGCAAATCCAAAATCAATCACCTTAGAAAATATTGTAGCCACCGAAAGGAGATACCCGAAAAAGCCAAAGTTTTCAACACCTAAATACCGGGCGGCAATTGTAATCGAAAGGAAATTTAATACAAATGAGGATATTTGCCCCGAAAGAATAGAGAAAAAATTACCCGCTATTTTTTTAGTCTGCAATTAGAAATTCCTTCCTTGATCAGCAACTAAATTCCGTTTTGCCAAATTGAGCCACCAAATAAAAGGCACAACTTGCAGAAGCACAAGAAAGCTGCCAAAAATTACTATGGAACGGGTAATCATAAAAAAAATATCGCGTGAATTACTAAAATAAAATATTCTGGGGTCAGGAACATCTTGCCGGGCAACTTTAGTTCTTCTATCCATTGTAAAATAACTAGCCCGCACCTGTTAATATTCTAAATAAATCGAGATCAGAACACATGCTTGACCAAATTACTCATATGCGTTTATCGCATCCCGGCTATCAAATTCCGACATACGATAAAGGGTAGCAACGGCCGCCCAAAACATTAACGTGAACGCATACCCTTCAAAGGTGGGTTCAACCATGCTATGTATAATACAACCACTAATTGCACTTATAAAACTCCAATGGATAATCTTCTTCGGCTCATCTATGAGTTTTGTATATTTGCGATAAAACAGCACGGGGATAGAAAGAAGCAACCCTAAAAAGAAAACAGCGCCAACTATTCCATCCTCTCCGAGTAACGCAAGAACAATGTTATGAGCTGAAGATTGTTCGCGAGCAACGAACTTTGCATGATAGCCCAAATTACCCATACCGACTCCGGTAATTGGATTTTCAAGAAACATCTTCCATACTTCGTTATAGAAATCAATTCTTGAAAACACAGAACTGCTTTTGTCGGCAGAAGAAACCCGCTCAAATAGTACGTTGGTAAGGGGATTAAACTGCAATATCAGCACCATCGCAGTTATAATAAGCAGAAGCGGAATGAATGTCTTAATTTTTATCGTCCTTGATAAGAAAATCATCACCGCGACAATCAGTGCTATTATTCCGCCTCGCGATAATGTTAAAATTATGCCGGTCATCATGAAAAGAATCGCCACGATCGAGAAAATACGCTGCTTGATGTTTTTCGATACTAATAAATACCCAAGGCTAATGGGCACCAACAAAATAAAGAACGATGCGAGGTAATTTGATCTACCATATGAAGTAATCATAAGATTTTTTTGTATAAGTAGCCCGATCATTCCGTATTGTAAATTACCCATTTGATAAAGGACTCCAAACTCAATAAGCGAATGAATTATCCCCCATATAATAAATGCAATTATGAGATATTGAATTTGTTTTTTGTCATTTATTGCATTATAGGTAAAGACAAACATCACCAATCCGGAAAGATAGACCCGCCATAAATTTAATCCCCGCACAACGTCAACCGATATCAAAGCGCTAAGCAGGGACCAAATGAGAAAAGAGATAAAAAGCCACACTATTTTGGGCGCTTTAAATCCTTGCCCCCACCCAAACAGAGCTTTCATAACAACGAACAGCGCCAGAATGGGGAACACCACCTCTACAATTAAAAACGACGAAGCCTTTCCCTCTAAACCGATCTGCCCTAGAGTACCGATGAAAATTGACAACAATGTGAGGTAAACGAAAAGTATTGGTTTCTTGAAAAACACGGCAAAGGCGGCAAACACAAGGAGTACTGCAAATAGTTCAATGACAACTTTATAGTCGACCAAAATTGCCACAAAAAGAACAAATAGTTCAAGCGCAAAAAAAATAATGGCTGGACTATTAAGCCGGAATCTTATTTTATTCAAATATTCACACTCCGGCATTCGGCAAATGACTGATCATAGAGATTATGACCTTAGGAAAAACATTTTACGAAGAGGGCTAAATATGCCGTCCTGTAGTTTGGTATATCTATTTCCATCTTTTTTCAATTCCCCAAGGGAATTCGCTATTAACGAAAAAGATATAGAGCCAAACAAAGCTAAAACAAACGTTATTAATGCTATAATACTTCTTTTCGGTCCGGATTTTTTTTGCGGAGGAACCGCTTTATCAAGCACAAGGCAGATGGGGACATCTTTTTTTTCTTCGATTTTAGTCTGCTCATATATCGGCATTAAATATTCCAGCAGCCTATTTTGGAAATAATATTCGCGATTGAGTCGCAAATATTCCAGAGATACTTTAGAAAGATTGGCAAAAGGAACATTTAATCCCGCATTTTTATTATTCCAGTCGGCTTCGTTGCCATATTTCATACCGCTTAATCGCCGATTAAGTTCGTCAACTAATAATTTCTGCCGCTGAATCATGGGGTTGTCGTTATCATAATTTTTCTTCAGCATCGTAAGCTCAATTTGCGCTACAGACAATTGCGCCTTAACGTCGGAAACCTCCTGCATTTGCATTCTTGTTTGGTCCTCCAATGAAACAACATTGTTCTTGACGTTAAATTGCTGCAGTTTTTCTTCGGCATCTTTAAGAGCAACGGATATTTCCTGATATCTTTTTTCAATAAAGTCTTTGTTACTTTTGGCCTCTCTTGTGCCAAGGTCATTGCTAATTTCATTAAGGAGTTCCACATAATAATTAGCCATCATAGCTGCCCGGTTTGGATCTTTGTCCGAAACTTTTATCGTTATATTTCCCTCATCCTCGACATTGAATTTGACATTATCCTGTAATGCACCCAGGACATTTTCAGCCGGTTTTTCTTTTGGGATTTTATATACATTACGCAATGAAAATTTATCAATAACCTTTTCTCCGGCAGATCTACTTTGCAATATCGTGAGATAATTAAGAGCCTCGTCGGATGAAGATCCCAAACGCCCCAAGGTTTTTGAAAGATCTTTAATCGATCCCGAGAAGCCTGAAACATCACCGAAAAGGCCTCCTTTTTTCCGCGGCGGCAAAATTGAAGCTGTCGAAGTATACCAGTTGTCCATGAATAAGGTAATAATCACCGCTACAATTGTAAGAACAAGAGTATTGGTTAAAATAAACCTACGCCACTTAACTAAAACGATTAAGAAATCTTCGAACTGTTTTCCATTTTTTTCTGACTGATTATGAAGTTGGAGTCCGTCTGCCATGAGGCATTCCTTTAGCTAAAACCATGATTAAATATTGTGCCACGTAAAAATAAGCAGAATTTATTGATTATGGAAAACTGATTTTCTGTTTTTGCATTGTGTCAAGCAATTCTTAACTCGTGCCAATTTGATGATATTTTGGGGTGTTTTCTTAACCGTTCAAGGAAAGTGGGTAAAAAAGCCAGATGACCGTCACGATATATTTTCTTGCAGAAAATTATGCAGGACCGGTTAATATTCTGCTTACAAGTCATAACAGGCGGAGGTCTCTTTTTGTGTTTTAAGCCTCCGATTCAGAACCGTGCCCCTCTCCCCAAAAGCCATCTTATGTTGATCTGTAAAGCTTCGGATAATAGAACGACCGCCATACGATGCACAGATAATTTGCTGCCATATCCCGGAAACAGAGAAGTCCTTTATTTAGAGCAGCATCCAATATCATTTTTCAAAAATACCAGTTTATCTGGCAACAACCGTATCCGGTATTGAGATCCAAGAATTCTGGGTAAATGTCCCAATCCTGAAGCGGTTGACTGAAATAAGCCCTGCCAAAAAACGGCGCGGCGTCTTTATTTCTTCAAAAAGCGTTTTTCCATGATATTTTTCAATGTACTTGTGGTCAAATCCCCAAATACTGAGAATGGTGGGGAAAATATTAAAATGGCTCGCTTTATTTTTATTTACCTGAGCTGCTGTCGTGAATAATCCGCGATATTCAGGAATGTCAGTGGCCACCAACAGTGGCACCAAGCCTTCGTAACAAACAACATCCTCCTTACTCCCATGAGTAATTCTCCGTCCGTTATCAAGAAGATTTTGCCCATGATCGGAAGTATAAAAAATTATCGATTTTGAAACATTCAAATTCTTGTTGAGCGCTTCAAAGAAGCGATTATTAACATAATGAATCGCGTTACAAAACGACTTAATCATATCTTCACGGGAGATAACCTCAAATCCATGAGCGCTCGTTTTATAAATTCGTTCATTTTGTGGAACTAAAATATCATACGGAAAGTGCATGCCGCTTTTTATAGCATATATAAAAAAGGGCTTCTTGTTATCCTTGAGCGATAGTAAACTATCTATCAGTATGGCTATTTGCTGATCTTTTTCATAGCTGTTTTCCCCTTTTATATAGATAAACGTATCTATGCCCCGGCATTCCTTTTTAGTGAGTCGATCATTCAGCGTGCCTTCTGTTGCTTGTCCTTCCAGCAAGACAGTAGTATAACCGGCCTTATGTGCATACTCCCAGATATAAGGATTTTTCTTAAATGTTTCCATGAAATTATCAGGATTTGCGCCATATCTGAGAATTTGATTGCTCTCGGCACTAATATTGCCGCCTGAGCTTGCCAAACCCATATTGATGTAATGCTCCTTGTAATTATCTAAAGCAGGCAATAGATGCAACGAAGAATTGTTCAGGTCCAGATAATCTCCGCGCATACTTTCATCAACTATAAGAACAACATTCGGAAGGGGTTTACCGGATTTAGTTAATACCGAATCCGGAATTTCCATTCTCTGGTTTTCTCCAAAATACACCTTTTCACATTCAATAACAGCAAATAATGATGGAATGCTGTATTGAGCGGGAGTTTGGGTAAGGCCATACCCTCCCCTTGCAATACATAATGCAAACAATATAAAAAATGGAAGTAGTATAATTCCAATAGCACCGGGCTTATTTATTTTTTTGAATTGCAAAACAGGGGGTAATTGCGGAGGAGGTAATAAAATTGCAAAAGAAAGCAAAGAGACAAAAAACGGGATTATCATCTCCGGCAAATATTCGTGAATCGCTGAACCCGCGAATCCCGCGTTTTCCAACAACACATACAGAGTATCGTACATCAAAAATGTACCGCTAACCTTATAATATGTGATAAAAGCGAGAGTTGAGACAAAAAAAGCAATTGCCATGAAGAGGCGCAAAGAAAGTGAACGAACGAAACTACTCGAGTATGCCGAAATAAAACACAATGTCCAAATAGCAAAAAAAGATAAAGGACCCGCCACACCATTATAAAAATAGAGATATTTAATTCGTTCGGGGAAATTGTAATATTGCATGCCAAAGATCAGCAATACGGTCATTGACGCAATTTTAATAAGAAAAAGGTATAAATCCCTCTTTGTTGCAAACTTAAGGCCGCCGGGAGACAGAATATTCATAAAACCTTAAAAAAATGAAATATTGTTGAAAAAGTATATATATTTTTAAAACTACACAACCCAAACACCATTGCCTATTTTTAATACGAATTATGGGATTTGGATATCAGATATGTGATAAAATTGCGATATCGTCACATTCATTTTTACCGTCATTTGGAAATCCATCTCTGCAATATTGTTTTTTCACCATACAATCTAATAACGGAAATATCCACCGCACAAGCAGAATTTCGAGCATTTTAAAGACGACCACCGATTGTGAAGGCGCATCAACAAGTGATAAAAAAAAACTCATTTTACCGGGTCTTATATTTCGAATAAATCCACACGACCCCATTCGCACAGAATGGGACCATCACCGTATGCAGCATCGTTTGATATCGTGGCAGTGCAAAAAACAAAGCAGATACTATTGTTGAAGTAATAAAATATCCGTATTCAATCTTATACCTGCTTTTTCCGGATATCGAGAATATGCCGACAAAAAAAGTAAGGCATAAAAAAACCGAAACAAATATCTGCCAGAAATATGCAGCCCTGTTTTCCTTTAAACTAAAAAACCACAAGTCCCATATTTTTTGTAAATCATTAGTAATGGCTTGTTGGGGATTTGCACGGATAAACTCATTTCCCTCGTTCCAATAAACATCATTTTGTGCGATTTCGAAAGGAACTGTTCGTGATTTTTGAAGGATTTTCTCATTTATCGCATCTGTTCCCCAATCGCCGATACCAATATTATTATTTCCTCTGTAAAAATTGAATCCACCGTTGGTGGTTAAGGGAATACATTTTCCAAAAACAGAGTAATTTCGAACCATCCAGGGCATCATAAGAACGACAATTACAATGCTCATTGCCATCGCCGCGGTGGCTCTCCTCTTTATTATTTGATAGAGAAATACGACCAATGCTAAAAGCGCCATTTCTGAGCGGCAATAAATCAATGCCGTAAAAACAACGCCACGTAATATGCCATACCTAACCTCATTATTTTTGGCCTCGCTATTTCTTAGAAGAAGAAGAAACAGGATGCAAATCTGAAATAGAATAACCGGCGTGAAAGACTTAACCGAGTATATAAAGCCAGGAAGTATTGCACACAAAACAGTAGCAATTTCAGCTGCTTGCCTCGAGAAATTTTGCCGAGTGTATTTGTATACCAGCCAAATAACATAGGTGCTTAAAAGCGACTGTGTTATTATTAACAAAATATTTCTTAGTATCAAGTGTTTAATAAGCATAAATGGACACAAGAAATAAACGTAAAGAGGCGGCATATATGCCGAGGACTGGGCGATAAATTTTTCAGAAAAATTTATACTAATGGCATTATCATGAATATAAAAAAGTGAATATCCCCTTCCCGATATAAGATTTTTCGCTATCTCGCCATACTCCCAATAGTTTTCACTATGCAGATTCATTGTGAGCAACATTGATAGTCGTAGAATTAACCCAAGTATCAATATCAACAAAATTTTTTTGCCATGATTCATATAATATTACTTACATAAGTTAGATTATTTAAACACGGGAAATACCACAACATCAGTCCGGCACTCATTTTTCAACGCTGCACGGACAACTTACCGAATGCAAAAAGCCTGCAGGAAGGAAAATTACGCCTGCATCTTTGCTCAATATTCGAAAAGCAATCCTATGATTATTTTCTTTGGCAATAATCCGGATTACACAGAAAAAACATAGGGCCAAAAGCCTAATAAAAAAATGATATTGGCTAAGTAAAGTGAAATCACGAGCATAAAAGTCAATACAGATATGATAAACAGAATCCGTTAACTATACCGATATGAAGCTGTTGACTTAATACCCGCCCCACGTCTATTAAAACGAGATAAACAAACAACTATTAAAAAGAATGCCCAACAAGAGAATTCCAAAAGTATGGATTTGTTCAGTGTCGGACAGTGCATAAACAAAAAGAGAGTAAAACAATATCACGGAAAATAAACTACTACTTAATCTTTAAATTAGCAAACTACACCTCCCTTAATTATGTGAACGCAATAACTCAACCGGTCAATCGTTTATCAAAGCAAATATATACACAATGACAAATTTAGAGCGCGACCCGCTCATTCATTCAACGACAGAGACCTTCTTGTGCAATGTGTATTTGTTGTATTCCTAAAAGCTCTCCGAAACACCAGGTCATCATTACCCCAATGTTCAAGACTCTTTCCGTAATTCGGATTCTTATGACAAAGAGTTCATTTCTTATTCGTAACTTTTCTAACGAGCCGGAACGAACTATGCTGTTATTGCTTCCCACCCTTGTTTCCCACACAAAGATTTCTTAATTTTAATTACTCAAAATATACAGCAAAAAGGCAGGAAATAATATGGCGGTCTCACGCAAGGAAAATGAGAAAGATTTTTTTAACGTTGAAGCTGAACAAGAATCAAGATCAAAAGTTAATTCTAAATATCACTATTTTACTAGTAGTCAGCAGAAATACACCGATTTCATTTTAAAAAATAGCGCGGGTAAAACAATTCTAGAGCTTGGTTGCGGAGTTGATTCTTCAGCAAAGCTACTTGCTCAGAACGGCGCAGAGGTTTATGGTATTGACATCTCTGATAAAGCAGTTGACTTAGCAGTTGAAAACGCCAAGAAATCCAACATTAAGAATATTCACCTTAGCGTTATGGATGCTGAACATTTGAATTTTGAAAAAAATAAATTCGATTTGTTATGCGGCGTGGCCATCCTTCATCATCTTCAAATTGAGGCGGCATTTCGAGAAATTTGTTCTGTTTTGAAGCCGGATGGAACTGCTGTTTTTATTGAACCATTAGGTCACAACCCATTTATCAATTTATTCCGGAAACTGACTCCACAATTACGGACAGAGGATGAGCATCCTTTTAAAAAAGAAGATATCGCTTTTATTCAGAACTACTTTCACGAATCCGAACTAACCTTCTTTTATCTGTTTTCTCTCGGAGCACTTCCACTTAAAGGGACTTTTCTTTTTAAGCCAATCTATTCTTTATTATCACTACTTGATAAATTAGTATTTGCCGTTTTCCCATTTGCACGGTTTTATTCTTGGCAAATATTAATTGTGCTGAAAAGCCCGAAAAAATAAGGCTCATAAAAAAAAAAGGGGGGGGGCGTTTACAGCCTCACCCAGCCGCCGAAATCCATAAACCACTCGTTTTTGTGTCCGGAGTTTTGGAGTGAGTTGGTTTGATTGCTCACCGTTAAAGCAAAAAATGTTCCGATAAACAATTCATATTTCGCAGTCAAGGATATCTTGCGGTAAATCTCTTTGTTTCCATCCATAAAATGTACAGTCTCGGAGTCAAATTCACGATGGCCGAGATTAATATCGCTGCCAACATTTTTCAATACAACGCCAGTCACCGGGTCAATCGGGTTTGCTCCATGAACACGGTACGAATACTGCAGCGCACAGTTTAATCTTCCGGTAGGACGGTAATTTATCTTTCCTGCAACAATTGAGCTATTCGGGTCAGAATCCAAACCGATTCCATAGCCGTCATTCGTATAATTATTGGCAAGTATACGATGAGTGAATACATAGGGTTCAATATGAATATAATCTACATTAAAGTCTATAGGCACAGTTTTATATAGCGCGCATGAGGTGATTCCGAATTGATATGCCATTTGATTGCCGTACCAACCTGTTCCGACTTTGCCCGCGTTGATATCATCAATAAGCGCTTCCGCGTAAAATCTCCAACCTTCAATGGATGTATTGGAAAGATCAAAAAATAATAGTGAGTTGTCCCGGTCCTGATTGCTGTGTTCAATGGTTTTGTAAAATGCTATAGGATTAAGATAGCTTAAATCAATTCCGCGCCCCGAATACACAACCATCTCTCCGGCAGAAAATCTTGTTGTTTTTGAAACTTTTACAGAAAGTCTATGATACACTAAAAATTTCTCTTCAACAGTAGTAATTGTACCCTGCACGGCATCAATTGAATCCGAGTGCGGTCCGACTAATTTTCCGTGAAACATCGAATAGTCAAGAGCTCCGATACTAAACTTGAGTGCGATAAAATCAGCTTCGGGAGCGTTGTCACTCATAAAAAGCTTATTCGGACCATACCCCAACAACTCACGGTCCCTTCCGAATTTAAGTTTTAATCCGTTAAATTCGGCTGTGCAATATCCCCTCGTCTCATCAAAAAATGAGTTGTCCTGAGTGTGCTGCAAATTCCAGTTATATTTTAAATTTTTCAATTTCATGGCAACATTACGGTTTCCCCATGCATTACCGTCCGTCGAGTGGATGGAATATCCAAATTTATCGAACAGTGTTCCCCTGATTTCGCCGCCGATTATTCCGAGAACAGAATTGTTTTTATAATCTTTATTTTTCAATGCAAGGTAGTCACCTTGAGCATAGAAATTTACCCAAACATTGCCGACCCCCGGTGAGTTATAGTAATAGATGTACTTAGGGTCCTGCTCAAAAAGATTGTATCTGTTGCCTTCGAAAAAAGCCTGCTGGTGATCGGTAGTCCCATACACGTCAAATTCGAATTCTTTTTCGAGATCGGACAGCATTTTTCTATCGCTTTCGTCCAGCCGGCCGCTGTTTTCTTCGGCTTGCTTTAAAAACTTTGTCACGTCCTTACGGGATATGGGCGACTCAAACGCACTGTAACCCGAGATTATATGCCGGATGTTCAACCGCGTAAAGAAATCATACACCTTATGTTCAACAGGAACATCTTCCAACTGTGCAAACACACTGCACGAAAGCATAATAATTAACAAGGCAGAAAGTTTTTTCACTCTTTTCTCCGTTTTCCAGAAACAACTATTTATAACTTTAAAATGTAAGGAAATTAGCGACAATATATTAGTCTTTTAGAATGTTGTTTCATAGCGACATCGGAAAAGAGGGCCTAAAGAACGTATTTATATAGTCAATTCTGCGGTCTCTAATAAGACTAACATTCCCTTACCGGAAGAAAAAATACCTATGCGATTTTGAAAACGCTTTTATAATTAAACAAAAATAATTTGAAATTATTCTACTAAATAATTTATAGCGCCCACCATTTTATAACCTGTGGAAATTGTCCTTATATCAGGAATGCAACAAGACGATTCAAAGAGTTTTTCATGAAATTTCGAGTAACTTTTTAAACAGTACACTCTCGCCTTTCTCATTGGACTATTTCATTTGGAAACAACCGTGTCAGGAATAGACACCCAAGAAATCCGTGTAGCCTTACCAATCCGGAAGCGATTAACAGAAATAAGTCCGGTCAAGAATTGACGAGGAAATACAATTTTTTCAAAAAGGGTCTTGCCGTGATTTTTATTTATATACGCATGGTCATAATTCCAAATACTCAATATTGTGGGGAAAATGTTAAAGTGACTTGCTTTGTTTTTGTTTAATGCTGAAGCAGCAAGAAACGAGCTTCGATATTCAGGCATATCCGTTGCGACCAACAATGGCACCAGACCTTCGTAGCATACCACATCTTCTTTGCTCCCATGAGTAATAGGCTTTCCATTATCAAGAAGATTTTGCCCATGATCGGATGTATAGAAAATAATCGAAGTTGACAAGTCTATATTTGTATCAAGTTCTTCAAAAAAACGGTTGTTAACGTAATGAATAGCATTGCAATATGATTTAATCATATCGTCCCTTGAAACAACCTGAAAACCGCGCGCACTTGTCTGATAGATACGCTCGCCCTGAGGGACAATAGCATCATAGGGGAAATGCATACCACTTTTTATCGCATAAATAAAATATGGCTTTTTATTATCCTTCTCCGCGAGAATTTTTTTTATTCGGATTGCAATCTCCTGATCTTTCTCAAAACTGTTTTCGCCTTTGATATAGATAAATTTATCAATGCCGGCACATTCCTTTTTCGTAAGTCGGTTATTTAAAGATCCTTCTGATGCTTGTCCCTCCAAAAGAACAGTGGTGTAACCCGCCTTGTGTGCATAATTCCATATATACGGATTATCTTTAAAGGTTTCCATAAAATTTTCCGGATTAGCACCGTAGCGTAAGATTTGATTACTTTCAGCGCTCATATTTCCACCTGAACTAGCCAATCCAAAATTAATGTAACGATCTTTGTGTGCATCCAGGGCGGGAAGGAGCTTTAACCGGGAATTATTAAGGTCTAAATAATCTCCCCGCATACTCTCGTCTACGATGAGAACAATGTTTGGTTGTTGTTTGTTTGATTTAATTAGTACTTTGTCGGGAATTTCCATTCTCTGATTTTCCCCAAAATACAGTTTCTCACTTTCAATTACTGCGAGTACCGATGGGACACAATATTGAGGCGGTGTTTGACTCAGTCCATATCCTCCCCGCGAAATACAAAATGCGCTTATAAAAACATAAGGAAACAGAACTAAAGCGACTGTTCCACTTTTGCCTATCCTTTTGAATTGTAGAATGTCCGGCAATTGCGGTGGCCTTAATAGAATCGAAAAAGACAACAAAGAAACAAAAAAGGGCCCTATCATTTCAGGCAAATACTCGTGAATCGCCGAACCGGCAAATCTCGCATTTTCCAGTAATACATATAATGCGTCATACATTAATAAATTACCACTCACATTATAATATGTTATCGCGGCAAAAGTGGAAATGAAAAACGCGATAAACATAAAAAGACGCACTGCGAATATTCGGATAAAACTACACATGTATGCAGAAATAAGACTAGTAATCCAAATAGCGAAAAAAAGAGCCGGACCGGCAATACCATAATAAAAATACTGTTGTTTTATTCGCGCAGGAAAGTCAAAGTATTGCGCTCCCTTGGCAAGCATTATTGTTATAGAAGCAATTTTTACAACGAAAAGGACTAAATCTCGTTTAGTAGCAAAATGAAACCTTCCCAAAAACCGATAATTACCCATGATCCCTCTCGAAAAATTAAATGACCGCGGAAAAAGTATATAAACTTTTATAAACACACAACTTTATTGAGATTAGCAATTTTAATGGTCTTAGACCACTTCCGGCCAACCGGACAATTGCGCATTTAACTGCGTACAGTGTCGCGATGCCGGAAATCCGGATTTTGCTGCATCGAGAAAAAATTGTCTATGACATTTTGTAATCACTTCATATAATTAGCAAGAGATAATTTGAAATTATTCTGCTAAATAGTTTGTTATATATTCAGTCACTTAATCACGGATTAGATTAATGGCAATTGAAATGAAACCCCGGCTTATCGTAGCCGAAGACAACATGGTAAATCAAAAGCTCATAGCCCATGTTCTTAAAAATCTTGGATATGAATTTGTAATCGTTGAAGACGGAAAAAAAGTCTTGGAGGCTCTTGAAAAAGAAACCTTTGATTTTGTAATAATGGATCTGTATATGCCGGTAATGGACGGATTTGAAGCCACCGCCGAGATCATGTCCCGTTACAATCAGGCACAACGCCCTATGATTATCGCGCTTACAGGAAACTCCGAAGGTGCGGAAAAAGATAAATGCCTTGCTGCAGGCATGACGGATTTTATCACAAAGCCGGTGCGTCCGGAACATTTAAAAAGTATTATTGAGAAGTGGTATTAATATGAGTGCTTTTCGTGCGGCTATCATTTGTTCTTTCATCATGCTGCTTTTTTCTGCATGTGAAAAACCCAAAATTGCTGCGCAAAGTAAAAATGAATCAGTGAAAGATACGGTGGTTATGCAAGATGAATCAAATTCCGCGAACAAAACGGATGCGGAGTGGAAAAAAATCCTTCCGGAAGAATCCTATTATGTAACACGTCAGAAAGGTACTGAACGGGCTTTTACCGGTAAATATTGGAATTCTCACGATGATGGGAAGTACTATTGTATTTGCTGTGGTGCCGAGTTATTTACATCAGAAGAAAAATTCGACAGCGAATGCGGCTGGCCAAGCTATAACGCACCCTCGGTACCGTCAAATATTAAAGAAAATCTGGATTTTAGCTACGGCATGGTACGCACGGAAGTTACCTGTTCAAAATGCGGAGCTCATCTGGGACACGTTTTTAAGGATGGACCTAAACCGACAGGCTTGCGTTACTGCATCAACTCAGCAGCTCTGAACTTTAAGAAAAAAGACAAGAAATAAACGCTTAGCGTTTTAAGTCCTGCAGGCCTTCTTCAATTTTCAGCGCCAATTCCTCAACGGAAATATCACTGAGGGTTATCTTGGAATTTTTAATGCTCACTAAAGGCACATCACCTTCACCTGTCATAAACTTGAAAAGGTTATAGGAGAGTCTATTTCTGTCGTTAGCGACAGGAATATAGACTTCCAGGTTTTCAACCATAGTGTAAATCTGTTTCTCTAAAGAATCCGCAGGGAATTCTTTGTAAGGCATAGGTGGCAGTGATGACATAAAAAACCAATCTTAATAAAACATCTATCCCAAATTTAACGAAAATCTGTTATTTCATCAACGCGATTTTTTTCGAAATCGTCTGTGCACCGGACTTTAAAACAACATAGTAGACACCCGAGGACAATCTCGAAGCGTTAAAATGCAGCCGGCCTGTTCCTGAGGCTACCGGGGCATC
The DNA here is from genome assembly GCA_963667005.1 of Ignavibacteriaceae bacterium. Taxonomy (GTDB): domain Bacteria; phylum Bacteroidota; class Ignavibacteria; order Ignavibacteriales; family Ignavibacteriaceae. The sequence goes on along the minus strand of OY762937.1, from coordinate 1,193,054 downwards.
TGCCAGGGTTTTTACAAGTTCACCGAGTGGGGAATACACCGAAACATTCATATCCCCGCCATTTGCAGCAACAGACTCCGGAATTGAAAACTCAATAGTAACATCAGGATTAAAAGGATTTGGGAATGTCGACAATGTCAACTTTTTATCAACAATCTGATTTTTTTCACTTTCTACAGCAGTGGCCATATCCGGACTTCCGGCATCAACCCATGCGGTATAAATAAGAGAAGCAGTCTTATATGAAGCATCCTGCATTAACTTAATGGTGAACGCACCACAGGAACTCCACAAGGTACCGGCTTTATCGGCTATCATTATCGAGTCAACTAATTTGTTGTTCTGGTTAATGTAATCGAAGACGAACGAGGCCTTATCAGCAATATACGTGGCGGTGATAGGGCTATATACAAGAGATGACTGATTTGTTTTAACCATGTCCGTTTCATAACGGGAGTGTACGCCGCTTTGACCGGTTAAATCACCGTCGTAATTTGCCGTAATATGAAGAGGTTGATGTCCATCTCCGACATAATGTCCGAGATCGGCAGCGACTAATACAGCCTGTGTATAGTTTTTAGCTTTAAACAAACCGGTAAGCGAGTCAACAGTTTTCAATGTTGCCCACGGAAGTGAACCCTCCGAAGTAAGAAGAGTTGTGCCATACACTGCGACAGCAGAATCATATGGACGGGGCAGCCAGCCGTTTGCAGCCCAACCACTGTAGTTTTCAATATCTATGTAGTGCTTGGGGCCTTCGGTTTTATCTTTACTTTTCCTTGTGTCCGCGTCGGAAGCATGGGAGGCTAATGATGAAGACCACGATGAAAAATAAGACATCGAGGAGGGGAAACAACTGGTTATGTTTGTGTTGATTATTTTGTGCCCAACACTTCCCCATCCTCCGAATAACATCGGAAGAAGCAGTGCACAGGATACTAGAAATGTTTTGGAAATTTTCATACTACCAGAGAGTCGTTAATAAAAGCAAATTTGAATTTGCTATAGAATTTTCTTATTAAATCCTATAGAGTAAAACATCAAATATACTAATATTTAGCAACTTTCCGTTAGGAGAAAGAAATTTACCCTAAATATGGACCTTCTTGATAGAGGCCTGAATTTTCTCAATTATTTCCTCAGCGACAACCAATGCCCGCAGGCCATCTTCGCCGGATACAACAGGTTTTTCGTTCTTCAGAACAGACTGCACAAACAAGTTTAATTCATATTGCAGAGCATTAACCTCCCGAACCTCGGGCTGCTCATAAATAATCTTCTTTTTCTTTTCGCCGATTCCCATTTCACCAAAGTTAATGTGACCGGTTTCAACAGCCTGATCGGTGGGAACAAGGCGGAAAACTTCAGATACGCCGGATTGGAAATCCAGGGAGATATAAGCATCTTTTTGAAAGATGCGCATTTTTCTCATTTTCTTTTGAGATATACGGCTTGCCGTTACATTTGCAACTGCACCGTTTTCAAATTCGATTCTCGCGTTAGCAATGTCAACGGTATCGGAAACAACCGGAACACCGCTTGCTTCGATTTTAACGACATCACTTTTGACCAGGCTAAGAATTACATCAATATCATGAATCATCAGGTCAAGAACGACAGCTACATCCGTTCCTCTGGGATTGAATTGCGCCAGCCTGTCCGACTGAACAAATAATGGAGTCAATGGATAATCATTAAGAGATAATAGTGCAGGATTAAAGCGCTCGATATGTCCCACCTGAATATTCAGATTTTTTTCGGCAGCTATTTTGCACAATTCTTGTGCTTCGTGTATGTGTACTGTTATCGGTTTTTCAATGAAGACATGAATGCCTTTTTCAAGACAGCGCTTGGCAACTTCGTGATGCGTGCTGGTGATTGAAGCAATTGTAACCGCATCCACTGATTCCAGGAATTTTTCCATATCCTCAAAAACAGCGACATGATATGTCTCGGCACATAGTTTTGCCTGTTCGGCAGAAGCATCATAAATACCGACAAATTCACAATCTTTATTCTGGGTCAGCATTTTTACATGCAGTTTACCGAGATGACCGGTCCCGATAACGCCAATTTTTACTTTATCCATGATAACCGTTTACAATATTAGAAATTAAAAATCTCGACACACTTAATTGAATTGAAGAATACAAAGATCTTTACTTGTTCTGCATCCTTTTTAGTCTCAAGTAATAACCCATCCGAGGCTACACTAACAAGAGTCCCGCTTTTAAAGACTATTTCATATACCGCAGAATCAGTTTTTGGATCCATAACAATACCGTAGTTTTCGTGCATTGTTATGTTTAACGTTTTCCCAATAAATTGTTTCCAATCCATACAGCTATCCTCTCTTAATGTAAATCTAATATTTTTTTAATCACCTCTTTATCGGGACAAACGTAGTACATGGTGAAAAACGGATTTGCAAGTGCAAACTCAGCAGCATGCCGATAATTCACATACATGCTGATAATGGCACTGAGCATTGCATGTGAATCACTACATTCCGGTGATTTATCCGCCAGTCTGTCTTCGATATATGTATTAATATCATCGTTTGCGTCCATGTACGTATTATATATTGTTGAATCCGCGCATATTAGCGAATCGCCGTCGTATGCTATAATATGTACAGGACTGAAAACCGTATCCTGCATACCCGAATACAAAAGAGAATCAAGCTCGGGAATTCCAGACACAATTACAGACGCATTAAGTTCTTCGTTAAAATCCAAATAAGGCTCTGTCCGCCCCGAGTATACCGAGTCAACCAAGTAATAGGTGTCATCCAGAGCGTAAACGTATGTCGTAAAAAGATTCGTGTCGCCCTTCGCTTCACGGTCAATTATTACCAGTTCATCAATATCATCGCCATCCAGATCTTCCATGTAATCATCAGCGTTATGAAACTGTTTTGAGTCAACTACCTGCCCCAGACTGTCGTAAACATATAACGTGTTGTCAATAAAACTGTATGGCGGAACCGATACACTGTCTTTTTTTTCTGATTGAGAATATGCCTGAAGCTGAAACAACAACAACGCGAGAATAAGAGAACCCCAGAATGACTTCGTCATATCTTTAACTTTACCGAATATAGAATAATATATACAGTAAAATTAACGCTTTTTATATGTGGATTACAACATGAAAAGAGAAAAGTAAAAATAATTTGATGGGAAACACATTACCCTGAAGCTCTCTGGGATGAAGCCCTAAGAAAAAGCATTGTTCTTAAACCCGGCGCTTCTCGATACGTCCGCCTGATGGCGGCCTACTCGAAGTGCCTACCGAATAAAGTTAATAGCCTGTTTCTGGCTCTTCGAGTGCCCCGGCATGCCGGGGTGTATCGAGAAGAGCCTATATACACGCTGTGATACCGCCATCTACAAAGATAAGCTGGCCGTTGACGAAATCGCTTGCCTCGGATGAAAGATACACTACCGTTCCGACAAGTTCTTCCGGATTGCCCCATCTGCCTACCGGGGTGCGGTTGCAGAGCCAGTCGTTAAATTCCTGATTCTCGTACAGAGCTTTTGTTATTGCAGTCTTAAAGTAACCGGGACCGATACCATTAACCTGAACATTATGCTTGGCCCATTCGGTCGCCATTGAGCGGGTCAGCATTTTCATTCCGCCCTTAGCTGCGGCGTACGGCGCGATAGTATTCCGTGCGAGTTCGCTTTGCAAGGAACAGATGTTGATAATCTTTCCTTTCTTACGCTGAATCATCCCCCTCACCACGTATTTACTTACAACAAATGCACCGGTAAGGTTCGTCTCGATAACTTTATTCCAATCATCGAGTTCAAACTCTTCGAGTTTACCCCGGATCTGAATTCCAGCATTATTCACGAGAACATCAATAGGACCAAGATCGTTTTCGATTTGAGCAACGGAGCGCTCGACCTCCTCCGGTTTTGAGATATCGAATGTATAGCCAAAAACCCGTAATCCTTTTTCGTTAAGCGCATTAACTGCAATTTTTACTTTCTCTGCATTCCTGCCATTAATAATAACAGTGGCGCCTTCTTTGGCAATTCCTTCGGCGAGCACAAGTCCAATTCCGCTTGTAGAGCCTGTAATAAGCACTTTTTTATTCGTAATGTCGAAAAGCATAAACACTCCTATTCTCTGTCATATTCAATGTGTACTTCTAAAACCAATATAGTGAAAAAATTATTGCCACACATTTTCTGGAACTTTTTTTCAGTGGGGGCGTATAACAAGAAGCAAAATACACGCGACTTTCGCTAAATTACTATAGTTGCATTTTTTAGTTTTTGAAAAGGAGTTTTTATGAAACGGTTTTTAGGCATTCTATTGTTTATCGCTCCGTTTATTGCAACAAATACCCCAGCACAGGATCAGAAAGATCTGGCCGTGACTGTTTATAATAGCAACCTTGGTGTTGTAAAAGATGTCCGCTCGTTCGATCTTCCCAAAGGCCGTTCCGATATAAAAATCAACGATGTTGCGCAATTGATCGATGCAACATCGGTCAAAATTAAATTTGACGGCGAAGTCATTGAACAGAATTATCAATACGATTTAGTAAGTCTGGATAAAATTCTTGATAGATATATTGATAAAGACATTCAACTGCTCGGAGAAAAAGGCGACTTGCTTGAAGGCACCCTACTCTCGGTCTACGGCTCGCAGATCGTACTCAAGAAAAAAGACGGCGGACTCCTTATGCTGCCGGATGCCTCCAAATATCGCATATCTGTCAGCGCACTCCCCGAGGGATTGATCACTAAACCAACTCTCCTCTGCCTGTTTGATACGAAAAAGGCCGGGAAGCAGGATGTGGAACTTGCATACCAGACCGCCGGTATGAACTGGCATGCCGAATACGTTGCAACTCTTGATAAGGATGATAAAATAATGGATTTGAACGCATGGGTCAGCATTCAAAATAACTCCGGTGTTACATATCCCAATGCAAGATTAAAATTAATTGCCGGCGATGTAAACAGAGTACAGAATGTCGTTCGCAACAGAATGTATGATGGTACTGGTCTCATGATGGCCGAAAAAGCCGCCCCTCAATTCCAGGAAAACTCATTGTTTGAATATCACTCATACGCGCTGCAGCGCCCGACCACCCTTTCAAATAATGAGACAAAGCAGATCTCATTGTTTGAAAACAGCGGTATCAAGGTTACAAAAAAATTCACGTTTGACCCCGACCAGTACAACGACAAGGGCAAAGTGGCCGTGACGATTGAGTTCGAAAACAAAGAGAGCAACAACATGGGCGTTCCGATGCCGAAGGGCAAGGTCCGCATCTATAAGCCTGATGGAAAGACTTTGGAGTTTATTGGCGAAGATCAGATTGACCACACCCCAAAGAATGAAAAAGTAACGCTGAAAATCGGCGATGCTTTTGATGTTGTCGGCTCTGAAATTACCACGGACAATGTTCAAATCACCAACAAAGTACACGAGTATTCATACAAGCTGACATTAAAGAACCGCAAGGCAGAAGACATCGTAGTCGAAGTCAAAAAGAATCTTGGTTCATATTGGGATGTAAAGAAAAAATCCATGGACTATGAAAAGATTGATGCGTCAACAATTTTATTCAAAGTACCGATACCGGCAGGAAGTGAAAAAGAAGTAACTTACACAGTCAGATATACATATTTATAAAAATTACTATCATCCACATATAATAATGGAATAATACATGGCAGCACTAAAAGTATTCATTGGAGCGGACCACGGCGGATTCCCTCTTAAAGAAGATCTGAAAGCTTTTCTTAAAGGAAAAGACATTGAACTTATAGATGTCGGCAATTTGGTTTACGACAACAAGGACGATTACCCGGATTATGCAATTGCACTCGCGCGCGAAGTAGCAAAGAACGAAGGTAGCCGCGGCATTATCATTTGCGGCAGCGGCGTCGGTGCAAATATTGCCGTCAACAAGGTAAAAGGTGTACGTGCATGCCTGTGTCATGATACATACTCAGCCGGTCAGGGTGTAGAACATGACGCGATGAATGTAATTTGTCTCGGTGGCAGAATTGTCGGAATTGAACTTGCGAAGGCCTTGGTGAGCGCATTTCTCGATGCAAAATACTCGGGCGAGGAGCGCCATCAGAGAAGGTTGGATAAAGTTCTGGCGCTTGAAAAATAAGTTGCCATAATAAAAAAAAGCGGTGAGAGCCGCTTTTTTTTATTTGATATCCGTTACTTTTGCAATGTCGTCAATCTTTACAAATTTTTCGTTGAATTTGTAAGTGCCTTTTTCGGATTTTACTGACTTAACAACTTTCACGTTAACACCGCTCTGCTGTTTTGTCTTCTTTGCTTTATCGGCAAAGGATTGTACTTTAGCCATTAGTTGCTCCTTTAATTAAAACACAAAGTTATTAAAATTTTTCGTCATAAAAAAGCGATTTTGGCGTTCCCAAGCCATAAAATCGCCTAAATTCCTGCCTTTTTCTGCCCACCGAACTTTTTTATCTTATATACGTCGGATTATAACAATCTACAAAGCAAATGCTGCATATGAAATATTACATACTATTATTGTCTATACTGCTCACCCTACCGGTCTTTTCACAATCGGAGAAACCGGATTCAATATCGGTTCAGCCGGAAAAAACGTTCGATCTGAACAACGTCAGCCCTTTGACAAAATTTGAAGAACCTGAAATATTTATACCGCTTCACTTTCGGGAAAGCTTTTCAGCCGTCAGCAAATATGATATGGGTTTCAGGAAATTTGAGGATCTCAGCTTTCCCAACCGCCCCGCCGACCAGCTAAAATTGCTGATGCGGCAGTATGAAAAGCAACAAGAGTATAAACTATTTTATTCGATCCTCGGCAGCCTGCAAACCGGAGCGGTCGCATACATGGTATATGAACGTATTAAGAAACACGGATTGAAATAACTTTTTATTTTCTCAGCGCAAAAACACTTTCATCAATGCCTTTGTTCGTTTCCAAATTAGTTACGGTAAATAGCAAGCCCTTGCCACCCGTTGTTTGAGCTATCTTGGCGGGATACTTAAAGCCATTTTGTCCCCGATAATCGAAGTAGTCCGTCGCTTTTAAGTGAATTTCCCCCTGTGCATCCTTAATCTCGCTTTCCTCCCGCACCTTTAATCCGCTTTTGTTCTCAAAATATACACGGATAAAATTCCCCGAAGTAAAGGTGAGTTTAATAACATAGCAATCCTCTCCTTTGAATTTCTTCATTCCATCAAGCGTAGCTTTAATTCCGAGCTTTTCGAGATTGAGAAACGGATTCATGTGTGATTGCAATACCAATTCATCCAATTCCGCACCTTTCAACTCACGAATGCCATAAAGATCGCGGACTTCCGATTTTGTTCCGTTATAAATGGTGGTTTTGCCGACGGTGTAGTAATAAATGCTTGAGTTATACAGATGAGGCTGTTTCTGCCAGACGGTATCAACAATCGGCATACCTTCAACTTGAGAGACCATGATATACTTTATGTCGCGTACTGCGAGTGCGCTCGCTTTTCCGCCGCGGGCTTTGTAGTATTTATCTATTATTTTTTTAACAGTCATCCCCTTCGGTACACGAGTAGTGGTCGGTTCAGGTTTAGGACTGATTATATTATCCTGACCTGGTGCGGCAGAAAGAATTGTTATAATAAACAGTATGCTTAATAATACACGGGATAATCTCATGGCATCGTCAATATTGTTAAAAAAAGTCCTGTGAAAATAGCGATTTATGGCCATTTCAGAAAGTCAACCTGCTTCAAATTCGGGTCAAAATTGCATCTCTATATGCCGAGATTTCCTAAAATATTGATACATTAGTTATTTAAATGGTAAAAATTAAGCCTTCTTTTATAATACATGGAGTTCTCATGAAAAAATTAGTGGTGATAGCCATCATCATGTCACTCGGCTTGGTTTCTTGCAACAGAAACAAAGTTGATAAATCGGATTTGAAATCATTAAAAGATAAAGCAAGCTATGCTCTTGGGCTTGATATCGGTAGAAACCTGCGCAAAGGCCAAATGGAAGTTGATGCCGACAAACTGCTCGCCGGTATTAAAGACGGTCTTCTCAGCGATACATCAAAAGTACTTACCGAAGCCGAAGTTGAAAAAATCATGGAGCAATTCCAACAGGATTTGATTGGCAAACAGCAGAAGAAGATGAAAGAGGATGCAGACAAAAACAAAAAAGAAGGTGATGCATTCTTAAAAGAAAACTCAAAGAAACCGGGCGTTGTTACTTTACCAAGCGGTATGCAGTATAAAGTACTTGCTTCAGGCAAAGGTAAAAAGCCGGCAGCTTCGGATAAAGTGGTTGTTAATTACCGCGGAACATTTATCAATGGAAAAGAATTCGACAGCTCGATCAAACGCGGACAACCGGCAGTCTTCCCTGTAGGCGGCATTATTAAAGGCTGGTCTGAAGCTTTGCAAATGATGAGCGTCGGCGATAAATGGATTCTCTATATCCCCTCCGATCTCGCATACGGCGATCGCGGTGCAGGTGGAATCATCCCTCCGGGAGCCACTATCATTTTTGAAGTTGAACTTCTGGATATTAATAAATAAGCATATTGCATTTAACCATCATTTAGTAAGTATTTTATGAAACATTTTATTTTTTTATTTACCGTAGTTCTCTGCTTAACGAGCGGCATGTTTGCTCAGGACAGCTTAAAAACAACTGATTCATTAAAAACAAAGAAACCAATGGAACGTACAAAACTCATTACCCAACGCGAGCAAACAAGCTACGCCCTCGGTATCAACATCGGAAGAAATTTTAAACAGAGCTTCATAGACGTTGACCCCGATACCTTATTACTCGGATTAAAAGAAGGCCTCACATCAGACAGCTCTTCATTGTTAACAGAAGCAGAATTCGAATCTGTTTTAACTAACCTTGAAAAAGAAGTCCGTGCGAAACAGGCAGTGGCAAAGAAAGCCGAAAGTGATAAGAACAAACAAGAAGGTGAAGCTTTCCTCGCCAATAATGCAAAACAACCCGGTGTTGTAACAACAAAAAGCGGATTGCAGTATAAAGTTCTTGCAAGCGGCAATGGTAAAACCCCGACTGCTACCTCAAAGGTCAGAGTTCATTATACCGGCAAATTGGTCAACGGAAAAGTTTTTGACAGTTCTGTTGAACGCGGACAGCCGGCTGAATTTCCGGTTAACGGCGTTATCAAGGGCTGGACTGAAGCATTGCAGCTCATGAAGGCAGGCGATAAATGGATGTTATACATCCCATCAAACCTCGCTTATGGCGAACAGGGCGGCGGCGGCGTTATTCCTCCCGGAGCAGCTCTCATCTTTGAAGTTGAATTACTCGACGTTTTATAAGATAAATTACACAATCGGAAAAGCCCCTCGATAACTCGCGGGGCTTTTTTGTTTCTACTCACAAAGTAGCTCACTGTTTAATTTTAGCGCATTTTCATCGTTTCCCTATGGTTTTACTCAATACACTGAGCAAATTTACTCAGTATACTGAGTAAAATCCCGGAACAGAGCATAAGCTATTTTAGTTGAGCACCTATAATGCTTCAGGTAAGATTAGGGGCAAAAACTTTCTCATGATATGTGATCTAAGGACGTTTTGAACTTGAATGATTAAAACAATGGAACTCATCAACCCCTGCCCTTCTTCTCTTACAAGAGAAGAAGGGGGCAATGGCATTCACGAGTGCGATTTTTCAATATATCATGTCATTTTGCCCCTTTTCTCTTATTAAGAGAAAAGGGGTGGGGGATATGAGTTCATTTTGCGCTAATTTTAAATAAACCATCATAAATTCAGCATCTACTTTTCAAAAGAACCTAAAATTTTAGGACTATAATTCGCAAAAATGAACTTGCATATATGCCCCATTTTGCAAATCTTATTATTCACATTTTAAAAAGTTCAGAAAGTAAGGTACATGTTCAAAAGGGCAGTCCTTTTTGTTGTTCTAATCACAGCTTCTGCTTTAACGGCTCAAACAGTCGCCAGTAAATATGCCGGTGAATTTTTGGCAATCGGTATCGGTGGCCGCGCGTTGGGTATGGGAGGAGCATATACCGCGATTGGAAATGACGTAACTTCGGCATTTTACAATCCTGCCGGATTGGCATTCATGAAATATCCCCAGGCATCTTTGATGCATGACTCAAGATACGGCAATTTGGTTAACTATAATTATGGTGGTGTCGCTGTTCCTTACGGATCGAATTATACGTTCGGGTTAACTGTTACACGGCTGGGTGTTGACGGTATACCTGATACCCGGAATGCTTTGGTTGATCGTGTAACGGGACAAGTTGTTTATGATATCAACTCCGACGCTCAGATTGATCCGAGTAAAGTGACCGAGTTCAGTAATCAGGATTGGGCGTTCTACTTTTCCGCTGCCAAAAAGCAAAGCGACAATTTGTACTTCGGTGCAAATATTAAATTCATCTCACGCAGCATTGCAGAATACAATGCCTTCGGATTGGGACTTGATGTCGGCGCAATTTATCTGCCTTCTGAAAATGTACGTCTTGGCGCCACATTGCAGGACGTAACAACCACATTAGTTGCATGGAGCACCGGCAGAAACGAACTTATCACTCCGACCTTGAAAATCGGCGGTGCATATTCGTACATGATGACTCAATCTATTTCCGTAATTCCTGTTTTGGATTTTGATGTCCGTTTTGAAAACAGAAAATTTGCTTCTCAATTTAACGTCGGACCGGTTTCTTTTGACCCTCATGCCGGACTTGAATTGGGTTACAAAAACGTTGTATTTGTACGCGGCGGATATAACGACGTTAAGCAGATAACGATCGGTGCCGGTATTAAACTGCCGAAACTGAATATTGATTATTCATTCGCACGTTTCACCGCTTCCGCGGATGATCGCCTTCCGGATACACACCGCATTTCAATTATGCTGACACTCGAGGAACCGAGATTCCTGAGAGCATCCGAATAAAAAAATTAGAATTTATGATAAAGCCGTATCGAAGAAATTTGATACGGCTTTTTTGTTAATAGAGGATTCCCAAATTGAGGGTTATATAAAAACCGCCGAGGTTTTTCTGGAAGCGTCCGGAAAGACTTTCGACACCTTCGTCGAAAAAGTGGATGATGTAGTAACGAAGATTAATACCAAGCGTGCTTTTCTGTTCTAATCCGAAATTAGCACCGACACCGATATAACCACCAGCAGTATATCTTGCTTGTGCCTTTTTGAATGATGTAAAAAACTCCATGTCATATGGAGTAGTCACAACAGTCGCCGGCCCGGCCGCAATATTAATATATGGACGAAGATTATCGCTCAGGCTCTCGGAAAATAAACGGTATTGAACTCCGAAGTTCACCGGCAGCAGCAAGACCCTGTTCTTTTTGCCATACGTGTATGTTTCACCCGTGTACGGATCAACGTACTCAAACTCATTCTCATCCTTTGCTTCGGAGACAGACAAGTCGATAAAACCGGTCAGATCTTTTGCTAAGTCGCGGCGATAAAAACCGCCCAGACCAAATCCGCCTTCACCGAACATGATGTCGAGCCCGTATGCATTCGGAGGAAATACAATCGGATCTTTGTCGGGTGCCAATTCACCAATTCCCTGTGCATGCAACACGCCGCAAAAAATCGTTATTATTATAAATACGAAAAATTGTCTCATAAGTATTATTTTTATGTCATTCAATTGTGATAATACAAAAAATATTATGCAAATTCAATTTACGATGTAATCCACTAATAAAACGGGTGAAAATGCCTGCTAATTTAGAAATTAAAGTTCCATATAAAAATCTTGGCAAGTTAACTGCCGGCTTGACTGCAATTAACGCCGAGTTTATCAAAGTACTGGTCCAAAAAGACACCTATTACAAAGCAGATAAAGGCTTGCTCAAACTCCGCGTTGACGGCGATAAGACCGAGCTTATCTATTATAACCGGAATGAGAAAAACACTAAGCGCTGGTCGGAGTACTACACCCTGCAAATAAGCGATGCAAAAGCCGAACAATTTTTCCCGCATCTATATAAGATTGAAGTAGTTGTAAAAAAGCGGCGTAAATTATATATGTATAAGAATACACGTATCCATCTTGATACCGTGCAGGGACTCGGTACATTTGTAGAGCTGGAAAGCATGGTAAAGACTACGCGCAAGGCAGCAGAAAAGGAATTTAAATTCGTTGTAGAAAACCTGCATCTTCCGGTTGATAAAGAATTACGCATGTCGTATCGAGATCTGCTATTGTCAAAGAGGCACTCAAAATGATAATGACGAAAGTCAGAGCCGATTCCATAAATCTTGCCGACGTTATCCATGATTACGTCGCACGGGAAGACTTTGACAAAGTCCTGTTTATCGTTCCGACAAACCGCCGTGCCCGACAGCTTAAGAGAGAATTTCTTGAAGGTATCCCGAAGAAAGCGGCGCACAGCATTCATATTGAGACTTTGCAGACCATCGCAACAAAGTTGTTGCAGTCTGCCGATATCCGGTTAAATCTCATTAACGATCCAACTTCTCATGTTTTATTACGGCAGTGTTTTAAAGAAACACATCTGCCCTTTCTTAAAAATAAAAAGAGCGAGCTGCCAACAGGAACCAGACAACGCCTGCGTTTTTTGTTTTCGGAATTGATGCGTCACGGCATTACATCTGCCGCTTTAAAAAGCGAAATAACCGCGGATGCATCCGATTACAGCAATAAAAAGACCACAGACATTGCCGCGTTGTTTGAAGCATACGAAATCAAGCTTCAGCAAACCGGATATACGGAAACCGGAAGTTTATTCGGATTATTGTTTTCAGAGCAGGTGGATATTGGTACGCAGTTCGAAAAACTATACCCTAACGTCAATCTGATTGTCCTGAGCGGCTACTCCGAGTTTTCTACTCCGGAGGTTGAACTGATAAATGCACTGGCCGACCTTGAAGGTAAAGATCTATATCTCAACTTTGATTATACAGGGCACAATTATCAATTATTCGGTTCGCTGGATTCCTGCTATAAAGACCGGTTGACAAAAAAAGGATTTACCGGTATAGCGGATGGCAGTCCCGTTGTGAACAATGAATTTCTGAATTACATACGGGCAAACTTATTTCTTGAGAATGCTCAAACTCCGAGAACTTCATTTGCCGATCAACTCTTTCTTATAAAAGGAAACGATGTAAGAAATGAAGTCCAGAATATTGCCAAAGAGATCAAGTTTACACTCACACAAAATCCGGCAATAAAGCCGTCTTCTATTTGCGTCGCGTTTAATTTAATTGAGCCTTATTCGCCGATAGTCCGGAACGTTTTTTCATCATACGGCATTCCGTTCAACCTTACCGACCGTCCGTATTTGAGTACTTCTCCGGCTGTTATTTCTATTATGAATTTTCTTGAGCTGAGGGCGGAAGACTATTTTTATAAAACTTTGTTCGCGGCATTTGATACCGATATCATTCCGCTTAACGACTGCACGCTGCACGACCTTATCGGCACCGCCTCGCAATTACGAATCATTTCAGGCTATGAACGCTGGGTGCAGGCCGAGGAGCTTCTCTATAATTCCGGAGAAGACGGAGAAGCACCACCCGAGCGCGACATTAAAAGAGTCCGCCGTTGCGTAAAGGCAATAAAAGCTATTGACCGTCTGCTTCAGCCATTGCTGGGTGAACTGACGCCGCGCAAGTTTTACGAAGAGCTTGAAAAGCTTATCGTCGGTTTTAAAATGCATGAGAAACTTTTAAAATACCCGGTTGAAGACGCAGAATATGCAGTAAAGGCAATAACCGGATTCCTCGCGATGGTCAAAGAATTGTGCGATCTTTCTGAAATGGAATTCGGAACAGATGCCCGTTTCGCGTTCAGTCACTATTTAAAACAAATTAAAAACAGTCTGCTGGTAACACGATATAATATTAACGAAAAGCCAGGCTATGGTGTGTTAATAACAACACCCGATGAAATCCGCGGCTTATCATTTGATTATCTGTTTATTGGTGGAATGTTCGACGGTAACTTCCCGACACGGTATACGCCGGATGTTTTCGCACCGCCTTCACATGCAAAAAGTGACAGACAGCATTTATTGGAGAATCAGTATTTATTTTATCAAATGCTGACGGTTTTCCACAAATGCTTATACTTCTCTTACCCGGTCAGTGACGGGAAAAAGGATTTGATGCAGTCAAGTTTTCTTACTGCACTGCAAAAGATATGCGCGATAACCGAAATTGATACTGCACAATACAGCAACGCACTGTTCTCAAAGACGGAATATCTGACCGCTCTCGGCAAACATTGGGATGAGTATTTCTCTCATGACACAGAAGGAGCCCCAAGCGATTTTGCCGCACTCTTTGCAATAGATGCGAACCGGATTTCGGGAGGACTTGAAGAATTCAACGGAATTTTAGATTACGCTTCTTTATCAGATCAGGCTAAAGACAGGCTTGCCGGGATGCGTGAAAGGCAATTTTCCATTTCGCAGCTTGAAACGTATGCAAAGTGTCCGTTCAAATATTTTTCCGAGCGGGTTATGCAGCTTGCCGTTGAAGACGAACCGCAGGAAGAAGCCGACCGTATGGAAATCGGTTCACTACTCCACGCAATTCTATTTAAATTTTATGTCGGCATAAACAGTCAGGGAATCGTTGTTCAAAAGTGTGACGATAAGACGTTCATCAAAGCAAAGAACCTGTTATTCGAAATTGCTAACAATGAACTTGAGAATACACAAGCCGGAAAACTTTTACCCTTCTGGGATAGAGAAAAGATTGCCGGCATCAACGGTGACGAAAAACAATCTATCTTGTACAAGTTTTTAGTGAACGAGCGCGAGGAAATCAGTACCCGTCCACTGATGTTTGAAACGGCCTTTGGCACATTTAGTACGGCGAAAGACGGCGAGGACACTTACGCCGCGATAGAGATAGGCGGCGTTAAGCTCCGTGGGAAAATAGACCGCATTGATATAGATGAAGAAAAAAATCAATTCAGAATCTATGATTATAAGACGCGGATGAGCGCTTCCATGCCCAAAGACATTGATAATGCGCTCGCGTTGCAGCTGCCGGTATACGTAATAGCCGGCGAATCCATTTTGCAAGAGCATTCAGGAAAAGCGTACGCGCCCGACACACCGGTAATATACTCATTAAAATATAGCGATGAAGAATTCGGCACTCATGAAATTATCGCATCAAGCCTGAAGCAACGGGGCAAGCTCAGCGAGGAAGGAAAAGCTTCGATTGCCAGCAATAACATTGAATTCATGAAGAAAATCGCGGAAGATAATATTCCGGGTTATGTCGACAGCATTGCCGGCGGCAAGTTTAACCTGTCTACCCTCCCCGACCGGGAAACCAAAATCTGCGCCTACTGTGATTTTATTAAAATTTGCAGAATCGGTGAAAACGTTCCGCTCGAATCCGGTGGGGATAACGACGTAATGCAGGGCTAAAGTGTCTGTTGCATAAGAATATTATTAAAGTGAACTCACCCCCGTCCCCTCTCCACGCCAACGGCGGGCAAGCTTGGCAAGAGATGGGAGAGCCTGGGGATGCTAATTTGGCTTTAATTTAGGCGGCGAGGGCGGTTGCCGAGCTTGCGAGGTATGAGTTCGGTTTTGCTTCAGAAGGTGAAAACTGAATACGAAGAGTTCTGCAGCACACTCTAAAATAATCCGGAATGACAATATAAAAGCTCGAAATTCCGCAATTGCGGCAATTAATCGCCCTGCTATTCTCGCTATCTTTTCTTAAATTACACAACGTGTATACTATTCATAGTCTGTTTTCATACACTTTTACTATCTGCTTTTAAAAGAGGGTTCTTTATGAAATTTGCTGCAACGCACCGTCTACTTTCTGTTTTGCTATTAACATTTTTTTGTGCCGGCTTTGTTATTGCCCAGACCGGCGCGCAGCGCTGTGCTGAGAAGCGTATTAAAAGAGGAGCTTCTTCTTCAATGTTCACGACAAATAGTACCCGCGCTCATTCATATGATGTTTTAAATTACACATTATATCTTGATATATACTCGTGTTTTACCTCACCCTACTCAAATGCATTCAAGGCCTCCAACACTATTACTTTTCTTGTTGATTCGGTACTCAGCTCCATAACGCTTGATGCGGTGAAGTCATCCATTGTTATTGATTCCGTATCATCACAAGGAAAATCATTTACGCAAGGCTCAACATCGACTACGGTAACTCTCGATAAATCCCACGCGGCAGGTGATACTGTAATAGTAAAACTTTATTATCACCATCTGAACGTCAGCGATGATGCATTCTTTGCCTCAAGCGGATTTGTCTTTACCGATTGCGAGCCGGAAGGTGCCCGTAAATGGTTCCCTTGTTGGGATAAACCGTCCGACAAAGCGACGACTAATATAACGGCCAAAGTTCCCAAAGCAGTAAAACTCGGCTCGAACGGTTTGTTAAAAGATACCGTGAAAAGCGGCGATTCTCTCTGGTATCATTGGGTCAGCCGTGACCCCGTTGCGACATATCTCACCGTTATCACAGCAAAGTCCGGATATAATCTGGATATTGTCTATTGGAAAAAGCCATCCAATCCATCAGACAGTATTCCGTTTTTCTTTTACTGGAACTCCGGTGAATCAACATCCAACCTCGCGGACATGAAAACAAAAGTCCCGCAAATGGCGACATTATATTCTTCATTGTTCGGAGAACATCCTTTTGAGAAAAACGGTTTTGCGACACTCAATAGTTCTTTCACATCCGGGGGGATGGAGAATCAGACCTTGACGAGTCTCTATGCAAACGGCTGGGAAGAAACTACGATCTCGCATGAGTTTAGCCACCAATGGTTCGGCGATCTGATTACTTGCGGCACCTGGGCTGATCTATGGTTGAACGAAGGTTTCGCGACATATATTGAAGCGCTCTGGCTGGAACATTATTATGGAACATCTAACTACAAATCAGATCTTGCGAGCAAAGCGAGCTATTATCTCAGTAACAATCCCGGATGGGCAATTTATAATCCTGACTGGGCGGTGACAACCCCCGACATCAACACATTATTCGACGTTGGAATTACTTATGATAAGAGCGGCTGTGTGCTGCATATGTTACGATATGTATTAGGCGATACTCTGTTTTTCAACGGGGTAAAATCGTACGCAACCGATAACGACTTCCGGTTTAAAAATATTCTAACAAGTGATTTTATCCAGAAGATGAATGCGGTGACCGGCCAAGACCTAACCTGGTTTTTCAATGAATGGATATACTCGGCCAATCATCCGGTGTATGCAAACACGTACTCGATAACTAATGTCGGCACAAATTTGTGGACGGTCAAATTCACTGCGAAGCAGACGCAAAGCAATCCTTCCTTCTTTAAAATGCCGCTTGAAATAAAGATCGGATTCAGCAACGGCACGGACACATTAATGCGCGTGATGAATAGTGCGAATGGTGATATTTTCTCCTGGAACTTCACCAAACAACCGGCGACAGTAACGTTCGATCCCAACGACAACATACTTCTTAAAACAGCGACATTGAAACTAGTCACAGATGTAGACGAATCCGTCACAGCCCTTCATTCATATCAAATAGAGCAGAACTATCCGAATCCATTTAATCCCGCAACCCGCATCAGCTATGAACTGGGCGCCGCTGAGGATGTCGTCATTCGTGTGTATGATGTAATGGGACATGAATTGAAAACTCTTGTTAAAGAGCATCAATCCGAAGGCAGACATGAAGTGATGTTTAACGGTGAAGATTTACCAAGTGGTGCATATTACTATCAAATACGCGCGGGGAAATTCTCGCAGACAAAGAAAATGATGCTTCTGAAGTAATTCAGTATTTGTAGGGCGATCTCTCCGAGTCGCCCACATTTTTTTACAAGCAGCAATGGGCGACTCGGAGAGATCGCCCTACAATTTAGAATCTTAAGTGTTTAACTGTAATACCGTTGTTGATTAATTCCTTCAAAGCGGCAATACCTACTTCAAGGTGCAGGTCGGCAAATTCAGCCGTGACTTTCTGATCGCTCTTCGCGGTTTTAACACCTTCCGGATCCATTGGCTGATCGGATACTAAAAGCAATGCACCGGCAGAGATTCTATTGTAAAACGCGGCAATAAAAATCGTCGCCGTCTCCATATCTATTCCCATGCAGCGAATCTTGCGTAAGTATTCTTTGAATGTTTCATCATGTTCCCATACGCGACGGTTGGTAGAATAGACTGTCCCCGTCCAATAATCAACATTGTAATTACGCAAAGTAGTTGAGACTGCCTTTTGCAGATTAAATGCGGGCAAAGCCGGAACCTCAGGCGGAAAATAGTCATTTGACGTACCCTCACCACGAATAGCCGCGATAGGGAGAATCATATCACCGAGATTGTTTACTTTTTTCAGGCCGCCGCATTTTCCGAGAAACAAGCAGGCCTCAGGAGTGATTGCAGAAAGCAAATCCATAATAGTTGCGGCATTGGCACTCCCCATACCGAAGTTTACAATGGTAATTCCTTCCGCGGTAGCGTTCGGCATGGCTTTATGCAGTCCGTGAATCGGGACATTGAATTTTTCGGCGAATTTTTCAACATAATCGTTAAAATTCACGAGAATGATATATTTTCCAAATTCTTCCAATTGCGTACCTGTGTACCGGGGGAGCCAATCGTTAACAATCTCTTGTTTTGTTTTCATACGTCTCAAAATGTTAAATAGTAGGTAAAAATAACCTGAAAATTACGCAATTGTGGTGGAATATTAAAAGGAAAAATGCGCATACGGCCATTTTATTCACCGCATGCGCATAAAATCAGGTTTTTATCAATTTTTTACATTAATTAGAGGCGGGGCTGCTTTCCTGTGGCGGTTCAGGCACAGAAATATCTGGAACTTCTGCAGGGTTTGTGCAGGAATTTTCTTCCGGAACCGGTGGAATCACAGCATTTGGAGTTTCAACTTGTTCAATTGACTCCTGAACCGGTTGTTCGCTCTGGATATCAGATGACGTTATCGCTTTTTCAACCGGGGCTTCTACTTCAGTAGTTTTCGGTTCTTCAGCGACGATTCTTTCTTGAATTGTCAGCGCACGCCAGCCGTAACTGTTTCTTTTCTTGTTAAACTCTTTGATACACACGCCGGCAACTTTTTTCAAGCCGGGAGTTTTCTTGATCAGATCGCCGGGCACAAAAACATCCTCAACAAATCCGAATGATTGAGATTCATTCTTCTGGGGAATTTTGAGGTCTCCTGAATACTGTCTAAAGAATGTTTCTGAAGGAGTCTCTTCTGTCGGCTCAACTCTCAAAGCTGTATAGCGTTGCTGTCCGTTAATAGTAACGCCGTCAACGGCGACCTTAACCAATTTACCAAGATAAAAATCACTTTTCGGTAATGATGTTTTTTGAAATTTGTAAAGAGCGACCTTATCAAGTTCAAATTGAATGAACACGCCTTTGTCTTCGTCGTAGAAGGCGGTAACGATTCCGTTTACATCGGCCTTGTCACTATATAATTGCTTATCTGCAACTTTGAGATGGCTTAAATAAAAATTCAGGTTGTTCTCGTTAGAAGCAGTACCGATAAACCAGTCGGCATTCACCATCTCTTTAATATCGGCGCTGACCTTCTCGAGTGCATTTTTGTGAAAACGTAGAATCTGCTCAACTTCCGTCTTCGCTTCGACATACATCTCAAGTTCAAGAAGCAATCGTACGAGTGCCTCGCGTATGATCAACAGCAAATGTTCTTCAACAGGGAATGAAAGTGATTTACAAAAACAAGCCAGGCAGCTTTGCTTATCAAGATGTTTAAGTGTCTCGCCATACGCAGCCCAAGCCCAATACTGGTTTTTTTGTTTTAACAATACGGCGTATAACCGGGCCTTAGCTTCTTCACCTCTTCCAAGAGCAAGAAGCAAACGTCCATGATGATAAATAAGAAGATAGTTGTTGGGCATTTTTGTAATAAATCGCTCGGTATACGAAAGCAGCCAATTCAGGTCAGCCTCGTTCTTATCTTTTTCCATGAACTTGGCAGTCTTTACCGTAATCATCTCAACAAGCGGACTATGTTTCCTGCCATCTTTATAGTGCTCATCAAAATCAACCGGTTGGAAACAATCCAGTCCATACGCTTTAATTAATGCAACAAACCAGGCTACAGGCTCCTGTGCAAGTTTGTTTGCCATGTTCAACATTGCCGAGTGCAGCTGTGACGGTACTGGAACTTTCAAATCAATGTATGTGGCAACGAGCTCAGGAATGAGTGCGACGAATTGTTTCCTCAAATATTCATCAGTAGCAAACCCCTTGAGAATTTGCACGATCATCCAGCCCAGCGATAGTACCTGTTCATTGTTTTCATGTGCCTGATTCTGCACCATTTCACGCAGACAAAATACTGCCCGCTGCAGGTCCTGATGCTCTATGCGGAATTTCCCCTCTTTTTGCAGACTCCAGAAATATTGCTCACAGAACTCGGCTGATTCCGGATTTTCCAAAAGCAGGGATTTGTTGTTCTTTACTTCTTCGATTATTTGCAACAATTCGCTTTGCGCGCTTGATATGGTATCGTCAGTCATTTGCGATCTCTAGGTGCTTCAATTCAAATTTTATGTTTATTAGAATATAGCAAAATAGCAAATAATTCAGCATCCACGCAATAAAAAGCACAACCTCTTTATGCTGCATTTCCATAACATGTCCCGGCTATTTTCTCGACCGGATTTCCCTCATCAACGAGTTAATTTCGGTTTTATTAATCTGAATATCAACGCCTTCAACATCTAATGGAGAGTCGTTGTTTTGGATTGGGCGTAATTCAAAGGCGCTTCCGTCCCGGCGTTTAATAATTACTTTGCCATCGCGCTTTGCCGTATTCAGCAACTTAGCTAGTTTTTGTCTTGCTTCACTATATGTATATGTCGTCATATTTCCACCGTTTCAATTCCGATTTTTTCTGCTGTCTTTTTTAATTCATCATCAAGCGTAAGAAGCGGTGCACGCATTTGCATTGCACACTCCAAGAAATAAGCATCGTAAGCGTAAATATTATGCTTTGCCGCGATTACCACTGTTTCCAATAAATCCACATCAATCATTTTCAGCGGTATTTTCCTGTATGAGGCCAAAATATCCGCAAATTGATTCGCCGTAATTTTCCTTCTCTTGTGTAGTGCAGAAAGCGCATTGCCGATTTCCCAATGCAACAAAGGAGGGGCAATCAACACTTTCCCCCGTGTCAAATGAATCAATTTTGGTTTGCTGTGTTCATTTAACAACACCGCCATAATAACCGAAGTATCTACAACGAGATTCATATATATTTTCCCGTACAATTGTACAAATAATATATATGATTTGAGATTAAATTCAAATGGTTTTTACAATAAATTGCGCTTTTACCGCCTAGCTGAGGACATCATAATAGATCAAATACTCGCTTTTTGTGCGTTTTTCGCTACTATCCGGACACATCCGGATGATTTTACCCCAAAAAGATTTGACAGGTCGGCAAATATTTATTATATTTCATGTCTGTATTTATTAAAGAATTAAAAAGGCGCTAGTTATCAATGGCAAATCATAAGTCTGCTAAAAAACGTATCAAAACAAACGAGAAGAAACGTCTTATCAACAAAGCTTCTCTTTCGAAAATGAAGACCTTAACGAAGAAGGCATTTGATATCTCTGAAAAAGCAGAACTCGAACCAGCATATAAAGAAGCGGTTTCTTTTATTGATAAAATGGCTTCAAAAGGCCGCATTCATAAAAACAATGCAGCCCGCAAAAAAGCTCAACTTACTGTTCACTTGAACGGCGTTGTAAAAGCTAAATAATTTTGGTTTACTGTTAGTGTCTATGAAAAACGTCCCTATGGGACGTTTTTTGTTTTAAAGCATTCTCCTTGGAATGAGGGCATAAACATTTAGTATTGGGATTTTGCGTTTCCGTTTAAAAACAGACCTCACCTCAAACCCTCTCCTCCCAGGAGAGGGGAAAGCTCAGAGATGCCGGATTTGTATAGCGCTATTAGCTGGGGTGAGGTTCTTTGTCTCAGCATGAAGGACTAAGCAACCAGCGTTATTTTGTTATATATTTCCTACGGAAAATCCGATATCAGGATTTCGTTATTCTACAAAGATTGAATGCCTACGGCATATAATTGAACATATTACAATTTCTTTCCGCATCCATGGCCTTAGTGTTTGTTGCAGAACCTATTAGCGAAATACATTAACACGGCGCTTCAGTGCCGTGAACTGCCTATCTTCTTACTCCCGGGCTTTAGCCCAATAAACAAAAACCATTGGACTAAAGTCCGATCGTTCTGCTGCTCCTCTCCACGGTCTAAAGACCGTGGTTAATGTTCCTAAATGCACAACACTATCCTAATCTCGCTCACCGTCGGCGTGGTAATGGGCGACATAAATTTCTATTGACTGTTTTTATTTCTATTTTTATAGATATCATTTTACAAATTAGTATACTATGTCTCTCCCGCTTTCAGATCAGGTAAAAAGACTTTTCGAAGAACAACTCCCCATTTGGGAACAATGCCGTCTCGCGTATGAAGACTTCCGTAATAACCGGATGAAGACGATCATTGTTAATGGTATAGAATTCACCGCACAATGGAATCCCGGCCGCATCATATCTACGACGGCAAAGGTCGATGCACAAAGCATAAAGGCAAGAGCATGTTTCTTGTGTGATAGCAACCGTCCGCTAGAGCAAAACGCAATACCTGTCCGTGGTTATAAAATATTAGTTAATCCTTTCCCCATTTTTCCGGTGCACTATACAATAATAAATCAAAATCATGTGCCGCAGAGAATCGCCGGAGACTTTGAACACTTTCTTTATTTCACGCGGGAACTTGGTGAAGAACTCGTCACGTTGTATAACGGGCCCCACTGCGGAGCCTCGGCCCCGAATCACGCTCACTTTCAGGCAGGAACAAAAGATCATTTACCGATCGCAAAACAATTACCATCTTTAAAAGCTGCGTCAACCCGCCATAATGTTCACTCGGCAGAAGTAAGATTTGTAGATGATTCAATCCGTAAGTTCGTGCTGATTGAAGGGCAAAACGAAAAAGATGTTCATACAGCATTCGACAAGGTGTATTCGGCGCTTGTTAACGTGAATCCCGGTCATGATGAACCATTGATGAATATCGTATCGTTGTGGCAGGATGCATCATATCACGTCATTATATATGTACGCGAGAAACACCGCCCTGCATGCTACTTTGCAGAGGATGATTCCAAAATGATTTTTAGTCCTGCTACGATTGACATTAGCGGAGCGACGGTATTCCCGCGCGAGGAAGATTTTAACAGGGTAACTCCGGAATTGTTGGCAGCGGCACTACAAGAAGTTTTTGTAAGTGCAGAAAAACTGAGAGAAATCGAAAAGCAGTTTGTTTCAAATTTATAGAACGGCTCTTCGTTTTTAAAAGAACCCTCACTCTCAATCTCTCTCCCAGGGGGAGAGAGAGGCAGGAATCTTCATTTTTATCATTTTTTCTATTCCTCTTCTCCCCATGGGAGAAGAGGCTAGGTGATGAGGGCTTTATGTCAAAAAAAACTCCATATACAGAGTGCCTAGGTGAGTTCAGCTAATAAACAGAACTGAAAGACCTGCGTTCTATTTCTTAATTTCTGCCCATCAAGTCAACGATAAGTTTCACATTCTCATCTTTTGAGTTTGAGATGATGATTTTCAAAATTGCCGTCAGCGGTACAGCGAGAATCATTCCTGTTATACCCCACACGTAACCCCAGAGCAATACGGACAGAAGTATAACGATCGGGTTAAGATCAAGGCGTTTACCAATCATCATGGGTTCGAGCAGATTAAAGCACACTGTTTGTATTGCGGCGATAATCCCCGCCGTTAATCCGGTATAACCGATAGAGCCAAATTGAACAAGCGCCATGAATGTCGGCAAAATCAGTGCGCCCACGGAACCAATTGTCGGAATAAAATTTAAAACAAATGCAAGAACTCCCCACACAAACGGGAACTCAATGCCGAGTAATAATGCGGCAACACCGACCAATATACCCGCGAGCAAGTTAACCGCTATCTTGGTAACAATATACTTTTGTATCTGTTCGGTGATCTCTTGAAATGTTGTGGTCATGTTTATATTTATAATACCGGTATCATTAGAGGCTGCTTTTTCTGCAGGCCTTTGATAGCGACGTTTCAAAGCAACATATATGGAATGATGTCCCGAAACAATAAACACGAAAAAGAATAACACGAGCAGAACACTTCCGGCGAAAGGGACGACCGAGTTCAGCAGTCCCCCCGCCAACCCGACGATATCGAGTTTGGCGAGTGCCTTTTGCAAAGAAAATGCTCTGATTGAAGGATCTTTTAAACCGAGCGAAGCAGCTACATCTCTGACAACCGCATTTAGCTTGGCCGCATAAACAGCGGTGTTACCGCCGAACACGGCAAATGATTCTACCAAAACTCTGGATATACCAAATGTAACCGCCCCAATAATTAGAATATCGAAAAGGATAATGATGAATCCGGGGACTTTTTTGTCATAAAGAAAATTATTGAGAGGCGAGAAAAGAAAATACAGAATGTACGCGATGGTAAAAGGAAGGAGTATATAGGAAAGCTCCTTGAGAACCGCGACAATGAACACGATGCCGATAACAGCAATAAAAATTTTCGTCGAAGAATCTATACTTACCTTTTGCACAATGCCGTCCTGCAATAACCGTAAAAAATCATTATTTAAACATAAAGAAATTAGCCTCAATATGATTCACGCAAAGGCGCCAAAACGCAAAGATTATTTTATTTTCAAGTTAATAGCCGATTATGCTAAATGGTGATATCTTATGCACTCGTACTGCCAACCAGAAGCAAGAGTGCGGGCGGCAGAAGTCTCGTAGAGACGATATGTGTGTAGCCGTGGGCGTAAGCCCACGGTTAATGGACACACCTAAGTCTGAGTTCCATCGGAACGACATAGAATGCCCAATATCCGCCGCGAATCATCCACAAATGCGATATTTTCGGAATTGATGGTTTGTATTTTGGGGCAAACAAGGTAAATTACATTCGTTGTTTATATTCTTCGGAATGTAGAGCGCCACCTAAAATTGGGGCACATACCAATCTTGAGAATGTAAATTTTTACTTACGACAGTATTAGGGAAAAACTATGTGGCCTTTCAAAAAACTACCGCCAAGCAATCAGAATATCGAATATTTCTCCTCGGCAAGGATTAAAATTCTTGACGCAATAGATTACTGCAACCAAAGAAATAAAGAACACGGATTTGGTTACTTGACCTTTTCCTTAAATGATGATCCTTCGCGGGAAAGATTTGTCATTAATTCCAGAATGGGCATGTGGGAAATCTACTATGTTAGAAAAAATTGGCGCTGGGGGTATCAACATTTTCAAGAGGTTGATGATTTGATTACCTATATGGGGGACTTCCTAAATAAACCACCCAATCAAATGAGCGCTATAAAAATATATTTTTCTATTTCGAACAATGCCGACAAATGGGATTATAAGTATTATTCTTCTGCAATAACTAAAATTTACGATACGTTAATGTTCCATAACAAAAAGAGAAAAGAAAAAACAGGGACCTACTTTAACTTTTTATTGGATGATTTTTCTGGTGGCGAGTGTCTTGTAATTAACTACAAAAATAAAGCTTGGGAAATCTACTATACTGAACGAGGTGATAAGCAAAATTATGGGCAATTTGAAGATGTTGATGAGTTGATAGTTCATTTGTTTAAGCACTGGGGAGGCGGGAAAGTGCCGGGTTCGTTTTGAGGCGAATTTATAAATATTCACTTATAAAACCTGTATGTAATTATGAAAGAAGATGATGATTTACTTCCTTTCTTGTTAGAGAAAGGGTATGTGCGCACAAAACGGGAATATTTTCCCGAGAGTTTCGGCAATGAAGATATTTTCTTTAGAAATGAGCAGATGGGAATACATTACAGCCTCGATAGAGGCGACGAAATGTTATCCATATTCCGTTCCGCCTATGAAAATGGTCTGGCGGTAGCTCTTAATATTATTATGGTGCAGCTTAAAGCGATTGATCGCTTTTATATAGTTCCGTATCCGGAGCAAAAGCAGTTTCTTTTTAAAAACTATGATGCGATTGTGGATCTATTTAGCGATGCTAACATCAAGACAACAATCAAAAATAGAGAGAAAATATTCTGGGATTACTTAAACGCTCCTTAGTTTGATTATTCCTTTAACTAATTGTTGGCGTCTAAACCGTGGGCGCTTCGATGGACTTGGGATTATCGCATTCAGCCGCTCTGCTCCGCCCTGAAGGACGGAGTTATTAATAACCACGTCTTTCAAGACGTGGCGGTAAATTCAATGCTGTAAATATCTGAGTTATACAGGGCTGACTTCTTCCGGGGGACGACTCGGAGAGTCATCCTACAAATATTCTTTGCGTCTTTGCGACTTGGCGCGAAATCCGACATTTCCCGGTTTTTTACCCTATTTCTCCCCGTTTTGTATCTTGGAAAAGTGCCCTTTGTTCTGTAATTTAGTAGGCTAAGTTGCTATTTTTATGCGATTTACGAATTGAGCAGCTCAGAGACATAAACATATCATACCCGCGGAAGTGGCGAAATTGGCAGACGCGCTAGACTTAGGATCTAGTGGAGCAATCCGTGGGGGTTCGAGTCCCCCCCTCCGCACTTTATTTATCAATTAGAGGTAATCTTTGGAAACTACTATAACTCCCGTTCACGAGTCAGTGAGTGAAATTAAAATTACATTAACTCCCGAAGAATACGCGGGCAGTCTTGAAAAAAGCATTAACGATGAAATGAAAAAAATCAGCCTTCCGGGTTTCCGTAAAGGCAAAGTACCGAGAGCAACTATTGAAAAACTGTATGGCGAATCACTCCGCTATCAGGCAGCAGAAAAAGTTGCGACCGATACATTCTACAAACACGTAGAAGATAATAAGATTTATGTATACGGCACACCGAAGATCACCGCGTTTGATTTCAAACCGGAAGCCGATCTTGTTTATACCGTGCAGTATGAACACACACCAAATTTAGTCTTGCGCCAATACAAGGGACTGGAAATCGAAGTTGACGATCTCGAAGTAACCGATAAAATGGTTGATGATGAAATTAAAAGAATCCTTAATGGCAAAGCGACAAAAGAACCTTGCGACGCAGTTGACAGCGACGAATGTGTTGTTTCTGTTGAACTCGTCCGCTCTTCAGAGCCCTCTGCTCATCCGGAACATGCTCACGATCACGAAGATGCAAAGCCGTTCCCGATTGATGTTAATCTGACCAACGACGGTGTTAATGAAAATCTCCGCACTGTATTGAAAGGTAAAAAAGTAGGTGATCCGTTTGAATTCTCATTCGAAGACAAACACCACCACCACAAAGAAGACGGCAGCGAAGAAGAGCATGTCGAAACTATCGCTTACAAAGGCACCGTAAAAGCAATTAATAAACTCATCTTCCCTGAAATGACTGAAGAATTCATTCAGGCAGAGAGCAATAAGAAAGCTTCCACCGAAGCTGAATTACGCGAACTGATCCGAGGTGAATTCAAGAACTACTTCGACAATCAAATCGAAGATATGGTTCGTATGAAATTAGACGACAAACTCATCGAGTTAAACGACTTTACTCCTCCGGCAGCACTTGTTCAGCACTATCTCGAGCAGGTAGTTGAATCACGCCTGAAAGAGCAAAAAGAACAGAAAAGCCAGGGCAGACAGTATTCAAAATCAGAACTCGAAAAAGTTATGAAAGAGCCCTCACTCCGCTTTGTAAAGCTGTACTTCATTGAAGAAGCCATCATCAAAGCAGAGAAGATTGAAGTGACCGACGCGACAATCGAAGCTTTTGCTAAAGAAAATGCAGAAAAATTCAATGCGCCTGTTGAAACCTTGATGGGACTCTATCAGGGTGAGGAATTCAAAAAAGATTTCTTGAAGAAAGAGTTCTATGAATTCCTGAAACGGAACGCAAACATCAAAAGAGTTGTTAGAAATACGGAAGCTGAATAATCAGACGAAAGAAGTATTATGGAAAACAAGATCGAAATTTACAATCAGTTAGTCCCTTACGTTATTGAACAAACGGGACGCGGTGAACGCGGCATGGATATTTATTCACGCCTGCTTCGCGAACGCATTATCTTTCTCGGCACTGCAATTGACGACCACGTCGCCAGCCTGACCATTGCCCAGCTCATCTTCCTTGAATCAGAAGATGCACAGAAAGATATCTATCTCTACATCAATTCACCGGGCGGTAGTGTTTCAGCCGGACTCGCTATTTACGACACTATGCAGTATATCAAATGCGATGTGTCTACTATCTGCGTAGGTATGGCAGCCAGCATGGGAGCGGTTCTGCTCGCGGGTGGTGCGGCAGGCAAACGTTCTGCTCTGCCGAACTCAAAGATCATGATCCATCAGCCTTGGGCCGGTGGAATTCAGGGTCAGACTACGGATATTGAAATTCACGCGAGAGAAATGTTGAAGACCCGTGACAGCCTGTACGCCATCCTTTCCAAGCATACAGGAAAACCGGTAGATCAAATCTTAAAAGACTGCGACCGCGATCACTATATGTCATCACAGGAAGCGGTTGATTACAAGATTATTGATACAATCATCGAGAAGAGAAAGTAATCTCAATAGAACGCTGATTTTGCTGATTGGCAGTAAGCCCGCATCAAGACTGATGCGGGCTTTTTTGTTGTACTTGCATCAATCACACCCAAGATAAAAATCGTATTGCCAGCCCTCATCACCCACCCTCTTCTCCCCGAGGGAGAAGAGGAGTAGAAAATCCAAAGATAAAATAATGATATAGATTTTAGCCTTCCCTCTCCCTCGGGGAGAGGGATTGAGGGTGAGGGCATCACAAAAAATGAAAGATAAGATAATTGTTATTGCAGTTGTTGCGCGATGGGGATGTCGGCTTCACACCAATGTAGGTTCATCAATTCTTCCCTCTTCATCCATTGCAATGCTTTATGCTCGTGAAGTACAATTGTACCCCGAACAATTTCACATATAAATGGAATAAGTTCGATTGATTTATCCGGGTAATGGTGTGTGTTTGGCATGAGTCGCTTGAGCGGCTTAACGGTAATATCAAGTTCTTCTTTTATCTCACGGATCAGCGACGCTTCTTCGCTTTCCCCTTCATTTATTTTTCCACCGGGAAATTCCCATTGTAGCGGCTGAGGCATGGTTTCACTTCGTTGTACCGCGAGGATTTTCTCATCCTGAATAATTATCGCGCAGGTAACACGAATCATTTTTTATGTCCTGTTGCCGGAGGACGGAGATGCGCAAGCAGTTCGATAAAATCATCGGGGAGCTGCGAATCGAATTTCATCACTTCCTTTGTATGCGGATGTGTGAATCCAAGTGTTTTGGCGTGGAGGGCCTGACGCGGCATGATCTTCAACAAGTTATCAATCCGCTGTTTCATTTTCGGCAGCTGGGAGCCGTACCGTATTACAGTACCGCCGTATGTTTCATCACCAAATATCGGATGACCGATGCTCGACATATGCACGCGTATCTGGTGTGTCCTGCCGGTTTCAAGTCTTACTCTGATTAGCGACGCGAATTCAAATTCTTCCATCACCCAATAATGCGTAATTGCATGCTTGCCTTCAGTAGCTGAGGTGGTAAATACTTTGCGGTCTTTCTTGCTTCGGGTAATAAAAGTTTCAATTGTGCCTTCGGATTGCTTCGGAAGTCCCCAAACAATTGCCCAATATTCGCGCTCGATAGCGTGTCGCGAAAACTGCGCGGCGAGTTTGGCGTGTGTCACCGGATCTTTGGCAACAACGAGCAGTCCGCTTGTGTCTTTATCAATGCGGTGAACAATTCCCGGACGCGGCGAATCATTGTTATCCGAAATCTCTTTTGAGTAATGCAGCAAAGCATTAACAAGCGTACCCGTGAAATGGCCAAAAGAAGGATGCACTACCATTCCCGGAGGTTTGTTGAGAATGATAAAATATTCATCTTCATATACTACGTGGATGGGAATATCTTCGGGTTCTGCTTTGTCGGGACGCGGGCTGACAGGGATAACGACTTCTATTATATCACCGGCTTTCACCTGGTAATTCGCTTTCGTTGTTTTACCATTCACCAAAACGCAATCGGCTTCAATAAGTTTTTGAATGCGCGTGCGTGTCGCGTTTTCCAGCGAGTTGGCTAAATAAACATCTACCCTTTGCTTCTTCTTCCCGTCGGGAAGTTCAAACGTAAACCGTTTTTCGGTTATGATGTTACTCATTGAACAATTAGGATATTTGTTCGTTTGAAGGAGTCTCTTCAGCCGGAGTTTCCCGTGGGGTTTCTTCCGCTGCCGACTCTAACGCAGGTTCGTCTTCTTTGGTGTTTTGCTTATAGAATAAAATCAATGTAAGAACACCGATCGTAACCGCAGCATCGGCAACATTAAATACCGGGAACCGGTCAAAGCTTCTTCCCAAAAAAGAAATCTTAAAAAAATCGAAGTCGAAAAAGTCTACAACTTTTCCGTAAAACAATTTGTCATATCCGTAAAAGACGCCGTAAAAAACGCGGTCAATCAGATTGCCAATTGCACCACCCAGAATGAGGGCAATTGAAAACCGGAGGCTGAATGATTGATCTTTTACCTGGTACAGGTACCAGAAAAGTCCGATGCTGGCGAGTATTGAAAAAACGGATATCAGAAGTTTCGCGGTGATGCCTAAGCCGATACCGAACGCCATGCCGGGATTTTCCACAAATGTAATTCTGAAAAAATTACCGATAACGCGGAAACTGTCACCCAGCAGCATTCCGGAAACTTTGATGTGTAAAAACGGAATCGAAAAACCTTTAACAAATAACTTGCTCAACTGGTCGGCTATTACAACCGAGAGAGTAAAATATAATACCTTCAAAAATCTATTTCCTGAATAATTTCATAATTCCGGAATATAGAATTCCGGTTTTTAATTTTATGCCTTGTGTTCTTTTACCGTACCGGCATCTTTTTGCCGGGTAGTGAAAGACAGAAACAACAGGCAGACCCCGATTGTAACGGCCGCATCGGCCACATTAAATATCGGGAAGCTTTCATAACTCTGACCGAACAGAGAGATACGGAAGAAGCTGAACTCAAAAAAGTCGACAACTTTTCCGTAGAAGACCGGTGCATATCCGTAAGCAATACCGTAAAAAAGCCTGTCTATTAAATTCCCTATTGCACCGCCGAATAACAATGCCAACGCCACACGGTTGCGCAATGATTCGTTTCTCGAAATGTAGAGATAATAGAGTATTCCGATACTGGCGATTATTCTGAATAAGGATAGCCATATTACCGACGAGCTGCCCGGATCAATGCTGAAAGCCATGGCGGGGTTTTCCACGAATGTGATTCTGAAAAACTTCCCGATGACATGGTAACTTTCACCATATTGCATCCCCGTAATATGCAGATGCAAGAAAGGAATGGAGAAGCCTTTAATAAATAACTTACTTAGTTGATCGGCAACAACAACCAAGAGTGATACATAGAGTGCTCTCAAAAAAATCCTTTATATATCCCGGATGATTTACATCCTTCTTGGTTTTTCCTGCTTCATTTTAATCTGCACGCATAACTGTGAATGCGGTACCGCTTCCAAACGTTCTTTTGGAATCAGCGGACAGGTCGGGCAGAGATGTTTCGGATCATCAATGCAATCGATACATAATCCGTATGTACCGGCATCAATTCTCTTCAACGCATCCTCAAGATAACCGAGAAATTTATTTTCTCTCTGTGCATAGAGATAGGTTTTTTCTCTCTCCATAGCATCCGTTCCCTGCTCAGCCATGTGCAATGAATAAGGAGAATTCTCATTGATGTATTCACCCGTTGTCGGGTCAAGCATCTGGTCGCGGAGATTTTGCAGCTGCTCAATTATTTCGCGCTGTTTTTCCGTGATAATTTTTTTGAAATGCTCAAGTTCTGATTTGCTGTATTTTTTCAGCGGAGCTTTTGGTTTTGGCTTCGAAGCCGGTTCTTCAGCTTTCGGCTTAGCAACAACGGGGGCCTTTTTAGCCGGCGTCAGTTTGTGAGCCACGACTGCCTTTAAAGGTTTCATTACTGCCGGTTTTTTCTCGACAGCCTTAACGACCTTTTTTGCAGCTTTCTTAACCGGGGCTTTAACAACCTTTTTGGCACTCTTAACCGGTGCGGCATTTTTTGCTTTGGCTGCGGGTTTCGGTGCTGCTTTTTTAGCTTTTACCGGCACAACTTTTTTCACTGCTTTTTTAACAGCAGGCTTAGCGGCTGGTTTTTTCACAGCTTTCTTTTTTGCAGGGGTTGTTTTCTTGGCCATAACTAACTCCTTTATCAGGCTTGATATTTCTTAATACTAATATTAATAATTTTATCGTCAATTTCCGCATCTACGGAGAACTCAAAATCACCTTCGGTGCGGAATGCCGCAGCTAAAGTCTCGTTACCGATATACTGCTCATATTGCTTTATCGCTGCAGCAATATCTTCCGGAGCAGTGTACTTGACTTCTATCCGGTCGGTAACATCGAGTCCTGAATCTTTGCGGAGATTCTGAACTCTGTTTACGAACTCACGGGCAATTCCCTCTGCAACGAGGTCATTGTTCAGTTCGGTATCGAGAGCGACAGTAATTCCTTCTTCATTCTGGACAATCCAGCCCTGAATTTCGGAACGGATGATTTCAACATCTTCTTTTGCAATCTCAACATCGGCTCCATCAATCCGGACTGTAACCGGAGTGCCTTTTTCAAGTACTGCAATCTGCTCGCCGTTCAATGCACGAATAGCATTTGCAACCGGATTAGCTTTTTTACCGTGTTTCGGTCCGATCGCTTTGAAATTCGGCTTTGCCGATTTCTGCACGATTCCGGCATCATCAGTAAGAACAATCATTTCTTTAATGTTCAGTTCTTCCAGAATAACATCGTTCATCTTTGTCAAAGCATCACGTTTCGATTCATCAACGGCAACCATCATTTTCAAAAGCGGTTGACGAACTTTCATGTTATGCTTTGCTCTCATTGCGCGTCCCATAGTTACAACTCTCTGCGCAATATCCATTTTCTCTTCCAAAGCCAGGTCACGATATCCGACTTTCGGAAAATCCGACAAGTGGATGGATTCGACTTTTTCGAGTTTCGTGACGTTATTCAGATTACTGAAAATTTCTTCACTCGTGAAAGGTACAAAGGGAGCGGATAATTTGCAAACAGTAATTAAGCATTCGTACAATGTTTGATAGGCCGAAAGCTTGTTCGCGTTCATTTCCGACTTCCAGAAACGGCGCCGGCAGCGACGAACGTACCAATTTGACAGATGATCTATGGTA
Source organism: Ignavibacteriaceae bacterium (assembly GCA_963667005.1). Classification (GTDB taxonomy): domain Bacteria; phylum Bacteroidota; class Ignavibacteria; order Ignavibacteriales; family Ignavibacteriaceae. The sequence continues at coordinate 1,159,647 of OY762937.1, read as the reverse complement.
AACGAAGCGATCAATCTTGTGGCTTTCGTCACATCATAAGCGTCCATTAATTGCTGATATTCTTCAACAACCGAATTGAGCTTCGAGATGATCCAGCGATCTATTTCCGGACGGTTTTCGTACGGCAGCAAATCTTCTTTGAAGGTAAATCCGTCAATGTTTGCATACAACGTAAAGAACGCGTATGTGTTGTACAATGTTCCGAAGAATTTGCGCTGATAATCAACCAGGTCTTCTTCATTAAACAATGTCGGGCGCCATGGCGGACTGTTGATAATCAAATACCAACGGGTCGCGTCTGCACCGTATTTATCAAACAGGCCGAATGGGTCAACTGTGTTGCCTTTCGACTTGGACATTTTCAAACCCTTCTTGTCAAGGATAAGATCGTTGACAAGGCAGTTCTTATATGCGATCGAACCGAAGAGCATAGTGCCAATAGCATGCATGGTGTAAAACCATCCGCGTGTTTGGTCAATACCTTCAGAGATATAATCTGCCGGGAAGTTTGCTTCGAACCATTCTTTATTTTCAAAAGGATAGTGATACTGTGCAAACGGCATAGAACCCGAATCATACCAAACGTCAATCAGTTCAGGCGTACGCTTGAAAAGCTGTCCGTCTTTTTCAAATAAAATATTATCTACAAAAGGTTTATGAAGATCAATTTCCTTCATGTCTTTTACGTAGGATCTTTTACCGTTTTCATCAACAGTAAAACCTTCGCCCAATTCGGCAATTGAACCAACGGCGAACATCTCGCCCTTATCGCTGACCCAGATAGGAAGCGGAGTTGCCCAATAGCGGTCGCGTGATAGAGCCCAATCTTTGTTATCTTCAAGCCAGTTACCGAAGCGTCCCGCGCCGACTTCAGGCGGGCACCAGTTGATCGTTTTATTCAATTCGATCATCTTGTCGGCGATGGAAGTTGTTCTGATGAACCATGACTCGCGTGCGTAGTAAATAACCGGCACATCGTCAAAGCGCCATGAGAACGGGTAGGAGTGTTCAATAACTCCCTTTTTATACATCTTGCCTTCGGCTTTCAGTTTTTGCATAATGCCTGCATCGGCATCTTTTACAAACTGGCCGGCAAAGTCGGTTACTTCATCCGTAAATCTTCCGCCGCGTGTTACCGGCTGGAACATCGGGAGTCCGTACTTCTTAGAAATTTCATAGTCATCAGCACCGAAAGCCGGAGCGATATGAACAATACCTGAACCGTCTTCCGTACTGACAAAATCGCCGAGCAAAACATAAAAAGCTTTTTTGTCGGTGGAAACGTAGTTCATCAACTGTTCGTATTCAACGTGTTCAAGTGCTTCGCCTTTGAACTCTTCAAGAATTTCATATTCGCCGTCAAGCGCCGCAAGGCGTGCTTTGGCAAGAATAATATTCTTTTCTTTGTGGTGAACTTTTACATAGTCAACATCTTTACCAACTGCGAGTGCAACGTTGGAAATAAGTGTCCATGGTGTTGTCGTCCAAACAAGGAAGTATGCATCCTGTCCCTTTATCTTAAAAAGGATATAAACGGACGGATCTTTTGTCATGCGGTAACCGAGCGCGAGTTCATGCGATGAAAGCACGGTCTCGGAACGCGGACACTGTGGAACAATTTTATAATCTTTGTAAATCAGTCCGCGGTCGAACAACGTCTTTAACGACCACCATACCGATTCGATATATTCATTAGTACAAGTAATGTATGCATCTTCAAGGTTGAGCCAGTAGCCCATGCGGTGGGTCATCTGCTCCCACAAATCCTTATAGGTAAAAACAGATTCGCGGCATGCTTTGTTATATTTCTCAACACCAAAGAGCGGAATTTCACTCTTTGCTTTAATGCCAAGCTTTTTCTCGACCTCAATTTCAACCGGCAGTCCGTGTGTGTCCCATCCGGCTTTGCGGTGGACCTGATATCCCTGCATGGTTTTATACCGGCACACAAGGTCTTTCAGTGAACGCGCCATAACGTGATGAATACCGGGCTTACCGTTAGCCGTCGGAGGCCCTTCATAAAATGTAAATGATTTGGAACCTTCTCTCGTAGAGATACTTTTTTCGAATATATTGTGTTCTTCCCAATACTTCAGGATCTCTTTTTCTATCGCTGGATAGTTAATTTGATCGGGAAGAGTCTTATATTTAGCCATTGATCAATGCACCATATTTTAAAGTAGTAATTCGAGCGGACATAAGCAGATAATTTTCACGCGGAGCGGGACTGCAATCCGTGCCGTTCGGTCTATTTAGTTTCTTCGTATTTTTTAATCAGTTCTTTTTCTATCTGGATAAAATCACGCAATTCTTTTTCAACGCGTTCTTTTCTCAGAAAGATATTTTTGGCGGCAGCTTCTGCATCGTTAATCAGCTTTGCAGCCTGCACCTGAGCTTCCTTAATAATAAGTTCGCTCTCTTTTTTTGAATCTTTTATTGTTTCTTCAATCAACTTAATCTTTTCCGACTGCATCAGCATTGTTGAATGCATCGCCCACAATTCACGTATTGCAAGGCCGAAGAAGCCCATTGCTCCGAGGAAGAAATTCCGCAATGCGAACAGAAAAATATTTTCAAACGTCGGATTTGAAGCGTTAAAATATTCGCGGAAAAGTACCACGATAAATACGCTCACAATCGCAGTTCCGATTGAGATGGCAAATATCATTTTGCCCGCCGGCTGATATCCAAAAGACTTTACCATAAACCATCCCGCGCCAAAACAAAAGACGGAGAGGATAAACCAGAACGCGAAATTCAGATCGCCGAATTTAAAGAGCGAAGTCTCCAAAAAATCCGACATGAATATCAGCACTGCAAAAAGCAGCGGCGTGGTATACGAAATCAATCCTCTTTTTAGCATGGCAAACTCTTTACAACTTCTTTCATAATTAAACTCATCTTCGGTTCAGCCGCATTTGCCGCCGCGATCACCTCTTCAAGGCTGACGGGTTTTAAAGCATCAGGGAAACATTCATCCGTGATGATGCTGATACCCAGGACTTTCATTCCCATGTGATTCGCCACAATACACTCGGGTACAGTTGACATACCGACGACATCGGCGCCAATGCCCCTAAGGAAACGATACTCTGCACGTGTTTCGAGGTTCGGTCCGGAGACTGCCACAAACACGCCTTTATGAACATGAATTTTATTTTCAAGCGCGATACGCTCAGCAAGTTCTATTAATTCTTTGCTGTATGCTTCGCTCATATCCGGGAAACGCGGCCCGAATTCATCGGCGTTTTTTCCGATGAGTGGATTATCGCCTAACAGGTTGATGTGATCGGCGATAAGCATAACATCACCGCGGCGGTAAAAGGGATTCATCCCTCCGCACGCGTTGGAAACAATCAGGGTTTCAACACCGAGCAATTTCATGACGCGTTCAGGGTACGTGATCTCCTGCATGGTGTAGCCTTCGTAATAATGAAAGCGTCCCTGCATGGCAACAACATTTTTGCCGCCGAGTTTACCGAAGATCAATTTACCCTGATGCGATTCTACCGTTGATAACGGGAAATGCGGGATATCCGAGTATTCAATTTCAAGACGTTCTTCAATTTCTTTTACCAAACCACCGAGTCCGGTACCAAGAATAATGCCGACAGGATAGGTCTCCGCCGTATGTTCGCGAATAGCTGCAATTGTTTCCTGTAACGAGCTCTGTAAAGTACTCATAGTAATTTTTCTATAACTTGGTCAATATTGATTTGGTGTTTCTTTGGGGTTTCGGTCTTCTTTTCGGCGACCGGTTCATCGCCCGCTTTTTCAACTTTCATTTCAAGTAAATTCGCCTGCGAGTTAACGATAGCGCGCAGTTTTGCAATAATGAGATCGCGTTCTTCGCGCAGGTTAATAATCGAACTCCGCACTTCATTTGCGTATTCTTTTGCTTTTTCAATGATCTGCTGTGCCTTTATCTCAGCTTCTTTCAGCATGAGGTTCGTCTGTTTTTTTGACGACTCAATTGACTTGGCAGAATTTTCCTGTGCTTTCAGCAGTGTTTCCTGAAGATTTTTTTCAATACGGCGGAATTCGACGAGCTGTTCTTCAGCTTCTTCGATCTGCTTTTTCAGAGTTTCATTCTCTGTCTGCAGTTCTTCATAATCATCCGCAATCTTCTCAAGGAATGCCTGTACCTCCTCGGCATCAAAGCCGCGGAAGACCTTATTGAATTCCTGATGTTTTATACTAACCGCTGATAATCTCATAATGTGTTACTCAATTATAGATAATTTCTTACGCCAAAAATTGCAGTTCCTATACGCACAAGCGTCGCACCTTCATCAATGGCAAACTCAAAATCGCCTGTCATTCCCATAGAAAGCTCCTTAACCGGAAAACCACGGGTGAGCATCTTTTCACGAAGCTCGTACAAATCACGGAACGATGCCCTGATGATTTTTTCATCATCAACAAAAGGAGCCATCGTCATCAATCCGCATAACTGCAAATGCTCCTGCGACATGCAGTATTCGGCAGTACGCATTACGGCATCCGCATCAGCCATACCGAATTTGGTTTCCTCATCCGAAGTTTTCACTTCCAGAAGAATGTTCTGCTTTTTTGATTTCTTCGCTGCCTGCTTCGACACTTCCTCCGCAAGCTTTAAAGAATCGATCGAATGAATAAAATCCGCGTTATCAACCGCGTATTTAACCTTATTCGTCTGTAAATGACCGATAAGGTCCCATGTAACCGCGTTGCCGATCTCAGAAAACTTCGACCTCAACTCCTGCGGTTTATTTTCACCGAACCGGGTCATGCCTGCCGCCATCGCTTCCCGTATATGGGACACCTCGAAATTCTTCGAAACCGCGATAAGCGTAACATCGCCGGGTTGTCTGCCCGACCGTAAACAAGCATCTTTTATCCGCTGCCGGATAAGTTGTATATTTTCCGAAATCATAGACGAAATTAAGATAGATAACTTATCGGTTTTTTCATCAAAAATCAACCTATTTTATTGTAAAATATGGTATTTAGCGGGAAAATGAGGCTTGAAATTACTATCTCGGCCTTGATAGAACGCGGATGACCACGCCATCGGCGGGCGGGCACGAATAACTTTTTGAGAAATCGGCCGCAAAAAATCAGGAAATTTTATCATTTTTCTGTAATTAACCATCCATCGCGAATATTCCACCACCCGCAATAGACAACTTTGTCATTTAATTTTTACAATTTATTGTCATTATTACAACTTTAAAGTTGTTTCTTGAAATCTCAGGCATTATATTTACCATCATATTATCAGATATATATAGATGCCATCAGGGAAGATACAAACAACAAAAGACGATGTGGAAAGTTTTCTGAAGTATTTCAAGGAGAAATTGAAAACCTTTAGCATCATATACGAAGTAAGGGAGAAAAACAAGCAAGCCCTCCTTGATCTTGAGATAACACCGCAGCAACGAACAGATTTCCTCAATGAACTTGAAGTTGATGATTATTATAGAGGGCCGACAAAAGATTCGAACGATACAAGCAATCCCGATTATTGGGAATTTGGAAAGAGCGTTAATGGGAAAGAAGTTTACATTAAAATAAACTTTGGGAAAACGAATAGGCCGGTGATATGCATTTCATTTCATGTTGCCGAAAGACCAATTACATATAAGTTTAGATAAAAAGGATACACGTCATGGAGTGCCCGTATTGTGACGGAAAAACAGAATTAATAATTGAGAAAAGACAGAGAATGTTTCGCGATGATTCATTTGAAATCTTTGAGCATTATTTTAAATGTGATTCATGCAAAAAAGAATTTACCACCGACGAAATAGATACGCTTGATATACTTCAGGTTTACAATCAATACCGGGAAAGACACAACATCCCATTCCCCGCTCAATTAACTGCACTAAGAAACAAGTACGGTCTGTCTGCGGTTAAGATGTCGGAAATTCTCGGACTGGGAGTAAATCAATACCGGCTTTACGAAGGAGGAGCGATACCCGGCGACAGTCAGGCAACGTTACTTAATCTTGTAAAAAATACTCGCGACTTTTTAACAGTGCTTGAGACGAAGAAATCTATTCTGAAAGACCGCGAATACGAAAAGATAAAAAAGCATTTGCAAAGCATCTTACAAAAAGAAGAGCTGCCGTCAACGTACATAGATGTTTTATTCGATACAAAGACAAACCCAAGTGAATATACGGGCTACACAATACCGGACTTTGATAAATTAGCGAATATGATTTTGTTCTTCATCAAAGAAGCGCCGTACAGAGTTCGTCTCAATAAATACTTGTTCTATGCGGATTTTATGCATTTCAGCAAGTCGGCTCAAAGTATTTCCGGCTGTCCGTACGCTGCTATTCCTATGGGACCGGTTCTTGATAATTACGACTTTATATTCGGCGAGTTGGTCGAAAACGGACTCCTTAGTCTTGAACCGGAAGTTTGGGGCTGGGACAATAGTGATATTCGTGAAAAGTTTTCTGCCGAAAAGGAATGCGACCTTTCATTATTTACCGATAGTGAAATCGCCACAATGTCGGCCATAGTAAAAAGATTTCACAAGATTTCAACAGCGAACATAGTTGAACAAAGCCACAAAGAGGCTGGATGGATTGAAAAACAAAAATCCAAAGGCAAAATTAGCTATCAGAAATATGGGTTTTTGATAAAGAGTTAGTTCAACTAAACATTGTGTAAAACAAAGGATTAATATTTTATGAACGAAACAGCCAATTTTAATGCTGTAAGTGCAAATACATTGTTCCATTTTACGCCTTCGCTTGATAATCTCTTGAGTATACTTAAAAATAATTTTTATCCCAGATATTACCCAGAAGACTATTCAATATTTAAAGACGGGATGACCATTGCATTCCCTATGGTATGCTTCTGCGATTTGCCTTTTTCGCAAATCCGTAAACACATTAAAATCTATGGTTCTTATGGGCTAGGTCTTAGCAAAGATTGGGGTATAAGAAAGGGCATGAACCCATTGCTTTATTTATCAAAAGATTCACCACTCTATAAAGAGTATTTAACGGCCATTCCCGGACTTTTTAACGAAAGGTGGTCGGATCCAGATGCATTAAAAATAAGCACATTTATAAAACGGATTCGTGGTGATTTTTATTCAAAGAACTTAATGACAACACTTAAAAATTACAATTTTACTGATGAACGTGAATGGCGATTTATTCCTTCCGACCTTGATAAGCGTTTATCATTTTATTCATCGCCAAGCGAAAGTGAGTTAAAAAGTTCAAACACCGCTTTGGAAAAATCCAAATACAGACTTGAATTTGAACCTAGTGATATAAGGTATCTGATTTTAAATAAGGAAGATGAAATATATGAATTCCTTGCAAAATTAGACGAAATAAAAGAAAAATACGATTTCAAAACAAAGAGAGTACTTTCATCGAAAATACTTACGGTTGAAAGAATTCAAGAAGATTTTTAAGATCGTGATCGTTTATTGGATTATTATCATAGAAGGTGCTTGAATAGTTTTTTGTCTTATCGAAACATTCTAAATACAGTTAGACGCATACCACCCACTGTCCGCCCGATCTGGCGCACCTTTACCTACAGACTCTTGTATCAGATGCGTCGAGCGTGGCCACTTCAAGGACTTCTGTGAATTATTGTCTTGTCTTTACAAAAACAATCCGCGTGAATCAGCGTCATCCGTGTTCTATTTCTGGCTTTAAGAGGATAACTTAGTCCGTGCCTGGTTTAATATCTTTGTTCAGCTGACCTTTGCGGAGGTTTTCTTGTTGCTGTTGCACGATGTCCAATGTGAAGGTCACGGGGAAAATGATATAACACGGTACCGGCTCAGTTTTTCTGACGGCTGGAATGAATTTAGTGTAATAGACGGCGATGTTCGCAGCTTCTTCACAGCCGTAACCGATTCCTTTTACGATTTCCGTATTTAAGACGTCCCCGTATTGATCGAGCAGTGCTTTAATTTTTACGGTGCCCTGAATCTTTTTTTCTACGGCTTTCGACGGGTAAAAAACCAAATCGTAAAAATTCTTCATGCCGTGAAGGGGTGAAGGAACAACCGCAAGGTGTAGTTTTTGTACAGCGGCGGAGTCGGAAAGATCGATAAGCAATGTGTCGGCTGGAAGGAGAGCTTCCATTTCCAGAATCGCCGGCCGTTTTTCTTCTGCAACGGAGGGTGGAACATTTTTCTGTGTGTCGTAGGCCGGTTCATTGGATTCCGGCATTGCGAATGAAGTATCAGGCGGCTGTAATCTACCCGCGAAGTACATTTTATCTTCAACAAAATTGCCGCGTTCGTCATAAATCGAACTTGCGCCTTCACGTTTGCCATTTTCAATAGTGAACAGCTCACGTAACGTGCCTGTGACATCATAACGTTTTACCGTACCCGAGACAATCCCCGCCTGATAGGTACGCTCTTCTTGTAACACGCCTGACTCATAATAGAATCTACCAATACCTTCGGGGTGGTTTTGATAATACGGTACAGCTGATGCAACCTTACCGTTATTGAAATAGGTTTTAATCGTGTCAACAGGAAGAGAACTCTGTCCACGCGTAACAGTTGATAGGAGTGCCGCTACTATTAAAAGAGCTGATAAGCTTTTCGGGCAAGTAAACCGGAAATATTTTTCTGACATTATCTGAGTTGCTAATCTTTAATATATAACGGTGCTAAAATAGCAATCAGAAATGTAATTCCCGCCATGGCGAGGAAAAACATTGCTATATCTTCGGTCATGTCGAGCATATTATACTTCATCAACAGGTAATGCCAGTCGTGCTTTGCGCCGGGAGGCCCGAACAAATGCAGCTTCATTGTCACCGCATCACCCGCATAAACACTGATGTTAATGAGGTTCTGCGCAAGAAAGCACATGGAAAGTTGAGTCCAGAATATCTTATGCGCTCTTAGGCAATAGAGAATAAGCAACGAAGGCAGGATTAATTGCATCAGCGTTCCACCCAGCATGTGGAGAGTATCCCCCATAAATGAAAAAAACAGATGCCCCGGCTCATGGATAATCAGATCAAAATTATCTATGAATGTATAATTCCCCTGATTTGACAGAAAATAGTAAGCAACGGGAATTATAATGAGTGAGAAAATCCAACGAGTAAGCCTATCCATTAATGAGTATGTTTTTGCACCTTCGAGCATACGACTCTTTCAGATTAATGAATTTTATGCAACAAGCCTGAGAAGTAAGAGAGAAAATACAATAATGGTCGATAATCTCAAAGAATACAATATGTTTTAGTAGTTTCTACCATAGCCTGCAACCACGCCATAAATGACGTGGTTATTAATAACTCCGCCATTCATGGCGGAGTAGCTGGTCTCTGCATATGTTAATTTTGCCCTAACGTGCATCATTTTAGCTGTTTTTGCGCTCAGAATCACATCCCGACTTTCTTGATTGCCCGAATTTTTTGTATATTAATTATTTATGCTTCGCCGTACATGCCGCACTATTGCATTTACGGACATTCAATGTGAATATTGTTTTATAAGGCTTTTTATGTCAACAAAAGAATTGCTAAAGAAATATAATCATCCCGATAACTTTATGAACCGCGAGTTAAGCTGGATTGAATTTAACCGCCGCGTTTTTGAAGAAGCGATAAATCCCGAACTTCCACTTCTGGAGAGAGTGAAATTCATCTCCATCTTTGCATCCAACCTCGATGAATTTTATATGATACGCGTATCCGGATTAAAAGATCAGGTTGATGCAGGATTTGCCGAACCAACAATTGACGGCTTAACGCCCACAGAGCAGCTCCGGAAAATCGAGGGTGTTCTTCGCCCGATGCTTGATCAGGTGAATAAAGTTTGGCGCGATGAAATCCTGCCACAGTTAAGAGAGAACAATGTATATCTCTGCAAGTTGGAAGATTTGAGTCCGGAAGAATTTATTGCGCTGCATGAATATTTTAAAAGAGAGATTTTTCCGGTGCTTACTCCGCTTGCATTCGATCCGGGTCGGCCGTTTCCGTATATATCAAATCTCAGCTTGAGTCTTGCTATACAAGTGCGGTCACCTAAAGGTGAAGAATTTTTTGCAAGAGTTAAAGTACCGAGTTCTTTGCAGCTTCTTTTGCGTGTTGATACTATTTTCCAGCCGGTAAAAGGTCATAGCGCCGATGAAGAAAACCGGGTGTATAAGTTTATGTGGCTCAGCGATCTTATCAAAGCAAACTTAAACCTTCTATTCCCGCACATGGAAATTCTTGAGGCACACAGATTCAGAATTACCCGTGATACGGACATGGAAATTCAGGAAGACGAAGCAGATGACCTGCTGAAAACTATCGAAGAGAATATCCGCCAGCGCAGATTCGGAAATGTTATTCGCCTGCAGGTAGGCAGGGATATGCCGGAGTTCATGATTGATACGTTGATAGAGAACCTGGAAATTACACGGGATGAAGTGCACATTATGGAGGGGCCTCTTGGACTTAGTACGGTTATGGCAATAGCCAATTTACCTTTACATAAATTAAAAGATAAACCGTATATCCCCTCGCTGCCAAAAGCTTTTGAAAATGGTGAGGATATTTTTACAACGATAAAGGAAAAAGATATTCTTCTTCATCATCCGTATGAATCATTCTCTCCCGTTATTGAGTTTATTAAAAAAGCATCCCGCGACCCCGACGTACTAGCAATTAAGCAAACGCTCTATCGCGTAGGTGCTAATTCGCCGGTCGTTGAATATCTTATCGAAGCTGCAGAGCGTGGAAAGCAGGTCGCCGTGCTTGTTGAATTGAAAGCACGTTTCGATGAAGAGAATAATATTTTCTGGGCACGTGAGCTTGAAAAAGTCGGTGCGCATGTTGTGTACGGATTGCTTGGATTGAAAACACACGCCAAAATGGCGCTCGTTGTAAGAAGAGAAGCGGATGGCCTCCGCCGGTATGTGCATCTTTCAACAGGCAATTATAACGCAACGACAGCCAAGATGTATACCGATCTCGGTTTGTTTACTTGCAACGATGAAATCGGTGTTGATGTTTCAAACATCTTCAACTATCTTACCGGATATTCAAAGCAGACTGAATTTAACAAGCTGCTTGTAGCACCGATTAATTTGCGTGAAAAATTACTGGAACTTGTTGAGCGCGAGGTTGAGCATGTACGGGCAGGACGCGAAGGGCGCATCGTGATGAAACTGAACTCTCTTGTTGACCCGTTATTTATCTCAGCATTATACGAAGCATCAAACGCCGGCGTAAAAATAGATCTCATTGTGCGCGGTATCTGCTGTCTCATTCCCGGCAAGCCCGGAGTCAGCGAGAACATTCGTGTTACCAGTATTGTCGGCAGATTTCTTGAACACAGCCGCATCTTCTATTTTGAAAATAACGGCGACTTTGAAATCTTCCTCAGCAGCGCAGATATGATGCAGCGAAATCTCGACCGCCGTGTAGAAATCGCATTCCCTATTCTTGATGAGAAACTTAAAAAGCAGTTGAAAGACATTATTCTTAAGGTAATGCTGATTGATAATCAGAAGGCTAGAGTACTGCGCCCCGATGGAACATACTATTTTGCACCGATTGAAGAAGGTCAAAAGCTTATCAACTCGCAGGAGTGGTTTATGAAAAACAGTACGAAGCCTCCGAAGAAGCTGGCAAAAAAACTCAGCGACAAGGAATAGCTGCGATAGAACGCGAACCCGCCCGACCGCTGACGCTGTCATGCGGGCAGGTGACACGGATGACACGGATTTTCACTAATATATTTTTATCAGAAAATCTCTAACTCTGCTGTTTCCTGATATTCATAAACAGCTTTCTTTTAAATTCTGCTTTTTTGCCAAAATTTAGCAGCAATCCGACTTCTATTTTGGTGGCTCGCAGATAATTTACTAATTGAACTTCATGCTCGTGACAAAGCGACTCGGCTGCTTTAAGCTCAACAATGACGCAATTATTCACGACCATGTCAGCGAAATAATCCCCAACTTCATTTCCGTCATAATAAACTTTTATACTCTTTTGGGTCTCAACACGACATCCTTGTTTATGCAGTTCATGTATCATCGCCCGCTCATAAACCTTTTCAAGAAATCCATGACCAAGCGTGTTATTTACCTGATAAAAAGCACTTATGATTTTATCGGTAACATCTTCATGTAAAAGCATTTTCCTCCTCCTGTTCTATAAAAAATAAATCCGCGCGAATCCGTGTCATCCGCGTTATCAGCGTTCTATTGTTCTAGTAGCTCGGGCGTTGTTTATAGGGAATAGGGTCTTCAACGCCGGCAAGCCTGAATCCCCTCAGTCTGAAAGCGCAGCTATCGCACACACCACAAGCCTCATCACTATTCTGATAACATGACCACGTTAGATGTAATGGCGCTTTAAGATCAACACCCTTTTTAACAATCTCTTCTTTGCTCATGTGAATAATTGGAGTAACAATCTTGATATGTGTTTCTGGTTTCGTGCCGGTCTCGACCATCTTTTCAAAAGCCTCGTAAAACTCGGGACGGCAGTCCGGATACCCGCTTGCATCTTCATACACCGCGCCGATAAAAATCGCTTTTGCGCCTATAACCTCCCCCCAGCTTACGCATGCGGAAAGAATGTTCGCGTTTCTAAACGGGACATACGATGAAGGTACGTGTCTATTTTCGATGTCCGCTTTTGTTACTTCCATAGAAAAATCAGTCAGGGAGGAACCGCCGATTTTTGAGAAGTGGGAGAAATCAATAACAAGACGGTGATGCAGATCAACACCGTAAAAATCTGCTATATCGTGAAATGCTTTCAGCTCACGTTCTTCCGTACGCTGTCCGTAATTAAAGTGCGCCAGAGCCAATTCGTATTGTTCTTTTGCCAGTGCGGCAGTAACGCAGCTATCCATACCGCCGCTGACGGCAACAACTGCTAATGGTTTTTTCGTTTTCATAAACTTTCAAATTATTTTATGCAATTTCCCCATTCTGCGAAAAAAATCCTAATCCTCGTTGAGCCAAAAAGGAATTCACGCAAAGGCGCCAAGACGCAAAGTATATTTTCATCTACTGTTTACGTTAATTAGTCATCATCGTGTTTGCATGACCTAATGCTCTTCGTTTTTTTATACAAAATCTTGGCGGCTTAGCGTCTTGGCGCGAGTTCTTCTTAAAAAATCTTTGCGCTCTTTGCGTTCTCTGCGGTTAGCTCTCCTTCACTTCGAATTCGTCTTCTTTCAAATTATAGTACCGCTTGAAATATTCTTTTCCGAACACGATTCCCATTTTTTGCAGGGTTTTATCCCGCTCCGCGAGCGATTTATGTACTTCGTCTTCGCCGTACAACTGAAAAACCGGAATAGTTTCGTGCGCATTATCCACAAAATTCAATTCCCATATCATTCCGATTAAGGCATTGATAGTCTTTTCCACCAACCGTTTATCGCCTTCTATGATATGGTGTAAAATATCGCGATGCGTTTTTGCCGCAGCATAAGTCCCACGATCAGTGACTTCCGTTGTCAGCGTTTCCGAAAGAATTGCTTTTGAAATTTCCGTGTTGCAGAACTCAAGGTAGCTTTTATATACCTCACTTGACCGCGTATGTGAGCCTTCAACAAACTCGATACTTGCATCATCCGGAATAACCGCAATCGTATCACTCAGCATCTTTTCCAATGATGCCAGTAGCGCGGCTGTTTCATCACTCGTGTAGGTGCGCGGTTCTTTTGCGACGAGGAACGGCATGCCGTACTTTTCGGTAAAGGTGACCCAGAATTGTAACCCGCTACGTTTGAATGTGACCGGCCAGTAGCACCGGCTCAATGTTTTTTCTCCATAGGGATTCAAATACGTCGGCTGATTGACAGCCGTCAAAAATTTATACTTTGGAAGGACAATGCCGTCGCTTCCGTAATTCTCAATCAATCTGAGTTTGTTGTCAGAGTCAAATACGAACCACTCCTGCGGTTTTTCTTCGATTGATGCGGGGACATACTTTCCGTTCTTTACTTCCCAAATAATTTCCAGAACGGAGTATCCATAAAACACCGCATCGAGAATTTGATTGATAAGTTTATCAATATCCATTCTGCCGAGCACGTCACGGATGAAACGCACTTCATCATCGCCCGCATTGTTTTTCATCACCTGCCACTTCATTGATGTCGGTCCGGATTTTCTTTGCTGCATGTTCGCGTATACGTGCGCATCCGATGTCAAATCGCGGTATGCAATTATTGACTTGCCCGTCTTCTGTAATATCGGATCGGGATCCGGCAAGTTATTCATCAAATACGGCAGATCGTTCATCAGTTTTCTGCTGGCTATTTCACGATGCAGTCTATCTGCTCCGCTCTTTTCGTTTTGCTGTTTAGTTCTATTTCTCTTTTTCATTGTATCCTCCGGGATTTATATAAAATTTCTTGTGATTCGGCTTTTCCGTTTAATATTGTTCGACATGACCGCTATCGGCATGGGAGCGTTTTGTGCGGCATGCAGAGCCAACGCGAGCGACCAGAACCGGTCGCCATGACCACCGCCCGTTCGCACCGCATCAAATCTGGTGTTACCGGACGATGTTTGCATGCGGCGGATACTGTGCAGGTCATCACGCAATTGAACATCGGACGGGATGATGATTTTCTTTTCTTCAAAGTGTTTTAATACGGTATAGGCGAGTTCTTCTTTGATCTGCGAGGTAAAGTTGACTCCCTCGATTTTTGTTCCGTATTGTTTTTGCAGTTCCTCCGCGAGAGGCAGTCCCATCCCCGTTGCATCAATGCAGCACCGCCGCAATTTAGGATGCGTCAGATACTCACGCATAACTTCTTTCTGGCGGCTGAATGTTTCACCTTTCATTACCTTTTGAACCACAAGCGAAAGTCCGGCACTGCCCTTTTCAATAACACTCAACACAGTGTAGTCATTTTTCCTTCCGATATCTATACCGGCGTAATATTCGCCCTCATCCGTAAGAGTGTCTTTCAAGATGAGACCGGAAGATTCACACTCGGCAATACGCTTATACGACAGCAAGGCAGTTGATTCATCCACCGGCACACAGCAGAACTCCTCATTCCAGACAATCTCATCAAAGCAGCTTTCACGAAGTTCCTTTAGCCATGCTTCGCGCTCTTTTGGTGTCGTATGCCTCTGCAATATTTTATCTGCGAGTCCATCCTCAACGGCTTTGTGTATGTCGGTTGTATGGAGTCCCCACGGCAAAGAACCTTTCTTAATATTTTCGACAAATCGGTAGAACAAACTCTGCTTACCGTTATGCGTCGAAAGAATTCTTAATGGATAGCCCCAGGTGATTGCGGGTTTCGCAGCTTTCCACAGTGCTGTATCATCATCGTGATGCGCAAACTCATCGAGCACAACCTTGCCGCCTTTGCTCCTGAAGGCTTTCGGATTGCTCGTCAGTGCCGTGATTCGCTTCCCGTTTGAAAAATGGATTTGCAGTGTCCCCGTTTTCCGTTGAATGTCGAGCACCGCCTCGTCCCCGTTTTTTGCAAGTGAGAGCAGCTTTATCCACTGCATACAATATATGATGTATTCCCTCGCCGCAGTTTCATCCGCCGAGCTGAACCACACTGCCGGCACATTGCCCTTGATAATATCACGTACATCTTCATAGCTCTGGACAAATGTTGCACCGATACGTCTGGATTTTTCCCATACCTTTACGGGGGCATCATCTTTCAGCCACGCGACCTGATACGGTAGAAACAGCGGCAGATGATTTTGTATTTCTTCGAGTCCTTTCAGTACCATACTATTTAATGCCGAGTATTTCTTTTTCAATAAATTCTATCATCTCGCGTGAAATCATTTTTTCTTTTTTGCCGGTACGCTTTGTCTTCTGCGTTAACTCAAATGACAGCTTTGCTGCCGAGAGTCCGCGGAGTACTGCATACAGCGTATTGCTGTTGGGATTCTCTTTTGCCAGTTCAACGGATTCCTTTAATAGATAGAGAATATCTTCCTGAAGGTTTTCCATTTCTGTTTTTTGCGGTGCGGCATCCGGAGTTCCGGTTGTTTTCTTTTTCATCTGTCGTTCCTCAATGCAAGATCAATCTTTGTTTCCATGCGCGAAAGCAGCGCGGTCAGTACTTCTTTATACTTTATATCCTGCTCAAGCATAACGAACATCTGTTTTGTGTTCTCCTGCTCCTGGCGGGCATTCTTTTCCTGCTGCCGGGCAAACTGTTTTATGGAGATATACCACATCACAAACACAATGAGCGCGATGCTGCCGTTTCCGATGAGATTCAATAATTCAGGTTCCAATTTCATTTCTTCCTCTTTTCTAATCACTGCGCAAAAGTAGAGTTCCGGCTATGACTTTGTCATCTGCACATAGCAGTGCACCGTGCACCTCTTCGTGCACTGCATCCGGCAATAGACAGAGACAGTGCCTGTGAAATAGTTTTGCATCGTGTTTATCACACATGTTCTTTGATGAAAATGAGTCAAGGGGTAAAATCAGAAACCCAACCGAACCGCAATAGAACGCGGATGACACTGATAACGCGGATTTTCACTGATTTTAATTTAATCAGGAAGACATTCGCCAATATCTTGCGTCGTTGAATTACAGGTAAATCATAATTGCTTTGCTAATTGCAGCTATAAAAATATATCTGTGTTAATCCGTGTCACCTGCCCGCATGACAGCGTCAGCGGTCGGGCGGGTCCGCGTTCTATCTCCCCAGACTCAACATCATTACCATAATTAAACAGAAAGGATTAATCATGAATGATTGGTTTGAAATTTTTCGTACAGGTACGCATACCGATACCAACGGCAACACATGCACGTGGACGGAAGCGGATCTGGACACCATCGTAAGCCGGTACAACGCGGAAGTTTATGAGGCTCCAATTGTTATCGGCCATCCCGCGACAGATGCCCCGGCATACGGCTGGATAGAAAAGCTTGAACGCGCGGGTGACATACTGCTTGCAAAGGCAAAACAACTCGTACCTGAATTCGTCGATCTTGTCCGCAAAGGGCTGTACAAAAAAGTCAGCATTGCCATTACTCCCGACTATGATTTACGTCATGTCGGTTTTCTCGGTGCTGCGGCTCCCGCCGTAAGCGGATTGGTACCTGCTCAATTCACCTCCGGCGAAGATGTTATTTCATTCGAAAGCAACGCGCCTGTTATTGAGGCACCTGTTGAGGATGCCGCAAGCAATAGAGAAGATGAATTGCAATCGAAGATTGACGAACTGGAACAGAAGTTCGCACAAAGTGATGCCGACAAAAAGAAATTGCAGGAAATCCTCTTTGAGCAGGGTCAGAAGAAAGAACTGCTTGAATTCCAGTCGTATCTCGATGCGAAAGTTGCAGCCGGAGTTCTCTCTCCTGCACAAAAAGAACTTGCAGCGCGTTTGGTTCTGCATCTCGCACCCTCACCGGGTCCTGAGGACAATAAAGATGATGCTTCATTCGCCGCGCAATCCGGTGATACGGTCATCAAAACATTCCGCATGTTCATTGAACTTCTACCGAATCATTTTTCATTCGGGGAGATGGCAGTTAAGAAAAACCGTTCCGAAAAGGAACCGCACAGCGATGTGGATTATGCCGGGAAGCTTATCAACAGCAGCATGAAATCAGCTCATTAACGGTATATCAGTATACCTCACACAATCAAATCAAA
This sequence comes from Ignavibacteriaceae bacterium, assembly GCA_963667005.1. GTDB lineage: Bacteria > Bacteroidota > Ignavibacteria > Ignavibacteriales > Ignavibacteriaceae. The sequence continues at coordinate 1,142,024 of OY762937.1, read as the reverse complement.
ACGGAGAAACAATATGAAACTTAATCAGATTTCAGCAGGCGACGAGTTGACCCAGCTTGTTGTCAAGAAAATGACCGAGCGCGCAAATGTTCTTTTGTTCGCGGAGTTCTATTCCATTTTCGGTAACGCCGAATACGCGCGCAAAGTAGCAACTGCTTCAGGCGGTAAGTTCAGAGCACTTGATTCGGACTATGACGACAACGTCATCACCCCGACATTCACGAGCCCGGCTCTTAAAATCCTTGGTGATCATATTCAGGTTGACCAGGCACACGAGCGCAGGGGCTATGATATCGGTTCCGTTCGGGCATCGGAACTTTTGAATTTCGCCTCAACCTCGGGAGACAATTCCAGAACTTCTTCTTCAACGGAAGCACAGCAAACTCTTCCGAAGAGTTCGACGGCATCAAACGACTAGTTCCGACATTTCAGAAAATCACTGCTGCTGCCAATGGCTTAAGCATTGACCTTGGCAACAGCGACGCGGCAAAAGGACGTCAGCAAAAATTCCTCGAACTGCTCGATACGCTCATCGGGAGCATTGACGGCGGCGCTCAGGTCGTTTTCATGGACAGCAAAACACTTGCTCGCCTGACGACGATCGCGCGTGAATTTATCACCACTCAGGTGAATCAGTTCGGCCAGCCGATAAAGTACTTCAACGATATACCGGTACTGCCGTCAGGTTACGACAACAATGGCAGCCGTATTATCGCTCATGACGAAGTATCCGGAAGCGCGTCAAACTGCACCAGTATTTACGCTGTACGATTCGGCGAGCGGAGTGATATGTCCATCGCCACCAACTGCGGCGTTGATGTAAAAGATCTGGGACTTGTCGGCTCATTCTACACCCACAAAGCCGAACTTGACGCGGCTCCCGTAGTGCTGAATGACAAAGCCGTCGCCCGTCTCGAAGGCATCATCATCTCATAAGTATGATTAACCGCAAAGAACGCAAAGTTCGCAAAGATATTTACCGAAACGATTTACGCCGGATAAAAAGTATTCTTTGCGTTCTTTGCGAACTTGGCGGTAAAATTTTCGAAAGTATAATTATGAACCCGAAAAATGGCAAAAGGAAATTTACTGCATTTATTATCACCATCACCTGCTTTACGGCGATTGTTATTTTTTGTCTGAGCAGGATTGACATTTCCCGGCTCGACCTTTCCACGTTCGCCGTGCAATTAGCCACCGGTTACTCAGTTGTTTGCGGTTTGTTCTTCGGCAGCAACGTTCTCGAACACTTCGCTTCAAAAAACGATAAGGATAAAGACGTATGAATAAAAAATATTATATCCTCCCGGCATTGTTTTGCATAGTCGTACTGCTGACCTGCATTTCTCAATGCCAAAAAAACAGGGGGTCCGGAAATCCGGCAATACGAAAACAAGAGACAAGCTTATTGATCAAAGGACGGCCGGATACCACCACATTAGTTAAACGAATCAAAGGCCGCACCACCCTGCGCAAAGTGCTGAAGCCTGATTCCACCGCAGAATACACCGGCAGTATAAACGACAGCACAGGGAGCATCTCAATCATCGCTCACCTGAGCAGTGACTCATCATTGATCAATCTGGAATACGCGGGTGCAATCGCCGAAAAACTCATCACCCTTACAGATACGCTTTTACATAACACGCTTGAAGTACAAGATATAAAATCACCCTGGTACGATTCCTTCGCCATAGGTATCATCACCGGCGGCGTGTTGTTTGTCATCTATTTAATCATCCAATCAACACAATAGAACGCGGGTGACACGGATAACGCTGATTTCCACTGATTTTTATTTGATTGGGAAGACATTCACCAATATCTAACGTCTTGTATTACAAGCAGATTATTTGCTTTGCTAATTGCAGCTATAAAAATATATCCGTGTTATCCGTGTCATCCGCGTTCTATTGCGATTAAAAAGGTAAAACATGCAAATCACAAAGATTAACTTTCCAGAGTGCGAATACATCCGGGAGAAAACAAAAAAGCAGATGATCGTTCTGCATCATACAGTTTCATCATCCGGTGCATATGTTGACGACTGGTGGAAAAGCGACAACGGTAAATCCCGCGTTGCGGTACCGTTCATTGTTGAGAAAACCGGAGAAATCTATCAACTGTTCGACCCCGATTACTGGGCATATCACATCGGCAAGGGCAGCATGAGAGAGGATAACAGTCACAGTATCGGCATTGAAATTGTTAACGAGGGTCCGCTTGTTGAAAAGAACGGCGATTTTTACTGGAATGACGGCAGGACGAAATACTGCGGCGAGGTGTATACCCATAATGAACTATGGCGGGGTTATAAACACTTTGCCTGTTATACCGATGCACAGTATAAAGCTGTTTCCGAATTGGTCACGCAGCTCTGCACCAGATTCAATATCCCCCAAAATATTATCACAAGCTACGCGTTTTCACAAAAGTACTTTTCACATAAGGGAATCGTGAGTCACCACAACCTGCGGAGCGATAAGAGCGATGTCAGCGTAGCTTTCGATTATTCAAAACTTTCGCTCTGATTACCCGTGTCAACATAGTTCAACTTTGGCAGCACACCAAATAACTCCGCAATATTCTTTGTGAATGCCGTGCAGTACTCGAGCGCTTTTTCGGGGACGTTGAATTGTTTTAAAATCGCCAACTTAATTGAATCATTCTGCTGATGAATACGGATTTCATCTTTATAGTGATCCATGATATATCCGGCTAAACGGACAAACCGGGTTTCGTAAAACTCAGTATTGTTTCCCTTCGGCAGGATAATGAGTATCTGTTTTTTCTGAATGACGACACGCTCAAAGAACACTCTTGAAGCCAGGTATTTCAATTCCGCACTCATGAACAACCGCTTTACAATTGCAGGAAGCATTCCGAAACGGTCTTTCATCTCATCTTCAATCTCAAAGAGTTCATCAATTGATTTGATTGAGTACAACGTTGTATAGTAACTTAACCTGTCCATCTGCTCTGAAATGTATGCTTTCGGAATACCGATCTCGAAATATGCCTCGATGGTGGTATCGGATTTAATTTCGGCTGCCGGCAGGTCTTTGAAAATATCTTTAAACTCTTCTTGCTTCAATTCCTCAACGGAATCATTGATCATCTTTATGTACAAGTCGAAACCGATTTCATTGATAAATCCTGTCTGCTCTGTACCAAGCAGGTTACCGGCTCCGCGTATCTCAAGATCGCGCATTGCCAAACTGAATCCCGCGCCCAAATCAGAATATTCCTCAATCGCCTGCAGACGCCGGGCGGTATTTTTATTCATTTTGTTGACTGAGGGCACCAGCAGGTACGCGTATGCCTGCCGGTCGGCACGTCCCACGCGGCCGCGCAATTGATGGAGCTCCGCGAGGCCGAACCTGTCCGCACGGTTTATAATAATTGTGTTCGTACTTGGGATGTCGAGTCCCGACTCAATAATTTTCGTCGCGAGCAGAACATTATACTCACGGTGTAAAAATCCATGAAATACATTTTCAAGCTGCGTTGCTTTCATTTGTCCGTGAGCAATTGCAATCTTTACATCGGGAACGAGTGTTTGAATATATGATGCAAAGCGCTCGATAGTCTGCACGCGATCATGCACAATATACACCTGTCCCCCGCGTTTGAGTTCATCATGAATCCAATTTTTTATTTTTGCATTTTCAAACGCCTCAACGCGTGTATAGATAGGCTGACGATTAGGCGGAGGTGTTGCAATGATAGATAAGTCACGCGCACCGAGCAGTGACAAATTCAGTGTGCGCGGAATAGGTGTTGCCGTTAACGTGAGAATATCCACATTCAATTTATAAGCGCGAAGTTTCTCTTTCGCCGCAACTCCAAACCGGTGCTCTTCATCAATAATGAGAAGTCCGAGATCTTTAAATGAAATATCTTTTGAAAGAAGCCGGTGCGTTCCGACAATAATGTCAACTTTACCTTCGGTGAGAGACGCAATAACTTCTTTTTGCTTTGCCGCCGATTGAAAACGAGACATCGCTTCAATAACAACCGGGTACTGGGAAAGCCTGTCCCTGAATGTATTGTAATGCTGCTCGGCAAGAATGGTAGTAGGCACAAGCACGGCGACCTGCTTTCCATCCTGTACCGCTTTAAATGCTGCGCGCACCGCGACTTCAGTTTTCCCAAATCCCACATCACCACATACAAGGCGATCCATCGGGTTGGAAGCTTCCATATCGGACTTCACTTCTGCAATAACTTTTGCCTGGTCGGGTGTATCTTCATAGATAAACGAAGCCTCAAGCTCACGCTGCCAGATGGAATCTTCGCTGTACGAGTAGCCTTTACTCATTTTGCGGCGTGCGTACAATTCAATTAATTCGCGGGCTGCTTCCTTAATACGCTTCTTCGCTTTTTTCTTCTTGTTCGCCCAGTCGGATGTTCCGAGCGTTGAAAGCTGCGGAGTAAGACCTTCTTTCGCAGAATACTTTTTAACAAGATGCAGATAGTTCAGATTGACGTATACAATGCCACCCTCGTTATAACGGAGCTTCATGGATTCCTGCTCAGCCTCACCAATCATAATGGATTCAAGGCCGAGATACTTACCGATACCGTATTCTTCATGCACAACAAAATCGCCATGCCGGATAGCAGGAAGCTCACGCTTCTGCGCTGTTTTCTTTTTCAGTTTCGTCGGCAGCTTTGTGCGGTATGGTTTATTGAATATCTGATAATCCGTCAGCAGCATGTATTGGGACGTGTTATCAACAAAGCCATCCTTGACCGGAAGGACAAATACTTTTATACGGCCGCCGTCAAGTGAATCTATCAATCCGGAGCGCTCGTCCTGCAAAACATCGGTAAGGCGGTCAGCCTGAATCTGATTTTCCGTAGCGATGTACACGGTAAAATCTTTCGCCAGATACTGCGAGATAGTAGCATACAAAACTTTGTAATTGGAATTGATGACCGGCGCTGGAGAAAGATGCAGGGGAATCACCTTCCCGCTTTCAAGTTCATTTTCAATTATCCACATGATATTTGGGCGGGGAGCAAATTCCGACTCAAACACATCGGAAAAGTAGACTGCCGTATCTTCAGCAACCGGCGGATCCTCTTCCTGCTGAATATCATAATCAAAATCCTCATCAGCATATGCATCAATCTGCTTTGACTCTTTTACCTTAGGCTGGTCAGGCGATATGTTTTTCAGGCGCATATCCGCTGCCCGCATAAATACCAACGGTGAACCGATATAATCAAAAACATTTTGTGCGGAAAAATCTACGGCATCGAAGTTCGCGATTGGAGGGGCAAGAGTGATCTGCTCAACGCGTTCAATCGAGCGCTGATTTTCCGGATCAAAAAAGCGGATGGATTCAATAAAGTCGCCATCGAACTCTATACGTGTCGGTACTTTCTCACTATACGACCAGAAATCAATAATAGCACCGCGTTTCGCGTAATCGCCCTGTGATTCGACAAATTTCTGATTCTGATACTGCAGCAGTTCAAGATATTCACATATCTCGGAATAATTGATCGTGCCACCTGTTTTTACTACGGTTGTCTGTCCGACCAATGTTTGTTTCGCGGGTACAGGAGTTAAAAACAATTCGTATGTGGCGAGAATTATAAACTCATTACGGTTCGCCACGTCGGTCAGTTTTTCCTGCAACGCCTCCATGGTGTAGTCGCTGATTTCGACAAGATGAGCGCCCAAACCAAGCAGATGCAGTTCAACGAATGCTTCCTGAATTGCCTGCTGTGAATTTAAAAGGATAATGATCTGTTTGTGCTTTTCGAATAACAGTCGGACAGATAGATTTTTTGCCGCGCCGAATAGCGAAGAAACGGGAATACTATTTTTTCCACCGGCGTCAACAGACGCGATGAAGTCCGGAATGCCGCCGGATTCCTGAAATCGTAATAAAAATTGAGAGTCAGTCACAAAATGCCTAAAGTTTTATGGCTTGGGCCATAAGATAAATAAATAAAAAACGCATAGTAAATTATGAAATCGGAAGGAAATATGAGCGCTAATAGTGCGACATAAATTTTTGCACGATCCAGAATCACTACAAAAACCAAATGTTCGGCCATTCCTAACCCAGGGGTTAACCCCTGGGTTAGGAAGATAAACTATTCAACCTCCCTCAAAAACTTTGCGCTGTCTTCGGGGATTGATGTATTGATGAACATGCCGCTGCCGAGTTCGAATCCCGCCGTGGTTGAGAGCCGTGGAATAATGGATAAATACCAGTGAAAATAATCTGTGTTGTATTCGTGAACGGGTATTGAGTGGATTGTATAATTAAAGCCACGATTGGCAAATTCCTTATCTTGCATTGAGACTGTAAAAAGATTAAGCATTTTGCTGAAAGCTTTCGACATTTAAACAGTCCTTACATACTCTCTCAACAGCCCCAAATAATAATTGGCTCAATTAATTTCTTTAATTTCTAATTTGAATTTTTGTTCGTCAAATTTTTCATATTCTTCACACATGATTTCAATTGAAAACTCAGTTTGAATAGACTTAAGAGGCACTAATTTAAATTCCCTATTTAGAGTGATACACATTTTTTGGACAAGTTTATCAGCCTCATAAGTATATTGATTATTGTATTCATATATTTGCCCATTTGCCTGTGATTCCTTGCTTTTTGTTGATTCCCGTGACTCTTTTTTTTCATTCGTGATGTAAAATGGATATAAATATTTTATTAGCAAATCTCTTTGATGCTTAAAAGCGCCATCTAAACATTGAATTGGGAAAATAGGTGGTTGCAAAGTCTTGAGTTTTACTAAATCAACAAGAGCCACTTCTTTCGGAAATTTAATAATATAGAACGGCGAATGCGCCGTAGAAACCCCACCATTGCCCAATGTTATTGATGGAACAATCCCAGTATTTCTTTTTCGCCAATACAGCTCGTATTCCGCATTAAACTCGTCAACTTCACTATCGCTGGGTAATTGCCAGTTGGCCGAGTATATTTCTTCTCCGAACTCTCTACCATGTTTTAAAATTAACGACCAGTCAACAGTAGAGCAATATTGCATTCGAATAAAAATGTTTTCATATTCTAATTCCAAATAACTTTTATCATTGAGCTGGAAATCAAGCAGTGGTAGGTTTTTTTTCTTTTCATAGTTCTCGATAGCACGCCTCAAATCTCTATTTTCGGCACTCAATTTTGCCAGTTCATCTGAAACAGCTGCAGATAACGCTTTATTTGCCTTAACCCAACCAACTCCTGGGGCTTTATGAAAAATTTTTGTTAATGCAATTGAGACTGTCGTGGCTAGATTATCCTCTGTGTTCCAGAAATCACAAACTTTATTTGCTTGTGCTTTTTTTATAAACTCTTCTAATTTTTTCGATAATGCTGGATCTGTGTCTCGTTCTTCTTCCGTCGTAGCAATTTTTCGCTCTCGAATAAAAGCCATGATTGGAATACCCTTTTCTTTTGCATAGTCATACTCTTTCTCTGTATAACTAATACTATCCTTTGTTAATGAGCCATATCTATGACCAATAATCACTATGTAATAATCGCAATCATCAATTGTATCTTTTATCACGTCCCATTGTTCAGCGTTGTCTGCGCTAAACATTTCCATCCCCACCGGCATATGGTACATTTTAAGAATAGCTTCAATAACTTTATCTCGTGCGCCTTTTAAGTCACTGTAGGTTGAACTAACGAAGATTTGGTATTTTTTATCCATGGAATCCCTCAAATTTTACATTAAATATACAACTTATGGCTCAATACATCCAACACTTATTCAGTGGTTGCCGACTGGAATATTAAATAAACCGTTACCGGCACCTCACTACAGCTGGAGTTTGCTCACTAAGTGATGGCATATATTCCGATGGACGAGACTGAGTCTCATCCTACAATTCAACCTCCCTCAAAAACTTTGCGCTGTCTTCGGGGATTGATGTATTGATAAACATGCCGCTGCCAAGTTCGAATCCAGCTGCAGTTGAGAGCCTTGGAATGATTGATAGATACCAGTGAAAATATTCGGAGTTGTATTCGTGCACGGGTATTGAACGGATGGTATAATTAAAATCTGGATTATTCAATCCTTTATGTATCTTTTTCAAAACGGTTTGCAGGTTCAGTGCAAGGTCTTCAAGTTCTTCCCTGTTTGTCTCACCGAATGACGCCATATGACGTTTCGGAAATATCCATAAATGAAAAGGTGAAAGTGCGGCGTAGGGGATAAACGCTGCGAAATGTTTTGTATCAACAACGATTCGCTCGCCCGCGCTCATTTCTTCCTCAAGCGTTCTGCAAAAAACACACTGGCCGTTATCGTCGAAAAAACTTCGCGCGATGTCTGTGCGTGTACGCAGCTGATGCGGCACCACCGGCATTCCGACAATCTGCGAATGCGGATGCACAAGTGACGTACCGGCCGACTTGCCGTGATTCCGGAAAATGATAATTGATTCTATGCGTTTATCTTTTTTCAGCATGCGGTAACGCTGGCGGTAGGCATCGAGAATGTGATTCATCTCTCCATGCGTCATATCAATAAGTGTATAACTGTGCTTACGATGCTCAATCAGCACATCATGAAAGCCGAATGCATCCATTGAACGGTAAATGCCGTCCATGTTTCTTTCGATATTTCCGGTTGGAACAACAGCGGGGTATTTGTTCGGGACAAGCCGGAGCCTCCATTTGTTGTTTTCTTCCAAACGGAAAACCTCTTCCTCGGCCATCGCCTCGTTACCGGGACAAAAAGGACAGTCCTTTACATAGTCATTCTTTTGCGGTTCCTGTTGTTTCGGACCCGCAAATTGATCCGGGCGTAAAGCCCGCTCTCTTGCAATAACAACCCAGTCACGGGTTACAATGTTTTGACGCAATTCCGGCATGTAAACCTCCCGAAATTAATTCATCAATATATAGTAGAGAACAACCTTACCTATTTCGCCTTATTATGCACATCGTCAACGTCGCGGACAAACTGTACAAGAATACCGGCAAGAATCATTGACAATCCGCCGATAACCATTGCCCATATCGGATCGCTGCCGAACAAATGGTGAATCATAAAGCCTAATATTGCAGCCGCGAGTATCTGCGGAATAACAATAAAGAAATTGAAGATACCCATGTAGATGCCCATCTTTTCCGGAGGCAGTGAACCTGCAAGAATCGCATACGGCATGGAAAGTATTGAAGCCCATGCAAGCCCGATACCTAATTCAGATACTATCAATAAATTCGGATCTTTGATTACAAAGAAAGAAAGGAGTCCGATACCGCCCGCAAAAAGACTGATCATGTGCACGGTCTTACGTGTTGTATACCGTGCAAGTACCGGTAAAAGGAATGCAGTAACAGCGGCGAATCCGTTATACACGGCAAAGAGAACGCCGACCCAGTCAGCACCTTTATTATATAATGCCGAAGTTGTATCCGTTGCTCCGTAAATGTGGCGCGTAACAGCGCCCGTCGTGTAAATCCACATTGCAAACAACGCGAACCATGAAAAAAACTGAACCACCGCAAGTTGCAGCATGGTAGCAGGAATCTTAACGAACGATATAAAAATTTCCTTGAATCCCTTTGCCACTGCGGCAAAAACATTTTCGCTTGAAGCTTTTTCTTTGTTAAATGCCTCCATATCCACAGGCGGATATTCTTTTGTAGAAAACACCGTCCATGATACAGCGCCGATAAAAGCAATTGCGCCGATGTAAAATGAAAACATGACCGACGGCGGTATGTGTCCTTCGGGCGCGGTGTTCGGAATATTAAACCAATTTGTCATCATATACGGCAGAGCAGATGCAACAACTGCACCGGTACCTATAAAGAAACTCTGCACGGCAAAACCCATAGTGCGCTGTTCAGATGGCAGAAGATCGGCCACCAACGCGCGGAATGGCTCCATTGAAATATTGATGGTTGCGTCAAGCACCCACAACATTCCTGCTGCGACCCACAATGCAGGAGAGTTCGGCATTACAATCAACGCGCAGGATGCAAGTATCGCTCCCGCTAAGAAATAGGGACGGCGACGGCCGAGACGGTTCCATGTTCTGTCGCTCATGTACCCAATGACCGGCTGAACAAGTAATCCGGTTACCGGAGCGGCAATCCACAAGATCGGAATATCATCAATCTTTGCACCAAGTGTTTCAAAAATGCGGCTGACGTTAGCGTTCTGAAGAGCAAAACCAAACTGGATTCCGAGGAATCCGAAACTCATGTTTAATATCTGCCAGAAACTGAGACGGGGTTTTTCCATAGTTAATGTACTTTATATATCAGAGAAATAAAGTTAAGACAGGGAAATATAGTTAAAACTACGGAATCCGAAAACCAAAGAATTTCAGAGAAGATTTAACCGCAAAGTCCGCAAAGCACGCAATGTCTTTCAATAACCACGCCCTTCAGGGCGTGGGAAGGATGCTCCAGCCAATATGGACTTTAGTCCAATCCATCAAACTCATGCTTCGTCAATGCACTAACGAGAGCATACTATATAATCAAGAAAAAGAACGTACCGCAAAAACCCAAAGACGCAATGTCTCGATCATTGCGGGACTACTCGACAACCGTATTTCATTAACCCCACTCTTCAGAGCGGGGGAAGGGATAACTAATAAAAATGGACTTTAGTCCAATTTTTTCACCATTTTCTTCACAATAGTGATCCATTTTATTTTGCTATTGGAATTAAAAACTCTTAGCTTATTAGACTACATCCTCCTATATTTAAATAAAATTCACCTGTGATTTTAGAATTCTTAATGAGCTGTGATTGTTTTGAGGTAATATGAAATATAAATATTTAACAGTTACATTTCTTCTCTTTGTTTTCATTACTTCCTTATCTTGTCAAAACAAATACGAACGCACATTTTATAATTTCAAGAAAGCTCTTGATTTTAATGCGGCTATATTTATTGAGGCGGATTCTACCGACGGCCCCTCCGCCGGCAACTTTGGAGATATTGTCATCCAGAACCTAAATTCCAGGAAGAAATTCTATTTGAATTCCGACACCTATTATGATGGTAATCCGATTTTAAGCTCTGATAGAAAGGGTATATATTTCTTTTCTAAGAGAACGGGAAGTACTTTTTCTCGTAAAATCGCCGGCCTTAGTTGGCCCAGTGGAATTTATTATCTGTCTTTACTTGATAAAAGTATTCGGCAGCTTCCGATTTCCGATTCATCGGAAGGCCTTCCCCCGCCTACGTGCATGGCAACAATGCCAAATGACACAGCCCTGGTGATTTGTACAGTTACCGGAATTTTGACGTATAGTATGAAAAGTGCGAAGTTCCAAAATTTTAATGCTAAACCAGCAGATTATGATCTTGGTGATGAAGTCGGGATAACCTCAGATGCTAAATACTTCTATGTTAATTATAGTGTCCCGTTTGATGTTCCCCATAGGGAAAAAGCATATGTTACTCGATTGGGAGACACGACAAATATATTGTCTTTTATTGATTACACATGGAGATATGCGAAAGTGATTGGGTATAACCAAAAAAAAGATGAGTTTTATCTTGCATATTATCCATTCGACACAACATATAAGGATTTAAATCGCGAAATCTACAAATTCAATGTTCGCACGAAAAAGACCACACTGCTTTTCCGATTTGACGATATAACTAAAGAGATGATGCTTCCAAAATTTATGCCAAATGAAGAATTGGTATATGGATATATCCGCAAGCAACCACCGGAATTCGGTCTTCAATTGTTTTGTTGTAATTTAAAATCAAAAACAATCAATTATTACCCGTTCGATGATAAAATACGAACCACGGATTATTCATTTTTCTGGAAATAAAACGATTTAGCGTTTTATACAACTACGCCATATTAGATTTTTTGATTTATCTCTTCAAAGGATAATCTTCTTTGGGTTTTATGTTCATTTGTCATTAACACGGCGTTTTATGGAACATCCCCGTGGGAACGCCGTGACAGCGAACCCCAAAACAATCGGACTTTAGTCCAATTTACCACCTAACCAGCTCGTATCAATACCAAACCAATATATTCCCTGACGGGAAATGAGATTTTCAAGCGGCAAATATTCTACAAGGATTGTTCTCCTAACGGAGAAAGTTCTTTATGCGCACGTATCACAAATAAGATTTAACCGCGAAGGCCGCAAAGCACGCAAAGAATATTATGAGCAATACCTATGGGATGGAAATTGCTTAAACAAATTAATACTTGTATGTGTTTCTATATAAAAATCTTTGCGAACTTGGCGTTCTTTGCGGTGAATATTTCGCTATTTCCACGCAATATGCCGCACAGTACCACCATCACATTCTAATATTATAGCGCCGCTCTGGTCGGTGCGATATACGGCAGTGCCGTTATTTTTTAGACGCTCGATGACATCCTTATTCGGATGGTGATAGATATTGTTTATGCCCACACTTATAGTTGCTATTTGCGGCGAGAGTGTTTTGATAAAGGCTTCGGTTGTTCCATATCTGCTGCCGTGATGGGTGACTTTCAGAACATCACAGTCAAGTGCGCTGCCGAATTGCCTTATCAAATATTCTTCCCGTTCTTTTTGTGCATCGCCGGTAAAGAAAAATTTCTTATTCCCGTATTTCAGCATAACACATAGAGATTTATCATTCTGCGTCTGATATTCAAGCAGCGGCATTTTTCTGCCGGAAAAGAAATGCAGCACACAATCACTCATAAGCCACGTAGTATCTTCCGGCATAACAACATTCACGTTCGATAGCTTTGCGTATTCCATAAATCTCGCTACATCCTGTAACTCACCCGAACACGGCGAAAGACAAATATTTGATATTCGCCCTGACTTCATCAAATAAGCAAAACCCTTATAATGATCAGCATCGAAATGCGAAATAACGCCGTAATCTATTTTCTTAATGCCGAGATAATTGAGCAGCGGCAGCAGCACCCGTTCACCGTTATCGTAAGCGGGATTCGCGTACCCGGCATCAATTAGCATTGTCCGGTTATCCGGAAAGATAATCAGCGAGGCGTCACCCTGTCCCACATCAACCGCCATGACTTGCAATGTTCCGTCATGTAAAAACCTACTCCGTGCTGTTTCCTGCACAACAAGAAGTGTAATGACAACTACGGATACTAACAGTAATTTACTTTTGAGTGTTTTGAATCGCGGCAGGTAGTAGAGAAACACAGCAATAAGTGCATAGTATATAATAATTCCTATTTTGTCGAACCGCGCAACCGCAACGTATGAATAGGACTCCGCTCCGAAAAATTTTACAAACCAATAAACGATATATGTCATAAGGTTGCAGCCACTGCCAATGAGCAACCCAACATACATAGAGAGCGTGGAGAAGATAAGCGCCATGATCTGCGCGCCCATAATGAGATTAATAAACGGCACGACAAAACAGTTTGCCAAAAGTCCCGTAACCGACATTTTTCCAAAATAGTAATTCGTTACCGGAATTGTGCCCAGCTGTGCGGCAAACGTCATCGCAACGAGTAGGACAATTATTCTAAGCCACGATACTTCAGGCAGATACTCCTCCACCATTGCTTTTATAACGGGATAGATTACCAGCAGCGAAAGTACACCGATAAATGTTAGTTGGAAACTCGGCGTAAAAACATCCTGCGGTGCGAAGAACAGAATAATACCCGCGCTGACAAATAGCGTATTTAACGGGGAAGAATCCCGGTTAAGCAATATATTCAACGCAACAACATAGGCCATCAACACTGCCCGGAGAACCGGAGGCGAGTTACCCGCCAGCATCCAGAAGAACAATATACCGATACCGGAACCGATATAACGTGTGATAAGCGACCAGCGTCCCAATAGCAGAAAAATAATAAAAGAAACGTAGAACACGTTGAGTCCCGATACCGCCAATACATGCGCGACCCCCGAATTGATAAAACTCGCCTGCATCTCATCAGATATTTCCGACTTATCGCCAAGCAGCAGTCCTTTCGCCAGTCCTGCATTTTCTGCATTAAACAATGTGTCTATGCGATCGGCAATATTTTTCCGCATGACAAAAATGAGAGACGCAAAGATATCTTTTCTCGTATCTATTATATATACACGCGCAGTATTCTTCACATGAAGCACTCCCGCTATGCCCTGCTCTCTTAACATTTCGGCGTAATCAAACTCACCTGGATTCCGCCGCTCTCTGCCGCGTGTGTAATTTCCGTTCAACGCAATTTTATTTCCCGGACGGAGCAGATCATATGTTTTACGCAGAGCGGTTGGAATGTCGTCACGCACAAAACATTTTAGATCACACTTCTCACGGGATGTAAAAGCACCGTGTTGTATGCTGTCGCAATCAATATATATTGTCATATATCCATCATGCAGCAAATCCATTTTGTCAATCGTTCCAAAAACGGCTACATCCTTCAAATCTCTTACTGGGAGCGGATAATGCCGCACTTCAGGATTGCGATATTCATACACGAGCATACCAGAGGCGGTAACAAGAAAAATAGTGATGATAAATACGATTACGGCATTCTGCTCTTTATGCCGCGCAAGCAGTAGCAATGTGGTTCCGCATAACGAAACGATTATTAGCAGTGGTAATATCGGTATGTTGAGGAATCGTTGAAGAACGATTCCCGCCGTAAAATATACGGCAAATTTCCCCATTGGTGTTGCCATCAGCTTGTCACAGAAGTTATTACCTTCTTTACGTCCTTAAGTGATTGTAATTTTCTTGCCAAGGCCGCCGCGTTCTTCCCCGAGATAATTCCCAAAGCGGGATTCGTCGTATGCGCTTTTACCGAAACATCTTCCAGATTTCCGTGATCGGAAACAAGGAAGACGGTAATATCTTTACCATGCTCTGTAAATATTGTATAGAGAAATCTATCGAGGTTGTGATAAATTTCTTCAAACTCCAAAGCAATGCGTCCGTGCCCCAGATAATCCGTGAGGAAAAACTCATATAGCGTGAACGAGTTTTGCGAAGCAATGCGCAGAAGCCGTTTTGCCGCGCCTTCCGGGGTGATGACGGGAATGTTATAATGCAATTTTGCATTCCACCGCGCGTTGGTAATTTCAGCAGTCAACGCCCTGCAGCGCCGGACATCAGTCGCGGTGTTCAAAGTATGCCCCGCAGAAGTATAGCTCAATGTCGAAACACTCAGTCTGTGCTTATTCTTATGGAAATACTCGAAGAATAATGCGGGATACGCATTAGCAAAAAACGCACTCTGCTTTTTCTCTTTGTAATACTGAAAAAAGTTTTTCTCTTTTATTATTGGGACAAGCGTTGAGTACGGATAGGGCCCGAAATGCCTGCCGATTATTTTCGGTGCATTTATTCCGCAAAATATGGAGGCCTGTCCTGTGCCGCTCTGCGGCAGCCCTTCAATTCCCATTGTTGCATCAACCGGGAACAATTCCATTTCTTTTCCATGCAGGTGCTGATTGTGGAGCGATGGTATAGCCCCGAATAACTCAGTAAATGTTTTAAAACCTAAACGGAAAAACGGATTTTTATCGGGATCCTTTTCGCCAATCCCTACGCCGTCCAGAAAAACCAGCAAAGCCTTTTGTGTTTTTCCCACGCTATTTACCGGAGCTTTCTATAATAATAGTAACAGGACCGTCATTGATAATTTTCACCGACATCATTGCGCCGAATTGACCCGTTTTAATTTTTTCTGCGCCAAGATGTTCCTGCATCTTCTTTATAAAATATTCGTACAAAGGAATGGCGGTATCGGGACGCGCGGCATCACTGAAACTGGGGCGGTTGCCCCGCTGTGCATCTCCGTATAATGTGAATTGAGAAATAATGAGTGCTTCGCCGTTGATATTTTTAATAGAAAGATTCATCTTTTCGTTTTCATCTTCAAACACGCGCAGGTTTGCACATTTCGCAGCAAGAAAATCCGCATCGGCTTCCGTATCTCCAAGTTTTACCCCGAGAAGAATAACATACCCCTTGCCGATTTCAGCAGAGTAATTTTCTTTTTCTATATGTACGCCGCCTTCGCTGACCCGCTGTACAACGACACGCATATTATGCTTTCCTTCCTTTTATCACACGCTCAATCCCCTGATAATCTTTTAAAATATCGATCTCCGTAAAACCGTCGCCTGCCATTATAGCCTGAATATCACCAGCCTGTCCATATCCCATTTCAAAAAACAGTAATCCGTTTTCATTCAACGAAGATGAGGCAAGCCTGGAAATAATTTTATAAAATTTCAGTCCGTCACCGAAATCCGTTACCGCGTGCTTGGGTTCGTACTCAACGACTTCCTTCTGTAATTTCTGGTATTCATCAAAACTTACATAAGGCGGATTAGATACAATTACATCATACATTCCCGGAAGTTGAGTACTCCCGGCCGTTACATCCATCTGCACAAAAGTAACCGGATTTTCAACGGCATAAGTTTCGGCATTCTCTTTTGCCATAAGAATCGCCTCATCGCTTACATCGATTGCCGTGACCCGCGTTTCTAATAATTCCTTGGCGAGTGCAATTGCGATATTCCCGGATCCGGTTCCGATATCCAAGATGGATAAAACGTTCATGTTCTTTACAAATGAAAGAACATGCTCAACTAATAGTTCAGTCTCGGGACGCGGGATGAGGGTATGTGCATTCACTTTAAATTTCATGCCGTAAAATTCCGTTGTCCCGGTAATATATTGTAACGGTACGCGCAAACCTCTCTGCCGGACGGCTTCACGGTAGGCACTCACCTCTTTATCCCCTACCGGCTTGTCGTACCATAAGTACAAATCCAGTCTTTTACAGTCCAGAACGTGAGAAAGTAGCAATTCCGCGTTTAAACGAGGGGATTCAATTTCCTTTTTCGCAAAGTAATCGGTTGTTAGGGTCAATAATTCTAAAACAGTAGCCATTATGTCAGTTCAAAGTTTATAATCGTTCAAATTCAAATATAAAAAAATCGTAAATTGCAAATATGATTAAAAATAAAGAGCATATACGAAAGATACTGCTAATTAAGCTTAAAGGCATAGGCGATGTTGTGCTTTCTACGGTTGTTTTTGACAATCTGAGGAAGGATTTTCCGAATGCCTCAATAGATTTTCTTACCGAACCGCCCAGTAAGATCGCCCTGGAATACATCCCGGCCATCAACGAAATCCTTCTTTTTGATAAAAAAGAGCATTTCAATTCGATGAAACTCATCTGGCGGGTCATGAAACGGCAGTACGATCTGGTTATTGACATGTACTCGAATCCCCGCACGGCACTGGTAACATTCCTCAGTGGGGCACGGTATCGTGCAGGCTTTCCATACCGTGGCAGAGAATATGCTTACAATTTAAAAGGCCCTGTTGACCGGGGTACTCATCACGCGGCACAGTTACATCTCGAATTGCTTCGCGAAATCGGCCTTACCGCTGAAGACGCAACTCTTCATTTTGGGATAAGCCCGGATGACAGTTCTTTTGCCGACTCATTCTTCGCGGAGACTTTCCATAATGGCAATCCAGTTGTTGCTTTAAGTCCAAGCGGCGGGTGGGAATCTAAAAAATGCGATGTCTCCAAGTTTGTTGAAATCGGTAATGCGTTAATTGAAAAGTACAGATGCAAATTACTCGTTGTCTGGGGTCCTTCGGACTTACAAGACGCGCAAGACATTTGCGCCGGAATTTCAACAGATGTTGTTCTGGCTCCGCCAAGCAGTATTCGTGAAATGGCCGCACTGATGAAAAAATGCAAGTTTGTTGTTGCAAATGACAGCGGCCCGATGCACATTGCAACCGCGGTTCACGTTCCTGTGCTCAGCCTGCATGGACCGACAAATCCAAAGCTGCAAGGGCCATTCGGCAGTATGCACGAATACATCAGCTTGGAAGATCTTGACTGTATCTGCTGTAATCTATTAGTCTGCCCGAAAAAACATGAGTGTTTCACCGAATTGCCGGTAAAAGACATCATGAAAAAAATTGAACGTATTATTGAAAAGAATCACCTGGTTTTACCTTAATGAAAAAAATTGAACTGTTTTTTAAAAATCTCTTTCTGCGGATTTTCTTATTGTTCTCCTCTGCAAAAAAAAGCAGCGATATTCCTGTTCTTACGGCTGACGATAAAATTCTGCTCGTGCGGTTAAACCGGATCGGCGATGCTTTGGTCACTTCGGCATTTATTGAACAGCTTCGAAAACACACGGCAGCCCAAATACATGTTCTCGCCGACTCAAAAAACTATTTTGTATTCAAAAGAATTCCTGCCGTCAACAATATATACGTTGTCAGGAAAAATCTGGAAGACTATAAAACGTTATTCAAGATGCTCCGGAAAGAACAATATAAAGTTATTGTGGACTTGCATGACGATGTATCCACAACTACTTCACTGATTATTGCAAAACTATACGCCCCGTATAAATTCGGACTTGAAAAAGAAAACTCCCGGATATTTACGGCCACGACACCAAAGCTAGACAGCTCCTCCACTCATGTCATAGAGAGAAATCTTGAACTGTTAAAACTTTTTGGTATTACTCCGGATAGAAGTACTGCGGGGATACACTACTCGCCCGAATCCGCATCGCTGGAAAAAGCCGAAGAATTTATGCAGAAGCGGTTCACGGCAAAGAAGTTTACTCTGGGTATTAACATCTCGGCGGGCAGTGAAGCACGTTTCTGGGGAATACATAAATTTCAGCAGCTCGTGAATTTCCTGCAACAATACGACATTAACATTGTTGTACTTTCTACGACGCGCGATTTAAAACACGCCTTCAGAATTTACAGCGACCGTGATAAAATTTATTATACTCCGTCGTTTGATGAATTTGCCGCCATCATGTCAAAAATCGACATGTTATTCTCTCCCGATACTGCAACGGTGCATCTGGCAGCAATTTATAAAGTCCCCGTATTCGGAATTTATGTAAAGTATAACACCGAGGATATGATTTGGTATCCATACGGATGCGATTTCGACTGTGTTGTAACTAAAGAACCGACAGTTCAAAACCTGTCTTTTAATGATGTAATTATTAAGTTTAAACCTTTCCTTGAAAAATATTTGGTGTCATAATGCCTCAAATACCATCATGCAAAAATTTTAACGGCTACAAACCCTGCTTCCCCGACCATGACTGTTGGTCACAGGGATGTAAAAAAGCAAACCCGATCGGAACGAAAGTTCTTATCATTAATCTGGATGCCCTGGGAGATGTGATAATGACAACCGCGCAGCTTCCGGCGCTGAAAAGAAAATACCCTGTATCAAGCATATACTGGGTGACTCTACCTTCAGCTGTTCCGCTGCTTCAAAATAATCCATACCTGGAACAGATTTTCCCATACAATTTCGAATCTATCTCAATTTTACAACAGATGGATTTTGATGTTGTTCTGTCAAGCGACAAATCGCAGCGCTCCTGTGCACTCGCCAATATGGTGAACGGTAAAAAGAAATGCGGCTTCGGACTGAATGCCGACGGAAAGGTCATTCCGTACAACGAGGGAGCTCATTACAATTACCGCCTCGGAATGGATGATCATCTAAAGTTTAAGGTAAATCAAAAATTAGGACAGGAATATCTCGCCGAGACTTTTGAAGTTGACTATCAGCGCGATGATTATGTTTTTGAATTTACTGAACAGGAAAAGCAGTTCATTGCAGATTATAAAAAGTTAGTCAACGTAAAGGACAGTGATAAGGTAATCGGATTTAACACGGGCTGCTCTCTGCTCTTCCCTAACAAAAAGATGACGGTTGACCAGCACATTGCGATTATAGAGAACCTGCTTAAATACAAAACGTTTAAAATTGCGCTATTCGGTGGACGCGAAGATATCGAACGCAACGCTGAAATTACCGAATATTTTAACGGCAGGATTATAAATACTCCCGCCGACAAAGGCATCCGCCAGGGAGCCTGCTACATGGATATTGCCGACGTGATTATCAGCGGCGACTCCTTCGGCATGCACATGTCCATAGCACTCAAGAAATTCGTTATCGCATGGTTCGGCATGAGCTGCTGGACGGAGATTGATTTGTATGACCGGGGCATAAAACTTTTTCCTGAAGGACTGGAATGTGCTCCTTGCTGGAAAAAAGTATGTCCGAAAAATCTTGAATGTATCCAGATGATAGACCTTAAAAAAATAGAACAAGCGGCTGTTTCTTATTTTGAAGGCAAAAAGTAAGCACGAATGAAACGCGTTATTATCAAATCGTGCTGTAAAATTAATCTTGGTTTGCGTGTTGTTAACAAGCGCGCAGATGGATTTCATGACATTGAAACGATTTTTTATCCTCTCCGTCTTTGCGACATCATAACTTTTGACAAAGACATGCCGTTTATATTTACTACACGGGATACGTTTTTACAGGAAGAATACGAAAACAATTTGATTGTGAAAAGTGTCAGGACGCTTGAGAGACTTTCCGGCAGAAAACTGCATGTTTCCATTGATCTTGAGAAAAAGATACCCATCGGTGCGGGACTCGGCGGAGGCAGCTCCAATGCTGCAGCTACGCTGCTTTCACTGAACGAGCTATTCACATTAAACATACCAAAACCTGAGCTCGAAAGAGCCGCTCTTAAGCTTGGTTCTGATGTGCCTTATTTTTTCAAAATCACACCTGCTTACGCAACAGGACGCGGAGAGAAACTTACTCATTTTGACTTTGAACTTGGCAAGCACATTCTTCTTATTAATCCGGGCATCCACGTATCCACCAAATGGGCATACGAAAGCCTGAATCAGAATTTTTCCAATACCTACATCTGGAACGAAGCAGCAGAGCATCCCGAACGAATTCCTGATTTACTGCCCGGTATGGTGAATGATTTTGAGGAATCAGTGTTTGCAAAGTATCCGGAAATTGGCGATATAAAAAATACACTGCTGCGTTTTGGGGCATCGTTTGCACTTATGAGCGGCAGCGGATCTTCGGTGTTCGGACTGTTTGATGATTTCGAACAGGCACAATATGCGCGTGAGCATTACCGGGGGAAATATTTTACGTATCTGGAAGAGTTTGAAAAAGAAGAACAGAAAACTACATAAGCTTCATATCATTCAGAAACGGATACCGACCTCTTACTTCTTTCAGTACTTCTAAATCAATTACAACAGAATACACATTCTCATCATTGGCGCCCTCAACTAACACATCACCTAACGGACTGATGATCCGGCTCGCACCGCAATACTCCATTTTAGGGTCAGCCCCGCTTCTATTCACTGCTACCATATAAGTTTGATTTTCAATTGCACGTGCGGTTGTTAATGTCTGCCAATGATGTTTTCTGTCAACCGGCCAGTTTGCCGCGTTGATAATTAACTCAGCTCTCTTCTTTCCATAATGCCGGAACAATTCCGGAAAGCGGATGTCATAGCAGATCGAAAGCCCGATAGTGATGCCGCTCCGTTCAAACGCAACAGGACTATCCCCTCCGGCATACGCGAGGTTTTCTTTCGCATACGAAAACGGATGAACTTTTTTGTAGACCGCCGCACATTCTCCCGTGTTCGTAAGATATACTAAGGCATTATAAAATTTTCCGTCTTCTTGTAATACGACACCGTAAGCAATATCGGAATGATATTGAGCAGCAAGTCCCGCAAAAAACTCAAACGTCGGACCATGTAGTTCTTCGGCTAATTTTTCCGCTCGCATGCTATATGCCGTAAGCGATAATTCCGGGAAAACCAGAATATCCCATTTACCGCTTTTTTCTGCAAGCAGCCGAGTAACCGTATTTTTATTGGCTTCTTTATCTTCCCACGCGATGGAATATTGCACCATACCAATTGTAAGTTTTGCGCTATTCTCTGCCATAACGCTCTTCCTTGTTCAGTGCATTTTGTATAATTGCATCAACCGCACTGATCTCGTGCGAATATCCGAAATAATATTTCAGTTTGAATTTAAGACGCGATTCTTTAAACCGAATAAATAGCTGCTCCGGCAAATAGGTTGCCACAAACGCCAGCAACAGTCTTGGACTGTTCAATAATCCCGCGGCATTATTCGTCCAGTACATTCTTGCCGAAGATTTATTGCCATAAAAATATTCGCGCCATCCACGCATAGTATTTATTTCCGCTTTTGAAGATAAACAGAATTCTTCAGGAAAGGATTCCGCTTCATAAATAGACTTATGCACTTCATACACCAGCTTGTTTTGAATCGAAATATTTTTTCTGGCAAGTGAAGAATAATCAACGCGGGCGCAGGTTAGGATTTCAGGAACGATCATAAAATGTGCTTTATTCCGTAATTGCAGCCACAAAACAAAATCTTCAAAAGGAACAAGCGGATAGCCGCCTTGTTCAAGAATGAAATTACGGTTAAACATGATGCCTGAGTGTGTTAACTCGTTATGCAAAATCAATCTTTTGACAATAGATTCATGCTCAAGCGGGCCGTTAACAACACCGTGTATCCCCTTGTTATCAAATAAGACATAGCGGCAGGACATAATGGTGTTTTCCGGCTGAAGTATATATACTTTGAGCTGTGTCTCTAAACGCCGCGGAAGGGATATATCATCTGCATCCATGCGCGCGACAATATCACATGAGGCATGTTTCAATCCGTAGTTGATTGCGGATGAAAGTCCAGCATGTTCTATATATTCATATCGCATACGTTGATCGGAGAATTCGTCAACAACTTTTTTTGTTGCGTCAGTCGAGCCGTCGTCAACAATAAACAGTTCAAAATCTTTGTGTGTTTGGGCTAAAATACTTTGAATGGCGGTGCGGAGATATTTTTCGCCGTTATATACAGGAAGCAGTACTGTGATTCTTGGAAGCGCTTCCATCAATAATAGTAGCCTATAGAGAAGTAAAAGAAAGTCGGGCCGAGTTTAACCGGATCATTCGGTAGATTGCGGACGAATAGAAAACTTCTACCGACAGAAAAATCAGCCGGACCGATAGGGGTATCAAATGATAGAGTAGCTCCTACGCCATGCCGCAAATCCGCGAAGCGAATCTGATCGGGCACGGCCCAGGTAGAACCGATGTCATAACGTATCTGGAAGTACGTATCAAAAAAGATTTTAAAAGGAAGAAAATAGCGGTAATCAAGACAGCCAGTAAATATCTGCCTGCCGCGAAATTCATTCTCGCGCATACCGAAGAATGAATTTTGTCCGCCAAGTGAATACTGCTGTGTAATCGGAAGCGTCTTATCCGCAACTCCGACTTTGAACCCGGTGCCGACCGTATGCCTGTCTGAAAATGTTACATTGAATTGATAATCACCGCCGATGTTCGTGTAACCGATTTTGCTGCCGAATGCCGAGGCCGCAACCTCATAGTAAGCATTCAATTTTAATCCTTTGGTTGGATATGGATACTTATCCTGCGTATCTATTTTTAATGCAGCACTCAAATTGACAATGCGGTTTATACCCTCCAGGTTATTGGTGGTATCAAGATTTTTATGGATATACTTTATCCGGTCATACTCCAACGTACCGCGAAAAATGAGCGTGCCGAGTTTCAGAGCCTGATAACCGAAAGCGACCGATGAGCCGTACTCAATTTGCCGGTACAACCCGTTTTCTTCCCGTTCAAAATATTTTGTCGAAGTACCTGCTTTATCCGTGTAGGTGAAAATATCATCAAAGCGATAAAATGCTTTTACGTTGTACGTAAAATACGTATTGAACATCCGGTTTGCTTTGTGCTCCAGCGTAAATGAGCGACCGCGCTGGCTCATAAACATCATAAGTCCAAGTTCGCTTCCACTTGACAATATGTTCTCATTTCTGATGTCAACATAAACTTGTGGTGTGTTTTCCGTTGCAAGCTTAAAACCAAGGCGTGCTATATCGGAGCTTTTTTCCTCAACATCAAGCACCATGATATTGCCGTCGGGAGTTCTCTCAATCGAAACGATGAGACTTTCAAATAAATTAGTGTTCCGTAAATTGGCAAGACCTTGCTGCAATTTATTACTTACGAAAACATCCCCTTCATATATCGGCATTTCTCTTCTGACAATACCGATGTCGGTCTTTTTGTTCCCGCGCATGGTAATTTTCGAAATCAGACCCTCATTAAGATGAATTGATATCTTGCCCGTAGCCGGATCAAATTTCAGCGAATCAATTTCTGCAAGCGAGTATCCCTTGTGTCTATACAAATCCAATATCTGTTTGCTTGCAGCAAGCACCATTTCGGAAGAAAATCTTTCACCAATCAGTTTCTCCGCGACATAACGGATTGAATCCTCAGAAATCTTTTCCGCTCCGACAATTCGCACATCGGCTATTCTCCGGCGCGGTTTAGTTGAAATTTCAATGTCCGTCGTGTCGCCGTCAGGAACAATTCTCGCAAAGATTTCCTCGTAATCATCGTGCCGGTTTACTTTATACAACCAGTCGAGAATTACTGAACTTTTTATTGAATCACTCTTACATAACTTGCTTAAACTATCACGCAATTCTCCCGGCACAACGGCAACATGCGGGTGTCGGATAACGAACGAATTCTTTTGCAAGCGCGCCTGATATACAGAATCAATTTTCGCAGTCAATTCTTTGCAGTATGGCAAAGCGGCATCATAGCCGATACGAATCAAAGTATCAAGCCCGGTAAAATCAGTTGACATTTTTTCTCTGAGATCGGGAGAGATAGAAAAATCAGCATACTTCAACTGATCTTCATTGAGCAGCTTCATCGGTATACTCAGCACCTGATCTGCAACCGCGAGCGGATATTGCATTTCTTCAGCGGGATGTAGAGAGCTTGTCGTATTAACCGCGATGATAAAGTCGGCACCTTCACTGCGAGCTATCTTAACCGGAATGTTAGCGACAAGGCCGCCATCAACGAGCAGCAAAGAATCAACGCGTACCGGCGCAAGTAAAAACGATACGCTTGAACTTGCACGCAAAGCCTGCGCGAGCGAACCGCGTTTCAGAATAACCGGATCGCCGGTAACGAGATTTGTACATACTGCACGGAAAGGTATTTCGAGATCATTAAAATTTTTGCTCTGCCGGAATGGCGCCTGAAACGTGAGCACATTAAGATAATTGGTAAACTTTTGTCCGTCGTTGAATGAAGTCGGAATGATAGGCTTTAATTTATTCAGCCGGAGTGCAAAAACGGATTTGTCCTCGGTCACCTTTTGATCCAAAAACAATTCCCGCCGGTCAATCTTATTGCTGGTGGAAAGCATTGAATTCCAGTTGGTAACGTGAACGATGGAATCGAGATCGGAAAGGCTGTATCCCGATGCATACAATCCCCCGACGATACTTCCCATGCTTGTCCCGACGATGAGATCAACAGGAACGTGGTTTTGGGCAAGAGCTTTAAGAACACCGATGTGCGAAATGCTTCGTGCACCGCCGCCGCTCAAGGCAAGACCCACTGTGGGCATTTGCGCGGGCCGCCGCTTCTCTAAACCGAAAGGAAGTTTTCTAACAACATATTCCGGTTTTAATATTATTGTTCCCTGTTGTGCAAATGCCTGAGCACAAAAAAGAATAACAATTAAAGAAAAAATTATTCGTGTACGGCTCATCTCTCTCATGCCGTTTGTAAAAACTATTTCTTTTTCTTCGATGCTTGCTGCTGCTTGGCTTTGTCCTCAGCCGCTTCCATCATTTTAGACATAAAGCCCGGCTTCTTTTTATTCTGCGGAACAGGAACAAGCTCCATACCCTTAGTTGTATGGGTAATGTAATACTGCTGTGCAATAGAAAGCAGGTTAAAACAGAAGTAATACAGGTTCAATCCCGAAGGAAAGTTCATAAACAAAATCGTTAGGAATACCGGCATGATATACACCATTGCCTTTTGCTGCGGATCGGTAACGGACATTTTTTGCTGTAAAAATGTAGTGACGCCCATCAGGAGAGCAAGCAGACTGATTTGATCAATACCGAATATCGGCAACTTGAACGGAAGATGTGCAATAATGTCCGGACGCGCAAGATCAGTTATCCACCAGATGAACGGCTGCTGGCGCAGCTCAACTGCACTTTGCAGCATGCCCCACAGCGCGATAAATATCGGCATCTGTAAAAGCATCGGCAAGCATCCGCCCATGGGATTAATCCCGTAGGTGGAATACAGCTTCATCGTCTCTTTATTCTGCTTGGTCGGATCGTCTTTATATTTTTCTTTCATCTCTGCCATTTTCGGCTGCAACAGCTGCATTTTTCTCATTGAAGAAAAACTCTGCTTCGTTAGCGGATGCAGCAATAACTTGATAATGAGGGAGAAAACAATAATGACAAATCCGTAATTCGGAATGAACATGTGTAAAAACTTGAACAGCGGCATGAATAAATATTCCGCTATCGGACGGACAATAAAACTCAAACCGAAGAAACTTCCGAAGTCAACAATGCGGTCGAAGTTTTTATTGTATTTTTTCAAAATGTCATAATCAATCGGGCCGGTGTACAACGTGAACGTGTTCTTTTGCGAAGCGCTCTTCAAAGGTATCGAAATAACACTGCGGTAAATATCGCGTACGCCGTTATCCGGTTTATGCTCTTTGTAACCTTGAACCTTTGTACTGTCAATCATGTCCGGCTGATCGGGAGCAATAACAGCCGCGAAATATTTATTTCTGAAACATATCCAATCGAGTTTGCCGTGGAAAGCGGGCTTGTCAGTCGGAGCTTTCAATTTTTCCTGTTCGCCGCCCATAAAAATGCTGGCGTTTGCGGAGTTAGCTTCGTCATACGAATTTGCTTCAACGCTGCGGATACCGCCGTTCCATACAAGGTCGTATGAATTTCCCGAAAGCGAATCGAGGTTTGTTAACTCAACGCCGACGTGGGTATCGTAGCGGTCGCCATAAAACGTATACGTTCTTTTAATTCTTTGATTGGAAGCATTAACATACTCGTAGTACAAGGAAACCGAATCTTTATCATTCACTACGATGTTGTTCTGCGTGGTGCTCGGTTTAAATTCCAGATCTCGGGTATTGACAACTCTTCTGTCGGGGATTGTTGTAATTTCAATATCGAACGTTCCGCCTCGATATACATCAAGCAGCTGAATGTTGTCCTGATAAACGTCGAGATCTTTTTTCTTGGCGTCGGTATACCAGTTTTTGTAATGCTTCAGATAGGCGCGTTTAATTTTTCCGCCCTTGTTCGTCAGCTGAAAACGGACAAACTTATTATCAACAGTAATAAGGTTTTCTGCCGTATTCATTTTGGCAAAAAGTTTTGAGACAGAGGACGTGTCCGGTTTGATCACCTGTTCGGCCTGTTGTGCCTGAGCAACAGGAGCGGCTTCTTTTTTCACCGTATCCTGTACTTGAACAGTCTGTGATTTTTTCTTTGGAGGCGGCTGATTCGGAGTTGTCATAATTATCCAGCCGATAACAACGACGCCGATCAATAAAAACGCTATGGTTGATTGTCTATCCATTATAATCTTTCATCTTATTTGACCGGATCGTATCCGCCTTTATTCCATGGGTTGCACCTGAGTATCCTCCATGCTGATTTTGCCCCTCCCTTCAATATTCCGTACTTGGATATTGCTTCTATCGCGTACTCCGAACAAGAAGGGTAAAATCTGCATGAAGGTGGGAATAACGGGGATATCAATTTCTGATAAAGTTTTATCAAAGAAACAAAGACGATCCGCAAATTTATAATTGCACCATTAACTGAGTTAAAATATCTTCCACTGAAGGCTTTATATCTGAAAGCCTGATTACGGGATTTTTTTGTTTTGAGTATCCGACAGGCAAAAAAATTATTTGCAGTAAAACATTTTTTTCTGTCGCCTTCTCAACAACCGGCAGCTTTTGCAAACGGTACGATTCTTTAATCAACCGCCGCACCCGGTTGCGCCAAACTGCGTTACCGTTTCGTTTGGATACGGCAACTCCGATTTGCACTCCCGGCCTTATTGTCTGATCGCTCTTAATTATATGACGTATAACTACGGATTTTATTTTTTTATCACTTGAAAATAGCGGGACACCATTCTCAAATGCTATCGTGAAGTTTTTCTTCCCGGTAATTCGTTCATTACGGGATAAGGAAAAACGTTTCACGACTATCCTTCATCGCTAACCGTTAATTTTTTTCTGCCTTTAGCGCGTCTGCGTGCTAAAACTGCACGACCGTTCTTTGTCGCCATTCTTTCGCGGAAGCCGTGTTTGTTTTTTCTTTTTCTGTTACTCGGCTGATACGTTCTTTTCATGTAAAATATGCTCCTAACTTTAATAAAGATTACAAAATTACTCTTTTTTCTGATAATTTACAAAGGTTTCCTCACCCAAAATATCCCCCTTTTGGCACAAAATAGGCGATTTTTGAAGAATTTGTTAAATTTAAACGAAAAATTGCCGCCGTCATTCCATTTTATTTTCCGAATCACTGGGATAAATTATCTTCGCTATTAAATAAAACCATGGTATTACGGGGACGCGATTCTGCCAACAGCCTTTCGATCTGCCCGCCGGGGGTTGCCCAGCCGATAACGACTTCATCAGCCAGCTGCAGCATGAACCGGTTTCTTATTTCAGCGATTTCTTTGGTCACCCGCTTTACATGCGCTTCGAATGGTGAGACGATGAGCAATCTGCCGTTTTCAATATGCGGCTTGAATTTTGGCTCTATTCTTTTTTTCAATCCTCTTGCCAGAGCAATGATGAGGGGTTGCTTGCCCTTAAGGAGATATTTAACAACATCCTTTTCTAATGGTGAGTGGTAACCGCAAATGACACAGACCCCCTTTTCACGCTGTTCAATAGCCCATTCATAACAGCGTAAAACAGCCCCCGCGGGAAACTTATGGCTGCAAAGAAAAGCAGTCTTTTTTTGCTCTAAAATGCCCGAATTTCCGCATAATTCGGGCTTTTTCAAACCTTCAACATCACTCATGTTGCTAAACACCGCAAAAACTTGACAAATGATAAAATATATAATATATTTGAACTTAGTTTATAAGGGACTGGGAATGCTCGGTCGGTAAAGGGTTCTGGCAATGCCGGAACCCTTTTGCTTTATAAATACATTCCTATTCCGCTATATAATATCACCATGTAGCGGGCTTTCTTAATACGTGCCCATCTTTCTTTGTAATGCTGGCCGGAAATTGACTTGCCAAAATATTGCTTCTACCGATTGTAAAATAACCCTTGGCTGCTTTTGTCAGTTCTTTGCTTTTTCTTTGTGGTGGGAAGGCAACAACTATTTTCTTCTTGGGAAATAATGCTTGTGTCTGCTTAACCGGAGGGACAAGATCACTATCTCCCGAAACCAGTATAGCCACATCAAACTTATCTGCATAAGCATCATGTAATATTTCAGTGGCAATATTCACATCTGTCATTTTTTCACTATACGCAATCCAACTACCCCCACAATACCTGCATTTCATTCTATTTGAAGTGTATTTTCCATAATAAATTTGTACTCCGGATTCCTTAAGAGCCTCAAGATAAGTCCTTTGCCTCATTTCTTTTGCTGGATTCCCACTCACAGCGCTAGTAAAGTATTTTACGCCAACCACTTTTTGATCGCTTTTTATGAGATTTTCGGCAAGTTGTCTTAAATCAAGCCATTTTCCAATAATTCCAGCTGATCGCATTCCGAAATACAAATTAAAGCCATCAACATAGATTATTACGCGTTTTGGACGTAAAAAAAGTCTTGACAAACACATATTCTTTCCCTTATATTTGTATCATAACATCCCCGAAGATAGCATCTTCGGCCCGACGTCCCCTTTGCGGGACGTTTCTCTTTTTAAACAGCTACTTTACTTTTTTGCCGGCACCTTCCATCAATTCGGCAAATTTTACCCAGGTCATCTTATACCCTTTTTGCTGGCCAACCGGCAGCCACTCTACATTTCCCTTCGAAACCTTTAATGTCCCGATTTTTCCATCATCATCACTTACGACAAATTCAACATCGCTGTATTTAACTTCCAGTTTTGATGCTGCTAATAGAACCTTATGTGCCATACTCTATTCCTATAATTGTTTATTGTATTGCTTCGCCGTCGGCGTTTTGAGTTTCTCTCATTCTCGGATCAATTGGTTTGAGCGAAATATCATTTAATATAATAGCTCCAAAACTTCGCATCTGCTGCCAAGCGTCCATCTTGTCTTTTTTTGCCCGCTGTTTTTCGTCGTAGTCACTAAATGTCGTTCGTGCATAATCTCTTATATCAGGATAATTATCAACATAGTATAAAAAATCATTAAACCCTTTTCGCGTATCCTCTTCCAAATATAAGCAGTTCGAACTCCAAAAACCCCAAGCTTCTTGCAACAACTCAGATTTCAATTCTATTCGTTGATTTGCCAATGGGCGGAGTTTTGACCAATATTCAAAGGCCTTTTGTTGCGCTTCTAATCTCTTATCCAAAGCAGCTAATCTAAACCGATCCTCCCTCTCTAATGCCTGTTTTCGCTCAGAGAAATCATGTTCGAGTTGCTGTTTCTTTTGGTCATACTCATGCTCAAGCTCTTGCTTTCGCAAATCGTAATCATGTTGTAATTCCTGCTTTTTTAGATCATGCTTTCTTTGCCACCGACCGTTTAAAGTTGGCACACCCGCACCGATTATAAATGAGGCAATGTAACCCCAAAAGCTTGCATCCATTCTATTCCTCCTCCTCCAGCTCTTTCCCCATGCGGTATTTTATGTCGTAGTTAATAATAAAATCTAACTCTTCCTCTGTAAAACCATAATGCTCCGAAATACAGTAGTCAATTCTATCCATAATTGGCTTTGAGTTTTGGGGCCAGAATTGATCATACTCAACAAGGTCATTCTTTTTTTGATACTTCACACGAACCTTGTTCTTGTTCAAATCTTTAAGCAGATGTCCTGAGAGGGCAAGCAGTTCTTTTTTTTGTACTACATCAAAATTGCCAAGGGAGATTGGGAAGGTCAACACATCATCCCGACTCACGTCTCTACAATTTGAATTTAAAATGTACCAAAAATAAAAAGTTGAACTTGATAAAATCGCAACTAGTATTTCTCTTTTATCAGTATGTATATTAATACTTTTATAATGAGAAGATATAGATGGCTTTTCACTTCCACGTCTAAAAAATGGCGGGTTAATAAAGCACTTAACCCAATAATGAGCCACATTATGATACCAAACCTTCGCTTCCCTAGTTAAACTATACAATTCAAGACTTTGCTTATCTTTTGATAATTTGTTTAATATAGAGAGACAGTTATTACTGCCTGTTTTCAAGGTTATTTTACCTAGTGCAGAGTTTTCCATATAAGACACCCGATTGGCAAATAAGTAATCTCTTTCCTCTCCTGCATCAGAAAACCGGATGAAATCCGTTGAAAAAGTTTTAAGTTCTTTTTTTGGTTGAAATAAGTATATCGTTAAATTCTGTTGCACTCCAGAAAATAATGTTCCTGGATGCGTATCCCCACTAAAATTAGAAAACCAAACTGTACCCTTAGTCACAAGTAATTTGCTCAAATCATACATTTTTTTATTGCCAACTAAACTTATCGGAACAATCATAGCATGGCGGGCATTTGGATTTAGTAAACCTTGCGAGCGCTCAATGCAATAGGCAAATAGATTTGAACAGGACCTTGATTTGAAATTAAATAATTTATAGCCCGTGCTGTCTGCATTATATTGAACATATGGTGGATTTCCGATTATTACATCAAAGCCTTTTTTACCATGAATTATTTCATAAAATTCAGCAAACCAATGGAATGGCTGATGAGTATTTTCCCATTTATCGTAATGTAATTCTGCATAATATCTTTTATGCAGGATGCCGTTTAGTTCTTCTTTAAGATTATGGAGGGATTTAATAAGTTTTTCTTTGGCTGTTTTGAACGTCTTTTTATTCTCTCCGCTGCTTTCCTGTATCATTTTATAGTGCTCGAATGCATCTCCGACTTTTTCGCACTCCTCTTTTATGCGAGCAAGATCATTATCAAAATCAAATCCCGTTTGCTCATTCTTCTTTCCTTTTGCGGCTTTAAAGTTCCGGGTAAAGTTAATCGCTTCCTCCAATTCGACTTCAGAAGCATACCCAACGAGAGTGTTTCCTGCACGTATATTAAAATCAATATCCGGCAGTGGTTCGAGTCCCAGGTTTTTCTTGCGGGGATTGATATCAACCTCGGCAACCAATTTGAGAAACAGGCGCAGCTTCGCAATTTCCACGGCTTCGTTCATAATATCAACGCCGTAGAGGTTCCGCAGGATGATGGTTTTGTAAATAAAATATTTCAGGTTGAAGTGCTCCGGTGATGTAACCCGTGCAATTGTTTCTTCAAAAAACTTATGCTTCCCTTTCCGGTCTTCTTCAATGAATGATTCCATTCTGTGTATGCAGCCCTCGTACAAAGGCTCCAAAATATTCAACGCCGCGAATAGAAAAGCGCCGGAGCCGCACGTGGGATCAAGTATCGTCACCTTTTCAAGTTCCTGATAAAAGTGTTTCAAAAACCCGGCATCTGTTGTAGTTTCAACAACGTCCTGTGCAAATTGGGTGATATCAAGATTATAGGTAATGAAGTCGTTAACATCCTGTATGTTGCCTGCATCAATTTTACTCCGGATATCCTCATATCGCTTACGCCTTTCAACAACTTCACGCCATATTTCCGTTGGCAGCGCATATTCTTCCGGCGCGGGCTTGTTCCAGTCCTTGCGCAGTTCAAGAAGTTTCGGCGGGTTATTCAGAACATCTTTTACTATTTGTTTTTCGATTGACGGATTGATGCCCTGTTTAATTGAATCAGGCAAAGGAAGTTCAACACCCTTTTTTAACGCGTCATATATGTACGCATCCCCGCTTTGCTTAACCATTGTCCAGATTTCGCCATCCGGGCTAAAAGCTTTCGGATATTTTCTTTTTACGGCATCCATCAAATACGGGATAATGCAATTCTTGCTGATATATCCGGTAATATCTTCTTTCGTGTAATACGCGCCCATCTGTGCGCGGTCGTTGATGTACTTTTCAAAAATGTAGCCGATAACATCGGGATTTATTTCCTTTCCGGAAGTATCAGGACGTATATCAAGATGCCAGTTGTATCTATCAAAGAACGCGAAGACTTTTTCAAATGCTTTATCACTGATGTCAATACCGGGGTATTTCTTTTCAAGTTCGTGCTCATCAAATAAGCCGCCATTAAGATACGGCACGCGCCCGATTTCCTTTTTTATGTCCTCATCCTGCTCGGCAGCATTAAGTCCGCCGAAAAACAAGAACTTCATTACCCACCGGTAGAAAGAATAAAAATTGTCTTTTCCTTTTTTTTCTTTGCACATTTCCAATTTGTGCCGCAGATAATCTTTGTCACCGTCGAGAAAACCTTTTTTCTGAATAAAATAGCAGAACATGAGGCGGTTCATCATAAGTGAAGCATACCAGTCCCGGTGAGCAACTTCTCCGATGCCTTTAATAAACCCGATGAAGGCCTTATGCTCGGTTTTAAATTCCGTATAGAATTTCTTTGTTACCCGCTCGCTGTTCTGATGCACATTTGCCATAACCTTTTCCAGCACGTCAATAATGGTTATATCATCCTGCTCATCCAGTTCGAAAATGAGTCCCGATGTTCTCTGGTACAGGAGCTCCGGTTTTTGAGAAATAGCATACGACGTTTCCGTACGTTTAATCGGTTTATTTGCTTCGCGCGTAACCAGAAGCCATTTTTGCTCGGTTTTTTTCGCGTCACAAAAAATTATCAGGTGCAGATGAGAAAACGCAACCGCTTTGCTCTGAATTTTGAGACGAACTGATTTATCCGGCATCGCACCGGGTGAAAAACAGACAAAAATTTTGAAACCGCTCTTCTGCGCGGCTGCCTGGAGAACATACTTTTCCTTATCGACAACGACAGTCTCCTTGGTGGCATCCTTGTCCCATCCCAAATCAAGAAACAGACCTTTGAAATCAAAATTTTTAATGTATTGTTCAAATACTGTTTTATTCATGCGTATTTTCTCCTTGCAATAGCCCCATAGAACAAATGATCTGCGGTGTCCGGATTTGTTCTTCATCTTCCGTTACAACACACAACTTATCACCCTCACGAAGAGAGACAACCAAATCAACAAGCTGGATGTCACTGATTCCGGATTTTAACTGCCGGCTTATGGTATCGCGGGCAGACTCTTTCATGGGGTATTTATAAATATCATCAACCGCTTTTTTTAGTTGCTCGTTAATAAAAAGCGTACCTTCTTGCAGTGCACAGATGCTTTCCAACCGTTTGTAGAGGCGGTATTTGAGTCCCGATTTTTTACCGAGTGCCCCGCCGGTACTCTTTTCATCTTCTACAATAAGGCTGACGGCTTTCTGAACGATGTCGTGGTGCGCATGATGTTTTTCAACGGGCGGCGTATCCGGTTCACACTTAACACCTTTAAGAATAGCCAGCTGTGATTGTGTAATAACCTCTCCCGATAGACCCATCCAGGTCAAAACGTCATTATCTTCCGATGTTCTTGCATAGACAATAACGCCCGGTTTCTTTTCATCGGAGCCAATCAGCATACTTGAATATACCACATCGGGCATATCCGGTATGGTTCTTTGGAGAGACGGTTCCTTATCGATTGCGTTTTTCCATATTTGATATGCATACGATGCAAGGTCTACATCCGCATCACTGTCGTCGTCATCCAAAATTCCCGCGCGCTCATTATAGAGGTCCGCAATATTAATCGGATCGCCGTCAAAGAATCTCTCATCCGAACCGACGACCTCGGCATTTTCAGTTATTCTGGTTGTCAACCGCCCACGCAGCTTAATAATATTATCAATACCATCTTCAGGTAAAAACGAGTAGCATATAATTTCGGAAGACTTTTGCCCGATACGATCAACGCGTCCCGCGCGTTGTATTAATCGAATTATCGCCCATGGCAAATCATAATTAACAATTATGTGAGCATCCTGAAGGTTTTGGCCTTCGCTCAGTACATCCGTCGCAATCAGCACACGCAGTTCATCTATCGTGTTTTTTATCTCAGGCTTACCGTTGCTCACCGGACTGAATCTATGTGCAAATGCTGTCGGATTTTCATTATCGCCTGTTACGCATTCCAATTCGGTGATTTTATTATTTCTTACATATTCTGAAATGTAACGAGCGGTATCTGCAAACTGGGTGAATACAATAACCTTTTCTTTTTTATGTGTTACCGTAAGCAGTTCTTTCAATGCAATAAGCTTGCGGTCCTCATTCGTATTCCAGCCGTCTCCTATCTTTAAAATCTCTATGATAGCCTTGCTGTCATCCTGCAATTTTGCAGAAAGAGATTTGTTGAAAAAGCCATGTGAAATCCATTCAAAGCGTTTGTTGTACTCCGGCGAGTGGTAAATGCTATAAACCTCTTTCGCTTTTTTCTTATATTCTTGCAAGTCAAGCAGTAAGCGTAACTCACCACCATTCCCATCATCCGCGTCGGTATCACCGTCTTCAAGGAAATCATCAAGATTTTCAAGAACGCTTTTGCCAATCGGCAACGGCAATCCATTTTCAATGGCATACATATATATGGCATTCCGGAGAACATGCCGGGCAAGCGATAGCAAAAATGAATGCCCGCTGCTTTCCAGCCTTTTAAACAAGTTCGTCCGGCAAAATCCCATGAGCCGTTTGCCCGCACGGGATAGATTATCTAAGATGGTCTTTTCTTCGTCGGTCAGCTTGTCGCCTTTTTGTAATTCAATATAGTTACCTAAACCATATCGCGGTAGTTCAAGTGAATTTATTTTCCGGACTATGTCTTCGGCATATAGTCGTGCGTACTGATCGTCTTTGTCCTTTGCATTAAACTCAAATTCAACTTTCTTCGGCAGCCTATCGGGAAAGTACTGCTTGGAGCCGTCGGCAAATTCAAGATATTTTTTGCCTATTTGCGGATCATCGAGTGCGTAATTTGTTTTAATGAAGCTTCTTGTACGCCGCACCAAATATAAGCGCATGAGTTCGCGCCAGTCGTCAGCATAATTACTCCGCTCAAAAGCTTTGATGCTTCTGACAAAAGTATCGGGGTGCGTTGCAGCAAATTGCACCTGGCCGCCGATGTGTTCAATGTACTGTTCTGGGCTAATACCAAGATCCATGTCATCCGGAATAAACAGCCGCAATTGATTGGAAAGGTCATAAAACGTTTTATTGTAAGGAGTAGCTGTCAGAAGAATGACTTTGCTATCGTTTTCGGTAATGTAGTTTTTTATTGCCTGATACCGTCTGCCGTGATCGTTTCTGAGATTGTGGCTCTCATCAATTATCACGACACGGAATCTTCGCAGTCCAACAAGTGCATTTTGCGCTTCACTATGAGATACCACCTTAGCCCGGAGTTCATATTTATGCGCGTAGCCTTCCCACATTTCCTTCAGGTTTTTCGGGCAAAGAATCAGTGTCTCGTAAGAAAAATCATCTTCTAAAATTTTTGCAATTGCCGAGGCCGTTATTGTCTTGCCGAGCCCAACAACATCACCTATCATTACTCCCCCGCGCTTGTGGATATGGTGCGCTGCAACCAATACAGCCTTTTGTTGAAATTCAAGCAGTTCTGTTTTAAACACTTTCGGAAGTTTAAACTCACTGATTCCCGCACGAGCTTCTCTTGAGAGATGGTAGGCAATCTTTAAATAAATATGGTAAGGCGGCAATAGGCGTTCAGCTGCCCAGCTTGTATCTATTATTTCTATAAGTTCTTTGGTAATATCAATACACCAGCGGTCATTCCAGCGGTCTTCAAACCATTGTGCAAGCTTGTTGGCCGCGTCCTGATCCAAAACATCAATGTTTAATTCACCCTGCTTTGCTAAACCGGCTAATGTCAAATTGCTGCTGCCCAAAAACCCGAATACAGGTACACGGATATCATTGCTGAATGCTAAGTATAGTTTTGCGTGAAGGGTATGTTTAAGGTGAAGCTTAACAACAACTTTACCGGTTTTCATTTGATTGCTTAATTTCCGGAGTGCGGCTTCGTCTGCATCAGTGGGAATACCGATAGTAAGCTGCTCTTTAAACTCACGGGCAAGGCGTTTTTTTATTTTATTGGCCTCGTTGTTGTCAATCCGGGAATCCTGCCCCACAGAGAAGTGTTCTTTTAGAATGTCGACTGGTAATTTTTGCATACCTACGAGTAGGCGGCAGCTACGGTGAATTTCGTCTTCACCTTCAAATATTTTTTCCCCTTCCAAAGCCTCAATTTTATCGGCCACTTCTTTCCAGCCGCGCATATTAAAATAACCCACGCAAAAATCTGCCCGTTTGGATGCTCCAAGAACATCAGTGAGTCCCTGAACAAAGTGATTCTCTATATTGTCATATATTTTTGGCATTGGTGGTCACCTCAAGATTTTCCCAATAATTTTTGCACAACAGGTATATATTATCAATACAAACAGCACAATAACAAGCATAAATATAACGAAAATATCTTTCAATCACTCAAATTTCCATTCCTGAGCAAATCAATATGGATTCCCGATCAGGTCGGGAATGACAATCGCATGTCGCAATATTTTACTCTCCTGTGAGATTTGTCATACCACTACTTTCTGCATCATTTTCGTTTGCTTTCTTCTTGACATTGAAAGAATATATTCTAAAATTCCCGCATGGCAT
The DNA here is from genome assembly GCA_963667005.1 of Ignavibacteriaceae bacterium. Lineage (GTDB taxonomy): Bacteria > Bacteroidota > Ignavibacteria > Ignavibacteriales > Ignavibacteriaceae. The sequence continues at coordinate 1,104,431 of OY762937.1, read as the reverse complement.
TACGGATTTTGTCAGACTTCTGTTTTCGTATGCCTGTGTAAATAGTCTCATATTTATATTAAACCGGAGTAACTATGGAATTTTATGAGCTGCACCCCGAAACCCCTCAGCAACGTTATATTAATAAAGCAGTAGAAGTGATTAAAAACGGGGGTGTCGTGATCTATCCGACCGATACAGTATATGGACTCGGCTGTGATATTTTCAATAAAGAAGCATTAGATAGAATTTTCTCTATAAAGAATGACGGAAAAACAAAACTGCTCAGTTTTGTTTGCGCAGATTTAAAAGACATCGCCAAATACGCAAAGGTTTCCGATTACGCTTACCGTACCATGAAACACTTACTGCCCGGGCCATATACGTTTGTCCTGCCTGCCGCACGGGAAGTCCCGAAAAAACTCTGGTCAAAAAGAAAGACAGTCGGCATCCGTGTCCCGCACCATAAAATCGCTTTGCAGTTGGCGGCCGAACTCGGCAACCCGATCATCAGCACGAGCGTTACCAGCAGAACCGGAGATATTCTCACCAATCCGGAAGAGATACATGCGATATTTAATCCGCTTGTGGACTTAATGCTTTCGTCGGGAGTGCTCTCGAACAAGCCTTCGAGCATCGTTGATTTAAGTGAAGATGAGCCTGTAATTTTGCGTGAAGGAGCCGGAGATCTTAGTATATTTAAACCTTAGTTTAAATATTTTCTTGAAAGATAATGAATAACCGTCACAGCAGAATAGTACAAGCTTATAAACATGTAACTTTTATTCTTTTTATCGCATGTGTGATTTTTGTAAACCGGGCATCCTTTGCACAGACAACAAGGTATGCCTGGTTTACGGATACGCATATCGGATTTACCAATGCCGATAGTGATTTAACCGTCTGCATTAACAACGTTAACACAAGAGGCGAAGCTTCGTTTGTTATTGTCACAGGCGATGTCTCCGATCTCGGCACGGACCTTCAACTCCGCAAAGCAAAAACTCTTTTAAGTAAACTCCGTGCGCCGTTTTATGCCATTCCCGGCAACCACGACTGCACGTGGAGCGAAAGTTACTGCGAAACATTCCCCGATCTGTTCCATGATGATAAATTTGTTTTTGATACCAACGGTATCCGCCATGTCGGATTGAACAGCGGCATCAGATGGCAGGGTTACGACGGACATTATACGCCTGAAGACCTGCGCTGGCTTGATTCGGTTATTACTGCAACGCCGACAAACGAAAAAGTATTTTTCTATACACATCATCCGCTTGACGCGACCACAGACAACTGGTTTAAAGCGGTGAACATTCTGCGCAAGAAAAACATTCAAGTTATATTGTGCGGACACGGACACATGATTAAAAGAATGTCGGCCGGCAATATCCCCATGTTCATGAACCGTCCCGTGATGAGTAAGCGCATGCCGACGGGTTATACGCTTGTTCAGGCAACACCCGATTCTCTTTTTCTTACCGAAATAACCGGAGATACGATTTCACAAGTATGGGGCACTTGCGCGATCAATAAAAAAATCGAGGCGCCGGTAATTGACTCGATACAGTTTGTGAATTACTCCGCCCAGCTTAAATGGAAAAAGGAATTGCGTGCTTCAATCCCCTCCGGCGTAATGGTCTATGATAACAAATTATATATACCCACAACATCCGGAATGCTCTATTGCTATAATGCCGAAGGTAAGGAATTGTGGCACTTTAATGCAAACGGCACCATACTCAGCAGTCCCGCTATTGCCCTTGGAGTTGTTGCAGTCGTTACCAGCGATGGCGATATATACACACTTCGCGCTGAGACGGGTGAACTTATTCAAAGCATCGGACTCGGTGAAAGAATAACCTCACAGCCTGTCGCAGTAAAAACAAGTTTCCGCGATGAGGAAACATACGGCCTGCTTATGGGCACCATCAGCGGCAAAATGATTTTCTATGATATGTTCTCTTTGAATCCGATTTGGGAAAACACCTCCGCCGAAGGAATGGTGCAGGATAAGCCGCTGATAATAAACGACAGAATTGTTTATGGCAGCCGCGACAGCAACCTCTATTGCATTGATATTAAAACCGGAACCCTGAACTGGAAGTGGGCAAGTAACGCCGACTATGTCAACGCCCCGGCTGTATGTACACCGGTAACGGACGGCAACAATATTTATATTGCGAGTCCCGACAAGTTTGTTACCTGCATTGACTTGTTGCTCGGTAAAACCGTCTGGGAGAAAAAAGATTATAATGCGTATGAATCAATCGGCATGTCATTGGACAAAAAGAGAGTTTTTATAAAGAGCGCTCAGAATAAATTTATCGTTGCCGCAACAAAAGACGGTAAACTTGTTAAAGAGTACGACGGCAAATTCGGCGGCGATCTTTCGCCATCCGAACCGTTCGAGTTTAACGGCGGCATTATCTTCGGATCAAAGAACGGCAATGTGTATCAGTTAAAAAATAACGTTATCGCTCCAGTTGTATTTTTGGGCACCGCCCGTATAAGAAATATTCTTCCGCTTAATGAAAACACTCTTGCCGCAATTAATATGGATGGCACGTTAGCCGTCTTCGGGATTCAATAATGAGTTTTAAAAAATACGATGCTGTAATTTTTGATGTTGACGGTACGTTGACATCAACCAACGAATTGATATTTGCTTCTTTTAACCACATCATAGAAAAGTATCAGGGTAGGAAGTGCAACGACGAAGAAATCATCGCTTTGTTCGGCCCGCCGGAAGATATTATCATTGATACAATATTCCCGGGTAACACGGAAGCAGTAAAAAAGGATTACTACGAATTTTATGAATCCAACCACGGCATGGCCGCATTATATCCGGGTGTAAAGGAGCTGCTGACAAAGCTTAAAGAGCAGAATACCATCCTCGCAACATTCACAGGTAAAGGCAGGCGTGCCGCAGTAATTACACTTGACAAACTTGGTATTCTTCCTTTTTTCGATCTGGTTATCACCGGAGATGAAGTAGTAAAGCACAAACCGGATGCCGAAGGAATCTTCAAATTTTTCGAGGCTTATCCATTACCGAAAGAACGCGTGTTGATGGTGGGCGATGCTCCTCCCGATATTCAGGCATCCCGACAGGCTGGGATTCAAATTGCTTCCGTTGTGTGGGACAGCTACGCAAAAGATGAAGTAATACAACTCAACAGCGATTATATCTTTCACACCGTCGCCGAACTCTCTACATTTCTCCTTGGCTAAGAGAAAAACGTACCGCAATGTCTCGATACGTCCCGCGGACGCGGGACTACTCGACAACCGAGCGCAAATATATTTAGAACAACATAGAAAAGGTGGGTCATCGAGTTCCCGATTTATCGGGAGTATCGAGATGGCTTTTAATATCTAATCTGTAGGGCGGGTTTATTACCCGCCCATTGTAATTGTAAAAACGGTTTATTGCATATGTCGCTCCTACGGAGCTCTGATATTGTGTGTTTCGTTTACCCCGGGTTAAAACCCGGGGCTACAAATATTACGTCGCTACGCGACTTTGAAATGGTAAATCAACGGGTTTGCGGAATTCTGATTGGAAACTCAACAACCGCTAAGAAACCATAAATGAAATTTGCGATTATGTTCCGTAGGAACAGCATGTTTGTAGCCACGGATTTCAACCCGTGGTAAAGATGAGCAAAAGAACACCAAGCCCCATCGGGGCGACATAGAAATGATTATGGGGTGGTGCCCGCCAGCAGACGAGATGACTTTTAGCAGTTCATCTGTAGGGCGGGTTTCCTACCCGCCCATTGTAATTGTTAAATGATTTATCGTATATGCCGCTCCTACGGAGCTCTGGTATTTGGTAATACGCCAACCCCGGGCTTACGCCCGGGGCTACAGCTCTGTCGTTGCTACGCAACTTTTTTGATAAAAAACTTGGCGTCTTCGCGCCTCTGCGGTACGTTTCTTCTGCGTTTCTGCGGTTAACTACTTTCTTTTGCGGCTTCGCGCCTTTGCGAGAATTTTTTACGTGTTTGCGTGAAGTATAATAAAAAAGCGGCTCGAAAGCCGCTTTAATTTTTAATTTACTTTTTCTTTATCGGGAAACGGTGGTGTAAATCCGAAGTGTTGATCCTGAGGTCCTTCGAGTTTAATTTCACCGAACCGTGATTCATACTTTTCGATATTATCCTTTAAAGCCATCAACAGCATTTTAGCATGTTGGGGAGTGGTGATGATACGTGAAAGTACGCGAGCTTTCGGAACGCCCGGAGTAATACGCGTAAAATCGAGTACGAATTCAGCAGGTGAATGGGTAATGATAGCTAGGTTGGAATAAATTCCTTCGGCTTCCTTTTCGCCCAATTCGATATTGATCTGCTGTCCCGGTTGTTCTTTAGGTTGACTCATATATTTTCCGATATATTAAATTATTTAGCAAGTGATTTTGCTTTGTTAAATGCGTCGGTTGCTTCATTCAACATGCTCAAGTGGGAATAAACGATTCCCAAAGCCTGCCAGGCATTACCGTCTTCTTTTTGTTTTTCAACATACTTCTCAAGTATCTGCATAGCTGAACGGAATTTATTTTTAACTTCCGGATCTTCAGCGTTGCCTTGATCTGCTTTTTTCTGAAGAACATCAGCCCACTTAATGTAAGTAACAGCAAGGCTGTACTGAGCAGCTGCGAATCCGGGATCTATTTCAATGGCTTTCTTAAACTGTGTTTCTGCCTCGGCATATTCGGCACCACCCTGAAGAATTACACCATAGTTAACATGATACAGTTTATTGTTCGGATCTGCATCAACGATTTCTTTGAATGTCTGTTTAGCAACTTTAAGTTTATTAGCGGCGACGTAGGAGTTTGAAAGAAGCTGTAAAATATCACTATCCTGCGGATAAGCCTTTCTTGCTTTTTCTAACAGGCTGATTGCATCATCAAAGCTTGCATAAGCTTTTACGCTATCAGCAGCATCTTTTGTGCGGGCAAAATTGCTTTTTGCCTCAACGCCGTTGTTATAATATATTTCGCCGAGTTTAGCATAATCATCAACGGAGTTGCTGATTTGGAGTGATTTTTTCAGTACGTCTAATGCTTCATCGGTTTTACCAAGGTTGTGCAGTGTCAGGTAGAGGTTTTTGTATGCAAGAACTGAATCGGGTTCGATAATAGTAGCCTGCTTGAATGAGTTCGCTGATTTTTCGAACATTACAGCTTGAGTATCTTTTGAGGCTGCATTTGATGCTTTTTTGAAGTAATCATAGCCCTTATTAAAGCAATCGTACCAGTATTTTTTCTTTGCCTGCTTAATGTCTTTTGAGAACTTTGTACCGGCAGCGTTTGCATTGTTAAAAGCGTCGAGCATTGCAACGTAATCTTGTTTTTCTCCGTTAAGAGTACCTAACCAGTAGTATGCTTCTTCGTTTTTAGGATTTTTCTTTACTTCCGCCTGCAAAAATTTCATGGCTTTGTCATAATCTTTTTGATTCATGTAAACTTTTGCACTCGTCATCTCTGAAGATGAACATTCAAATCCCGTAATCGCCATAAAAGCAAGGACGATGAAGGATACTACAAGAGGATAGTATTTTTTCATTATTACTCCAAAATTTAATATAATATAACTGTTAAATTTATGGATATTCCGATTGAATTACAAGATGTGGGAAGTCCGGGGACTATCTTTTCAGGGAGAGGTTTACGACGATATAAATGCCGATTATCATGACAAATGCCCCCAAAAGGTCGGAAATGGTAATGCCGTCATCGGGATTAAAGTAGAAAATAGTCATAATTTCCGCCCATTTCGGCAGGGGTAAAAGGATCGCCAGAGCGCCTAAAACTGCCAGCAACAAACCGGCACAGATTCCAATCAGTTTAACTAATCGTAAATGGCGTTGATATAAGTACACTTCTTCGCTGGTGATATTTTCCCGTTCAAGCAGAAGGATAAAACGGTCGAGCGTTGAGTTTCTGTCTCTGGATTGTTTATCAAGTTCACGATACGGGCGCAGTTTTTCATCAACAGGCCGGTTCTTGAACTCAAGAGCATCCTCGCTCGAGAACTGTTCCTTTTCCAACAAGACTATGAACTGGTCAAGCTGCTTCTCTTTATCCGGGGTGCCTTCAGCGACTTCCCGAAAGGTATCGAAGGTTTTATCCAGATCCTGTGTTTTTTTTCTCTTAAATAGCATCCGCAAGAATTGTTATTGTTCCCGCTTAATATAGATATTTTTTTTGTCAATATACAACGAAAGATGAGCATTCATACGCAGAGATTATGCCCGGCAATTAATCCTAATGCAAGTCTCGATTTATTTTCATAGTTTAAAGGAGTTAAATTAACATCATACGAACATGGCACAAGTGCGCTTACATATAAAAAAACTTTGGCTGACCGGGATAATATTTTTCTCGGTTGTGTGTTTTTTCTCTTATACTGGATGCGTGGATCAACAATCCTCAATCCTGCAGCCGGAATCCGACACGCCGAATACTCCTTCGCCGGCAAACGGGGCACTGAATCAGCCGGCCTCATTAAAATTGTCATGGAAAGCTGCCGACGCGTTAAAATATGATGTTTTATTCGATACTCTAACGCCGCCGGTTTCATATTTAGCTAAAGACACCACTTCGGATTCGATTTCGGTAAGCGGACTCTCATTGAGCAAAAAATACTATTGGTCGGTAACGGCTAAAGGTGCGAATTCCTCAACATTCGCGGGACCAATTTGGAATTTTACCACGCGAACAAGGTTTTACAATACTGCAGGATACCAGATGATACCGTATTACTTCGGCACTTCTCTTCCCTGCTATGTAGACGCGATGTTTCAGGTTGCAGATCTTGACGGCAATGGCATACCCGATTTGACGACCGATGATTTTGTTGTTCTCGAAGATAACTCTCAGGTATCACCAACCGAATCCGGCATGAACATTAAAAAGAAATCAGCCAGTCCGTATACGTTTAAAACGGTTCTTATGCTTGATAATAGCGCGAGCGTTACCGCCAACCTGACTCAAATTAAAGATGCCGCTGTTTCGTTAATTAACAACCTTATCTCCGGACAGGAATTCGCTGTGTATGTATTTTCCGACAGCACGAGTTTATTATGCGACTTTACCTCCGATAAAACAAAGCTGGTCAACGCCATTAACTCAATCGGTGCGGGCAAAGCTTCTACGGATCTATACGGTGCGGCAGTGATAGGGTTGAACAGATGGACGGTAAATTACTCAACAAGTCTGATTGAGCAGGGCGCTCTTATACTTTTCACGGACGGCAGCGACACACAGGGAAGCCATTCTCTCGGTGAAGTAATGGCAGCCAAAGGTGAAAAGCTTGTTTATTGCATCGGCCTCGGCAACGAAATCGACACCACTGTACTCAACCAGATAGCAACAAACGGATATATCAAAGTAAATGATGTATCAACATTAAAATCACAATTCCTGGCAATACAAGGTCAGATTGATAAGTTTGCCAACAGCTTTTACTGGTTGAATTATATGAGTCCGAAGCGTGGCGATTTTCTTCACTCGCTTCAACTAACAATAAAAAGCAACCCCTACAATTCGGCAATTTCGAATACATTCTCGAGTAACGGATTTTATTCGGTCAAATAGCAGTGTTTTTGTTTATCCGTTTGCGTAAAAAGTATAGAGCAGTGCTTAGTGCTATCATTGCTATTCCCGATAACATAAATACTGTACCTGTTGAATAGAAGACCAACAGCCAGAATACTATTGATATAACAACGGGGATCGGATAAAGAAACATTTTAAATGGAAACTCTTCTTTCGGTCTGCTCTTTCTCAGCATCATCAACCCCACAGACTGCCCGACAAACTGCACAAGTATTCTCATTGCAATTATTGCCTCAATTACCTCCTTCAATCTGAAAAGCAGGCTGAATACAAATGCTACACTTCCGAGTACTAAAAGCGAAATATGGGGGAAATGCTTTTCGGGATGAATGCGGGCAAAGGCTTTGAAAAAATTTCCATCATTCGCCGCGGCATATGGCACGCGGGAATATCCAAGCATCACTGAAAAAAGCGATGCAAATGTTATCCATAATATGAGAAGCGTCGTTACGTTGGCAGCATTTTTCCCATACAAAGTTTCGACAAAGTTACTGACGATGAATTTTGAGTGCATGGCACTATCAGCCGGTACGACTCCCGCGATGCTGATGTTTAAAAGCAAATACAAAACAGTGATACCGGCAACCGATATGAACATACTGCGGGGAATTGTCTTCTCCGGCGTTTTAGTTTCACCGCCCACCTGACAAACGTTGTAATATCCGAGAAAACAATAAATAGTTTGAACGGATGCGTGGCCAAGAGCAGCAAAGAAAAGAGCTGAAAGTCCGCCATCAAATTTTGCGGCGGAAACGAACAGCTCCGTATTAAAGTGTGTCAACCCTCCGAAGATGAGCCATATGATGGTGCCGATAACTCCAACCCAGAGCAGGATAGATATCTTCCCTATTTCTTGAATTTTTCTATACAAAAGAGCGGTTAATGCAATAACCACCAGGCCTGAAACAGCCTTTTGTCCGAATACCGGCAAGGGAAACAGATATGAAAAGTATTGTGAGAATCCAATTGCTCCCGATGCAATAACAAGCGGAGCCTGCACCATTATCTGACAGATAAAGAGAAACGACATGAATCGTCCGAGTCCGCGATCTTTATACGCTTCACGAAGAAAATTATACGTGCCGCCTGCAAGCGGGTATTTTGCACCAAGCTCAGCCCAGATGAATGAATCAAGTATCGCAATAACGGCACCCGCAATCCATGGAAGCAATACATTGCGTCCACCCATAATATTAAAGATAACGGGGACGACAACGAAAGGCCCGATTCCCACCATGTTAATCATATTAAGAGAAGATGCCTGCCACAACCCGAGCCTGCGCTCGAGGTGCGGTTCATCCTTTACATTCAGTTCTTCCAAATATTCCTCGTATCCGTCTACTCGCCGTAGCTTTTCGATTTGAAGTGATTGACAGAAAGGGCTTGAAATACTTTTTTAGCTTCTTCAACCTTTACGGGAGAATTAATATTGAAGGAATAAAAATTCTCAAAGTCCCCGCGGTTCATCAATAGCTGCATTGTTCCCTGAGATTTGTGTTCTGCTATCAGCCAGTTAACTAATATTTTATAGTTTAAAACATTTTTATAACCGAAGGGCTGCGTTCTGTCGAAAGAGAACACCGGACTTGCGGTATTTACCGCGGTAATAGGGTATTCTTTTAATCCCGAGAAATTTAACTTATTTGTGTCGCTTTTCTCGGATGTCGAAACAGCGAATACAACAGGACGCAGTGACTCAGGAAGTTCGGCTGTTGAAAGAAGAGCAAGCAGTGTCGCTGATTTATGGTGCCCGTGCGTTTCGGGAACCGGTAACAGGCAAAATATATAATCATACTTGCCTTGCATAATAATTTTTTTCAACCGGTGTTTCACTGCTGCAGTATCCCATGCAGTGCTTAACACTTCAGTCATGTCCAATGTATACTTGGTATCTTTTTGATCGAAGAAATAATAATTCCGTACACCGACAATTTTACCACCGGCCATCAATTCCTTTTTGCGAATAGTCGGCAATGATTCTCTGCCGATTTTTTCTTCAGTCAATTCGAGTCCATATATCTCTTCGGCAAGCGTAGAATATTTATATCCGCCCTCGCCGTTTGTTATCAACGCGAGGTCCGCTTTACCGTGCATATCATGCGTTATCTTATAAACAGTAGCTGCACACGCGGCATCATCATCTGGATGCGCCGTAACAATAAGCACCTTCGGACCATCCTGCGCGAAAGCAAATCCACCGATAAGAACACATAAAAAAACTATTAACGTTTTGTTTTTCATATAATATCACTCAAAATCGAATAAACACATTCATCAAGGAAAACAGTATAACATATTTGGAAGTTTCACGGCTATTCCGGAATACCCGCCATACAAATCGCTCTCCAGATCACCGAAATTCATCACTATTGTATAACCCGCGTTAGTTATTTCCTGACGCTTTTTCAATTTATATAAACTCGCGGGCACCTTTTCTTCTTCGGGACTCCGGACAATGAGTGTATCATATCCGAAGTAACCGGCATCCCTCAAATTTTTTGTCGTAGCCGCATAATGGCGCTGACTCCTGCCTGTTAAGAATATTGTCCGCACTCCCTTGCTTTTAATCTCCAAATATAAATCGCGCATTTGCACAATGGGTGGAGCAGCTGCAGATTGAATCCAATCTTCCCAGGCTTTCATGTCAAAGCCGAAATCATATTTCTTAATCTGCTCGAAATTGTTAAGCGTAGTTTCATCCACATCAAATATAATAACTGAGGTTTTGTCAAGTTTCAGGTTCTCAAAATCTTTGCGGGCATCATTCAACACGGCATGCAGTTCTTTTTCGTAAGCACCCTCCGTATAATAATTATTAACCGCCTGTTTGGCGTCGGTGAGATTGACGACCTTAGTGGAGCAGCCCTCGAATAACCAGGCGCCGTTTATAGGTACGATAACAATTAAAAATACCTGAACATACCTTCGTATAGCAGGGCGTAAGGTCATAGCTCTTCCAGACATCTATATATGTGTACAACAATCACTATTTTTTGAGTGCGGTTTGTATGAGATCCAGCAAATCCATCTTTTTGAAAGGTTTTGCAAGATAGTAGTCACATCCCGCGGAGAGAAATCTATCTCTATCTCCTGCCATGGCATATGCAGTAAGAGCAACTACCGGTACTGATTCGTACCCCTGTGTTGCCTTGATCTCTTTCAGCACGTCAAAGCCGTTCAAACCTACCCCCAGATTAATATCAAGAAGAATAAGGTCGTAGGTAGTTTCCCGAATAGCCGAAATCGCCTCTTTTGCATCCTTTGCGTGAATGATGGTACATAATTTGGCGGTCATGTATTTAATGACTCCATACGTTGTCAGGTCATCATCCACGAGGAGTACATGAGGAAAGACTGTCTGTCCGGACTCGTGGTCCGGTTGGACATACTGTTCTTTTGTTATATTTTTTTCCATAATACATGGTAGTTTTACTGTGAAAATACTTCCTTCACCGGGTTTGCTTTTTACGCTGATTTTTCCATTTAAAATATCCACATATTTCCGTGCAATAGTCAACCCCAATCCCGTGCCCTCATAAGCTCGTCCAAACCCCTCACTTGCCTGACGGAATTCTTCAAAAATATAATTGCACGCTTCAGGAGACATCCCGATACCCGTATCACTTACACGGATAACAGCCCAATGCTCGTATTCATCAAACTCTTTGAAAAGCTCGATCGTGATTTTCCCCTGATTGGTAAATTTAACAGCATTGTTTATAAGATTATTGACAATCGAATCAAACATCTGCAAATCAATTTTTGCATAAAGCGGACAATCCTTTACGCTTACTTCAAAGCAAATATTTTTCTTCAGTGCAACACCTTCGAAAGTCTTTGTCAGATCTTTAACGATACTGCATAAATCGGCCCGCACATATTTCACTTCCATCTTGTCAGCTTCAATCTTCGACAAGTTAAGAATTAAATTCAATGTGCCGAGCAGGCGTTTGCCGGATTCGTTAATAGCTTCGATCATTTTAAATTGTTCTTCATTCCCGGCATTCTCCAACAAGAGATCAGAGTAACCCAAAATTCCGATAAGCGGCGTCCGGAGTTCATGACTCATGTTCGCAAGGAAGTTCGATTTTGCATGGCTCATTGCTTCAGCCTTTTCTTTGGCTTCAATAAGCACCCGCTCCTGCTGTTTGGCTTCTGTTATATCAAAAGCAACCGCGATTGCAATATCCTCACCGAAATACCGGCCTTTGGAAATTCTTATATCCTTAGGGAATATTTCTCCGTTCTTACGCATGCCCCAAAATTGTATTCTGGTCGTTTCACCGCTAAAAGCACGGGCGACTGCATTTGATACTTCCTCAATTTCATTCATGTCCGGAGCGCTGACCGCGGCCGGTGTTTTCCCGACAAGCTCTTCCCTCGTGTATCCATACATCCGGCATGCACCGTCATTGACATCAATAAAAACACCGTCTTCATTCAAAAAATAAATCGCTTCATCTACGGAGTTGATTAAGCCATGATAACTTTCTGCGCTTTCCCGCATCAGTATTTCGGTTTCTTTCCACTCGGAAATATCACGCGAGCTGACTAAAAACCTGAGTTTCCCATCGCTGGCTACATATACGCTGCAATGGGATTCTATCCAGACATAGCCCTTTATTCTATGTTTAAAACGATATTCATGTACAATATTTGTCCTGGTTGAAAGCGCGTGTCGAATTATTGCTTGAACACTATCCCGGTCATCCGGATGAACTTTTTCAAGTGCTTTACTTCCAATTATTTCGTCGCTCCATCCGGTAATTCTCGTAAATGAAGGGGATATATATAAATAATGACCTTCAATATCGGTTTCAAAAATTGCATCGCTGATATTTTCCATCAGTAAGCGGAGGCGCTCTTCTTTTACCCGAAGATCCTCAATATTTCTTTTTCGTTCCGTTATATCCCTGAACTCCGTAACCCGGACTGTCTTTCCTTTATATGGGATATTCCGGCCGCTGATCTGAAGGGGATATATCGTGCCATCTTTTTTGATCCCATCGGCTTCATATACTCCGATATATCCGATTGCAATGTTGCCCCGGACAAAATCACGTGAGTGAGGCGCTATCAGATTCAGACCATTCATGCCTATTAATTCATCTCGGGTATATCCGGTTATATCGCTCAATCCTTTGTTGCAGTCGAGAATCGTCCCCTTATCGTGGATGCCGATACCACCGAAGAGTCCGTCATGCAATGCACGGAAGCGCATTTCGCTTTCGGAAAGCTGCTGAACTAACTCCTTACGTTCATGTATATCCCGTATGGTGGAAATTATTAGTTTCTCCCCATCAATTTCGGCGTAGGAAGAATTAACTTCTACCCAAAACCAATGTCCATCCTTATGGCGTGCCTTCCAGTCAATTTGCCTAACGCCTAATTCGGCGGTCTTTCTGAAATTTTCAAATGTTTCATGAATCGAAAGTGGATTTTCGTCTTCTGCATTTTCGTTAACATGCAGTACTTCTTCCCTCGTATATCCATAAATATCGTAAATCTTTGAATTTACCCACAAGAGCTTTCCTGTTCCGGCATGATGCACCAGAACAACACTATTCAGTGAGTTGAGGATATTAGCAGTTTCACTGCTTACAATGGTATTCGTGTTTAGTACAGACAATGTCAAATCCCCGTTTTTGCCGAATGGCTTGTGATTATGCCGGGTAATTTCTGATAATGAGTACTGCACTTAATTTGACGCAATATTGACATCGAATCCGGAAGCAGATATAATAACGTATATATTGTCATAATTACCGTTTTTGGTATACCACAAACTTATAAAAATGATTTCAGTTATCAATGACAATATTGTATGCGGGGTATATAATAAAAAAAGCTGCCCTTGCATAATGAGGAATGCTCAGGCAGCTCATTTACCTTGGAGTAATGTAAATTAGTGTTCTATGCTTTCGCCGTGCTGACTCAAATCCAAACCGTAAACCTCTTCTTCATGAGTAACGCGCAGCGATTGAATCATGTCAGTTATTTTATACAATAGATAAGACCCGCCGAATGCGAAAACGGAAACGATAACTAATCCGAGCATATGTGCCAGAAATGTTTTCGTTTGTCCGTAAGCCAGGCCGACATCTTTAGCAAATATTCCCGTCATAATCATACCGACGATACCGCCTAAGCCGTGACATGGGAACACATCAAGTGTATCATCAAGCGTACTTTTTGTCCGCACGTATACAGCAAGATTGCTGATGACACTTGCAGCCGTACCGATAAAAACGCTCTGACCGATAGTGACAAATCCCGCAGCAGGTGTGATAGCAACCAGCCCGACAACCGCACCGATGGAAGCACCCGAAGCCGAGGGCTTCCGGCCAATCATCATATCAAAAAATATCCACGACAATGCAGCAGCGGCAGATGCCGTATTAGTCGTTGCAAAAGCAAGTACTGCTGATGCGTTTGCACCAAGCGCAGAGCCCGCGTTAAATCCGAACCAGCCAAACCACAATAATCCTGTTCCGAGCAAAACGTACGGTATATTTGCCGGGACATGCAATTCGTTTTTCAAATGACTCTTTCTTCTGCCGAGAAAAATTGCACCGGCAAGTGCAGCATAACCGGCGGACATGTGTACTACTGTTCCACCCGCAAAATCAAGGACTCCCAGCTTGTGCAAAAAACCATCCGGATGCCATGTCCAATGAGCAAGGGGAGCATAAATAAACAAAGAAAATAAAGCGATAAAAATTATATACGAGGAAAACCGGACACGCTCTGCTATTGCTCCGGTAATAAGTGCCGGAGTAATAATTGCAAACTTTAATTGAAAGAACGCGTACAATAAAAACGGAACCGTAGCCGCGAATGCCGGATTCGGAGCTTCCGAAACTCCGCGAAGCATAAAGTGGGAAAACGGATTTCCGATCAAACCGTGATAACTTTCACCAAAAGCCAGGCTGAAACCGACCACGACCCACAAAACACTTATTAATCCCATCGCAATAAAACTCTGGAACATGGTCGAAATAACATTTTTCGGGCTTACCATTCCGCCGTAGAAAAACGACAAACCGGGGGTCATGAGCAGAACCAGCCCTGTTGCCGTCAGCATCCACGCGGTATCGCCTGCACTAATCACCCCGGCAGCTACAGTAGTTGCTCCGGCTGGAGCGAATAATGCAACTATCGCTAATATTGCCAGAGAAGTGAAGGCTATGATTCCAAACTTTGGCATAACTTTCCTTAAATATATTGATGTACGCTCAAAACTTATATAAATTAAGGCATATATCAAAATATCTGACAATATTTTACGTTATTTTTCTATTTATCCTTATTTAATTATGAATCGTCGTTAAAATCCCCCTTTTTGTTCACTTTCTCACTGATTTCCGTGGATATTTGCGCCATTCAGGAGATGTATACGTGGTTGTTGCATAAGCATATTTTTAAAGTGAACTCACCCCCGTCCCCTCTCTTGCAAAGAGAGGGGTGAGCCCGAAGATGCTAATTTGGCTTTAATTTAGGTGGCGAGGGCGGTTGCCGAGCTTGCGAGGGATGAGTTCGCTCCTTCTTCAGAAGGTGAAAACTAAATGCGAAGAGTTCTGCAACACACTCATACCGCTGGTGACGACAGCAATAACGCCATTTCTGCTCAAAAACATAACATTTCTAGTATATTGCTTTATTAGCGTAATTTTAACATAATCTTAATTTGAGATTGTGTGGCAAAGCGATATATTTAAATTAAATAATTAGGTTTTTTTAATTCATTAAATCAATTCGCTTGATTCTTCAAGGAACGGACTACTTTGAAAACTTATACTTCTGTGAGGTCAATTGAGTAATCAAGCCTTCTCCCCCTCTTCATCAAACATCATCTACGAATTTATCTCCCGGAGAAAATAAATTACTATGGGAACAATTATTGTTGTACTATGTCTCGCCTTAATAATTTTTCTCTACTTTAAGCACAATCCGTTAAAGCATCAATCCTGGTTCATGATCAGGAGATTCATCAATTGGTTCCCCCTCGGAATGACATATGCATTCTTATATATGGGCCGGTATAATCTGAATATTTCGAAGAACGCGCTCGGAAGTCTCATGTCGAAAGAAGACTTCGGACTCATTTTTGCCGCCGGTACAATTACGTATGCAGTCTCATTTTTGATTAATGGTCCACTTGTTGATAAGCTTGGCGGAAAAGCAGGTATCCTTATCGCCTCTATAGGCGCCTCTATCGCCAATATTCTGCTTGGAGTAGTGACATATCTTGTTCTGACCGGACAAATACACGTTAAATTAGTTACGATCTTTTCATTGCTCTACTCGATGAATATGTATTTCCAGAGTTACGGAGCAGTTTCAATTATCAAGGTTAAAGCTTACTGGTTTCACGTACGTGAACGGGGAGTGTTCGGCGCTATATTCGGCACACTCATTTCCTTCGGTATGTATTTTGCATTCGATTGGGGTCAGTCAATTGTCGAAATGACAAAGGTGAAAACCGCCGGTGCGGAAACATGGCTCACCGGCATACTGCGGCATGTTTTTGCAGTCGGCAGCCATACTACCGATGCAACATGGGCTGTCTTCTACCTTCCCGCAGCAATTCTTCTTTTTTGGGCACTGTTCGACTGGCTGGTTATTAAGGACACACCGGAACAGGCAGGATTTCCTCCTTTTGAAACACACGATGCATCATCAGGACGCATGGATGAAGAATTTACTGCATGGCAGTTATTAAAAAATGTTTTCACCAGCCCGGTCATGCTCATTTTTGCTTTTATTGAATTGACTTCCGGCGTTTTAAGAAACGGTATCATTCAATGGTATTTTATTTTTGCTAAAGAAATTAAACAACCCGGAGCTGAGTTCTTTGTCGAAAACTGGGGTTTGCTGCTTTGCATCTTCGGCATCATCGGCGGATTCCTCGGCGGGATGATCTCCGATAACTATTTCCATTCGAGAAGAGGACCACCAGTTGTATTCCTTTGTGGATTTATGTTTATCATGACGATACTCATGGCTCTCTTCCTGACAACATCACCGATTGTTATCGGCAGTGCTGCAGTACTTATTTCCATGGCGGTAATCGGTGTGCATTCACTGATGTCTGGAACAGCAGCCGCAGATTTCGGAGGAAGAAAAGCGACTGCAACTTCTTCCGGTATTGTTGACGGTTTTGTGTATCTCGGAACAGGCATCCAGTCTTTCAGTCTCGGTTATTTAACAACCTGGAACTGGCACTGGTGGCCGATCTTCCTGATGCCGTTTGCTCTTATCGGAATGCTTCTTGCCATTAAGATTTGGAAAGAACTTCCTGAAGCAACAAAACGCTACATCGCTGAAGTTGAAGATCTTCCGTAATATTTTCTATATAATTTGTTATAAGGGAATCGCGTAAAAACGGTTCCCTTTTTTATTGCTGTATAAACACTCCGAGTATAGGCCTCCGGAATCTCTTCGAAGATTTTAATCTGTAGGACGGGATTATTTCCCGCCCATATATTTTCAATTTAGATGGCTTGTGGGCGGGTATCAAACCCGCCCCACTAATTGCTTGCCTATATAAGAATAGCCATTAATTTTGTACGTCTAAAAAACGGTCTCACTCTGCGATTTACTTCTTCAGCCTGAAACAGAATGTTGTTCCCTGCCCCGGTACACTCGAAACCGATATTGTTCCTCCGTGTGCCTCAACAATATGCTTCACAATTGCCAACCCCAGTCCGGTGCCTCCGGTTTCGCGTGAACGCTCTTTATCAACGCGATAAAATCGCTCGAATAATCGCGGTAAATGTTCTTCTTCAATACCGACACCGTTATCTTCTATATAAAACGTGACAGATTCTTTATCCTCTCTGCTGAATACCTTTATAGTTGTTCCATCAGGATTGTATTTAATGGCATTACCGATAAGATTTGAGAATACTTGCAGTAATTTTGATTTGTCTCCGTACACTTGCAGATTTTCTGCGGCAGCAATTTCCAGAGTCATATTTCTCATTGCGCATGACGTGCGGAATGATTCACCAAGCTGAGCAAACAACTCACTCACAGGAAAGTACCGGAAGCTTAGCTTCAAATCGCCGGACTCAATGCGTGATATTTCAATCAAGTCTGTCAACAGAAAATTCAGGCGGTCAACATGCGCCAGCGTTTTCTTCAAATATTTTTGATTTACAGCAGGGTCGTTGATCGCTCCCTGCATAAGTGTTTCGATAAACGCCTGAATGGAGAACAACGGTGTACGCAGTTCATGCGATACATTTGCTAAAAACTGTGATCGTATTTTCGCAAGCCGTTCAAGCTCGATCATATCTCCGTTAATTTTCGCCGTTAACTTGTTTATCGAATCACTTAATACTTTTATTTCATCGTTCGATTGAACATCAATCTTTAGACTGTAATTCCCCCGCGATACTTCATTTACTTTTTGGATGATTTTTTTTACAGGACGTGCTATACGTGCTGAAATCGCACTGCTCAACAAAAAGACCAGCAACAGGACAATAAGTCCCGCCATAAAAATATTCCATCGCACATCAGAGATTTCCTGATTCATACTTTGCAGAGATAACGATGCCCTGATAAAGCGTAACCCCGGCAGTGAAACGCTATTGACCCCATCTACTTTTTTCGCGACATAAAAATATTCATGATTAGTTGACTTGCTCAGACGGATGTCTTTCCCGCTGCCATATATTAAAGCAAGTTGTATTTCCGGGCGCCACAGATGGTTTTCCGCCTCAGCAATTTTATCGTATTTAATATCCGAATCAACAAGCACCCGCCCGGCACTATCAATTGCCGTTACACGCACCTGTGTCTTTTTCAAGTGTTCTGCCAACCGCCGAGAAAGATCCTCCGGCGATATGTTATTTGCCGCCTGAAAATACGTGCCGAGCAAATCTATCTCCCGCATCAGGTTTGTCTCAATGTTCTTTTTGACAAAGGATTCCATCTCAAGATCAATCACTATGCCCGCAATGGTTAGAATCACCACGGCAAAAAGTATGTAGAGTAACGATATTTTATTTCGTATCGTATTTAGTTTCATAGCCGGAACCATATTTATTATTTAATTATCAAGGCTTTTAACCCCATAGGCAACAAAACAAAGCCTTTCAATCCTCTCAGTAGAAAAATAACATTTTCACCGCCTATATAAACCCCGTTTTATCATCTTAACGATTTCTTAATCCCCGCATAATATTGAGTTAATCTTGGGAGCGTAAGTTTCTTGCGTGGATTTTTTAACATAATAAATAAGGTATCTATGAAATATTATTTATCAATTGTCATCATGCTCGTAATGTTCGGGGGCAAGATAATTTTTGCACAGGACACAGACACCACAGCGCAGGAATCAGCATCTGCGGCTGAACCGACCGTCGAAGAAAAAATAGGTGAGGTTAAAGGACAGGTAGACGGATTAAATGAGTCTTATCTTGAAACAAAATCAATTGTTGACGCCCTTTCAAAAATTAAAGTATCCGGTTATATACAGGCACAATTTCAATCAGCACAAAACGACGCAGTAAAATCCTTTGCGGGTGGCAACATGCCGTCACTGACCCATAACCGCTTTGGAGTGAGACGCGGAAGAATCAAATTCAACTATAATACAACACTCACAAATTACGTACTCCAATTTGATGTATCCGAAGGCGGCTTCTCGACAAAAGACGCATATGTAAGCGTGCAGGAACCATGGTTGAAAACAGCCGAATTGTGGGCAGGTATTTTTAACCGCCCGTTCGGATTTGAAATTGAGTACTCTTCAAGCAGCCGCGAAACACCGGAACGTACCAGAATGTTTCAAACATTGTTCCCCGGCGAAAGAGATTTAGGTGCGAAAATCGAAATCCGCCCGCAGGTCGACTTCCTTAATTTATTCAACGTAAAATTAGGCCTGTTCAATGGCAATGGCATCGCCGCTGAAACCGATAACAATAAAGACTTTATCGGAAGATTAGGAATCTCCCTCCCGTTCACTGAAGAAAACCTCGCAATTGATGCGGGTGTTTCAGCTTACATAGGTAAAGTTACTCTCGACCCATCTTCAAGTTCATCAACCACCTCATTGACAAAGGATTCGTCATGGGTAAAAACGGCACTTGGGCTCGATTCCGTTAAAACATATTCCTACGCTCTTAAAACAACAACAACGACAACGGTAAACAAAATTTACACATTAGATAATCCGAGCGCTACCCCGACCGCCAAGGCTGCAAGCGAACAAAAAGCCGACAGACAGTATATCGGCGGCGATATGCAGATATACTATGACATTCCGGTTCTCGGCGGACTCTCATTGCGTGGTGAATACATCAGCGGTAAACAACCCGGTTCAAAATCCGATAATAAATTTTATTCCCGCGGTGCAGGTGATATTTATCTGAGAAATTTCGCCGGTTATTATATCAATTATATTCAGAATATAGGCAATGACAATCAGTTCGTATTGAAGTATGATGTTTTCGATCCCAACACTGATGTTAAAGGTGAAGATATCGGAAAAATCGGCGGTAATACAAAACTCGGATGGGCTGATATAAAATACACAACATTAGGCCTCGGATGGATTTATCACTGGGACTCCAACATAAAATTTGTTCTTTACTACGATATGGTAACAAATGAAAAGATCAATAGTGCTGCAACCTCCGCAAGCGTAGTAAACGGAAGCAGCGATCTGGCCTACAAGAATGATATACATGACAATGTTGTTACGTTCAGAGTTCAGTATAGGTTCTAACTAAATAAAAAGAGAAAAGAGAAATACAATGAAAAGATTATTAATTGTGGCAATGGCTTTATTAGTATCCTTCGGCTTCATGGGGCCCAAAACGACAATCACGGTTAAAGGCTCCGATACGATGGTTATCCTTGCTCAGAGATGGGCGGAACAGTATATGTCACAGCATCCTGACGTTAACGTTCAGGTTACCGGCGGCGGTTCCGGAGTCGGCATCTCCGCATTGATTAACGGCACAACTGACATTTGCGACGCATCAAGACCGATGAAAAGTAGTGAACGCGAAAAACTGAAGACCCGATTCAACTCTCTTGGCGTTGAAATTAAATGTGCAAAAGACGGATTGAGCGTGTATTTGAATGACGCAAATCCGGTTAAAGAATTGACCCTCGATCAGATAAAGAAAATTTACACGGGACAAATCAAAAACTGGCACGAAGTCGGTGGCCCAAACTCAAAGATCAACGTATACGGCAGAGAGAATAGTTCGGGAACGTATGTATACTTCAAAGATTTCGTCCTGGGCGGACAGGATTAT
Source organism: Ignavibacteriaceae bacterium (assembly GCA_963667005.1). GTDB lineage: Bacteria > Bacteroidota > Ignavibacteria > Ignavibacteriales > Ignavibacteriaceae. Next base: position 1,083,542 of record OY762937.1, on the reverse strand, counting down.
ACTCCTTCAATGCAGAGTCTGCCGGGAACAGCAGCGGTTGTTAACGCCGTTGCAAAGGATAAGTATGCAGTCGGTTACGGCGGAGCAGCGTATGCAAAAGGCATCAAGTACGCGAAAGTAAAAAAAGATGCCAACTCACCTGCTTATGAACCAAGCGCAGAGACCGTAAAATCAGGGCAGTACCCGATAACCCGGTTCTTATATATGTATACGAAAAGCAGACCTACCGGAGCAATGAAGGACTACATTGACTGGATATTGAGTCCCGAAGGTCAAAAGTGGGTTGTTAAAGTCGGATATTTTCCGGTTAAGTAATGAAGAATAGCCAATGAAACAACATATTGCAAAAAAAGCCGCCCGGTCCCAGCGACCGGGTGAGCTGTTTATAGAACTCGGGATAAAAGCCGTTGCATTCCTCTCATTCGCGGTTATTATCCTGATTTTTGTTTTCGTATTTCGTGAGACACTGCCGATATTTTTCCCCGAAAAACAAACCACCGTTAAGCAGGAAGTCCCGCAATCGGAAACATATGGCGATGAGAGAACAACTTCGGCGAATGACAAGGAGATTCAAAGCCGGATTGATGCATCACAGCAGATGGAAACATCTGGACAAAACGGTAAAATCACGATTGAAAATCTTGCCTCGAAAAACTGGCAGCCGGTTTCGGCTAATCCGCAATACGGATTATGGCCTCTCTTTTTCGGAAGCTTGAAAGTAACATTGATCTCCGTTTTTATTGCATCACCGCTGGCAATTCTCGCTGCACTTTTCTCCGCGGTTTTTGCCCCAAAGAAAATCAAAGAAATAATAAAACCCTCGATTGAACTGCTTGCAAGTTTTCCTTCGGTGGTTATCGGCTTTTTTGCCTTGATGACCATCGCGACTGTTTCACAGCACCTGTTCGGGACACAGTTCCGGTTAAACGCCTTTGTGGGCGGTGTGGCATTGGCCATTGCCGTTATTCCAATTGTTTATACGGTAACGGAAGATGCGATTAATTCGGTACCCCGTGAATACATGGAAGGCTCGCTGGCATTAGGCGCAACTAAATGGCAAAGCGGCATATTCGTTATTCTTCCTGCTGTAACGCCGGGAATCTTTGCTGCACTTCTGCTTGGGTTCGGCAGAGCCTTCGGTGAAACGATGATCGTCTTAATGGCGACAGGTAATGCCGCACTCTCCTCCATTAATATTTTCGAGCCTGTCAGGACTCTCTCGGCAACAATCGGCGCGGAAATGGCAGAAGTAGTTTTTGGTGAAAAACACTACACGGTACTTTTTCTTATAGGAGCGTTACTGTTTATTTTCACCTTCGTGCTCAACGCGGTAGCAGAGTTTTGGGTCCGTAACAAACTCATGAAAAAATTCAGAGGTGAAGGATGAAAAAGAAATTAATGGGCTGGTTCGTTATCGGCTTTTCTGCATTCAGCGTTATCCTCATTCTTGCGGCCCTTGTGTACATGGTTGCCGACATCGCTTTACAAGGCAGAGGCGCATTAACATGGGAGTTTCTCACATCCGCACCGAAAGACGGCATGATGGGCGGCGGCATTTTCCCGGCTATCGTCGGAACTGTTCTGCTCGTTATCATTATGTCATTCGCCGGTGTACCTATTGGAACCATAACTGCAATTTATCTGAGCGAGTACTCTAACCGCAATTCGATATTCACGAAGATGATCCGTTTCGCGGTCAATACTCTTGCCGGTGTTCCGTCAATAGTATTCGGATTGTTCGGACTCGGATTTTTTGTGCAATTTGTCGGCGCAGGAATGGATAAAGTTGCAGGAGCCGGTTCAATGAAATGGGGACAGCCGAATATTCTGTGGGCAAGTCTTACAATGGCGCTTCTTACAATTCCAGTTGTTATTGTTTCTGTCGAAGAAGCCTTGCGTGCAGTGCCCGATGATTTACGCGCTGGAGGTCTGGCACTTGGAGCAACGAAATGGCAGACTATCAGAAAGATCGTTCTGCCGAACGCCGTCTCCGGTATCATGACGGGAACCATCCTTGCGGTAAGCAGAGGAGCCGGTGAAGTTGCACCGATACTGTTTACCGGTGTGGCATATTTTCTGCCAAAGCTTCCTCACTCGCTATCCGATCAATTTATGAATATCGGATATCACATCTATATCATGGCGACACAGTCCCCCGATGTTGAAGCGACAAAAGGAATTCAATATGCCTCGGTGCTTGTCCTGCTAGCCGTTACGTTCGGCATGAATATTATAGCAATACTAATACGTTATAAACTAAGAAAAAAATCAATCGCATAAATGTATGGAAAACGAACAATTTAAAATCGAAGTTACGGACCTGGATTTGTACTACGGTAAGAAACAGGCCTTAACAAAAATCAATATCAACATCAGAGAAAAGAGCGCGACCGCATTGATCGGTCCCTCCGGTTGCGGAAAGTCAACATTCCTTCGCTCGATAAACAGAATGAACGATCTGATTGACAGCGTCCGCATGGAAGGAGAGATACGCATCAATGGCGAAAATATTTTTGCCCCCGAAACCGATGTGGTAGACCTTCGCAAAAAAGTCGGTATGATCTTTCAAAAATCAAATCCGTTCCCGAAATCCATTTTCGACAATATTGCTTTCGGCCCGAGAATGAACGGCATTAAAGATAAGAAAACGCTTTCGGAGATTGTTGAAAGGACTCTGCATCAGGCCGCGCTGTGGGATGAAGTAAAAGACGATCTGCAAAAAAGCGGATTGTCGCTTTCCGGCGGGCAGCAGCAGAGGCTTTGCATCGCGCGCGCACTGGCTGTTGACCCGGAAATTTTACTCATGGATGAACCCGCGAGCGCACTCGATCCTATTTCAACGGCAAAGATTGAAGAATTAATTTTTGACTTAAAAAAGAATTACACAATCGTTATTGTTACGCACAACATGCAGCAGGCAGCAAGAGTCAGTGACTATACTGCATTCTTTTACCTCGGCGAGTTGATCGAATACGATGAAACAAAAAAAATATTCACTAACCCTTCAAAAAAACAAACCGAAGATTATGTAACCGGAAGATTCGGATAAGAGGAAGACTATGGAAAGACATTTTATACACGAAATCGAAGATCTGAAAAAATCATTATTGAAGATGGTTTCTGTTGTTGATGAACAGGTTGAATTGGCGTATAACGGCATTCTTACCGGCGACATCGGTGATTGGAAAGCAGTGAAGGAAAAAGATAATACCGTTGACGCGTTTGATAACGAAATTAAAGAGCAGTCAAAAAAGATTCTTGCATTATATCAGCCGGTAGCATCCGACCTGCGGTTTGTATTCACCGCCATCATGATCACGAATCAACTTGAACGCTGTGGTGACATCGCAGTCAACATTGCAAACAGAATCAGAAAAACTGTGGACTATCATGAAACCATTTTAGGTTCCGACTTAATCGAGATGATTAAGATAGCCCGCTTTATGGTTAAGGATGCGATTGATTCTTTTCTCCATGAAGACAACGCCCTTGCGAATTCTATTCTGCATCGCGATAGCGAAGTTGACCGCCTGAATAAAGTCACATTTGACTATCTTGTACAAAAAATGGAATCGGACAGCACTTTTATTAAAGCCGGCGCTCACCTGCTCATCATGGCAAAACACATTGAACGGTTAGCCGATCATGCGACGAACATCGCCGAAGATGTGATATTTTTGGTGAATGACGAAATCGTATCGCATACGATGCGGAAGAAGAAGTAGGTTAATATTTGTAGGGCGACTCTGTGAGTCGCCCCCAGTTTATGGGCGAGACAGAGTCACACCCTACAATGCAGAAAAACCCCTCACTCCTCCTGCGGCGGACAAGTCTCAATCTCTCTCCCAGAGGGAGAGAGAAGCCGGAAAACTCACGTACTTTCTTAGTGTCTTCTATCCCTCTTCTCCCTCTGTTCGCAGAATCCTGTGGAAGAAAAGAGGTTACCTGCCCGACTACGTCAGTCAGGCGGGGGTGATGAGGGCACTACATACTACGACTCCGAATGCCTACCCTATATTCCCTTCTCTGAAGTATTTCCTGATGCAGTCAAGAAACGGTGATGGCCTTCTGAAGAACTGGCCGTTTCTACCGGTTTCTTTTTCGTGCGTTGTTATGTATAACCGTTTTTTCGCACGAGTAAATGCAACGTATAATAGCCGCGCATCTTCAGCGACTGCCTGCGGAGTTTTTGCCGACCATGAAGGATACACATCCTGCACACACTCGGGAATAATAACATTCTCGAATTCAAGTCCCTTTGCTTTATGCACAGTAACAATAACAATCTGCTCATCACCGAGAATCAAATCTGATTCTTTATATAACTTATACTCAGGCAAATATTTTCTGAGAAGCTCCGACCGTGGGAGCTCACCACATTTGATTTCCATATGCCGTAATAATCTTTGCAGCAGCAGTGCATCTTCGTTGTTGATACCGCCGAAACCAGCGTCAGCCATGTACGACAAAAAGCCGTTAATGATTTGCGGAAAAGTCGTTGGTGTGTTTTTCTCTTCCCGGCTCTTCTGCCATAACGGTGTAAATCCATTCCGGAAATTATCCAGCCTCTTCACGTTTTCAGAAAGGAACTTCGCGCGTGCCTCATTTTTCTTTTCTATATCGGGAATTATCCGCACTAACAAATTTACCGTTGCGCGAACATCATCAAGCGCGTTATGGGTATTGTACCCCTCAAACTCAAGAGTCGTTATCAAGTCGGTAAGCCTATACGATTTTAATGCTGGATACAACCTGCGTGTCAAAAAGAGTGAATCAAAATTATTCTGCCGGAATGTAACAGCATCCGAAATTCCATGCCGCCGGTTGTTTGACGTGAGGATATTCCAATCGTAATATAAATTATGCGCAAGCAGTGGACAGCCGTCTACAAACTCACTGAATTTCAACAAACCTTCTTTTGCATCGACGCCATGCTCATCAAGATATGCCTTCGATATCTTGTGCACCTTCTCCGATTCAGTCAGATCCTTATCTGTGCGAAGATATACTTCAAACTCACGCCCAATCTTTCCGTTTATCAATTCAATCGCCGCTATCTGAATGATATCTTCCGTATCGGTGTTCAGACCCGTAGTCTCCGTATCGAACACCACCATGCGTTTATTGCGGAATGTATAGGCGAAATCTTCAAACGCGGACACATTGTACGTCCCGGTAGAGAGAAAATCGGCAGGTGCAAATCCAAGATCAAACAACGAATTCACAAAACCGCGCGCGGCTTTCAACGATTCAATCTTCGCGAACATCTCAAACATTCTCGCCCAGGACATTCTGTCTTTATCCATTACCTGCACAGTAAGAAATGCCATGATATCTTTAACGGATTTTCTTCTGAACAGATCGAATCCTGATATTTTAAAATATTGCAATCCTCTTTGCGACAGAATGTTGGCGATCGTATCAGCCGTACGGTTATAGCGGACTATAATTGCCGTCTGCTTATCCGGTTCTTTCATGCATAGCGGAAGCATTTTATCCGCGATAAATTCATATTCGTCTTTATCCGTATTTTTTATGTTTGCCAGAAGCAGATAATCTTTTTGCGATTCAACTTCACGCTCCGCCACCGGCTCATGCAGCCAATTGGGACTCAGATGCGCCTTTGCGAAATCAACATACAACTTGAGCAGATAGGACGGTGAACGAAAATTCTTCTGCATGTTGTGTACGGTGCATCTTTGTTCGATAGCCTGCAGCCGTTCTACTCGCGCCCCCATGAATGAAAATATTGCCTGCTCGTAATCTCCAAAATACACCTTATGTGCATCCGGTTCAGATATAGTCCGGATGATTTCCCATTGCAGCGGATTCAAATCCTGCACTTCGTCTACTTGTACCCACGTATAACCTGAATACTGATATTCTTTTTCGGTAACATCTTTCGATAAGTGCGTATAAGTCAACGTAAGCAGGTCGTCAAAGTCCAGCAGCCATGATTCTTTTTTTAATTTCTCGTACCGCTGACATATCAACTTCGCAATGCGAGAAGAAAGATATTTCGCATCGGGTTGAACTATCACCGTCGGTGGGACGCTGTATTTTTTCTGATTGAGATAATTGTTCAGTTTTATTAAATCAACAATCTTTTCATCAGTCCCCTGCTCGGTCTCTTTCGCCTCCGTCATCAGCTGTTCCTGATCTTCTTCATCGAGGAGCTGCATGAACCGGGGAATCAGTTTATTATTATAAAGAAAGTTGATGCAAAGATTATGAATATTGCCGATAAAAACATTACTACCGGGATACGCAACATCAACGCGCTCCTTCATTCCCTTTGCGGCGCGGTTGGTAAACGTAAGACATATCATTTTTTCCGCGGGTACGCCGTTTTGCAGTGCAAGACTCACCCTGCGCGCCAGCAATTCAGTTTTGCCCGTCCCGGGCGGCGCCAATACAAGATGTTCGCCGTCACGTAATCCGACGATCTCCTGCTGCTGCTCCGAAAGTTGTATGTCTTCGCTCATAAGCAATGTTAAATTTTAAATTGTAAATGCTAAATTACAAAATATTGGAACGCTGATGACACGGATAACACTGATTTTCACAGATATACACACAGTTCTCATCCCCAGCCACTTTCCCTACTCCGGAATCTAAAACGTGAATATTTGAATGAATAATTAGGTTCTTTTGATCCAGGTAAAATGGTGAAAACTTATCACCCGAAATATTTCACTATTCTATGTCGCTCCGATGGAGCTCAATTCTTCGGTTTTTACTTTCTCCGTGGGTTTACGCCCACGGCTACAAACCTGCCCGCCGTTTTGCACGGCATTCAGGCGGGCATCTTGTCCCTATGGGACTCAAGACTGTCGCGTAGCGACAACATAGTTGTAGCCCCGGGTTTTAACCCGGGGTTATGTGCATCAAATAATTCAGAGTCCCAGAGGGACGACATATTGAAGCACTGATTTACACGGATATACATAAAGCCCTCATCTCCCGCCCTTCTCCTCCGCAGGACTCTGCGAGTATATGGAGAAGGGTGAAGAAACAATTGATTTTATGCGCTGCTCACCTCTCCCTTAGGGTGAGGGCAAATTACCGGAAATCAACGTTCTATTGTGATTACCCTGTACGCGGGTTTATATAATTGCATGTACTTTTCACTGTGATGCACTGCAGGCAGACCTTTTTTCTTCATCTGTTTAAGATAATCCGCGAGCTCCTGTTTGGTAAAAGGAATCAAATCCTTTTTCGCGAGACGCTCGACATCATTCCAATACTGCAAAAACTTTTTCTTTGAACCTTTAAATTGCTTCGCTGTGTATAAAAACTTCATACCCAGCGACTGCTTATCCCCACCGTTCTTTTTATAGGCACCGATATTAATACGTACCAGTGTCGTATCCGGAGTTATCGGCTCAATCTCCGGAGCGGGATTCGTAGAATCGGCTGTCTGCCATTCCTCATTAAGCCAATCAAGAACCATCGCCGAATCCATTGCCGCGTGCTGCGGTCCAAACGCCGCCTGAAACACAAGCTTATACACATCCTGCACTTCCATTTTGGGATAAAGCTTAATCTCATTCAAAATGATTTTATTATATGGAACATACTTTGGCTGTGAATACAGCGCGATAGATAATATAAAAATGAAAGTGGAAACTAAAACTCTATTCATTATTTAAAACCATAAATTACAAATGTGTTATTTCACTACTCCCGGGGCTGGATAACCGCTGCCGGAGTAATCGAGGACGAGGACCCAGTCGTTGCCGTCGGATTTTTCGCCGGGCGGATTAAATTCTTTTTCACCCTTATTTATAATAGTGCCTCCAAATGTTGATTCGCCTGTACGGGGATTGTACCAATAAAAATTTAGTGTGTCGCCGACAATTATACCCAACCGTAATGTAAAATTTCTGCCCGTGTAGGTGTAAGCGCAAAGTGAAGCTTCATCGCGCGTTACCGGAATAAAATCGTAGCGAGTTCCCTGATCTACGACTACTGTTGAATCATATACTCTGTCTAAGAATAAACGCGAAAGTATTAAGCGCTTCAAATATTTCATCTGGAATGAAGCAGTATCATCAATTGCCTGATACCAGAAATTTCGCGCACCGTAAGCCGGTTTCATTCCCGGCTTGAGCATCTGCATCACCGAGTTATCGCCGTAGGTATGTCCGAATGAACCCGCAAACACCGACCAGTAGGCATAGCGTCTGCAATCAGCTGCCTGCCAATACGGTTGAGTCGTATCATGCAAACCCTGAGGAATATTTTCATACGACGGCTCACCGTCCAGAACGGGTTTCGACGGTTCTTTGGCATATGCTTCAAGAACGTACCGCCAGTTATCCTCACTATAACCGCCATCAGCGCCGTCGCCTTTTTCCTGATCGTAGCGGCGGTGGCCGGACTGGAACATGTTAAAATCAAGCCACGACTCATTATGAAACCAGGTACACGACTGCGTCCTGCCGAACGGATGATAGGTCACCAAATGATTTTTATCGTTCTCTTTTATTACAGCACCGATTCTCTGCCACTTTTCCGGAACGATATTCCCTTTTAAATCGCCTCCGTTGATCCAGATGATATTCGGTTTATCTTTAAAACGGTTTACAAGCCAGTGAATATACGTATCAACTTTTTCTAAGGTGTTTTCCGGCTGTTTGGCAACTGTTCCCCAGATGGTGACGAGTCCGATGTAGATATTTCTTTTCGCGGCTTCATCTATTATATACGAAACATGATCCCAGTAATCATACTGGATAGAATCTTTAAAATCGCTGCCGGGAGTCTCGAGAGGCTGGGCAATATTACTATTGATAAAAGCGGAATTTCCATACGCATTGGTAAGCGGCAGGTACGGAACACACATACATTGAATAACGTTAAACTCTTTTGCCGCGCGGTTGTCGAGATATTGAATTGCATCTTCACGTGTCAGACGGTTAAACAGATACCAGCCCGTATCACCAAGCCAGAAAAACGGATGACCGTCTTCATATTGCAGAAACCGGTGATTAGAAGAAACGGATAACCTGCTGATCTGCTGTCCCTGAAGACCGGGGACCAAAGTTGCAGTCAACAGCAAAGATAGGAATAAGCGAGAGCGGAAAGTATATTTTTTCATAGACAAAGATGCGAAGAAAATTACTTCACACAAAGCACCGGACACATCCTCCGATTAGACATACTTTTTTCAGTCTTTTTACCTCTCTTTTCTCCCTGTTCGCAGAATCCTGTGGAGGAGAAGAGGATGCCTGCCCGACTGCGTCAGCAGGCGGGGGTGATGAGGTTTTTTTGCTTTATTAACTCAGAATGTTTAAGACAACATTATTACCTTATCCGGGAAATGATCTCCGCATAATGTTCGCGTAACGGTAGCTGAAATCGAAGACGTTCCCTTCTCCTTTTAGGGATACTGTGTATGTCCTGACACTTGTCTGTTGTATCTTATCAATGAAGTTCAGGTTTATGATTGTTGCGCGATGTATACGGAGAAATGAATTCGGCGGAAGTATATCAATCCAGTTGCGCATTGATTTACGCACCAACACCTCTGTGTTTTCAACGGTTTTTATTTTTGTGTATTCTTTCAGCGCAGTAATGCAAACAATGTCGGCAAATTTGATAAGCTTTAATTTAGTGCCCAGTTTTACAAGCAAGTGGTCTTTTTGTTTTTTCTCATCCCCTATCTTCTCAAAGCTGTCTATCTGTTCACTGAGATTTGCTTTAATTTTCGCAAGCTTCTCAAACTTCTTCCTGATTGTCCTTACTAATGAAGTACGGATGTAAGCTTCGGGCAGGTAGTCTTCCACTCCCATCTCCATGAACATCCGCTGCTCATCAAACGAAGGCGTGGAAGATATAATAATCATGGGAATTGAAGCAGTGGCGTCATTGTCCAGAATTTTTTGTACGTGTGTTTTATCCTGCGGACCGCTATAATGAAAGAGTATTAAATCGGGTATATAATAGAAAGCTATCTCAACACCGTCTTTTTTATCATGTGAATAGTGGACGGCAAATTCCAACGGCTCCGAAACATCATTAATGATTTTCAGATCACTATGCCGGTCTTCAACTATCAGCACCTTTTTCAATCAGAACACGTAAAATGTTAAGAAATACGGTATCATGGATTAGTACGCTTCAAATGTACGGGGTATACCCGTCAATACCAAAACCTTCGTGACAAATTTGTCACGCTTGTTGCAAATGCCTATGCCGGGTAAAATATTATTCTGAAGTTAACAGCGTTAAATTATATCATATGCATTTTACGGCTTAAAAACGGGAAGAAAGAAAACTTTAGGCCGCACGTTTGCATAAAAACTAATATTCACATTTGAGGAATGTATGATAAACACCGGAAGCACCGGCTTTATGCTGGTGGCGGCGAGTTTAGTAATGCTTATGACCCCCGGATTGGCTTTCTTTTACGGTGGACTCGTAGGCAGAAAAAACGTACTCGCTATAATGATACAGAGTTTTATATCACTGTGCTGGACAACGGTCATCTGGTTTGCTGTGGGCTATTCACTTTGCTTTAGCGGCGGACAGGGCGGCGTTATCGGCAACTTAAATATGGCTTTCATGAACGGAATAAACCTACATACTATGTACTCCGGCAACAATGAAATTCCGCTTTTTGCATTTGCCGCGTATCAAATGATGTTTGCAATTATTACCCCGGCACTTATCTCAGGCGCCTTCGCCAATCGCGTCAGATTCCCTGCCTACATGTTGTTTCTGACATGCTGGCTGCTGTTTGTTTACTTCCCGCTCGTCCACATGGTATGGGGCGGCGGTATGCTGGCCTCCTGGGGTGTTTTAGACTTCGCGGGTGGAATCGTTGTACATGCAAGTGCCGGAATGGCTGCTTTAGCTTCGGTTTTCTATGTCGGCAAACGTAATGTTGTTGAGCGCGGACCACATAGCATTCCGCTTGTGGCGTTGGGTACAGGTCTGCTGTGGTTCGGATGGTACGGTTTCAATGCCGGATCGGAATGCCGGGTAGATGCTATCACCGTTCAGTCTTTTATCAATACCGACGTTGCCGCATCATTTGCCGGTGTTACATGGTTATTTCTTGCCTGGTTTTTGGAAAAGAAACCGAAGCTTATCGGCTTGCTGACCGGTTCAGTTGCCGGTCTTGCAACAATCACTCCTGCCGCTGGATATGTTACCCTGAGTACGGCGGTAATTATCGGTATATCAGCCGGAATAATTTGCTACTTCGCTGTAGCGCTCAAGAATTATTTTAAGTGGGACGATGCTCTGGATGTCTGGGGCGTTCATGGTGTCGGCGGATCAATCGGTGTTATCATACTTGGGCTGTTTGCCACAAAAGCCGTTAATCCCTCTGTTATAAACGAAGGATGGCTGATCGGCGGTTCTTCAAAATTCTTCTGGGTTCAAATCGGTTCAATGTTTATTGTATGCACATATTGTTTTCTTTTTACTTATGGCATGCTGTATATCATCAACCGTATTACCCCGGTTAAAGTAACCAAAGAGGAAGAGATTGCGGGACTCGATAATTCACTCCACGGTGAAATTGCTTACGAACAGGATTAAATCCCGGCTATAATGCTATTAATAAAAAAGGCAGTCATATTTTAAGACTGCCTTTTTTATAACCATGAAATTCAGCAGACGACAACCTCACGATATATACCACTATCATGGCTCACTTAGAGATGCCGGCATTGCTCCCAAATATTTTATTCATCCATGTCAAATTTTTCCCAAACAGATCCAAGTGTTTTCAGGGCATCTTCAAAATCGCAATTTTTAATTTGTGCCGCCAATAATTCAAACCGGTCTTTAATTTCAGCGATACCCGAAAGCGACAACAGCTCGTTGACTTTCTTTGATGCTCCGTAGTCACTAACATCTAAAAGATCTTTCAGTTCACCGAGCAGTACCATAAGGCGCTCCATATCCAGCACGCCGCCATCATCAGCCGGAACTTCATCTTTCTTTTTTGCCTTCTTCCAGATAAGAAGTTCAGTAGTAACGGCATGAAGGTCTTCTTCGAATTGATTCAATTTTGCAGCGCTGCCTGGTTCATCCTTGAGAAGAGCCCCCTCCAATATTGCTGATGAATTCCATAATTTTTCCGCACCAAGATTCCCCGCAACGCCTTTTATCGTATGCGCGAGTCTTACCGCGAGTTCTTTATCTTTTTTACGCAGTGCTTCTTTTATTTGATCAGCCGCGTCTGAATGCGATTCACAAAATTTTTCGAGAAGTGATACATACAACTCCGCGTTTCCTGCAACACGCTGTAAGCCCACTTTCGTGTTGATTCCGGTAAACACCGGCACCACGACCGCGTTGTTTGCCCGTTGCCGGACAGCCGTGTTTTTCTTTTCCGGAATATCCCGTTTCTTCGGCTGAATCCACTTTGTCAGCGCGGCAAAAACATCGTCAAGGTCAATCGGTTTGGTAACATAATCCACCATACCTACATCATGACATTTTTCTTTTATCCCGACCATTGCATCCGCAGTCATCGCCACTATCGGCAAATCATTATAGGCGGGATTCTTGCGAATCTCTTCGGCGGCTGTATAGCCGTCCATAACCGGCATCTGTAAATCCATCAGGATAAGGTCATACTTTGAAGGAATACCCGAAGCAAAAACCTTTTCGCAGCACTCTTTTCCATTGTTTGCTATCTCAATAATAAAACCCGCCTGTTCCAATAACTCAGTCGCAACCTGCTGGTTAATTTCATTATCCTCGGTAAGCAAAATTCTGGCTCCGCGAATGAGCCGGATCGCTTCTTTGTACTTATGTCCCTTTTCCGAACCGGCACGTTTAGTTCGAATATCCTTACCCAGCAATTCCATAATAGAGTCGAAGAGTGTTGAATAGGTGACCGGCTTTTGGAGAAACGCCTTAATGCCCACGCTGTATGCCTGTTCCGCGATTTCCTCTCCACCGAATGCAGTAATTAATATAATCTTCGGTGTACGCTCCGCGTTTTTTGCAAGAAGAACTCGTGAAGTTTCCAACCCGTCCATGCCCGGCATTTTCCAATCTATAAGAATCAATTCGAACGGATTACCGGCATGCATATCATACAGCCTGACAGCTTCTTCGCCGGATTCAGCAAGCGTTACATCAAAGGAAAAAGATTCAAGAGCTTCTTTAAGAATCAACCTTGCTGTCGGATTATCATCACACACCAACACCTTGAATCCTCTAACATCAACACTTGGAATATACTCGTCTTTTTTCTGATGCTGCTGTTTCCCCAGAATGGCGGTAAAATAAAATGTACTTCCCCGGCCGGGTTCACTTTCGACCCACGTCTGCCCGCCCATCAACACTGCGAGTCTTTTGCTTATTGCCAAACCCAGACCCGTACCGCCGTATTTGCGGGTTGTCGAACTATCCGCCTGAGTAAATGTGCCGAACATTTTTTTCTTTTGCTCTTCAGTCAAGCCTATCCCTGTATCCCGCACCGAAAATTTTAATGCAACTTTGTCCTCAATAAATTTTTCAACACTTACATCAACAACAATCTCGCCTTGTTCGGTAAACTTTACGGCATTACTGCAGTAATTCGATAATATCTGCGTGATGCGCAACGGATCACCGGTCAAACTAAACGGCACATCATGTGCGAGATGAATGGAGAATTCAAGACCTTTTTCCTGAGCCTTCTGCGATATTACGTTGGACACCGTATCCAAAACCTGATCGAGATCAAAGTTAACATCTTCAATATTCATCTTGCCGGCTTCTATTTTTGAGAAGTCAAGAATGTCATTGATGATGCCAAGCAATGCGTGTGCTGAACGCTCTATCTTTGTCAGATAATCCCTTTGCTTCGCGTCAAGATCGGTTTTCAACGTTAAATTCGACAACCCGATTATTGCATTCATCGGGGTTCTTATTTCGTGCGACATGGTTGCCAAAAACTGACTCTTTGCTACTGTTGCAGCTTCCGCCGATTCTTTTGCAGACGCGAGCTCTACCTGAATTCTTTTTATGTCGGTGATATCAACAATAGAACCAACAACACAATTTTGTTTATTATATACTATCGGCATGAACGAAACATAAACATCCCGCAATTCGCCGGTTTTATATCGTTTAAATTTCACTTCGTAATTATTAATATAGCCTGCCATTTTGAGTATGGCGATCACTTTGTTTCTATCAACCGGATCGGCATACCACTCGGACGCTTTCATCGACACTACCGCATCGGCTTTCACCCCGTGAAACTCCAACATGGCCTTGTTGGCAAGCAATATATCTCCGCCTTGAGCCGTTGTGAGTGCGGTAGGAATTGGACTGCTTTCAAGAATTTTTTCCGCAAGTTCTTTTGCCCGTTCCAGCGCTTCTTCTGCCGCCCTGCGCTCCGTTATATCAAATCGTATAGTGAAATAGCTATGTGGGTTTCCAAATTTATCAAGCAACGGAATTATTAATGAATCCGCCCAGAATATCGTTCCGTCTTTCGCTCTGTTTCTTACCTCGCCCCGCCAGATTTTACCGTCCTGGACGGTCGTCCACAAATTTTCCCATAACTTTTGCGGATGATAACCGGAATTCAGTATTCTGTAATTTTTTCCTATAACTTCTTCTTTGGAATATTTTGTGATGCGACAAAATTCATCATTGACATCTATAATATTTCCATCCAAATCCGCGTAAGAAATAATGGTCGCAAGGTTGAGAGCAAGATTGATTGTTTCTAATTTTTCATTCAACTGCTTTACTTCACTAAGAGTCGCCTCAAGATCTTTCGTCCGTTCTTCAACCTTACTTTCCAAGGACTTGTTGAGCTGCTCTAATTGAAACTCCCTGTTTTTAACCTCACTCGCCATCTCATTAAACGCCTTGCCCAGTACCTCAAGCTCATCATGCGTATGAATTTGAATAGACTCAAAATGTTTCTCTTTGGAAAAACGAGTAACTATACTTGCAAAAAGTTTGATGGGTTTTGTTATTGTATTCGACAGCCAAAGCACGATAAGGAAAAGGAAAATGAACGTCAGCGAAATAATGATTATGGATACCCGTGTATTTTCTCTCGTTATCGCAAGTAGTTCATCTTCGGGAACAGAAACGCCGAGGCTCCAGCCGGGCGCGGGGATAGGGTGATAATACGCGACTAATTTTACATCGGGATTTCGTGCCATCCGGAGAAATATCTTCCCTGTTTCCCCTTTAATCATCTGGATGCCCTCGTTCCTTTGATCCTCGCTGTTAATACTTGAATATGCGGTATTAAGTATATTTCCACGGACAATTTTTTTTCTATCAGGATGATAGATAAACATCCCATCGTCCGCGACTACCACATAGTTCAGGTTTTTGTATACCGATGCATCTCTGAATGAGCCAAGGTATGTCAAATCAACCCGGGTACTCGCGATGCCGATAAATGTACCCTTCTTTATAATAGGATACGAATAGCGGACACAAACAATCTTTCTTTCAGTATCAACAAACGGCCGGTCCCAATATCCTTCACGCAATTTTTTCGGCACCCAATACCATAGCAGCGTGGTATCTTTTAAATAATCCTCCGATGAACTCAGATCGCGCCTGCGAATTTTTCCAAACACCAAATGAACAGTGCTAATTCGTGCCGCCCCATTATTATACGACGGTTCGAACGAAAATCGTGAACCGACAATAAGTTTGTTCTTTTTTAAATTCTCTTCAAGGTAATCATACGAACGCTCGGCGTTGATAAATTCAGACTTTGCAACAAATTCCGCCCCATCTTTCGTTATCCGTTCAATGTCCCGCAACTCATAATTTATTCTCTCGGCTAATTGAGTTGTTAGCGCGAACATGAACTGATCAGTGCTTTTTTTCTCGTTTATTACCCCGACACGATGGCTAACCAGATAGCTAATAAAAGAGATGAGCATAACGGGGATAAAAACAAAAAGTAGAATCTTGGATCTAAAACCCAATTTCATAAATCCTCCTGAGCTCAAAATACTTTACGAACAAAATAGTGAATTTTTCCAAATAAACGAGTGCCACAGAACAATACCGCATTCTGCTTGAAAACAAAAGAGCTTCAAAACGACGGAGATTAGATTACCGGGCGAATTCCATATATGTTACGGCATGGCACATGCGCGCCATACTTAAAAGAGAATACTCTCTCTTCAGTTTTTAGGACCAAATAGTATTCACTTCGGTACTTGTTCACTACTACTTTTAGTCATATCCTGCTTTAGTCTTTCATAATCTCCTGTCCGCTTTTTCATAAAGCGCCATAAGATGTAAGAGCGCTTCGTCATATCCAAAATTGTCAATGTGCTCTTCCAGCTCAAGCAGTTCATTCTTCAGCGAAGCGATTCCCGGAAGAGAGAGTACTTCTTTTATTTTTTTCGATGAGTTGAAGTCGCTATCGCTGACAAGCTCCTTCAGTTCACCCAGCAGCGTCCACAGGCGGGCTGTATCAAGTACGCCGTCCTCATCGCCAGTGCTCTCGGGTTTCTGCCGTGTTTTCATCCAAACATCAAGTTCTTGTAGTACGGCATTGAGAGATCCGGCAAACCGGTTAATCATGTCACCGCTTTCGCTCATGTCCGATTTCAAGAAGAAGGATTCCAATTTCGCCGCATCCTCTGCCAATCCGGATATGCCCAAATTACCGGCGACGCCTTTTACCGTATGTGCCAGCCGCACTGCAGCTTCTTTATCATTTTTTTTCACGGCACCACGGATTTCTTCATCGATAATTTTATTGGAGTTATAAAATTTGCTTAAGAGCGTGAGATATAATGTTTTATTGCCGCCGACACGCATGACTCCCGTAGCGGTATCTATGGTTTCAAAAACGGGAATCACTTCATCAGGCCGGACGGCAGTTTTTCTGTCTTGTTCCTGTTCGGGGAGAATGTTTTTATTCGCGGCCGGTATCCACTTGATAAGAGTGCTGAACACTTCATCCACGTTTATCGGCTTCGTAACATAGTCCTCCATTCCGACGGCATGACACCGTTCTTTAATCCCCACCATCGCGTCCGCGGTCATAGCAATGATCGGCAGATTGTTGTATTCCGGTTTTTTGCGGATTTCGGAAGCCGCCGTATAACCGTCCATTATCGGCATCTGCAAATCCATCAAGATAACATCGTATTTGGACGGCACGCCGGAAGCAAATACTTTTTCGCAGCATTCCTTGCCGTTGTTGGCTATTTCAACTACAAATCCTGCCTGATCAAGAATTTCAACCGCCACCTGTTGATTTATCTCATTATCTTCAGTCAATAAAATTCTTGCACCGCGGATAAGCCTAATTGCATCGATATGCTTGCTTCCTTTATCAAGCCCGGTACGTTTCGTCCGAATATCCTTTCCGAATAGCTCCATAATACCGTCAAATAGAGTTGAATATGTTACAGGCTTCTGAATACAGCTTTTAATACCGACAGCATGTGCCTGTTCAACTATCTCCTCCCCACCAAACGCGGTAACCAAGACAATACGGGGGATTTCTCCGTGACTGTTTTCCAGAATTATTTTGGAGGCCTCCAAACCGTCCATCTCCGGCATTTTCCAATCCATTAAAATAAGTTCAAACGGATCTTCAGTATGCTCCGCGGTAATCTTTACCGCCTCAGCTCCCGAAACTGTGGTAGTGACATCAAACGAAAATGATTCGAGGGCTTCACGTAAAATCTGTCTTGCAGTTACATTGTCGTCACATATTAGCACTTTCAATCCGGTTAAATCAATACTCGGAACATATTCATCTTTTTTCTGTACTTTCTGTTTTCCCAACACGGCGGTAAAGAAGAATGTACTTCCCTTTCCGGGTTCACTCTCTACCCACGCTCTGCCACCCATCAGTTTCGCCAGCCTCTTGCTGATCGCGAGACCGAGCCCGGTGCCGCCGTATTTTCTTGTTGTAGAGCTATCGGCCTGATTGAATGAACCGAACAGTTTACTCATCTGCTCTGCATTCATGCCTATTCCGGTATCCCGGACAGAAAATCTCAAAACTACTTTATCCTCAACGCATGATTCCACCTGAACATCAACAACGATATCGCCTTGCTCTGTAAACTTCACCGCGTTGCCGCAATAGTTCGCCAACACTTGCGTAACACGAAGGGGATCGCCGACTAAGCTGAAGGGAACTTCGTGCGAAAGGTGAATCGAAAATTCCAGCCCTTTTTCATGTGACTTTTGCGAGATAAGATTTGATACCGTATCAAGCACCTGATCAAGTTCGAAATCAATATGCTCAATATCAAGCTTGCCTGCTTCTATTTTTGAGAAATCCAGAATGTCGTTGATTATTCCCAATAAAGCTATTGAAGAACGTTCAATTTTTGTCAGGTAGTCTTTTTGCTTCGGATTCAACTCCGTTTTCAAAGCCAGACCTGAAAGCCCGATAATCGCATTCATCGGGGTTCTGATTTCATGCGACATCGTAGCTAAAAACTGACTTTTTGCCACTGTTGCCGCTTCAGCACTTTCTTTTGCACCCGCCAATTCAATCTGTATTTTTTTCATCTCGGATATGTCAATAATAGAACCGACAAGGCATTGTAATCCGTTGTACTCAATGGGAATAAATGAAGCAAACGCGTCCCTGATTTCCTTTGTTGAACAGCGTAAGAATTTGACTTCTCTATGGTAGACAGATCCCTGTTCACGCAGAATCTCTATAAGATCTTCCCGATCCTGAGGATAGGCATACCAGTCCGAAGCGTGCATGGATTTCAAGGTCACGTCATCAACGCCGTGAAATTCCAGCATGGCTTTATTAGCCCGTAATATTTTTCCGCCTGCAAGCGTAGTAACGGCAGTCGGAATAGGTGTTGCTTCAAGAATTTTATCGGCAGTTTCTCTTGCTTTTTCCAATGCCAGTTCCGCCTGCTTACGCTCGGTAATATCAAACCGGATAGCAAAGAAGCTTTGCGGTTTACCCGTTTTGTCGGGTATAGGCATTATAAGAGAATCCGTCCAAAAAAATGTTCCGTCTTTCGCCTTATTTCTAATTTCTCCACGCCAGATTTTCCCGCTTAGAATTGTGTTCCATAACCCCTCCCACATTTCCTTTGGGTGATAACCGGAATTCAATATTTTATAATTATTGCCTATTACCTCTTCGCGCGAGTATTGCGAAATGCGGCAAAACTCGTCATTTATTTCAGTAATATTGCCATTTAAATCGGCATACGACATTATCGTCGCCATATTCAGCGCCCTGTTGATCAAAAAAAGACGGTCGCTGAGTTTTTTAACTTCGGTCAAGCTTCCTTCAAGATCTTTTGTGCGTTCTTCAACTTTGCTTTCCAGTGACTTGTTTAAAAGCTGCAGTTCTTTTTCGCGCTTACTAACTTCTTCCGCCAGCCCATTAAAAGCATTGCCGAGCAGTTCCAGTTCATCTCCTGTGTGTATTTCTATCGGTTCATAGTGTTTGTCTTTTGAAAACCTATTGACCTTCTTTGAAAAATTGATTATCGGTTTTGTAATGGTGTTTGAAAGCCAGAGACTCACACCGAGAAGAAAAAGAAGCGTTAGCCCCAGTATTATCAGCGAAGTTCTCGTGTTCTGCTTAATGTCGGTAAGATATTCATCTTCAGTAATTGCAATACTCAAACCCCAACCGGCTGCTTTAATCGGATGAAAGTAAGCAATAAGTTTTTCATCGGGGTCGTCTGTCATACGCAGAATTGATTTTCCCGATGCACCACTAAGCATCCGATTCCCTTCTGTTACTAAATCCTCCGGGTTAATTCTCGAATTTTTCGGATGTAGAATATTTTCTTTTTCGATTTTGTTTTTATCAGGATGATACACAAATGTTCCGTCACCTGAAATGATGATGTAGTTCAGAGTTTTATAAAGAGAAGTATCCCTGAAAGCGTCCATGGATGACAGATCCACTCTGGCGCTGGCAACACCGATAAACTTTCCATCTTTAATAATCGGATAAGAGAATCGTACACAAACAACATTTGTTTCGATGTCCCGAAACGGCTTGCTCCAGTAGGGTTTTAACTTTGTTTTTGGGATCCAGTACCATAAAAGAGTCGTATCGGTGGAGTAGGGTTCAAGGTTGCTTAAATCACGATAAAGAATTTTCCCGTTGCTTTTATACACCGTATTTAGGCGCGGCTTTCCATGAGTATAAAAAGGTTCGAATGAAAATCTGGATCTCGCAAGTAATTTATTCTTCTTCAAATTCTGCAGGAGATACCCATATGCCTCATCATCGCTTACATAATCCGAATGTGCCACGTAATCGGCTCCGCTTTGCGTAATCCGTTCTATATCGGATAACTCGTAGTTAATTTTTTCTGCAATCTTCGCGGCCAGATTTTCCATATACTTATCAGTGTTTTTGATTTCACTGGAAACCACGGCCCTGTGACTGAAGAAATAACTAACTAAGGATATTATTGTAACCGGAACTAAAACAAAGAGAAGGACTTTAGATTTGAACCCCAATCTCATCGGTACTCCTGTTAATTCGTGTGATGCTTAATGTTCAGGTTAAACAGTAATATTATCTTTGTCGTTCCAAAATATATCCCCAATAACTATTTTGTTACATGTGGGCATCTGTGGGTGCCGGCTGAATGAGATTTTTAACAGAGCCTCCCCGCCTCCCTTGATTCGTGGAAATAATACCCGGAATGGAAATCAAGAATTTCACGGTTTTTATAAAAAAAACGACTATTTCCCCATTTTTTACTCCATTTTTTGCCAAAAACAGGCTGATTTAGTGTTTTTTTAAAAATCAATATTACGCCGTTTCTTTCTTTTTATTATCTTATAAATACGCTTTTTACTTATTCAGTATGTTATGTTATTATAAGAGTATAATTAATAGATTGGGCAAACATGGATTTTAATTTAGTAAAGAAAATTGTCAAGCTGGTTGAGGAAAGTAAGGTAAACGAGCTGGAGATAGAGGAAAACGAGATGCGCATACGGGTAACCAAAAGCGCCCCGGCTCCCGACATTTTACCATCCTTCGCAGGCGTTCACATTCCTGCACAAACCGATATCCCAACGCCTGCTGCCCCGGTACCGGTTGCAGCACCACCGAAAGCCGAACCGAAGGCCGATAATCTCCACGAGGTCAAATCTCCTATCGTTGGATCATTTTATGCTTCGCCGTCACCTGATGCCGAGCCATATGTAAAAGTAGGCGATTCGGTTTCACAGGGACAAGTGCTTTGTATTGTTGAAGCTATGAAATTGATGAATGAGATTGAATCCGATATTTCGGGTAAAATAGTTAAGATTTTGGCACAAAACGGCCAACCCGTAGAGTATAATCAGCCATTATTCGTTATCGAAATATAATCGGGTACGGCATGGCATTTAAAAAAATACTAATCGCGAACCGCGGCGAAATCGCGCTGCGCATTATCCGTTCCTGTAAAGAAATGGGTATCAAAACCGTAGCTGTATATTCCGAAGCGGATAAAAACGCCCTTCACGTAACATTTGCCGATGAGGCAGTTTGTATCGGTCCGAATTACAGCAAAGACAGTTATCTTAAAATAAGCAACCTTCTTTCTGCCGCAAATATCACAGGCGCGGACGCCATTCATCCCGGTTACGGATTCCTCGCTGAGAATGCACGCTTCGCGGATATTTGTCAGGAGTCCGGTATAAAATTTATCGGTCCTTCTGCCGAAATGATCCGTTTGATGGGTGACAAAGCAGTCGCAAAAGACACAATGAAAAAAAGCGGCGTACCGGTTGTTCCGGGCAGCGATGGCATTGTTGATTCAGTTGAAGACGGCAAAAAGCTTGCAATAGATATGGGTTTTCCCGTTATCATTAAGGCTGTTGCAGGCGGCGGCGGCAAAGGAATGCGCGTTGTAACCGAAGAAAGCGAATTTGAAAACGCTTACATGATGGCAAGAAACGAGGCGGAAGCTTCTTTCAGTAACGGTGACGTGTATATTGAAAAGTTTATTGAAAATCCCCGCCACGTTGAAATTCAGATCATGGGCGATCAGTTCGGCACCGTGTACCATTACGGTGAAAGAGATTGCTCCGTTCAGCGCCGTCATCAAAAACTAATTGAAGAATCACCATCCCCGATTATTGATGATGAACTCCGCGCGAAGATGGGTGAAGCCGCCATTAAAGGCGCCGCATCAATCAACTATGAAGGCGCGGGTACTATAGAATTCCTTGTTGATAAGCACAAGAATTTTTATTTTATGGAAATGAATACGCGAATTCAGGTTGAACATCCTGTATCCGAGATGGTATATGATGTTGACCTTCTTCGCCAGCAGATACTTGTGGCAATGGGCGAGCATGTTGATACTCCCCCCGGCAAGCCGCAGGGTCATGCAATCGAGTTTCGCATCAACGCCGAAGACCCCGATAATAACTTCAGGCCTTCACCGGGTAGAATTGAATCACTGCATTATCCGGGCGGATTTGGTGTGCGAGTTGACTCACATATTTATCAGGGTTATGCAATCCCACCGTTCTATGATTCGCTTATCGCGAAACTGATCGTGTGGGGTAAAAACCGTGAGTTTGCAATTAACCGCGCGAAACGCGCACTTGAAGAGTTTACAGTTGAGGGAATAAAAACGACTATTCCATTTCATCTGCAAGTATTAAACAACGAACATTTTATCTCGGGAAATTTCGATACATCCTTTGTCGATAAATTCCTGAAGGTCTGACACAAAACAAACGGAGATTATTATGGCTATTCCCGCAAATTTGAAATACACAAAAGAACACGAGTGGCTGCTTGTTGAAGGCTCCACGGGTACAATCGGCATTACCGAATATGCTCAAGGCGAACTGGGTGATGTTGTTTTTATTGATATTGATGCGGGGCTTACCGAAATTAAAGCCGGCGAAAAATTCGGAACTATTGAAGCGGTAAAAACCGTAAGTGATCTCTACGCTCCATGCAGTGGAAAGGTTTTGGAAATAAACACTGCGCTAAACAGCACTCCGGAAGTTGTTAACAGCGACCCGTACGGTGCAGGCTGGATGATTAAAATCGAAATCGCCAATGCAGCCGAAGCAGATGCACTGCTCAGCAGCGCTGATTACGCAGCGTTGATCGGAGCATAATATATTTCGCTCTTCCTAACCCATGATCCCGCCCGAACGCCGCAAGGCGGGCAGGTTAACTCATGGGTTAGGAAATTTGTTTTCACCTTTTATTTTTTGAACTCATACCACATTTAGATGAAAAGAAAAGTATCCGGAAACAATCCGGAATATCTTCACAAGTTTGAAGCAGCCCGCCATTTTGAAGACGAGGGAAAATCCCTCCACGCCATGCAATTATATCTCCGCCTAACCGATGAATACCCGTTGGAACCGGAAGCTCCGATTGCACTCGCTCTCTTGTATGATAAAACGGACAAAAAAGATAACGCGAAGGCAATAATAAAAAAGGCACTCGACGCTAATCCGGATAATATCGTCTTGCGTTTGTTCGCCGGGCATTATTATTTCAAGCTGGAAGAGTGGAACGAAACAATAGATATCCTTTCCCGTTTTATTCCCGAAAAAGAACCCATCGCCTTGTTCTTCACCGGATATTCGTACTTCATGATCGACAATCTCAAGCTGGCAAAGCACTATTTCCTTCTATATGTTAAGCTGAAAGAGCCGCACGAGTATCTTCGCGACGCGTATGTATATCTTGCAAAAATCCATATCCGATTTGAAGATTATGAGACCGCTCTCGATTATGTAAAAAAAGCCGATGCGATGTTCAGCGGTAATTTTGAGATTCATTTTCTGTATGCCGTCGTATACTATCACATCGAAATGTATACGCACGCGTTTGCAGAAATTGAAAAAGCGCACAAGCTTGACCGCACAAATCTACAGGTCACCGAATGGACTGGAAAAATTGCGTTGAAGCTCGCTGATTATAAAAAAGCAGAGAAACACCTCCGCAAGTATGTTGAAAATGTGGACAAGGTTGAAGCCGACACGTATGTTGAACTTGGCACCGCCTGCATGTACAATAAAAAAACAAAAGAAGCTGAGCAGTTTTTTCAGATTGCGCTCAAGGCTGAAGCCAAACATGCCGGGGCATTAGCCGGACTTAAAAGATTGAAGACTGATTATGTATCTTTCGAAAGATAAATTTTTCATACGCGTCGTACTTCTTTTTGTATGCGTGATCTCACTGCGGATATCTGCACAAACGTACACGCAATCTCCCGAAGACATTGCATTTTCCGCGGCCGTGAGCTTGTACTCGCAAGGGAACTACGATCAGGCCTTGGAAAAATTCCAGACCCTTGCCCGCGAAAGTTCTACTCCTCGCTCTGAAGAATCAAAAATATTTATCGCCAAGATACACATCAGCGGCAAACAGCTGTCTGTCGCTGAAATCGAATTAAAAGATCTCCTGAAAAAATCTCCGGTATCACAGTATCGTGATGAAATCCGCTTCTCACTCTCAGATGCACTATGGCAGCAAAACAAAGGCTTTGAAGCCCTTACTGTCTTAATGAACGGTTCCATGTCTCTCAAAACGGACTCTATAAAACAGGTTAATGCATCTTTTATTACAGCCGTGCTGGAGAAACTTACGCATAAAGAATTAGCTGATGTTAACGAGACATACAAAGGAAAAGCTGAAGAAGTCCTGCTGACATATTGCCGCGCAAAGTCAGCCCTTTCCAAAGGTGAACGCGAAAAAGCAAAGCAAATTCTCTATCCTATCATTGCCGGAGTCTCTTCAAATCCCTACCGAGATTTTTGCGTGAGACTTAACCAGGATATTGAGTCCGAAGATCTGAAATTCGCCAACAATTACGTTATCGGTGTCATGCTTCCGCTGAAACTTGACGATACCCTTGCCGGAAAAACTCCCGCAAGAGAAGTACTGGACGGTATCCAATTTGCTGTTGATACATATAATGCAAAAGGCATCAAGCGCGCCGGACTCTTAATCTCCGACACAAAACGCGACACCACTGTTATAGATTCCATCGCGAAGGAATATGGAAAAGTTATTAATCTGAAAGCTGTAATCGGACCATTATACAGCGACGAATGCAAACGCACCTCCAAATCGTTGGAGAAATTAAAAATACCGATCTTTTCGCCGACTGCCACGGATGAAAACCTAACAGCTCTGTCTCCATATTTTTGGCAGGCAAACCCGACATTCACTGTTCGCGGTAAAACGCTTGCTCACTACATTTTCGAACAGGAAAAGAAAAGGAAAATAGCGGTCATATTTTCCGAAGAAGGAAACTCCTCAGTATATGCGAAAGCATTCGCGAGGGAGTTTGTTTCGCTGCATGGTTCGGTCGTGTATGAAGATAAGTACAAATTGAATGATCCCGATCTGACGAAGATAACCAACAAACTTAAATCAATACAAAAAAATATTGACGGTGTTTTTTTGCCGGTCTCAAATCAGAAAGTCATCAATGATTTGCTTTCCGCGTTTGAGCAGGCCGAGTTGTTTATTCCTATATACGGCAATCAGGATTGGTTCATGTCGCCGCAGTTATCAACATCTACAACACTCAGCAGTTTGCTGGTGATAAGTTCGGACTACTATATAGACTACAACGACTACGAATTTGAAGAGTTGAATGATAAATTCCACTCTATCAACGGATATGACATTAATCGCAATGTTCTATACGGTTATGATGCGGCAAATCTTGTTATGCAGTCGCTTGAAGTGCAATCGGTAATCCCCGAAGATGGCGGCATGATGAAATCATTAGTGTTTAGAGGAGTACATAATGATTTTTCATTTAAGAGTGGAAAAATCAATTCGTCGGTTAATATCATCCGCGTAGAGGACGGTATTTACCGGCGCATAATGAAATACAATCCGGATTCCGGCGATTATTGAAATTTCTTAAATGAATATATTTTTAAAGTGAACTCACCCCCTTCCCCTCTCTTGGCAAGAGAGGGATGAGCCCGAAGATATATAGTTGGCATAAATTCTGTTGGCGGGGCGGTTGCAGAGCTTGCGAGGCATGAGTTCATTATTGCCAATCAAAAATAAACACAAAGGGGTATATATGAACGATACGGTTAGAGACATTCCACTTGACGAACGTCCAAGAGAAAAACTACTTTTACGCGGAGCTCATCATGTCAGCGATGCTGAGCTGCTTGCAATTTTACTGCGGACAGGCACAAAAGGCAAATCGGTTATTAAAATGGCGCTGGAGCTTATCACGGAACACGGCAATCTGGCATCTCTTGCGACAAAATCATCTGCTTCAATACGTAAAATTTCAGGAATCGGAAAGGACAAAGCAGCCACCCTGCTTGCAGCATTTGAGATAACCAGGCGGGTACAGCAACAGTCCCGCAACATTTTCGATAAGGCCATCACCTCACCGGATGATGTGGCGGAATATTTTATTCCCCGGCTGCGGGACGAAATGAAAGAGCTTTTTCTCGTTATCTGCCTCAGTTCAGCGAATAAAATCATAAAATATGAGATAATTTCAGAGGGCAGTCTGGATTCAACCGTGGTTCACCCCCGGGAAGTATTCAAAGTCGCCATTGAAAATAATGCAAAAAGCATCATTCTCATGCACAACCACCCCAGCGGGAATATCACTCCAAGCCAGGAAGACATCGCCATGACTAAAAAATTGGCAGAGGCCGGAAAGGTTTTAGACATTCCCGTCTTCGACCACATCGTGATAGGGGGCAATAATTACACCAGTTTTGCGGAAAAAAAATACATTTGATTGTTTTTTTTGCTATATTTTGTATAGAGAATAAAACTAACCAGCATCCTGTTATTATGGTGCTGAGAGATAATTCATTAATTAAAGTTATCGGAGAACTATATGCAAATAAGAAATCACTTTAGAGTACTCGCGGGAGTATGCTTGTTTGCTTTTGGCAGTTTACTGATTGCGGGCTGCGGTGTCAGCGAAGAGCAATTAGCACAGCTCGAAGCCAAGAAAAAGGAAGTCAAGACTCTTGAGTTAAAAGCTGACGGCCTCAAATCCGAACGCTCACGTTTGGAAAAGGAAATTGCCGAAAAGAATAAAAAACTCGAAGAGTGCAATAAAGTTAAACAACAGACCCAAGCCAACTTAGATAAGATTCAGAAGTAGGAAGGATGGAAAATACTATGAAATTACTCAGCAAAATCTCCGTTCTTTTGATTCTGGTTTTCTTAACAGCAAATACATTTGCTCAAGAAAAAATATCAAAGGATGAATGGGAAGCACAGATGCAGTCTAATACTGCAAAAATCGAGAGCCTCAATAAAGAAATCAGCGCTCTTGAGTCAGACATTGCAAAATTGCGCCAGACATCAGCAAGCATTCCTTCGTATGAAGATTGCGTTGGAGCACTTCCGGCAATGGTGGGCGCAACAAAATCAGACGTTGACAACTATAGAAAAGCAGTTAACGAATTAGAAGGAAAGATCAGAAGAAAAGAAGGCCCTAAAGCTGACCGTCAAAAAGACCTGAACGCTTTAAAGGCTAACAAGATCAGTGCTCTTCCTGAATTTTTTGATCGCGTTCACACCGATCTCCAGGCTCTTCTTGATGCTTGGCAGGAAGATTCAGTTGCCGCTTCTAAAGATATCAACTACACTGTGGTTAAAGGTGATTGCCTCTGGTTTATCGCTAAGAAAAAAGAACATTACGGAAACGGCTTTGCTTGGCCGAAGATTTATCAGGCTAACAAAGATCAGATTAAGAATCCTAATTTGATCTATCCGAAACAACTTTTGAAGGTTCCACCTCTTACCGAGGATGAGAAAGCAAAATTTGAAAAATTGCGCAAAAACTACAAACCGGCTCCGGCTAAATAATCGGAATCTGTTTCTCAGTGAATAACGCAAGTTATTTTGTTAAGCCCTTATTCTTCGGTGAATAAGGGCTTTTTGTTTTTAAATAGGCTCATTATTATTTTTTGCAAACGATAGTTTCACACATGAATTGGGCGAACTCTCCCCAGCCAACCGGGAGTGCCACAAAGTTAAAAGATCGGGCTCTCCCCTCTCTTACCAAGAGAGGGGTAGGGGTGAGTTCCGATTTATGAGTATAACTGGAATGTTTGCTGGTTATGTGGTCGAGATAATTAAGGAATTTTATGGAAGAATTAGAGAAAAGAATAAATTTTGAAAATGTAGACATGATTTCACTTCTGGGAGTGAATGATTGTAATATTAAAATCGTAGAGAACCGGTTCAGCACCACAATTGTATTCCGCGGCGATCAGGCCATAGTGCGCGGCGTGGATGATGAAGTATTGACAGTTGATAAAATATTAAAGGAAATGGCCTATGTTTTAAATACAACAGGCAAACTGACGACATCCGATGTGCAAATGATTCTCGACCTCACCATGGAGGGCAAGGAGATCATTAACGACAAAGAATACGACTCGGTAATCCTCTATACAAAGAACGACACGATTAAGGCAAAAACACCGGGGCAGCAGTCATATATTCAAAGCGCACGGAAGAACGATATTTGTTTTGCTATAGGTCCTGCCGGAACAGGAAAAACGTATCTTGCTGTTGCACTGGCAGTCGCCGCGTTGAAAAAAGGAACGGTGAGAAAAATTGTTCTCGCGCGGCCGGCTGTTGAAGCGGGTGAAAGCCTCGGATTTCTTCCGGGCGACTTCCGTGAAAAAATTGATCCGTATCTTCGCCCGCTCTACGATGCGCTTGATGAAATGATTCCGACCGATAAGCTGAAATCGTACCTTGAAAAAGGTGTGGTTGAAATCGTTCCTCTCGCATACATGCGTGGCAGAACCCTCAATCAGGCATTTGTGATTTTGGATGAAGCACAGAACACAACCGACACGCAAATGAAAATGTTTCTTACCCGGCTCGGCGTCAACTCTAAAGCAATTATTACCGGTGATATAACGCAGATAGACCTTCCCGCAAAAACCGTTAGCGGGTTGGTTAAAGCACAAGAAATTCTCCGGGATATCGAAGGCGTCGGTTTTATCTATTTTGATAAGGGTGATGTTGTACGCCATAAGCTGGTCAAAGACATCATTGATGCTTATGAAAAATTTTACGACAAAAAAGATAACCACTAACATTTCAAACCGGTAAGGCGGTACCCTACTATTTACCGCCTTACCCTCTCAATTTTTATCAAACCCTATTTATCGCGCCCCTATTTACTTCATCAACTCTCTATAGTAATTTTGTAAAGAGATTATTGGAATTTCGTATGCCTGCGGAACCTGGGGCCGTGAAGTACGAAAGGAACGTAGTCTTTATGGGCCGCTGGGAACCGGCAATACTTCACCCGGGGATATTTCCTGTTTTACAGGAAACATTAACCGGGACAACTTCCCGAAACAAGCGGGATAATTTGACCGGGTGAAGTTTTTTTTATTATATTAGGGGATGCGATATTATTTACCGTACGCGATTCCATCTCATATTTTTCAGTTACTGAGCGCTGGTCTGCTCATTTATATAATTGTGAAGAGACCAAATCCTACCGGATATTTTCTCCCTCTGTTTTTTTACGCTACCACGTATTGTTTAGCAGATATGTTCTCAACTGTTACTGCGTTTTTCCATATCCACAACATTAAAGCGGCATACATATATTATCCCCTTGAATATATTTTCATATCGTGGTTGTATCTTACTATTTATCCAATGCGGCACAAGCGTTATATTATAATGTCCATCCCCGTTGGTTTATTGGTATTTGCCCTCGGATTCTTTTTCAAGGGAACAAGCGGCCATAATTTTATCGGCATGTCTGTTTTACATACAATGCTTCTTATAATCGCAGGAAGATTCTTTGTCTGGCATACTGCAAAGGGACAAACCGAATTAAAATATGATCCGCTGTTTTACGTTACACTGGGGATAATGCTGGATTGCGGAATAACGGCTATTTCATATATTCTTTTTGATACATTTGATTTTCGTTTGCCGTTTTATTTTAATTCAATATCGGATTGCGTCACATCTGCTTTTGTTTTTACAGGAATATTTTTCCTTTACAAAAGCGAAATGGCTGTATTAAAGATACTTCAGGAGGCCGAGCAGGAATCATCTCCTACTTGACAACCCCACCACGGGGCGTACTTTTTACTTCCGGAAAATGTATATCGCCGACTATTGAACAATTTTTAATTATGGCAACTCCGATAGCCGAACCAATCTGAAACCAATATTTCTCATAGCTTACCACCACATAATTACCGGTTAGATTGTTCTTGTAATAGTTCCACTGCCGGATCGATTTTTCCAAAGTCTCTTGTATCAATTGAGGCCTCGCACTATCCGAACCGGCGTGTGAAAGATGATCGGGTATTGCTTTTTTTAGATAGGATTCGACACTGTCTCGAGGGATTTCAATATTCAGCCATTCGACGTCCATTGTCTTGTCATAATAACGTCCCAAACCTTGAGTGCGCAATGAGTCCGGAAGAGAGAGCCTTGGGCAGGCAAGAGTTAATCGCACGCTTTGATAGCAGCCGCACAACCCCAGGGCCAACAAAGCAACTAAAAGCATGACCTTTTTCATGTTTCACCTATAAATATAAATTGTAATCCCGTACAGTGTAAACCCGAAGAAAGGCACGGGATGTTGTAATATCAAATTATGCTTTACTTAAGCTGTCCTTCTGATAAATTTTCCATTTCCGAAAATGCATATCGCCGACAATAACATGGCCGCGTACAAATTTTCGATTCCCTAATGCCGTGACAACTACCGCAGTAACTTAGAGCAGATATTCAAAAGAGATAAATATCTTCTTCATGTTTTATCGGCCGTGTATGTGAAAATAAGCTCTTCCTTGTGTCGTTTAAGATCAAAGAAAAGTACCAAGTAAAAAATAAGATATTCTATAAAAATGACATCATAATGTTCACGCCATATCTGTCCGTAAGGAGTAATATTTGTAAAATTAATCATAAAAAACAGAACCACGACAGAATAGAATTCCGTGAACGGAAGTAAAACCGCCAGCCAGCCGAGATACCATGGATATACCGTTG
This sequence comes from Ignavibacteriaceae bacterium, assembly GCA_963667005.1. Classification (GTDB taxonomy): domain Bacteria; phylum Bacteroidota; class Ignavibacteria; order Ignavibacteriales; family Ignavibacteriaceae. Next base: position 1,052,596 of record OY762937.1, on the reverse strand, counting down.
TTGTGCAGGCTGCAACACAAATATATATCCAGGTTAGCTTGTTCATGGGCAACTTAACTGCAAATGAAACGTAGAGAATCGAAATCGCCAAAAGCGCCAGGCACATCATTCGCAGCTTAATTCCATCGAGTGTTATTAATTTAAATACGTTATAAAACGATCCATTAAATTCCCAGTTCACCAAATATGTTGATAGCATATCGGTTAATGAGTGGCGCTGATTAAGAAAAGGAATATAGGCCGCAATAACGATAACAGATGCAACCGGGACAAACAGTAAAATTTTCCTGTATGATATTTTATAAAGCAATAATGGAATTGCAAAAACCGCATATGACTTCGTCAAAAAACATATGGCAAACATGATGGCCGCCGGTACAGGTTTTTCTTTAAGCACAAATAATATAAACGCCAGAAAAAACGGCAGAGCTGCAACATCTATGTGCGCGTTTATCATGTATTCCATTATCGGCAGCGGAAGCCATGCATATAGTAAAACATACCGCGTGTCTTTACAGGCGTATCGCAGCAACTTTATAATGAGCAGAAGAGTGAAGATTTCAGCAAAAAGAAAGATTACCTTTAATCCGAGAGTTGTTTCGCCGCCGATGAGATATGCCACAGTAAATACCACTTGAGCAACCGGGGGATATATGGTGGTCAGATTTTTGAAGGTTACTTTTTCCGGTAGTATGCTCGAGTGAAGTTTGTTTAAAGTCGAATCGCCGGGAGCATATTCGTATGGGTTATAACCATTCGCTATCATCTTCCCTTCCCAGACGTAACGATAATAATCATCGGATGTCGAATGTTCTGTCGGGATGAGTGTAGCCCGGAACAGCAATCCGCTTACGATGATAAAAGGTAAAAGCCACTTTTGCACAGGGGCTGCCTCGCCCTGACTCCGAATAAGATACCAGGAATATCCAAATACCATAAATGCTATGCCGTACACAATCATATACAGCATAATATTCTGCTTAATGCCGTGGGATGCCGATAAAACTGTGTAAAGCAGGTACAGGATCTCAAGAAAAATCGCGCAGATACCTAACGCAATAGTTTTATAGTTTTGTTTAGCCGGCATAATTGCACAAAGATTAGAATAAATCGAATTATTGTCACCTGAAAGATACTCAACTTATGTAAAATTAGCCCGAAACTCCTATTTTAAATAATGGATTTGACAAAATTAGGATTCAAAAGTGCGAACTATCGCTAAACTTGCATTAATTATTACTTTTTTTACCATTACGGCCTATTCCCAGAGCAAAGCTTTGGATTCGTTAATTTCGTCCGGCATACAGGAAATTTACCGGTTGGAATTTTCTTCTGCCGAACACACATTCCGCACAGTGATGTCGGATTACCCGGATCATCCTGCAGGACGCTTTTTCCTCGCGATGATTGACTGGTGGAAAATTCTTGTTGATCTCGATAACGAATCATATGACGATCTGTTTTTCGAAAAACTTGAAGATGTAATTTTTCAGTGCGATAAACTGCTTGATAAAAACGAAAATAATGTTGACGCCTTATTCTTTAAGGGCGGAGCTATCGGATTCCGCGGGCGGTTGCGTGCGATTCGCGAAAGCTGGCTGAAAGCCGCAGATGATGGGCGCGAAGCATTGCCCATTGTACAAAGAGCAGCTAAACTAGAGCCGAATAATAAGGATGTTCAGCTTGGTTTTGGAATTTACAATTACTACGCGGATGTTATTCCACGCGATTTTCCGCTTATTAAACCACTTATGATATTTTTCCCTTCGGGAAATAAAGATCAGGGCATCTCACAATTAACCGAGACTGCGAAGTACGGTAGATATGCAAAGTATGAAGCTCGCTATTTCCTTATGACAACATACAGCAGCTACGAGCATGATTATACAAAAGCGTGGGAATACTCCACGCAGCTAACTAGTGATTTCCCCAACAATCCTGTGTTTGAAAAATGGAAAGGACGCATCGGCGTTCAATCTGGAAGACGCGATGAGTACAAAGCAATCTTCGAAGATGTCTACGCGAAAGGCGAAAGAAATTTATTCGGATACAACACAGCCAAATCAAAACGTGAAGCTTCATACTATCTGGGCATGTATTACCGGGATTACCACAAACCCGACAGCGCTTTAGTATGGTTCGGCAGATGTGATTCTTTTTCGCAGTCCGCCGATGGTAATAAGCAGACTGGATATACTGTTAACGCCATACTTAACCTCGGAATGATGCACGATGCTCTGGGGCATCGCAATGAAGCAATTGCATGTTACAACCGCGTTTTACAATTAAAAGAATACGGAGCCTCGCATACTCAGGCAAAAAAATATTTAGAGAGTCCATATAGTTATTAACAAGCATATACATTAAGACAACAAGAGAGCATATGAGCAGCAACGAACCCAATAAAATAATTTATTCAATGATCGGCGTCAGCAAGTACTATAACCAGAAGGCCGTACTGAAAGATATTTATCTTTCGTATTTCTACGGCGCAAAGATCGGCGTCATCGGTCTGAACGGATCCGGAAAAAGTACGTTATTAAAAATCCTCGCCGGCGTGGAAAAAGAATTCAACGGCGAAACAGCCGTCTCCCCCGGATACACAATCGGATATCTGCCACAGGAGCCGGAGCTTGATCCTGCCAAAACCGTTAAACAGATTGTTGAAGAAGCAGTTCAGCCTATTGTTGATCTCATGAACGAGTTTAACGCCATCAATGAAAAATTCGGCGAGCCGATGGATGACGATGAAATGACCGCACTGCTTGAAAAGCAGGGCGAAGTTCAAGAAAAATTGGATGCTCACAACGCGTGGGATTTGGATTCCCGTCTTGAAATGGCAATGGATGCCCTTCGCTGCCCTCCCGGCGATACTTCGGTAACCGTATTATCAGGTGGTGAAAAACGCCGTGTTGCTCTTTGCCGTTTACTTTTAACGAAGCCCGATATTCTTTTGCTCGATGAACCGACTAACCATCTTGATGCTGAAACTGTAGCATGGCTTGAAATCCATTTGAAACAATACGAAGGTACGGTCATTGCAGTTACGCATGATAGATATTTTCTTGATAACGTTGCCGGTTGGATTCTCGAATTAGATAGAGGTGAAGGAATTCCGTGGAAAGGCAATTATTCATCGTGGCTGGAACAAAAGCAAGCCCGATTAAAGCTTGAAGAAAAACACGAAAGCGACAGACAAAAAACATTGATGCGTGAACTGGACTGGATACGCATGTCGCCCAAAGCCCGGCACGCTAAATCCAAGGCAAGAGTTACAGCGTATGAAAATTTATTGACGCAGAAAAACGAAGCCCGCGAAAAAGAATTACAGATATATATTCCAGCCGGACCACGGCTCGGTAACGTTGTTATTGATGCGGAAAATGTTTTAAAGGCATACGGCGATAATATCCTTGTTGAAGATATGACCTTCGCTATCCCTCCCGGCGCTATCGTCGGTATTATCGGTCCCAACGGTGCAGGTAAAACCACACTGTTCAGAATGATCGTGGGACAGGAATCACCTGATAAAGGAACAATTAAAATCGGCGAGACGGTGAAACTTGCCTACGTTGATCAGAGCAGAACCGTGCTCGATCCGGAAAAAACAATATGGGAACAAATCTCCGGCGGCGAAGATGTTATCATGATGGGTAACCGTCAGATCAACAGCCGCGCGTACGTTGCACAGTTTAATTTTTCGGGCGGTGATCAGCAGAAGAAAGTCGGATTCCTTTCAGGCGGTGAAAGAAACCGCGTTCATACGGCACTCATCCTGCGGGAAGAAGCTAACGTTTTGCTTCTTGATGAGCCGACCAATGACTTGGACGTCAACACGATGCGGGCGCTTGAAGAAGGTTTGGAAAACTTTGCCGGATGTGCACTGATTATCAGTCACGACCGCTGGTTCCTTGATAGAATAGCAACACATATCCTTGCATTTGAAGGTGAAAGCAAAGTTGTGTTCTTTGAAGGAAATTACTCGGAATATGAAGAAAAGCGGAAAGAAAGATTAGGCATCGAAGCCGATCAACCGCATAGAATCAAATACCGTCACCTAACAAGATAAGGATTATAATTCTCGCAAAGGCGCAAAAACGCTAATTATTTTTAAGAAAATTCTTCTGGCATTCCATTCGCTACGCGGCGGATGCCCTTTTGTATATAAGCTTCGTTGAAGTTAATAAGAAGACCTAATTTTAAGTTCATTAGTTTTATATATGTCAAGGTTTGTTTGAAGTGGACCGAAGATATGGCGTCAATTGATTTTAACTCAATCAAGACTTTATTCTCTACAATTATATCAGCCCGGAATGCGTCTTCAAAAACAATATCGTCGTACCTGAATTGAATTGGAACTTGTCTTGCAATTTGAAGATTTGCTTTCTTTAGTTCATGTACAAGAATATTTTCATAAACCGATTCCAGCAATCCCGGACCAAGTTGTTTATGAATATGGTAGGCTTTATCAACGATAATTTTCGCTAGTTCATTTTCCGTCATTTCTCTCCCCTTAACTTTTGCGTTTTAGCGTCTTTGCGAGAATTCTATTTTAATGTGTTTTAATTACGAAAGCCGTCCGGGTTAGGGACGGCTTTTGTGCATAATGTCGTATGATGTTATTTAACGGGGATTATCCATCCGTGCGTATCCGGACGGTGTCCATATTGAACTCCGGTAATGTACTCAAATAATTTTTGAGCAAGCTCTCCGGTTTGGCCGTTGTTGATCTTCATAATTTTATCTTTAAACTTCAACTCACCGACAGAAGAGATAATTGCAGCTGTTCCGGTTCCAAACATATCCACAACCTCGCCTTTATCATAGCGGGTAATAACTTCGTCAATGCTGACTTGTCTTTCGGTAACGTTGAGTCCCCACTCCTTAAGAATCTGCAATACCGTCATACGGGTAACACCCGGAAGAATACCGCCGGTTAACGCAGGGGTAACAATTTCATCGTTGAAGGCAACAAACATATTCATCGTGCCAACTTCTTCAAGATACTTTAATTCAACCGCATCAAGCCAGAGCACTTGCGTGTAGCCTTCTTTATGCGCAATCTCCCCTCCGATCATGCTTGCCGCATAATTACCGGGAGTCTTGCACTCACCCATACCTTTGCGTACCGCGCGAACGTATTCATCCTGTATCAAAATTTTAACCGGTTTAAAACCTTCGGCATAGTAAGCACCGACAGGAGATAACAGAATAACATATTTATATGTTGTTGAAGTGTGAACACCAAGAGCTACATCTGTGCCGAACATAAATGGACGGACATAGAGCGACTCACCTTCTTTCGAGGGGATCCAGTCCTTTTCAACTTTAACTAATTCAGCAAGTGCTTCAAGACAGGTTTCTACCGGCATTTCAGGCATACATAATCTGCGAGCAGAATTGTTCTGTCTTTGGAAATGTTTATCTGCACGAAACATAACAATGTTGCCGTTTGCCTGTTTAAAAACTTTCAGTCCTTCAAACAATGCTTGTCCGTAATGGAAAAATGTTGAGGCCGGATGCAGAGAAAAATCACTCACCGCGCAAATGGTCGGATTATGCCATCCTTTCTGAGCAGAATAATCCATCGTGAACATGTGATCGGTATAATGAATACCGAATCCGAGTTTCTCAGGGAGTTTAACTTTTTCAGTGCGGGTAAGAAGTTCTTTTTTAATTTGTAGCATAACGCGGCTTTCTAAACAAAAATTTGAATATCGAATGGTATTTTACTGAATTTTAGCGTAAATGTAAAGAAAACCGTGAAATACGGCGTTATTTTTCCATAAATGGACCTTTTACCTACCATTTTAGCGCACTCAAGCATAGAACGCGGATGACACTGATGACACGGATTTTCACAGATCTTTTTTTACAAAAAGCGCATAAGAAAATTTCATGCCCGTTTAAGTATAATTATACCTCTTCAGTAAAATTCAAATCCCGGCCGAATGTTTCATGCAAATGGTAGAGGGATGTAATTGCGATTGCGATGCTAACAACCGAAACAATTAATGCCGCATGCACCATACCTATCATTGGAATTAACCATTTGAATGCCGAAACAAGAACCACTACGGCACCGCGCACAAAATTGGGGACTGTTATTGTTACTGTTGCACGCAAATTCGTACCGAATTGTTCCGAGGCAACCGTAACAAACACCGCCCAATATCCGATTGAAAAACCGAGAGCAAAACAAAGCGAGTAGAAATATGCCGCACTTTTTCCCGGAAGGAATAAATAGATTAAAATAAATGTGAGTGTTGAAAGTAAAAAGAAAAGCACGATCTTTCTTCTGCTTTTTAATAGCTGGCTGATAAATCCAGACAGAAAATCGCCGAATATTAATCCGGTATAGGTGAACATGACGGCACGCCCTGCGATAATCGGATCGTTATAACCGAGCAGCCTTCCGAATTCCGGTGACAGCGTTACAAGCACGCCTACAACAAACCAGATCGGCAGTCCTATCAGAATGCAGTTGAGATACCGGAAAAAACGGTCGCGTGAAGTAAACAATGAGGTGAATTTTCCTTTAACAACATTGGCGGTTTGTACGGTTTTAAAGATACCTGACTCAAACATATGCATTCTGGTAAGCAGCAGAACAAATCCCAGTATACCGCCGATGATATAAGCAATCTGCCAGGTAAACAGCTCGCCGACTATCGCGGCAAATATCGCACCCGTTACACCGATAGTTGCGACCAATGCTGTACCGTAACCGCGTGTCTCTTTCGGCATTACTTCGCTGACCAGTGTCACCGCAGCACCTAACTGCCCTGCTAATCCGACACCGGCAACAAATCTCAATAATGCATACAAATCGGTATTTGGAACGAAGGCGTTGGCAAAATTCGCAATGGAATACAATAGTATAGAACCGAACAACACAGACAATCTGCCTTTCTTATCGCCCAGTATTCCCCAAAGAATACCGCCAACAAGCATTCCCGCCATCTGCATATTAAGTATCGTCAGGCCGACATTGCCCAGTTCTTTTTGGGGCACACCAAGCGTAGTGAGACTCGGCACGCGGACAATACTAAAAATGATCAAATCATAAATATCAACAAAGTAGCCGAGAGCTGACACCAGTACTGTTGTGTTAAAAAGTGCACGAAGGTTAACTTTTGCCGTTCCTTGTTCCATAAAACCTTTCTTCCGCATTAGATAAGCATCTTAATTCGTCAAAAATAAGGAAAATTATTCAATTGAACAGAAAACACACCAGCTTCACTTATTTTGAAAATAAATATTTTTCGCTAACTTGATGTATATTTTCAATTAAATCGGCATTGTTTGAAAAAAACGCTACTGTTTTTATTTTTCCTTTTACTGTTTTCATGTCGCAGCTATTCTCAAACCGAGGGTCTTGGTGTGGGAATAGTATTTGGTGAGCCATGTGGTTTTGATGCAAAGCGCTGGATAGATGAAACAAATGCTATCGAATTTGCAGTCGGCTTTTCACCGGCAATGAAAAACAACAGAATGACTTTGCATCTGGATTATTTATGGCATAAACCGGATGCATTTCACACAAGGGAAAAATTTGCTTTGCACTACGGCATCGGAGTAAGCTACGCGGCAAGAAAAGATGCGACAGCAAAGCAGGGAGTACGGTTTATCGGCGGCATCATGTGGTATCCTATTCATAAAGTGCCATTTGAGTTTTATGCAGAAATCGCCCCGATTGTCGTTACATACCAACACTTCGGTATGTCGCTCGACGCCGGAGCGGGATTCAGATATTATTTTTCAACAAATGACTGATTTACATTGATAACAGATCCGTTCTTCCAAATAGATCTTTACGTTTTTTATTTCTTCAATCATACTCTTTCCAATCCGGTTTTTGATAAATTCTTTGCCGTCATTACGAATGTGCGGTATTGGATGCCGGTATACATTCTCTTCGGACTCCTGCTCATCATCAAAGGGAAAAAGAAGGGGCGGATTGCATTGATTCTTGCAATTGCTATGATCGCAGCATCCGATCAATTCGGGTATCGTATTTTAAAAGAATTTTTTCACCGGCCGCGGCCGTTTAGCACTCTTCAGGATGTGATATTGCCCATCGGCCGCACAGGCACCTATTCTTTTCCATCAAATCATGCGCTGAATAATTTTGCGGTGGCGACGTTCTTCTCACTCATATATCCTAAATACAAAGCGCCACTCTTTATTGTTGCTATTCTTATTTCCATATCCCGCGTCTATCTTGGTGTTCATTATCCCAGCGATATTCTCGGCGGTGCGGCTATAGGCACTATATTCGGATTTATTTTTGCCTACCTGCACGCGACAATAATGAAGTATTGGAAAAGTTAAGCATCGCTTTCTTTATTCTTTACTCTTTGTCCTTTATATTTACATCTCAGATTTGTGAGATTTTTCTTCTATGATGTTTAAAATAATCGAAGTAGTGGGCATGATTGCCTTTGCTCTCTCGGGTGTTATTGAGGCCCGGCGGAGAAATATGGATTTGATGGGTGTATTTGCCATATCTCTCATCACTTCCTTCGGAGGCGGTACGTTGCGTGATATTTTGCTGGACAGGCGCCCCTTATACTGGATTGAAAATCAGGAACTTACCATATTAGTGCTCGTTGTATCATTTATCGCTTCGGTTACCTTAAGTTCCAAACGATTTCATGCCACAGAAAAAACGATACTATTCCCCGATGCGCTCGGTCTCGGCCTTTATAGCGCAAGCGGTGTTGCTATAGCGCTGCGTTCGGGAACCACACCGTTCATAGCAGTTATCATCGGTATTATTTCCGCATCATTCGGAAGCGTACTGAGAGACATCGCCTGTAATGAAATACCCATTATCTTCAGAAAAGGACAGTTGTATGCGACCTGTTCTTTTTTTGCTTCTCTGGCATTTGTATTAATGAGACATTTTCACATTCACGATACATACAGTATTTTTGTCTGCATCGTCATTACCGCAGTTATGCGTTTCTTTGCGGTTAAATATGATGTGAAACTGCCGCTATAAATTTCACCATCGTTTATAACGAGGACACCATGGTTAACAGGCATTCGACCGTTTATCGGTATGCGCTTTCAATAATTCTCTCCACATTTTTATTATCCTCTCCGGCTTTATCTCAAAAAAAATATTTTACCAATCCCGTTATACCGGGATTTCATCCAGACCCATCGATCTGCCGGGTTGGAGATGATTATTACCTTGTCACCTCTACATTCGAATTCTTTCCCGGCCTGCCGATTTTTCACAGTAAAGATTTAGTGCACTGGGAATTAATAGCGCATGCAATGGATAGACCTGAACAGTTGAATCTTGATTCTATCAAACCTTCGGCGGGTCTATGGGCTCCGACTATACGTTACCATGCCGGCACCTATTATATCATTAATACGCTGGTCGGTAAAGGAGAGAATTTTGTTATCACTGCACAAAGTCCGGCGGGACCATGGTCAAATCCTTATTGGATAAAAGATGCGCCGGGTATTGATCCTTCTTTATTTTTTGATGATGACGGCAAAGTATATTACACCGGGAATGTACGTCCCGATTCATATCCGAAAGATTCTAAGTACCGAGAAATTTGGCTGCAGGAACTCGACTTAAAAACAATGCAGTTAACCGGAGAAAGAACAACAATTGTAAAAGAAGGAGCCTTACATAACGCCTCCACGGTGGAAGGGCCGCATTTGTATAAAATCAACGGAATGTATTATCTGATAGTTGCCGAAGGCGGCACAAGCGAGAATCATGCTGTTAGTGTGTTTAAAAGCAGCAACGTACGCGGCCCGTATGAAGGCAACAAAAAGAATCCCATTCTAACACACAGAAATCTCGGAAGCACATATCCTATTCAATGTACCGGACACGCTGATTTAATACAGACACAAAAGGGCGAATGGTGGATGGTTATGCTTGGCACGCGCCCATACGGTGGATTTTATTTTAATCTGGGAAGAGAAACTTTTCTAGCTCCAGTCAGTTGGGAGAGCGGCTGGCCGGTTGTTTGTCCCGGAGAAGGAAAAATATTAGAGAAACAACAAGCTCCCGATCTTCCGGAATTTTCTGTAAAGCCTACACCCGTGCGAGATAATTTCGTCGCACCGAAACTTGACCTGATTTGGAATTTTTTACGCACACCGCGCGACACATGTTATTCACTGAGTGCGCGTCATGGCTATTGCCGGTTGTATCTACGGCCGCAATCGGTTACCAAATGGGAAAATCCAAGTTTCATCGGACGCAGACAGGAACATATTAACTTTGAAGCCTCAACCGCATTTGAATTTGAACCGCAAAATGAACATGAATCAGCCGGTATGGTGCTTATGCAAAACGACGGATTTCATTTCCGGTTTGAAAAAATTCTATCGAATGGAAAACAGCTAGTACGTTTGACCCGCCGCGAAAAAGGGATAGATAAGATACTCGCTGAAAAAGAAGTGAAACAAAAGCGAATAATATTAAAAGCATCGGCAAAGGGACAGGATTACAGTTTTTACTTCGGGACAGATAAAAATAAACTACAAGCGCTTTATGAAAATTCCGATGGTAGAATTTTAAGCAAGACTCTCGCAAACGGATTTACAGGCGCATATATCGGCATGTATGCAAGCAGCAACGGAGAGAAAAGTACAAATATTGCCGACTATGATTATTTCGAATATATCGGGAAATAATTGACAGGATACTTACGATAAAAAAGCCGTCCCCAATAATGAGGACGGCTTTTTTCGTATTTCTTCTGACATTAACACGACGTTGTCCGCAGGATGTTGTGCAAAACGCCGGGTTAATGATGAATCGCAGTTTATTGTCAACGATCTAAAAATCACTTACTTCGGACTTGTGCAATAGATTAGTTACTCTATTGAGATTTCCATCTTTGGCGCAAGTGCTGCCTGAATGTTGCGTATGCTGATCTGCGCCGCCATGTTGCGGGCAATGTCAAGCACGCTGTTTGCTTCGGCTGAATCCGGATGCGCATATACAATCGGACTTCCGGTGTCGCCGCCTATACGGATGCGCGGGTCAATTGGAATGCCGCCCAAAAATTCAGTTGATGTTTCATCTGCAAGCTTCTTACCGCCGCCTGTTCCGAAAATATCATACTTCACGCCGCTGTCGGGAGCAACAAAATAACTCATGTTCTCAACGATACCGAGAACAGGAACATTCACTTTGTCGAACATGTACAACGCCTTGCGTGCATCGGCAAGTGAAATTTCCTGAGGTGTGGTGACGATTACCGCGCCGGTAAGAGGAATGGTTTGACACAATGTCAATTGTATGTCACCAGTACCGGGAGGCATATCAAACACGAGATAATCAAGCTCGCCCCACTCAACATCGGACATAAATTGTTTTACCGCACCGCTCGCCATCGGGCCGCGCCATATAACCGGAGCAGCGTCATCAACAAGGAAACCGATTGACATCAGTTTAATACCGTAGTTCTCAACAGGAAGCATATGAGTCCCGGTCGGGGTTTCCACCATCCGCGGACGCTCTTTAACGCCGAGCATCAAAGGAATGCTGGGACCGTAAATATCGGCATCGAGTAATCCGACTCTTGCACCTTCTTTAGCCAAAGCTGCGGCAAGATTTACTGCAACCGTGCTTTTTCCAACTCCACCTTTACCGCTGGCAACAGCGATGGTATTATGCACATTAGGAAGAATTACCTGATTCGCCGGTTTAGCGCTGGTTACTCTCGCACTCATTTCCACATTAATGCTTTCAGCATCCGGATGATCTGCCTTGATCGCGTCAACGCAGTCGTTTTTAATTCTATCTTTCAACGGACAAGCCGGAGTAGTCAACTCAACCGTGACTGAAATTTTATTTCCTTCGATGGATACATTCTTAATCATGTTCAGGGTAACAAGATCACGGTGCAGATCGGGGTCATTTACCCGTCTCAGTGAATTGGTTACGCTTTCTTTTGTTATTGAAGCCATACTAAGCCTTTACTCTCTAATTTCTCGATTTTTATAGTTTTTCGGATACTTTTTAAACAATTCCGGCACTAAATTGATTCCTTTAGCCTCCTAAAATATCGAATTAGACGGCCATCCCAAAGAAAAGACGGCAAATATTTACATCGAAATTTTCTGGAAATGTGTTATTCGTTAAATTGCAGCATTAATTACAAAATAGTATTCTAATGAACAACGACCTGCTTCTCTTTTCAGAAGAGAATATGTTTAAGCAAATAGAGCAAGGCGAGTATACCCTCGGCTTCTATAAACTGAAATTCTATGCGGCCAACGGTATCCCATCCCCAAAAGGAACTGATACGGTAAGTGAATTTTACATCTATCCTAGCGGCGGAACACTCCGCGACTCCAATTTTAATATCATCGGATACTACGCCAAGTTTGACACCTATAAGGGCTTTGTTCATCCGAAAAAGGACAACGCGTAATGGCAGGCACACTCTACATTGTCCCGACTCCTATCGGTAATTATGACGACATTACTCTGCGTGGATTGAAAACACTTCAATCTGTTGATTTGATTGTGTGTGAAGAATATAAGGAGGCGCGCAGACTGCTTGCTGCTTTGCAGATCACCAAGGATTTGATTTCACTCAACGAGCATAATGAAAAAGACACAGCCAGTGAAGTTGTCGCTCTCTTGAAAGAAGGAAAAAATCTCGCGTTAATCTCGGATTGCGGCACGCCCCTGTTTTCCGACCCGGGAACATATCTTACGAATCTTTGTATTCAAGCTAACATCAATATCATTCCCCTGCCCGGAACAAGCTCGCTCATGACTGCATTATCCGGTTCGGGATTCGATATTAACAAATTTCAGTATTACGGATGGCTTTCACCGAAAAGAGAAATCCGCAGCGGTGAATTACAGAGACTAAGAAAAATGCAGGGGTTGATAGTATTGCTTGAAACGCCATACAGACTTATCAGATTGCTCGAGGACCTCGCTTCAACGTTCCCTAAAAACACCCGTGGCGTATTAGCATACGAACTGACAAAACCTGATGAGCATTATTATCGCGGGACACTTGAGGAAATCCGCGACACCGCTAAAAAGAACAACCTTAAAGGCGAATTCGTCGTGCTGGTGAACAACAAATAGAATCACTCCAAAGGCGAGCAAGAACGGATGATAGAATTACGTAGCAATAATCTTTTCGAAGTCGCGTAGCGACAATATACCCGCCTGAATGCTGTGTACAACTGCGGGCAGGCTTGTAGCCGTAGATTAGCTTGAAAGCCCAATCCCCTAACACGTGTGTCATTATGCAAAACTCAACATAGCATGATAAATCAAAAATCTGCACTTAGTCGCGTAGCGACAATATGGCTATAGCCTGGATTAGCTTGAAAACCCAACCCCTTAACACGTGTATCATTATACAAAATTACACGTATCAGAACGAAGCAACAATTTGCCCGGGGTCGCGTAGCGACTATATAGCTGTAGCCGTGGATTTTAATCCACGGAAAGACAGTAAAACAAAAACCGGAGTCCCGTAGGGACGATATAAAAATTTATTCGCCTGAAAAAGAATTATATGGGGCGAATCGTAGATTCGTGATCGCTATGTCGTCCCGATGGGACTTTGATTGTTTTTGGGGATACTTCCCCGTGGATTAAAATCCACGGCTACAACTATTCCGTCTCTACGAGACTACGCATTTTTCGAAACAACTTGCCATCCAATTACGTCGCACGATGAATAATTTATTCCATGAAATCACCAAGGGAAACAACATGAAAGGCGAGTTTGTCATGCTTGTGAACAGAAGATAGAACACAGATGACACGGATGACGCTGATTTACACGGATTAAATTTTATAATAAGATTTCTTTTTCTTATTAATATTCTTATCAGTGAATATCCGCGTCATCCGTGTCATCCGCGCCTGCCCGCCGAAGGCGTGGTTCTATCCTCTTAAAAGTTCTTTTTTGAGGTAACGCGCAGTTAAACTAAGAGGATTTTTCACTATCTGCTCCGGAGTCCCTTCAGCAATTATATCGCCGCCGAACTCACCACCACCGGGACCCAAATCGACAATCCAATCTGCTGTTTTTATAACATCAAGATTATGCTCAACGACAACAACGGTATTTCCTTTATCAACAAGCTTATTTAACACCTTCAGAAGAATCCGCACATCTTCAAAATGCAGACCCGTTGTCGGCTCGTCAAGAAAATATATCGTTTTACCGGTACTAATTTTACTTAACTCGGTGGCGAGTTTAACACGCTGCGCCTCACCGCCTGAAAGCGTTGTCGCTTGCTGTCCAAGTCTGATATAGCCCAGACCCACATCGTGCATTGCCTGAATTTTTCTTTTAATGCGGGGCAATTCTTCAAAAAATTCCAGTGCTTCATCAACGGTCATTTCCAACACATCGGAAATTGATTTTGTTTTAAACAGCACATCAAGCGTTTCGCGATTGTATCTTTTGCCGCGGCAGATATCACACTGCACGTATACATCAGGCAGAAAATTCATTTCGATTTTTTTCAATCCGTCACCGCCGCAGGCTTCGCATCTTCCACCGGACACATTAAAACTAAATCGTCCCGTGGAATACCCGCGCATTTTGGATTCAGGTAATTGAGCAAACAAATCACGAATGAAGGTAAACAAACCCGTGTATGTTGCGGGGTTTGAGCGCGGAGTCCTGCCAATCGGCGACTGATCTATCTCGATAACCTTATCGAGATTTTCCAATCCTTCTATTTTCTTAAATGGAAGCGGCACTAGTTTCGATTGGTATACATCACGCATGAGAATTTTTACAAGTGTTTCGTTAATAAGCGACGATTTGCCTGAGCCGCTCACACCGGTAATTGCGGCAAATACACCCAGCGGAAGTTTGAGTGTTACGTTGCGTAGATTGTTTCCTTTTGCGTTTTTGAGCGTAAGAAACTTTCCATTTCCTTTTCTGCGTTCATCAGGAATGGTAATCTTCTTTTTACCGCGCAGGTAATCAATCGTTACCGAACTCTTATTATCTTTCGATTTCAGCAGTGCAGCAGTATCACCCATTGCACAGACTTCTCCGCCGTGTTCACCTGCGGCGGGACCAAGATCAACGAGGTAGTCTGCGCTTTCTATCGTCTCACGATCATGCTCAACAACGATGACCGTATTATTAATATCACGTAGTTTCTTTAACGAATCAATAAGTTTGATGTTGTCGCTCTGATGCAATCCTATACTCGGTTCATCAAGCACGTATAGAACACCGGCAAGCTGTGTACCAATCTGTGTTGCCAGTCTGATACGCTGTGCCTCACCACCGGATATGGTGCGCGCGTTTCTATTCAACGTCAGGTAATCAAGTCCGACATTCAGAAGAAAATCCAACCGCTCGGTAATCTCCTTTAAAATCGGCGCAGCAATTATCGCGTCACGCCCCGTCAATTTAATCGCGTTGAAAAATTCTTTTGTACGATGGATAGAAAGACTGGTAAGTTCGGCAATGTTTTTATCCTGAAATGTAATCGCGAGCGATTCTTTTTTCAATCTGCCGCCGCCGCACGTTGTGCAGGTCACTGTGTTCATATACGACTCAACCCATTCGCGGATATGGTTGCTTGTCGTCGTGTTGAAATAATTCTGTAAGTAACCGAAGACACCGGGAAATTTGTGATGATATGTTACACTTCTTCCCTTACTGTATTTATAGGTAAACGGGATTTTCTCCTTTGTGCCGTACAACAATATTTGTTTTTGTTCAGCGTTGAGCTTTTTCAAAGGAAGATCAAAATCGAATCCATACCGTTCGCCAAGTGCGCGAATCTGATTAAAAATGTAAATCTCACGCGGTTTGCCAAGTGCGGCTATGCCTTCTTCGTTAATGGACTTATCCCAATCGGGAATGATCAGATTAATATCGAGTTCTTTCTTTTCGCCGAGTCCTTCGCAATCGGGGCATGCGCCAAACGGCGTGTTGAACGAGAAAGAGTTCGGGGCAAGTTCCTGATAACTGATGCCACAGTCTGCACAAGCAAGATGCCGGCTGAACACGTAATCTTTTTCGCCGTCGGAAACGATCACATTTCCGTTGCCATAATTCAACCCCACATCAATCGATTCATTCAACCTGCTCTGTGAATCCGGGTTGACCTTCATCCGGTCAACGACGATTTCAATGTTGTGGATTTTGTAGCGGTCAACCTGAAAACCTTTTGTAATTTCGTGCAGTTCGCCATCCACGCGGACACGGATAAAACCATCAGACAGGATTTCCTCGAATAATTCGCGGTAATGCCCTTTTCGTCCCCTGATAACGGGAGCGAGAATGATTATTCGTTTATCATTCAAATTATTGTTAATTGTATCTATTATCTGCGTAGTGGTCTGCTTTGCAACCGGCTTGCCGCAATTATAGCAATGCGGCACTCCGACCCTGGCGTAAAGCAAACGAAGATAATCGTAGATTTCCGTCACCGTACCGACAGTTGAGCGAGGGTTACCTGACGTGGATTTTTGTTCTATCGAAATCGCAGGGCTGAGACCCTCGATTAGATCGACGTCCGGTTTTTCGAGCATATCGAGAAACTGGCGTGCATAAGCCGAAAGTGATTCTATGTATCTTCTCTGTCCTTCGGCATAAATGGTGTCAAAAGCGAGTGTGGATTTCCCCGAACCTGAAAGTCCCGTTATTACTGTTAACGCGTTTCGCGGTATATCAATATCTATGTTTTTTAAATTATGCTCGCGGGCTCCGCGGATAATTATTGATTCCTGTTCCAAAACTATTCCTGAAAAGCTAAACACGTAGTTTAGAAAAGCGACAGCATAAAATCAAATTATTTACCAACTTTTTATCGTAAAAGTTTTATCGTTGCTTATTAAAGCAGTGCACTTTTCTATACCCTAAATTATTACCATACTACGCTACATTTTATAAAGCATTGAATTTGATGAATTTTAGTATGCCTCATCAAAAATGCTTTATCTTATATTCACTAAGTGTGCATGGATTTCATTATTTCACTCTTAAATGAACGGACCTAATAGTTGAGTCATCCACTCTCAAACAAAACAAATTGGAGTCGTTTTAAGTGCATTTTGCCGCTTTTTGAGATATTTTTTTCATGCAAATGCCCTTTTTAGGGTAGAAATCAACATTTTGAGTCATTTTTTTTTTGCATTTTAGAAAATAAAAGCTAAATTTGTACATGGGTAAACGGTTTACCCAATTTAGTTTTCATTTTTAGAGGTATTTAGTGGTCAAAAAGCTCTTTGTTGGAAGTCTCCCTTGGGCAGTTACAGACGACTCTTTGAAAGCGATTTTCGAACCGCATGGAAAAGTTGTTTCTGCTAAAGTGATACGTGACCGTGAAAGCGGTCGTTCTCGTGGTTTCGGTTTTGTTGAAATGGAAAACGAATCTGAAGCACAGAGTGCTCTGCAAGCTCTTAATGAGTCTGAACTTAACGGTAGAAAAATCACCGTTAAAGAAGCAATGTCTCGTTAGTTCTGTTTTGCTAGAGATTATCCGGCGTTCTTTTGAACGCCTTTTTTATTTTAAAGAAAAAGGCTGCCCTGAATATCAGGACAGCCTTTTCTTTTAATAGCATCACGCGTTATTTATAAAGCAGCGGTTACACCGACTCCGAAATACGGGAAATATCCGACACGTGCCTGAACAGCCCATTTCGGCGAAAACCAGTAATTCAGCCCCGCCTGGGCACTGAAGAAGAAGCCGCCTGCGTCAGGTTTATTCCAGGTGCCGTTTCCTTCCCAGCTAACTGACCCGAAATTGTATCCGAGTGACAGACCGACAAACGGATCTACTTCTTTAGCGGAAGGGATGATAAAGTGATAATTTGCCTGTCCTGCTAAAACGAAATAGGTATAGTTCCATTTACCCCATGCACCGTAATCTTTATGTGTTGATGCCCACGCGCCATAAACTCCGGCCTGGATATTGGGATGAAAGTTATGAAAATTATATTCGAGCCCAACCGGAATTGCACCATCGCCGTCTAATCCGCCGCCGCCAAATCCCAAAACGGCTCCAAACGTATTTTTACCCGGCTGATATTGTGCAAAAGAAACGCCTGCGCACAGAATGAGTGTCAAAAAAAGAAGATGTATTTTTTTCATGTTTATTTTCCTTACTATTGATGAGTGAAAAAGAAATTCCCATGTTTAAAGATACGATAACATTTAGTTTAACAGTGTGACCGTATGCATATGCAAACAATTTTTCATTATGAAAAAATTCCATAAAGTTAAAATTTTGCAGTAATTGAAATTGCGGGTGATGAATTGAGTAATGCCGGTGAAACACCAACCAATTTGTTCCCTTTGTGTAAAGCCGGAATTATATAACCAAAAGCAGTCCCGACTGCCGCTCCGGTCAAAACATCCGTCGGGAAATGATGCCCTGCCTCAATTCGCATAATGCCGATTGCAGAAGCAGCGGCAAAACCGCCGGCAATAATCCATGGGGTATACTTTGAATCCGGATAGTATTCATTATACACAACCGAAAAAAACGAAACCGAAGCGAATGCCCCAACCGTGTGACTTGAAAAAAATGATTCTTTGGTATATGAGCGGAGTTTTTTATCCATTCCTACCTGAGGATTGTACGCGTATGGCCGGACTCTCTGCACTGCCCCTTTTGCAATTGATGCGGTGAAATAACTAAACCACAAAGTTTCCCCGTACATAAATCCGATTGTCTGATAATCCTTTTTAATATTATCCGAAAGCATAAGCGATACCGGCACAGCCATCATCGCGACAGCAAACACATCACTTGTTGTTGCAATGCTTTCTGACCAGTGATTCACTGCGCCGCGGTCAAACCGGTTGATGTCATTTCTGTTTAACGCATAGATGTCCGCCAGCACCGGTGTTTTGATACTGCCTGCAAGCGCTAATCCTGCTCCACCAAACACAGCACCCACTCCGCATATAATGCCCTCCCGCTCCCATGAAAGGGAGTAGTGAGGTTCCTGAGCGAACAGGGTGTTTGTAAGTAAAACAAAGCAGATTACGAACAGGCGTCGGCACATACAGAAAGCACTTTTTCCTAACCCATGAGTTAACTCATGGGTTAGGAAGATTTTCATTCCATTGTTTAATCTCGCGTTTATAATCAATTCCTTTATGGTGTTCTTTCTGGTTAATAATATACCTTTTCACATTTGGCAGGATGCTTTCACTAACCGAAAACGCACCATAGCCAACCGCCCACTCAAACCTTCTGCCTAAAACGCTCTTTTCATTTATCCAATGAGAAGATTCCCCTTTGATTTTTCTAAAGATCTCTGCAATTGAATAATTCATATTCATCATAAACAACAAATGTATGTGGTCTTCTGTTCCGTTAATCGCTTCAACCGGACAATTAAAATGGTCATGTAAATATGTTACAATATGTCCATATACGTACGATTCCATATCCGGAGTTATCAACGAATCTTTATTCTTCGTTGAAAACACTCCATGAATCCAAACCCTCCGCATTGAATGCGCCATACATCCCCTCGCTTGGTCTATAAAATAGTTTGTCGTCTTTCTTCCTAACCCATGGCTTTAGTCATGGGTTAGGAGTAAACAATGCCTCATTTCTCTCGCGCCCTCATCCCTGCCCTTCTCCTCCATAGGACTCTGCGAGCAGAGGGAGACGGGTAAGGAAGACTCTCAAATTTCTAACCTCCCTCTCCCTTTGGGAGAGGGACTGAGGGTGAGAGGTATTTAAAACTACTCTTCATCCTTCGCCGGAACATAGCTCTTATCCAAATACCCATCCTTAACCAGAGTTTCAAATGAGCGGTATGTTGTTATGGTCACGTCTGTTGTTTCGGCGTATCCGGTAACAATAACACGCACGCCGTTGATCACCTTTTCGACCTTAACATCAGCGATAAGTTTATCGTTCGATACTAATTTATTATCTAACTTACTTTTCTTGTTCTTGATATTCGACAACCCCCAAAGGACGCCTTTTTTTGCGTTGAGATACGCAGTTTCGATATCGTCGTCCTGCAGCATAAACTGATAGGAAAATATCGTAGTGACTATCGCAAGCATAAGCAACGATAGAATTATTTGTCGTTTCATGTTGAGTCCCCTTCGTTATGATAAATACTAAGATTATCTGTTATTTATTGGTTAAGCATTTCCTTAAGCTTTTGCACCATCTCGCCGCGCGGCACTTCAATCTGGACTTTCTCTTTCCATTCGTTTTTATCCGTGATGGATGCAGCCATTTGCGCGCCGAGTTTCAGATTGCGAAGTGTCACCACTCCCTTTGCCAATTCATCGCCGCCGACAAGTACTGCCGCGGAGCATTTGGACTGATCCGCATACGCGAGCTGTTTTTTCAAATTCTTTTGCATGCCATAGTACACCTCAACCGGAATGTCATTTGCGCGCAGTTCCTGTGCAATCTTCTGATACTCAGCCATCATGGTTGTATCAAATACCAGCACGATAACCGGACCGGAATATTCCAGCTCCAGCGATTTTGTTTGCACAAGCAATTCGCAAAGACGGTCAACACCGATTGATGCGCCGACCGCTGGAACATTGAGTCCAAGCAAACGCGAAACCAACCCGTCATATCTTCCACCGCCGCAGATGGAACCGACACGGCGTTCTAATCCTTTTTCATCAATGAATGACTGCAATGATTCAACTTCAAACACGGGGCCAGTATAATAAGCCATTCCACGCACGAGTGACGGATCGAAGATAACCCGTTCTTCATCGTATCCGAGTTTAGCAAGCAAGTTGTCAATTTCTGCAAGCTCTTTAATGCCTTCTTCAAATGCAGCGTTTGAGTATGCGCCGTTTGAAAGACTGTTGAGAATTTCTTTACGAGATGCAGAAGAAGATGCGTGCAAAAAGTTTACAATGGAGTCTATGATTACCGGTTCAAGTCCGAGTCCCGGAATAACCGCGCCGGAAATATCCTTGCGGCCTTTACCAAGTTCAAGTATCATTCCCTCTTGTCCGATCTTGTCGGCCTTGTCAACAATGCGCAGAACTGATTGTTCCATTTCTTCGTCGGTAATACCGAGCCCGATAAGAAAACCTTTTAATACTTTGCGGTTGTTGATTTTTACACGATACGAATTGCGCCTTAACCCAATAGCTTCAAGCGCGTCGCTCAACACCATCGCGGCTTCTGCATCAGCAGTAATATCGGATGTGCCGACGGTATCAAAATCCAATTGCCAGAATTCACGGAATCTACCCGGATCAAGTTTTGTCTCGTAACGGTAAACGGGTCCGTATTGATATCGGCGAAATAATGAAGGCCTGAAATTGTTCGGATTATTTCTTACTGCCGGAGTCCACAGTTTTTCCGCGTACACTCTTGAAAGCGGAGCGGTCAAATCGTAACGCAGAGAGAGAAAGTGGTTTTCCATGAGAAAGTTACCCTCATCGTCAACCATCCTGTTTCCCTTTTCATCGTAAATGGGTTCGATTTCCGGATTGCGGAATGAATACACTCCCTGATCAACCGTATCGGCATCGGGCATGTACTTACCAAGGCAGTCGGCATATTCAAGCACCGGAGTATCCCAGTGCTCAAAACCGTAGTTTTTATAGATTTGTGATGCTTTCGCAATAACGTGATGCCGCAGATTGTTCAATTGCGGATCAATATCACGAAAACCTTTAATTTTTTGAGGAATAATACCACGCATAATCATCTAATTTATAATTCAAAAACAAAATATAAGGATTTAATTGCAATTGAGCAGGAGCGAACAATACCAGAATATTTTACGCGCTTGACAAAACACACTATCGTTACACGGGCAATGAACTCATATCCCCACCCCCTTTTCTCTTAAGAAGAGAAAAGGGGCATTATGGCGACATACATAACGAGAACACATTTTTTAATGTGATTACCACCTTCTTCTCTTGTCAAGAGAAGAAGGGTTGGGGTTGATGAGTTCCCTTGCTTTATGGACTTATTATCAAGTTAACCTGGTCGCACCAGAATGAATTTTTGTATCACTTATGAAAGAATGATAAGCTATATAAATATTCACGCATAGTTATTCAGTTAATTTTCTGTTTTCAAATGATTTGTGAATAGTTAAATATTCATATTCACCGCTATTTTAGCGGCTGAAACCGCATAAAATTCGGTATTTTTTCGTAAATTGCCCTTTAAATTTTCTACAAATCCGGAAAGTATATGACCACCAAAGAATATATTGCTATAGAAGAGCAATATGGAGCACATAATTATCATCCGCTTGACGTTGTAATTGAACGAGGCAAGGGCGTATGGGTATGGGATGTTGACGGCAACAAGTATCTTGATTGTCTCGCCGCGTATTCGGCAGTAAATCAGGGACATTGCCACCCTCGCATTATTGCAGCACTGAAAGATCAAGCCGATAAAGTCACTCTGACATCACGCGCGTTCAGAAACGACCAGCTCCCTCTGCTATGCAAAGAAATTTGTGAGTTAACCGGATATCAAACATTCCTCCCGATGAACAGCGGAGCTGAAGCAGTTGAAACCGCTTTGAAAGCCGTCCGCAAGTGGGGCTACAAAGTCAAAGGCATTCCGGAACACAAAGCAGAAATCATTACCTGCCAGAATAACTTTTCCGGCAGAACAATTTCTATTGTCAGCTTCTCAACAGAAGAACAATACAAAGACGGTTATGGCCCGTTTACCCCGGGTTATGTTACCGTACCTTTCGGTGATGCAGATGCTTTAGAAAAAGCAATCACTCCGAACACGGCAGCATTTCTTGTTGAACCGATACAGGGCGAAGGCGGCGTACTTGTTCCTCCGGCAGGATATTTGAAAAAAGCTTTTGAACTCTGCAAAAAGAACAACGTACTTTTCATTGCTGACGAAATTCAATCCGGACTCGGCAGAAGCGGAAAACTTTTTGCATATGAGTATGATGAAATTCGTCCCGATGTATTAGTTGTCGGCAAAGCGCTTTCAGGCGGATGCTATCCGGTATCAGGCGTACTTTCTGATAAAGAAGTACTTGGTGTATTTAATCCGGGCGATCACGGTTCAACATTCGGCGGTAATCCGCTTGGTGCTGCAATCGCACGCGTCAGCTTACAAATACTTATTGAAGAAAAGCTTGTTGAAAAATCTTTTGAATTAGGAAAATACTTCCGCGAAAAATTAATCGCGATCAATTCAAAGAATGTTAAAGAGATCCGCGGTAAAGGTTTGTTTATCGGTGTCGAACTTCATCCTGAAGCAGGCGGCGCACGCCGTTTCTGCGAAGCGTTGATGAAGGAAGGCATACTGTGTAAAGAAACACATACCCACGTTATCCGCTTTGCTCCTCCGTTAGTTATCACCAAAGAGGAAATAGACTGGGCACTTGCTCGCATCGCCCCAATCCTCGGGCAATAGAACACTGACCAGCCCGTCCGGTCAGGCGGGTGACACGGATCATCACAGATAATTAAATAAAAAAGCCCGTCCAATGGACGGGCTTTTTACATAAAATGAATCCGTGCGAATCAGTGTCACCTGCCCGCATGACTACGTCAGCGGTCGGGCGGATCCGCGTTCTATTGCGATTAGAACAGGATTTTTTTCATCAAATACTCACTGATTTTATCTGCTGCGATGCGTTCCTGCACCATGCTATCGCGTTCGCGGATAGTAACAGTCTGATCGCTCAATGTCTGCGTATCAACCGTGATACAGAACGGTGTACCTGCTTCATCCTGTCTGCGGTAACGTCTTCCGACTGCACCCTTGTCATCAAAGAATACTTTGAATGAGCGGCGTAAATCCTCTTCAATCTTGCGTGAGAATTCAGGCATACCGTCTTTATTCACCAACGGAAGGATAGCTGCTTTAATAGGTGCTAATTTCGGATGCAGTTTTAATACAACGCGCGTTTCATCATTAACGACTTCTTCATTATATGAATCAACAAGGAACGCCATGAATGAACGGCTTGCACCGGCTGAAGTCTCGATGATGAACGGAGTATATTTTTCTTTTGTCTCTTCATCGAAATATTTCATGTTCTTGCCGGAGTATTCTTCGTGGCGGCTTAAATCGAAATTGGTCCTGTTATGAATACCTTCGATTTCGCCCCAGCCGAACGGGAACTGATATTCAATATCCGTTGCTTCTTTTGCATAGTGTGCAAGTTTGTTTGCCGGATGATCGTGATAACGCAGCTTATCCGGATTCATGCCGAGATTCTTAAACCACTGTAAGCGTTCTGCTTTCCAGTAGGCATACCATTTGGAATCATCCGTAGGCTGAACAAAAAACTGCATTTCCATCTGCTCGAATTCTCTCGTGCGGAAAAGGAAATACTTCGTGTTAATTTCATTTCTGAACGCTTTACCGATTTGCGCGATACCGAAGGGCAGTTTTTGACGCGCAGCGGCCTGCACGTTGAGGAAGTTTACAAAAATTCCCTGTGCGGTTTCGGGACGGAGATATACGACCGAACCGGAATCTTCAACCGGACCGACAAATGTTTTAAACATCAAATTAAATAAGCGCGGTACAGTGAACGTGCCTTTATTACCGCACTGAGGACAGTTGATTTCACTCAGAAGTGCTGCGGAATCTTTGCTTTCGAGAATTGTTGTAAACAAATCATCAACATCAGCATCTGAAAGAGCTGTATCAGCTACTCCCGGATATGCCTGCTGTAATTGCGCAGCAACTACTTCAAATGCTTTACGTTTTTTCTTTGTAGCAATACCGTCGCCGAGAATGTCAAGACGAAAGCGTGATTTACACTGCTTGCAGTCAATCATCGGATCGGTAAAGTTCTCTACGTGTCCCGATGCTTCCCATACACGCGGGTGCATAAGAATAGATGCGTCCTGACCTTCAACGTTATCGCGATAGGTCATGAACTTCCACCATTCCTCTTTGAGGTTTTTGAGAAGCTCAACTCCTAATGGACCGTAATCCCAGCAGCCGTTCAGACCGCCGTAAATTTCGCTTGATTGAAAGACAAATCCGCGCCGTTTGGCAAGGGATACTACTTTATCGAGAACATCATTTGCTGCTTTTGCCATGTATAACTCCTGAATAAAAAAATAGCGGCACACGCCGTAACCGCTCTCCCGTTGGGAGAAAAGGACAATTTTAAGGTTTAAATATAAGAATTTTCATGTAGAGACGCTCTGCGAGCGTCTCTTTTTTGCAGTCTTTTTGAGTAGATCAAACACAGGGAGGGTAGTCGTCCCCAGATCGCACGCGGACCTGCCCGTCCGGTCAGGCGGGTAACCCCCGGTGCAACCGGGGGTTAAAGCGAAGAAACACTCTCGCCCCCGAAGCGGGGCACACAATCAGTAAAAATAGAGGCTCGATAAACATATATATTCCCGCGCTTAGAGAGATATCAGCCACCCGCCTGACTCCGACAGGCAGGTGCGTCTCTACGCCAAGACAAATAATCTTATTGCCTTTTGTCGACAATATTCTTAACTTATATTCGCTTCAAGTGGGAACTAACAGAGGGAGCAAGAAATCTACAATATTTAAATAATTTATTCCCGGCGACAAATGAGGCTGCTATGTTGAACAACTTTTTTACCTCCATTTTCCTTATTGTCATTTTTTCTGTTATTACATGCGGACAAAGCACAACAAGCGTAGATAGTGCCAGCGCGCATCTTCAAGATCAAATGAATCAATATCACACAGGAGCTTTTGTGTATGTCGACGATAATGCCGGAGGCAATATTTTTACTCCTTCTATATATGAAGGAGAATATAATCACGTATCTGTCGATCAAGCAGTAACAAGCAATCCATATGCAGGACGAAGCTGTCTAAAACTTGTACTCACTCCGCAAAGTACATTTGCAGATGTCAATTTTGTGTACCCGGATAAAAACATAGGAAAACTTACCGGGTATAATCTTTCCGGAGCCACACAACTTTCTTTTTTTGCACGAGGCAGCGGCACTGTTGAGTTTTTACTCGGAGGACAAAATCGACCGCCGTTCTATAATGATACTCTCCCGAAGTCGGATGGCGTTGATTTACGCAGCAGCGGATTCATCAAGCTTGCTTCCGATTGGCAAAAGTATACTCTTGATTTAACGGATACTAGATTTTGGGTTTATCTCGATTCAACAGCCGGGATGAATAATCGTTTTACACAGCCGGTATATATGGACTCAATGCAATATTTTAATTTTTCCTATGGTGCGAATGACGGTTCCGGCAATAGATGCATGAGACTATACTGGTTTGGTGGAAGTAAAGCATGGGGTGGAGTTTTTTTATTCCCCGCCGAGGCGACATGGGAGAGTAAATCCGGCTTTAACCTAAGCGGCATTACAAAAATTAAATTTAAAGCAAAAATTTCCACTCCCGGAAAAGTCAAGTTTCTATTTGGAAGAGCGGGTGATTCGTGCGATAAACTAACAATGACTTCTTCGCTGACCTCAAACTGGCAATGGTATGAGTTTTCTCTGCCCTCAAATTTAAACTACAGTAATGTTACCGGCGGATTCGGATTCTATTTCGGAGGGGATATCGGCACGCCGAACTATTCGTATACATATATTGATTCTGTTTATTATGAGGGTGCAACCCTCGCAAATGATTTTTCCAATCTCATCAGCGGATTAAAAGTATCTGCGACAAAAGCACTTAATCCGTCCGGGGCAACAATTTATCTGGACAATATACAATACAACAAAAACAAGTTGTCAGAGTTGAGGTTTTGTCAGAGTTTTATCTGCGGCAGCGATACTATTGATATGACCTTGAAAAACCGAGCAGATGTTTACGACAACGCTTTGCTTTTAATTACAAATCTTCAGCTTTATAAAAAAACTCAAAGTCCTGTTTTCTTAAATAATGCCAAGCATATCGGCGACGGGTTTGTTTATGCTTCCGCCCATGACAGGTATTTTGCAGACGGAAGATTAAGAAATTCATATATGTGTGGCGACCTCATCTACTACAACGGATCTACCCGGCTGCCGGGATGGATGGATACGGCGGCAAATATGTGGTATGAAGACGTAAGCTGTCTTTCCACATCCACCGGTAATATTGCGTGGGCCGGACTGGCCCTTACATCTTTGTATGAGACAACCCTTGATGCGGCTTATTTAAACTGCGCAAAAACTTTAGCTGATTGGTGTATAACTAATACCGCTACAAACTGCGGCTTCACGGGAGGTTTTAGCGGCAGCGATACGAGTCAGATTAAATTGAAATGGAAAAGCACAGAACATAATATCGATTTATATGCTCTCTTTACCCGACTTACGACTCTTACATCGTCTGCAGCCTATAATACGGCTGCACAAAGTGCAAAAAATTTCGTCTTGAGTATGTGGAATAGTTCCGACGAATATTTCTGGACGGGAACAAAAGAAGATGGGGTGACACCAAATACGCAGGCCGTTCCTTTGGATGTTCAGGCTTGGTATATAATGTCGTTTAAGGATTTTAATTCAAAATACATCAACGGATTAGCCTGGGCGAAAGAATACTGCCTCCAGAGAAATTATAAAAGTCCTAATTACTCCGACCCAATTACAGGATTTTCTTTTAGCAATATAAAGGATGGAGTATGGTTCGAGGGAACTGCGCAGGCCGCATTAGCAAGCAAAATGATAGACAATGATAAATTTGCAGATTCATTGTTTACGTCTATTGAATACGTTCAAACACACAACGCCGTGCCTGCATACTACAATTTAAACTATAAGGGTATTGTTGCGGCTGATCACGATAACACAAAAACCGGTTTTGATTGGGACTACCATAACCGCCTGCATATTGCGCCAACGTGCTGGTATATAATGGCAAAATTGGGCGAAAATCCCTACTACTCAAGCGCCTTTATCGGCACTGATAAATCAACCCCTGCTCGATATGATAATTTATTGTACAATAACTATCCGAACCCTTTTAATCCTTCAACTACGATATCATTTCAATTAAAAGAGACGTCGGAGGTAACGGTTAATATATATAATTCTTCCGGCCGGATTATTCGCCATTTGCTAAAAGACACGAAAGAAGCAGGCGACCATTCAATTGTTTGGAATGGAAAAAATGATAAAGGTACATCTGTTTCAAGCGGTATATATATTTTTAACCTTACAACCAACAATGGCTTTCATGTCGCAAAACAAATGTCCCTGATTAAATGAATCTCGATACAATCCAGAATACTTTTCAGCTAACTACTCAAAGTGAGGTTTTATGCGCTCGGTTTTCACAGTAAATATTAAGCCAAGTAAACTGCCCTACCCATCGACCAATGAAATATTAAATAAAATCCATGGTTTTGGATGGACACCAGTAGAAGCCATCGATTATGATGAGGAAAAATTAGTAAAATATCACCAGCGAATGGCAAAAGAGCTTTTTATAGAGATGCCGGAAATAGCCCAACAAGAAAAAGACAGCTTAATCTATTATGGGTTTTTGGCAGATGATAAAACGAAATTTGTAATTACTCGTGTTGTTGAAAGCCAAATCACATTCAGACTTTTACACCCCGAACTTCCAAAACTTCAAAATTCTACAAGAAAACTTGTAAAAAAAAATTATCTCATCGCAAAGAACAAATCTTTTATCGGTTAAACCCAGACGATATTTTTTTCGTCGCTTGTCAAATGATTTTTCTTTCGAAATAAGTGATAAAAAAATTTGGATATATGAGCGTAAATTTGATCATATTATTCTAATCGGGCGCGTTATATCACGACCAATTATTGAAGCAGTAAAAACGAACAAAAAAGACTTCCTGCTAATTTTAATTTCTTTCTTTATATTTATCAACATTGTCTCTGTGTTTTTCTCAATAACGGGCAAATCATCTTCCTTTTTTCAGGGTACCGTAGAGCGTTTTTCAACCGCTATGCTTTCAACAATTTTTATAAGTTTAATTAGCATATTTGATAGCTATTTAAAACTACGAAAAAACGACATCATCAACTGGCGGTTTTTAGTGGATGAGAATAAATAATCTAAGATTGTATTATCGGTTATTAAGTCATCCAAGCTTAAATAGTTTGTACAGCCAGTTTTATGTCTTCAGAGAAATTATAATGACACAATAACAAACAAAAACATTTTAAATAAGCGTTTCTATATATTCATTGATTTGACTTGATTTACTTCCTTCTATAAATATTATTTTATGCATGTGATTAGGCGTAACAACATATTCATCAAGCCCGACGTTGGCCCTAATTTGAGGTATGGAGACCCATTCGGATCTGACGATTTCACCAAGGGCATTTAGAAACATCGTATTGCTTTTTACCACACCCAATAGGGTTTTGTGTTGATTAATATTTATTGTAACATAATACCAGGCACAATTTGAGTAATCATATTCCGGCAGGCGGACATATTCAATTCGGTGCGTTTTAATGTAGAGCATATCTCCCCAGAAATCATATCGTAATGAGCAAAATTATCAAAAACCAAAGAAATAATTACTGGTTTAAGGTCGTCAAGTCTTTTGCATTGAACAATCGGGAGACGCATGCCACCCGCCTGACCGGACGGGCAGGTGCGTCTCTACGTCAGGGAAAATATGCATTCTATCTTTGCGCTCTTGGCGTTCTTTGCGGTAATATTCCCTCTCATGACCAAACTCACACCCCTGCATAACCGGATTTACTTTGATATAAATTTATTATACATTCCCTGCGTAGAATCTCCGGAATAGTTCACTTATGTAACTAATGAAAGGAGTATGTCATGCCAATCATCGGATCGTTCGAGAAAGCGAAGCATTACATCGAATCGCACGAAAAAGGATTCGATAGCCGCAGGCAGAAAGGTGCCCCGTGTATAACCATTTCACGTGAGACGGGTACGGGTGCCGACAGGGTCGGAGAAGCTCTCATCTGTTATTTCAAACAATTCACCGTGCCGTTTACCCTCTTCGATAAAAATCTGATAGATAAAGTGCTGCAAGATCACGACCTTCCGCAAAAACTCAGCGAGTACATCCCGGAGGCAAAATTCCCCGCGATAAAAACAGCCATGAATGAGATGTTCGGACTTCATCCCCCTATCATGTCGCTGCTGCATAAAACCACACAGACAATTCTTCAGCTCGCGGAAATGGGCGATGTTATCATTGTTGGACGCGGGGCAAATATCATTACGGCAAAACTGTACAACTGTTTTCATATACGACTGATAGCTCCGGTTGACCTGCGAATCAGGAACATGGAAACATATTACAACATGACTCCAAAGGAAGCGACGGAGTTTGTAAAAAAAGAGGATGAGTCAAGAAACAAATATGTAAAGGTAAATTATAACCGGGACGTTAACGACCTTACCCAGTATCATCTTGTCTTAAACACGGGACAGTTAAGCAACGAAGAAATTGCGGAGATTGTCGGTGGAACGGTTGTGATGAAATTTCCTGAGAGGTTTAAGTAACTCTATCAGTAATTACAATTCTAATCTTGTTATAGTTTTAATTTGCTCTTTGGTTCTCAAACAAAGCCCTCATCACCTAACCTCTTCTCCCAGAGGGAGAAGAGGGATAGAAACCGACAAGTTTTTACCTCTCTCTCCCTCTGGGAGAGAGAGATTGAGACCTGTCCGCCGAAGGAGGAGTGAGGGCTTTTTTACTTTTATTCACCACATCAACACCTTTGCCCAAGGGAGAAGAGCTGCCTGCCCGACTGTGTCTGCAGGCGGGGGGTTGAGGGCGCTACCAGTCTATTTCAGCACGACCATTTTTCTTGTCTGCGCAGCACCGTTAAGCGTAAGCGTATAGTAATATACTCCGCTTGATAGTCCGGCCGCATTAAAACTAATGGTATGCATACCTGCATTTTCTTCTTTATGCACAGGCGAAGCAATGAGTCTGCCGATAGCATCATAGATTTTCACATCAACCAGCCCGCTTTTCCTCACTTCATATCGAATTGTAGTTGTCGGATTAAACGGATTGGGATAAT
Organism: Ignavibacteriaceae bacterium; assembly: GCA_963667005.1. Classification (GTDB taxonomy): domain Bacteria; phylum Bacteroidota; class Ignavibacteria; order Ignavibacteriales; family Ignavibacteriaceae. The sequence continues at coordinate 1,021,688 of OY762937.1, read as the reverse complement.
TTTGATTCAATACAAATGATGACGGCGCCATTGTATTTTGAGGAACCGGTGATTCACGGACATCTGTCAGCAGCGCATAGTTATTTGTCATTATTGTCGAGTTGTCGCCGCATACATATAGAATGGTATCAATCATTGCTGCGCCGTATAAATTATTATATGTTGCAGTAAACCGCGGAGACCATGTAGCTCCAGCGTCGGTTGAATATAGCACGCTTCCCGAATCACCAACCGCGTATAATTTAGTCGCCGAAGAGCCAACAACCAAAGCGAGATTTGTTGTTATGCCTAAATTTACTTTTGCCCAGCTTGTACCTGCATCTGTTGTTTTTAGCATTACTCCGGAAGGTCCGGCGGCAAATCCAAGTGTTGAATTAATCATTGATACTGAATATAAATTGCTTGAAACTACACTGGAAGTTGTAGTCCAAGTTGATCCGCCGTTTGTCGTGCGCATCATAAGGCCGCTTGAACCGACACACCACCCTTTATTGGCATCTGAAAAATGTATTCCAAGCAAATAGTTCGACGTGTTTGATGTCTGTCTGCTCCATGTGCTTCCACCATTGGTAGTATGCATAATAACTCCACCGTCACCGGCAACCCAGCCGTTATTGTTGTCCGTAAAAGAAATCGTGACAAGCGATGTTGTTAAGCCGGTTTCCTGCTGTGCCCAAGTTGCCCCGCCATCAGAGGAATGCAGAATCACACCAGCATCTCCGACTATCCAGCAGTTATTATTAGTAATACTGACACCATAAAAAGAATCCATTGTTATCTTATTATCAACTGGCGTCCACGTAACTCCCTTGTTCGTTGATCTGGCGATAAAGCCATACTGCCCCACGGCAATACCAAGCCCCGAAGAGTTGAATGCAATCCAATTTGCGCTTTGATCGGTAGGATTGGCAACGGTGTTCCATGTAGTTGCCGACAGCCCTTTGTTTAAAATTATACCATACTCACCTGCTGCATACAGCAGAGAGTTGTTTTTGGCTATTGAATAAAAAGACGAGTAATCATTAACCGTACTAACAGTCCATGTCGAACCTGCGTTGGTAGAATGAATTAATTTTCCTGTTTCAACGCCTCCCCACAACTCGGTAGAGCTAATAAATAAAATATCGTTGATGGAGCCTGTAACACCTGTTGCAACGGTCGTCCAGTTAGTGCCGCCATCTTTGGTAATAGCGACCGAGCCGTTGTCAAAGCAGACAACCCCTACGGCGGCCGAATAAAAGCGTATGCGATTTGAAGAAATTCCGAATGCTTTTTGAAGCGTCCAGTTTGATCCGGCATTTGTGGTGTGATACACCGCCCCGGCTTGAGAAACAAACCAGCCGTTATTTGCATCTGTAAATGCCAGCCCGACAATATCTACATTTAAGCCTGCCCCCTGTAATTGTTTAGTCCAGCTGCTTCCTCCGTCGGTTGTGTGATGCAGCGTCTTACCATCGCCACCTATCCAGCCGTTTAATTTATCTACAAAGAAAATAGCATTGAGCGCGTTTGAACCTAAACCGTTCATATCCAGCCAGGTATATCCTCCATCTGTAGTTTTTATTGCCTGACCGTTATCACCGACTGCAAAAACTGTCAATGAGTCCGACACTGCAACATCATACATATTGTCGGTGATCGCCTGATACTGTACTTGCCAGGTAAGTCCGCCGTCATATGTAGCCATAATGGTTCCCGCATCGCCAACAGCAAAGCCATAGCGGTCGCCAAAAAATTCAATTCGATTTATATTGTTGCCCTGCGGAACGGGATATAACCAGTCATATTGCTGCCCATACGTATACACTGCAAGCAAAAAAAGCAATCCTGAAATTATTCGTAACATAAGCCCTCTTGTAGCATTAATTGAACAAACTCATAAAAATAATCAACTGCTGATTCGTCTATACAATATCATTCGGGAATGATATGCCGTTGCTTGTTTGAATGGTTATGCCGCACGCCAACCGATTGTTACAATTTTATATATGAAAGAGTAACACATATATATTCTAAAACGTTCTTTTTACATTTTCGGGCTTCAAAACTATCTCCGGAGGGTTAGTTTTTGAGTCTTTTCAAAATTTCTGGTTTTCAAAGTATAGAAATATACACCCGGATCAAATTTTCGTTCATCAAGTTCAACAGTGTGCGTTCCGGCTTTTTTGTTTCCATTTACCAGAACCGCTGATTCTTTACCTTGCAGATCCCGCAAAGTTAAGCGTACTTTTTCTGCCTTCGGAATTGAGTATGTAATTTTTGTTAGCGGAGTAAACGGGCTGCCATAACTTCCCGATAATGAATACCCGTTTGCCGCAATAATGCCGGGCAAAGTGTCCTTACTAATCGCTTTGATCGGCAGCGTGATGCTGCTAGGATATTTTTTATTCATCACAATTGAGTTTCGCGAATTTATCAATACCGGCAGCACAAATGGATTTGTACGCAAAAACGAATCGCTTGGGTTTGTGTCAATGTTGGTAAGAACAATTCTGATTTTATTTCCCGCTCTAAATAGATGCGCATATGATTCACCCTCAACCTCGGCAAATGAAACAACTCCCCGTTTATTGTGCCTGTCCGTATAGTTAACGCGCGTGACAAATCCCGCTGAGTCCGGCGGCTTCACTTCCCATATCTGGAAATTATACTGACAGACGGAAGCGTTACTCATGTAGTAAAGATTAAGCTTAGGCGTACCGGCCATAAGACAGTCCGTCTTTAAAGCTTCGCTTTCAAAAATAATGGAGTGTTTGGCAAACCTTGCATGAAAGGATGGTCCGTTAAAACGGCTGTCTATTGCTTCTTCCATGGAAAGAGTCGAGTCTTTCACCATATTGAGCAGCGAGAGCATATCCTTCATACCTGCATGAGGCGTCAAAGATAATTTGCCGCTTGGTGAAAAGTACAGATTAACATTCTCTACCCCCTCAGGCGGCCAGACGGAAGAATAATAGCGGTCAAACGTCCACATGTCTTTTTCTTTAGGGAACCGGCTCGCGGCATAGATAAATTTTGTGGTATCAATTTCCGGATGGCGGTGTCCGTTCAGATAATAGTCAATCCAATAACTGATAAATGTTGAGCGAAAATCAGTTTCCTCCGTAGAAGTATCTGATCCGTGACCCTCAACCGCACCCCAATATGCAATGAACGGCGAATGAAGCATTGATGATGCTCTAATGTTTCCGTGTGCATTAAAGAATCTATCCTGCCATGAATTTGATAAGAGAATAGGGACTTTATTGTTTTTAACATCAGCGAGAAAATCCCTGTTACGTGGAAAGTAATATGCCAAACTATCCCACGCCTCCGGTTTCTTTGACAGCATCCAGTTACGAATATTCCGGACTTCGGGAGTATATCGCACAATACTGGAATCGTAATTAACCGAAAATAATGCCGTTGTCTTTATACAGCCGTTTTCAATCCAGCTTGTAGCAAATTCCGGAGAAGCAATATCGGAAATGACAGTTGCAACGTTCAGTCCATTGCACACGGCCATGTATGGCAATGTGCCGCCTTGTGAGGCTCCGAAAATTGCAATTTTGGTCGAGTCCGCGAGAGTATCTCTTTTGATATAATCCACAACTTCAAACAAATCCTGCATCTCGGTTCGGCTGATAAGATTTGATAGCCCTGTTGATTGTCCCTGCCCGCGCACGGAATAACAGAATGTATAATATCCGAATTTTGCCTGCGACTGTGCAGCATCCATCTCGTCTTCTTTTGCATCGCCATATCCATGAACATATAGAATGACATGCCATTTCTTTATAGGTGCCGTCGAGTCGGGGACAAATCGCGTGCAATCTAATTTCACTCCATCCCGAAGTGTAATAAAAAAATCAGACCGGGCGACATTATACTGCGCCGTCATTAAGGACGTGTAAAAAATGATAACAGATAGGATGTGGTAGAATTTCCGCATGTATGTCTTTTGTCGGAACTTTTGTTTATTCAATTATTATACACACGCAAGTAATTAATAGTTTAAATGTACATGTATCACATCACAAATTACCGCGAGCAAATCAGGCTCGTCTGCGTTATCAGAATCCGATACCCATGCCAAATTCAACAACCGACGAAGAAAAATCGTTATACTGGTCGTTCGACTGATTGCGGAGCAATGTGGTGTTAATAAATACTTCCGCATCTACTCCACTGGAAATTTTGACGCTCTTCGCCAAAGTCAGTTCCAGCAATGATGTAAGATCTTTTCGCTCGAGAGCCGAAACCGTGCCCTTCAGCGTCAAGGCTTCCACACCAAAATATTTTTCTGTAATTGTACCCTGAATATGAAGTTTCAAATCCATTGGCAGTTTCTGGTGAATATTCAGAATCGCCTCGTAACCGTGATAGTTAAAACTATCGTTATAAATGTCCTCCGAGAGAAGTCCGGTGTTTGCATACTGAGCCAAATACCGTGCCTTCCTGTTCCCAAGATTCAATCGCGACAGACCGGTTAACGAAACATCTCCGCCGCCCCAGCGTAATTCACTAAAGACTCCGTAACTTACCTGCCACAAATTCAAACTATTTCCGGTAACAAGTATCCTTTTGGCTGATGAGTTAACCGATGATACTGCTCCGCCTTTACCTTTTCCTGAGCCTGACGCCGTATCAAGAGTTTTCTTCTTCGTATACAGAGTAGTATCGTATTGACTACTTAAATAATATTTATTGCCTAACGAAGCCAGAAGAGCGTAATTTACCGTGGTGCTTCTCGTGTTGCCCACCTGGAGTTTTATTACGTTGGTAAAATTTGATAACTCCCGCAAGTAGGAGTAATTCCGGACTTCAGCGGCATCTGCAATATTGTAATACCCTCCGCTGCTTAATAGTTTATCCCGCCATGATCCGGAAACCTTAAACATTTGGTTGTCGTATTCTTTGAAAATGTTTTTATCGTGCCGGGCACCGACCGCTGCACCTAAATTAAGATAGGCATTAGTTGAGTCATCAAACTCACCCATTACTTCAAGCACTTCCTGTCCTACTGCGCGTATTACACCTTTTAAATCATCGGCAATATTGGACGTCAGCGTTTTGTCACCAGATGCATTGCTGCTTGAGTCTTCTGCTTCATCAGTTGAATCTTCAATAGCAGCAGAATCCTGCTCTACGGTTGTATCTGATTCAACAGAAGAGCTATTCTCATCAGATGCCGCAGCTTCTGCAATTTCCGCGATGACCTTTTTTATTCTGTTTTCTTTGCTGAAAAATACACGTCCGTAGTTAACCGAGGCACTATGCTCATAATAATTTCTCGCCGTCAGGGCATCGAACATCTGTAAAGAACCGACATACGAATACACGAGTTTTGACGTATCCTTATCTACCGTGTAATTCATTTCCAGATAATTTTGCAACTCTCTATCACCCTGATGTTGATAGTTGTTCATTACATTTTTATTGTATCCCGCGCTCAACGACTCGTAGATTCCGAATTGAGGGAACGCTGTACCGGCAAATACAAACAACACGCAGAATACAATAAGCTTTTTCATTTCTGTTCTTTCTTTCGTTCAAAGCGCACAGTCTTATCCCAAGTTCTGTCTTCTTTTTTAATATATTCAATATACACAGCCTTAAGAACGATATATATCCACAACTGGCAATAGCTGAAGTACATTAACAGAATAATCAGAAAGTTTTTGAATTTATCTTCCGAATCAAATGATACTGCGAGCATAATTTCCGCAATGAACAGAATGAATGCCATTCCCCATACATACGAATACGGTCCGGGGAGCGACATACTAACAAGATTAAGTCCGCTCACGATAAACAGAGAATCCGAAATCAAGATAGCCGCAAAAAACACGTAGTAAAGCGAAAGCGTATACAGCAAATCAAAACCAAGTCGTTTGTTTTTGAACTTCGGAATTTCCTTAAAGAATTTTCCGATAACGTAGTTGTTTCCGCGCACCCAGCGTGTTCTTTGTTTTACCCAGACTTTCCACTTTTCCGGTTCCTGTTCGTAGGTAATCGCATAAGGAATGAACTTGATTTTGTATCCTTCTTCATAAATACGGATACTCAATTCGGAATCTTCCGTTAATGCTTCTTCATCCCAACCGTTCAACTTGTGGATAAGTGAAGTCCACATAACAAAGTTTGTTCCCGGAAGTGTCGCAACGTTATGCATCTGCCATCTACCGGCCTGAAGCATCGACTGGAAGCTCAATGTCTCTATGTTAATAAAGCGGGTAAGCATATTAACGTTCTTGTTAACCGTGCGGAATTTTCCGAGCACTGCACCCAATTCAGGATGGCGCACGAGGTTAGCAACAAGATAACGGAGTGCATCCGGATCGGGAGTATTATCGGCATCATAAATAGCAATAACATCGGATTTTGCCTGTCTGATTCCCAAATTAAGAGCGCGGGATTTTCCTTTTCCGCCTTCGCCCTTCGGAACGTCAAACAATTCAACACGTTTGTCTATGGAGGCATAATGCTCAATGATTTCTTTAGTCCGGTCGGTCGAGCCGTCATTTATAACAATAATCTGCAGCTTGTCTTCGGGGTACTTAAGCTTCATCATCGCCTCAATGGTTGCCGTGATTACGGTTTCTTCGTTATGAGCCGGGATGAGTATTGTACAGCTCGGATATTCAATATCCTCTTTATCAATGTCCCGCTTTTCTTTCAGCGACTTTACGAAGTTGAAATATCCATACACGGTGAGTACAAACTGGTAGCCGATCATAAACCAGATGATGATGACCGCCACAACAAACAAAAAACTTAGATCTATTTCGAGTGAATTCATTATACAGTTTTCGCTTTTATGTTATACATGATTGCTTGATAAACCGCTTTCGCTCTCGATAGTCGCACCTGACGAAGCATCCAGCTTGGTATATTTTCTTTTAATAAATTTCATTGCCGTATACATTATTAACAGTAAGCCCACACCGATTGAACCGAGAATGGCAATCCCGGTGATCGACCAGAGGCTTGTCACGTTTACCCCATACGTGAACAGGTCGCCGGCGACAATGTCTACCTGATGTTTACCTTCTGGAAGGTAAATACTGAAGCAGTCATTGCCTTTGAGTGAGGTAAACGGATAATCCCTACCATCAACTTTAACCGATGTCGGTTTGCGGTTGAGTGAAATGAGTGCCCGGCCGTCGGACTCATACGTCAGACTAACATCTCTTTGGCCATAGCCGACCGCCAGCAAATTTCCGGTAAAGGATAATATGCGCGTCTGTAATTCATGCGCAGAAAACGATACAACTTCTTTGTACAGCGTTATCTTATGGCTGCCTGCAGGAATAAGATATTCGTTATTTCTTGAAGGTGCTAATGGGGTACCGTCAATTCTGATTTCCTTAATTTCATCCGGCATTTGTACAAAGAATGAGTATGGTGACTGCACCTCGTAACCGCCGTTGATATAATTATATTCAACACCGGCGGCAAACGCATTGCTCAAAAACAACATATCCTGCGGGTTAATGCTGGACTCCGCATAAATAGTTGAACGCGGGGAGCCGAGTGATGCCGCATTGACCAACAAGAAACATTCCGTTCCGGTTTGTATTAGTGTTGGGAAAGGTGTTACTTCTTCTTTTTTTCTGAAGCTGAGAATGTTCAAATCGAGCAGTAGATTTTTTTTGTCGCCGATAAGCTGTTCATATTTTTTCCCGATTTCGATATAACGCATCGGATCTGTTGACCACAAACTTTGCGGATCTTCTACTTGCAGCATGAACCCGTATTTCTTCTGCATCTTCAGTATGTGTTCCATATCTACGGCAATCTGTTCTTTTAACTCCGGCGAACCGAAACTATCCATTGCGGTAACAATAATTTTAAAACCGGGTTTAGTTTTTAACAGAAACTGAATGCTGCCCAATATTTTATCATACACCTCATCTATTTTCTCGATGCGGTAATTCACCATCGAGTTTTTAGCCCAGGTGTTATTTTTCCAATAGTAATTGGATGATGCATTAAAAAGATTAACAGGGTCAAAGCCGAAATATTTTTTAAAATCATTACGGGCAGTCTGATGCATCGGTGTAAACAGATTCGCATTTTCAAAACCCTTACCGGCTTCAAAATATAACTCTGCAAGGTTAACACCGTCAAAGTCGAAAGACGTTAACAGTTTCTTATAATGCTCCGTCATTGCATTAACACATTGCGCGTCGGTTAGCGCGACCGGATAGCGCCATGAAGGCTGAATATCATCGCCTTTATAATTCTTCTCGCGCCACTCAGGATGTTCCTTCCAGAACTTCTGACTTACCTGTGGTGGTTCTATCCACGCGTATACCAGAATGCCGTTCGCATGGCATAGATTGATGAGCCGCTGATAATCATAGGTGTATTTCGGATACTCGTGCCAGCCTGCAACGTGAATGATGTGAATGCCCTGAATAACCCACTGCTTTACGAGGTTTTCAATACTGAACGTGTGGCGGAATCCGGGATCAAAGTACACCTCAAGATTGTTGCGCTTAAAAATCGGCCTGATTTCAAAATACTTACGTATGTAGTGAAGCAGGAATGGATATCTGCTGTAGCCCATCGGTGAATCGGGATCAAATCTTGAATTGATATAAATCACTTTTCCCTTGCCGACTTTACGTCCGATAACCATCGAAGCATCGGTGGTTTGATCAAAGCAAAATGATTCGTCACTCTCTTCTACAAGGCACTTATTTACCAACTCACTGTACCGCCAACTGATTGATTCTTCGGGATAATACTTATCTCGAAGCTGGCGGACTTGCATGCGTGTTTTAGCAAACTTGAATCCGAATTCCGTCGCAAGGTCTGTTTTTGTGTCGGTTATCAGATTGCCGCCATTTTTAACAAACTGCACCAAGGCATCATAATCGTTTGGGGCAAGTGAATCAACCACAGACTGAGGCACGACTAACAAATTAAATCTTTCCAAGTGCATTGGTTCGTGAAGGAATATTGTATCAACACGAATATTCACACTTTTAAACATCGAAGCAAATGATGCCTGGTCATTATACTGTCCGCCTTTGGAATATTCATTCCACATGACCGCGACCCGGGCATCCTTCCAGTTTTTGTTTGAACCGAAGAAACTGTCGTATAAGTCGCCCAAAGAATGCATAAACTTTTCACCGAACGAAACTTCGTGTTCGCGGTACTCTGCAGGCTCGGCTTTATAAAGATACCCCGGCTCCAGATCAATGTGCTTGGTAACGTTGCCTTTGATTCTTTGTGGAGAGATAACCCGGTTAACTAATTCACCGTTTTCATTATACCAGCCTTCGTTCAAAAACTGATCATCTAATGAAATTGTATAATCTCCGCCGCCGGTTATGATAACGCGGTCTTTTGTCTTGACCCAATTGTGATGCTGGGTAATATCATAATACTGATAACCCATTTTCTGTACACCGTCGACGAGGACTTCAAGCAGCGAGAGATCAAGGAACGCGTGGAAGAAGCAGGATGCGAAACCATCACGAACATTCAGATTCGCTTTTGCACCTCTGAGAAGATTATTAACGTATCCAAGACTGACTTTTTTATCTGGGTCAAGAGGCACATAACCAAGATTTTCAGGATAGATTTTTTGACCGAACAAGTCTTTATAAATAATATACGGCATATACTGTCCGTATTCAAAATCTTCAATTGAAAGACGCTGCTCGATTGCAGAGCTGAAATACTTTGCGGAAGTTTTGTATGATAAGAAAGAACCTGTATAGTGCGGAGTTTCCCACACAACCGGGTATAAGCCGTTCTTCATGAACTCCTGAATACCCAATTCAAATTTCTTTTCAAATGCCTGTGCTGATTCGTCTTTAATCGGTTTATTTCTGCTTTCATCCCAAAACTCAAAATCCGCAGCCGTAATGCCCTTGTACTGGTGGGTGATACCGTGCATACAAATGGCTCCGCCCTTTTGAACCATGTATTTTAAAGCGTCAACCATATCGGGTTTGTCGGAAAGGCTGATGCGTATTCCCTGCGAAGGATCAACATAGAAAGGAACGGTAGAAACAAGAAATGGAACCCCTTTGCTCGAAAGAATATCCGCAATCTCTTTTAGCTTTTCCGGATTTTCCATCGGCGTAACGTCTTCAATACGAATCATCGCATGATGTTCAACAGGATGCTCTTCGTTAAATATGTCGTGAAGCATATCGGCAAAAAACAGATAGCGGTCGGTTTCATTGGCTGAAGCCAACGGCGAATCTGCAATATATAACAGATTCTTTGACCGGACCATATACGGCATCTCTCTTCTTTTATGAGATGACCATGCCGTTGCAACAACCTGCACCATTCCTCTGTTGGTAATCTCAACCATATTGAGATTCGGCTCGCCTTTAGTAAAGGTTTTATTACCGGATTTGATCCCGTCAAAGTTTGACAGTGTATCAAGCCCTTTTACCCAAAATCCGTAAACCTTCTTTGTATTGCTCTCCCGTGAAAAGGCAGCAAAGCCCGTATTCAACCAAATTACCGGTTTGGATGTTTTTAAAACATCATCGGTAAATTTTTTAGGAACCGTGTTATTGGGAGAAAATCCGACGTAAAAGATATATTGATATGAGTTCAACTCACCCGGCGTATATTTATTAACGCCCTTAATAACCGTCTGCGTGTTAAAATGACCGAACAGTTCGGCAAGCTGACGGGCATCCCCCATTGGGAAGCTTTTTATATCGCCGTTACCTTCACATACAACCAATACTTTTTTCAGCGGATACTGACTTTGAGCAGTCACAGGAAGCATCCACATCATCACAACAAATACTAAAAACGCAAAAATGCGCTTCATACACAATACTCCTTAACGAGGTATAAACTCATCAACTTTTTTATTAGATAAGCCAAAATAATTCTTAATAATTTGTACTGTTCTCTTCGACGACAGTCCATCGCCGTAAGGATTCACCGCTGAAGCCATTTTTTTGTATTCAGTTTTATTATCCAAAAGGCGTTTTGCCCAGTACAATATTTTCTTTTCGTCTTCACCGACTAATTTTACCGTCCCAAATTTTACCGCTTCAGGCCGTTCCGTTACTTTGCGAAGTACAAGAACAGGTTTTCCCAAGGATGGTGCTTCTTCCTGCACGCCGCCGGAGTCGGTAATAATTAAGTATGAACGTGCTATCAGGTTTACAAAATCAAGATAATCAAGCGGATCAATCAACTTAACATTCGATATGCCGCCGAGAGTTGGGAAAACAACATCACGAACAATCGGATTCAAGTGGACAGGAAATACGAAATTGATATCGGGATACAATGCCGCGAGTTTTTTAACCGCATTGCACGCGTTCTGCATCGGCGCGCCCCAGTTTTCTCTGCGGTGCATTGTCAACAGCACGATCTTTTTCTTCTGCGCAATGATTTCATTTACCGCGGGAACCGTGAATGTATAATTCTTTTTCACTGCAATCTTTAAAGCATCTATTACTGTATTACCCGTTGTGAATATCTTTTCCTTCGGCATACGTTCCCGCAATAATGCTTTCTTCGCTGTTTCCGTTGGAGGAAAATGCAGCTCGGTAAGCACTCCGGTTAACCGTCTGTTCGCTTCCTCGGGAAAAGGATTCATCATATCATACGTACGCAGCCCGGCCTCAACATGTCCCACAGGAATTTTCCTGTAAAACGCTGCAAGGCTTCCGATAAATGTCGTTGAAGTATCACCCTGAACAAGCACCATATCCGGCTGCTCCTTAACCAATACTTCATCTAAAGCCTGTATGGTATTTTTCGTTAGTTCGGCAAGAGATTGATTTTGCTTCATAACGTTCAAATCATAGTCGGGCGTAATTTTAAAAACATCTAAAACTTGATCCAGCATTTTCCGGTGCTGGGCAGTTGCAATGGAGACTACTTTAAAAAATTTATTTTCTTTCTGCAGAGCAAGAATAACCGGAGCCAGTTTAATAGTATCCGGTCTCGTGCCGAAGATTACAGCAATTTTTTTCACGACGTAAGCCTGTAATAGTTTTTGTATAATATATAGTGATTCAATAACACCTTCGGTTAAGCTCCATTTTTCCTGCCGGAGAAAACGGAATAAACCGGTTTAAAAAATACGAAGAATTTAACTTATCTAAATATTTTCTTAAATCAATCCTCGTGCCAAAAATTAGTGCATTTTCCTTAAAAATATTTAAAGTTTGAGAGAAGATTTACACTGATGGTCGAAGCCTTTGATATTCTTCGACGGTTTAGGCGAGACTTTGCTGTTGAAAATCTTCATAACTCAAAAAGCCCTCATCACCCCCGCCTGCTAACGCAGTCGGGCAGGCAACCTCTTCTCTCCCAAGGCAATGCTGTCAACTTAAGCGAAGTAAGCGAAATTGTCAGAACGAAAAAGCAGTATCGTCATTCCGGACGCCGTAGGCGATCCGGAATCCATTCTAAAAATTATTGAAACTCAACCTAGATTCCGTACAAATCTGACGTTCTACATCTGTCATTTCGTCTTAAAGTGTTTGCGTCAGTCCACCCAGGCGGATTACGGAATGACAAGAAAATTCTTAAGTCGACAGCATTGCCCCAAGGAGAAGAGGAATAGAAAAACTCAACTAAAATAAAACTGTAACTTTGAAGCTCCCCTCTCCCCCTGGGAGAGGGGCAGGGGTGAGGGCTGTTTTAATCAAGAGTTTCTATTTAAAATAAAAAACCCCATCCCTTTAGCGAGATGGGGTTCAATTTGCTTAAAGCAAAATTATTTGGATTCGATACGCATCTTATAGAATGATCTCCAAACGAAAATCAAAGCTATAACAAAGAATACGACTCCGAAATATTTAGCACTCTCGCGGAAGCCCTCGGAAATTGAAATTTCCATAGCGAGCAATCCGAACAAGGTGGTGAATTTAATAATCGGGTTCAAAGCAACCGATGAAGTATCTTTGAACGGATCACCAACGGTGTCACCGACAACGGTAGCCGCGTGTAAAGGTGTTCCTTTTTCTTTCAAATCAACTTCAACAACTTTCTTTGCATTATCCCATGCGCCGCCGGCGTTAGCCATAAAGACAGCCTGGAACAATCCGAATACCGCGATTGACACGAGGAAGCTGATGAAGAACGCAACCGGACGGGCAGCCATCAATTTATCAGCATCGGACAATGAAGCATTGAATCCGGCAGGAGCCGAGAACAATGCAAAAGCGAGAGCAAAGCTAAAGATTGCAACGAAGATATTAAACATACCTTTCTGTGCATACTGTGTACAGATTTTAACAACTTCTTTTGATTTTTCAATCGAAGCGCTCTTGCTTGCGTTTTCATCAAGTTGGATGTTGTGTTTGATATATTCAACCGCTCTGTAAGCACCTGTTGAAACGGCCTGTGTTGAAGCACCGGTAAACCAGTACACAACCGCGCCGCCAGCCAGCATACCGAAAAGCGAGAACGGGTTGAGGATACTGAGAATCTGCTGAGGATCAACGCCCAGAGTTTTGTTGATAAGCAAAATCAACGAGAAAATCATCGTAGTAGCACCAACAACGGCTGTACCGATGAGTACCGGTTTAGCTGTTGCTTTAAAGGTGTTTCCTGCGCCGTCATTTGCTTCAAGATAGTGTTTTGCTTTGTCGAAATCAGGTTTGAAACCAAAATCTTTTTCGATTTCACCTGAAATATTCGGGAGCTCTTCGATCAATGACAATTCATAGATTGATTGAGCGTTATCGGTTACCGGTCCATAGCTGTCAACCGCGATGGTAACAGGACCCATACCGAGCATACCGAAAGCAACGAGACCGAACGCGAAGATTGACGGATAAACCATCATACCTGCCGGAATTGAACCGGAAGCAATAAACGCGATACCCATTAACAGTAAGAAAACCATACCTTTCCAGAACGCGCTGAAATTACCGGCGATAAATCCGGCAAGAATCGTAAGCGACGGACCGCCTTCACGACCGGAGGTAACAATTTCCTGAACATGTTTTGATTTCGGGCTGGTGAAAATTTTCGTGAATTCCGGAATAAGAGCAGCGCCCAAAGTTCCGCACGAAATAATAACTGATAATGTTATCCAGAGACCGCTTGGGAGGTGTCCGATAAGAACGGCGCTTGCTCCGAAAGTAGCAACCATTGAAAGTATCGAAGTAATCCAGACAAGGTTTGTCAATGGACGTTCAAAATCAATATCATCTTTACCGGCGTAGAGCATGCTGCTCAATGCACGGTTAATCCAGAATGATACGATTGAGGTAATAATCATCAGAACACGCATAACGAATATCCATGTAAGCAAGTCTTTCTGATACGAAACATCGCTAATTGCGAGAACGATAAAGCTGATAAGGGCAACACCGGTTACACCGTATGTTTCGAAACCGTCAGCCGTTGGGCCAACACTATCACCAGCGTTGTCACCGGTACAGTCGGCGATAACACCGGGGTTACGTGGGTCGTCTTCTTTAATATTGAATACGATTTTCATTAAGTCCGAACCGATATCTGCAATCTTGGTAAAGATACCGCCGGCAATTCTCAACGCACTTGCGCCGAGTGATTCGCCGATTGCAAATCCGATAAAGCTTGATCCTGCCAGTTCGCGTGGAACGAAAATGAGGATGATAAGCATAACAACGAGCTCAACGCAGATAAGCATAACGCCGATGCTCATACCTGAATCGAGAGGGATATTTAATAATTTAATAGGCTTGCGCTCTAATGATGCAAAAGCCATGCGGCTGTTTGCCAAAGTATTCATTCTGATTCCGAACCAGGCTACGCTGTACGAACCGAGAATACCGACAACCATCCAGCAGAGGATGAACAGAACGCTGCCGACTGCCTGATGCTGCAAGAATCCGAAGTAGAAAGCAACACAAGCGGCAATAAATACAAAGAGAATTCCGAGGAATTTTCCCTGCTGCTGCAAGTAGGTCTTACATGTTTCAAAAATAATTTGAGCTACATCCAGCATTGAGCTGTGAGCTTTCAAATTTTTAACTTTTAAGAACTGATATACACCGAAAGCGAGTCCCAATACGCAAACCAGTAATCCATACATCAGAAGAGAATTTTGATGCGGCTCTAATTGCGGGATTTTCAGGTCGGCTTCGCTAGCGAAGGCGGTAAGTGGACTCAATAGCAGAAAAAGAACGGAGAAGATTTTTTTGCTCATATGGCCTCTATTATGATAATGATGTTCATTGAATGTTTCTTGATTTTCAGGAAAATCTCAAAGTTAACGTTAAAGTTACGATTAAGTTCAACCTTTTCAAAGCCAATCCGCGGCTATTTTTTCCCTGTTTTTTTAATTTTTTTTAGAAAAAAGCGGTTTTTTTAGTCTCCCGGGACTATTTAACTGAAAAACCACAAAAAACGTAAAAATTTACTTAACCAAATGTACCAGATTTAATCATAACAAAAAACCACTGACTGAATAATAGGTTACACCAAATCTACAAATATCCTATAGAATGTATTATTTGAATATTTGATTATTTGAATATTTAAATAAAGTAATTATATTATTTTGAATTTTATATAGTGTAATGCTATAAGGGGATTCTTACAATGACTAAAAATAAATGATTACATCGGGTTGACTGTTGGTTTAAGATAACGTTGATAATTTAAATATTAGACCCTGCGGATTTAATATTTTTAAATAAATACTCTGTTACGATTTGGGATATTGAGGCAAAAACATGGGAACTACGAGTCGTTCTGTTTTCATTTCCGTGGTTGTTAGTCTGCTCACTATAGCGATAGGGTTAATCGTCCTAATCGGTTGGCAGTTTGATATTGAAGCATTGAAGACTGTCGTTCCGGGGGCGCTTTCCATGAAAGCTAATACTGCTTTTTGTTTTATCCTGTCCGGCATTTCTTTACTTCTCATAAGAAAAAACTCAACATTAGCGAAAACCATCATCCGGTTATTTTCAACAATAATATTTCTCATTGCCGGTTTCGCATTTTGCTATTCGGTCTTTGGAATTAACATGGGGATGGAAAGTATCCTCTACATTGAAAAACCGGGAGCCGCAGCTACCCTCCACCCCGGACTTATGGCGCTTAGTACTTCGGTAAATTTTATTTTACTCACAATAGCCTTCGTTTTACGAACAAGCGAACGACATCAAAACAATTTAATTGTAAACTTTTCTATATCCTTTATAGCAACACTAAGTGTTTTTACACTGCTTGGCTATATTACGGGTTTCGAGGATCTCGCGGGATCCGGTTCCTTTTCCCGCATGGCGGTTCATACAGCCTTCGCTTTCTTATTACTATGCCTTGGAATATTGTCTCTTCCTGCCGCTTCACATTCAACGTATACAAAACTTGAGGTGCGTCTGTTCAGCGGCATTACTGTTTCATTGGCAATTATCTTATTCGTTTCGTTATTGAGTTTGGACGGCATGAAATTATTTGAACGGAATAATCGTGCCGATTACGCTCATTACAAAGCCATAGACAGATTCGGAGCAATAGCTACGAAGTCCAGGCGAATGTTGACTAATTCTCAAGTTTTCTTTGAAACGGGAAAAGAGACAAACAGCGAATTATATAGGAATAATCTCGAGGGAATTCCGGGCGATTTAGACACATTGACTTATTATGGTGCCAATAAAAAAATAACATCGAAAGCAGCCGAGATTGTCTCCAGACTACTCACTCAAGATACAATTTTCACATCCGGGAATTATAAAAAACTTGGTTCTGCCGGCCTTAAGAATAGCATGATATCCACAACAAATCAAATTGACAGCTTACGCCTCTTGGTCATGGGTGAAAGAGACAACCTTGTTGATGTTGTGCAAAAAAAACTAAAAATCGAAGCGAAGACGTTCAACAATGTTAAAAAGATCGTTGTTTTCAGCCTGATCATTCAAGTAATTTTAGTTCTTTTTCTTTTTTACTACTTCAGAAAAGATCTCAACAGAAGAAAAAAAGCGGAATATCTTACCCTTGCCGCAAACAAAGAATTAGAAGATAAAGTAAAAGAGCAAGTGAGTGAAATTAAGAAATCCGAGCAAAAGTACCACGAGATGGTCATGCACTCCCCGATTTACATTACGAACACGACGCCGGATGGAAAAGTGTTATTTGCCAATCCTGCTTTTATTCGCATGATGGAGTATGATTCTATAGAAGACGCCTACAATGATAATACAAAAACTTTTTACCAAAACATTGCAGACCGCGAAGCAATTCTTCACCAACTTAAAAACGGTGGTATACTGGAACAATATGAAACGAAGCTCCTTTCAAAGAAAGGTAATCTTAGAATTGTTTTGGTAACATTGTGGTTCAGCGAGGGAATTATACATGCGATGGCCATTGATATTACAGAAAGAAAAATAGATGAGGAAAATGTCCGCAACCTGAACCGCCTCTACAGAATATTAAGCCGCGTAAATGAGACAATTATCCACACCAAGAGCCGGCATGAATTATTTGAGTCGGCATGCGCAATTGCCACGCAAGAGGGTGGTTTTATTTTAGCATGGATCGGCCTCCTCAATGAAAACAGCGGCAAAGTAATTCCCGTGGCTTCATCGGGAGATATAGATGACTATCTGCAACAATTGAATATTGACTTAAATGATCCGTTACGGCGCCAGGGAAACATTGCACAAACCGTTATAACAGGAACGCGTCACATTGCGCTCGATATTGCAAATCAACCGTTTCAGCCCCACAGGCGCGAAAATGCACTTCAGCATGGATTTAATTCGTTGGGGTGTTTTCCAATTAAGTCTTCAGAAAAAACTATTGGAACATTCACCTTGTATTCCGATAAGCCTTTCTTCTTTAATGAAAGCGAAATAACATTACTCGATGAAGTTGCTTCGGATATTTCATTTGCCCTTGAGGTTTTTGAAAAAGAAGCCGAGCGAAGAAAATATCTAGATGAACTTCAGGAAAGTGAAAATCGGTTTAGTTCAACACTGGATGGAGTACTTGAAGGTTTTCAAATTCTGGGATTTGACTCGCGGTATCTTTATATAAATAAAACAGCTGAAATACATAACCGCCGGCCCAAAGAAGAATTGCTTGGAAATATCTACGGCGACATGTGGCCGGGCATAGAAAAAACAAGAGTGTATGAAATAATCAAGAATTGTATTGAAAACCGGGTTTCGCAGTTTCTCATCAACGAGTTTACTTTCCCGAACGGAGACATAGGTTGGTTTGAATTAAAAATTGAACCGGTACCCGAAGGCGTATTGATTTTATCGTCCGATGTTACTGAAAAAATAAAAACAGAACAAAGCTATCTGGAAAATCAAAGATTTTTATCAAGCCTTATCGAAAATAGCGGGGCGCAGATTTACGCCAAAGACCTGGCAGGTCGATATTTAATAGTCAACAAAGTGTGGGAACAATTTAATGGACATTCAAGAGATGAGATTCTTGGAAAAACCGACGATGACTTGTTTACGAGCCACACAGCCGAAATGTTCAAACAGAACGATAAAAGGGTGATTGAATCCAACCGGATTTTGGAAGCTGAAGAGATTATGGAGGTCAATGGAGAGCCAGTATACTTTTTATCCATCAAATTCCCGCTCTATGACAACACCAATGCCATATCAGGTGTGTGCGGCGTGTCGACCGAAATAACCGCCAGACGAGCTGCTGAAAAAGCGCTGCATCAAAGAGAAAGTCATTTCCGCGCAATTATGGAAACCGCAAGCGACGGTATAATAACGATTGATAAAAATGGCCGCATATACGATTGGAATTACGGTGCCGAAAAAATATACGGCTATGCAAGTCATGAAATAATTGGCAAGTCGGCTACCTGTTTGGCTCCGGATGAACCCGAGGTATTAGCAAAAATGCAGACTTTCGTTAATGCCACGTCTTCTGAGGCCTCCCCATTTGGGAAATCATATGAAGGAAGAAGCCTTCACAAGGATGGTCATATTTTCCCGATTGAACTATCACTTGCCAGATGGGAAACGAACGATGAATATTTCATCACTGCTATTATCCGTGATATTACGGAAAGAAAAAAGGGTGAGGCGGATCTTATCGCTGCAAAGAGAAGGCCGAAGAGATGAACCGGGTTAAATCGAATTTCCTTGCCAACATGAGCCACGAATTGCGGACCCCGCTCATTGGAATATTGGGATATTCAGAAATTCTCCAATCAGAATCTCACGAAAAGGAAAGCATTAAAATGGCGCGGGTCATTCAGGAATCCGGAGATAGACTGAAAACAACATTAAATATGATTCTGGATTTCTCAAAAATTGAGGCCTCCGGTATTAAAATTAATCCAACGCCGATGAATCTTATACCGCTTATTAAAAGCTCGGTAAATTTATTCGAGAAGACTGCGCTTTTAAAAACACTGTCTATAACGTTTGAAGCAGCTCAAGACACTCTGTCGGCGGTAATTGAAGAGCGTTTGTTTAAAGACTTGCTAAACAACCTCATTAAGAATGCAATTGTCTATACCGATAAAGGCGGAATTACCGTTCGTGCCGATCAGCATATAGTAAACGGGAAAAATCTCATCCGGATAGATGTTACAGATACCGGTATTGGTATCGCGGAAAAAGATTTTGAACTAATCTTCGAAGAGTTTCGCCAAGCCAGCGAGGGAATGAACAGAGGCTTTGAAGGCACCGGGCTTGGACTTACTCTTGCAAAAAAATATACCGAAATGATGGGCGGAACAATATCAGTAGCCAGCGAGGTAGGCAAAGGCTCTACATTCACTGTATGGCTCCCTGCGCTTGAATCAACCCCCAAACAAGCACCGAAGCGAGAATCGCACACGATTTATCTTCCTCAAACGCAAACAATAGCCAAGACTTATTCAACTCTATATGTTGAAGATGATGATGTCAGCCGGGATTTGGTTAAAAGAATTCTCTTAAACATATGCAGCATTGAATCTGCCACCACGGGAAAAGATGCTCTCGAAAAAGCCGGGGCAGGGAACTATGAACTATTTCTTATTGATATAAATCTTGGCAAAGGCATGGACGGAATCGAAGTTACAAAGGAATTGAGGAAAATGCCTGCATATAAAAATACCCCGATCATTGCTGTTACCGCTTATGCCATGTCGGGAGATAAAGAGGAATTTCTCGCCGCCGGATGCTCGGGCTATATTTCAAAACCTTTTACGGCTGGTGATTTACGAGCCTTAATTAAAAGGATTATGGAATAGTTTTATACTATTCTGCGACTTAACCAGAATATTCATGCAGGTTTCGCATCCAGCCTCGACGAGTGAAAAACTTAAGAGATTTTCGATGAGCGGAGCGACATAGGTCACATACAATGCAAAATCTTCATTTTGTACAATATTTCCGGAAACTTTTATTATTTGAACACGGTTTAAAATTTACCTTTCGCGCCTTAATAACTTAACATCTCGACAGAACTGTCTTTCATTGCATTAACAATGAATTTGAAATAACATTGGCTGAATTATATTAACAAACCTACTTTAGGGACTTCATGAGTAAAGTTGCTTCTTTATCCAAACCCCTCGCCTTTTGGTCCGGATGTATTGCGATTGTAACGGGAATAATAGTCCTGTTTGGCTGGCAATACAATATTGAAATTATCAAGAGCGCTATTCCCGGTGCCGTAAGCATGAAACCAAATGCTGCTCTTGCGTTCATTCTTGTGGGATTTGCCCAGTTGTCTGCCACGAAGTCAACAAAGACAGCCAAATATATCACAATTATTTGCTCATCTCTTATCATTAGTATCGGCTTATTTTCACTGCTTCACCTGTTTTTCAATTTGGACCTTGGGATTGAGAATTTCATTTATCGGGAAACGGCTTTAACGCATGGTACTATTTATCCCGGGGTAATGTCCCTTAACACCGCAATTAATTTTATCTTATTAGGGATTATCTATTTTTTAATAGCTTTCCATAAGCAGATTTTTACTATACAGTTTTCGGTGGTTTATATTTTATCTATAAGTGTTTTTGTCTTGTTTGGATACGTCACACACCTCGAACATCTTGTCGGTTCAATTGCTTTTGCAAAGATGCCCTATCATACCGCCTTATTATTTATATTGATCTGTGGAGGCGTAATTGCATCAACATCTCAAGAAAAACATCTTTTTAAAACGCTCGAACAAAAACTATTTATAGGATTTGCTTTTTCAATCGCTATTGTCTTGTATATCTTTTTATTATCTGCATCCGAATTATTTCCTGTTAATACCGAGCGGGAGACTGCCAACACCACGCTTAGAAACGTCCAAATGTTAAAATCATTACAAAATGATTTAACCGACGTAGAAAATGATTTGGAGCAATATATATTCAGCGGCGACCCAAAATACCTTCACAAGCAATTGGCGAAAGTCGAAGAGTTCAAAAAACAAATTGATAATAGTTTAAAGAAAGACACAAATAATCCAAGCCTGCAAAAAACAGCAAGGATATCCCGGCAATTACTAGAGATTTCAAAAAATGTCAACGAGTCACTTAACCGCAACTCCACAATTGACGCGCATTCACTCCTTATATTACAATCACTAATTAATCAAGCACACGATTTAACAGCTTTTAATCTTGAACATCAACTAGCCACACTTGCCGCAATTAATGAGCTTAAAATTCAAAATTATAAAATTGCCTCTTATATAAAAATTATCGGAATACTGCTCCAAATCTCCTTAATATCCTTTTTGTTCATATATACAAAAAATAATATTGAACAGAGAATGCAAGCCGAAGAGCTTTATAGGAAGGCCAACGCGCAACTTAAAAATCGAGTTATTGAACAACGGCAAATGATTGGATATTCAGAGAAGCGGTATAGGGCAGTTGCAGAGAACACCCCGCTGGCTATTTGTAATACCCTTATGGACGGTACGGTTATTTATGCAAATCAGGCATGCGTTAACCTTATTGGGCACATTTCTGCCGAGGCAATGTACCAAAAAGGAAACGCTCCATTTTTTATTCGCAACAACGGGTATAGTGAATTTCAGCACCAATTAAACTCTTTGGGTTTTGTTAAAAATTTTGAATTGACCGGTCTCACAGAAAAAGCCGAAGTAAAAGTGCTTTCCGTATCGGCTTGGCTGGATAATGATATTGTATATTATATTATTACCGACATAACTGAGCATAAGATTACAGAAAATAAGCTCATAAACACAAATTTATTATTGTCTTTTTTGATTGAAATTAACAAAATTAACGACGTCACCCAAGAAGATCTGTTAATTGATACATGCAAGGCGGCAGTTCAGGCAGGCAAATTTACAACTGCCTGGTTTGCTAAATATAATGAATCAAATAAGGCATTAAACCTTTCCTACATAACAGGGATCAACTCAGGAATACCGGATACTATTTCACTGAATTCCGAAAACATTCCTAAGAAATTGTTGTTTGTTCAAGAGGCAATGCAAAGCGGAGTTTATAAAATTGTTGCCGAGATCCCTACTAATCAGCCTTTATTTACTAAGAGTGATTTGCCGTCGGAAATAAGCAATTGTTTTTCCGCTTGCTTCCCAATTAAAGTCAGCAATCTACTTTTGGGATGTTTTGTTGTTCATTCTGATTTTCCGCGAGTATTTGACGACAATAACATCAAGCTGTTGGCAAAATCCGCTCTTGATTTAGAAGCCGCTTTAACCCAGCTACAGATAAGTGGCGAACAGAGCGCAATCGAACTTGCAAGAAAAAAACTATCCTTAGCAGTCGAACAAAGCCCGGTTTCGGTTGTAATTACCGATAGCAAAGGCAGAATAGAATATGTTAATGCGCAATTCTGCGCGATAACTCAATATACTCAGGCTGAGATTGTTGGTAAAACACAAGGTTTCATAAAATCGGGCTATCATGATACTTCGTTTTACAAAAACCTCTGGAATACAATTCTTTCCGGCAATAATTATCGGGGTGAGATATTAAACAAAAAGAAAAACGGTGAAGTATTTTGGGAGGCGGTATTAATTTCTCCGTTAAAAAACGAAGCCGGCACTATAACCAATTTTATAACAGTTAAAGAAGATATAACCGAGTACAAAAAACTAATCGAAGAACTGACGGCTGCAAAAGAAAAGGCAGAGGAAATGAGTC
This sequence comes from Ignavibacteriaceae bacterium, assembly GCA_963667005.1. GTDB lineage: Bacteria > Bacteroidota > Ignavibacteria > Ignavibacteriales > Ignavibacteriaceae. Next base: position 998,644 of record OY762937.1, on the reverse strand, counting down.
GGCTGAAGTCCAATTTCCTCGCGAACATGAGCCATGAACTCCGCACCCCGTTAATAGGTATTTTGGGATACGCCGACATTTTGTCAACAGAATTTCCCGATCCGGACATTGCCGACATGGCTCTTACGATAACTGAGTCCGGCGAAAGATTAAAAAATACTTTGAACATGATTCTGGATTTATCACGAATAGGATCGGAACAAAAACTTCTCAATTCAAAGATCAGTAATGTTATACCGCTGATTCAAGGTAGTGTTGAAACTTACACAGAAATTGCACGGAAAAAGAACCTTGTATTAAACAGTGTTTATAGCTCACAGGAATTGCTCGGATTTATCGATGAGGATTTATTTGTAGACGCATTAAATAACATTATCAAAAATGCCGTTATTTACACAAAACAAGGCGGTATATCTATCACAACATCGATAGAAAAATCAGATGACCTTACACACATAAAAATAGACGTTGCAGATACCGGAATCGGAATCGACGAAAAAGACTATACGCAAATTTTTGAGGAATTTCGACAAGCCAGCGAAGGATTGAGCCGCAGTTTTGAGGGTACGGGCCTGGGTTTGACTCTTGCAAAAGAATACATAGAATCCATGAACGGAACGATTTCTGTTGCCAGTACATTAGGTGCCGGTTCAACTTTTACAATCAGAATTCCTTTGGTTGAAGGAGTACATTCTCTTTCGCCGGAAGCCTCCAACGCGCCAAAAGAACCGCCCGCTATTTCAAATATGACCGAAGAGTACTCTATTCTTTATATTGAAGACGATTACATTAGCCAAAAAGTTGTGAGTAGAATGCTGCATAACCGCTATCTTGTTGATACTGCAAATTCAGGCAAGGCCGCACTGGAACAAGTAAAAAACAAACATTACCAATGTATACTCATGGACATTAATCTTGGAGAAGGTGCCGACGGTACTGAAGTAACAAAGGAAATCCGCAAAATTCCGGAATATAAAGAGATTCCCATTATCGCAGTGACCGCGTATGCAGGCAGTGAGAATAAAAATAAGTTTCTTGCCGCGGGATGTACTGATTATATTTCAAAGCCGTTCTCACAAAAAGAGTTGATATCCTTTATTAAAAAGGTATTAAACTAAGTACGGCTTTTTATGCCGCCCGCTTTTCGCGCTTGGGAAAAGGTATTATAAATAAATCGCAGACTAACGCCCAGTTCCCGGGCTAATTCTTTACGGTTACGGTCGGGGTTTTTCAAAATATAGCCTTTGGCTAATTTTTCCAGCGCGTCGGTATTAAAATAAATCGGCGTTTTTTGGAAGCACTCGATAAGTTGAATGCACTTTTCAATGCCCACAATCGAAGCTATGGTTTGGTATTCATCAGGCAGGTTGTTTTCCCAGTCAATGCTTGTAAGCCACGTAAATTTCATTATTTCACCCTTTTTCAATAAATAAGATATTTCTTACTATTTAATATAAGCAGAAATATATTTCTTACAAACTATTTATTGAGTTAATCGGTGAATTTTATATCAACCAAATCATCCACGAGTGTGTGGAAATATGGCAGCCTGAGTATTTGCCGTATGCCTTCTTTGTCCTGTTCATCCAGTTCATAGACAACATGGGAAATGTTTGTGCGATAGAAATCACGGGCATCCTGGGTCAACCGGAATTCCCAGTCGTCCTGCTCAACAGCAGAATATATTTTTGATTCAATGCCCTCGGTGAGTTTTTCAAACTCCTTGAGCTTCTCTTCATCATTAGCAGCAAAAATGTAATGAACAAACGGAAGATCTATGACATCCATAATCTCCTCAGTCATATTCATTCCGCTGAAGAAACGGTTGTTTTCTAGATTAAGGTCGCCGGAGAGTAAAAGTGTTGATTGAGATGATTCCGTTTTTGTTGTGCTTATAGTTATTTCAGCTTCTTCATTGTATAACTCACGCAATAATATTTTTGTACACAACACCTCTGTGCCGGAAACATCTCCCGCCAGAACCACTTTGTGAATATGCTGCTGCTCTGGGGCAAAATAAAAATACGCGTTAGAAAGCGGCCCGTCAAATGAGATACCGCGTCGTGAGGACACAAAAAAGTCCTTATGCTGAAGCAGATCGGTAACCGGAAGAAGTACAATATCTGCTTTTCGTTCTTCAAGCGCTTTTCCCAGCAACGATGCATTTTTATACGCGAGTGTATGGTGCAACGTTTCAGGAAGAGCCTGAGCCAATAGAGTGGTAAATATATTATGTGGAAGCAGAATGTTCATATTGCCGGTAAATTTATTAAATGATATGTAAAGATAGAGTGGGTTAAATTGAATTACAATTGAAAAAATCAGAGCTGTTGGTTGGTTGAAATAGAAACCGTATTGGCAGGCGCAAGAGCAGAAATTTTGCAGACTTTATGACGCCTTGAAATAATGGACGATCTTCGATACATCCGTAAGGTCTTCTTTGGTGAGTACGTGCGGATTTACCGGATAGAATTCTTCCTGCACCGCGAGTTTTTTTTCAGTCAGATGCTTCCTTGCCTGAATTTCCTTTTTGATCTGCAAAAAAGAATAAAAGATCAGATGCATCGTAAGGATCATCAGTAAAGCTAAAAAAATTGTTTCTGTGATTTCCATATCAATCTCGAAAACTTCTTATTCTACACAGGAATCTTACTTCAATTTTTAATTTCCCTGTGTTTTTTTCGACGAACGCCCTGTTTTCTTCGACGAAATATCTAATTAGCCCGGTATGCATTATTAGCGCAGATGGAGTGTTATATAATCTGTTTTTCATTATTTTTACCATGTACCAATTTACGGGGCCTTATGGATATAAATATTGAGAATTTCGTTAAAAAAGAGCACATAATTGTTGCAGGCGTTTCCAGAAGCGGTAGAAAATTCGGGAATTCCGCGGTAAAGGAATTGCAAAAGAGCGGATATAAAGTATCTGTTACTCATCCCGAGGCTGAGACACTTGAAGGTATACCTTGTCTTCGCAGCTGCAAGGAAGCCGGAGATAGAGATGCAGGGCTGCTGGTGGTCGTTCCGCCGGCGAGAGTCCCCGATGTTTTTAAAGATGCCGCCGAAGCAGGGATCAAAAATATCTGGCTGCAAAAAGGAGCCGAATCTACCGAAGTAATTGCCCTGGCAAATACGTATAATTTTGAATATGTTAACGGCAAATGTATTTTTATGTATGCCGGCAAGGTAAGCGGTCCGCATAAATTTCACCGCACCATCATGAAGTGGTTCGGTAAATTATAACATGTAATAAAGATGAAAGTATTACAATGAAACGTGTATGCTTTTTATTCGTTTTAAGCGTGATTCTTTTTTCGGGATGCTCGTCAACAATCAATCAGGTAGAACCCTATTACGATCTTTCATGGCTCAACCGCCTCATCGAAAAAATGCAATCCGACCCTGTGGGTAACCCGCCGCAATCAATCTGGAAATACGAATACAAAAACGCAACCGTGTTCTACGTACCGCCGCAGTGCTGCGATCAGTACAGTGTACTATATGACATCAAGGGGAATGTGTTAGGCGCACCGGATGGCGGCATCACAGGAACCGGCGATGGAACGCTTCTCGATTTTTTTAATCTCAGGACAAAAGAAGAGTTAATCTGGAAAGATTCGCGCACCCGCTAAGAAGAGCTTTGTTTATTCTTCGAGATTCAGAAAATCCATTAACCTCTTGTGACACTCAGGGGTTATCTGCTCACAATACGTTTTATAATAATCAATTGTTTTTTCAACCGACGAAAAATAGTCGCGGCATTTTTCGCAGCTGCGCAAGTGTTCCATAACCCGACGGCAGCATTCGCTTCCATCGTCCACGCCGCGGTTGTCACAAATGTGACTCATCACTTCTTTGCATGTAATTGTTTCACTGCTCATTGTTTTAATGCCTCTGTTAATTCATTTCTTAAAAAAGCGCGTGCCCTGTGCAAGCGCGATTTTACTGCTGCTACCGAAAGTCCTGTTATCTTTGCTGTTTCTTCGGTACTCTGTTCTTCGACGTCGCGAAGTAAAAACACCAGTCTGTACTCCGGAGCCAATTTATTAATCGCGTTATCTAACTGTTTTCGTAATTCGTCGTTTTCAATACTTACATCCGGCAGACGGGTACTGTCTGAGATGTATTTCTCATCAAACAGACTTTCTTCGGTCTCAACCTCAACAAATGTAAACTTTTTCTGGCTGCGCGCTGCCATCATACAATGATTGGCAACAATACGATACAGCCATGTTGATAATTTTGAATCACCGCTGAACTGCGAAATGTTTTTCACCATACTCAAAAAGGTCTCCTGCATGGTGTTTTCCGCCTTCTCTTTATCGCGGCATATTTTAAATGCAAAATTATATACGGTCTGCTCGTGACTTTTCACCAGCTCGGACAGCGCTTTTCTATCGCCTGCCTGCGCCAGTTGTACAAGTTCTTTTTCTTCCATACGGTTAGATGATTCTTTCCGGAATACGATTCAGAATGAGAAATTCTTTAATAGTAAAGATATTAAAATTGTGGCTATGCCCCAATCCAAATGCCGCCGACCTATACCGCAGTAATTATCAGTAACACGGTGCTTTAGCGCCGTGCTATTGAGTACAGTGCAGCTGGACTTTAGTCCAATATGATGTTTTTATTGGGCTAAAGCCCGAAGCAAGAGGAGGCTCTCACTCTCACGGCGCTGAAGCGCCGTGTTAATGAAGCCACTCCATGCACCAGTCCTAGCCCATGACCTCGGTCATGGGCTAGGAATACGACATAAAAAAAAGGGATGGCTTTCGCCATCCCTTCGTTTTCAATATTGCATTGAAATCTTAGTATCTGTAATAATCCGGTTTGTACGGACCATCAACAGTAACGCCGATATACTTAGCCTGCTTCTCTGATAAAACTTCAAGCTTAACATTGAGTTTATCGAGATGTAAGCGGGCAACTTTTTCGTCGAGAATTTTAGGAAGCATGTAAACTTTGTTTTCATACTTCTTTGAATTCTGCCATAACTCTAACTGAGCCAATGTTTGATTGGTGAATGAGTTTGACATAACAAATGACGGGTGTCCCATTGCACAGCCGAGGTTAACGAGTCTGCCTTCAGCAAGAAGAATAATATCATTACCCTTGATGGTATATTTATCTACCTGAGGCTTGATATTTTCTTTGGTATTGCCGTAGTGCTCATTAAGCCATGCTACATCAATTTCATTATCAAAGTGACCGATGTTGCAGACAACCGTACCGTGTTTCATCAATTCAAAGTGCTCACCGCGAACGATATCGGTATTACCAGTTGTAGTAACAACGATGTTACATTCCGGAATTGCTTCAGCCAATGTCTTTACTTCGTAGCCTTCCATTGATGCCTGCAAAGCGCAGATAGGATCAATTTCGGTAACAATAACGCGGACACCGGAGCCTCTGAGTGATTGAGCGGAACCTTTACCAACATCACCATAACCGCAGACAACGGCAACCTTACCGGACATCATCAAGTCGGTTGCACGGCGAAGCGCGTCAACGAGTGATTCGCGGCAGCCGTATTTGTTATCGAATTTTGATTTGGTAACTGAGTCGTTCACGTTGAATGCCGGCATCGGGAGCGTACCTTTGGTAACTCTTTCATACAAGCGGTGAACACCGGTGGTGGTTTCTTCCGAAATACCGCGGATATCTTTTACCAATTCAGGATATTTATCCAATACCATGTTGGTCAAATCGCCGCCGTCATCGAGAATCATATTCAACGGTTTGTTTTCCGGCCCGAAGAACAATGTCTGCTCGATGCACCAGTCTGCTTCTTCAAGGGTTTCACCTTTCCATGCGAACACCGGAACACCTGCTGCGGCAATAGCTGCTGCTGCATGATCCTGTGTTGAAAAGATGTTGCATGATGACCACTGAACTTCAGCGCCAAGCTCAACGAGGGTTTCGATAAGCACAGCAGTTTGAATAGTCATGTGAAGACAACCGGCAATGCGGGCGCCTTTAAGAGGTTTTTCCTTGCCGTACTCTTTACGGAGAGACATTAAACCCGGCATTTCCTCTTCGGCTAATTTGATTTCTTTTCTACCCCACTCAGCGAGTGAGATATCTTTAACTTTATAAGGGAGCGAACTCATGTAATTCCTTTTATTTACTTAAGCGTATTTTTTAAACACCGGAACGAGGTCGAACTGTTCCCATGTAAATTCTTTTTCCGTGCGGCCGAAGTGACCGTAAGCAGCTGTCTTCGTGTAGATCGGTCTGCGCAGTTTCAATCTTTCGATAATTCCGCGAGGTGAAAGATCTACTTCTTTCTTAATGATAGCGGCTAATTCGATATCAGGAAGCAGTCCGGTACCTTTAGTGTCAACATAGATAGATACAGGCTGTACAACGCCGATAGCATAAGCAATCTGTACGAGGCATTCTTTTGCGAGTCCGGCTTTAACAACGTTCTTCGCGATATGACGTGCAGCGTATGTAGCGCTTCTGTCAACCTTTGAAGGATCTTTACCGGAGAACGCACCCCCGCCGTGAGGAGCCCAGCCGCCGTATGTATCAACGATAATTTTTCTTCCGGTCAAACCGCTGTCGCCGTGAGGTCCGCCGATTTCAAATTTACCGGTCGGGTTAACAAAGTATTTTGTTTTCTTGTCGAGCAAATGAGCAGGGATAACGGAAGGGACGAGAATCTCTCTTACGTCGCTTGCAATTTTCTTCTGCTTTGCATCGCCATCGTGCTGTGTTGAAATAACAATAGCATCAACACGAAGGGGTTTATGATTATCGTCGTATTCAATGGTAACCTGTGATTTAGCATCAGGACGCAGATACGGCATTAATTTCGGATTTTTCTTGCGGATATCAGCAAGCTTCTTAACTAATTTATGTGCATAGATGATAGGCATCGGCATTAATTCAGGAGTCTGGTCACAAGCATAACCGAACATAATTCCCTGATCGCCTGCACCGCCTTTATCAACACCCATCGCGATGTCGCGTGACTGTGAGTGGATGGTGTTCAGGATACCGCATGATTCAGCATCAAATTTATATTCGGCTTTTGTATAACCGATATCGGCGATGGTTTTGCGGATGACTCTCTGATAGTCAACATCAACGCCTTCTTTAACGGTAATTTCGCCGCCGACAACAACCAGACCGGTTGTAACAAACGTTTCGCACGCTACACGCGCTTCCGGATCTTTTGAAAAGATAGCATCTACTATACTATCGGAAATCGCATCGCAGACCTTATCCGGATGACCTTCCGATACGGATTCAGAAGTGAAGAAATAGGACATATGTTTCCTTTATGATATTATTATTGATTATAAAATTTCTGCCGGCACTCTGCTTCGCGTGTGTTCAACCGGAATAGCTTTCTATCTATATAATAAACAATCTGAAAAACTAAATAAATTCCCGGTGAATAACAAAGCAAAAGCCTTTTTTCGTATCATAGCATCCGGAATCCTTTAAAATAGAAAAACCATACTTTCGATAACTGCATCAGAAAAAGTATGGCCGTGTGTCCAAGTTATTTTCGGATGCTTTATCCGCGTATCATTTTAGCACCGCAGTCTTGGTAACTCGGTTGCTGTCCTTTATGGACTCTTGATACTATGTAAAACTTATGATGTAAAGATACTATATATAGAAGTGAAAGTCAAACCACCGCTATATGCACTATTATGTCATTCCGGGCTTGACCCGGAATCCATTCGGGTGTTCTCGACCCGCCAGAACTGCAGAGTCGGGCTGGTACTCCCGACAAGTCGGGAACCGCGTCTGAGGCGGGCAAGTTCGAACACCTTTTGCTTGCCCATCTTAAGTCGTGTAACGACGGAATATCTGTAGCCCCGGGTGTTAACCCGGGGTTTTAATTATCAAAAAAATCGGAGTCCCGTAGGGACGACATATTTCACATGTTTTTAATTCTGCGGACAACAAGTCAGATAGACAAATATGCCGCCCCTACGGGGCTCAATAATTTAATTATAATCCTTTACCACGGGCTTCGCTCCGCTCACCCGTGGCTACAGATATTTCGTTCCCATGGAACTCAGACATCGACAACTATAAAAACCTGTTCGCCGTGCAGACACTGATTTTCACGAATCATCTTTTCAAAAGTTACTTAAACTCGTAATCGTGTTATATTACACATTATTTTTGAAAAATATTTATGACTATCTCAGAAATCCGTTTGTTATTCCCCTATTTAGAATCAGGGGCTGTATATTTTAATCACGCCGCCGTAAGTCCGCTTTCGACTCCCGTTATTAATGCGATGCAGGAACATCTTGCTATGCGCAGTACGGGTGCGATTGATGATTTTAACAAGATACTCCGGACGTTCGCCGAAGCACGAAGCAAAACCGCAGAGCTCATCAATGCCGACAGCGACCGCATCGCGTTTGCCGAGAATACTTCTACCGGGCTCAACATTCTCGCGCAGGGACTGCAATGGAAACACGGAGATGAAATTATTCTTAATTCTATTGAATTCCCTTCAAATGTATATCCGTTTCTGAATCTGAAAAGTCAGGGCGTAAACATACAATTTGTTAAGGCTCACGACGGTATCGTTTCCACGGAAGATATTATTGCCGCTGTCACCCCGGCGACTAAACTTATATCTATAAGCTTTGTGCAGTTCCTTACCGGCTACCGCGCCGATATGCAAATGCTCGGCGAATACTGCCGCGCTCATGATATTATTTTTTGCGTTGATGCAATACAGGGACTCGGCGCTTTGCAGCTTGATGTGAAAAAGTGTTATATTGATTATGTTTCATGCGGTACGCAAAAGTGGCTAATGAGTGAACCGGGACTTGCGTTTATTTATCTCACCGCCGAATTGCAGGAACGGCTGAAACCCGCGTATACCGGCTGGCTTTCGGTTAACAACGCTTGGGACTTGCTCAATTTTGAACTTTCATTAAAAAAAGACGCGACGGCATTGCAGACCGGCACTATGAACAATATAGCATTGGCGGCGTTTACCGCATCATTGGGTGTTATGGGACAAATCCCCGCGGTTGAACGGGAGCGCATCGTTCTTGATAACAGCGAGTATTTCATACAAAGATTGCAGGAGGCTGGATATAAACCAATCCTTACCGGAGTTGATAGAAAATATTTATCAGGAATCGTGTCATTCCCCCACGAAAACGCGAAGCAGATATTTGAGAAGCTGACAAAAGCGAATATCACCTGCTCCCTGCGCGAAGGCATCATCCGCTTCTCCCCGCACTTCTATAACACAGTAGATGAAATAGATAACGCCGTATCAATCCTGAAGAATTAACCGCGAAGGACGCAAAGAACGCTAAGTTACTTTAATTCGACCCGCTTCGGGGTCGAGTGTGGCTGGGTAGGTGTCACTCCCGGTTGCACCGGGGGTTATCCAAATGCTGTCCCTTCGGGACAATTAGAACTTAGGAAAGTTTTAAATACAAGAAGGTGTTCGAGTGTCCGTCGGAGACGGAAGTACCAGCCCGACGACGCCAGTCTGGCGGGTCGAAAACACCTCGACATCGGACTTTGCACTTCGAACTACGCACCATTGACCACTCACCATTCACAACTCAAAATTTATTTCATCAGTACAAGTTTCTGAGTCTGTGTAAATGTTTTGCCCGTCAGTTCATCAACCGCAAGCATTCTGCACAGATATGTCCCCGATGCCAGATGCAGCGCTTCGGCATTTATCTGCTGCGTATAGCTGCCGCTTTGCAATTGTTCATTCACCAGCGAAGTAATCTTCTCGCCGTTGATTGAAAACAGATCAAGCGCTACATGTGCCGCAGACGGAATTTGAAAACTAATGTTCGTGGTCGGATTAAACGGGTTAGGATAGTTTGCAAATAGCTTAAACTCCCTTTTAATTCCATTTTCATTTTGCACGAGATTAGGGCTTGTTATGTATGATAATACACCATCTATTCTTACCGCAAAATGAAAAAGTTGATGATACGCAATTATATTCGCCGCCCCTAAAAAACTGATGCCTTCGAATGTCGCAAGTGTAGTAAATACAAATTTCACATTCGTAAAACAAGTAAGTATGATGTTGTCTCCCCATATAGAAACATCCAAATCTTTTGCCGTGATACATCTCAGCGTTTTCTTTGTCCCACTTTCAAGAATTGTCCAACCTAATCGTAAATCCTGAGACAATAATATTGTTCCGGAATCACCAACCGCTATAAAATTATTCCCGGCTCGTACCACACTAAGTAGATTCGCATGTGTCGGCACGGTTTCTTTTGTCCAATTAACACCATCGAGACTAGTTATTACCGTTCCACTATCACCAACGGCTAACAGTACATTGTTGTTTGTGTTGTAGCAAATTGAATGAAGGGTGGCTTTTACCCCAGTTTGCTGATATATCCATGAATTTCCTCCATCGCTTGTATTTAAAATATATCCACTATCGGCAACAACCCATACTCTATTTGAATCAAGGCCGATCAAGCCATACAAATCTAGATTTGTACCGCTATTTAATGAGTGCCAGGCTGCCCCATTATTCGTACTTTTAAGAATAGTGCCACTATCCCCAACTATATACCCATTGGTGCTCGAATTTAGCGGCGGACAATAACATATACCCCGCAATAGAGTATTAACACCACTATTAATCTTCTCAGTAATAATACCAAACGGTTGCGCCCGAATAACAGTACCCTTATCGCCAACACTAGTTATATATGTCGAATCGCTAACCGCAGTAGCATATAAACCCATCTTAGACCAAACTACAGCGCTTAGGTTCTGCGCATTTCCACTCGTCGAGCTAAGAATAGTGATAATTGATAATATGAAAAGTACAAACGGGTTAAATCTAGTGTTCACAACAGCCTCCTGTGCTTAGATAATTTATACATAGATAATATAATGAAAAAATAGTTGCGTTGTACCCTACAAATAGTGGTTCTCCCCTATAAATATTCAGACGAGATACCGTCGCAAGCAAGAGATGAAGAAAAAATGGACCATTCGACCCGCTTCAGGGCCGGACATGCTTTGTGTTCCTTTCCACGGGTTCGCTTCGCTCACCCGCGGTTACCCGCCTGCATGACGCAGTCGGGCAGGTGCAAATTTTGTCCTTTCAGGACAATCCTTTAAAATTTATAAGCAGTATGTAAGGCTCTTCGAGTGCGAAGCGTATCGAGAAGAGCCGCACAAGAAATTTTGGGTCGATCTCTGAATGACAAGGAAATGGATTCCGGGTCAAGCCCGGAATGACAAGAGCGCTATTTCACTCTCCAACTTTGCACTTCAGACTTAGCACTTTGCACTTCGAACTTCGCACCATGTCCCCATTAAACATTTACAATTCAAAATTCAACATTCGTTAGAACGGAAACTCTTCCGGCACGGCCTGTTTTACTTTCGCGTCTTTGGATTGGTTCAGTTCGGCTTTGCCATGGACTGCACTGCCTTTAACAAATATTGCTTTTTGCGGCTGAACAGGACAAGCGTATTCGCATGCGCCGCACCCAATACAGTATTTGTCCTCAACTTCGGGAATGCGAAGATTGTTTTTATACGGTACCATGCGCACAGCTTTCGTCGGACAGTGTTCGGAACAGGCACCGCAATCCGTGCCCTGAGTTTTTACGATGCAGTCTTTTTTTCTGAAATGTGCTTTACCCAATTGCAGGGTTTTCTTTTCCTGAAGCGTAAGCTGCTGAAGTGCCCCGGTGGGACAAACTTCGGAACATACGGTGCATTCAAAATTGCAGAAGCTGTATTTATAGTTGAGCACCGGCTGCATGATTCCTGTTAATCCGTAATCACTTAACGCGGGCTGCAATACCGAGGCAGGACATGCCGCGACACATAATTGACATCCGGTACAGATTGAATTAAACCTTGCTAATGTTCTGCCGCCGGGAGGAAAAACCGGGGGTTTACATTTCGCGGGAACCATATCATCCTGCGAATCATCCGGTTTATTATTCATTGCTCCAAGAAGCAATGCACTTGCAACCGTGCCTACAAACACACGGCGAGAGTTGGATTCGGGTATGTCATTCGCCACTGCGACAACTTGTATTTTCTCTTCTTTTTTGAAATGTATTGCTCCGCGTGAGCATGCCTCAATACAGTCGAAACATACTACACATCTTTCGCGGTCAATTTTCTTTGTTTTGGTATCTATGCATCCGGCTTTGCATTTCCATTCGCATACCCCGCATGAACTGCATCCCGCTTTATCAATCTGAATGTGCATACGTGATTTGTTTGCGATGAGTCCAAGCAGTCCGCCGACAGGACAAAGCGTGTTGCAGAAAATTCTTTCCTTCGAAAACACGAGAACAAAAATCAAAATCAGGAGGATAGAAGGAATTATGAAGGCTTCTACAGGAACCGCTTTAGCTGATACCGGCGCGACGGTATAAATTTTGAAATGCTGCAAGATTGAGGATACACCGTTACTCGCCAACGCCGCCAGCGGACGGAAGAATGTGTTTGTAATTTTTCCCGCAACGCTGAAGGGATCAAGCAGGTTGAGCAATATTGAAAACCCGGTCAGTGCACCGGCAAGAGCGAGTGCCATTGCCGTATAGCGCATCCACGCGTAATTTTTTGCTTCAGAAAAGCGCAGCTTCTTTTTGAATTTTTTGCGCAGCCACACAACAATGTCCTGCATGGCTCCAAGGGGACAAATGGTTGAGCAATAAACGCGTCCGAAAATTATTGTGAGGGCAAGTACAATAATGAAACCGATTGCGGCTGCCGCATCTGCATGAAATGCGTGCAGCAGCGATGGTATCACCTGAAAGAAAAACAGCACCTGCTTTAATTGCGGAGGAACAAAATTCCACAAATCGAGAAATACAGACAAAAAGACGAGAAGAAAAACTATCTCGAATGTTACACGAATTTTTTTAGCCATAGTGTATTACAACGAGATGCGCTGAACCTTCAAATTCTTAATATCTTTTCTGCCGACTTTCATTTCATCTGCAATATTTAAGTATGAAACATCTTCCGGTTCCATACCGAACAATTTTGTCGCGGCAGCATCAGCGGCCACCATATCTTTTGATATAAGCATTGATTTCATGATAGTCACATCATCAAGAGAAACGCCGCGCGGCCCGTTTTGTTTCATCACAGCGTATGCGTCAATAATATTTAAATCCGGTTTGCGGAAGGTACCGAAATCTGCTATGCACTGGTGCAGATCGTTTTTGTGCCAGTAGCCTCTATCCCAAACAACACCCATCAGGTTTTTCATACCGATGGAAAGGCGGGTCGAGCCGTGATTTTTTAATATAGGAAGATTGATAAATACAGCAGAGTCCAGAATAAGTTCATGAACCTTTGCTTTCTTCAAACGCTTGCCGTTTTTTATTTCGACTTCATGATAATTCGATTCGCTGTTGCCGGGTGCGATTTTACCACCGGCATCTTTCACCGCTCTCTCAATGCCACTGTTCTTGTAACACTTCGACCAGGTGTCGCATGTATGATCGAAAACATACACATCCTTGGCTCCGGCATCTTTACACAATTTCACCAATCTGCCGACCAGCTCGGGATTTGTATTCGCTGCCCGCTCCGGAGCAGTATCCCATCCGATGTTGGGTTTAATAACAACTGTTTGATTTTTCTTAACAAAAGCTTTAATACCGCCCATGGCATTTAATCCATGCTCGAGCATCGCGGCGGGCGAGGAGCCTTTAACGGCAACGAGGTCGTACGAGGGAGAAGTAACATTACCAAGCAATCTTCCGTATTTACCAAATGCTGTGAACGCAGAAAGCGCAGCAGTTCCAACGAGGAAATCTCTTCTGTTCATGATGAGTCCGAAATAAATGTTTAGGAAACTTACATTTTTCCCTGAAAATATTCAACAGTAGAAAGATTTGATGCCGGACATTCGCCCGGGAATGTGTGCGCAAAATTACACCATATATATTGTTTTCTCGGTTTGTGTTCTGTATGTTATAGGGAGCCGTTCGACCGATTTCGACAGGATATGAAAGTGATGTTTAACTTTTTTACAAGGCTAACAATGAAGAATGTAATACGAATTTTCATTTTATTCATCATCACCTCCAGCATGGTGTTTGCCCAAGACAATTTAACGAAAGTGAAAGTCGGTATTGTTGATAAAGCAGGAAACAGAACATCCACACTTAAACTTCGTGACCGCGTGAAAACGGGAGATGAGCTGAGCATTTATGTTCAACCTCTGCAAAAATCATACGTGTATGTCTTGTGTGTAGACGACAAAGAGGTCAGCCTGCTCAACACTTCAAAGAAATTTCTTGTGGAGAAGGACAAGTTAATGGTCCTGCCTTCCGAATCTGAATCGTATAAAACAGATGATCTCTCACCGAAGATGAGTATCATGGTTATATGCGATAAGGCTCCGGTTAAAGAAATTGAAAATCTGTTTAAGAGCAAGCAAACTGTAACCAATACCCAGTGGGCTGCGGTTGAAAAATCAATCGTCGGAAAAACACAATCCGGTATCAAAGACAATTCCGGCAAACCGATAACCATCGCGGGTAACGTGCGCGGAGTTAACGCGGATGTTATTGCACAGCTTCCGGCATTTTCCGCCGAGGGTAAGCTTATAAGGAAATACGATATTGAAGTTAAGAAGTAAAAAGGTCGTTCGATCACTTGTCCTGATCGAAGCAGTCTTTGTAATTCTTCTTTTCGCCATCGCCTTATGTATACGTGTCCCCTGGAACACGCTTGACTATCAGGCGACAGATATCTTTTATAAATACGCAATGGAGCATGGGAAGGGCGTTCCCGTCAGCGACCGTATTGTATATCTCACCATTTCCGATAAAACCTACGCCGCATTAAAAAGTAACGTGCTCAGCAGAAGGATGCTCGCCGAGATGAATACTAATCTCGCGAAGTTCCAGCCTGAAAGCGTTATGTACGACTTGATCTTTGCGCATCCGGGCAACGCCTTCGAAGATTCTGTTTTTGCACAGTCTATTAAAAATCTGGGCGTTGTTTATTTACCGGGTGCCTTTGCACTGGGAACTGAGCCAAAGAAGTTCAAATGGGAAGAAGGTGAATTTTTCACGCGCTTAAAAAATGAATACGCGAAACCCATAACCACCTCCGGCTCCGGCGAACCTTACTACGCAGCCAACTGCCTGCCCCAATTCGATCCTTTCGCAAAAAGTTCTTTTAAAAGCGGACATATATCTTCATTGCCCGACGCCGACGGCACCCACAGACACTTTGCTCTTGTTATAAAAGTAGACTCGCTCTACTTCCCTACTCCAACATTACAGATGTTCCTGGATTACAACCGCATTCCGTTTGAGAATATTAAAATTGAATGGGGCAAATATCTTACAATTCCTGCATCCGGCATGCTCGAAAAAGAAATGCACATCCCCATTGATGATAACGGTAAAGTTTATATTCCTTATCCTGTAACCTGGGAAAAAATTCCCAAGATGATTGAAGCACAAAACTTTAATGCGAAGAACAACGAAGAAAAATATTCAAATGAACTGAGTGAATACTTTTCAGGTAACTTTGTGTTTGTCGGTGACGTTTCGACAGGCATTTCCGATCTCGGCAACACAACTGTGGAAAAGGGTGTCCCGCTTGTTGCTATTCATGCTGCATTAATGAACGCCTATCTGACAAATACATTTTATACGCAGGAAACTAACTTTCAGTTATTTGTATCATTAATGATTGTCGCATTATTCATATTCCTATCGATCATCCCCAAAAATAATCTGTATCTGTATCTTGCCGATGTTCTTCTTACAATCGGACTTATTGTTTTTACATATACTGAGATCTTGTCATTCCGGTTATTCCCCGTTGTAACCGCGGTTGCCGGCGTGCAGGTTGTTTTTGCTTCGGTGCTTGTCCTTATTCAGGTAATTGCCGCCAAAGATCAAAAATTTATTAAGGGTGCTTTTTCAAAATACGTCCCTAAAAAAGTTGTAGACAGCCTGCTTGAGCATCCGGACAATCTGAAGCTCGGTGGAGAAGAAAAAGTTCTATCAGTCATTTTCACAGACATTCAGGGCTTTACAACGATTTCGGAAAAACTTCCGCCAACCGAGCTGGTCCCATTATTAAATGAATATTTGACCGAGATGACCGACATCGTTCTTGATAACGGTGGCATCATTGATAAATTTTTGGGCGATGGTATTATTGCCGAATTCGGCGCACCCCTTCCACTACCGCATCATGCCGACGCAGCGGTTGATACCGGGATGAAAATGCTTAAACGCCTTGACGAATTATGTGTGGTCTGGAAAGAAAAAGATATTCCTCAGTTAAAATGCCGTGTCGGTATTAACAGCGGAAACGTTATTGTTGGCAACATGGGTTCTTCACAGGTTTTTGATTACACCGTCATCGGTGATACCGTTAACCTTGCCTCGCGTCTTGAAAGCGCGAACAAACAATACGGCACCTACTTTATGGTTTCGCAATCAACATATGAAATGCTGACCCCCGGCAAGTACCGTGCACGCGTTCTTGATATTATAAAAGTAAAAGGTAAAACACTGCCCGTTAAAGTGTATAACATCATCGGCTACATGAGTGACGACATTCCACAAAAAACCATTGACTATTGCTCACATTACGAAAAGGGGTTTGAATTATATCTCGCCAAGGATTTTGCCGCGGCGAAAGAAAAATTCCAGAGTTCATTAACACTTATGCCCGATGATAAAGCAGCAAAAGAAATGCTTCGCAGAATTACCTATTTCACCAAGAACGGCATTCCTGACGATTGGGATGGTTCGATGGCCCTTACCGAGAAGTAATTTTATTATGCTATATCGTCTTCCTATTATCCTCACGCTTATTATCTTTATCCCGTCTCTTTCGGCACAGACAAAGCTGTCCCATTGGGGCGAAGTGCAATCACAGTATGTTACTTCAGTAACAACACCGCACGGGACATCTCATGTTGACTGGTCATTATCCAATCTTATTGTTGTACCGTATCATATCTTCATTTCGGATGTTGATGGAGACCGGTGTGCTTTTACGCCGACCTGTTCCGCATTTTTTGTTGACGCCTGCAGACAGACAAATTTTATTCAGGGCACGCTAATGTTTGTCGACCGATTCACAAGAGATTCAAACACACTGGACAGGAGCCTGCACTACTCACTTGACGTAAAACGTAATCGTTTCGTTGATCCCGCGTGCAACTACCGGCTTCATGATTCTCTCATCATCATTGGACAGCAGAAGTGAAACAAAAAGTCATTCTCCTCCTGTTATTCTGTTTCAGCGGATTTGCCCAGCAGCCGTTGCACTCATCAATGGAAATTGAGAAGTTTGCAAATTATCTATTTGCAAAACGTGATTTTCTGAGAGCGTCTGAACAGTTCCTGGCTCTGCCTCCGGATAAAATCAACGACACAATTAATCTGCGTCTCGCAAAATGCTATTTAGAGCTCGATACGATTGAATTATCCGATATATATCTGGCAAAAGTTACAAGAGGTAATTTGGCCGCCTCAGGCACAGCAGCCCGGTATAGGTATTTATTCAAAAACGGGCGCTACACACAAATTATATCTGACTATGAACAGCGCAAAGGGTTAACTGCTTTTACTTCCCATTTTATCCACCCTCTGTATCATGCGGTAAGCTGGAGAGAAAGGCTAACAAAGCCCGACGACAAAGATGCACTTAAGCTTTTTATTCCGAAAGATCAAGACAGCATTTCTTACTACCGGCAGGAATTGTTGAATACTGCTAAAAAGAGTCCTGTTACCGCGGCACTCCTCTCTGCAATTATACCGGGGGCAGGTAAGATTTACACGGGAAATTATGGTGATGGAGTTATGGCGTTTGTTTCGACAGGTTTGTTCGCCTATTTATCCATATATAACATCCAGCATCATCACACTGCAAAAGCATATATTTTTACATCACTCGCCGGCTTATACTACGGCGCCAACATTTACGGCTCAGCGGCATCGGCACAAATATACAATGCTCAATACTTGCTCAATCTGCAGCTTAACTTCGATTCATTCATCACCAAGCGCAACTGCTTCCTGAACGGCGGAGGAATTGGAGATATACGATGAAAAAAGTTATTGTCTTTCTTCTTCTCAGCATAAGCATCATTGCACAGGATGCATCAGTATTGAATCAGCAATTTACAATCGCGGGTGAACTCCAAACTCAGGGGCGGCTGTATGACGCTGTAACTGAGTATGAACGGCTGCTATGTTTCGACACAAACCACCAGTATGTGTTTGAGGCGAACAAAAACATTGCGGCTTGTTATCGAAGAGGCGTTAAATTCAAAGAAGCAATCAACTACGCGGGAGCTTCACTAAGATATGCAAAGAATCCAACCGCCATACACGAGATGAAAATTGAGTTGGTTAAACTGCATATACTCAACCGGACATTCTCTTCAGCCTCAAATATTCTGAACGGCATGGAGAAAGATACTCTTCAAACATCAGGAAGTTCTGAAATTCACTATTGGCGGGGATGGATCCATATGTTCAGCAATGAATGGACCAAGGCGGCTGATGAATTTGCTTTAGTAGATTCCGCACAAAATCTCCGGCAATTCTGTCTGCAAACGGATAATAAACAATATTCGGTAACGACATTAAAAATCCTTTCAGCAATTGTTCCCGGGTCGGGACAAATGATAACCGGGCATGTTTGGAACGGGCTTCTTTCTCTCGGCTGGAATGTTTTGTGGGGATACCTGACCATTGATGCCGCAATTGCCGATAGAGTCGGAGACGCCCTGCTTATCGGAGACCTGCTTTGGCTCCGGTTTTATACCGGAAGCATTGAAAACACCGAAAAATTCACTAATGAAAAAAATACTCTAATATTTCAGGATGCTTTACGATATTTACAGGATGAATTTATAGGAGCTAAGCCGTGACCGTTTCTGAAGAAACAATACGACAACTAACTTTGGAAGCCATGGAGGTGCTGGGAGATAAACTTTCGCCTTCCGCCATCCAGGAATATGTAGAAAGCAAGCTGCAAGGTGAGCAATTGACTATTCCCTCTGAGAACAACGAAAAAGCCGGAGACCGCGCGATACTTACATCATTCGGAGCAAATCATCCGGGTGTTGTCAGCAGCATCTCTACCTTGCTCGGGCAACATAATTGCGACATTCAGGATGTCTCCCAGAAGATCATGCAGGGATTTTTTACCATGATCATGCTGATTGATCTGACGAACCTTGATATCACATTTAAAGACTTGCAAGAAGAACTCAGTAAACTTGCAATTCAGATGAAAATTAAAATCTACTTACAGCATGAGAGCGTGTTCATGTACATGCACAGAATATAGTTGAAAAGGAGCACTCCATGATAGACGAATTTATGAAAGCCGCAATTGAAGAAGCCGAAAAAGGTTTAGCCGAGGGAGGCATTCCAATCGGTTCTGTAATTGTTCACAATGGAAAGATCATCGGCCGCGGACATAACCGCCGGGTACAAAGCGGCAGTCCGATATTACACGGTGAAATGGATGCATTCGAAAATGCGGGCAGACAGCCGGCATCGGTATACCGCGAATGTACTCTGTACACAACATTGTCACCCTGTTCCATGTGCTCGGGAGCTATCTTATTATATAATATTCCCCGCGTTATCATCGGAGAGAACAAAACGTTCCTCGGTGAAGAAGAACTTTTAAAATCCCGCGGTGTGCAAATTGAGGTTGTTGACAGCAAAGAATGCATCGGCCTTATGGAACAATTCATCCATGATAAGCCGGAGTTGTGGAACGAAGATATCGGCGAACCATCATAAGCCATATCAGGGGAAAGGAGATATTATGAGAGCGGGTTTTATCGCGTTACTATGTACCATGCTTTTCTCTGTACCGGTGTTTAGCCAGATGAGCGTCAAGGCCGTTTCCCTTTCGGTCGGCGAGTCGTCGTTTTCCGGTAACAGCCCTGCAACCAACGGGTTCATCCTCAATCCTTCAGTTGATGTAAGTATTCCCGCGCTCAGTGCTCTTACTTTTCGTCCGCACGTCATGCTCATGAAAGATTTTAACGCGATCTTTCCTTCTGTAAATTCCAACAGTTATTCACCGGCTCTTTACGGCTATGGTCTTGAAATGATAGAGACACAGCCGTTTACATCCCAGATAACCATGGAATTCGGCGGAGGTGCACTTGCACTTAAAGATAAAACATACAGCGATGTAAACGTCTGGTCTTACGGTGTGGATGTTACAGCTGCTTTGCGGGTAAATGTATATCACGCAGCAGCAGGCGGCTTGTTTCTCGGTGTTGGGGGTGGATACGGGCTGACATTTTCCGATACAAACCCTTCATATTTTGCCCTTTTTGCTCAATTACGGTACGCGTTCTCCGAATAGCGTTTTTCTTTTATTCTACTTTTTGTATTTTACCAGAATCAAACAATCGGAACTGGCTTACGCGCTCTTTGGTAAAACGAATGTATTTGTAGTAACACTTAAATAAAGGCTGATATATGAGGCATTTTCGCAGCTTTCAAATTTTTTCGTTTCTCATCATTCTTACACTCAACTTGCACGCTCAAGAATCGGAACGCTCAATTGCGGTTCTCCCCTTTACCTCCACCGGCATTGATACCAATTTTGTGAAAACTGCGGAATCCATTTTGCGAGTCGAGATGAGCAAGCGGGCAACCAACGTGGCTATTCCGGAAAGAATTGTAAAATATCTCGCGGGGAAAGATTATACTACGAATATTGGAACACTTGTCCAAATCGGCAAAGAACTTCAGGCTCAGCAGGTAGTCAGCTGCAATCTTGCCGCGCTGGGTGAAAAAATTATCGTGCAGTATTTTGTTACCGATGTTGCTGCCGCAAAGAATATTATTGTAGATCAGGTTACGGCAAAAAATATCGAAGACCTTGAATTTGTTATGAAACGCGTAGCCAAGAGTGCTTCTGAGAATAAGTCGGTCAATCAAAATGTTGAAGTCGGAACCATTACCGGTGTTGAAACCGATAAACCTCTTCGCCGGGGTACGTCTAAAAATTTAGGTGCGTCTTTTGGTTATTTATATCCGACGTCGGGATACGACAACGACTTTGCGAAAGTATTTGTTTTTGATTTTCGCTGGGGATACGAGATCGGTGAAGATTACGCCGCCGGTTTACTTGCCGGAATCCGTGACGGTTTTGCGATCAATGTGTATGGCGACTATCTGCTAACCCGCACCGACGTTTGCCCGCAAGTAGGTGCCTCGCTCGGATTCCATTCTGTCAGTCACAATAACCCCACTATATTCGACTCCTATGGTCATTCCATTCAGGAGAATAAAAGGGAGGATGGTATAGAGCTTGGACTGCATGCCGGACTGCGGTTGCTGCGCACGTACTCTTTCCAGATACTTTTACAAATTGACTACATTCATACGTTTAATGATTATGATGACAATGCGGTTGTTTTTACAATCGGCATCTTATAACATCAATAAACAGTTAAGGAGAGAAGTTCATGGATTCTAACAATACTCAGGAAAAAGTAATTGGTATTGGAGAATGGATAATTACTCTTATTCTTACCGCCATTCCTCTCGTTGGTTTTATTATGCTGCTCGTCTGGGCTTTCGGAAGCAACACCCCACCATCAAAAGCAAACTGGGCTAAAGCCGCTCTTATCATGATGATTATCGGCATCGTGTTGTGGTTTCTGGTTATCGGTTCTATTGTAGCTGCCATAGGCGGACTGGGTCATTAAAAAAAGACTATGCACAATTGGCATTAAACGTCAGACAATCCGATAGTGTCTAAAAAATAATCTTTAATCCGGGTTATATGAAACGTTTTATACTTTGCACAATTGCGGCTCTATTTATCTTTGGCACTATAACGGGTGCACAAACTCTTTATTTTCCTCCTGTTTCGGGCGATGCGTGGGAAACGATATCGCCCGAACAACTTAAATGGCACACGCAGTACATCGACAGCCTCTATAACTTTCTTCAGAATAATAACACAAAAGCATTCCTCGTGTTGAAAGATGGAAAAATCGTCCTCGAAAAGTATTTCGGGGCATTTACCAAGGACAGCGTATGGTATTGGGCCTCTGCGGGAAAAACCCTCACTTCGTTTGCAATCGGACTTGCGCAACAGGAAGGAAAACTCTCGATTTATGACACAACATCAAAATATCTTGGAGCCGGCTGGACATCCGCGCCGCCTGAAAAGGAACAAGCCATAACCATCAGACACCAGTTAACTATGACTACCGGATTAAATGACGGTGTAATAGACTCTGATTGTACATTGCCTGATTGCTTAGAATATAAAGCCGATGCCGGTACCCGCTGGGCATATCACACCGCGCCATATACACTGCTTGATTCGGTTATCGAAAAAGCATCCGGACAATCTCCCAACATTTTTTTATATCAGCGCCTGCACGCGAAAACCGGATTTAATGGTCTATATATCAAGTCCGGATATAACAACGTATTCTTCAGTACGCCCCGGAATATGGCACGGTTCGGTATTCTGCTTCTCAATAAGGGCGCGTGGGACAACAAAATCATCTTACAAGATACGGCTTACTTTTCACAAATGACACACAGCTCTCAAACGCTGAATCCCTCGTATGGATATTTGACATGGCTAAACGGACAAAGTTCTTACATGCTTCCTCAATCTCAATTCGTATTCTCTGGCTATCTTAATCCCTCTGCACCTGCGGATATGTTTGCTGCCATGGGGAAAAACGGTCAGTTTCTTAATATTGTTCCGTCCATGAACTTGATATGGATTCGCATGGGTGACGCACCCGATAATTCGCTTGTGCCATTTTTATTAAACGATCAAATATGGAAAAAACTCAATACTGTTTTCAATGGAACAACGGGTATTGCAGATCAGCAGACTCCCCGCCAGACGCCGTCGTCAGCGGCCAGTATATATACTTCCCCCAACCCTTTTAATCCGACTTGCACCATCCACTACACTTTGAACGAAAACACATCGCTCACAGATCTTTCCGTCTATGATATAAACGGAAGAAAATGCAAAATACTTTTTCATGGCGAACGTTCTGCCGGAGAATATCAGGCAACATGGAATGGAACGGATGAAAGCAACACAGTGCTATCTTCAGGCTTATATGTTATTCGTTTACAAGCCGGCACACAGATGCTGTCAAAAAAAGTACTGTTTCTAAAATAATTTTGCGGTTGCGTGTAGAAGGGAAAACGAAAGCTTATTCCCAGCGGATTGATTTAAGCGGATCAACTTTTGCCGCACGCCTGGCAGGAATAAACGAAGCAATCAATGATAAACCGATAGAGGCAATGCCGACGGCAAGAAAATCCGTCCATTGCAGTTCGATCGGTAATGCTGATATTTTGAATTGTGTCGGATCGAGCGGATAAATGACATATGTAATTTGAAGCCAATAAACGAAATACCCCAAAGCAAATCCGGCGAGTGTTCCAATTAGTCCGACAATCAATCCCTGATAGAAATAGATTTTTCTGATCTTTTTCTGCTCCATACCCATCGTACGCAATATTCCAATGTCTCTCTTCTTCTCCATAACCGACATGGTGAGTGATGCGAGAATATTAAATACTGCAATAACAATAATAAGGCTCAATAAAAGATAGGCGACCCATCGCTCTATTTTCATAACAGTAAACAGTTCGCGGTGGAAGTCGTACCACGTTGAAACAACATAATCACCATTATTAACATGGGAATTAAAATCTTTTTGAACGGCTGACGATTCTTCTTTATTGCTAAGCCGTGCTTCGTAACCCTGAATGGAGTTATCATATCCGAGTAAATACTGGGCAGCATCCAAGCTCATCAGCATAAAATCAACATCATAGTCGTTACTCTTTGAGTAATAGGTCCCGGCTACGACAGCCTTTACCGTCAGCGGCATCGCATTAACCATGAGCATCTGATCAATGTTGGCAGATGATATAACCGTTATCGTATCTCCCGGAGCGACTCCAAGATTATACGCAAGGATAGCACCGATAACCGTTCGCGGCAGGCCGAGCGTGCCGTCACTCTGCCGTATTGTATGCAGTGATTCACTTCCCTTGTTAATATAACTGCCGAGATCATAAACATTGTTCGCTGCATAGGGGTCAATTCCCTTGAGAGAAACAGCAAGTGTTGCGTCTTCATGTATTACTAAAACTTTGCCCGACACATACGGTGTATATCCGCGAACCCGGTTGTCTTTTCTTATCATGTCTTCAAGCTGCGCGAGGTTTTGCATTCCTTTTTCAGATTTCGCTTCAACGCGGATATGCGGATCCAAACTGATAAGGTACGATGTAACCAGACTGCCGAATCCGTTAAACACCGACAGCACAACAATAAGCGCCGCAACACCTATGGTAATGCCGGCGGTCGACAGATATGATATTATGGTGATAAAATTCATTCTGTGCCGCGACTTGATATACCGCCATGCTATAAGAAAATCAACACCCATCAATTAAACCTTATAGCTGTTAATGGTGAAATCTTTGATGCGATATATCCCGGTAAGACGGATACAAGAAGAGAAAACACAAAGGCAATAGCAGATACAAGCAAGAATGTGTCTAATCGTAAAAGCAGCGGGACTTTTGATGTAAAATATATTGACGCAGGAAGCGTGATAATATTAAATTGAAGTTGTATATAGCTTAAAACCAAAGCAAGGATATTTCCAATAATAATACCTGTTACCGCAAGCCAGACGCCTTGTCCTAAAAATATCTGTCCGATACTACTGCTTCGTGTTCCCAATATTCTGAGTACGCCGACTGCCCTGCTTTTTTCCAAAACAATCATAAGCGTAACGCTGATAATATTAAACACTGCGACAAGAACGATGAGTCCAAGCACAATCGGTATCGGCTTCTTTTGCAGTTCTATCCACGTAAAGATAGGCGCATGAATTTCATAGATGCTTCGCGCACTATATGGAAGCGTCCGGTCGTTTTGCAGCATAGCCGTGAGCTTTTCAACACGCTCCAATGAGTTCAATTTTATTTCGAATCCGTTTGCTTCACCACGGGTATATCCAAACATTCTTGATGCAGTTTCCATGGAGACAAAAGAAAAGTTCTCATCGTACTTCGCAATTCCGCTCTCGTAAATTCCGGTCACTTTTAACCGCATGATGATCGGTGGATTAGTCTCAGACGGGATTTGATTGTTTTTTAGTGCGAAAATTGTAATCGTATCACCCGCTTTTGCAAAAAGTTTTCCGGCGAGTGTTTTACTCAGAACTATACAATCACTCCAATAAGGTGTTAAGGTGCCTTCCACGCAGGTAATGTTCGATTTACCTGTAAAATAATCGGAAGCTACTCCCTTAATCATAATGCCTTCTTTCATCCCGGCATTTCCGGCTATAACCAGTTTATCAATAAATGGTTTTACCTGGGAGCAATCATTCCCTAATGTTTTGTACATCCGGATAACGATATCGGTAGAAGGGGGCAGTTTAACATTTTGCACAGCCCGGAGCTGGATATGAGAATCCAGACTCATAAGTTTGTCCGAAAGAAGCTGCTGGAATCCGTTCAGTACACTTAACGCGATAATGAGCGTTGCAACACCAAGGGCAATTCCGGACGCGGCTATAGCCGAAAAAATTGAAACTCCCCGCTCTTTTCTTCTTGAGGATAAGAACCGGCGAGTAATAAAATATATAAACTGCATAGCCAAAAGATAACAAAAAATCCCCATATTAAGCCCCGCAAAACGATGACGCCGGCAATTTAAAACAAACCGCAAAGCTCGCTAAGAACGCCAAGATTTTTTTATTTCAAATTATTCTGTTATTAAATCTTTGCGAACTCAGCGAACTTTGCGGTTACATTTTTGATGCTGTTACTTTAAAAGCATCATTTTTTTAGTGATGCTTTGCTCGCCGACTCTCAGGTTGTAAAGATACATACCGCTTGCAAGTCCGGCGCCGTTAAACAGGGCTTTGTAACTGCCCGAGTTGAGATCTTTATCAACCAGAACGGCAACTTCCTGTCCAAGCATATTGTAAATTTTCAGCGAAACATGCTTCATCTGCCCTGCACTCTGCGGCACGATGTAATCAATGATCGTAGAGGGGTTAAACGGATTCGGATAATTCTGGGATAGAGTAAATGATCCTGCCTTACCGGCTGCAGCATCACGAACATCTATCGTTCCACCGGAAGCAGTATGAATAATTACACCACCGCTGCCTACTGCCCAGCCATTTAAAGCATCAGCGAAATAAACGCTGGTCAAATTCCTGTTGTTGTTTGAATTCAGTAACTGGCGCGCCCAGTTCATTCCTCCGTCTATGGATCTGTATACAGTATTATTTTCACCTACTACATATACAGTAAGTGCGTCCTTAACGAATATATCATTGATCATGCCGCTATTGAATTGGATAGTATTCCACGATACCCCGCCGTCTGAGGTTCTGGTAATTTGATTTCCATTGCCGGCTAAGAATCCAACCGATTCATTGGCAAATCGTATTTTGGAGTAATATCCTCCCGGAGAGCCGACCATAGACCATGAGGCTCCTCCGTTCGTGGTCTTATATACATTCCCGAACGTTGTTCCAAGATATCCTGTTGAGGCATTCAACATATGCAGCGATAACAAACCCTCAGTTGGACCAGTTGTAACTACTGTCCACGTAGTTCCGCCGTTTGTTGTTCTCAAGAAATTATCAACATCCATTGCCCAGCCGTTATTAGCATCTACAAACTGAAGAATGTTAATCGGATAATCTATTCCGGAATTTTGCGCATTCCAGGTTGCACCGCCATCGATAGTTTTTTTGATAGTACCGGATGTACCGCCTATCCAACCAACCGATTCATTTATAAAACAAACCGCACGCAAGTCGGCCGATGAACCTGAAGAAAGGACATTCCAGTCTGTTCCGCCATTTGTTGTTTTAATCACGGTTCCGGAATTTCCTACCGCGAAACCTATCGCCGATGACGGAAATACAACCTGCGCCAGGTCATTACCTGTATTGGATTGCTGCTCGCCCCATGCCACGGTAACAACGTCAACCCTTATGTTGGTAGCACCGGGAGCATATTGGTTTAAATAACTCCAGTCAAACGCGTATTGATCCTCGAGATCCCAAATACCGATTACATATTTAGACAGTTTATTTGTAACGTATAAGGTAAATTCTCCGGTGCTTAAATTGCATGGAGACCATGTTGCCACAGTATCACTCACCATCCCAACGACGGTAAAGTTTTTACCTGTCACCACTTTGCCGTCAAGATACACTTTCCCGGTGATAGTAGAATTTGCCGTATAAGCCAGCAGATCAACACGCAAACTGTCGCCGGCGTGGAGTGATATACTGCTCGATATAGGATTCACATATGTTGGAGCCAATGGGGAATTTACTTCAAGCTGATAAAGTGAATTCGCATTCAATTCAGCAGTGGTGAATCCGAAAGAATACATACCGTTTGCGTCGGTATATACTTCTTTTTTCGTGTCACCATTACTATTCGGGATATAACAACGGACAGGGGTGCTTGCTATTCCAGCGCCGGATTCTGTTTTCAAATACCCAACAAGCTTTGCGTCAGGATTAACTGAAGTGAAATTTATACCCGTCCAGCTTTTCGACATAACGACGGAAGTATCTTGCGGTGCGGTTACATAAGGTTGAATGTTATCTTGAACAGCCACAATTTCCGTAAGTCCGGCAACAAATGAACCAAGATTAACAACATAATTACCGGAAGCATCCGTTAAGGCAAATGACTGCATCATATCACTATCTTTCGCCCTGGCTCGAATGAGGACGTTCTTTGCGCTCTTGCCTGCGCCCGGGGTAAATTTTCCGGCGATTGTGTATGCCGGCGCAGCTGCGGGAAGAATCGTTCCGCTGATGGATGCCGTTACACCATTATTTTTAAATTTAAATGTATAAGATCCCGGGGCCAGATATATGGTATTTGCCGAAAACATCAAGTGTCCGTTTACTGTGCCGTCCATATCAGGCGGACCATTATTTCCACGTGTATCACCATCGGTCTGCGTGCCGGTACCGAACATGTTTTTATCAGTTGAGGGATCAATAAATGTACCTCCGCTTACATGAAGCCAAATTTCGAATTCAGCACTCTGCCCGGCAGGAATATCACACTCCCATATGACACCAACGTCTTGTGTTCCGACAAAACTGCCCGACTGGCCATTTATTTTAAGGTTTGTAACCTGTGCTTGAATTGAAGAGTTGAGAAGAACGGCTATAAAAAGAAATGCAAAAGTAAAAATCCTTTTCATATAACATCTTTCATATTGTGAAAATATACCCTGTTGAAAGAAATTACTCTGAAAGAGTTCCGCAGCAAAAAAGGAAAACTAACAATTTACAGCAGTGTGTCGATACTATAAAAAGCATTTCGCCCAAATTCAGACTTGCGGCGACAGAGTGTTGTAAATTAAAGCATTTTAATGTTTAATTCAACTATAATTGTCTTGATGTGATGCTGCTCAATAACATTCCAAAACAGAAGAGCCGCCTCAATTGGGGCGGCTCTTCTGTTTTCGAATATTTAATAACGTTATTTCATTAATATCATTTTCTTTGTAACACTTTGCTCGCCGATCTGTAGTGTATAGAGGTATATACCGCTCGCAAGATTGTGCCCATTGAAGGCTGCAGTGAAATTGCCATATGGCATATTTGCATCAACAAGAACCGCAACAAGTTGACCAAGCATATTATATACCTTCAATGTTACGTGCTGTATTGCGCTGCCGGACTGAGGCACGGTATATCGAATAACAGTGCCGGGATTAAACGGGTTTGGATAATTTTGCGCCAGAGTGAACGTATACGCTTTCGTTAGTGCTTGTTCATCCTCAACACCTACCATGCCGCCGTTAATTGTATGAAGAATAAGGCCGTTATCACCTACGGCCCAACCATTGTTTGCATCCACAAAGAAGACTGCATACAACGATGGATTGTTGTTAACATTCACCGGCTGATTAATCCAGCTTAATCCGCCATTTGTCGAACTAAATATATTGTTGTTCTGCCCGACAACCCAAAGCCTGTCATTGCCGTTAATTGCGAGACCGTAAATTTGACTTCCGTAGGTGTTGTTACCCGACCATGATGCACCAAAATCGGTGGTTCGTGAGATAAAATTTTGAAATGCTGTTATGTAGCCATATCCAGATGCGTTCATATATAACCTGGATGCATTATAGCAGTTTGTATTAACAACATAATTCCAGGTCGAACCGCCATCGGTTGTGTTATACAAATTTCCTGAGTAACCGACACAGTAGCCGGTTGTTGCACTCAGCATAGATATACCATAAACATTTTCAGAATTCGGAGTGGATTGCTTACTCCACGAAGTGCCGCCATTCGTTGTCTTGAGGATATAATTTTCCGCAGATGCAAAACTCGTATTAGCATCAATGACTTGTAGTACATATATATTATTCGTAACACCTGAGTTCTGTGATGTCCAGGCAGCTCCTCCATTTGTGGTTTTTTTAATTATACCTCCACGTGCAGTAAACCAACCCGTTGTTGCATTTGCGAATTTAACATCAAGTATCGCCGCGGTAGTGTTTGTTGTTTGCAACGTCCAGGTTGTTCCACCATCTGTGGTCGCTATCAATTTCCCGTTTACGCCTCCGGCCCAACCTTGCTGCGAATTGATGAAAAATACCGTAAATAAACTGTCGTTAACCGGTGTCGTCTGCTTTGTCCATGAAACTGTGATGACTTTAACAACGGCATTCATGGTTCCGGCGGAATAACGGTTCGTACTATACCAGTCAAATGCATAATTGCTTGGTAAATCACCCATGCTTAAATAATAACCCGGATACTTTTTCGACACATAAAGAGTAAACTTTCCGGTGGTAGGGTCTGAATATGTACCAACTCTGCATGTATCCGGCACGTATCCCTCAACCCATAATTTTTGACCTACGCATGGAACGCCGTCGAGAAGTACGGTACCTTTAATTGAGTCTGTTGCCTTAAATGCAATCAAATCGATTCTGAGACTATCTCCTGCATGAAGAGAAATATCTCCGGTTTGCGGTGAAACATAATTTGGACTTAAATCATCGTCGCATTCCAACCGCCACAAAGGATACGTATTGATTTGTGAGTTTGTAAAACCTAAAGCGAAATACCCGTCGCTGCCGGTGTAGCACTCAATACGATTGTCCCCATTTGTATTTTGAGCATAACAGCGAACACGCATATTTGCAATAGCCTTTGAATCATCACCCTTGAGATATCCAACAATTTTCGCTGCAGGAGCTACAGCGAAAAAATTGATTCCCGTAAAACTTTGTGTTAAAGTAACAGTAGTGTCTGCCGGGCTCGCAACATAGGGTGTAATGTTATCTTGAATGGAAACCTGAATTGCTCCACCGGCATACGCCGCGCTCATATTAATAACATAATTTCCCGAAGCATCGGTCAGTCCGTATGCCTGGCACATGTCATTATTTTTATTTACTGCACGCAGCATTATGTTTTGGGCAGTAGCACCGGCATGAGGTGTGTATTTCCCTGAAATTGTGTAAGCGGGCGCAGCCATTGGGAGTATTGTGCCGGAAATTTCGACTGTCTGGTTGTTGTTAGTAAATTTCATGATGTATTTTCCCGGAGCCAGGAAAATCGTCGGGATGTTCATCACAACATGTCCGTTTTGCAAGCCGTCAAAGTCAGGCGGTCCGTTTCTTCCCTCCATATCTCCATCTGTTTGATAAAATGCCCCGAATATGCTTTTATCCGAACTCGGGTCGATGAATGTACTACCGCCGAGATGAAGCCATAGTTCAACTTTTGTTGTACTGCCGACCGGTACATCATACTGCCACTGAACGCCAATATCCTGCGTCCCGATAAAATTACTGCTTGATCCGTTAATAGAGAGATTAGTCACTTGAGCATTGATTAAACTGCTGATGCTAATCAAAAAGACAAAAAGAAGGGAACAAAAGAATGGTTTCTTTGTATTCATGACTCTATCCTTTCACATGAAATAAGTATTTTAACTATAACACATAGGACAGAAACGCGAAATATCGGCGGCTCAATATTTTCAAATCACACACTTGTATTGAATTGCCGCTCTTAAGGTATATGTGTAATACACACTGCGAAAAACTAATCTTTTCACGCATCAATGTCAAATACCGTAATTGCCCCATGTGATTTCAGGCACCGAATTTTTGTGATGAACGGTTATTCAGTTAGCCCGCAGCTGTTGTATATTTGTATGGGCGTGAAAATTTTTTCCTCAAATTCCAAACACACTATGAAAAAAATATCTTGGGCTCTTTGTTTTGTATGCGTTTTTATATCTGTTTTATATTCCCAGCCGGCCTCAAAAGGCATCCATCCCTACTCGCTGTCCGGTGTCATTATTGATTCGGTTTCTCAGGAGCCCATTGTAGGGGTTACTGTTATGATTGTTCCCGGAGAAAATAAAAAGAACACAATAGGTACAATCTCCGGAAAAAAGGGAGAGTTTCTTCTCGAAAATATTAAAACGACAAATCCGTCCGTTCATTTTTCCGCGATTGGATATAAGACAAAAATCATTGACACCATTCAGGGAGGAAAAAGTTCTGCCATCAACCTCGGAACAATTCGCATGCAGCAGGGTGCCGTTCAAATGAACGCGGTAGAAATTAAAGCAGCGCGCCCAATGATAGAATTTCTTCCCGATAAACAGGTAATTAACATGGAGCAGGTTCCGGGTGCATCCGGAAATGTGACCGATGCCCTTCGTAATACGGGCGCGGTAGATGTTGACCCGCAGTCAAACAAAATCAGTATCCGCGGAAGAAGCGGGGTAAACATTATGCTTGACGGCAAACCACTGCCGAATGCCGAGGAGCTCTTAACTCAGATGCCGGCGTCCATGATTGATCAGGTAGAAATAACAACCAACCCATCAGCAAAAGATGATCCGGAAGGCGACGCGGGAATTATCAACTTCATCACGAAAAAAGGGTATTCGGATAATTACAGTGGTTCGTTTACCGTGTACGCGAATAACAAAAACATGAAATATGCGGCGGCATTTATCAATTACCGCAAAAGCAAAATGAACCTCTATGGCTCCCTTAACGGCGGCCTGGGTAAATTTGCAAGCGGTCTCAACTATACAAAGACATTTTATCAAAGCAGCGCTTACCACACACTTCGTTCCGATGGCGATCAATTGCGCGAAGGATTCATGTTAAACGGCAAGGTTGGGCTGGACTATGATCTTGACGACATGAATTCACTATCCGTGACGGCAAATTATTTTCATATGAAAGGAACGGGACACAACAACGGCAGCAATATCGTATTCGATAGCACCGGAACAGCACGGTATAGCTATCAGCTTAACAACGGTGGTGCGTTGGACAATAATACGTACTCGGGCACGGCCACATATAAAAAGAAATTCGATAAAAAAGGGAACGAGCTTTCGGCCGACGTATATTATTCGCGACTCACATACGACGCACCAAACGACCTCTCGACGCAGTATAGCTATACCGCACGCCCTATACTTCAGCATGCAAAGAGTTTCACGGGCAACAAGACACTTATTGCGAAGCTTGATTGGGCAGATCCTACTTGGAGTCTGGGTAAAATTGATGCGGGATATAATTATACATTCCGCGATAGAAGCACCGATTACAACTATTCGGATTACATTGATTCGCTTGATCTCTGGCAGCGGGATTCTGCATACAGCAACTATTTTAAATATCGCGAAAATATCCACGCCGTATATTCGAATTTCGGCAATAAGATACTGGGCATTGATTACCGGCTTGGTATCCGGCTTGAAAAAATCTTATCAACCGGAACGGTCGTAACAACAAATCAGAATTTCGCGCTCAATTACACCAGTGTGTTTCCATCATTATTACTGTCATATAATCTGAGCGAAAGACTGCAATTAACATTCAACTTGGCTCGTAGAATTCGCCGCCCACAGATGGAATACATTAATCCATTTAAAAGAATAAACGGACCGAATGATCTTTCAATCGGTAATCCGGCATTACAACCAACATATACTAATCTGTATGAATTGGCGATTAACCCAATAGTTAAAGTATACTATACAAAATCCACAGGCAGACCGGTTTCCATTACTGCATTAATGGATGACACTATTTCCGTTACTTCGATGGTCAATAACGCATCTACAAAAACGTTCGGCGTTGAACTTATGCTTCCGATTATTAACGACAGCAAGTTCCCGATTTCGCTGCCGTCATGGTTTTCAATGGGCAATATTTCATATACATACTCCCGGATTCAGGAAAGCTCGGATTACTTGACCGAGTCGTATGACATCAATCGCACAGCATGGAATCTTAACGCGAACCTCGTCCTTAAACCATATGACGATATCAACGCGATTTTCTCTTACCGTTACACGCCAAGAATATCAGATGCAAGAACGGTAACAAACAAGAAATCCATATTGACGTTTACGTTGAGCAAAGAGTTTTTCG
This sequence comes from Ignavibacteriaceae bacterium, assembly GCA_963667005.1. Lineage (GTDB taxonomy): Bacteria > Bacteroidota > Ignavibacteria > Ignavibacteriales > Ignavibacteriaceae. Next base: position 965,146 of record OY762937.1, on the reverse strand, counting down.
ACAAGAAGCTCCGGGTCGCAATTATTGCTTCGGATATTTTAAAAGCAAACATGTCCCGGACGGAAACGTTCTCTCCGAATTATTATATGGATAACCGGTGGACGAATTTTAACAGTCAAAACATTGCCATAGCGTTCACCTACAAGTTTAATGATTTTAAAGCTCAGCAGGAACGGCAAATAGACGATGGAAGAGACAGAACTGAAGGTGGCATTTTCTAAGAGAAGCTGTATATTTCCGGCATACAATTTAGAGTTCTTGACTTTGCGTTTTTTACTGATTTCTGTTTATATAGTTTTGTTCAGCACGATGATATCTGCTCAGACCGCGCCACCATTGAGCGCGGAGCAGATCATCCGGCATCATATTACCGCTATAGGCGGAGAGGAAAATCTCCGCAAAATAAGCGACAGAACAATTCACCTTTCCGGAACGTACGCCGGAGCGAATGTTGCTGTTGAGATTTATCAAAAAGCACCGGACAAATATCTTTCCAAGCTTTCGTTCGGATTTCTTGAACAGGTAATCCGATTTGATGGAAAGGAAGGAATAAAAACTTCGTCCATTGGTGATGAAACTTTGGAAGGCGATGAATTGCTTCGTCTTCGACTGCAGGCCGACATTCTCGCATTAACCCATTTATCAGAGCTCGGCATTACTCCGGTTTTGGACAGCATTGTAAAATCCGATAACTCCATTTGCTATAAAGTGAACTTTATGTATCCCTCCGGGAATTACTCCTCGGCATTCTATGACACCTCGACATTTTATAAAATACGGGAAGAGTCCGTTGTGCGCACAGAAAACGGCAGCTACATCCAGAGTACAGTATTCAGCGATTTCCGGCCTGAAGAGGGCGTCATCTATCCACGCTCATTTTTGCAGTCCATCGGCGATAAAAAAGTAATCACCGCGGTTAATGGGATTCTGGTTAACACAGGAATTAAAGACTCATTTTTTGAAGAAAAGATTTCCATAGACCCTTAGAAAAGGAAAATTCATGCGGCACTATTCTGTAATCGTATTTGATCTGGGTAATGTTCTCATCCCATTCGATTATTCAAAAGTAATATCTTATGTTGATGCCAAGCGCCCGGGATTGGGTGCACAATTCATGGAGTTTTACAAAGAGAATTATCATATTCATCGAAGCTACGAACGCGGGGATATTTCCGACAAAGAATTTATTGATACAATGCTGAAGGCATTGGATCATACTGTCACCGCCGAAGAGTTTTGCAAGTGCTTCTCGGAAATTTTCACGGTGAACGAAGATGTCGCAGCCCTATTACCACGCTTGAAACAGAACTACCGGCTCATGCTGCTCTCCAACACCAGCCACATCCATCAGCAATACGGCTGGGCACAATACGGTTTTTTAAAAAACTTCGAGCATCTATTCCTATCACATGAAGTCAACGCGGTAAAACCCGAACCGAAAATTTATAAGACCGTTACAGACTATACCAAAGTCCCCGCTTCAGAACATATTTTTATTGATGATGTTTTGGAGTACGGCCAGGGCGCAAAGGACCAGGGCTGGGATGCAATACAGTTTGTGGGTTATGATAATCTTGTGGAGGAACTGCAATCGAGAGAGATTAAGTTTTAACCACCCTTTGTGCCGAAGGCTCAAAACAGAGATAACCGTGGGTGAAACCCACGGTGGATGTCAAAAACATCTCCGCCTGCAAAGCAGGCGAACATCAAAATACAGTGCTTTTGTTCAACCCCGCTGGGGTTGCTGGTTTTAGGGGCTTATCAACCGTGAGTTGCACTCACGGTTATCTCTCTTTAACTCCTTTGGAGTATCATCAGTTGGTCTTCGAATTTTTTCGATTCATCATTCCGATAATTCTTTTATATAATCCCCACGCTATAACAATCAGCCCAATGAGCGTACATAACGTCGTTATCATGTGCGGATGATTCGTGTAAAATGTTGTTGCTTCGGATACACATACTTCTCCGGTATATGTTGTAGCTTCATACATTTTAGTTTGCGAAGTAATTCTGCCGCAAGGATCAATAATGCAGCTTATTCCTCCATTCGCAGCACGGACAACATACCGCCTGTTTTCAACTGCCCGCATTTTCGCATAGTCGCGATGCTGATACGGACCACTGGTGTTACCATACCAGCTGTCATTTGTAACAACGATTAATAATTGTGCACCATTCTTTGTTAACTGCGCAACCTGATCGGGATAGATAGATTCATAACAAACGACACCGCCAACCTTTACGGAATCAGCCCATCCGGGTATCTGAGCCGAAAAGACATTGAGATCTTCACCGACATTCCAACCTGATAAACCTACTCCCCAGCGCATCAAATCGCCAAGCATCGGTATTTGATCAACAAACGGGACACGCTCTCCAAAAGGGACTAATTTAATTTTCCCATATTTTTGAATGCGCGCGGCACGCGGATTTATAGTATAAATTGCATTGTATGTGGCATAATAGACACCTGTCTTACTGCGCTTAACATCGTGCGGCTTTTTAGCATCAGGACCAAAAATCCGTAAATCAGGCATTCCCGTTATGAGGGATATACCCGAAGAATCCACCATCTTATTAATGGCCTTGTAATATTCTGCATATACCGGATCAACTATATAAACCGGAAGTGCTGTTTCCGGCCAAATCAATAATTCAATATTCTTTTTATACAGTTCGTGTGTTCCCTCTACGTACATCGTATATATTTTATCGAGCGATTCACCCGCCCACTTATCATACGGATCGAGATTGGGCTGAACAACTCCGACTTTAATACTTTTCGCGTTTTCTTTGAAGGATGATAGTGTAATCACGCCATAAAGCAATGGAACAATCACGAGAAGCGATGCCACTAAAGAATAACCAACAGGCACCTTTTTTGTTTCTTTATAACTCCGATAACCCAGATACAACAGAACATTGATAGATACAACAACAAGCGAGATACCATATGATCCGATAATATCGGCGATTTGAATGTACGCTGTAAAATTACTCATGCCGTTGCCGACGTTCAACCAGGGGAAACTCCAGTCGGTCAGCGTATAAAGATATTCATAAAACACCCAGAAGAAAGGAAACAGTAAAAGGGCGAATATATTCTTGCCGCTTTTCCGAACGATGTAGTACAGTGTCGTCGGAATGAGAAACGCGATCGGATTAATGAAGAACAGCAGAAATCCGCCTATCATCAGGAAAGGATCTTTTCCCTCGGTGTATCCGCCTACCCAGTAGAGCGCAAATATTGAGGCGGTAAACGACATCAGAAACGATGCACGGTTAATCTCCGCCAAAGAGCGCCGGGTTTCAATCACCTTAAGAAATGGGATAAGCGCAAAGAACAGCGTAAGTGGCAGCGGGATTGGAGAGAACCCTAATGCAAATAACACTCCCGAAAGAATGAGAAGCTTTCTATCACCCCAAAGCTTTGATTTTTCCTCAGGTGTTTTCGGAATTCTCTTAAACATTTTCATGGTTCTGATTTTTCTTGCGATAGAATCGTTTTATATAATACCGGACAACAACAAAAAGTGCTCCGGCACCGATAAATATCAAGACAATATTCCCATACAAACTCAATATTGTATCAACCTCGCGGACCTTTGTCCCAAAGAAAAATCCAAGCGATATAATGGCTGTGTGATACAACAGTGCGCTTACAGAAGAAAGGACTATTGTTCTTTTAACCGGTAATTCGCTCACGCCCGCAAAAAATGAGATGACCGACCGGACACCTGAAATAAAGCGATTGAACAATATGAGGAAGTATCCATATTTAGTGAACCAGGCTTCGGCATTTTGCAGGGCATCTCTTGATATAAATTTTAACCTTCCCGCCTGAATAATATTCTTATCGGTTTTTGTTCCTAAATAGTAAAGCAATATAAAACCTGCTTCACTGCCGAGTGAGGCTGTCAAAACCGCAGGAATAAAGGCAACCGTCCCCTTTGCGATTAGTGCACCGCATACAACAATGATAACATCGCTGGGAAATGGAGGAAATACATTCTCAATGAATGGTACAGCAAGAAGGGCCAAATAAATCAGATATGGACTTGCCGCGGATAGTTGCTGGTAATAGGCATCAATCATTATTGTCCCGATTGGAATACTAAAACAACAGCAAAAGCGGCAATACCTTCTTCTCTTCCGATAGAGCCGAGCTTTTCCATTGTTGTTGCCTTAATAGAAACCTGATTAATTGAAGTGTGCATGATGTCGGAAATCGTCTTTTGCATTTCAGGTATGTAAGAAAGTATTTTGGGCTTTTCTGCAAGAAGCATCACATCTAAATTTCCCGGTTCATAACCGTGTTTCGCGACCAGATCAACAACATGAGCCAAAAGTTTTTTGCTGTCAATGTTCTTGTATGCCGGATCCGTATTCGGGAAATGTTTGCCGATATCACCAAGAGCCAAAGCCCCAAGAAGCGCATCGCAAATTGCATGCAGCACTACATCGGCATCGGAATGTCCTTCCAGTCCCTTTGTGTGAGGGATTTCTATCCCGCCAAGAAAAAGTTTTCTATTTTCTGCAAACGGATGAATATCAAATCCGTTACCGATTCTTATACTATCTTTCACTAAAACACATCAAATTTATTAAACTCATCAGTCGCCGGAAGCCATTCGGTGGTAAAACGCGAAACGTGTGCACCCATCGGTCCGACTTTTACATATTTTACTAATTCTTCAAGATCATGTCGAAGTCCTTCTGCCACAGTAAGAACTTCTCCGGACGGAAGGTTTTTGCAGTATCCGATCAGGTTCAGCTCCGTTGCTTTGCGATAAACAAAATAACGGAATCCGACACCCTGCACGAACCCTGTTACTATTATTTCAACTCGCTGAATCCTATCCATATATCATTCCTTTGATGATAATTCGGAAATGAGCACACCGCTAAAAATAAAACAACATCCGATAATGCCAAAGATAGAGATTTTTTCACCCAATAAAAACAGAGCAAAAACGGTAGCATACATGGGTTCCATTGAAAAAATGATGCTCGCCCGGGTTGGACTAACATCTTTCTGGTACTTCGTTTGCAATAGGGTGGATATGATCGTGGTAAAAATTGCCGTATAGACAATTGCAAGAATGACAATCGGCAGAAACTCAAACTGTGCCTGCTCAAAGCCAAAGACATGAAATATGTAAATGAAAGGAAGCGCCAATGCCATTGTGACGAATATTTGCACAAATGTCAGAAATTTGAAATTCAAATCCTCACCAAGCATATCAAGGTAAACAATATACCATGAGTAATTTGCCGCACATATTAATGTCAGAAAATCGCCGAAATTGAATCCGGTTCCAAGCTCAAATAACACCTGATAAAGATTTGTGCCACGGCTTGAAAGAAATAGAATTCCCAGAAACCCAAGTAGAATAGCTAAAAGGTTCCGGCGGGTCGGACGCCGCTTTTCCAGGATTATCTGCATAATGGGAGTTATAATGACAAACATTCCCGTTAAAAATGCTGATTTGGTTGCGGTAGTATAACGCAGTCCGATGGTTTGCGTAGCAAACCCAACAAACAAACTGATGCCTAGTATTATTGCTTTTTTATACTGCGTTTTTGTTGCAGCAAAAAGTTGTTTAAAAACAAAAGGAAGCAATACAAGAGAAGCGAGTCCAAACCGTGCGCTGACGAATACCATGGGAGATACATGTACAAGTGCCGATTTTATCAGGACAAAAGTACCGCCCCAAAGAAACGTAATAAAGAATAAAGCGGCTTCGGCTTTAACAACGTGAGGAGATTTTTTCATTTCCGTTATTCATCCGATAAATCGTATCCGAATTCCCTGAGATATTTCTCATTACGCCGCCAGGAATCCCGGACTTTAACCCGCAGCTCAAGATACACGTCGTGATCCAAAAAACTCTCTATTTCGCCTCTGGACCGCTCGCCAAGTTTTTTAATCAACTCGCCTTTTTTACCGACAATAATGCTTACCTGCGATTCTTTTTCCACATATATCATAGCGCGTATAAAATGTTTGGTTTCACGTTCGGTAAATTCATCAATGCTTACTTCGCAGCTATAGGGAATTTCATCGCGATACTGTGTTAAGATTTTTTCCCTGATAATCTCTTTAACAAAGAACCTCTCCTGCTCGTCGGAGACAATATCTTCAGGGAAAAAGAAAGGATGTTCGGGAATATACTCAAGGATAAAATCAATAATGGATTGCGTATTAACACCTAACGTTGCACTGACGGGAATTATCTTTTTGTATAATCCCGTAGCTTCTGCGGTTAGAAAATATTTTTCGATAACATCCTGCTGAACGCGGTCAATTTTATTTAAGATGAGAAAGACCGGCTTTGAGTTTGGAATTTTACTTTTCGTGAGAAAATCAGGCTGAACAGCCTCGGCGACATCCTTTTCATTCGAAGCATCAAGAATAAGCAAGATGACATCAGAATCATGCAAAGAACGGGAGACATATTCCATCATCCGCTCTTGTAATAGATAACGGGGTTGAATTATTCCCGGGGTATCGAGAAAAATAATTTGGTGGTTCTCCTCGGTCAATATTCCCAAAATCCGTTTGCGTGTTGTCTGCGGTTTCGAAGTGGTGATTGCAATTTTCTGTTTGAGCAGAGAATTCAACAGTGTTGATTTACCTGCATTTGGCTTTCCTGCTATTGCCACGTATCCGGCGCGTTTTTCGCTCATCTATATTCCAATAAATTTAAGATTTCTTGTATACAAATTTACGAATACCTGAACGATAATTAAGCCCCGGATTTTTTATAATAACAGCCATTCACAATATGCTATTACGGGTAAATTGGTGAAGGAGGTAAACAAAAAAATTGATATAATGCCTACGGCATATTTTCTATTAAAACTCTATATCACCCTAAATGCACTGCCGCGGAGAGATAGCCAACAACCTGCCGGTTATCTCCTGATACATCACCTGAATCACTTCTGTGCAGAACATTCATTTGGCGATTTTTGTAGGTGTCCAAGGCTTTCATCATGCTGACGATAAGTCCCCCGCCGCATGCCTGACAGGCACCGGAATTCAGATCCGATTGCAGGGTTGAGAAATCATATGCATCTATTGCGTTTGCTACCCGATCGTCAAGCATTTTCGCTATTTGTTTATTGTAGTAGTGGGAAAGGTCAGAACTTGCGATAATAACCGTTGATTCGTCTATAATTTCTGGGAGTGCCGCAGCAAGAGCATCAATATATTTTTCGCCTTGATCGCCCATTACGACAGGGACAAAATCAAACTCCGGCAGCAGAGCTTGTAAAAACGGGAGCAAAACTTCAATAGCGTGCTCTTGTTCGTGGCCGCTTTTGCCCATAAAAATTTTACTGCTATTCTCTGCCAAACGCCCGGCTTTATCCTTATTGACGGGGACAATACCAAGAGGCGTTTCGTAACCATCCCCATTATACACGCACACGCCGGGAAAATACTCATGGTGGCTTGGCGACAGCACTATCACTGTTTTAATGTGTGAAGGATCAAGAGTCTTAAAACCATATGCGGCTGTTTGTCCGGAATACACATACCCGGCATGAGGAATGACTAATCCTTTTACATGATGAGGCGGATTGCTAAATGCTACCCGGGAATAAAAACCCTCTATGCCTTTTTGAAGTGCTTTGGATTTATCGGGATAAAACATCCCGGCAACTACCGGAGGCCTAATGATGCTCACCTGTCACATCCCTATGTTCTTTTTCACCAAACACTTCAGCAGTGAATGAAAACAAGTTTAATTGTTTTTTCTTCCACGCGTTCGAAGGCAATCCGGCTTTTTGACAAACCGCCGTTAAAAATTCGTCGCGATTCATATTATGCTCTGTCGCAACCTGAGGCAGGAGCAGCCCTCTTCCTTCCGGTTCATCAAGAATTAGCCCATGCTTACCGATAACTATATCATTATAATTCTTAAGCTCCTCGGGTACAGAAAGGATAGACACTTCGATAAGAACGTGCGGCAGTTCATCTTCTGTGAGGGGAAAAAATCTCGGATCTTCCGTAGCGGCAAGAATTGCAACCTCACCAACGGTTTGATACAATGGTTTTTGTGCGGTAATGTATCCGATACAACCGCGCAAATCACCATCCTTTGTAAGGGTTACAAAGGCGCCGCCCTCAGACTGTAAATTCGGGTAATTATGGAAATCAAACACAGGGGCAGGAGTATCCCCAAAACAGGCCTTAATAGATCCTCTTGCTAATAGAAGCAGAATTCCCTGATCAGCTCTCGTCAGACTCATATAACCTCGCACTTTTATTTCAAACGATAAACCGCAACTTCAATTTTGTTCTTCACAACAATCAAATAATCGGAATACGCGAAAAACGAGTCAAAAGAGCGATTTTCTTCGTTTTTATTTATTACTTCCGAAAATACAACTTTTTGGCTCTCTTTGTCAACAACATTCAATTTCTGATTCGTCCTGCCCTTGCCGTCAGCTTCTCTTAATGTGAAAATCACCCGGCCTTCATGTTCAATAATTTCAACCTCCCGAAGGCTGTCTTCGTCCAGATGCATTTCCTCAATGACAGCACTTTGGTAAAAGCCGGAAGAATAAAAAGATGGGAATCTATATTTTGAGTAGTCTCTTGAATTGTAGAACGTTTCTTTTATAACATTGAATTTTTCGGCATCACTTCCCAGTTCCTCAATAATTTCACCCGTTTTTGGATCAACCGTGTAATATTCGGATGATTCGAATAACCGGCGTGAAGAATAGATTTTCCCTTCATGTAAAAAAGAGTATGTTATTTCCGGATTATTCCAGAGAACTTTTTTCTCTGAAACGGAATACGCCGTAATACCTTTGTGCCACGGCATATCAGGTTTCACATATCCGTGAAAAAAAATCGTATCATCTTCAAATCCATCTATTCCAATCCAGAATTTTTCTTCAAAAGAAAGATTTTTTAATAAACGCTTACCCGAATGAATATCAAAGCACTGAAAAAATACTTCATGTTTTTGTGTGTCCCGTTCTTCAATAAGCAGATGCCCGGAAGAATTGAGCAATAACCTCCAAATTGAGATACCCCGGGAAAATGATAAATGTTTTTTAATGTTCATAATTATCGTGTCTTTTGTACATAAAATAATTAGCCGCTTTAAGTTACAAATAAAATAAGCCCCGCAAAAATTTCTCGCTTAATTACTAATATTCTTATATATTTAGCCCAAAGCAGAAATTCCACTCTGTACTGCTAAGGCTTTTGAAATTATGTATTATCCATGTGTGAAATCCGTATGAAGAGAATCAGTTCGAATCTCAAGCTTAACCCGCTGCAAATAGTCCTTATTTATTTTATAATAGGGGCAGTATGGATTCTGTTTTCCGACCAAATAGTATTTATCAGTCACAGCACACCTTCGATGAAAGCTCTTTTAAGTCTAACAAAGGGGTTTGTGTATGTTATTGTTACGTCCATCCTATTATTTCATCTAATAAGTAAGGCAACTCTTTCTCTGAAAGAGAGCAACAGAGAATTACACGAAAAAGCCGAAGAGGTTAAAAAGAGCGAATCAAAATTCAGTAATCTATTCCTCCAATCTCCAATCGGCATATTCTATGCCCTGCCCGAAGGTAAATTCACACAGGTGAATCCGGCACTTGCAAAAATGCTGGGGTTTTCGTCACCGGAAGAAGTAATTCAAAATATTAATAATATATCAACCGAAATCTTTACCGATGAATCGGCAATTGACCGTGTGCTTACCTCACTACCAAATAACGAACAATGGATTGAAATTGAAGGGCCATACCGCCATCGCAGTGGAAAAATAATGGATGCAGCCATGACCCTGAGAACGGTTTGTGATGCAGTTACCGGGAAAGACTGCATTGAAGGGTTCGTGGTAGACGTTACGGATCGCCGGTTAATTCAAAAAGAATTAATTGAACAGAAAAGCTTTTTTGAACAGATGTTTCTCCAGTCCATAACAAGTACACAGATACTCGACAAAGATGGCTGGTCATTACGCATTAATTCAAAGCTCTCTGAATTATTTGGTGTGCTTCCGGAAAATATGGATAATCATCAGTACAACATTTTTCAAGACGGCGAAATTAAAAAAGGAGGCATTGATAAAGTTTTACATGAGGTTTATAATAAGAAAGCTTCTGCGACATGGGAAGTGTTCTTCGATATCGAAAACGCCGCCAAGTCTCAAAATATCAAATTAGAAAAGGCAAAAAGGGCCTGGTTCTCCAATAAGGCTTATCCTATTTTAAATGACCAAGGCGAACTCACCAATGTTATTATTCAACATGAAGATATAACAGATAGGAAAAATGCAGAGGAGGCTCTCCTGGCGTCAAAGGAAAAAGCTGAGGAAATGAGCCGCCTGAAATCAAGCTTTTTAGCAAACATGAGCCATGAATTGCGCACACCAATGATCGGCATTCTTGGATTCTCGGAAATTTTAGTTAATACACTTAAAGATGCGAGTACAAAAGAACTGGCTGAAATTGTATATAACAGCGGCAAGCGCCTCATGGAAACTTTAAATCTTATTCTCGACTTATCGAGAATCGAGGCGGATAAACTTGAACTTAATTATTCAATATTCGATCTTTCGGCCGAAATCAGGGACGTCTGTAAGGGGCATGAACCTGCTGCAAATAAAAAAGGGTTAAGTTTGACATTTCTTCCGACCTGCGATATTCACACAATTAATCTCGACCGAAGATTATGCCATGAAATTATATCAAATCTCGTAAATAATGCGGTTAAGTTTACTCAACGAGGCGGTATAACTGTTGAAACGATTGATACCGGTAATGAGGTATTAATTAAAGTTGCCGATACGGGAATCGGCATAGCCGAGAATGATTTTGATCTCATATTCGAGGAGTTTCGCCAAACGAGCGAAGGACTTAACAGAAGTTTTGAAGGTGCCGGTCTCGGGCTTTCTCTAACAAAGAAATTCGTTGAAAAAATGAAAGGTACAATTCGAGTCGAAAGCACAGTCGGTAAAGGGACGACCATGACTGTCACTTTTCCCAAAAGAGAAATTACCGAAGGTCTGCCTGTTGAAGGGCCACAAACAGAAACAATAAAAAAAGCATACCCAAAACAGGTTGAGACAAATAAAAATATGCCTACCGCCCTGTATGTTGAGGATGACCCGGTTGCCTTTAATGTTATCAGCCGCATGCTGAAAGATATGTGCCGGCTTGAACGGGCAACGAATTCCGATCTTGCATTACGCATGGCCGAAGAAAAAAAATACGACTTCATTCTTATGGATATTAATCTGGGAAGCGGTCTGGATGGACTTCAAACAACTTCTATTTTGCGCCGGATGGAACCCTATACAAAAACACCCATTGCCGCCGTCACTGCATTTGCTATGGTTGGAGACAAGGAAGAATTCCTTGCCAGCGGCTGCACACATTACATTTCAAAGCCGTTCGGGAAAAAGGAAATTTGTGATTTGGTTAAACAAATTCTGGAAGAAATTTCGGGTAACTAAGTTCGAATTATAAACCGCCGAACTTAAATGTTTTTATCATCGCAAGAAAAACAGGCTGGAATTCCTTAAAATCCGCCTCGCCTTTTACAATTAGTTTTATCGAATAGTCCTGCTCCGATTCGGTGCGAATGTACATTGTCTGCGTGTACTGACCTTCCAATATTTCCGGCGGATTGAAATACATCGTATAATTCTTTTCTTCCGACTTCATATTGTATCGCGAAGGATTGAACATGTACTTTTCCTGAACATCAACATGCACGTATGGTATTACTCCTGAAGTAGTCGGCGGCCCGAGAAAGGTCACGCCGTCAAGCTGATTTTTTTTATTCTGATCCATAAAAGACCAGCCCACCGGATAACGGATGCGGACATGAAGCGTCGGTTCGGCATATTGCCCCGGTAACCCGGTTGTATCAATTCCGGCAAGAAGTCCACCGCCATCCCCTGCTTGTTCTGCTGCTGGTGTCTTTTGCCCGGTCGAGGCATCAGCATCCTGTTGTTCTTGTGTCTTTTCATCCGAAGGCGGTATTACGTTTTTTTCATCAGTACCCGGCCCGCCGCCCATCATATCCACCTGATAGTTACCTCCACGTCCATACATATGGTCGGAATCCGTGTGGATAGCCGCGGTAAGCACAATTACCGATACTATTGCAGCATGCAGTAATACCGATGATGCCAACCCGGTATATTTAGAATTAAATAGAGACATCAATCACAATCTAAATATTTCAGTTATTTACATCAGGAAAATTACGAAAACTAATGCGCTAATAATAAAATTATCCGCGGTTACTTTTTACGCAGCCCGATATTCTCGAAATCAATCTGTGAAAAAGTGGGGCGTAAATTTTCGGGAAGCAACTTTGTATTAACACGATATGCCCCGCCAAGTAATAGTTTGTCTTCCGAAATGTAATTTTCCTTTTGCAGAATAATGGAGGTATCTTTTGCTGTCGTATCCAGCCATTTTTTCCCGATAATCAGATTTCGTGCGAACAAATTGCCCGCCGGCAAATACGTGGAATCGGAAACGATGCGTTCAAGTATGGGGTATCTGCTTTTCCACAATTGCTCATTTCCTTTTATTATTACAGGATTTTTTCGAAGCCTGTCCGCGTAATCCCGATGGGTCTCAAGTGAAATCTGTTCCACGGTTACTGCTCTGTCACATCCGATAAAAAGATTATTTTCTATGGTGTTGTGATTCCCGCCTTCAATCAATAATCCCTGCTGGCATTTTTCAAAAAGATTGTGGTGTACGTATACCCCGCTGACAAAACCGTCAATGTGAATACCACGGAATGAATAGCCGCCTTGCCCATGAACGTCGTGTATATAATTATTTCTAATTTCGTTACCGAGGAATGTTTGATCCCCCCACAGATAAATAGCTCCACCAATTCCTGTTTCAAATCCCAAATTATATAACTCGTTATATTCAACGATATTATCATTACCATCCACGTATATTCCCGTATATGACGCATCGTGAACGACGTTATGGGAGATACGCGCCCCAACTCCATAGATTTGTACGGCCGGGGAATGCGTGCGGATCAAACGGGAGAAGTTTTTAAACTCGTTGTTATCAATAATATTATGAGCCGATATTAACCGTGCTCTGTCACCGCCATGAAGCTCTACTCCCCCTGCACCAAGATTCTTAAACACGCAGTTTTGCACCGTGAAGTTGGAGACATCATATCCCTGTATTGCTAACGAAGAGATATTCCGGAAAGTGCAGTTATCAAACATAATGTGATTTGCTTTCGAAGCTACAACTGCATACGATTCGCTTTCTTCAAAGTCTATTTCCTTAAACGTAATCCAGGAAGCATTATAAATTTTAATTACATCGGGTATAAGCGGCATGGTTATCGGATATACAGAGCTGGATTCTTTTGGATACACATATACGGTTTTTGTGGCTCCGTCAAATGCATAGTCTCCGGGGTGTACTATTTTTGAAACCACATTTGTAAAATAGAATCTCTGTTCTTTTTCGTAACCATATCGCGGCTGCGGTGAAAAGAATGTGAGCGAATGATTTTCGTTGTTAATTCTTTTGACTTTTTGGTAATCATCATACCATACATACTTCCAGTAACCGTGACAATACAGATCTTTCTCGTTCTTCAGGAAGTCCAGACCCTGCCCTGAAAAAACTATCTCCGTATCTTTCTGTGAAATTTTCACATCAGCAATTTCCAGAAATGAATTCTCAGGGAACCGGGCAAGATGCATCGGCTCTCCCTTGCAGAATAGCTCAAAGAATCTTTCATCTTTGTTATTAAGTTCGAGTTTGTAAAAAGGAAATTTTTCTGCCTTCGCCTGCAGAACTTTACCTTTGGACTCCATCGGTAAAAGTTGAAGTATTGCTTCGTCTTTAACGGTTTGTAGATTGGTTAACTCCATACCGCCCGATAAAACGGCTCTTTCGCCCGGAAAAGATGTAATGACAATAGGTGTATCCGGACTGCCGGCATCCTCCTGATAAAATATTACCGATTGATTGAGCCGGTAAGTTCCGCCCCTCATTTCAATTCGGAACTGCTGTCCCGGTTTCGAGAATTTCATATATCGAACAGCGCCGATTGCTTTTTGCAGTGTTGCGAACGGACCGTCTGTATTTGCTGTATTTACCGAAGAAAGTTTTCCACTCCAGGCATCGTTCCCCGAAGATGAAACATAGACTGTTGTTATTTGGGCGCGTAACGGGCAACAGTACAGCATCACGATTACCGCCATAACGAGATAATATTTTATTTTCATTACCATAATACCTTGTCTCTCATATAGAAAGATACATAATTTTCTTATGCCATCTCCGGCAAAACCAATGCCTCAATATTCGTTATTCTCAATTAGTAATTCTTTTGTTATTTTCCTTTACAGAATTTTCACCTAAAATTATTTGAGACATGACATGCCTTTGCTCCGGGCAAAACAAATTATTGAATCCGATCCGGCTGACGACCGGCTAACGGAAAAAGAAAAAGTGATTGAGCGTGTTACTATTTTATTTGCGGCAGCAACTACGTTCGGATTCTTTTTGAAAATCCTCTTTTTTTAATAAACACTTTATTATATGATAGATGTAGCAATTGTTATCGTAAGTTGGAATACTAAGGGACTTTTACGCAAGTGCATCCAATCCGTCAAGGATGAGACCAGGAAATACTCATATGAAATTTGGGTTGTTGACAACAACTCGCCGGATGACTCAGCCGGGATGGTGCGCGAAGAATTTCCCGAAGTTAAGCTGATTGCTAACTCAACCAACAACGGATTTGCCCCCGCGAACAATCAGGCTTTGCGGGAAGCAAAAGCCAAAAATTATCTTTTACTGAATCCAGACACCGTTGTGCTGAACGGCGCCATTGACAGGATGCTCGACTATATGTATGATCACCATCCGGGCATTGTGACTTGCAAGTTATTGAATGATGACTTGACGCTGCAAAAATCAGTAAATAACTTTTTTTCTCTCTGGGCTTCGTTTTTCGAAAACCGCTTTTTTGCCGATTTGCTCAAAGGGATGAACCTTTCCGGTAAGCATTTTATGTCATACTGGGATCACTCCACTACCCGCGAAATTGACTGGTCGTTTGGCGCCGTGTTACTTTTTTCACAAGAGGTGTATGATAAGGTCGGAATTTTAGATGACCGGTATTATATCTACGCCGAAGAAATGGATTTTTATATGCGCGTGAAAAACGCCGGATACAAATCCATATTTCTTGCAGATGTTGAAATCATCCACTACGGCAGATCCAGTTCGCGTCAAAGGCGCGGTGAAATGTTTATTCACAACTATAAAAGTTTTTACCTTTTCTTACGCAAACATTATCCGGGTTATGTATATCCGGCATATAGAGGCAGAACCATTGTGTATATGGTATTGTGGATTCTCTACTTCTCAGTAATGTCGGGGCTGCATAAAATAAAAGGAGCTTCTGCAGAGGAAGACATCGCCAACATCAATATTTATAAGATGGCGTTAAAGTGGCATTTTTCCCCGGAGAGTAAAATCCCCAATGGATAACTTTGTTATTCCAATTATTCCGGAACAAAAGCCCAAAACCCGGTATGAGAAAATATACGCATACCTGAAGCTGGGTATTTGGGAAAAACGCTTTGACAGCCCCTCCGGTATTATTGCACTCTTTGCCGCGGCTGCTATTATTTCATTCCTTGTCACCAAAGGAGGAATGACAGCCGGCGTTCTTATGCTGGGTGCTATTATAGGCATTCCGTTTATTGTCGCCTGCATGTTTTACTTCAAGTTCGGAATAACCGCGACTATTACCACCGCTTTTTTTGTCCTTGGGGTAAAAAGATTAGTTTCTGATGTGCAGCTCGGTGTTCTTATGGATGTTCTTGTTGCTGTGATGTTCCTGGGTTTGTTTATCAAACAGATTGAGCTGCATGACTGGAGCTTCGCCAAAAATCCGATAAGCAAGATGATTCTGCTCTGGATTTTATACAATCTATTGCAGGTAGCTAATCCCTCTGCCGAATCGCGTCTTGCATGGGTATATACTGTACGGACGTTCGCAGGAATCATGATATTATACTTCTTACTGATGTATACAATCGATACAAAGCAGTTCATCAAGCGTCTTATAAAACTATGGCTGCTTCTCGCGATGCTTGGTGCGATTTGGGGTTATGTGCAGGAGTATTTCGGATTGATGCCGTTTGAACTCGCCTGGGCGACGAATCCCCCCGAACGGTATGCTCTCCTATGGCAAGCCGGTAAATTTAGAAAATTCTCTTTCTTCTCCGATCCGCTGGTGTTCGGCATTCTAATGTCCTTCACTTCACTTCTCTGTTTTGTTCTTATGACGGGACCATTCAGCAAAAAGAAAAAAGCCGTGCTTCTCTTTATGGGAATTTTCATGTTGAATGGTATGCTATTTTCCGGCACACGCGCAGCCTTCATACTACCTCCTGCCGGATTAATTTTTTATGCCATGATCACGTTCAAGAAAAAGGTTTTGTATACAACCGCAGCATTGTTATTGTTGGGCGTGGCTATTATCAACGTACCGACAAGCAACGCGAACATTGTGCGATTGCAATCTGCTTTTAATCCGACCAATGACGCATCGTATCAGGTGCGTGTAAAGAATCAGGCCTTTATCAAACCGTTTATACAAAAGCATCCGCTTGGGGGTGGACTCGGCAGTGTTGGCGAATGGGGAAAAAAATTCAGTCCATGGTCTCCTATCGCGAATTTTCCTCCCGATAGCGGCTATGTCCGCATTGCGGTAGAAGAAGGCTGGATTGGGTTGCTGCTTTATGTTTCGCTGCTGTTTGTGGTTTTTTATTCGGGCATAAAAGACTACTTCCGTATCCGCGATCCGGAATTAAAGACCTACGCGTTGGGAATGCTTACGGTTTTCTACTCTCTTGTTATCGCGAATTTCCCGCAGGAAGCTATCGGGCAATATCCGATCAATATTTTATTCTTTGTGGCTATTGCAATAATTAATAAATGCCGCAAACTTGATGATGAGATGTATTCACAAAGCACCGTAAAGATTTAAAATGCAAAGACGCCTTACGGCGCCTTTGTTTTAATTCCAATATATATCAAAAGTCTATTTTCGTATTACTGCAACCTTCTTTGTCCCGACACTATTGCCATCCTTATCGAAGGCAACCAATATATACACACCCGAACTAACGAGCTGCCCGGCATCATTTCTTCCGTCCCATTGGGCGATGTTGCCGCCAAGTGTTTCCATAGAACGAATCAGATTTCCGGATATATCTATAATCTTAATCCCTGAATCTTTAATCAGTCCCTCAATTGTCAGCGGTGATGAAGTTGCCGAAAGAACATACGGCGCAGGATAGGTGAACAAGCCTGAATAATCATCTGCCGGTTTTTGAGCATATGTCGTAATTTCCATCAGTGCCGCATCAAGTCCGACATACACCTTACCGGTTTTTTCATCAACCGCGATAGTTCTAACTGCATCCGTTGTAAGCGGACTGTTGGTGCTGTTGAATGATTTAATTACCGTTGTTCCGTCTGAAGAAACAAGCAGCAAGCCTTGACTTGTACCAATCCATTTTCTATTCAACGCGTCAACCGCCATACAGTTGATGGTATACTGCCGCAGCGGGAATTTCTGATCCAGCGTAAGCGTTGACGGCTTATAACTCAGCACCTGTGATGGATCTGCCAACGAGTAGACGCCGAGATTGGTGCCAACCCACAGCTCACCCCTCTTATCAAGAACCATGCAGGTAATGGACTTATCTGATATCGAAGCATTGTCGGAAAGACTTCCGTAAGAATACTTCGAGGGTGTTCCAAGTGCCCCGTTTTCATTCATAAAGTACAAATCGCTGGGGGTATTGAACCATTTCGTGTCATTATTATCAATAACCATGCTTTGATATTGATTCGAGACACTAGAATCGGCATAATTTGACAGTGGATACCATACACTATCCCGCGTATAGCACCCCATCATTGTTGGAGTAACGCTGATAAGAACCAGTGCCCATAAATTTCCTTTACTGTCTAATTTCGTATCGTTCACAACAACGTAGCTTGGCGTCGGGGAGCCAACCCCGACAAGAGGAGTGTTGTAGTAATTAAATATTTGAAGATTTGACGGAGATTTATATTTCATAAATCCCTGTCCCCATGTATTTAAATACTGATAACCGTCCGTACCTGAATAAACATTGCATATAAAATTTGATGAAAGAGCCGGAACAGAGGTTTTATTTATATTTTGCCAAGTGATTCCATCATAATGATATACTCCAACCCCCGTAACATCTCTTCCGCTTGCACACCAGACATCGCTTTTACTATCAACCGAAATGGATATAAACTGATTTGCATAGGGGCCATTTGGGTACATAAAATCGCTGTTTCCCGAAATGTTCGCTTTAATGAGGCCTTTTATACCAGAAAAATATGATTCCGCACCAGTCGAGACAATCTTTGAAACAACGCTGGTAGACAAGGTATCTATAATAACGGAGGCATTGTTATAATATAAAAAGATAGTATTTCCTGCTAATATAAAGAGTGAATCACCCGCTACATAAATTGAGCTGATTGCATTAGACTGAAGCTCCGGGATAAATGAGGTATTCAGACCGGTCGAAGTAAACTGATATAAGCCACTATTGGTTGCGGCAATAATAGTATTTTTAAATACTGCCAGCTGATTAATAGTTGAAGCGGAAAATCCGTTACTACTATTGTAGTCGGTCCATGATTCCGGAGCCGCAGGATTTATAGCCCCGGCATTTTGCACGGCGATACCGGAGGCAGTAGCCGCGTACAACTGTCCGTTTAAATACTCGCACGTCGACACCGAGGTGTTTGCCGCAAAAGATGTTCCTAATTTTAAATATGAATCGAGATTATTATATGTTGAGGCTTGAATAACAGTAATGCCAAAATCCGTAGCGACAAAAACCGAATCCCCCTTAACAATAAGCTTATTAATTGTTTTATTAACATAATTCGAAGAATAAATGTCATAAATAGAATGGACTGAATTATCCGTTGGATTAATGACATCTATCATCCCACCATCGCTGCCGACCCAAATACGACCCTTGTTATCTTGAGCAATAGCCGTAAAAAAGCTTCCCGCCAAACCTTCGGCTTTTGTATATGTCTGAAACGAAGAATCTTTAGTATTATAAGCGACAACTCCGCCGTCTGTTGCTTCCCAAATCACATCACCGACCATAAAAGCATCACGTATGGCTTGTTTATTGGTATGGATTTTCCAGGTAAATAGTTCTTGTGCTTGTGTCGGTTGAATAGTGAAGAATATAGCGGTTATAATAAGAAATATCCGAAGTGTATGTCTGTTGAACCAGAAAAGCATTGTTTCCTCTATGGATAAGAATTTTTTAGCTTAATATATTAACTTACTGAAAAAGAAGTCGCTGAAAAACCAAAAAATATGCCCTAAACTATTGCCGGCACCCTATCAGCCACTGCCCGACAGGCGCATAATCACCCCGCCTTTGTGCACATTATGGTTTATAGTTTGTAATTCAGGCACTCTTTCTCAACTTTGCGGCAGAGAAATTCCCGTTACCTTTTTAAATAGGGAAACTGCGTAGGAATCCGTCATACCAGAGAAGAAATCGAATATCAATAAAAGCTTTTCATATGTTGAGGCGGCATCTAATAACCTTTTTGCGCCAGGCATCAACGCCATGATCTTTTGTGTTTTCGAGGAACACTTATCTTTTTTCTCTGTGTATTCAAGTGCACTCGAAACAAAAAGATCCAGCAAGCCGCTCGCGACTTCAAATCCGGCAACTTCAATTTCTACCACCGCGCGTGCCGAGTATACATCCTGCATTGCCCGCTCTTTAAGCTTCTTCAGAGTTTTATAAGACGGTATTACCGAGATAAGGCTTTGATTGAATTTTCCCTGCAATAATTGCGATTCCCGCTTAATAAATTCAACAGTTATTTCATCAACCAATTTATTCAGTGCCTTTGCGCGCAGATATTCTACCTTGCTTCTTTTTTCTTTTAGACCGGCAGCGGTTTTCTTAACCCTCGGATCACCGATCAATTGCAAAAGTAAACGCGATATTTCTTCATAACTGATTAAACCGAGGCGGAATCCGTCTTCAAAGTCTACTATCCGGTAACAGATATCATCCGCGGCTTCGACAAGGAAAGCGAGCGGATGACGACACCAAGCATAATCTGTCTTGCTTGTACGGATGAGTCCGACACCTTCGGCTACTTCACGGAATAATTCTTTCTCCGATTGAAAGAAATTAAATTTCTTCATGCAGATGGAGTCACTCGATTTCAACAGCGAAGCTTCAACGGGATATTTTACAAAAGACGCGAGTGTCGCGTACGTCAACTGCATGCCGCCTTTGTTTTCCGGCATCTCAAGTCGTGATAACAAACGGAAGCCCTGCGCGTTACCTTCGTAATGATTTATGTCGCTGAGTTCTTTGAGGGACAAATCGCCTTTAATCCGGTTGGCGACATCAGAGTGTCTGAACCAGTGGCGAATAGCATCCTCTCCTGAATGACCGAACGGCGGATTGCCGAGATCGTGTGCAAGTGCAGCAGTAGCGAGTATAGTTCCTATGTCGCTCGGATGAATATTTAGCTTGGGATGTTTTTTAAGAAGCTTTGAACCGACTTTAATACCGAGTGTGCGGGCAATACATGAAACCTCCATACTGTGCGTCAGACGGGTACGGACGTAATCACTCTGTGCGAGCGGAAATACCTGTGTCTTATCCTGCAAACGGCGGAATGCGGATGAAAAGACGATGCGGTCGTAATCAACCTGATAAAACGTACGGTTAGTATTTACACTTCCGTGTTCTACTTTACCAAGTCTCTGATCCGAAAGAAGCTTAATCCAATCCAAGCGAAAATCCTTATTTATACTTTCGCAAAGTTACGAAGAAAATCATGGAAATGCGCATCGTATGTGCTCTCCGCAGGAGAGCAACAGAGATAACCGTGGGCGAAGCCCACGGAGACAGGACTACACCAGCATCGTCCCCGAACGGGGACGAACCAATTAAGGAAAGTATCTTGCATCAATTTTCACCCCATGCTCTTCGAGCAGTTTGCGCAGCTCATCAGTGAAAGAGGTTTGTCTATGATGCTCCTGTTGATTTATAATGTATCTTTTTATCATATCTCTATCTCTCCAACTGTATGTCAGTGCCGCATACCCTTCCGCCCAGCCATCGAACAAAGGAAATCCTCCGTGTTGTTTCAACCAGATGGATGTGCTTATTTTAATATCTTTCACATAGTCAGCCAAGGCTATACTTGGATGTAAATCAGACAACATGTGTATATGATCATCCACACCATTGATTCGGTGAAGTACGCAGTGCTTTGCTTTTACTATTCCATTGATATATGCAAAGAGGTACCTGATATGTTGCGGCGATAATGATTTTGCGCTGTCTTTGGTGCGGAATACTATATGATATAGTATCTGGCGGTAGCTTGACATTTTTCTCCCCCCCTGTTCATCCCCTTCAGGGATGTTATGTGTTTGTGTTGTCTCCCGTGGGTTGCACCCACGGTTATCTCTATTTAATCCCTTCGGGATTGATTTCCACATAAATATTTATATTCGCAACCTGATGCCTTTTTTAACAAGTTTCAATACGACAAATAAAAGATGCATCCATTCAGTGCACCATAGATACGCAATAACTGTTTAATTAACAAACAATCGTAGCCGCTCTCCGCGGGAGAGCGACAGAGATAACCACGGGTGAAACCCGTGGAGAACGCACCACATCACCACCGTCCCCGAACGGGGGCGAACCAGATTATTATCTTCTTGTCATGGTCATGCGCGCGAAGGGCTGGAAGGTGCCGTTGTCTTCGGCATCCATAGTCCACTGCCACGAATCGCTTGCGGCATTATAGGCAAAAGCCGTGTGGAACAGAATCTTGCCCATGACAAACAAAAACGGTATCGTATCCCCCTTGCGCTCAGCATGTCCGAATACGTCATTCTTAAGTCCGCCGCCGCCGGTGACATCAAGCCACAGACAGCTATACGTATTTGCTTTGCCGTCACTGCCGATAAAAACAAGTGCCTCATATAGCGCTTTACCCGTACTGTCTTTTTCGCGCGAGATCTCCTTTATCTGCAAATACTGATGCTGCAATATCCACGATACGGACACATCATGCGTCGTTTGCTGTCCGTCAATCGTTCCCGCAAGCGTCCACTCGCCCGTCATATGGTCGAGTAGAGAATCCTGAAATGAAGTCTGCTGGGCGGGCATGGAAAATCCCAAACAGGCAATAAGGGTGATAGTAAAAACAACGAACTTCATATTTGTCCTTCCGGTATCAATTGTATAATCTTCAACGATAATTAGTCTCCCGAAAACAGGAAGCAAAATGCATACCGCGGCCTCATACGCCCGCCGGACAAATCAGACTTTACGGCATTTAAAAAATCGCCTTAACGTAAAACCGCAGCAGCGTTGTTTCCCCGTTATTCTCTATAACAGCCCGGATTTCCTTATTCTTCGGGTCGAAAATGTAAACGTATTTAGCGCCGATATCGCTTGTTACATTATAAACCCACACATCGTTTACCGTATCATGTTCTTTTTTTGTCACATAATACGCCGACGAAATTGTTTCCGTGGTGTGCGTAAACATTGTCTCGGCTTGATTCATCACAAACAAAGACGGCTCACTATATCCTTCACAATTTTCAAATGCTCCACTGTCCGGATTCCAATTACAGTATTCACGATAATGACAACTGTATGATGTTTGTCCAAACACACTGATTCCCGATAACACATGCACAACGACAACAAATAGCAACGTTTTCATCAACTACATCCTTCATTACTTACCATATTCATAATATTCATTTCTCTGTATGTGCAGGCACACATAAGCGGCGTGGAAATCGCCTATACTAATACAGAGTGTTTACTTTTGATGATGTGAGTTTTAATATAAAAAGTTTTTGCCTAACAACAAAGCCGCACAAGAGAAAACGGATTACAAAACCAATACGGCAAATTCACCACAACGCACGCCATCGTGCACTCAAACACAAAGAACCGGTAAAATCCGTGAGCATCAAGATGCAACAGAGATTTTCGCAAAACAAAAACAAGATAGAAGGTGGCAAGAGTCAATAATATAGTTTGAATTGTTAACATTATGCTCATAGAGTTTTATTTAAAGGCATTAACAATTTGAGTCAAACACATCGTTCGCCCCTCGGTGCATGGGTTGGTATGAGAGGATATAATCACAGGGTGTATATTACATTTTTTGCGGCAAAAAGGCAACCAGAAGTTCACGTAAAGGCGCTAAGACGCAAAGTATATTTTAATAAAAAGGGGATGCCCTATGAGACATCCCATATAAAAATATCCGTGAAAATCCGTGTCACCCGCCCGCATGACTGCGTCAGCGGTCGGGCGGGTCCGCGGTCTATTGAAGCTATTGCAGCATTTCGAAGCGGGCGGTGAAGTGCCGCAGCATCGGAGCTTCGTAGACAATTTTGTAGCCCGGCAGTTCTTTGCGTTTTGCAAATACTTCCAGCACGACTTCAACAACATAATCAATGTGACTTTGCGTATATACGCGGCGTGGAATAGCGAGACGCACAAGTTCCATCGGCGGCGGAATGAATTTTCCGTCCTTGCCGTATTTACCGAACATCACGCTGCCGATTTCAACGCTGCGTATGCCGCCTTCAAGGTATAATCCGCAGACAATGCTTTGTCCCGGATACTGTTCCGGCGGAATGTTGGGTAAGAATCGTTTTGCATCGAGATATATCGCGTGTCCTCCGGGAGGTTCAATGATCGGAACGCCCATCTTCGTTATCTTTTCACCAAGATATGCTACGCTCCGGATGCGGTAATGCAGGTAATGTTCGTCAAGGATTTCCTCAAGTCCGATTGCCATTGCCTCAAGATCGCGGCCAGCAAGTCCGCCATATGTCGGGAATCCCTCTGTTACAATAAGCAGGTTACGGCATTGCATGGCAAGAGCGTCGTCATTCATTGCAAGGAATCCACCGATATTCACCAGTGCATCTTTCTTCGCACTCATTGTTGCACCATCGGCATAGGAAAACATTTCCTGCGCAATGGAAAGTAAGTCTGTATCCCGGTAACCCGGTTCGCGCATTTTAATAAAGTAAGCATTCTCCGCGAAGCGGCACGCGTCAATAAAAAGCGGGATGCCGTATTTTTTACAGACTGCTTTAGTCTCACGTATGTTCTGCATGGATACGGGCTGGCCGCCGCCTGAGTTATTCGTCACTGTTATCATAACGAGCGGTATGTTTTCGACTCCCGTTTTCTTAATGAAGGCATCAAGCGCTTCAATATCCATGTTGCCTTTAAAATCAGCTTTGATTTCGGGATGCTTCCCAATCTCATTCAACAGGTCAACCGCTTCGGCTCCGGTGAATTCAACATTCGCACGTGTGGTATCAAAGTGCGTATTGTTGGGAATGAATTTACCCGCACCGGCGGCGACAGAGAAAAGTATTTTTTCCGCGGCACGTCCCTGATGAGTAGGAATAACATTCTTCAGTCCCGTTATTTTTCTGACAATGCTCTCGAAGCGGTAAAAGCTTTTTGAACCGGCATAGGATTCATCACCCTGCATAATGCCGCCCCATTGCTGCGCGCTCATCGCGGAGGTACCGCTGTCGGTCAGCAGATCAATCATGACATCATCTGCATGAATCAGAAACGGATTATATCCTGCATCAGCAAGTATTTGTTCGCGTTTTTCTTTCGTGGTAAAATAGATGGGTTCGACCGATTTGATTTTAAAAGGCTCGATGATCGTTTTCATAATATCCTTTCAAATTTTTAGCTGCATGAACTGCAATAAACAATGAGGAAATTTAAGAAAACGGGGAGTGCATTCCTAACAATGGCAATGCAAAGAATAAACACCCCTCATCACCCCCGCCTGCTGACGCAGTCGGGCAGGTAACCTCTTCTCCTCCGCAGGATTCTGCGAACAAAAGGAGAAGAGGGATAAGAAGGTTTTAATATGAATTTAGCGTTTCTACCTCTCTCTCCCTTTGGGAGAGAGATTGAGAGTGAGGGCTTCTAAAAAAAACGCGGAAACATTCTTGGACTGAAGCCCGGATGCTTTTGTCTTTTTGTCACGGCGCTAAAGCGCCGTGTTAATAATATAGATTTAACCTTCTATTACGAATTTTTTGAGGGCAGGTTCGGTGAGTCTGAATATGCTCCATTCTTCCAAGGGAACGGCGCCGATGCTTTTATAAAAATCAATCGCGGGTTGGTTCCAATTCAGTACCGCCCACTCCATGCGTCCGCAGCTTCTCTCAACGGCAATTTTCGCTATGTGTTTTAACAGTTTTTTCCCGATACCTTTTCCCCGGTATTCGGGATAGACAAAAATGTCTTCAAGGTAAATACCTTTTTTGCCGACAAAAGTTGAGAAATTGTGGAAGTATACCGCGTACGCGACGGGCACATCATTGAGATAGCATAAAAGTACTTCGGTATTCGCCTTTTCGGAAAACAGTGACTCCCGCAGCCTTGCCTCATCTGCTTCAACTTCGTGAAGCAGTTTTTCGTACTCAGCAATGCCCTTAATGAATTGTAAAATCAACGGGATATCGTTTTCTTCCGCTCTACGGATGATAATATTATCTTTCATTCTATTTTTTCTCCGGGGCTACTATAACATTATCGCCGATTGCTATTATTTTGCCTGCTTCGCTTGGTGCCACGCGGGTGTTAACACAGAAACGGTAATAATGGTTAAATCGTGAACGCTCTGCCCACTCCGGCAGTGTACGCTCTCTGTTTTCGGCGAATGTTTTTTGAAATTTGTCATAGACATTTCCATCCCCGGTATTGCGGGTAGGCACAACACATCGCTGGCAGGGATTGCTTCCGTTACATTCAACATCGCCGATAGTGAAGTATGTATCCGTGCCGGGCGCTCCGAACAGCCTGTCTTCCCAAAATGCCGGAGTGTCATCGAGAATAATATTCGGACGAAAACGCTTGGCGACTTCCGGCAGTGATAATTCCGGAAACCACGTGTTTACTTCTTTTAAACTTGCCAATGAAACGATGGTCGGACCCCATGCTTCCGTATCGTCGGGATAGCCATTATCCGGATTTTCAACAAATTGTACTTTTACCGAAAAGTAATCCGAGAAAAGCTCTTCGATAGCCGGTACTTCATTTTGTAAGTGGAATATAAACTTTTGTTTTATATCTGTTAACTCAAATACCGCCGTCATACTCTGCAAATCAAAAGATGTGCGGACAAAATGCACGCGGCTGAACTTTTTGCCATTCACAAATCCACCCGTCTCAGTCCGGAAAGCAAAGCGGCGGTCGAAGTGCAATGCACCGCCTGCCGATATTTCGCAAGATGTAAGCGGTACTCCGTCAAATGCTTTGATAGGATAGACAATTATGGAATGAACTACCGGCATTATTGTTCCGTATCCGCGATTGAGAAGCGGGGGTCACCGGGACGCAGTTGATCATACACGCGTTTCAGCGACGAGTATGCTGTTCTGCTTCCACGATATGCGGCTTTGCGGTACAGGTTAACGGCTGCCTGCGTGTTTACGGGAACGCATCCGCCTGTTTCATACATATAAGCAAGAATCAACTCGGCAAGGATAGAGCCCTTCGCGTCTTCCGAATGGAGAAAATCAAGCGTTACGGATTCAGGGCATCCTTTTTTGAATAATAGCTTCGGTAATACAGAGCGCAGTATTGCCTCATCACTACCCAGCGCAGCCGCCATATTCCAATATGCAAAAGCCTTGTTTGTATCTTTTTCAACCGGTCTGCCGACAAAATAACATTGACCAAGTTCTATCAGTGACGGAATGTGATTTTTCTGAGCAGCTGCCTGTAAATAATTTAACGACTCAAATGCTGTTATTGAAGAACTGTAGCCCATTGAGTTTAGCGTTGCATACGCAAACATCGCGTCGGGGTCTTTTGCCGCGACACCTTTTTGTAATTCGGTATTAAATTCCTTCGTTGCCATTAACTTGGTAAGGAAATATCCGGCAAGGGCTGACTCCAATCGGTATGCACGGATATAATATACCGCACCTTTTACGATGTTCTTTTTATAGAACATTCCCTTTTCATAAAACCGGCCGAGAAATGTATTTGCTTCAGGGCTGCCGCTGTTCGCCGATTCTGTTATTCTTTCGATGAGTGAATCTGCCGATTGCGTGCTGATGGTATCAAAGGTTGTAAATCCGAGATTCTGTTTAAACTCGCTGTTTGCCGAATTTACCAAATCATAAAATATTAGCGTGTCGGATGGCACCGTTGTCGAGTCGGCATTAAAATTTATAAAATCGAATGCAAGCGCTTGCGGAGTGGAAGTTGTTGTAGTTGCCGCCGGCTTTGTTTTTGAATTCTTTCCTTTGGACTTCTGCGGCTGTACTGCAGCAGTCTCTTCGGAAGCTGATTTTTGCGGAATCTTTTTCAACGCGTCAATTGCCGGCGCAAAACCTTTACCCGCGGAT
Source organism: Ignavibacteriaceae bacterium (assembly GCA_963667005.1). Lineage (GTDB taxonomy): Bacteria > Bacteroidota > Ignavibacteria > Ignavibacteriales > Ignavibacteriaceae. The sequence continues at coordinate 937,584 of OY762937.1, read as the reverse complement.
TTGTTAATCCAGTAATATGCAGAGTCAATATTCTTCGGAACTACGAGGTTTTCGGTAAATAGAATACCAAGTACGTACTCAGCATCAGGCATACCGAAGTTTGCGGCACGATGAAAATACTCATAAGCCGCAAACGGATTCCATGTTGCACCCCAGCTGTTGTTGATAAATATACCCGTATTGTAACAGGCGACCGGCAGATTCATTTCCGCGGCTTTTTTTATCCAGAAAAAACTTTTCGCGGTATCTTTCTCAAATCCTTCGCCGGTAAGATAGCGGATGCCGAGTTCATGTTGCGCGTATGCATCTCCGGCGTTAGCTCGCTGCATGAGATGAAATGACTCCTGAAACTGATACGAGTAATCAGGCAGGTATATGGTAAAAAGCGGAAGATAAAACTTTGTTTCTTTATACGCGAGACTGCTTCTGTCTTTATCCTGTGTCTTTTGAGCATATTGAGGCGCCGTATAGAGCAAGACAAAACAAAGAGTCATCACTGCCGGCAATACATACATCCGGCAGTAACTATTTTTAAAATTAAACATTACAACTTCCAATTATATTAACACGCCAAAAGAAAGGGAATATGTTCTATAATGAATTTTGGCATCATAACCATAGCTTGAACTTGAAGCCGTTCCGCCATAACTTCTATACGCGGCTTCAAAAAAATAAATATCCTTATCGAACCGGAGTCCGCCGGCATAATACAGGCCACCAAGCAAATTATATGCAAGATTTCCGCCACCCGGAGTTACATACGCGGTATAGTTACCCGAACCTCCAAGCGCCCCATTGTACCCCAAATTTCCAACAACACTGCATGCAATATCCGAGATTGTAAAATAACGATATTTCACCATCCCGTAGACCGTAGCAAACTGAAACGACTGGTAATTTTCCGTGTCTAATTTTCTTTGAAATTGATATGATAACCCGCCGCCGAACGACATATTCCAAACTACCGGCGTCGAAACGACCTCAAATCCAAGTGTCACTCCTGTAGTGGTATTATTGGTAACACCCTCAAGCGACATCTCACTGAAATGCTTGCCCGGTAGATCAATGGATACTTTTGGATAAAACACATAATTCACCTGCGCCTGTATTGTAAGAGTATAGCACAGAAGAAAAGAGATAAGCACCAGGTATCGGGAATAGTTCATTTATAAATCCTCGTTAGAATGTACTGCTTAACAAGCGTATTTCACAAAAAAATAGGCTGCCTGAGAAACGGCAGGAGCGTATTTAACAAATTAAAGAATTTTTCAGGACAAAAGCCATATACACTGCATGGGGAAATATTATTGACCGTATATAAAAGCACATGGTTTTTTCGATTTTTTTCGTAATATTCCCCTATGCGTCAGACACATATTCCCTGTTTCAGGCATGTAAAATGCAGCAGTGTTGTTCTTTTATATAATGTATCAAAATAATTCAAAAAGCAAAAAAAATAAAAATATTTTTTTTGTGAATAATTTTTGACTATCTGAAAATTGTTTTCATATTTGTTCCAATAAATAATTTTTTCTTAATTTTAAAAGCACTTAAAAAATCCGTTAGATAATTTTTCCAGGAGATGTTTCCGTATGCAACATACATGTGATGAGATTGTTCAATTACCAGAAGAGAGCGAAAGCCTTTGCGAAATCCATGCCGACGGCGTGAGTTCAAATGCTGCCGATAACTTCGGTTTTGCGATCAACATTCAACTTGCAAAATCCCGTGATGATGATTTTGAAGACGATTTCGACGATGAAGACGATGACTTTGATGATGAAGATGATGATTTTGAAGATGATGAAGACGACTTTGAAGACGAAGATGTAAATGATGAAGACCTCGAAGAAGAGTTCTACGAGGAAGACTTCGATTTCGATGAAGAAGATGACCTTGATGACGATGAAGAAGATGACTTCGAAGACGATGAACTTTAAGAGCTCTTACTCATCACCAAGATATTTATTCTTCAATAAATAATTTCGAACATAGTCGGTTACTCCGCTTTCCAGCGTGAAAGATTGTTTCGAGTAACCGGCTCTTCTCAATTTTGTCATATCTGCAGCCGTATAATACTGATACTTCGCCTTCAAATAATCAGGCATTTCTATATATTCAATATTCACCGGCTTGCCGACAGCGTTAAACAAAGCTGTTACCAAATCATTCCACGTCCGGGGATTTCCCGTTCCGACGTTATATAATCCGTTCTTTTCCGGATGATCGAGGAAGTAGAGCGTCATATCAACGGCATCTTTCACATACACAAAATCGCGCATCTGTTCGCCGTCTTTATAATCGGGATGATAAGATTTAAAAAGTTTTACCACGCCATGATCGCGCACCTGTTCAAATGCTTTATGCACAACGCTGCGCATGTCGTCTTTGTGATATTCGTTCGGTCCGAAAACATTGTAAAATTTGATACCTACGATTTTATCCAGCAGACCCTTCTTATACGCGCGGATATCAAAAAGGTTTTTTGAGTAGCCGTACATGTTCAGAGGGCGAAGTTTTAAGCACAACTCGTCATTATCAACAAAACCGAGCGAGCCGTCGCCATATGTTGCGGCAGAGGAAGCATAAATAAAACGGGCTCCGTGGCTTACAGACCAAACGGCGAGTTTTTTTGTATACTCGTAATTATTCTCCATAAGGTGGTCGGCATCTTTTTCCGTGGTCGCGGAGTTTGCCCCCATGTGGATTATGGCTTCAATTTTGAATTGAACTTCGTCTTTTTCGATTTTTTCGAGAAATACGTGCTTATTGTAGTAATCATAATAATCCAGATTTACCAGATTTTTCCACTTGTCGTCTTTTCCGAGTTCATCAACGATAATAATGTCATTTCTGCCCATTTGATTCAAGCGCCAAACAATAGCGCTGCCAATAAATCCAGCCGCACCGGTTACTACAATCATAATATCTTTTCTTAAAAAATTACATTAAATTACTATGATAAATTAATTATATTCTAAAGATTTATCAAACGATAGCCGGTCGTCGCGAGAAAACAACAGAATTACCGGTTATTATCATTATTACGAACAGAACGGATGATTAATGGCTAATATAAATACTCAAATACGTGAACTGCTGCATCAACGAATTCTTGTACTCGATGGCGCAATGGGCACGATGATTCAACGCCATAAACTTGACGAGGCTGCTTTCCGCGGTGAACGGTTCAAGAATCATTCGCATGACCTCAAGGGCAACAACGATCTGCTATCCTTGACTCAGCCTGACATTATTAAAAATATCCACCGCGAGTATCTTGCGGCAGGATCGGATATTATTGAAACGAATACGTTCAGCTCTACCCGGTTGCCTCAATCTGATTATAAAACCGAAGATATTTGTTATGAATTAAATGTGGCTTCAGCACGACTTGCAAAGGAAGCCGCTGTTGAATTTACCGCCCTCACTCCGGATAAACCCCGTTTTGTTGCCGGAGCCATCGGCCCTCTCAATAAAGCGCTTTCACTTTCTCCGGATGTAAACGACCCGGGCTTTCGCGCCGTTACATTTGACGAGGTGGTTGATTCGTATTACGAGCAGGTGCGCGGACTTGTAGACGGCGGTGCAGATCTACTGCTGATCGAGACGATTTTCGATACGCTGAATGCCAAGGCGGCCATTTTTGCAATAGATAAGTATTGTTCCGAAACCGGTGCGGTTATCCCGATCATGATTTCAGGAACAATTGTTGACATGAGCGGTAGAACTCTTTCCGGGCAAACGATTGGCGCATTCTGGGCATCGCTATCACACACAAAAAATTTATTGAGCATCGGCATCAACTGTTCGCTTGGGGCATCGCAGATGCGTACGCACATTGAAGAGTTATCATCTATCGCAAGCTGCTTCACCAGTCTTTACCCGAACGCGGGTCTGCCGAATGAGTTCGGAAGCTATGACGAAACAGCCGCGGAAATGACGGAAATTCTCCGCGATTTTGCTCAAGCCGGATTTTTCAACATTATCGGAGGGTGCTGCGGTACAACGCCGGAACATATCTCGCTGATAACCAAGATGGTAAAAGAATTCAAGCCGCGCTCTATTCCAACTGTTGAACCGTACATGCGCCTCAGCGGTATGGAGCCGCTTGTCATCCGTCCTGAGACCAACTTTGTTAACGTCGGTGAAAGAACCAACGTTGCCGGTTCGCGCAAGTTTGCAAAACTCATTATCGCCGGTAATTACGACGAGGCTCTTTCTATAGCGCGCGATCAGGTTGAAGGCGGGGCACAAATCCTCGACATCAACATGGATGAAGGAATGCTCGAATCCGAGACTGCGATGCAGAAATTCCTTAATCTTTTGGCGGCTGAACCAGATATTGCCAAGCTGCCTATCATGCTGGACTCCTCAAAGTGGAGTGTTATCGAAGCCGGATTAAAATGCCTTCAGGGTAAGGGCATTGTAAACTCAATCAGTCTGAAAGAAGGCGAAGAAGTTTTTATTGAACACGCGAAGCAGGTTTTACGTTACGGCTCCGCGGTAATTGTCATGGCGTTTGATGAAGAAGGCCAGGCGGTTACATTTGAACGGAGAATTCAGATAGCAGAACGTGCTTATAAAATCCTTACACAAAAAGTCGGTTTCGCTCCGCAGGATATCATTTTTGATCCGAACGTATTGACTGTCGGAACCGGAATAGATGAACACAATAATTACGCGGTTGACTTTATTGAAGCAACACGCTGGATAAAGAAAAATCTCCCGTTGGCAAAAGTCAGCGGCGGCATCAGCAATATTTCATTTTCATTCCGCGGCAATGATGTTGTGCGCGAAGCAATGCATTCCGCGTTCCTGTATCATGCCATACGGGCAGGATTGGACATGGGTATTGTCAACGCCGGACAGCTCGCGGTTTATGAAGATATTCCGAAAGATTTTCTTGAACGTATTGAAGACGTTCTTCTCAACAGAAGAAACGATGCCACGGAGCGGTTGATTGAGTTTGCCGAAGGATTAAAACAGGCGGACAAGCAGGAAGAGAAAAAAGAAGAATGGCGTAGTCTTCCTGTTGAAGAACGCTTGAAACATGCTTTGGTTAAAGGCATTGTTGATTACATTGATGAAGACACCGCTGAAGCTTTGGAAAAATACAAAGTGCCCATAACGGTCATTGAGGGTCCGTTGATGGATGCAATGAGTCTCGTGGGTGATTTATTCGGCGCGGGAAAAATGTTTTTGCCGCAGGTTGTTAAAAGTGCACGCGTCATGAAAAAATCTGTCGCGTACTTAACTCCTTTCATTGAGGCAGAAAAATTAAAATCCGAAAATTACTCGGAAGACGGCAAAATACTGCTCGCAACCGTAAAAGGCGATGTCCATGACATCGGTAAAAATATCGTCGGTGTTGTTCTTGGCTGCAATAACTATACGGTTATTGATTTGGGTGTTATGTGTCCCGCCGATAAAATTATTGATGCAGCGATAAAGGAAAAAGCCGACATCATCGGGTTAAGCGGACTCATTACGCCGTCACTCGATGAAATGGTGCATGTTGCAAAAGAAATGGAGCGCCGCGGATTGAGCATTCCTCTGCTTATCGGTGGAGCAACGACCTCACGTGCGCATACGGCAGTTAAAATCGCACCTGTATACAGCCATCCTGTCGTGCATGTGCTGGACGCTTCGCGCAGCGTACCGGTTGCAACGAAACTGCTTACGCCCGAATTGCAAAAAGAGTTCGTCAAAGAGTTAAAAAAAGAATACGACCACGTGCGTGCAGAGCATAAAAAGAAATCAGGCACAAAAGCCTTTTTGACGATTGAAGAAGCACGAAAGAATAAATTCAATTGTGATTGGCAAAACACTTCAATTACAAAACCGGCAAACCTTGGCGTAATCAGCCTGCCGGACTACCCGCTATCTGAATTGCGTGAGTATATTGACTGGACTCCGTTCTTTCTTACCTGGGATCTGACCGGTAAATATCCTGCAATATTTAAAAATGAGAATTACGGAGCGGAAGCGCAGAAGCTGTTTGATGATGCAAACGCACTGCTTGATACAATTATAGCCGAAGGTTCGCTCAAGGCAAGCGGCGTATTCGGCTTATTCCCCGCAAACACTATTAATCTCGACGACATTGAAGTCTACACCGACGAGACAAGAAAAGGTATTGCCGCGGAGTTTCACTCAATTAGGCAGCAAAGCAAAAAGTCAGCCGGAGTACCGAATATAGCACTGGCGGATTTTATTGCTCCTAAGGAAAGCGGTATTATTGATTACATTGGCGCTTTTGCCGTTACCGCGGGTATCGGTATTGACGCGCTTGTGGCCAAATTTGAAAAAGAACATGATGATTATAATTCTATTATGGTCAAGGCAATAGCCGATAGGCTTGCCGAAGCATTTGCAGAACGGCTCCATCAATTGGTTCGAACCAAATACTGGGGTTACGCGTCAAATGAGCAGCTGACAAATGATGAGTTGATACGGGAGTCATACAGAGGCATCCGTCCGGCACCCGGTTACCCTTCTTGCCCGGACCATACAGAGAAGAATACGATTTTTGATTTACTGAAGGTCCCTGAACAGACCACGATCCAACTGACCGAATCATTGGCTATGTATCCCGCGGCATCTGTTTGCGGCTGGTATTTTGCCAATCCTGAGGCAAAATATTTCACAACAGGAAATATTTTAAAGGATCAGGTGGTTGACTATCATAAACGAAAAGGATTAAGCATTGTTGAAACCGAGCGCTGGCTGAGACCTGTACTCGGCTATGACGAAAGCGAATAATACTTTTTCATTGATGGACTCAACCGGTCCGTTTTATTTAGTTCTCTGATTTTCAGTTTTTACGGAAACCATTTATATACATTTAAACATTCGGAGTTGCATTGGCTAAGAAAATACTAACCCATTCAAGAGCTAAGAGTGAGAGTTGGGCTTCCAAGTTTTCGCTTGATAGCATTATACCTGAAAAGAAACAACGCTGGGTCGGACTTGGATTTTTACTGATCCTGATATTTTTATTTTTCTCGCCTGTATTTTTTCAGGGCAAGGTTTTTCAATCGGGTGATATAATAACCGCGAATGCATACGCTCCCGTATTGAAATCCACGAATGGCCATATTCTTTGGAATCCCTACGTTTTCTGCGGAATGCCATCACAGCCAAGCGGTGTCGGATACTACCGCTACCATGATATCATCAACACATCGTATAACACGATAAGGGAAACATTCGGCGCCATATTCAACAATAAGACCGCGGAAAATATTTTTTCCCTCATTATACTTGCTATAACATCATTTCTTTTCATGCGAGACCGGAAAGCTTCGGTTTTGATAAGTGTTTTTGTAAGCGCCTCGATTATTTTTAGTACGGGTATAGTTGTATTTCTTTTCATCGGGCATATAACAAAGCTATATACACTCTCCGTGTTCCCTCTCGTGTTCATGATGCTGCTCAGGTTCCAGGAACGAATAAAGCTGTTTGATGTGATCATATTTATTATCGCTGTTGGACTGCTCGTTGCAAGCTGGCATATACAGGTAATCTTTTACTGTGCTTTTACTTTCATGATCTATTTCCTGTATTATCTTACCCGGTTCCTTATTAAAAAAGATTATCCAAGGTTTAAAAGAGTTTTACTTTCTATATTTATCCTGATTTTCGCAGGCGGTATCGGCGTCTCGATGGTGGCGGATCAGTATTGGCAAATTTTTGATTATACTTCGACATCAACCCGCGGTACAAAAAGCATTATTGAAAAGACTTCAGGACAAGATGCTGAAACAGCGTCCGGTTTTTATGATTATGCAACAAGCTGGTCATTTTCACCCGGCGAAGTTATGACGTTCATCGTCCCCTCTTTCTACGGATTCGGCAATATGACCTATAATGTTGACGGACAAGATGTTGAAGCAAACACCTATTTCGGACAGATGCCTTTTGTTGATGTCGCGATGTATATGGGAGTTGTTGTATTCTTTCTGGGACTATTTGCAATGTATGCCGACAGAAAGAACCCATTTGTGCGTTTCCTGACAATACTGGTAATTATCAGTCTGCTTATTTCATTCGGTAACACCTTCTCACCGATTTACGATCTGATGTATTATCATTTCCCCGGTTTTAATAAGTTTCGTGTACCTTCAATGATTCTAATCCTCGTACAGATCAGCTTTCCGATTCTTGCCGGTTTTGGACTAATCAAAATCGGAGAATTGAAAGAGGAGAAAAATTCAGCAGCTGTTACCGTCCTGAAATACGCCGCAATAGCGTTTTCAGCTTTGTTCGTTGTTGCCCTTTTAGGCAACGGAGCTTTAGCAAGCTGGTTTAGTGAGAGAATAGCCGAATCATCGCCCTCAAACAGAGCTCAATATCTTTCTCAATACAGCGCGATGATATCGGGGGTGTTTATTAAAGACACTCTTATTGCATTCGTTCTTACTGCCGCTGTATTCTGGACTGCATTCTTTTATACACAGAACAAACTGAGCAAAGACTTATTCCTCATCGTTGTGCTCTGTCTCTCATTGTTTGATCTGTTGCGTGTTTCAGGCCGCGGGGCACAGTTTGTAGAGCAGCAGGATTACTCAAACATCTTCGCAGAGCCTGCTTATATTAATATTATTAAAAAGCAGCATGATAGCGATCCCTTCCGCATCATTAATCTGAAACAAGACGGATACGGTTCGGTTTCTCAAAATTCAAACTTCAACGAATACTTCCTCGTTCAGGATTTGCACGGCTATTCGGGAATCAAACCACGCACCTATCAGGATTACGCTGATGTCGTTACACCGGCGAATCCGACTTTATGGCGCATGCTGAATGTTAAGTACATCGTGCTTGATAAGGTTATACAATATCCCGGACTCACACTGGTTGGCACCGGCGACAAGACTGCCGTTTATAAAAACGAGGACGCTTTGCCGCGCGCATATTTTGTCAATAAAGTTGAAGTTAAAAAGCCTCTTGAAATTCTTCAGGCGGTAAAAGATAATAAATTTGATCCGCGTGATGTGGCATTTTCAACATCACCCATCAATGTTGATAAACCTGATTCAACCGCGTTCGTGAAAATTCAGAAATATGGAACCGATACCATAACGATAAAAGCCAAAGCTTCAGGAAGTAATCTTATGTTCCTTGGCGACACATATTATGCAAAAGGTTGGACAGCCACCATTGATGGTAAAGAAACGAAAATTTACGAAATCAACCATGGTTTCAGAGGAATCGTCGTTCCACAAGGAACCCACGACATCACCCTGACATTCCTCCCGCAAAGTTATGTTATCGGAAAAACTATTTCGCTATCCGTTAATCTCTTGCTGATTATTGGTCTTATAGCCGGAATTTTTATTGAAAAGAAAAAGAAGGGCGCAACGGTATCGGCCGCATAAGTTTAAAGGAATTTTCGGTTCCCGGATTATACAAGCAGTATAAAAACAGCGTTCTCCTTAAACGTTTTACGAATATTTTTTCGTTGGACGTTCTGGTACGCGGCTCAAATTTCCTGCTGCTTCCGGTATATTTAAAACTGATGTCGCAAAACGATTTCGGTCTTTATACATACCTGTATGCAATGATCGGGGCCTTTTCTTTAATTATTAATTTCGGATTATACCTTTCGCAGTCCAAACTCTATCACGATTATAAAGATGAGGAGAGAGGTTCTCTCCTCTTTACGATAAATGTCGTTTTATTCGCATCATTATTCATTCTGTTTGTCCCGCTCTACACGTTTCATCTTGATGGCTATTTGATGAGGCTGCTGTTTTCGCACCCCTTCAACTACGCAGCATACCGGGAAATCATTCTGCTGGCGCTCATTGTATCCGTGTACATCTTTATGACACAGAATTTTTTCATGACCAGTGAGAATATTAAAAAGTATCAGCTATATAATTTTTTCAGATTGGTCATTGTTAACGGCATCGTTATATACGCACTGGCTCACAAAAATCCCGATAGTGCTTTAGTGAGATTGAAATATTGTTATCTCGTTGAACTTCCGATACTACTTGGTTTTTCGTGGCATTACATTAAGGCCATGAAATTCCGGGTGAGAAAAGAATATGTGCGCAAAGCTATCAAGATAGGATATCCCGCGATGCTTTCTGCGATACTTGGAATGATATTCAATTTCAGTGATAAATTTATACTGGAGAAATACGGAAACTTTTCCGATCTGGCCGTTTACAATCTGGGATTCACTCTCGCTTCTATCCTGATGGTTGTTTTTCTTTCCTTTCAGGCAGTGTATCAGCCATTGTTCTTTAAGGAAAAAAACGTAAAAACCAACCTTGAAAAGACGTTCGCAATTTCACTCCGTATCGCACTCATTTTCACCGCGCTCGGAATCGCAATATTTTTTGGCGTAAAATTTATGCTTGACTGGCACATCATTCAACCAAAGTACGGCGCTGTATTGCTTATCCTTCCGATATTATTGCTCACGCAGGGACTTCAGGCGATTCTGCAGCTATTCCTAAATTATATCACGTATTTTGAAGTAGTGTATGTCGGGACAATAGTTTCTCTAGTGCTCAGCATAGTAAATGTTTCGCTGAATCTTATCTTAATTCCCCGCTACAACATATACGGGGCCTCTATATCAGCCCTTGCCAATAATTTACTTGCTCTGGTCTTTTACTATTACTATGTAAAGTATAAATGTAAAAAGGCCATCAAACAGCAAGCTGCGATGGCCTAAAAATTATCAATTCTTATTATTACTTCTTAAGCATATATTTTTCAAACCGTGGCAGCAATCCATTTCTCTTCGTGAGAGCATAAGCCCTCACCCTCAATCCCTCTCCCAAAGGTAGAGGGAGGTAGACGTTCTACGTTTAATTTTTTTCGGTTTTCCTATTCCTCTTCTCCCTTTGGGAGAAGAGGTTAGGTGATGAGGGAATTTTTTTAGAGAAAGTTTGTTTGGTTAAGTGAACAGATATTCAAAACAAACTCGTTGCAGGAAACTAATCTTCTTTTACCGCAATAAAATTGATACCTGAGCCTACTTTGTTCTTTGACCGGTAATCAATTTCCATCATGATGAAGGTAAATAGAAATGTCACGAGGAAATAGAACGGTAACACAAGTATCAACAGTTTTGATATGTTCGCAAGCATCATGGGATATTTAATTCCCAGTCTCCATGCTTTATCACCCCAAAATCCGTAGGTGTATTTGTACTGATATGTTTTCAAACCTTGGCGGCTCATCTTTTCTTCAAGATCGGTGTGCGAGTAACCGTCGCGGGCGTGTTCACCGATAAAGCTTTCATCATCATCATCATGAACATCGCTGCCTCCAAAAATTGATGGCGTATTAATGACAACAAAACCGCCCTTGCGCAATGCTTTTGCGTAATTTGCGAAAACCTGTTCGTCCTCAACGATGTGCTCCATAACATCCACACACACGATAAGATCATACCGGTTTTCAACATTGAGCTTTGTTAAATCGCCGACTGAAAATGAAACGCTAGAATAATTTCTTGAGGCAAAAAATTCCCGGCAATCCTTAACCCAGTCTTCTTTAACATCAATTGCGTCAATAACCGCGGGCTGCATTTTGTTTGCCATGAAGAAGGTATATTGCCCATATCCTGAACCCGCATCAAGAATAGATATCCGGCCGATGCCGAATTTTTTTCTCAGTGCTTTCAGTTCGCGGCGGACATACCACGAGCGCAGAAACATAAGATCTAATAATTTATAAAAGGCGACTCTTGTAGCCGGGACACTTCTTATAACTTTAGCAAAAACATTTTTAACCGGATCGTAATGCATATCAGTACAATTTATTATTTCAAATATTCTATATACTAAAAGCCCGTCCGTTAATCAACAGACGGGCTTTTCCTCGCAAATCATGAACAATTATGCAGTCTTTTCTTTAATGCGATATTCTTTTGCATCAATTGAGTTGTGCACCATTATTTCACCGAGCAATCCGGTTGAGAAAAATTGCACACCAACGATGATCAGAAGAATACCCAAGAACAACATCGGCCTATTACTTAATACCTGTCCGCGGAACCATTCATAAGTAAGGTAACCATTTACGATGAAACCCGCCAAAAATGACAGGGCACCTAAAAATCCGAACAAGTGCATCGGGCGCTTGATATATCTGGTTACAAATACGACCGTTACTAAATCAATAAAGCCTTTGAAAAAGCGTGAGATGCCGAATTTTGTTTTTCCGAAACGGCGCGGATGATGTTTAACCGGAACCTCCGATACGGAATATCCCTGCCAATGCGCCAAAACCGGAATATAGCGATGGAGTTCGCCATATACTTGTACGTTTTTTATCACTGCTTTTTTGTATGCCTTCAGGCCGCAATTAAAATCGTGGATTTTAATACCGCTGCTAAGCCGGGTTACGCCATTAAAAAACCGTGATGAATATTTTTTTATGAATGGGTCAAAGCGGACTTTCTTCCAGCCTGAGACCATATCAAAACCCTCATCCAGCTTACGGATAAGGTTTGGAATTTCATTCGGGTCGTCTTGAAGATCGGCATCCATAGTAATAACAATGTCACCCGTCGCCTGTTGAAATCCGACCTGTAATGCGGCAGATTTTCCGTAATTTTTCTGAAAACTGATATATTTATTGCGGCGATCTTCGCTGTGCAGCTGCTGCAATTCTTTGAGTGACTTATCGGTGCTGCCATCATCAATAAACAATACTTCGAAGTTATTGTACGTTCCTGAAAGAACTTTTTTGATCTCACGGGCTAACGGCCGCAATGATTCTTCTTCATTAAATAATGGGACAACAATTGAGATTTTCCGGTTGCCTTTACCGCCCTGATGATGGGGTCTTTGATGAAATGCCGGAGCCTGGGGTCTTTGCTGTGGTGCCTGCGGAGTTTTCACTTCCGCGGTTTGAGCTGTCTGCTCGGCATCTACCGGCTTTTGCGGGCGATAATTATGTTTTCTGAAGTGGTGGCGCGGTCTTTGCGTCTTCTTCTGTTCGCCGCCCTGAGTTGGTGTACTATTTTCCATTTTCCTAAATATTTCTTTCTATCCTTAAATTATATGTCCTGCGCCGCTTTAATACATTCGCGTCTTGAACATCTCCGGTAAAGATAAGATACCGGAGTAAACCTTTTCCAGCTTATAAAAAATCATTTTAATATATACAATATCGTTATATTTTTCCTTGTAAAAAACGATAAAAATTGGCTTTACCTCCGGATAAAGGATGCCGGTTTCTTTCATTATTTCGTCAAAATCGTATTATTTATGAAACCTAACCCAGATTACACTCCATTTATCGATATGGTCAACCGTTTATCAGTTGCAAATGCCGTTTATACGAATACTTGCTTGTTCGGTAAATCTTACCGTAATTTATTATTAATTTTAAGCAAATTATACATTTAATTATATAAATATCGACTCCTGTATGTCATTGAAATTTAAATATAGCAGAAGGCAAGTATATTGGTTGTGCCAGATTGGCGGGTGGACTATGTTGTTCCTCATCAATCTATTCTTCACAATGACGTATCAAGCTGTAAATTTCAGTCATATCTACGCCTTTTTATATCTCAGCCTTCTTGGCCTTGTCTTCACGCATTTTGACAAAGGCTATATTGTAAGATATGAATTAGTTAAACGGCCCATCAAACAAATTCTGCCGAGAATTCTGTTCTCCTCGTTGATGCTTTCGGTCGTCATGACCGTTTTATTCCTCATTGCGACCCGGTTGCTGCACCTCAATCATTCCAAGACAATCGGTGTAGACATATTCGTCAACAATTTGTTCAATATCTGGATGATTCTGGGCATCTGGTATTTGATTTATTTTGCAATTCATTATTTTGAGGGATTCAATAAAGCAGAGATTGAACGATTCAGATGGGAAGCTGCTGTAAAGGATTTTGAATTAAAGACATTGAAATCACAGCTCAATCCGCATTTCATGTTCAACGCGTTGAACAGCATCCGGGCACTTGTTGAGGAGAATCCGGAGCGTGCAAAGGAAACGATAACACAGTTATCTAATATTTTCAGGTATTCACTGCGCATTGAAAAAACGGAAACTGTCCCTCTGGAAGATGAGATAAGAATAGTCCGTGATTACCTTGCACTGGAAAAAGTACGCTACGAAGAACGCCTCAACTATTCTATAAGCGTTGATGAAGCTGCCGACAGAATTGAAATTCCGCCGATGATGATTCAGACCTTGGTTGAAAACGGAATTAAGCATGGAATTGCTAAATTGCATAGTGGTGGAACCGTATCAATAAAAGCCGCCGTCGAAGGCGGAAAGTTGACGATACAAATTACCAACAGCGGTTCTTTCTCAGATGCCGATTTGCAGAACACTACCGGTTTCGGCGTGAGTAATACCAAGCAGCGTTTGCAGATTATTTACGGACGATCTGCGGAGTTTAAGATCTTTGAAGAAAATAAGAATGTCATTGTTTTAATAACTATACCATTTTAAGAGAGCACACCATGAAAGCTTTAATAATTGATGATGAACGTCTGGCGCGCACGGAATTACAACGACTTTTAAGTAAAATACCCGAGATACAAGTTGTCGGCGAAGCCGTTAATGCCGATGATGCGATGCAAAAAATCGCCGAGCTTAATCCTGAAATACTTTTCCTTGATATTCAAATGCCCGGCAAAACGGGGTTTGACTTGCTCGAGGAACTTGATACTGTTCCGCACGTGATTTTTACGACGGCGTACGATGAATACGCGCTCAAAGCTTTTGAATATAACGCGCTTGATTATTTATTAAAGCCGATTGAACAGAGCAGACTTGAAGAAGCAATAAAACGTCTTATTGTCCGTGAACAAATTCAACAGGAAGAGCAGCCGGCGAATATGTTAAAGCCGGAAGACCGCGTATTTGTAAAAGACGGAGAGCGCTGCTGGTTCGTAAAACTTGAAGAAGTTCGATTGTTTGAATCCGAGGGCAACTACGTCCGGATTTTCTTTAACGACAACAAGCCTCTTATTCTCCGCACGCTCAATTATCTCGATGAAAGATTGGATCAGCACACATTCTTCCGTGCAAACCGCAAACACATTATTAACCTCAAATGGGTTGAAAATATCGAGCCCTGGCTCAACGGCGGATTGCTGGTAAAACTTAAAGGCGGTCAGAAAGTTGAAGTATCAAGAAGGCAGTCTATCAAATTCAGAGAAATGCTGAGTTTATAGATTATCCCAAATTTATAAAAACAAAAAGAGGTGCCGCAGGCACCTCTTTTTTTGTCTTAAGTACTGGATTCAAACTTTAATTACCCTTCCAGCCGCCCTCGTGATATAATGCATCAATCTCACTTGCCGTAAGAGCGCGGTTATAGATACGAATATCATCAATGACTCCGTTAAAACATTGATCCAACTGGTGAATAATTCCGTCTAATCTGGCAACGCCAATGCGTAAAGACAATGTGCTGTATGGAATGCTGTTTTTATTGCCGTTTTCGGCAACCTTCACTCCATCCACGTAAAAAGAGTTTTTAGTTCCATCCCAGGTTCCAACTAAAAACTGCCATTCTTTAATTCTAACTGTATCCGGATTCATGAGGATGCTATTATACGAAGTATAGAACTGCCACCTATTTTGGGCAGACGGGGGCCTTACCAGGCCATAAGAATTATAGGGATACATTGCTTCACTATATCTCTTAACCAAAATCGTACCGGCGCTATCCCACATATCGGGACATACCCATGCGACACAGGTCAAACCTGTCTTCGGTTCAATCAATGTTGATCTTGGTACATCTATATAGGCTCCATTCGCAAAACGATAAGCTCTGTTCGGATTACCAAATCTATCTTTAGTAAGTACTGCACCATGTACCGAACCATCGTTACCCCTACCGGTGGCATCGTTAGCGTTACCGTTGAATGGGAAATATGCCAACAATCCATTTGCTGTTGTATCTGTTCCTGCCAGAAAGCTAAAGCGCAGGCTGTTAGTAATGTCCATTGAATCTATCACGACATTATTTTGCCAAATATATACCTTGCTTTGAGAATATGTAAAAGTAAAAGAACAAGCGAACAACAACAAAAACAATTTCTTCATTTTTATTCTCCACTATAATATATTAAAAAATTGAATCACATTAGTTAAACAATGATTGGAGTTATTTGCGCTTTAAAAAAACGACTTTTTGAGCCAATTGCACATTCTGAAATTGCACGCTGAACAGGTACTTTCCACTCGCAGCTGCCGCGCCCTGCTCATTACGTCCATTCCACCAAAATTCATGACTGCCCTGCTCCAATTCCCCCGTAAAAATTTGCCTTACCAAACCGCCGTTGATATCATATATGCGCACAGCGACGTTACCTTTCGTTGGTAAGTAGCAATTGAGTCTCTTTGGTAGATTGAAATGATTGGAGTTGTTTTGCCATACCCGAAATTCGTTAGGCTGTTGTTTCTGACTTTCATTCTCGCCTGCTATCAGATTGCTCTTAGAAAAATTATTAAAAGTGATAGAGTCCAACTGTGTCGTCAGAAACAATTTTATTTCATCTCCGGTATTTATTACAAGTGTATCGCTTTGGGAGTATGTTTTACTTGCGACAAACAGCACAATTAATAAAAACACCCTCAACCTCATATGCCCCTTTCAGGAAATTTGTTATTTGTTCAAATAACTTATCCTTTTTTGCCTCCAATGGCAATAAAAACTCGATGTTTAAACCTTGTGGTAAGGAGAATTATTCATATTTATGGATTATTACCGCTTGATGCTTTTTTCAATTTCCCGTTTATCTGTGTATTTTTGTTCATTCACAATTTTAAGAGTATTATGAGTCACTATACCTATCGTTGTTTTCAGTGCGATAAAACATATGCCGCTGAAAAAGTTGAAAAAGAATTAATGTATTTATGCCCGGCTTGCGGCTCTGCCAACCGCAATCAACCGTTAACGGGCGTCCTGCTAATTGATTATGATTTTGAATCGTTAAAAAAGAAACTCAGCCGCGAAGCATTTTTAAAACAACGCGCCGGAAGATTCTGGTTTACTCCGGAATTGTACCCACTGCAAAAGCCGGTGAATAATTCCTTGATGGATCGCATCGCATTACCGGCAACCGGACTGCCCAAGTTCTCATTCGACGGCAATGATTTTTCCGTTCTCGATGATACCGGTAATCCTACATTATCATACAAAGATCGCGCTACATCTTTAGTAGTGGCTAAAGCAATTGAAATGGGAATAACCGAAATCGCTGCTGCATCAACAGGCAACGCGGGTTCTTCACTTGCGGGAATTTCCGCGCGACTCGGCATCCGCTCACATATTTTTGTGCCGCAAAATATTCCGCTCGGTAAACGCATCCAGATACAGTCATTCGGCGCCGCCATTTATATTATTAAAGGCAGCTACGATGATGCATTCGATCTCAGTTTGGAAATCTCAAATCAAAAGAAATGGTATAACAGAAACACTGCTTATAATCCTCTGACCATTGAAGGCAAGAAATCATCCGCCTTTGACATCTTCATTTTATCACAGGGCAAAGTACCGGATAACATTTTCGTTCCCGTTGGCGACGGCGTTATCATCGCCGGCATTTACCGCGGATTTGAGGATTTGTTAAAACTCGGATGGATTGAAAAGCTCCCGAAGCTTATCGCTCTTCAGGCTAAAGGCAGCGATGCCGTATGCCGATACATGAAGGATAAATCATTCGCGTTTATTGAAGCAAAAACCTTAGCTGATAGTATTTCGGCCGGTGCACCCCGTAATCTTTTCCATGCTGCACACGCTATAGAACAAAGCGGCGGTGATGCAATTGCCATTTCAGATGAAGATATTCTTGTAGCACAAAAAACCATGGTGCAAAAAACCGGAATACTTGTTGAGCCTTCGTGCGCTATTGCTTTTGCGGGTTATCAACAATACAAAGCTTCCGGCAAATTGAAAAGCGGCGAAACATCCCTGCTCATGTTGACCGGCAACGGATTGAAGGATACAAACTCACTGGCAAAATGGAATGACACACCGGAGATTCTTTCTTACGGTGAGTGGAAAGATTATTTTTCGAAAGCATAAATGAGCAACCGGCAAAACCTTCCGGATGGTTTGATCGTATCTGCGGGATTTTCATCCCGCATGAAACGATTTAAACCGCTCATCCCCCTGCAAGGCAAACCCCTGTTGCTTCATGTTATTGAAAAAATGGCGGCAGCGTGTAATACGATTACGGTTGTTACAGGTTTCCGGCATGATGAAATCATCTCTGTCATTACCCCGTTGCTTACACCCGAATTGCAAACTAAAGTGCAGTTTGTTTATAATGCGTCTTATGCCGATGGCATGTATGGCTCATTAAAAACCGGATTCCATGAACTTCAGGAAAGCGAGTGGGTGCTGTTTCACTTTGTCGACCAGCCGGGAATACCTGCTGCATTCTACAATGAATTTGTGTCGCAGATTGAAAGAAGCTATAATTGGATTCAACCGAGATGCGAAGAGCGCAACGCACATCCTATTCTCATACACAATTCTCTTTTTAGTCTGATATACGAACAGAATGAATTTCAATCACTGCGTGAAATCAGCCGCCTGCCTGTAGTACATAAAAAACTATGGGAGTGCAAGTATCCCGAAGTGCTGCTGGATTTAGATACCGAAGAAGACTGGGAGAAGTTTATAAAAGCACAATGATCACGACACCTCTTCTCCCTCTGGGGGAAGAGGACGGGAGATGAGGGCTCATTTCTTTGACTAACTCCGCCCTCACCCTCAGTCCCTCTCCCAAAGGGAGGGGGAAGAAGATTTAAAACAACAAAGCCGTCCCATTAGAGACGGCTTTGTGTTATATTCTATAAAAGAATTTTTATAGCTGTTTGAAGCGTGCTTCCAAAGCATCAAGCTCGGCAGCAAGTTCTTTCGGAAGGTGATCTCCAAACGTTTTGTAGTATTCGCGAAGTTCAGCAACTTCTCCTAAGCCCTGTTCCTTTGAAACAGTAAAGAGTTTTTTCAAAGTATCCGCGCTGATGTCGAGTCCTTTTGTATCAAGTGCGCCATCGGCAGGAATTCTTCCGAGCGGAGCTTCGGCATATACTTCTTTTCCGTTAACGCGGTCGAAAATCCACTCGAGAACGCGGATGTTATCGCCGTATCCCGGCCACATGAATTTACCTTTTTCATCTTTGCGGAACCAGTTAACATAGAATACTTTCGGCAGTTTGCTCTCGTCGCTCTTCTTGCCTACTTCAATCCAGTGTTTGAAATAATCGCCCATGTTATAACCGCAGAACGGTAACATAGCAAACGGATCGTGACGAAGTGTTCCAACCGCACCAGCCGCAGCTGCTGTAGTTTCACTTGAGATCATTGAACCGATAAACACACCATGCTGCCATGAAAGTGATTCATGAACCAGTGGTATTACTGACGCTCTTCTGCCGCCGAATAAAATTGCGGAGATAGGAACGCCTGCCGGATTTTCCCAATCAGGATCAATAACCGGGCACTGTGAAGCAGGAGCCGTAAAACGTGCATTCGGATGAGCCGCAGTTCTCTTGGTTTCCGGAGTCCAGTCGCGGCGTAACCAGTCATATACGTGAGCAGGTTTTTCGTCGCTCATTCCTTCCCACCATACATCCATATCATCA
This sequence comes from Ignavibacteriaceae bacterium, assembly GCA_963667005.1. Classification (GTDB taxonomy): domain Bacteria; phylum Bacteroidota; class Ignavibacteria; order Ignavibacteriales; family Ignavibacteriaceae. The sequence goes on along the minus strand of OY762937.1, from coordinate 917,970 downwards.
GTTAGTGCAACGTTGGTGAAGATAGAATTTTTTGTCATTGAAAGCATCGCATTACCGTTGGTATCCATTGAGGTACCGGGAGCGACACCAAAGAAACCGGCTTCAGGGTTAATGGCATATAATCTGCCGTCGGCGCCGAATTTCATCCAGGCAATATCGTCTCCGATAGTTTCAACTTTCCAACCCGGAAGAGTCGGAGTTAACATGGCGAGATTTGTTTTTCCGCATGCACTCGGGAATGCAGCTGCGACGTATTTCTTTTCGCCTGCAGGATTAGTGATACCGAGAATAAGCATATGCTCAGCAAGCCAGCCTTCATCGTGCGCCATTGCTGAAGCGATGCGGAGCGCGAAACATTTTTTACCAAGCAGAGCGTTTCCGCCGTAACCGCTGCCGAATGACCAGATGGTTCTTTCTTCAGGGAAGTGGCTGATATATTTTGTTTTGTTGCATGGCCACGGAACATCCTGCTGTCCGTCTCCAAGTGGATATCCGACAGAATGAACGCAGTGAACAAAGTCACCGTCGCCAAGTGTTTCTAATACTTTATCGCCTATGCGGGTCATGATGCGCATGTTGCACACAACGTATGGGGAGTCTGTGAGTTCAACACCGATCTGAGCAATTCGTGAACCAATAGGACCCATGCTGAACGGAATAACATACATCGTTCTTCCGCGCATACAGCCGTCGTACAAAGCCGACATGGTCTTTTTCATTTCTTCAGGATCCATCCAATTGTTGGTCGGACCTGCATCAACTTTATTTTTTGAACAAATATATGTTCTGTCTTCAACACGTGCTACGTCGGTTGGATCTGAAACTGCATAATATGAGTTTGGTCTTTTTTCGTCACTGAGTTTTATGAATGAACCTTTTTTAACAAGGATGTCTGCCATCTTGTTATATTCTTCTTCTGAGCCGTTACACCAATAGATGTTATCAGGTTTGCATAAAGCCGCAACTTCATCAACCCACTGGAGTAATTTTTTATTCGTAGTCATGATGTTCCTTATATCTTTTTATTTTCGTTCGTTTCTATTCCATATCCGCCGGGGCGGATGCCGCTCTTAATGATGGGGAATTCAGAGTATCTGAATTACAAAATTAATCAATTTCTGCGCCGAAGACAACCTATAAATATAGCCCGTAAGATTAAAAACCACACATAATTACAGAAATTCCGGGTATTTTTTTCTCACACAAAATTTTTGCTCACATTGTGTGTCTGGGGTTTATATTTGTAGTAAAAATTCGAAGGTTTATATGCGCTACAAAATCCTATTTATGCTATTATTTGTCGGTTCGATGCTTTTTGCGCAGGATTTTGACAAAGAACGGGTAAAATTTGATCCAACCCGAAATCCCGCAGAAGATTTGAAAACCGCAGTTGCTCAAGCACAGAAACAGCACAAAAAAATCATTCTTGACGTTGGCGGCGAATGGTGCATCTGGTGCCACCGGATAGATGAGTTCATTCTTTCCCACAAAGAAATCAAAGATTATATCGAAAAGAACTTTATTGTTGTAAAAGTTAATTACAGCAAAGAAGTTAAAAACGAGGAATTTTTGTCAAAATACCCAAAAGTACCTGGATATCCCCATATTTTCGTATTGGACAGCAAAGGAAAACTGCTCCACTCGCAGGATACCGGCGATTTGGAAAAAGAAAAGTCTTATGATGCAGATAAATTCATGCAATTCCTGAAAAAGGCTCATTCTGCTAAAAAACCCTATTAATCTCATTAGAACGCGGATGACACAGATAAACACTGATTTTACAGTTATATAAAAAAGGCTTCTCAGATATTAACTTATCGTTGAAAATCAATGCCGTCTATGTTCTATTCCTCTATTTGTGATTAATTTTTAAATATGTTATATTACTAGACTGAAAATGAATATTTTTCGGGATGAAGCGTAGTCTGATGTTTACGCGTCCCGACTGGTCGGGAAGGTCGTCAAGTTCCTTGCGCCTCCTGAGTTGTTTTTTAAGATATTGATTTATTTTCGGGGCGTAGCGTAGTCCGGTTCATCGCGCCTGCTTTGGGAGCAGGAGGTCGCAAGTTCGAATCTTGCCGCCCCGACATAACGTTGTTATTACAGATATTTTTTATGGCGCGGTTCATCGCGTCCCGACTGGTCGGGAAGGTCGCAAGTTCTCCCGATACATCGGGATTGCCGCCCCGACAAAAGTGTTCTTAGATTTATTTATGGATGCGCCCTTAGCTCAATTGGATAGAGCAACAGCCTTCTAAGCTGTAGGTTGCTGGTTCGAGTCCAGCAGGGCGTACGAATAATTTGGAATTGTAAATTCTGAATTATAAATTTTTCTTATATTTGTTGCTCACTTTGCAGCAAATACTGCAGACGGCCCCATCGTCTAGTGGTTAGGACATCGCCCTTTCACGGCGGTAACAGGGGTTCAAATCCCCTTGGGGTCACTAAGGTTCGTAGCAATACGAACCTTTTTTATTTTAAATCATGGTGCAACAGGGGTTCTGCCAAAGGCATGGCTTTGCCAAAATCCCCTTGGGGTCACAAACGCCTTCGTATAGAAGGCGTTTTTCATTTTAAATACCGGCGGGAATGTTGTTTTGCCAAAAGCAGGGATTTATCAAAATCCATCTGGAATGTGATATAGAAAAATACTGAAGATCACATATTCGCTTATCACCCCATTCGGGTTAATGTCATTTCGGCCTGAATTTCATCATTAATTGACCAGCTTCTTTGTCTCCGAGTTGGCTTGCTTTCATCCAGTCAACAGTGGCTCCATTAATATCCCCCATTGCATGCTTAATTTGTCCTCGTACCCTGAATAGCCGGCCATCAAAAGGCTGCAATTCTGTTGCTTTGTTGTAATCTTTTAAGGCATTCGGATAATCCTTTAGCATTATTTTGCAGTTCCCATGATACATATAGGCGTCGCAATAGTATGGATCAGAATCTATCGCTTTCTGGTAGTTCTGTAATGCGCCAAGATAATCCTTTTGCTCAAATCTCGCGTTCCCTGATGTTATAAAATCATTCGATTTCTCCCTGCCGGTTTTGGGAATTTTACTCTTATACAAAGGATCATATTTCGCGGCCAGCTTGTAATCCGCTACTGCGTCCTTAGAATTCTGTAAACTATCTTTAGTTAATCCCCTGTAGTAATAAGCATCGGCATTTTCAGGAGAGAGAGTTAACACCTTATCCAAATCCTGAATCGCCTCGCTATATTTTTTCAATTCAAACAAAGCCCTCGCGCGGTTGATTAAGGAGGGGACATCATCTGCGTTTATTTCAACAGCCTTTGTATAGTCGGAAATTGCGCCATTATAATCTTTTAAATTTTGTCTGGCAAGACCTCTGCCATAAAAAGCATCAGCATAATTAGGCGATATCGCGATAGCCTTGTCAAATTCTTGAACCGCGTCAGAATAATTCATAACTGAATTTTTACAGAACCCCAGATTATAAAACGCTGCTGCATCTTTAGGATATTTTTGGATATAGTTCGAATAATATTCTATGCTTTCGTAAAACTTTTCGTTTTCACAGGAATGCATTCCGGACATGAATAATTCGAAATCTTTAAAGCGATTGTTTTTGCTGTAGGAATCGAGTGACACACTGAAAATATCCTCAACGGGAATCAGCTGATAGATGCTCTTCCCTTTCGACAAAGCAAAAGTACTTATGCCTATCAACTCCCCTTTCTCGTTGACAACGGCGCCGCCGCTATTGTTAACTGAAATACCGGCCGTCATTTGTATAAAGCTGCTTCTCAACCCATCATAGTTTTTTAATTTGGTAATTACCCCTTCTGTAACCAGACTATCTTTGCTTAGCGCGCTGCCTATGACAAACACTTTGCTTCCGGCTGATAGAGATTTTGCATTTCCGATAACCACCTGCGGAAACTTCTTCCCTTTGATTTTGAGGATCATCAAATCCTTCCCGGGATCAATACCGATAATATCACTATAAGAAACGGCGTCTTTTCCGAGTAATATTTTAATCTTATTATTTCCATATAGCACATGATAATTTGTCACAACCCAGCCCTTATCATTCAGAATAACCCCGCTGGCTTGAGCAGTTAAATTCTCATTCTTATCATAGGCATTAATTGTTACAACCGCGCCGCCAACCCTTTGATAAATTTGTTCGGAAGATAGGGACTGCCCGGTTGTGTCTGATTGTTGAAACAGATTGCACAAAAGAAAAACGATAAGTGATTTGAAAAATAGTTTCCGGTGAACTCCGGCAATGATTGGACTGGCACATAAGAGGAACATGCGATTCTCCCGAGACGATAAATTTGTTTAATTAAATATAAATATCCGTATAGATAACTCCTATAATTTTTATCCTCTCTTAACCCATATAAGGCACATATCACTTCATTGTACCGCCAAAAAGATTTTCTTAACTTGACATTTGCCGGCTGAATATAAATCTTACAGTTGCGATAATTATAGAGATGGCACGAAGGGTTTTCTATGAATAGAATATTATTAGCAATAACGTTGTTTGTATTTCTGTGTTTTAGCGGATTCGGACAATCTAATACTAACGCACAGACAATAAGCAGAATTGAATCGTACCTTGACAAATTAAAAGGCATCGGTTTTTCGGGAAGTGTTCTTATCGAACTGCCCGGCAATACGGTTTTTGCACGGGGATACGGTTACAGTAACTCAGATCTGAAGATTAAAAACACACCGAATACAATTTTTGACATCGGCTCGGTCACAAAACAGTTCACCGCAGCAGCAATTTTAAAATTAGAAATGCAGGGAAAGCTGTCCACCGGTGATGCCATAACTAAATACTTTGCGAATGTTCCCAAAGATAAATCGAAAATCACCATACATGATTTACTGAGACACCAATCGGGGTTGCTAAGCGTGGTCGGCGGCGACTATGATGCAATTTCAGCAGAGGCGTTTGTTGATTCGGTATTTAAAGCTCCTTTAAAATTCGAAACCGGTACGCAGTTTTCGTATTCGAATATCGGGTATAGTCTTTTAGCTATGATTATTGAAAAAGTTTCCGGTCTTTCTTACGAAGAATACCTTTATGAAAATCTATGGAAACCTGCGCACATGGAGCAGACCGGATACAGCAGGCCGAAGTTTGACACCGCCCTGATTGCTACCGGATACCGCAGAGACGGCAGAGCGTGGGGCAAGCCTATTGAAAAAGCATGGGATAGTGGCGCTCCCTTCTGGCATTTAAAAGGAAACGGCGGCATACTTTCAACCGTTCAAGATATGGATAAGTGGGATAGATCGCTTAAATCTGAAACCATTCTATCAAAGGAAGCGAAAGAAAAACTGTATCATCCGGCTTTACGAACAAATGATAACGATGCCCTATATTATGCTTACGGCTGGGATGTTGTAAAAACAATAAGAAATACCCGCCGCGTGCAGCATAACGGCTCTAATGGTATTTTCTACGCTGACCTTCATAGATATATTGACGAGGGAATTACAATCATCATGCTGTCAAATAAAGCCCAGCGTTATTTTGAAGGAATTAATTTCGAAATCGGTAAGATGATATTCAACCCTACATATACACCGACGATTCCGGTTCCGGATAATCCGGCAAACCTGGTATTTACGGAAAACATTATTGCGATTACATTAGAGCACGGCCTTGACGCCGGAATCGAAGCGATGAATAGGAAAGACAACGCAGTGGGACTTCTTGAAGACATCGTAAATGAAAAAGGATACGACTTACTGAGTGAAAAAAAGTTCGAGCAATCCATTAATGTATTCGCGCTTAATGTGTATGCCTTTCCTCAATCGGCAAATGCTTATGACAGCTACGCGGAAGCATACATGAACAGCGGCAATAAAGAATTGGCAATAAAATATTATACGAAGAGTCTGGAGTTAAATCCCGAAAGCGAGAACGCGAAAGAAATGCTGAAAAAACTCGGACAATAGAGTCTATAAGGATGCATAGTATATAGTAAGCGCGCAATTAAATATGTGCAAGCTTCATTATTAAAAATATCAACAAGGTTCCTGTTCCCCCGCGGTAGAGCCATTTAAGATAAGTGCGGGCTTTATCCCCTTCGGTATTTCGATATCCGGCAACAGCAACGATGATAAGCACATCCAGCATTCCTAATGGAAGCGCATATATTATCGAAAACCATCCCATGACAAATGGGATTGTCGTTAGAAAAATTATGGATACAAAAATCATAGTCGCAATATTCACCGCGCTGTTTTTCCCGTGCCTTATTGCTATGGATTTGGAATGAATTAATTTATCTCCCTCTGCATCCATCGCGTCCGCGGCAATTTCTTCTCCGAGATCAATTAAGGCCGTTACTATCGCAAAGGACAGGACAGATTTTTCGCCCGGATTCCCTACTGCAATTCCTCCATAGATGAATGTCATACCGACGGAAAAACTGACCAACAGATTGCCGAGTATTCCACTTTTCTTGAAATAACGGTTATAGGATATTCCAACAACTGTCAATAACATCGCAGCCGCAAGCGCTTTCACGGATATTGTAAAACTCAATCCGAGTCCAAAAATAAACAACGCTGCTGCAAAATACGCTGCCTGTGTCTTACTCACCATACCCGAAGGAATCGGCCTCAGTGGAGCATTAATCATGTCGGTAGCAACATCAAGGCAGTCATTCATTACCAGAATCGCGGCAGAAATACAGGCAACTGAAAAAAAGCCCGCCATCACCGTACATAGCGCCGGCAGATGATCGAACGCCAGTAGTTCACCAAGCACAACACATAATCCAGCCGCAAAGGAGAGATCGGGACGGGAAAGACGAAAGAGTCCGACTATTATAGATTTCATGAATACAAATTAGCAATTTTTTATGCACAACCCGACATAGTAAATTGCAAGCATCCGCTTTAACCGGCAAATCTGCCATCTGCTTATTCGTTTTGAAAAACAAGTTCCATTGCGTAATTTTTAATTATCCATGAAGCTCAAGTATGAGAAACCGGTTCACGGTAAGGCGGAAATAATATAAGGGTAAAAAATTATGGTCGGATTAGCTATTGCAGGCCTCTTGATTGATTATGTGTTGTCAATCATTCTGGCCGGAGTCTCTTTTGCAGCATTAAAAAAAGTGTTCGGATTTAAACCTTCTCCTGTGTATTCGCTTATAATACTTTTAATTTTATTCTGTCTGCTTGATGTCCTTTTAAATCCTTTTGTCTATTTATTAGATATTACTTTCACCGTCCACAATCCCGACGTCGCAAAATTCCTTGAATTAAAAGAAAATGAATCCTTGTCGCAAATAGCGTATTTTGACTTTTTCGATATCATCCTCTGTTTTATAAAAAGCTGTCTTGCATATTTTATTGTTGATAAAAGAATTTCGAAAAAACTGAACACAAATTAGATCGCAAGATTTTTAAAATCGCAGAGTGGTTTGTACATGGTCACTTCACTGCCCTGGCTCATTTTGGTTATCAATGACTCGTTGTAATAATGCCCCCGGCGGAAAAGCAGTTGGCAAGTTTTCCGGTGACTTTAAAATATACAAGCCCATCAACGCAGTGACGGGCTTGTAATTTTTCACTATTCTGATTCCATCCGGACTACTTTAGCAGCATCAGTTTTTTTGTTGCCGTATACTTGCCCGATTTCAAGGTGTACAGATAGATGCCGCTTGCCAGGGTCGCTCCGTTGAATGCAACAGAGTACTTGCCTGCCGGCTGTATTTCATTTACAAGCACGGACATCTCTCTGCCGGTTATATCATATACCTTCAGTGTCACCATTCCGTTTTCAGGTATTGTATAATTTATCCTCGTCGAAGGATTAAACGGGTTTGGATAGTTCTGCGTTAAACTATATGCTGCAGGACGCGTGCTTACCTCCACTTCTACATTATCCGAATATTTATACTGGCCGTCATTATCAACTTGCTTTAACCGGTATAAATATTTTCCGGCCGATACCGATTCATCGGTGAAATTATATGATTTGGGGGCATTGCTGTTTCCGCTGCCGTCAACAAAACCAATCTTTCTCCAGCTTCCTTCTGCAATTGAACTTCCCACTGCTGATTTCTGCACTTCAAATCCGTAATTATTTACTTCTGTTGCCGTTTGCCATTTGAGATTAACCGCGCGGCCGCTTACCGAGGCGCTAAATGTGGTTAGTTCAACCGGCAGTGTCGTATTTGAAGGGTCACCTAACTTACAGATGTAATAAGTACCGAGTGTAGAATTTGCAATGGTAAAATTGCCACCAACATATATAAGCCCTTCGACTTCACTAATGGCAAATGCATAAACATAATTATTAACCCCATTATCAATGGCCGACAGACTGCTGCCGTCCCATTTGGCTATGTATTTTGCAGAGGTGGTTCCATCACCAAGCAGTGTAAATTGACCACCGACATAAAGATCTGTCCCGCTTACAGCCAGCGCATAAACAACGTTGTTTACTCCGTTGGATGAGCCGCTGGTTAACGTTGACCAACTGCTGCCGTCCCATTTGGCTATGTATTTTGCAGAGGTGGTCCCATCACCAAGCTGCGTAAAAAGACCACCGACGTATACATTTGTTCCGCTGACTGCCAGCACGTTAACGGCGCCGTTTACCCCATTGGATGAACCGCTTGGTAGCGTTGACCAGCTGCTGCCGTTCCATTTGGCTATGCGGTTTGCCGACGTTCCGTCACCAAGCTGTGCAAAACTACCACCGACGTAAAGGCCTGTCCCGCTGACAGCCAGTGCATAAACGTTGCTGTTTACTCCGTTTGATGAGCCGCTGGTTAACGTTGACCAGCTGCTGCCGTTCCATTTGGCTATATATTTTGCGGATGTTGTTCCATCACCAAGCAGTGTAAATTGTCCACCGACGTAAATATTTGTCCCGCTGACAGCCAGTGCATAAACGGCACTGTTTACTCCGTTGGATGAGCCGCTTGGTAACGTTGACCAGCTGCTGCCGTTCCATTTGGCTATGCTTTTTGCTGAGGTGGTTCCATCACCAAGCAGTGTAAAAGCTCCACCGACGTAGAGGTCTGTCCCGCTGACAGCCAGTGCATAAACGGTAGCATTTACTCCGTTGGATGAGCCGCTTGGTAACGCTGACCAACTGCTGCCGTCCCATTTGGCTATGTTTTTTGCAGAGGTTCCGTCACCAAGCAGTGTAAACAAACCGCCAATGTAAACATCACTCCCCATCACGGCTATTGCCCGTAAGTTTCCCGATACCCCGTTATTACCGCTTCCCACTGTCGCCCAGGCGCCAGTCCACTTAATCAAATAATTTGCCGAGGTAATTCCATCGCCAAGTTGTGTAAAACCACCACCGGCATATACAGTTGCTCCGTTTGCGGCTAGGACTCTTACGGCACTGTTTACTCCGTTGGATGAACCGCTTGGTAGCGTTGACCAGCTGCTGCCGTTCCATTTGGCTACATATTTTGCGGATGTTGTGCCATCACCGAGCAGCGTAAAAGCTCCACCGACGTAAATATCTGTTCCGCTGACAGCCAGTGCATAAACGGCACTGTTTACTCCGTTTGATGAGCCACTTGGTAACGCTGACCAACCGCTGCCGTTCCATTTCGCCAGGTTTTTTGCAGAGGTGGTTCCATCACCAAGCAGTGTAAATTGTCCACCGACATAAAGATCTGTACCGCTGACAGCGAGCGCATAAACGGTGCCGCTTACTCCGTTGGAAGAACCACTTGGTAACGTTGACCAGCTGCTGCCGTTCCATTTGGCTATGCGGTTTGCGGATGTTGTGCCATCACCGAGCAGTGTAAAAATACCACCGACGTATACATTTGTTCCGCTGACTGCCAGTGCATAAACGGTACCGTTTACTCCGTTGGATGAGCCGCTGGTTAACGTTGACCAGCTGCTGCCGTTCCATTTGACTATGCGGTTTGCCGACGTTGTCCCATCACCAAGCAGCGTAAAAGCTCCACCGACGTAAATATCTGTTCCGCTGACTGCCAGTGCATAAACGGTAGCATTTACTCCGTTGGATGAGCCGCTGGTTAACGTTGACCAGCTGCTGCCGTTCCATTTGGCTATGCGGTTTGTCGACGTTGTCCCATCACCAAGCAGCGTAAAAGCCCCACCGACGTAAACATTTGTTCCGCTGACTGCCAGTGCATTAACGGCACCGTTTACTCCGTTTGATGAGCCGCTGATTAACGTTGACCAGCTGCTGCCATTCCATTTGGCTATATTGTTTGCCGGCACATCCCCCGCTATTGTAAAAGAACCTCCAACATAAACATTCCCGCTATCATCAAGAGCAAACGCATAGACAGTTCCATTTGTACCGTTTCTGCCGGAGCCAACCTTGCCCCACGTGTAAGAATTTGTCTGCTGATAGTTTTGAGTTGCAGTGAAGACGGGTTCATTATTTTTTCCCAAGGTCATTTGATAACCCGCGGTATTAAATGAACCGGTTATTCCCGTTTTAATTGTTCCATCGGTGTTGAGGACTTTTTCAACGCTTTCAGTCTGTGCCTTCAATACCGTGCCCATTACAATTATAAGTATTATCATCCGGGCTATATTTTTTACCTGTAATATCGTGTTGATTCGCATCTTCATTTCCTCCTTCTTACTTCGCTATCTCAATGAGCGCAATAAGCAGGACAAGGTATAATGCCCCTAATATGTAGCTGCTGATATGTGAATAGGTACTCTGCTTGAAAGGATTCTTTCCGGTCAGTTTCAGAAACTGTTCATCGTGCTCCGTATCCCGTAGATAATCGCCTTGCTTTATCGACCAGCCGCTCTGGTTTGTCTTCTCATTCATATCATTATATCCTTTACATTAGTGTGTTGTATATTACATCGTTACTTTTACTATTTACATTCTCAGAATATTAAGGTTTACTTTCGAGAGGGATAAATCTTACCCGGCGCCCCTAATTATATTATGCGTCTTGGTGATAACGGCTTATATTTTTAGACATATGGGACAATTTTTCCGCAATATTTTTGTTTTACAATAGTTTGTCTTAATGTATTTAGGAAAAACCCTCTTTTATCTGAAAAAAGTTCCCGAAATTCCTTCTTTAATATTAATTTAAAGCGTATGCCTTCTCTTATTCGGCAAATGCATAAGATGATTACGCTGAAGCATACATGAACAGCGGCAATAAAGAATTGGCAATAAAATATTATACAAAGAGTCTTGAGTTAAATCCCGAAAGCGAAAACGCGAAATAAATGCTGAAAAAACTCGGACAATAGAATTACGTTCTTCCATTCAGAAGGACACTTATCTCTACGCGCGGTCTGGATGGTACTGAATGATTGACTAAAATAGTTTTTCTTGTTGATAATGATTCGTATTTTATCGTGATACAATTTTTCCCTATCTAAATAGGGTTTTGCTTTTAGAGGCGTTTTCAAAAATCATGAGGAGAATATGAGGCTGCCGTTTACTCTTGAACAATTTCTTGCCATATTTGAAAAATACAACACCGCTATTTGGCCGATTCAAGCCATGCTCACTTTGATTGCGTTTTATGCCGTCTATACAATTCTCACCAAAAAGTCAACCGCAAACAGAATAACCGTAAACGTACTCGGATTTCTCTGGCTGTGGACAGGTATAGCATATCATGAGGTGTTTTTTTCTCAGATCAATAAAGCCGCATATTTTTTCGGTCTATTGTTCATTATACAAAGTGCAGCGTTTTATTCCCTAAACAGAGCGGCGGCGTTTCCCAAGTTTAGCATCAAAAAAGATATCTATTCAATCACAGGATTAATTTTTATCGTGTATGCTTTAATCGTTTATCCGGTCTTCGGAGTAATAATGGGGCACATATATCCAAAAGCCCCGACGTTTGGCGCACCCTGCCCGGTCGTAATTTATACATTCGGCGTATTACTTTTGGCCACAACCAAATTATCAAAACTGCTGTTTATTATTCCGGCTCTTTGGGCTGTCATCGGATTAAGCGCTTCCATCAATCTGCATATCACGGAGGACTTTGGATTATTTTTTGCGGGAGTTATAGGAACGTGGTTATTGCTGAAAAGAGGCAGAGCTCTTTCACAATAATAAAAGTATTTCCCGTTTGTTTTTAGCGAACAGAATAATTAGGCTAATGCAAAATCTACCGCTGCTTTTGCGTGAAGTTCAAGCGTATCGAATAACGGAATTTTTGTATCTGCCTGTTTAACAATAAGCGGGATTTCAGTACATCCGAGAATTATTCCTTGTGCGCCGGACTGATGCAGCCGGTTTATGATTTCGTGGAAGCGCTTTTTTGTCTCAGGCTTAAATATTTCCTTCAGAATTTCGTTGTCTATTGCGGTTTGAATAAACTCCCGCTCTTCAGTTTCAGGAACAATAGTTGTTATACCAAATCCGGCAAGTCTATCCTTATAAAAAGGCATTTCCATCGTCATCTTTGTACCCATGAGTCCAACGGTGTTTATGCCGGCAGAAGTAATGGCTTTGGCGGCAGCATCTGCGATATGCAGCATTGGGACAGGAATATGTTTTTGTATTTCGTCGGCAAATTGATGCGTTGTATTAGCGCATAACAAAATGCAATCAGCACCTGAGTATGCCAGATTTTTTGCGGCGTTTAAAAACATTTCATAAATTTTTTCCGGATGCCCTTCCTTTCTGAACCGACGCATGTTACCAAAGTTCACGGAGTGAAGAATGCACTGCGCGTAATCATCCCCGCCGAGTTTTTTATTTATTTCCTGATTGATGATGCGGTAATATTCAACCGTTGAAGGCCATCCGGTACCGCCGATAAGTCCAATTGTTTTCATAAGATATCCGTGCTATATATATTATATGTCCGTTTAGTAATATGTTCTGCCACCGTCAAACAAATCATTCAGCGGCGATTTCGGTTTACTGCATAAGCAAACCTTAAGATTGTTTTCATGAGAAGAAACGTAGGGATTCGAAAATTCGACCGGGAATATTTCAACAGAGTCAAATCCTCTTCGGTAACCGTGTATACTTTCCGCATCATCCAGAACGAGTACATTCTTTTTGTTGAGCTTCCCTTTTCCCCAAAGATAATAATTGTTGTGCTGACAGAATACTTGTTTTACGCCATACTTCTCCCCAAACAATTCCAGTGCTCCGGCTTTTCCGTAATTATCCGTAAAAATAATTGTTTGCTTCTTTACTGAATCGGGAAGTGAATTATACACGGAGTATAGCATAGCTGATTTTTCTTCCCAGCTGATACGGTCAGCAAGAATTTGCGGAAGCGGTGGTTTTTTACCTCTTTCCAATTCTGTGTTGAAGTGCAAAGCCTTCACCATACCGGCAGTTTGTTCGTACGAAAAGTACGGAAGAACAAGCGGAAGAAGCAGAACAAATCCTGCCAGCATGAGTGTGGATAATCCCGCCATCCACCATATCCCTTTTTGTTTTTTGTTTAGACTTTCGAAGAACACTGCTCCTCCGGCAATAACAACCGGATAGGCAAACATTGTCCGGTCGCTTCTGCTTGTGCCGGTAATACACATCAGCCCGATGGTCAGAATAAACATGACGCCTAAAAATCCGTACTGCTTCATCCTTTTTGAGACGAGAAGATAAACCATGCCCGCGAGCCAGACAGGTGCTGTGAACGGAGACATATACAGCAACTGTCCCATCATAAACTGCGCAGGTGGTGTATACACGTTTTTGCCTACGGTAATATTATGATAAAATTCGAGAGTCGGATATCCGTTAAGAATCTGCCATAGGATATTCGGCAGGAAAATTACAAACATTATGCCGCAGCCAACGACGCACCAGCGATTAAAAATGTATTTCCTGTGTTCGCTCAGCAGCAAGGACACAATCAGCACAAAAATTGTCAGAGCGAATGTATGTTTGTTCATCATTCCCAATCCGCCCAGAATACCCAGCCATATCCATAATTTCGGATTGTCGTTTTTAACCATCGAGAGTGTCAGAAGAAACATGATTATAGCAATAAGTGGTTCAAAAACATTCATCGAATAAAAACTTGCAAAGGCAGCTGCCATGGGGACGCATATCATCGTCAACGCGGCGAAGATTTGGGAACGTGTGCCGCCGCCGATTTCCTCCGCAAGTTTTCCGGTAAGAAACACGATTACCGATGATGCCAACGCAGGAAGGAAACGTATCGCGTAAATTGAAAAGCCGAATATCCACGAGAACACCGCGAGAATAAATGGCGCCAGCGGCGGATGATCTACATATCCAAATGCCAACCTCTTCGCGCAGGCTATATAATAGAACTCATCAATAAAATAGCCGTAGGCCTTATTAAAAGACGCAATGTAGATCAGAAAGAAATTCAATACAGCGAGCACAACAAGAAATCTATTCCTTGAAATATATTCTCGCATAGATAGTCCTGTGAAAATTCGTTTTCGATAGGAATAAAAATACAAAACGAATATGGACTATCCCTGCAAATTTATTTTGTGCTGCCGGACTACTTCGGTAAAATCAACTTATTTAATAGTAAGATTATTGTGTAAATAGTATCTTTAAATTTTAATTTCAATTCCCTTTAGGTATTCGTCATGGCAATTTACCCCATCTATCAAGTTGATGCTTTCAACGATAAATTATTCAAAGGCAACCCCGCTGCGGTTGTAATTCTACCTTCGTGGCTGCCGGATGCAACAATGCAAAACATAGCAACGGAAAACAATCTTTCAGAAACAGCATTTGTCGTTAAGGCGGGTGGTCAGTATGAAATACGCTGGTTCACTCCTGCTGTTGAAGTTGATTTATGCGGACACGCGACACTTGCCTCCGGTAAAGTGCTTTTTGATTATTATGAAAAGGATGTTGACCGCATATCATTCAAATCACTATATCGTGGTATGTTACACGTTATAAAAAATGCTGACGTGTTGTATCTCGATTTTCCTGTTGATATTCCTAAGCCTTGTGAATCCCCCACTGGATTGTTTGAAGCATTGGGCGGCAAGCCTGTTTCCTGTTTCAAAGGCGTGAACGATTATATGGTGACGTATAACTCCGAAGAAGAAATTATTGCATTGAAACCTGATTTTCAAAAAATGCTTTCTACACAATCACGCGGTGTGATTGTTACTGCTCCCGGGAAAAGTGTTGACTTCGTTTCGCGCTTCTTTGCACCATGTGTCGGCATTAACGAAGATCCGGTAACCGGCTCAGCACATACCGTATTAACGCCATACTGGTCAGCGCTACTTGGCAAAACTGAGTTGACCGCAAAACAAGCTTCAGCACGAGTCGGTAATTTAAAGCTCACACTCAACGGCGACCGCGTTCTCATCGGCGGACATGCTGTGGTGTATATGAAGGGCGAGATTTATATTTGACATGCCGCCCCAATTGGTCTCAATTTTTACTGTTTATTCCTATCTATAAATCCTCCTGTGGCGGGCGGGCATTGCAATCCTACGGATTTCAATTGCAACGCTATTTCCGGAAGTCCATAGGACTGCCATGTTTATAGAACGCACAACAACCAACCTCTTGAGGTGCAGAGCACCGGTATGATTTTCTTCCTAACCCATGATCTATGAATTATTAACCACGGTCTTTAGAGTGTGTTGCATATCTCATGAGCACCGAAGGTGCGGCAGCTTAGTAGATATATTCCGATATAATTTATTTGAGTGCCGCACCTGCCCGCCGTTGGCATTCAGGCGGGGGCACGGCTCAATGCAGTAGTTTTTGATCGAAAAGAGCCGCTCTATCCAGAGCTCCGAATTACAATTCTATCCTTTTACTACTTAGCTGTCACGGCTCCGCCGTTCAGGGTAGAAATTATTGTCTGCAAAACCATTCCTGTGAGTTGTGCAACACTCTTTACTCATGGGCTCTGAATTAGCCAACCAGGGCTACCCTTTTTCCATACCTATGCATTGTATATTTTAGCATATTCGTTTTTGCAACAAAAATATTCTGCTGCTATATATGACCTCAATAAAAATATTTCTTTCGCTGCTCGCTTTTTCTATGCTGACATTCGCGCAATCAAAACCAATTCCCGCGTTTCCCGGTGCAGAGGGTTTCGGTTCTACAACAATCGGCGGCAGAGGCGGTAAGGTTTATGTGGTTACGAATCTTGATGACGATGGGCCGGGAAGTTTCCGCGCTGCATGCAGGGCACCGGAGCCGCGCATTATCGTGTTTGCCGTATCGGGCATCATTGATTTGAAAAAACCGATCAATATTACAGAACCATATTGTACTATAGCGGCACAGACGGCTCCCGGTGAAGGCATCTGTCTTAAGCGGAGTGAATTTAAAGTCAACACGCATGATGTCATTGTACGGTTTCTCCGTGTGCGTCCCGGCGACATCAGTGGAACCGCAACGGATGCCATGGGTGCAGGCGGACGTGCATATAATGTAATCTTCGATCATTGCAGCGCAACGTGGTCTGTTGACGAATGCCTTTCTCCAAGCGGAGCTATCCACGATATAACAGTTCAATGGTGCTTAATCGGTCAATCATTGAATCACAGCGTGCACCCGAAAGGTGAACACGCCTACGGTTCACTTGTCCGCGCCGTGGGCGGTGTAACGCTCCATCACAATTTGTGGGTAGATAATGATGCGCGAAATCCACGACTCGGGGACAATTACGGAAACCCGCCCTATCCTACTTTTGATGTACGCAATAATGTTGTTTATAACTGGGGACATGTTTGCAGTGGAATGACCGGTGATAATCTTAGCGCAAACTATATCGGTAATTATCTTCGCCCCGGTCCCAACAGCGTTACGCGGCCGCCTATCGCCTTAACAAAAACAGCAGATGTTGTGTATTATGTTGAAGGCAATGAATATGAAGGATATCCGCAATATACCACCTCACCAAGCGCAATGTTCACATGCAGTGAAAAGGATAAGCCGCATTTCACCTTAGTAACAAAACCATTTGATGCGCCAAATGTTACAACCACATCTGCACAAGAAGCATATAAACAAGTACTTGCATTGGCGGGAGCAATATGTCCGAACCGGGATATGACCGATGCTTCAATTGTTAATGAAGTAAAAACAAACAAAGGACGAATATTAGATTCGCAAAATGAAGTCGGAGGATGGGCTGTTTATTCGCATGAAGATCCGCCAATGGATACGGATGGCGATGGGATTCCCGACACATGGGAAACCGCACACGGTCTTGATCCAAAAAATCCGGATGATGCATCCGCACTATCCAAGGATAACAGCGGGTATACCAATATAGAGCTATATATAAACAATATTGCTGAAACCGCAATGCGGGCAAACCGTCCTAAGTAATAGGTATCAATAATTTTACCTGGCGTTGCACCTGATAACCGTTAATGATTTTTAACAGTATGATAACATAATCAGGTGCGGGTTAAAGAAATGTTTTTTTTTATTAAACTTATAAATTCATAAAATCACGGGCTGTATGAATCGTTTTACTGCACTTTCTATTTGTGTACTATTTCTACTGAGCGGAATACTGCAAGTTTCGCCGGAAACTACACCCAAACAATATGTACCGTATCTTCCCGGCACAAGGCTCTTCTATCAAAGCTCCTTCGGCTCAATCAAAACGGAGATTACTGAAAAAGGAAACATGCTATACATTAGAAACGGCGGCGAGAAGTTTACCTATAACCAGGATTACTATTTAACACAGTCCGGACTAAAACTCGGGAAGGTGTATCAAAAACTCAGAGTCATGGGATTTATCACAAAAGAACAAACCTCCACATATAAAACTCCCATGCTGCGATATCAGTCACCATGTCCAATCGGAAAAGTCTGGAATGCACGGACCACTGAATATGTTGACGATGATTCTGTCCAGACCGTCATGTCTGTTGTAGAATCCAAAGAAGAATCTGTTACGGTAAAAGCTGGTACGTTCTCCGCGTTAAAAGTTTCGACTGTTTTTTCTCACGTGGGTGGCGATCAAAGTAAAGTGATTGATTGGATTGTCCCTGGAATTGGCATTGTGAAAACCATAATTTATATCAGCGGTGATGGCTTTATGGGCGTCATGCGCTCTGTTCTCGGTTACAGCGAAATTACTTTTGAATTACAAAAGTGGGAAAAGATGTAAGTTGCTTTTATGTCCCCAGTCTATAATACGCACACATTAGCTGCGTCAGTTGTCGTAATATATTATTTATAAAATGCGTATTTTAACAATCATTTATATTCGTTACAAAGTCATGAACACAATACTTCCATTCAGACTCCTCTTTCCAATTGTTTTCTTTTTTATTGTCATGCCGGTCTTTGCCCAAGAAGTAGAGCAAACGACTGAATATCCACCTGTTAAGGTTCCGGATAGCTACACGATGCAGAAAAATGTAGTTTACAAAACCGTAGATGACTGGAAAGGCACGCTCGATCTTTATCTGCCCAAAGATACAAGCAGACCGGTTCCGCTGATCATTGATGTACACGGCGGTGGATGGTGGCATGGAGTTAAAGAATCCCATTTTGATTTCGACGTGTTCTTTAATCAGGGCTGGGCTGTAGCGAATGTTGAGTACCGTCTCGCGGGACAATCACGCGCTCCTTCAGCACTTGAAGATGTCCGCTGCGCTTTGATATACTTGATTAAAAACGCCGCACAGCTTCATGTCAATCCTGCTAAGATTGTTATTATGGGTAACTCGGCAGGCGGTCACCTTGCTCTTATGTCCGGCTTTTTAGGGAATAATCATTTGTTCGATAAGGATTGTGAGACCATTGAGAACATCAAAGTGATGGCTATTATTGATAAGTACGGTGGAGTTGATTTACGCGATCCGGAACAGTGGCTTACAAAATCACTGAAAATCTGGGTGAAGAGTAAAATCAACAACACGAGCTTTCTCAGCTCTCTTTCTCCGATCACCTATGTGAATGCAAACTGTCCTCCGGTCATTATTATTCATGGCGATGCCGATCCGACAATTTCATATACACAATCGGAAACACTGAATGATAAATTAGAAGAAGCCGGTGTGAAACATGAATTCATTACCGTTCCCGGCGGTGGACATGGTAAGTTCGGCGAAAAAGCCGACAAAGAAATCAACAAGAGTATTGTTAAATTTCTTAAAGAGGTCGGTATTGATAAGTAATGTTGTGCTCTTCTTTTCTATTGCACAATAACATTCATCTTCAGCAACGGAATCGCTTTGACTAATTTGAGACTTATATTATTAGCGGTATTGCTTACCGCCTCTTTTGTAAATGCACAGAGCCGGATATGTATAACAGTAGATGACCTGCCCTTTGTTGCATACGGCACAGATGATTCTGCATGGCAGACTGCCAATACGGAAAAGCTGCTCGCTGCTTTTACAAAGCATCACGTACCCGCGACCGGTTTTGTTAATGAAGGTAAGCTCTACGATGACAACAAATTAGTAACATGGCGGCGCCATTTGCTTGAAAAATGGTTAGACTCCGGTTTTAAACTCGGCAATCACACATTCTCACACTGCAACATCAATAAGATTTCATTTTCTGAGTACACAGATGATATTGTTAAGGGAGAAAAAGTCTTAACAAGTCTGCTTGCCGCCAGAAACATGAGCCTGGAATATTTCAGGCATCCTTTCTTGTTTGTCGGAGCAACATTAGACAGGGCAGATTCCCTATCGAAGTATTTAGCAGAAAGACATTACACCGTTGCTCCGGTAACTATTGATAATGACGATTATATGTTCGCTATATGTTACCATAAGGCATTGCAAAATAGAGATACTGTTCAAGCGGATTCAATCGGCCGGGATTATGTGATATATCTCGAAAAGAAGGTCTCTTATTATGCACAGGAGTCCACTAAATTGTTCGGGAGAAACATAAATCAAATTTTGCTTATGCATGCAAGCAAACTCAATGCCGATTATGCAGATACGTTGATGCAGATTTTTATAAAAGACAGGTACTCCTTTATCAACCTTAAAGAAGCACTTGCCGACAGTGCATACAGCACTCCGGTCACCGTTCCCGTTAAATGGGGAATATCGTGGTTAGACAGATGGGCTTTGTCCGCCGGAAAGAAAAAAGAATTCTTCAAAGACGAACCTGATGTACCTGAATACATTAAAAAGATGTACGAGAAGTAAATTCAAAAAAAATTATGCGTAGCATAACACATTCGAGTATGTCATTCCGGAAAATCTGCCGCAAATGAGACCAATATTTCAGAATGTAGTCCGGCAGATTTATCCGGAATCCATTTTAATATTTCTTAGATGTAATACCTTAGATTCAACACATAAAACTGCATGTTCAGTATAATTCTCCCGTGTCATTGAGTCTAATTCTCAAATGGATGCATTTTCCCCGCTAATTGCTTATTTTCTGTTGTTAATTTAAAATGATAATGAAAACATGAGCAATACTTCAACAGCAATACTACTTTTGTCCTGCCCCGATAGAGTTGGACTCGTTTCCCGCCTCGCGCATTTTGTTTTTGAGCGCGGAGGGAATATTCTTGACCTTGATGAACATGTAGATTCCGACGAAAAATATTTTTCGATCCGAATATCCTGGGATATGCAGAATTTTTCTTTGCAAGGCCAGGCAGTTTTTGATGCAATTGCTCCGCTTGCAAAGGAGTTTGATGCGCATTGGCGTTTGGAGTTTGCAGAAAAGAAAATCCGCACAGCAATCTTTGTTTCAAAGTACAGCCACTGCCTGCAGGAAATTCTATGGCGGTATAATATCGGCGAGTATAACATTGAAATTCCCGTGATTATTTCCAATCACGATGATCTGCGCTATTTAGCGGATCGTTACAATATCCCGTTTTATCATCTTCCGATTACTCCCGAAACCAAAGCCAAGCAGGAAGCTGAAGAGCTGCGGCTATTAAAAGAATACAAAGTTGATACCATTGTTCTTGCCCGGTATATGCAAATACTCTCTCCTGATATTCTTGAACATTATCCCAACCAAATAATCAACATTCATCATTCGTTTTTGCCGGCCTTTGTCGGCGGCAATCCGTATAAACAGGCGTATGAGCGCGGAGTAAAGATTATCGGGGCCACAAGTCACTACGTTACCGAAGAGTTGGATGAAGGCCCGATCATTGAACAGGATATAATCCGTATTTCTCATAAAGATACGATACAGGATATTGTTCGCAAGGGGCGCGACCTTGAGAGACTGGTATTAGCGAGGGCATTACTTTATCATTCGGAAAGAAGAGTTTTAGTTCACGGAAGGAAAACTATTGTTTTTACCTGACGGCCGGTAATCTATTTATTATGGCCGTACGCGTTGCCGTTATTGCTTTTGTCTTTTTTCGTCTTAACCTTTTTCCATGCTTTGGCTTTGTGATCATACACCCCAGTTTCATCAAGCCCCTCGGAGCTGGCAATTCCGTATACTGCCGCCGGCGTACCGTCCGAAGCAAGATCGGCCGACTCTACATTAATTGTCACGTCGCTTTGCGACGCCGTGACGGATACGATAAAATCGGATAAGCTTGCCGGGGTATAACCTGTAAACGAACCGCCCCCGCCACCGAGCGAGACCGGACGTTTGGCATATGCAACCGCATCTGCAGTCAGTTCATTCAGTTTCTGCAATGCTAACGAATCAAGCTGATCATCGTAATAAGCGTTAAATAAATTAATTCCCACGACGATGGCGACGCCTGCAATGATCAAGCCTAAAGCCAAAAGCAATAGTTGTTGTGATCCCAATGTGTGTTGACCGATATTTTTTCTATTGCAAATATTAATATATTTTAATATTTCTCCAAGAACATAATTTCCCGTTCACATCATCCCGCTTAGCCGGAGAATTCGTATTTTTGGAGAAAACAAAGTCACATTCTATGGTTGCCAAATTTCTATCCATTCCTGATACACTACAACAACTTGAAACTATATTGTTGAACCCTCGCACCATCCCAGATTTTAAAATTGTTGAGAATATGATAGCTGAGGATTTCATAGAATTTGGAGCTTCCGGTAAAATATATACTAAATCACAAACCGTTGAGATATTAAAAGACCGGACAGCGATTGAACTACCGGCGTCGTTTGATATATCAGATTTTAATTGTATCAAACTGAACGAAGAGGTATATCACATTACCTATACGCTGTTCTATGGCGGTATTCTTACTCGAAGAAGTTCATTGTGGAAAAAATTCCGTGACAATTGGCGGTTGATATTTCATCAAGGCACCTTGGTAAAGGAGTAAACAATGCTTGAATATTTGAATTTACACGTTAATCCCGATGATGAAAAACTTATTTCCGCTATTGACGAGCTTCCGTTGTGGTCCGCACCGTTTGGATTAAAACTATTAGACACGATTACCATGCATCCAAATTGCAATATCCTTGACATCGGATGTGGAACGGGTTTTCCTCTTATTGAACTGGCGCAGCGCTTTGGAAAAAGCTGCCATGTTTATGGTATTGACCCGTGGACCAAAGCCCTTGAGCGGATTAAGTTGAAACTGGATGCATTTCACATTACCAATGTGACAACGCAAGGCGGAATTGCAGAAGAACTTCCGTTCGGGAATGCATTTTTTGATCTCATTGTATCCAATAACGGTTTGAACAATGTACAGAATCTTGAAAAATCAATAGCCGAATGTGCGCGTGTCTGTAAGTCCGGCGGAGAGTTTGCCCAGACATTTAATCTCGATGGTTCGATGATAGAGTTTTATGATGTTTTTGAAGAAGTGCTGACACAGGAAAACCTGAATGACTCAGTTGTAAAAATGAAAGAGCATATTTATCAAAAACGCCGCCCGGTTGAAGAAGCTGTCGAGATACTTCGCGCCAATCAATTCACGGATATTTGGGTTACAAAAGAAGAGTTCCACCTCCGGTACACCGACGGTTCCGCGATGCTTAATCATTCATTTATCAGCCACTGGTTTCTTCCGAGCTGGAAAGACTTGGTTCCGGAAGATATGCTTGACAAAGTATTTACGCTTGTTGAAGAGAAACTGAACAATATTGCAAAAGAAAAAGGCGAACTGAAATTAACAATTCCGTTCGCCTTGATAGATTGTAAAAAATTGTGAAGTAATTATCCGCTATAGTAAAATCCGAAAATAGAACACGGATGACGCGGATAACACAGATTTCCACGGATTATTTTTTAATAAAACAACTTTCACTCACGTGTTCTCTTGTCTATCTTCTGTCGCCGAATAATCTCAGCAGAGCGAGGAAGAGGTTGATGAAGTCAAGATAGAGCTGCAGTGCGCCGATGATAGCGCCTTTGGCGGCTATTTCTTCACCATCTAACATTACATACGCCATCGCTTTCATTTTCTGGGTATCGTACGCGGTAAGACCGGTGAATACGATAACCGAAATAAATGACACTATCCACGCTAACCCGTCACTGGCGAGAAAAATATTTACTACTGAAGCGATAACCACACCGATCAATCCCATCATCATAAACTGTCCGACACCAGATAGATCTTTTTTCGTGAAATAGCCATAGAGAGCCATTGCCCCGAACATGAGCGCAGTGATCATAAATGTACTGACGATTGATTCGGCCGTGAATGCCAAAAAGATTGATGAAAGTGTTATTCCGGTAATCGCCGAGTATAACACGAACATCGCTCTTGCAACGGATGCAGTCATTTTCTGAATCCGCGCCGCAAGATATATCACAATGCCGAACTGCAAAATGAATAAACCGTAAAAAGTAATTTTAGAGCTGAAAACAAACCGCATAACCGATTCGTTTGTAATAGTAAAAAATGATGAAAGTGCGGTAACGAGTAGTCCCAGCATCATCCATCCATAGACTTTCGTCAAAAATGCCTGTTGTATCCTAACGATATCACGGCGGACTTCTTCATTGCCAATATTATACATATTCATAATTTCCTTGTTTATAACTGTTCCTTACAAAAATAGGCATTCCGGCATAGAAATTAAAGGGAATTTCCTCTGTGAGAATGCACCACTATTTGTTTAGACGTATAAAATATTAAAAAAGTTTATTGAAAATATTGGTGTTTTAATGATAATTTTGAAGGTATTATTATAATAGGTTTGTATGAAAGTAGAAATTTGGAGTGATGTTGTCTGCCCGTTTTGTTATATAGGAAAAAGGAAGTTCGAGGCAGCGCTTGAAAAGTTTCCTCACAAGGATAAGATTGAGGTCGAATGGAAAAGCTATCAACTCTCCCCGGGAACAAAGACAGATCCCTCTAAAAATGTTCACCAGTATCTTGCCGAACACAAGGGGATACGCTTAGAAGAAGCTATTGAGATGAATACCCGGGTCACCCAGATGGCAGCCGAAAACGGTTTGACCTATAATTTCGATAAAGCCATCGTCGCGAACTCATTCTTAGCCCACCGGTTTAGTCATTTCGCAAAACAATACGCGAAGCAAGACAAAGCCGAAGAGTTATTATTTCGCGCATATTTTACCGAAGGAAAGAACATTGACGATATCAATACCCTTGCGGAACTAGGTGCACAAATCGGATTAAATCCGAACACCGTTAAAGAAACTCTTAAAACAACAATGTTTTCGGATGATGTGCACATGGATATTTATGAGGCTTCGCAGGTTGGAGCACGCGGTGTGCCGTTTTTTGTATTTGACAATAAATACGCTATATCCGGCGCACAGGACAGCTCGCTTTTTCTGCAAACACTTGAAAAATCATTTGCTGAACACAACCCCTCTGAAATAGGCTGGCAATAACTCACCCGTCGCGTAAGCGGGCATTATTCGATAGAGATTTTTTCGGACACGAATTTTTTTTGCCCGACAATTCTTTTGAATGTCGTCTCATAACCTGTTAATTTGTTACCTCCGGATATACAAATTCCGTTGCTTCGGTAGCGTATTTCCTTACTGCTATAGGGGCAAAGTAATCCGATTTTCACAATAAAAGGCTGCCATGTTGAAAATATATTACCTCCCGTGTTTGGTCGCATTATTCCTGTCCACTTCTCCTGCTCAATCTTCTTTAGACAGTATTATGTTTCAATATGAACGGAAATTCTGGAACGGCAGTACCTGCGTGTTTGTTCAAGGCAGCAATTCCAGCAGCTATCCAGAAAAGTTGAACAGCATGTATCACTCGTGGAGCAGTGAATCACGAATTAACGTGAAAAACGAAAATGAACTTGATACTTCCGATTTGAAAAAGCATTTGAATTTTTGGGGACCAGTGTACTCATATAGTTCTCTAATAAAATTTCTTCCTGCGGCAATTACGATAATTCCGAACGGGTTTAAACTCGGCGAACATGAATTTACCGATTCACTTGATGCAATCAGTCTCATATCTTCCGACGGCACGCGGCGATTTCAACTGGCGAATTCTATGGAAGGACTGCTTTCCCTATGGACAACCTTTCAGGACATCAGTCAATATTTTGTTATGCAGAAATATGCAATAACATATCATGGCTTTCTCAAAAATAATCAGTTCGACAGTTCTTTATGTTATGATGTTGTTTCGTTGCACAATGCAACTTTAAAAAAGCACAACACGAAGTATTATACATTCTTCTATGATCCTTCCATCTTTAATGCCTCCCGGAACATTGACAGCATGTTCGCGCGGGAAGACGATAAATTGGAGCACGCGATTTCAGTTTTAAAGTTCAATCGGCCGGACCGGAAAATCGAGTGCTATCTGTATAAAAACCTCGAACAAAAATACCAGATGTCGGCAACGCCGGGATACGGCAATCCGTTTATTGAAGCGTATCAAAATCACTCGGTCGGTTTCGGCCCTACCGAGCATGAAAGCATTCACATATTGCAGGGAAAGGCCTCCACAATATTCAGCGAAGGCTTGGTCGGATATTACTATTCGACCGAAGACAGTCTCGAATGGAAAAAGAATAACTCCATACTATCACGCCATCCGTCGTTTTCTATGGGCGATTTTCTCGGTAAGGTCAACCGGTTTGATTTTAGCGAGTTATCATACGCCGCTTCAGCTCATTTGGCAAAGTTTTTAATAGATACATACGGACTTGATAAATACAAAGCGATAAGCAGATACGAGGATATTCACAAAGGATTTGAAGAAGTTTATAAACTTTCTTTCGACGACATTATTCTTGGATGGAGCACATTTTTCCAAAGCAGAAAAATTCCTTTAGGGTCTGAAAGAAAAATCACCTTTGACGTTACGGCCAACTCTAATCCCGATTCCTGTTCGGTATATATATCCGGCGATATTGAACAATTAGGATTCTGGAACGGACACGGCATCAAATTGGAGAAAGCACAAAACGGCCATTGGCAATGCACAATACCTTTTGCAGAAGGGACCGTGTTTTCATATAAAATAACTCGCGGCTCTTGGGATAAGGAAGCGCTTGACAGCAATGGTAATGTTCCCGGGAATTCGATGTTTGAAGTGAAGAACGACGACACGATACGGGCTACGATTAATATGTGGAAAGATCAAATAAAATAGCCGCCCCCGTATAAGGAGCGACTGTGAATAATTGTTTTGATCTGATTTATTTTATAACAATTAATTTCTTCGTTTCAGCAAAGCTTCCCGCCCGAAGCGTGTAGAAGTATATTCCGCTAGGCAATGCAGCGGCATTAAATACCACCCTGTACTCACCTGCCGGTTGTTCCGTGTTCACTAATGTCGCGACTTCTTTTCCGAGCATATCATATACTTTCAGTACTGCGCGGGATGTATTTGCCAATGAGTATCTAATAGTGGTTGAAGGGTTAAAGGGATTAGGATAGTTTTGTGCCAAAGCGAACGAGCGTAACGAACTACCGGCATTGCCGTTGATTGCACTTGTTCCGAGAAAATCGGCCATACTGCGGTTGATAATCGTGTTGAATGCGGTATCATTCGCGGTAGTTTCCAGAGGAAATGCTATATAAATCACTTTTCCTGCTACAACAGAAGTACCGAACGTGCCGGTATATTGAATGCCCGCGATTTTGTCGTTCGTATACCGCAATGCAACTGAACTTCCGCCATAGGTTGAGATTTCATCAGGATAGTTTATAGCGTACGTCTGCCCGTATTGAAAATTCTGATTGGCGCACACAGATCCCGCAGTACCGACAACAGTTTCAACGCCTGCATCATCAGCAACATATACTGCTTTTAAATAATTATTATAAAATGCTTTATCCGTCGTGCTGCCTTTGTACGATAGATCCCAGCCTATTTCACTACCGGAAATAAATAAACATCCGCCCTGCTCAAGATATGTTTTAAGAGAGTCCTGTTCTGTCTTTGTAATGCTTGAATCAACCGTGCTTTGATCGCCGCAGATTCTATAAATTGCCAGATACTTCGGGAGCAATACAAGTTTGAGTTGTTTGCTTCGGATACTTTCAAAACTTATTTTGCTCGCATCAAGTGCTTTACCGTAATTATACACAAAAGTATGCTGCGCACCCTGCCATGTGCCGATATCACGGTAAAATCCATCAACGATCAATACCTTCTGTGATGTTCCGTAATTGGCAACCGCCATTACATTCGACCAATCGCTTTCCGTTGAGGTTGTTTTGCTAACGCTTGATACACGATAATACATTGCCCCGGATAAGCCGGGTATTACAACCGAAGTTGTTTTGAGTGATGCCTCATTCTTAATAATCATCCAGGATGAATTATCTCCGGACGAATACAACCGGTACCCGGAAACAGTTGTTGTGTCGCATTGCCATTTAAGCAGGACGCTTCCGTCACTTTGCACTAATGCACAATATAGATCCGGTCGGTTGAATGAATAATTCGAATCCATCTGATTATAATAGCGTGGAGTATAGATTGTCAATTCAGAAGGCAGATATGACCAATACGAAACGCCCCAGTCACGGCCTGACGATTCGACTACTTTCAGACTTCCGTTGGAATTTTTCTGCACAAACATACGGACGTGTCCGCTTCGAAGTATTGCATCAGCCGGACGCAGGCTATCCCATGTTGAATACGGAGTAGTAATATCAGGCATTTCACTTGTAGTATAATGCGAACTTAACTGCCAGCATCTGCTGACAAATCCCGAACAATCAACACCCACAGCATATGTGCTTGAACTGTTGCAGTCAATATCACCGGCATATCTGCCCTTTGCTAATCCGGATGCAAAACCCGATAGCGTGTTGAAGCCGCCCCATTTGTATGGTATTTCGGCATTGCTGCCTACGATAAGCCTTGGCGGAGTTTGAACCGTGTCCGGATCGGCAGTTGCCACCGGCGTTGGGGCAAGATTCGCAGCTGTTAACGTATATTTATACAAAACATAACTCTCGGCAGTACGTAATGCTTGCGCCCTGCTTGTACCGGCTGATGGCGCGTGCAATGTTTCCGGAGCAACTTCTTTTTTCGGAAGTATGTTGTGTAACGGCAGCGAATACTGATACTGCTTTGGATAAGCGACAGTTTCCCCGTTCATATCACCAAGGCCGGTCCATTTTACTACCGCTACTTTGGATTGCTCACTTAATAAATGATATAGATTTCCATCAGCGTCAATTGAAAAGTCGCTTACCGTGCTAAGATATTTTACTTGAGGAATTTCAAGCTTTGATAAAACCGATCCATCTGGAGAGACAGTCCACACTTCACGTTTAATTACAAGCGGTATGTCGGATATATATTTTTCGATAAGTACATATTCACGACCCTTTGCATCAATGCCGATAATATCAGCAGCGGCAAGATCGTTGCTGAACGAAAATGACTGTTCTTTTTTTCCGGATTGCAGCGACACTGAAAGAACTAATTTGCCGCGGCCTGAAACCTGTGCCGTGATACTTTCACCGGCATCATTAGATAAGTCGCCGTCTTTTACACGAAAAACCGATTCGGATGATACATAACATGGCCGGGATATTTCAACTTCTTTACCCGCGACGGATTTTTTTAATAACGGGCTGGCGCTGTTTACATTTTCACATGAACGGACAAATTCATTACCACTAAACTCGAATGTATTCTTTGAATCAAAATTTTGCAGATATACATTATTCCCGGATACCGCGAATGTGGAAATTCCATATATACCGGATGAAGTTACCCGTGTTGAAAAAGGCATATCCGTATAATTTTTCTCAAATACAATTTGATATGTGCCTGATTGAGCAAATGTGCAGCTTGTAAGAAGTATAAAAAGAAACCGATACATGACTATTCCGTTAAGAGTGTGTTACATAACTCATATATTCATAACATTAACACGGTAGTTTACTGCCGTGCAAGATGAATCACCAAATCGTATGGACTTTAGTCCAATTTAAAAAATACATTGGACTAAAGTCCGGTCGTCTAGGAGGCTCGCATACCACGGCAGTAAACTACCGTGTTAATAACTCAACCTCATTAGTTGTACAACACACTATTAAGTAATGTATTGTACGCGCATCAAAACATAGAATTTAGTCGATACTAACAATACAATATCGCACAAGAACGGAATACTTTGCAAGAATTTTAAGGGGTTATCTTTGCCCGCGTGGGCAAAATTGACACAGTCATTTTGGCTTTGAGCCGTCCATTTATGCGGCCATAAATGTCATCAATTGATAATAAAGAATAACAAGAATTTTTTATTGTTACCCCTCCTCTCTTCCCAAGAGAGGAGGGCGGGAGGTGAGTTCTGTTTTCCCTGAATTAATCTCTTGGTTCAGTATTTTCAGTACTCCATCTATATTATACAGTATTTCTTCATTGGAAAATCTTATCACGCGAAATCCGAGCGACTTTAGGACAATTGTTCTATCGGCATCTCTTGATAATCGAAAATCATGCGCACAACCATCTATCTCTATAATGATTTTATCCTTAAAAGAACAGAAATCTGCAATAAAAAATGAATCACACCCGTTCAATTCATAAAAGAGTGGATACTGGCGATAAAATTTCCTGCCCTGAAATTTTTTATTCCTTACTATCCTCCAGAAAATTTTTTCTGCGTGAGTTGCATTTTTTCGAAGATCGCGACAAAGTTCTTTCGCAATTTCAGTAAGCTCAGATCTTATGGTCATACTCATAAAACGGGTCCCCCTTTTCTTCAAATATACGAATATTCTAAACTTTCAACTTATCGCCAGTACTTCGAGCACCGAACTCATCCCCGGCCCTTCTCTTGGAAAGAGAAGGGAGTAATCCCATTAGTATACCACCGGCAGAATCCATTATCGAATCTATCATTTGTCAGAATGGATTCCGGATCGCCTGCGGCGTCCGGAATGACAAGGCGGCTAACACATTTTTGCCACAAGCAAGAATACCTAAATTATAATAATTACATGCGCTAATTCAATTATGATTTCATAACTTCCGGCTCACAAATTCCGGGTATTATGTTTTCAAATTTTCGCGAGCCGGTTAACGGCCTCACTCATTTATTTGCTGCTTTTCTATCGGTTATCGGTACGTTGATACTGCTATTCATCGGACATCATGACGCCGCGTTGACTATCGCTCTCGTCGTTTACGGCGTATCGTTAGTGCTGATGTTCAGCTCAAGTGCGTTGTATCATTTGAAAAAGGCGACTCCCGAAGGATTGAAGAAACTCAGAAAACTTGATCATACTTCTATCTATCTTTTAATTGCCGGAACGTATACTCCAATCTGTATATACTTTTTTGATGGATTTTGGAAATGGGGAATGCTCAGCATCATTTGGGCGATTGCTGTTGCCGGAATCTCATTTAAATTAGTTTACCTCAACGCTCTGCGCTGGCTTTCCACGGCAATATACCTCATGATGAGCTGGCTTGCACTCGCGGGAATTGGCGAGATACTCCGCACCATGTCCTCAGGCGCATTGTTCTGGTTTTTTGCAGGCGGATTTTTTTACACATTCGGCGCTGTTATCTATGCAATAAAAAAACCGAACTTCTTCAACGGAAAATTCGGCTTCCATGAAATCTGGCACGTGTTCGTCATACTCGGCGCGTTCAGTCACTACATGGTTGTCGCGGCATTTATTGCACCATAAATTTCTTTCTGCTAATACCCCGTTTATTATTATTTTAGCCGGATAAATTCGACTAATTGATATGAGCCAGCAATTAGTTGTATGTCTCATTGAACCGGATTACATATCAATTTGAACGGATTATTTTTGAAAGCTTTCATCGTTTTTTCTGCCGCATTCTTTGTATTATCCCAAGTCTCATTACCCCAAGCCGCCAAGCAGACTGGCATAAGCGGAATCGTTATTGATTCTGCGACCAGCAAACCGCTTGAGCTTACAAATGTTATTGTGCTCCGCGCTAAAGACAAGCATGTCGTAACAGGAAAAACAACCGATAGCAAAGGTCGATTTTTTATTGACAACATCCCTGCCGGTGAATTCTTTTTGAAATATTCACTTATGGGATATCAGGAATATGTCTCCGGACGCATCACATTAGACAAAAACAATTTGGGCTTTGATGCCGGTACGGTACGCTTGCAGGAATCACGCATAAAGCTTAACGAGGTTACAGTCACCTCGCAAAAAGAAGTTTTTAACAATTCGATTGATAGAAAAGTTTATAATGTTCAGCAGGATATCGTAAGCGCGACCGGCTCCGTCAGTGATCTTCTGCAAAACATACCTTCAATTCAAATGGACGTTGACGGCAACGTTACTCTGCGCGGCTCATCAAACATGCAAATATTGGTTGACGGACAGACGTCTCCTCTGATGTCCACAAATTCCGCCGATGTATTGCAGCAAATCCCCGCGAGTTCGGTTGATAAAATTGAGGTTATTACCAATCCCTCCGCCAAGTACAAACCGGATGGCACCGCAGGCATCATCAACATCGTTTTAAAAAAAGATTCGCATAACGGATTTAACGGAAGTGTCGGTGCAAATGCGGGTAACGCATCAAGATATGGCGTCCGTGCAAATGTCAATTACAAAACAGGCGACTTAAATTTTTTCGGCTCGTATAATCTTCGCAAAGATACCCGGTATATTTATTCGAATGATACACGCCATGAAATAGATTCCGCAACAAACCTGCCGATGAATTACGATCAGAGCGGAACGGGTTTCAACCGGCCTATCAATCATTTTTTCACGTTCGGGTTTGATTATGCTATAGGGAAAGATGATAAAACCGGCATCTCGGCGAATTATCGTGCGCGTAAATACACGAGTAATGATTTTTCATTAATCAATATTGTTGAAAACAATGTATTAAGCAGTAACTACAATCGCGACCGGATTGATTACGATAAAACCTATGAAGGCGGATTGACGGGATATTACCAACATAATTTTGACGGTGAGGATAACACACTGCGTGTTGAGTTTCATGGTTCGAGCGGATTCGATCAGGAAGATAACCGCTATACAAACATATACCATGCACCGCAGGTTAAAACAACATATGATAACACGTTGATTAAAAACATGGAACGCGCCGGAGAGGTTACCGCCGATTACCACTATAAAGCGGCTGATAACATGACGATTGAAGCCGGTTATGACGGTTCATTCGGACGACATGACTTCCCTTTTTCGGGCGAATACTTTGATACTCTTACTCAAAAATTTGTCACCGATGCAGATATCACCAATCATTATTTATACAAACAGGCAATACACGCGTTCTATGGAACAGTTGAAACTGAAATTGGGAATTTAGGTTTGCTTGGCGGACTGCGCTTCGAAAAAGCATACATAACATCCGATCTTGTATCCCAAAGTCTGATTATCCCGAATGACTATTTTAAAGTATATCCCACACTGCATCTCGCATATAAGCTAAGCGAACTAACCCAGCTGCAGCTTAATTACAGCCTCCGGGCAAACAGGCCTGAATCGGACGACATGAATCCATTCCCGGAATATCAAAATCCGAGAAATCTCCGCGCGGGAAATCCGAAATTAAAACCGGAGTATATTCACTCGCTTGAGTTTGGATATGAAATTCAAAATGATAATCTGACCATTGTCCCCAGTGTCTATTTCCGTCAGCGTTATAATGCTTTTACCTGGGTGGCGAAAATGCTGAACGATACTACTGTGCTCAATACACACGAAAATCTTAGTTCGGATAAATCGGCGGGTTTGGAATTAGTCATTGCAGGAAACCTCGGCAAGCTTGGGACAATGAACCTAAGCACAAGCGGATTTTATCAGGAAATTGATGCGAGTAATTTGGGCTATGGCGCAAAAAAATCTGATTTCTCCTGGACGGGCTCATTGAATTGTAGTATCAATATTATGAAGTCATTAAGCTTTCAGGTCAATTCAAATTATCGTTCTCAGCGACTTACGCCGCAGGGAGAAGGTCTCCCGACATATGTAGTTAATTTGGCGCTCCGCCAGGAGTTGATTGAGGGCAAGCTA
The DNA here is from genome assembly GCA_963667005.1 of Ignavibacteriaceae bacterium. Lineage (GTDB taxonomy): Bacteria > Bacteroidota > Ignavibacteria > Ignavibacteriales > Ignavibacteriaceae. Next base: position 884,697 of record OY762937.1, on the reverse strand, counting down.
TCCGTGACGGGAACAATCTCAAATGCGTTCAACAGTTTCAAACGTGAAATGAAAGTTGATACAGATATTCTGCATCAACACACGATTTATAAACGTGATTCCAGAATACTTATGCTCGGCATTGTTTATAACTTCGGCAACAGTTCAAAACGCAGCAAAGATAAACAAACCGAGTTTGAAAGTACCGATTAAATATTATTTCGACGCAAACAACGATTTATAATTTGCGCGGTAATAGTAGGCAATGAATAAATTAGCCGCCAGGACAAATATCGCGACAGGTAAACCTTTGGGGTCGAGGACAAGGTGATATAAAAAGATATTAATTGTTATCGGGAAAATAAGTACACTTGCAAGCGTGTTGAATCTTCCGGTTATAAAGGAGAGCCCGCAGAGCAGTTCTGTAATTTTAATGAACGGCATCATATAACCGGTCGCCATTAAACCTTCGTTAAAGGCCTTGATATTTCCCTGAAGTTCCGGCTGAGGAACAACCTTCAGAAAATACGTTACTGATGCAAAAAGGAAAAGCAATCCCACTAAAGAACGCACAACAATCACAGCTATTTTCATATACTCTTTCGATTTTATAATAATACCAGTTAAACTTCATAATTCCTTTTTCAGTTCCAAATGAGTATATTCCTTTGATTTTAATCATAAAAACGGCACTTATGAAGGAAATAACAGAACAAATACTCTCCGATCTACACGAGGCAGAGGCCTATTTAGGGGCGGCGCTTTCGGATGTCCCTGATGAAATAACCGGGGTTCGGATCAATGATTCAACATGGAGTATCGCCGATATTATTGTTCATTTAGCAATGATTGAGACCTCGGTGTACATGATAGCTAAAAAGAATCCAGCTGCAGAAAGCAAACTGCACGACTCTCTCACTATTATCGGCAGAGATAAACTTCGCGAGGGACTACTTGACAGAACACATAAGGTGAAACTGCCGGAGGCCGTTGCAAACCGCATGGAAACACTTCCGATAAAAACAGCACTTGAACGGCTAACAAAAGCCCGCAACTTGAATAAAGAATTATTGCGGACCAATGCAATACTTAGTCCAAATCTGATTGTGCCTCACCCTGTACTCGGGGATATGACAAAGATTGATTGGCTTATTACGGTTCCGTTCCATTCTATGAGGCATACAGAACAGATTCATGAAATAAAAAAATTACTTTTGCACACATAAAAAAAGCCGTCCCATTGGGACGGCTTTTTAGTTCGTTATTTGTTTTTATTATACAACTTCGATTGCGCCCTGTAGTTGGCGTTGTTTTTATACCAATCCTGATAATTCGTACCGTTCGAGAGCACCCAATTGATAAACTTCAAATACCCTTTGGTTAAGTCAACTGATTCTTTCGGATAGGGAATCGCATCAGTAACATTTAATGCCCACGGCAAATTTGTTTTCGTTTTATAGTATTTGCCTGCTGATGGTTTTGTGTCGTCATCATTTTGACCAAAATACGATGTACTTGCAAGACTTGTAGGTACTTTGTTCGGTAGATGTACTTCCATTCCCCGTTTTTTGTTGATAATCATAAACGGATTAAACTTATCTGCACTTACATCTGCGAGTGTCAATTGTCCCGGTTGATAGGTGATTGTAACCTTAACTGTTTTTGCATCAACATACGAGTAGGTTGTGTCTGTATTTACGCCGATACCTCCGGGCGAAGGCAGGATTTTAAATACATTATCAAATACAGGAATGACCGCGGTCGCAGGACCATTTTCAATTCCTGCCCCGGTGACAGCAAATACTCCATCCGTGAGCACATTACCCTCGACCTTCTGAACTTTAGAGGGATTGAGCCCGTCAAAGGTAAAAGCCAGCCCGTTGCTATATGAACTTCCGGCTGCCTGAACTATAAATATACATTCACTTTTAACAAGTTTGTTTACCGCATTGGTAATGTGGTTGAGTTGATAGTCAACAACTAAATCGTTGAAATCATAATCACCCTTTGCCGGCCAGAGATCTTCAAACATCAATGTTGCATAACCTGACGCCGGGTAATAATTATTATACGCGATAGTAGAATCAATAAAATAATCATCATCCATATCGTCCGAAGCATCTTTGTCGCTGTCAACGTTTTGACTTACATACTGGCAATCCTGATCCGGTAATGCCGCGTACAAACCGGGAATTTTTAAGTCATCAATCTGTGCTCTTCCATTACCATCCTGTCCGGAAAACAAAATATAGACCTTATATACACCTGTTTTTGTCACCGGAATTGTAACAGTTTGCGCAACAGTATCCGCCGCTGTTAACGAATAGGTGTATTTATATATAGTATCTTTCGTCAATTGAGTCGTACTTTGCAGCAGTACGACAAAACGTCTTAGAGTTCCGTTTTTCAGCTTAGGCGTAAGTTTATGCTTAAATGAAATATTGCCTGCCTCCATTTTTACCCAGGGAGAAATTATTCCAACCTGATCGGTTAGCGAAGTTAATTGGTCGGTGTGTCCAGAGAATTGTCCGTCAATCGGGTAACTCGCGTTGAATATCATCCCCGGGAACAACCAGCAAATCGAAAGCTGTTTGCTTCTATTCCCGGATTCGAAATCCTGAACTAAATAATTCTGCGCCCGCAGACCGATGGTGATGATTGCTATCAGTATCGCTAATTTTTTCATTTTATCCTCCTTTAATACTGATAATCATCAGGTGTTGCTAAACTGACAGCCGCTGTTGTTCCGTTAATTTCTGTCGCCCGTAATATATTCCCGTATTTAACGATAAGTGTGGTCGTAGGACTTGGAACTTCTATTGTAACCTGGGTGGTTCCGTTCAAATCCATTGCCTGCTTATATAACACATGCCCATCCCCTTCCGAAATCACTAAAGCACGGGTTACCGGAGTAACAGTCTCAAATCCCTCAACTGTAATGGTAACGGTTTTTGTCGTGCTCCAATTAAATGAATCATCGGCCGTTAACTCGGTAAAATTACCGGGAGGGGTTTGAATAGGTTCGGTTGAGGTTGTTTTACACCCATTAAGAATCAACGAGGTAAATAAAAGAAATACTAAGATAGCTCTCATATATGATACCGCCCTGTATGAGTTGTTTATATATAACTTAAATAACGCCTGTTCTTATCGCAAAATATGTAAATATTAAAAACCGTAGGGATAATTTTTTTTAATAATTACGCATTATTTCGTATGAATTCCAATTCCCGGAAGAGTAAACCGGAATGTGCTTCCTTTGCCGATTTGACTTTCTGCCCATATTTTGCCGCCATGTTTCTCTACAAATTCGCGGCATAACAAAAGCCCCAGCCCGGTACTTAATTCTCCGTCCGTGCCGATTGTTCTTACTTTTTCTCCGATTTTAAATAATTTATCCAGGTCGGTTTTTGTCATGCCGATACCAGTATCGGCCACCACCACCTCAATCATGTTGCCGGCCGACGGCTGCGCGGTTATGGTTACGGTTCCAAATCGATGTGTAAATTTAACAGCATTAGAGATAATATTTAGTAAAATAGAACCTGTCATTCTTTCATCAGCATATACAATATATGGGACATCTATTTTGCTGAGTATTGCGATGCCTTTCTGTTCGCTTCTGTCATGTATCGTTTCAATGACACTATCTATTCTTTGCGATAATAACAAATCTTTGGGTTGATAGTCTAATATGCCCTGCTGCATCTGCGCCCACTCGAGCAAATTCTTCAATAGTTTATAGATATTTTGTGCTGTTTGGTTGATTTCCTGTCCAAATTTTGTCAACTCCTCCGCTGTAAACTGGCTTGCTTGTTCGGCCATGATACTGGTCAAACCGATAAACCCGAGGAATGGGCTTTTCAAATCGTGAGCAATAATTGAGAAGAACCGGTTTTTTTCAGAATTTATTTTTCCCAGTTCTTGATTTTTTGCGGTTAATTCTTCTTGTATCCTTTTTATTTCCGAAATATCCGTGTGAGTTCCGCTCATGCGCAGAGGATTACCCTGCTTGTCCCTCGTTACAACTTTCGCCTGATCAAGTATCCATTTATAGGAACCGTCCTTACATCGCATACGATATTCTATCCTGTAAGCCGGAATTTTTCCACTCAGGTGGTTATCCATGGCGGTTTTAACAGCCTCATAGTCATCAGGATGAATCAGATTCGACCATTGAATAACAGAAAATTCAATTTCTGCAAAGGAATAACCCAGCATTTCTGCCCAATATGAATTCCGTTTTACTTCTCCTGTCTCTATATTCCAGTCCCAAAATCCCAATTGACTACCCTCAAGCACGAACTGCAGGCGCTGTTCACTTTCCCGAAGTGCTATTTCAGTGTTTTTGCGTTCGCTGATATCCCGTGTTATACTTAATAGATGTGGCTCATTTTTAAAAGAGACGATTTTTGCCGACATTAATGCGGTTATTTCAGATCCGTCTTTTTTATTAAACCAGGCCTCATAGTTTTCACATTCTCCGTGCAGCATAACTTTATGTAAAATTGCAGCTCTGTCCTCGGGATATTTCCAAATATTTATATCAAAAGCGGTCTTTCCTATAATTTCATCGCGCGAATAACCGGAGATACGCTCAAAGCCTTCGTTACAATCAATATAGAGTGCATCTCTTGCACGGGTTATCGCAATAGCATCAGGACTTGTTTCAAAGATCTTCTGAAAATGCTCTTTTGCTTCATTAATATCGCGGTTCAGCCGCTCGTTGAGCATCATGATAAACCCATATGTCCATAACACACTTACGATTAAAGCATCAAAAAATTGGAGCAAGTTACCAAGATTAACAATAAACAAATTAAATTCAGGGCGGAACAACCATAGCATTATTGTTCTGTGAACAAAAACACCCCCGTGAAATGTCATGATAGCAGCATTGAAAATAATTATCGGTTGCATATCCCGCCAAAAGCGATGGACTAATCTGAAGGCAGTAAACAAAGAGACAAAAGCTATTGAAGAGCTGAATACTAACGACCGGATGAATATGCTATCGACAATAAATTGGAAGAACCAGTGCACTAGAGCAAACGCGATGAGGCCTGTAATTGCAAATTTTTTGTAAACCTTCATATTGAAAAACTTCAAGATTCCAACTACAAGGCAAATCATGCCGCTCATGAGGAAAATGTCTTGCGTGGTAATAATAAAGGTTAGGTATGCGGGGTTTTGGCGTATATAAATTAGTAAAAATCCAGCGGCTTCCAGCGCGCTCCATAAAAGCCACCATCCCGGGCCTTTAATAAACTTATTAACTTTGTATTGATATAAAAATACTACAACCTGAATAAGGTGAGAGAAAGTTAAGATAATCAGCAGGGTTCTCAGATCCAATGCCATACACACCACACATTCGTCGGGAAACGAGTTTTTTCTATACTAAATAATACAAAGATTTTTCTTAAAACAAAGAAATTTCTTCAGTGTATGCCTCACCATACAGCGCAGCAAAGAAGAGAATTTGGTTGTGGCTATTTAAACCTATTATTTGTAATTTATCCTATTTTCATTTTCTATCAGAAACTAATACGCAGTCATGTCTGTTTTTGAATTAAAAGTCAATACTATATGAATAAAGCTGCAATAATTACAATTATACTACTCTTAGGCATTTCTCTTTTCGGACAGTCCTCAAAGGGAACTATCCAGGGAAAGGTTGTGGATGCTGCAAGTAATGAATCCTTGCCCGGAGTAAATATCGTTGTCGTTGGTACCAATATCGGAGCTGCTTCCGATGTACAAGGAGAATTTATTCTTCAAGGTCTCGCACCCGGAACATATCAGGTTCGCGCCTCATACGTCGGATACGGAACCGTAACCAAGTCGGATGTTTCGGTTAATACCGGCCGGCCCACGAATATCCTTATTTCTTTAAGTGAAAGCGCTCTTCAACTCCAAAGCGTTACCGTAAAATCAAACTACTTTAATACCAGCACAACAGAATTAAACAGTTTGTCAACATTCGGATATGAAGAGATCCGGCGCTCACCGGGTGGATTTGAAGATGTCGTCCGCGCGCTGTCTGTTTTGCCCGGTGTTGCACAGGCAAGTCCCGGCCGCAATGATCTTGTTGTGCGCGGAGGAGCACCTTCGGAAAACCTTTATGTTGTTGACGGGTTTGTTGTTCCCAATATTAATCACTTCGGCAACCAGGGCGCTACCGGCGGACCGTTGAGTTTTATCAATCTCGATTTTGTCCGCGAAACAGCGTTTTCAACGGGTGGATTTTCGGTTAAGTATGGTGATAAGCTATCTTCAACTCTCAGCTTAGATCTGCGCGAGGGTCGCCAAGATCGTATCGGCGGTAAAGCAACCATTTCCGCATCGCAGTTTGCGTTCAACCTTGAAGGTCCCGCGACCGATAAAAGCACGTTTATCTTTTCAGTACGGAGAAGTTATCTGGATTTTATCTTCAATGCTGCCGGTTTTAATTTTGTCCCTGAATACTGGGATGCAATGGGTAAATATGCGTACGAGTTCGATCCGCAAAATAAAATAACCGGACTGTTTATCGGAGCTTTGGATAGAGTGAAGTTCAACAATAAAACGGCTGAAGACCGGTATGATAACTCCAGAATACTCGGCAGCGACCAGAATCAATATGTCGGCGGCATTACATTCCGCCACTTATTCAACCATGGTTTTTTTGATGTAACGGCGAGCAGGAATTTTATAGATTATGATTCTTCACAAAAAGATACCCTGCAAAATCCGATATTTTTAAATCAATCCCAGGAAGCTGAGAACGAAATCAGAGCCGAAGGTATATATAAAATCTATGCTTCCACAGAATTGAATTTCGGTGCTTCGGCAAAGCTCATCAATTTTAACGCAAATATAAAGCAGCCCTATTTTAAAACAACTTTCGGCGAGGTGCTCAGCATAACCGGATTATCGGCTCAAAAGAATTTTACCAAGTACAGTGCCTTCATTCAATACGCAAGTACTGCATCCGAACGGTTTCATTACAATCTTGGTGTGCGCGGTGATTATTTTTCGCAGATTCAAAATAAATTTACAGTCAGTCCCCGGGTTGCTATTAATTACATGATAGATCCGTTAAGCCACCTTAGTTTTTCAACAGGCGTCTATTTTCAATCACCTTCATACATATGGCTTGTTGCGGATCGTTCTAACCAGAATCTGCGCTCAATGCGGGTTAACCAGTATGTGTTCGGCTATGACAGGATACTTCGTGAAGATACCCAGGTAAAAGTGGAGGCATTCTTTAAACAATATACAAACTACCCCGCAAGCTTTTTACGAAAGTATATAGTGCTTGCCAATACAGGAGCCGGGTTCAACGGCAGCAGCGATAATTACACATCATTCGGTTTGGAGCCGTTATTGAGCGAAGGAACCGGAATTGCCCGCGGCGTAGAATTTTCGTTGCGAAAAAAATCTTCCGAGCTGCCATATTACGGCATCATCAGTGTAACGGGCAGCCGTGCGACATACATTGCGCTTGATGGTGTGTCACGTCCCGGTACTTATGACCAGAGCCTCATCGTTAATATTTCCGGCGGATACATCTTTAATAAAGAATGGGAAGCTTCATTTAAATTCAGGCTCTCGACCGGTAATCCATACACACCGTATAATGACGATGGGACTCAGGATGTTGCGATGTACAACGTTCGCAGATTCAAATCGCTGCACGCTCTTGATCTTCGCATTGATAAGCGGTGGAATTTTGAAAACATGGCACTTATCACGTATCTCGATGTGCAGAACGTGTACAACAATAAAAATTCCAATACTATCAACTATAATGCATTCAAGAAAAAAGTCGAGTACGGCGCCAGCATCGGTATTCTTCCATCAATCGGAGTAAGTCTCGAATTTTGAGATTATTAACCGCGAAGAGCGCAAAGCTCGCAAAGAATTTCAATATGTAGGGCGACTCGCTGAGTCGCCCTTTTTATTACAAGACCTAATCGCCACATATATTACTTAAAATTTTTTGCTTCTACATAAGTCTATCACAATTCAATGTTTGATCGACTCTTCCACGGGATCCCGTGGAGAGAGTCAATCTACAATTTGCCTTATGCGCTTTGCGGTTAAATTGCTATGTTAGAACACAAAAATTTCTGATTCTACCTATATATAGTATGGCAAAAAAGACACAACCGGCAATTACAAAAACACGCAGAACAAAAGAAGAGTGGATTGAACTTCTCCTTACCTCCTGGAGGCCATACCTCCTGCTGTGCATTCTTGGATTACTTGTATACGGTAAAAGCCTGTTTTTCGGATTCGTTTTTTTTGATGACGATACCATCCTAATTAACAACTACAATCTTATCTCCGGATTCAGCCAGCTTTGGAAGATTTTTACATCAGCAACATTCACTTACTACCGGCCCATGCTGATTGTATCTTTCCTTTTCGATGCGCAGATATCACAACTCGCTCCGTGGATGTATCACTTATCAAACCTCATTTACCATTTTGCCGCGGTATGTCTCATTTTTTATATTCTATTATTTTTACAGTACCCGCGCAAGTTGTCGTTTTTGCTAAGTGCGGCGTTTCTTCTTCATCCGCTGCTTTCGCAGGCTGTAGCATGGATTCCGGGACGTAATGATCCACTCGTTACCATTTTCATATTGCTTTCATTTTTGTTTTTCATCAAATATATCAACACAAAACAGTTCTCGCATCTGGTACTTCACGAATTGTTTTTCCTTCTTGCGCTTTTTACAAAAGAAACCGCTCTCGTCTTTCCTGCTTTCTGTGTCCTCTATGTGTTTTTACAGGAAAAAGACTGGTCGCGTAAAAAAGAATTCCGCTATTTGGCAATAAACTGGTTTGTTATCGCGCTTGTCTGGTTTGCCATTCGTAAAATCGCACTGATGGGTGTTCCCATTGATGAAGAATATTCATTCCGCGCATTCATTGTAAACATACCCGTACTCATGGAGTTCATCGGTAAAATAATTTTACCTCTGCACCAGTCTCCATATGCTATACTTGGCAGATCAACAACGGTAATCGGCGCTGCTGTTTTGTTTTTAACCGCTCTATTTATATTTCTCAACAGACGCAGTATCAGCCGCCGCGCATATCTTTATCTGGTATGGATATTCCTGTTTCTTGTTCCGAGCCTTTTTATGCTCATCTATGGATATGATCACCGGTTCAGGTATCTCGAACACCGGGCATACCTTCCCATGGTCGGCATTTTGTTTTTTGTCGCTGAATTTGCTGTAACAGTAAACAAAGAAAAACTGTACAAGTTGATTAACGGAACACTTGTCGTTGTAATTGTACTTTTTGGATTTAGAACATATGTGTTTTCGGAGTACTTCGCCGAACGCATGATTTTTTGGAATGCTGCCAAAGAGCTTTCCGGCGACTGCCCGGATGTGTACACGGGATTAGGTATGGCATACAATGCTTTCGGCAATTATGATAAAGCCGTTTCATCATTTAAGACGTCTATTGAACTGGCTCCGTATGTTTCTAACTACCGTAATCATTTAGGTTATATGTACGCAGTACATAATAAGCTTGATGAAGCAGAAAAAGAATTCAATGCAGCAATAAAATTCGATTCAACACGAGCAGTCGGTTTTTCGAACTTGGGATTCTTGAATTATCAAAAAGGAAACGCCCAACGCGCGGAGCAGTTATACTTGAAAGCGTTGCAGGTAGAAAAGAATTTCCCTGATCCGATGAACAAGCTTATGGAATTATACTACCGGCAAAAGCGGTTTAATGAGGCTCTTGTATACGCCAGAAAATTAGAAGCAATTAATGCCGCATTCGATAAGCAGCTTCTCTTTCATATCATCATGCAGGAGTAGTATTATCTCCTGAATCCCAGCTGCTGGGCGACCTGCCAATCCTGCTGCGCTAGCGGCATTCTGTTCGTCTTCGCGTATTCATTCCCGCGGTAAAAATATGCTTCCGGATTGTTGGCTTTATATTGAATGGAGGCGGTAAAATCATTAATAGCGTCAGCACTCTTCCCGGTATTGCTGTTTATCAGTCCACGCAATAAAAACGCATCCCCATACCTGCTATTTATCATCAGTGCGTTTCCAATATCCTGCAAAGCCCCGGCAATATCTTTCTTATAATATTTGGCGCGGGCCCGGTCGTAAAAGGTTGTTGGTGAGTTAGGATTTATCGCGAGTGATTTTGTACAAACCTCAATGACAGCATCATTATTACCCTTCAGCGAATATACGTACCCCATGGCATCATAAATTTCAGCATTAAGCGTATCCCGCAGTGCGCCTTTTTTTAGGCATGCCATACCATCATCATATTTCGCGGACATAATTTTTTCAACAGCAAGTTCATAGTACAACTTTTCATTTCGTCCATCGAACTGTTGATAAGTGGTATCCGCGTGCAATGCTTCTGCGAATGCCTTTTCTGCAAGCGCGTTTTTACCGAATTCACTTAATATTCTTGCTTTGCCGGCAATTGCTTCACTGTATTGAGGACACAGAAAGTTTGCTTTTTCATAGTCTGCAATTGCTCCGGCTTTATCAATTTTTTTACTAAGATAATCTCCGCGGTGGACCAGCGCCACAATATTTTTATCTGAAGACTGCACGGCAGATGAATGAAACATAAGCGGCTCATAATAATCAACCGAGTGTTTTATCCCGATAGCAACGAATAAGATCAGCGCCGGCACATAGTACAACAACATTTTTCTAAATTGATATTTTTGCCTGAGTGCCCTTATAACAGACTGCATTGCTATGAGCAGTCCAACAAGCGGGAGCACCGCCTGATATTCCTGATACTCAAGGCCGTGCTCTGCCATAGGAAGTCTATAGAACATTCCCGCGACAAGGAAAATGCAAAACCACAAACCGCCGAAAATAAAGGATGTTTCCTTATACGTTTTTGTACGAATCAGCACGGTTGCGACTGCGGCTATTGTAATCATTCCGATCGCAATTGACTGCGGATCGAAGAGCGGCATGGTGCTGAGATTTATCGGAAGAATAATTTTGCCAATCAGCACCGGAATTGCTGGAAGATTATAGATAAATTGCAGAATACCGATATGTTCAAAACTTTTTGCGGGTGAAACAGCAATGACTCGTAAAATGAAATAAACCAGATACTCTGAAGCCCAAAGTACGTACATTGATTTTTTCGGGTTCCCGGAATTATACAATCTTATATATAGAATAAACACCACTGGAAATACCAATGCAATTTCATGCGAGAACAAAGCAGCGAGAAGTCCTAGTCCATTCAGAATAATATATCCCGCTTTCCCGTTTTGCAAATACTTTATCAATCCGAGAAATGCTGCAAATCCGAAAACCAGCATAAACAGAAAACCCTGTGCCGGAATCCAGCAGACAGCTGAAGTAAACAGCGGATGAACAGCATACAATAGAGTTAATAGAAATGCGGATGTTTGGCTGCCCGTCAAACTTTTCAGCAAAAAGAATAAAAGCAGTACTGAAATAACAAATAGTGCTGAACTCACGGCATGATATACCCAGGGATTTCCGTCTGTGAATTGCGAAGCAACAATAAACGAAACGGTTTGAACAGGACGGTAAAACGAATGAGTATGTGAGAGGTGTGTATCTGTAACAAATGCTCTAGGAATATTTCCGGCTGCACTTATTGATTCCCAATTATCTTTAATTAGCGCAGTATCGCCAAATGAGGAATAATCAAACGTATATGTATTATAGTACAAAGCCCCTGCAACGACAAACAATATCGTTATATATAGAATAAGATTTCTTTTCTGGGGCTCTATGGTTTTCTTTTCGTTTTTCTTCATGTTCCGGTAATTGCAAGTAATCTGATAATAATGTTTTAAAATGGTAAAATTTGGGGAAAGAATTAAATAAATAGTGATACAGTATGCTTTTCCCCTTTTCTCTTATGAAGAGAAAAGAGCTTGTCCCGATGTAATCGGGAAGGGCAGGGGGATATGAGTTCATTTAATAGAGGTATCGCTATTTGATATAATCATATATTATTAAAGTATCCTGTCTTCCCAAAATTCCAGACTGATTAAAAAATATGCCTCTTCCCTCTTGTCCTGCTGAAACAAAATTCATAGATTAGCATGAGCGAAAGTGAGATTTGCCTTTTACTCAACGTACTTACATAGTCAATCTAATTGTAAATCGTACAGAGAACTCACCCCTGCCAGCGAAGTTTAATACAAACTCACTTTCCGGGGCTTTCCCCTCTCTTGCCAAGAGAGGGGCTGGGGTGAGTTCACCAAACACCTGTAAATTTGACCAGTAATTTTACAGCGTGCTTTTGCTATTGTAACTACATGATGATTTAAATACAATGGTTAGGACTTACATGCAAACAAGAGTTATTCAGGTTAATGAAAGACCGCCTTTAGCAAAAAGCCTGCCTCTCAGCTTCCAGCATTTATTTGCCATGTTTGGTGCGTCCGTTCTGGTGCCTGTACTTTTTAAAATAGACCCGTCAACCGTTTTGTTAATGAACGGAATCGGCACACTGATATATATATTGATTACAAAGGGAAAAATCCCTGCCTTTCTCGGCTCTAGCTTTGCATTCATTTCTCCTGTTACTTTGGTTATCGCAGGATACGGTTACAACACGGCATTAGGCGGATTCATCATATCCGGACTTATTTTTATTTCCGTTGCATTGATATTCAAGTTTCTCGGATCAGAGTGGGTGCACGTGGTATTTCCTCCGGCGGCTATGGGCGCTATCGTGGCGATAATCGGACTCGAACTGGCACCTGTTGCGGCACGTATGGCGGGACTTGTTGTGCAAAACAATCAGACGCTTGATGCAAGGACAGTAACTGTTTCTATTTCAACGCTTACTATTGTTATTCTCGGCTCAGTGCTCTTCAAAGGTTTCATGCGCATTATTCCGGTACTTACCGGTATTGTTACGGGATATATTCTTTCCGTGTATCTCGGTATTGTTGATTTTTCAGCAATCAATCAGGCTTCGTGGTTTAAGCTTCCGACATTCTATGCCCCGGTATTTAATATATCGGCTATCATTATCATCATCCCCGCATCTCTCGTTGTTATTGCCGAACATATCGGGCATCTTATCGTGACCGGTAATATCGTAGAGAAAGAATTAACAAAAGATCCGGGTCTGCACCGCTCACTGATGGGTGATGGCATATCAACAACTCTTTCCGGTTTAGTCGGCTCAGTACCAACAACAACATACGGCGAAAATATCGGTGTGCTTGCGCTGACAAAAGTCTATAGCGTCTGGGTTATCGGTGGAGCAGCGGTAATTTCGGTCGCAATATCGTTTATCGGAAAACTCAGCGCAGCGATTCAAACTATTCCGACAGCAGTCATGGGCGGGGTATCTCTCATGTTATTCGGAGTAATAGCGGCATCCGGTATCCGCATGCTCGTAGAAGCAAAACTTGATTACAGCAAACCGAAGAATCTCATTTTAACTGCATTTGTACTTACCATCGGAATAAGCGGAGCGCATGTGAAACTTGGCTCAGTTGAACTTGCCGGAATGGCGCTTGCAACTGTATTATCTATAATTATCAGTCTGTCTTTCAAAGTATTTGAAATGCTCGGCTGGATGAATGAATAAAGCATAAAAAAAAGACAACCTCTCCGGTTGTCTTTTTTATTATTTCAGTACTATCATTTTTTTTGTTTGAACACTACCGCGATACATCATGCGGTAGAAATACACTCCGGAAGAGTTTCCTCCTCCTTTCCAGGAAACCATGTGTTCTCCTTTCTCAAAATATCCGTTTGCGAGAACAGCGATAACACTTCCGGTAATGTCGCAGATTTCAATTCTAACATTATCACCGCCCGGAATGGAAAACTGTATTGCCGTTGCCGGATTGAATGGATTCGGAAAATTTTGATGCAAAACAAAACTCTTTGGACGCTTCGAAATGTTGTCGTTTATAACTTCCAAAGGATAATCATAAGGCTCATTAACAAGATGCCACAGATCCTCATTTTGTCCGTTATAATCTCTCTGTAAATATTTCGTTTTCAACGGAGTTCTGGTAAAGCTATCAAGTGTCGCTAAGCTCGCCGTGCCATCTGACTTCCATTCATAAAGCGGAATTTTTGCCGGATTAAGAATATTTGATAATCCCCGTTCCAGCGCCATATGAAACAAACCAAAGTTCCCCGGTTCGTGACCGCCAAGCCAGTGTCCGATAGTATCAACATGAAATGGATTTTTGCCAAAAATAATAATATTGGTCATGTAATCGGTAGCTAACCCATCCGTACTCGGTCCAACGATAAAATTACCATCTCTTCCATAGATTCCCTCGATAATATGCAGGTTCGGTTTGGTAACGGAATTGTTGTCAAGACATCTGGTTGCCCATGTTTCCATCCATAACCCTCCGCTGTCACCGGGTTTGTCCCATCGCGGAATGCCTTCTGCAAGCCTACGGTTGTAATTGGCAAGAATAATAGCCTTAGCATCACTTTGTACATCATCGGATGGAATGCTCATACTCTCACTATAATAAGCACAATGCTCCTGGTAATTATGAGCAATAGTGCCTTGTAGGTTTTTAGCACATAATGTCATTCCCATTGTGTGTGTTTTAAATTTTGCAATGTTTAAAAGGAATGTTTTGGGTGAATTAACCGGAGCTAAAAACGGAATGCGCTTGAACCATGTTCCATTAACCGTTATCCACTGAACATCTGATGGATTAAGGTTGTCAACAGTCGCACTCAAATCCCTAATATCGGTACCGGTGCGTGCCGCCATTCCGGTGTATCCGTCTTCTTCAAAATGAGTCGGACAATTGGTCTCTCGAATAAAAAATTTATTACTTTGTACTCCAAGTTCTTTTATGCTTTGAATAATTCCTTCTACAAAATATGGGTCTGTTACAATGCCCATCGTTCCAAAAGTAGTATAACCCGTACTATCGGGATAACGGCAGGTAATGTTTGGCTTAAGAGCAACCGTGTTGGTAATTGGAATACCACCGGATGCTTCGTCCAGTGCGACAAATACCGAGCGGCCAAAATCCAATCCGACTTGCAGTTTTGCATCTGCATTTGTCTTTACATCTACGCTTGTCTTCATAATAAACACCGCATCAGGGTGTGCGTCAACAAACGGATGAACGCCATAATAATTTGTTGTTTTCTTGAGAATATTTCCAAAGATAGGTTTTGAACCCAATGCAAGCGTCAACCCCGTTGTTGAAGCCTTAATAAACGATCGCCTTGTAAACAGCATAACAGCATTCCTGTAAAATAAACAGTTGAATGAGTAAATGTATTTAATTATTTTTATAATACCTAGGGTCTAATTTGTATTTTTAGGTACGATTTCTTTATAATTCAGAGAACAACTACATTGGGAAAATTCATATTTGGTATTTTTTTTCTGCTTATTTTAGCTGAAATTATGCAGGGAAAGGAATATCGGATAAGTACTCCCTCCGGCCTTACGTCTTCTATGGCCTCTGTAGTACCCGGAGACACCGTAACCATTCTTAACGGTAAGTATGCAGATTGGGTTATTAAATTTACCGCGAATGGTTCTTCTTCTGCGCCTATTTTGCTACGTGCGGAAACGACCGGCGCTGTAACACTGACCGGCAACTCGACAATAAAATTCAGCGGTAAGTATATTATTGTTGATGGCTTTACTTTTAACAATGGTTTTGTTCCTTCGGATGGTGTTATCGAATTCAGAACATCCACCACCGCGTTTGCATACAACAGCCGTTTAACAAACACAACTATTACAGATTACAGCAATCCTGATTCGACAGTTGATTCCAAATATGTTTCCATCTTTGGGCAATATAACCGGGTTGACCACTGTTCTTTATCCGGCAAGAGAAATCTGGGTACAACTCTCGTTGTTTGGCGCCCGGACACTTCTGCGAACTATGCTCTCATTGACTCAAATTACTTTGGTCCCCGCCCGCCGCTTTCCGTAAACGGCGGAGAGACCATACGTATCGGGACTTCCGATTTATGTACATCAAGTTCATTTTCTGTTGTGGAAAATAATTATTTTGAGTCGTGCAATGGCGAACTTGAAATTATCAGCAGTAAATCATGTGGAAATGTTTTCCGGCACAACACATTTGTGAATTGTGTCGGCACGTTAACACTTCGCGAAGCTCACCGAAATTCCGTGTATAATAATTTTTTCTTCGGAGATAAAGTTTCCAACGCAGGAGCCATACGCATCATCGGCGAAGATCATCGTGTTTACAATAACTATATCACCGGTTGCGCCGGTACAAATTACCGCACGGCAATAGCCATGATGAACGGCATTCCAAACTCACCTAATGCCGGATATTTTCAAGTCAAACGGGCAATAGTGGCATTCAATACATTAGTTGATAATGCACATCCATTCAACATAGGCGTCGCGAGCGATTCAACATGCACACTAACTCCGGTTGATTGCGTGATTGCAAATAATATTGTGTACGGCGGAAAGGCTCCCTTAGTAGCTTTCCCTACAACCATGCCGCAGAATATGACATGGAAGGGAAATATTTTTTACGGTGCTGCGACTGGATTTTCTACCCTTCCCGACAGCAATTATGTCGTTGATCCAAAACTGTTGGCGGCTGATGAAACCGGAGTCCGCCATCTTAGCTCAGCAAGTCCCGCCATTGATGCCGCACTTGGAGTTTTTGATTCAGTTTTAGTTGATATGGACGGCCAGCTTCGTGATACAAAAAAAGATATCGGAGCAGATGAATATTCAACGTCAGCAAAACTTATTATGCCAATTAAAGCTTCCGATGTCGGTCCAAAAACTATCACTGCAATAAAAGGCAATCAAAAACCGGGTACAACGGGATTCGAATTACTGCCCAATTACCCAAATCCTTTCAATCCTGCGACAACAATTCGTTATTCGATACCGAAGGAAGGTCTGGTTTCTCTTAAAATTTTCGATTCGCACGGAAAAGAGCTTATTAACTTAGTTAACCGGATGCAGGATGCCGGCACATATTCCGTTAAATTGAACTCCCAAAAATTCGCGAGTGGAGTATACTATTCCGTACTGGACTTTGAAGGATCGGCAAAAGCCCAAAAAATCATTGTTCTGAAATAGCCGCTCTTCGCTACTTTTTACAGGAAAATCTGAAAGAAAACCAAAATTTAGCTCATTTAGGGCGGTTATTCTGTTATCTCTTCTTTTCGGCTTGTATGATGTATGATTTGTTTATATATTAATCGTACATTTTTTAACTAATACGGCTGACGATGAAATTAAAGAGTTTATTTGCTGCATTTACCCTTTTAACAATCACGATTACCGCAACAGAATACCGGGTAAATTCATCGTCAAGTTTCAGTTCTGCCCTGTCATCAATCAAGGCCGGTGATACGATCACTATTCTCAACGGTACATATTCCAATTGGGCAATCGCGTTTAATGCAACCGGTACACAAGCCGCTCCGATCTTGCTGCGCGCCGAAACCGTCGGCGGTGTAATCCTGTCCGGAGTTTCGTCGCTGAAGATCGGCGGAAAATATTTAATCGTCAACGGACTGACGTTTAAAAACGGATATATCACTTCCGGCAGTGTTATTGATTTTAGAAATTCCTCGAATACAAACAGCAGTTACTGCCGCCTTACCAACACAAGCATTGTTGATTACAACAATCCGGATACAACGACCGATAACATTGATTCAAAATGGGTCTCCATTTATGGAAAATACAATCGTGTTGATCACTGCTATTTAAAAGGTAAACGAAATCTTGGTACTACGCTTGTTGTATGGCGTCCTGATTCATCAGCAAACTATGCACAGATAGATTCTAATTATTTTGGCCCCCGTCCGCTGCTTCCTCCATGGGTCGGCTCAAACGGTGCAGAAACCATTCGCCTTGGTACAAGTGACTTTTCTTTATCAAGTTCATATTCAATTGTAGAACATAATTACTTTGAAATGTGCAACGGCGAGATTGAAACGATCTCAAACAAATCGTGCAACAACATTTACCGTTACAATACATTTGTCAGCTGCCAGGGAACGCTTACTCTGCGCCACGGCAACAGATGCTCAGTATACGGCAATTACTTTTTCTGTAATCATAAGACAAATTCCGGCGGTATACGTATTATCGGTGAAGACCACAAAGTATATAATAACTACGTCTCCGGCGGTTCAGGCTCAAGCTTCAAATCGGCGCTTACTATTATGAACGGATATATTAATTCTGCCCTAGCCGAATACTTTCAGGTTAAAAGAGCTTTGGTTGCGTTCAATACATTTATTGATAACGTTAACAACTTTAACATCGGAGCACATAGCGATACTTCCGGCAGTCAAGTACCTCTCGATTGTGTGATTGCAAATAATATTGTATACGGCACATCATCTCCCCTCGTTGCTTTCAATGATACTCCGATTAACATGACCTGGCAGGGAAATATTTTCTACGGTGCGACAACGGGATTTACCACCTTCCCGGCAAATAATTTTAATGTTGATCCGAAACTGCAATCGGCAGATTCCTACGGTATAAGACATCTGAGTTCGTCGAGTCCGGCGATAGATGCTGCACTCGGGACATTTGATACTCTTTTAGTTGATATGGACGGTCAAACACGCGGCGCGAAAAAAGACATCGGGGCAGATGAATACTCAACCGCTGCGGCACTTATTGTTCCGATGAACGCGACGACAACAGGTCCTCGCACAACAACGACCGGCATTCACGACAATTTAAAAACCGGATATCTGAATTTCAGGTTGATGCAGAACTATCCTAATCCGTTCAATCCTTCAACGACATTGCGATATTCAATACCACAACGCGGCAATGTTACATTGAAGGTTTATAATTCATTAGGTAAAGAAGTAAAAGAGCTGATCAATCAGGAACAGGCACAGGGATCGTACCAGATAAAATTTGACGCGAGCGCACTTGCAAGCGGAGTGTACTATTCAACATTGTGCTTCAACGGTATGACCGCTACACAAAAATTAATTTTAACGAAATAGATTTTCCTTTCTAGTACTACTAAACACCGTAACAATAACCCCGCTCTTTTCCCGGCGGGGTTATTTGTTTTAAACAATTGCATGCCTACCACCCTTCCTAACCCATGAGATAACAGCATGTTTCGGGACTCCCCTCATTAACCACGGTCCTCAGACCGTGGGAAGAGACTCCCCCAGAAGTGGACTTTAGTCCAATATCCTATACCCTTATTTGTGGAAAAGAATCAGAAATTTGAGCACTTAAATCATGATCTACTCAATATTTTTCTATTGACATGTGTCGTCCATTGGCGTATATTGAATTCATGAAAGATTTGTTGTATTTAGAACTTCAGAATAGCATCAAAGAAGGCGGCAAAATTCTAAAAGGCAAAAAGAAAGCCAGCCGTCAGTTTGATTTTGATAATCCCGATCCCAAAATCATCAGGGAACAACTCGGATTATCACAGAATAAATTTGCCCGGCTCTTAGGAATCAGTGTATCTACTCTCCAAAATTGGGAACAAGGCCGTCGCAAACCCGAAGGTCCAGCAAAAGTTCTCCTAAACGTTGCCGCCAATTACCCCGAAGCTGTGTTTAATACGGTGTTTCAGTAATCCCATCACCTCCCGCATAGAACCGAAAAAGCCCCAAGCCCGTCGAGGTGGCGCCCGTCTTCTAAATTTATCGTTTGTTTTGTTGTTTCTCTTTGGTATGTTTGCTGATAGACCGGGATATAATTAAAGATTTAGAAAAATCTACTCTTCTAAACATTATTCATCGCTCAAAAATTAAATCGTTTTCAAAACTTTTAACATTATGTGAACATAATAATATGGACGACTTAAATAGATTTCTTGAGGAAAACAATATTTCTCCAGAACAGTTTAAAACTACAACTCTCGCATGGGATGATTTGCTGAAAATTAGATCTCACTATCAGCAATTAAAACTTGATTATGAACCTACGGCTAAATACTTAATCGAAAAGCTACATAATATTGATAAAGTTCACTCTGTTCGATATCGACTAAAAGATCCAGATCACCTTATTTCAAAAATTATCCGAAAACGAATTGAGAATCCCAAGCGAATTATAAATATAGATAATTACCAAACCGAGATAACAGATTTAATTGGCATTAGAATTTTGCATTTATTTAAAGAAGATTGGGAGAGTATCCACCACTTAATTAGCGATACATGGAATTTGCATGAAAATCCAATTGCTTATGTACGAAATGGAGATACAGAAGAGTACTTAAATTTTTACAAAAACAATAAATGTGAAATCAAAAATCATCCATATGGATATAGGTCAGTGCATTATTTAGTTAAGTGTGCCCCAACAAAGACAGAGCACATTGCTGAAATTCAAGTCCGGACTATTTTTGAAGAGGCTTGGAGCGAAATAGACCACACTGTTTGTTATCCCAATAATCAAAACAATATTTTACTATCGCATTTATCTGTAATACTTAATCGGCTTTCTGGAAGTGCTGATGAAATGGGTTCTTATATTAAACGTTTAAAAAAAGAACTAGAATTAAAAGATAATGAAAAGAGAGATGCCCTTGAAAAAAGCAACAACATAATAACCGAATTAAAAAATAAAATCAAAGAACTGGAGTTACCTGCAAAACAGAAAAAACTTTTTGAAAACGACTTAAATACACTTAGCGAATACAATAAAAACAACCTTTTTGAAATAGGCTATGCCAGCATGATAAGCGCTTCTATCAGAGATTTTCTAACTAATAATACAATATTTCCTCCCACTCCCCCCATAATACATCCCGGCGACATTTATAGTATTACTCCGCCAGATAGTAATCCGAAAAAGGAAAACTCCAAGGACAATTCAGATAATGAAAAAAAAGAGAAAAGTTAGGTTACAAAAATTGATCCAGATATAGTCTCTTTATTTTTTCATCGGGATTTTAACGCCGTGTTTTTCGGCGTTTTTTATTGCCGATTTATATCCCGCGTCTGCATGACGGATGATGCCCATGCCCGGGTCGTATGTTAATACGCGTTCAAGGCGCTGAGCAGCTTCATCGGAGCCGTCCGCAACAACAACCATCCCCGCATGGATTGAATTTCCTATTCCCACTCCCCCGCCGTGATGTACGGATACCCAGCTTGCCCCACCGATTGCATTCAATAATGCATTGAGTATCGGCCAGTCGGCGATTGCATCGCTGCCGTCGAGCATTGCTTCTGTTTCTCTGTATGGTGACGCAACAGAACCGCAGTCCAAATGGTCGCGCCCGATAACGATCGGCGCTTTTACTTTTCCTTCTGCGACAAGTTTATTAAACGCGAGTCCCGCTTTAGCTCTTTCACCGTAGCCGAGCCAGCAGATGCGTGAAGGCAGTCCCTGAAAATGTACTTTTTCTTTTGCCATATCAAGCCAGTTGATGAGGCGTTTGTTTTCGGGGAATAATTCTTTTACTGTCTGATCGGTAACATAAATATCTTCGGGGTCGCCGGAGAGTGCTGCCCAGCGGAACGGGCCTTTGCCTTCGCAGAATAATGGACGGATAAATTCGGGAACGAATCCCGGTATATCGAAAGCATTCTTTAATCCGTTTGCTTTGGCTTCACCGCGAATGTTGTTGCCGTAATCAAAAACAATAGAGCCGCGTTTTTGAAAATCGAGCATTGCCTGAACGTGTGCAACGATTGTATCTCTAGACAGTTTGATATATTCTTCGGGATTTTCTTTTCGCAGCTGCAATGCTTGTTCGTAACTCATACCCATCGGCACGTAGCCGTTCAGAGTATCATGAGCGGATGTTTGATCGGTAACGATATCGGGAATGATTCTTCTGTTCACAATTTCAGGAAGTAATTCTCCCGCGTTGCCGACGAGTCCGACTGACAGCGCCCGTTTTTCCTGCTTTGCATCGAGCACCATTTTCAAAGCGGAATCCAGATCAGGTGCAAGCACATCAATATATCCTGTTGCTAATCTTTTCTTTATGCGTTCTGCGTCAACATCAATACCGAGGAATGCCGCACCGTTCATTGTTGCAGCAAGCGGTTGAGCGCCGCCCATGCCGCCTAATCCGGCGGTGAGCAAAAATTTTCCTTTAAGATCGCTGTGGTAGCGCTGGCGCGCGCATTCGGCAAATGTTTCGTATGTACCTTGTAATATTCCCTGTGTGCCGATGTATATCCAGCTGCCTGCTGTCATCTGGCCGTACATGATGAGTCCCAATTCTTCAAGGCGGCGGAATTCATCCCACGTTGCCCACTTGGGTACGAGCATAGAGTTTGAAATAATAACGCGCGGAGCGTTGGCGTGTGTTTTAAATATACCGACCGGTTTACCCGATTGCACAAGAAGTGTTTCGTCATCTTCCAATGACTTGAGCGATTCGATGATCGCGTCATAGCAGTCCCAATTGCGGGCTGCCTTTCCCCTGCCACCGTACACAACGAGTTCGGCGGGATTTTCCGCGACTTCAGGATCAAGATTGTTCATCAGCATACGCATAGCCGCTTCCTGCAGCCACCCCTTACACGTAAGCGCTGTTCCCCTGTCTGCCTTTACAACGCGAGCTCCGGAATTCATACTATTCCTTAAAATGTTTGTCGTATATCGCCGAGTATTGTGTCAGCATTGATTTGTACATCCAGCGTTTGAAGAACCATGCTTTTTTAATCTGATCCTGATAAAAGCGCATGTTGGATTTCAAATGTTCGCTGATGTTAAGAAATTCTTCTTTCGTTAATTTCACGGTTTCTTCTCCGCTATCGATTTTGTCGAGCAGCGAGTTGAAAGCACGTTCGGTACGGAAGTACTCGTTATTGCCTGATACTTGTTTTAAAACCTGTTTGCAAAATGCGGATATCATTTTGCGTTCGTTCTTGTCGAATTCGAAGTTGTAGTTTCTGAAGCCTTTTTTCATGTCGTGTTTTGAGTAATAGTTATAAAAAATACAGAGGGTAAATTAAAAAGTTCCGGCGAAACTTTATAGTAGAAAAATGAGAAATAGAACGCGGATGACACGGATAACACGGATTCCCGCTGATACCTATTATAAACAAGACAATTAAAAATGTCTGTTTTATATTATTCTTTATCCAAACAGGCTTCATCTAATACAACTAACTTGTCTCATTTTATAATGGAAGTGCGGGGCGTGGCATGATAAAGGGGAGCGCTCTAAAATTTGTACTTTTTACCCAAAAAAAATCAGTGAAAATCTGTGTTATCCGTGCCTGCCCGCCGAAGGCGTGGTCATCCGCGTTCTATTCAGACTACAAAAACGTCCGCTCTGGGCGGACGTTCTCGTGAAAAAAAGCACCGGATGTTATTACATGCTCAGCGATAAGAGTTTTTCGCGCATGGCCTGGAATCCGGGTTTAATAACTTTGTAGATATATTCCAGACGTTCGTTGTTGTGCAGGAATGATGATTTCATCGCGTTGATCTGTATCTTTTCAATATCATCAAGCCCAAGATTGAAATACGACTGTGCAAGCATACACTCATTCGTCATGGTGGTATTGCTCATCAAGCGGTCATCGGTGTTCAATGTTAATCTGAATTTCATTTTATACAGATGCCCGAACGGATGATTTTCCAATTTATCAATTGCACCGGTATGAACGTTGCTCAATAAGCAAATTTCAATCGGAATACGTTTATCTAATATATATTGTGCAAGATCACCCATGCCGACAACTTCGCCTTCAGGGGAGAATGTCAAATCCTGCAAAATGTTTGTGCCGTGACCGATACGGTGAGCGCCGCACCATTGAATCGCCTGCCAGATTGATTCTTTTCCGAATGCTTCGCCGGCGTGAATGGTAATGTTGAAATTGGCACGTTGAATAAATTGAAATGCTTCGATGTGTTTTTTCGGAGGATATCCGCCTTCTTCACCGGCGAGATCGAATCCGACAACGCCCTGATTGCGATAGTTAACGGCGAGTTCTGCCATTTCGAGGGAGTTTTTCATATTGCGCATACCGCAAATGATAAGTCCGTAGCCGACACCGAAATCGCGTTTACCTTTTTCGAGTCCTTCGAGGACGGCTGTTACAACATCATCATAATATAAACCTTTTGACGTGTGAAAAACCGGAGCGAAACGGGTCTCAACATAGCAAACACCGTCTTTGTGCATATCTTCCATCATTTCATAGGCAACGCGGGTAAGGCCTTCTTTGGTCTGCATAACCGCGCAGGTATGCTCAAAACCCTGCAAATATTCAACCAAATTGCCCTTATTTGCGCCACGATGAAACCACTCGGCAAGCTCGCCCGGGTCGCTTGTGGGAAGTTTTTTATACTTCATTTCATTGGCAATGTCAATTATTGTTTCCGGACGTACGCCTCCGTCAAGGTGATCATGAAGCAATACTTTGGGAACTGCACGTAAAATTTCTTCTTTAGTCACAGGTGAATCCTTTTTATGTTTGATGTAAAAATATTCAAATTCCAGCGAATTGCAAAAAAGATTCGTCATTTGCTGTCATTTCTTAGCCCATGACCCCGCCCGAACGCCAAAAGGCGGGCAGGTCAAGTCATGGGTTAGGAATGATCAGACCTATACCGTTCCTACGGAACTCTGATATTTTTTCACTATACCATCCTATAAGCATGGTAATCCTACGGATTTCAGGAGAACATCCAAGCAAAGCCCGTAGGGCTGATATGTTTATAGCACGAAATACAGGACAAGCATTTGAGGTACAGAGTACCGGTATGTAAATCGATTTTACAAATCATTCTATGAATGGATATACATATTGGGAAATTTGGAGGTTTTCTCTCCTCTTCTCCCTCTGCTCGCAGAGTCAAGTGGAGGAGAAGAGGCCGCCTGCTATTAATTTCTTATATTTACAGATTAAATTTTAACAAGATTAGGCATAATGGATTTTTTAGATAAATTATCGAAGATTAAGGATAAGTACGACAAGATTGATGTGCAGCTTGCCGATCCGGAGTATTATAACAGTCCGGAAAAGATGATTCCGCTCAGCAAAGAAAAAAGGGAATTAACCCCTTTGATCGATTGCTTTGAGATTTACAAAAAAGTAATGGCGGACATTGAAGGCAATAAAGAAATTATTGATATGGGCGAGGACAAAGAACTTACCGATATCGCTATGGCTGAATTGGAAGAACTGAAAGCACAGCAGATAAAACTTGAAGATGAAATTAAACTGTTGCTGCTTCCTAAAGATCCGAACGACGATAAAGATTCCATTATAGAAATCCGTGCCGGTACCGGCGGTGACGAAGCCGCTTTGTTTGCCGGTGATTTGTTCCGCATGTATTCACGGTATGCTGAAGTCCGCGGATGGAAGATTGAGTTGATTGATATTAATGATACCGGTCTCGGCGGATTGAAAGAAGTTGTTTTCTCTATGACCGGCGATAACGTGTACGGCGATATGAAATTCGAGAGCGGTGTGCATCGCGTTCAGCGTGTGCCTGCAACCGAAGCAGGCGGCAGGGTACACACGTCAGCCGCATCTGTCGCGGTTCTTCCTGAAGTCGAAGACGTGCAGGTTGATATCAACATGAACGATTTGAAGATTGACGTTTACCGCAGCGGCGGCGCAGGTGGACAAAATGTTAATAAAGTTGAAACCGCAATCCGTATTACACACTTGCCAACCGGACTAGTTGTTACTTGTCAGGACGAGCGTTCGCAGTTAAAGAATAGACAAAAAGCTTTAAAAGTTTTGCGTGCACGCTTGTACGATATTGAGCAGAAGAAACAGAAAAACGAAATCGCAGCTCAAAGAAAATCTATGGTGGGCAGCGGCGACCGCAGTGATAAGATCAGAACGTATAATTTCCCGCAGAACCGTGTTACCGATCACCGCATCGGTTTAACATTGTATAATTTGTCTGAAATTATCAACGGAGATTTACACACGCTTATCGAGCAGTTGAAGCTTGCTGATAAAGCCGAAAGGTTACAGCAGGAACTCGACGTAAAACAATAGTCTATTGTTTCTCGATTCCTAACACCGTAACGTCATCTTCAAAGGTATCTTTCTCACGCCAATGATGTAATGTTTTTTGCAACGCATCAAGTGTGTCACTGATGCTATCTGCCTTATGCAGCCCAAGGAATTCTATTAAACGCGCTTGGCCGAATAATTCGCCCCGTGGATTGCTGCACTCCAGCACACCATCGGAGTATATATACAACCGGTCACCCTGTTTCATTTGAATTTTTTCATCATTAAAATCAGCATCAGCAAGCATCCCAATCGGAATTCCTTTGTGATCTAACAATTGTATCTCGCCGTATTTGTTGATCAGCAGCGGAAACGGGTGGCCGCCCCGGCTAATGGTGACAATATCATCTTTACGATTAATGACTCCGCAGCAAATAGTGAAATATTGCATTGCGTCTTCATGCTTAAAAAACCTTTTGTTCAACCTTTGCAGCAATGCAGAAGGTTTCTCAATAAAACTGCTGATAAAATCCTCAGAGTAAATTCTTGCTTTATCAGCAGCCGCAATTGGACTTAAAAATTTACTTAAAGTAAAAGAAAGCATGGCAGAGGCCACACCATGTCCGGCAACATCAAGCTGATAAAAACCGATGTGATCTTCATCCAGTTCAAAGAAATTGAAAATATCTCCGGCGGTATGATTACAGGGGAGAAACACCCAGTCAAATTTATATCCATGCAGCGTCATGCGCGCCTTAGGAAGCAGATCATGCTGCAAGGCTGCGGCGGTTTCAAGATCACTCTCGATAAGTTTTTGTGCTTTTTGTAAAGCCTGATTGATTTTTGTCAGCTCTGTGTTTTGAGTTTCAAGTTTGTGTTCCAGTTCAAGAATCCGTACACCGGCACTGATGCGTACTTTTATTTCGTGATTCATGTATGGCTTTGTTATATAATCGTCGGCACCCGATTCCATACCCGTGAGTATATCTTCTTTCTCACCGCGTGCAGTAATCATTATAAAATATATATAACGTCCGAAATCAGTTTTCCGGATAGTTTCACACAATTCAATGCCGTCCATAACGGGCATCATCCAGTCGCTTAATACGAGACTGATGTTCGAATTCTGTAATATCGAAAGCGCCTCGGCTCCATTTTCCGCGGTTATCGGCCGATGACCCAATTTCCTCAAAAACATGCTTAATAAGGATCTGGTTTCGGATAGGTCGTCAACTACAAGAATATCCATAATACATCTTTAATTGTTTTCCGGAACAATATAAATAAAAAAGCGGATTTTCACAGTGACAAATTTCACTGCAAAAATCCGTTTTAATGGTTGCATAAACCAAACTCATACCTCGCAAGCCCGGCAACTGCATTCGAGCCGAATTTTTATCCCCGGGCTCTCCCCTCTCTTGGTAAGAGAGGGGATGGGGGTGAGTTCACTTTATAAATCTAATTTTTTTTATTTCAAGAGCATCATTTTTTTCGTCTCTTTATGGCTTCCGGCCGTTAGTGTATAATAGTAAATACCACTGGAAACTCTTGAGGCGTTAAATTGTGCATAATGGATACCCATAGTCTGGTTTTCATTAACCAACTCGGCAACCTGCGTTCCGAGAACATCATATACCCGCAGAGTAACTTTGCTGTCTTCAGGTATCTGATAGTTAATGACCGTTGTCGGATTAAATGGATTCGGATAGTTTTGCGATAAAGCGAAATTCTTTATCTGGCGAACCGGTTGCTGCTTTACATCAGTAACAACCAAATCATACGCGTATGCCTCCTCCGAATCAATGTTCGCGTCGCTATTGCCTGCAGGAAGTTGAACCTGCAAAGCACCTGCATCGTTAGTTCCGTATTGACCGGCATAGATGTACATCTTTGACGGAACGTAACCGAGTTTTTCTTTCAGGTTGATTGTTCCTTCAAGAAATGCACCGGCTGATTTTGCAACGGTAGCCGAACCGAAATCATTCCATGCTACGTAGTTGTTCGTGCTTTCATTAGCAAGATATGCAGACCATTTTGCAACGGTACCGCCTTTTGCCCACGGAGCTGCTACTTTTGCCCGTAATGAATCCGAAACGAAAAGGAATACATCTTTACCTGCAGATTGAGCAGACTGTGTCGCAACATACAACGATGTGCCATTCCAGCTTGCATACAATTTCGCGCTACCGTTTACCGCTATCTGAGTCGCAGATGCATCAAGTGCGCCATCCATAGTATATGAAACAGGAGGAGTAACATGTCCGCTTGTGTCGGCTGAATCGGTAATTGCCACGTGATAATCTGATCCGCCGTTATTGTCCCATGTGTTGTCGGCATAGTGAATCACAAACGCCACGGATTTCACTGCCTGTTTTGCATTAGTAAACGGTCCGATCTTGCAAACCATCGTTCCGCCGGTATCAGCAACAAACGGTGATTCAACTGATGGATCGGTTGAACTAAAACGAGTTGTGCTGGTCGGCCAGTATGATGAGTCAGGTGTTACCCAGGTACCACCGCTGTAATTTACACCCCAATGTAAAGTTGCCGCGACTGACGATGATGTTAATCGTACTACTACCGTATCATTCTTGGAAGGTTTTTCCGGTTTCACGCTGACAGAAGATGATGTACTTCCACCGCCACCGCTCGTGTTACTGCCAATCCAGACATGCTGAATAGGGGAGCGTCCGACATTTCCTTTATTGTCCGTTGCTTCAACGTAGTAGTCAACCATCTTATTAGTCAACCCGCTGATACTTGCCGTGTATTCTGAAGCTTTCAAAAGGGGAGCGGGGTCAGTTGTTGACGCACGATCGGCTCCGGTCATTGTAACGGATTTCCAATCTGATACTGAGCTTCCTCCAGCGTAGGTATAATTATCTGCTGTTAAAGCAGCACCTGTTGTATCCGCAGCGGTTCTATATTTTAATACTACCGAGGTCATACCGCTTTTATCATACGCGGTTGTCCATATATTAACCGTACTTGCCTGATTGATGGTCCATTCGGTTCCACCAGGATTGTATGGATCTCTTTGCGGTAAAAAGATAGTCGGAGGAGTAAGATCTGTTCCGGTTACCTGCTGTGCATATTGTACCGACTGGTTTGCAGCGCGAGTAGGATGTGAATCCCACTTGCCGTTCTCAGCGCCGTCCCAATACCAGTAACAGCTTGTTTCACCAACGAGTAAATATTTCCAGGCGTTTTTCGTGTTGGAGTTATTCGGGTCAATCTGTTCAGCTGTTTCAGCTAAATTTTTTGCGGCGGTAATAACGCACCAGCTGTTTCTATCGGGGCTGTATCCGGTTGTTGCATTCGGATCACCGAGCCATTTTTTAAATTCAGGATCGCCGTTGTCTGCACCGGCCCATGAACCGTCTTCTACGTGAATAACGTCAGTCGGATCAGGCGGGAACATTTGAATGTAGTCCTGAATCGTAGTACATACGAAACGTGATGGGTTAGATTTTAACCAGTTGACAAACGCGTCAAAGTTGCTGCCGTAATATCCGGAGCTGCCTCCGCCATAGTTGTCACCATCGTGATGAAGAACAATAAGAATCGGATGACTTGCATCCGTGTTGCTGCTTTCCAGCTGACTCATTACTGATTCATACTGCAAAGCACCAAAACCGCCTCTGCCGTCTTCGTTACCCATGTAACGATCGGCAGGCACAGCGATAATCTTGCTTGAAGCACCGTTATTCGGATTTATATATTCAACATAGTGCGGGACTCTTCCCCACCGTGCGGAATTTTTTGTCGGCGCCCAAATGTTAGTTAACGCAAGCCAATCGTTCGGATTCGGATTAAGCTGATCAGCTTTATTCGGCTCAACTAAATTACCGCTGGTGCTGTATGGATATGATTTACATGCACGATCGAAATGAGCGTTATCAACAAGTACCCATTGAATTCCCTCGCCAACCAACGGTGGAATCATTCTTGCAGAAAAAGCATTTTCCGGAGGGAACATACCTTTTGAATAAGCAACTCCAGGGAAGTTTGTTGCCATGGCTGCTTTGTGATATTGGATTTGTTTTGCAATATCAACAGAATCAAGTAATCCCATCAACGGATGGAAATAACCGAATGCAACCATATCGAGGCGTGGATTTCCGAGTGATGTTTTCTTTGTGCGGATAGTATTCCAGCTGGATTTCCAGTTAGAGAAGTTTCCATTACCCGCGGCTTCAAGATTATTCAGGTTCTCCATCAATGAACCGGAGAAACTTACCTGCGCTCCGAGATGTTCAAGCCCGGCATCAATACCTTTTTGAACAGCATCTTTCGGCCATGAAGTATACGGCCCGATGCGTTGATTATGAATATCAGCTACACTGTAACCCATTCTGTTATTTGCATCAGTTTGAATTATGCTTTCGTAAGGCCAATATATCGGTTGGTGCATATGCCATTGAAAGGCTATGTAGATCGGAGGTTTTCCGGATGTGTTTTTATCGCCTGCGTACAATCCTGAATACAGAAAAAGCACGACAAGCAGAAGTAAAATTTTTTTCAAGTCAGGCTCCTTGGGTTGAGGTGAAAATAAAGTTACGTCTTAATATTTTTACTTAAATTTTAGACGTGTTAAAGTTAGTAAAAGTTTTAGATAAACAAAACATAATTTTTTAGGTGTGTGACGACATGTCACATCGTCGCTTATCAGCAATTGCAGTATCTTATCCACGCGTGTTGTAAATTATCCAAAAAGCGTAGATGGAACGTACAGTGTAATTACACTCTCGGCGCTCTTGGCGATCCCGCCAACTTTATGATTTCATTCCCATTACTTGTCATTCCGTAAAATCTGACGGGAAAATATAGGACGAAGAGGATGACCTAGTCCGTCAGATTTATACGGAATCCAAGTTAAAATCTGGTAATGGCGAAAATGGATTCCGGATCGCCTCCGGCGTCCGGAATGACATTATTGTTTCTTTATTATTACAAGGCAACTTACTTCGCCCTGGTTGGTTTAATTTATTATTCTATTATATATATTACCTGTATTCATTAAAATTTTTATTAATCTAAAGGACTATGCCATGATAATGGATAAATTAGAAAACGCCGCCAACCACTACTATCATTATCATCCTTTATTTCAGCAGGCTTTTGCTTACCTGCATGCAACCGACCTGAAAGCGGCTCCGGACGGTAAAGTTGAAATTAAAGGGAATGAACTATTTGCTTCTTTTACCAACAAACAGGGCAAAAAAGAGCAGGACGCAAAACTTGAAGCGCACCGCAAGTATATTGATATTCAATTTCTGATTGAAGGTGAAGAGCAGATCGGCTGGAAGCCTTTATTAGAATGCAAGGATGTTGATACTCCGTTCAGCGAAGAAAAAGACATCATGTTTTACAAAGACGCCCCGCAGACATTCGTTAAGTTGACTCCCGGAACATTCTGCATCTTTTTCCCACATGATGCTCACGCTCCGATGGTATCGAACGGCATGGTGAAAAAAGTTGTTTTGAAAGTGCTTATATAATGAATACAATAAAGGCGGCTAAAGCCGCCTTTATTAATTATGCAGATTCAATTCAAACCTTTACAATTTCCCATTGTTGTACCAGTTTTACTTTAGCGGTTTCTTCATCAAGTCTGTACGTACTTGCCGATGAAAAGAATTTACTTTTACTTGGTGGTACTCTCCGCTGCACCGTTGGGGCATAACCAAACGGAGCCAGCACTTCCTTAACCATGGCGCCGACTGCCTGCTTAATAAAATAGCCTGTGTACGGCTGTGTCATTAATTCCGGAAACACTGCTTCCAACTGCTCAACGCAA
The DNA here is from genome assembly GCA_963667005.1 of Ignavibacteriaceae bacterium. Lineage (GTDB taxonomy): Bacteria > Bacteroidota > Ignavibacteria > Ignavibacteriales > Ignavibacteriaceae. Next base: position 853,014 of record OY762937.1, on the reverse strand, counting down.
CCGGCTAGCGCCGACTTCTTCCACTCGATCGACTTAATCATCTCAAAAATTATCTCTTTGCGTGAAAGAAAAGCGAACACCTTTTGGAAGAAAACATCATTTTCAAGCTGTTTATACCGCCAATTGTGGTTAATAAAATCTGCATACGTACTAAGCATAAAGCCTCCATTTTAAATATTGCGAACGCGTTGTTTAAACATAACAAACGACGACTTTATTGTCAAGTGATTTTTTCAAATATTTAGCAGCCATGGCTTATAATATGACAAATTTTTTTCCGAACTTAGAATACTCGAAATTTAAAGAATTGGAGAAATCATGGCACAAATCCGTCCATTTCAAGCTTTACGCCCTTCACTGGAAAAAGTTTTACAGGTTGCCAGCGTTCCGTATGACGTCGTTAATACGGAAGAAGCCCGCGCCCTTGCCGAAAACAATCCTTTTTCATTATTGCATGTAACCCGTGCAGAAATTGAATTCCCCGATGGAACAAATCCTTACGGTGATGAAATTTATAACCGGGCAAAAGAAAATTTATACACCATTAAAAGAGATGCTCCGCTTGTCGTAGATGACAAACCGGCATTCTATTTATACCGCCTTATCATGGACGGCAGAGCGCAGATCGGCCTTGCGGCAACATTTTCCGTTGATGATTATGATAATGATGTTATCATGAAGCATGAAAAGACCCGCAAAGAAAAAGAAGACGACCGGACAAAGCATATTGTAACAACCGGTGCTCAGACAGGTCCCGTATTCCTCACGTATAAAGGAACCGACGTAATTAATACGTTGGTTGATTTAGTAATCCGCTCAGAAAAACCATTGTATGATTTTACTTCTGTTGATTATATCCAGCATACTGTATGGAAAGTACCGGAATCAAATAACAAAAGAATTATTGACGAGCTTGCGGCTGTTCCACACTTGTATATTGCCGATGGGCATCACCGCGCTGCAAGCGCTTCCCGAGCACGCGCAGTAAAAAGAGATGCTAACCCGAATCACAATGGTCAGGAAGAATACAATTACTTTATCTGCGTTCTTTTCCCGGCCGACCAATTAAAGATCATGCCGTATAATCGTGTAGTCAAAGATCTTAACGGTAACACGATTGATTCTTTTCTTGGCACCGTCAGTGAAAAATTCACGGTTGAAAAAACCGAAACGAAAACGCCGGCTTCACCGCAAAGTTATTCCATGTATTTGGATAAACAATGGTACGAATTAAAGCCCCGCGAGAATGTTATTGCAAGCAATAGCTTAACCGCTTCGGTAGCAGAAAAATTAGATGTGAGTGTTTTACAGAATTTCTTACTCAACCCGGTTCTGGGTATTGATGATCCGCGCACAAACAAGAGAATTGATTTTGTGGGCGGTATCCGCGGCACAGGTGAGTTGGAGAAGCTGGTTGACTCGGGACATTTTGCTGTCGCGTTTTCTCTGTATCCGGTCTCTGTAGCAGACTTGATGAACATTTCGGACGCGGGCGAAATCATGCCGCCGAAATCAACCTGGTTCGAACCTAAACTCCGGGACGGCCTGCTGGTTCATACTATATAGGGAGAACGTACCGCAAAGGCGCAGAGACGCGAAGATATTTTTTTGACTAGGGATTTAGTTGATTAGTGGATATCGTGAAAAACGAAATAATTGAAATTTTTTTACAAGACGCATTAAACAACTTTCAGCTTTAAATAGCTTTTAAGTGATAAAAAGACGCACATTATCGAGCCCGCTTTAATGCGGTCTGTAAAAATAAACTTTGCGTCTCTGCGCCTTTGCGGTTAATTAGATGTGATTTATTTAAACAGGGAGAGTTAAATGAGTGAGAACGAGATTAGCAAAATTATCGTTGATTGTGCGTTTAAAGTTCACAAAGAATTGGGGCCAGGATTACTTGAATCAACATATGAAGCCTGCTTGATTTATGAGTTAACATCCGCGGGGTTGAAAGTTGAATCTCAAACCGTATTGCCTGTTCGTTATAAAGATATTAAAATAGATTGTGGTTATAGGCTGGATCTTATTGTTGAAAATAAGGTTATTGTCGAATTAAAAGCGATTGATGCTTTAAATAATGCACATTCTGCGCAACTATTAACATATCTAAAGCTTACAGGTTGTCGTCTCGGGCTTCTCATCAACTTCAATATGGAATTGATAAAATTAGGCATAAAACGCATAGTCAACCAGCTCAACACTCCATGAAATCACGAAGAAGAGTAATCCACCAGAATTTAAAACCGAAAATAATCTCTGCGTCTTAGCGTCTCTGCGGTCACGTTTTTAAAATACCTCGATGTGTTTGAGGCCGGATTCATACAAGGCTGCCATGGCCTCATCAAAGCAGGCAAATATTGCCTGATGCGGTAATTCGTGTTTGTGTAAAAAGTTAAAAACCATTTCAATTGCGATTTCTGAAGCCCGCTTTGCGGGGAAGCGATACACACCCGTGCTTATAGCCGGAAATGCAATTGTTTGCAGTTTTTTATTTAAAGCAAGCATAAGAGAGTTGACATAACAATTTTTCAGCAGTGCATCTTCATTGTACTGGCCGCCGTTCCAAACCGGTCCGACTGTATGAATAACATGTTTAGCAGGAAGATTGTACCCCTGAGTAATTTTTGCTTCTCCCGTTCTACAACCACCCAATGTTTTACATTCTTCCAAAAGCTGTTTACCTGCCGCACGGTGAATAGCGCCGTCTACACCGCCACCGCCGAGCAGAGTGGTGTTTGCCGCGTTAACGATTGCATCAACCTGCAATTTCGTTATATCCCCTGTAACAATTTTTATTCTGCCGTTAAAAAATTCTTTCATCTTCTCCTCACCAAATACGATTGATAAAACGAAAAGATTCCGTACGTCTGACCCGTATGCAGTTATATATTGATGTATCTCTCGCGCAAGATATTAAGATGGTGCTCTGCATGACCCGCGGTAATATACGCGATGGCCCTTACGGTAACTTCATTCTTATTCGCGATGCCTTTTCTCAGCAAAGCTTCTCCAGAAAGATTTTTATACACGAGGAGAGTACCTTTGCGTACAACTTCAAACTCCTCAGCCAGATCGGCAAGGGTGTATTTTGTAAAATCAATGTTTTGCGTCCATATATCCTGATTAAATCCCGGCAAAGTTATAGACTCACCCCGTGCGAATGTCAATGCCCGGTAAGAAAATACCCGTTCGCAATCCGTAATATGCGATATAAGTTCTTTTGTGGTCCATTTACCTTCAGCATAACGGAATTCTGCCTTTGATTCAGGAATTGATCTTATATATGCAGGAATCTCCGCCAACTGATTCTCCATAAACGCATACGCGTCCTGATTTTTTACTATTCCAATATATCTTTCATAGTAAGCGGGAGCTTCATCAAGTCCGGGAGGTGTTATTATGGGTTTCATAGTAGATTCTCTTAATCGTTGCAAAATAGACGCAGATAATTTATAACTTCATGAGAATAATAACAAACCCTAATATTATTATCGTTCCCCTAATTCGTTGATTTATATTGATATTAGTCCATACTTTCGTTAAGTTGACTTTGTTGTAAAATCGGAGAATGGGTAATCCCGTCTTCAATACCCGATACAATAGTTGCTGCAACATAAAAGCACATTGTGTTAGGGGGTTAGCTGTTGTCCAATCATACCACAAAGAATTTGGTTTTCTATATACATTATGGATTTTTGGGAGAATCTCATGCGCTGCAAACTGTTGCTTCTTATTATTGTCCTTTTCTCAGTGAACTATATTCATGCCGAAGGCGGAAAACATGGAAATGTACATACGCTGGCAAAAACCAACGGCTCGCCCACACGCACCTATCTTGATATCAACAAAATATGTACGCAATTTACTAATGACGGAATATCGGACATTGATCCCACCGGTAACTCAGGCTTTGTATATCCGGCAGGAAGCGGAAAAACGTGTGTGTTTGAATCAGGGTTTCTTTGGGGGGCATATATCTCCGGAGATGCCCAAGTGCATGTTGGCGGATCTGCTTATGGAACGGGTTTACAAGGCGGCAGAATCACAAATTCAGGAGCGGCTTTGAACTCCTTAGTTGCCGAATCATCAACGGCAGATAACGTAAGAATATATCGCGTCCGTGCAGACATTTATCCTGGTGGTCCTGCTGTAGATTTGTCAGCAGCAGCAATACTTGAGGGAACAGACGCAAGCACATTATTGACTCAGTATCTCAAAGATTATAATGAATGGCCGTATGATAGGGGCGCTCCTTTTTACTTTGATGATAATAATAATAAGATTCCGGGAATTAAAGGAGTCGATCAAACCATCTGGTTCGTTGCCAATGATCTGAACTCAAAACTAACTTCAGCTCTTTACGGTACAACTCCTATGGGTATTGAATACCAAGCAACTTACTGGGCATATAACCAATCCGGGGCATTGGGGAATATGATATTCCGCAAATATAAATTAATTAACAAGACTAATCTACCGCTCAGCAACATGTATGTTTCAATGTGGTCTGATCCGGATGTCGGAACTGCTATCGATGATTACGCAGGATGTGATACATCCTTAAGCCTTGGCTTTGCATACAATGCAAACATGGTAGATGAGGTTTATAGCCCTCTTCCGCCTCCGGCAGTTGGTTTCGATTTATTCCAGGGACCAAAAGTTGCAGGTGTTAACGGGCAGGATTTAAATAAAAACGGTGTAGACGATGCCTCTGATTATGCGATTTTTGACGGCAAGAAAGTGGGCCCGGGATTTATTAATCTCCCTATGACCGCCTTTTATTATTTTGCTAATGGCGATGCTAATGTTACCGACCCTAAAATCGGTGATAAAGCCGGTTCTACTCAATTCTATAATTTTTTTCAAGGAAAAGTTGGATTGACCGGAAAGTTATTTGTTGATCCGGCAACAGGAAAGAGTACAACGTATGGCCTTGGCGGTGATCCGCAAAAAAATACCGGCTGGATAGATGGTATGATTATGGCCGCGGGCGACCGGAGAATTGGGCTTGCAAGCGGACCGTTTACCATGGCCGCAGGAGATACGCAAGAGGTTGTTGTTGCGGAAATTGCGGCCGGTGCTTCAACCGGAATTGACCGACTTTCTGCTATCGGTTTATTAAAGTACTATGATACCGAGGCACAAAAAGCTTATGACAACAGTTTTATTATCACTGCTGATACTTCGCTTGCCCCGCCAACGCCAGTTGTGACACCCTATGCACTCGACAAAGAAATTGTTCTGAAGTGGAATCTGAAAGCAGAGGAAGAAGTCGGAACAGAGACTTTTAATGAGAATGGATTCGCATTTCAGGGCTATAATGTATATCAGCTGCCATCTGCAACTTCTTCGTTGAGCGAGGCAAAGCTTCTTGCTTCATTTGATCTGCGTGATAGTATAAAGAATATTTCAGGAAAATATTTTGACACAACTTCACATATGTACGCCACCAGTCCGTTTAATTTTGGCAGTGATTTAGGTATACAGAGATTCTACGACGTGCGCTCGGACGCTTTGAACGGTGGCATCCAGTTGACGAATGAAACAAATTATTATTTCGCGATTACAGCATATTCGTATTCATCGACAAGCAACTCAGCCATAGAGTCGACAATGAAAATTATTTCTGTTACTCCCGCCCTGAGCAGTATAACAATGGATTCTCCATCGGCTCCTCCAGCGCCTGTAATAATCGCAACGGCAATGAACAAAGAGGTTATTTTAAACTGGGAGGGTGATGTTACCGCAATAAATAAAACAGAATCATTTGATAAAAACGGTTACAAATTTCAGGGATACAACGTTTATCAGCTTCCGACAGCAACGTCTGGTGTTTCAGATGGAGTTCTCATAGGTTCGTTTGATATAATAGACGGAGTGCGCAATATTTCCACGCAATATTTCAATCTTGCAAATAACACCTATTACCCTGTCCCTTATAAATTCGGTAGCGACAATAGCTTACAACGATACATTGATATAAAAACCGACACCCTGAATCGCACCGGGATGACCAACGGATCAACTTACTACTTCGGTATTACTGCATTTTCATACAACCCTGCTGCTTTTATTATAAGCGGAATTGAATCCGCACCAAATACCATTTCTGTAACTCCACAGATAATTCCGACTGATACTTCTTCTTTCCCTCTCAGTGGAAAAGTATTCACGAACATAACTCATACATCCGGTGCTGGTACCGCAACTTGTTATTACGTGGTTTCGGACCCGACAAAACTTAGGAATGAAAACTATACATTAGGTTTTTCAACGCAGCCAGACTTAGTAAAAGGCTCGGCAACTGGCTTTCATACCAACGCCGATGGCGAGGCCAGAGTTATTCTGAATGAGGCAGGGGATCAAGTCGACTATTCAGTTAGCATTGCCGGCGTTGATTCAATTGGGCCAATAAGCAAAGTTGGCTTTGCTGATGCAACAACACTTGCAATGTATAAAAGCGTTTCTCTATCCTATGCAACCATATTAAATCGTGTTGTTGGAAGTGCACAAGGTTCATGGAAAAGTTCTGACGCCTCAGAACCTTTCACAATAAAACTCAACAATTCTTTAGTAAATAAAGGGCTGGTTTTTTGCGCTGTTGGAGGACTCGACACCTTATATATCCCTCTGAAAATAGCAACCTATCCCTGGTACCTTGATCGGGGAACCACCCGTGTATTAAGTTATCAGCAAAATTATTCACTTGATAATTCTTATCTCACGCTAGACGGTATTCAACCTAAAATCGGAAATTTGAGTTTCGCGCCTCCGGTAACATTTAACAAAAGTACTTCCCTGCTTACAGAGGTCGGAAGTCCGGCAAGTGCTTCTCCGTTAAAGTATTTTGATCTCAAAGCAAATACTAACTTTCCATCAACTAAGGTTTCGAATAATTTCGGAGGCGGAGGATCCTGCACGGATGAAGATTATTGTCAGGATATCGAATTACGCTTCACCGGTACTGCTGCAAATCACGATTCGATTTGTACATCTGGCGGCCAATGGGCAACTATCCAGTCAAGATCTTCAACTTCTGCTCAAAGAAGAATACGCATTCCATTTGAAGTGTGGGAGGTGGAAAGAAATCGTCAAATTAATGTTGTCCTCACCGACTTAAACGTAGATGGAGGTTCTCCTTGGGGTGTTTCCGGAGTGCCCCAGTGGTTCCGCATGAAATCAAGAGACTACATAATGTTTATTTCAACACCATATAACAGCGATACTACTATGTGGGCTCCAATATCAAGAACAGACGCAAAAGCAACATGGTGGTTCAGTTTGAGCGATGCTACCGATTGGGCTACCGGTGATGTTTTTCATATAACGTATGATAATCCTATTGTTCCGGGCGTTGATACATATACATTTAAAACTCCGGGCAGCATTCTTGCCGCTGAAAATGAAAGTGGTAAAGTTTATACATTTGCCTTACAGCAAAATTATCCTAACCCGTTCAATCCGGCAACAAAGATTACTTACTCTATTCCGAAAGCCGGTCATGTCAGCATGAAAGTGTTCGATATACTCGGCAGGGAGGTTTTGACTCTGGTTAACACAGAAATGAAGGCCGGTGAGTATTCCGTTGATTTCAACGCTTCCAACTTTGCAAGCGGAGTGTATTTCTATAAACTGAAAGCCGGTGATAAATCCGTTGTAAAGAAAATGCTGCTCCTTAAGTAAGGACTGTGATTTATTTGATTTTTATGATTGACATCTCGATACGCCCGCCGTTTACCGAGTGCCTCGACGCAGTCGAGGTGTATCGAGGTAAGGCGGGATACTCGATGTCTTTCAGAATGATTCAAATAGTATGTATTTTTCTACTTAGCAACAATTAATTTTAATACGCGGGGGCGTGTATGACAAAATATGTTTTTATAGTTGTACTTTTTGCATTAAGTCAGTTTATTGTACAGGCGCAGGTGCATGTAACATTTCGCGTTAACATGGCGGCCAAGGTGTATAATAGACTTTGGGATCCTGCAACCGACAGTGTAACCCTCCGTGGCAGCTTTCAGGAAGATGCCGGAGATCCGAATGGTGCATGGAACGGATTCTATTTTAGAATGTCCCTTCTTGGTGATACGGTGTATGGGGTTACTGTTACTTTTCCTACCTCTAAAATAGGAACAGCATACGAGTATAGATATATTATCGGTCCTGACTCCTGGGAAGGCGCACTCAACCGCTCTTTTACTTGTCCAACTAAAGACAGCGTATTGGCAGTAAACTGGTTTAGCAACGACAGCACACGATTTACAAAATTTCCGGTTACTAACACCGTCACTTTCAATGCTGATCTTTCTTCAATGTCAGGCTCAGGTCTTGAATATCTCGAAAATAACACCGACTCCCTGCTTGTTATTGGAATTGATTCGGACGGACATGGCACGCTAATCAGCGGTAATAGAAAAATGGTAGAAGATAGTCAAGTAATCGGCCTATTTAAAACAACATTAAAAATAAAAGGAATTGAGGGTGATTCCTGCAAGTGGAAATTTCGTTTTTATCCGGCCGAAAAATTTGTAAATGCAGGATATGAACGAAACGATCGATGGATTGTCTTTCAGCCCGAAGGAACAACCACTATATTGCCGATTATTACTCCATATCTTGTATCGCCACCGCCAATTATAGTTGCACCAGTAACAACTCTGTTCGAATGCAATATGAATAATCATCCTGTAAATGCAAAAAACGGTAGAGAGATACCACTTGATTCTATAGCGTTCATCGGCCTTAAGGGTGGAATATCGCAACTCGGCAGCTGGGGAGGAAACTGGACCGAGGCTGATACGGCCGGACCTGATCCGGCTATGATTGTTTTACACGATGACGGCTTTTTCGGGGACAAAATAGCCGGAGATAAAATTTTTTCCAGAAATATTACTTTTCCGGCAGGAACAACCAGCGGAGCAATTGAATTTAAGTTTGCCGCCAGCTATCCTGCCGCGTATGAAGCCGGAGACAGCACTCCATTGGATAATGAAGGCTCTTTTGGTTCAAATCATCTCTTTCGTCTTTCTGATGGCAAGCCAACAAATTTGCAATACTATTTCGGTTCATACATTATTGGCGTAAATGATAAAGAATCTATTTCAAGTAAATTCAATCTCGCGCAAAATTACCCCAACCCATTTAATCCGGCAACCAGAATTACTTTCTCTGTTCCAAGTGCAAGCAAGGTGCATCTGACCGTATTCGATTTGCTCGGAAGGGAAGTCGCTACATTGGTTAACGAAGTAAAAACCTCGGGAAGTTACTCGGTAGATTTTAATGCATCCAATCTGCCCAGCGGGATTTACCTGTATAAGCTTACTGCAGGAAGTAATTCAATAACGAAGAAAATGCTGCTCCTTAAGTAAGGACTGTGATTTATTTGATTTGTGTGATTTTGTGAGCAAGGCTGTTCGAGTGCCCCGGCTTGTCTCGATACACCCCGCTGAAGCAGGGCACTCGACAAACGCCGGGAGAACGAATTTAAATCTGGACAAACATCCCGAAGGTCATCGAGTAGACCCGCGGTAGCGGGGCGTATCGAGATGCCCTTCGGATTACTTACTGCAAAAACTTTTTAACATCTTCTGGATTAGCGGGTTTAGCCAGAAGCTCAAGTTTGTTGTTTATCAAAAACATCGTGGGGGTTGCATAAATAGAATAGTCATTCGCCGCTTTGCCCTTCCAGCCTTTTAAATCGCTCGCGTTAATCCATGTGAAATTATTTTCCGAGGTGAATTTTTGCCAGTCGGTTTTGTTGGTATCGAGTGATACGGCCACGATCTCAAATTTTTCTTTTGCCTGCGTGTTATATATCTGGGCCAATTTCGGCAGCATTTCTTTGCAATGGGGACACCAGCTTGCGTAGAAAATCATCAGTGTTTTTTCGGCCGGAATTTTGCTTAACGGCAATTCCTTTCCCTCCACCGTTTGCAGCGTAATGTCCGGGACTACTGCTCCAATTTTAAAACGCTTTGCCTGCTGCATCCTAAGCTGTAACGTCGTTTCCAGTTTTTCATTCAGGCAGATATCGTCTTTAATAACATAGTTCTCAATGATATAATCAACCACTTCATCAAAACCGAACTTTTTAAAACCATCAACCAGATATTCCGTTACGTGTTGATACACATAGGCGTCTTTTCTTGCTTTTATCAACACCGAGTCAACCGCCCCCTGAAACTCTTTTTCCAATTGCTCTTTTGTAAGCTGGGGATTACGAAAATACATGAGGTACTCGATAACTTTTTCGGAAAACAATCCCGACAAGGTGAGTTCCACATCGGTAAAATCAACATGATCAAGCGCATGTGCTCTCAGGAACAACAATTGTTTTTCGGGGGGAAGCTCGCTGTCGACAAGAGGTAACTGTGCCGAGCGGATATATCGAGCGATTAAAGATTTCGGTTCTTTTTGCGATTGACTGCTGACGAAATCGCCGTATTCTTTTTGCAATGCAAGAAGTCTGTTTTTTGTTGTCTGATAGTAATCATCGTCTTTGGGAAATTTGGCAAGCATCAGAAAGAGTAATTCCGATTTTGTTTTATACGCCCGGTTAAGTTTTAAAAACCGGTAATAAAGGCTATTACTTTCCGAGGCAGCAACCGACATACTGTCGACTGGATATTTTGCATTTGTTTTAAGTACAATATCTTTCCCGTCATACACGAAATCAATCAACGTATTTTTACATATGAACCGGTAAAAGCCGAACGGATACCGGTATTGATCAATGTTTAAAGTAAAATTTGTTTTGTCGGTAGAAAGGAGAGTGTCCATAAAACTTGTCTTCTCTCCGCTCAGCGAAAAGATATACGCCTTTGATTCATTCAACCCCGTAACTTCAAACCGGACTGTCTGAGAAAACAACAGCGACTGCAGTGCTAAAAACAGAAGAAGAAGATACGATTTCATGTAATTAATTTCCGCCGAAAAAATTCAATTTGCTTTCTACTAACATCGTAAAATTTTTAATGATAAAAACAGAATTTAACAGGGACGTTGTGTCATCCCCACGAAAGCGGGGATCTATATTAACATAAATCTGATTCCCGCCTCCGCGGGAATGACATATAAATTTATTACGCGATCGTTTGTTCTTCGAAAAGTGTCCTCGATACCCCCGACAAATCGGGGACTCGGACACCTACTTTTATTATTCAATTTTTTTAGGAGAATACTTTTCTGAGGACATCGAGCCCACCTGTTCACAGAACTCTGCGAACCGAACGGGCAGGTAGACCCGCGGACTTCGATTAACCCGACGAAGGAGGGTTTATGGAGAAGCCAGTGGACGTACGAAGAACACCGACCCAATTATAGTGTGCGCATGCACACTATAATTGGCGGACAGATTAGTGAATTGTTCGGCGCTTAATAATTCCCTATTTTTGCAATTTAATTTTTATAGAATTATGAATTATATCGAAGACACTATAACTGCCCTCGCGACCCCTCCTGGAGCGGGTGCAATCGCTGTTGTACGAATAAGCGGCAGTGATGCGTTTGTTATAACCGATAAAGTTTTTCAAGGAAAAACCGAAATCGCAAAGTCGGCGTCGCACACAATTCATTACGGAAAAATTTGTACGCCAGACGGTGAACAAATTGATGACGTTCTCGTTTCAGTGTTTCGCGCACCGCATTCGTATACCGGCGAACATAGTGTCGAGATAAGCACACACGGCAGCCAACTCATTATAAAAAAAATCATTGAAATGCTGATACAAAACGGAGCACGGATAGCGGAGCCCGGTGAGTTTACGAAGCGGGCATTTTTGAATAATCGTATAGATCTTACTCAAGCTGAAGCCGTTGTAGAAGTAATTAATGCACGGACTGACGCGTCGCTCAAAGGCGCCCGTAATCAATTGGACGGACTGCTTTCACAAAAAGTGAATGACCTGAGAACACGATTAATAAATTCATCATCGCTCATTGAGCTCGAATTAGATTTCGCCGAAGAAGATTTGGAATTTATTGATCGTACCTCGCTCATTCAAAAAATTGAAGAGATCATCAGCGAGATACAGGCACTTCTTGAAACATACTCATTCGGCAGAATCATCCGCGACGGCGTGAACGTCGCATTAGTCGGCCAGCCGAACGTAGGGAAGTCGTCACTACTGAATTACATTATGAAAGAATCCCGCGCCATAGTGAGCGAGATTCCCGGAACGACCCGCGATGTTATCCGTGAAGAAGTATCCATCCGCGGTATACTGTTCAGACTTTTCGACACAGCCGGAATCCGTTCTACAGAAGATGCCATAGAAAAAGAAGGCGTCTTCCGCAGCCGGGAAGCGGTGAAAAATGCCGATGTCGTACTTTTTGTAAATGATGTTGAACAAAATTTTCCGGCGGAACTTTATCAGGAACTGCTGGAGTTAAGCAATAAAGAAAAAATTATAACGGTATTTAACAAATCCGATTTACCCCATACTGAAGAAACAGACAGTGTTTTCGTTTCAGCTAAAACCGGAAAAGGTATGGATATTCTGTTTTCAAAACTCCATACGGCGGCAATCGGAAGTAATTCATATACTGAGCAGACGGCGATTGTTTCAAATGCCCGGCACTATGATAGCCTGAAAAAGTCCAAAGAGAGCCTTCAGGATGCACTTGATTCCATCAGGGCAATGATGAGCGGGGAGTTCATTTCCGTCGGTCTGAGGGCAGCAGAGAGCAGCCTAAGTGAAATCATCGGGGTAGTCACGTCAGATGACATTTTGAATAATATTTTTTCCAAGTTCTGCATTGGAAAGTGATGTTCCACGTGAAACATTTTAGCAGCGTCTCGACGTTTGTCGAGTGCCCCGATTCATCGGGGTGTATCGAGACAAGGAGAGACGCGTTGAAGTTTTATCACGGCATCTCGATACGATCGCCTAAAGGCGATCACTCGATGCCCCAATATATAATCCAGAGAATGGGATATGTTCCACGTGGAACAGCCAAAAAAGTTTAATTTAAGCGAGATTTATGAGATATTTTGATGTAATAGTAATCGGCGGAGGCCATGCCGGAATTGAAGCGGCGTGTGCTGCGGCAAAGATGGGATGCTCTACCGCATTAGTAACTATGGAGCGAGATGCCCTTGGAAGGATGTCTTGCAACCCGGCTATCGGAGGAACTGCAAAGGGGCATTTAGTCCGCGAGATTGATGCCTTAGGTGGGGTCATGGGACAGATAGCCGACCGTACCGGCATCCAGTTTAGAATGCTTAACCGCTCTAAGGGTCCGGCTGTCTGGTCACCAAGAAGCCAGAATGACCGGAAGCTTTATTCTATCGCGGCACTTGAAATTGTTTCAACTTATCCCGGTATCAAAATAGTTGAGGAATCTGTAACGGCAATCAACGAAGAAAATAAAACGATAACCGGGGTAACGACTGCGCATGGAGAATTTATTTCCTGTAAAGCGGTCGTGGTATGCTCGGGTACTTTCCTTAACGCACTCATGTACACGGGTCTGCGCTCCACTTCAGGAGGCAGATTCGGTGAACAGCCGGCCCTAGGAATCACAGAATCCATTCTGGCTATGGGATTTGAATCCGGGAGATTAAAGACAGGAACACCTCCGCGCCTTGACAAAAATACGATTGACTGGAGTGTTTTGGAAGAGCAGGGGGGTGATGAGAATCCTCAGCCGTTCTCTTTCCAGACACCAAAAGATGAATTTCCCTACCTTCCTCAAGTCTCTTGCCATGTAACTTATACGCACAAAGAAGTTCATGAGGCACTTGAAAAAGGATTCGGGCAGTCTCCTCTTTTCACCGGGGTTATTAAAGGGGTCGGGCCAAGATATTGCCCCTCCATTGAAGATAAAATCGTTCGCTTTGCCGACAAGGTACGGCATCAGCTTTTCCTTGAGCCCGAAGGCTTGGATTCGGACTTGATTTACCTCAACGGGTTTTCAACTTCGCTTCCTGCGGAAGTTCAGTTTGACGCGATGACAAAAATTAAGGGACTTGAGCATGTAAAAATGATTCGTCCCGGTTACGCAGTTGAATATGATTTTTTTCCTCCTCATCAGGTTGATCTTACACTCGAAACAAAGCTTGTCGGCGGGTTATATTTTGCCGGACAGATTAACGGAACTTCCGGATATGAAGAAGCTGCAGCTCAGGGAATTGTCGCAGGAATTAATGCTGCTGCAAAAATTAAGGGTATGCAGGAATTTGTTTTGAAGAGAAGTGAATCGTATATCGGTGTTTTGATTGATGACCTGGTCAATAAATCAACCGAAGAACCTTACCGCATGTTTACTTCGCGCGCGGAGCACCGTCTGCTTTTGCGGCAGGATAATGCCGACCGGCGGTTGTCAAAATTCGGACACTACTACGGTCTTATTACTGATGATGAGATGAAAGGGATAAACGAAAAAGATTCCTCCATATCACGGGCAATCTCTTTCCTGAACATTAAAAAATTTACTCCTCAATCTATCAACTCTGTGCTTGAGCAAAAGGGAACTAACGTCCTTGAATTTTCTGAGTTCGCCTCGAAGCTGGTCAAGCGTCCCGAGATTGGGGTCAATGATTTGCTCCCGTTGATGAAAGAAAAAGATCTTTCGGATTCGGGACTCGATAATGCTTCTGTTGCGGAACAGGCAGAAATTGAAATTAAGTACGAAGGATATATCCGTCAGCAATACGATCATATATCTAAATTCGATAAATACGAAGAATTAAGGATTCCTTTAAGTTTAAATTATTTAAACTTAATGGCTTTATCAACTGAAGGCAGGGAAAAGCTCCAGCGCGTAAAACCACGTTCTATCGGCCAGGCGACGCGTATTTCGGGGGTAACCCCTTCAGATATTTCTATTTTATTGATATATTTAAAGAAGTAATTTTCCAATTTTTTGGTTGAATCGAAAAAATGGCAGTTTCTCGCAATAATCTATATCTTAAACAACTAACTTCATTCTACTGGGAAAACGGCTATACGCCCGATATGTTACAACTTGAACGGCTCGCCGCTTTTGCCGAGTTGGTTGTTGACAAAAATGAAGCTGTAAACCTCATCTCTCGAAAAGATGTTGATTCTGTAATAGAAAATCATGTTTTCATTTCTTCTTTCATAAATAAATACATCCCTGAACGCTGCATGAAATTTCTGGATATCGGAACCGGTGGCGGTTTTCCCGGTATTCCGGTTGCAATCATGCGTCCCGAAATGCGCGGTGTACTCGTTGATTCCATTAAAAAGAAAATGGATGCGGTATCTGATTTTATTGATAAACTGAAACTCAATAACGTAAAAGCAGAATGTGCACGGGTTGAGGATGGTGAGTTTATCGGTAAGTATGAAAATACATTCGACCTCGTTGTAAGCAGAGCAACCGTTCCGCTGATTGTTTTATTGCGCTATGCTTTTCCTTTGATAAAAGAGAAGGCAGTATTGCTTGCAATTAAAGGCGGGGATCTTACCGATGAGATCAGCAAAGCTCAGATGAAGTATGCCTCGTACATAAAAAAATCAACCGTCTATGAATTGCATTACAAACCTACCAACATAAAAAATGAAAAAGGTAAAAAGGTTGTAATGCTGGAGTTAACTAAATAACTCACGCAAAGGCGCTAAGCCCACGCCTGCCGGCGGGTACGGCACCAAGTTTTTTATCAAAAAAGTTGCGTAGCAACTACAGAGCTGTAACCCCGGATTTTAATCCGGGGTAAACGCAACACCCAACGCCAGAGCTCCGTAGGAGCGCCATATACAATAATTCATTTTTGCAATCGTAATGGGTGGGTAGGAAACCCGCCCTACAGATAATTTTCTAAAAGTCATCTCGATACGACCGACTGCGTCGGTCTACTCGATGACCCATCATTTCATGTTTTTAAAAATAAATTTTGCGTTTTAGGTCCCCGAGCTTGTCGAGGGGTGGCGCCTTTGCGTGAAATTTTTCTTTTGCCTCTCACACATAACTACCAGTCGTGATATACTCTGTGGATGGGATCGTTCAGGCAAAATTGTTTCCACGCCAACCGGTCTTTTATGTAGCTGTAAATGGCAAGTGGGCCATAGACATTTCCGTGTCCCCGTATCGTTCCGTGTTGAATCGCCCGTATCAAATCTTCTTTTGTTGACCCCGGAAATCTTGTATAAGCTCGGCCGATAGCCGATTGAAAATGAGAATCGCTTCCTCCGCAAACCGGCTTTTTATAATGCGCGGCATTTACTATTTGAGTAATGTAATTGTTAATTACTTCGGTGGGGTTTGAATTACGGATTTCAACGGCGTCTATTTTAGGAGCTATACGCCTGTCGTGAATTAATTTACCAATGCCTTTCAACTCTTTCAAAAAAGGAATGTACGCGTACGGGTGCGCTGCTATTGCAATGCCACCTTGTTCATGAATCGCGTCAATAGTTTCTTCAGCGTTCATTCTCGGGGGAATGTTTTCTTTCAGATTTAAACCTATTATATGACCTGCTTTTGATGATACTTCCGCGCCGATTATAATATCAGGCGGCTCATCTTCATAAAATGCTTTTTTATAATCAAGTGCGACTTTGCCACCCTGAATGTTGTCATGGTCCGTTATGGCGATGACGTTTATTGTTGTGCGAGACGGGTCGTTTTTCGCGATGAGATTATTGATAACAATGTCGTTCACGACTGCTTGAGGCGACATGGTTCCGTCGCTCACGGTGGTGTGCATGTGGAGGTCGGCAATTCCAAACTGAGTATTTTGATTGCTCATACTAAATACCCGGTAAATTTAGCAGCAATCTATTGAAAAATATTTTAAAACGTAAAACTCTTTTTTATCTGCTCAATGTATATGCCGCTGAATTTTGGCTGAATATTTTCCGACCATCTTTTTTGTGCAACATTATAACTGAAGCGTATCCACTGATTTTCATTGCAGTAGACGTTAATCCACTCGCTTGTCCGTTGATAACCAAAGAAAATTTCTTTGCTGTCAGATTCAGCTTTTATTAGTTCTTCCGGACCGTGCTTTTTGTTTTGTTCCAGCAAAAGAACAGCGAGGGGATTAAGTTCGTTTTTTAAACGCTGTATATAAAAGGTGTAAAGATGCCGGCATGCACGGCGGTAGTCCATCGGTTCGTAATCACATGAGTTTTCCCGAAACTCTTCACATGTGCATATCATTTTGAAAGGGTTATAGAGGTCAACCCCTTTTTTATATTCTTTGTTGCACCACCCGGGCAGGTTTTCAATTTTATAGACAATTGAGGCCGCAAGGGGATTGATGGTTAAAACGGATTTCTCCGCATCCCGAAGATCGGTAAAAATCTTATGCTGTTTAGGGAATGTCCTGCGTGAGCGAAGAAGCATTGTTATTTTGCTTTCTTTATCAGAACAACTTTATACATCCGTACCTGATCTTTCTTAACAAAGATCGGTTCGACCGCCTGATTATAACTTGTTAATATTACTGTATTCGGAACGCTGGGATTTTCGTTGTAGACTTTTAACGCTCCCTTGGTCTTATCCCAAAGAGCTGCGACCAGATCGCCATTCTGCGGTTTGGCCGAGAATGATATAAGAACGAAATCACCGGGCTGAATCATCGGCATCATACTGTAACCGAATTCGGGATCTATTTTAATAAAGACATGATCATCGGGGTGATAACTGAGCACTTCGCTTTCCCACCAGTCGGACCAGTCAACCGATTCGCCTTTACCGGCAGGCACCATTCCAATAACCCGATACTCAAGTTCAGGATTGCCATCTTTGGCTTTAACATCTCTTTTTCCTTCCAGCAGCCACTTAGTGTCACAGCCGATCTGCTGCAGCTTCAGGATAATTTCAGCGCCGGGCAGACTCTTACCGTTGAAATAGCTGTTTCGAAGAGAGGCTACGGTGGTACCTAAAGATTTAGCGGCAGCATCAATATTTTCGAAGTGCTCATAGAGGAAATTTTTAAGGCGAGTTCCGGTCTTTTTCTTGTCGATGTTCATATGTATCCCTTATAAGATAATTCTTATGACGGCAATATAACAAAAAGAAATCTATTATTCCCACAATTTTTCTTTGCCTATGGAATTACCATTTATTATTTTATAGCTCGTTCAACTATGATTCTTTATTGAAGAATCTCAAATAGATGCTATTTGAATAATCAGTTGTTAAGGATTATATGCTTTTTAATTCCTTTCACTACTTGATATTCTTTGTTGCTATCGGATTCACCTACTTTGTAATACCTCACAAGTACCGGTGGTTTCTTTTGTTGGCGGGTAGCTGTTATTTTTATATGGCCTTTGTCCCAATCTATCTCTGCATACTCGGCTTTACCATTGTTGTTGACTATTTCGCTGGAATCTTTATTGAGCAGTCGGCAGGAAAAAAGAGAAAGGCTTTTTTACTTGCCAGTTTGGCAGCAAACATCGGAGTCCTTGCCTTCTTTAAGTACTACAATTTTCTGAATGAAAACCTCACCGTTCTGCTCCATGGATTTTCGATTACCAACAAGATACCATACCTCTCAATACTCCTGCCGATAGGGTTATCTTTCCATACGTTTCAGGCAATGAGTTATACCATTGAGGTATATCGCGGGCACCAAAAAGCGGAACGTCATTTCGGGATTTATTCACTATATGTAATGTTTTTTCCTCAGCTTGTTGCAGGTCCGATCGAAAGGCCAGGCAATTTACTCCACCAGTTCAGGGAACAACACAATTTTGACTATGAAAAAGTCAGGAGCGGCTTATTGCTGATAGCGTGGGGATTATTCAAAAAAGTAGTTATTGCCGACAGACTGGCGATCGCTGTAGATACGGTTCATGGAAACCTGTCCGCCTATAATTCCTTAAGCCTGATTATTACCTCACTGTTTTTTGCCTTTCAGGCATATTGCGACTTTTCCGGTTATTCCGATATAGCAATAGGTTCTGCACGTATCTTGGGTTTTAAACTGATGAAAAACTTTGATAACCCGTATCACTCAAGCTCGTTTTATGAAATTTGGAAACGATGGCACATTTCTTTGTCCTCCTGGTTCAGAGATTATGTTTATATACCATTGGGCGGCAACCGGGTTTCCAAAATCAAGTGGTACAGAAATATCATGATTGTATTTCTCATCAGCGGCCTATGGCATGGGGCAAGTTGGAACTTCGTAATTTTCGGCGCCATACAGGGAGTCTACGTAAGCTTCGGACGACTTACCGATTCAACCCGCTCTGCAGTAAAACAGAAATTGCATTTGCAAAAACTGCCGGTGATTTCAGTGATTGTTACTTTTTTATTGTTTACACTTTCACTCATTTTTTTCAGGGCAGCAACATTTGAAAATGCTATATATATTATTACAAAAATATGGACCGGTCTGCCGGCAGCAATCTTGAGCATGATCAAGGGAACTGCTGTGTTTCAAAATATGGGACTAAGCACCTTTGATTTCGTTTTATCGTTTGTCCTTATTGCAGCATTGGAAACCATCCAGTACTGGCACAGAAAAATTGATTTGACGGCATTGCTGAAGAGCTATCCGGTTATCGTGCGCTGGTCAATTTATTATGCATGTCTGGCTTGCATTCTTGTTCTTGGAGTTTTTGAAAATCGTCAATTTATCTATTTTCAATTTTGATGAAAAAATTTCTAATAAGATCAGCATTGTTTTTAGTTCCTGTTATACTTCTTTTAAGTATACTAGAATATGGTTTGGGTAAAGTGCAGAACACTTATAACACCAAACGGAACAACCTTGAGAAACAATTGGACTCCATTGAGGTGTTATTAATCGGCAACTCAAGGACTCTGTATGGTGTTAACCCGGCATATTTTTCAAGAAAAGGTTATAACCTGAGCAATATAAGCCAGACAATGTTCTATATATCTGAGCTTGGTATTCGATATGTTCCTCAAATGCCGAAATTGCGGTGTGTCATTATTGAAGTATCACCTCAAAGTTTGGGAGTTGATCTCATTGATGGAAAAGAACATTGGCGGGACTTCTACTACTCTCAATTTTGGAGTATCGATTATCCCGAGAATAAATGGTATGATATAAAAAGATACAGTAAGTTCTTTCTCTATCAACCACTGCAATCATGCTACTACGCTTCAAGATTATTCAAAGTGAATCTGGCTCAGGATCTGCATCGCAACGGCTGGCTTTTTGTTAGAAGCCCTAAAACGAGAGAATTCATCAATAACGATATGGGAAAAAAAAGAGCAGCGTTTAATGAAGGGGTATACAAAGAGAATCGCTTTCAACGGAATGCAGCATTACTTGAAAAACTTATCGTGGAAATTCAGAAGCATCATGCTGTATGTATTTTGATTACCTCACCCGCATTTGAAACATTTACTAAATATGCGGATAAAACAATTGCTAAAAAAAGGTTTCAAGCGATACAGCGGATTGCTGATACATACCACTGCCCTTACGTGAACTATTTTTACGATAAAAGATACACGATTGACGATTATGCCGACAATGACCATTTCTGTTATATAGGCGCCCAAAAGTACAGCAAAATTATTAATGCCGAAATTGTGGAAAAATATTGCCAGTAAGGATTGATTAAGATTTTTTTTGAAAAGTATTGCTATATTAAGTTGTTTCACACACGACAAGAGCACTTTTTGATGATTACATTATTAGATGAAAATATAAAAGACCTCATAATTGAACGAGTTACATCGGTAAAGATGCACGATACTGCTCTTTGGGGAACAATGAATGCTGAAGAAATGGTATGCCATATAGCAGACCCAATCCGTGTAGCAGCAGGATTAAAATCAGCCGCTTTTGTTGGCAATATAATTACCACGACTGTCGTTAAATGGTTGGTGTTAACAGTTTTACAAATACCAAAAGCTAAAATTCAGACATCCCGTGAATTTAAACAAGGCGTTGAAGGTACCCGTCCCAAAAAATTTGAATCGGATAAAGCAACGCTAATAGACCTGCTGAGAAACTTTGAAAAACCATTCGAAACAAATCCTTATCCAAGACATCCGGCATTCGGGAAAATGTCCAAATGGCAGTGGGCAAGACTTTCCTACTTACACATTGACCACCATTTACGTCAATTCGGTAGATAAAGAATAATTCCCCACAACATATAATATTAATAGGGTATTTATTTTTATATTATTTACTATTATTATAATAGTGTGGATATGTTGGTAACTCGAAAATAGTACGATTCTGAGTCAGAATACAGAAAAATATGGACATTCTATTAACATTCGGCATCTTGAGAACATGTTAGGCTGTGGGTAGTTATGAACAATGTTGATTAATTAACAAGTTTTCCACGCCCTACAAACAAGTTATCCACAAGTTATTCTAACTATGAACACATGTTTTTCTGTTCACTGCGAACACGCATTCTTTACAGTGATTTGTATTTTTCTCACACATTCCTCCGTTTATCAATTCGTATAAAGAATCAACCCCCGTCTTAATATTATTAAGCTGTTCTCTTGTGTACGTAGTTGTGACTGACTCTTCCGGGTGCATAACGTAAATTATTTTGGTTTCGAACTTATCAATCTCGGGGAATAACTTAGCAGCGATGAAAGCATAAAATGCCAATTGGTGGGAATAGTGGCCGCTGAGTATTTTAAGTTTATCAACAGCAACGGAATTTGATTTATAATCTATAATGTAAACTTTATTGCCGTCTTTTATGAAGCGGTCTATTTTCCCCTGAAGATAATATTTTCCCTCTGATGTTTGAATATCAAACTCTTTTCTTGCCTCGCCAAGATGAACAATATCCGTGTAGGTTTTTGAATTAATAAACGAAACGTATGTGTCGGCAATCTTCGAATATTCTTTTTTATCAGCTTTCGTCTCGGGCATTCCGGCCAACATGTTTTGCAGAGCATCTTCTATAAAATCCGGCGGTACTTCTTTTTCAAGCAAAGCATGAAATATAATTCCCCGTTTTTCCGCAAAGCCACTGGAAAGCAATTCCTCACTGTCCGGTATGTCGCCGTTGCCGGATTCTTCTAGTGTTCCGTCAGATACATTCCCGGCAGATTCAATAGTTGTAGAGTGCGTTCTTTTTGGCGCGGGAATCAGATCATCAAGGTGCAGCCTGTATCGCAGATGATATTTCATCGGACACTGCATATACGTTACATACTGCGTGGCGGATATTACAGGAGATATTGCAGTATCGGGCACAGGTTCCGTGTTCACGATAAAATTCAACGGAGTCTTCTCCGGTTCGACAATTGCCGCTGTTGTTTCCGGGAGCGTGTTAATAATAGGAATTGAAACGACAATATTTTTCGTATGATTGAGGTAACTTCCATCCTCTTTAACATCAAGAACCTGAAGGGCCCCGGAACACACATGGGCGTCCAGGGTATAATCTATGCCCAAATGATTACAAATTTTCCCAAGAGGAGAATCTTCTGCAATAGAACCATCCGGATTTGTTTTAGTGCGTTTCATTTCGCCGGACACGAATAAATAATTTTTAGGCCGGGTTAACGCAACATACATCAAGCGGTCGGCTTCTGCGTCAGCTTTCTTGCCGGAAATAAATTTCATCACCTTAAAATGCGGTGGTTCTTCAAACTCGGAGAAATAATCTTCATCCTTTGGAAATTTTGTTGTGATGCCTAAATCACGATCAATTGAGATTGAGCTTTTCGCAAAACCTTTTGACTCATGTTTATTATGCGCACTGAAAACAAAGACCGCCTTGAACTGGAGTCCTTTTGCTTGATGAATCGTCATTAATTGCACTGCGTCCGACCCTTTGACAACGGAAGCATACCCCTCGCTCTCATCCGTTTCAATGGATTGGCTTAAAAAACTCCTAAAGTTGTACAGGTTGTTGTACCCGCCGAGTTCGTACTCGAGTGCAATTGATAAAAGCTTCTCCAAATTTGCGCTCTGTTGTTCACCGTCTGCCCTTTTCGCCAAAATTGCGGCATATGCAGTATCTTCTAAAATTGTCTGCATGATTTTAGGAATAGATGAAGAATGAGCTGAACTGTTGTGCTTTTCCAAAATGGAAACAATGTTTCCCAACTTCGGCTCGGTGTCCCGCGACGACTTTAGTTTTTCGTAAACGCTGCTTCCCGGCAGGCAGCTTATATTAAAAATGGTAGTGTCGTCAACAAAGAAAAACGGTGAGCGGAGAATGCCGACAAGGGCCGTATCATCATTGTTATCAAGCAGAAAAGACAGATAATTATAAAAATCATACACCGGCTGGTTTTGATAAAAACCTCTGCCGCCCGCGATAACATGCGGTATTTTGTGCGGGGTGAATGCGGATTGCAGTGTGTCAAAGTATTTTCTTCGTGCGCAGAGAATGGCAATTTCATTCCATTGCAGGGATGGTACTTCTTGCTTAAGCTTGAGTATTCTGCGGGCAACGAGTTCAGCTTCCGGAATTGAAGAACTGTTTCCTGTTTCAGAATCTTCACGGTTATCTTTTATTGCAATAAGTATTTCTATTTTTGAATCAAAGTCGTCTTGTTTTGCGCAGACAAGATCAGTGTGCATTACCTCGTTATATAGTGCAACGGGATTTTTGAATACCGACCGGAACAGCAAATTATTAAACAGGCATAACTCTGCGGTCATTCTGAATGAGTCAGGTAATACTAAATTTCTCTCAGCTTCATTATCGTCATTGCCGGAATCGAGTATGTTGTTTTTTGTCCTGTTGAATATTGATACTTCTGCATTCCGGAATCCGTAGATACTCTGCTTCTCGTCGCCGACAACAAAGAGATTCCCCTTTTTCAATTCATCCAGCAGCGGAAGAAAAATCTCATACTGTATTTCGTTGGTATCCTGGTACTCATCAATCATGAGGTATTGGAATCTACCGGCAAGAGCTGTCCGCACTTCTTCGTTCTTCAACAGCTCTTTTGTATAGAGCATTAAATCTTCAAAGTCGAGGTATCCGCCTTCGGTTTTCCGGCGTGAATAAATTTCATTGATATCACTGTACACCGCTAGAACATCTTCAGCAAACTGCACGGCAGCATTGCCCCACTGTTCCAGTTCGGTTTCACCGGGCATGCTGCTGCGAATCACCATGTAATTCCGGATGTTCGATAATTCTTCGGCAAAGTCGCCGGATTCATCTTTGAAATAAGTCTTTTTAACCGAGCCGTCTTTGTTGATTATCTTGCCGGATATTTTTTCTTCAAAATCTTCCTGAGTAATTTTTCCCGACGTGAAATCTGAAATCCATTGTCCGACTTCAATTCCGGTTTTTGACTTTGGATTGTTTTGAAGTACGAAGTTATTAATTGCCGAAATACCGGGAGCGAAATGCGGCCGGTATAAATCGATAATAGTGCGGGTTACCGAAAGGTATTTTTCATTCAGTGAGTTTATGCTTGTTTCATGGTCACCGGCATACAATCCCGATTTGAGGGCTTCAAGTTTTTCGCGGGATTCGACAAGCTTTTTTAATTCTTCTTCAAAGGCAGCAGAGCCGCCAAGAATGCGCATGAATTTTTTATAAAGCGGGTTATCCGCATTTTTCTTCAGAACCTCTTTAACGGAGAGTTCTAATATCTCTTTAGCATGATATTGGTCAATAGTGATGAAATTCGCATCAACTCCGGCCTCGATGGGATATTCACGAAGCAGGTCAATACAAAAAGAATGAATAGTGGAAATGTTTGCCGAGATTAATTGTTTGCGAATGGTCTTTAATTCCGCCCGCATCTCTGCCGAAGGTTCTTTATTTATTAGGTCATCTAACTCTTTTGCAATCTTGGTATACAGCTCAGCGGCGGCCTTATCAGTGTAAGTAATTGCAGCAATATTTCTCAGCGAAATCTTTTGTTCAACGATAATTTTCAAAAACCGCTGAATGAGGACATACGTTTTACCGGAACCGGCATTTGCTGTTAGCGATATATGCCGGTCGTATGCAAGCGCAGCTGATTGTGATTGCGTGAGTCCCATAGTAACCCCGTGGTCCCGCTATTTCCTCTTTTTGATAATTGTTCCAAGCTCGTCAATATTATCCTGCATTATCTTGGAACTCAACTCAGCATAAAGCCTCTGAAGTTCAGGAAGCTTGTCAATATACTTTCTGCCGGTTTTAGTTTTAAAGAAGGCCGTCATCTCAATCAGTTCGGACTCTGAAAACCTGTTACAATACTGTTCAATGAAATAATCCCGCAGATTATCCCAGCAAATATACTTATCAAAGAAGTTGGTTATCTCGCTCCGATACTGAACAAGATCCGGTGAATTTTTGAAAACACCTTCAGCGATTGGTTTGGCGCTTTGGTTGACGGTTTTGTCAACATTCATTGCCATCAGGCAGTCAAGAGCGGCGGATTCGTGCGAGTTCAAGTCTTGAGCGAAAATATTTGAAAAAATCGCAAAAATGAAGAAAAACACGATAAATAATAAGGATTTAGATGTCATCTTTAAACGCTCCTGATATAAAACGAGAATTATACGCTTTAATATAAGACATATACGGAAAATACGGGGTGGAAATATATGTCCCGGGATTAAGAAAATTTTATTTTGACTTAGATTATTTTTTGTTAATTTGGACATAATGGTTTATCGGTTACTTTAACGATTAATATGCCTTTTGGCAAAGATGATATTCCACATATAACCAAAGATGGCTTGATGATGGCGGTGATATGGTTTTTACACGCCGACATACGAAACGATGACGAATTACAAATTAATACGAGCGGCAAGATTTAGTTTTACACACAACTAATTTCTTACTGACCGAAAAATTCACTTTGTATATGTAATCCGGGAGAATCAAGGACGAGAACTCCCAGCGTTTAACTAAACAATATAAGGAAACAATATATGAGAAATCGTTTTACAAGCTTTGGTTTATTATTGTGTGTTCTTACACTGCTCGTGTTTATGCCTCAAAAAGCTTCTGCACAGTATTCGGGAAATATTCTGTATGTAACTACCAGCTTAACACTAAGTCCCGATACGGTTCTCCGGAATAAATTTACTGCAATGGGGTTTACCGTTGTTCCGAACATTATGAAAACCGGTTTTAAGGCCGGATATCCTTCCGACGATTCTCTCGCTCAGTTTTACAAGTTTGTTTATATCAGCGACGCTGTGTCTTCAAGTGATTGCGGTCGTGTTAGGAGTATTAAAGTTCCGATCGTCACACATAAAGTATGGATTGGAAAACTTTCTGCGGGAGGATATTTTAACACGACTGCTGCGGATTATACAACAGACGGTGATGTAATTATTATGGACAAAACCGGGCACGCACTTAGCGCCGGACATAATTACGGCGACACGGTAAAACTGGCTAGCGGAACAAGAAAATCCAAATATTTAGGGTATTTCCCCATGGATACTATTGTAAAGATCATTCCTATTGCTAAAATAAAAACCGATGCAACCGAAGGCGCCAATACAAAGATCGTTGTTGCAGGTCTTGAAAAAGGAACTCTTATTCACGCATCAGCTTCTGCTGCCGATAGCTTGATCGCTACTTTGGCCGTTGGTTCACGTGTTGCAATGATCGGTATTAGTGCAGAAGCAGACAGCTTTTTTACTGATGACGCATGGAAGTTGACGAAAGCCGCTATTGACTGGGCTACCTCATCAACCGTTGATGTAAAAGAGGTCCATTTCAAAGCAAACGAATTCGGTTTAGCGCAGAATTATCCGAACCCTTTTAACCCGACAACAACAATTACATATAATTTAGCAAAAGCCAGCAATGTACGATTGGTTGTTTATAACACATTAGGTAAAGAAGTTGCGACCTTGGCAAACGGCGAGAAAGCTGCCGGAACGTATAAAGCGGAGTTTAGCAGCAGTAATCTGCCGAGCGGAATTTATTTGTATAAATTAACAGCCGGAAACTATTCAGAAGTCCGGAAAATGATATTAATGAAATAATTAAAAATCAAATTATATCAAAAATCTGTGGTTGCGGAGTTTTAGTTCACGCAACCACAGATTTATTTTATGTCGTGATATACATTTCACGAAAAGAGAGTAAAGCCCTCCAACTTTGAGTTTGTTTAACAACACAGATGTTTATGAAATATTTTTACTATATTATTTGCCTAAGCACCATACTATTACTGCCAGTTGAAGCCGCAATTTATGTGTCACCTTCCGGAAACGATTCAAATGCAGGCACAATAGATGCCCCAATGTATAGCCTTTCTAAAGCCGTTACACTTGTCAGCGCCGGCGATACTATCTTTATGCGCGGTGGTACGTATAACTACAGCACAACAATTATGCTCAGTAAATCAGGCACAGACTCACTACACAGGATTTGTTTGTGGGCGTATCCCGGTGAGCATCCCTATCTTGATTTTTCAACAATGGGTCAAGGTGACGGTAACAGAGGATTTTTCCTTGGTGGAAGTTACTGGTACATTAAAGGTCTTGAAGTTTACCGCGCAGGAGACAACGGTATTAAGATTGAAGGCAACCACAACATAATAGAGTTTTGTTCATTCAATCACTGCTGGGATAGCGGACTGCAGATTGGACTGGCGAAAAACTCGGTTTCCAACAAAGGCGATTCTGCCGGCTATAACCTTGTACTGAACTGCGACTCCTATTTTAATTTTGATCAGCAGAACGGCGGAAAAAACGCCGATGGTTTTGCCTGCAAGCTTTGCGCCGGTCCGGGTAATGTATTCCGCGGCTGCCGTTCGTGGGATAATGCCGATGACGGCTGGGATCTCTATCAGGATGAATACATGGTGCTGATTGAAAATTGCTGGACATGGCATAACGGCGATGCAAAAGTATACGGATATTCGGGAAGCTGGAGCGGTAACGGCAACGGTTTTAAACTTGGCGGCAACAGCTCATACGGAGCGCCGCATATAGCAAGAAACTGTGTTGCTTTTGACAACGCGTTTGTCAGCGGCGGCGGAAAAGCATTTGATCAGAACGACAACAATAAACACATTACCTTATACAATTGTACTTCGTGGGGTAATGCAAAGAACATAGCATTAAGCAATGATATTGCAGAAGGCCATGTCATAACTAATTGTGTCGTTTTTTCACCGGCATCCGGTGGTAAGAATTATAGTATCACATCGAACAGCATTGTTACCAATTGCAGCTGGAATATAACCGGAGTTACCGCGGACGCATCGGATTTTGTCAGCCTTGATTCAACATTAGCAAAAGCACCACGCGAAGCAGACGGAAGTCTGCCCAATAATGGTTTTGCAAAGTTGGTCGCCGGAAGCGATCTTATTGACAAGGGTGTAAATGTGGGTATACCATACGCCGGTGCTGCACCTGATTTAGGTGCTTATGAGTTTGGTCTTACCGAAGTAAAATCAAATGTTCAGACAAAGGCAGCTTCGTTCAGCTTATTGCAAAATTATCCTAACCCGTTTAACCCGTCAACAGTAATCAGCTATGATTTGAAGAACAGTGCGTACGTAACATTACGCGTGTATAACGTATTGGGTAAACAAGTTGCCGAGCTGGTAAATGAAGAACAACATGCTGGAAATCACAGCATAAATTTTAGGGCTGAAAATTTGTCAAGCGGCGTATATTTTTATCGGTTGGACGCAGGCAGTTTCAGTGAATCAAAAAAAATGACATTACTCAAATAATATATTAACACCCAGGTGCGGGGGTGTGAACTTACTCAAAGAAAGGTCCAATGAAAAGATACTTTGTGCTCGTATTTTTGATTTTAGCTGTGCATTCATATGCCCAGACAGCTTCGGCAGTCTGGAATTTGACAGCAAATCAATCCGCTAACGTTACAGGAAATGTTTTGGCGGGCAGTCAGACATTTACTAATATGCAATGTACCTATGTAAACAGTGTTCAACGCAGTTCACCGACCCCAACCGCAGGCTCTTGGACAGCAGAAACGACCGAAAATACAACAAGATATATGCAGTTTGCCGTTTCACCGGCTGTTGGTAATTCTCTTACCGTTTCCAGCATTACTATGAATTTGTATGCCTCGGGCGGAAGCAACATGAAAGCAAATGTTTATTACTCAACCGATTCAACATTTGCGACAAAAACACAAATCGGTTCGACATTAAGCCTAACTCAATCAGCCCCGGGAACGCCTAATGTATCAACATCTCCTGCGCTTCTTGTTGATGGTGGCAAAACGGTTTATGTCCGTGTTTATCCCTGGTATACTACAACAGCAACCGGAAAATTTGTCATCGCAAGTAATGTTACCATATCAGGAACAACAGCCGCGTTAGTGGCAATATTTCCGTCATCAACGGCATTATCAAATTTTATTCAAACATCATCTACTCCATCATCAGTACAAACGTTTACCGTTTCAGCATCAAACCTGACATCGAACGTAACGATGGTTTCTCCGGCAAATTTTGAAATATCTACAAACGGTGGTACAACTTGGATCGGATCAACCTCATCCATAATATTGCCGGTAGTAGGTGGAACTATCTCCGGTCAACCCGTGACTGTTTCAGTGCGCATGAACGCCTCGGCGGCAGGATCTTATGTCGGATTGATTTCTTTAGCCGGCGGTGGTGCCGATACAGCATTGGTATCACTCAACGGTATTTATATGCCTGTTGAACCAACAACCGCATCAACCGTTTCTTTTTCAAATGTAAACGGCACTTCATTCACCGTTAACACAACAGGCGGCAACGGAACAGAAAGAATCATTGTTCTCCGTGCCGGCAGTGGGGTTAACTGGGCTCCAACCGATGCCACTCCTGTTTCAGGCGTAAATGCAAATTTTACAGCCGCAACCGATTTAGGTAATGGAAATAAAATTGTTTTTGACGGCGCAGGAAATACGGTCAATGTAACCGGACTTGCAAGCGGTGTTACGTATTATGCGGCAGTATATGAATATAATGCTGCAAGCTGGAATGCAGTTAATTATCTTGCAACACCGGGCACAGGAAGCCAAAAAACTTTAGAAGTTGCAAGCTTAACTATTGCTCCGGCTGCTTTGGCATTCGGTAATGCAGTCATTAATCATGATTCGTTAACAAAGAGCTACACACTATCAGGTGTTTATTTAACAGCAAACGGTTCAATTACCGTAACCGCTCCGGCCAATTTTTTAGTTTCGCTATCAAGTACAACCGGATATGCATCATCTATTAATGTTCCTTATAGCGGATCAACATTAAGTGCGACACCAATTTATGTGCGCTTCGTTCCTACAGTTTCTCAAATGTACTCAGGCTCAGTTACCAATATCGGCGGCGGCGCTTCTGAAATTGATGTAGCAGTCGGCGGTATTGGCGTACCGGTTTCAATCGATGTTAATACTCCGGTTGGTTTTGCCACCGGTAATGGCGGAACAACAGGCGGAAAAGGTGGAACAATCACGGTAATCACCGATGCGCAGCAATTGGCCGATATTATGAAACTTCGTGAAAAGGGTGATTATACTCCGGCAATTTATTATATATCGGGAACTATCAGTGGATATTCTACAGAGATTTCTGTTAAAAGAACAAAAAATGTTTCAATTATCGGTTTAGGTAAAGATGCCGGATTTTTAGGATTCGGTATGAAAATAGTTGAATGTCAGAATGTTATTGTTCGTAACATGACTTTCGCAGATTGCCACGTGGATGAAAAAGACGGATTGTGCGTTGACGGCAGCAGCAATGTTTGGGTTGACCACTGTTCATTTACCGACAGCCCGAGTGTTGATGCCTCTGATGCAAATCATGATGGTGAGTTGGACTGTAAAAATGGTTCTGCTTGGGTAACCTTATCGTATAATCATTTTCAGAATCACCGTAAAACCTGTTTGTTAGGCCATACCCCAAGTCAAACATCTGATACAGCGTTGAAAGTAACATATTTCCGTAACTGGTTTGATGGAACATATTCACGTCACCCAAGAATTCGTTTTGCAAAAGCACACATTTTGAACAATCTTTATACTAATGTTGGAGTTCTTGCTGGCGTAACAGGCGGATATGGTATTGGCGTTACATGTCAGGCACAAGTTGTTTCCGAAGCAAATTATTTCGAAAACACTGCAACTCCTATCTTGATTTCAACAATCAACGATCCGGGTCAAACGCTGAGCGGCGACCCCGTCGGATATATTAAATCAATCAATGACACGGTTGTCAGTTCAGGCTCTATTGTTCAGAATGCTGACGGTGTAACATTTAGTCCGAATACGTTTTATGGCTACATTCCTGCAAATGCTTCATTGGTTAAACAAATTGTTTCAGCTAATGCAGGCGCGGGACTTCTTGATTTCACCACCGATGTAAAATCACAGCCAAGCGTTGTACGCGCAACATCATGTGCATTAAGCCAGAATTATCCGAATCCGTTCAACCCTTCAACAGTTATCAGTTATGACATTGTTGCGGGACAGAACGGTATGCAGCATGTAACACTTAAAGTATACGATGTTCTCGGCAAAGAAGTTGCCACATTAGTAAATAGTGAAAAAGCCTCCGGACATTACCAGACAGTATTTTCTGCTGCAGGTATGCCGAGCGGTATTTATTTCTATCGCTTAGAGGCCGGTAGTTATTCACAAATCAGGAAAATGATCTTGATGAAATAATAATCCGTAAAGGGATTGTTATTCAGGTTCTTTAAAAATTGCATAAGGGCATAGCGGGTGGAAATCCGCTATGCTTTTTTATGCGAAAAATATTATCGAAAGTTTCTTTTACATGAATCGTATTTCCACAGTATTGATGTTGTCTTTTCTTCCATTGATGATACTTCATTCTGCGGTATACTTTGTCTCTCCTTCAGGTAACGACAGCAGCTCCGGGACAATAGACTCCCCTTTCTACACTCTTTCTAAAGCAATTACCACGGCATCTGCCGGTGATACAATATATATGCGCGGCGGCACATATTATTATACTGCCGCGACGCAAATAGATAAATCAGGCACTGCTGAAGCACGGATAAATATTTGGGCGTATAATAACGAAAAGCCCGTTATAGATGGTGCACAAATGACTTATACGAGTGACGCCGAGCGCAAAACCCGCCGTGGATTCATGATATATGGTAATTACTATTATATAAAAGGGATTGAGGTAACGCACACTCCGGATAACGGTATGCGGATTAAGGCAAGCTATATAAAAGTAGAGAATTGTACATTCCATCATAACCGCAACACCGGTCTGCAGATAGGACTTGAAGGAAGTTCAAAAAACGACGGAACGCAGGTTCAGAATAATGAGGTTATCAACTGCGATTCGTATAACAACTGTGATTCCGTAAAATCGGGTGGTGACGCCGACGGATTTGCCTGCAAGCTGAGCGCGGGTATCGGCAATACATTTACCAATTGCCGTTCATGGAATAACGGTGATGACGGCTGGGATTTATATCAGCAGTATTTTGCCGTGAAACTGACAAATTGCTGGACGTGGCACAACGGCGACGGTTCACTGTTTCCGTATGTTGCCTCATTTTCAGGTAACGGCAATGGATTTAAACTCGGTGGGTATGGTTCAGGTTTGGCAGTCTCTCACGGAGTTCACGAATTAAGAAATTGTATTTCGTTTAATAACCGCTACTCAACAAGCGGCCGGGGTTATGATCAGAACAAGCATGGCAGCGGTAATAAGATTTATAATTGTCTGTCGTTCAATAATAAAGCGAACTGGTATTTCCCTAACACGCCGGATGATACAACAAAATATGAATTTAAAAATTGTGTATCATTTGGAGCAACAAGTTCCGAGCTTACTATACCCTCGAATTCGATAGCGCTGAATAACAGCTGGATATTTTCTTCTTTCAAGGCCAGCGCCGCTGATTATGTAAGTCTGGCCGAGAGCCTAGCCTGTGCGCCGCGTAATGCAGATGGCAGTATTCCTGCAAATGACTTTGCCCGGTTAGTGAGCGGCAGCCCGATGATAGATAAAGGTGTAGATGTCGGAATGCCTTATTCAGGCAGCGCACCGGACCTTGGTCCGATAGAGTATACTCTTACCGGAGTTCATAACGAGGGACAATTATTACACAAAACATTCCGCCTTGAGCAGAACTACCCGAATCCTTTTAATCCATCAACACAAATTGTATATGAGATTCCTGATCAGGCAAGAACATTATTAAAGTTATATGATATACTTGGTAAGGAAGTCACCACTTTAGTAGATAAAGAACAGAATCCGGGACTATATCAGGTGTATATTAACGCGTCGACTTTGTCAAGCGGCGTGTATATATATCAGCTATCCTCAGGAGCTCAAGTAGTTTGTAAAAAAATGATCGTAGCGAAATAGGGAGAAAGAATGAAACACGCACACCACATCATAATAACCATAATATTATTAGCCGGCAGTATATTTCCGCAGACCGGAAGTGCGTTAAAAATTCAAGATGGTTCGCAGTGGTTTATGAACCGCACGGATTCTATCGGGGGTTATTCTGCATCTGCATTAACTGCTCTGCCGAATATTGTTTCAACACCGTACGGTAATGCAGCACAGTTCAACGGAACAAATCAGGCGCTGCTCATCAACAATAACCCGATCGGAAGTGCAACTCAGTTTACCGTTGAGGTATTCTTTCGTCCTGACTCGCAAGGAACGGCAAGCAACGAACAAAGATTTCTTCACATACGCAATCTATCCAACGATAACCGCCGGGTCTTAATGGAGCTCCGGCAGCTGCCTTCAACCGAATGGGTGCTTGATACATATATAAAATCCGATACAACTGCAACACCAAATTCGGTTACTATCGTTGATTCAAGTAAAAGACATACGGTTGCCGCATGGCACCATGTTGCCTTAGTATATGACGGCACGAAAATGCATCAATATGTTGATGGTGTTCAGATTAAAGATAGCACAGTCATTTATAAACCGATTGACCTTGCGGGAAAAACCTCTATTGGTGCACGACAGGATCCCCGTTCCTGGTTCAAGGGTCTTATTTATATGGTAAAAGTCACACAACGTGCGTTATCGGCAGCAGAGTTTACGATACCGACAGTTACCGGAGTTCAGCACGGAAACACTATGCCGAAGGGTATTGAACTGGGACAGAATTATCCGAATCCTTTCAATCCCTCAACAACAATCAGTTATGAAATGCCGGCATCCGGAAAAGTATCAATAAAAGTTTTCAATGTTCTTGGTAAAGAAGTTGAAACGCTTGCGAATGATTTTCAGTCCGCAGGCATTCATAAAGTAAAATTTCAAAGTGCGTCACTGCCGAGCGGCACATATTTTTGCCGCTTGCAGGCAGGCGATTACGTAAGTATCAAAAAAATGATTTTAATGAAGTAATACAAAAATCGAAGAAGAACTTTTTAGAGGCTCAATGAAAAAAGCTACTACATTTTTATTTGTCATACTTTTGATTTCATTATCGGAAATAACATTTGCGCAGATAACGGAAGGATTTGAAACGGGATTACCGTCATCGGCTCCATCAACCGAAACACAGGTTACACTTAGTTCAGGTGTATGGATAATATACAAGGCGGCATCAAACACAGATAAATACGCGGGTTCATTTTGCTGCTCAATAAGTTCTACAGGATATATTATCAGTCCTGCCTTTAGCGGGGTTACTTCTATTTCGTTTTATGCTAAAGTAAGCGGTTCAAGCACCATTAAAGTTCAAAAGTCGGTTAACGGCGGCGAGTTTACAGATGTCGGAACGCAAAGCATTTCTTCCGGCGCTTACTATCCTTGCAGTTTTACCCCGGCCGATTCCAGTGAGAATGTACGAATCAGAATTATCAACTCAACCGGAACCTCTTCACATAGAATAGATAACATATCTATTATTTCTCCCGGTTCAATGCCGTCAATAAAACTATCAACCGTATCTATGCCTTCCTTCGGTGCTTCGGTTGCCGGATCAAACACAACTTCCTCAAGTTACAAAGTAACAGGCCTGAGATTATTATCGAATTTGGTTATCACCGCACCTACCGGATTTCAAGTAAGTACAGATAATACTTCGTTCAGCAGTTCGGTTACTCTGACACCGGTTTCGGGAAGTGTCGCTGAAACAACTGTCTATGTCCGGTTTTCACCGGCAGAAGCCAAGGGCACAATGTCCGGAGTAATAAGCCACGCGAGTACGAATGCGGATATAAAGGAAATCAATGTAAGCGGAATCGCGATCGCTGCCGAGCCATCAGTTCAGTCCGGTCTTTCATTTGGTGACGTGACAGGTAACTCAATTACCGTGAATTTTTCCGGCGGTAATGGAACACACCGGGTATTGTTGGCTAAATTAAATTCTGCCCCGGAATTTATTCCTAATGACGGGTCTTCAATCTCCGGCGTAAGCTCAGATTATTCAAACGCATCATTTCTGGATGACGGAAGCAAACCGGTATTTGCCGGCACGGCATCATCGGTTACGGTAACGGGACTCGCGGTTGCGTCGACATATTATTTCACTGTCATCGAATACAATGGAGATGTTAAAAATTCGGAAAATTATTTAACCATTAATCCAAATACATCTCCTAAAACAACCCTTGCTGTTGCAGGGTTAACCGTTACTCCATCTTCATTATCATTCGGAAACGTAGTGAAAATGACGACTTCGAATGAAAAGGCATATCAGATTTCCGGTAAATACTTAACACCATCAGATGGCAATATTACTGTAACCGCACCTGCGGGTTTTCAAATATCCTCAACAAGTGGTTCAGGGTTTAGTTCTACTATAACGATTCCGTACACCAATAGTCTGCTCGAAGCAGCAAATATTTTTGTAAGATTTACACCGACCGCAGTCGTTGCCTATTCTAGAAATATCACGAATGCTGGCGGCGGAGCACCCAATATCAGCGTTGCCGTTACCGGTACGGGTGCAGACAGTACTTTACTATATATAAAAACGTATTATGTATCGCCATCAGGAAGTGATGGGAATGCAGGGACAATAGACGCGCCGTTCTTCAATTTATCAACAGCGGTTGCCCAAGCGAAAGCCGGAGATACTATTTATATGCGCGGCGGAACGTACGCGTATTCAGCAACCATACGATTGACTGCATCCGGAAACGCGAATTACCGGATTCATATTTTGAATTATCCAGATGAAAGCCCGGTTCTTGATTTTTCTGCAATGGTGCTTGATGCATCGAACCGCGGATTTCTGTTAACAGGTGATTACTGGTTTATCAAAGGACTTGAGATTTACCGTGCCGGAGATAATGGAATTAAGATTGAGGGAAGTCACAACAGAATAGAGCGCTGCGTGTTCCACCATAATCAGGATAGCGGATTACAGATTGGTTTCGCACACGAAACAGACAACCCCGGCGGACTCATGGGTTCATATAATGAAGTTATCAATTGCGATTCACATAATAACTTTGATAAAAACACACTTGGTGGAAACGCCGACGGATTTGCCTGTAAGATGCACAACGGAAAAGGAAATGTTTTCCGCGGCTGCCGTTCGTGGGAAAACTCTGATGACGGATGGGATTTGTATGAAACAGATTGGCCGGTAGTTATGGACAGTTGCTGGACCTGGCACAACGGGGATAAGTCCTTATTTGAAACAATGAGTTCGTTCAGCGGCAATGGCAATGGTTTTAAACTCGGCGGTAATGGAACGGGCGGAAGCTCGGAAGGTACACATGTCGTGAGCAACAGTGTGTCGTTTAACAACAATTACGCTTCAAAAAAGGGATTCGATCAGAACAGCCACAAGGGCGGCGTTGATGTTTATAATTGTACATCGTTCGGTAACGGTTATAATTTTATGTTCGAAGACCAGCCTTCGAGTGGATGTACAAATCAATTTAGAAATTGCGTTTCATATAATGCACTAGGTGGTTTGGAGTATGAGTTCGCCACGGGTACCGTTTCAATAACTAATTCATGGGATTTGGGAATTGTTGCCGCATCAACTGATTTTCTTGACCTGACTGAAGAAACGGCAAAAGCACCGCGCGGAGCGGATGGAAGCCTGCCAAAAAACAATTTTGCAAAGCTGTCTCCAAAAAGCAAGCTTATAGATGTTGGAACAAATATTGGTTTCCCATTTGCGGGAACTGCTCCTGACCTTGGAGCCTTTGAATATGGTTTAATGGCTGATGTAAAACACGAAAGTATTGCATTAAAAGGATTCGCACTTGCACAGAATTATCCGAATCCCTTTAATCCTTCAACAACACTGCGCTATGCAATATCTCAGAATGCCAGAGTATCGTTGACTATCTATGATATAACGGGCCGCAAAATTCAAACACTGATAAATGAAGAAAGACCAGCCGGTACTTATTCGATTACATTTGATGCCGGTAGCTTAGCAAGCGGAATTTATTTTGCAAGGCTTCAGGCAGGTACTCAAATGACTATGATTAAAATGACATTATTAAAATAATACTAATCTAATAACAATATATGAATGAGGTAACATGAAACGGAGAAATACAATTAGTGCGCTTGCATTACTGCTTTTCCTTTTTTCTGGATTGGCGTCTGCGCAGATCGTCGAAGGATTTGAGAGCGGATTGCCGACAACAAAGGTAACAAAAGATACATCGGTATCTCTTAGTTCCGGCACCTGGGTTTTAAATAACGGTATGCAGGGAACAACAAAGTATGCGGGCTCGTACGCCTTGACATTGAGCAGCAGTGGTTATATTACCACGCCTGCCTTGGATAACGTTATATCAATATCGTATTATGTTCGCCCAAGCGGTGCTTCAACTGCGACTCTGCAAAAATCAGTTAATGGCGGTTCATTTACGACAGTCGGAACTGTTTCTATTACTTCCGGCAGCTTTACTTTGTGCAGTTTTACGATAAACGACAGCAGTTCGAATATCAGACTTCGCATTCTTAATGGAAGTACTAACACGCATTATGTTGATCAAGTTACGATTTCAACAAAAGCAACAATACCGGGAATCACCGTATCAAGTGCATCGTTACCTGATTTCGGATTGGTTCAGGCGGGAGTTCCATCAGCATCTGCAAGCATGACTGTATCGGCAATTAACCTTACACAAAATCTAACGATCACTCCTCCGGCAGGATTTCAGGTGAGTACCGACAACACGAATTTCTCAAACCCGTTGACTTTGACTCCGGCAAGTAAAATTATTCCGGCAACAACGCTGTATGTCCGTTTTGCGCCGGCTACCCCGGTCGGCCTCATCAAAGGCGATATTACTTTTGAAAGTGCCGGAGCCGCAACACAAGTGGTAAATGTAAAAGGTATCGGTATCGGACTTGAACCAACTACTCAATCAGCGATAACGTTTGGAACAGTAACAGGAAATTCCATTGTGGTCAACCTGAACGGTGGAAACGGCGCAAATCATTTGCTGGTTGCAAAAGTCGGTTCGGCAGTTGATTGGGCTCCGACAGACGGAGTAAGCGCATTCGGTATCACCAGCGATTTTTCAAATGCGGTCGATCAGTTAAATGGCAATAGAGTCGTATATGCCGGTACAGGCAGCAGTGTAACTGTTACAGGGCTGGCAGTCGGAACGGCATACTATTTTGCAAGCTATGAATATAACGGTGGGACAGCCGCAAATTCGGAAAACTATCTTACAGTTAATCCGGGAGTAAACAATACAGCCACATTGTCTGTTGCAGGATTGTTCGTTAATCCGGGCAAAATATCATTCGGCAATCAGGTTAAATTGATACCCTCTGCCGAAAAATCGTATTCCATTTCGGGTGCATATCTTACTCCTGCTTCAGGAACTATCTCAGTTACTGCACCGAGCGGATTTGAAGTATCAACAACTTCAGGCAGCGGATTTGGTTCGACTGCAAGTATTTCTTACAGCAACAGTTCTTTAAGCGCAACAAACGTATATGTTCGCTTTAATCCGCAGGCAATTACATCATATAGCGGAAACATTGTTAATAACGGCGGTGGTGCATCGGACTTAAATGTCGCTGTTAGCGGAACAGGTACTGATAGCACGGTTCTTTTTGTAAAGGTTTATTACATATCACCTACCGGTAACGATGCTAACGCCGGAACAATAGATGCCCCATGGGCAAGTGTTTCTAAAGCAATGGCGGTTGCCAAGGGCGCCGACACAATTTATATGCGCGGCGGTACGTATAATTACAATACAACCCACCTGCTGTCCAATTCAGGTTCTGCAGGCAAAATGATTTGTTTGTTCAACTATCCCGGCGAAAGTCCTGTGCTTGATTTCTCAACACAACCGTATGGCGCCGATTACAGAGCATTCTTGTTAACAGGTAATTACTGGTTTATCAAGGATCTGGAAATTTGTCACGCGGGTGATAACGGTATTAAACTTGAAGGAAGCTACAATCGCATCGAGCGCTGCGTGTTCCATCATAACGGAGATACGGGCATTCAGCTTGGATTCGGACACACAACTGAAAATCCTGACGGTTTAATGTGCGCTTACAATTTAGTTTACAATTGTGATTCATACCTTAATTTTGATCCGGATAGCAATGGCGGTGATGCCGACGGTTTTGCCTGCAAAATGCACAACGGAAAAGGGAACGTATTCCGCGGCTGCCGTTCATGGCATAACTCTGATGACGGTTGGGATTTATTTGAAACCGACTGGTCAGTTTATATAGATAGCTGCTGGACCTGGCATAATGGCGACAAAGCCGATTTCGGCGGTGTTGCAGGTAACGGTAATGGATTTAAACTCGGCGGAAACGGATCCGGTGGAAATTCCAAAGGTGTTCATTATGTAACCAATTGCATAGCTTTGAATATATTGGTAAGAGGTTTTGACCAGAATAGCCACCAAGGTGGTGTATCTGTTCATAATTGTTTAGCTATCGGATGCTCATACAGTTATATGTTTGAAAAATCATCATCTTCTGGCGTAACAAACGAATTCAAAAACTGCGCTGAGTTCGGTCATACCGGCGCAATGGCTTACGAATTCGCTTCCGATGTTACAACAACATACAACACTTGGGATTTAGGTGTGACTGCTTCTGCTTCGGATTTTAACGCAATAACAGAAGCAGCTGCTCAAATGCCGCGTGATCAATACGGCAGATTGCCGAAAACATTCGGCCAGCTTGTGTCAGGAAGTGCCCTAATTGATAAAGGTACTGACGTAGGTATTCCTTATGCCGGTAAAGCTCCGGATCTTGGCGCAACCGAGTATGGTGTTATTACGGTTGATGTTAAAAACAATGAGCCGGTGAAGCTTAAAGGATTTGATCTCGCACAGAATTATCCGAATCCGTTTAACCCTACGACAACAATTCAGTTCTCGATTGAGAACACCGCACTTGTCGTATTAAAGGTTTATGACATCACCGGTAATGAAGTTGCAACATTGCTTAATGAAAATCTTGCATCGGGTACGCACAAAGTAAACTTCAACGCTTCGCATCTCAGCAGCGGTGTTTATTTTGCACGCTTGCAGGCAGGAACAAATCTTAAGACAATTAAATTGACATTGATGAAGTAAGACCAAGCTTCATGCACACACAAGAAAGGGAATGGCGCACCAGAACATTCCCTTTTTTGTTTTAAATGGTCTCACCAGTTATACATTTCAATTACTTATTCCCCCATGCTAAACATATTTCTATGCCGCCCCTACGGGGCTTGATATAATATATGATGCACTACCACGGGTTGAAACCCGTGGCTACAGATATCTTGTTCCTACGGAACAAAAACATTTGCATGGTGATGGGATACATAATCAAGATCGGCAAAGTTGATTATTCATTTGTTCGAGTCACGTAGTGACTACATACCCGCCCGATAGGTTTGCTGCTAAAAGTCATCTCGATACGCTCGGCTGCATTGAGCCACCACGCCAAAGACATGCAAGTTTGATGATTTGCTTGTTCGAGTCACGTAGTGACAACATACTTGTAGCCCCGGATTTTAATCCGGGGTTAGCGAATCAACCAACGGCATAGCTCCGTAGGAGCGGCATATATCAAAACAAAAGGGTATTACTTCTCGTAGAGCGCACCTGCCCGTCCGGTCAGGCGGGTGCCATGCGTCTCTACACGGGCACACTCGATGACCTGCCGATGCAAAGTCACGTAGTGACAGCATATGTGTAGCCCCGGGCGTCAGCCCGGGGTAAGTGGATAAAAAATATTGGAGCCCCATCGGGGCGACATAGAGATAAAAAAAGGCGGGAAAGATTCCCGCCCTACAAAAAGCTTATACGTCTTTGCGGTGAATTTCTTTTGTTATTAATTTCTTGGGAGCTACTGCCCGGAGTCATCTTGATACGCTCGACTGCATCGAGCTACTCGATGACCCACCTTTTCTGTGTTTTAATAAAATATACTTTGCGCCTTGGCGGCTTTGCGTGAATTCTTTTGTTACTTTGCCAAGAGGAAGATGGAATCTTCGCCGAGGAGTTTTGTGACATCTTTGAATAACGCGTTTGTCAACTTTACGCGCATAGTTTTCAACATATACACATCGCTGAGCGAATCCGGATTAATAACTTCGAGAACAGTAGGAATTGTTCCCTTGTGTTTTTCTGCTATCTTCTGCAATGCCTGAAGAGTTTCAACGGAGTGGCGTTCTTTATCAATTACTACTTTAAAATATTTCGCGAATTTTTCACGGCACTCTTCAATCGGAAAGACTTCTTCAATCTGTAATTTTACCGCATCGCCGCTGCTTTCCGGTTTGCCGACAACAAGGACTGCTTTTTCGGCAGCAAGGTGCTGTCCGGATTTTTCATACGCAGAACCGAACATCAAACATTCGCAAGAGCCGGAAAGATCATCAATGGTAAAGAACGCCATAGTCTTTCCCTTGCTGTCAATCTTCGTTCTGAAATCGGTGATAACACCGCATGAACGCACGAGCTGCGGAAATACCGTATCCTCATCAATCTCACCAAGATGAATGTTTGCAAACGAGCGGTACTCAAGTTCATACTTGTGCATCGGGTGTCCGGTTACATAGAACCCGACAACTTCACGCTCTTTCGCGAGTCGTTCACTTTCCGTCCAGTCTTCAATATCAGGCAATTGAGGCTCGGGCATGGTCATTGCATCCGAATCAGCGCCGAACAAACTGTTAGCGCTTTCGGCTTTCATCTGACGGAATCTTGAACCGTAGTTAAGCGCAATTTCCACGCTGTCAAAAAGCTTACGGCGGTTACGGTCAACCGAATCCAATCCGCCTGCGAGAATAAGTCCCTCAAGTGTACGCTTATTGATAGTGCGTGTATCGGTGTTGGATGTAAGATCGAACAGGGATGTAAAATTTCTTCCGAGTTCTATGCGTTGATTAATAAGCTCTTCAACTGCTCCGACGCCGACGTTCTTGATTGCTGAAAGTCCGAAACGGATCTTTCCTTTTTCAACGTCGAAGAATGTCGTAGGATTATTGATATTCGGAGGAAGTACATCAATATGTAATTTACGGCATTCTTCGAGCAAAACCGTTACTTTATCTTTATTGCCAAATTCGTTTGTAAGGTTGGCTGCAAGAAATTCAGGGGCATAATGTGCTTTGAGGTACGCGGTTTGATATGCAACATATGAATATGCAACCGCGTGGCTCTTGTTAAATCCGTAGTTGGCAAATTTATCTATAGCATCGAAAATAGCGATCGCGGTTTTTTCAGCGATACCGTTTTTCATTGCGCCTTCGACAAATTTGTCTTTCTGCTTTTTCATTGCAGCAAGATCTTTTTTACCCATCGCGCGACGCAGCAAGTCAGCCTCGGCAAGACTCATACCGCCGACTCTGTTTGCAATCTGAATTACCTGTTCCTGATAAACAATAACACCGTACGTCTCTTTGAGAATCGGTTCAAGCGTCGGATGCAGGTATTCCATTTCTTTTCTGCCGAACTTACGGTCAATGAAGTCATCAATAAACTCCATTGGACCCGGACGGTAGAGCGCGTTCATAGCGGAAAGGTCGCTGATACTGGTCGGCTTCAGCTTTTTCAGATACTCGCGCATCGGGGCAGATTCAAACTGAAATATGCCTGTTGTCTGACCGCGCCAGAAAAGCTGGAATGTCTTTTTATCATCCGTTGGAATTGCATCAATATCAATCTCTTTGCCGTAATTTTTCTTTATTAGAGATACGGCATCGCGGATAATCGTGAGCGTGCGCAATCCGAGGAAGTCCATTTTCAACAGACCGGCTTCCTCAAGTTCTTTCATGTTGAACTGAGTTACAATATCTTCCTGTCCGCTGACGCTCGAGAGCGGAACGTAATTACTTACAACTCCCGGCGCAATAACCACACCCGCAGCGTGTTTGGATGTGTTGCGGTTCATGCCTTCAAGTACTTTTGCATACTTGATAAGTTCTTTAATCTGCGGGTCGGTTGAACTATTGACCCATTTTAATTCGGCAACATCTTTGAGCGACTCTTCAATGGTCGCAACTTTACCGAATTTGCTCGGGATAAACTTGGTTATTTTGTTAACAGTCGGAATCGGTATTTTCAATACGCGCGCGACATCACGAAGCACCTGCTTTGATGCAAGGCGGCTGAATGTGACGATCTGTGCAACGCAATCCGAGCCGTATTTTTGTTTAACGTATTCAATAACATCGCCGCGCTGATCGTCGGCAAAGTCAACGTCAATATCGGGCATGGATTTACGCGCGGGATTAAGAAAACGTTCGAAGAGCAGGTTATAGGGTAATGGGTCAATATT
This sequence comes from Ignavibacteriaceae bacterium, assembly GCA_963667005.1. Taxonomy (GTDB): domain Bacteria; phylum Bacteroidota; class Ignavibacteria; order Ignavibacteriales; family Ignavibacteriaceae. The sequence continues at coordinate 809,469 of OY762937.1, read as the reverse complement.
GGTAATACCCAGTGCATAGGCAACAATACTACCCGCGGCGCTTCCGCGTCCCGGACCAACTGGGATTTTTCTTGCCTTTGCGGCGTTGATAAAATCCTGCACAACAAGGAAGTAGCCTGCAAAGCCCATGTCCTTGATGGTCTTTATTTCAAAATCATATCGCTCTTTAATTTCGGGGGTAATCTCTTTATACCGCTTCGATAAGCCGATTTCGGCTAATTCCTCAAAATATCCATCTAGATCTTTCGCTTTCGATTCGGGCGGAATGGGAAACTGCGGAAAATGGTAGTGCTTATCTTCAAATTTCAAGTCGACTTTTTCAGCGACCTCGAGCGTGTTCTCAATTGCACCGGGATATTTACCGAACAATTGAATCATCTCTTCGGATGATTTGAAATAAATCTGATCCGTTCCATAGCGGAGTTTGTGGTAATCCACCTCTCCAGTTTTATCGGCAAAAAGAAGCATGATATTGTGCGCAATGGAGTCTTCTTTTTTGACGTAATGGCAGTCGTTGGTCGCGAGAAGTTTTATGTTAAGCTCTTTTGCGAGCTTGGGCATGCCTTCAAGAATCGCGGCATCATCTTTCAGTCCGTGATCCTGCATCTCGAGATAAAAATCATCGCCGAATAAATCTTTATATATCTTTGCTACTTGGCGGGCTTTGTCATAATCATTATTGACAAGGTGAACCGACACAACACCGCCGAGACATGCGGAACTGCAAATTAATCCCTCGCTGTGTTTGCGTAAAACCTCGAGGTCAATACGAGGCCGGTAATAAAATCCTTCAAGAAATCCGATTGATGAAAGCTTGCAGAGGTTATGATATCCGGTGAGGTTTTTTGCGATAAGAATTAAATGTTCGTATGCTTTCTTTTTGCGGTTCGCGCCGACTTCAATGCGCTGTTTATCGAAGCGGGAGCCTTCGGTAACAATGTACGCTTCCATGCCAACAATGGGTTTAATTCCTTTGTCTGTAGCTTTGCGGTAAAACTCAGGTATGCCGTACAATACACCGTGATCGGTAAGTGCAACAGCATGCATGTTATTTGCTTTAGCCGCATCAATTAAGGTCGCAGTTGTACAGGCGGCATCCTGCAGACTGAAATGTGTATGATTATGTAAATGAATAAAATCAGACATAAAGAATAAATTTCAAACGCGTAATCTGTAATAAATATTTCTGTCAGAGCAGCCTATGGCTCGAAGAGTCATGGAGAAATCGGGAAAATTTCGCAGCACATGAAACAGTAAAAATTTCTTTCCCTTTGAGGAAATCTAAAGCAAAGAATCGTGAAAAAAAAGTTGCTTGTGATATTTTTTATTTTGTGGCACTAAAAAGATAAAACATCACTAACTTTTGCGATTGGGTCATAGATGTATGGTTGAAATCTGTGTATAAAGTGAACTCACCCCAACCCCTCTCTTGGCAAGAGAGGGGCGAGCCTAGAAATGCATTATTGGCGTCAATGTAGGTGGCGAGGGCGGTTGCCGAGCTTGCGAGGTATGAGTTCATTTTTACACAATAAGACACAGTAATTGGACTAAAGTCCGGATTCTTGGGGTGCCTCTTTCCACGGTCTGAAGACCGTGGTTAATGAGAAAAGCTAAAGCCTTTGCGCCGTGCCTGCCGGCAGGCGTGGTTCTTGGCGCTCTTTGCGGTTGACCTCCGGGCGGCGAACTAAATTACCCCTGAATTTGTTTTAATGAATAAAAAGCCCAATTTTGTCGTTTGTTTTTTGTGGTTTTTTGTGCCGGATGGCGCTTATATAATATAGAATATGAAAAATCTTAAGACTTTAATAAAATATTTCGCAAAGTATAAAGTAAAACTGTTTTGGGGATGTGTTTTTATACTTCTGTCCAATGCCGGTTCCTTATACGTACCCATTATCATCAAGAACTCCATTAACAGTTTGCAGAAAACGGTTGAGTATGGTGCGCTGATAAAGGCAGCCGGACTCATTATTCTCACTTCGTTTATCGCCGGAGTTTTCCGTTTTGCAATCCGCGAGACCATTATCGTTGTTTCACGCGAAATAGAATACGATTTGCGGGGTGATTTCTGGAATCACATTCAGCGGCTGCCGCTCCGGTATTTTCAGAATACCTCGACCGGCAATGTTATGGCTCACGCCACGAACGATATTAACGCCGTGCGTATGTTTATCGGACCTGCGGTTATGTACTCGATTGATACGGTAGTGCGTTTGAGCGTTGTTGTTGCAATTATGCTGTCAATCAGTCCGAGTGTTACTCTGTTTTCGCTGATTCCCCTGCCGTTTTTGGCATATCTGGTGTATTATGTTGGAAAAAGGATACATGTACGGTTTACCGCCATTCAGGAAAAATTTGCCGAACTGACAACGAAAGCACAGGAAAACTTCTCCGGTATCCGCGTGGTAAAATCCTATGTGCGTGAAGAGGGTGAAATTGAGGATTTTCGCCGGTTAAGCCGGGAGTATCTGAAAAAGAACATGCACCTGGTAAAACTGCAGGCATTCTTTCAGCCGCTCCTGTTTCTTATCACCGGAGCATCTATCATCATTGTTATCTGGCTGGGCGGCATTAAGGTTATCCATAAAGAATTGCTGATCGGTGATATTTCAGCCATGATCATGTATCTGGGATTCCTCATCTGGCCGATGATCGCGTTCGGCTGGGTCATCAATATTATACAGCAGGCGGGCGCCAGCCAGCAGCGGCTTAATAAAATATTTGATGAACCTCTTGAAATTCAGGATACCGAGGACACCGATAAAACTATCACCACACTGAAAGGTGAGATAGAATTTAAAAATGTTGATTTCAGCTATCGCGAAAACCTGCTGCCTGTTCTGAACGGCGTGAATCTGAAAATTCCCGCTGGAAGCACGGTTGCAATTATGGGGCATACCGGCAGCGGCAAATCAACGATGATGAATTTGATATCGCGCTTGTACGATATTACTTCCGGAGAGCTGCTTATTGATGGCAACCCCATCAACACAGTACCGCTTGAGGTGCTGAGAACACACATCGGTCTTGTACAGCAGGAACCATTCCTGTTTTCGGATTCTATACTCAATAACATCGGGTATGGATTGCGCAGCATTGATATGGAAAAGATTAAAGAAGCAGCGGCAATCGCGCGTTTTGATAAAGATGTTGTTGATTTTCCGAAACAATACGAAACGATTATCGGTGAACGCGGCATTACCCTTTCGGGCGGACAAAAACAGCGCGCTACACTTGCCCGTGCATTAGTTCTTGATCCGAAAATCCTCATTCTCGACGATTCATTCTCCGCAGTTGATACAAATACCGAAGAAGAAATTTTGCGGAACTTGAAAAAATTCATGCAGGGACGCACCAGCATCATTATCAGTCACCGCGTTTCAACGGTAAAAGACGCTGATAAAATTGTGATGATAGATAAAGGACGAATTGCCGAAGAAGGCACGCACGAAGAGCTGCTGGCATTGAACGGTTTATATGCCGACATTTATTACAAGCAGCTGCTTGAAAAAGAAATTGCAGATTTATAATCAACACAGGGATGAACGAATATGAATAAGACCAAAATCGTTTTCTTTGAAATTTCGACACAGGAAAAAAGCTTCGTTAAAAAGAAATTTCCCAGGCATTATGAACTTGCCTTCGTTAAGGACAAGCTGACCGAGAAAAATGCACATTTGATTGAAGATGCAGACTGTGTCTCGGTATTTATCTATTCTGAAATTACCGAAGCTGTTATTGCCAAGGCGAAAAAATTAAAACTTATTGCGACCCGCAGTACGGGATTCAATCATATTGATCTGCCGGCGGCTCAGAAGAAAAATATTTCCGTTTGCAATGTTCCTTATTACGGGGAGAATACCGTTGCGGAACATACATTCGCCCTTATTCTGGCGTTGTCCCGCAACATCCATAAAGCATATGTGCGCACCATTCAGGGCAACTTTTCTCTCGATGGCCTGCGCGGATTTGATCTCAAAGGAAAAACCCTCGGCATTATCGGCGCGGGAAGCATCGGAATCCACGTTATTAAAATGGCAAAGGGCTTCGGCATGAAAGTCGCCGCCTTTGATGCCCGTAAAAACCACCTTGTTGAAGAGATACTCGATTTTTCTTACAAGTCATTAGACGAACTTCTTGCTTCGGCAGATATTATTTCGATGCACTGCCCGTATAATGAGCATACGCATCACATGATAAACATGGATAATATCGGGAAGGTAAAGAAAGGTGCAATCTTTATTAATACTGCGCGCAGCGGATTAATAGAACCGGCGGCTTTGTATTACGCGATTGATAAAGGCATCTTCAGTGGTGTCGGTCTGGATGTGTTTGAAGGCGAAGAGCTGATGAATGAAGAAAATCAGATGCTCACGAAAAATGTTTCAATAGAACATTTGGAAGCGCTGATGAAAAGAAACATTCTCCTGCGCCGGGAAAATGTTATCCTCACGCCGCATATGGCATTTGATTCAACAGAAGCTATAGAGAGAATTCTCGAAACAACTGCAAATAACATCATGGCCTTTTTGCATAACGAACATTATTATAAGATAGTTTAATTTATGCCGGGCAATTCCGGCCGGATACATAATATACAATGGCAGATAACAGGACAGACGACGAAATAATCGGTAAAGCATACGACTCACAATTGATGAGGCGCTTACTACATTATATCCGTCCATATACCAAATACGTAATATTAGCAATACTGCTCAACATCTTTGTTGCGGCTCTTACACCCGTGCGTCCCTATCTTACAAAGATAGCGATTGACGTGCAGGTACCGCACGGAGATATCAACGGCTTAACGTTAGTGGCGCTTGCCATGTTCGGACTGCTGGTATTGCAATCGGTGATTCAATACTTATTAACATATTATACACAGTTACTCGGACAGCGTACGGTACTTGATTTGCGCATGCAGCTTTTTTCACACACCGAAATGCTGGCGGCAAAGTTTTTTGATAAAACTCCTATCGGCAGAATTGTGACCCGTGTAACCAACGATATTGAATCGCTCAATGAAATGTTTTCATCGGGCATCATTATGGTGTTCAGTGACATCTTTGTCGTGCTGTGGATATTCGGCTTTATGTTTTTCCTCGATTGGAAATTATCCCTCGTTACTCTTGCTGTATTGCCGGTATTGTTTTACGGTACGTTTTTATTCAGAAGAAAAGTTCGCGATTCATTCCGTGATGTCCGCAAGCATTTAGCCCGTCTGAATACCTTTATGCAGGAACACGTAACGGGTATCTCAGTTGTGCAGGCATTCCACAAGGAGAGCGAAGAATCAAAAGCATTTGCAACGATTAATTACGATCATCGCACTGCTAACGTCAACTCAATATTCTATTATGCGGTGTTTTATCCGACTGTGGAATTGCTTAGTTCGATTGCCATTGCATTGATGATATGGTATGGCGGCGGAGAGATCATCCAAAGCCGCTTGTCGCTTGGTGTACTGGTCGCATTTATTCAATACACGGAAATGTTTTTCCGTCCTATCCGTGATCTGTCTGAAAAATATAATATCATGCAGACCGCAATGGCATCGTCCGAGCGCATCTTCAAATTGCTCGATGACGATACCCGCGTATTGAATCCCGAAAATCCGGTGCCGATTGAAAAAGTACGAGGCGAGATTGAATTTAAGGATGTCTGGTTCGCGTATGACGGCGACGAATATGTTTTAAAGAATGTCAATCTTAATATCAAACCCGGACAGACAGTCGCCATCGTAGGTGCAACAGGTGCGGGTAAGACAAGTATTATTAATATCCTCACCCGGTTTTACGATATCAATTCGGGCTCAATACTGGTTGACGGCATTGATATTAAACAGATGGATAAGCGCGAACTGCGCAAAAATATTTCCGTCGTGCTGCAGGATGTCTTTTTGTTCTCCGGCTCAATCCGCTCTAACATTACGATGGGACACCCCGACATAACTGATGAGCAGATGAAACACGCGGCGTCACTCGTCGGTGCTGATAAATTTATCGAGCGTCTGCCGAAGAAATACGAAGAAGACGTAAAAGAACGCGGTGCTACGCTGAGCGTCGGACAAAAACAATTAATATCGTTTGCCCGTGCGATTGCATTCGATCCGCAGATTCTGGTACTCGATGAAGCCACTTCAAGCGTTGATACCGAGACCGAACAGCTTATTCAACACGCGATTGAAAAGCTATTAACGGGACGTACGGCAATCGTTATTGCGCACCGGTTATCCACAATTCAAAATGCGGATAACATTATCGTTCTGCATAAAGGCGAAATCAAAGAAACCGGAACGCATCAGGAACTCCTCGCCAAACGCGGCATATATTATAAGCTGTATCAATTGCAGTACAAAGAGCAGGAAGTGTAAAACAATGTTAAGTTGTGAATGTTGAATGTTTAATGGGGGCAAAGTTCGAAGTGCGATCCGCCTAGGCGGACCGAAGTAAAAAGTTTAGAGTGAAATTGTTTGTAGACGTCCCGATGGGGCGTCTTTTTTATGTCCAGTCCAGGATTGGTTTTTAATGAGGGATGGCGAAGTTTTAGATTTGTAGGGCGGGATTATTTCCCGCCCATAGTTTTTTATCGTTAAGGTCGGCGGGTATCAAACCCGCCCTACATACTCTTAGTGCCGTGCAAGCGATATACTTCTTAATGGGGCGTTCTGACGAGATATTTATTTTCATTGTCCTGAAAGGACAAAATTTGCATAACCCCCGGTGAAACCGGGGGAGACGAACACCAAGAACACCCGCCCCCAAAGCGGGGCGCACAGTCGCATTATTGGTTTGTAAACTGAAATTGGACATAAAAAAAGAGACAGCCGCCGGCTGTCTCTACATAAATTAATCCGCGCGAATCAGTGTCATCTGTGTCATCCGCGTTCCATTGCAGCTACTTCAGCACGCCCATTGCTTTGCTCAATCGGGTATATGCCAAATTGAAATCATAATAGGCCTGGATGTACGATGTCTTTGCGTTGAGGAGTGTTGCTTCGGCATCGGTTATTTCAATCGGACTTCCGACCTGTTCTTTATACCGCGCGTCGGCGAGACGATAGGTCTCTTCAGCCTGACTCAATAACAACTTCGCAGCATCTATTCTTTCTTTGGCTTCAACGAGATTTGAATATTGCTGTTCAATATCAAGCTTAACAGCTTGCATAACAGATTCATTTTGTCCTTCGGCGATTTTCAGATTTGCACGCGCCTGATCAATACCTGCATCAAGTGCGAATCCCTGAAATATCGGTAGAGAAAGCGTTACTCCAACATTCCAACTCGGACTGAATTTTTGATTGATATCCATAGTTTTCCAGTTATATCCGCCGGTAGCGTTGATAGCAGGAAGATTAGCCGTCCAGGCTGATGTCAGCAGGCTTCGGCTTGCATCTACTTTATTTCGTCCCGATGCAATTTCAGGCCGGTTGTTCATCGCGGACTCATACGCGTCCTGCAAGGAGATATCCGGCTTGGTTGTTTCGAATTCATCTTTAATCACCGTGTTGTCCGGAAGTTTTTGATTCAACACGTTCTCAAGCTGAATTTTATTCAGACGCACGGTGTTTTCCGATTTGATGAAATTCAGTTTTGCATTCGCCAGATCGGTCTCTGCTTTCATAACATCAAATTGCGGTTTTTTACCGACGTTGAAAAATCCCTTTGCCTGTGAAAGGTGTTCTTCCGCCTGCTTCACCAGTTCAGCATTAGCATCTTTCAGCTTCTGTGCTTGCAGATATCCGTAGTAAGCTGAATGAACAGATAGCAGAAGTGTTTGCTTCGCTGTTTCGTAATCAAGATTAGCCGCATCCGAGCTGTAGGCGGCCGCATTAAGTTTTGAATACGATTTACCGAAATCAAATATCAACTGTTGGGCAGAGAATCCTGTCGAATACGTTTCATAACTTCCGGTGAATTGATTTTTACCAAGAATGGTAGTCCCGCCGTTGCGTGCCCAGCCGCCCGTAAAGCCGACTTGCGGCAGTAATACGGAGCGGGAAGATACCAGCGAGGAGGAACTCAGTTCTTTTGCTCCTTCGGCAATTTTTATTTGAGGATTATTTTTTAATGCAATTGCAGAACATTGTTCGAGCGTCATTTCGGCCGATTGTCCGAATACGTACGAAACAGAAATACTCATTAATAAGATCATCAGCTTTTTCATGCTTCAACCTCCTCTTCTTCTTCATTCTTGATCTTCGATCTGAAGCGTTCCTCAAAAATTGTGTAGAGGATCGGTACAATAAGTAATGTCAGGAATGTTGAAACGGTCAAACCGCCGATAACGGAAATTGCCAACGGCGCCTGCGATGATTCACCACCCCAGCCAAGAGCGATCGGGATAAGTCCGAGTACCGTTGCGAGCGCAGTCATAAGAATTGGACGCAATCTTGTTCTTCCGGCTTTGATTACCGCTTCGTGCAATTCAATTCCGGATTTGCGAACTTTATTGGTATAATCAACAAGCAGAATACCGTTTGATACTACGATACCCACCATAACGATTATACCCTGGAACGACGTTACCGACAATGTCGTGTTGGTTAGGAAGAGCGCCCAGACAACACCGACAATACCAAGCGGTACGGTGAACATAATAATGAACGGATCAATGAGTGACTGGAACTGCGATGCCATAACCATGTACACGAGTAATATCGCGAGTCCGAATGCCAGCAATAAACCGCTGAAAGTTTTCTGCTGTTCTTCAACGTTACCACTGAGGGTGACGGAGAAGCCTGAGGGGATTTGCATCTGCGAAAGTTTTGCATTGATATCTGCTGCTATGCTACCAAGATCGCGTCCGGTCGGATTTGCAGTTACCTCAACAATACGCTGCTGATATTTTCTGTCAACCTGCACGGGTGATTTATCCTGTACAATGGTGACAAGATTCTCGAGGGGGATCAATGTACCTGATGCATTGGCGACGCTGAGTTTTTTAATATCATCTATTTTACTCCGGTAATCTTCATCCATGCGTACAAGAATATTATACGTGTTTCCGTTTGATGGGTCGGTGAACAATGAAGCGACCGATCCGCTGATTGCCGTAGTAATGGTATTTGATATTTGCTGAACGCTGACACCCATCGCGCCCGCTTTTTCGCGGTTTATTAAAACACGAAGCTCGGGCAGATTATCTTCACGCGAAATCATAACATCTGTCGCGCCTTGCGTTGTGCGGACGATCTCTGCAACCTTTTTCGCCAAAGCGTTGGATTTTTCCAGATCGTTGCCGCTGATAACAACATCAATCGGTGCACTTGAGCCGAAGTTCATGAGGAATTTCATGAATCCGCCGGTATTAACAAATACCTGCGCGCCAGGGAGTGATACAAGTTTTGGACGAATCTTCTTAACGATTTCGAATACGGTTCGCTTGCGCTCTTCCGCAGGTATCAGGGCAATACTCATGCTCGCGGCATGACTGCCGGAGTTTGACCCGAACGTATTACCTCCTCGTGCAGAAGGTACACCGATATCCGAAATAATTGTCTGTACTTCGGGTACATCACGTCGTATAATGTTTTCAATTTTCTGAATGAATTTTTCGGTTTCTTCAATACGAGTTCCGACCGGAAGTTTGACGTTTACTGAGAACTGTCCTTCGTCCGATTCGGGAAAGAACTCACTCCCGACAAACTTGAAGAGCAGTAACGAGATAATAGAAAATCCGAGAACACTTAAAAGAATCATTTTACGGTGATGCAGTGTGAACTCCAGCAAGCGTTGATATTTTCCATCAAGCCAGTCAAGAGAGTTCTTTGCCATAATCTGCATGCGGTCAAGAGGCTTGGTTGAATGTTCATCAACTTCACGTTCAGCATCAAGAAATTTATAGCACATAAGCGGGGTAACGGTTCTTGATACAAAGAACGATGCAAACAACGCGATGGTGATGGTGACAACCAACGGTACAAATAACATCTTAGCAATACCGGTCAAGAATACAACCGGGAGGAACACGATAACCGTAGTTAATGTTGAAATAAAAATTGGTGCGGCAACTTCAAATGCGGCATCAAGTGTTGACTGCCTTTTTGTTTTACCGTCGTATTTCCTTGAACCGTAGTGCCGCGAAATAGCTTCAAGTTCTACAATGGAGTCATCCACCAGACGCCCGATACCGAGTGCAAGTCCGCCGAAAGTCATGATGTTCAGCGTAGTCCCGCTGAAACGGAAGAATATCATAGTGACTAAGATCGAAAGCGGAATCGCCATGAAGATGATAATAGAACTCTTTGTATTGCGGAGGAAAAAGAAAATGACAAGCATTGCCAGGAATGCACCAAGAATGGATTCGGTCTGCAAACCGGAAATCGCCTGTTTGATATACTGGCTCTGATCTATACCGAGTGAAGCCTTAATGCTTGGCGGTACATCACGAAGATTGACGATGGCCTTTGTTACTGCGTTAACAACATCAACCGTATTCGCGCTTGATGTTTTTTGCACGCGGAGAATAACGCCATGCTTACCGTTGTTACGGATGATTTCTGTTTGCTCCATGTAAGAGTCTTCAACACGGGCGACATCTTTAACGCGCACTGAAGCACCGTTGGCATTTTTGAGTACGATGTTACCAAGCGGCTCAACAACATTCAACTGGCTTTCGGTCTTCAATGAGAAATCAAAAACGCCGGTTTTCAAATCACCTGAGGGAACGATAAGATTTGAACTTGCTGCAGCGCTTACAACCTGCTGAAGCGGTATGCCAAGTGATTCAATTCTGTTTCTGTCAACGACGATATGAATTTCGCGTAACTTTCCGCCGAGAACCTGAGCGGTTGCAACACCGGGAAGGTGTTCAAGCTGAGGCTCAATGACGTTGTATGCCAAATCATAGAGAGCCCGCTCGTCCATATCTCCGCTGATTGCAATGGTGCATACGGGCATGTTGGTAATATCGAACCGGAGAACCAGCGGCTGTGAAGCGCCCGAAGGCAGCAGATTCAGCACGCGGTTTACTTTTTGAATAACATCAATCATTCCTACGTCGGTATTCGCACCCCAGTTAAAATATATACGAACCTGGGAAACGCCCTCGCGGGTTACTGACTGAACATAGTTTACATCATTAGCGGAACTTACGCCGCGTTCGATGGGAATAGAAACCGATTGCTCCATATCCAGCGGACCCGCGCCGCTGTTGTAGGTAACAACGCTGACGACCGGAATCTGAATATTCGGAAGCATGTCTATCGGTAATTGAAAAAACGATACGACACCAAGCACAAAGACGGCTATTGCCGCCATGAGGGTGGTGACCGGGTATTTAAGTGCGAGTCTGGTTAGCCACATATATTCCTCATTACTTGGTTAATCTAACTTTGCCGTTATCTTTAAGCAGATTTTGGCCGACAGTTACAACATTATCATTTTCACTCAAACCGGAAACGATTTCTACGAGAGTGATCTGCTTTATACCGGTCTCGATATATTTTTTATGCGCAACGGTATCGGGAGTAATAACGTATACGAAGTCACCGTTGTCGTCCTGCATCACTGCTTCAAGCGGAAGCGATGGTGCATTGTTCTTTCTTTCAAGAACAAGAGAAATATTTGCGAACATACCGGGTTTTAATTGATGGTCTTTGTTGTTGATGTCGAGTTCAACCGCGAGAGTTCTTGTTGTAAGGTCAACAGCCTCACTCATTTTTTTGATTTGCGCAGTGAATGTTTTTCCTGGAAGTGCATCAACAGTAACATCAACCGAAAGAACGGACTTCAAACTGGCGATTTCTTTCTCAGGGATGTTTGCCATAATCTTTACTACATCAAGATCCATCAATGTAAAAATAACGGATGAAGCCTGTGAGGTGGATGATGTTAAATACGCACCTGCATCAAGATTGCGTTTCGTGATAAATCCTGAAAAGGGAGCGGTGATTTTGCAATAGCTTAACTGTGTCTGTGCATTTTTATAACTTGCCAGTGCAGCTTCTTTCTGGGCGTGTGCAATATCGAATGCTGTTTTCGAGTTGTCTACGTCCTGCTGTGAGATAAGTTTTTGCGTCAACAAGCTTTTATTACGATCGTATGTTAATTTCATGTTCTGCTGATTAGCGTCTGCCTGCAGATATGCAGCATATGCCTGTTTAACATTCTGTACATACAATGTTGTGTCAACAAGTGCAAGTATTTGTCCCTGACGGACAAACTGTCCGATATCTACGTACACCTTTTCAAGGTTGCCGCTTACTTTGGAGTAAATGGAAGCCTGTTGAATGGGATAAATATCGCCGGTGTATAACTGGCTGCGCACAAGGTCATGTTTCTGTAATTTTGAAGTTACAACCGATGCGGCAGGAATGTTCTTTTTTGCCCCCTCGGCACTGTTCAACATTATTCTTCGTATCCCTAATGCTGCTAAAAGTACAACAACTACGGATAATGCTATGTAAAATTTAGTTTTACCTTTCATAAGTCCTCTTCTGGAGTTTTATTCTATATTGGCGATTGTTAGACAACCCATCGTTAAAAAAAGTTTACAAAGAAACACAGAAACTTAAGGAATATATATATAGATAGGCGAAAAAAAGAATGTGGCATTAATTACTTCCTAGCCCATGACTTAAGTCATGGGCTAGGAGTGGGGGTGTATCGGAATATTTCTTGTTTTTTCGTAAATTTAAAGGCTAAATTTTATTTTATTATAAGAAGGATGCTATATGTTTAATACCAATAGGCGGGTTGTGGTTACCGGAATAGGCGCTTTGACTCCAATTGGATTAACCGCGGATGAATTTTGGTCAAACCTGCTTGCAGGTGTAAGTGGAGCTGCTCCGATAAAACAATTCGACGCTTCACGGGTTGAAACAAAATTCGCATGTGAATTAAAAGGTTATAACTCAGATAATTATATTGACAGAAAAGAAGCCAGAAGATTAGATGTTTATGCACAATACGCTTTAGCTGCAGCAAAAATGGCTATGGCAGACGGCGGCATTGTTCCTGAAAACATGTCGGCAGAAGATAAAGATCGTACCGGTGTTGTTATCGGCAGCGGTATCGGCGGTATTCAGACATTCTATCAGCAGGCAACAGCAAATCTTACTCATGGCCCAAGAAGAGTTTCTCCGTTCTTTATTCCGATGCTCATTCCCGATATAGCAGCCGGACAAATCTCCATTGATTTTGGATTCCGTGGCCCGAACCACTGCCTCGTTTCGGCATGTGCTACGGCTAATAATAACATGATTGACTGCTTTTTGATGATCAAGGCAGGCATGGCTGATATGTTCATTACCGGCGGTAGCGAAGCTGCTATCTGCGAGCTCGGTATTGCAGGATTCAACTCATCACGCGCACTTTCAACACGCAACGATTCACCTGAAACAGCAAGCCGTCCATTTGATATTACCCGTGACGGATTTGTTATGGGCGAAGGCGGCGGCGTTTTGATTCTTGAAGAATACGAACACGCGGTTAAACGCGGCGCAAAGATTTATGCTGAAGTTATCGGCGCGGGTCTTTCTGCAGACGCGCATCACATTACCGCTCCCGATCCTGAAGGCGGTGGAGCAAGACTTGCAATGCTTCGTGCACTTGAAAGCGCGAACATCAAACCGGAAGATGTTGATTATATCAACATGCACGGTACATCAACCGGACTCGGTGACATCGCTGAAACAAAAGCGATTAAATCAGTATACGGCGAACACGCGTATAAGCTTAATGTATCATCAACCAAAAGTATGACAGGACACTTACTCGGCGCTGCCGGAGCGGTTGAAGCTATCGCTTCGATTTTCGCAGTCGTAAATAATGTTGTTCCTCCGACCATCAACTTTACGACTCCTGATCCTGAATGCGATTTGAATTATACATTCAATAAGCCTCAGGAACGGACAGTGGATATTGCAATGAGCAATGCATTCGGCTTCGGCGGACATAACACTTCTGTGATATTCAAGAAATACACAGCCTAAGCGAATTTCACGCAAAGGCGCTAAGGCGCAAAGTATTATTGTAAGGAAAGCATTGTTGATTGTTTTTGATTAAATGATGCGATGATATGGTTGATATAAAATTATTCGAATAATTTATTTCCCGCGGCATTTCTGGCAACAGGAAAACGCGGGAATTTTTTTAGTATCTAAAACAAAGTAGAACAGTCCAAAGGAAATTGAATGGCGATAGTGATGAGCAAAAAAATATCTTTGCGCCTTTGCGCCTTTGCGTGCATTCTACTTTTTGTCGTTATTAGCTGGCATTGTGGGGCGGGGAGTCAGATTAAAAAAGCTGAGCAGGTGCAAGCAACTCCCGGAGCGCATTATGAGGGCCTGTACCGCAGTGAAACCGCAATCTGCTATGTCAACACTTCAGAAAATATTGATACTGTTTTGCTGGCTATGGATCCCAATTTCGTAGTGAATACTCTCCCCTCTCCGGATAAAAAGAAAACCGCTTTTGCCTTTTATAATTTCGACGATAAAGCCACCGAGCTCTATGTTGTCATACCTGAAACCCGCACGGTTAAATGGGTAAAACGCAACAAAGGCGAGCAGGCAATCACGATGGCGTGGGAAAATGATTCGCTGTTAGCTGCGAGTTATGCATTTGTAAAACGATCCAGCAAAAAAAGTGATACGACTGCGGGATATTCTGAATTGCTGAACGTAAATCAGAACAATGTTGCAAAGAAATTCACACCGAAGCGGGGAATTTTCATCAAAGGATTCATTCAGAATAAGTATCTCGTTTATGCAGACCGCAACGGATTTTATCTTGTTGATAAAACAAACAGTGCTGTAGTAAAAACCATCCGTGATTTTACGTCGCTTGACAATAAGGGAATTATTTTCTCTCCCGACGGCACAAAGTGTCTGTATTACGAAACAAAAGCGGGACGGCAAAGTCTGCATGTATCCGATTACGAAGGCAGTAATGAGCGCGTTCTGTTTGATTATAATTTTAATCCCGCGAATGCGCAATGGTCGCCCGACGGCAAGAAAATCGCGTGCGATATCCAATCTCCCGACAGCGCTTCAATCCGTTATCTGGCATTTTTTGATTTAAATGAAAACAAAGCACGATTCAAAAAAGAAGAAAGCTTCAGCGACATTTCGTCAGTTATAAACTGCGGCTGGTCGCCATCGGGAAATTTTGTTTTAGTAGAAAAGAAAGTCCGCGACAGTGTTGTGTATGCACTCCGCGATTTAAACCGTGAACGTGATTTTGTTATAAAAGACAGCGTAAAAAATTACACCCGCGACATGATCGGCTCACTGCAATTCTGGCCGAATGATAATCAACTCATCTTTCTGGGGAGCAGCAGCTATACGATCTATGATGCAATTGAAAATAATTTCATCACCCTGCCGGGCAGCAAAGAGTTTGTGTATCTGAACAAACTGAACTAAGTAGAATTCACGCCAAGGCGCAAAGCCGCGAAGTTTACATTAACCACGGTCTTCAGACCGTGGAGAGGAATCTCCCCAAAAATCCAGGCTTTAGCACAAACAGGCATTTTCTATGCCGTCCCTATGGGACTCTGAATTTTTTTGTTACTTAATACCCCGGGTTAGCACCCGGGGCTACAGCCATATCGTCGCTACGCGACTTCAAAGCAAAGCTTGCCGGATTAACTCGCCTTTTACCTATCTTAGTGGGTATATCCTAGCTGTGGGATTTATTTTTTCGTCCCAGGGGACAACATGTTTGTAGACGCGGGCGTCAGCCCGCGGAGAATGATAAAGCAGAAGAACGAGCTCTGTAGGAGCGGCATGGAATGAATGTCATCATTTTTATTGTGTCTCCGTAAAGCTAATGGCCAATTCGTAAGGTTAATTTCTTAACATTAACCACGGTTTTAATGGAACATCCCTGTGGAAGACCATGGAGGGAGATCGGTCCGAAATACGGGCTCTTGCCTAAAACATCCTCTAGTATCTCAAGATGCGATTTTTCCTAACCCATGAGTTAACTCATGGGTTAGGAAGATGGATTACCAAAGGCAGAATAGAAGTTGGACTAAAGTCCATAGCGTGTTGGATGCTCATCCCACGTCCTGAAGGACGTGGTTATTAATAATACTTTGCGTCTCTGCGCCTTTGCGGTTCATTCTTAAATCTCCAATTATTGCTAATTATTAATCAATTTGAATTATATAGAAAGCTTTCTTTTCAAATAAGAGAAAAAACGGGGATTTTAAACTAAAAACACGGGAAATGCCGCAAAATTTTAGGCATTATATTTGCTTTACTTTAGCGAATTAAGAAAAATACGGCATCACTTTTTGGGATAACTCAGCCTCTTGCACCCCAACGAGGACCGTAGAAGGAAAAGAATGCATCATACTACAGTTGATCCGTTTGTTGAACAACTAACCGGAATAACCGGTCAAGACCCATCACTATGTTACCAATGCGGCAAATGTTCCGCGGGATGCCCCGTACGCGAGTTCGCGGTTGATCCGCCAAACAGAGTTGTGCGTTACGTGCAGCTCGGTATGTACGAGAAGGCACTCACATCCAAAACGCCCTGGCTGTGCGCCGGGTGCCATACATGTTCATCGCGCTGCCCGAAAGAGTTTGATCTCGCGAAGTTCATGGATGCTGTCCGCGAAATATCCATCGCGTACAATATGGAACCTGCCGACAAAGATGCTGCAAAATTCCACGAAGCTTTTATGAACCAGATTAAAAACTTCGGCAAGTCGTATGAACTCGGACTCATGATGGAATACAAATTGAAAACGATGGATCTCATGAGCGATGCCGATCTTGCGCCGGGAATGTTGACCCGCGGTAAGTTGGCAATTCTACCGCATGTTAGTTCGGAAAGAAAAACCATTAAGAAGATCATGAATAACGCCCGGACTCCTCATCCAAAGAACAATGGAGAAAGGAAGGGAGAATAATGAATTACGGCTATTATCCCGGTTGCAGTTTAAGCGGAACGGGAAAAGAATTTGATATATCACTCAGAAAAGTTTTAAAAAATCTTTCGGTTGAATTAACCGAGATACAAGGATGGGCATGTTGCGGCGCATCATCTGCACACGCCACCAGCCACATTCTCTCCATTGCCCTGCCCGTCCATTCATTACTCAAAGCTAAAGAACAAGGTCTTAAGGAAGTCGTTACTCCTTGCGCGGCATGTTACAGCCGATTAGTCGGGGCACAACATGAAATGCAGAATGCATCAACACGCGCAAAAGTCGAGACGGTTGTAGAACAACCATACAGCAATGGAGTTCAGGTATTAAACCTCATTCAGTTCTTTGAAATGCTCGGCATGGATACCATTAAGGCAAAAGTAACGCAAAAGCTCGCGCATATTAAAGCTGCATGCTATTATGGCTGTTTGCTGGTCCGTCCGCATGACGTAACAAAGTTTGACGATGAAGAAGAACCGCGCGGGATGGAGAAAATTGTTGAGGCCGTCGGTGGAAAAACAGTCGAGTGGAATTTCAAAACCGAATGCTGCGGCGCCTCTCATTCAATCACCCACACGGATATTGTTGAGCATTTGTCAAAAAGAATTATTGACGACGCGATTGCGCATGGTGCGAACGTTATTATTGTCGCGTGCCCGATGTGCCACTCGAATCTCGATATGCGTCAGTTGAATATTAAGAAAAGTTTTCCGGGTCATAAGACCATTCCAGTTTTATACTTATCGGAATTAGTCGGCCTTGCAATGGGCATGAGTCCGAAAGAATTGGGAATTGATCTGCACTTCATCGCATCGGATGAAATACTGAAACCGGCTGAAGCGGCCACCGCGTAAAGAAAGTTTATAAAGGTTGATATTATGAAAATCGGTGTTTTTATTTGTTATTGCGGCGAGAATATCGGGCGTACTGTCGATTGCGCAAAGGTAGCGCAAGCGGCGGCGAAATTCCCCGGTGTCGCTCACTCTGAAGATTACAAATATATGTGTTCGGATCCCGGACAGAACCTTATCAAGCAAGCCATTCGTGAAAAACAGCTTGATGCGATTGTTGTCGGTTCATGTTCTCCGCACATGCACGAAAAAACATTCCGCAAAGCAGCATCTTCGGCAGGCGTTAATCCCTACCTCGTTGAAATTGCAAACCTGCGCGAGCATTGCTCATGGATTCACGAGAATAAAGACGAAGCAACGGCAAAAGCAATAGATCTTATGCGTATCGCCGTTGAAAAAGTAAAATTCAACGAGCCGTTAACACCGATTCGCGTACCTGTAACCAAGCGCGCGCTTGTTATCGGCGGCGGTATTTCGGGTATTCAGGCCGCGCTTGATATAGCAAATGCCGGTTATCCCGTAACGCTCGTTGAAAAAGAACCGTCAATAGGCGGACACATGAGCCAGTTGTCGGAAACATTCCCGACACTCGACTGCTCACAGTGTATTCTTACTCCGCGTATGGTTGAAGTATATCAACATCCGAATATTCACTTAATGACGTACTCCGAAGTTGAGAACGTTGAAGGATTTATCGGAAACTTTAAAGTCACGATCAGACAAAAAGCACGTTCCGTTAATGCCGATCTTTGCACCGGATGCGGACTGTGCGCGCAAAGTTGTCCGATCAAGAAAAAAGCGTTAAGCGAATTCGACGAAGGTTTAACAACACGTCCCGCGATGTATGTTCCGTTCCCGCAGGCAGTACCGAATATCCCGGTGATTGACAGAACCGTTTGCACGTACTATAAAACCGGTAAGTGCATGATGTGTGCAAAGGTATGCGGAAGAAACGCGATTGATTTTGAACAGAAAGATACGTTTGTAACCGAAGATATCGGCAGCATCATTGTCGCAACCGGTTATAAATTATACACGATTGATAAAAAGCCGGAAGACAGCCACATTAAAGGTTACGGCGAATACGGCTACGGTAAATATAAAGACGTCATCAACGGATTACAGTTCGAGCGTATTGCAAGCGCAAGCGGTCCGACTGCCGGTGAGATCCAGCGTCCTTCGGATAAAAAAGAGCCGAAGAAAATCGTATTCATTCAGTGCGTCGGTTCGCGTGATGAAGCAAAAGGTTTTACGTACTGCAGCAAGATATGCTGTATGTACACCGCAAAGCACGCGATGTTGTATAAACACAAAGTGCATGACGGTGAAGCATACGTATTCTACATGGATATCCGTTCAGGCGGAAAGATGTATGAAGAGTTTGTCCGCCGCGCGATTGAAGAAGACGGCGTTAAATATATTCGCGGCAGAGTATCGCGTATATATGAAGAGAACGGCAAGTACATGGTAAAAGGCGAAGACACGATTGCCGGGGTTCCGGTAACAATTGACGCCGACATGGTTGTACTTGCAACCGCGATGATGGCACAGGATAACTCACCGCAAACCGCGCAGATGCTCGGTGTTCCGTATGACAAATACGGATTCCTGGCGGAAGTACATCCGAAACTGCGTCCGGTTGAAACAAGCAGCGGCGGAATTTTCC
The DNA here is from genome assembly GCA_963667005.1 of Ignavibacteriaceae bacterium. Classification (GTDB taxonomy): domain Bacteria; phylum Bacteroidota; class Ignavibacteria; order Ignavibacteriales; family Ignavibacteriaceae. The sequence continues at coordinate 790,059 of OY762937.1, read as the reverse complement.
TCGCCGGTGCATGCAATTCACCGCGCGATATTCCGGAATCCGTAGCAATGGCTTCAGCGGCGGCCGCGAAGGCACTCGTGTTGTTCGGTTCCGATATGCTGGAACGCGAACCGATTGTCGCAAAGGTTAATGCAAGTACATGTGCCGGATGCCTCTATTGCAAAAAAGTTTGTGCGTATAATGCAATCGAAGTGAAAGAGATTCGCAACAGACAAGGCGAACTCATTAAGGTTGTTGCATATGTTAATGAAGGATTATGTCAGGGATGCGGTACGTGTAACGCGACATGTCCTTCTAAATCAGTTGAATTGATCGGATTTAAAGATGAGCAGATATTCTCAGAAATACATGCTCTCGCCGATATGTTTTAATAAAGTTTGATACGGAAAATACCATGGACGAACAAAAAGAATGGCAGCCTAAAATAATTTGCTTTGTATGTAACTGGTGTACATACACGGGCGCTGATCTGGCGGGAACGTCACGATTGAAACAGCAGCCGCACGCGCGACTTATCCGCCTGCCTTGCACGGGACGCATTGACCCGGTCTTCATTCTGAAGGCTTTTGAAGCGGGTGCGGACGGTGTGCTTGTTTCCGGATGCCATCCGGGCGACTGCCATTACAATGCCGGAAATTTCCACGCACGCAGACGGTGGATTTTCTTTACCGAGTTAATGAAGTTTGTCGGCATTGATGAAAAACGCCTGCACTTTTCGTGGGTATCTGCATCCGAAGGTAAAAAATGGGTTGATGTTGTTGACGGTGTAACGAATACCGTCCGCGAAGTAGGACCATTTAGAGATTTTCAGAAATTAAATATGAGCGACCCTTTCTTCCTCAAAGAAGAAGTCGCCGTTGAAAAAGTATAGTGTCTGGGATGTGTCATTCCGTGCAAGTCCGTTTTTGACGGACGCGACACGGAATCCATTCTGACAACACAATCGCGAAGTATTGTGAATCACGAATAAGTCATGGATTCCCGCCTGCGCGGGAATGACAAGGGTAAAAAAGATAAAGACAGTCATAGAGATTAGAATGAAAGAATTAGTCGAAAAAGCAAAAGAGCTCTTCCAGAACGGAACAGTCGGAGTTATTATCGGATACGCGGCAATGCCGAATCAGAACAGACTTCGTCCGTTTTTCGCGTATAACGAAAAAGAAGCGGAAGAGTTAACGTTCGGTCATTACGCGCAGAACAACCTGTCGGTATATCTCTCCGCGATACGGAAACCGAAAAGCGGCAAGATAGGCATCGTTGTAAAAGGATGCGATACCCGTTCGGTTGTTGCGCTGATGCAGGAAAACCAGATCAAGCGCGACGAAGTGTATATCATCGGTATGGCATGCAACGGCGTTGTACGCGATTACGCCCTTGACTGGCAGGTCAACAACGTAGCACCGAAATGCGTTATGTGCCAGATGCGCACTCCGCACGTTGCGGATGTTGTTATCGGCAGCGAAGAGCCGTTTGAAAAACCCGAAGATGCATACGGAAAATTAATTGCCGAGCTTGACGCGAAAACTTCCGAAGAGCGCTTCGCATTCTGGGAAAAAGAATTTGAAAAATGTATCCGCTGTTACGCGTGCCGTCAGGCATGCCCCACCTGCTACTGCGAACAGTGCATTGTGGATAAAACAACTCCCCGCTGGGTCAGCAGCAGTACAAGCGCACAAAGTAATTTCTCATGGAATGTCATCCGCGCATTTCATCAGGCTGGCAGATGCACAGGGTGCGGAGAGTGTGAGCGCTCATGTCCGATGGATATACCGCTTACATTGCTGAATAGAAAATTAGGCGTGATTGCAATGAAGGAATTCGGCTACCGTCACGGTATGTCCCTTGACGAACCGACACTCGTCGGCACATACAAGAATTCCGATAAAGAAGATTTTATTAAGTAGTAACGATTCGTTGCTGCACAAGGAGTACGCATGAAGCAGTTTATTATTAAAAAAGACGACATTCAAAATCTGGTTCATCAGCTGATTGAACAGAAGTGGAATATTGTTTCCGCCTCACCGGACGGAGGCCGTTACGTGTATATCAACGACGGCAAGGATCTGGTGATTGATGCGGCGTTACCACCGACTCACCTGTCGGCAAAAGAATTTTTCTTCCCGAAATCGGATCCGCTTTTCTATTTCAAAAAAACACATGACGGAATTGATTTAATAGATCCCGCGGCAATTGAACAAAAGACTGTTCTATTCGGCGTGAAACCATGTGATGCTGCCGCTATTCCGGTATTGAGTAAAGTATTCAATTGGGATTATAAGGATGAGTTTTTTAATAAGCGCGTTGAGAATACCGTCGTTATCGGTGAAGCCTGTGATTATAATGATGCATACTGTTTTTGTACTTCAGTTGGTTTGAGTCAGGATAGTGAAAGAGGTTCTGATATTTTTCTTGTTCCGCTCGAAGGTGAAAAATTTCTGGCTAAAGCTATTACGGAAAAAGGCGAATCATTTGCAATGTCGTTTTCAAAAACATTTATTGAAGCGAACGAAAACGATGTGAAATTGTTGGCAAAGAAATCCAAAGCCCCCGAACAAAAGTTCGACGTAGCAGCAACAAAAGAATGGCTTGATAATAATTTCGGCAGTCCGTTTTGGGAACATACCGGAGAGACATGTCTCGGTTGCGCTCAGTGCGCGTTTGTTTGTCCAACCTGCCATTGCTTCGATATAGTGGATGAAGACTGCGGATACAATTGCGGCAAGAGAACAAAAAATTGGGACGGTTGCCAGTTCTCATTGTTTACCAAGCACGCGTCGGGACATAATCCGCGCGAAAATAAAGACAAGAGATACCGTCAGCGCGTATCGCATAAATTTAAATATTATCAGGATAAGTTCGGTGAGACACTATGTACCGGCTGCGGCAGATGCTCACGCGGCTGTCCTGTCGGTATAGACATCGCCGAAGTGGTGTCCTCGATAGCTGAGTTTTCGCAGAAATAGCGAGAAAGAATTTTACCGCAAAGACGCAAAGAGCGCAAAGTATATTTTGTGAATAAGATTTTCGTTTAAGTATCACCTTCGCAAGAATCAACGTTGCGGTAATTATTATAAAATGTTTTTTTCAGTGTTTTATTTAGACTGTAAAATCGTGATAATGCTAAGCTGACCGCAAAGCTAAACGTAAAAACCTTTGCGTTCTTTGCGTCTTTGCGGTGAATCAGAAATTAGGAAAGATTATGGAAAATATATATAAACCGGATTTGGTTGAGATTAAGGAACTGATTGACGAAACGCCCGATACCCGGACGCTGCGTCTGCAATTCAAAGATGCCGAAATGCAAAAAGCATTTAAGCATAACGCCGGACAGTTTGCCGAGTATTCGGTGTTCGGAGAAGGCGAATGTACATTTTGCATCGCATCATCACCGACGCGTCCCGATTACATTGAATGCTCATTTAAGCAAGCGGGCAAAGTGACCGCCGCGATGCGCCGTTTAAATGTCGGCGACACGATGGGATTCCGCGGTCCGTATGGCAACTACTTCCCTGTCGAAGAAATGAAAGGCAAGAATGTTGTGTTCATTGCCGGCGGTATCGGACTTGCACCCGTACGCAGCGTTATATGGAATGTCCTTGATTTGCGCGATCAATTCAAAGATGTCACCATTATATACGGGTCACGCAGTGTCGGCGATCTGGTTTATAAAAAAGAAATTGAAGAGTGGCAAAATATGCCCGATGTTAAAACAGTTGTCACCGTTGATCCGGGCGGCGAAACAGCTGACTGGAAAGGCGAAGTGGGATTTGTCCCGACCATTGTTGAAAAGACCGCTCCGAATGCAGAGAACACCGTTGCAATTATATGCGGCCCACCAATCATGATCAAGTTTACTCTGCCGGTTATGCAGAAGCTCGGATTCAAAGATGAAAACATTATCACCACACTCGAGAACCGCATGAAATGCGGGCTCGGTAAATGCGGCAGATGTAACGTCGGTAATGTGTACGTATGCAAAGACGGTCCGGTGTTTACCTACGAGCAGTTGAAAGCCTTACCGGAAGAATACTAAAAGATTTTACCGCCAAGTACGCTAAGAACCACGCCTGACGGCGGGCACGGCGCAAAGAGTATTTTATAACCCCGCCCTGAAGGACGGGGTTATTTTTTAATTCATGTCTGTACCAACACTAACCCCGGGTTTAAACCCGGGGTTAGTGAATGTAGCTCCCAATCAGCCGCCTTTTCTGTTATTAACTCAATCGAATAATTCGTATTTTCATTTTGTAAATTCTTCCCTCATGTAGTTTATTAAGAAATATTGAGGTTACAAGTGATCAAAACGATGCTGTCGTTTATATTTTTTTCATCGCTGTTACTATTTCCCCAGACAACGCAAGTAGATTCTCTCCATAAACAATCAGGAAGTATTCGAATAACGGTTACACCCGCAGGGTCAGTTGCCGCCTTGTCGGGCGAGGGAATTGCAAGCACACAATGGCAAGGCACAAAAACCTTCAAAAATATTCCTGCGGGACAATATAGACTACGCTGCCGCATGGAGAATTACGCATCGTTAGATACAATGATAAGTGTCTCTGCAGATCAGGATTTGGGAGTAAAGGTAATTCTTGGGGAGCGTTCTTATGAGGTAAAGGGCGGCGTCTTGACAGAGGTGCAATTATCTGAACCCGACGTTGTCAGAGAAATCAATGGACATGAATGGTTATATTCATGTATTTGTCCTGGGCTCGGCCAATACAAATCGGGACGAGCAACAGTTGCAGTTATCTCAATAACTGCAACTGTGGTAGCGAGTGTCTATTATATTTTAAAAGTTGTTGATTATAATGACGCATTGTCGCTGTATAATGGTATAAACAACGATTTCAGATTGACCCCGATAGAGGCAAATAAATCCGCCGTATTAAAAAGGAAAAAAGATGCTGAATCAAAGCGGGATAATGCGTACAAAGCATTGGCGTATTTGGGGGCAACATATTTTTTGAACGTTGTGGAGGCTTTTATTTTTCAACCAAAAGAAACGCATGTCTCTCTATCAATAATACCATTTGAAAAAACAGGGAATGAAAATATTTTGTGTACATTTCAGGTGCGGGTGCCATTATGATTAAAACTAAATTACAATATATTAAACTCATTTGGTTGATAATTATATCATTATTTTCATTCAGTTGTATAAAGGAAATCCCGAATGTGGCCGATGCACTTACAGCCAACGAAATGATTTCGGTCCCGGGCGGAACCTTTATTATGGGCAGTGATGCAGATTATGCGAATATATATGAACGACCAGCACATAGCGTAACAATTTCGTCTTTTAAGATAAGCAAAACCGAAGTGACGCAATATGAATGGAAAAAAATAATGGGGTATAATCCCAGCCATTTTGTTGGAGATAATTTACCCGTTGAGAATATTACTTTTTATGATGCTATTACTTTCTGTAATAAAAAAAGTATTGCCGAAGGTAAAACGCCATGCTTCTCCGTGAATGGAAATACAAACCCTCCATCATGGCATAATGTGAAAATAACAATGTCCAAAACAGGAGGATACCGTCTTCCTTCAGAGGCCGAGTGGGAATACGCGGCAAGGTCGGCCGGTAAGACAAATCTCTATGCCGGAACGGATGATCTTACAAAATTAAGTGATTTTGCGTGGCAAGGTTATGTGTGGGATGGTTATAATTATGATCTTGGTGGAACCACGCATGGTGTGGCGACAAAAAAGCCCAACTCTTTGGGGTTATATGATATGTCCGGCAATGTCTGGGAGTGGTGCTTTGATTGCTTATACGTGTATCCGGCAACCGCCCTAGTTGACCCTTGCAATAACGATATTGGCGATCATATTTCTAGAGGCGGAGCCTATAATACCAACGCATATACAGGCAGAGTAACTTTTCGGTCCTTGCGTGAATACAACGAGATTACGGGCATGCGGGTGGTGCAGGATTGATTTAACAGAGATACCTCACAGTATGAGGTTTTTCGGCGATTCAGATATTACTTTGCGCGAATGTGAGAGTAAAATCCACGTCTATTTGTGTTATTAACTCAATCGAATAATTCGTATTTTTGCTATCCGGTTTGCAAGCCGGATAGTTTTTTTATTATGTCGGAAAGATTAGATATTCATGTCATTTGTCGTTACCGCGAGAAAATACAGACCGCAGAGATTTGATGAAGTTGTAGGTCAGGAACACATTACCACAACTCTAAAGAATGCCATAACTTCAGGCAGAATTGCACACGCGTATCTGCTTACAGGACCGCGCGGCGTTGGTAAAACTACAACCGCACGAATTCTTGCCAAGACACTCAACTGCGAAAATCCCCATGATGCCGAGCCATGTAACGAATGTGAAATGTGCCGTTCAATATCAACGGGGCAGTTGATTGACATTATTGAAATAGATGCTGCATCCAATCGCGGTATTGATGAAATCCGCACTCTGAGAGACTCCGTGCGTTACGCACCCTCGAAAGGCAAATACAAAGTTTACATCATAGATGAAGTTCACATGTTAACCAAGGACTCTTTCAACGCGTTCTTAAAGACGCTTGAGGAGCCGCCGGAACACATCGTATTCATCTTCGCAACAACGGATGTTCACCGCGTGCCGTTGACTATTCTTTCCCGCTGTCAGCGCTATGATTTCAGAAGAATACAGCTAAATACAATTAAAGCACTTCTGCTTGAAATTGCGCAAAAAGAATCCATTACCATTGATGATAAAACCCTAACGCTGATTGCACGCAAGGCTGACGGTGGTCTGCGTGATGCTGAGAGTTATTTCGATCAGGTCGTTGCGTTCTGCGGAAAAGATGTTGTATATGAAACAGTCATCAAACTGCTGAATGTTATTGATAACGATTTGTTTTTCGATATCAGCGATGCAGTGCTTTCAAAGAATTTTAAATTGGCATTTGAAGTCGCAGATACTTTGTACAAAAACGGATGGAATTATACCGATTTTGTTGATCAGCTTACCGAGCACTTCCGGAATATTATGGTTGCAGTTGCCACGGGTTCTGTTACTCTAATTGAAGCAGCTGAGATTTACAAAGTAAAATACAAACAGTATGCTGAGCATTTTCTCGAAAACGATTTGCTGCGCATTTTGACCTTCCTCGGAAAACTCGGGCAGGAGTTAAAATACTCGCAAAACCACAAATTGAAAATTGAGATTGCTCTTTCCCAGTTGATCGGGTTTGAGAAAACGGCTACGATAAGCGGATTGATTGATGCGGCCGGAGCCGATAACGGTTCCTCGGGTGAACCGGTGAGACGTGAACCCGCGCAGGCCGCTTTCGTGCAGGAGAGGGCACCCGCCCCGGCACCGAAAGCCTCTATGACATCATTCATTGCTGAAGATCCGGTGCCGGCTCAGCCGGTTTCTCCACCGGCAAAGACCGCTCCGCAGGAAAATGCGACTTTGGACTCAATTTCTGCCCGTTGGGAAGAGTTCGTAAACCAGCTCGCGGCTGAAAAACCGGGCGTTTTTAGCGCTTTTGCCCAGTCTTTAAAGCCGGTTGCCTTCACAAAAAGCGTTCTACAGGTCGAAGTTTTTGATACCGACGCCATGCATATGCTCGGACAGAAGGCATATTTGGACTATATGAACACCAAAGCTTTTACGTTTTTTGACACAAAAATCAGCATAAAACTGAGTTTGAGCGAAAAAGCGACCAGCCGGGACATAAAAGCCTCAAATTCGCCGAAAAAAGCAGGAAAAAAGGTGGATTCGAACGATCCGATGGCTAAGTTCATTCAAGACAATCTTGGCGGTGAACCGATAGCCTGATAAATGGCAAAAAATCATTAATTTTTTTAAGTTTTTCTTAAGCCCCCTTTTGGGGGCTGTTTTGTAAATGCTTATAATACAATGGGTTACAGACATCCTAAAAAGTGCTACTTTTTATGGCATGGATTTACTTATTGATTTCCCCCCCCTTGATTCCGTATATTTGTAGTCTGAATTTACAAAAAACTGAATGGTTCAAAAATTGCGATTTTTACTGACCGGTTTGTTCTGTGTATTGTTGAACATTATCGCCTCCCCACAGATTATATTAAGAAGTATCCCCAACTATACTGTAAATGACCAACAACTCAATTATTTAGAAAATTCAGGCGTAAGAAGCCGGATTTTGCTGGATGGTCAATGGCAGGTATATGTTGAAAAGGATAAAGATAAAAATAAAGTTCCGGCTGCGGTTCCTTCGATTTTTGAAGGTAAAGAAGCGTTGGTATTTGAAAAGTCCGTTATGCTTCGTAAAGAAACGATTAACGGCAAAGTTCTCTATCTGAATATTTTAGGAATGAATTATTCCGGCGAAATTGCGCTGAATAACTACGTTATTTACAAGTATCAGGGCGGTGCAGTTCCGTTCATGGTCCAGCTTCCAAAGGATTTGCTGAAAGCCGACAAGAATAATCTCATCTCCATTCACGTCCGTGCGGCAGTGAATGAAAAAAACAGCATTCCGTTAAAAAATCAATTTCTCTTTCCCCATGAGTATCCGGGAATTTTCAGAGACGTGTTTATTGCGGTTGTTCCCGAAGCATCCATTTCCCGTTACAGCATCAACACAACATCTATCAAAGGTGACCGCGCGCAGATTAAAGTTCGTTATACCGCGAACAACGGCGCATATACTGCGGTAAAAGATGTCTCGGTGCAGTCGGATTATTTCGAGGTGAAGGTATCGGTTGAATCTGCCGGCGGCCAAATCATCGGATCCAATGCCCAGCAGGTTGAAATTAAAAAAGGAAAACTGAAAGAAGGTGCATTAACGATTGATGTGTCAGGCGCTCCGTTGTGGACTCCGGAGAATCCGGTTAATTGCCGCGTCCGCTTTCAGGTTATCAGCAATGGTTCTATTGTTGATGATTTTTCCCGCTCGTACGGAATCAACACATTGTTTGCATCAAAAGACGGAATGTTCCTCAACAACTCGTCATATCAACTGCGCGGCGCAACATACGTCCCAATTTACAAGAACTATGGCGGAATGCTTTCCTATGCCCAGATGCGCCGTGATATGATGTTTATTAAAGAGACGGGCTTCAATGCTGTACGCTTTGAAAAAGCCGCACCGCATCCGTATCTGCTCGCGCTGTGTCAGGAGCTTGGACTTCTTGCATTTGTTGATATGCCGCTTGACGGTGTGCCTTCATCATGGCTGACCGATAACGTGTTCCTTTCTGCAAGCAAAACGTATCTCAATCAGTATATCGCCGCATATGGTAACTATTCATGTGTTGCCGGATTCGGCCTTGGATCTTCCTATATCGGCAGCGACGAACGTGATGATTTTTATCTGGGACAACTTGCAGATGAAGTTCATTCACAGATAACAAAAATTGTGTACGCTTCATTCAGCGGCTCTCATATCATCGGCGAAATTGCCGGTATTGATTTATATGGATTGGAATTTTTAAATAAAAATATCAGCGAAGTCGAAGCTGTCCGCTCTGCCGTTGAAGCGAAAGTCGGTAAAGGAAGAGTAATTCTCTCAAGTGTCGGCTATCTTGCGACCGAAGGAATTTCGAATGGCTATTTGAATGATTACTCATTCGAAGCACAAGCGAAATTGTATTCGGATTTGCTTGATCTTGCCGATTCGCAAAACCTGCCGGGCTATTTCGTTAATTCAATTTTCGACTACCGGACATCATACATATCATTGCTTGGACGCTATAACAGCGAAGGCATTCTTCCTATCGGTATATCCGGTGAAGAAAGAGAAACATCACGTACCGGGTTCAAAGTTTTATCTGCCGGTTTGCATAATCTGCAAAAGGTCACTGTTCCAATTGGCGTGAAGAAAGACCGCTCACCGCTTGTGTTTATCATATTCGGCATGGCACTTGCGCTGCTTGTCGGATTCCTTATCAACTCCGGTAGAAAATTCCGCGAAGATGCAACACGCGCTCTTGTCCGCCCGTATAATTTCTTTGCTGATGTGCGCGACATGCGCATCTTCTCTGTTGGACAATCGTTTATGCTTTCCATTATTGTTTCGGCAATTATGGCATTGCTTACTGAAAGTTTTCTTTATTACTTCAGAGACAGCATTTTATTAGAGCGGTTACTGCTTTCATATTCAAGCAACTGGCTGATGAAGTTTGTCGGCTATCTAACATGGCATCCGACATCGGGAATTTTTATTCTGACGGCAGTTATCTTTGTTAAGATACTCGTCATCAGCGGTGTTATCAAGCTGTTCTCATATAGTGTTATGAACAAGGTGTACTACACAAGTGCGTTCTATATTACCGCGTGGTCATTTATTCCGCTCTTACTGATGATTCCGGTCGGTATAATTTTATACAGAGTGCTTGTCCCGAACGTTGCGAACGCGTATATCTATATTTTCTTCATTGCTTTTGCAATCTGGATGTTGATGCGAATACTCAAAGGCACACATGTTATTTTTGACGTGATACCGGGTAAAGTTTACTTTTTCGGTTTCGTTTTCATCGTGGGAGTTCTACTGGTACTTTTCGGATATTTGCAGATGAACTATATGACGGTTGATTATATATTCCAAGCCATACGTGAATTTAAAACAGGAATCTGACATTGTATTTATCGAAGCTGGAAATATTAGGATTTAAATCCTTTGCTCAAAAGACGGTGGTTAATTTCAATCATGGCGTGACTTCTATTGTCGGTCCTAACGGATGCGGTAAAACCAACATTGTTGATGCTATCCGCTGGAGTCTTGGCGAGCAGAAAAGCAGCACGCTCCGTTCCGATAAAATGGAGAACGTAATTTTCAACGGAACTCAGAACAAGAAACCTATGGGTATGGCTGAAGTATCGTTGACTATTGAAAATGACAAAGGCATCCTACCTTCTGAATATACTGAAGTTGTTATTACAAGAAGAATTTTCCGCTCCGGCGAAAGTGAATATCTGTTAAACAGAAATATCTGCCGCTTGAAAGATATTACCAATCTGTTCATGGATACCGGTATGGGCTCGAACGCCTATTCTGTTATCGAGTTGAAAATGGTTGAGCAGATTTTGAACAACAAGGCGGAAGAACGCCGCAATATGTTTGAGGAAGCTGCGGGCGTGAACAAGTATAAACTCCGCCGCCGCTTAACACTCCGTAAGCTTGATGAAGTAAAGGCTGACCTTACCCGCGTTAATGATATCGTTTCGGAAGTTGATAAAAAAGTTGCTTCGCTCGAACGTCAGGCTAAACGCGCCGATCGCCATAATAAATTAAGCATAACTCTTCGCGAACTGGAACTGGATCTTGCAGAACGTGAGCTTGCGTATTTTCATTTACAGAAAGCAGAACAAAAAGCACACCGCGAGGCGAACTTTACAAAAAAATTACAATTTGAATCAGACCTTGCACGCCTTGATGATGAACTGCGTACGGTAAAAGAGAATTTATATGCTGTTGAGCGCGAATTGCAGGAGAAACGCTCTGCAATTACTGCACAGACAGAGTTGATTTATAAAGCACAGCAAACTTTATCGGTATCCGAAGAGCGCAAAAAATCGCTTGAGATAAACATCGAGCGCTATCATCGTGATATCAATGAATTGCAGACACAGTTAACCACCACTCAGGAAAATATTGAAGACTACAAGGTTAACATTGAAGAAATTACTACCCGTCTCGAAGAAAAACAGATAGAGAAGGAAAAAGTCTCGGCTGAACTGCAATCATATGAGGCTGAGTTAGAGACGCAGCGCCAGGCAGTTAAACAGAATAACCAGGAAGTTCTGAATCTTCATAAAGAACTTTCATCAAAGGAAAACACGTTTCACAACCTGCAAAACACTCTCCAACGCATCAACACATCAATCGAAGGACTCAATAAAAAAATTCAATCATTAACCGGTAACATCGCAAAGACGGTTAATTACATTGAAGAGTTGACACAGGAAAAGAATGAGTCCGAACAACGCTTAAAAGAAGCGGAAAGTTTTTATCAGCAGAAGCAGGATGAGAAAACTGCACTTGAGCAGGAACTCAACTCGCTGAAAGAAAAGGAATTGGAACAGCGCGGTGTTATTAACGTTGTTCGCGATAAAATCAGCTTTTTACAGAATGTAATTGAGAGCCTTGAAGGTTTTTCAAAAGGCGCAAAAGCACTTTTGGAAGACAACTCATGGAATGCCGGCGCTAAGAATCTCATCGCCAATATCGGTAATGCCGGTGATGAGTTCCGCTTTGCGATTGAAGCAGCTCTGAAAAATAATTTGAACAGTATTATCGTTGATACGATAGACGACATCCGCAACGGAATCGAATATCTTGAAAAGAACGATTACGGTAAAGCATCATTTTACATGCGCGGCTACAGGACAGAAAAGAAATCTTCCTTCGGCGGCTCAATAAAGAATTATTTCTTCCGCAGGCGCAAACAAAAAGTCGCAAAACAGGAAGGATTCCTCGGATGGTGTGATGACCTCATCGTTACCGACGATGAATGGAGACCGTTGTTTAACCGCCTGCTCTCCACTATCGGTATTGTTAAAGATTTAAAGACCGCGTTCGCATTGTCGGAACAATTCCCGGAATTTACGTATACAACGCTGAATGGCGACATACTTGAAGCATCCGGACTTGTTGAAGGCGGCGCCGCTCCACGTCTTGATGAAACCTTGTTCGGAAGAAGACAGCTGCTTGAAGATCTGAAAAAGCAGTATCCGAAACATGAAGAGGAACTTGCAAGCCTTCAGGCAAAGATGGCTGAAATGGAAGAGCGGATCGGCTCGATTGATATGAAGGTGCTTGCAGATAACTCGAAAATTCTTGTTAACGATTTGGCAAACATCGAAAAGCAGATTGCGCAATTCGAGTTTGAAAAAACCAAAGCAGTTGATGAGATTGAAAAGAATCGTGAAGAACTTCAGGAATATGTTCATCAGTCAAATCAGCTTGATAATGAGCGTGAAAAATTAGAAGCCGAACTGATAGAATTCCGTGCGCATGTTCAGAACATAGAGGGCGAACAGCAAAAAATCGAAGAAGCCTTCCGTGAAGTAGAAAAAGCATATAATGCGATACAGGCAAAGATCAACCTCATTGATATTGAACACGAACGCCTGACCGGTGAAAAGAAAAATTATGAAAGCGGTATTATCCGGAGCGAAGACAACATCGTAACGATTAAGAAGTCTCTGGAAAAACGCAACGAAGACATAAGTGCTGCCGATTCGGAAATCGAAACACTTACGGAAATTATTGACGATAAGTACATGGAATTAGCCGGACTGAACGAAGAAAAAGAAAAACTGCAAGGCGAAGAAAAAGTTATCGGCGAGCGGTTTAAGGAAGTCCGGAGTGAGATAAACGAGAAAGAATCTGCGCAGGGTTCTCTCCGCAAAGAACGCGAAGCAGCAGCCAACGGGATTCACGCTAGCGAAATGAAGCTGAATGAATTGGATATTAAGGTCGAAAACCTGCGTGCTCAAATCGCGGAAAACTATTCTTTGCAAATAGAGATCAAAGAGTTTGACGATCTCGATACATTCGATTTCAAAACCCGTACGGAAGAAGTTCACAGCTATAAGCAGCAGATTAAAAACCTTGGCCCTGTTAACTTGTTGGCATATTCTGAATTCGACGAAGAAAAACAGCGTCTTGAATTTTTACACAAACAGCGCGATGACCTTGTTGCTTCTGAAAAGGATTTGATCAAGACCATTGAAGAAATTAATACGACGGCTCAAAATCTGTTCCTTGAAACATTTGGAAAGATTCGCGAGAACTTCATTAATATCTTCAGAAGCTTGTTTAATCCCGGTGATGAAGCTGATATGAAGCTTGAAGAAGGCGTTGATCCGCTTGAAGGAAAGATTGAAATTATCGCGAAGCCGAAGGGTAAGCGTCCTCTTACGATTGAAGCTCTTTCGGGAGGAGAAAAGACCCTGACCGCTATCGCGTTGTTGTTTGCTATTTATCTTGTTAAGCCGAGTCCTTTCTGTATTCTTGATGAAATTGACGCGCCGCTTGACGATGCAAACATTGACCGCTTTACCAGAATTATTAAACAGTTCAGTTCCAACACGCAGTTTATTGTTGTTACTCACAACAAGAGAACCATGGAAGCTGCAGACGCCTTGTATGGTGTAACCATGCAGGAAGAGGGTATCTCGAAACTTGTTAGTGTTAAATTTAATGAGGATCTGAATGTTGTTGCATAACCGGAGGAAAAAGTATTTCCCGGCTTCGGTCAGAAATTTCACAGTTGTTCTGTGGGTGTTGCTATTATGTTCTCAGGCTGTCTTCGGTCAATGGACAAATTCTCTCGAGAAGGCAAAAAAACTTGTTGTTGATACACAGACGCCCTATAATATTTCTTCGATAGAAAATCCCGATGGTGGATTTTATATCGTATGGCAGGATAAAAAAGACAACAACATCGCCGATATTTATTTCCAATCAATTGAGCTTAACGGAAAAGTTCGTTTACGCGGTGATGGAAAGAATATCTCGACGCGCCCGGGAGTAAAAGAAAATCCGGTTGCAAAAGTTAATGTCAACGGTCAGTTGTTTGTTCTTTGGAAAGAGAACATGAATACAGAGTGTGATGAACTCTGCATTCAGAAAACCATTGCGAATGGTGCGTTGCAGTGGGGTGATGAAGGTGTCCGGGTATATAAGGAAAACGGACGCATCACCAATTATTCTCTTGCGGTTGATTCGATAGGTAACGCGTATGTTTCCTATATCGAAAAAGCAAACACGACACCGGCACAGTATTTTGTCAAGGTGCAAAAGATAAGTGCCGACGGCGAAATAGAGACTCCAGACTCATTGATGCTGGTTTCAACGACTAAAGAACAGAAGTATTCAACACTGATAATTCCCGATCAGAAACAAGGTGCATTCGTGTTATGGCTCGAAGCACGTCAGGGCAAGAATGTTCTTTTTGTACAGCATCTCGATAAAGCCGGGAATAAATCGTATTTCGCAAAACCGGTTGAAGTATCATCAGCAAATGATGATATATTGAGCTACACCGCTGCTTCGTTGAAGAACGGTCAGGTTACTGCGATTTGGCAGACAGGTGGAAAGAACAAAGAAATACTGTTCCGCTCGATTGACGAAAAAGGTAAATACCTGTTTGCAGAACCGAAAAAAGCAGCGCCTCGTATTAAGGGTTCAAAAAGCAACATTCAGCTGACACAATCACCGGATAACTCGATTATTGTGAGCTGGCTGAATGAATCGGGAAAAACAAAAAATGTGTTTTGTCAGAAAATCACTCATGACGGAAAATTAGCATGGGGCGATGATGCACAGTTTGTTTCGTACAAGCCGTCGAATAAATTCGGTCAGGCTTTAACAACCGATAGACTTGGTGAAAGTTTTATAACTTGGTTCGAGCGTGGAGAATCTGCTTCGGACACGTATGTGTACGCGCAAAAAATTAATAAAGAAGGCCACCTGATGTGGGATTCAGTCGGAGTACCGATGCTTCTTTCGAAAGGTACCGAAAAAAGCTATCCGGCGGTTATTAATGATCGCAAGCAGGGAATCATTGTTATTCTAAAAGAAGCCGATAAAAACGGTTCGGGCATTTACGGGCAGCGCTTGTTTGCTGAAAAAAAGCAGTTTACGCCTCTGCTTGAATTAGCCACTGCCGTAAACGGCGACAGCATTTCGGTTTCATGGAAAACCGGAAGCGGCAGCATGATTAAGGCCTTTAGAATTGAAAAGTTTTTGCTCAAGACTATTAATGACACCAATTGGACTGAAGTAATAACCGTACCGGCAAAAGTATTTCATGATGCAAACGATTACAGTTACTCATTTATGCCGGATACCGACGGTGTGTACTTCATTCGCGTTTTACAGCTCGCAGAGAATACGGTTTTGAATGCTTCTGAAATTCAAAAGGTGAGTTATTTGAGACCGATCGGTGATAAAATTGTTGTTTTACAAAATATTCCGAATCCGTTCGCTGATTCGACGGTGATCAACTATTATTTACCTGAACCGATGCTGGTGCGGTTTGAGTTTTACAACTCACGCATTGAAAAAATGGATGAAAAGGAAATATTGGATACGCAGAAAGGCCGCAACACGTTTGTATTTCATGCCGGCAATCTGCCTTCGGGAACGTATTTCTACCGGTTTACGGCTAAAGATGTAATAGAAGTGAAAAAATTCGTAATAGATAAATCGCATTAATTGCGAAGGATGTTTCTGATTCCTAGCCCATGGCTTAAGCCATGGGTTC
This sequence comes from Ignavibacteriaceae bacterium, assembly GCA_963667005.1. GTDB lineage: Bacteria > Bacteroidota > Ignavibacteria > Ignavibacteriales > Ignavibacteriaceae. The sequence continues at coordinate 773,847 of OY762937.1, read as the reverse complement.
GGAAGGAAAAAAGACAGACAGAAAGTTTTAGTGGTTCATCAGTTAAAAATATTTGTTGATTTCGACGGCACGATAACAAAGAGAGACATCGGCGAGAATATATTTCTGCATTTTGGTAATCAGCCCGCGTCGGCAGTGATTACGCAGAATATTAAAGACGGTGTTATTACGGGAAAAGAAGGCTGGTTTCAGCTTTTACAGGAAGCACCGGATTTGACGCTGAAACAAATCCATGAATATATTCAGAGTTTTGAGATAGATCCGACGTTCAAAGATTTTGCCGCATACTGTAGAGAAAATGAAATTCCGTTTTTTATACTGAGCGACGGATTCGACAATTATATAAAATATGTTTTTGAGAGAGAGGGATTGCAGGACATCAAGTTCTTTGCAAATTCTTTAATCTCCGGACCGGATGGAAAAATTAAACCGGTATTTCCATATACCGATGAAGAGTGTCACGATTGCGCTAATTGCAAGCGGAATCATGTTCTGGAAGAAAGCGGCGATGATGAAATTACCGTATACATCGGTAACGGCAGTTCGGATACGTGCCCCGCACAGTTTTGCGATATTATTTTCGCGAAAGACGATCTGCTGAAATTTTGCGAAAGAGAACGTATCTCGTATTTCCCGTACAGTTCGTTTGCTGATGTTTTAAGATTGCTGCAGTTGACACTTGCAAAGAAAAGAATTAAGAAACGGCATCAGGCTGTTTTGAAAAGAAATGAAGTTTATAAACTCGGATAGAAAGAATTATGGCAAACAAATTTTCGTTGAAAGTATTTAAGTACCGGAGTTATACACCAATCCCGTTTATTATACTTATGGTTCTTTATAATGAACCGAACGTGTATAGTTTAATCGGCGGTTTTCTCATCGCGGTCGCGGGAGAATTGATACGTCTTTGGGGTGTAAGCTGGGCAGGCAGTGAAACGAGAACCACCGGCGGAGTCGGCGGAACATTTCTCGTTATCAGCGGCCCTTTCGCGCATGTACGTAATCCGCTGTACGTCGGAAATATTTTAATGTATGTCGGTATCGGCATCATGGCGAATGCCCTGTGTCCTTATTTGCCGGTTATCGCGTTCCTCTTTTTTGCATGGCAGTATGTAACTATTGTCGGCGAAGAAGAAGCATATCTGAAGACGGCTTTCGGTGAATCGTATGCCGAGTATTGCAAAAATGTTCCGCGTTTTATACCGCGCATTTCTGCATATAAAAATAACGCGCTGCCACAGCCGTCATACAATCTGAAAGCAGGACTGCGTTCCGAAAGAAGAACATTGCAGGCATTTACAATTATTACGTTGACTGTCTTTTTGCTCTGGCTCTTTAGAATAATGCCAATGAAAATGATAGCGAATTGAGCGTAGCAAAAGAAAACATCCTCATTGTTGCCGGCGAAGTTTCCGGCGACATGCATGGTGCGGAAGTATTGAAGGAATTGCGGAAAACAAATCCGCATCTTGAAGCTTTCGGCATCGGCGGTGATGAATTGATAAAGAACGGTTTACATGCTCTGTATCATATTAACAAGATGGCGTTTCTCGGATTTGCGGAGGTGGTTAAGCATCTTCCGTTTATCGCGAAAGTAAAGCGTGAACTTGCGGCTTTGGTGAAAGAGAAAAATATTACCACGGCGATATTGATTGATTATCCCGGATTCAATCTCAATTTCGCAAAGCTGCTCAAAAAGATGAACGTAAAGATTATCTATTACATTTCTCCGCAGCTATGGGCTTGGGGAAAAGGGCGGATAAAGAAGATTAAAAAGTTAGTGAATACCATGTTGGTGGTGTTCCCGTTCGAAGAAACTATGTACCGCGGACACGGAATTAATGCCGAGTTTGTCGGGCATCCGTTGGTAGAACAGATAGGCGCGTATAATCTTATGAGTAAACACGAGTTATACGCGAAGTATGATTTGGAAGAGGATAAAGATATCCTCCTCGTTTTGCCGGGCAGCAGAGAACAGGAAGTGCGCCTTATCTATCCGGCAATAGCGGAAGGCGTTGAAAAATTAGCGCAGAAGTACAACATGCAGATTGTGTTGGCTTGTGCTCCGCTGATTGACTCGGCTGTGTTTGAGCAGCTTTATAAAAGCACGACGAAATATAAAGTCGTCCATGAGCATGTATATGAGTTTATGCAGTATGCAAAGTTCGGAGTTGTAAAATCAGGAACCTCAACTTTGCAGGCGGGTATTTTCGGATTGCCGATGATAATCGTGTACAAAACGAATCCGCTTACGTTTGCAATCGGAAAGCGGCTTGTAAAGATTGATTATATCGGACTTGCAAATATTGTCTCCGGCGGCGACGTTGTTCCTGAGCTGATTCAGGATGACGTGTCGACGAAAAAAATCTTGGAAGTTGCATCCGCAATTTTGGATGATGAAAAACGCCGTGAGGAAATGAAAAACAAATTGGCCGGACTGCGGAGTTTACTGGGAGACAAGCATGCGTCTGTTTGTGCGGCCTCGGCAATTAACAGAGTTTTGCATGAAAATTAAAACGCGGTTACTGGGAATGCTCAGACCGTTGGGTTATGTACTATTGGGCAGAGTTGCCGCCTGGTGGGTTGCGTCGCTGCGCGTTGAGCGTGTAAACGCCGGCTTAACCGATGAAGCAATTGCAAATAAAGAGCATATGATATTCGCGTTTTGGCATGGAACAATGTTGTATCCATGGTATCAGCTTCGCAATAATGCGATGCTTGCTTTGATAAGCCAAAGCAAAGACGGTGAATTGCTCGCACGTACTTTGAAATATTGGAATTATAAAGTTGTCCGCGGATCAAGTTCAAAGGGCGGTGCTAGCGCTCTTGATATGATGATTGATTACGCGGTGAAGGAAGGTTCGGTTTGCCTTACGCCTGATGGGCCGCGGGGACCGGTGCACGAGTTTAAGCCCGGAGCGGTAGTTGCGGCGAAGAAAAGCGGAACATCTCTGGTTCTGATCGGTTCGGCGTACGAAAAGAAATGGAAATTGAAAAGCTGGGATGCCTTTGAAATTCCCAAATTGTTTTCGCGTGTGCGCCTTGTGTACTCTGATCCTATGAAGATTGACAGAACGATAGATCGTGATGCGACGTCGGTGATAATTAAGAATTGTGAAAAGCATTTGATGAAGTTGCAAACAGAAGCGGAAAAATTTTCTGCATGAGAGTACTTGATGTATTGCGGGTTTTATTTATCCCGCTGATTCCGGTATACGCGCTTATTGTTACAGTAAGAAATTATCTGTTCAACCGCGGAATACTGAAAACAAAATCGGTTAACTCGTTTGTTGTATCCATCGGCAACCTGACAACAGGCGGCTCCGGAAAATCGCCGTTTACCATTAAGGTAACCAACATGTTGAAAAACATGGGACTGCGTGTCGCTGTTTTAAGCCGCGGTTACGGAAGAGATTCCGAAGGATACCTGTTGGTCTCAGACGGTAAAGATGTTTTCGCCCGGGTTGAAGATGCCGGAGATGAAATGCTGCAAACGGTGTATAACTGTCAGGTGCCTGCCGCCGTATGCGAAGACCGCATTGTCGGAGCGGAAGAATTACTTGATGATTTTTCACCGGATGCACTTGTTCTCGATGATGCTTATCAGCACAGGTATATTGAACGCGATGTAAATATCGTGTTATTTGACCAGAGATTTTTTACAAGGCGCAATGGTCTGCGCCGGTTGATGCTGCCGACAGGCGACTTGCGCGAACCTGTTGCAGAAGTAAAACGAGCCGACTGCGTTATTATTAACCGGAAGTTTTCAGCGAAGGCTGAAATACCCGAATGCTATATGAAACTGCTGAGCACAAAGCCGGTATTCAATGCGCACTATAAAACAGTAGGGTTCTTGGACGTCCGCAATAATGAGTTCTTCCCGGCGGAAGAATTTCAGGGACAAAAAAGTCTGCTTGTATGCGGAATCGCAAATCCGCATTCGTTCATCACGGCGATGGAGACTTTTAATATATCAACCGATGAACAGTTGATTTTTGCAGATCATAAACTGTACACTAATGAAGAAGTACAGCAGATACGCAAAGTGTTCTATGATAAGAATTGCTATTCGGTAATTACAACGGAAAAAGATTCCGTTAAGCTTTCGCAATTCAGCAAAGAGCTTGATGATATTGATATTTACTACTTGAAGATTGAAATGCAGCTTGAAGAAGAGGAAGAGTTTAAAAACTATCTGAACGGCAAACTGCAGAAATATAAAGGAACGAAACTTAAATAATCGCTGTCGCAGTGTGACAGCATATGTTACTAGAAAAACTAAATCACAACCGGAATAACCCACAGGGAACCGGAGTTATTTTCAATAAATACTCATAGGAGAATATTAGTTATGGCATCGAGTAAATCCTCGAAATATGTTTACTTCTTCGGAGGTAAAAAAGCTGACGGAAAAGCTGACATGAAAGCTCTTCTCGGCGGTAAAGGTGCTAACCTGGCTGAAATGGTTAACATCGGAATACCTGTACCAGCAGGATTCACCATTTCTACAGATGTATGTACTTATTACTATAAGAATAAGAACACATACCCGAAAGAATTAAAGAAACAGGTTGCAGATTCTTTAGCGCGCGTTGAAAAAGTCATGGGCGCAAAATTCGGAGATAAAAACAATCCGTTGTTACTCTCTATCCGCAGCGGTGCTAGAGCATCTATGCCCGGTATGATGGACACCATTCTTAACCTCGGTTTGAATGATGTTACCGTTGAAGGCGTTATTAAAAACACCAACAACCCGCGCTTTGCTTATGATTCATACCGCCGTTTCGTACAGATGTACGGAGATGTCGTTCTCGGTTTAAAACCGGTTGACAAAAAAGATCACGATCCTTTCGAAGTTATTCTCGAAAAGAAAAAAGCTGACCGCAAAGTTCAGTTTGATACCGACCTGACTGCTGAAGACTTAAAAGAACTCGTTGCCGAATTCAAAGCTGAGATTAAAGCAAAGACCGGAAAGAACTTCCCGAGCAATCCGGAAGAACAACTCTGGGGCGCTATCGGCGCAGTATTTGGCTCATGGATGAACGACCGCGCTATCATCTATCGTAAATTGAACGGCATTCCTGAATCATGGGGAACTGCAGTTAACGTTCAATCAATGGTATTCGGTAACATGGGTATGGATTCAGGTACGGGTGTTGCTTTCACACGTGACGCAGCTTCCGGCGAAAACATTTTCTACGGTGAATATCTCTTCAACGCTCAGGGTGAAGACGTTGTTGCCGGTATCCGCACTCCGCTCCCGATATCAGATTTGAAAAAAGACAATCCAAGAATTTACAAAGAGCTTGACGGCTATCGTAAAACTCTTGAAAAACATTATACCGATATGATGGACGTTGAGTTCACCATTCAACAGGGCAAACTCTGGATGTTACAGTGCCGTGTCGGTAAGAGAACCGGTCTTGCAGCAGTTAAAATTGCTCTCGACATGGTTGACGAAAAATTAATTTCAAAAGAAGAAGCTCTTCTCAGAATCGAACCGAACCAGTTGAATCAGCTGCTTCGTCCGGTATTCGATAACAAAGAAAAACAAAAAGCTATTGCAGACGGTAAACTTCTTGCCAAAGGCTTGAACGCCGGTCCTGGTGCTGCAAGCGGTAAAGTTGCTTTGAGCGCTGAAGATGCTTACAAGATGGCAGAAAACGGCGACAAAGTTATCCTCGTTCGCATTGAAACTTCACCAGAAGATATCAAGGGTATGAACGCTTCGGAAGGTATTCTTACCGCCCGCGGTGGTATGACCTCACATGCTGCTCTCGTTGCCCGTCAGATGGGTAAAGTTTGCGTTGCAGGTTGCGGTAAACTCCTCATTGATTATCATGCCGGAACAATTAAAGTTGAAGGCAAAGACCTTGTTGTTAAAGAAGGTGAATACATTTCTATCGACGGAACAACAGGTGAAGTTATCCAGGGTAAAATCAACACCAAACCTTCAGAGGTTGTTGAAGTACTCATTAACAAAACACTCGATCCTAAAAAATCAAAAGTATATCGTCAGTATGCTTCATTAATGAAGTGGGCAGACGAATACAGAAGACTCGGCATCAGAACAAACGCAGATCAGCCTGATCAGGCATTGAATGCAGTTGCATTCGGCGCTGAAGGTATCGGCCTCTGCCGTACCGAGCACATGTTCTTCGGCGGCGATCGTATTCTCTCAGTCCGTAAAATGATTGTTTCAGATACGGTTGAAGAAAGAAAAGCAGCTCTCGGCGAAATCCTTCCATATCAGAGAGAAGATTTCTATGGAATCTTCAAAGCGATGAAGGGACGTCCGGTTACCGTTAGAACATTGGATCCGCCATTGCATGAGTTCTTACCTCATCAGGAAAAAGAAATCAAAGAACTTGCTTCAGCATTGAACGTAAGTGTTGAAAAGATCAAATCTAAGATCGAATCATTGCACGAATTTAACCCGATGCTCGGTTTCCGCGGATGCCGTCTCGGTGTTATGTATCCTGAAATCACTGAAATGCAGGCACGCGCTATCTTTGAAGCTGCTGCAAAAGCAATGAAAGAAGGAATCAAAGTTAAACCTGAAATCATGATCCCTCTCGTAAGCGACGTTAAAGAACTCAAGCTGCAGAAGGAAATCGTTGATGCACAGGCTAAAGCTGTAATGGCTGAAAAGAAAGTAAAGATTCAGTATATGGTTGGTACCATGATCGAGCTGCCTCGCGCTGCTTTGGTTGCTGACGAAATTGCTACGCTTGCTGAATTCTTCTCATTCGGTACAAACGACCTTACCCAGACAACATTCGGTCTTTCAAGAGATGATGCCGGTATGTTCCTCCCGAAATATGTCGAGAGAGAAATTTTACCAAGCGATCCTTTCGAAGCACTTGATCAGAATGGTGTTGGTAAATTGGTTGAAATCGGTGTTCAAAAAGGCCGCTCAACACGCAAAGACCTCAAGATCGGTATTTGCGGCGAGCATGGCGGTGAGCCGAGCTCAGTAGAGTTCTGCCACAGAGCCGGCCTGAACTACGTAAGTTGTTCACCGTTCCGTGTACCTATCGCACGTCTTGCTGCTGCAAGAGCAGTTGTTGCTGAAAAGGCCGCTGCTAAAAAGAGCAAGAAAAAATAAGGCAATTATCAGCTGGGGCAGAAATTAAAGGAATGTTTTTCTGCCCCGGGCTGTTTTTATCATCAGTGAATTTCTTTGTTGAAACAAACGATGATAAAGTTTTTAAAACAATAAAAGGTACATAGATGAAGTTATCTGATTTTAGTTATAATTTACCAAAGACCGGCGTTGCAAAATATCCCGTCACTCCCCGTGATAAGGCAAAGCTTCTGGTTCTTGACCGTGAAAATCAAACGGTTGAATCAAAAGTGTTTACCGATGTTACGGATTTCATTGAGCCCGGTGATGTTGTTGTCGTGAATGAAACCCGTGTGTTTCAAGCCCGGTTGTTTGGAAGAAAAGAGAAAACGCAGGCAAAGATCGAAGTCTTTTTGCTGCGGGAACTGAATGCACATGAATGCATTTGGGACGTTATTGTTGATCCCGCGAGAAAAGTCCGTATCGGTAACAAGATTTATTTTACCGACGATCTCTGGTGCGAAATCATTGATAACACTACTTCCCGGGGAAGAACAGTACGCTTCAATCAGGCAACTGATATATTCAAAGCAGTTGAGAAGATCGGCGTTACTCCGCTTCCACCGTATATTAAACGTGACGCAGAACCTGCAGACCGCGAAAATTATCAGACCGTGTATGCTAAGACAGACGGCTCCGTTGCTGCTCCCACAGCAGGCTTGCACTTCACCAGTAAATTATTGGAGAAAGTAAAGAAAAAAGGCGTTGATGTTGTTCCTGTTCTTCTTCATATCGGACTCGGAACATTCCGTCCGGTTGAAGTTGAGGACTTGACTAAGCATAAAATGGATTCTGAATTTTTTGAAATCACAAAAGATTCTGCAGAACGCATCAATAAGGCGATTCATAACCATAAGCGAGTTATCGTTGTGGGTACAAGCACCGTTCGTGCGCTTGAGTCATCCGTAACAGCTGATGGATTTGTCCGCCCGAATAAAGGCTGGACGGATAAATTTATTTATCCTCCGTATGAGTTTCGTATTACCAAGCGGCTCATCACTAATTTCCATACTCCGGAGTCAACCCTCCTCATGCTCGTATGCGCTTTCGGCGGAACAGAGTTCGTTATGAAAGCATATAAGAAAGCATTGAAGGAAGGATACCGCTTCCTGAGTTTTGGCGACGCGATGCTGCTGAAATGAGTGTAACAGCCGTTATACCTGCCGCCGGAGCGGGTATTCGTATGGGTACTCCTTTGCCGAAGCAGTATATGAAAGTACACGGCAAAGAACTTATTGTCTATACGATGGAAGTCTTTCAAAAAAATAAAGCGGTTAATAGCATTGTTGTTGCCGCGCATCCGGATTACTTTCCGCTGATTGAAAGGCTCAAAAAGAAATACGGCATTACTAAACTCACCGCAATTGTAAAGGGAGGAAAAGAACGGCAGGACTCTGTCTCTGCCGCAATTTCTTCCCTTTCTTTATTACCAACCGATCTTGTTGCCGTGCATGATGCTGCGCGTCCGCTTTTGCCCCAGACAGTTTTAACTAACGCTGTTAAGATTGCCAAGGAAAAGGGCAGCGCCTTAGTTTGTATCAAAGCACGCGACACATTGTTACAGCAAACACATTCTTCCGCGAAATACGTTGACCGTTCAAACGTCTACTATGTGCAGACTCCCCAGATATTTCAATACGGACAATTGATGAAAGCGATGGAAAAGGCAAAGAAGGAAAAATTCACCGGCACCGATGAATCAATGCTGATGCGCCGCGCGAAATTCCACGTCGAAATTGTTGAAGGATCAATGCTTAACTTCAAAGTAACCACCAAAGAAGATTTGGACCTGCTGAAAAACCTCACACAAAGACGATAAGGAATTTTGAGTTTTCAGTGCTAAGTGTTCAATTGTCGGAACAGTTCGAAGTCCAATGTCCGAGGCTGATTTTGTAATTGTCAAACTCATGGACATGTTCTATCACAAACACTTCAAGGCAGAATTTGTTCTGTTTTATTTTGCCAGACATTGGTAATTTCTCCAAATACATATTTGCGATAGTCATTGGCCGTTTTATAAGCCTCTTGCAGATAGTCCTTTGCTTCTTGCGAATAGAAATCACGTAGCTGCGGCATGGTAATCTGGGTTAGCTTACATTCAATAATCAGTCCGGCTTCTTGATATGAGATGCAGCCGGATGGAGTTTGCACAGCCGTTAATTTTGCTTTCGCCATTTTATTACTGTCTCTTCCGGATGCGCTGCCGAAAAAGTACACGTGCCTTTTAAATACTTCAGGGAAGAATGACAATGTATACGCCTGTTCTTCTTGAATTAGTTCTAGAGTATATCGGTCAGACTTAAGAATGCACCATGTTATAGGCTTTTTAAAAAGTACGCCGAAACCTCCGCCACTGGCGGTCATTGAGTTAAAATGTTCTGCTTTGCCGGCGGTTATCACTGGAAAAATTTTCCCAACGAGTGTAAAAACATCTGCGGATATATTTTCGGGAGAAATACGTTCAAATATTTGTTCAAAATTCAAAAGAACCTCTTTGTTTAATTGCTTTAATGATTACTGGTGATGATTTTTTGCGGGGCTATTGTTATGAACATAGTGAGTGTAATGAGAGCAATGAATGCAGCTATAATATATACCATATCGGGTCTGTAAAAGTATATTGCTGCGACACCCAGGGGAATAAGCATGTTGTTTGCGGACTGTAAACTTTGATTAACACCCTGTAACGTGCCTTGCTTGCTTTCATCAACAGATTGTGACAATCTACCGTTGTAGGTCGGATCGAATAATCCTTCACCAAAAAGTATGGCTACCACAGCGAGGGTTATAACAACGATGGAGTGTGTATATAAACTAAAATATATGAGGCTTAGTCCGATTGTAAAACCGGCTAAGCCGGCCATCCCGATGGGTTTTTCACTGACACGCTTCAATAAAAATGGCAGCAATAATCCACGCGAAGTTATTTCACAACCTCCGATAATTGTTAAAAAAGCACCGATGAAAACGGTGCCCCACGCGAAATTCTCCTTAAGAAAAAGAGTGAAATTTGCATGAAATATTCCTAGGGCTGCATAGAAAAGAACGCCGATGACAAGAAGCCGCGACACACCGGTAATGCTGCCCATATCCCGAAAGTGTGTAAAGGTATTTAGATTTTTTAATGGGATGCTTTTTACTCTTTTCTGCACAGGCAAGGATTCGGGGAGCAAATAGAAAACAGCTAAACCGGAAAGAAATATAAGTCCGGCAGTAACATAAAATGGTAAGGCGAGATTTATATTTCCCAAAAACCCGCCTAATGCCGGGCCCCCGATTTTCCCAATTCCCATGACTGAGCCAATATAACCAAACCACTTTGTTCTTTCATCCGGATCCGTGCTGTCTGAGACATATGCCAAGAGAGTACTCATGTTGCCGGCTGTTATTCCGTCTATGATGCGGCCCAGAAAAAGTATCCAAAGGGCATTGCCTGCCCCAAACAGAATGTAGCCGATAACCGAACCTGATAGACTTATTATCAGAATACTCTTCCGTCCGTATTTATCACTTAAAGCACCTAACACTGGGGCGGAAAAGAATGTACATGCGGCGAAAACCGATAATAGCAACCCCATACCGACTACAACATGCTGCGGTGGCAAATACTTGCCGACAATGAAAGGCAATAGCGGGAGAACGATGGAATATCCGATCGAATTCAAGGCGACAATCCCAAGAATAATTCCAAAAGATTGGGTTTTTTGCTTTGGCTTCATAGTATTTTATTTTCTGAGAAGTTTATCGTTATTTGATAATCAAAAATTATTGGTTATAATAGAGTTAAAATAACCTCAAATATCATAAAAATAGTCGTAAACGACCATAATGAAACAGCCTGCTTATCAAACAGAACCTAATGTGTTTAAAAAACTCGCTGGTATTTTGGGCGTGGAAATTAAAGACGGCCGGTTGGAGATTCCTGCGCAATTCGGCAGAGGGTTCTGCGCGGGATATGTTTTTAATGACCATATTAGAATGCTTATTTTAGATTATCAACTCAATGAAGAATTACTCGTTAATAATCCTGATGTTGATGAAACCGCAAAAGTAATCTTGTTTAAGTTCCAGAATATCTTTCCTAAAACAGGTGAAGCATTAAACAGCCAGTCACCTATAATTCCATCGGTTTTAATCGCAACAAGCAGAATGAATACAGATGCTGTTATTTCGTTGCAATCGAATCCATCATCAATTAATATAGAGGTAGATGCAAATTATTTAGCAGGGCTCTTTGACCTTTCAAAAAAATCGCCGGTATTGCAAGGTTTGTTGCAGAATACACAGCCTTTGCTATTTGAACAAATAATATATCCTTCCCTGCAAAAGATTGTTGATGAAATCATGACTGAAACAATTGACCCGGCATTCAAACTTTTTTTTCTGAGAGTGAAAGCAGAAGAGCTAATTTGCCGGTTGTTAATTGAATTGGAAAAGCGGGATGAAAAACATCTATATGCTCTAAACCCGCGGGATGTAACGGCTGTTTATAAAGTGAAGGAGCGCATATTGTTGCATTTAGAAACTTCGCCGGCAATGAAAGAATTAACCGGGTTTGCAGGAATGAGTTCCTCGAAACTCAAGCGCGTATTTAAACAAGTTTTTGGCGATAGTATTTTTAATTATTATCAACAATTCAGAATTCGAGAAGCAGCACGTCTTTTGAGAGAAGAGAGGCTTTCGGTTTCTGAAGCCGGCTATAGACTTGGATTTACTAACTTGAGCCACTTCTCAAGAATCTTTAATAAACAGATCGGAATGAAACCGAAACAATACAGCCGGCAGTACTAAAACGACCGTACATGCGGGCAACATCTGCAAACCCCCGCGTTGTTTTGATAAACTTTGTGTACTTATCCCGGGTTGAAATCTTTATCCACTATTAACGAAGTGAGTTTACAAGTATATCGTCGCTACGCGACTTCATGGAAGTACTTACCGATGTGTGAGAGTGACATGGTTATTAATAACTCCGCCATTCATGGCGGAGTTCGGGAGAGCCTGACTCATCAGTTCTCACCTGCCTATAACACAGTCTATTTCTTAAAACATTATTCCCGCGATTGCTGCTGTCATTAGCGTTGCAATGGTGCCGCCGAAAACCGCGCGTAAACCAAGCTGCGCAATGCGGCTGCGCTGGTTTTCTGCAAGGGGACTAATGCCGCCAATCTGAATCGCAATACTTGAAAAATTCGCGAATCCGCACAACGCGTAAATTGCGATGATCACAGCTTTGTCTGAAAGCTGAGTGATAATGTTTGCCATATTTGAATAAGCAACAAATTCATTAAGCACAAGTTTAACTCCGATTAAACTGCCGACGTTCAGCGCGTCTTTCCATGGAACTCCGATAAGTGCTGCAAAGAATTGGAAGATGAGTCCGAACAACAACTCGAGTGATAGCGGCTTGCCGAAATGTGAAATGCAGTAAGCATTCAATCCTATAGACCCACCGAGAGCGGCGAGTAAATAATTTGCCAGTGCAATAAGAGCAATAAAAGCGATAAGCATTCCCGCCACATTAAGTGCAAGCTTAACACCGTCCGAAGCGCCGGAAGCTGCTGCTTCAATAACATTTGCATATGTTTTTTCAATCTTTAATTTAACCGAGCCGCGGGTTACGGGTTCTTCCGTTTCAGGCACCAGTACTTTTGCTATAACGAAAGTCGCAGGCGCAGCAATTATACAAGCGTTGAGAAAGTGGTTTGCAAAAAATATTTGTGACTGGTCAATCGCCATTCCTCTTGCCTTTGCATATGAAGTGCCGAGTATTACTATATAAGCACCCATCACTCCGCCGGATATATGCGCCATACCGCTGAGCATGATAGTAAAGATTTCACTCTTCGTCATCTTTTCAAGATAGGGACGTATAACAAGAGGAGCCTCTGTCTGGCCGACAAAACTATTTGCGGAGACCGATAATGCTTCTGCGCCGCTGACCCGCATCAGCCATATGATTACTTTTGCAAAACCTTTTACAATCCATTGCATAATGCCGAGGTGATATAATACCGCCATGAGCGATGCAAAAAAGATGATGGTGGTAAGCGCCTGAAATGCGAATATGAATCCAAGACTTTTGTCGCTTGTAACAGAGGCAAGCGGGCCGAACACAAACTCCGCACCTTGCCTGGTAAATCCGAGCAGCGTCACAATACCCGCGCTGATTGACTGAAACAACCATCTGCCGAATGATGTTTTAAGCACAAAGAATGCAAACAGGAATTGCATCAACACACCGACGAGGATGAGTTTAAAATCAATTTTTTTCTTGTCTGATGAAAATAGTGCGGCAATAGCGATGAGAACAATAATTCCCACGAGCCCTTGAAGCAGATTCAAAAAGTTCATACAGGCACTTTAGTAGTTTATGAATGTATGAACAAAATTAGAGATAAAAATTCAAATCGCAAGAAGGAAAACTCACGCCAAGTCGCAAAGACGCAAATATATTTTTAAGCAATTGGGTTTATAAAATAATTTTGCGGCTTCGCGTCTTTGCGAGAATTCTATTCTCTTACCAGCAGGGCGACGTTTTCGATATGGAAAGTATGCGGGAACATATCAACCGGCTGAATAGCTTTGAGCGTATAGCCGTTGTTGACGAATGCTTTGATGTCACGTACTTGCGTTGCCGGGTTACAGCTGATGTACACCAATTTTTTCGGCTCAAGAGCGAGTATGTCTTTTACCGTATTTTCGTGCATGCCGCTGCGCGGTGGATCAGCAATGATACTATCCGGTTTGGGTATTCCGGCTTCTTCAATAGCGGGGAGAAATGATTTATATAGATCTGCGGTAAAGAACTCCGCGTTGTCGTTATTATTTAATCCCTTATTAACAAGCGCATCTTCAATTGCCGAGGGTGTCACTTCAAACCCATAGATCTTTTTAACGGCGTTAGCGTTGTACAGAGTTATTGTTCCCGCACCGCAATACAGATCATAAACAATTTCGTCGCCGGAAAACTCTGCGAACTGTTTCGCGATTTCATATAAGTGTTCAGCTTGGAAAGTATTGGTCTGGAAGAATGAGTTCGCGCTGATGCGGAATGTACATCCACCGATTTTGTCATAGATATATCCGCTTCCGTAATCAACAACTTCATAATCGCCGGTGGCGACCATGGCTTTGCGTTCGTTAATATTATTAACGATTGTGGTAATCTTCGGCATCTCTTTGAGAATGAACTCTTTATATTCATTCATCAGTTGTTCATCTCTTGTGAACGTTACGAGATTTACCATGAGGTCGGCTGTGTGTGAAGACTGCTTGATGACAAGATTTCTGAGATAGCCTTCATGCGCCTTGTTATTATAGATAGACGTTCCGCGCGAGAAAAAGAATTCTGCGGTTTTACGCAGAATAACATTGCTTTCTTCGGACTGTAAAAAGCATTCATCCATGTGGATGATTTTGTTGTACGCGCCGGGGACATGGAGTCCAAGTGCCGCGCCTGATTTTTGTTTGTCGGCAAGTAAAAACTCTTCCGGCGGCAGCCACTTCATATTTGAAAAAGAAAATTCCATTTTGTTGCGGTAGAAGAACACGCGCTCACTCGGAAGTATGTCACGAAATTCAAATCCTTCCAACCCGCCCATGCGGTAAAAAATATCGGCGACCTGCTGTTGTTTATAGGCTGTTTGCAGCGTGTAACTGAGGTCCTGTTGTTTACATCCGCCGCAATGTGTATAGTATTTACATCTTGGAGTTACGCGGGACTGTGAAGCGGTCAACAGTTCTTTGATAACACCTTCGGCGTAGTTCTTTTTTACTTTTTGAATTTCGACTTTTACCAGATCGCCGGGATATGCAAAAGGGACAAATATTTTTCTTCCGCCTTCTGCTTCCATCAGTGCCTCGTCATCGGTTTGTATAGTGCCGATGCCGTTGCCTTCGAATACAAATTTTTCAATCAGAACCGTGTAAATATCGCCGCGCTGCATTATGGTTTCCTTAGTAAGAAGGCTATGAATCCGGTGTAATTGTCACCTTTAAACTGCAAGTAAGTATTGGCTTCATGCCGGTACGTTTTAATATCTTTTTTTAGTGCTTTTTTCTCCGCCTCGGTCATTTCAGGCAGACTCTTATCCATGTTGCGTAAGTGTTTTTTGTAAACATACTTCATGGTGAATGAAAGATCGGTCTCTACGACAGATTCAAATTCTGCGTCTGCATATTCTTTTTGTATCGTAGGAATTTCCCGGAGAGTAACTTTTGTTTTCTCCCAAACTTGCCGGACGGAGGGTGTCATGTCTTTGTTTAACTGAACAATTTCACCGAGACAAACAAGTCCCTGCGGTTTTGTAATACGCTTGATCTCTTTCAATATTTTAACATGTTTTGCGGTTGATACCGATGCCTGGGCGTACACAACATCAAAGGTCTCATCTTTAAAGTCAGTATTATGAAATTCCATAAACCGGATGCGGAGGTTTGCCGTTCCGCTGGCCTGCATGCGGTCGGCGAGCATCTGTTCTTCGTCGTCAATAATTATTTCAACAGAAGCTGCTCCTTTGTCGAGCATTTTCTTAGCCAGAGAAATGCAGCCTTGTCCGATGATAAGAATTGTTTTATTGCTTACATCGCAATTGGTAAATAAAAATACCGATTGGTCGTCCAATCCCGGGAGTAAAATGGGCTGGGGGTCATTGTTTCTGTTATTCATTACTGGGCCTGCATGATAGAGTGAAATATAATAGACATGAAAACATTATTGGTTTTCTACAACGCCGTCTTTCATGGAAAAAATCTTATCTGCCAATTGCATCATACCCGAGTTATGGGTAACAATAACAAATGTTTTTTGCAGACTGTCCCGCAGCTCAAGGAACAGGTGGTGAATGGAGTCGCTGTTGACAGAGTCAAGATTTCCAGTCGGTTCGTCTGCAAAAATGATAGCCGGATCGTTTGCCAGTGCGCGGGCAATAGCAACACGCTGCTGCTCGCCGCCGGAAAGTTCTGCCGGTTTATGTTCCATACGTAAGTCGAGACCTACTAAAGAAAGCATATCTTTTGCTTTATCAAGCGCATGCTTTTTTGAAAGTCCGCCGATCATAAGAGGGATGGCGGTATTTTCGAGGGCGGTGAATTCCGGTAGAAGGTGATGGAACTGAAACACAAAGCCGATTTCTTTTGAGCGGAATTTCGAAAGATCTTTTTCGTTCATAGAGCGGAGGTCATGGCCGTTTACTTTTACGCTTCCATTATCAGGGCGGTCAAGTCCGCCGAGAATATGTAAGAGCGTACTCTTTCCGGCGCCGGAAGCTCCGATGATGACGGAGATTTTGGAGCGTGGAACCTGAATGGATACCCCGCGGAGAACATCAACTTTGGCTTTCCCCGTGTAATATGTTTTGGTTATGTCACCGGTTTCGATAATAAAATCGCTCATGCAGTCGGCTTATCTATAATTATATAATTGAAACCTAAAAATAACAAAAATATGCTTAGAAATCGTATGGCATGCAATGGGGATTTGAATTTCGGCCGTAAAATGAAGAAAATCAGTAGGGCGGCGATGCTCTCTATGCAGGCATATGAAAATACTTTAATAAATTTGCAACTTTTTATCCGGCCATTTAGTTGATTTTTGCATAGGGTATTATTGATTGTAACGGAACACGCATGCTTTTAAGACAACACACACTATTAATTATCGTTTTTACTTGTTTAGTTTCAAGCGGAATTGCACAAAACTGGCAAAGAGGCGAGGGGCTTCCATCCGGGGTTTATTACGCAATTGCAGAACACAACGGGATTCTTTATACCGGAAGCGATTCGACTCTTTTTAAGAGTACAGATTCAGGTATGTCGTGGAAACCATTGGCCGGCCTGCTTCCCGCCGGTGCCTATTTTTCACGTTTTTTCTCTCACAATGGGTATCTCTACGTTGCAACTACCAACGCGGGTGTTTTACGCAGCAGCAATGATGGAAATTCCTGGCAGGACTTTAGTGCCGGACTTGGTGGCTGGGCGCGGTATATAGTTGATCTTTGTGTTATCGGCGATACATTGTACGCGGGAACCGGTGGAGACGGAGTTTATTATATGAATCTTCTAAACCCGGGGCAGTGGAAGTCATATAACGAAGGTCTTTCACAACTCGGGGTTAGCACCCTCTCGGTTAGCGGTAGGACGTTAGTGGCAAGCATCGGAATGTATGTGTTTATCCGTCCCCAAAACACAAGCGCATGGATAGAGGTGCAGATTGATGCAACACAGGAACAGCGACCAGCGTTAAAATTCATTTCAGCCGGCGACTATATTTTTGCCGGCACATCAACCGGACTCTACCGGGGGTCAGCAGATGGTATGAGCTGGAGTTTCAAAGATATAAAGCTACTTTCCAAACTTCCTATCGGTTCTTTTGCCGCGCATGAATCACGATTGTTTGCTGGCGTAACGTATAAATTAGATCACTTTATTTGTTCTTCGGATGACTCCGGTGAAACATGGACGGTAAGGGCGCATGAATTCGCACAGTTATTGGACATGACAGTATATAATAATATGCTGTTTACAGTGCGGACTGATGGTGTTTGGTATATGCCTCTTTCGGCGTGGACCGGCATTGGCGAAACAGGCAATTCCGACAAGAAGAATTTCAGGTTGCATCAAAACTATCCAAACCCGTTCAATCCAGTAACAAATATCCGTTATCAGATTCCGGCAGATGGTAATGTGATGCTTAAAGTGTTTGATATAGCGGGAAACGAAGTGGCGGTGCTGGTAAATGGTATGCAGACGTCAGGCAGTCACGAGGTATTATTTAATGCGGCCGGACTTTCCACAGGAATATATTTTTATGAATTACGGACAGGCAGTCTTCGTGAGGTTAAAAAGCTGATCCTGCTAAAATAAAATAGCACACCGAACAATATCAGATGCCGGCAATTTTGTAAAGTATCACTACAACGACGGCAGAATATAATAGAATATTCACGATCATCGGCACATCGTGCAGCATGATTTCCGTTGTATTCTCACCCTGATCATATTTGTACACAAGATACATGTATCTGAATATTCCGAAGACAACAAAAGGGGTTGTGAAAATAAGTTCTTCGGTCTTAAAAACATCTATTGTTCTCTGTGATGTTGTATAGAGCGCGTAGCAAATGATAACTGCCGCGGCCGATACTGTTGCCATCTGATCGGTAAAAGCAACCGAATAGTTTGTCAAAACTTTTCTTGTGGAGTTATGTGTCGTGTCGGCAGTAAGAACAAGCTCGGATCTGCGCTTCATAACAGCAAGGAACAGTGAGAGGAACATGGTGGTGAGAAGCAGCCAGCTTGATATTTCAACATTTATGGCGTACGCACCGGCAATAACTCTCAGCATGAATCCCGCGGCTATGCTGAAGATATCCAGTAGTACCACATTTTTTGCATAAAATGTATAGAAAATATTCAGTAAAATGTAAGCAAAGTTTGCCAGTATAAAACTCTGACTGAGCTGAACACATAATACAATATTAATCACCAATAATACGGCAGCTATTAAAATAGCCTTCGGTATGCTGATAATGCCTGATGCAATAGGGCGGTATTTTTTCTTCGGGTGCAATTTGTCGGCGTCACGGTCAACAACATCATTTATTATATAGACAAGGCTTGATGCCAGACAAAGGCAAAAAACAGCAATAAGAGCATTTTTCAATAAATCCGGATGCAGTATGTTCATCGAGAACACCAGTGGGACAAGGACGAACAGGTTTTTGATCCACTGTGGAACCCTGATGAGCTTGGCAATTGTTTTAATAGTCATATAATAAACAGCCTTACGGGCAAAAAGATAAATGATTTTGGAAAATTAGACTAAAAGCGAGAAAAAGACAAATAATTGTCGAAAAAAGAAATTTTTCCAAACACCGCAAGGTATCAAAAAAAAGAACGTCTAAGGACTTCGTGGCTCGCTGAGCTGTAATATGTTTTAATAGTTTCATTATTAAGTTTTCTTTATTTGTGCTTTTATAAAATATCAGTATTTTACCATCTTGCGTAATGTGCGACAACGCAAAAAAGTGCCGAGTTAATTCTTAATTTATATTCATTCAATAAAAAAAAGTGATGTATGGCTAAACTTACCAGAACTCTGCTTTTTGCGTTTGTTTTTGTGTCGTTGTCTCTACCAGTGCTCTCTTTGGCTCAGGATAAAACAGCTTCTTCATTAACAAATGCAGAGTATTCTCAGTATATGCTTGAGAAACTCAATGCACTTAATACTTCACCGGCCTTGTTAAAAACAGGGTCACCTGACCGTATTAAGAACAACAAAACAATGCTTTTATTTGAAGCAAAAAAGAACTTTGACCGTTTAACTCCTGATGCGCAAGCCCAGTTTAAGAAAGTTATGGCGAGACCCACCGGTTTGAGCAGCACGTATCTCGAAACAACAAAAAACTTCTTTAAATTTTATTATACCACATCGGGCACCAATGCGGTTGCAACCACCGATGCGAACTCGAACAATGTTCCGGACTATGTTGAAAACATGGCGGCTGCGTTTGTTAGAGCTCTCACCGTGTATGATTCGCTCGGCTTCGCCCGTCCACCCATCGCTTCTTCAGACGGCGGCCGTTATTGCGTTTACCTTTCGAATACTGCAGCCGGCGACGGTGTTTATGGATATTCCGAACCCGAAACAAGCGTGGGCAATAATCCGAACACTTCGGGAGTAACAGAAACATCAGCTTATACAAGCTATATGTGCATGCGCAATAACTATACCGGTTTTGGAAGCACTGACGCACTGTTGCAAATCGCAATGGAAGTTACCACCGCGCATGAATTCTTCCACGCAATTCAGTTCGGATATGACACCAATAATTTCACCAGCTTCCCTATGGAAATGTGTGCCACATGGGGCGAGGATATTGTTTTCTCTCATGATGACGATAACTGGCAATACTTAACCGATATTTTTACAACTCCGTACATCTCTATTGATTATGATGATAATCTTGACGGAACAACTATCTCATCCGGCGGACACTGGTACGCTGCGTGGATATTCGAACGTTATTTAACCGATCGTTTTGGCGGTGACTTCACAAAATTATTCTATCAGAATGTTGTTACCCAATACTGGTCAACAGCTATGAATTCTGCGCTTGTTACAAAGGGCAGTACTTTAAAAGACGCTATTAAAGATTATAATGTGGCTATCGCGCTGCTTACCTCATCAACCTCTGCTCCTATGAGCACATATCGCTTTACGAGAGGCGACGATTATCGTAATGCAACAAACACGAAAAACACATACGGTCCTTTTGTTGTTACATACGCCGGAACCATTAATTACAGCGGAACAAAAACATCATACAGCTCGACCAGTAAATTATATCGTGCTTCGGCAAACTTTATTAAAATCGTGCCGACTTCAAATTTTTCAATTACCGCGGCTCCAACTGCAACAAACGCGAATTTTTCAGCACGTTTGCTAAAGCTGAACAGCTACACTAACCCCACGGTTCTTTCGGTTGTTGAACCGACCGTATCGGGAAGTAACTTGACGTTCAACGTAGCTGATCAGGCAAGTTACGGGAATTATGTTTTGGTAGTATACAATACGTTATATGCCACCTCATCAACCCGAACTATTACTTCTATTTCTTACACGGTTACTGTTGATGCAGCAACAAAGTCAAACACCGTTGCTTTAACATCACCGGTCGGCGGCGAAGCCTGGCTTGCCGGTTCAAATCAGAACATCACCTGGACAAGCACTGGTGTTACCAATGTTAAACTCGAATACTCTGCAAACAGTGGTTCAACCTGGTCAACTATTGTTGCCAGTACGCCAGCGGCCGCAGGCACATATGCCTGGACTTTGCCTTCAACGGTTGCAAGTACATATAAAGTACGCATCAGCGATGCCGCTGATTCAACTTCAGTTGCCACCAGCGGTGTTTTCAGTATTATGACAGCCGGCTTTGCTCTCAGCAGTCCGGTTGGCGGCGAGTCATGGGTAAAAGGATCATCACATAACATTACCTGGTCAAGCGTTGGTGTGACAAATGCTAAACTTGAGTATTCACTCGACGGTGGAAGTACATTTACGACCATCGTTGAAAGCGTTGCCGCTTCAGCAAAATCATATGCATGGACACTGCCTTCAACAACAAGCACAACAGCTGTTGTGAGAATCAGCGATGCAAGCAATGCTTCTGTAAGTACGCAAAGCGCGGTCTTCTCTATTACCGCAGCTCCTACTACCGTTACCGTTTTGACTGAAACTTTTGCAAAAGCAACAGCAGGTTCAATTGGTTCCGCAAACTCAACTGATATCTCTACAACATTTGACAACTATGCAGATGTTGCCGGCTGGACCGGTTCAAAAGTATATCAGGCTGGTGGTGTGTTAAAGCTCGGATCAACTAGTGCCATGGGCTATCTGGTGACCCCATCACTTGATCTTTCTTCGAATTCAGGTGCCGGAACGATTAAATTCGACATCCGTTCATACAATGCAAGTGAAGTTAAATCACTAACGCTTTCTCTTTCTACCGATGGCGGCACTAACTTTACAACAGTTGCTACATTTACACCTGATACCAACCTGACGGCAAAAACCTTTGCCTATACCGGTGGTAACAGTACATCAAAATTCAAAATCACAGCTAATGTTGCTGCAAACAACCGTTTCTATATTGACAACGTTTCAGTTGTTTCCGGTGGAACAGTAACTGCAGTTGAACAGCCGACCGCAAAGGTTGTTCCGGCTAATTTTGCTCTCGAGCAGAATTACCCGAATCCGTTTAATCCGTCAACAAGAATCCAATTCTCAGTTGCCAATGACGATCATATTACATTAAATGTATATAACGTTTCCGGTCAATTGGTTTCTTCTTTGATGAATGAGCGCGTCGCTGCCGGAACATACTCTGTTATGTTTGATGCTTCGAACCTGCCGAGCGGAGTTTATTACTACCGCCTGACATCTTCGACCGCAAACGTCGCAAAGAAAATGCTTCTTTTGAAGTAATTTTTAGTTAATTACAGCATTCAAGCCCGTCCCGACCTCATCGGGGCGGGCTTTTTTGATTAAATTGACCAATTTTTATATTTTTAAAAAAATGAATTCGATTTAATTGAATTGAATAATATCTGATTTATGGTAATCAGGATATAGACTAATGTTCATATAGGACAGGCTACTTGTTTATCATGAAAAACTTTAGGTGTATTAAAAAATGTGGGAGGTTTCGGGTGAAGAAGTTTTTAGAATGGGTAGTCTTCGTTTTTATTATCAACTCAAATATCTTTTCTCAATTTAATCAGATCAGTAATCGATTGACAGGCCCGGGTGACATACGCCCTGTTTATCTTGCATACTCAACAGCTATTTCCAGTGATGGGTCCATTGTTGTGTGTGGTCAAAAAAGCAACAATACTAATGAAGGGGCTCTCTGGATTTTTACAAAAGAGAACGGCACATTTATTCATAGAGGAAATAAAATATTGGGGACGGGGAGTATAGGTGCGGCAGAGCAAGGCGGCGCAGTTGCAATTTCAGCTGATGGCAATACTGTTATCAGTGGCGGAAGCTCAGACGATAGTGGCACCGGAGCAGCATGGATATTTTATCGCACTAACAGAGAATGGCGGCAACAGGGAGAGAAGATTATGCCGGTGGATGCGACCGGTAAAAGTTATTTCGGGAGTTCAGTTGCAATTTCAGATGATGGAAATTTGGTGCTTGTTGGAGGATATGCCGATAATAATGGCACAGGCGCTGCGTGGTTATTTCAAAGGACAAATGGAATTTGGAAACAATGCGGAAACAAACTCGTCGGTTCGGGAGGCGTAGGAACATCTAACCAGGCGCTCTCGGTTGCTTTATCCGGCGATGGTACAACGGCAGTTGTAGGTGGCGGGCAGGATAATTCTTCCACTGGTGCAGCATGGATATTTGTTAAAAAGGGGGATTCTTGGGTTCAAGAGGGAGCAAAACTGGTTGGAACGGGTAATAGCGGAACTTCGTTTCAGGGCAGAAGTGTGGCAATCTCGAATGACGGAAATACTGTTCTTGTTGGCGGAACATCTGATCATTACGATCAGGGTGCGACATGGGTATTTACTAGAACAAATGGTGTTTGGTCACAGCAAGGGAATAAATTGTTCGGGGAAAATGCAGTATCAATGTGTCAACAAGGCATGTCGGTTTCATTGTCTGCAGATGGGAACACTGCTTTTATTGGGGCTCCTTCAGATTCTTTGTATGGTGCGGTTTGGGTTTTTACGCGCACAAACAGTACTTGGACACAGATGGGATCGAAACTCTTAAGTCTTGACCGAACAACAGCACGCAACGAAGGTAGTTCGGTTCGTGCCTCTGCTGATGGGAAAAATTTTATAATGAGCGGATATTTGTCGGATTTAAATTCAGGAGCCGCATGGGTATTTTGTCTGCCGGGAATCGTTTCGCCGGGAAGTGCTGACATTTGGAAAGTTAACACGATTAAGAAAATTGTTTGGAGTGGGCTAAGTTTTCAGAATGCGCACATCGAATATTCTTCAGATGGTGGAGCTTCATGGGCTGTTGTTTCAGCCTCCACGCCAGTTTCGACAGGTTATACTAATTGGAAAATTCCGAATACACCCACCGAAAATGCGCTGGTAAGAATTAGCGATGCTGCAAACCCGGCTACATTTTTTACAAGCAGTTCCTTTTTTATAAAGCCGGCAAATACTATTGTAATTAATGAGGATTTTTACAGAGCCAATTACGGTGGTGTTGGTTTTCCTTATAGCGCAGATATTTCCGCAAATTTGGATTCATACACTTCGGATAACGGATGGAATGGGGCACATATTTATCAGGCTGGCGGAGCTTTGTTGGTTGGCCAGGAGTTTAATCCGGGATATCTTGAAACACCTTCGCTAAATCTTTCTGCTCCACTTGACACAGGAATGGTTAAGTTTTCAGCAATGAATTATCCTGGTGATACGATTGATATTCAGATTTTGTTTTCGGCAGATAGTGGGGCTACGTACACTCAAATTGGTAGAATTCCTCACGACAGCACATTACAAAATTATTCATTTACTTACATGGGCGGCACAGAGAATTCAAAAATAAAAATTCAGCCGGTTCTTTTTGACGGCAGTATAAATTATTATGAAAGATTCTACCTTGACAATATCATTATTGGGAACTCAATCAATACGGACATAAGGCCATATCCCGGAACCCCCTCATCATGTTATCTGAGACAAAATTATCCGAATCCGTTTAATCCTGCTACGCGCATTGAATTTTCTTTGTCCAAAGCAGATTTCGTTACCTTGAAGGTTTATAATGTTCAAGGTTCGTTGATAGCTACCCTTGTAAATAAATATATTGCGCCCGGGTTTCATTCTGTCGTTTTTAATGCAAACAGCCTGCCGAGTGGAGTTTATTACTACCGCCTGACATCTTCGACTGCAAACGTCGCAAAGAAAATGCTGCTTTTGAAGTAATTTTTAATTAATTACAGCATTCAAGCCCGCCCCGACCTCATCGGGGCGGGCTTTTTTATTGACAGTATTTCCCATATTAACACTGCATTAAAGCGTATATTACTCAGCTCACTGCAATGGTTCCATAAAAAGAATTCTGTCCTGAACGGCGGAGCCGTGACAGCTAAGTAGTAATAAGGATAGAATTGCAATTTAGAGCTCTAGATAGAGCGGCTCTTTTCTAACAAAAATGACTAGATTGAGCCGTGCCCCCGCCTGAATGCCTGCGGCGCTCATGAACTAGGCAACACACTCTTTAGCGCCGTGAAAGCAATCCCCACCACTTTCGGGGCTTTAGTTCCACAGATTTATAGTTATTGGAATAGACCCCGGTTCATGTGGGCTTCGTCTAGCGACCGCATTGTCTGCAGGATGTTCTGTTGGTGATAAAATATTCTCCAAAGTCATTCGTCATATCTAAATAGATTCCAATTTCCGTTCTGCAAACAATAAAATCCTGAAAGATGCTGCTTTTTGTCAAATTCAGGCATTCTTAACCTTGAAACAGGCCGTTTCGTTAGTATATTTGGAGACGAAATGGTATCTGCGGGGATTTTTATAAATGAACGGTTATGCGGGTAAATTTGTTATTCCTATCTTTACTGGCTCAAGATTTTTTTTAACGAAATAGTGTATGGGACGTATGCGTAGTGTAAATTTATACAGAGCGGGGAAAACGGCGCTCGTGTTCATCCTCCTTCAAACGGCGGTCTTTGCACAAGACCAGTCGAAAAAGGTCGTGATCACACTGCCGGAAGCAATAAAAACCGCCTTAGACAACAATTGGGATGTGCGGCTTTCGGATAAGGATGTTAAAAAAGCACAAGAACAGATCAATGAAGCTTATTCGAATGCGTATCCTTCAATATCATTCAGCGGAAGTTACAACCGGTATTTGAAATCACCGGTAATGTTCATTCCGGCAAATACACCGAACTTTAATCCGACGAATCAAACCATGACACTTGATCTTACGCCGAAGAATATTTTCGACGCGAGTGTTACCTTGTCACAGGTTTTGTATAGTCAAAAAGTAAACACGGCAATTAAAATTGCAGATGAATATGCATCATATTCTCAAACTGCAGCAAAGAATGCGAGAAACGAAACGATTCTTTCAGTAAAAAGAGCTTTTTACGGAGTTCTTCTTGCGCAGGCAATGCTTGATGTAAGCAAAAAGAATTTTGAATCGGCTGATGCAACTTATAAAAATGTGCAATCGCAGTATAAGCAGGGAGTTGCATCTGAATACGATGCTCTTCGCTCAGAAGTGCAGCGCGCGAATGCACAGCCGTTGCTTATTCAGACAGAAAATGCTGTCCGTCTTGCAAAGGATTATTTAAAGAGCGTGATGTCAATTGACATTGCGACGGATATTGATGTGCAGGGCGCATTCATTTTTGAGGATGTGCCGCAGACTGAACTCGAAGAAAGTTCAGATAACGCGTTGGGCAACAGTCTTCTGTTAAAACAATTAACAATTAATCAGTCGCTCCTGGAAAAGAATCTTATCATTGAACGCTCCGAATATTTTCCGACACTCGCGGCATTCGGCAAGTACGATTATCAGACACAGGACAACTCATTTAAATTTCATGATTATAACTGGGCGCCGAGTTTCATTGTCGGCTTACAGCTTTCTTACCCGATATTCGACGGTTTCAAACGCGGTGCACGCATCGAACAGGCAAAGATTGAAATCGAAAAAGTCGGTTTGATGAAAAAGAAAGCAGAAGACGGCATCAAAATTCAGGTCAAACAAGCCCGGATGAAGATGGAAGAAGCAAAAAAACGTATTGATGCCCAGGTTAAAAATCTTGAACAGGCAGAAAAAACCTGTAACATTGCTCAGACACGGTACAAGAGCGGCATCGGCACACAACTTGAAATTATTGATACGCAGGCGGCGCTTGTGTATGCCCGCACGAATCACGCTCAAGCTGTTTACGATTATCTCGTAGCAAAAGCTGAGTGGGAATACGCGGTTACTAAAGAACAATAAATTTTATATCTCTAAAAGGAGTTTACCTCTTATGCGTAAAAAGTTTGAATTATTCGGTATATCCCTTATGGCTCTTATAGCCGTGATGCTGATTGCTCCGGGATGCAAGAAAAAAGAAGAAGCCGCGCCAAAAGCAAAAAGCGGCGCCGACACAGTTTCGGTAAAAGTTATCACTGTTTCAAGAGGCGATATAAACATAGAAAAAGTTTATTCCGGCTCCATTGAAGGTGAAGAACAGGCGAACATCGTTCCGAAAATACCGGAAAGAATTACGTCGCTCCGCGTTAAAGCGGGTGAGGCTGTTACCGCCGGAAAGCTTATTGCAACATTAGATAAGGCCGGTGCTTCTTCGCAGTACTATCAGGCGGAAGCAGCATTCCAGAATGCAGCCCGCGATCTTGAAAGAATGAAAGCATTGATAAAAGAAGGTGCTGTATCGCAGCAGATGGTTGACGGTGTACAGACGAGTTACAATATTCAAAAAGCAAATTATGAAGCTGCAAAAAGTGTTGTAGAATTGACTGCTCCGATCAGTGGTGTTGTTACCGCGGTAAACGGACGCATCGGCGATCTGGCTAATCCGGCAATGCCGCTTGCTACTATTGCACAAATAAACCGCTTGAAAGCTATCTATTATGTTGGTGAGTCCGATATGACCACCATGACGATGGGACAAAAAGTTACGATAACAACTGATGCAAAACCGGGATTGACACTAACCGGAACGGTTAACCAGATTTCAAAATCTGCTGATGTACAATCACGTTCGTTTGAAGTAAAAGCGTTGTTCCCTAATACAGGTGACCGCTGGTTCAAGCCTGGAATGTTTTGCAAGGTGCAGACGAACATCGATTCGCGCAAGCAGGTTATCGTTTTGCCTTTGAATGCAGTCGTTTTAATTAATAACGTTTCGTCGGTATATGTTGTTGAGAACGGAAAGGCTGTTCTGAAAAGTGTTCAGCAGGGATTAAATGACGGAAATAATGTAGAAATTGTCAGCGGTATTAATGCCGGTGATGTAGTCATTACTATAGGCGCAACTGAAGTAAGTAATGGTTCACCCGTCCGGGTTCAACAATAATTGTGCTTATAGCAACGGAGTAAAAACATGAAATTAGCAGATGTATCCATAAAGCGCCCCGTATTCGCCACGATGATGATCATGTCACTCGTGGTGCTGGGACTGTTTTCATACATCAAACTGAATGTTGACCTTTATCCTGATGTTGACTTTCCGTTTGTTGTGGTGACAACAGTACTCCCCGGTGCGGGTCCGGAACAAATTGAGACCGATGTTACAAAAAAAGTTGAAGATGCGGTCAATACCATTGCCGGTGTTGATAAAATCAGTTCAACGTCATACGAAGGTGCGTCGGTTGTTATCATTCAGTTTAAATTAACGGTTGACGGTAAAATGGCTGCGCAGGATGTCCGTGAAAAGGTATCCGCAATCCGCAGTACGTTACCGAAAGAAATTGAAGATCCGGTTATTCAGCGGTATGACCCGGCGAGTCTTCCTATCATGGCGCTTGCCGTATCCGGTAACCGCAGTGAAAAAGAAGTGACCGACTTCACTAAAAATGTTATTAAAAAGCGTCTTGAAAACGTACCAGGTGTTGGTAACATTGAGCTTGTCGGCGGTGCTGAGCGTGAAATTGAAATTCTTGTTGATGCTGCAAAACTGGAATCATACAAGTTGTCTATTCAGGACGTTATGCAAATGGTCGGTTCATCGCACGTTGAAATTCCGGGCGGTAACCTGATCAAAGGTGAGCGTCAGGTATTGCTTCGCACCATGGCAAAGTTTAAAACCGTTGAGGGTTTTAATAATATTGTTGTTGCTAACCCGATGGGGCATCCCGTGTATCTTAAAGATATCGCTACGGTTGTTGACGGACAAAAAGAGCGCACCAGTTTAACCCGCCTTAACGGTTCAACTGCTGTCGGCCTTAATCTTATGAAACAGTCGGGAAGTAATACGGTTGATGTTGCGGCGCATGTTTATAAAGAATTAGACAAGCTGCGCAAAGAACTTCCATCGGACATTAACATCGTTATGGCTATGGATAACAGTGTGTATATCCGCGATTCTATCAATGATGTGTTGTTCGATATTTTATACGGCGGTCTTCTCGCAGTACTTGTTATTTATTTGTTCCTCGCGAACATGCGTGCGACAATTATCAGTGCTCTTGCACTACCGTCTTCAATCATTGCAAGCTTCATTATGATGTACGCGTTAAACTTCACGCTGAACATGATGTCGCTACTTGCACTTTCACTCGCGGTGGGATTGCTGATTGATGATGCCATTGTGGTTATAGAAAATATTTACCGGCACATGCAGCAAGGTGAAACGCCTCTTGAAGCTGCAAAGTCGGCATCAGA
The DNA here is from genome assembly GCA_963667005.1 of Ignavibacteriaceae bacterium. Lineage (GTDB taxonomy): Bacteria > Bacteroidota > Ignavibacteria > Ignavibacteriales > Ignavibacteriaceae. The sequence continues at coordinate 744,823 of OY762937.1, read as the reverse complement.
GGAAATCGGTCTCGCTGTTATGGCGACAACCTTTACCGTTGTTGCAGTATTCGTTCCGGTTGCATTCATGCCCGGTATCGTCGGACGGTTTTTCTATCAGTTCGGTATGACAATCTCTGTAGCGGTGCTCGTGTCGTTGTTCGTTGCCTTCACCTTAACCCCGATGTTATCATCACGCTGGTTAAACAAAGAGGATGAAGAACTGACAAAGGACGGCAATCTCTGGAGAAAAGGACTGTATTATTTCAATCACATGTTCGAGTACTTCAGCGAAAAATACAAGGGCCTGCTCGCGTGGTCGCTGCATCACCGCATTGTGGTTAGTATTATTGCGACCATCATTTTCTTCAGTTCGATGGGAATTATGGGAGCACTCGGTTCGCAGTTCTTTCCGGATACGGACAGATCGGAATTCTTTATTAACGTAAAGGCGGCTCCCGGCAGTTCAATTGAGCAGACAAGCAATATTTGTAAGCAGGTAGAAGATTATCTGCGGACACAAAAGGAAGTCATCAACCTTTACACAACAATCGGTTCCGGTACTGATCCTGTTACCAAGGCGACCATTCAGGTTAAGATGGTAAAGAAAGATCACCGTAAGATCACAGATAAAGAATTGATCCAGAGAGTAAGAGAGTTTACGAAGACTATCGCCGGCGCCAAGTTTGGTTATTTGATGGAAGGCGGCCCGGGCGGCAGTGAAAAGCCGATCACCTATTCTATTCGCGGTGAAGATTTAAATAAATTGAAACCGCTGGCTGATAAGGTTGAGAAAATTCTTCGAGCAGCAGACGGTGCAGTTGATGTTGACAACAGTCTTGAAACTTCAAAACCTGAAGTCCGTATTCAACTTGACCGCGAAAAAGCGAATGATGTAGCGGTGAATCCGTATCAAATTGCTTCCGGTGTCCGTGCAATGGTTGACGGATATATTGCAACGCAATATCAGGTTGGTGATGAACAGATTGATGTCCGCGTTAAACTGAGAAAAGAAGATCGCGAAGACATGAGCAACATCGCTGCATTAACGATGTTGAGCGGAAAGAAGAATCCCGATCAAACGAACATTCTTGTCCGTCTTGGAGATATTGCCACCGTGCAGAAAGGCGAAGGACCATCACAGATCAACCGGTATCAGCGGCAGAAAGAAATCCGTGTAGATGCGGGGTTATCTGGAAAAGTGCTCGGCGAAGTTGTAAACGAAGTTAAAGGCGATATCGCAAAAATTCCGCTTGAGCCCGGATACACCATTGGTGCGGTAGGCGAAGCGGAAATGCAGGATGAATCATTCGGAAACATTTTGCTCTCATTGATGCTCGCAATCGTATTTGTGTACATCGTACTTGCTGCACAGTTTGAGAGCTTTATTCATCCGTTCTCAATCATGCTTGCAATGCCGATGTCTATTATCGGTGCGGTTTTATTCTTGTGGTTATTCGGCAGTTCTGTATCGGTCATGTCACTTATCGGTATCATTATGCTTATGGGACTTGTAACAAAGAACGGTATTCTTCTTGTTGACTATGCGAACGTTATGCGTGAAAGAGGTATGTCGAGAGAAGAAGCTTTGCTTGTGGCTGGACCGACAAGATTACGCCCTATTCTTATGACCAGCTTTGCAATGATTTTCGGTATGGTGCCGGTCGCATTTGCACTCGGCGAAGGTTCCGAATTTAGAGCACCGATGGGTCAGGCAGTTATCGGCGGTATTATTACCTCCACATTCCTGACATTGCTTTTGGTTCCGGTAGTTTATACATTATTGGAAGATTTTGGAAATTTTACTAAGAGAATTTTCAAAAGGAAAAAGAAGTAAGCAAAATTTAAACTTGTAATCCGGTGCAGAAGACAACTGCGCCGGACTACAAGCGGTTTATATACGATACATATCAAATCTCTATGGTGATATATGAAAATTGTTTTTTTAGTTTATCACGACATTCTTGACGACCGCATCAACAACCTCCTCGCAGAAAGCGGAATAGATTTTTACACACAATGGGAAGATGTTAAGGGAAAAGGCCATAAGACCGATCCTCACCTTGGATCGAGAACGTTTCCCGGATATAATTTCGTGCGCATGATCGCTTTCGCAGATGAGGCAAAACTCCCCGGATTAATTGAACACATTGAAAAAATGAATGCATCCGCTTTTCGCGAAGATGATAAGGTGCGTTTGTTTCAGATGCCGTTAGAGAGGATAGTATAAGAATTTAAAATAATAAGGATGTGAGGTACTTGTCGATATAATGAACTCATATCCCCCGACCTCCCGATTGCCTCGGGACAAGCTCTTTTCTCTTGAAAAGGGAAAAGGGGAGTAGGAAATAATTATATAAGTTAGATAAAGTTGTTGGTTACAATGGGGGTGGAATATGTTTTATCCTAAAAGAGAATTAACAGAAATCGCCAAACAGTACTGCAGGGATTTAAGAAAAAGGCAGACATTTGCTGAGGGAGTGCTGTGGTTTTGTGTCCAGGGGCGTAAGTTAAACAATCGAAAATTTCACCGGCAATATCCGATATTCTACGAATATGAAACGGGCGAATCATTTTTCGTCCTGGACTTATATTGCTCTGAATGCAAATTAGCCATAGAATTAGATGGTGAGATTCATAAATATCATGTACTGGCAGATGAAGAGCGCACAAAATGGCTGAATAAAAAAGGAATTACAGTCGTTCGATTTACTAACGAAGAAGTATTGCAGGAATTGCCAAAAGTACTCAATGCATTGCATGAATTGACAAAATAGTTTGTGCTTTACCCCCTTTTCTCTTCCTAAGAGAAAAGGGGGGAGGGGGATATGAGTTCACTTATAAAAAGAGGAGTGTTCTACCCCAAACTCTCCGCCGTAAACGGTGGAGTTATTAATAACCACGAAAGCCTGCCCCCCTCTGGAGGGTTTACGGCGTGGCATTTGTATAGTCGGCTTCGCTATTTGCGCTTAAAGACCATATGCACTGCCGACTCCGAAGGCACGAATTGAGTGCATTCGTAACCGAGTTTGTTCAGGTCCAGGTCCCGCCACAAGTTTTCGCCTTTGCCAAGCATTACGGGTCCCATTGCTATGTGCATTTCGTCAACAAGCTGAGCCTGCAAATATTGCCGGACGGTGTCAACTCCGCCGCCTAGACGGATGTCTTTTCCTTTGGCGCTCTTTTTTGCCATTTCCAGCGCCTCATGAATTCCGCCGGTAACAAAGTGAAATGTTGTGCCGCCTTCCATTTCGATAGGGGCATGCGGGTAATGAGTCAAAATATAAACCGGTGTGTGATAAGGAGGATTATCGCCCCACCAACCTTTCCAAGAATCATCATTCCATGGGCCGCGGATAGGGCCGTACATATTGCGTCCCAATATCCAGGCGCCTATGTTTTCAAAACCTTTAGAGGCAAAATCATTATCAATACCCGTGGTTCCTTCTGCTTGAGGATCGCCATGCATTGCCTGAAATGATTTAGTGGGAAAAACCCAGTTGTGTAAAGCCATGCCGTCAACGCCCATCGGATTTTCCAGACTTTGGTTAAGTCCTGCCCCAAAACCGTCTATCGAGACACTGAAACATAAAACCTTAAGTTTACTCATATCAAATATTCCTGTCAATTGTATCAATTTCTATCTAATGTAGCTAACATTTGATTAGCAGAATAGTTCAATTACCGACCATCAGATACAATGAGTATAGATTGTCATTCCGGAAAATCTGCCGGGAAAAAATCGAATAGGCTTGAATCTAATTCGGCAGATTTATCCGGAAACCAGAACTGAAAGGAGTGGGTATGGTTTTATTGAAAATATTTACAGATGGCGATTCCAAGTGTTAAACGCATGGTTTTATTCAAAAAATTCGAAAGATAACTTCAAAGAAGGATTCCTCATGTTGAAATTTCTCGAACTGGATTCCGGATAAATCTGTCGGAAATATGTTTCAACTTTAAAGAGGATTGCCACGACAGATTTTCCGGAATGACAGACAAAATATCATTTGGGCTGAAATCCGGAGTGCAGAAAAATGTACACAATTTTTGCCGCCCTGAATCAATTCGTTATTTTTGTACAATGAATTAATGATTGCATGAAATGACAACTTTCCGAAGTATACTCTTCTTGTTTCTTCTAGCCTCCATGAGTTTATTCGCACATAATCCCGGTGCGGATTCTCTGTTGAATAATTATGTCCGGCAGTTTAGAGAATACAAAAATATTCCCTCGATTGCTGGTGGTATTAGTCGTGATGGAAAAATCGTGTGGATGGGCGGAAGCGGAAGTATTGACTTGGAGAATCCGGAACCGGTACATCCTTCACAGTCGGTGTATCGCCTTGCCTCAATATCCAAAATGATCACAGCTGTTGCAATTCTCCAATTGGTGGAAGCAAAAAAAATAAGTCTTGATGATGATGTTAGAAAGTATGTTTCTTATTATCCGAAAAAGAAATGGAATTTTACCATACGGCAGGTTTTACAACACACTTCCGGCCTGCGTGCTTACAAGGATGGCGAGTTCGACAGCAAGACGCATTTCAACTCAGTTAAAGACGTTGTATACTATTTGTCCCCGGACTCATTAATGTTTGAACCCGGTACAAACTATCTGTACTCATCGCTTGCGTATACGTTTCTGGCCGCAGTGATTGAGAACGTGACAGGCATGTTGTACCCGAACTATATGCAGAAAAATATTTTTGAAAAAGCCGGAATGAAGTCAACCTTTTTTGATGATTACCGGAATATTATTCGGCACCGCGTAAAAGGATACGTTAAAAATGATTACCGGGAAATGGAAAATGCGCCGTTAGCCGATCTCTCCATCAAATATCCTGGCGGGGGAATCATGTCTACCGTTGAGGATATGCTTTCATTCGGCAATAAACTGCTCCAGGGGGACCTAATAAGCAAACGGTACATTGACACCATGTACGAACAGTTGAAATTGAAAAACGGACAGACGCGTTCATACGGACTTGGTGTTACTATGTGGTACGACTCGCACAAGCGGTTTATGTTCGGGCATATCGGCGGCGGCACGGGATTCACAACGCAGCTTATTATCATGCCGAAAGAAAAAATTGTTTCGGTGTATCTTATCAATGCAAAAGATCGTTTTAATGATAATCCCGCTATTACATTTATAGAGACCGTACTTGCAGATACAATTCCTCAGGTTAAAAAGCCGCTTTCCGACAGATTGCTCGGCGTTGCGCTTGCAAGTGGAGCAGATGCCGCATTAAAAACCCTTAAAACAATTATAGCGGACTCATCTAAATATTATACCTCGGGTGAAAGCGAGATATTACTCTGCGGCGACGACCTTATGCGTGTTAACCGCCAGCGAGATGCAATTGTCATATACTCGTACTGTACTGAACAAAATCCAAACTCGCTTAATCCGTATATCGGGTTAGCGGATGCGTATTTGAAGGATGGCAACAAGGGACTTGCGCTTAAAGCATTTATCAGAGCCACAAAGGTTGATCCGCATAATAATTATGCAAACAAGATGATTAAAAAACTCGAAGCAGAAAAATAGCCCTGCACACAAGGAAATATTTATGAAAAGAATACATGACATTGCCGTTTATGAACACGGCTCGAAAAAGAATCCGGCGATAATTTTTGTCCACGGATTTCCTATGAATGCAAACATGTGGAAGCATCAGGTTGAAGCGTTGCAAGATAGTCACTATTGCATTACCTATGATCTGCATGGTATAGGTAATTCATTGCCGGGTGACGGCCAATATACAATGGAATCATTCGTTGATGATTTTTTTGCCGTGCTTGACGGATTAGAGGTTGATAAATTTTCCGCTTGCGGCCTGTCAATGGGCGGCTATCTTCTTTTACGCGCGTATGAACGCGCTCCCGAACGTTTTGAAAAAATAATCATCTGCGATTCTCGCTCTGAAGCGGATGATAACAATGCGAAAATAGCCCGCGCAAAAAATATTAAGCGTGCAGCTGATGAGGGGAATGATGCCTTTGTTTCGTCATTCATCCCGACCTGTGTTTATCAACCGAACATTGCGAAGATGGGTGTTGAATACACGGAACTGCTTTCCGAATGGAAAAAGAACAGCGTCGCAGGAATCAGAGGCTGTCTGCTCGCAATCATGACCCGCACTGATACAACTCATGTGCTCAGGAATCTCAACATACCCTCTCTGTTAATTTGCGGTGAGCAGGATGCCATTACTCCGGTTACGGGAATGATGGCTATGGCGGCAAATATTCCCGGCGGTGAACTGGTTATTGTGCCCGAGGCGGGACATATAGCTCCGCTTGAAAATCCGGCATATACAAACGAAGCAATCATTTCATTCTTAAAGGCATAAATGAAACCGGTAAAATTCTACGTTGTTTGGAAGGGAAGAACTCCCGGTATATATTACTCATGGCCGGAATGCAAACAGCAGATAGACGGCTTCCCTGATGCCCGGTATAAGTCATATGAATCACTTCATGATGCACAGGCGGCATTCAACGGCACGGACAAGAGGACTTTTTACCGGCGGCAGCAGGATGAAAAAATAAAAGGCATCGCCATTGTGAAAGATGCCTTGTGTGTCGACGCAGCATGTTCCGGTAATCCGGGTATAATGGAATACCGAGGAGTCTGGTTTAACACCCGCGAAGTTCTTTTTCATTGCGGACCCTTTCCCGAAGGCACGAATAATATCGGAGAGTTTCTTGCTGTGGTTCATGCACTCGCGTTGTTGAAAAAACAGAACAGCACTAAAACTATATACACGGATTCCGCAAATGCAATGATCTGGGTCGAGAAAAAAGCATGCAAAACAAAGCTTGTCCCCAACTCCAAAAACGCAATGTTGTTTGACAAAATACGGCGTGCCGAAAAGTGGCTTCAGGAAAACACGTACGAAAATAAAATATTTAAATGGCAGACGGATTTGTGGGGAGAAATACCGGCAGACTTCGGCCGGAAATAATTCGACTGTAGAAAAATTCGCGCAAAGACGCAAAGGCGCAAACAATTTTTATTAATAAGTGTTTTCGTTGAATATTTGTTGTGAAAATTAGCTACGATGCTCTTAAAGCATACCTCTGACGCATAGGAAGTTATCCCTATCATTTTACTATTATCAGGTAATACATTACCATACTGATAAGCTTACAATAAAGCGGATTAAAAAATATTATTGGCGGCTTTGCGCCTTGGCGAGAATCAGAAAAAAACCCCGGACGAACCGGGGTTTAATTTTGTTATCTTTTGAGAATGGGGAAGAAGCCGGTGATTTCCTGAATCTCGTTTACTATGAAATCAGCCTTTTGCAGATACTCTCTGCCGAGTGTTGACTCAACTGCGATACAAATCATGCCTGCATTCTTTGCTGATTCGACTCCAAGTGGAGCGTTTTCAATAACTATGCATTCCGACACATCAACACCCAAAGTTTTTTGCGCTGTTAGATACGGATCAGGACTAGGTTTTGCGCGCTTTACATCATCGCCGCTGATAATGAAATCAAACAACTTCTGTCTTTCCAAATCAACCGACTTTTCCATGTTCTTGCGGGCGCATGCCGTAACAAGAGCAGTCATATAACCGCGTTTGCGGAGTTCGGCAATTGTCTCAAACGCGTTCGGGTAATACGACAGTTTTGCAATTTGGCGGAAGAGACTTCTTTTGTCTTCGATAAATTTATTGTGCTCTTCAACAGGAAGATCAACACCCGTTTGTTGAAGCATAAGCGGAAGAATCTCGAATGAATTCATGCCTTCCGTTAATAAAACACTTTCCTCGGTAACATTACTTCCGTATTTCTGAAACATCTGATCCCAGGCGAGGTAGTGATAATGAAGAGAATCAACAATTACACCGTCAAGATCGAATAAAATAGCTTTAATCATATGGTCTTTATATTATCTTATTATTATTTAGTATCTAAATGCTCAACTGCATCAATGCCCGACGGCATCGGCAGGTAGAAACGGATGCGCTGTATATCACCGTTCCGTTTAACGAGAGAATTAACTCTTTTCTTTATCAGAACGCTGTGTTCAATATATATATTATCTTCGATAATTGATCCGAACACATAGCTTGTTCCTTTAATCAAAACGTTTTTACCGATTCGCAATGGGAATTCATTGCTGCCGGTCATGTTAACACTTGATTCTATGCGCGAATTTTCCCCGATAACGATATCGCCTTTAATAATATCACCCCAGAGTATTTCAACGTTATCCCCGATAATCAGCTGCTGGTTGGGGAAACATGAGATGTGTGCGTTTTCCCAAATAACAACATTTTTGCCCAATTGAACGTTTCCATCAAGAAATACATTCTTTTTGAGTTCGATATTGAAATTGAGCTTAACGCCTTTGCCGATATATGCGCCCTTACCGATTTTAATATCCGAAGGCTCGCCTTTCTTATCAAGCGCGATGATTCTTTCAACAATCGCATCATCAATATAGAAATCATCAGGATCATCAATTTCGATAAGGTTCTTCAGCTTGTCGTAAATATTTTTACGGTAGATGCCTTCCATTTCCTTTAAAACGGCTTTGTCATTGAATCCCATAACAACATATTCTTTCTCGGGACTCGACGCGCTGACCGTATAGCCTTTTTTATTGAAGGCACCAATAAGATCGGTGATATAAACTTCTTTTTGAGCGTTGTTTGATGAGAGCTTGTAAACCAGCTCGTTCAGTTTTTTATAGTCGAACGCGTACACTCCGGAGTTGTATTCGGGAATTTCAAGAAGTTCTTTTTTTGTATAGGAGTATTTTCTGTTTTTATAGGTCAAGACATGAACTTCGTTTTCACTGAGTGCAAGGATGTCTTTGTGCTCGATAATTTCGATAACGTTGTTGTGGTCTTTCCCGGATGGTTTGCCGGTAACATCAAATTCCTTAACGCGGATGATTCTTCCATAAGCGTTTTGTTTTGGCTCGCCTTCAAATATGCCTGTAAGAACCATCATATCGCTTTTGGATTTTTTGAAGCTTGCTTTAAAAGCTGCAATAGTTTCAGCATCAATAAGTCCCATATCACCGGGAAGGACGTAAATCGTTCCTTTGAATCCTTTTTTACCTAATTCCTTTAATCCAACCTGTACTGCATGTCCGGTGCCTTTTTGTTCTTCTTGAAAGGCAAACGCGGTGCGCTCTTTCTTGCCGAATACATCCATCACATCTTCGGCTTTAATGCCGACAACAACAACGGAGTTCAATTTAGGAATGGCTTTGCTGCATGCATTAAAAACGCGCTCAACCGTGGTAACGCCCCAAATTGTATGAAGCATTTTGGAGCGGTGTGATTTGATTCTTTTCCCGTGTCCGGCCGCCAATATTATTGCGGCTTCTCCGGAGGAATAGTTTAACGGGGACGATAAGTTTTTAGCTTTTTTATAAATTGCTTCGTTCGACACGATTCTGCCTCAAATAGTGATGGATTGTTTTACGGACGATAATAGGGAACTAAGTCACGGGTCTGCTCTGCAGTCTGGCCTGAAAGTATCTCAAACTCAAGTTTCTTTGCATCGGCACCCCACATAATTCTTTTATACCCGTCACCGCGTATAATTTCACCATTGGTTGTCAAAACACTATCCTCAGTCTGAAGTGTGAGATAATAAAGCCCATCTTGCAGGCGGAAGCCCTCGACTTTTTCAATATCATTGAAATCGTAAACTGCCTGTCCATTGAGTTTTCCGTCGGTAACGGACAGTTTACGGTCCCGGATGATCTTACCTTCCATTTTCATGGAGCCGGCAAAGTCACTGCTTTTTAGCATATAATCGAACAAATTGCTGCGATCCTCAGCGAATTCCTTATTTCCGATAGCATCGGAGCGAATATCACTGAATGAAACGGTCACTGTTCCTTTCTTGGCACTGTTCATGGCTATTTTGTAAGTAACCTTATGAACAATAAGGCAGCCCTGGAGCAGGAGGAACGAAAAGAGCGTGCTTATTAGCAAAATATACTTCATATTTACCATTCATTTTATTTATTTTAGAATTTAGAAATTTCCCGGTGCCCGGAATTATTACCCTGTCGTTTGGGGCCGGAAGATCTAAAATATCCGTACTAATTTACGAATTAGCCGGGAAAATATCACCCGGCAATTTAAATTTAGGAGATGGCTTGGGAGTTGCTCTTTTGGATTAAGTGAACTCACCCCCAGCCCCTCTCTTGGTAAGAGAGGGGGGAGCCTGAGGATGCGAATTTGGCTTGAATTCAGGTGGCGGGGTGAGTTGAGCGTAATACTAAGTTAAAAGGAATTTGAAAATGAAAATAGCCTTATACCCCGGAACATTTGACCCGATTACCAACGGGCATATTGACATTTTACAACGGGCAGGCGAATTGTTTGATAAAATTATTGTTACGGTTGCCATTAATCCCGCCAAGAATCCGTTGTTTACTGTGGAAGAGCGCATTGAGCTGATTAAAAAATCATTGCCCTTGCCGAAATTTGAAGTAACATCGTTTGACGGTTTGGTTGTAGATTACGCGAAGAAGACTGACTCCATCGCGATTATCCGCGGACTTCGTGCAGTGAGTGATTTTGAGTATGAATTTCAGATGGCTTTGATGAATCACAAATTAGCCGAAGATATTACGACTGTGTTTCTCATGCCGAATGAAAAATACACGTATTTAAATTCATCTATTATCCGAAGTCTGGCTCAGTTTCATGCTGACGTATCCGAGTTCGTCCCTGCCTGCGTTCAGGAAGCATTAAAACTCAAATTCCCACTCTAGAAATAGAACGCATCTGACACAGATCATCACGGATTTGTATTTATTAAAAAGGCATCCCGATAGGATGCCTTTTCTTTTTTCATTAAATAATAATCCGTGGAAATCCGTGTTATCAGCGTCATCCGCGTTCTATTGTGATTAGAGTTTTTCGATGGCGGCAGAGATTTTTGCGATAGCCTTTTGCAGATTTTCCATTGATGTGGCATATGAAAAGCGCATGAAGCCTTCTGCTCCGAATGCACTTCCCGGCACTGCTGCAACGTTTGCTTCATTCAGCAGGAACATCGCAACGTCAATTGAGTTTGCTATGATTGCGCCGTTGTAATTCTTACCGTAGAAGGCTGTTACATCCATAAACAAATAGAATGCGCCCTGCGGTTTAACGCCGGTGAACATTTTTAAATCAATAAGCGCATCGTAGAAATAATTTCTGCGCTTCTCGAATTCAACCTGCATTGCACGAACGCTGTCCTGCGGTCCGAGTACTGCTTCAAGTGCCGCATGCTGTGAAATAGATGCCGCATTTGATGTGCTGTGGCTTTGGAGTTTATCCATTGCTTTAATAATCGGTTCAGGTGCTAATGTCCAGCCGATTCTCCATCCCGTCATTGCGTGTGATTTCGAAACGCCGTTAACAAGAATTGTTTTATCGCGCAATTCTGGAAGCAAGGTTGCAAAACAGGTGTTTTGCAGACCGTCATAAACGAGCTCTGCATAAATCTCATCGGAAACAACAAAGATTCCCGCTTTCTTTACAATGTTTGCGATTGCAAGAAGTTCGTCTTTGGTATATGTTGTTCCGGTCGGATTTGACGGATTACAAAGGACCAAAAGTTTTGTCTTCGGGGTGATCGCTTTTTCCAGATCAGCCGGATTAATTTTGAATCCGCTTTCTGCAGTTGTTTCTAAAATAACAGGTGTGCCGTGAGCAAGATTAACCATTTCAGGATATGAAACCCAATACGGTGCGGGAATGATAACTTCATCATCAACGTATATCAACGCAGCTATAAGATTGTAAAGGCTGTGTTTTGCACCGGAAGAGATCATAACTTCTGCAGGTTTATAATCAAGTCCGTAACGTTCATTAATTTTATCCGCGACTGCTTTACGCAAAGCCGGCAGTCCCGCATTGATGGTATATCTTGTGTGGTTCGCGTTAATAGCTTTTATTGCGGCTTCTTTCACGTTGGCCGGAGTCGGGAAGTCGGGCTCGCCTACGCTTAGATCGATAACCTCAACTCCCTGTGCCTGCAGGTTTTTTGCTTTTGCCGCCACCGCCATAGTTGGTGAACCGGTAATCTTGTCAATGTGCTTTGAAATCATATTGTCTCCATGTAATAATAAACTTTTATCTAATACAGTACACCCCGGAAATGAATTTCCATTATTTCTGCCGGACAAGGGGTAAATGGAACAGGCATTGAGAGATCAGAGCTTTTGTGAAGCAGATCAACAATAAAAGGTTTATAACTTTTATATTTGCAAATGTAATTATTTTTAGGCAATAGTTCCAGTCATTTAGGAATATTTCTATGCAACAAAACACTTTTGGCAATAATTCTTTTTCGGTATCTCTGATGGGATTTGGTGCCGGGCATATCGGCGGCGATAATATGAACGACGCTGAAGCCATTCGCGTGCTTGAAACTGCGCTCGACTGCGGTATTACATTGTTCGATACAGCCCGGGGGTACGGGTTATCGGAACAGCGCATAGGAAAGTTTCTTCCCGGTAAACGTGATAAGATAATTTTATCGACTAAGGTCGGATATAGCATTGATGGGTATACCGATTGGACATATGACATCATCAAGGCGGGAATTGAACACGCGTTGAAGCTTATGGGTACGGATTATCTTGATATTGTGCACCTGCATTCCTGCGACAGGTACGTATTGCAAAATAACGGAGTTGCCGAAGCATTGGTTAGGGCGAAAGAAGAAGGAAAAATTCGTGTTGCGGCATATTCCGGGGAAAATGAAGAACTGGATTACGCTATCAAATCGGATTTCTTTACCTCAATACAAACCTCTGTGAACATATTTGATCAAAGAGGCATTGATGCATTTTGTGTGGATGCACGAAAAAAGAACATGGGCATCATTGCAAAGCGCCCGATGGGAAATTTTGCCTGGACGTATGAATCCCAACCATATGGTGACTACGCCGAGGATTACTGGCTGCGCATGAAGGCAATGGAGTTGGATTTCGGTGACCGGTGGAGTGAAGTAGCGATGCGGTTTGCTGCCTTTCATGGAAATGCAGACAGTATTATTATAGGTACCGGAAGCTCTGAACATTTGCGGAATAATATCAAGTTGCTTGAAATGGGTCCGCTCACAGAAGATGAGGTTTTGCTTATTAAGGAGACTTTCAGGCGGTGTGATGATAATTGGGCTGGGCAGATTTAGAGGGAGGTCCGAAGTTTAGAGTTCGAGGTGCGAAGTGGAAATAATTTTGAATGCTCAAGGCTCAATTTTTAGTTTTAATACTGTAATGCAGAGTGTGTTGCAGAGCTTATAAGTGCCGGTGATGAGGCGTTTATGAATGTTGTTACAATTTCTCGCTACAAAAATTACATGGGTGTTCGAGTTTCCGTCAGAGACGGAAGTATCGAGAACACATTTGCCTCGCTATATTAATGGGCGGGAAACAACCCCGTCCCGCGGGAATAGGGCAGCTTTATTTTTTAACGAATATAAACCCGCGCTCTTTAAAGGTCTTCAGTTTTGGAAAGTATCCATACTCTTTAAAGTATATTTCTTTGAATCCGAGTTCGTCTAATTTTCCCCGCAGATCGTCGTCTGTTATTCCCCATTGCCAGATATTATGCACGTCTTTCCACGGCTTATTATATTCCGTGTTTATTTCTTCCTTGTGCGAGAAGATATAATCATATACATCATCCGTGCGTGTGGGGACAAGTGATTTATATTTATTAAGGCTGAGTTCTGTGAGTCTAATTGTCTTGTCATACCCAAGTATCTGCTGATTGTAGATGACAAAGCAATTAGTGATTTTGGAATATTTGGTCAAAATCTCGTCCCAATCGGGGTTGACCTGATGCAACAATACATCAAAAAAGAACACCATGTCCGGTTTATCGAGCTGCGAGATTATTTGATCATCGCCAAAATTTCCCTGAATGGTTTTCACGGCGGGCAGTTTATCTAATTCGGCTTGTGCGGTCGGGTTAAAATTTGTATCAACAAGCTTACCCGGAATATTATGCTGTTTTGCTGTATATATAGTATAGGCGGCATCGACTTTCCATACTCCGCCAAGATCGGCAAAGGATTTTGGCCTGAATCCGGCTGTGGAAAAGGCTTTATCAATAAGTCTCATTTTTTCAGGATTAACATACATATTATATCCCCGCGCTAAATTGGGGAGATTTCGCACTGCTATACCTAATTTTCTTGCTGAAAAGCCGCTCATGGTATTCTTTATATAAGTTGTAGATGGTTGATTGTAAAAAACCGTACCACAAACATAAGGAAATATGTGGAAAGTCGTTGTCTGAAGTGCTAAGTTCAAAGTCCAAGGTGCTAAGCAAGAAACCTCTGCGGAAATGGACGGAAATCCTCAAGGAGCGACCTCGAAGCGGGTCGAATTGTTCGGGTTTGTTGCCGACCGCGCACCCGATTATTGGATGAATATCGGAGTTAAATTGATATTTTGGAGACGATTTGTAAAAATGTTTTTTTAGACTCAGACGATTTTTTTATCTTTAAGGTTCACATTAACGGAAAAAGCTATGTCAGACAAGTTCTATCAGATTTCTATTGAAAAACTTTTTTCCTGGATACTCAAAGAAGAGGCTCAGGGCAAAATATTCGGAATGTACACGCAGAATTTGTACACACCAAAAGCCAATAATCCTTTTCGTATGCATAGGTATGGCAGGCTTTTAGAGACTCCGCTTGGTGTCGCCGCCGGCCCGCAGACCCAGCTTGCACAGAATATCATCGGCGCGTGGTTATGTGGTGCGCGTTATATAGAACTGAAGACCGTCCAGACACTCGATGAGATTCACGTTTCAAAACCGTGTATTGAAGTTGAAGATGAAGGATACAACTGCGAGTGGTCGCAGGAGCTGACATTAAAGGGTTCGTTTGAAGAATACCTGAACGCGTGGATTGTCATGCACGTCTTGAAGCACAAATTCGGATGGGAAGGCGACGAGCAGGGCTTTATCTTTAATATGAGTGTCGGATATGACTACGCCGGTATCTTAAAGCCGAATGTGCAATGGTTCCTTGAGAAAATGGAAAACTGCGAAGCTGAACTTGCCGCAAAAATTGAAGCAATTGCTCCGATGTATCCCGCTATCCGCGATATTAAAATTCCAAGCAGAATGACCGACAACATTACCTTGTCAACTATGCACGGATGCCCCCCGAACGAAATTCATAAAATCGGCAAGTATCTTATTGAAGAGAGAAAACTTCACACAACGATTAAATTGAACCCGACTCTGCTCGGACCGGAACGTCTGCGCGAGATTCTTAATACTGTTTCCGGATTCACCGTTAATGTCCCGGATATCGCATTTGAACACGATCTCAAATATCCTGATGCACTGGAATTAATCAAATCACTGCAGCAGTCGGCTGAAAAAGCAGGTGTTAAGTTTAACCTCAAACTTACCAACACTCTTGAGTCACTCAATCTGACACGCAATCTGCCAGAAAATGAAAAGATGGTATATGCAAGCGGACGCGCATTGCACCCAATCAGCATTAACCTTGCTGCAAAATTGCAAAATGACTTTGACGGCAAACTTGATATTTCATTCTGCGCCGGAGTTGATGCGTTTAACGTGGCCGACACATTGGCCTGCGGATTGAAGCCGATAACCGTTTGTTCCGACCTGCTTAAACCGGGCGGATATATGCGCATGACACAATATATTGAGAGCCTTGAATCAGCTTTCACCGGTGTTAATGCAAAATCAATTGATGAATTTATCGTAAACAAAAACGGCAAGACAACCGATGTTGATTCTGCTGCGCTGGGAAATCTGAATGCTTATGCTGAAGCCGTTCTTGAGAATAAAGCATATCACAAAAGCAGTTTCCCGTACAAAAATATTAAAACAAAACGCACGCTAACTGAATACGATTGCGTTCATGCACCGTGTATCGAAGCTTGCGCCGTAGATCAGAACGTACCGAACTACATGTACTATACCGGTATCGGCGATTTTGAAAACGCGTACAAAATTATTACAACAGATAACCCGATTCCGAATATTACCGGAAATGTCTGTGATCATTTATGCCAGACCAAATGTACCAGAATGAATTATGACAATTCATTGCAGATACGCGCTATCAAACGCTTTAACGCGGAAGAGTACAATAAAAACGAGCATGAAAGCACAGCAAAGAAAAACGGTATTAAAGTCGGTGTTATCGGTGCTGGTCCTGCCGGTTTATCCTGCGCGTACTTCCTCGCTTTGGAAGGATTCACCGTTGACGTATACGAATCAAAACCGTTCGCGGGCGGTATGCCGTCTGATTCTATTCCGGAATTCAGGTTGAGCGGCGACCGTATAGATGCAGATATAGAACTTGTTAAATCGGTTGGTGTTAATCTGCACTTCAGTCATAAAGTTGATACGGAATTCTTTGAACAGTTAAGAAAAGATTGCGCGTATATCTTTATCGGTATCGGTGCACAAAAGAGTAAGAAGCTTGAAATACCGGGCGAAGATGCTGCGGAAGTTTATGATCAGCTTCAGTTCCTTTCAATTATCCGCCGTGGTGGAAAGATTGAACTTGGTAAAAAGGTTGCCGTTATCGGCGGTGGAAACTCCGCTATTGATACAGCCCGCACTGCTAACCGTATTATCGGCGATGGAAAAGTCCAGGTGCTGTACCGTAGAACGATTAACGAAATGCCTGCTGATAAAGAAGAAGTTGATGCTTTATTAAAAGAAGGCATTGAAATAATCGAGTTAACTGCTCCGCTTTCAATCGAAAAGAAAAACGGCAAGCTCCATCTGACAAACATCAGAATGGAATTAAGCGAGAAAGATGCAAGCGGCAGACGCCGTCCTGTTCCTGTTAAAGGTTCTGAATTTGTTTTAGAATTCGACAACATCCTTACTGCTATCGGTCAGGATATTGATCTTGATTTTATTTCGCCCAAGGAATTCGCGGTTGAAAAGGGAACGTTAAACACGAACATTCCTAACGTGTTTATGGGTGGTGATGCTGTCCGCGGTGCCGATTCACTTATCAATGCTGTTGGCGACGGAAAGCAAGCCGCGTTGAAAATTGCGAAACTCGCTCTCGATAATTTCGCTTTTGCAGGTACACATAAGGACAAAAGCATTGACCTCGCCGGATTGCAAAAGAAAGTGGCGCATCGTGAGCCCGGACTCGAAATTCACGAATCGCCGAAATCGACCGGCAAGAACTTTGAACTTGTTCATGCTACCATCAGCAAAGAAGAAGCAATCAAAGAAGCTCAGCGCTGTTTATTCTGCGACGATGTTTGCAATATCTGTACGACTGTTTGCCCGAACTTCGCAAATGTAACATATAATGTTGTGCCGATGGATATACCGACATACAAAGTCGTTATGAACATGGGTAAAGCAGAAATTGTTGAAGACAGCATTATGAAAATCACACAGAAACCGCAGATCATCAATGTCCGCGATTTCTGTAACGAATGCGGCAACTGCGATTCGTTCTGTCCGACTGCCGGTGCTCCGTATAAGACAAAACCGAAATTCCATCTGACTAAGGAAAGCTTTGATGTGGAACCTACAGGATTCCGTTTTGAAGACGGAAAACTGCTCTGCAAAAACCCGGAATTCGTTTCATCGCTCGCATTTGAAAACGGATCAGTAGTGTATGAATCACCGGCGGTAACTGCAAAATTCGGCAAGGATGATTTCGAGTTGAAGGAATATTCCATTAAAAACGGCGTCAGCGATGCCATGACGTTGGATCATGTTTCGGAAATGTTCCTGTTGTTGAAGAATTTGAAGGAATTCCCGCTTTTTTAATAGGTTTTTGAAACGATTTCCGGGTTTATAATGTTAGAAATAGAACACGGATGACACAGATAACGCAGATTCTCACAGATAATATTTGCAGTGAAAATCCGTTTTATCAGTGTCATCTGTGTTCTATTTTTTTTTGATATATGCAGTTAATGTTTTATTAGGATGAATATGTTTGTTACGGTTAACGGTGTTAGACACGAATATAACGGCAATCCCGAACTTTCTCTTTTAAGTTATTTAAGAGACCATCTCGGAATTACTTCCGCGAAGGATGGCTGTGCACCTCAGGCTGCATGCGGATGTTGTACTGTACAGCTGAACGGCAAGGCAGTGCTCTCATGTGCAATCACCATGAAGAAAGCTGAGGAAGGAAATGTTCTTACTACTGATGGCATGAGCGATTATCTTCGCACAACAATCTCAAGAGCATTTGTCCAGACAGGCGGAGTGCAATGCGGTTTTTGTATACCGGGAATCGTGATGCAGGCGAAAACACTCATCGAAAACAATCCCGAACCGACACGCGAAGCAATTGCAAAAGCGTTACAGCCCAACCTTTGCCGCTGCACAGGTTACAAAAAAATTATTGATGCTATCGAGCTCACAGCGAAAACAATTCGTAACAACGAAGAACTACCCCCATTAAAAAATGACGCACGAGTAGGCGGCAGGCAGCCGAAGTACAATTCCGAAAAATTAGTATTAGGTGATTGCCCGTATGTGGCGGACATTTCATTTCCCGGCATGCTCTATGGTGCATTAAAGTTCAGCGATCATCCGCGCGCAAAAGTAGTATCACTCAATGTTGAAAAAGCAGAAAGCTATCCCGGTGTTATCCGCGTGTTCACGGCGAAGGATGTTCCCGGTGAACGGATCATCGGCATGGTTGTAAAAGATTGGCCGCTGATGGTTGCTATCGGAGAAGAGACGCATTATGTTGGCGACGTACTCGCGGGTGTAGTAGCGGAATCTGAAGCAATCGCGCGTGAAGCAATGGAGCTTATGGAAGTAAAGTATGAAGTATTAACACCTGTTTCAGATGCTGAAATTGCACTCAATCCCGAGACCCCAAAAATAGGACCGAAAGGAAATCTGCTTTCATCAACGCCTGTCAAGCGCGGCAATATGGAAGAAGCTATTGCGCGCACCGCGTATGTTTCATCCGGTACATACAATACGCAAATGATTGAGCACGGATTTATGGAGACCGAAGCCGCAATCGGAATTAAAACTGATGATGGCATTGAAATTCTCTCGCAGGGACAGGGAGTATATTCAGATCAAAAACAGATTGCCGCAATTTTAAATCTACCGCTCGATAATGTTCGCGTAACGCTTGTTCCCAACGGCGGCGGATTCGGCGGCAAGGAAGATCTTTCCGTTCAGGGACACGCGGCATTGTTTGCGTATCTATTGGACAAGCCCGTCCGAGTTCGTTTAAATCGCGATGAGTCAATAATGATGCATCCTAAACGTCACCCATTGCGGATGAAGTATGAAGTCGGCTGTGATAAGGATGGTAAACTGACATATTGCAAGGCGGATATTCTTGGCGACAGCGGTGCGTATGCTTCCGTAGGAATGAAAGTGCTTGAAAGAGCAGCGGGACACGCGGTCGGACCATATGATGTTCCAGCTGTTGATATCGAAAGCAAAGCGGTGTATACAAACAATCTGCCGTGCGGTGCAATGCGCGGATTCGGTGTTAATCAAGTAGCGTTTGCCATGGAAAGCTGCATCGATGATCTCTGCGAGCAGGGCGGATTCGACCGCTGGCAGTTCCGGTTCGATAACGCGCTTGAAGAAGGAAAGATGACTTCAACGGGACAAATACTGAATCGCGGCGCTGGAGTCAAAGAAACTCTTCTTGCCGTAAAAGATATTTTTCAGAATGCGAAGTATGCCGGCATTGCGTGCGGTATTAAAAATACCGGTGTGGGTAACGGCATGAACGATGAAGGCATCACAAAAGTTGAAATCGTATCAGATAAAAAAGTCATACTGCATCACGGCTGGACTGAGATGGGTCAGGGCGTGAACACGATGGCTGTGCAGTTCCTCTGTCATGAAACGGGAATAGATCCTTCTATTGTTGAAGTAATAATTGATACTAAATCAAAAGCATTCGCGGGAATGACAACATCGTCGCGCGCAACATCTATTATTGGTAATTCGATTGCTAACACAGCGAAGAAACTCAGAGAAGATTTACAAACAAAATCACTTGCCGAGCTTGCCGGTAATACATACGTCGGTGAATGGGTCTGCAACTGGACGACGAAGCCCGGTGCTGATGTTCCTGAAGTTATCACTCACTATTCATACAGCTTTGCAACGCAGGTCGTTACGCTTGACGATGCCGGTGAAATAGATACGGTTTATGCTGCTCATGACGCGGGCAGAATTATTAATCCCACATTGTTTGAGGGACAGATAGAAGGCTCGGTTCACATGGGATTGGGATATGCAGTATCCGAAGACCTTGAAATGGAAAACAGCGTTCCGAAAAGCACGCGCCTCCGCAAATGCGGTATTTTGCGTGCAAAAGAAACGCCGAACATCAACGTTATCGGTATTGAAGTACAGGACCCGCATGGACCGCACGGAAGTAAAGGCATCGGGGAAATCGGACTCGTCCCCACCGCCGCCGCAGTTGCCAACGCTTTCTATCAGTACGATAAAACCCGCTATTACAAACTGCCGATAAAGAAGCGTGTAAAACAATAATATTTTGTTCCTAGCCCATGATTTAAATCATGGGCTAGGAATTAACGTCCGAATTTCCACCCATCATTTATTGTTTGATTATCGGGTTGCTAACCAATAGATTTACATTGCAAATTTTATCATTGATGTCTTTGGAATTAAACCC
Organism: Ignavibacteriaceae bacterium; assembly: GCA_963667005.1. GTDB lineage: Bacteria > Bacteroidota > Ignavibacteria > Ignavibacteriales > Ignavibacteriaceae. Next base: position 724,181 of record OY762937.1, on the reverse strand, counting down.
GGAATGAGAAAACTCTTTACTATTCCTGCTGTTTTGATTGTCCTGCTTGCTTCTGTGTGGTATATCGCGGATAAAAGTATGAAGGACTATTTCGCGTACTCGACAATACGTCCCGCCAGAGTTACCAAAGACCAATTAATGACTGAACACCCCGACGATATTGACCCCGCGAAAAAAGGCATGCGCTATTCGGATTTTAATATTACTGTTGAAGATACCATTCATCTTAAGGGTTGGTTTATTTACGCTGCAAGTAAACCCGCAAAAGGTACCATGATTTTAATGCATGGAATTTCAAGCTGCAAAAATATGATGCTTCCGCTTGCCAAAGAGTTAACGGAGCAAGGGTATAATTGTATATGTTATGATTCCAGAGCGAACGGCGAGAGTGGCGGATTGAATTGCACATTCGGTTTTTATGAGAAGCATGATGTTTCCCGGTATATTGATTCGGCAATAGCACGGTATCCTCATGCAGCACCATTCGGAATCATGGGGCACTCACTCGGTGCGGCGGTTGCACTGCAGGCAATGGCGATTGATAAACGCATCGTTTGCGGGATTGCTGAAAGTCCGTTTGCAGATTTACGAAGTACGACGCGTGATTATTTTGCAAGGATGGTGCATATGCGATTGGACTTTATTCCCGACAGGGCGTTGATGTTCAGTGAAAAGATAGCCGGTTTTTCCGCAGACAGTGTTTGCCCGGCGATAGCTGCAAAACAAATCTCTCAGCCGGTCATGGTCATTCACGGGACCAGTGATGAGCGCATTGATTTCAAATATGGGAAACTGGATTTTGACAACATTGCGTCCACCCACAAATTCTGGTATCCTGTCGCCGGAGGCAAACATTCAAATCTTGCAACAGCGGGCGGAAAGAAACTCGACGATAAAATTAAGTCATTTCTTGGTCAATATCTTCGCTCTCCAGCTCCAAAATTGTCCACTCGCTGATAATTTTTCAATGCATAACACCGTTTCTAAATCTTGAAGGCTTAGTACAAATATGCTGATGAGATTTCTTTGTTCTATTGGTGCTTTTCTTGCGCCAAGAAAAGTACGTAATCATTTGATTTAAAATTTGATGTTAGAAAATCGGATATGGATTCCGGTCTCCCGATTTTGATCGGGAACCGGAATGACAGTCGAAGACGAATTTTATGAAATACGAGCAGTATCTCCCAAGTTTCTAAATGAATCCTAAACCTTTCTCCGGTTCAGCCGTCTAAAGAAAAAGGGTTTCGCGCGGGCCGTGAAAAAAACCATGATTTTTTGCCTGCTTATTAGTACCTTAATAGGTTAAATTTTTCGTATTCTGCCATGGGTGAAATGTGCGTTTCCCTCGTGTTTCTCAAGAATCTGCCGGGTTTTTCGGCGTTTTTAGTTACTTATTCCAATAAGGATTAAAGATTTATGGAGCAAAACAGTATCTCTTTAAAAACACAGAAATTAATGTACCGTGCATCGGCGCTGCTGGTGGCTCTTGTTACATGGGTCGTTTACTTTAAGACCGTACAGCCGTCAGTATCGTTCTGGGATTGCGGTGAAGCTGCCGCGGCCGCGTATGGCCTGCAGGTACCCCATCCTCCGGGATCGCCATTCTTTACCCTGATGGGCAGACTGTTCTCAATGATTCCGGTTGTTGATAACCTCGGATTGCGCATGAACCTGCTTTCTGTTACAGTGAGTGCGTTCAGCGCTATGCTGCTATTTCTCATCATTGTTAAGCTGATTGAAAATTTCACGGGACGCGGATATAAGTCTCTTTTTGATCTGATTGCCAATTACGGTGCTGCAATGATCGGCGCTCTTGCCTGGACATTCAGCCACTCATTCTGGTTTAACGGTACCGAATCGGAAATTTATGCAACCAACACATTTGTTTTTGTTCTTATTGTATATTTTGGAATGCGATGGTATGAAAGAGCGGACAATCCGGACAATTCAAAATACATTGTTCTTATTGCATATCTGATCGGTGTTTCTACAACACTCCGTTCATTCGGTATTCTCGCGTTCATTCCTATTACTATGATCTTCATGTTCAAAAAATATGTTGATGATGAAGATGCTTTGAAAAAATCAGGTTATATCCTGCTTGGTCATATCGGACTTCTTGCCGTTGTTGCAATCGGTATGTGGGCATTCACAACTTCGACCGATGTGCCTGATCCTGAAAAGTATAAATCATATGATACGGAATTTATTATTGCTGTCGGATTACTCAGTGTTATCTGGATGGGCATTTTCTGGAAGAAAGTATTCACCCGCAATTCAGTATACATCGCAATCTTTATCGGTGCATTCGCCAAGTTCTTTATCCTTACCGGCGTTGTAAAATATATTCCGATTCTGCTTGGTATGATTGCCGGAACAAACAAGGTTGCTGCGATCGTTGTTATTATCGGCATCCTTGGCGGTCTGGCTTACCTTTCTTACTGGGCATATCAACGTAAGAATCAAGTGCTGCACATTGCATCACTTATCGTGCTGTTCATTATTCTCGGCTATTCTTCGTATGCCATGATCGTTATCAGAGCGAATATGAATCCGCCGATGAACGAAAACGCCCCGGTTAATTTTACTGAAATGCTTACGTATCTTAATCGTGAGCAGTACGGCGACTTCCCGACATTCAAGAGAAGATTTTCACCTGAAGCACACCAGCAGGGTATCTATACCAATTACTCAAGCGATTTGGAATTCCTCTGGAAGTATCAGATGAACCACATGATGACCCGTTATATCTTATGGACATATGGTGGAAGAGAAGGATGGACCCAGGATGACGGCGTAAACATTTGGCCGTTCAACAGCGTCGGTAATCTTTTTGGTAAAGCATTTAATATTAAATTTGCAGGCGATGCACATAACTCAATGTACGGTATTCCGTTCCTTATCGGACTCATTGGTTTGTTCTACCATTTCCGCAAGGATTGGAAGATGGCAACAGCATTCCTGTTCTTGTTTATCTTCGTTAGTTATCTGTTCGCGTTCTATCAGAACCAGCAGGAACCCCAGCCTCGCGAACGTGATAAATTCTACGCTTGTATGGGATTCGCGTATGCTATTTGGATAGGCATTGGTGCGCGTGGTATTCTTGAACTTATTATGGATAAACTGCCGGCGGTCAACTTACGCAAACCTCTTGCCGCCACAGCACTTGTACTTTTATTTGTTTTTGTGCCGGGACGCATGCTGGTCGCAAACTATCATGAGCACGACCGTTCACAGAACTGGATTCCATGGGACTTTGCATATAACATGCTGCAGAGCTGCCAGCCCAACGCGATATTATTTACCAATGGCGATAACGATACATTCCCTCTCTGGTACTTACAGGATGTTGAAGGTGTGCGCCGTGACGTACGTATCGCAAACCTCAGCCTTATCAATACGCCGTGGTATATAAAACAATTAAAGTATGAAACTCCGTACGGCACTCCGGTGGTTGATATACAAATACCGGATGAAGAAATTGAAAAGATTCAACCGGTGCAGTTTGAAGCTACTACGTACTCGGTTGATGTTCCGAAAGAGGTCTACAAACAGTTCGGTGTTACCGATACCGCAAGCATCAACAGCGGTAAGGTTACATTCAGAATGTCGCCGACACTCGGACAGGGTGATGTGCAGGGTATTCGCGCACAGGATATCATGGTGCGTGAAATCGTTATGAGAAATAACTGGCGCCGTCCTATCTATTTTGCCGTAACATGCTCGGAAGATTGTAAAATCGGTCTGAGCAACTATTGCAAACTCGAAGGTCTCTGCTATCGCTTAACACCGGAAAGAATTACCAGCGAAGGTGCATCGGTTAATATTGATCTAACAAGCAAATGCTTGTTCAATGAAGATCCGGGCTTTAGCAGAACCTACTCGCCAAGATTCAAATTCCGCGGAGTAGCTGATCCGAATGTATTCTTTGATGAAAACATGGAGCGGATGATACAGAACTATCGCAGTTCATTCATGCGTATCGCACTTGCATATCAGGCAACCGGACATCCTGATAAGTGCGTTGAAGCTTTGAATGAAATGGAAAAGCTTATGCCGCGTTCAAAGATCAAGCTGGATTACCGCTTGTTGATGAACGTTGCTAATCTGTATAAAGAATCCGGTGATGCAAAAATGTTTAATGTTCTGGCGTCCGACGTTGAAACCGAAGCATTGAAAACAATTGCCGAGGGTCCGGTTGATATCAATTCAAACTACAACCCGTATCAAATGCTGATGGGCATTTATGAAGCACAGGGCAAGTTCCAGAAGGAGATTCTACTGCTTCAGAAGATGAAGGCAGAATATCCTGAGGTTGCCGGTGCGGTTGATGCGAAGATTGCCGCTTTAAAAGCACAACAGGCACAGGTTACCGGGAAGTAAATCTCCCGAAATCCGGTTTTCGGCCCTGTTTTGTTCTGAATTTCAGATGCAAAACAGGGCTTTTTTATGTGAAATCCAGAGAGGTGCAGGACGATGGCATAACAAAGCATGGCGAACTATCTTTGGCTGTTGGGGCAAAACCGAACTCACCCCCATCCCCTCTCTTACTAAGCGAGGGGAGAGCCCGAAGATGCTAATTTGTCTTTAATTTAGGTGGCGAGGGTGAGTTCAATTGAGAAACAGACATATGAAATAAACGCCAGATCACAGCTATCTTGCCGGAAAGGCAGGCACTTTTTGGCAGTAATAAATGTTTATTTAATAACCGCTTATGGCTTGGCGGTTACGTGATTTAACTTTATTTTTCTTACTGACATTTTTTAAGGATTTTTCTATGCTTCAAGTTGTTGATGTTGAATTAACACCTAACCCAAACGCCCTGAAGTTTCTCATAAATGAGCGTCTGCTTAAACACGCTCCAAGACAGTATTTCTCTATTGAAGAGGCAGTAAATGATCCGCTTGCAAAAGGAATTTTTGCATTAGGTGGAATTAATTCTGTTTTTTACATGGATAAGTTTATCACCATCGGAAAAGCCAAAGATGCCGACTGGGGAAAGATTCAGCGCCCGCTGGTTGATTTCCTTTCGCATTTTGATAAAAGCCAACTTTTAGCTGAAGAAAACGTTGCGGAGGAGGCTCCGGTCGACGGCGAACTGTTCAAGAAAATTGTTCAGGTATTGAACGAGAGAGTCCGTCCGGCATTGGCATTTGACGGCGGCGGCCTCGAAGTTATCGGTCTTGAGGGTTATACCTTACGGGTTCGGTATCAGGGCGCCTGCGGAAGTTGTCCGAGTGCGATCAGCGGTACATTGATCGCAATTGAAAGCGTGCTGCAGCGTTATGTTGACCCCAATATAGAAGTCACGGCAGGATAATAGTTTAACAAGGAGCATCTCCATGTTCTGTACATCATTTAGTTTAGCTGGAATTAATTTTACCGTTACCGCGACGCAAAAAGGTATCGCCTCGATTTCGTTAAATGGAACAGGTGTTGTTCCCGCGGATTGTAAAAAACTTGGGAAGCAGGCGAAAGAATTTTTTGGTGTGTACGACGAACTGAAAGAATACTTCGCAGGTACAAGAACAAAGTTTACTGTTCCTTTAAGCATTGAAGCCGGAACCAAATTTCAGAAAAGCGTCTGGAAACAGCTCGAGAAAATCCCTTATGGAAAAACGATAAGCTATAAACAACTCGCCGGAAAAGTTGGTAGCCCGAATGCTTTTCGTGCTGCCGGTTCTGCAAACGGCAAAAATCCCATTCCCATCATTGTTCCATGTCACAGAGTTATTAATCACGACAGCGGTCTGGGCGGTTATTCATGCGGTCTGGATGTGAAGCGCAAACTGCTACGGTTAGAAAAAATTTCCTGGAAAGAATAAGTGATAGAACGCGGATGACCACGCCTTCGGCGGGCAGGCGCGGATAACACAGATTTACACGGATTGATTATTTGTAAAACAGTTTATTAGATAACCTCGTAAACTGTTTTTTTTGTTCGAATGTGTTTTGTAAAAAATCTTTGCGAACTTTGCGGTCTTTGCGGTAAAAATTTCCCTACACTTCGATTTCTAAATCTTTAATCTTACGATATAATGTCGACAGGCCGAGGTTCAAGGCCGCGGATGCTTTTTCTTTATCGTAATTATATGATTCCAATGCCCGCAAAATATATTCTTTTTCGATTCTCTTCATGAACTCTTCAAGCGACCCGATTTTTTCCGGCACCTGAATCTCTTTGATGTTGCGCAGATTGTCCGGCAGATCCTGAAGCGAAATCATATCCGATGCAGCAAAGATTACGGCACGCTCAATAGCATTCTCGAGTTCACGCACTTCACCACGCCATTCGTTGTTCATTAATGCACGCAGTGCATTGTTCTCAATACCGCGGACATTCTTACCCATCTCGGTTCTGTATTTGTCAATAAAGTGATCAACGAGATGAGGTATATCCTCGCGGCGCTGTTTGAGCGAAGGAAGATTAATGTCAACAACGTTCAGGCGGTAGAATAAATCCTCGCGGAATTTTCCCTTCGAAATTTCTTCCTGCAGATTACGATTGGTGGATGCAACAAAGCGGATGTTGACAGGGAATGGTGAGGTTGAACCAACCGGAGTGCATTCGCGCTCCTGAAGAACGCGTAAAAGTTTTACCTGTAATTGCAGCGGCATTTCGCTTACTTCATCAAGGAACAGCGTGCCGCCTTCGGCTGCTTTTATGTAGCCTTCTTTATCGGTGATTGCTCCGGTGAATGCGCCTTTTTTATGGCCGAACAGTTCACTCTCAATAAGGTTCTCTGAAATCGCTCCGCAGTTTACAGCAATAAAAGGTTTGTTCTTTCTCTTACTGTTGTAATGGATAGCTCTCGCGACAAGCTCTTTTCCTGTCCCGCTGTTACCGGTGATAAGTACTGTGCTGTCGGTTGTGGCAACTGTCTGTATCATGTCGAAAACCGTTTTCATGCTGGGACTCTTGCCGACGATCTTGGAAAAGTCGTATGTCCTTTGCAATTCGCGGCGCAACATTTGATTTTCCTGAAGCAGACGTTTTAAATCGAACAGCCGGCGAATCTTGATAGTAAGTTCGTCAAACTCGACAGGTTTTAAAATGTAATCCTGCGCACCGGAACGGAGAGCCTTAATCGCTGTATCAAGTGATCCGTAGGCGGTGATGACAATAAATGATGTGCTTGATGTTACGGCTGAAACTTTTTCTAAAAGTTCAGTGCCTTTCATCTGCGGCATTTCAATGTCTGTTATCACCAGATCATAATAATTTTCCAATGTTTTTTCATATGCTGCCTTGCCGTTTTCTGCCTGGTCAACCTGATAGCCTTCGTTACTAAGAATATAGCAAAGCGATTCGCGTATTATATCTTCATCATCAACAACTAATATCCGTTCTGACATGTTCTTCCTTTTAGAATACCGACTTGGCCGGTAAATGAATAATAAATTTTGTGTACTTGTGATACTTGCTTTCCACTTTAATATCACCCTGAAAGCTTTTTACAATACCGTAGCTGACCCAAAGGCCGAGACCCGTTCCTTTGCCTTCTGTTTTGGTGGTAAAGAACGGCTCAAATATTTTTGAAATTTTATCTTCCTTAACACCGATGCCGTTATCTTCAAATGTAATTTTACAGAAGTCTTTGTCCATTGAAGAGGCAACTTTAATCATGCCGCGTTCTTCAACCGGAACCTGGGCGCGTCTTTCGATGATCGCGTCAACCGCGTTGATAAGAATGTTGACAAACACCTGCTGTAACTGATCAGATACAAGGGGCAGCGGAGGCATGGTCACATCAAGGTTTTGCACAAACTCAATATCTTTGGCTTTTTTACCGACTCGGACAATTTCAATTGACTCGCGGATATTCTCGTTGATATCGGTCAGCTTTAATTCGTAATTGGACGGCCGGGAAAAATCTACAAGGTCGCGGATAATTTTTGAAATTCGCGTTATCTGCTTTTTAACGAGCTCTGATTTTTCTTTGATAAAGTCATCCGTTGTCTGCCGCTGTATGATTTGCACCAGCGCGGAGATTGATGCAAGCGGATTACCGACTTCGTGTGCAACGCCAGCGGCAAGAGTGCCGATGCTTTCCATTTTTTGCGTGTGAATAAGCTGCTTTTCAAGATTGCGGCGCTCGGTCAAATCGCGGTGAATACCGAAATACCCGAGAACTTTTTTATTGTTATCTACGATCGGCGATATGAGTAATTGTGTGTGGAACGGCTCGCCGTTCTTTTTTTTGTTCTCTACTTCACCAAACCAGACTTGTCCCGCGGAAATCGTACCCCACATGTCATCCCAAAATTGTTTGGGATATTTTTTACTACTGAACACGTTGGGGTTTTTACCGAGCAGCTCTTCGGCCGAGTAGCCGCTTGCCTTGCAGAATGCCTGATTGACAAAAATCATTTTGCCCGAAAGGTCGGTTATCTGAAGGGGATTCACCGTGTTTTCGGCAACGGAATAGAAACGCATGAAATCAATTTCCGTCTGCCGCTCGTGGGTAATGTCCTTAGCGATAATCAAAAAGATCTTATCGGTAGAATCGCTTTCTGCAAAACAGGGGGACAAAAATATTTGTACATCGACCTGTACATCGCCGGGCATTTGGAGCTTGCTTTCAAATGTCTGGTACGAGACTTCCTTTTCGCACCGGGCAAGGGCATGGTCAAATTTGAGTACATAAGGTTTGTGCAGGAGGAATTCTATTTTATCGCCTAAAAGTTCTTCTTTCAGCGATTTTGATTTATTAACATATGCTTTGTTAACGTCAACGATGGTTCCTTCGGCGGTTATCAGGAAACAATATTCCGGATAATGTTCCAGCGTACGGAAAAACTTATCGTTGAAATCGCTCATAGTATTAATAATTAATGAATCCAATTAATGTGAATTATAAAATTACGAAAAAGTTTTGGCAGCTCCATCACTAAGGAACAATAACCCGGTCACCGTGGCTTTTTGGGCTGGAAATAACCAAAAAATGCAGGTCTTCAGTATCGTTATTAATCAGTTGGTGAACGGTTCCCGGCTCAATGTGGCAGCCCTCTCCGGCGCGGATCGTCAGCGTTCTGCTTCCGAGCACCATTGTACAAACACCCGACAGAATAAAGAAGAATTGTGCGGAGTGCTCGTGGAGGTGTTTTATTTCAACACCGTTCGGTGGAACGCACTCGCGGATGATGCTGAGATTTTCGCCTTTTAGAAAATGCCAGCCGTCGCAATTGTCGCCCCAGGTGTAGTGTTCCGCATTTTTCAGGGTAATAACATCAGTCATACGTACTCCATTATTATATTCCGAGTTTCTTTTTATTCTTCAGGAGAATTAATGCTTCTGCAATTCGTTTATTTCTTGTTTCATCGCGCTTGGCAGACGATATCCACATGATGTAGTTTTTTCTATGTGAAGGCGCCAGACCATTGAAGAACTCCATAACATCTTTATCGACCGAAAAAGCTTCTTTAATATATGAAGGTGTATCTTCGGGGTTTTTACCGGAGAGCTGTTTATCCGGTTTCCGGTTAAGGAGCTCCGGAGTAATGTGCTGCATACCTGCAGGCTGCATTTTATTTTCTTCAATAAGCTTTTTTACCCGGCGAATGTTAACATCCGACCACTTACTGCCTTTTACGCGCGGATTGAATTTGCGCGCATATGTTTCTTCGTCAATTTTTTGTATAATGCTGTCGATCCATCCGAAACACAGGGCTTCTTCAACAGCATCTTCATATTCAAGTACCGGCTTGCCGGCTGTTTTTCTATGGAACACGAGCCAAAGCTCCCGCTCGCTTGCGTGGTTTTTTTTGAGCCAACTGTGCCACTCTTTCCGGGTGGGTACTAATAAGGATTTTGTAATCTTCATTGTCTGACCAATTCGAAAAATTTATAGTGTTATTTGACCTGTTCTTTTATTACCTCTTTCCGGATGGGCATGATTCTTTTCTCTGCCGGACTCAAGCTTTTTTTCTTAATGATTTTGCCGGTCATAGTATTGAATACATACATCATTCTGTCGGTAGTAACAAGAGTATAGGTTTTAAAATCTTTTGAAAGTCCCGATACCACTGCGCTGTCGCAGGATTCCCACGTGTAATGAGAAACCGTAGCCGAGATTGATTTTTTATCTTTCACAAGATCTTTGACAAGATATTGTTTCAACACTTTGCCTTGCTTATAAAAGCTGATTGCATTATCTGTTAATCCTCTTTTGTCCTTTGCCCATGGGCCGAAACGGATAAGACGGGAGCCGTCATCAGCGAGGAAAACTTTTTTTGCAAACCAGTTAACGCGCCATAACGTATCCTTGCGCTGAGCATCAGCTGTGGCAAAGGCGAATCCCTTACCGGCTTCACCAAAGTTGGAAGAAGGTATCATCTCAATAACGAATTTGCCGTTTGGTGATGTGACTGAATACTGGTCATTGACTTTTTCTTTATCGGCTAAAGCTCTGCCGGAAAATGCGGTTAGTAGTATGAAACTTAGAAGAATATAATTTCTCATGGTTGTCCTCATTGCATGGAACGGGTTAATTTATCTGCTTCTAAAATAGGGGATTTGCCTTAAAATGCAACGGGGGAAAAAGGGGTACGGCTTAGGCTGGTTAGTAAACAGTTCTGCACAGATGTTCTTCATAAATTCCGGTAGATTAGTTGTTCATTAACAAACTGAGCTTCAAATTGCATTTCCGACGTAGAGACGCATGCCCCCGATGCATCGGGGCAAGCTATGCGTCTCTACGCGAAGATAGCAAGTCCTGGTGGGCTTTACGTGAATTGTTTTCCGGGGAACAATTAGGCAATTGCCTAATATCATATCTTATCGCTTGAAAACCATAGTCTCAGAGGTGTTCTCGATACTCCCATCTTCGATGGGAACTCGAACACCCTTGGAGACTCTATTGTGGTAAGTGGGAAATCCAGAAGCGATTCTCTTTCTCCGTTAGGAGATACATCCTTGTAGAAAAATCAAACCACAATGAAATCATTTCCCGGGCGGGAATATAGCACCCTGCTATGTTCAAGGGGAGACATCTGCCAGATGTCTCTACCAGAATAACACACCCGTATTCTACCCCATGTCATAAACCCTCTACCGGCGGGCAAGAGATGTGGTTATAATATCCTTTGCGTCTCTGCGCCTTTGCGAGAATTCTTTATCCTAGAAATTTCGCTACGGCATTGGCCGCGAACTCGCCATCAATTGCAGCGGAGACAATTCCTCCCGCGTAACCGGCGCCTTCCCCGGCGGGGAATAATCCCTCCAACTGTACATGCATCCCTGTTTCCCTGTCACGTTTAATGCGTACGGGTGAGCTTGTCCTCGTTTCTGCGGCGAGCAATTGCGCTTCATCGGTAACATAGCCCCGCAATTTTTTATTCGAAGCAATCAGTCCTTCGCGCAATCCTTTTACAACCGCATTAGGAAAAATTTGCGACAGGTCGGATGAAACGATTCCCGGTATATAAGAAGTTTTCGGCAATGTTGATGATGCAACGCCTTTGATAAAATCCGTTACACGCTGTGCGGGTGCAGTTTGCCGCGAGCCGCCGAGTGTAAATGCTTTGTGTTCAATTGCCTGTTGATACATCACTCCGGCTAAAGCACCGGCGCTTGCATAGGGAGCAAAGTCCTTTTCATCAACCGTCACGACAAATCCAGAATTTGCAAATGGGGAATCTCTTCGTGAAACCGACATGCCGTTAATAACGAGTTCATTAGTATCAGTCGAGGCAGGGACAATGATGCCGCCGGGACACATGCAAAACGAAAAGACGCCTTTTTCGCCAGCCTGGCAGCTGAGATTATAACCTGCGGCAGGAAGCAGTGGATTCTTTTCTGCCGAGTGATACTGCATTTCGTTTATCAATTGCTGCGGATGTTCAATACGCACGCCGACAGCAAATGGTTTTGCCTCGATGAAGAAATTCTTATTGTTGAACAAGGTGAATATGTCACGCGCTGAGTGTCCGGTTGCAAGAATGAGCGATTGTACTGCATGCTCTTCGGCATTGTTGACAACTACTGCGGTTACTCGGTTATCTTTGGTGATGATGTCGGTGATCTTGGAGTTAAAATGAATTTCACCTCCGCAATTTAAAATCGTGTTGCGGATTGCTTCGATTATTTTCGGCAGCTTGTTTGAGCCGATATGCGGATGTGCATCAATGAGAATGTCGGCTGATGCTCCGTGCTGAACGAGAACGCGCAGTATCTTTTTAACGTCACCGCGTTTGGTTGAGCGCGTATATAACTTTCCGTCGCTGTATGTCCCTGCACCGCCTTCACCAAAACAATAGTTGGAATCGGGATTAACAACATGATCCTGCATGATATTTCGCAGATCGAATCTTCTGTCGCGAACATTTTTGCCGCGTTCAAACACGATAGGTTTAATGCCGAGTTCAATCAATTGTAATGCAGCGAACATTCCTGCCGGTCCGAACCCGACAATATGAGCGGTCTTGTTTGATGAAACGGGCGTGTATGTAATTTCAGATGATTCAACAGGCGGATTCTCATTGATGTATACATCAGCGAGCAGTTTATACACCGGCTGCTTTGACCGCGCGTCAATTGAGCGGCGAACTTTGTTTATTGCCGTAATATTGTCCGGATTCACCCGCAGTTCATGGGCGATATATTGTTTAGTTAGATCGTCATCATGCGCTGTGGATGGAAGGAGAGTAACTTCTATTGTCTTTTTCATATGCTGTGGTCCTCTGTTTTGAGGAAAAATTATTGAATGATGGTGTAATATATTGAATTATATTAACAATGGAACACGGACCCGCCGGCCTTCATGAGTTCTGCCCCACGTCTTAAAAGGCGTGGTTATTAATAACTCCGTTGTTCAGGGTCTGTCGCATGACTGGTTTATAAAGTGAACTCACCCCCGTCCCCTCTCTTGGCAAGAGAGGGGAGAGCCAGATGATTTTAATTTGGCTTTAATTTAGGTGGTGAGGGTGAGTTCGGTTTTGATAGAAGGTAAAACTGAATACCAAGAGTTCTGTAACACACCCTTAATGACGGAGTTAGGGGCTCTATGCCGTCCCTACAGGACTCGGATGAGGTTGTGTTGTTATCCTTGGGCTTACGCCCACGGCTACAGGTATGCCGTCGCTATGCGACTAAGGATGAAAAGTTGTTTTGGTTCTCCCTTCTCCCTCGGGGAGAAGGGTTGGGGTTGAGGGGTCTTGACTTATGCCAGCAATTGCCCGATAATTTTATCCGCAACCGCATACCCGGTTGGTGTGAGGAAAATATAGGTGCTGTTTTCCTGCATGAATCCCGAGTTAATATGCTTATCAATCAGCGTTCTGCGTTTGCTTAAACTATCAGATCCGAAACGGTTGATAAAATCGTTTTTATGAATACCTTTACTTCGTAATGCCAGCATGATGTATTCATCGAATATTTGCTGGGCGTCCGGTGTTTCTTCGTTTTGGATGGCACAGCCATTTTCGTTCATCAGTTTAAGATATTTTGGAAGTGGGCGGACGTTATGCCAGCGCTTACCATTAACGAAAGAATGAGATGAGGTGCCGAAACTGAGATAATCATCGTAACGCCAGTAGTGATTATTGTGAACACATTCAAATTCCGGTTTGCAGAAATTGGAAACTTCGTATTGGATGAATCCGTTTTTATGCAATGTCTCAATGGTGGCGGCGTACAACTCTGCGTCTTCATCATCGCCCTGCAATTTGACGTTTCCTTTTTCGACCATGCCGAAAAGCGGAGTGCCTTCTTCAAGTATTAAACTATACGCTGAAATATGTTGAATAGGTAAGTCCAATGCCTGTGCAAGGTTGCTTTGCCATTTCTCCGGTGTTTGTCCCGGCAGATTAAAAATGAGATCAATATTAATATTCGTAAAACCGGATTCATGCGCGAGTAGTACGGTGTCTTTCGCAAGTTGTGAATCGTGTATGCGGGTAAGGAAGCGTAGATCATCATCGTGAAAGGATTGGATTCCAATGCTGATGCGGTTAATGCCGATGGATAAAAATTCTTTGAGCTTCGCCTTATCAACGGTGCCGGGATTTGTTTCGAGTGTTATCTCGGCATCGGAGGCTATCAAATAGTTCTCCTTCAATGCCTGAATGATTTTGTCTATATAGTGCGGGGCGATGTATGAAGGGGTGCCACCGCCGAAGAATATAGAATCAAAATAATGTCCCGGTTTATATACCGGAGAGAAATGCTCTATTTCACGAATGAGTGCAGAAATATATTCTTCCGTCTGAGTCGTGTTGGTAATGGAATAGAAATCACAATAGACACACTTGTGGTCACAGAACGGAATGTGAATATAAATGCCTGACGGGCGCACGGTGCTAGGCTTTAGTAGATGTGAGTCCTGCTAAATACTCCGGCTCAATCTTCCGGACTTCTCTGATTTCCTGACCGAGAAATAATTCCGCAATCTGCTTGAAGGTTGACGGAATATCACTGACAAAGAAATCCATGCGTCCCATCGCGTTTGAGTTGGTTACGAGGTTGTGTATATTCAACTGCTCACGGACAACTTCTGCTGCGGCAATGCCGGAATCCACCAATTGAACCTGATCTCCAACGACCCTCGAAATAACTTTTTGCAATACCGGATAGTGCGTACATCCGAGAATGAGTGAGTCAATATTTGCTTCGCGTAGTTCGTCAAGATACTCGTGTGCAATAGCTTCGGTCGCGGGATGGTCCTGCCAGCCTTCTTCAACAAGTGGAACGAACAGCGGGCACGCTTTTTCAATAACTGTAACATCGTGCAGCAACTCATGCAGCTTTTGCGAATATGCCTGATTGTTGATTGTTGCACGCGTACCAATTACCCCGACTCGCTTATTCTTTGCATTTTTAATTGCGAGTGCCGCGCCTGGGGCAATCATTTCGATAATCGGAACTGGAAACCTTTTTCTCAATTCCGGAATGGCGACAGAAGATGCGGTATTACAAGCAACAACAATTGCTTTGACGCCCTTCTGCATTAAAAATTTAGCGTTTTGAATAGCGTACTCAATAACGGTTTCATTTGACTTGGAGCCATATGGTACACGCGCAGTATCGCCAAAGTAGACGATACTTTCATTCGGTAGAACCGAAGCAATTCTTTTTACTACAGTTAAACCGCCGATACCTGAATCAAAAACACCGATCGGTTTTTCTTTTTCCATGAAATTCATAATATTCTTCTATAACATTTTTTCAATGACCGCTTTTAGTTCGGCCTCGATGAAGTGATAATAATTCTTTGATACGCGTTTTTTGTTTCTATCTAAAACATAGAACGCGTCAATAATTTCGTCTCCGTGCGTGGCAATTTTAGCAAAGTAGATGCTTAAGCCAAGCTCGTTCATTTTTCTTGTAAGCTGATAAAGGAATCCGAGCCGGTCAGGTGAAAATACATCTATGATGGTATAAATATCATGTTCCTCAAAACGTATTTTTATCTGTCCGGTTTTCTTAAAAAAGCGGGGCTCAAGAAATTTCCACCGGGTTTTTAATTTTTTAATTTCTGCACCGATTTGCAGCATGCCCATGAAGACGGCTTCCATATCTTCGCGGACTTTTTTGTAACGATCCTGAGGCACTACGGAATGTGTTTTAAAATCGGTTACGGTAAAGGTATCAATGACTAACCCGTCCTTGCGGGTGAAAATGCGGGCATCGTGAATGTTGATGTCGTTGATTGCAAAGACACCGCAGAAACGCGAAAGCAGATAGGGCGCATCCATCGAAATAATGGTAACGCTGGTGTTAAATTCATTCTCATAGAATAAAACGGAAATCGGTTCGCCGCGCTCAATTTCGGTAATATGCCTGAATATCTCTTCCTCAGAAAAATGAAGTGTGTAGGCGGAGTCATCCATAGCATCAATATGCTCATCTAATTTCTTCTTTTCCAGCGGGGATGTTTCTTTCTCAACCGGAATAGGTGAAGAAAGCAGAAGATCTTCGCCGGTCACTTTATCATCCAGAATAGCTTTGGTTTTTCTGTACAGTGTGTTCAACATCTCCCGTTTCCACGAAGTCCACAAAGCAGGATTAACGGCGGAAAGATCGGCGTATGTCAAAAGGTACAGATAATCGAGATGTTTGGATGAAGGAAATTTGGCGGCAAAGTTATTAAGGGTTTCGGGGTCGTTGAGGTTACGGCGGAAGGCGACTTGTTCCATGTTTAGGTGATTTTCAATAAGGAATCGCACCAGTCCGATTTCTTCATCCGTGTATGCAAATTCCTGCATGAATCCGGACGCCATTTCCGCACCCACAATATTATGTCCCGTTATACCGACAGGCTTTGCAATATCGTGAAAGAGCAGCGACAAAAACAAAAACTCGCGCTGCGGCAATGAGCGGTACACTTTACCAAGAAGGTTGTTCTGCAGTTCAAGCTTTTCAACATTGACAATCGTTTTAAGCGAGTGTTCGTCAGCCGCGTAATAGTGGTAAACTCCGTGCTGAATAAATCCCTGCAAGTCTTTATACTGGGGAATGATCTTTTCCAGAAATCCAAGTTCATTCATTGATTCCAGAACTTTACCGGTGTTCTTTTCAAGACGGAATATGTTCTTAAAAAAACTTTCGGAATCAACATCTACGTAAAACTCACCGGGCTCAAAGGCTATAATGGCGTTTCGTAATTTCGCATCAAATTCCGCCGAATAAAATCCCATAAAATAAAAAGCCTTGAGAATGGTCAGCTGAAGAAGTTCAGCTCCTTCTTTGAGATAAATGAAGCCGCCTTTTATTTCAAGCGATTTACTTAAGTCAATTGCCAGAAGTTTCGGCAGTTTGCTGTTTGTGAGCCGCTTGATTGCTTCGACATATGTTGTCAGTGACCGGTAGATGGTTGTTGTTGCATCAAAAAATTTTTTCATCAGCTCACTGTAAGGAGTCTGACCTTCGTATCCCAGATCAATAGCGATGTTGTTTTGATCTTCAAACTCCAGCCGGTCGTTTTTTCTTCCTGAGCGCAGATGAAGTTTGTTTCTTAATAGAATGAGGAATGTATAGGACTCGTACAGGTGTTTGCCTTCAACTGCGGGGAGCGTTCCGGACTCGACGATCGCGTCAATAAACTTCTTCGCGTGAAAGTCGCCGTCAGTGCTGAATAAAAGTTTACCGGTAAATGTTGTATACAGCCATTCAAGCAGCTGAAAATCCCGCAGGCCGCCGGGTGACAGTTTTATGTTCGGCTCTATCATTTTGGGGGAGTTGCCGAACTTTTCATGTCTTGTGTCGCGGTCCTCGATAAAAAGTTTGAAAAGGTTGTCGCGGACTTTCTCGCTGATTGCTTTTAATAACGCCTCGTTCCACGTTGTGTACAGTTTTTTATTGCCTGTTATAAATCGTGTCTCGTAAAAGGGAGTAAGCGTATGCAAATCATTTTTAATCGCGTTTTTTATATCGGGTATCATGCGCACCGTATGAGGCACTTCAATACCCGTGTCCCACAGGGGAGTGATAATATCGGAAATGATTTTTTGTAATTCACCGGTCTTGCTTTTTTCCGGCGCGATAATCATTAGATCAACATCGGAATACGGCGACAGTTCCTTGCGTCCGTAGCTACCGACAGCGCAAAGAGCAATTTTATCTTTTTCGGCTTCGGCAATTTTGGTAATTAGACCGTCTAATAATGCAGCGTACTGCAAAGAAAATGAGACCGGTTCATCAGGACTTATTCCGCTTTCAAGAAGCGCATTTCTCT
This sequence comes from Ignavibacteriaceae bacterium, assembly GCA_963667005.1. Classification (GTDB taxonomy): domain Bacteria; phylum Bacteroidota; class Ignavibacteria; order Ignavibacteriales; family Ignavibacteriaceae. The sequence continues at coordinate 706,508 of OY762937.1, read as the reverse complement.
TTTCCTTAAATTCCGCGATGAGTTCTGTAAAGTCCTGCATAGTGTTTTACTTTTTATCTGAATGATATTCTGCTTCAATGACAGATGAAATTCCCCCGTGGGGATTGAAGTTGGCTGTAACCTTCATATACCTTGGCTTACAACATGCAACCAGGTCCTCAAGAATAGTGTTGGTTACTTTTTCGTAAAATATTCCATCATTCCTGAAAGACTGAAAATATAATTTGAGAGACTTCAATTCAATGCAGAGGAGATCGGGAATGTATTCGACCGTCATGGTGCCGAAATCGGGGTGTCCGGTTTTTGGGCAGACAGAGGTATATTCCGGATTTGTGTGAATTATCCGGTAATTTCTGTGCGGATGCGCGTTTTCAAACGTTTCTAAAATCTTTACTTTTTCACTCATGTCACTTCATTCTATCTAATTTAAAATTCTATTTTACCGGTTCCAAGCATAGCCATGCATAAAAACCTTTAAATTATCCTGCAATATAGGGCTTTTTGGCGGTATGATTAAATTTCTGATTACCAATATAGAAATGTAAACCAAAAAAGCAACAGCAGAGGAAGGGCACTAATGACGAATGTGGAAGGTAATTAGAATTGTTATTCATAGCCCATGACCCCGCCTGAACGCCATAAGGCGGGCAGGTTAAGTCATGGCTAGGAAGGGGAAATTTTTAATGTGAAATAACTTCCGCAAGCGTCCATCAACCCATGTTTTTACCATGTCGTCCCGATGGGACTCTGATTTTCGTTGATGCCCGACCCCGGGTTTACACCCGGGGCTACAAATATTTCGTCGCTATGCGACTCATAGCGAGGCTCACCGAGTGGACGCCGAAGGCGGATGTATCGAGGCGAGCCGAAGCGAACAATATATCAAATACATTAATCACGAAATCCAACAGGAAATCGATTTTCTCATTCACAGGTTTCGCCTCATGAAAAATGCTCACAATTCATGGGCTGGGAAGGGGGAACCCTTAATGAGAGATAACTTCCGCGAGTCCGTGCGGAATTTCGTAATCCGGGAAATCCTGTTTTATCTTTTTGATATACACGGTAGCCCGGTCTCTCTTGTCAAACTGCATTTCGTATAACGCTCTGCGGACCAGCATTGAACAAATAATTTCTTTTATGGATGAGGAGTATTCCGAATCGAAACGAGGTTGACGGATAATGAAATCCGGATCTTTTGCGGGAACATAATTATTGGTCTGTACGACGCGGAAATAAAATAAATCGGGGACGAGCGTATAGCCGTTAGGCAATTCAAACGATTTATCCTGCATTTCCCGTTCAAACAATTCGATGCCGATATAGAACGGACGGTGCGAGGCATTAGCTGCGACAATATTTGTCATAATAGAGCGGTAAAATTTCTCCAGATATTGTGCGTCAAATTTTTGGCTTCGCTCAAACTTTTGCAGCTCTTTGAGAAAAGGTCCGGTGTAGTTCTGTATATCTGCGATGGCTGCCGGGCAGTTCCTGTTGAGTTGATTATAATACCACGAACGGCGCAGCAATTCTTTATCTATAACAGTTACATCCGGTCGCACGTTTTCAACGTGCTGTAAATAGTACGATGGCGATACGAAGTTATCCCATTGATAACTGAATATTACTGCATCCTTGTCGGCGTTCATTAAAGCTGCGCGGGTATAATCTTCAAATATGTAGTTGTCGTGCTGGTCAACTTTGTCAATGGTAAAATATACCTGAATACCAAGGAAAATGAGTATTGCACTGAATGCAAGGCCGTATTCGAATTTTTTATCATGAAGCAGTCTGAATATTAATTTAATACCAAAGACAGAGAAGAATGCGAGAGCGATATAAACGAGTAAGAAATATGAATCGATATCATTAATGTCATAATTGACCGCGTACGCAAGCGAGAACAATCCAAGTATTGCAAAGAATATCGCGAGTTTCTTTGCACGAATGAAAAAATAGAAAACACCGATAACAACAAACACCGCACATGCGTTAAATTCCGAGGGCAGGTTGGTGGCGAAATGTCCAAGCTGTTTTTTTGCGGAATCAAATGAAGAGAAGAGCCAGGAGGAGTATTGATTCCCGGATACAAGCCGGAGGAGCCTTTCCATATCAATTGGATTTCCCCAGTTTATAACCGGATTCTGAGCTGCGCGCAATGGCAAGTACATATAAATAAGCGCGAGTATTGGGAAGAACGCAAGAAGCAATAATCCGATTTTTTTCAGCGTATCAACCTTAAAACCATATAACGAGAAAAATAAGTACGCTATTGCCGGAATAGTAAACAACGTTGTCATGTGTGTGGAGAATCCGCAGGCAAGCGCAATTACCATGATAAACCAGTAGCGGAAGCCTTTAGACGTATCATTTACCGAGTGGATATAAGCGAACAAAGTGCTCCAGATTATGAACATAAACATAAAAGTCTGCATTGAGTACACTTCAACAGAAGTGCTCTGAAACCAAAAGGTCTTGCTGAGTCCAAGAATCAATCCTCCGGCTATTGCGGCAAATGATGGAACAAGTGGATGCTTCGCTTCATCATCGGTTTCAATTTTAACCGGAGCGGTTTTGTTTTTCTTTTTCGCCTTCTTGCTAATACTGTTGCCGGATTTTTTAACAATCGCCGGAAGAAACTCAAAGATCATAATCGCCGTATGAACAAAAAACATAACTGCGGCAGTGCACCACAAAGCAGCAAGAAGATTCATCTGATAAATGGGGCGTAAACCAAGCGGTATCTTTCCGAAAAGATAACCGAGCATGGTGAATAACGGATATCCTGTTGGGTGAGCAATGCCAAGAGTTAATTGCGCGGTTGTCAGTTCGCCTGAATCAATTTGCACGATTGATGGCGCCAGTGTCAGAAAGTACATTCCTAAAATGATTATGCCGGCGATGAATGGTGCGTACCGTTTAAGTTTTCGTTCCATGATTTTATTGCATTAGTAATAAAAATAGATTTTTATTTTCGGAAATAACAGCGTCAATTTCGTTTGTAAGTTCATCGGGAGTAATTTTCCGGTAAGCGGAAATTTTAGTGCGGAAATCCTCTTCACTTTTAATAAATGCTGAAGAAGTGTCGAATAAATTCTGAACTACAATTTCCAGATCTTTTAATGAACGATAGTTTTTATATAGAATCGCTCCTTGCTGTTTCTTCAGAGCTTTTGCTTTCACCAATTCCACAATTTGTTCAGATATTGGAAGTCCCCCGCAAAGCGAAAGATAACCATGTTTTAAAATAAGGTATTGCAAAGAAAATTCTATATCAACCAGTCCGCCCGGCGACCGTTTGATTTGAAAGCTGTTTTCCTGTGGCGCCGCAACGCGTTTTCTCATTCCGGTAATTTCTTCGAGAATTACTTTGGCTGTGTATTCATTGAGATTATCTTCAAGCAGTACCTGAATGCCCTGATACATGGACATACTGCCTGATGCAAGATACATCTTGGTCATTGCCTGCATTTCCCAAATGCGCATGCGCTGCCGTACGTAGGGGATGTAATGAGGAATGTCAATCACCAATACACCCTTGCTTCCTTCGGGGCGCAGGCGGCAGTCGACTTGCAGCGGGGCTAATGATTTTTTAATGCGATCGAGCAGCAAAGCAAAATCATCCTGTGCTGACGGGTATTTTTTATTATCGCGACAGATGAAAAGTAAGTCAACATCGGATGAAAAGGTCATTTCTTCCGTCGCAAGGCTGCCGAGATAAAACACGACATAGTCATCAGGGTCGAAATTAGGAACAATGATCTCATTTATAAGATCAGAGATCCGTTTCCTGATAACGCCTGTGAAAAGTTTGGATAATTCATTCGGGGTAATAATTCCTATAGTGAGCTGGAATGAAAGAATAAACATAATCTCACGGATAGAATAGACTCCGCTGTATTCAACGACAAACTCATCAAACACAACTCCACTGAGAACATCTTCGTGGAATTGCGTGTATTCTATAAGTGCGTTAACGGATTTTTGTGAAAACTCACATACGCGAAGAAAAGCTTTCATGACCGATTTGTTACGGAATAACTCATACCAGAGAGAGGGGATAAATGTTCGCCGTATAATACCTGAAAAATTATCGAGGACAAGATCAGGGGCTGAACAGATACAAAGATACTCTCGTAATACCCCAGCTATAGCCATGAAACTATCGGAGGTTTTCTTATCAAATTGCCGGGTGTCGAGCAGTCCTTTACCGTACTGGAGGAACTCCATGTTCTTCCATGCTTTTGTACTATCTGCAAAGGGAACATCATGCATAATATTTTCCGCCTCAAGGTCTTCATCCTGCATGACAGAATGAGCAAACCGCCGTATCGCTTCCTGCATAGATTCAACTTCCGTGTTAAATCCCTCAACATTTTCAAAACCGAGATATGCACTTAAGGATTCTGTTAGTTCTCCCTGTTCGGGGAATGTATGCGTTTGCAGATTATTCATCAGTTGTAAATAATGCTCAATGCGCCGGTAGAATATATATATTTTACCGAGCGAGCGTTCTTCTTCTGCCGAGGCGAGATGATGTTTTACGAGGCAGGATAAAGCCGTAAGCGTATTACCTGTGCGGAGATTAGGATATCTGCCGCCATTAAGCAGTTGTAAAGTCTGAATCGGGAATTCAATGTCGCGTATTCCTCCCGCCGCCAATTTTATATTGCGCTGGTCCGGTGCTGAGGAAAGCACAACCTGCCGCAACCGCTTGATCTGTTCCTTTGGTGATTGAGAAAATGCTACCGGAAAAACAAACGGTGTTATGCTTTTCTTGAAATTTGCGAATAATTTGGGTGTGCCGGTAACAAAATTGGCTTTCAAGAGCATGAGCCGCTCCCAGTCTTCACCGCGGGACTCATAATATTTTATGCACTCGTCAACCGTGTGGCAAAGAGGGGCGGAATTGCCGTCGGGACGCAGCCGGAAATCTATTCTGTATAACGTTCCTTTATCATCCGGAACAGTAGCCTGCTTGATAAACAATCTGGTCGCTTCAGATAAAACCTCCTTATACGTTCTCCCGCCTTTTAAATTTTGGTCTTTGTCGTAGAACAACATCAGGTCAATATCGGAACTGTAATTCAATTCTTCACCGCCGAGTTTACCTAAGGAGATAAGGCAGTATTTTCTTGCTGATTTCGTAATGCCAAATCTCGCCAATGTTTCATCGTAGCATAAGCTAAACAACTCTGCCGCGAGCAGCTGTGCAAGATGTGACAGCGCCGCAACGGTCTCTTCGAATGCCGATATGCCGAGAATATCCTGCACTCCTATTGCAAGCATGTATTTGCGTTTTACCGACTTTAGTGCCCGGCTTTTAAACGCGAATTGTTTGTGGCTTTTTACAGCCGACTGGATTTCCTTTTGAAGCAGTTCTTTTGTCGGTTTGGAGTTTAATACTCCGGTGCTTAGTATCCATGTTAAGTATTCCGGATTAGCCGCAATAATATCCGTCAGATAATTGCTGTGTGCGGCGATGGCGCATGTTATTTCGGAGTAGTGTGGATACCGGAGAGCTACCTCAAAGAAGTATGTTCTGTCGAACAAGGCGTTGAAAATGCGCAGGAGGTTGTTCTCACTTCGGGGGGAAATATGCTGTTTTTGCAGACCCTGCTCAAAAAGCATCGTAATTTCCTCGATTTTTTCAATCGGGAAATATCCGGCGGTGAGTTTAACGAGAGCGTCCCGGAAACTATCCGAAAATACCGGTGTGGCAGTCAAGGCTTCTTACCCTGAATTGTTGATATGTATGAAGATGTTCCAGGCATACAGCAAAATTCAATATCCTAATAGATGCATGAATTACAAACAATAATTTTAGTCAAAAATCAGCAGAAATGAAAGAGCTTCGCGGAGATAATGCCTTGGCGGCTGAATACCCAATTTGGGGTAGATTCGACGGAATGGCAGGTGCTTTGGCTATTTGAATTTGATTGGGATTTGACTAATTTAATCAGAGAAGAGATAATAATGTCTACATAAGCACTTTCTCGGTTTTCGGTTCTGATCTCAACGCATTTATTTTTTATAGGGTGGTAAAATGCAAAGACATGTGATGAATCCGGATAACGCAGCACTGTATTGTTTAACTCCTTTCAAGGAGGGAAAAAACAAGAAGTACTCCTCAATTTTGACAATACCTTCCAGATGCAAAAGTTTATTATTACCGGCAAATCCGGGAATCTTATCTTTTCTCATTAGTACCATATGTATTTTTGTTTTTTCTACACAAACACAAGCGCAAACAAATACCACGACTGAAAAAGTTGACCGGTATGAACTCAGCCTTGAACAACTTGGACAAATAGCAGTCATTTCATCCAAAACACCGAAGCTGATTTCCGATGTAACACAAAAAGTTGATGTTATAACGGAAACGCAGATTAATCGGACTCTTTCAAACAATCGCAATTTATCTGAATTGATTCAGTACCTGCCCGGTGCTTCGGTAAAAGTACTCTCGCGCAATGATGTCAACTGGGGCGCGTATGGCGGTATCGGTCCAAAGTATAATATTTATCTGCTGCAGGGACTCCCAATAGACGGATTTGTTGACCCTATGAGTCTTGACGCAGTGACTATTCAACGTATAGAAGTCCAGCGGGGCCCGGCATCTGTGCTTTATTCAAATTATCTGTCGCAAGATTTCGCCGGTAATCAAAGTTCTCTTGGCGGAACAATCAATCTTGTTGTAAAGGAAAATGTGAGTAAGCCTGCAACGATGGCGTCGGTTGGCTATGGCTCTTACGGAACGATAACCGGGCAATTGTACCATGAAAACCGCATAGGTAATGCAAGTGTTTTCGGGGGAATTAGATATGAGAAGTCCAACTACACGAATTATGGCACTCCCGGTTCCTGGTTGAATATGTTAAAAAATCCTGAATACAATAAAAGCAGATTCTTTGCCGGAACGACAATCCCTCTTGACGCTTCCGAGGATAATAAAATTTCCATCTTCGGTAATTATAACATTCAACATGGAGACTACGGAAGAATCAACCGTGGTTTTGATAACTATTACGCTTTATTGAATATTAGCTACAGCGGACATATACAATCAGGGGTCGATGTCGCGGTTAAATCAGGCCTGAGATCGTACGACCGTTCTTGGGAGGATGATTCATTGTTCTATGTGCCGTCGTCCTTGGCGCTCGATGCCACAAGCTCTGTAAAGCAATTCATTATGCCTACCGATCTCTCGGTTTCATATAAACACGGGACCGGTAAAACCCTGGTCGTTGGCTTTGATTATCAATACGCGACCTATAAAACCACAAAACAAACGGTCGGAAAAGCCGTTATTGATGGAAATGATGCTTCGGCTATGCAGGCCGGTGTTTATGCTCAGGAAGAAATGCAGTTTGATAATTTGATCCTTCGAGGCGGTTTGCGGTACAGTCACTCAACCCAAACAATTGACAAGTTTGATAGTCAGCCGCGTGCAGTGCTTGAAAAAAGTTATAACCATGCTATCTGGAGCGCGGGCATCAAATATAAACTATCACAAGGATGGACTGTTTTTGCCAATGCGGGAAGCAGTTTTCTTTTACCGGGACTGAAAGCCTTGGGTGGAACAATCGCGTTGACGGATGCCAGAGACGGACAGCTTCCTAATCACGATTTAAAACCGGAACAAGGAATCGGCACAGATATAGGAGTAGACGCTGAGTTACCGGCGAGTCTATCTATCTCGGCGCGTGGATTTCTTAACTCGATAGATAAAGCCATTATTGATTATATTGTCAGCCTTACTCCATCCCAAACCAGATCTGCCAACGTATCAGGGAATACATTCGCCAGAGGATTTGAAATTAGTCTTAAGCAAAAAATTGAAAATTATTTTGACTGGTTTGCCAACGCGACATACACAAAATCCGAAACAAAAGATAATTTCGATCCCGATCAAAATGGTACTGAAATACCGTTTGTTCCCGCAGTTATGGGTAATGCCGGAGTGACATTTACCTTACCGTATGATATTGAAATGCGTCCGTGGGCACATTTCGGAGGAAAGATTTATGACAGCAATTCGAGGAAAGGCAGGAATTCATACGATTCCGGTATTCTTCTCAATGTTGTAATAGTAAAACCGTTTGTTTTGCCGGGAGATAAAACTCTCGAAGGAATATTGAGTTTATATAATGTAACAAATAATAAGTTTAAGATGCCATGGCAGTTTATGGATCCCGGATTCAACATAACCGCCGGCTGCCGCTTCATTTTTTAACAACAGCGGTAGTATTGTAAGAAACGATGGGCAGTTTTATGCAGCTGAAGATTGAGACTGCGATGAAAAAGATTCGTTTTTTTAGAACAAGCATTTGTTTATGCTTGATGTTGTTTGTCTCTGCCGGAAACGCTCAGATACTTCAGCGGTCTGAGCTTATCAGCGCGTATATTTACAATTTTGCAAAAAATGTATACTGGCAGAATGAGGACTCGCTGGAGAATTTCCACTTCCTTATCGTGGGCGGCGATGAGAATATTGTCAGGGAGATGCAGGAACTTTCCAAAACCAAAATTCTTAGGAACAAGCACATCACTGTTTCTCACGCGGCCGAACTCGGCAAAATTAAGGACGTTCAATTAATCTTTGTGACCAAAGAGAAAATCAACAGCACTGTTGCTATATTCGACAGGATTGAGGGGAAAAATATTCTTTTAGTGACTGATGGGTATTCAGATAAGCGTCTGATCATGATCAATTTTCTGCCTTCAGGGAATGATGGGAAAGTTCGTTTTGAGATTAACAAAGCAAACATTCTTAATCAGCATTTAGCGGTCTTACAGGATATCATTCTTCTCGGTGGGAGTGAAGTCGACGTTGCATCGCTATATCGTGAAGGACAAGAGAGCCTGCGAAAGTTACAGATGCATAGTGAAAGTCTTGAATCCATTATTCAAGAGAAGAGCGCGGAAATAAATGCACAAAAAGAGAATCTTCTCCGGCAAGCCGGAAGAATAGATGAGCAGCAGGCAATCTTAAAAGCCAAAACAACCGAGCTTGCAGAGCGGGAAAAGGAACTGGCAAATGAAATAGCTGAAATTCAAAAGCAGCAGGCCATATTAGAAAAACTCTCAGATGAACTACGGCAGCAAAAGTCGAAAATAGCGGCAGGCGATACATTGTTGGCAAAGCAAAAAGATATTCTTGCGTATCAACAGTCGCAAATAAACGCGAGGGAGAAAGACCTGCGGGAAAAAACTTCAACGATAAGCAAACAGCGCGTCAGACTAGACGTTCTCTATTTACTGGTCGTCGGCGCTCTTGCTTTATTCAGTTTTGTTTTCTTTCGTTATTCTTCAAACAAAAAGTTGAATAAAGAACTTGAAAGAAAGGTTAATGACCGCACGCTGCGTTTGCGTAATTCCTATGAACAGCTTTCCATTGAGCTGCAGGAACGCAAACAGGTAGAGGAGGCCTTACGGCAAAGCGAAATTCATTACCGGTACTTGTTTCAACACACTCCCGTTCCGATGCTGGTATATGAAATTGGCAGTCTGAAATTGCTGGCGGTAAATGATGCATTTGTTTTTCACTATAGCTATACGGAAGAGGAGGCACTACAACTGCATTTACCGGATTTATATCCCGAGGAAGAAAAACAAGCGATTGTCGCATTGACCCATCAACTGCACGGAATTGAATACGTTGGTGAGTGGCACCATATTAAGAATGATGGCGGAACAATCACTATTGAAGTACGTTCACATGACTTTTTCTTTGACGGCAAAGCGGCCCGTATCGCCGTCATCAATGATATTACCGAACGCAAAACCGCAGAACGGGCTTTGCGTGACTATCAGGAGACACTGGAAGAGAAGGTACGGCTGCGCACAAATGAGTTGGAGGTGGCCAAAGAAAGAGCCGAATCAGCAGACAGGACCAAATCTGCTTTTCTTGCGACAATGTCGCATGAACTGCGTACACCGCTGAATTCGATTATCGGTTTTACAGGGATACTGCTTCAGGAACGCCCCGGTCCATTGAATCCGGAACAAAAGAAACAACTCGGCATGGCGCAAAACAGCGCGAAACATCTATTGTCGCTGATAAATGATGTGCTTGATATATCGAAGATTGAAGCGGGACAGATGAAGGTGCTCATTGAACCGCTTGATGTCACCGAAGTAATTGATAAAGTGGTTGCACTCTGTAATCCTTTAGCGCAAAAGAAAAACCTCATGATAGCCGTGAATATTGAGTCCGGAACCAATTTAGTGGCTAGTGATAAATTGCGTGTGCAGCAGGTGTTGTTCAATCTTGTCTCGAACGCTATTAAGTTTACAGAGAGGGGCAGTGTAAAAATATATGCGGCGAATCAAGATCATTTTGTCCGGATTGATGTTATTGATTCGGGTATCGGAATAGAAAAAGATCAGATGGATAAACTGTTCAAACCGTTTATGCAGGTGGATACAGGTTTGACTCGCAAACATGAGGGAACAGGATTGGGATTATCAATTTGTAAACATTTACTTGACGTACTTGGCGGGAAAATTGAAGTAGCCACACAATTTGGTGTCGGCAGTACATTTTCGATTTTACTGCCTGTTAAAAAGGAAGCATAGCATGGGAAAAAGAGTCCTTATAATAGAAGATAACGAACAGAATATGTATTTGCTGACATATTTGCTTGAGAGTGAAGGTTATACAGTCTTTCAGGCATACAGTGGCGTAGATGGAATTACAATAGCAAAGGATGAAAAACCGGACATTGTGCTGCTTGATATACAATTACCGGAAATGGACGGCTACACGGTGGCCGGAAAACTCCGGGAAAATGAAGTGCTGCGCGATATGGCAATTATTGCGGTAACTTCCTATGCAATGCCGGGAGATAAAGAAAAAGCTTTGGGTTCGGGGGCGACTGGGTACATTGAGAAACCGATTAATCCGGAGACGTTCATGGATCAAATGAATTCATTTATTGTTACTAACTAATGGGGAAAACATGAAAAAGAAAATTCTCATCGTTGACGATATAGCAGAAAATATTTATCTGCTTGAGTTTTGGTTGAAGGATATTGGGTACGAAGTAATTACGGCGCGGAACGGAGCGGAAGCTCTTGGGCTTGCGAAAAGCAACAAACCCGATATGATCATATCCGATATTTTGATGCCGGTGATGGACGGTTTTTCCTTTTGTCGCGAAATTAAAAAAGACAGTAATCTTAACGCGGTACCGTTTATTTTCTATACATCAACATACACCGGTCCGCAGGATATTGAGTTTGGTCAGAGTCTGGGGGCAGACCGTTATATTATTAAGCCGGAAGAGCCCGACCTTTTTGAAAAGTTAATTAGATCACTGCTTGATGAAGTGAAAGGAAAACAAAGTGTGTCCGTGAGTATGGACATACCGGAAGAAACAACAGTACTCAAAGAGTACAACGAGACTCTTATTCGTAAGCTTGAAGATAAAATGCTTGAATCTGAAGAGAATGAAAAAAAGCTTCGGGTTTATGTAAAAGAACTTGAGGATACATTACGGGAGCGTAAAAAAGCGGAAGCCGCTCTACGCGATAGTGAAGAGCGTTACAGGTCGCTTTACAATAATGCCGTATTCGGATTTTACAGGACTACACCAGAGGGCGAGATTTTACTGGTCAACGAAACACTTACCCGGTTGCTTGGTTATGATTCCGTTGAGGAGCTTACCCGGCGTAAGATTTCGGGAGAGGATTTTGTGGAGAAGGGAGCCCGGACACGATTTCTTGAACACTTCGAAAAGCATAATGAAGTTTTTAATTTGGAGAGTACGTGGATTGGTAAAAATGGGAGGGTTGTATTAGTCCGGGAAAATGCGAAAGCCATTAAGGATGCCGATGGAAAGGTGCTCTACTTTGACGGTATTATTGAAGATATTACCGAACGCAAGAGGGTGAAAGATGAACTTGCTGAAAGCCAGCATTTGTTTCAGACGCTCGCGCTGCTCTCTCCGGTTGGTATATTTAAAACAGATCCAACCGGGGCAACTACCTATGTCAATACAAAATGGACAGAGCTTTCGGGTTTGTCATCAGCCGAAGCATTGGGTGATGGGTGGTTGAACGCAGTTCATCCGGACGATAAAGATAAATTGACAATGAATTGGCGGAAAGATGTTTTGGCCGGGCGTCCTTCTCCCGGTGAATACCGTTTTCTCAGACCCGATGGAAGTGTTGTCTGGGTGCTTGGTAATGCGGTTCCGGAAATGATGAACGGGAAATTATGCGGTTATGTAGGAACCATCACCGACATTACCGAACAAAAACAACACGAATCGGAACTGAGATTTTTATCGCGCGCAATTGAACAGAGCCCCGTATCTATAATTCTTACCGATACCGCAGGAGATATACAATATGTTAATCCGTATTTCGAAGAGGTAAGCGGTTACGCTGCCGAAGAAATCATTTCGAAAAATCCACGGATATTGCAGTCGGGAGATGCTACTCCTGAAGAGTATAAAAGGCTTTGGGACACGATCGTAGGCGGCAAAACATGGAGAGGTGAGTTCCATAATAAGAAAAAAAATGGTGAGTTGTATTGGGAAGCAGCATCCATTTCTCCGATTGTTGATGAGCGGGGAAACATCACGAACTATCTCGGCATCAAAGTCGATATAACTAAACAAAAGAGAATATTCGAAGAATTGATCATCTCAAAAGAAAAAGCCGAAGAGATGAATGAATTAAAATCCAATTTCCTCGCTAACATGAGTCATGAACTGCGGACTCCCCTTATTGGTATACTGGGCTACTCGGAAATTCTTGCCGAAGAGATCGAGAATGAAGAGTGTTCCCGGATGATTCAAACCATACGTGATTCGGGTGAGCGATTGAAAAATACATTGAACATGATCCTTGATCTGTCGAAGGTGGAAGGAAATCATATTCAGTTGATCTATGAAGAACTTGATCTTGAAGTATTGGTCGGTAACAGCGTTGACCTGTTTGAAGGAGCGGCAAAGCATAAAGGATTGTTCTTAAAATTCGCACCGCCATCGGAAAAACTCTATGCATCGCTTGATAAGCGGCTGCTTGTAGATATTATGAACAACCTGCTTAAAAATGCAATTGTTTATACCGAGAAGGGCGGCATAACTGTTACAATGAATGTTGTGCATGAGAAAGGCAGAGATTGGGCAAACATCGCCGTGCATGATACCGGAATAGGAATTGATAAGAAAAACCACGAGCTCATATTTGAAGAGTTCAGGCAAGTGAGCGAAGGGTTATCAAGGAGCTTTGAAGGTTCAGGACTCGGATTGACGTTAACGAAAAGATACACGGAATTAATGGGCGGAACAGTCAGCGTACAAAGTGAGCTGGGCTCCGGGTCGGTATTCACGCTGTGCTTCCCGTTGATTGAGGTGGATGAGAAAAATAAGGAAAAAATCTCAAGAGCATCACATCACTCCAAGATATCGAAACCGGCTGTAAGTGAATTACCGGAATGCCTCTATGTAGAAGATGATGAGGTAAGCAGAAATATTGTGGCGCTTATTTTAAAAGACATTTGTAGTGTTAATTTCGCGATGTCGGGGGATGAAGCGCTTAGTATGGCAGAGTGTAAAACATATGATATCTTTTTGATGGATATTAATCTTGGGAAGGGAATAGACGGTGTGCAGGTAACAAAATTCCTAAGAAAAATGCCGCAGTACAAAACAACACCTATTGTTGCTGTAACCGCGTATGCAATGGTTGGAGATAAGCCGGAATTTCTTAAAGCCGGATGCAGTCATTATATATCCAAACCCTTCAGTTCGCAAGAGCTGATAAAAGTAGTTTCAAAAGCATTAAAGAAATAGGATAAAATAAAAAGGGCGGCTCTGAGAGCCGCCCTACTGCTAAAATGTATAGCGTGACTGTTATTTCGCTGCTTCGAGTTCGGAAACAATTTTTTCCGTGTCGAGAGCAATAACCAATTCTTCGTTGGTCGGAATGCGGAATATTTTTACTCGCGAAGAGTCTTTTGAAATAAGCTGTGCTTTTTTATTGCTGCGTTCTTCGTCTAGATCCAATCCGAGAAACTCCATGTTTTCGCAAACACTTTTTCTGATCTCGGTTGAGTTCTCACCGATTCCGCCGGTAAAGACAACTGCGTCGCATCCGCCCATTGCCGCAATGTAAGCGCCGATGTATTTTTTAATGCGGTAGACAAATATATCGTAAGCGTTTTTACTGCGCTTGTTTCCTTCTTGCATAGAGGCGATGATTTCACGCATGTCGCTGCTTTCGCCGCTAACGCCGATGAGTCCGCTGTGCTTGTTTAAAAGCGTATTCATTTCGGATAGCGTTAGACCCTCTTTGCCCATGATGTAAAGGATGACTTGAGGATCAACATCGCCGCTGCGCGTACCCATAAGCAAACCCTCAAGCGGAGTGAATCCCATGCTGGTATCAACGGAAATACCTTTGTCAATCGCTGTGATACTGCATCCGTTACCAAGGTGCGCGGTCACGATTTTTAATTCGTTCAGCGGTTTACCTAATTCTTTTGCTGCCATTTCGGAAACAAAACGGTGTGATGTTCCATGAAATCCGTAGCGGCGTATATGATGACGTTTGTAAAGTTCATATGGCAGTCCGTACAAGTACGCGTGCGGAGGCATTTCCGCATGAAAAGAAGTATCGAAAATAGCGCACTGAGGAACATTCGGTAATATGCGGCTGACAGCCTGAATACCTTTGATGTTCGGTGGATTGTGCAGAGGTGCGATTTCGACGTTATCCTGCAAGGCTTTCATTACTTCGTCGTTGACGAGCACGGAACTTTTAAATGTTTCACCGCCGTGTACGACACGATGGCCAACAGCATCAATATCTTCTTTGTCTTCAATAACGCCGTGATTCTTGCTGAGCATAACTGCAAGAACATACTCGATGCCTGTTGTGTGATCCAAAATTTCACCAACGATGCGGACGCTATCGCCGTCTGCGCGTGAGTGATTTAAAACTGCGCCGCTCATACCGATGCGCTCAACCAAACCTTTGGCTAACGCCACCTGCTGCACGGTATCAAAAAACTGGTATTTGATTGACGAGCTTCCGCAGTTAAGAACTAATACTTTCATAAAATTTCCAATTCTTCTGTAATATAATTTCTCTGTTAATAGATGATATTGCCGTTAGCATCGTAACGGTAAAATCCTTCTTTTGTCTTTCTGCCTAATTTTTTCTCACGAACAAGTTTGCGAAGTACGGGGCATGCGCGATAGCGCGGTTCGCCGAGTGTTTTCCACAAAGTGTCCATCCAGGTAAGCACTTCATCAAGTCCCATCATGTCTGCCATTTCAAGTGGCCCGTTCTGGAAGTTATATCCCAGTTTCATCGCGGTGTCAATATCTTTGGCTTCAGCAATGCCCTCCATGAGAATGTACATTGCTTCATTGAGCAGGGGAACGATAGCGCGTGTTGTAACAAATCCCGGATACTCATACACTTCAACAGCTGTTTTTCCGATGCGCTGAACGAAGCCGCGAATAGTTTCAACGGTATCGTTTGACGTATCAAGACCTTTTACCAATTCTACCACCGGAACTTTCGGTACGGGATTAAGGAAGTGCATTCCGATAATTTTGCCGGGACGCTTTGTTGATTCGGCAATTTTTGAGAGGCTGAGTGTAGAGGTGATGGAAACGAGAATGACGTCCGCGGGAACGATAGTGTCGAGTTGTTTGAAAATTTTAAGCTTTAAGTCGAGGTTTTCGTCAACTGCTTCAATAACGAGGTCATAATTTTTCGCTTCTTCAATGTTCTCAGACCATTTGATACGGCTGAGGATTGCCTTCTTTTCGGATTTGGTGATCGCCCAGCGGCTGATTTCACGATCCATTGTCTCCGAAAGACTGGTTTTTGCCCGTTCTGTTGATTCTTTGTCTTTATCAATCAGGATAACTTCGATTCCGTTCGAAGCAAAAGTCTGGGCAATTCCCTGTCCCATTACTCCGGCACCGATAATAGCGGCATTATTAATGGCATCGTTTCCGCCGCCCATCTGCATTTGTGATCTTTTTAATAAGTCTTCTATGTTGAATGTTTCTTCTTGCATGCTAAGCCTATAAAATAAAATATTTTTAACCCACTAATATCAAAAATTATTCCAAGAAAAAAGCCTTAATTGAACGCTTTTTCAAATATAATAGGCGCGATTTTCTCATTTTAAGTAAATAAAGTGCCCAAAACTGAAAAGAATACCGCATTCCCGGAAGCGGGAACTTCAAAATGGCGGATTATTGTTTTGTTTGAGTGACGATATTTGAAAAATCAGCCACAAATATTCAATAATAATTTAGGAAAACAACAATGAATATGTCGCAAATGAACTTTGCTGCGGTTTTTGTTGCGGCGCTGGCCGCTTTTCTTCTCGGAGCAGTCTGGTATTCTCCACTCCTTTTTGTAAATGCCTGGATCAGGGAATCCGGTGTGAAAGTCGGAGAAATGAAGAAGTCCAAAATGGTAATTTCCATGGTATTTGGGTATCTATTAACTCTGGTAATGTCTTTCAATTTAGCAGCTTTCCTTGCGGCACCGGATACGACGTTTGTCTGGGGACTGATAGCCGGGGCGTTGGCCGGAATCGGCTGGGTGGCTACTGGACTTGGAATGATCTATATCTATGAAGGTAAATCGCTGAAGTTGTTTTTTATAAACGCGGGATATTTAGTAATCGCACTGATTCTTATGGGCGGGATTCTTGGGGCTTGGAGATAGGTGATTAATCAATCAGAATATGTTATCACTGTGAGTGGAGAAAAACGAACTCATACCTCGCAGGCTCGGTAACCGCCCTCGCCACCTCTTGGGCGGCAATTGTATAGAATTAAGGATTTTGACTTTTATTTGTTTGTCATTCCGTAATCCGCCTGAGCCGACTGACGCGATCACTCTAAAATGAAATGACGGATGTAGCACGTCAGATTTATACGTTCGCAGAATCCCGGTAGGAGAATCCGGGTTAAATTTCAATTTCTGTTTAAAATGGATTCCGGATCGCCTCCGGCGTCCGGAATGACAAATCTAATAATCTTTTCTTTTAAAGATATAATCACTCGCCACAAACATCACGGCAATAAATGCTGATGTTGTTAGATATGGCTGCCAGTTAAAACTATACACTCCTCGTAATATTGAATTCGGAATTTCCGAAAGCAGTTCACCGGTTTTGGGAATTATATAGTATAGCGCATTGATGAGAAATCTAATCCATCCGGCATCGATCTGCGGTAGGAACGCATCTTTTACTGCAAGCACCGGACTGACAACAACAAGAATGAAAATTGCAAGCATCAGGCCGAGAACATATGAGCGGAAAGACACTGATGCCAATACAATTATAGAATACAAAGCGAGAAATGCCAGAAGCGTCAGCGGGATAATAATGAGTACTATTGGGGTCCAGTAATGATACATCGTGCCGAATATAATCCAGGCGCCGGTGCACAAGTAAGCAATATTTAATAATACAATAAGCGAACTTCCCAATATTCTTCCAAAAAGAAGTTCAGTACGTGATAACGGCTTGGATAAAAATAACTCGGCAGTTCCTTTCTCAAGAATTTTCGATGTTAAAAATGAAACACCGAAAATTGAAAGGAGTAGTCCGATCGGAAGAATTAATTTTATCGCGCTGGTTTCAATCAGCATCGCAAAGTTGTATATCTGATCGCTCGAAAGTCCGGGCGGAACAGGCGCGAGCTTGAGCATGAAAAAATTAAATACTAATCCAAGTGTTGTGATAATGCTGAAGGCGAGAAATACTTTTTTGATGAGTGCTTCACGCATCGTATAAACTGCAATATTCCATATATTTTTCATAATTAACTCTTTGCCTCCTGAATTGATGTCAGATATACTTGTTCAAGAGACTTTTTGTTTTTTGTAATATCCTGCACAGCGATATTGTATTGGCGGAGGTGGTCAATGAACTCATTTAATTGTTCAACGTTTTTTACTTCTATTTGCAGCAGGTTCTCACCGATGCGTGTAACCTTAAGTGCATGTTCGGCGAAGGTTTTGTATTGTTCAAGAGTAAACTCACTGACAGTGATACGGTATTCGTCATTAACCTCGGTCAGATCTTTGATACTGCCTTCTTTAACAATAACGCCTTTGTTCATAATGGTGACACTGTCCGTGATAAGCTCGACTTCGGATAATATATGGCTGTTGATGAAAATGGTTTTGCCTTTTTCTTTCAGGCTGAGCAAAGCATCGCGAACCTGCTTCCTGCCAACCGGATCCATGCCGTCGGTAGGTTCATCAAGGAAAAGAATCTCGGGGTCATGCAGCATAGCTAGCGCGAGTCCAAGGCGTTGCTGCATTCCTTTGGAATAGGTAATGACTTTTCTTTGCGCTGCCTGATCAAGCTGCATGAAAACCAGCATCTCTTCAACGCGTGTTTTTAAAACGTGATCATCCAGTCCGTACAATTTCCCGATGGAAATAAGTGCTTGTCTGCCTGACAGATGTTCGGGGAAACGTGCATTTTCGGGAAGGTAGCCGATCTGCTGCCGCAGGCGAGGCGAAGGATCCTGTCCCAATATCCTGACACCGCCGGAAGTCGGATTGACCAGTCCAAGCAGGATTTTAATAAGCGTAGTTTTGCCCGCTCCGTTTTGTCCCAACAAACCGTAAATTACACCCTTTTCAACGTTTAGAGAAACGTTGTTTAGGGCAGTGACGGTTTTTCGTGGAAATCCGTAAGAAAATATCTTCACGATATTTTTTACTTCGATGGAGAAATTATTTTGCATTATCTTCCCAAAATTTTAAACCTGATAAATAATGTCAGTAATGTAAGCAAAAAAAATCCGGCTAAGAAGCCGGATTTTTTGTTGTTGCATTTTATTTCAGCAGCAGCATTTTCTTTGTAACGGTATTGTTGCCAATCTGCATTTGACATAAATACATACCGCTGGGCAGGCCGATTCCGGAAAAGAGCACCTGATGTTTGCCGGCGGGCTTTTCATTGTTTACAAGCACGGCAATTTCTTCGCCAAGCATATTCAATACGCTGCATTTTACCCGGCTTGCGGTATTCAGTTCATAGCTGATAATCGTTGAAGGATTGAAGGGGTTGGGATAGTTTTGACATAAGACGTAATCTGTTTTTGATTTCGACAGACTTTCGGATGCAATGCCATTCGGTGCGGTAATTTTACCAACGCCTGCGCCTGCTCTGGTAATTGCGGGAATATCAATGGCCTTGTCAAGCGTATAACTATAATACAGGCTCGGTTCTTCGACTGTTCCGCGCATTTGCATTGGATTATCAGTACTGTCGCAGTAATTGTTTCGTTCGATGGCTTTGCCAAGCGGCTCTCCATCGAAATCAACACGCAACGGGTTATCCATCAGTTGAAAATAATTACCCTCAACCACAACTCCTGCTTCATCGGTTGAGGCGACAGCGTAATTTTGTCTGGTATAGTAATTATTAAAGATGTGTACCGGTTCGCCATAGCGGACGCGCGGTGTTCTTGTCTTTGTTGAGTCACAGAAGTTATGATGATATGTCACTTTTAATCTTCCAATATCCTGAAGGCTGTCAGCGTTATCACGTCCCAGCAGCCAGGTTTTGTTATGATGATGACAATAATTCCATGAAACCGTTATGAAGTTAGATCCGCGTTTAATATCTATCAGTCCGTCGCGTGCACCGGTTATATCATTGTGGTCAATCCATATATGATGAGCGAACATCTGCACGTTGATTGCATCGTCACCGGAACCGCGTAACGACAAATTGCGGATAATAATATTATGCACAGCATTCGCGGGCGGAGTGATGATGTTGTCATCTATTAATTGTCCGATATTCAATCCGCCGGTCATAATGGTTGCGTTGCTGCCGATGCCGATAATGGATTTATTGGAAGCAATACTATGCATATATCCTGCAGCGCTTGTGCCCGGAGTTAGTTTGATGGTGTCTTTAACAAGAATAATAAGCGTGTCGGGACTTGCAATATAGTTGAGGAATTCGGCCTCGTTAGTTGCTATCACGGTTTTGCCGCCTTCGCCCCCGGTCGTTCCATTTTGTCCCCACCCGTTCACCGATGCGAACCCGATAGGTGAATTTTCAAATTCCAAATTCTTCAAAAGCGATTGTGAGTAGACGAACGAATAACAGGCAGAGAATAATAACACGACAAAAAATATTTTTTTACACATTACTATCAGAACCCTTTGATTCTTGGTTGGATTAATAATTAACAGGAAAAAGAATTGTTGCGAGGATAAGTTAACGATTAAGTAAGGCGAAATCAAGAGGTTTTCCCATGTTTTTAGTCGGATTTTTGTCTTTGCTCCCTGTAATGAAGCAACTATTTGAGAAGAGAGAAACGCAACCGGCCTGCATTTCCTTATGGCTTTTATTATATTACCGTATTAATTAATAATTATTGGAACATGATTTCTCTGAGTAAACTGCGGTCATTTTCCTTTACGGCTTTAAAACAAAAAATGTTTCGCCGTGATGTGGAAAATGCCATTTTGGATGGAAAGCAATTCACCCTGCCGGAATTGCCTCCGCAGATTAACGCGCAGTCGTTATTTGATAAGTTTATTCAGGAAAATGCAGTTTTGCGAACCAAGCTGCAGGAATATATAAAATACATCTCGCCTGAAACCGGACCGCAAATATTACAGAGGGGGGACAATGTTCTTGCCCGCTCTTTCAATATATATAGTATAAGTTTTCAGACAAAAGCGGAAATCAACTGGCAGTATGATTATCTGAATCATTATGAATTTCCAAAAGAGTTATACTGGAAGTACGGCGGTATGGAGTTCCCGTTCGGAACCGAACTGACGGTGCCGCTTGTCATGGGCAGGTTTTACCATGTGCATGATCTGGCCGTGGCGTATTGTTTGAGCGGTGAAGAAAAGTATGTTACCGGAATAATTGTAATCATAAAATCTTTCATAGAGAATAACCCCTTGTATCAAGGTGTACAATGGTTTTCTCCTGCGGAAGTTGCCATACGCCTCATCAATTTTTTACAAGCCGGGAAATTAGTTTTGCATAGTCCGCAAATAACTCCGGCTCTTAAGGAGGATTACTTCCGGTTTGTTCTCGCGCATATCATTTATCTTGAAAATAATCTTGATATGTCGGCAGATAAAGATCACCGGTATCTTGTTTGTGTACTTGCTTTGCAAATGGCGGGTATACTTTTTGGCGATACGGACTATGGAAGAAAGCTTCTCTCGTTATCGCAGTTTCATATTGAGCAGGAGCTGAGGAAGCAATTCCGCACCGATGGTACTTCATATTTACAATCCGTCACTGCTCACGCGTTTAGCTGCGAAGTGCTGTTTCATGCTTTATATAATGTGCAGAAGTATTCATTGAAATACAGCCGTGACTTTGCATCTATAGTTAAGAAAACATCGAGGACGCTTGGTGTATATCCTCGTGAAGATGGTACTGTGCCGCATCTCGGAGATTTTTGCAATTGTGTCGTGCTGCCATTCGGCCGCGATAATACAAAAGTAAGTATCGCGCATGTGCTGACTTCGCACGCAATATTATTCGATGACTCTGAACTGGCCGGATTGTTTTTTAAACCCGATCTTGACCACTATATATACTTTGACAGGGACAGAGTAGAACAAGCGCGGTATTCTGTTGCTCCATATTTTAATAATACATCTATCGGATTGAGAGACGGCGGTCATTATTTGCTGCGTGATTATACCGGCGTTGATATGTTTATCAAAGCATCCGGTCTTGGACGGAACGGCAGAGGGGCCCCTGGACATGACGATCCGTTTACTTTTGAATTAAATTATAAAAACCGGCCGATCATTGTTGATTCCGGAATGTACTCCGCATTTGCAAATCCGGACTTGCGTGCGACACAACGCTCGGTGATGGGGCATAACACACCATACATTGATGATTTGCCGTTGGTCGAACATTCGGGAAATGCTAACGGGAAAACCGATATCAGCGGTCCCAAAGTACTGATGTGGCGTTCAACTGCAAATGAAGATGTTCTTGTTGCTCAGCATTATGCTTACGTAAGACTATTTGATCCTTCTATTATTAAACGTTCGTTTCATTATGCCAAGGACAGCAAAGAACTTCATATTAAAGATGAGTTTCTTGGCGGGACCGGGCATAAAATTGCCATGAATCTTTTTTTGCATCCAGAAGCACAAGTTATACAGGAATCAAAGGAGTTATTTCATGTGGTTTCCGGCGGCGCGGCCGTACGCATCAGGTTTATAGTACACGAAGAGTCATTTGAAACGGCGATCCTCGAGTCCTCCTATTCGGGACAATATTACAGTGTTGAGAAAAGTTCGAAAATTTATTTTGCGTATCAAGCGGAATTCCCCGCATCATATACAATAGAAATAGTCATGTTATGAAATTTCTCATCGTAGGTCATTCGGTGCTCGATCACATTCTGTTCGACGGCGGTATGAAATTCCAGCCGGGCGGAATATTTTACACGGGCATGGGGATGCAAAGCGCTGTTGCTCCCGGTGACGAAGTGTGGTTGTGTACGGGTATTGAAAGCGGAGTTGAACAGGTCTTCGCCCCGGTCTTTGACGGCTGCAACAAGACATACTGCCATCCGGCCGAAAGAATACCCCGCGTTCATCTTACTATATACAATGTAGAAGAACGCTGCGAACGATTTGAAAATCTCAATAGTAAGCTTGTCCTTCCTTCCGGCGATTTGAATTTCTTTGACGGTGTTTTTATCAATATGATTTCGGGATTTGAGCTTGATGCAAATGACCTGAAGCAGTTGAGAACGCAATACAAGGGATTGATCTATTTTGATGTTCATTCGCTTGCCCGCGGAGTTACGGATGAAAAAGTTCGTGACCATCGCAGAATAGAAAACTTCAACGAGTGGGCAAAACGTCTTGATATCATTCAGGCAAACGAATATGAGGTGATGACGCTTTCTGATAAGACAGACGAAGTGGAAATTGCTTCGGAAATATTATCGCTTGGTGTTACTGCGCTGCTGGTTACAAAAGGCGATAAAGGGGCGCGGCTGTACACATTAGAAAATGGAGAGATATTTTCGTTGTTTGTACCCGCGTTAAAGACCGACGTGAAAAACAAAGTCGGTTGTGGTGATACTTTTGGGGCATATTTCTTTTATGAGTATATTGGAACAAAAAATCTATATCGTGCACTTCGAAAGGCGGTAATCGCCGGAAGCTGCGCAACAAATTATTCTTCAATTGATGATTTTAAAGGTTTACGAAATGACGTCTCAAAGCAATTCGGCGAAGCGTAAGTTATTGATATTCGGAACAAGCGGCATGCTTGGCCAGCGTACAGCAAAATATTTTTCGGAGCAATCAGGATGGGAAATCCTTGGCGCGGATATCGCGACAACTATTGAATTCCCGGGAGTAACATATACAAAAGCGGATTTTACCGATCGCGAAGCAATTCATAAGGTCGTTAAAGATTTTGACCCCGATGTTATTATTAATGCTTCTGCTTATACCAACGTTGATAAGTCCGAATCGGAAAAAGATATTGCCTGGAAAATTAATGCAAACGGAGTCGGTTATATTGCAGAGGCGGGCAGGGATACAAACGCGCATGTAGTTCATGTATCAACTGATTATCTGTTTGACGGTGAACGCGGTCTTTATGCTGAAGACGAACCGGTACATCCGATTAATTATTACGGTATGTCTAAACTCGCAGGTGAATATGAACTGATTGCAAGCGGTGCAAATTACACCATTATTCGCACGAATGTTTTATACGGCATAATCCCGAACGGCAGACTAGATTTTGTCCGTTGGGTCGTGGAAACTAACCGCAAAGGCGAAACTATCAGAATAGTTACCGACCAATATAATAATCCGACCTTTATAGATGATATTGTTATCGCGATGGATACGATTGTCACTAATAAAAATTACGGTATCTATAACATCGCGGGGAAAGAGTACTTGTCCCGTTACGAATTTACACTGCGCATTGCAGAGGTATTTAATCTCGACCGGTCGTTGATAACTACAATAACAACACCGGAATTGAAACAGCCCGCACCGCGTCCTTTGCGCGGTGGACTGAATATTGGGAAAGCACAAACCGAATTGGGTTATTCGCCGATTGATTTGGATGCGTCACTTCAATTGATGAAGAAAGAGCTTCAGCTATGAGTAAAAGATCCGTAGTATTTTTTCTTTTTGTTTTTACCGCCGCGCATATTAGTGCGCAGGTGCCCGAATGGTCAAAGGGGGTTGTATGGTATCAGATATTTCCTGAGCGATTTTGCGACGGTGATACAGCAAATGAACCAACAGCCAATAAAGTTTTTGCAAATGATTTGAAACGTAAACCCGATGACTGGTCTATTACCCCGTGGACATCTAACTGGTTTACAGAAGCTTCATGGGAAAGCGAATTGAGTGAAGATTTTAGTGCAAATGTACAGTTTAGAAGATACGGTGGTGACCTGCAGGGGATTATCAACAAGCTTGATTATTTAAAAGGGCTGGGTATCGGCGCCATTTATCTCAATCCGATATTCGAAGCAGTATCGCTCCATAAATACGACGGCTCATCATATCACCATGTAGATATAAATTTTGGACCTGATCCGGTCGGTGATAAAAAACTCATGGATTCCGAAACTCCCGATAAACCGGAAACATGGAAAGTGACTGCCGCGGATAAATTGTTTTTTAAGCTGTTAGATGAAGCACATAAGCGGAAAATCAAAGTTGTAATTGATGGCGTGTTCAATCATACAGGCGTGCAGTTCTGGGCATTTCAGGATATTATAAAAAATGGAAAAGCTTCTCCATACTACGATTGGTATCAGATCAAACAGCTTGATGATCCGGCAACTGCGAAAAATGAATTTGATTATAAAGGCTGGTGGGGAACGAAGTCGCTGCCGGAGTTTAACCGCACAAAAGAAAATTTGCAAACCGGGGTAAAGAATTACATACTTGCGGCAACAAAGAAATGGCTCGATCCGAATGGTGACGGCGATCCTTCAGACGGTATTGACGGTTGGAGACTGGATGTTGCACGTGAAGTGCCGCTCGGATTTTGGGCTGATTGGCACACTCTCGTAAAGACGGTAAACCCGCAAGCAGTTATTATCGGCGAGCTATGGGAACTGTCACCTGACTTTATCGGCGAGCATGGCGTCTTTGATGCTTTGATGAATTACAATTTTGCTTATCAGGTTAACGACTTCTTTGCGGCAAAGAATAAACAAATTACATCGGAAACACTTGTCGCTAAATTAAAAGAAATAGACGCGACATATCCCGAAGCAAATTTGTATTCGTTACAGAACTTAGTTGACTCCCACGACACTGAGCGGCTTATTTCTATTATTGCAAATCCCGACCGCCAGTATGAGCATGACGGCGATGCAAGAAATCCTTCATATAATCCCGGGAAGCCATCCAAAGAGGATTATGAAACAATGAAGCTTGTGCTTGCATTCCAAATGACCTATCGCGGCAGCCCGATGATCTATTATGGTGACGAAGTTGGTATGTGGGGAGCGGATGATCCGCACGACCGTAAGCCGATGGTGTGGGATGAGCTGGATTATAAAGATGAAGTCGTAAACGCTGCCACAGGTTTTCACACCGGTTTTGGAAAGTACAAAGTACAGGTCAATAAGGACTTATTGGCATATTATAAAAAGATGATCTCCATCCATAACTTCAGCCCCGCGCTGAAATACGGGACGGTGGAATTTTTGCCGCTGCACGAAAACAAATATGTGTTCGGTTTTATCCGTCAGTATAAAGATGATAAAGTTCTTGTCCTTTTCAACCTCAGTAATCAGACTGAGATTTTCGATTTTCATGTTGATAAAAAAGAAGTCATTGATGTTAACGTCGGTGATAAAATAAAATTGAGCGATAACAATCTGCGCATTAGTCTTTGGGGCAGGTCGGTCGCTATATATAAACTATAAAACGCATTGTGAATATTCAATATCCTTCGACCCCGCTTGCTGAACGGGTGCGGCCGAAACAGTTACAAGATATTGCCGGGCAGCAGCATTTGCTTGGTGCCGGCAAACCGATAGCCATGATGATTGAAACAGATACTGTTTCATCATTTGCATTGTGGGGGCCTCCGGGTACAGGTAAGACGACCATCGCACGATTGATAGCCGAACGTACCGATTCGGTGTTCCATCAGATCAATGCTGTTTCATCAGGTGTCCGTGATATCCGGGAAATTATCAAAGAAGCTGACACTAACAAAGAACAGGGTAAGAAAACCATACTGTTCATTGATGAGATTCACCGCTTCAACAAGTCTCAACAGGATGCCCTGTTGGGTGCAGTTGAATCAGGAACTATCATTCTTATCGGTGCCACGACTGAAAATCCCTCATTTGAAATTATCTCAGCGTTGCGCTCCCGTCTGCGCATATTCGTATTGGAAGCATTGCAGCAGGAGGATTTGCACAGCATTATCCGGCATGCTGTTGAGACCGATGAATTTCTTGCCAAATATAAAATTACCATTGAGAATGAAGATTTTCTGATATTCCTTTCCGGCGGTGATGCAAGGGTGCTGTTGAACATTCTTGAAGCTTCTGTGTTATATACTCTTTCGAAAAACAATACTGAAGATGTCCTATTAAACAAAGATGTTTTTGAGACCGTCATTCAGAAAAAGAATATCTTATATGATAAGGGCGGCGAAGAACACTATAACATAATTTCGGCTTTTATTAAAAGCGTGCGGGGAAGTGATCCGGATGCGGCCTTATACTGGATGGCGCGAATGATTGAGGGGGGAGAAGACCCACTATTTATCGCACGAAGATTGGTTGTCCTTGCATCGGAGGATATCGGGAATGCTTCGCCAAACGGACTCGTGCTTGCCGAAGCATGTTTTTCCGCGATTGAAAAAATCGGTATGCCCGAAGCCCGAATTATACTGGCCCAGTGCGCAACATATCTGGCATCATCACCGAAAAGTAATGCTGCGTATCTGGGGATTGATGCGGCGCTGCGTGATGTCCGCGAAAAACCGTTATATCAGGTGCCGATTCATTTGCGCAATGCACCAACCGGATTTATGAAAAATCTTGGTTACGGAAAAGAGTATAAATATGCGCACGATTATGATAACCACTTCGTTGAAGAAAATTACCTGCCGGAAGAGTTAAAAGGAAAGCAATATTATCATCCTACCAATATCGGACAAGAAAAGAATTTACGCGACAGACTCATGTCGCTCTGGAAGAAACTGAAGAAGTATTAAACGAATATTTGTTTTTAAAATAACACAGGATCCTTTCGGATCCTGTGTCATTTTAAATATTCATGCCAATAGCTGTGTATTATTTCTTTGTATGTAGCATCTTTTTTTTCAGGTGTTTTTCGTCAGGCAATTTTACAAATTCACTATTTGAATAAAAAGGTGAGAAATTGTCTACAGTATTATTTTTGAATTAGCGCAACAGCATATTCAACATGTAATAAAAAGGCCAAAAACAGGGTAATATTAATGAAAGACGAATCATTTAAAGAAAATGTTCATTTTTCCCTTGACAAAAATCCTCGGATTGATTAAATTTGAATAGTGGTTCAATATTCACTTGGAAAGACATATGAGAGTAAGAGAAGGAAATAAAGAAAAAGCCATCATCGAAGCAGCAATAAAGGTTATTGCTGAAAATGGATATTACGGTGCAAAGATTCATAAGATCGCCGAACTCGCAGGTGTAGCAACCGGCAGCATATATTCATATTACGAAAACAAACTGCAAATCATCTTTGCAATTTTCGATAATGTATGGAAAGAACTGTATGAGAAACTGGAATTAGTCGAACAGGATGCTGCGATATCACCATCGCAAAAGCTTGAAGCGCTTATTGATCTTGTCTTTAATCTGTTCACAGAGAATCAGGATCTGGCACTTGTATTTGCACACGAGCAGAATGTTCTTATCCGTGATTATCCTGATAAGTTCACACCATATTTTGAAAAATTTATTCAGACCGGGCAGAATATAATTTCTCAGGGAATCGCATCAGGTGTATTCAATCCGTCGGTTAATGTTTTCATCTTAAGAAAATATTTAATGGGCGGTATCAGCGGATGCATCCAGGCATGGGCACTTGATCCATCAAGTTACTCGCTTGCTGAGATTCGTGACCAGTTGAAATTGCTGGCGCACAAAGGCGTAAATATTTAAGCAAGATACTGTTGAATAAACGGTAAAAAAAATTAGGAAAACGATATTATATAAAACTATGGGCATTATTGAAACATGATTCATATATCAAAAATAACGAGAAACGATGTTGTGTTGAAGCTGATCCCGGTACTTTGTGTGTTATACGGAATAGCGGTCTACCCACAGCATCTAACCTTACAGCAAGCAGTTACTCTTGCAAAAGGTCATGACCCGCGCATAAAACAATACGCGGAAAAGATTGAACA
The DNA here is from genome assembly GCA_963667005.1 of Ignavibacteriaceae bacterium. Lineage (GTDB taxonomy): Bacteria > Bacteroidota > Ignavibacteria > Ignavibacteriales > Ignavibacteriaceae. The sequence goes on along the minus strand of OY762937.1, from coordinate 678,070 downwards.
AAAGAAAGCCGGTAAACTGGAGTCCTGGGGAAATTTTCTTCCTTCGGTTCAGTTTGAGGCTACCTATAACCACTTTGATGATCCGTTGACCATGGATTTAAATCCTATTCGCGATGTCATTGTTAATGTTCAGGCACAGAACATGGTGCAGTTGAAAAACATCGGCACTATTCTGGCCGGGGGTGCTCCGTTGAGTGCCGCACAGCAAGCTGCGGTTTTTAACGCGAGCAAAACAGGGCTATATGCACAGATACCATCGTTCGAGGAAGAATTAAAAAGACAGGACAACAAATATTTAACATTTACTGCTGTTCAACCTTTATTTCTCGGCGGAAAATTGTTGGCCGCAAAAAATGCTGCGAATGATGAACTTGAGGCCGCAAAGATTGAAGCAAAGCGGATAGAAGATGATGTTACTAAGGAAACAAGTGAGGCGTATCTCGGTTGTGTATTATTGAATGATGTCATTCGCGTACGTGAAAGCGTGCTTCAGGCGGTCAAAAAGCATCGTGACCGTGCGGACAAGTTATATAACGAAGGCATGATACCAAAGTATCAATTACTCCGTGCTGAAGTTGCGGTTGCTGAAGCTGAACAGAATTTGACAGATGATAAAGCAAAATTTGATGTTGCCCTTACGGTATTAAAAGAATACACCGGACTGAATGCAGCAGATAGTGTAACCGTTGCAGAGACCTTGACTTATCACCCGGCAAACTACACGCTTGATGAACTGAAAGAACAGGCATTGACCGACCAGCCGTATTTGCAATATATAGATAAGAAAAAGGACGCTGCAGGTGAAAACTATGCAGCTATCCGTTCGAACTTTCTTCCCTCGATATTTGCCTTTGGAAAGTACGAAGCTCTGCCTGAATATCTATCGGCATTAGAACCACGCTGGGTAGTTGGTGTAAAACTGCAGTACAGCCTCTTTAATGGATTTAAAGATTATGAGAAGCTGCAAGCAGCTGATCATCTCGAAAGCGAAGTCGCTTTTATGAAGAAGGACACTGAACAGAAAATATCTATCTGGCTGAATAAAGCCTATCAGCAGAAAAATGCGGCAAAGTCACGCTATGATAAGCTGGGAACAAATGTTGATCTGGCGACGGAAAATTTACGTGCTGCTGAAAAACGGTTTGAAGCCGGCAGTGGAATAACACTTGAGGTTATTGACGCCACCGTGCTTTTGGAAAAAACAACTGTCGACCGATGCAACGCATTATATGATTACGACAGAAATGTATTGGATATGCTGACAGCTGCAGGTCATACACAACAATTTATAGAATTTTGGAATCAAGAGGTCAAAAATGAAAAATAAAAAACTTATTGCAGGTTTAATCGGCGCCGCTGTTGTAGTCATTATCGGCTTCCTCATATTTGCGGATTCGTCGAATACGGAAGTGCTAACCGGTTTAGTTGAGACAAACGAGATTGATGTATCATCGAAAATACCGGGACGCATTGACAAGTTATTAGTAAGTGAAGGCGATTTTGTACATAAAGGCGATACGTTGATAATTCTTGAAAGCAAAGAATTCGATGCGAAACTTGGACAGGGTAAAGGCCTTGTTGGTGCAGCATTATCAAAATACCAAATGGCAACAAATGGTGCACGTCCTGAAGAGATTGACGCCGCGAAGAATCTATACCTGCAGGCTGGCGAGCAGTATAATCTAGCACAAAAAACCTACAATCGTGTCCAAAAGCTTTTCAAAGATGAAGTAGTATCCGCGCAAGAACGCGATCAGGCAGAAGCGCAGTTTAACGCAGCAAAAGCCCAGATGGATGCCGCAAAGGATAGATACGATATGGCAAAGAAAGGTGCGCGCGTTGAGGAAATCGCAGGAGCAAAAGCTCTCTATGAACAGGCAGAAAGTGCGTACAGTGAAATAGATGCTTATCACAAGGAATTATATATCAAGAGTCCCGTTGATGGTGAAGTATACAAAAAATTGAATGATGCAGGCGAGATTATTTCAGCCGGATATCCGGTTATCACGATTGTTGATCCGAATGATTATTATGTGACTTTCAATGTTAAAGAGGATCTGCTTCCGAAGTTCAAAAACGGTGCTTCGGTTCAGGTTGAAATTCCGGCACTTGATAAAAAAGTTGATATGAAAATTTATTACATCGCGGCTATGGCTGATTATGCCACATGGAAAGCGACACACGAAAAAGGTTCGTTCGATTTGAAAACATTCGAAGTGCGCGTTAAGCCGGAAAACAAAATTGAGGGTCTGCGTCCCGGTATGACGATTCGTGTAACGGTAAAAAAATAACGAAGCGATAACCATGATAACGATGTATGTAAATGAACTTCGCAGGCTGCTGACCAAGAACACCTATGTTCTCATGATGGTTGTATTGCCGTTTGTGATGTTCTTCATCTTTGCGGGTGTATACACGCGGGGAAGCATCCGTGATTTGCCTATTGTGGTCGTTGATAACGATCATACGGCACTTTCGCGCACGCTCATCCGTTCGTTAGACGGAGCGCAAGGATTAAAGGTAGCGGATATTCTTGAGTCAATGCCTGATGTAAAACAGGAACTGCTGAGCCGCAGAGTTCATGCAGTTATAGTCATTCCTGAAAATCTTCAGGGTGATGTAAAGCGCGGGAAACAAACGACAGTTACTGTTTATAAGTCCTCAAACAATCTGATTATATCAAATGTTATTTTGAGCGATGTGAGTACGGTTATAAAAACAGTCTCGGCGGGCGCTCTGTGGCAGAAGCTACAAGTCAAGGGTGTTCCGAAAGCAATGGGTTTGAACATTGTGAGCGCACTGAATCTTCGTACGAATCCCATGTTCAATCCATATTATAATTACGCGGAGTTTATGGTTCCGCCTCTGTTTATAGCGGCACTGCAAATGATTGTTTTAATTGCAGCAGTTCTATCCGCCTATGACAGTTTTGAAAATGACGGCTTGGAACATCCGGAGGAATTTGATAAGCGTCATGTGGTAAAATCGGTACTCGGAAAATATTTTGCACACATGTCAATATATGCGGTTATTATTCCCGCCTTGTATTTGCTTTTCAGATATGGTTTCGGATTGGTGCTTCATCAGACATGGACGTCGTACGCGATGATGCTTTTATTCGCGAGCGGCATATATTTTATCGGTGCACTGGTTGGGCTGTGGGTTAAGAACAGATTCTTCGGTGTCGAGATTGCTGTGTTTCTTACAACACCGGGATTCGTTTTTGCCGGTTATTCATTTCCGATAAGCGCTATGCCGGGAATACTTGCTGCAATTGCCAAGGTCTTTCCCATGACCATTTATCTTGCTGCATTTATCAAGACGGCATATATGGACGCTCCGTATATTGCATATAAAAGCGAGTTGATTACGCTGTTACTTATTGCCGCGGTTTCGTCGGCACTGTATATGCTTTCATTATTTGTATTTATCAAGAAACAGAGAGCTGCCGATGTCAACGCTGCTTAATAGACTTGTAACGATAATGAAGCGCGAGCTGAGACTTATCGCGCACGACAGCGATTTGATAATGATATTGCTCATTGCTCCATTATTTTATTTGATTTTTTACGGCTCGTTTTACTATAACAAAGCCGAATCGAAAATTCCGGTTGCCGTAGTTGATCTGGATAAATCGCTTTCATCCAAACGACTTGCATACGAGATCAACTCACATTCCATGCTTGGAGTGCAATTAGTAACGGGAAATTTTGAAGAAGCAAAACAGGCCTTATATAAAAGAGATGTTTTTGCTGTTATGGTCATTCCGAAAGATTATGAACGCGATGTGAAGACTGTAAAGGGCGGAAACATGAACGTCCTTTTGAATAACACGCAGTTTCTTGTTTCGAATGACATTAACCGCGCGATAAATGATATCAAAGCATATCATGACAAGTCGTCGGCCCAGCACTTTATTGAAATGAGCGGTGTTTCCGGTGAGAATGCACAGTATCTGAGCGAGCCGATTAGACCGGAGATCCGTCCTGCCTTTAATACTGCTGACAATTACGGCGGATTTCTTTTGCCGGGATTGTTCATTCTTATCCTGCAGCAAACATTGTTCATCGGATTGGGTGAGAGTGTCGGCAAAGAGCGCGAGACAAAAACATTCAGCGAGTTATATAGGATCTCAGGGAAAAATGTTTCTGTTCTCATGATGGGCAAAGGATTGTTTTATATTGTTCTTTTTACAGTCTATACTTTTTTTGTCCTTCTTGCGGCATATCCGTCATTTAAGATTGGCTTTAACGGCAACCTGCCGGTGTTTATTGGAATGATGGTACTGTTCTTGTTGGCGCACGTCAGCTTCTCAATGTTTCTCTCGTCATTCTTGAAGAACAAACTACAGGGATTAGTAATAGTTGCTTTCACATCATATCCGTTCTTCATGGTATCGGGATATGTATGGCCGCTAACATCAATGCCTCCGGTTATTAAAGCAATATCATATTGCATTCCCGGGAGCCCGTTCTTACAGAACCTGAACGCAATGATACAAACACATAACAGCCTGCCGTTGGTTATTCCTGCGGCGATTCACCTACTCATCATGTTTGCCGTATATACATTGCTGAACTACTGGAGATATGCGAAACTGGAAAAAGAGTCAGAGTAAAAAATTTATTTAAGAGAATAAAAAAAGCCGTCCCGAAATACCGGGACGGCTTTTTGTTTTTATAAGATTGTTGTGAATTACTTCACGCGAATAATAGAGACTCTTCTGTTTTGTGAACGGCCGTCTTCGGTGCTGTTATCGGCAACCGGGAAGTCCGAACCCAAACCACGAACGGTGAATCGCTCTTTCTGAATTCCTTTATTTGCAAAATATTTCTGTACTGCCTGAGCACGTGCCAGAGATAATTTTTTATTCTTTTCTTTCGAGCCGACATTATCGGTGTGTCCTTCGATAATCCATGTTGACTGCGCATTTTCTTTCATGATCTTAACGAGTTGATCAAGAACTCCGGATGCAGCCGGGAGCAGTACGGATTTTCCGGTAGCGAATGAAGTGCCTGCGCTGAGTACGATTTCTTTTTCAACGGGGACTTCCTTGATAACCGGAACTTCGCGAATGACCTCGACTTTTTCTTTAACAAGCGGACAGCCGAACTCGTCAACCTGAACACCGGCCGGCGTATTCGGGCATTTATCTTTGTAATCAGGAACTTTATCACCGTCTGAATCAAGCGGACATCCGTGAATATCAACTGCGGCACCCTTAGGAGTGTTCGGGCACTGATCGAGATAATCAGGTACGCCGTCGCCATCAGAGTCTTTCGGACATCCGTATTCGTCAACGCTGATTCCTTCTCTGGTTCCCGGGCACATGTCAATATAATCCGGCACGCCGTCATGATCGGAGTCGAGCGGGCATCCGTTTTCATCAACTTTAACGCCTTCCGGAGTCAATGAACATTTGTCGCGGTAATCCGGAACACCGTCATGATCGAAATCTGGTGGACATCCGGTTGCGTCAGCACGGATACCAATTGGTGTATCGGGACATTTATCCAGTTCATCGGGTATTCCGTCATGGTCGGTATCTTTGCTTGCATTCAGAGCAATTGATAATCCTACGACACCTGAAAAATATGCATCACTTTCTGAACTTTTTTTCAACCCGTCAAGATAATCTTTTTGCCCAATGTGCATGCTGCCGGCAACGTTGACCGACATATTATAGGCAATCGCAAAACGAAAGCCGAGTTCACCGATGACCGAGAACTGCTGCTTATCAGGTACTGCGATTGCATTGCCGTTTTCATCCTTCGGCGCCATCCAATCGTAACTACCACCGGCGAATATATATGGGAAAACAACTTCATTAAGACATAGGCCGTATACCAATCCGCCTCCGACTTTCATCACGCTGGTGCGAAATTTCGGAGGAATTTTGCTGTCATCTTTACCTTTGACATACCCGGCTTCACCAAAAGCGCGAATGCCGAATATACTTGTTGAGTGGAATGGGAAGAAATATTCTACCAACCCTCTTCCGGTAACGTCGAATTGAAATGCATCAAATTTATAGTCGGTATATGTTAGATTCGGGCCGGCTTCAGCTGTGAGAACAACCGTACCGGTGAATGGATGATAGAGAGGAACCTCAAGTCCCTGGGTGTAACTAACCGTTGAAGCGAAGAGTACCATGAGAACGAAAGTATAGAGTGCTTTCATAATGACTCCGTTTATTAGCTATTCGGTATTTTAGAATAGTAAATTAATTAATAAATTGAAACAAGTAAATACGTTATTCTCAAAGAGTGAATTATATGCTGTCTGAATTTACAAAATTTGCCGGATATGCCGCCGCTGAAAGCGGGAAAATTATCCAACATTACTTCCGCACCCATGTGGATGTTGATATCAAAAGCGATGAATCGCCGGTCACTATTGCCGATAAAAAGGCCGAAGAACTGCTCAGAACGCTAATAATGAAGGAATTTCCCGAGCACGGCATCATCGGAGAGGAGTTCGGAAATCACAATCCCGATGCTGAATATACTTGGGTGCTCGACCCGATCGACGGCACAAAAAGTTTTGTGTGCGGAACGGTGACGTTTGGCACTTTGATAGCTCTTCTGCACAAAGGCGAGCCGGTGCTTGGGGTTATTCACCAACCGGTATTGCATGAACTGCTAATCGGGGATAATAAAACGGCTACTCTAAACGGGAATCCGGTTTCTATACGAAACTGCGAAAACATAAAAGAGTCGGTGCTCTTAGTGACCGACCATATTAATATTAAAAAATACCAGAACATCGAAAAGTTTGAAACGCTGATTGAAGAGGTGAAAATCTACCGCAACTGGGGCGATTGTTACGGCTACTACTTACTTGCAACAGGTTACGCGGACATCATGGTTGATGCTATTATGAATCTGTGGGATGTCGCCGCGTTAGTCCCGGTTGTAAAAGGCGCAGGCGGAATTATCACGGACTACAAAGGCGGCTCGCCGCTCACCGGTGATGGCGCAATTGCTGCGCATCCTGCAATACACGCTGAAGTAATTAAACGCCTGAACGGATAGCAGAATTCACGCGAAAAGAAAATTCACGCAAAGGCGCTAAGACGCCAAGATATTTTTATTAAACCGCAAGAATGCGTTTCATTCCGGTGTTCTCGACCCGCCTGACTGACGCAGTCGGGCAGGTACGATCCGTCTTCGACGGAAACTCGAACACCTTTGTAATGATTCATGTTGTCATTCCGGGCTTGACCTGGAATCCATCCAGGTATTTTAATTACTATTATTATGGGTCATCGAGTAGTCCCGACTTGTCGGGGCGTATCGAGATGACTTTTAGCAGCTCATCTGTGGGGTTGATTTATTACTGCTCATGGTGAAAACGAAAATGACTTATTGTATATGTCGCTCCTACGGAGCTCGGATGTCGCGTGTGTGACCCTAACCCCGGATTGAAATCTTTACCCGCCTATGGCCGTGGCGGGGCTACAAACCTGCCCGCCGTTTATACGGCATTCAGGCGGGTATGTTGTCGCTACGCGACGCCGGATTGGTGAGTCCCTGGGTGTTGCGATGCAGTCGGGGCATGTCGAGATGTGAATACCCATGAATCCGGCGATGTAATAATTGATAATCCCACAGGGATTGAACAGAGATAACCGTGGGCGCAAGCCCACGGAGAGCGCCCACCCCAAAAACCTCATCCGCGAAGCGGGTGAATAATACTTCTTGACTTTCATGGAGCGGGGGAATTAGTTTGCATACATAATATCAAGCAGGGTTAACTAAGATGAATTTATTGAAACTTATTTTTGCCGGTCTTTTCCTTTTCCAAAGTCTTTATGCACAAAAGCCACTTGAAAACGATGTATCGGTTAAAGCGTGTAAGAGATATTTACATATCGCACAAAAGAATGCGGACATAAAAGCCTTCGACCAATTCTTATTCTGCTTCAGTAGTCAAAACAATCAAGATAGAGCCCTTATTAATAGTGAAAAAGTAATGAGGGAATTGTCTGTATACTTTCATAAAGTTTTTCGATTAAAGCCGCAGGAAAGAATACTTAAACAATATTATCAGACATGCGTAAATTTTATGGATAACGTGGAATTGTTAGAAAATTTGGCCGAGGAATTCTCTGATTATGCATATAAAAATACGCAAGTAGTTTTTCTGCTGATTGCCAAATTTCCAGAGGCCGCCCAGAAACAATTATTGCGGGATGCTCTTTTTGTAGAAAGAAAGGATAAGAAAATAGAAAATGAAATTGCAAAATACCCGGCTCTGGCTAAAATATTTACGGGCCAATAGAAAGTCAATTTATGCCGTAGGCATTCAATCCTTGTAGAAAGCAGATTATCCATTAACGTCGCATTTTCCGGCAGGAAATATATTTTTTGAAACGAAGATATATTTCCTATCGGAAAACAGAATGATCTATTCTCGGTTATCTACAAGGATTGATCCGCTACGCGGAAAGTTCTAACGTGATAATTATCGAGAAATTGTATCTGCCGAATTATGTGGGCGACTCGGAGAGCTCGCCCCATAAAAAATCTTTGCGTTCTCTGCGTGCTTTGCGGTGAATAAAAAAAACGGGACGCCCAATCTGGGACATCCCGTTCCGTATTATAACGTGAATAATTCCGCTGGGAATCGGAATAATGCGCGTTATTTCTTGATCTTGAATCCGTGTTTTACGAGATTTTCTTCTGCCTGCTTATTGGCGACTTCCGTCAATGCCATTTTGCACAACGGGCACTTTCCGGCTTTATCGGAAATGACATTCCAGTCCATCGGGCACTGAAATACTTTGCCGTCTTTGTTTGCGTCAATTGCTTTGACATTAATGGTGCCTTTGCGGACAATGTCTACTGCTTTTTTATCTGCCTTGTCCTTTGTGGCTTTTGTATCAACCGACTTTTCCATTTTTGCCATTGAGCCATGTTCGCCGCAGCATGCGCTTTGAGCATATGCCGAAGTAAATGCCGCTGTCAGAATGACAACCAATGCAACGAGTGAGATTTTTGTGAACTGTTTCATATATCTATCCTTTTTATTTAATGAGAATGAGTTGTTTTTAATTGACTTTCGGAATCAATGAGGAATCCGCCTGTTACAGCGACCTCATCACCTTCCTGCAAACCTGAAATTACTTTGTAACCGCTGCCGCACTTTTCGCCGAGTGTTATATCACGTGCTTCAAACATGCCGTCGGATGTTTTTATCCACGCGACCATCCGCTTGCCTGTATTAATCACGGCGTCTGCGGGAATGAACAATCCCGTACCGAGTGAAACATGCTGCACGGTTTCGCCGTACATCTGCGGTTTCAATTGTCCGCCAGCATTGGCAATTTCGCTTCGGACTTTAATTGTCCGGGACTGCGCGTCAACCACCGGGGAAATGAATGTTACCCGTCCGCTGAATTCTTTTCCGGGGAAGGCGCGTAAATGTATTGCAACAGCATTGCCGACATGAACCGAAGCAATGTCGGATTCGTAGACTTCAGAGATATTCCACAATGTCGAAAAGTCGGCAATGTCAAATAAGAGCGTGCCTTCGTTGACATACATACCTTCGCGGATTTTCTTCTCAAGCACCGTACCGCTTGCGGGTGAGTAAAATGTGACTGTCGTTTTTACCTCTCTGCTTTTTTCGAGATCCTGAATCTGAGCCGCTATAAAACCGTATAGTTCGAGTTTTTTTCTTGCCGATTGCAGAATGGAATTGTTTGAAGAAAGCGCGATGATAAGATCATTCTGCGCCTGCACAAGTTCGGGACTGTAAATCTCAAATAGCGGAGCGCCTTTACGGATGATATCTCCTGTTTTGGATACATACAGTTTTTCAATTCTGCCGTTGAACCGTGCGGAAATGCTCTTCCGGTTCTGTTCGGCAAAATCAAGATAACCGTAGGAGATGATATCTTTTTGTAGCGGCTGCTTTTTTATCGTTGTTGTGGAAACGTTAGCAAGTGCGCGCTTGGTACCAGAGATTGCCACCATCGCGCTCATGTTTTCGTTCTCTTTGTTCGCTGCCTGCGGTTCATCTCCTGATTTCTTCACAAGATCCATTTGGCAGATGGGGCAGACTCCGGGTTTATCCGAAATGATCTGCGGATGCATCGGGCAGGTGTAGACTTCCTTTTTTTGTTTGGCGTCGGGAGTCTCTGCCTTCTTTCCACAGCCTGCGAAATACAATCCGGCTGCCGCGATAAGTATCATGATAAAATATTTCATATGTGTACCTGATAATTCTTTATGTGATTTCATATTATTTCTCCAATCCACTGACAGGCAGATGAGCACCCGTCATCATTTCAATATCTGCAAGTGCCATGCGTGAATCCGCCTGCGCCATAAAAAGATTCATCTCATTCATTAGTTGCATGCGAACGGCATCGAGTACTGCGGAGATATTTGCCGAACCTGTTTTGAATGCGCTGGTTTGCGATTCCACAGCCTGCATTGATAACGGCAGAATGGTGTTTGTGTAGTAGTGTTCGCTTTCCTGCGCCGTTTGATATTTTATAAGTGATTCCTTCAGCTTCGCTTTCATGTCGCGTGACATGTCTTCTTTTGCAAGACGGATTCCTTCGATACCTGAAAGTAGTTCCTCTTTCTTTGATTCATATGATGACTTTGACCACGGAGCAAATGGAAGATTGACAGAGAACATGAGCGAATACATATACTCTGTCTTTGCCGAGAGCATGGACAAATCCGATGCGGAAGTTAATATCATGCCTTTTGGCATACGCATCAGCATTGCCTGCACCATAAGGTCTGGAATGCTGCTTTTATCATTGGAAGCAATCATCGCTTTATTCATTTCCGCCATCTTATCCATGCGGGCAAGTTCGGGATTGAGGTCATCAATAAGAGCATCAAGTCCCGCGATGTCGAGAGATGCCGGAATCCGCGGCAGTTCTTTGTCAGGAGTAATTGCTTGTGATGAAAGTGCTCTGCCAAGCAGTTTGTTCAGCTTGACTGATTCCGCATCACGCTGCCGGTGAAGCTGGGATAACTGTAATTCGTTTACCGCAACTTCACTATTGATAAGCAGTACATCCGGCTGTGAGATTTTATTGATCATTAACGAAGCCGTAGTTGATGCAGCTAAGTCCTTGAGCAACGTCACAGTCTTTTGTTGTAATTCTATCTTCCTGTCGTAGAGCCACAACGTATAATAACTCATCTTTATTTGAGATGTGAGACTAATGGCATATGCGGTGTATGCATCCTGTTCAGCAAGGATGTTCTTCTTTTCAACTTCGGTCATCGCTTCAACCTTGCCGCCGAGCATAAACATTTGCGAAACGGAAAGATTATTTGAAAGCGCGTCGTTCCAAATGTTTGCGCTGCCGGAAGGAATTTGAGAAAATTCAATTCCGACAGTCGGCGCGGGATAACTGTTGACCGATTTGCTTTTGTATTCTGCTGTACGAACTCTCGTTTGCAGGGAACGAAGCTGTGGATTGTTTCGCGCCGCTTCAGCAATGAGAGAATCCAGATTCTGCGCATCGGTGAATTGCATACCCGATACAAACAGCACAACGATTGCAATGAGATTATATATTCTTTTCATATTATTCTCCTTCCTTCATCCATGAGGCCATTTGCGAGACTTCAAGTTTCCCATTTTTAAGCGCATGCTCTTTCATCCATGCAAAGAGAATCGGTGTAACAACGAGTACGTGAATCGCCGAAGTCAGGAGTCCGCCTATCATCGGTGCCGTAAGAGGTTTCATCATGTCGGAACCGGTTCCGGTTGACCACATGATGGGGACAAGTCCAACCATGGCAGTTGCTACCGTCATGAGTTTCGGGCGCAGGCGGAGTACCGAGCCTTCGACCGTTGCGTCGTAAATGTCCTGATTGGTAATCGGACCGCGTTTACCTGCGTGAAAATCACGGAGCCTTCTATCGAGTGCTTCGTGCAGATAGACAACCATGACAACACCGGTCTCAACGGCGATGCCATATAGTGCTATAAATCCGACCCACACGGCTACGGAGAAATTATATCCGAGTATGTATATCATATACATACCGCCGATAAGCGCGAAAGGAACCGAGAGCATAACAACGCCGGCTTCCACATAACTTTTTAACGTGAAGAACAGTAAGATGAAAATGATGAGGAATACAATCGGCATAATGATTTCAATCGTCTGTTGTGCACGCATCTTACTTTCATACTGGCCGCTCCATGTATACGAGTAACCCGCGGGAAGCTGTAACTTATCTTCAATGACTTTCTTCGCGTCAACCATAACGCTGCCCATGTCGCGTCCGCGCGTGTTCATGAACACGATAGAGCGCAGCATGCCATTTTCGCTGTTTATCATCGGTGGTCCGGAGACGGTTGATATATCGGCAAGTTCACTGAGGGGGACAAACGTCACCCCGCCGTAGTTTGATTCAAGCAATGAGCTGCCGCTTTCATCAGCCGAAGAATATGTGTTTGATGATTTAGCTGAACTACTGCCGCTCATAGAGGACATTGATGCTGATGAACCCATGCTGCCCGAAGCCGCTGGTGCGGGATTAACGGAGGTTGAAGTACCGCCCATTGCAAGCGAGCCGACGGGGACGATGAGACTTTTCAATTCATCAACATTGCTCCGGTAATCCTTGTCGTAGCGCATGCGGATAGGGAAGCGCATTCTACCTTCGAGAATGACACCGAGATTTTGTCCGCCAAGTGCGGTCTCGATAATGCTTTGTAAATCGCTGATGTTAACGCCGTACCGGGCTGCGGCTTCGCGTTTGATTTTTATATCAAGATAAAAACCGTTTTGCACGCGGTCTGCCACCACATCTGCAGCACCGTTAACACCCTGCAAAATACCTTCGGCCTTTATCGCGTACGCTTCAAGGGTATCAAGATTCGGTCCGAAAATTTTCAATCCGATGTCGGTGCGCACGCCTGTGGATAACATGTTGATTCTGTTGATAATCGGCTGCGTCCATCCGTTGCGTACTCCGGGGATTTGCAGTTTTGCGTCGAGTTCGTTGATGATATCTTTCTTGGTAATGCCTTTGCGCCATTCGCTTTTCGGTTTTAACAGAATGATGGTTTCGATCATACTGAGCGGAGCGTTATCGGTCGCGGTTTCCGCGCGTCCGGTTTTACCGAGAACATGCGCAACCTCTGGAACGGATTTTATTATCTTATCCTGCTCCGTCAGTATGCGGTTTACCTCGGTAATGGATGCGCCGGGAAGCGTGACGGGCATATATAAGAGAGAACCTTCATCCAATGGCGGCATAAACTCGCTGCCCGTGTGCATAATCATGGGTATCGTTATGAGCAGGGCAATGATGTTTAATGCTATAGTGATTTTGCGATGCTCCAGCACCCAATGAATCACCGGTTGATACAGGCGGATGAAGAATCGCGTGGTCGGATTCTTTTGCTCCGGTTTGAATTTACCACGCATGAGCATGGTCATTAAAACGGGAATAAGAGAAATGACTACTATCGCGGAGCCGAGCATCGCGAATGATTTCGTAAACGCGAGCGGATGGAAGAGTTTTCCTTCCTGTCCCGTTAACAGAAACACAGGCAGAAACGAAACGAGGATGATCAACTCTGAAAAGAATATCGCGCGTCCTACTTGCTTTGCCGAATCAATCGAAATCTTTTTATATTCATCGGGAGTCAGTGTCCCTTTTTCTTCAATCGCACGCGCAAGATTGCGGTACGCGTTTTCAACAAGAACGATGGAGGAATCCACAATCACTCCGACAGCAAGAATAATTCCGCCGAGACTCATAATGTTCGATGTTATGCCGAATATATACATAAGAATAAACGCGATGAGTATGGAAATCGGCAGTTCAATGAGAATGCGGATGATGCTGCGGAAATGCAGGAGGAATAACATCACCATGAACGCTACGGTGAGTGATGCTTCAAGCAATGCGCGCTCCAGTGTGCCGACTGCCTCGTGAATCAAAGTGCTTCTGTCGTATGAGGGCACAATCGAAACTCCCGGCGGCAGACCCGGAGAAATTTCTTTTATCTTTTCTTTCACGCGGTCAATAACTTTTTGTGCATTCTCGCCGTTACGCATAACGATGATACCACCGACCGCTTCGCCTTCACCGTTCTTGTCAAGCGCGCCGCGGCGTATGTCGCCGCCGATCTGCACCGTTGCAACATTCTTTATTAGCACAGGAATGCCGTTGGCACCTGATTTGATAACCGTGTTTTCTATGTCTTCTTTGGATGAGACATACCCTTGCCCGCGCACGAAGTATTCAGCGTCGTTCACTTCGACAATTTTACCGCCAACTTCATTGTTGCTTTTCTGTATAGCACTAACGACATCATTGACGGTAATATTATATCCGCGCAGATCATTTGGATTGACATCCACTTGATATTGTTTGACAAATCCGCCAATACTTGCGACTTCGGCAACGCCGTCAACCGCGCTGAGTTTATAGCGGATGTACCAGTCCTGTATTGAACGAAGCGTACCTGCGTCATATCCCTTGCCTTCAACGGTGTACCAGTACACATGTCCGACTCCGGATCCATCGGGTCCGAGTGACGGTGTTACTCCCGGCGGCAATTGGGATTGGATTGTATTCATCCGTTCCATGACGCGCGTCCGTGCGAAGTAGGTATCAACGTTATCTTCGAAGATGACAAAGACAAACGACATACCGAACATGGATGATGCACGAACTGCTTTCACGTGCGGCAGTCCCTGCAATCCCGATACAATTGGATACGTTACCTGATCCTCAACAATTTGCGGTGAACGTCCCATCCATTCGGTATAAAGGATAACCTGATTTTCCGATAAATCGGGAATCGCATCAACCGGCAGATTGACTACGCAGTAAATCCCGGCTGCCGTAATGATGGTATATATTAGTATAACAATAAATCGGTTGCGAGCCGACCAGTCTATAATTTTTTCAATCATGTGAAACTCCTCTCTTGTAGTAAGCAATGAGCCCTCACCCCTGCCCCTCTCCCGGAGGGAGAGGGATGAACAAGTGCTTTTTTCTACTCCTCTTCTCCCTCTGGGAGAAGAGGTTGGGAGATGAGGGCTGTCTTACGTCAAGAGTATGTATTTAAAATATTTTTTAAGAACGATTGAATTGGTAAGCGCCGGCATAATTGGATATACCAATGCCTGAGCTTTTACCTGACGGGATAAAAGACTGGTTTAAATCAGATAGGAAGAAGTAAGAATACGGATAGGGGGTTGTGTTATCGGCGGAGCCCGGTCAACAAGCCGAGCCTGCAACGAAACTCTTTCGATTTGTTCAGATGGAATATTAATATTGAAATCAGCATCTGCATGAACAGGAGCTTTTTTGACAATATCTAATGAAGTTAATTCCTGATCAATTTTTACCGGTGCGGAAATGATATCTGAATGGCAGCACGACATATCCGCAGTAAACGAAGTAGGCGACTGCTCCGGTTCCTGCTGTTCTTCAGATTCACAGCAAGAGTCGGTGCTTTCTTCTTCAGCGGGTTCTTCAACCGTTGCGGTCGCGCACATATTGCATGATTTGGCGGTCATGCCGTTCATGCTGCAATAGTGCATGATAACCGGAACGCCGGAAAATGCCGCGAAAAGCACAATCGTAAAAATTGATAGAATTAGTTTCTTTACCATATGCAAGAATAAATAGATATTTGCCAATTAGCAAGTGATTTTACATTGCCCTGAGTGTTCTCGATACGTCCCGACAAGTCGGGACTACTCGAACACCCTTACAATTATTTATGTTGTCATTCCGGGCTTGACCCGGAATCCATTCGAAAGTTCATGACCCGCCTGACTGGCGTAGCGGGCAGGAACGTCCGCCGTTTGCCGAGTGTCCCGACGGCGGTGGGGTTCTAATTTTTGATATTATCATTCGTCGTCGGGATGTATCGAGGCAAGGCGGACGTATCGAACACCCATTAAACCGTGTCAGATACAATGCTACATTTTATAGATCATGCCAGCTTAGGAACATAAACCCGTTTTCTGCGTCTTAATAGCAATAATCAACCGGAATTGGAATATTCTTCGTTTTTTAATATACTTAAACATGAATTTTACGCGAAATATACATTTTTTAAAATTTGTCCTGCTGTTCATGCTGGGAGCCGGTGCGTTTTCATTCGCCCATTCCGAGCTGGATTTTCTAAACTGTGATACAGATAATCACGGAACGCATGACTATTGCCAAATCTATAAGGCAGGAAGTGTTACGCGTAACGATATTAAAACTCCTGCACCCGTACTTCATATTGATAGCGACATGTGTCCGCATTGCGGTATTTCAAATGCCGACGTTCAGGCTCTCGTTGTTTTAACACTTCCGGATGTTTCTCAAAATCAATCAAACACCGCTCCCGCATATATAAGAAACTCTTCATTCCTTATTTAAGCTTCTCCGCTCATTTCTTAGCTCGTAATATCTCATTATAAAAAATTGGAACAGGTATGTACAAATGTATTATGCTGTTCATAGCCGTATCTATTTCTATAGGTGGTTATGCACAGACAAAAAAAGAATTAAGTTTAAAAGAAGCAGTCGCATATGGAATGAGTGCCAGTCCTGAAATTCAAAGCATGGAGAGTCAGCTTAACGCGGCTGAGGGAAGATTCTGGACGGGCATATCACTACCGCCCACGGAGGCTTCGCTCAGCTATGAATTTATTCCACTTAAAAAAGGGCTCGGTAATTTCAGCGAGAAGACGCTGGAAGTCCGTCAGTCTTTTGAATTTCCGTCAACGTATTTCCTCCGGGGCAGCAAATACCAAAGCGAAAAAAGCGTACTGCTTGCACGGCTTCGGCATGTAAAAGTGCAGACGGCAAACAGGATAAAAACAGCGTATTATAAACTGCTGGCAAAACAGATGCAGAGACAATTCGCGCAAGAACAGCTTGAGCTAGCAGAGGCATTCTTTAAGAAAGCGGAAATCAGAATGAATGTCGGCGAAGGGACGAATCTTGAAAAGCTTACGGCAAATGTTCAGATGCAGGAATCAAAGAACACTCTTTTTTCATTAAACAACGAACTGACTGCCACCATTGCGGAGCTTAACTATACGCTCGGAAAAGAGCTTGTTTCGGCGGATGTTGTATTGAGCGACTCACTGACATTTGCCGGACGGCAGATTGACTCTCTTTCGGTTGAAGCCTTGGTCAATGAGGAGATACCCGATATACGCATAGCAAAGCTACAGTATGAAACATCACTTGTTGATAAGCAGCTTGCCTGGTCTTCACTCTTACCGGGTTTTAATCTCGCGTACTTTCGTCAGGGCCGGGACGGCGACAACGGTTTTTATGGCGCCTCTTTCGGTGTGTCGCTCCCCGTTTGGTTTTTATTCGATCAGCGCGGCAAGATTCAAGAGGCTGAAGCTAATGCTAAAGGACTTGCTGCCGAATTGCAATCTGCAAAGAACGAAATTCACCGGACACTGCATCAAGCTCTCTCGGAATATAAAAACAGCTACAATCAATTGATGCTATATACGGAGAATTTGCTGCCGCAGTCGCAGGAGGTATTCACCACTGCAAACAAGAGTTACACCGCCGGCGAAATACCATACCTTGAATTTTTACAGGCACGGCAATTACTTATATCATCAAGGAATTCATACGTGAATGCTTTGTTGAATTATAATTTGTCCGCTTTGAAGATCGAAGAAATAACCGGCATAGATATTATTAATAATTAAACGGAATTGAAAAATGAAAAACCTTTATAAGTTCTTACCTATCCTGCTTATACCAATACTATTAGCGGGATGTGCAAAAAAAGAAAAAGAAGAAAGCGGAGAAAAGTCCGAAAACAAAACTAAGATAATCACGCTGCGTCAGGCTTCAATTAAGGATATCGGCTTGGAGAAGATAGTTGTATCACTTCAGGATATCAGCGGAGCAATGACCATTCCGGCAAAAGTCGTTGCTAACCAGGATAACGAAGCGGTTATCGGGTCGCTTGTTCAGGGACGTGTGCATAAAGTCTACGTTAATGTAGGCGATTTTGTAAAAGCCGGACAAGTCCTTATGACTGTTGAGGGACTGGATGTCGGACAAATTAAATCGAATTTTTTGAAGTCGAAAGCCGCGTATGAATATGCCAAGGCAAACTACGACCGTCAAAAAAAATTGTTCGAAGAAAAAATCGGTTCACAAAAGTCGCTTTTAGAAACACAAGCCGAGTATGAAAAGGCATCTGCAGAATTTAAAGCAGAAGATAAAAAAATTCACGCGCTTGGGTTAAGTGATGCTGATATTATTTCCGCAAAAAATGATGACGAACATACCAGCGGAACGCTGCCGATAAAAGCCTCCATCAGCGGGACGGTTGTAGAGCGCAATGTTGTTCTTGGTCAATTGGTTGAAGCGGCCACCAATGCTTTTAGAATTATCAATTCATCTTCTGTCTGGATTGATGGACAGATATACGAAAAAGATATTGCAAAACCGCTCCGCAAATCACAGATAGAATTCAAAACTGCGTCATTTAAAAATGAAAAATTCTCCGGCACACTAACATACGTCGGTCAGGTAGTAGACGAGCATTCGCGTACCATCACTGTTCGCGGAACTTTCGCGAATCCCGGCGGCAAGTTGAAACCGAATTTATTCGGAGAATTAACAATTCCGTTATCGGAAAATTCCAAAGGAATAATTATTCCCGAAGAAGCCGTCGTAACACAGTCAGGCGAGCAATTCGTTTTTATCGCGTTAAGTGATACATCATTTGAAATGAGAAAAGTAAAAGCCGGTGGTAAATACGGTAAAGACATTGAAATCGTGGAAGGTCTCAAAGAAGGCGATAGCGTGGTTTCCAAAGGAGTCTTCTATTTGTTCAGTGAAGTTAAAAAAGATGAAATAGAGGGAGACTAACCTGTATGCTTGAAAAAATCATATCATTTACCCTAAAGCAAAAAGGACTGATTCTCTTTGTCTCACTGGTGATCGTCATATTCGGTGTGTATTCGTATTTCACGCTGCCGATTGATGCCTTCCCCGATGTGACGAATATTCAGGTCGAAGTTGTCAGTCACGCGGATGGCCTATCTGCGATTGAAATTGAACGGAGTGTGACGTATCCCATAGAAATGGCAATGCGCGGACTTCCGGATGTGGAACAAATGCGTTCGGTCACCAAGTTCGGGTTATCAATAGTAACGATTGTTTTTAAAGACAACGTTGATATTTACTTTGCCCGGCAGTTGGTTTTCGAGAGGCTTGCCGAAGCACGGGAGAATGTACCGAAAGGTGTTGAGGTAGCTATGGGCCCGATTGCTACGGCAATGGGAGAAATCTATCAATACACACTTGAAGGCAAGATGCCGGCGGATTCGCTTGAGCGCGTTGCTTATTTATCGAATCTTCGTACCATTCAGGAGTGGGTCATTACTCCGCAGTTAAAAAACATTGAGGGTGTGAATGAGATAAATTCATTCGGCGGGTACTTTAAAGAATATCAGGTGATTATTCAGCCGGAAAAACTTCTTAAATATGGCATTACCGCGGAAGAAGCATTCAAGGCGATAGAAAGCAACAATCAGAATGTCGGCGGTAATATTCTTGAAAGAAATGCGGAGCAGTACATTGTCCGCAGTGTCGGATTGATTCAAAGCATTGAAGATATAAACAATATCGTATTGAAAGAACATAACGGTACGCCGACATACGTGCGCGATGTAGCTGAAGTAAAAATCGGCGAGGCAGTCCGCATGGGTGCCGCGATGAAAAACGGAAAAGATGAAGCCGTTGGCGGAATTGTTATGATGCTGCGCGGTCAAAATGGTCGTGAGGTTGTCAAGCGTGTTGAAGAAAAAATACGGGAGATGAATGAGAACAATGTTTTACCGTCCGGCATCAGAATTGTCCCGTATTATGACCGCAGTGATATCGTTAACGCGAGCATCAATACGGTGAATAAAGCACTGCTTGAAGGTTCACTGCTTGTACTTATCATTCTGTACTTGCTGCTGCGAAGTTTCCGGGGAAGTTTCGTGGTATTGATAGCACTGCCATTGTCCCTTTTAACTACCTTTATTGTTATGAAGGCGGTTGGCCTGAGTGCCAATCTCATGTCGCTTGGCGGTCTGGCAATATCAATAGGTATGATCATCGATGCAACAATCATTCAGGTCGAAAATGTACAAAGGCATCTGAGCGAAAATCAATCAGGGCGTCCGAAATTACCTACCGTTCTGCGTGCTGTTTTAGAGGTGCGTAAGCCGAGCATATTCGGCGAGTTAATAATCGCGATAACATTTATTCCTATTCTGTCTTTAGAAGGAATAGAAGGGAAAATGTTCGGTCCGCTTGCGAAGACTGTTGCGATAGCGCTGCTATCGTCAATGCTTCTTTCTATTTTTGTTATTCCGGTGCTCTGCGCGTATTTCCTCAAACCCCAGCCGGAAAAAGAAAGCATCATTATGAAATACGCACAGAAGGGATATGAGCGGATGCTGCAATGGGCAATGTTTAATAAAAAAGTATTGCTCGGGACTGCGGGAACTGCGCTGGTTATCAGTATCTTTTTATTTACGCAGCTTGGCTCAGAGTTCATACCAACCATGGACGAAGGCTCGTTCGATGCCGATGTGGCGCTTCTTCCGGGCGTATCGCTGCAAAAGTCAATGGAGGTTAATCAGCTTGTCGCACAGAAGCTAAAACGGTTTGATGAACTCGGTGATGTGGTAAGCAGGACCGGCCAAACCGGGGTTGCGCTTGATACACGCGGCCCGGATAAAACGGGATTCGTCGGCATACTGAAACCGAAGAGCGAGTGGAAACGAAATATCAGCAGGGAAGAATTGACCGATGAAATGCGGTCTTCACTTGAAGAGATACCGGGTATAGCATTCGGATTCAGTCAGCCGATCCAGTGCCGTATTGATGAGCTCGTCGCCGGTACGCGCGCACAGCTTATTGTAAAATTGTTCGGCGATGATATTGAGGTGCTGAAAAAGAAAACCGACGAAATAACTCATGTGCTTTCAGGTATAGAAGGTGCGGCGGATTTAATGGCGGAAAAAGTTTCCGGCCAGCCATATCTCACAATCAATATAGACAGGAATAAAATCGCGCGGTACGGTTTGAATATCAGTGATGTACAGAACATTGTTGAGATTGCAATCGCAGGTAAAGCCGCATCGCAGTTTTATGAAGGGAATAGAAGTTTCAATATCACCATCCGTCTGCCTGAAGACAAGCGGAACTCGATTGAGACGATGGAAAATATTCTTATCCCAACAGCAGGCGGCGCTCAAATACCGCTGGGGCAATTGGCGGACATTTCAATGGTAAACGGTCCGGTGCAGATTAGCAGACAGGATGGAGTCCGGCGAATCGGCATTGAACTAAATATCAGCGGGAGGGACATCGGCGGTTTTGTGCAGGAGGCGAAGCAGAAAATAAAAAATAATGTACAACTGCCCGCCGGATACTATTTATCGTGGGGCGGTCAGTTTGAGAATCAACAGCGTGCGATGAACAAGTTGATGATCATCGGTCCGATTGTCATCGGTATTATTTTGCTGCTGCTGTTTCTTACGTTCCGTTCATTGCGGCTGGCTCTGTTAGTAATCGGAAATTTACCATTCGCGCTTATCGGCGGAGTCGTATCGTTGACGATAACCGGAACGTATTTATCAGTACCCGCGTCGGTTGGTTTTATTGTGCTGTTCGGAGTCGCGGTGTTGAACGGTGTTGTGCTTGTTTCGCGTATAGCCCAGCTTCGTGAAGAAGGCATGGAACTAAGCGAAGCTATACGTACCGGCAGCATGAGCAGATTGCGTCCGGTGCTGATGACCGCATCAATTGCAATATTCAGCCTTATTCCGATGCTGTTTGCAGGCGGAGCCGGTTCGGAAATTCAAAAGCCGCTCGCAACGGTTGTTGTCGGAGGATTGATAACATCAACCATTCTGACGCTTCTTATTATTCCGGCAGTATACGGATGGTTTGAAACAAAGGCGCAGGCATAGAATAGCATTTCATACATTTTCAATTCCTAGCCCATGACCTAGGTCATGGGCTAGGAAATAATGACATGCATCAAATCCCTCATTCCATCGCTTGCGATTGCGGCGGGGGATATTTATATTGGAACGATAATTAATACGCTATCTCTTAAAAAAGAAGTAAGTTTGGGTATTGTGTTACTTAATAAACGGCATCCGGTGCACCCATGATTCTTGAAACGCTTGATGTAAAACATAACGATGTGTTTATTTATTCGCTCAACAAGTTTGACCTGTCGAGGAATTTTAAACTCATCAACAAGGATGCAAAAATCAAGTATCCCAAATCATTGCATTTCAATGATGTCTGTAAGTTTTTTATGGATGGCCGCCCGAAAAATATTATTGTGTACCGCCTCCTGACTAACCTTCCGCATCTTGATCCCCGTATGGTGAAACACGGGTACATGGTTACGATTGATGGTGTTAGAGAGATAGTATATTTTGATCCCATTTTTGCAATTAAAGAACTTGAAGAATTTAGCGAAATAGATTCATACCCGTTTCTGCGCTTTCGCATTCAACAAATTGGACTCATCTCGCAGTTAGCTAAGTTCGGTCAGCCTGAATTTCACGAGGTATATTCGTTTGACCTTGAGGTTTCCGAAGTGCGGATGCAGAATGACCGGGTATTTGCTGAAATAATTTTCGCGTTTGACGAAATTCATTTCGAAGAAGAAAACGCTGATATACCACAGGAAAAGAACAGAGTGATTCCGCCGCGGCGCTTCGTCGCTGTTACGGCAGAAGAGATGCGTTCCGATCTTGTTGAGGAGGATACCACCGGCAGGCATCAGGATATTCATAAATTCAGAACGACAATATCCGACACCATGGAAAAGCCGCATCCAAAACCGCATCCGAAAGAAGAAGCGGGACCACAGGCGGGTCCGTTAAAATCCTCCGATGCTTCGAGCTTCAGCCGTCCGCGGACTGTTTCCAAAGCGGAGCAGCCGATGGAAGAAAAACCGAAACCCGCGCCTGCGCCCATACGAAACAAACCGAAACCGACGTTCGGAGATTTTCTTAATAAAGTGAAACACGAGATTAAGGAAGAAGAAGTTCCGGCTACTCGTCCGCAACGGGGTGAGGTTATTAATATTTTCAAAACATCAGCGAATATTCAGGACTTCGTGGAAGAGCGGGGTAAAAAGCAGGTCGTTCTGAAACTTAGGAATCATTAACTGATTTTGATCCGTACATCCCCAGCTGCCATTTAGCACCTTTTTGACCATTCCAAATTATAAATTAATTATCGCCACAAAACAATAAATGTTTATAGTTTTAAAGGTCGCAATTTGACCCGACAAAATTTGGTTCGAAAAATATACTTGCATTGTTTTCAAATAAGTACTACTTTATTTTTAGATTTGATATAATTGCTGCATAGTAATTATAAAATGCTGGTTGTAAACGCTGTTAGTTGTTGTTGAAAAATTAAAGCAAAAAAAATTAATTCGCCAATGTTTAATGATCAACCAATACTGGTTGTGACAAATTCTTTCTTGTCATATTTTAAAAACAAATAGGAGAGATCCAATGAAATGGTATGTTTATTTTTTGTTATTAAGCTCCTTGTTACTTGTTTCATGTGAAAATATAGAGAACTCAATCACGAACCCCGCATCTGCCGGAGATGTAAAACAAGCGCTTTATCTACCACCCACCCCTCACTATAATTATTATTTTGCTCCTGTGGCCGGTAAAGAAATTGCAATAACGATTGGGACAACTTATTTAGATAAAGATCCCGTGGGCAACCATAGATGGTGGGATACCTTAAAGACTATTCGCAGTAAATATGGTATTAGCCGGGTTTTTATATATTCAGATTCGACTTGCGCCGGCCCATATGATTTATACTGGCAGATGCGTTCGGCCGGTTTTAGTACTAGCCAGATAACTTACTGCATTATTCCTAAATATCTTCCATATTATGGCACGGATGCTAATATTCAAGCGAGGATTGATTATATGCTTAGTCAAGGAGTTACAAATTTTTATATAGATGAGCCGCTGGAAAGACAGAAGCGTTATGAGGATGGAGTTGAAGACAACAACAGCCGTGCCACCTATACGGAAGTAGTGAATTGGGCAAATTATATTAACACCCAAAACACCAATGCAAAATTATTTTTAGGAACCTTCACGGATTTTGTGTGGAATTCCAACCACACTAACACTATAGACACAATTGCTCATGCCTATTATAATATCATTCAGCAATATGGTAATGTTTATATGATGCATGATGATTATGCGGCTAGCAATCAAGATAGCGTATGGGCGAGATATCGGAATAATTATAAGTACAATGGGCAGTATAGATCTATTAGCAACTTTATTGATGACAGTCTCGACATTAACGAATGGGGAACGCATTTTGTAACGGCAAACAATTTAAACTTACAATCTATTTGTTATTATGTTGGAAATTCTGGATGGTGGGGTGCTTTTCAAGACTTTTGTGACGCGGCAGCCCAACATGGATGGCTTGACAGAGGGAACCCAGCGCCTTAATGGGTGTTTTTAGTAAAATTATGATATTCACGTAGTAATATTTGGTTGCCACTGTATATTACTACGTGATTACATTAACGTCTGCGGATCAACATCAAATATCACGCGCACATCTTTAAATTTTGACTTACCCTGGAATTTTTTAATTGCATCCATTACCGCGTTTCGCATGATAGCTCCTGACGCGTCAGAAGTACGCGGGCTTTTAATCAGTATCTGATAGCGGTATTCATTTTTCAATCGTGCCAATATTGCGGTTGTCGGCGGAGTAATGATAAGCGGCCTTTTATTTTTTACAAGTTCCGCGTGAATCTCTGCAATTGCACCTTTCGCTTTATGCTCATCAAGATCCTTCGTCTCAATAAGGCATATTTTAACGAACGGGGGATAATGCAGCCGCTCACGATTTATCAATTCGCGGTTGAAAAATCCCATGTAATCATTTTCGATTACTTTGCGCAAAACGGGACTCTTATCATTCTGTGTTTGGATCAACACTTCACCGGCGGCTGAAGCTCTTCCGGCTCTGCCCGCGACCTGCGTGAGGAGCTGGAAGGTTCTTTCATCAGCCCGGAAGTCGGGCATCCATAAGTTTGTCTCTGCGGATACAACACAGACTAATGTTACGCGCGGAAAGTCCAATCCCTTGGCAACCATCTGCGTCCCGATAAGAATGTCTATTTGTCCATTACGGAAATTATTTAAAATATTTCCGAGCGAACCTTTCTTCGCAATCGCATCGGAATCAACCCGGTGCAATGAAGCTTCCGGAAAATAGAATGAGAGTTCATCTTCTACCCGTTCCGTACCTGTCCCGAAGTATTTGATAGAGAATGAACCGCACTTGCTGCATTGTTTGGGGACGGGTTTGGTAAATCCGCAATAGTGGCATTGCAGCTGATGTTGGTTGATGTGATGGACTAAAGCAACGGAACAGTTTTCACACATCTCAATTTCACCGCAGTCAAAGCAGTATACCGATGTTGAAAAGCCGCGCCTGTTTTGCAGAATGATAGTGCCTTCCTTTTTCTGAAGGCGGTCGCCTATCATATCGAGCATGGTCTTTGAAAAAACATTGAACATGCGCTTTTGTTTTTTCTCTTCAACAATGTTAACAAGGCGTATTTCCGGCAGCTGTGCGTCATCAACACGTTCACGGAGTTCAAGCAGTTCGTATTTACCTTGTTGAGCGTTGAACATGCTTTCGATTGACGGAGTCGCTGAGCCGAGAAGCACAGGGGCATTATATATTTTCCCTTTCACAACAGCTGCGTCGCGGGCATTATACTTGGGAACCGTATCGTTTTGCTTATAACTCGCGTCATGCTCTTCGTCAACAACAATAAGTCCGATGTTTTGCAGCGGAGCAAATAATGCAGAACGGGCACCGATAACAATTTTCGCTTTGCCCTGTACGACTTTATTCCACGCATCAAACCTTTCGCCGGGAGAAATGCGGCTATGCAAAACAACCACGTTATCTTTGAAAATGTGTACAAACCGCGAGGTGATTTGTGGCGTCAACGATATTTCAGGTACCATGACGAGTACTGATTTGCCGGCGGCAATTACTTTCTTTGCAAGCTCAAGATAAACAAATGTTTTTCCGCTTCCGGTCACTCCATACAACAAAAAGGTTTTAAAAGTATTTTGCTCAATCGCGGAAAGCACACTGTCGTAAAGTTTGCTTTGCTCTTCAGTCAGTGTAAAGTCGGGAATATCGTTCTCGTATGTTTCCTTGTATCTGCGTTCTACACTCCGCTGATACAGAGCGAGAATTCCTTTCTTTGCGAGAGTGGCGACGCTTCCGGCATTTACTTTGGTTTCATCAAGCAGTTTTTTTAATGAGATTCCCGCCTGGCGATATTCTATCATCTTGAGCAGAACTACAACCTGCTTAGGGGAGCGGCGTTCAATTTCAGGAATGATGTTGTACACATCTTCAACCGAATACTTCAGTTTTACATAACGCTGTGTTTTTTCACGAACCTTTGCTTTTGAGAGCTCGTCAATAATTGTTATAGCACCTTCAAGCTGCAGCGTACGCAGAAGTCCATACAGGTTTTTCTTCTTAACCATCTTTTGCAGCTGCTTAAGAGTAATATTATCCCGTTCGGAAAGTATCGAGAGTATTTTCCCTTTTGTTGAAGAGGCTTTTTCTCCTAAAAGCAATTGAGAGCAAAAAGCGGTGTCAGATGTAATGCGTCGGATTGACTGGATATCCGTACCGTGCGGCGTAGCATTGCGAATGATTTCACCCGTGCTACACAAATAATATTCCGCCATCCACTCGTATAACTCGAAATCCTTTTTACTGAGGATGGGCGAGGTGTCAACAACATCAAAAATCTCTTTTACTTTCTCTGACTCAATACCGGAAAGTGTTATCTTTGTTTTTACACATAGACCCGTGAGGGTGCGTTTACCGAATGGTGCAAGAACACGCACACCGAATTTGATGCTATCCTGAAGATCTGCAGGAACCGCGTACGTGAAACTGTTTTTAAACGAGAGAAAGAAAATTACTTCGCAGTACACTACTGTCTGCTCCCGTTCACAAAAAGCTCTTCGTCGAAGATGTTCCCGCGGTTAAGGATGAAATTTGGATCGAGAATTTTTTTGATGCCGGCCATGGAGGCGATTGCTTCGGGCGAATACATAAGCTTGAACATCCCGCGTTTTATTTTGCCCACACCATGCTCGGCAGAAATTGTTCCGCCTGCGGCAACAGCGCGTTTACAAATTTCCGTGTAGAGTGATTTACCGAGTTGAAACTCTTCTTCATTTTTTGGCAGCATATTAAGGTGCACATGCGAGTCGCCGAAATGCCCGTAGGCAACTGAATCAATGTTGTGTGAATGGACAAGCTCTTTTATGCCGAAATAAAAATCGCGGAAATTTTCATCGGGTACTGCCGTATCGGTTCCAAGTTTCCGTAAGCCTTTTCTTGTGATGTACTCATTTACCGTTATCGGCAGGGAATGTCTGAAGGTGTGAATGTTCTCGATTTCACTTCCTGATGAGGCATACCAAATACTATCTTCCAGGCCGTTATGCTTAATAATCAAATCCATCCACTGCTCAATGATAGCATCTTCTGCTGCTGTGGTTAATTCCTGTTCAAACCAGACAGCACCTTGGGCGCTGGCAGGAATTTGCGGAAACTTGTCTGATATAAAACGAAGGGAATCGTTATCGAAATATTCAAGTGAGCGGGCGTGAATACTTGCCCTTGACCGCGTCAGCGCACGGGCTTCATCAATAAAATCAAGACTGTTGTTTTCACTTGTGAAAAAAGCGACACAGGAGAGCATCTTCTCCGGCGCCGGAATAATTTTAAGTTTCGCAGAACTGATAACGCCGAGAGTTCCTTCACTTCCGATAAACAAGTCAATTAAATCCATTCCGGGAGCAATGTAATATCCCGCCGCATTTTTGACATTTGGCATTTGTATTTCCGGAAGAGGAATAGAATAATCTATATTTTCTTTCGATGTGAAATTCAAAAGGCTGCCATTTGCAAAACAATCGCCTCTGTTAATATATATTATATCGCCGTTGGGAAGGATGACCTCAATGCCAAGTACAAAATTTCTTGTGGCGCCGTAACCAAATGATTTAGCACCGGAGGCATTTGTTGCAACGTTGGCGCATACAAAGCTATTCCATTCAGTCGGATCGGGTGGATAGAAAACGCCTAAAGGAGAGAGTGTGTTATTGAATTCAGACAATAATACCCCGGACTCAACAATCGCATAACCCGTTGACGTGTTTATCTCAACAATCTTATTCATTTGTTGAAGTGATACAACCACACCGCCCATTGGCACGCGGCCGCCGGTCAAGCCGGTTCCATTGCCGGCTATGGTAACCGGAGTCTTTGTTTTATTTGCTTCAATAATAATTTCGCGGAGTTCCTGAACAGATTCAGGAAAACAAACTGTGCTGCAATCGCCTTTAAAATTCGATGCATCGGTTAAAAAATCGGCAAACTCGTCTTTTACGGTTTTTACTATCATAGGGGATTTTAAAATTTATACCGGCAAAATACCAATTTTACCGGTGTAACGCTAAGATGGGAAAGAGTAAGAATGAAAATCCTAAAATTCAAATCCTAGTAGGGCTTTACACCCAAATATCAAAAGTGTAGTTAATAAATTTCCTCTATACATAAATCAGAATTGCTACCCCTGAATGCATAACAGATTTAAATTGCCTCCTAATGTTCAACATCAGTTAACCGATGATTATTTATGCGATTCCAGATGAGGTGCCTTTTTTCTGTATCCTCATAATGAAATTATACCGGTCCATGCTAAAAAATCGCAACAAAGAAAGAAAAGAACAAAAGTGGTATCGGCGGTAAAAAGTGATTTTAAAGTGTTAAAAACGACATATTTGAGCATTATTGGATAAAATCGTTTTTGAAAAAATGGAAACAATGTGTATATTGCTAAGCTTAAACGCCCAATTTGGCGGGGTAGCTCAGCCGGTTAGAGCAATGGAATCATAATCCATGTGTCGGGGGTTCGAATCCCTCCCCCGCTACTTTTTTAAGGAGTTATAATGTTTACTTTATTATTACTTATCTGTACAATACTTGCCGTGGTCCTCATGATCGTGGTATTATTACAAGCAAGCAAAGGGTCAGGCCTTGCAGGTACTTTTGGCGGCGCAGCGCAAATGGGCGCAATGTTCGGAACCAGAAGAACTGCTGATTTTCTCAGCAAAGCAACCTGGTGGATTGCCGGTACACTTGTTGTACTCGCTTTAGTTATGAATTTATTCTTCCTCCCAAGACTGTCATCAACAGACGGAAAAGGAAGCATTATTCAGAATGGTAAATACAACGTACCTGCTTCCTCAACGCTTCCTAAATAAGTCTTCGAGTTTAATTATTGGCCGGATTTAGATTTATATCCGGCTAATAATTCTATTATCCTGTCTTGCACACCCTTATAATAATGCGCACCTTTTCTCTGAAACTGAAATATCATAGCCACAATTAGATCATCTCCATCCGGGCAGCGTAAATAGCCGGCCAGTGATGAAAACCCGTTCAATGTTCCAGTTTTTCCAAAGAAATTATTCGCAGCGGGTGAGTCCAGCATGCGTCCGCGCAATGTGCCGTCATCTCCGGCAACACTAAGCGAGCGGAGAAAGTCGCCGAATGATTTATAATCAAGGTAAGCCCATTCCAAAAGTCCGGCAATACAGCGCACTGATGCCTGATTAAAATGCGAGAGTCCCGAACCGTCAACAATTTTAGTTCCGTCAGTTACAATGTCGTGTTCTTCAAGAAACTGATTGACCGCCTGTGAAGCGTAAAACGCGTTTCCTTCTTCTTTGCTGTTTACAGCTCCGGTCAATTTGAAGAGACACTCCGCGAGAAAATTATCACTTCTTTTATTAATAGTTTTGATCAACTCGCCGAGAATGATATGGTTTTCGGCAACCTCAATGGCATTACTTGGAGTCACGCCTGTTCTCGCAATACCTCCAACATGGATGCCTGCCTCCTGTAATTCCGATCTGAGAACGCCCGCGATATGCTGCGGTGGGTTCTGTACATTCTGTGAGACGAATCCGTATTTTTTGCGGCGGAGCTTTTTTCGTATTAATGTACGATTTCTGTCTAAAACCAATGCGGAAACAGGTGGAATTCCGGCAGCACCGGGTTCTTCGTCAATCCAGTCGTTCCGGAAATATTCATCATCAAAATAGCTATCATCTCCAACGATATCTCCCGTAACGGCAGTAACGCCTTTTTTGCGGAGCTCCTGAACCATTTCGCGCAAATCCGAGCTTGAAAACACCGAATTTCCATATCCTTTTATATATAGATCGCCGTTTATCGTTCCATCAGAGATATTTTTGTCCGAACTGAAGAATTTCGTTGAAATTTTGTAATTTGGACTCAATGTATTCAATGCTGTCAGAGTGGTAAAAAGCTTGGTGACAGAGGCCGGAGCCATTAGGCTATTGACATTATGGGCATAAAATGTGTCATTTGTAAGGGGGTTTATGATTAAAACCGCAAAATTTGTCCCCGCAGGAACATTTTGTAGTATTTCTCGGATTTTTGTTGTAAATTCAATGCCGCTTTTCCCACAATATGCGAAAACCGGGATGAAAAGAAGAAAAAACAGTGCTTTTTTGAACATATTTACGTATCTGGATTAGAAAAAAATCAAATTAGTTTATCTAATAATAAAAACATTTTTAATTAAAGAGAAGATATTTCCAAATATCTCTCAAAACACTAAAAAATAATTTGTGGAGTTCTATGAGCAAGCAAATAGTAAAAGAAACAAAAAAAGCCTACGAGAATTTAGACTTTTTGAATTCCAAAGACGCACGTGTTATTCGTATGCTTTCGGAGTATCTTGAACCCGAAGCACGTTTTAAGAAATATAACGTTCGCGAAACTGTAGTATTCTTCGGTTCCGCACGTCTTCTCTGTAAAAAAGATGCAGTGGCGCAATTCAATAAAATTAAATCAGCAGACCCTAAAAAAACTCCTGGATTCGCTGAAAAACTCCGCAAGGCTCAAATCGCCCTTGATATGTCAAAGTATTATGAAGATGCTGTAAAGCTTTCAAAAATGCTGACCGAATGGTCAATGGGATTGACTGATGAACAGATGAAATTTATCATTTGTACAGGTGGTGGTCCGGGAATTATGGAAGCAGCAAACAAAGGTGCTAAAGCTGCGGGTGGCCAATCTGTTGGTTTGAATATCAGCATTCCGTTCGAACAGTTCGTTAACAAATATGTTACCGATCAGTTAAAGCTGGAATTCCATTATTTCTTCATGAGAAAATTCTGGTTCTCATATCTCGCCAAAGCACTTATTGTGTTCCCGGGCGGATTCGGAACAATGGATGAGTTTTTTGAAATTCTTACTTTACGTCAGACCGGAAAAATCAAACGTCCGTTACTCGTTATCGGATATGATGAGAAATTCTGGAAAACCGTAGTTAATTTCGAAGCTCTTGTTGAGCATGGTGTGGTAAGTAAGGGAGATCTCGGACTTATCAAATTCTGCAACACGCCTGAACAAGCTTTCAAAGCGGTTACAGAACACTTCGTTAAGTTCCCTCCGAAAAAGAGATAATAAAAAAGTCCATCATAAGATGGACTCAGTACACTTGAAATGAAAAAGCCTCCCGATGGGAGGCTTTTTACTATTCGTTCATCATTTCTGCACGTTGAGCGCGGCGGACAGCTTTTAAGCGTTCCATTCTTTTGCGCATGGAAGGCTTAACATAAAACGTTCTCTTTTTGAATTCTTTCAAAATTCCTGAGCGTTCGTATTTTTTCTTGAAGCGCTTCAACGCTTTGTCAATTGATTCACTTTCCTGGATTGTTATACCGATCAAGTCAATTACCTCTTAAATTAAATTTGTTGATTATTTATAGTTTCTAATAATTTCTTTTTCCCGGAATTCTGGAATTCAACAATGATCAAGCCTTTGCCGTTAGATGATGTTTCTTTGCCGAGAATGATACCGTGATCGTTAAATGCTCTATGAAAGATTGTTTCACCAACAGCATATTGCTCTTTTGGTGAATATTCTTTACAGCCGTCTACAACAATATTCTGTATAGTAAGTTTCGTTTCTTTCTGTAAGTCATTCAGGTCAATAACAGTTTTCTGCTTACACGATTTACACTTTGCCCAACGCTTTGAAGAATCGCCATCGGATGTTTCTCCGGCCAACTCCATCTTCTTGACGGCGTTGCAAAAGCCGCAATAAGCTTCTATGTTCTTAGTCTTTGCCATAACTTTCAAAATCCATTTTACTATAACAAATTAATATAAGTAAATTCCGGCTAAAAAAAAAGGAATTTAAAGGTTTTACCGTCCGGATGTTATTATAGAATGTGTACTTAGGGGTGTTTTGCTAATAAAACGCTAAAAATTGAAAATTTTCACAAAATTGTTGTTAAAAATGGCAAATGGAGAAAATTCCCAAATAACCGGCAAAAATCTGTTAATATTTTGCAGAAAAGCGGAATAAGTTGAAATAAGTGACAAAAAATCTCAAAATTATCTAATTTGTGGTTTTTATACCCAGTCCGACCCCATCTCCGATGGGCAGAATCATGGTTTTATAGGATGGGTGGTGGAAAAACATTTTGTTGAATTCTCGCATCAGCCGGGTTGAAGCCAAATAACTCTCGGGAATGTTCTCGTCCATTTCGGCCACGTACCCCCGCCATAAGATATTATCAGCTACTATGAGTCCCCCGGGGGCGATAAGGGGATCGGTCAGTTCAAACAATTCGGCATAATCCCGCTTGTCGGCATCGAGAAAAACTGCATCAAATTGCCCGGTCAGCGTTGGCAGGATATCTCTCGCCTCACCGGTAAGTAAATTGATGCGCGACGCGTATCCAGATTGCTCAAAGTATTCGCGGGCTTTGGCAATATTACCGGGACTTTTTTCAATGGTAGTCAGCGTGGCATCTTCGGCGAGTTGTTTGATAATGCGGATTGCCGAGTAACCGATAGCTGTTCCAAGTTCCAACACGCGTTTTGGGTTTTTCAAGGCCATGACAAATTCAAGCAGCTCACCCGAGTACCAATCAATAATCGGGATTTTGTTGTGCCTCGCGTAATTCTCCATTACTTTCAATTGCGGTGAAACAGGCTTCCGGAATTCCTGAAGATACGCGAATTGAACGATGTTGATAAACGATGCCATAGGCGCCTCCGAAACATTCTTGAAATTCTAATGAAATATAGGAAAATCCTCAATATTGCCGGGTGCTGTGTTGGGGTTTTGATATTTGCATGAAGATACACTAACTTACACTATTCTTTGGAGAGAATTACTTGTGAAAAAAATATTTATCGGCTTTTTATTGGGGCTATCACTTTTGATAGCGTCTTCCTGCAGCAAACAAAATTCGGTTGAATATGATAATGGCGCAATTACATCGCTAAACGGTCAATTTGTGAACTGGTCATTGGGGACCGACAAATCGCTTGCAATGGTTTATTATATTGTAACTACTGTGGATAATCCGGATACAGGATGGGTTTTGAAATTTGGCACAACAAATATTAGTGCTCAGGGAGAATTCAACTACGCCACCCTGCCGGCAGTACCCGATTCTATGTTCCATATGAATAAAAATGTCGGAATATTTGAATCATACCCAGTCTTTTTCCACGGATACACGGTCATGCAGTTTACGGTTTTAGATGCAAACGATAAATCTTTGAGCTATGGTTTTTATTCTACTCAATCAATTAGCGTAGTGCCGTACACAAACAATGATTGCAAGGTCGGAGACTATTCGATGTTTTTGCAATATTCCGATCGTGATATTTCAATTGACTCTTCTTCAAGCGGTCTGGGAATATTTAATCTGACGTTGAATTTTAAGTATAAAGTCGCGTTAAAAAAAGGCTGGAACAAGATGTATGCTGTTATCACCGGGGTTTCAACTACGACAAGGAATGTAACGTTGACTACAGAGACTCCCGCAGGCGAAGCCAAATGGTATCTGACAAACCGCTATTTTAAAACAAAAAATTTTCTTGGCAGATAGGAAAATTATTATGAGAAATCTACAAGGCAAAAGAGCTGTTGTAACGGGCGGGGCAATGGGCATCGGCCTCGCAACGACAAAGCGGCTGTTAAAAGAAGGATGTATCGTAACGATATGGGATCTTAATCAGAAGGCCTTGAGTGAGGCTGCGGAAGTACTTGCTCCATTGGGTAAAGTCTTTTCGTATGTCTGCGATGTAACAGATAAGCCTCGTGTGTATGAACTTGCGCATCAGGCGAGAGCAGATATGGGCGGCGTGGATATTCTTATTAATAACGCAGGTTTTGTTATCGGCGGCGAGCTGCTTGAGCGCACAGATGAAGATTGGGAAAAGACTATTAATATTAATCTTACCTCATTGGTTTATACAACCCGCGCATTTTTACCGGGTATGTATGAACAGAACGAAGGGCATGTTGTTAATTTGTCATCTGCTTCTTCCACGCTTGGTGTTCCCGGACTCGCGGTTTACACTGCGACAAAATGGGCCGTGTGGGGACTTACCGAGTCACTCCGCTATGAAGCATTGAACAATAAAAAGAATGTTCGCTTCTCTTCCATCCATCCAAGCTACATTGCACATGGTTTGTTCGCCGGTGCGAAACTCGGATTTCCCGGCAATCTTATTTGTCCGCTCTTAAAAGACCACGATGTAATCGCAAAAGCCATTGTTGAGTCGGCTTTAAAACGCGGAAGGTATTCTCCAAAACGGCCGTGGACGGTTGGACTGAATTTACGTCTGCGCGGTTTGCTACCGGACTCCTGGTTTCAGAAACTTCTCAGTATTCTCGGTATTCCGGACAGCATGAAGGGCTGGACAGGAAGAAAGTAGTTACATTACTTCTTCGAGTACTTCCACTAATTCTTTTATATATCGGAAATCATCCAACGCGTTCCAGTGCTTCATGAACACGGAGCGAAGAAGAATGACATCTTCATTATTTGGATTGGCATAATCAGGGAATACGCGTTTTCCTAAATCTGCCGGCATGACAAATTTTGAAAGAATGAACGGCGGATTCTTTGATTCAAGTGAAAGTTTGTGATACACCGGGATGGTCTTAGCATTGAGCGAGGCAATAGTTTTTCCTCCGGGTTCAATGTAAAAACAGTTGATGTCTAAATCCGGTTCATGTGCATTTCTTAAACGGCTGTGTTCCGTAAGCGATTTATAAAAATACTTTGAAGCACTGAGTGACATCGTGAGAAGTTCACCGAGTCCCTTGTTGTGCAGGGGGAGAACCTTATACGTCAAATAACACGCGGCAGCCATTGCGCCTGGACGTGAACCCTCTAATGAATACATACCGATATTCGGTTTATCTGTTATATGATACGTGTACGGCGCAGTATTTAATATAACCTGACGTAAGCCCTCATTTTTAAACAACACCGCTCCGGCACCATAAGAAATTAATCCCTGTTTGTGCGGATCAATCGTAATACTATCCGCGTGTTGTACTGCTTTCAGTTGACGGTTTGCATAATCAGAGAGAGCATTATTGTGTACGAAGTTGCCTGCTTCATCAAGAACAGCTGCGCGGAAGAACCCGCCATACGCAGCATCAACGTGAAGATGAAATCCGTACTTTTCTTTCAATTGCAGTAACGACTCGATGTCATCAATGCTTCCTGTGCCGGTTGAGCCGACGTTTGCAATGACCACGAGAGCCGGCTGTGCTTTTAATTTCTCTTCGAGTATGTTCAGGTCAAGATGAAATTTACCGTCCGCGGGAATCTCACAATAGTTTTTAATATTCAGGATTTTACAAATGCGTTTCCATGAATAATGGCAAACCGAAGAAAAGTATACGGTGTTGTTGTTATCGTAATAATCCCGTATTGCCCAAAGAGCCTCTGTGTTCGCAAGGGAGCCGCCGCTTGTCAAATGTCCCCAGCCTTCTGTAAATCCACACATCTTTAAAAGCATATCCGTTACTTCAACTTCAAGAAGAGTCGTTACAGGTCCGCCTTCATACGCATGGTTGTTCGGATTTGTTAATAAAAACGCAAGCTGTCCGAGAATGGCAGGAATGGTCGTGTCCTTTGTCATCTGTGCCGAATAGCGCGGATGAAAGGTTGGTATTCCTTGCCGGCTTTTTTCAATAAGGAGGTCAAGCTCTTTTTTAATGGAGTCGCCGGGGGCGAAGGCATTGGGATAGAGTGTTTCGTCTTCCGTAAAAAGTGAGTTGCGCCATGTCGCATGCTGTTGTAATAGTTCATCAATCAAAGATTGAAGCAGGGGCATGTTCTCGCCCTGAGGGCCGATATAATTTGAAAAAATGTTGTGGTTCATGTGGTATAACTCTTTTGGTTTTACTATATGGGCGATTCGGGAGAATCGCCCTACAAAAAAGGCTGCCGAAATCGGCAGCCTTTTAATTATTGTATTAAATTGGGGAGTTTCACTTTTCGCGTTGCCGCCGGAATCTGCGTGATCTTCCGGGTGATGGCGCGTCTCTTTTCTTTCCGTTTCTTCTTTATCTCGAGCGGGAAGAAGTTCTGTTCGCCGGCATTTTTATAGGTGAATACCTTATGCTCGTAATTACGAAGCACGATTTTATCATCGTCATAATGCAGAACGTAATTCGGCAATAGCGGTATCTTTCCGCCGCCGCCGGGAGCATCAATAACAAAGTGGGGAACAGCAAGACCACTGGTCCAACCTCTGAGCTTATCTATGATTTCCAGTCCGGCATCAATTGACGTACGGAAGTGGTTGGCTC
Source organism: Ignavibacteriaceae bacterium (assembly GCA_963667005.1). Classification (GTDB taxonomy): domain Bacteria; phylum Bacteroidota; class Ignavibacteria; order Ignavibacteriales; family Ignavibacteriaceae. Next base: position 641,257 of record OY762937.1, on the reverse strand, counting down.
CCTTAGTCTGATCTGCCATATAGATATAGTAAGGACGGACACGAATCTTTAATAATTTTTGCATTAAATCTTTAACAACATCTGGATTGTCGTTAACGCCTTTCATTAGAACCATCTGGTTACCGACCGGAATTCCAGCATCAGCGAGGAGCTGGCAGGCTCTTGAGCTTTCTTCGGTAATTTCCCACGGATGATTGAAATGCGTATTGACATATATCGGGTGAAATTTTTTCAACATATCAACCAACTTCGGCGTGATACGCTGCGGCAGAACGCAAGGCATCTTTGAGCCGATGCGGATAATCTCAATGTGCGGGATTCTTCTTAAACGGGTTAATATTTTTTCCAGCATTGAATCGGTCAGCATTAACGGATCGCCGCCGGACATAATGACATCACGAATCTCAGTATGTTCTTCTAAATATTTAAACGCGGTTTCGAGACCGGCAATAGAAATTTTGTCGTGATTACCGACTTTTCTTTTGCGTGTACAGAAGCGGCAATACAAACCACACTGGCTGGTGGTCAGAAAAAGGGCTCTATCGGGATAGCGATGTGTAATGTTCGGTACAGGACTCATTGCATCTTCATTCAACGGATCATCTGCCGCGTCAAAGTCATGCAGTTCCTGAATATCCGGGACGCATTGTTTCCAAATAGGATCATTCGGTTCGCGAATGAGACTTAAGTAATACGGATTGATACGTACCTGAAAGAATTCATGAAGACTTTCGGCGTCAGCGCGGTTAATGCCGAAGCGCTCAACCAGCTGGTCTACTGTGTGCACACTGTCACGTATCATCTGTTGCCAGAGTTCCATAAAGTTTCCTTTTATCTATTATATTGTAATTCTTTTTCCATAGATGCAAAGGGAATCACCTACGGAGTAAAAATCAGGGATCTCAGCGATCAATGCATAATTATTATGCACATAGAAATCTCTTGTCTTTTGGTACAGGCTGCGCGAAGATGTTTCCGCCAGAACCCAGCGGCCATTTTGCTCCTGTACAAAACTTTCTGCATGACGCAGCAATAACGAACCTGAACCTTTACCGGCGCGATCAGGATCAACCACTATCCAATAGAGATCGTATGTCCCATCGGTTAGCGGCCGTTGGCCTGTGCAATGATAACCCGTAATTTCTTTGTTTTGTTCCAAAACAAAGATGTTGTAATCCGTTTGCATCGGATTACTTAACGCGATGTCAATCAATTCCATAGCAACATCCACTTCCTGCGGATCGAAGTTGTTCACTTTTTGCAGCATTGCAAGCAATGCTGGACGATCAGCCGGCTGCAGCCGCCGGATTGCTCTCTCTTCGGGCAACGGCAAACTCCGCGATGGTTACTAATAAATCACTGAACGAAAGTCCCGCGTGGGACGCAGCCCGCGCAAATCCGGCATCCGATGAAATATCGGGATTCGGATTGACTTCTATCACGTACGGGATATTATCCGCGCCAAGCCGCACATCAACACGTGCATAATCACGGCAGCCCATCTCGTAAAATGCCTTCAGGGCAATCGTCGAGAGTTTTTTCTGCAGCGATGCACTAATTTTTGCAGGGCAGACAGGTACGGTATTTTTATAATAAACGCTTTCTGCCATCCACTTTCCCTCATACGTGACTATTTTGGGAAGTCCGGCAGGTAAGCCTGAGAAACTTATTTCTGAAACCGGCAGCACACGGTCACCAAGTACTGCAATATTAAATTCTCTTCCGTCGATATACTCTTCAACAATAACGGGCTGGCCGTATTGTTTGCGAAGGTACGCGACTTGTTTCTTTAGCGATGTAAAATCATTAACAACGCTATGCTCGGATATGCCGATGCTTGCATCTTCGGTCAGGAGTTTTGTAATGACCGGGAACCGGAGATGAAACTCCTCCTCAATCAAATGCTCGTGCGGCCGTAAAACAATAGCCGCCGGAACGGTAATTCCGCTTGAATGCAAAATTTGTTTCGTGCGGAACTTATCCAAACAATTTGCAAGGCAGCCCGGAATGTTTCCGGTATATTGAATCTGCAGCAGGTCGTATATTCCCGCGTGATATGATTCATATGCTGCAATACCCTCTACAGACTCAACCAGATTGAATATTACTGTCGGGTTTGCTTTCCGTATAGCGCTGATATTTTCTAAAATGTTTCTTCCGATTGCCAGCGTAGATACCGAGGAGTATGCTTTTTTTAATGCCGATACCACATTCTTGATCTCGCTTGCAAAAGATGTTTCGGACATGTCGTCCTGAATTCCTTCATCGGTCTTCGGTTTTCCACTGTAATTGTCATACACGCTGACGGGTGCATTATAACAAATCAGTACTCTTTCCTGAGTATGTAAACTGGTTTTCGGCATAGTATTAAATGTTATAACGTTTTCGTGCGGCTTCGAGAACAGACAACAGCATCGTGTTGTAGTCCATCCCTGCAGTTCGTGCTGCTTTGGGATAGCATGAATTATCTTTCGGATCGGGCAAGATACCGGGCAGAGGATTTACCTCGATGATATTCGGTACGCCGTCCTTATCGAGACGGAGATCAATACGGCTCCAGTCTCTACAGCGGAGAATTTTGTACGTGTCTAAACAAATTTTCTTTATTGCGGCTTCAAGTTTTTCATCCACGGCGGCGGGACATTTATAAATGTCGAGTTGATTCTCTTTTGAATCGAGAATCCATTTCGCCTCATACGAATACAGCGGGACAAAATCCTCCGGGAAGGATTCGTAGGTGATTTCAATAATCGGCAATACTTGTGCAGAGCCGTTATTTCCCATAATTGCTACGGTAAACTCTCTGCCGGGTAAAAATTCTTCAATAAGTGCCGACTGATTGTATTCGTTAAGAACGCGAGCGACCTCTTTTGCGAGTGCATCTTCGTCATTGACGAGAGATGATGAGTAAATTCCTTTGCCGGAACCCTCGCCGATAGGTTTTACGACGAGAGGGAAGCGCAATTTGTGATTTTTAATTTCTGCTACCGACGTAACTTCTAAAAATTTCGGTGTCGGTATGTTATAATAACTGAGAATTTCTTTTGTGCGGGCTTTATCGAGTGTTGTCGCAAGTGTTAACGGGTCCGAACCGGTGTAAGGAATCATTAACATATCGAGCATTGCGGGAATTTGTGCTTCGCGGCTGATGCCTGCGAATCCTTCTGCAATATTAAATACGATATCGGGGCGTAATTTTTTCAACGTGTCGAACGCATCGTGGTTCGCTTCCACTAACGTAATGTCATGCTTTTGCTTTAAAGCGCTTGCAACTGCATTAATCGTTTCCCAAGTATCCCATTCGGCATACATGTCATTATCAAAATTGGTGGAGTCAGGATTAGAGTTGGAGTTAGAAGATAATGATGGGTCGAAAGAAGTACTTCCCGGTTTTACGTTAAACGTTAATGCAACACTCAAACGAGTATCACGCGATGAAAAAATTTTTTGCTCCTTATTTTATTATTTTTTTTATTCAAATATAATACTTATATAAGAGAAGTCAACACATTGCGCAACACACCAAGAAAAAAAATAAAAACAGAAAAATTCTCGTCACGCAAAAAAAATTGTGCCAGAAATATTTGACAATGCCTTGAAGAATCTTGCGGCAACGTTTAAAAATGTTTTAAAGTACCTGATAAGCAGGGCGAGAAATATCACATGCATAATAACCGCATGAACAGAGGATGAAAGTGATGTTGAAATTTTTGTTGTTGGGGACGCGTAAAACGTTTCAAAAAATAATTTCTCAATAGTGAGAAATTATTTTTTTAATGAGGCGCTCGGGTGATGCACGGGCTGTGACAAAAATTTTTTGGAGTTGCGATGCTCGAAAAATTTTTTCTGCAAACGCCCGACAACATGAAAAGATATTAAAAATATTCTTAATCAGTGGGCTGCGCCAAAAATTTTTTGTCATTCCGGGTTGCGAGCGTCCATAAAAATAATTTCAGTGACGTTTGATAGGGAAAATTGTATTTTAAACGAAACACTTAAAGTAAATTGTTAGGTGTAGGTAAAAATTCAGTCAACAGATGGTGATGTGGTTATGAAAAACATACTCGTTGTGTTTACCGGCGGAACATTTTCGATGAAAATTGATAACGAAACCGGTGCAGCTGTTCCCCATTTCTCCGGTGATGAGCTGCTTCCGCTTATTCCGGGTATTAAAGACATTGCAAATGTTGATGTCTATGACTTCGGTAAGTATCCGGGGCCGCATATGACACCCGAGCGGATGTATTTTCTATCGCAAAAGATTAAAGAGTACCTCTCCACAGGCAAATATGACGGAGTTGTTGTTACTCATGGCACCGATACATTGGAAGAGACAAGTTATTTACTCGACCTCACACTCGAAAACAAAGTCCCGGTGGTTGTTACCGGCTCGATGAAGAACAGTTCGGAGCCGGATTGGGACGGTCCGCGTAATTTATTGGACTCCATTCACATATGTTTGAACCCGAACAGCAGAGATATGGGTGTTCTGGTCTGTTTGAACGGAGAGATCAATGCTGCGAGCGAAGTAACGAAGACACATACTGATAACATAGAGACATTTCATAGCCTGGATTTCGGTGCTTTGGGCTTTGTACAGAACGGCAGAGTGATTTTCAACCGCCTTCCGCGCAAACTTGAAATAATAAAGACAGAAAAGGTCATATCGAACGTTGATTTGATTAAATGTTACGCTGGTATGGACGAAAAATTCTTTAAATTTTCCGTAGACAGCGGTGTTACCGGCATTGTTGTCGAAGCAATGGGTGTTGGAAATGTTCCTCCTGAAGCTTTTCACGGAATAGAATACGCTGTTCAGAAAAATATTCCTGTTGTGCTCGTCTCCAGATGTCCCGCCGGAGAAACTTTGGACATTTACGGATATCCCGGTGCAGGAAAATGGCTGCACAAACTTGGTGTTATCTTTGCTGACTACCTCAACGGGCAAAAAGCCCGCATAAAACTGATGCTTGCTCTCGGAATGACGGAAGATCAGGCCGCTCTCAGAAAACTCTTCGAAGGATAGCTGAATCCTTTTACAGTTCCTGCATCAAATAGAATAGGAAAAGAACTACTCTCCTTCTCTGAAGTGTGAGCTATCAACTAGTGCGAGTGGTCCGAAAGGCCCTCACTCTCAATCTCTCTCCCAGAGGGAGAGAGAGGTAGAATGATTTAGTTCTTATCCCTCTTCGCACTTTGCTCGCAGAGTTCTGTGGAAGAGAAGAGGCTAGTAAAAGAGTTGAATTATTTGAGTTAGAGTTATGAATTTAAATAAAACCAGAATCAAACAGATTGCCATCGTACTGCTTGGAGCAGTTGCAGGATATTCATATTACTACTTTATTGGTTGTGCGAGCGGTACATGTCCCATTCAGAGCAATCCGTATATAAGCACAGCATATGGAGCGCTTGTGGCTGCAATATTTGCTTTCCCCAGCAAGAAAAAACAAGCAGAGAAAAATTAACCGCTAAGAACGCAAAGTTCGCAGAGATTTTTAAAGTCTGAATGTCTATTGTTATCGTTTTAAGACGTGGTGATGCGGTTCTGAAATAATAATTCTTTGCGTGCTTTGCGACCTTTGCGGTAAAAACAATATATTGAATTACTGAAATTCAATATTTAAACGGACAGCCGTGCAGCAGCTCATATTCATAGCCAACACCGTATTTCCCGTCTTCATTATTATCGGATTGGGGTATGTACTCCAGCGATTGAACATTCTCACCCCGCAATTTAATTCTGTCTCATCCAAAATTGTTTTTAACATTGCGCTTCCCGCTTTGGTATTCAACGAAGTGGTCAAAGTAGATATATCCAACATCATGGATTTTAAGCTGATAGAATATATCTACATCGGCACCTTTGTAACTTTTTTGCTGGCGTGGGCAGTTGCCGTGTTTTTTAAAACCGATCCCGAGAGTAAGGGTGCATTCATTCAGGCAAGCTTCAGGGGCAATTCGGCGATTATCGGTGTGGCGCTTATCGGCAATGCAAGTCGTGCAATGCTCGGCAAAACATCTTTCATGCTCGCGTTTGTTATTCCGTTGTACAATGTTCTTGCTGTAATTGCCTTGGCATTTCCGTTGAAGAATAAAAGAAAGCTTTCTAAAATTCAAGTATTAAACGAGATTTTAACTAATCCGCTCATTATTTGCATGATTTTGGCAATGATACTTTCCGGACTTCATATTAAGCTGCCGGAAGTACTAGACCGTTCGGTGAGTTATCTCGCAGCACTGACTTTGCCGTTGGCGTTGATGGGAATCGGTGCGACGTTGAGCAACGGAAGCTGGAAAGAGCTGCCGAAACTTGCGATAACGGCTTCGCTGATAAAAATTGTAGTAGTCCCACTGCTGTTAACCACTGGGGCGATTTGGTATGGGTTCCGCGGAGGTGATTTACTTATTCTATTTATATTGTTTTCATCGCCGACGGCAATTGTCAGCTATGTTATGGCAGACGCGATGGGAGCGAACAGCCGCCTATCGAGCAGTATCGTGCTAATCTCCACAATTTTGTCAATTTTCACCATTTCCGCGGGACTTATAATGCTGCGGTCGTGGGGGTATATTTAAAAATTTAAAAGGATATTTATGAGTATAGCCATTAAAGAATTTACCTCGCTTATAGAGTCAACCACAGATGAACTTCTTAACTTGAGTGAAGAAGCAAGTGCTGTACCTCGTGCGCCGGGCAAGTGGTCGCCTCGTCAGGTGATCGGGCATTTGATTGATTCTGCTTGTAACAATCATCAGCGATTTGTGCGCATGCAATTTGCCGACGATAAGTTTTTCCCGCGCTATCAGCAGGATGACTGGGTGAATGTTCAGCACTATCAGACTGAATCGTGGGAAGCGCTGGTCAACTTGTGGAAATATTACAATCTCCACATCGCACACCTCATTGCCAATACACCCGCAGAAAACCTTAAAGAGGTGATAACAAAATACACCTCAGAACAAATTTCATGGATTCCAGCCGAACAGCAGAGCAAATTCACTATGCAATATTTGTTTGATGATTATGTAGAGCATATGAAACATCATCTGGGACAAATCAAATAATCGGATTTTCCTTCCTAGCCATGACTTAGGTCATGGGCTAGGAATAGAATATTGAGCCTTATTCTCTCAATTTATCTTTTCCCGCATTTCGGTAATTCTCTTATATTTCCTATCAATATATTATTACATTCCATCTTGTAACGCAGGAAACCCGGAAATGAATAAGAGCGATCAATTTCATATCGAAGATATGTTTGCCAGCCGTATCCGCAATTTTCAAAAACTTATGAAGTTTAAAATTCGGGACATTCTTCTTGTCTCGAGTTTGTATGACTATTATCTGTTTGAAGAAGAAGGTAAGCTATACGAGTTAATCCGGCAGGAGTATCAGGTATTGAATCTGAGTCAGGCTCCTGAAATAACTCACGTAACAACAGGTAATGAGGCTCTGGAAGTCGTCGGCATGGAAGATCATTTCGATCTGGTTATTGTTACACTGCACATACAAGATATGCACCCGGTCAAATTTACACAGATGCTGCGTCAGGCGGGACATAATATGCCTGTTGTTCTCCTTGCGTATGATAACCGTGAACGTAAGGAAATGGTGACGCATTATGACGGTTCCATCTTCGACCGGATTTTTATTTGGCAGGGCGATTATCATCTGCTTATTGCAATGATAAAGAGTGTTGAAGATGAGTTCAATGTTGAGCATGATACCGCTACGGTGGGTGTGCAGTCCATCATTCTTGTGGAAGATAATGTAAAGTTTTATTCGTCATACCTGCCGCTCATTTATCGTGAGATTTTTGATCAGTCTCTCCGGCTGATTTCAGAAGGTATAAATCTAACACACAAATTTTTGCGAATGCGTGCGCGCCCGAAAATTCTGTTATGTACGAATTATGAGGAGGCGTGGGAGTGTTTTGAAAAGTACAAGGAAAATATTCTCGGCGTTATAACAGACAACACATTCAGAATAAACGGGCTTAAAGATTCGGAAGCCGGAATAAAATTTGCACAACGTGTGAAAGAAGCACAGCCGGATATCCCTATTCTTGTTCAGTCGTCCAATGAGGCGTATGCCGAAGAAGTAAAAAAGATCGGCGTCGCATTTGTGCACAAGGGTTCGCAGCACTTGCTGCACGAGCTGCGTGATTACATGCTGCATAATTTCGGATTCGGGGATTTTGTATTTACAACTGGCGATGGCGTTGAAGTCGGCAGGGCAAATAACCTCAATACCTTCGAAGAGCAGATCAGAAAAGTCCCTGCTGAAAGTATTCAGTATCACGCGAGCAGAAACCACTTTTCCAAATGGCTGAAAGCACGTACGGAGTTCTGGCTCGCACATAGGCTGCGTCCGCAAAAGGTCTCCGATTTTATGTCCACCGAGGATTTACGTCAGGAAATCCTCAAGATGGTGCGTATGTATAAGGAATTCCGTCAGCGCGGTATGACGATTGATTATAATAAAGATACATTTGATCATAAATACGGGTTTGCCCAGATTGGTACCGGCTCTCTCGGCGGCAAGGCACGTGGCTTGAGTTTTATCAATAATCTTTTGAACAACACGAAGCTGCGCGAAAGTTTTTCCGGCATTGATATATTTGTTCCCTCTGCTGTGGTGATTGCAACGGATATATTCGACAGGTTCATGAAAGAGAACAATCTGGAGTATTTCGCACTCAGTGAAGCTACTGATGAAGAAATATTAGAGCGTTTTCTTCACGCACCGCACTTCCCGAGCGAAGTGGTTACAAAGCTCCGTTCATTCCTTGCAATTATCAAAGAGCCTCTTGCAGTGCGCTCCTCAAGTCTTTTGGAGGACTCGCAATTTCAGCCGTTCGCAGGTGTGTATGACACCTACATGATTCCAAACAATAATCCCGATAACGAAATCCGTCTGCGGGAGTTGATACAAAGCATCCGTTGTGTTTATGCTTCTACATTCTTGAAGAAAGCACGTGATTATGTAAAATCAACCGAGTACGGATTAGAAGAAGAGAAGATGGCCGTCATCATTCAGACATGTGTGGGAACGCGGCATGAATCAAGATTCTATCCTGATTTTGCCGGAGTAGGTAAGTCATATAATTTTTATCCGGTCTCACCGCAAAAAACTTCAGATGGTATAACATATGTCGGACTCGGGCTTGGTAAGTTGGTCGTTGAGGGTGGTAATTCAATCCGCTTCTGTCCCAAGTATCCAAAGCACATGCTGCAGTTTTTCTCTGCGAAGGAAACCGTGCGGAATTCACAGAGAAAGTTTTATGCTCTTGATCTTGAATCAAGTTTGGATTTGGGGAAATGCGGAACACCTGCAAGCCAGGTGAAGGCTTATGATTTAACGATGGCAGAAAAAGACGGTACTTTGCACTACGTCGCATCAACTTATTCAGTTGAAAACGAAACAGTCTATGACGGTATTTCACGTAACGGTCCGCGCATTGTAACTTTTGCCCCGATTCTGAAACAGAAGATATTCCCTCTTTCGGATATTCTTACTAAGCTGCTTCCTATCGGCAGCTGGGGAATGGGTACACAGGTTGAAATTGAATTTGCAGTGCGGATGAATAACGAATCCGGTATGATGGAGTTTGCCATGCTGCAAATGCGGCCGCTTGTCATCACGTTTGATACAGAGCCCATCAATATTGAAGAATATGATCGTGGTGATCTGCTTTGTGAGAGTCCAATGATTTTGGGTAATGGAATAATGGATAACTTATATGACGTCATCGTGGTTGATTACCATAAATTCGACCGTGGTAAGAGCCGGGAAGTAGCTGCCGAGGTTCGCAAGTTGAACAGTAAGCTTATTGCCGCAAAGAAACCGTATCTGCTGATTGGTGTCGGCAGGTGGGGAAGTCTTGATCCGTGGCTTGGCATACCGATAACATGGGACCAGATCAGCGGTGCGAGTGTGATAATTGAATCGGGATTTAAAGATTTCGCAGTGACCCCATCGCAAGGTTCGCACTTCTTCCAAAACCTGACGGCTTTCCGCGTCGGATATCTGACCGTTAACACCTTTCAGAGTCTGGGTTATCTGGATTGGGATTGGCTGCTTGAACAAAAACCGGTTGAAGAAATGGTTTATACGCGCCATATCGAATTCTCGAAGCCGATCGTTGTTAAGCTCAACGGGCACCAGGGCATGGGCGTTGTATTAAAACCGAAAGAATAGCTGATGCGTCTTTCATCCTCAAACAATCCGATTATGCTCAGCGATGTAATTGAAGCTGTGCTCCTGGCTATAGTCGTGGTTGCATTTATTTTTATGGGACAGGACTTAAAAAACACATTTGATGGTTTTTTATTTTTCGCCGCAATGTTCAGTATCGGCTTCATAATCACCGCGCTGTGCTTTTTCATTTATTATCAGTATCAAGGGGCACTGTTCGATAGCAATGTCCGAATGATTAAAACAGCATTGATATATTCGATAATAATCGGAACTGTTTTCGTTATCGGCGCGGATAAACTCAATAGGGCATATGCTGATGATGAGGTTAAGGATGTAGCTTATCAAGTTATTGATAAACGCGTTTACCGGACGAAGGGGAAATCCAGGCGGACAGTTTACTCTTTTTATATTAACAGAGAGGGCGCGAAGAAAGAAATAGAAATCGGCCAACTCAATTGGGATAGATACATGCGCGCCGACACAATAATCTTAACAGAGTATTCAGGGTTCTTTGGGGTAGACTATTACGAGGATATGTTTTTCAAATAAATCGGATAGCGGGGGAATTATTTTTCTGTTAAGAACTGTAACACATACTTCATACAATCAAACCGCTGCTGCTTACCTAAAATCGTTTCAAACGGAAATCCGAATGCTATAATGCCATAGCTGTTTTTGTATGCAATTCCGGCGCTTATCCGGTTTTCTGCATATCGCAGAATGGTTTTTGCTTTGTATAAGGGCTGCACACCGTCGGGTGCTTCGACTTTATATATCGAATCATTCTCGGCAGTATTAAAACGCAGGATGAAGTTATTGGGGAATACATCCGGCGCACAGCTCCAAACTTCACCCGACATGGATACATGCGAACCCGCGAAATCATAATGAAGGCTCTCGTTGGTGAACACGGAAACATCACTTCTGCCGGGGGTTTTAAATATATCACTCGATATGTATGCCCCGGTAATAAAAATGCTTCCTTTCTTCGAAAGATATTTTTTCAATTTAATCGAGAGGTCATGAGGTACAACACCAAGCGACGTACCGCCCGAATTACTTTTTTCTTCTCCATAAATTATATCAAGTGTTGCATAGCTGTTTAAGTCGATCGCATTGTCTATTACCGCATCATCACCGCAAGAGGCAAATGAATAGCCGGCGGCCAAAATGGCTTCTCCGTGAACAACCGGATAATCAAATGTATTTCCCGCGATTACTTTGCCTTCAAAGTCCGCATAGCTGGCTCCATGTCCCGGAGCATCATTTGATTTGTATTCGGAAGCCGGATTAAAATCGCTTTGTGCACCGGTAAAGTCAACGCTATATTTATATGGAACGCCTGCATCACTGAAATTCAGAAATCCTTCGAATCCGGGAGTGCTGATACTTGCCGGAGGAGCGAGGCGGTGAAATCCGTTGATGACGAGTACTTGTTTTTTTGAAATTGTACTGATTCCGGCGGAAATAATTTCGGATGGGAAACTCTCTCCACCCGCATTCACCGCGGTAACTTTGAAGCTGTATACCGTGTTTGGTTTTACATCATCAAACGTGATTCCGTTATGCGTGGTAACGGTGCCGTTATCAAAGCCGCCGTTGCCTGTTCTGCGATAAACGATAAACATTGAGGGAGCCGCAGTCGGTTCAAGAGAATCTTTTTCCGCTTTCCATGAAAGAGTAATACTTCCATCTCCATTTATGCCGGATGCAAGGTGCGAAACCGGAAGCGGTTGAATAACGTAAGGAGTATTTGAGTACACCGAAAAATATTTTACAATGCCCTTATAAATACTGCGTGCAAGGGCCATCTTAAATTTCGGATCGTGGGCGTACTGCATATCGGCAAAGTTCTGATGCGATAATACCTCAAGAAGCACAGCGGGTACATTGGGACGCATTGCTTCGCTGTAATCGGCATTACGGAGCGACCGGCGTACCCAGTTTTTATTATATACGGATTTTATATCATTCACGATCTGAGTCTGAATAATATCGGCAGCATCACGAGCCGCGAACCGCGAATAACCATCGGGATAGTATTCACTGCCTTTAAAATCTTTTATCGAGTAGATAGACATTGTGCCCACGACGGAATCCTGTTTCGCAATACCCGCATCGGTATGCAATGCAAGCGACATATCAACCGGTATATGTAGTCCGGCACTTCGGTTGTTTGCCGGTCCTTTCGGAACACCGCACAGAAAGTTGACATACTCGGGACGGGACTGATAATCATCTTTGTACTCACTGTCCTCGTTTAAACGATAAACAAGAGTATCGGGCATACCGGCAGTTTGCAGCCAGTACCGCGCGGCTTCGGCAAACTTTGGCATTCCACTCGTACTGCCGTCACGTACTACTTGTCCCATACCTCCGCCGAAACGGACAGCGTCTGCCGTAATATTTAAACCTGCGCTTGCGCACTTATTATCAACCGTGACACTTCCTTTTAACGCATCACGTCCTTTTTCAAACTCAAAAGTTCCGAGATAAAACCATGTGTCACCACCGATTTGCTGATTAATAAAAAACTCCGAGTTGCCGCCGGAGTGATTTACCACATAATGAACCGCATTACTGTTTTGAGCGGATGCTTTATACGTAATATACACGGCATATTCGCCTTTACGGGGAATATCGGGTGTCCACACGATCTTTGTGCCGACAATAGTATCGGAAACAAGCATTCTGCAAGTACCCATACGGAACGGGTTTTCTGTCCCGGAATACGTATCACGTTTTGCAAAACCGTTTTCAATCCAATTTTTAATTACGGAGGTTCCGGTCGGTTTTTCTTCGTATGCACCTGATGAAACATCTTGAGGGGAATCGTTATCAACTATCACTTCGCTTGTTTGAATGTCGCGTTCGCGTGGAACATACACGTTCGCCCCTGCATTCTCTAACATCGGAATTAAATAGGGAACAACAATCGAGTAAGACAATAGGTCTTCCACGGTTTGAAACAAGCGCGGACGCTGCCATTCCCACCGGGCAGATTTGTTTGCATAGTAGCGGCCATGACTCGGCCAAACGACAAGATTGCGGTTTTGTAAACCCGCGCTGACAGCGTAAGGCTTACTGATGTCGCGGACAACCTGAACACCCTTTCCCTGAGGAATCCGAGAATTATCGTATGACGATTTAGCCGCACGATAGAAATTCGGAATCAATTCTTCGATGGGTTTGCTCAGCGAATACATTTTAATTGACGGGGCAGGAATAGCTTTAACGAAATACGGTTTTAAGGAATCGTAAATCTCGCGGACAGTATTTTCCCTGAACGGCATCCATGAAAGTAACTCATTACAATAGATAGATACTAACCCGGCGGCGGAATCGGTCTTTACCTTTTCAACAACTACACCTTTGGGCAGCGAAAAAGAAAAATGGATTTGAGTAAATAATTTTTGAACGTCGCCTTCGAGGGATTTTTGCGGAACCGTTTTCACTGTGTCAATCTTACGCGTGGTGGTATCCACCGGCTGAACGACAACTACGGTGGTATCTTTTTTTATCTCAACTACATGTTCCGGTTCTTTTTGTTTTATTGCCTGGTGAGTGCCGCATCCATCCAGAAGCAAGTATAGTATGAAAACGGGTATGACGCGGCCGAGATGCTTCATCAGGTACTACACAGATAAATAATCAGAAAGATATTTACCTGTCCATGAAGTTTTATTCTTCATGATTTCTTCCGGTGTTCCCTGAGCGACAATTTCACCGCCTTTATCTCCCGCTTCGGGGCCGAGGTCAATAATATGATCTGCGCATTTGATAACATCAAGATTATGCTCAATAACAACAAGCGAGTTGTTCGTTTCAAGAAGCATCCGGAAGCAATTGAGCAGCTTTGATATGTCGTCAAAGTGCAGCCCGGTCGTCGGCTCATCAAAAATAAATAGCGTGTGTATCTTTTCTTTCTGTGCGCTCAGATGCAACGCCAGTTTAATGCGTTGGGCTTCTCCACCGGAAAGCGTGTTGGATGGCTGTCCCAAATGAATATATCCGAGGCCGACATCCGATAATACCTGAAGCAATCTAACTATTTTTGTGTGTCCGTTGAAAAACTCAATTGCTTCATCAACGGTCATGTTTAATACATCAACAAGATTTTTACCGCGGTATGTTATATCACGTACTTCTTTTTTGTATCGTGTTCCTTTACAGTCTTCGCATTCAAGATAAATATCCGCGAGGAATTGCATTTCAACTTTTATAAAACCGTCGCCTTCGCACGTATCACATCTTCCGCCGGGAACATTGAATGAAAAATATCCCGGTTTATATCCGCGTGCTTTAGCCTGATGAGTCGAGGCAAACAGTTCCCTGATAAGCTCAAATGCTTTAATGTAGCTGACCGGGTTGGAGCGCGGTGATTTACCGATAGGCGACTGATCAACAATTTCTATCTGCCGTATCGTTTCTGCTCCTTTAATATCGTTGAATTTGCCAACGTGTGGAGGATTCATGCCGAGTGATTTGGCAATGCCGCCGTAAAGAATGTCGTGGACGAGCGTGCTTTTTCCTGAACCGCTGACACCCGTTATAACCACGAATTTGTGCAGAGGTATTTCAACGGTCAGGTCCTGTAAATTGTTTTCACGCGCTCCGGAGATAACTACTTTTTTCGTTTTTGTAAGGTTTCTGCTTTCCGGGAGCGGAATAAATTTCTTTCCCGAAAGATATTCACCGGTCAAAGAACCATCCGGGTTTTTAAGCAGTTCATCAAACGTCCCGCGGAAAACGATTTCGCCGCCGTTCTTTCCGGCTTTAGGGCCAACGTCAAAAAGGAGATCGGATTCCTTCATCATTTCGGGATCGTGCTCAACAACGATAACGGAGTTACCGAGATTGCGGAGGTTCTTTAGAATTGCGATGAGCTTTGAATTGTCGCGCGGGTGCAGGCCGATACTAGGTTCATCAAGAACATATAGTGTTCCCGTTAACGCGGAACCGAGTGCGGTTGCAAGATTAATGCGCTGTGTTTCACCGCCTGAAAGAGTTGAACTGATACGGTCAAGTGTCAAGTATCCGAGTCCGACATCATTAAGATACGTCAACCGTTTGAGTAATTCTTTTAATATTCTGTCGGCGACGTTTCTGTCATAATCGGATAATTCAACCGTTTTGAAAAACTGTAAAGTCTTCTCGATAGGGAATGCAGTAATCTCGTTAATGGGGAGCCCGCCGATTTTAACTTGCAGTGCTTCACGCCGCAGACGGCTTCCTTTACAGGCTGTGCAGGTTGTATAGCCGCGGTATCTGCTGAGTAAAATACGTACGTGTATCTTATATGTTTTTCCTTCAAGCCACGCAAAAAATTTATCTATTCCCTCGTAATCACCGAAACCCTTGCGTATCATCTCAACTTGTTCGGGCGTCAGATCTTTAAAAGGAACATTAACGGGTATCTTATATGTTTTTGCGTTGCGGATTAAATCGCGTGTGTACTGATTAAAGCTTGCTGTGCGCCACGGAGCGATTGCTCCTTCTACTATCGTCAAGTTCGGATTCGGGACAACAAGATCCATGTCTATACCGATGATCTTGCTGAAGCCCTGACAAACAGGACAGGCACCGTACGGATTATTGAAAGAGAAAAAATGCGGTTCGGGTTCTTCGTAGCGGATGCCGCAGCACTCAAAAAATTTATTAAAGTCCTGCTTCGCGCCGGTATCTGCATTAATAAGAACAATGCGCTGTTCACCTTCTTTAAAAGAGACCTCAATTGCATCTGCAAGCCGCTCACGAACCTTGCCCTTGGTAATTTTAAATCGCTCAATAACAATGGCAATATCTTTTTTTGAGCGCGGTGAGAACTCCGTCTCGTTTAAATCAATATATTTCTTGCCTGCAAATACTCTGAAGAATCCGCGTTTTTTGATGAGATCAATTTCATCTTTTGCAGTACGTCCTTCATGGTCGTGCAGCGGGAAGGCGAGATACCATTTGCTTCCTTCTTCCTGCTGTTCAAGCCACTCGCACACGGTTACCGTCGAGGCTTGGGTTACCACTTTCCCGCAATTAAAACAATACGTCTTGCCGATGCGGGCATAGAGGAGTCTGAGATAATCATAAATCTCCGTAGTTGTTCCGACCGTAGAGCGTGAGTTTTTCGAACCTGTTTTTTGTTCAATGGCAACCGCGGGACTGATGCCGAGAATAACATCAACATCCGGTTTGTTCATTCGTTCGAGGAATTGCCGGGCATATGAAGAGAGGCTTTCAACGTAGCGGCGTTGTCCTTCGGCGTATATGGTGTCAAAAACCAGAGAGGACTTTCCGCTGCCGCTCACTCCCGTAACAACCACGAGCTGATTGCGGGGAATTTCAAGAGATAGGTTTTTTAAATTGTGCTCGCGCGCGCCCTTAATAATAATCTTTTTATCGTCTTTTTCTGCTCTAACCGGAATCATATTCGTTATTAGTAACCTAATTACACATCAAAATCTAATTAATATAGAACAGAAGTTACGAATATGCCGTCAATTATTAAACCACTCGAAAAATTTCGTCAGCGATTCGCGCTGTTCCGGCGAAACATAGAAGAAATTGACCCCGCGGCCTGTCATTTCCCAGTATTCCTCACTTGAGCTCATGTTGATCATATCCCGGATAGTGTTAATGCGCGACATTGGCTCCACGCGTAAATCCTCAAAAATGAGCTTTGCGTAGTCTATCCGGTTTTTCATGATGTAGTATGCGGCAAGTTTAACCTGCGCAAGGCGTACGCCAATAAGCGACATTTCCTGCTGGGTAATCTGCTTGCTGTCGCTTTCTTCAAGCGGCTGATCCAATTTGAGAAATTGCTGCAATAATTCCTTGTGGATTGGGGCATTGAGTTCATATGCTTCTTCAACAAGGCGTGAAATATCATGCGCGGCTGTTTCAAGGATAAACAATACATGCCTTTTTTGCGCCTCAAGGGCATAGTAGCGGAAGTAAAACACGACTTTTTCAACTTCGTCGGGGAGTACCGGCATCAGTGATTCTCCGAAATTCCGGTAATGTTCCAATATATTGAATGCCGTACGGGGGTCGTTATTGTTGATAGCGTACCGTAAAAACGTATTATACTGCTGCATAACGGTAAAAATAAGATTACGGTCTTTTTCTTCACAGGCTTTTTGTCCAATTCGCATTGTATCAAGAAGAACACCGGACGCAACTGTGCGAAGGTTTTCACGGGACATATTGAAAATGATTTCGAGCATTCTTAGAATTTTACGCTCGAACCATATTTGTTTTTGTTCTATAGTCGAAGTAACGAAATCGGAAAAATCAATGAAGTCGGGATCCTCAAGCTCTCTGTGAGAAAGTTTGAAAAATGTAGGGGGCAGGTTTTTCTTTACCCCATCATAATAAATGCAAATTTCCTTCAAGATACCTGCGCAATACTGACTTACAGCCCGGTCACCCTGAACAACAGAATTAATAGCAATGTCGCCGATAAAATCAATATTTTCGTGAAGCTTTCCTTTGAGTTCATCAACTTTTGTGTCGTCCTGCGTTTTTAACAAGGTATCGAATACTTTCATGGTTTGAAATTCGACATATTTGATAAAATTGTTCGGGTGTAAGAAGTTGAAGATGTTGTAAAAATATGGAATGACTATCAATAAACTTATAATAATGAGTATTACATTCAACATCATGCTGACGAACGGGAAAAATGTTTGTGTCGGTATGTGAGCGACCCAAAGTGAATTAATTGATGTAACGACAAATAACGTCATAACGGCAAAGTTTATGGGGTCGTTGACAAACAAATCCATCACTTTGGCAGAATATTTATTTGAAGCCATTTCAACGATAATTGCAATAACGGTAATGGCGAGACCAAGAATGGCCGGAGCAACTTGCGTCAATCCGCCCAAAACGTTTGCAAGAACTCCAACGTCATCATTTAAGAAGTGATTAAGGCCTGCGTTTAGAGCACGACCGTCTGTATTTTTATCAATCAGATACGTGATAATTATAAGTACGAAACACATTACGGTCTGAACAACAAATGGGACTATCCAGTAACTGAGCTTTCGCTTCTGTGTTTCATTAGCATGGCGCTTAGATTCCGAATCATGTAACATGACAAACTCTTCTCGTTTAAGAAATATTAATATACCGTTCGATGCTCTTTTATAATCGGTAACTTAAGGATTCCCTGTGTATTTTCATAAGGTCAAAATTGAGGTGTTAGGGTGGGCACATAATGGAATCGGGTATGAAAGGGGGCTATTTTATTTTCCTAACCCATGGGGTAAGCCATGGGTTAGGAAGAAAGAGATAATCTATTATATAAGCGACTTGATGCCTGCTGCTAAATCTCCTTTAATGCGGAGTTTCAGCAGTCTGCGGTCTTTGCTGAGCAATGCTTTTGCATCGCCCTGTGCCTGTGCGGTAACCAGGGTCCCGAAGGAGTAACCTTGTCCCACGACCTCGACATCGTCTTTTATATCATTAACAATTTGAATGAACAGACCGTTATTGCCGTCGCCTTTGTGCAGCTGTCCCGTTGAGTGCAGGAAGCGCGGGCCGTAGCCCAGGGTAACGGCGATTTTATATTTTTTCAATACTGATTGACGAAGCTCAGTCAATGCTGCATCAATATCTTCGCCATATTCAACAAATGCGCAGATACCGAGGTAATCACCGCCTTTTGCTTGTTTCAGGAAATTATCAACGACTGATTTTGCATCGCTGCCCTGAGCCGGGGTAAGGACTTCAATATTCTTATCCGTCAAAACCGGTGTTTCAACCGGAAGGCTGCCGGTTTCTTTGTATGCTTTCAGACTCTCGTTGGCAAGAGTTTTTGCAAGCTGAACATTAGGCTGATCAAAAGGATTAATTCCGAGAATGATACTTGCCGCAGCAGTCGCAAACTCCCAGCGGTAGAACTCCTGAGCTAACGAGTACAGGTCGTGCAGCTCAATTGAAATAACGGGAATTTTATCAAGGCGTGCTGCTTGTTCAATGTGATCAATGTGCGAGTTGTTCCCGCCGCGCAGTTTGAAAAATACGAGAACACGGTCGCTTCCGAAGTATTCCAATCCTTCAAACTTTTCATCGGCTACAGGAAGAATGCCCTTACCTTCTTTGCCTGTGCTTTCTGCAACAAGCTGCTCAACCCATTGAGGGAATGAGGCAATTTCGGGGGATACATAGAAAGTAATTTTATCACGTCCGGTTTGTGCCAATTCGCCAAGTACTGCTCCAAGATACATTCCCGGATTTTCCTCTGCGGTGATGACGGGCTTGCACATGGATTGCAATTTCTTTGCTTCATCAAGAAACTTTGCGATGTTGATGCCCATCAAAGCTGCGGGAACCATGCCGAACTCAGTTAAAACAGAATAACGTCCGCCGACTTCAGGAGGTGTGTTAAATATCTTGAGGAATTTTTTCTCTTTAGCAATCTTTTCAAAGTTTGAACCGGGATCGGTCAATGCAACAAAATTTTTGCCCGGAAACGGAGTCAGCTTTGCCAACGCTTCATAAAACGTATAATAAAACGATGCGGTTTCTGCCGTTCCGCCTGATTTGCTTGCAACAACAAACAAAGTTTTCTTTAAATCATACGTATCAAGAATCTTTTTAATGACTGCGGGGTGGGTGCTGTCAACAATTGCAAGCGATGGATAACCGTCCTTATTGCCAAATGTCTTTGCAAACACTTCGGGGGCCAGACTACTTCCGCCCATACCGAGCAGAAGTATTTTGGTAAATGAATCCTTCACCTCCGTGGCAAAGGTCATGATCTTGTTAATATTGCATAATTCCATCTCCGGAAGAGTAAGCCATCCGAGTCGGTTGGAAATTTCCACCTGTTCTTCGGGTTTTTCTTTCCAAACGGATGCTTCCTTGTGCCAGATACCTTTTACGGTGTTTTTGTGCTGCCATGCAAGAAGCCGGTTTTCTACTGCTTTTTGTATGTTTTCCGGGATATTAAATTGTATAGTATTCATATTCGCTCCATAATTATCGAATTCAATCATATTCCAATGAAATTTTCCTACTAAAGTCTCGTGAGTTTTTAGCTATAAATTCTTTTTAGATAAAAACCCTCACTCTCAATCTCTCTCCCAGAGGGAGAGAGAGGCCTAAAATATTACTGTCCGGCGGTTCACACCTCTTCTCCCTTGGGGAGAAGAGGACGGGTGATGAGGGGTGGTTTGGTAGAGATATTTCCAACGCCCAACATCGTTCAAATAAGCCAATTACTTTAGTAATCAAAAATTAAGTAAACCACTAACTACAAATTTATTAATTCCGGCCGTCAAAAACTTGAAAAATATATATTATTTTGCATCATTGATTAAAGGAGAAACCTGATGATTCCGGCACTTCCCGTGAAAGTTGAACTCTATTATTTCGACTCACTGAAGATTATTTCCAACGACCAATTTGAAATTGGCGAGGATGTAAATATTTCGGAACTAACGGATATTGAACTTGATCAGGTGTATAATCCGGAGGATTCGAGTCTGGATGTCATATTTAAATTGTCTATTGCAAAATCAAAGACTGATTTAAAACGTTCGCCTTACCGCATAACGGGAGAATTTCATACACTGTTTACTATTCCCGTTGTACATGAGGACCCGGAAAAATTCAACGATGAGTTTCCGAAAATATTTTATCAATGCGTGTATGATGCATACGGTATTATGCGCATGGCGCTGGCTCAGATCACCGCTTCATGCAGAAACACCGAACTTATGCTCCCGACGTTTGACGCCGGAGAGTATTTTACATCGCTCAAAAAACCCGAACAATTTAATTAAGGGATTAGTATGGAATTTATTGTAGCAATAGTCATCGGCGTCGTTATCGGCGGCCTGGCTGTGCAATTTATTATGAAAGCAAAAATTGAAGCCGCAGCCCAGAAGGGTGCAGTGGACTCACTTGCGGAACTTGAAAAACTGAAAGAGCGCATCATTTCGCGCGATGAACGGATTGCTCAGTTACAGCAGCGGGAGCAAAGCATCAGCGCGGAATTGAAAAATACTACTGAGTTATTAAAACGGGAATCCTCATTGCGCTCCGCTGCCGAAGAAAAAAACAGCCGGATACCTGAACTTGAAAACACCCTCGTCCAGAAAGATGTTGATATAAAAGTATTACAGGATTCAGTTACTGCCCTGAAAACCAGATGCCAGGAACTCGAAACAAAGCTTATTGAAGAACGAAAACTCGCGGAAGAAAAACTCTCGCTATTGCAAGAAGCTCAACAAAAATTAGGCGACGCGTTTAAGTCACTTTCTGCCGATGCACTCAAGCACAATAACCAGTCGTTTATTGATCTGGCAAAACAGACACTTGAACAATACACACAGGCGGCGCAGACGGATATTGAAGCACGGAAGAAATCAATTGACCAGCTTGTACAGCCGCTGCAAACATCCCTCGAAAAAGTTGATCAGAAAATTCAAGAGATTGAAAAAGACAGGTCGGCATCGTACGCATCAATCAGTCAATATTTAAAAACGCTTGAAACGAGTCAGAAAGATTTAAAGGAAGAAACAAACAAACTGGTCAATGCTTTGCGCCAGCCGACTGTGCGCGGCCGCTGGGGAGAAATGCAGCTGCGCCGTGTTGTTGAACTTGCCGGTATGGTGAACTATTGCGATTTCTATGAGCAGGAAAGCGTTAACGTAGAGGGTGGTAGACTGCGTCCCGATATGATTGTGAAAATTCCCGGTGATAAAATTATTATCGTTGATGCAAAGACGCCGCTTTCGGCTTACATTGAAGCTTACGAAGCGAAAGACGAGGATGTAAAGAAACAAAAATTATTACAGCATGCATCGCAAATTAAAACACACATGAATCAGCTTGGCGCCAAAGCATACTGGGATCAGTTTGATCAGGCACCGGAATTTGTCGTTTTATTTATTCCGGGTGAATCATTCTTCAGTGCCGCATTGGAACAGGACGCAAATCTGATAGAGTACGGTATTGAACGTAAAGTCATTCTTGCTACACCGACCACGCTGATAGCTTTGCTGAAAGCAGTCGCGTACGGATGGAACCAGTCGCAGCTTGAACAAAATGCACAGGAGATAAGCAAATTAGGTAAAGAATTATACGAGCGCGTCCGTGTTTTCGCGGGACATTATGCTTCCGTTAAAAAGGGATTGGAAAGCGCTGTTGAGGCATACAACAAATCAGTCGGCTCACTGGAATCGCGTGTACTTTCAACTGCACGTAAGTTCAAAGAACTCGGCGCCGCATCCGCGGATGAAATAGATTCTGCAGAAGAGATTGACGTAACCCCGCGACAAATCCAAAAAGAAGAATAGTTACAAGAAGTTCACGCAAAGGCGCTAAGACGCAAAATATTTTATTTCGATCACCAAAGAATATATCATTTATCTTTAAAACGATGCATTAACGCCGTAGGAGACGCCACCCCAAAACATCGGGTTTTAGCCCAATAGCCACACTATCGCTACGCTTGAGTCTCCGTCATAAATGACGGAGTTATTAATAACCACGCTATTTATGACGTGGTTGATGTACCTGATTCATCATATGTGTATCAATCATCCGGCTATATTCTACGGGAGACGCATGTTCCCGATAAATCGGGACTGGCTATGCGTCTCTACGAAAATACTTTGCGGCTTAGCGCCTTGGCGTGAGTTCAGGCTGTCTTATGCCTTGGGGAATGTAATGCGGAAAGCGGCGCCTTCGGCTCTGGCTTTTTCGATGGTGATGGTGCCGCCGGTGTTTTCAATGTAGCGCTTGGCGAGTTTAAGTCCGAGTCCCATACCTGACGACTTCGTCGTGAAATTAGATTCGAATATTTTTGCTTCATTTTCGGGAGAGATACCTTTGCCATCATCGGAAATGAGCAGCACAATATTCTCGCCTTCTCTTTGCAGAGTAATCTCTACGTTTATCGCTCCCGCCTGAATAGAATTACGGATAAAGTTGACAACCATGCGTTTCATCTGTGCGGCATCACCGGGAACAATGTACTCTTTTTCTTCGGCGGCGAAATGAATTACAATCCTTTCGTTTTGGAACAATACAATCACTTCTTGTATCTGCGGCAGTATGTTTAGTTTTTGTATGCTCATTGAAGGCATGCGGGCGAACTGTGAAAACTCCGTTGCAATCGAGCTTAACGTTTCAATCTGACTGAGTACCGTACTTGTAACCTTGTTAAAAATGTCGTCAAAGTGCGGCGACTTATCCCTGAATGCGGCGATGAGCTGCTGAATGGTCAGCTTCATCGGCGTTAAGGGATTTTTAATTTCATGTGCTACCTGACGGGCGAATTCTTTCCACGCGGCTTCGCGTTCCATGTTAGAAAGTTCGGACTGGCTCTTTGCAAGTTCGTGCGTCATGGAATTAAATCCGTTAAAGAGCTCCTTCATTTCGCCGATCTCTTTGTTCTCAAGCTGCACATTGAAATCGCCATGAGCAACGGCTCGCGTAGCGAGTGTGAGTTTTTTTATCGGGTACGCAATACGGTTCGCCATCACGCTGCTGATACCGACGATAATAATTATAGCGAGTGAGTACATACCGAAGAGAAACACGTCAACATCAACCGGGGAAAATATTCCGTTGACCTCGTTGGAAAGTGTGTTGGCTGCAAAGATATATTGTTTGCCATCGACTGATGCGACTTTGTACACCGTATAGTATTTGAAATTGTTTAGTTTGTCTTCGGAAAAATATTCTTTCAATCCGGCATAATTGATGTTCAAGTCGGCAGACGAATTAATGACATCCGGAAGAAATGATGTGCCGTATAATGCGGATTCGGTTGTATACAGGATGTTTGATTTATCAAACACGGTGAATTGAATGTTCGTTTCGCGCGAAGCATCCGTCAATGCCTGCTGTATGCTTGTCCCGAAGCGCACTTTATTCGATACTGCCGAAGCAACTGTTTCCACTTTTTCGACAAGCGAGTACTGGAGGCTCTGCTTGGACTTTGTTGTTGTTGTTGCCCGGTTAAAAATTGCAAGGGCAATAAGCGGAATAATGGATACGATAAGAAACGCGAGCATCAACTGACCTCTGAAGGTCAGCGGAATGGTGCGTTTGCGAGAGTACTGTATTCCGGCAATGATGAGATAACAGACGAGCAGAATAAAAGAATGAACAATAAACAGTTTGAAAAAGTTGAAGAAGCTCCATTCTAATTTGCGCTCTTTCAATGCGACTGCAATAATGCCTGTGCTGTCTGCGCCACTGCTCTGTTGTGCGTATACAATATATTTTTCTCCGCCGGACTCATAATTAAACCAGTCCTCATCACCCGCGTTCAGAGCATCGGCAAGGTTTTGCATTTGTGTTCTGTTCGGATAAAAATTTCCGTACGCGTATTCACACTCGCCCTTGGTTATAACAACAATGTTGAGATCGTCGGGATTAAGAACACTGTTGATATATTTGGAATCGCCACGAAGGATAACCGGAACAGCGTTCTCGATAAGCATACGCGGTTCAAACACAACCTGTACTGCTGCATATCCCACAATACCGTCATCTGTTTTTATAGGAACAATTCCTGCGGCTTCATTATGTGAGGCTGTTCCGCCCGGCACGTCAATAATGCGCAAATCCTTGACCGGCAGGCTGAACAGAAGATCAACCAGCCACTGGGGACAGGTTGTGCCGGCATCAAATGAGCCGATAATTTTATGATTGGTGCCGATGAGTACAATAGAAGAACGAACGCTTTCCTGTTTCAACGATGTTTGATTCCACAACGTAAACGCGGCAGCTTTAATGTTGGTATTGTTGTTCGTAAATGCCTCAACAATAGCCGGTTCCGACAGCGAACGCATCAGTGTTTCACTTGCGAGAAAACGGAGAAATTCTTTTTGCGGGCGGTTCAGTTCGGACACCGTTGTCTTTAGCGATTCTTTTTCAAGTTTCGTGTTAAAGTAGTTCATCAGCGAAATCGTGATGAGCGATGAACATAGGCCCGTTATCAGCAGGAAGTATACAAACTTCATCTTGTAATATTCATACAGAAAAAACAACACCTGCAGTCCTGTTACAATAAGAAGCAGCAGGGGGTATGTTAACAGCGGCGTATTCTGTAAACGGAGGAACGGATAACCAAGAAGGCAGATGACCGCAGTCCGTAACGCATAAATTGCTAATGGGCTCAATGCTGTCTTTGGTTTTGCCGCCTTTTGCATCAGCCGGTGTATAACTAAAAGAAGCAAGAGCATAGCCGCACCTGCTATCAATGCGGCAAAGTTCATAACAAAATGTGTCGTGTCGGGAATGATATCCGGTTCATTGAAGTAGCGCAGAGATGAATCGAAAATAACACTCTTAATGGAAGCCGCGATGCCGCGTATGGAAAGCAGAAGAATAAAAGCGTATCCCATAAAGACTGCGGCATACAAACCCCAGGTCTGTTTGAGATTCCATTCGGTGCGTGCAATATATTTTTCAACCGCGCGCAGGATGAAGATTCCCGCGGCAAATGCAAACAAAGCCGTAACAAAAAACTCGACAGGCGATTTAACAATGCCGCCGCCGAACTGTGACGCGAAGTTTGCCGGATCGGCAAGTGAATCACTTAGTAATGATGCCGGTATTCCGAGTCTGTACATTAGCCATCGTAATGCTGCCATGAAAGCGAGTACGATAAGTGACCGTAGCAATTCATTTTTCAACTTAACATAATCAGCACGCACAGCAAGCGCAAGAAATCCGAACGCGATCAGCATTAAGATAGATTGAATGATGCCGATGGTTTTGGAAATGGACTGCAATTCGTTTCGTAGTGTAGGCTTTAAAACGGTAATGACCGCAATATTTTTTTGATTATTGTTCTTAACCGGGAAAGCGTAGAAGCGGCCGTCAACCGGTTTTGTCGCTACTGCTCCGTATTCAATAGAAAAGTCAGTGGAAAACTTTTCTCCGAGTTCAAATGGCAGGCTGAGGGCTTCTTTGGCTTTTTTATTTTGATAAAACTTTTCAACCGGCATACCTGAGACAACCGAATAGGTGTTCCCGTTCAGTGAAATATTATCATATACGCATAAATAGGTTGCGAGAGGCGACGCATAAAAAAATGTTTCGCCGGGTGCATACGATATTTTTGCGAATGCCGCTGCGGTTATCGGAGCATTTTCTTTCCATGCAAGTACTGCATTTCTGTCCTTGAAAACTTCGATGCACATGTCCTTGTTTTTGTATGCCGTTATCAGCTGCAAAATGTCTGCATCGGATTGTGATGCTGGAGGAAGTTTTTCAACTGATGAGGTCAGCTCTTTATGAAAGGTCAGTACTTCTTTTTGTTTATCCTGCAGAATCTGTGTTGTTGACGTTTCTACTTCATTCAATACAGTGGGAAGAATATTCCGCCAGTTATTTTTCTTTGCATCCAGAACGCGTTGTGATATGAGTCCGATGAGAAACACCATGACTATCAAAGCCATGACAACGTATGAATAACGGCGGTTGCCCGATATGAGGCGGGATACTTGCATCAGCGGATAGTTATTTGTGAAATTTGCCAGTCGTTGCGTTGTAACCGCAATGAAATAAAGACCTGCGCTGTTCCGCGCCGGTTTCTCGTTTCATAGCGATATTCTCCCGTTGCATAAGGGTTCTCCCCATCGTTCTTTGACGTGTACCTGAAGGATTCCGGCTGATGCTCGGAAAAATAACTTTGTAAGATATAAAATGCCTGATTGGAACTGAAGTATCCGGTGTAAACATCCGACAGGCTGATGTATGTTTGGCCGGTGCAGTATTTTGTAAAGGCACCGGGGTCACCCTTCGAAAGTCCGTCTTCTATTGACTGGAATACCTTTTCGATCGCGGGTCTCTGATCGCGCCCTTTATGTTCATGCGGTCTTTTGTGCACTTCCTGTGCGGCAGTCAGAAAGGAAAGCATCAGCATGATGATAATGCTGGTGCGTATATAGCCAAAATGCAAATATTTCAAATCAGAACGAAACATGGTATTGCGATATTTCACTGGTTAATTGAGTAAAACCGGAATATTTCATAAACATTTTTTCCAACTGATGAAATTTAACGTAAAATCACTAATGAAAAAAGCATATCGCGGCGGATATGCTTTTTTCAATGAGTGATGATGAGTCGTAAGTTCTATTATTGAGCTAAATCTCTTGCCCGGACTACCTTTGTGTGGCCGAACGTGCTCGTCTGTGTTTTCATGGTTACTTCACCTTTAATGCTCTGATAAGCCCAGTCGAAAACTACTCTTTGCGCATTAACGGAAGTTATTCTGATCTTTGCGTAGTGGTTATCAACAGTCCAGATAACATATGTGTGTCCAACTACTACTGCAGCGTCCTTGGTTGCCGACCATCCGGTTGAAGGAGCAACAGTTATGTCATAAATGCTTGAGGTGCGTCCCATGTCTTTTATATCGGTATCGTTAAAAACGTCTAAATAATAAGCACCGTTGTCATTGTCAAAATAGAAGTCGGCCAAAGAACTGGTGTCTGATACAACCGATTCAGTTGCAAAGCTGAATGCGGACATGCTTGGATATTGACGAAAATCGAATATCGTCTGATTTAATCCTTCCGGTCTCGGAGCCGAATACGCGTTATCGTAGCTCAAGTCACTTTCATTGTTATCATAATCATATGCGGTAACTGCATAATAGTATTTGTAGCCGTTACGGATATCATAATCGGTAAACGAATTTGAGTGAGTCGTCCCGATGAGGTAGTATTTTCCGTTGTAGCTGGAACTTGAATATATATTATATCCTGCTACATCACGGTCATAACTGGCATTCCAGGAAAGATATGCTACATTATCTCCATTCTCGACGTATAATCCGGTCGGCGCGTCCGGTGCGGTGCGATCAACGTAGTTGATGGGTTCTTCGCAGCCCATGTAAAACAGGCTTGCTATTGTTATTACGGTAAAGAATGCTATGTTTTTCATTTTCGGACCTTTCTAACTCTGATTCTGTCTTCATATTACAAAGGACGTGCCAAATGAAAAACTGCTCAATTATCCTTGAAATGAACCCGGCTGTTATCCGAGCGTCTAATTTTGTGGACGCATTACAAAAAATTGGACGGCATCCCCCAAAAATCAAGTAGTTGTAATTTTGTACGTCATTCGTGGTATTGCTTTTTGTGTCGTAAAGTGGCTATTTTACTTCAAAATATTTAAAGGTGTTTATGAAGCTTTATGTGGATGATTTACGTTCGGCGCCGGATGGGTGGGAGCGGGCGTATACGGCCGAAGAAGCGATTGAGCGGCTTGAAGAAGAAAATTGTGAAGTGCTGGACTTGGACGGACATCTCGGCGAAGGTCAGCCGGGGGGAATCTATATACTTCAGTGGATAAAGCGGAAGATGAAAGAAGATGGCTATATACCACCCGAATTGAGGACACACTCCGGATTGCTATGGCTGAACAAGCGGATGCAGGAATTAATAGATGAGATTGAAGAATTGCGGTAAACCCAACGGTGATTATAATCTTGGAAGTAAAAAAACAGCCGGAGTATTGAAAACTCCGGCTGTTTTTATTTAAATCAGAATGCAGAATTGTCTTTAATTGGAATATGTGGCATAATCAGTATAACCTTTTGCATCCGGAGTGTAAAAGGCATCATAGTTGAGTTCTGCATTTAGCGGCCAGTCGTTTTTCAGTCGTTCAACCAGATCCGGGTTGTTGATGAACGGCCTTCCGAATGCTATCAAATCAGCACGGCCTTCCTTTATATGCTCGCCGGCAATATCCTTTGAATAATTACCGCTGAGGATGAGAACACCGCTGAATGCCTTTCTGATCGCTTCTTTTATGGTAAGCGGAACTGTTGGCGCACCCATACTGCTGTGATCAACAAGATGTATATATAGTAGACCAAGCTTATTCAACTCGGAAGCAAGATAGACATACGTTTGTTCAATTTCAGGATAAGGTTTCATATCATTATTGACGCCAAATGGAGAAAGCCGGATGCCGGTTTTATCTTTACCAATCGCTGCAGCCACCTTTTCCGCTGTCTCAAGAACAAATCTTGCACGGTTTTCAATGCTGCCACCATAAGCATCTGTCCGGACATTGCTGAACGGCGATAGAAATTGCTCGAGCAGATATCCGTTTGCGCCATGGAGTTCAACCCCGTCAAAACCGGCTTTGATGGCATTTATGGAAGCCTGAACGAATTCTTGCTGTGTGGCTGCGAGTTCTTCGGCAGAAAACGCCTCAGGTACCGGAACATCTTTCATTCCCTCCGCGTCGGTCCAGATTTGCGTATTTTCGGATTTAACTGCTGATGGTGCCAGGACTTTGGCGCCCGGAGGCAGATTGAGAACATGGCCGACCCGGCCTGTATGCATTAACTGCACAAATATTTTTCCGCCTTTTGCATGAACGGCATCGGTCGTTTTTTTCCAGCCTTCAACCTGTGCTTCAGAAAAGATACCGGGTATGCGGGCATAGCCAAGACCGTTGGGAGATGGTGAAGTACCTTCTGTTATGATTAAACCGGCGGAAGCTCTTTGTCCATAATATTCTGCAATTAAATCATTTGGGACATTGCCAAGGGCGCGGGATCTGGTCATGGGGGCCATTACTATTCTATTTTGTAAAGTTGTGCCGCCTAACGTATACGTACTAAATAATAAGTTTTCGCTCATAGTATTTACTTTCATGGTTTTTAAGTTTGACTTTTACAATATTTCAAGTTTAAACCATTTTAAGGGCAGTAAAGTTTCACCTCTTGCTAGATTATTTGACTAAAAAACGGTAAAAAGCTGAGAGATTATGTTTAATTACTAATGACAGGAAGTTGATTATGCTTGCGCGAGTTAAATAAAAATTGTATAATATATTATCCAAATAGCTAAAATATTATCCATAAGGATATTTTATGTTACCAAATGATGTATTTAACGGAATTTTTACTTCGGGAAGCTGCGTAGCGGTGCTTCGGGTTTTGTATTCCCGTGAGTCAGGAACAACGGGTCGCGAAACCGCGAGGCTGGCGGGGGTCAATCACCGGACAGCCCTGCTTGCTTTGAAAGAATTAGAGAAAACAGGTATTGTCAACCGGCTCGTCGGCGGGCGGGATTACATATTCACGTTGAATAAATCCCACTATTTGGTTGAAAATGGTTTGTCGGCGCTTTTTCAGGCAGAAGTTGACTACGTTGAGGGAATCCACAATCAGATAATTAAACGCATTGGGGAATATTCAATTGCCGTACTTGCTTACAACCCGGAAAGGGAAGAGGAAGTCCCCATGACCATGAACATTTGTGTCGTTTACAAAAGCAAAAAAGATGATCTGGATGAGGCTTTCCCGGGTCTGACCTCTAAAGTTGAAAAGCGATATGGCATAAAAATAAAACCCTATTTCATCCATGAATATACGTTTGTGGATATGGCTAATAGAAAGATGCAGCCTGTCGCGGATATTGTAAAACGCGGCGAATTGATCTGCGGGAAAATCCCCGGGTGATAGTTAAGCGGTGATGCTGGATTGCGATAATGGTCAGAAATAGAACGCGGATGACACCGATGACACGGATTCTCACGGATTATTTTTTTAGGGATGAATTTTCCATGAAATGATTCCGACGGACGTCATATAGTAATATGCCGTTAGGCATTATATCTTTGTAGAAGAAGAACAAAAAATAAAAACCATTTCCCGTAGGGAATATATTTTTCTTTTCAGTGATTAACCTATCGTTACTCTTTTTTGCCTTTTATGCCGAAATAGATAAATAAATGGGTCAGGAATACGCCGAGGGCGGCGCCAAGGACGAGAATCGTCAAAAACTCAACCGGACGAATCTTCATTGTTTCTGACATTCTAATTACATTACTTCCCAACACGAGCACCATAACGGCACTTACAATCAAACTGCGTTTAATATCTTTTTGCATACAAGTCTCTCATTAATTTTCTTTTGATTCAATATACTCATTGCTCTTTTCAAAGTGCTGATAATCTTTCAACGATTTCCAGTCACCGCCCCAGTTCCATCCGTGTTTGGCGAATAGTTTTACAACGGCAGAATTTTTCAGAATAGTGCCTTTGTTCGTTTTATCATAGCGGCCATTTGAGGGGCTGATATGGCCATCCTTCATGTAATAATTGTAGCGGGGATTAATATCAATCGCGTAACCGAGTGCGTGTTTTGAGAGGGTACTCTTTCCGACCACCTTGCGGTAATTAAAACTGCTCGTGTTATTGTCGTACATGGATGTCTCGTCATCCCACTTGTAATGAACAATCGGTATAA
This sequence comes from Ignavibacteriaceae bacterium, assembly GCA_963667005.1. Taxonomy (GTDB): domain Bacteria; phylum Bacteroidota; class Ignavibacteria; order Ignavibacteriales; family Ignavibacteriaceae. Next base: position 609,811 of record OY762937.1, on the reverse strand, counting down.
CTTTCTCGATCGGGAACTTCAACCTCAGTAATTCTGCAAATATTTTTTCAACTTCGTCTGCGACGTTCTTGTTAACCAGTAATTGTCCCGTGTGCAATTTGTCGTCGTAGCCGAAATATGAAACATCAATCAGTTTCATTTTTGCGGCAATATTTTTCGGGGCGGGAGTCCCCGTGAGCGCTTCAGATGCGGTCATCCGAGCATCTACGATATACGTATCCTTTTGTGTCTGAGCCATGCCGGTGGTCTTTAGAATTAAAATTAGTAAAACGATTATCGAAAATTTTATTTTCACAGCGTATGCGTCTTGATTTCTTATTACAATCCGTTGATGAAATTTAGATATTGAAACGGTGAAAGCCAAATATGAGGGAGTTCATCATTAACACTGTGCTGCAACTGTGCATGCTCTAATTCCCATTATTTGTCGTTTGGTATCGAAAAATTTTTATCTCCTATGCCGCTCCTACGGAGCTCAATTTACTTTTCTCCTTTTTACCGTGGGCTGACGCCCACGGCTACACATATGTTGTCCCTATGGGACTAAAAATAAGTCGCTTGGCGACGATATATTTGTAGCCCCGGGTTTCAACCCGGGGGTGTATACAAAAACTAAGTGGAGTCCCATCGGGACGACATAGAAAATTTCACGGCACTAATAAGTAAAAGCATTTAGTTGGGTTTCATTTTGCAAGCTCATTCTAAGACAAAAGCATCACCAATTTATGTAAAACACTCAGAAGAAGCGTGTTAATGAAAAGATCAGAGAGTTGTACAAAAATCAAACTATGTGATTGGCCCGTAGAATGACAGGCAACATATCCCGAAATTTTGTATTTTACGAAGGAGTATAACGAGCTAATAATCATGAAAAACATTTTTGTATCATGGCAGATGTGGGCGGTGCTGTCGGCAGTGTTTGCGGCATTGACAGCAATCTTCGCGAAGGTTGGTATCAAAGATATTAATTCCGATTTCGCGACTTTTATCCGGACGATTGTCATCCTGTTTGTTCTGGCTTTTATTCTTACGGCAACTGGACAATTCCAGCCGCTGTCAACAATATCCCCAAAAGCAGTAACATTTCTGATTTTATCCGGAATCGCTACAGGCGCCTCGTGGCTATGCTATTTCAGGGCGCTGAAATTGGGGGACGCCTCCAGAGTAGCACCGGTTGATAAATTTAGCGTGGTTCTTGTGGCGATATTCAGCTTAATTTTTCTTGGAGAACGGATCAGTCTTATTCACTGGCTGGGTATTGCATTAATAGCAGGTGGAGCTGTCATTTTAGCTGTTTTTTAAGTTAAATGATGTTGAAACATGATTCAAAAAAGTTTTTAACGGGCAAAGCCACTTAATTACTAAGATTTATTACATAAAAGCTTGAAAATTTTTGATTTTGTGAACTTTTATAGTAAATTTTCTATTTAAGATGGTGTAATAGGGTAGTGGAATACTCTGTGGCGGTCTTTTCACAAAAATGAATACGGCGGCCTACTTTACTTAATTTAGATAAGGACTCATTATGAATAATGACAAGGTTACCGATGTCAACGAAATAGAGAATGAAGAATGGTTTTATTCTCTAGACTATGTACTTAAAAACGGCGGCCCACAGAGGGTCATCGAGATACTTCAAAAATTACAAATACGTGCACATCAGGCGGGAATCGAACTTCCGTTTACTGCAAACACACCATATATCAACACAATTCCGAGAGAAAAGCAGCCTCCGTATCCCGGTAACAGGGAAATTGAACGTCGCATCAAAAGCATCATCAGATGGAATGCTATGGCTATGGTTGTTAAGGCTAATAAAAACGACAGTGGTGTCGGCGGACATATTTCATCGTTTGCTTCTGCGGCAACATTGCTCGAAGTTGCCTTCAATCATTTCTTCCGCGGTAAAGGTGATGGCTACGACGGTGATCAAATTTTCTTTCAGGGACACAGCGCTCCCGGTATTTACTCGCGTGCATATCTTGAAGGCCGTTTGAGTGATGAAAAATTATTAAACTTCCGTCGTGAGCTTGCCGAAGGCGGTGGACTCTCATCTTATCCACATCCATGGCTTATGCCTGACTTCTGGGAATATCCTACGGTATCAATGGGTCTCGGACCATTGATGGCAATTTATCAGGCGCGGTTCAACCGCTACTTGGAAGATCGCGGATTAAAACAACCCGGTTCAAGTAAAGTGTGGGCATTCCTCGGTGATGGTGAAACCGACGAACCCGAAACACTCGGCGCTATTAACTTGGCTTCACGTGAAAAATTAGACAATCTCATTTTTGTTATCAACTGTAACCTGCAGCGTCTTGATGGCCCGGTTCGCGGTAACGGAAAAATCATTCAGGAACTCGAAGCGGCTTTCCGCGGTGCCGGATGGAATGTTATTAAAGTTGTCTGGGGCAGCGAATGGGATCAGCTTCTCGAGATGGACGAAAAAGGAAAATTAGTCAAACGCATGAACGAAGTTGTTGACGGACAGTATCAGAAATTTACTGTTGAGTCCGGCGCATACTTCCGCCACGAATTTTTCGGAGCGGATCCGGATCTGTTAAAGATGGTTGAACATCTTTCAGATGCACAGTTGCGTAAAATGACACGCGGCGGCCACGACCCGGAAAAAGTTTATGCAGCGTACAAAGCGGCTATTGAGCATACGGGACAGCCGACGGTAATTCTTGCAAAGACCATTAAAGGGTACGGACTCGGCGAAGCCGGTGAAGGTAAGAACATTACTCACCAGCAGAAAAAATTGAACGAAGATGAACTCGCTGAGTTCAGAACACGTTTCGGTATTCCTATTTCGGATGAAGACGTTGCAAAAGCTCCGTTCTATAAACCGTCGCATGATAGTGCTGAAATAAAATACTTGCTTGAACGCAGAGCAGAGCTCGGCGGACCTGTGCCGGTGCGTAAAACAAGTGTTGCCCCGATTGTAACACCGCCTGAAGAATTGTTTGAAGAATTTTATGCGGGTACGGAAGGACGTGATGTATCTTCTACTATGGCTTTCGTCCGCATTATGGCAAAACTTTTACGCGATAAGGAAATCGGAAAATACATTGTCCCGATTGTTCCTGATGAAGCCCGTACGTTTGGTATGGAAGCGTTGTTCCGCCAGATCGGCATTTATTCACACGTCGGCCAGTTGTATGAACCGGTTGACCGCGACAGTCTTTTATATTATAAAGAAGCAAAGAACGGACAGATACTTGAAGAAGGTATTACCGAATCAGGCGCGATGTCCTCATTTATCGCGGCGGGAACGTCGTATGCAAATCATGGCATCAACATGATTCCGTTCTTTATTTACTATTCGATGTTCGGATTCCAACGCATGGGCGATTTAGTCTGGGCTGCCGCAGACATGCAGGCAAAAGGATTTATCGTCGGTGGAACGGCCGGGCGTACAACATTGAACGGCGAAGGTTTACAGCATCAGGACGGCCACAGCCATCTGCTTGCTTACACGGTGCCGAACTTGATTACATACGATCCTGCTTTCGCTTTTGAGCTTGCGGTTATCGTGCGTGAAGGTATACGCCGTATGTATGAAAATCAGGAAAAGGTCTTCTATTATCTTACGGTAATGAATGAGAATTATCCAATGCCGGCAATGCCCGAAGGTGCGAAAGAAGGCATCCTGAAAGGTATGTATAAGTTGAAGCCGTCATCACTGAAGGATGCAAAGGTTAAAACGCATCTGTTCGGTTCCGGTACGATTTTGAATGAAGTATTGAAAGCACAGGAAATTCTCGAAACAAAATATAACGTCTCTGCCGATGTATGGAGCGTGACAAGTTATAAAGAATTGCGCCGCGACGGCCTTGAATGCGAGCGTTGGAACTTACTGCATCCCGGAGATAAACCGAAAGTGCCGTATGTTACATCTTTGTTCAATGCAAAAGACGACGCGGTATTTATTGCTTCATCCGATTACGTGAAAGCACTGCCAGATTCAATATCAAAGTGGCTGCCGAAGAGCATTGTCTCTCTCGGTACCGATGGATTCGGCAGAAGCGAAGGACGCAGAGAGTTGCGCGAATTCTTTGAAGTAGATGCGCGCTTTGTTACTCTCGCTGCGTTGAATGCTTTGGCAAAAGAAGGTAAAGTGAAATCAAGCGTTGTTACGAAAGCAATAAAAGAGCTTGGTATTAATCCGGATAAATTAGACCCAATGGTCTCATAAGAAGAAATTATAGTAGGTAAGTCATGTCAAAAGAATTTAAACTTCCCGAATTGGGAGAAAATATTTTGTCGGCCGACGTGCTGCACGTCCTCGTAAAAAAAGGCGACATCATTGAAGCCGATCAACCGGCACTTGAAATTGAAACCGACAAAGCAACGATTGAAGTGCCAAGTACCATTGGTGGGCGGATAAAAGAAGTCTTTGTGAAAGACGGAGAAAAAGTCCAGGTGGGTCAGGTTGTTTTCAGCGTTGAAGAAGTTGCAGCAGAAGCCGTCGTTGAAGAAGCGCCTGCTCCTGCGGCCGTGCTTGAGACTGTAGCAGAGGCTCCGGCGAAAAAAGCCGCCGTTGTAGAATCAGCTCCTGAAGCGCCAGCCGGTGAAGCCAAGATACAGGAAATGCAATTGCCTGAGCTTGGTGAGAACATTAATGCGGCAGATGTACTTCGTGTATTGGTGAAAGTCGGTGATACGATTAAAAATGATGACATCGTTTTGGAAATCGAAACCGACAAAGCAACAATTGAGGTGCCAAGTACCGTGAGTGGTGTTATCACTGATGTATTTGTTAAAGAAGGTGATAAGGCAAAAGTCGGGCAGGTTGTAATTAAAGTAAGCAGTCAAGCTGCTGCTCCTGCAGCAAAGCCAGCGGTACCTAAAGCGGTTCCTGCACCGGAAGTAAAAGCAGCCCCGGCGAAAGTTGAACCTGCGCCTGCAGCCCCAGTGGGGAAACCTGCGGCAAAGAAATTTACACCGTTCGATAATCAACCGGCTATATCAACCAATCCGGCTCCTGCAGCACCTTCGGTACGCAGACTCGCACGCGAGCTTGGTGTTAATATTAATAATGTACCCGGAACAGGCGTTAATAAACGCATCACACTTGATGATGTAAAAGCATACGTAAAGAGTTTGAATCTCGAAGGCCGCAAATCATCAGGCGGTGCAGGTATCGCTCACGAACCGCTTCCGGATTTCTCGAAGTTCGGCGAAACAGAACGTTCGGCAATGTCAAAGATCCGCTCTATCACTGCTGATCACCTCAGTTATGCCTGGGCGACAATTCCGCATGTTACACAATTTGATAAAGCGGACATAACCGAAATTGAAGCAATGCGCAAATCGCTCTCGGGTAAAGTAGAACTGAAAACCGGCGGCGGCAAGCTGACGGTTACCGCGATACTTATTAAAGTTGTCGCATCTGCATTAAAAGTTTTTCCACAGTTCAACGCTTCCGTTGATATGGATAAAAAAGAAATCGTTTATAAAAAATATTATAACATCGGCGTTGCCGTTGATACCGACCGGGGACTTATCGTTCCTGTTATAAACGATGTTGATAAAAAGAACATAACCGAAATCGCAGCAGAGCTTGCAGTTATTTCGGAAAAAGCACGTAAAAGAAAAATTACTCCCGACGATTTACAGGGAGGATGTTTCACTATTTCAAATCTCGGCGGAATCGGCGGTACATCATTTACTCCGATTATCAACGCTCCCGAAGTAGCAATACTCGGTGTTTCGCGCGGAGCGATGGAGCAGGTATATAAGAACGGTGCATTCTCACCGCGCTTAATGCTGCCGTTGTCGTTATCGTACGATCATAGAATTATTGACGGTGCAGACGGCATCCGCTTCCTGCGCTGGATCATTGATTCGCTTGAGCAGCCGATGAGATTATTAATTGAAGTTTAAGTTTTAAAGGATAGAGAACATGACAGAGACACAAGTAGTAGTCATCGGTGCGGGTCCTGGCGGATACGCAGCAGCATTTACCGCAGCCGACATGGGTAATCAGGTAACTCTCATTGATACCGAAAAAAATCCGGGCGGCGTTTGCCTGTACCGCGGATGTATTCCTTCAAAAGCATTGCTGCACGTTGCTAAATTAGTGGATGAAGCAAAGGAAGCAAAGTCTTGGGGCGTTGATTTCGGTGAACCGAAAATTGACGTTGACCGTCTGCGCACATTTAAAGACAAAGTTGTCGCGAAGATGACCGGCGGACTTGGCGTGCTGACCAAGCAGAGAAAAATCAATTACATTCAGGGACGCGCAAGTTTTGTTTCGTCATCGAAATTAAAAGTTGATAAGGTTGACGGTACGGTTGAAGAAGTTGTATTTAAAAATGCAATCATCGCGACCGGTTCAGTCATCGCAACAATTCCTTCACTGAGTGTTAACAGCCCGCGTTTTCTAAATTCAACTTCAGCATTGAATCTTCCCGCGATACCGAAATCGTTATTGGTTATCGGCGGCGGATATATCGGACTCGAACTCGGCTCCGTATATCAGGCATTAGGAACGAATGTTTCTGTTGTTGAAATGACAAACGGACTTTTGCCGGGTGCGGATCGTGACATGGTTGCTCACCTTGAAAAGAGATTACGTGCGAAGTTTGACAACATCATGCTCGAATCAAAGTTAGTCGGATTGAAAGAAGTCAAAGACGGTATCGCCGTTACCATTCAAGCAAAAGACGGTGCAACAACCGAGACAACATACGATTATGTTTTGATGTCAATCGGAAGAAAGCCTGTTACTGAAGGTTTAGGATTAGAGAATACGAAAGTCAGTGTTAACAAACGCGGATTCATTGAAGTTGATGAGGCACGCAGAACGGCTGATGAAAACATTTTTGCAATCGGCGATATTGCGGGCGATCCGATGCTTGCACACAAAGCCGCTCACGAAGCACGTGTTGCTGTCGAAGCAATCAACGGACACAAAGTTGCATTTGAACCTCTCGCTATTCCTGCCGTTGTATTTACCGATCCGGAAATTGCATGGGCCGGTATTACGGAGACTCAGGCACGCGAACAGAATGTAAAACATGAAGTCGCGAAATTCCCGTGGGCTGCATCAGGCAGAGCTACGACACTCGATAGAGGCGACGGTGTTACGAAAATCATCGTTGATCCCGATACACAACGCATTCTCGGCGTTGGTATATGCGGACCCGGCGCAGGCGAACTTATCGCTGAAGCCGTACTCGCAATCGAAATGGGCGCAACGGTATCCGATGTGAAATTGACGATCCATCCGCATCCGACTCTCTCGGAAACCGTGATGGAAGCTGCGGAAGTGTTCTTCGGTATGTCGACGCATATCTATCGTCCGAAGAAATAGCGGCTGGAAGAACGTACCGCAGAGACGCGAAGACGCTAAGTATTCTTTTTGTAGAGACATCCCGAAGATTCGGGATGTCTCTTTTTTTTTTGTCCAGTGTTCTCGACCCGCCTGATTGACGTAGTCGGGCAGGTACGACTCGCTTGCGCGGTTCTACTCGAACACCTGTTTCTTCATTTTTTTTATTGCTACCCTCGGGATGTATAAAGGCAAGGCGAGCATAAAGGTTCATCCACTTCGTGGATGGATATATGAGTGAGGTCATCTCCGTGGGTTGCACCCACGGTTATCTCTGTAATATTCCTTCGGAATACGCATATAATTTTTTTGAGATTGAAATTAGTCGTGAGTAATTTTCAATTCGAATCCTGAAAGGATTAAAAAGAGATAACCCCGGGGGCAACCCGGGGAGGGCACCCCCTCGCCACCTCATCCGCGAAGCGGCTGTCTCTACATCAAAAAAATACATCTGCGCTCACCACGTCATAAATGACATGGTTATTAATAATATCCTTTGCGTCTCTGTGCCTTTGCGGTTAAATTCTTTTTATGAATAAATATTTTTCTTTTCTTCGGGCGATTAATGTCGGCGGGCATGTAGTGAAGATGGATGCTCTGCGCGATATATTTATTTCGATGGGTTTCTCGAATGTGGAGACGTTCATCGCGAGCGGGAATGTTATATTCGAAGCGAACGAGAAAAATGCGTTGCTATTAGAGAGCCGCATTGAGAAAAAGTTATGTGAAGCATTGGGGTATGAAGTCGCGACGTTTATCCGCACTCCGGATGAGCTACGTGCAATGGTGGAATATCCTCCTTTCAAAAAATCACAACTCGAAAAAGCCGGCGCGTTCAACGCTGCGTTTCTGAAACAGCCACTGGATGCTTCCCAATTAAAAAAGGTGCGAGCATTAAAAACCGACATTGATGATTTTAATGTCAACGGCAGGGAATTGTACTGGCTGTGCAAAACGAAACAGAGCGAGTCGAAGTTTTCAAATGCCGTGATGGAGAAATCGCTAGGCGTACAAGCGACCTTCCGCAACATGAACACCGTTAACAAGCTTGTTGCTAAATACTGCAGATAGGATTTCACGCAAAGTCGCTAAGACGCAAAATATTTTTATTTATTCTGAATAGTTGTTAGATATTGGCTGTTATGCTACGCGAGATTGCGGTGAAGTTACTAATTAATCTGAATAGGATAGGCTGCAATTTGTTTTAGGTTGATTGTAAATATTCAACAAAAACACACTCAAAAAAATAATTTGGCAGCTTTGCGTCTTGGCGTGAATTATAGATGTGGTTAAAACAAAAAACCCCGCTCAGATGAACGGGGTTTTTATTTCAAAAAGGGGAGAGGAATTAGTTAATAGGATAAACGCTGACGTATTGACGATCAGTGCGTTTTCTCTCAAACTTAACAACGCCGCTTGCTAAAGCAAACAAGGTATCATCGCTGCCTCTTCCTACGTTAGCGCCCGGATGGTATTTTGTTCCGCGCTGACGAACGAGGATATTTCCGGCTAATACTTGTTCACCGCCAAATTTCTTTACGCCAAGACGTTGAGCATTACTATCTCTACCGTTCCTTGTCGAACCTTGTCCTTTTTTATGTGCCATGGTCTATGTTCCTATTTATACAATTTTGGTGACTTGTATTTGAGTCAACTGCTGACGGTGACCATTAGATTTCTGGTAACCGGTTCTGCGTTTCTTCTTAAATACAATTACTTTGTCGTCTTTAACATGCTGAAGTACTTTAGCCTCAACTTTTTTACCCGCTACATAAGGGGTACCAATTGCAGTGCTGTCGTCGTTAGATACGAGCAATACTTCATCAAACGTAATTTCTGAATCAACATCAGCTTCGAGCTTCGGTACATAGTACTTGGTGTTCTCAACAACTTTAAATTGCTGCCCGGCTATATTGACAATCGCAAACATTAATAACCTCTTATAATAAAATTAAGACATTAAAATTACGGATTTATTTAAAATAAACCAACGCTACTTTTAAGATTTTTTGTACTTTTTTCTTTAAAACAGTTTAAAAACGCGGTTTTTAAGTCCGATTAACTGAAAAAACCCTCATTTTCAAACGTTTTTAGCTAAGAGAATCAGAATCCTATGCGTTCCATATCGGCGACAAGCGCCTTAACTGCGTTTACGGAATAATCGAACATTTTCTGTTCGGTGGCGTCAAGCGAAAGCTCAATGATCTGTTCTGCTCCGTTTATACCCACAACAACCGGAACACCGACGTAGTATCCGTTGACGTTATATTCGCCGTTCAGGTAAGCGCAAACGGGAAGTACACGTTTCTGGTCATGCAAAATTGCTGCGGCCATTTGAACCGCTGCAGCTGCCGGTGAGTAAAACGCCGAGCCGTTTTTCAATAGCTTAACGACTTCACCGCCCGCATCTTTCGTGCGTTCGATCATCGCTTTCATTACTTCTGCAGCATGAGTTTTGTTGTTATGCTTCCGTTCCAGCAATTCCATAACCGGAACGCCGTTGACGTTGGCATAGCGAACTAGCGGAACCATGGTGTCGCCATGTCCGCCAAGAACCATTGCGTTGACATCTTTAACCGAGACGCCTAGTTCCCAGGCGATAAAGGTGGCAAAACGCGATGAATCAAGCACTCCGGCCTGACCGATAACGCGGTTATAAGGGAATTTGCTGACTTTCTGGAAAAGTGTTACCATCGCATCCAACGGGTTGGAAATGATGATGACAACTGCATCCGGCGCATATTTGGCAACGTTTTCCGCAACGCTTTTCATGATTTTTGCATTGGTGATCAGAAGATCATCACGGCTCATGCCCGGTTTACGCGGAATGCCCGCGGTAACAATAACGAGATCAGCGCCTTCTATATCTTTATAATCATTAGTACCTTTTAATACAACATCGAAGCCCTCAATGCGAGCTGCTTCGGCTAAATCTAATATCTTGCCCTGGGGCATACCATCTACAATATCAAAAAGAACGACATCGCCTAGATGCTTTTGAACAATAAGTTGTGCAAGAACACTTCCAATCTGTCCACTGCCTATCAATGCAACCTTATTCCTTTTCATGGGTCTCTTTCTATTCTATACGTATAAATATTGAGGGCGCTAATATATTAAAAATTAAGCACTTACACAATTCCAGGCCGGCTGACCAAGTCCCAAAAACGGCGATTTATGCATAATTTTGCATAATATTAGGCATTCGTGTTATATACTATTAACAAGAATCATCCGGAATTTGTTCAATAATATCCATCATTTTCCTAGCCCATGACTTAAGTCATGGGCTAGGAAGGAAGAAATCTGGCAGGCAAGCTTAGATTTTTTTGACATGAATCCATGAGTTTATCATTAACACGGCGCTTCAGCGCCGTGAGATGGCGCTACAAATCTCACGGGCTTTAGCCCAAAAAACGACAGGAATTGGACTAAAGTCCAGCGAGTGTGCGAGTCTCTTTCACGGCGCTGAAGCGCCGTGTTAATGAATCGAACAAGGTATGATGGAAATTATTCAGCATCATGCCAGAGATTTCAGACTAAAAGAAAATCTGCGTTATCCGTGTCACCTGCCCGCATGACTGCGTCAGCGGTCGGGCGGGTCCGTGTTCAATTCCCCGGATTTCTTTCTGTCTGGAAACCATTTTGGCTTTTTCTTATGTTTGTATAGTGGTTTTGTATTTACAGAACTGAAAGGAGATAAAATTACATGGCATTTAATTTCAATAAATTTACCGTCAAGGCACAGGAGACAATCCAAAGTGCTCTTGAGATAGCACAAAGTTATAGTAATCAGGTACTGGAACCGGAACACATTTTCGCATCGTTAATTCAGGAAAAATCCGGATTTGCGGAAAGCATCATCCAAAAGGCGGGCGGAAATCCGAACAACCTCAAGATTCACATCAGCGAAGCAATTGATCGTCTGCCCAAGGTGAGCGGTGCGGCTTTTACCAATCTGCAAATGTCGAACCAGACAACCCAATTTTTTGATCTGGCACTTGAAGAAGCCGGAAAGCTGAAGGATGAGTACGTCTCAACCGAACACCTGCTATTATCTTTAGTTAAAGATCAGGGCAGAGCGGGACAGCTTTTGCGTGATAACGGTGTTACATACGATTTAATTCTTCGTGCTTTAAAAGATGTGCGTGGTTCACAGCGTGTGACAACGCAGAACGCTGAAGACACGTATCAGTCGTTAAAAAAATTCGGACGCAATCTAAACGACCTTGCAAAGGCGGGCAAGCTTGATCCTGTTATCGGACGCGATGAAGAAATCCGCCGTGTGCTGCAAGTACTTTCACGAAGAACAAAAAATAATCCGGTACTTATAGGTGAACCGGGTGTTGGTAAGACCGCAATAGCAGAAGGCATTGCGCATCGTATTGTCAGCGGCGATGTACCTGAGAATCTGAAAACAAAAACAATTGTTGCGCTTGATATGGGCTCGCTTATTGCAGGAACGCAATTCCGTGGGCAGTTTGAAGAGCGCATGAAGGCAGTTATTAAAGAGGTGCAGGACTCCAATGGAGAGATTATTCTCTTTATTGATGAATTACATACTCTTGTCGGCGCCGGATCCGCTGAGGGCGCGGTTGATGCGGCTAATATTTTAAAACCTGCTCTTGCGCGGGGCGATCTGCACTGCGTCGGCGCGACAACATTGAACGAATATAAAAAGCATATCGAAAAAGATGCAGCACTCGAACGCCGCTTTCAACCGGTGATGATTGATGAGCCTTCGGAAGAAGATGCGATTTCAATTCTTCGCGGATTAAAAGAACGTTATGAAATTCATCATGGCGTAAGGATAACCGACGGTGCTATTGTTGCCGCAGTACAATTTTCAATCCGCTATATCGCCGACCGTTTTTTGCCGGATAAGGCAATTGATCTGATTGATGAAGCGGCATCTAAACTTCGTATTGAAATCGATTCAATGCCGGAGGAACTTGATGCAGTCGAAAGAAAGATCAAACAGCTTGAGATTGAGCGTGAAGCTTTGCGCCGTGAAAGTGATGAAGCTTCAAAGAAGCGTTTAGAAGAGCTTGAAGTTGAGCTGCGCGATTTTGTTGAAGAGCGCAACGTATTTAAGATGCACTGGTCGGTTGAAAAAGAAAAAATCCAATCAATCCGCAAAATCAAAAGCGATATTGAGCAATTGAAGAGCGATGCGGAGCGTCTTGAACGCGACGGCGAACTTGCAAAAGTCGCTGAGATACGATATGGACGCATTGTGCAATTGACGAAACAGCTGGGCGAAGAAACAGCACAGTTGAGTTCTATTCAAAAAGATAAAAAGATGCTGAAAGAAGAAGTGGATGCTGAAGACATCGCGGAGATTGTAGCACGATGGACAGGCATTCCGGTTCAGCGTATGCTTGAAAGTGAGCGTCACAAACTTTTGCGTCTTGAAGAAGAATTGCACAAACGGGTCATAGGTCAGGAGTACGCTGTGCAGGCGGTTTCAAATGCAATCCGCCGTTCACGCGCCGGTCTGCAGGATACCAACAGGCCGATAGGTTCGTTTATATTCCTCGGCACAACAGGTGTTGGTAAAACCGAACTTGCCCGTGCTCTCGCTGAATTTCTTTTTGATGACGAACACGCGATGGTGCGTATTGATATGTCGGAGTATATGGAAAAATTCTCCATATCGCGTTTGATTGGAGCACCTCCGGGATATGTCGGCTATGAAGAAGGCGGTCAGCTGACTGAAGCTGTTAAACGCCGCCCGTACGCGGTTGTGTTGCTTGATGAAATCGAAAAAGCGCATCCCGATGTCTTCAATATTTTATTGCAGGTGCTTGATGACGGCAGATTGACCGATAATCAGGGACGCACAATCAATTTCAAAAATACGATCATCATCATGACGTCGAATCTCGGCTCTGCAATAATACAGGAGCAGCTTGAAAAGATGAATGATGATAATGTGCAGGATATTATGAGCGGCTTGCGTTCAACATTGAGCGAGCTGCTGAAGCGGACTATACGTCCTGAATTTCTTAACCGTATTGATGATGTTATACTCTTCAATCCGTTAACCAGAAATGAAATCCGTAAGATTGTGGATATTCAGATTTCAAAGGTTGCCGCGATGTTGAAGGATCGTAACATCGAAATGGAAGTTGAAGATGACGCTTTGCAATGGCTCGCCGATGCGGGATATGATCTTGCTCATGGTGCCCGGCCATTGAAGAGAACGATTCAAAAATATCTTGTCAATCCTCTTTCACAGGAACTGTTATCCGGAAATTATGCATCCGGTGATACACTCGTTGTGGAAAGGGGCGAAAAAATTGCCCTGCAATTCCGAAAAAAATAGAGAATCCCACCGCAATTTTTCTCCGGTTTTATATGTCTAATATAGTAGAGTCAGAGTAAGGGCGCCTAACAGCGCCCTTCGGACTCATACACGTTTGATACAATCTGCTGAATTGATGCATGTTGAATAAAAGAAGGGCCTAGCTTTGAGCTTGTTCAGTCCTGGATTTGCAAAAAAATCCGTGAAAACCTGCCTGCCGGCAGGCAGGTCCGCGTCATCAGTGTCACCTGCCCGCATGACTGCGTCAGCGGTCGGGCGGGTTCGCGTTCTATTTTGAAATTTTAGAAAGGTTCGTATGAAAAAAATCTTTTTTAGTATACTTATGCTTTCAGCCGGATTTATTCTTGCCGGATGCGGCGGTAACGAATATATCAGCAAAAAAGCTGACAGTCCGATTACCATTGATGGGAGTGATAATGATTGGCAGGGCAAGCTCACCTCAATGAAAAAAGAGGGGATTCTTCTCGGTGTGCAGAATGATGCTGATTATCTTTATCTTACCTTGATAACATCCGGGCAGACAAAAACCAGACAGCTATTAGGCGATGGACTTATCTTATGGCTTGACGGTGAAGGTGGAAGTAGTAAAAATTTTGGAATCAAGTTTCCGCTTGGCATGAGCGGTATGCGTGATAAAATGCAGTTCGGTAAAAAATCGGGAGACGACGGAATGACATTCAATCCGGACAATAGCGGCAGTGAGCCGCCGGAAAGAGGCCAGGGACAGATGCCGGAACAGAGCGGTGATCGTCAAAAGATGAAGCCCCGAGAAATGCCGGACATGTCAAAATTCATGACGGAATTGGAAATATATGAACCGAGTGCAAAATCATGGTCGCGCGTTCCTATTTCACAGGCAAAGGGCATCGAAATAAAATTTAGCAATATCAACGATCGCTTTGTGTATGAAGCAAAGATTGCCCTTACCGGTAAAGGCGATAACATGTATTTTGTTGTGCCGGAAAAAGATAAGGTCGGCGTGGGATTCGAAACTCCGGAAAGAGAAAAAATGACGATGAAGCAGCCGCAGGGCGGTGATGAACAAGGCGGAGGTATGGGTGGTCCGGGAGGCGGTATGCCCGGCGGAGGTATGGGCGGCCCAGGTGGCGGAATGGGTGGACATGGAGGTCACGGAGGAATGGGTGCTCCTGGTGGACAAATGGGAGAAAGCCAGAAACAATTCAGTTATTGGACAACAGTAACATTAGCAAAATAGGTGTCTTATTCCTAGCCCATGACTTAAGTCATGGGCTAGGAAATCTGAAAAACGGCACTATTATCTATATATATTCAATTCGTTTTTAAACTTTTCCTTTTCCGAATTAGTCGTATTTTTCACAAAACATTCTTAATATTTATTCGGATACAAAGTTTATGGATACGACGCTTATTCTTGAAAAAATTCAGCAGGCAGTGCAGCTGCTTAACGAAAACAACATTGATCTTTGGCTGATTTTTGTCCGCGAATCCGCTTCTATTCCTGATCCATGTCTTGATATCGTTGTCGGGTCGCATTGTACCTGGCAGTCGGCATTTTTGATAAACAGGAACGGTGACACTACGGCAATTGTCGGTTCATTGGAAGAACCGAAATTCAAAATGCTCGGGACATTCAAGAACGTCATCGGGTACTTGCACTCGGCAAAAGAGCCGTTAATCGAGTATCTGCAAAAACACGATCCGAAAACCATTGCAATTAATTATTCCATTGATTCTAACCTTGCAGACGGTTTAACACACGGGATGTATTTAACATTGACCGGCTACCTAAAAGGCTTACCTTACTTAACAAGACTCGTTTCCTCAGAAAAAATCATCGCTTCTCTTCGCGGCAGAAAATCACCGCAAGAAGTTGAATATATAAAAGAAGCAATAAGAATTGCTCTTGAGATATTTGATATGACCGGCAAGTTTATTAAACCGGGCGTGAGCGAAAAGGAAGTGGCCGATTTCATGCAGAATGAAGTCAAGTGCCGCGGACTTGAACTCTCGTGGGAAGAAGACCAATGCCCATCGGTTTTTACCGGTCCCGATACTGCGGGTGCACACGCGGGTCCTACCGACAGAATAGTTGAAAAGGGACATGTTATCAATATTGATTTCGGTGTGAAGTACAAAGGGTACTGTTCGGATTTACAACGCGTGTGGTACATTCTTCGTGACGGAGAAACAGAAGCTCCGGCAGCAGTGAAGCGCGGATTCAAAGTGTTGACTGAATCAATTGCGCAGGCAAAAGCCGCAATAAAACCCGGCGTACACGGATGTGTAGTTGATGATGCAGCGCGCAATTATATTACAGCGAACGGATTTGAAGAGTACAAACACGGACTCGGGCATCAAGTTGGAAAAGTTTGCCACGATGGAGGCTGCGGCCTGTTCCCACGCTGGGAGCGGTATGGCGAACTGCCGTTTATCCCGATTGAGAAAGATCAGGTATTTACGATTGAACCACGCCTGCCTGTTGCGGGTCATGGTGTGGTGACAATTGAAGATATGGTGCAGGTGACGGATGACGGATGTGAGTATATCTCAAATCCCCAAACCGAACTGATGCTTATCTAATTCTCGCAAAGGCGCGAAGACGCCAAGTTTTTTATAGAACGCAGAAACAACAAGCCGTAAAAACACGACTTCGATTAATCTACGTTAGCTATAAACAAAAAAATCTCCTTTGCGCCTCTGGGTCTTTGCGGTACGTTTCTTCAGCGGCTTTGCGAGAATTTTAGAAGGTGATTGCGGTGGTGCGGAAGGCGCGCGGGAAGCGGCTTTTAAGAGCACCGTCATGTACTACTCCGGTACCGATGATATGATCTTTATATTTAACCGCGGCTTGTCCTTTAGTATCCGTATTCAGATTTTTCAGAAGTCCGCCATCCATATATCTTTTTATCTCATCGCCGTTTTGAAGGGTAATAATATTTTTTGTGATGTGCTTTTCAAGAATTTGTGCAAGGTTGGTATGAATAATAAAATTACCGTACTTATCGAGTGCGCCGATTTTCAATCCGGCTTTGTTGAAAGAAATAAAATCTCCGCCATCCCAGTCTTTTGAAAGGATATAATAGTCGTTGCTCTTTTCAACAATCGAATAATTATCAAAGACTTCCTGCGGTACACCGAACTGCTCACTTATTTGCTGAATGATAGGCTTCAACTCATCCTTTTTGCAGGCGCGGAATGTCGTTTTCAATTTACCTGCATTCTTTGGAATGTAAGGTGCTGATTCTGTCTTCCGAAATTTTGCGATGAAAAATCCCTCTGAACCTGCTTCCCAAGGGGTAATCCGTTTTGTGCGCGACAAAGCATCGGAAAATTGTTTGCCGCCGAATGAGGTAAATCCGGGATTGTTGGGAATCGGCAGGGTGAATTCTTCAAGTTCAACAGGATATTTTTGCAGCGCGAGGTTAACCACCTCTTCGTTCTCCGTAATGGAGAGCGTGCAGGTTGAATAAACCAGAGTACCTCCTTGCTTCAACATTTTGATTGCTGAAACAAGCAAGCGGTATTGAAGCGATGCAAGGCGTTCCGCCATATCCTCAGACCACCAGTTGCTTACTTCACCTTTTTTATGGACGATACCCAGCCCGCTGCATGGTGCATCAACAAGAATGCGATCGAAATATTCGGGGAAGTATGATGAAAGAACTTCTCCGTTCATCTGAAGAATTCCACAGTTGAGTACATTCAGACGCTCAACATTGAAAGAAAGTATTCCCGCTCTATTGGGTGCGAGTTCATTTGCGACAAGTGTTCCTGTGTTATTCATTAACTCCGCGAGCAGGGTTGTTTTGGAACCGGGGGCCGCGCACATATCAAGAATGGTCTCGTGCGGCTGTGGCACAATAACGTGAGGCGGCAGCATGGATGAAAGTGATTGCAGGTAATAATGACCCGTTATGTGTTCCATTGTTTTTCCGGCGACACGATTGGGGTCAATGATCTTCATTGCACCCGGTATGCCGGAGACAGGTTCCGATTCAATGCCGTACTCGGCACGCAAGACACCGGCAAGAATTTCCGGAGTTGTCTTAAGCGTATTAACGCGGATAAAGTCGGTGGTCTCTTCCAAAGCGTACTGACAATATTTGGCAGTCCACTCCTCGCCATAGATGCCCTGAAGGTATTCTGAAATTTTAATGCTGACGGGAATTTTATTCGGCTTCAAAAGCGTACCAAATCTAACTGATAGAAAATTTGGGTAACCGTGTCGTGCGGATTTATGCCCTCGGGAAAGTTCTTCGTGTAATCCTTGCGGATGCGTTTAATCATTTCATCAAGATATTTTTCGTAAGCCGAGACGCAAGCCGCCATAACCTTTTCCTCTTTTGGGATGGAAAGTGATTTTTTATTTGAGCGGTTAGCGTAGATATAATATTTGGCTTCAGTAAGTGATTGAGCGGTATGTATCGTGTGTCCGGTATTATCAATAATGCCGAACGTACCGAACAGCTCCTCGCCCATATTAAGGCGCTGGCCGGGGAGAGAAAGGCTGCGCATTTCTCCATCCGTAATAAAATCATCCGGAAAAGTTTTTATCGAGTCGGCATTTTTCTTTGCCCATTGCAGGATGAAATCTTTTTCGGTCACTTAACCCTCTAAAACTTTTTTGTAATAATTTTCATATTGCGGAAGTACGACGGAAGTATCAAATGATTTTACCGCGCGCTCGCGTGCCTTCTCCGAGAACATT
The DNA here is from genome assembly GCA_963667005.1 of Ignavibacteriaceae bacterium. GTDB lineage: Bacteria > Bacteroidota > Ignavibacteria > Ignavibacteriales > Ignavibacteriaceae. The sequence continues at coordinate 591,454 of OY762937.1, read as the reverse complement.
TTATGCTTCCGCTCATTGCTCAGTAAGTCAATAGAGTACTTAGCCATGCGTTCAATATCACCGATCTCGGAAATGAAACCTGTTTCGTTGTGCCGTACGAGTTCAGGTAGCCCGCCGACGCTGGAACTGATAACAGGCAGTCCGCATCCCATCGCTTCAAGTGCTGCGAGACCGAAGCTTTCTGATTGTGATGGAATAACAAAAAGATCCGATGCATTAAGAATATCGACGAGGCCTTCCTGCTTGCCGAGGAACATAACGGAGTTATCGAGCCCAAGTTCACGTGCAAGGCGCTCGCAGTCAGAACGGTCCGGACCATCGCCGACGAGAACTAATTTTGCGTCAACTTCTTTTCGTACAAGTTCAAGGACTTTTATTGTATCCGAAACACGTTTCACTTGTCTGAAGTTTGAGGTATGAACCATAATTTTTTCGCCATTCGGGGCAAAACGTTTTCTGAAGGCGCAGCTTACATCCGGTTTGTAGTAATTCGTATCAATAAAGTTCGGAATGACTTCGATATCCTTGTTAATATCGTAATTTGTTATCGTCTTCTCTTTCAGGTGCCGCGATACTGCGGTAACGCCGTCGCTTTGCTCAATGCTGAATTTTACCAAATGCAGAAAAGACGGTTCAAGGCCGACGAGCGTAATGTCGGTGCCGTGCAGCGTTGTAATTATCTTGATGTCTTTTTTGCCTTTGAGAATTTCCCGCGCGAGGAATGCGCTGGTCGCGTGAGGAATTGCATAATGCACGTGAAACAGATCGAGGTTTTCGTATTGTGCAACCTCAACCATTTTGCTTGCAAGTGCCAGACTATACAAGGGGAACTCAAAAAGCGGGTAACTGCTCATTTCGACTTCGTGATAATATATATTATCAACGAACTCATTTAAACGGAATGGCCGCGCGTAGCTGATAAAATGTACTTCGTGTCCTTCGAGAGCGAGTGATTTGCCCAGTTCGCTGGCGACAACCCCGCTTCCGCCGTACGTGGGATAACATGTAATGCCTATTTTCATAAAATCTTGTCAGTATTTTTCAATTGTGCTATCAAAAATACGGATAAAACATGAAATATTTGTAGGGCGGGTTTGTATCTTGCCCGATGATGGGTGTTTATAATTCTCGCAAAGGCGCTAAGACGCAAAATATATTGAAAGAAATGAAAAAGTGGGTCATCGAGCAGCCCGCCTTACCTCGATACAGCTCGACTGCGTCGATCCACTCGGTAAACGGCGGGCGTATCGAGATGACATTGTGCAGCGTTCACCTCTTCGATATATTTTTATGATTCACGCCAAGCCGCCAAAGCGCAAAGTATTTTTTGGACTATTACATCCGCCGATTATTCAGGGTGCTGTTTTTATTTCTGTGTTTTATTAAAATATATTTGCGTCTTAGCGCCTTGGCGTGAATTTTTTTCCTTTCTAAAATTCGTATTTGCAGTTTATCATCGGAATTATTCCCATCGGTTTGTTTTGTTCGACCGTTTTTAAATATGAATTATAGTCGTATCCGATGACCGGTTTCTGGTTTAACGCGTTTTTAATTTGCAGCGCGAGAATCAGTGCCGAAGTCTGATAGTTGATTCTGTATGATACGGATAAATCAACATAGCAGAATCCCGGTAAATGTTGGGTGTATATCTGACTTTCATCCAATATTTCATTTCCTGCGGCGATTGATTTAGTCAAGTCAACCGGGATGAAATATTCTCCGCCTGTGTATGAAATCTTTATATTCACGCCCCAAATGTTATCACTTGCTGTTACAAACTCCTTACCGATCAGCGCATTCATTACGTATTTACCGTTGTATCTTCCATTACGTTCTATGCCGTCGCCGCCCTTGTATTTCGCGGTATAATATGAACCGGTCACTAAATAATAGAGATTATCCGTGAGGAATTTTTCCAGTGTGACATCAACGCCCTGGGTATAACCCTTTCCCGCATTGACCAGCGGTTCGCTAAAATATCCACCCGGGTTATTCAGCATTGAGTAATACGTATTCGCGACAACCGGAATATCGAAAAGCTGCTGGCGATACAATTCGATTTTAAGACGTTTGTCTGAATCGAACGCGTAATCATAACTGAAAACAAAATGATGTGCTTTACCGAACGAAAGATTTTTGTTCGGATAATATACGCTGCCGCCGGGTACTGTTTTTTGTAAACGGTAGATGCAAATATCTTCAGCCTGACTATGAAGTCCGTATCCCAAGCCAAATGATTGCCCCGGAGCAAAGCTCCAACTCAGTGATGCACGCGGTTCAAGAGAGCCATTGCCTGCCGCCGATAATGTTTGATAATACAGTCCGATGTTCATGTTGACGGAATTTGAAAAATCAATTTTCGATTCCGTGTACGCTTGCAGAAGATTTGCGTATCCCTTATCATCCGTTCCGCCTGAGTAACTTCCGGTAAATACGTCCGTCGCTTTCAAATTAACATGGTAATACAGACGCGTTAACGTGATACCTGTTTTGCTGGTGTATGCCGAACTGAATTTGTGATTGATATATGAGTTAAGCGCCCAGCGGCTGTTTCTGTATTCGGATTGGTTGAGATAATACAGAGTGCCGGAATCATTATATCCGTACCAATAGTGCACCCTGTTTGTTGTAGCGGATAAGGTAGTCTTAATGAGTGTCGCATTACCGGCGACTACTGTATGAGACAATCCTGCAGCACCCATGTCGTTATCAAGTACCGAACGTTGGCGGTCTTCATTTGATGTTTGTGAAGGCGAATAGTCCGGCAGATATTTTGAACGCGATAAACCGCCGATGCCGAACAGGGTGAACTTGCCATAACTCTCGGTTGGGATAACCACCTTAAATGATACATCCTGATAACTCGGAATTTTATTCTTCATCGTAGGATCTATCATTTGGAGAAATCCGTACACCGAATACCGGTAGTTGCAAAGATATGATGAGTTGGTAAATCCCGCCGGTCCTTCGGAAGCAAATTCAACGCCGCTGATGCCTGCCTGCGCGGTATACTCATGTTTATTGTTGTTGCCGTTACGAAATTTCATGTCGAAAACTCCGGACAGCGCGTTGCCATATTCGCCCGGAAAAGCACTCGTGTAAAAATCCGAATTTGCTAATACTTGGCTGCTGAATATGGTCACTCCGCCGCCTGATTGTCCAACGTAGCTGAAGTGATTGGGATTTGGGATGTCAACATCTTCAAGGCGCCATAATAATCCCTTTGGTGAGTTGCCGCGGACAACGATGCCGTTTGAGTTAACATCGCCGCTGCCGGTAACTCCGGCAAAACTTGATACAGCTCGCAGCGGGTCATCCATCGCTCCGGCATACCGGCGTGATTCTTCAACGCTGAATGAACGCGCGCTGACATCCGCCATCGGATTCGATGCCTTATTCTTGGCGGTTTCTGCTTTTACAACTATTTCCTGAGAACTGACAACGCATTCTTTTAAATAGAAGGTAAGTGCCGTTTCTTTTCCAGAACCTACAAGTACTTCGGGCATTATCGTGGAATTATATCCCATATAACTGCATTGCAATGAATGCCGGCCGATGGGAACATTCGGTATAGCAAACTCACCTTTTTCATTCGTCGAGGCGCCAAGCGAGGCCGAAGTTTTTAATACAATAACATTTGCTCCGATAAGCGGAGTTTTTGCATCTGCATCAAGAACAATTCCCCTTATGGTTTGATATTTTTGCTGAGGATATATTGCAATAGTAAGAAGGATAATAAATAAAACACTAATGAGCTTTTTCAAAGGACTCTCCAATTTTAACACTGGAAAATTACAAGGCGCGGATAGGGGAAAATTGTAAAAACAGGACAGGGGGTAATTATAAGTTCTTAATTATTAATTATCAATTTAGAACACGCTTAGATAAAATCCGGCAAAATTCCGAGAAAATCCTTTGGGGATTGGCCGGTGAAAAACTTGAATTCTTTTATTAAGTGTGATTGGTCGTGAAAACCGTATTTCAATACAAGCGACATCCAGTCAATCTCCTTTGATTGAAGAATTTCATTGTGTACTGCTTCAAAACGAACCATGCGCGCAAAATATTTAGGGGTAATGCCTATTTCATTTGAAAATGCACGCTGCAACTTCTTGTATTCATTGTATGAATGATTACAAATTTTTTCAAGCGGTTCGATACCTTTTGTTTCGTAAAGTCGTAAAATAAACTCGTGTGTCGTATCGGGTTTATCAGCGTTTTCCGGTAGGAGAGTCATGAGCCAATCGAAAAGTAGATTGATCTTTTCATTCGGGTCGGGTTCGCACCTAACGTCTTCAGATATTTTTTGTACATCTACATTTTCGAGTGAACTGAATGGAACAGGCTTTCCGGAAAAGTTTTTAGCCGGAGCGTTAAACAGCCGCTTGAGAGATGAGGGGAAAAACCGGATGCCGATAATTTCCAACTCGCCTTCGTAGTAGAATTGAACAGACTTTTTATGCGGGCCGATGATTGCATCGTGATAGAGCTGGTACGGCTCTCCGTTCAACGGTCTCGCAAATCCGTTGTAGTCATTTAGGAAGAATACCGCGTCGGTCTTTCCGTCGGGAATAAGCTGGCGCACATTGTTCATTTCCGTGTCGTGCAAGTAGTAGACACGGTCGACATAAAGGGCCAATGTTCCGGAGGGTTGAGCGCCGGTGTACAGCATAATAGATTTGTGTTGTTAGATTACAAAAACTTTCGCGACGTCGATTAATAGTGACGGCTGATGTATCAAAGCTTGAGTAAAAATTCTACCCATTGTTCTTTTCTCAATGGGTACCGCGTCTACCGTTTTGGCGAGATTAATAAACGTTTCGTCGGTAAAATCGTAAATGCCTTCTTTCAGGCGGTTGTAAGTTTCATGGCGTTTGCCGTTGCGTTCGTGCCATGCTTTATCGTAGGTAAAAAGATGTGCCGGCTTATCAAGCGTAATTGATTCCGCCGCAATTTTTCCCGCGATGCTTCCGCCAATCATCCCGCTCGTAATGCCTCCGCCGCTGAGGGGATTAACCTGCTTTGCCGCGTCGCCAGCAAGTAAAATGCCTTTGCCGGAAATTTGTTTTAAAGTTACTTCACACGGAACACCTCCGGCGACCTGCGTGAGAATGGCTGCCTTAGGAAAGCGTCTTTGCATAAAATCATTAAGATAGGAAATTGCTGATTTGTGTTTCCCGATTTCGCCGCTGATGCCCAATCCGATGTTTGCTTTATTCCCGCCTTTCGGGAATACCCACAAGTATCCATGCGGCGCAACATCTTTGCCGAAATAGAAGTACATGGTCTTCTGATCTATCTCAACATTGGCAACAGTAAACTGAACGGAGCTCTCCATATCACGGAAATGCGAATGTGTTTTTAATCCCGCCCATCTACCCACGCGCGATTCGACGCCGTCGGCAGCAATTACTACTTTACAACGGACTTCCTTCTGCTCTCCGCGGTACTCGTATTTCACACCGCAGACTGTTTCGTTTTCAATGATGAGTCCGTTTACATACGCACGCGTTAAAACATCCGCGCCCTTGGTGGCGGCTATCTGAGCAAGCTCATAATCAAAAATACGGCGCTCAAGAACATACACGGCATCCTGATAATGAACATCAACCTGATGGTCATTCGGCGCGACAAGTGCGAAGGTATCAATATCTGCGGCAATCCACTTATTATCGGGCTCAATGAAAGGCGTTAATCCTGAACGGCTGACAGCTTCACCGCAGCGGACAGGATAGCCGACATCGCGGTCTTTTTCAAGCAGCAGAACCGAAACACCTGCTTCGGCAGCAAATCTTGCAGCGGTTGAACCGGCTGGTCCGGCGCCAACAACAACGATGTCATAATAGTTATTCAAACAAAAGACCTTTCAATAACACGACAGAGCAAACTGTCCTTCAAGTGGCTTGTTGTTTTGCTCTTACGCGGATTTTTCCTAATATTAGAGATAAAAATATAGTTAATTCACAAAGATTTTTGAAGAGAAATCATTCTCGTTACTCTTATAACAAGTCAGGATTTTAATGGTTCAATTTACTCCCAAGGATGTCGCAGATTATTACGATCAAACTGAAGATCATTATAAAATTTGGTGGAAGTTCGATGACAGCAAAGGGCTTCATTATGGAATTTGGACCAAAGGAACGAAAAACCTTCCCGATTCGATTTTAAATACCAACCGGATGCTCATTAAAATGGGCAGTATTAAAGAAACGGACAGAGTCCTCGATGCCGGATGCGGCGTTGGAGGAACATCTATATTCTTTGCGAAGTCAACAGGCTGCCGGGTAACCGGAATAACTTTAAGTGATAAGCAGACTAAAAACGCGACAGCATTTGCCGAAAAGCAAAGTGTTGCGGATAAAGCTGATTTTCTTGTCATGGACTACACGCAAACAACATTTCCGGATAATTCCTTCGATGTTGTTGTCGCAGTGGAAAGTATGCAGTCGGCAGTGGATAAATCGGCCATGCTTAAAGAAGCATACCGGTTGCTTCGTCCTGGCGGCAGAATATTATTTGCCGATACGTTTAATGCCTCAAACATTTCCATAGAAGAGCAGAAACATTTAAAAACTATGTTCAATGGATGGGCAATTTCAGAAGCTGTCAGCGTTGAACAATTAACAGCGATTGCGCAGCAGGCCGGGTTTACGAAGACAGGCTACATTGATGTTACCAGAGAAGTCCGTCCTTCAGTATTACGTCTGCTGGCTATTGGTTACTTCGGTATGTGGGGAACGTGGTTCTATCAGATATTTATTAAACGCACTTCAAAATTTTCCCGCGATCATCACAAGACTTGCTTTGCCCAGTTCTTCGCGTACATGAAAAAGCAGTGGAAGTACGAACTGGTTTGTTACACCACAAATAAACAATAAACCGACTTACTCCTGCCGTGTGCTTATTTATTCCTCAAGAGAGATAAATATGGCGGACATCTTTTCGCATTTGTAAAATCCGCGCCAGGTGTGAAAAACCCAAACTTTTGGGAATTCTTATGCCTTCGGCAACCTCCTATCTGTAAATTTTTTCAACCACCGGGAACTTCGGGGGATATACCCGTGTTATGTATTTTGATGATGTTCTTATATAAATGAAAAAAGCTCGCTCGCGTTGTAAGTGACGTCGTGGAAATCGGCATTTACTGCGCAAGGAAAGAAACCCCCAACTTCTTCCGGAGTAAGCCTGTTAAAAAAATAGATAAAGGCTCCTTTGTCTATTTTTTTAACACAATATTTCAAGTTAGTAATATTTTAATTTAAACAATAAACATAATGGAGTACATATGAAATCGGTTAAATTCTTTGTTTTTGCGCTTTTATTCGCATCTCAGTTCGTCTTCGGACAGTCAACCTGGAAAATTGATGCTGCACACTCAAATCTTATGTTCAAGGTTCAGCACCTTGTCATTTCAGAGGTTGGTGGCTATTTCCGCGAGTTCGACGGTTCTTTAGTTTCAAAAAATGATAATGATTTTTCGGGTTCAACTATCAATCTGGTCGCTAAAGTTGCCAGCATTAATACGGATAATGCCGACCGCGATAAGCACCTGAAGTCGGATGACTTTTTTAGTGCAGAAAAATATCCTGAATTAAAATTCGTTTCAAAATCATTCAAAAAAGTCAGCGGAAACAAATACGCATTGATCGGTGATTTAACAATCCGCGATGTGACCAAACAGGTTAAACTTGATGTTGAATACAAAGGAACAGTCAAAGATCCGTGGGGAAATACAAAGGCAGGATTCAAATTAACAGGTGCAATCAACCGCTTCGATTATAATTTAAAATGGAATGCAATGATTGAATCGGGTGGAGCAGTAGTCGGCAAGACAGTGAAATTAGAAGCTAACGTCGAATTGGCAAAGCAAAAATAACCGACTAAATATCTCATACAAAAGGGCTCTCCGGAGCCCTTTTTTTTATTCTCACAAACCTGAAAACACGAAAAACGAACCGCCAAGACGCAGAGACGCAAAGTATTGTTTTGTGCTATGAGCCAAGTAGACAAATCAGAGTCGTGTTTTTTATCTAATCATGCGATTAATTTTTCTATAAAAAAACTTAGCGTCTCTGCGCCTTTGCGGTAAAATGAGCTCTTGGGGTTAAACTGCCTTTTTTAGCAGGGGCGGTATGCGTATATTTACGGTTCAAATATTATGGTTTTATGAATACGATTCGCAATTTCTGCATTATTGCACATATAGATCACGGAAAATCAACAATTGCCGACCGGCTGCTGGAATATACCGGTACGGTCAGTCAGCGTGAGTTGGTTAGTCAGGTTCTGGACGACATGGATTTGGAGCGTGAACGCGGGATTACCATAAAGTCTCACGCGATTCAGATGAAGTATAAAGCTTCAGATAATGAAACATATACTCTTAACTTAATTGATACCCCCGGCCACGTTGATTTTTCTTACGAAGTTTCCCGTTCTCTCGCTGCATGCGAGGGTGCGCTGCTTATAGTTGATGCCTCGCAGGGTGTTGAAGCGCAAACAATCAGCAATCTGTATCTTGCAATTGATGCAGGACTTGAAATCATTCCGGTTCTGAATAAAATTGATTTACCATCAGCAGAAGTCGACCGCATCAAACATCAGGTCATAGATCTTATCGGCTGTAAGGATGAAGATATTATACTTGCCAGTGCAAAGGCTGGACTTGGTATACAGGAAATTTTGGAAGCGATCGTTAAAAAAATTCCTTGTCCGTCAGGTGATGATTCGAAACCGTTACAGGCGCTTATTTTCGATTCTGTTTTTGATGCTTACCGTGGTGCTATCGCGTACGTTAGAATCGTGAATGGTACGCTCAAAGAAAAAGAAAAAATTGCATTCTTTGCGCATGGCAAGGAATACGAAGCAGAAGAAGTCGGTGTGCTCGGTTTGAAAAAAATGCGTACCGGAGAATTAACTGCCGGAAACGTGGGGTACATCATATCCGGTATTAAAGATGTTCACGATACAAAAGTCGGTGATACTATTACCCATGCAAAAGGCGGAGCCTCTGAGCCGATACACGGTTATAAAGAAGTCAAGCCGATGGTGTATAGCGGATTATTCCCGACCAACACTGAAGAATTTGAAGGTCTGCGCGATGCTCTTGATAAATTTATTTTGAATGATTCCGCGCTTGTGTATCAGCCGGAAACATCTGCTGCGCTTGGATTCGGTTTTCGCTGTGGATTTCTGGGTCTGTTACACATGGAGATTGTTCAGGAGCGGTTGTATCGCGAGTTCAATCAGTCCATTATTACAACACTCCCGAACGTAGAATATATTGTTTATAAAAAGAACGGCACGCAGGTAATTGTAGATAATCCAGCGACCATGCCTCCGGTCGGCGATATTGATCATGTTGAAGAGCCGTATGTTAAAGCACAGATTGTTTGTCCGAGTGAATATGTCGGCAACATCATGAAGCTCGGCATGGATAAACGGGGCGTGTATAACAACACAACATATCTCGATCCGACACGAGCTGATTTGCAGTACGAATTTCCTTTGTCTGAAATTATTTTCGATTTCTACGACAAACTAAAATCAACAACACGCGGATACGCGTCATTTGACTATGAACTCATCGGTTACAGGGAATCAGATCTTGTGCGTCTCGATATCCTTCTTAACGGTGAACCGGTTGATGCACTTTCCATGATTGTGCATAGAAGCAAATCATATGACTGGGGCCGTAAAGTCTGCGCCAAATTAAAAGACTTGATACCGAAGCAGCTTTTCGAAATCAGCATTCAGGCGGCTATCGGAACAAAGGTTATATCAAAGTCCGTTGTAAAAGCTACGCGCAAAGACGTTTTAGCAAAATGTTACGGTGGTGATATATCGCGCAAAAGAAAACTTCTTGAGAAACAAAAAGAAGGTAAGAAGCGCATGAAACAGGTCGGCAATGTTGAAATTCCTCAGGAAGCATTTTTAGCAGTACTGCAGATAGAAGATTAGCGCGGACAAATATTTCCCCAAAAAAAAGCAAAGTGATAATGCGGTTGTTTATGCAAAGTGAAAAAACGCCGGAGACAAAAAGTATTTGGGACTTCAAATATTTGCTGGCGTTGATTATTTCCGCCGTATTACTTACCGCGCTATTAAAATTCTTTTTTATCGAAGCCTTTCAAATTCCCACTTCATCCATGGAAGAAACTTTGCTCGCTGGAGATTTTATTCTCGTGAATAAAATGAGTTATCAACTTGAAACCCCGAAAAGCATACCTTATTTTGGTTTTAACCTTCCTCGCTGGAACATCATGAGCTGGTCGGATCCGCAGCGTAATGATGTTATATGTTTTGTATTTCCGGGCGGCAGAAATGAGATTAAGTCGATGGAAGAAACGTATTATCTTAAAAGGGTCATCGGGATTCCCGGCGATACGGTTCAGATCAATTCTGCCGTGGTGTTCGTCAATAAAAGTATGATGTCTATACCACCTAAAGCTCAATTCAATCAAAACAGCATAGATAAAGATTTAATAGATCATCGGATTTTTCCGGAGGGATTTCCGTGGAATGAGGATAACTATGGGCCGTTTGTTGTACCGCGCCAAGGTATGACTGTTCCGTTGAACGCAAATGTTTTCGCTCTATATCGGCAAGTCATCAACCGGGACAACGGAAAAGAGTGTCTTACGTATCATGATGGTTGGTATTATCTGAATGACAAAATAATTACTGCATATACGTTCAAGCACGACTACTATTTTGTTATGGGTGATAACCGTAATGATAGTTACGATAGCCGGTTTTGGGGCTTAGTGCCGCGCGGAAATATCGTTGGCAAAGCTATGATCGTCTACTTCTCATGTGATCCATTGGTAACGAATGTCTTTAAATCAATCCGGTGGAGTCGAACCTTTAGCTTTGTAAAATGAATCTTGAGGCGCTAGTATTCATTGAGGCGTGCATGTCGTTACTAACCTTTTTTGGTTAGCAAAGAAATATTATTTAATTTATGAAAATTTTAATGGAGGAGTACATATGCGTTTCTTTTATTTCCTGACTGCTGTTGTTATATTCTCTAGCCTTTGCTTCAGTCAAGTTGCTACCGTTCCGGTCACAAACAACACAATAGTTACAGTTAACGTTTCAACAACCAATCCTCTTGGGTTGAATGGTCATAAATACGCGGTAACATTCAATTACGTGAATGACACAACAGTATCCTGGAACTTGAATGACATCACAAACAATCAGGTAGTATATTCAAATTTGTCGGCAGCCGGGGTAACGATGAATGTTGACGGCATGTCAATTTATGTATCTGCGCCAGGATCTGTAGGTGTTAAAAATGTTGAAGTGAAAAGCGGGAACATGCGATTTACTGCCAGAAATGCAAATCTTGGTCTTGAGGGATTCAACGGGGCCATTGGGTATGCGGACTTAGGCTCAATATTTGCAAATACTGCCAAAGTTGTCCCGCCCACATCCTTGAAAAATGTTCTCATAAAATTAGCCAAGGTAACAGATACGGCAGATTTCAATCCGGCATTCGATCCCAATGATGAAAATATGTCTTTTGCCTACCGGTACTTGAGATATGCTCAACTTGCGCCGGCCCAAGCGGCATTTGCTCCATATATCTTAAACACTTCCTCCAGCTATGCCTTTCAAGGATTTGAAAAAAGCGTTCCACTATCTGCCTGGAATGTTGATGACCCTGCAAATCCAAAGCGTCTTGCTGTGGGGCATCTTGAAAACAATGTGGCAGGCGGCATAGTTGATGGCAAGTATTGGCCAAGCGGTAACCGCTATGTGACAGATAATGTAGGTTCAACGGGACCTCGTGAATGGCTTTTTATTTATGATGTCGATTATAGCAATTTTCCATATATGAGCTATGAGATTCCTGCTTATCCGGGATCGATTCCGATTATGTATACCATTACTGTACAACGCAACGGATACGTGCAGTTCTCGCCGAACGGAACAGGAACAGATCAGTATATTATAAAAGCCAACTACAAAAACATTCAGGCTGATACTGTGTTTTTTACAGCGCAAGCGAGGGTAAACACGTATCCTAATAGCACAATAACAAAATTAAATACAAACAATGTGTCGACGTGGATAAGTTGTGATGGTATTATGGATAATTTAATATCTGAGCAAACCCCAGGACTCTACTATCCCCGCGGCAGTGCTACCAGCGCTGTATTTATTTCAGGTTTGGTTTGGGGTGCGTTGGTAGAAGGGGATAATCAGCCGCGAGTAGGAGGCTCCACATATCATACCGGGCTGCAATCAGGAAGAATTCTTCCCGACGGTACTGCCGATCATAGCGGCGTAACGAGCAATAGAATTTTCCGTGTTCGGTCAGACTATAAAACAGCAGATCTGAATGAAGAAGTCAACGATGAATGGAGAATCGCGCCATTAATAAAATCTGATTATGCCAATGATTGGGAAAACTGGCCGGCTGCTGAAGGAGCGCCATTTTCTAACTGGCTTCATTCCGGTGCTTACACACCCAATACCGATGTGCCGGGATTTCCCGGAGCCTCTCAGACGACGTGGTTTGTCGCAAACGATTTAGATGCTTCAAAAACAACCACGTTGTATGGGGCGCAGCCCCTTGGTATAGAAGTTCAGGCAACTTTCTGGAATTATCAGAAACCCGGTGCTTTAAGCAATACCATATTAAAAAAATATCTGTTTATTAATAAGGGGCAGAACAAGATTAACAACATGTTTATTACCATGTGGTCAGATCCGGATTTAGGATACCCTCAAGATGATTTTGTCGGAACTGATACAACAAGAAACATGGTTTATTGTTACAACGGAAATTATACTGATACTCAATATGGCAACCAACCTCCGGCGGTGGGAATAGTCTTCTTGCAAACACCAGCGGTTCCTTCGCCCGGAGATTCTGCTTTTTATATGGGTAAGTACGTTAAGAACAAAAAAAATAATCCTATAACTGGAACATACTACTATACAAGCGGAGATGCTTCGGTCGGAGATCCGACTCCATCAGACATTTCAGGGTCAACACAATTCTATAATTTCATGCGTGGTAAAATCGGGACAACGGGTACGGAATACACTGACCCCTCAACCGGTTATCCTACGAAATTTGTTCTTGCCGGTGATCCGATCACAAAAACCGGCTGGGTTGATGGTACTCTCTACCAACCCGGTGATCGTCGTATGGGAATTGCCTCGGGGCCGTTCAATATGGCGCCCGGTGATAGCCAGGAGGTGGTCTTTGCCCAAATAGTAGCCGGTGCTGGATCGGATATGGGCAATTTAGCGGCTATTTCAACTCTACGCAAATACTGTGATTCGGTAAGAATTGCTTTCCCGTCTTCGCTAAATATTACCGTTGACGTTAATGATAATACTTCGCTGACAGAAAGGAAATTCGAACTTGCACAAAATTTCCCGAATCCCTTCAATCCATCCACAATGATCAAATATCAGGTGCCAAAAGATAATAACGTATCGGTGAAGGTATATGATGTTTTGGGGCGTGAAGTAGTAACTTTGGTAAACGAATATAAACGGGCAGGGAAATATACGGCATATTTTAATGCCTCGAATCTCTCAAGCGGTGTTTATATTTACGAATTGCAATCGGGAGGCAGTAAGCTTATGAGAAAAATGATGTTGCTGAAATAAGTTGAGCTATATGCAGGGCGCCGGTATCAGCCGGCACCCTGTTTTATTTATGATTACAGATTCTTATGAAATACTTCACTTGCTACTTTGAGCAATTCCGATTTTGTAAATGGCTTTGAAATGTAATGAGTGCACCCGGCATTCAAAAACTCTTCCTTGTCGCCAACCATGGCATATGCCGTCATAGCCACGATAGGAACGTTTTGGTATAATTCCATTTTTTTAAGAAGCATTGTTGTTTTTACTCCATCAAGTCCTTTGCCGAGGTTAATGTCCATAAAGATCGCATCGTATTTTTTTGCTTGTGCCATGTGCAAAGCAGATTCGGCATTATTGGTATTGTCTATCTCGCAATAACCGTCTAGCATTTTAGACACAATATGAACAGCGATTTCGTCATCTTCAACGTACAACACTTGCGGCAACACAGTTTTAGTTTGAGCCGCTCCTTGTATGCTGGTATGTACTTCATCGGTTTTGATTTTGTTTAATGGCTGGATGGGAAAGCGAACAGTAAAGGTGGTGCCTTTTCCAACTGTGCTATCAACAGAAATAACACCATTCAATTTTTCCACAAACCGCTTGGTGATTGTGAGTCCCAGCCCGGTACCTTCGAAACTTCTAGATTGTCCTTCGCTGGCTTGCCGGAATTCCTCGAATATCATATTAAAGTTTTCACTCGCAATACCGATGCCTGTATCCCGTACTTGAACGATAGCCCATTCGGCATTATCCAAGGTATCTTTGCTGATCGTTACAGTTACACCGCCTTGTCTGGTAAATTTGATGGCGTTATTAATGAGATTGTTGAGAATCTCCCTGAACATTTTTTCATCGAGCAGCAGATCGAGAGACTCACATACCGAAGCAACCGTAAGGTATAATTGTTTTTTGTCAGCTGCTGAATTGAATAGGGTGGCAATTTCACGAGCGACAGGCACAATATCTACCGGCGAGACTTTTACATCAAGTTTTTTTGCTTCAATGCGCGAAAGATCAAGAATAAGATTCAGCGTTTCCATGAGGCGATGTCCGCTTTGTAAAATTATACCGCCGATTTCATGCACTTTCTCATCAGAAAATTCATCAAGAAGCATTTCCGAGTATCCCAAAATGCCAATCATCGGTGTGCGAAGCTCGTGACTCATGTTGGCAAGAAAACTTGATTTTAATCTGTTCATTTCTTCTGCGGTTTCCTTGGCTTCACGCAGCTCTTCGTTTATTTTTTTTAGTTCGGTAACATCACGCTTAATAGCAAGTAAATTGATAATTTCTCCGTCTTTATTTTTGATAGGAGAAATGATAGCCTCTTCCCAAAAAAGGTCGCCGCTTTTTTTCACATTAAGAAATTCGCCGAACCAGTTTTTCCCGGACAAAATAGTATCCCAAAGTATTTTGTACTCTTCCTTGGTCATATGTCCGGACTTTAGTATCCTCGGGTTTTTATGTAGTGCTTCTTCTACTGTGTACCCGGTTGTTGTGGTAAATGTGTGGTTTACATACTCAATGTTGCCATTAATATCGGTTATAACAATTGACGCGGGGCTTTGTTCAACCGCGAGCGATAATTTTATTAATTCATTTTCTGTTTTTTTACGTGTGGTAATATCCTGAAGTGCAGAGCGAAGTCCTGTAATATTTCCTTCAGGGTTGTGGATTAACCTGTCTTCAACAAGTAGCGTAATCACCGACCCATCTTTCCGTTGGTACTTGCGTTCTGTGCTTCTGCCCGGAGGAATCTCTCCGCGCAGCTTCCCGAGAACACGCTCTTGAGAAGATTCGCCGTCAGATAGAAAATTCCAGACATAAGAACCGATCATTTCTTCACGGGTATATTGCAGCAGATCCAGTTCGGTTTTATTTACCTGCACCAACTTCCCATTTATATCCATTTCATGATAGCCGAACGGTGCGTTGTTAAACATATCCCAAAAGCGCTGCTCGCTTTTTCTCAATGCGTCCTGCATTTTTTTTCGTTCTGTAATATTGCGGGAAACACCAATGAGTCCGATGACGTTGCCATGTTCGTCGCAAAATTTATCTGAGACAACTTCTGTCCACACACTGCTGCCGTCCTTGCAAGGTTGTTCAACCTCTAATATGCTTGGAGGAAGATATGTGTTTGTGCGAATTGCTTCGAGTCTCTTTTGGTGTTCTGCAAGAACAAGCGCCAGTGAGCCGGGAGAAATCATTTCCTCCAAGGACTGCGTCATTGTCTCTTCGGGTGTATAACCACGAAGTTTTGTGATAGATGGACTTATATATGTAAAATGTCCATTGAGATCCATTGTCCATATAACATCAAGAGAGTTATGCGCAATAAGGCGATACTGTTGTTCTCTTATTTTCAGCTTTTCCTCAGCCTGCTTTTTATCTGTAATATCTTGTATTACTCCGCACACTTTAATCGGCTTTCCGGCAGCATCACGAATTAACTCGGCAACGGAGTGAATCCAACGAATCTCACCATCATTAGACCGCTGGATTTTGAATTCAATATCATACGGTTCATTAAACTGAATGAGCTTCTGGAGAGCGGAGTTCAAAGATACTCTAAATTCTTCCAGTGGAATTTTTTGTGCTTCTTCGAGTGATATGAATCCGCTGTTATGGGACAGTCCATAAATATTGAAGGCTTCATCTGATCCCCACATGGTATGATTAATCAAGTCAACTTCCCAGCTGCCGGTATGTCCTACTTTTTGTGCCTTTTTTAAGCGTTCGGAATAATTAATAATTTTAGATTCAAGCTGAGTTCTCTGAATGGCATAGGTAATAGAACGGATGAGCAAATCATTGTCAATTTTACCTTTTACAAGAAAATCCTGCGCGCCTTCCTGAATTGCCTGTTTCGATACAGAAAGATCATTGTTTCCTGTAAGCACGATAACTGGTTTTTCAGGATGTGCATGCCGTACTTTTGAAAGTGTTTTAAGACCCTTGCTGTCGGGCAGAGATAAATCCAGCAGAAAAATATCGAGGTTGTTTTTAGATGCAAAAAGCAATCCCTCTTTAAGTGTAGTTGCGTGAGTAATTTGGAAGTGTGTTTCTGTAGACTCATTTAAATATTCTTTAATCAATCCCGCGTCACCGGGATTATCTTCGATTAGAAGAACGGATATACTCTGCTCGGACATTTTCTTTCCTTTCGGAATTTCCATAATGGATAACAACAAATTTCGTTTTACTGTGGAAGTTTTACAACAGTAAACCAAAAATCTTCAATAGCTTTTACTACACCGGCAAATTGATTAAAATCCAGCGGCTTTGTTATATAGCAGTTTGCATGAAGATTATATGACTTGACAATGTCTTCCTCGGCTTTTGATGAGGTAAGAATTACTACTGGAATTCTCTTTAAGCCTTCATCGCCTTTAATAATTTCCAGAACTTCTCTGCCGTTTTTCAAAGGCAGATTCAAGTCCAGAAAGATAATATCAGGGCGAATGGCTGATGTGTACTGGTTCCTCTGATAGAGAAAATCAAGCGCTTCAACACCGTTTTCTACCACAAAAAGATTGGTGAGAACTTTTGTTTCTTCCAATGCTTCTTTGGTAAGCTGCACATCCCCCGGATTATCCTCAACAAGCAGGATGTCAATAGGGCTTATATTTGTTGCTTTGATAGACATCAGTTGATTCCTTTCTTCAAAGTAAAATAAAACGTAACACCTCTTTCGCGATTTGATTCAAGCCAGATTTTACCGCCCAACTTTTCAATTATTTTTTTGCAAATGGCAAGGCCTATACCGGTGCCCGGGTAAGCGGCCGCAGAATGCAGACGCTCAAAAATCTCAAAAACTCTGTCCTTGTATTCTTCGTCTATGCCAATGCCGTTATCGGTTATACCGAAACGATACATATCTTCCAATGCATTGACTGAAATGTGGATCAGTGGAATTTCTTCACTCCGGTATTTTAAAGCATTATCCAGAAGATTCTGAAAGACACGAATCAACTGTTGTTCGCTACCTAAAACGACCGGCAAATGATCATTGGTAATAACTGCACCCGACTCTTCTATCTTTTTTTGCAGATTTGAAATAACTAAACCAAGTACTTTAGATACCGCGATCTCCTGAAAAGTCTGTTCCTGTCGCGTAATTCGGGAATAATCCAGCAAGTCATTAATAAGCATTTGCATTCTCATTGCTCCGTCAACGGCATATTTAATATAATTAGCGCCGTCGCCATCAATTATGCTGCTAAATTTTTTTGCAAACAGCTGCGTGTAGCTGGATACCATGCGAAGAGGTTCCTGTAAGTCGTGCGAGGCTACGTAGGCGAACTGTTCCAGTTCTTTGTTTGACTGCTCAAGCAGCATCAGCGAATTTTTAAGATCTTCTTCCATTTTCTTAATGGAATTTATATCGGTAACGGTACAAAGAACTTCTTTTTTTTCTTCGCGGGAAATCACCTCGGCCTGTCCGATAACCCAAATGACAGAGCCGTCCCGGTGCTTAAAACGAAGCTGCATATTGAAAGGAGAATTATTCAAGATAAGATCATTCCAAATATCTTGAACAATAGCTTTATCATCTTCGAGAACACTGTTAAGAAAGTATTGTCCGATTGCGTCTTCTGTTTGTATTCCAGTAATTTCAATCAGCTTTTCATTCCAGTAGTTTATTATACCGTCCATATCCGTACGGAAAAGGCCGACAGGAGAAAGCCGGACAAGAGTACTGAACTGTTCCTCGCTTTCTTTTATTTTTTCAGTGGCAAGCTTTGTTTCGGTTACATCGGTAAAAATAGTAGTGAACCAATCTTTTTTTGGAGAGAAGACGGATATTTGAAAATATTTATTGAGAGGAGGATAAAATGTTTCAAATGAATACGGTATTCCGGTTAGAGCCACGTGGGAATACTTATCAAAATACGGTGGGGGAATAAGACCGTAAAGTTCGCTGCCAACAGCACCGGTGGCGGTTTTAATGTTAATGCCGGTGTTTGTTTCAAATGCCGGGTTTAGTGATATAAGTTTATAATCAATCGGGTTGTGGTTTTCATCAAAAAGGAGCTGGTGAAGAACGGCTCCTTCATTCATGTTTTGGAACATAGATTGAAATTTTTCTTCGCTTTCCAGCAGTTCCTGTTCTGTTTTCATCCGTAATATTTCAATTTCCAGAAGGTCTGACTGCTGTTTCCGTTGATGAGCTTTCCACTGTAAGTACATAATAGTTGCGCTCAATAAAATGAGGAGAAGGGCTGCACCGAATATCAGGATTGCTCGTTGATAAATAGGATATAATAATTCACTTTTATCTATTTTTGTCACAATGAGCCATTCAGTTCCCGGGACTCTGGCTACTGCCCCTATGACAGGCACATGTCTATAGTCAACACCACTTACAATACCGGAGCGTCCCATAAACCCTTTTACCGCTAAAATATTTGTATCCTTCATGGACACGGATAACTTGAATGGGGTGTTTTTTACATGTCGTAGCTCATTGATAAAAACTACGGCGCTGTCGACTAATTCAGCCAGAAGTGTCTCGGCTGAATTACTTGGAATAGGCCATTGTTTTATGATGGGGAATAACTTCCGGTACGGATCAACTTTAAGAATAATAAATCCGACACACACATTCTCCGGCAGCAGTGGAACAATTAAATCCATTTCAACCCGCCCGGAAATTTGATTTTCATATAAATCAGATAATACAGGACCTCTGTTTTTTGCAGCCAGAGTAATATTCATTTTTGTTATAGAGTCAATGGGGTTGAATGCGGAGGTATCTGATGCGATAATATTGAGATTATTATCGAGTAGATAGTAATTTTTGTAAATCAACTGCCGGAAATTTCGCAGGTATGAGTTAATTCTTTTTTCGAGTCTTTTGTCCGACCGGTTATTTTGCCACTTCTTTATCTCATCGCCGAATGCAAAATCATTAAATAAATTCAGTCCGTCGTTTATGCGTTCTTCTCTTCGTATAACAATTTGCTGCACCTTCAAATTTGCAATAGTTAATAGTTGGCCTTCAGCAAGATTGATTAGGCGATCCCTTTGAACCGTAAAAATATATGTGCCAAGGAGAATAATTGATGCAAATAAAGCTGTAAAAGTCAGAACCGTGACGGTAAAACTTTTTTTCTCAAATGAGGCTTTCATGATTGGTGTCCGGTGATGGTAATAATGAGGGGGGAGATTTGCAGAGTATGGTTGCCTTCATGAATTGTCTTGAGCAAACGCTTATAAACCATTTTGCTCATCGGTCTATTATAAAAGACTTTCGCGCACTGCATCTGCATAGGGGTAAATCTCAAAAAGTTTTTAAACCTCTTACAACACGAACACTATTCAAACCGGTAATAACAATTAAAATTGCAACGATTGAAGCTAATAATTTAAATCTGCATAGTCAAGAAAAATGACTATATATTGATATGTGCAGGGTGATTCTATAAATGCAAAAGCCGCCCCAAAATGAGGCGGCTTAGTAAGTGCGTTTGAGCAAATATTACATCACTAAAGACATAATTGCTTTCGCGGTGTGCAGTCTGTTTTCTGCTTCGTCGAAGACGATGGAAATATCCGGGTTGTCCAGAATTTCATCGGTAACTTCGTTGCCGCGGTCAGCAGGAAGAGCGTGCATTAATTTCACGTTCTTGCTTGCAAGCTTAATGCGTTTGTCGTCGCAAATCCAGTTTTTATATTTAGCCAGATTGCTGCTCATTTCTTTTTTGCATTCAGCTTCGTTCTGGAGGAAGTAATCAACATCGTAGTGGCCGAATCCGCCCCAGTTTTTAGGAACGACAATATCGGCACCTTCAAAAGCTTCATCCATATCGTTGGTGAATTTCAAACTTCCGCCGCCGGCGAGAGCATTTTGTTTTGCTTTTTCAACAATGTTCTTGCTGAGCGGGAATTCTTTTGGATGCGCAACAGTAACGTCAATACCGTAACGGGGGAAAAGGAGAATCTGTGTCTGTGGAACTGATAATGGTTTCGAGTGGGTATTTGCATAAGCCCAGGAAACAGTTACTTTCAGGTTGCGGGTATTTCTTCCGAAGTGCTCAAAAATAGTCATAAGGTCGGCAAGTCCCTGGAACGGATGATATACGTCATCCTGCAAAGACATGATCGGTCTCTGTGAATACTTTGCCATTTCTTCGAGATATTTTAATCCGACACCGTAGAAGCAGTTACGTACTGCAATACCGTGACCCATGCGTGAGAGGATGATAGCGGTATCTTTTGGTACTTCGCCGTGTGAAATCTGCATTTTGTCCGGAGTTAAATCGTGAGCGTGTCCACCGAGCTGTGTCATTCCGGCTTCCATGGAGTTTCTTGTACGGGTTGACTGTTCAAAAAACATCATGAACAATGTTTTGTCTCTCAGAATACGTGTCGGTATTTCGAGAGCAAATTTTTTCTTTAAATCAAAAGCTACCTCGAATACCGTATCGAGTTCCTGTTTTGTCCAGGTATCTTCGGTAATAAAATGTCTGCCTTTTAAGTTTGAAACCATGTGATGTTCCTTTTTATTTATCGTTGTACTAATTGTAATTATATAATCTGTGCAAGATATGCATAAAAGGCAGAAGCCTTTACGAGATGCTCTCTTTCAACTTTTTCGTTTGGTGCATGTGCAATAACTTCGTTGCCTGGACCAAATCCGATTGCCGGAATTCCGTATACGCCGCGGATAGTAACGCCGTTGGTTGAGAATGTCCATTTGTCAATAACCGGATCTTTGCTGAACAAATCTTTAAAAGCTTTTGCGCCTGATTGAACAAGCGGATGGCTTTCTTCCATTTTCCAGGTCGGGTAATATTTTTCCATACCGTATTCGAGGCCGGTAAATGCTTTTTCATGATAGTTGAGTACTTCAACTTTAGCACCCCATTTGCTGACGATTTCTTCAACCTGCTTAACGGCAAGTTCTTTATCCTCACCCCAGGTCAAGCGGCGATCGAGGTGGATTTTTGCAAAGTCTGCGACTGCGCAAAGTGACGGGCTGCCTGAAACGAATTCCGTTACGGTGACGGTACCTTTGCCAAGGAATTCATCGGACTGCAAACGTTCGTTAAGTTTTTCGATTTCAAGTGCAGCCTGTGAAGCCATATAAATAGCGTTCTTACCTCTTTCAGGAGCTGAACCGTGGCAGGAGATACCATAGAACGATACCTCTATTTCCATTCTTCCGCGGTGGCCGCGATAGATGTTAAGATTAGTAGGCTCGGTAAGTACGACAAAGTCAGGGCGAAGTTTGCCTTCTTCAACGATATACTTCCAGCAGAGGCCGTCGCAGTCTTCTTCAATAACAGAACCGACAAAGTAAATTGTTGCATCGTTGTGCAAACCGAGTTCTTTGATGATTTTTCCTGCGGTAATAAATGACGCTACGCCGCCGGTCTGATCTGTTGTTCCTCTTCCGTATACATATTCGTCATCAATTTCGCCGGAAAAAGGATCCTTAGTCCAGTTCTTAATATTACCTACATCAACAGTATCAATGTGCCCGTCGAAAGCTAATACTTTCTTACCATTACCAATTCTTCCAATCGCATTTCCAAGTCCGTCTATATATGCATCATCAAATCCTGCTTCTTTCATCATTTCAACGATCGCTTCCGAAACTCCCTTTTCCTGAAGGCTGACGGATTTGATCTTAATTAAACGCGAAAGATTTTTGGCCGTATAGTCACTCAACTGAGCGGCTAACGCATTGATATTGTTAGCTATTTCCATATCGTTTTTTCTCTTATTTTATAAAAATGTAACATAAAAGTTAAAGAATTTTATTGATATAATAAAAGAGGAATAAGGGGATGGGCAAAATAGTTTAAAAATATCCCCAATAATCAAATTACCCCAAAACCTGTTTTTTTCTGAATTTGCATGATTTTTTTCAAGATAGTGAGGTTGCACGTCCAAATTCTCCATTTCAGCCATTTCTTAATATCAATTTTATTATAGAAATTCTTAAATTATTAGTTTAAACATTGTACTTTCGCGTATTTTCGCGCGTCTACGTATTACTGAACTTGTCGGATAGAACATTTTTATTATGCATACTCTAAAATCCATATCGGAACAGCTCTTTACCGCCGACTGTAAGTCGAAGGGGTATGCATACTTTCGTGAAGAAAGGGTAAGCGAAGTAAAGCTCGATCAGAGCATCGTGACCGCAAGTGTCATGGGAACAAAGCTTTACAAGGTTACATTGCAATTTAACGGGGAATTATTTCCTGAGAAAACGCACTGCGAATGCAACAAACTGGGGCCCATGGCCTGCAAGCACATTGCAGCAGTCTTGTTTAATTTGAACTACATCGGTTTCTTTGTTTCACATTATTATGTTGATCAAATACGGGCTGCTCTGCATTTACCCATTGAGTTGCCTCAGAATGCCAAGAGTCATATTGATTCTATAGGTGCGCCTGATGAACCGCAGGCAAAACCCCAGCCCGAAGCTCCCGTTGTTAAGGCGGAACCGACTCCTGAAGAGCTTGCGGCAAAGGAAGAAGAAAGAAAGAAAATCCACGAACTTGAACTACTGAACACCTTTAAACGCCGCTTTGACCTGCTCCTCTCGATAAAACAAACTCAGAAAATTCCACCAAAGAATACAAAAGAAATGACGCTGGCTGTTGATATTTCTGAGTATGCAATTCGTTTCCTTCCCTTAACCATTACAAGAAACGAGGACGGTGCAATTGTATCCCAGAATATTGCGCGTGAAAGTGATTTTCTGGAGAACGAGCATGTGTCGCCGGAAAAGAAAATTTTGTTTGAGTTTTTAGGACGCGATGCATTCAAGCAAACGATATTTATTTCGAAAAATTACGAAACGCCGTACTCACGCGAAGAAATACTCAAGAGTAAATTATTCGCCCAGATATTAATGACGTTCCGCGGACAGTATATTTATCAGACAACAGGCGATAATTATAAAATCGTGCGAAAACTGTATGTTGATCCTGAACCCGCGAAAGCAAGTGTGTTTATTACCCGGCAGAAGGAAAACAAAACACTACAGCTGCAAATAGAGCACCATACATTCAATAAGCCAAAATCAAGAATACAACCGATATTAATTGAACCCATTTGGGGTCTCTCGGGCGATACTATTTTTCTGTTGAAAAATTTATCATACCAACAGTATGTGCTTTTCTCCATCAGCGACGGTGTAATCAAAGTGCCGGCTCCGTTCAATGCATATTTCGAAACAAATTATCTTCCGGTGCTGGCTAAAGAAATGCTGGTGGACTCGGATTATTATTCAATCCGTGATTTGCGTGGTGAGCCGCAAAAGCAGGTGTACCTTTCGGAAGAGGAAGAATCGCTCGTAATACAACTGCGGTTCCGTTATGGTAATTACACAATTCCTTTTGTTAAGGAAGACGATGAAGTGTATTCGTTGTACACTGACGGACAGATCGTGCGCGTGCATAGACATCTGGCTGCTGAACGCGATGCGCTTTCGGAAATGCGTGAACTGTATATTAAAGAAACCGCGACCGGATTTTTTACGCCCAGAAATAATCCCGTGGACTTTCTATTTAAAGCACTTCCTTTCTGGGAAGAAAAGGGTTTTGAAATTTTCGGCCAGGCTGAATTAAAAAAATACCGCATTAACCAAGCCCAACCGAGTATAGCTGTTCGCATAGTCTCCGGCATTAATTGGTTTGATGTGCAAACGGATATTCAGATAGGTGGTAACACGGTTCATGTTCAGGAACTGATGAATCTTATCCGCAAAAAGAAGACATACATTCAGCTAAGCGATGGCTCAATAGGGAAACTTACCGACGAATGGCTGAAGAAATTTCAGCAGATGTTTTTCCTCGGTGATGTGAAAGACGGCAGAGTACGCTTTGCACAATCACAAGCCTTGGTTGTTGATTATCTGCTGCACAACGCTGATAGCGGTACTGCTGATAAAGCATTTGATGAGCATCTGGACCGGTTGAAAAATTTCGATAAAATTGAAAGCGTTCTGCCGCCTGATGAATTTCAGAAGGTATTACGCACCTATCAGCGGCATGGTTTTGACTGGTTTTACTTTTTACAAAAATATGGTTTCGGCGGCATTCTTGCAGACGATATGGGATTGGGTAAAACAATACAGGTGCTTGCTCTGCTGCTTAATGAAAAACGCAGCAGCGGAAAATCTACTTCGCTTGTTGTTGCGCCTACATCCGTAGTATTTAATTGGATAAACGAAGCCTCTAAATTTGCTCCGGAATTAACGATATTAAATCATACGGGTACGGAGCGTGAAAAGGGAACCGGAGATAATTTTTCCAACTATGATATTGTTATGACAAGTTACGGTATCCTTTTAAGAGATATTGAACTGCTTAAGGGATTTACTTTCAACTATATCATTCTGGATGAATCCCAAAAAATAAAAAATCCGCTGGCAAAATCTTCACGCCTTGTGCGTCAGCTAAAAGCAAAAAATAAATTATGCCTTACCGGCACACCGGTTGAAAATAATCTTCTCGAACTTTGGTCTCAAATTTCTTTCCTGAACCCTGGCATGCTTGGAACAATGACTAAGTTCCAGGATCACTTCATGAAGCCGATTCAGAAAAACGGAAGTTCGGATGAAGCAGCGCTGTTAAGAAAGTTGATCTATCCGTTTGTTCTACGCAGAACAAAATCGGTGGTGGCAAAAGAGTTGCCGCCTAAAAGCGAAATCATTCATTACTGTGAGATGGAAGAAGAACAGCAGTCACTGTATAACTCAATGCGCGATACTATACGGGCGGAGATCATGCAGGAGATTGAAGAAAAAGGAATGGCGCAGTCCGGCATGAAGATTATTGAAGGATTACTTCGCTTGCGTCAGATATGCAATCACCCTGTGTTGGTACACGATAATTTTTCAGATAATAGCGGTAAGTTCGAAGAGTTTAAGGATATGATCGAGCGCGTTGTTGCAGAAGGGCACAAGGTGCTCGTATTCTCGCAGTTCGTCAAGATGCTCGATATCATAAAGACACATTTGGACGAGCAGGGCATAACCTACGAATATTTGACCGGCAACACGAAAGACCGCGAGGCTTGTGTCAATAATTTTCAGAACAATGAAGAAGTTAAAGTATTCCTGATCAGTCTTAAAGCGGGTGGATTCGGTTTGAACCTTACGGCCGCCGATTATGTGTTCCACTATGATCCGTGGTGGAATCCGGCCGTAGAAAATCAGGCGACCGACAGAACGCACCGCATCGGTCAGGATAAAAATGTTTTCGTTTATAAATTTATTACAAAGAATAGCGTAGAGGAAAAAATCCTTTCTCTGCAGGAAAAGAAACGGAACCTCGTCGAAACTATTATTGCCGAGGAAACCGGATTGTTCAAGAAGCTGACCAAAGAAGACATCAATATTTTATTTAGCTAACACCTTGAATCTTCTGGCTTTGTTTCTATCACTTAATTTTTTATTGTGAGATCTTACAAAGGACATGACATGAAAAATCACCCGGTTTTATATGAAATCAATACGAGGGTATTTCTCAGAAGATTTGATGCTAATGAAAAACGTGCAGGTCTGAAAGATGTTCCGGTATCGTATTGGGAATCACTTGCTGCGAAGGGTGTAAATGCAGTTTGGCT
Source organism: Ignavibacteriaceae bacterium (assembly GCA_963667005.1). Taxonomy (GTDB): domain Bacteria; phylum Bacteroidota; class Ignavibacteria; order Ignavibacteriales; family Ignavibacteriaceae. Next base: position 565,243 of record OY762937.1, on the reverse strand, counting down.
TATGGGAATATGGAAAACCTGTGCTTCAGTTATAGAGTCATGCTGCTTTGAAGAAGGCTTACGAAAATCCTACGATAAAAGTTTAAAAAATTGGCGGCGTGAAGATGTAATCGGTTCGCCTTATGCAATTGACTGTTATGAGGTGAATCCGGCAATCGGAAGCACTGAGGATATTCTGAATCTGAAACAAGTGCTGAATAATCTGGATATTGCTCTTGTGCTGGATTTTATTCCGAATCATTTCAGCGCCGACAGCTGCTATGTGCAAACAAATCCTGAAATATTTTTAGAGTGTGAAACGACCACCTATCAACAGGATATCCACACATTTTTCCAGAATTCTAAACAGCCCGGCAAATATTTTGCGCATGGCCGTGATCCGTTCTTTCCCGCATGGACAGATACCATTCAGATTAACTACTACAGTCCCGAAGCCAGAAGCTTTATGACGCGGCAGATGCTGAAAATTGCAAACATGTGTGATGGAATGCGCTGCGACATGGCGATGCTTGTATTGAACAACATTTTTCAAAATACATGGGGCGGTATTTTATACGCGCATGAAGATAAACGGCCTGAAGGTGAGTTCTGGCAGGATGCTATCGCAGAAGTAAAATTGAAACATCCGGATTTCGTGTTTATCGCTGAAGCATATTGGGATCTTGAGTGGGATTTGCAGCAACTTGGTTTTAACTATACGTACGATAAGCGCTTATACGACCGCTTAAAAAGTGCGCCGGTTAAAAGTATTAACGCGCATCTAAAAGCTGAAGTCAAGTATCAGAATAAATCAGTCCGGTTTATTGAAAACCACGATGAAGAGCGTGCGGTTACGATGTTCGGAAAAGAGCAGTCTTTTGCTGCTGCCGTTATCATGGCAACCATACCCGGCATGCGCCTTTTTCATGACGGGCAATGGGAAGGAAAGAAAATCAAGCTTCCGGTACAGCTTGGACGCGAGCCTGTTGAGAACAAACAGCCATCGGTTGAGTTGTTCTATGAATTTCTCCGGACAATAACTAAGGACGAAGTGTTTCATAACGGCGAGTGGCGTTTACTGGAAACAATACCTTCAAGTGCGGGAAATTTCCATTATGAAAATATGCTTGCCTGGGAGTGGCGTCTAAAAGATGAACATGCTTTGGTTATCGTGAATTATTCGGTTAACTTTGCCCAGTGCCGCGTGCGGTTTGAGGCACCGGTGAAAAGCGGAGAATTCTTACTGCGGGATGTGTTCAATAAGGATGAATACTATCGTACTGCGGATGAAGTTCAGGGTGCCGGATTATATGTTGAGTTGCTGCCGTGGCACACTCATATATTTAGATATTAACAGCGGTTAAATTTTTACGGAGGCCATGTGCCATACGAATTTGATGAAATTCTTGAAACAATAAAGATGACGGAAATCGAGCATTTCGATATCCGTACAACAACGATGGGAATCAGCTTGCGCAGTTGTGCAGATAGAAATCCGCAGGTGGTAGCCCGGAAAATTTACGAGAAGATACTGAAGCACGGCTCGAAACTTGTCGAGAATGCAAATGAAGTTGAAAAGCAGTACGGTATTGCAATTGCGAACAAAAGAATTTCCATTACCCCCATATCAATAGTCGGTGACGCATTCAAAACGGATGAATTTTTATTGCTTGCTGATGCGCTTGACCGTGCAGCTACTGCTATAGGGGTTGATTATATTGCCGGTTATTCGGCCTTAGTTCAAAAAGGTATGACGAATGGTGAGCGCCAATTTCTTGCATCCATTCCTCAAGCGCTGGCAAGTACAAAGAAAGTCTGCTCAAGCGTCAATGTAGGTTCGACAAAAGCCGGTATCAACATTGATGCAGTGAACATCATGTCCGAAGTTATTAAAAAATCGGCCGAACTTACTGCTGATAAGGACTCTGTGGCTTGTGCTAAGTTGGTAGTATTCTGTAACGCGGTTGAAGATAATCCGTTTGTCGCCGGTGCATTTCATGGAGTGACTGAACCCGAAGTGGTTTTAAATGTCGGCATTAGCGGTCCTGGTGTTGTCCTTGATGCAATTCGTTCGGCTGGCAATGTGAATTTTCAGGAACTTGCGGAAGTAATAAAGCGGACCATCTTTAAAATTACCCGCGCAGGCGAATTGATTGGCAGAAAAGTTGCCAAGAAAAACGATGTTGAATTCGGCATCGTGGATATCTCGCTTGCCCCGACTCCGGTTCCTGGTGACAGTATTGCGGATATACTTGTCGCAATGGGTGTTGAAGAAGTCGGTGCGCCCGGCACAACGGCTGCTCTGGCGATGCTTAATGACTGTGTTAAGAAAGCCGGACTCATGGCGAGTGCCTCCGTTGGCGGCATGAGCGGTGCATTCATTCCTGTTAGTGAAGACGCAGGAATGATTCGTGCAGTTGAAAATGGACATTTGAAAATTGAAAAACTCGAAGCGATGACTGCAGTTTGTTCGGTTGGACTCGATATGATTGCCGTACCGGGAGATACACCGGCAACAACCATCGCCGGTATCATTGCGGATGAAAGTGCAATCGGCATTATTAACGATAAAACAACCGCGGTGCGAATCATTCCGGCTGTCGATAAAGCGGTCGGCGACTATGTTGATTACGGCGGACTGCTTGGACGCGCTCCGATTATGCCGGTAAGCACGTTGAACTCAGCAAATCTTCTTTTACGAGGCGGACGACTACCCGCCCCAATGCGCAGCTTAACAAATTAATATCATTACGTACTGAGCCCCAAACGGGGCTCTTTTTTTGCAGTTTACAAAACGCTGAAGAAATTCACCGCAACATCTCGCAAGCTCGATGACCTCGAACGCAGAGACGCATGGCATGCGTCTCTACGAAAATATGGCGCCTTCTTGTAGGGCGGGTTTGTTACCCGCCCCTCGTGTTTGTGCAAATGATTTATTGTTTATGTCGCTCCTACGGAGCTCTGATGTGGGGTGGTCGCATTAACCCCGGATTTAAATCCGGGGCTACAAATATATTGTCGCTATGCGACTGTCTGAGTTCCGGAGGAACGAAATAGGTGTAGCCACGGGTTTCAACCCGTGGAATTTATGAAAGAGTAAATCAAAGTCCCGTGGGGACGATATATTTGTGGCGGGGTTTATTAATGCCCAGATATGCATATCAAAATTAAATTTGACATGTCGCCCCGATGGGGCTATGATATTTTTTATTCACTTACCCCGGATTAAAATCCGGGGCTACAGATATTCCGTCGCGATGCGACTAATTTCATAAATAAACTTGGCGCCTTAGCGTCTCTGCGGTGCATTTAGAAGAATAAAAAAAGGGCGGGTTTGCTACCCGCCCTTTCCATTTATACACTTTTATTTTTTGTGTTTTTCGAACCAATCAAAAATGGTATTCCACCACAAGCGTGCGTTTTGCGGATGTGTGACGAAATGATATTCATCCGGGAAATACATGAATTTACTTTCGACTCCCAATCGCTGCAACGATGTAAACAACTGCATTGCCTGTTCTTCGCAGACTCTGAAATCATTTGCTCCGGTTACAACTAACATCGGAGTTTTGCAGTTGTGAATGAACCGGTGCGGAGAGAATTTCTCATATAGAGCTCTGTTCTGCCACGGTGTGCCGCCGAGTTCCCATTCGGGGAACCACAATTCTTCAGTGGTGCCCCACATGCTTTCCAGATTGAATACGCCGTCGTGTGATACCATAGCATTAAAGCGGTTCGTATGTCCTGCCATCCAGTTCATCATGTAGCCGCCGTATGATGCGCCGGCAGCAAATGTATTAGTGCTGTCAATAAATTTGTAATTCTTTATCGCGTAATCGAAAGCGTTCATAAGGTCGGTATAAACCCTACCGCCCCAATCGCCTGAAATCTCATCGGTGAATTTCTGTCCGTAGCCCGTACTGCCGCGTGGGTTGGTTGCAACTACTACATATCCCCTTGAGGCAAACAATTCGGTATTCCAGCGGTAATGGAAATCATCATTCCAATGTCCCTGCGGGCCGCCATGCACTAAAAAGATAACAGGATACTTTTTGTTGGCGTCGAAGAACGGAGGTTTTATGATCAACGATTGTACCTTTGCACCTGCTGCTCCCGGTGACCAAAATGATTCGACTGGATTCATCTCTATCTGATCAAGCAAAGCCTGATTCATCGTCGTAAGCTGGTTGATGTTGCCGTTGACCAGATCCTTTGAGAATATTTCAAACGGCAGGGTAGAGCGTTCCTGCTTGAAATACAATTTGGTGCCATCCGGAGAAAGGACGATGTCTGAGTTGTTATTATAGAATACAACCTGTTTAATATCTTTTGAGGAGATGTTCACCGTGTAAACGGATTCATAGATTTCATTTGATGCGGCAAAATAGATCAGCTTGCTATCGGGTGACCAGATGACCTCGCTTGCCGAGCGGTCAATGCTGTCTGTTACGCATACTGAAGTGCCGGCGGTGCGGTCGAATAAAATGATGCGCTGTTTATCTGCCTCAAATCCGGCTCGTGACATTGAACAGTACGCGATGTATTTGCCGTTGGGGGAGTATACGGGTTCATTGTCGTTGCCGGGACTTATGGAAATAAGTTTCCGTGGAATTTCTATGCCTTCTTTAACATCACCGCACTGTACGGTGTATATTTCGTTATTGGTGCTGTTGGAAACTACAGAGACGGGATTCATGGTGAAGGCAAATTCGCTGCCGTCCGGTGAAAAAGCATAATCCTTTGCGCTTCCGAGTGCGAGGGGCGGAGCATCGTTTTCCATGCCGCTGATAATATCAACAAATTTTTTCGATGCAATATCGAACAAGAACAAATGGCTACGTTTTCCGTTTCTCCATTCGTTCCAGTGGCGGTACATCAGCTTATCAAATATAACGCCTTTCATTTTGCTCGCGTCTTTAAGGGAGTCGCGCAGTTTATTTGCCGCATCGTCTTTGCAGTCGGGATAAACAGATGATGAGAAAAGAATTTTATCGCCTTTAGGAGAAATGACAAAATCGTTTACGCCGGTAGAGATAGCGGTTATCTGTTGTGCATCTGTTCCGTCGAGTGCACATGTCCAAATCTGGTCATCTTTTATATATGCCATGCGTTTGCCGTCGGGTGTGAATTTAGGATTGCTCTCGTTCTTTTCGGAAGCAACCACGTATTTAAATTCGGAACCGTCCGTATTGACCATGTAAATATCGGAATTGCCCTTGTTGGCATCCATAGAGTATGTTGTTACCGTGAAAGCGATTTTCTTTCCGTCGGGGGAAAGGTCCATCGTACCGATACGTTTCATATTCCAAAGATCCTCAACCGTCAATGCCCGTTTTACCTGTGGCATTAGGGCGACGGTCAATAATAAAAATAATAAACAGACTTTACGCATAAGGTTACCTTTAAGCAAAATGAAATATTATTACTACAAATCTAACCCGAATCGGCGAAAATACCACAAACCCACAACCAAATAAACGACTCTTCCTATTCCTAGCCCATGACTTAACCTGCCCGCCTTGCGGCGTTCGGGCGGGGTCATGGGCTGGGAATAGGAACGGGAACACATTGCAATTATTTTAAATATTCCATTTGGGGGATATGTCCGAATTCAATAGTTTTGAGGTATATAATATGCCGTGTTGTCTACAGGCGTGATTTTACATCAACTATAAGGTAGAAATGGAGTTCACCATGAAAGTTAAAGTTCTTATTGCAGATAAATTTCCCGAAAAACACATCGAGCAGATGAAGCAGATGGATCTTGAAGTTATCTATTCACCGAAGTTAGGCGAAAATGATATACCCGCTGCGGCAGAAGAAGTTGATATTCTTGTCGTCCGCTCGACAAAAGTAAATGCTGAAGCCATCCAAAAGAGTAAACGCCTCAATCTTATCATCCGTGCAGGTGCCGGTGTTAATAACATCAATATTGCCGCCGCAAATCAAAAGGGCGTTTATGTCGCTAACTGCCCGGGAATGAACTCAGTTGCCGTAGCTGAACTCGCTATGGGCTTGATGATTTCATTGGATAGAAGAATCCCTGACAACGTTAAAGATTTTCAGAATGGTGTTTGGAATAAAGGCGAATATTCAAAAGCCGAAGGATTGTTCGGAAAAACACTCGCTATTGTCGGCGTTGGAAATATCGGAAAAGAAGTTGCAAAGCGGGCGCAGGCATTCGGCATGAATGTTTACGGAAAAGATATTTCACGCATTGAAGGTGTGATGATAAAAGATTTCTCTGAAATGAGCCAGCTGCTTCCTATGGCGGATGTCATTTCGATACATTTGCCATTAACACCTGAAACGAAGGGACTTTTCAACAAAGAAATGTTCTCTTACATGAAGCCGAATACGTTGCTCATCAACACATCACGCGCTGATGTAATTGATGAAGATGCAATGCTCGAAGCAATTAAAGAAAAGAATATCCGCGTTGCTCTCGATGTATTCAAAGGCGAGCCGGAAGGAAAAGACGGTGCGGTATCGTCAAAATTACAGGGCAATCCGAATATTTATGTAACACACCATATCGGTGCTTCAACCGAACAGGCGCAGGCGGCGGTTGCAGATGAAACTATTCGTATCATCAAAGACTTTACCACAAGCGGCATTATTGCTCATTGGGTTAACCGTGCAAAGATCACCGACGCTCACTGGCAGTTGGTCGTTAAACACTATGACCGCCCCGGAGTACTTGCCTCTATTCTTTCTGTTATCCGCGAAGCAGGAATCAACATTGAAGAAATCGAAAATGTTATTTTCGACGGTGCAGTTGCTGCTTGCTGTACAATGAAGTTGATGAAGGATGTAAGCGCGGAAGATCTGAAAAAGATGAATGAACTTCCGGATGTGTTGAGCGTTTCACACGTGGAGATTTAATCCGAGTTCTTACTTACTGGTAAACAACCGGTATTGAAGGAGGCGTGAGCCGCTTTTAATACCGGTTATTTTTTATCCAGAAAGAGTTTTATAGCGTAAATGAGGAGGAATGAAGCAAATACTTTTTTCACAATGGCATCCGGCAGCTTAACAGCCCAGATGGAAGCGAAATAACTCCCGACAAGAAACGTGACGATCATGAGTCCCGCTGCGCGAAGATCAACGTTGCCTGCTTTGTAGTAGTTTAATACGGCAAATATGCCAATCGGTGGAAGTAATAATGCAAGAGAAGTGCCCTGTGCGGCTTTTTGTGAAAAACCGAGAAGAAGAGTGAGTGCCGGGATGATAATTATGCCGCCGCCAATGCCTAGAAACCCGCTCATAATGCCGGCAGCAAGCCCAATCAATAATAAATACACGATTTCATTCATAAAAACGTCTCAATAATTATTAGAAATTTCAACGAGAATATAATGAGATTTATTTTTGAAACGAGCAATAATTTTATTATTGTATTGCTGTAAATTCTAAAAAGAAAATGAATATACTTCAGATAGGATTTGTAACCGGTCTGGCTCTGGCAACTGTTCTTTCGCTTATACTTACAATTGTATTTTCCCGGAACCGGCTGCAAATTGATACTAAATACTTTTCTGTTTTTTTTCTGACCGGTACGATTTGGGCGGGTGGGTATTTAGGCGAAATATTTATGCCTACCTTCCACCTCAAGTTTTTGATGCTGAAAATCGAGTACCTCGGACTTGCATTTATTTCCGTGATGATGCTGTGTGCCATGGCATATTTTATTACCGACGGTAAGATGCCTACAAAAAAGCAGTTTTTGCTTGTACACATAGTCCCTCTTATTACGTTTCTGCTTATAGCTACAAACGATTACCATAATATCATGTATAAAAACCCCCGCGTGGACACCTACGACGGCCTCAGTTTTATTGGTAAAGAAATGGGGATTTGGTATGCTGTGCATGTTGTGTATTCATACGGTGTGCTGCTGCTTGGTGCAATTATGACTTTTATATTTTTGATACGTAGTCATCAGATATTTCGCGTTCATACCGTTGTGCTGTTCATTTCCGTCATTCTTCCGTGGGCAGGCAATATTGTATATATATTGGGCGGCGCAAAGCAACTCGATTTTACTCCGGTGAGTTTTATTTTTTCAGGCATATTGATAATTTGGGCGATGCTGAAGTATCAGTTGTTCGACGTCTTTCCAGCTGCCCGGACGCAGGTGTTTGAATCGATGCAGGACTATGTTATCGTGCTTGATGCCGGCGACCGGATTGTAGATATGAGTACATCGGCTAAAAATCTGTTCGGAGATAAACTTTTAGGGTATGATATACACGCCGTAGATAAGGTTTTACCAAATCCATTGCCTGACGTTTTGAGCAAAGGCGAGGGTAGGTATGAGTCTGCCATCGATGAAAAAACCTACGATGTCTCCGTCTCAATACTCCGCACCGAAGATTTGATTTCGTTCGGAAAACTTATCAGTATGAGAGACATTACCCGGAGGAAAAATGCACAACTCGAATTGCAGGCGAAGCAGGAAGTGCTTAAAAAAAGTCAGCAGGAACTCGTAAAACTTAACACCTCTAAGGATAAATTCTTTTCTATTATTGCACACGACCTGAAAAGTCCCTTTTCATCAATGATCGGATTGACGCAAATTATCATTGAAGAGTATGATGCCACGTCACGGGAGGAAATCTATCAATGGCTCTCTGATTTGAAAACGCTTTCCGTTAACACATTAAAGTTGGTCGAGAATCTGCTTCAGTGGTCACGCGTACAGACGGGGGCAATTTCTTTTAATCCTGAAGAACAAGACGCATACAAAACCGTTGAGAGCGTTTGTGCGCTGCTTGAACAAACTGCAAAGTTAAAAAATATTCAATTGCTCTGCAGCATTCCTCAAAATACTATGCTGAATTATGATGAGGACATGATAGAGACGGTTTTCCGTAATCTTATAGCGAATGCAATTAAATATTCTTTTCAGGGAAGCAACATTGTTGTGAGCCACGAAGAGCTGGAAAAAGAATTTCGATTTATGGTTACGGATAAAGGCAAGGGCATGACCCCTGAGGTTAAAGACCGGCTCTTCAGAATCGAAAAAGCCGCGTCGGAAAGAGGAACTTCGGGTGAGGCAGGGACGGGGCTCGGATTGATCTTATGTAAAGAATTTGTCGGCAAGCACGGCGGGCTTATCTCGGTTGACAGCACGGCAGGTGAAGGCACGACTTTTTCGTTTACTATTCCGAAAGAAATCGGCACCAGAAAACAGATTAATGATGGAGGGCAGACGTCGTGATTGTTTCTCCGGGATTTGTAATCTGGAGCATGGTGCTCCTGTTGTGTGTTTCTGTTGTTATCTGTTATAACTGTTTCCGGCGTGATGAAAAAAAGGCAATTCATATGCTGGGTATGTATCAATTGGCTGCCTCGATGTGGGTATTGGGTTATTTAATTGAACTATCCTACCCGGGCTTAACAGGGAAAGTGTATGGGTTGATATTGCAGTATGTCGGCTTACCAATTCTTCCGGTGCTGTCGTTGGCGATAGCCATTGAGCTTCTTTCGCCGCGTGTTTTTCGTTTCCGGAGACGCCTGGCATACCTATATATCATTCCGGCTATTTCTTATCTTTTACTGTGTACGAATAGCCTGCACCATTTATATTATCGAAGTGCATATATCATTCACGTTGACGGCCTGATGGGGCTTGGCTTTATTCGGGGCGAGTGGTTCTTTGTGCAGATGTTTTATTCATACGGTATGTTTCTTGCGAGCGCGATTGCATGGTTTTATTATCTGGTGGTTACCGGAAAATTGTTTGGAGTGAAAGCTTTCAGCATCATAACGGCAATCGGTCTTCCATGGTTTGCCAATATGCTGTTTATTATCCAGGGCTCCGGGCACATAGACAACACAGGTGTTTCGTTGGTTATTGCGGGTGGATTATTTTACATTGGTATGAGCAGCAGCAGCAAAATAGATATTATTCCCGCTGCGCGTGAAAGAATATTTGAGTCTATGCGTGATGGTGTTATAGTAATTGATTCCCAGGCTCGTGTAGTTGATATGAATACTGCTGCTATTAACTTGCTCGGTAATAAAAAATTGCTCGGCAAGTATATCTATGAATTAAGGGCTCAGCTGCCATTGAATGTTATCAATCTGTTTATGAATTCAGTCGGAGAGAGTGAGATCGTTGTCAATGATACCACGTATGCTGCGTTGATCTCCGTTATGGCAAATGACTCTGGTGCCGAACAGGGAAAAATTATCAGTCTTCGCGACATTAGCGAGAGAAAAAAAGATGAAGATGCACTTCTTGAGGCTGATAAAATCCTTCGGCAAAGTGAAAAAGAACTGATTGAGCAGAATGCATCCAAAGACAGACTGTTCTCAATTATCGCACATGATCTGAAAAGTCCCTTTACCGCCATCATCGGACTGACTGAAATTTTAGTTGAGGAGTTTAATAGTTTAGATAGAGCCGGGCAGTTGAAATTCCTTTCCGATTTAAAATCACTCTCGGAGAACACACTAAAGCTTCTGGAAAACTTGCTGCAATGGGCCGGCTCAAGAACAGGCAAGATCATGTTTCGTCCGAAAACCCTGGATATGAAGCTGATTGTGAGCAACGCAATAATCGCCTTGTATCATATCGCCGATCAGAAAAGAATTAAACTGGTATCCTTGATGCCTCCTGACATTCAGATATATGGAGATGAAGAAATGGTCGGCTCCGTATTGAGAAACCTCATTGGTAATGCAATTAAATTCTCCCATGAAGGCGGGGTGGTGACTGTTGGCGGAAATAAAACAGACGAGGGTATTGTCATTTCTGTGGCTGACAAGGGTATTGGCTTGAGCGAAGAGGAAAAAGAAATTATATTTGCCATCCAACATATGTATTCAAAAAAGGGGACTGCCGGTGAAAACGGAACCGGACTGGGGTTGATACTATGTAAAGAGTTTATGGAAAAACACCATGGTGAGATTTGGGTGGAAAGCGAAGAGGGGCATGGCTCAACTTTCTATCTCTTATTTCCCGAACGCGATTATTATATTGTGACCAACTGATTATGCTTCTAACATTTACAACAATAACTTCATTAACCGAAGGTACCTATAAGGAAAGAGGTTCTCTTTTTGTAGCTCGTGCATATCCCGTCAAGAGTGTTGACGAGGCGATGCTGCTTCTTGAAAAAAACAAAAAAGAACTCTATGATGCCGCGCATCATTGTTATGCTGTCAGATTGAGTGACGGCACTACAAAATACTCGGATGCAGGTGAGCCTACCGGAACGGCAGGCGTTAGAATTTTACAGGCCATCGAACATCATGAACTGCACAATGTTGTAGTTGTTGTTATTCGCTATTTCGGCGGGGTGAAGCTCGGCGTGGGCCCATTAGGCAAAGCATATTACACGGCGGCTGATGCAGCACTGGAGAAGAGTGCGAAATCTTCCAAATACGCGTACTTTGAAATGACTGTCCGTGCTGATTATGACCTCTCCAGTACGCTGTATCATTTGTTTTCGCAATATCCCGTCAAAATACTAAACACAGGCTTCGATGAGGACGCGCAATTTGAATTATTGGTACGGCTCGACGCGGTTGAAGAATTTCAGGAAAAACTCATAGACGTGTGCAGCGGCAGAGTTAAAATTCTCAACATAAAAAAAGAAACAATCTATTTATAATCCATGACAGCATCGGAACAGAAACTACAAAGCCCGGTTCAGTTTATTAAAACTGTAGGCCCGAAGCGCGGCGCACTGATGGAGAAATCAGGCTTGCGCACGGTTCGCGATTTGCTGTTCTGTTTTCCTACGCGCTATCTCGACCGATCAACATTGCTGACCTCAACACAAGCTGTGCAGTATGTGCTGAGCGGTTATGAGGGAGAGATTACTATTATCGGAAAAGTAATAGGCATTGAAAAAAAACAAGTGCGGGGGCGGGCAAGGGGCAATGAAATCCTTATTGTTAATATGCGCGATGAAAAAGGTTTTTTTGAAATGATCTGGTTCCAGGGCGCAAAATACTTTGAGGACCGGTTTGAAGCGGGGCAGATATATGCGGTATCTGCAAAGCCGACATTTTCTAAATACGGTAACCTTCAGTTTGCGCATCCCGATTTCGACCGGATAACGGAAGACGAATCAAAACACTTTTTCAGTACGGGAAAAATCATCCCCTTTTACCGGATTCCGAAAGATCTGCGTAATTCAAATATCGGCGATTTGAGTTTCCGTAAAATCGTCACGTTCGCGCTTGATGAGTATCTGCAATATATTGAAGAGTCGCTCCCCGAGGAGATTGTGAAAAAGCACAATCTGCTTTCGTTAAGCGAAACAGTCCGCATTATGCACTATCCAAATTCTAAGGATGAAATTGAGCTTGCAAAGCGCCGTTTGAAATTTGAGGAGTTGTTCTTTCTTGAGATACTTGTTGCCATGCGGAAGAATAATTATAAGTTGAAGATAAAAGGGCACTCCATGCAGGTGCAGTCTTCACTCGTGAAAGACTTCCTTTCTGTTCTTCCTTTTGAATTGACTAATGCGCAGAAGAATGTATTGCATGAAATACGTACCGACATGATACATGGCGAACCGATGAACAGGCTGCTGCAAGGTGATGTCGGCAGCGGTAAAACAATTGTTGCTTTGATTGCAATGCTTATCGCGATTGACAGCGGGTATCAGGCTGCATTCATGGCACCCACGGAAATTCTTGCCGATCAGCACGCGAGAAGCATCAATAAAATGCTGGAGCCATTCCTTGAAAAATTCCCGCAATATAAAATTAAAACGGCGCTTGTTATCGGTGGACAGGGAAAATCAAAGCGAAATACCGAACTTGACAGCATTGCGAGAAGCGGTGCAAATATTATTATCGGTACACACGCGTTGTTTGAAGGTCAAGTGGTTTTTAATAAGCTGGGACTTGTCGTCATAGACGAGCAGCACCGCTTTGGTGTTATTCAGCGTGCACGGTTAATTCAAAAAGGTGAAGCTCCCGATTGTCTCGTGATGTCGGCCACTCCTATACCTCGGACACTTTCCATGACGCTCTATGGTGATTTGGATGTGTCCATAATAAACGAGATGCCGAAGAACAGAATTCCCATCCGTACCGATTTGCGAGGTGAACAGCGTCTGCCGTTGATATATAAATTCATTCACGATAAAGTGAAAGAAGGATATCAGGCTTTTGTTGTGTATCCGCTTGTGGAGGAGTCTGAAAAACTTGAGTTGAAAGCGGCACAGCAGCATTACGATGAATTAAGTACAACATTTTTGAAAGATATGCGGGTCGGACTTTTACACGGGCGCATGAAGTGGCAGCAAAAAGAAGAGGTGATGAACCGCTTTGCCGCGAAAGAGTTTGATGTACTCATTGCGACAACGGTTATTGAAGTCGGTATTGATATACCCAACGCCAACATTATGGTCATCAATGACGCCCATCATTTCGGATTAAGCCAATTACATCAGCTGCGGGGAAGAGTCGGCAGAGGCACACAGCAGTCGTATTGTATTCTTGTGGCGCCGGATGAAACCGCCGCGGCTTCTGCAAAGATCAAAGATAACATTGAGTATCTTGCGCCGGCCTTGTTAGAGAAATACAAAGCTTCCATCCGTTTGCAAACGATGGTAAAATATCTGGACGGTTTCAAAGTTGCCGAGGTTGACTTGAAGCTGCGCGGTCCGGGTGACATCTTCGGGACAAAGCAAAGCGGGTATCCTGAATTTAAGTATGCCGATATAACGGAAGACGGCGTCCTTCTTGTTGAAGCCAAGAATGAAGCCTTTGATATTATCCGGAAGGATGAAAAACTTTCTTTACCCGAACATAAACTGCTCGCGAAAAATCTGCTCGAACATTATTCCGAAAACCTCAAATACGCGAAGATAGCCTGATGAATATTGTCATTATCGGCGGCGGCGCGGCGGGATTCTTTGCCGCTATTAATGCCGCGGAAAATAATCCCGGTGCAAAAGTCATAATACTTGAACGGACCGGGCAGGTTCTGGCTAAAGTGAAAATCTCCGGCGGTGGAAGATGCAACGTAACCAACGCGACATTTGAACCGAAAGAACTAATAAAAAATTATCCGCGAGGCTCAAAAGAATTGCTTTCGTGCTTTTACCGCTTTCAACCTAAAGATACAGTGCAATGGTTTTTAGACAGGGGTGCAGAACTTCAGGCAGAAGCTGATGGAAGAATGTTTCCAGTCAGCAATTCCTCACAGACAATTATAGACTGTTTCTTGAAAGAATCGGAAAGACTCAATGTTGAGACGATCCGTAATGCACGCATTTCTTCTTTCACTCCGCTTAACAACGGTGAGTCCGGCTGGCAAATAACGTATAATGATTCTGCTGTTAAGGCAGACAAACTTATCATTGCATGCGGCAGCAATGTGGAAGTGTGGGAGATGCTTGCGGATTTAGGATATACCATAGAAGCTCCTGTTCCTTCATTGTTTACGTTAAATTGCAATGATGAAAGAATTGATGGCTTGCCGGGTATAAGTGTGGCAAAAGCTTTATTGAGCATAAAAGATATGCGGCTGCAACAACAAGGACCTTTGCTCATAACACACTGGGGATTCAGCGGCCCCGCAATTTTAAAACTTTCCGCGTGGGGTGCTCGTGAATTCGCCGCTTGCGATTATTCCTTTATGCTCCTAATTAACTGGACGGGAACATATTCAAGCGAGCAAGTCTATGAATTGTTCACAAATGAAAAGCGGCAGACACCAAATAAAAAAGTACATGCACAGGCAATGTTTGAATTACCTCAACGTTTGTGGGAATCCCTGTTACTTCATGCTGGTGTTGCTCCTGAAAAAACGTGGAACAGCATTTCAAAGGAATCGCAACGCAGACTTGCAGATGAACTGACGCGTTGTGAATTTACCATATCCGGTAAATCAACCTTTAAAGAAGAGTTTGTTACCTGCGGCGGTGTTGAGTTGAAACAAATTGACTTCAAAACTATGCAGAGTAAACTGCATAAAAATCTTTTCTTCGCCGGGGAAGTGTTAGATATAGACGGCATCACCGGAGGATTTAATTTTCAATCCGCATGGACAACTGCGTATATCGCTGCCGGGACTCCGGGTTGAAGCTGGCGCTTATAGATTATACAATTCGTAAAATAGAAGAAAGAGCAGTATCCCAATCATTTGTTGCCGCGTTGTTATGCAACAACGCTATCCGTTCCGGATGTTCCGGATTGATATGAATGACCGGCTTATTCAGTTTCTTTGCAAGTGCAACGATTGATGAAGTGCCGCCGGTTCTCAATGTTTCCTTGCCATCCCAAACAGCAAAAAGAACGGTAGATTTTTCCAGCATCACTTTTCCTGCTTGGTAATAGCTCATAGATTTGCTTTGGTAAACGGGTATTAATTCCTGAATGCCGGATGATTGTTTGAGGAGATTTTCAAACTCGCTTTTTGATAAAGCCGAATTAAAATCATTGATATAGACATCGTGTGGAAAAGGCAAAACGCTCAGCAATCGTCCGCCATTTTTGAGTGCACTTAATGCTGCCAGCCTGTCGGCTCCTTCAGCCAGCATGGAAATCATACAGAACGACGGGGTATTTTTCATCGCGCCGGTTATCTTTTTTACTGTATGCAAACAAATATCCAGACTCCCTGTAATAGCAGGAATCCGTTTCGGAAGTAACTTCCGGTGTCCTGTAATGCCGATAAAAATGCAGTTTGTGTTTAAAAATTCCGAAGTAATATGTCTCCCTCAGATGTATGCAAATTCTTTGTAGCAATTTAAACAGATTATCGGCGCATTTGCAATCTATGATATATAATTTACAGTTCATCTTTACTGAAAAAAAGCGACTGAATATTCAAGAAATTTAAAGTAGTTAAAGGTTGCGGCTTTTAGTAAAAAATTATAATTTGCCAATGATTAGGGATATTATACATATAATTATACCGAGTAGGTTTTCCCAGAGTCTGCTTGGAGCAAATGTTAGTTTGAGGTTGTTTTACTATGCGTCTGCCATCTATAAAAAAAATTGACAAATTAATTTCCGGTAAGTTTTTCAAACAAATACAGGTCTTTTTAGTGCTTGTCCTTGTTTTGTTAGGATTCTTTTGGTGGATAGCATCGAAGGTGGAAAATGCCGGTGTGTTCGAAGAGGGAGGAAAAACATTTACCAATGTTTTTTGGTGGGTCTACATTCATTTTACTTACCCCGGTCATCTGATTATCGATTCCCCCGAGCATGCGCCTAAATGGCTTGCCGTTATTATTACAGTATTCGGCATGATCTTTTTTGAAGGTGCCTTCATCGGCCTTATTGTGCATGCAATCCGGGAGCGCAGGGAAATTATTAAGCGGGGATTAGCACGCTATAATTTTGAAAATCATTATGTAATTATCGGAGCAGACGAAGTAATCGTTTCTTTGGTGCAAAACCTGCTCGCGCCAGGAAAGAAGGGCAAAAAACATCCTCAAATTGTCGTGCTTACGAAAAAAAATGCAGAGATTGTGACTGAGGTACTCGAAAGCAATCTTCAGGAAGAACTCATGAAAAATATCTATGTTCTTTTTGGTGATTTTGTTCTTGAAGAATACAAGCAGCTTGCACTGAATCTGGTCAAAGAGATTTATATCATCGGAGATGATATTTATCAGGGAGTAAATAATGAAAACATTGAAATTGCTTACGACCTTGCACGTCTGCTGGAGAAAGACAAGCACATCAATTGCTACATTAACCTGCCGGAAACAACATCGCTTAATCTGCTGAAGAAATTTTCCTTCTCAAAGAATGTAACCGATACAATGTTCCTGCATCCGTTTAATATTTATCAGGGGTGGGCGCGGCAGCTATGGGGAAGCATTGACCTTTTATCGGATGCCCCGGCGGCGTGGTTTGAACCTCAAAAGAATGCCAAAATAACGGCACCCTTGCCGAAACTTATCAGTGAGCTGAAAGAAAACACGCACGTCCGTGTTGTGATACTTGGATTTACGGAAATGGGTTACGCGCTGCTCGAACATACGCTGGAAATGGCGCACTTTAATACCGGACAGCCGACGCAGATAGCGGTCATTGACCCCAATATGAAAAAAAATATAAACCGGTTTACCGCGGAGTTTCCGGAATACAGAAATATTTATGATTGCCGGGTCGAATTTATTGAATCGGATATTAACGATGCCGGGACAAGAGACCTGCTTTCGCAATGGCAGGCGGATGCTCATTGCCGCATGGTTTTGTTCAGCTGCTTTAGCGATCCCGATACGGCGTTTTCAACTGCCGCACTTCTGCCTCCGGCAATAATAAAAAGTGCGGTGCCGGTATTTATTTATCAGCAATCCGGGAAAGGATTTTTCCATCTGCTTGGTGCCGATGAGCACACGTGGCAATCCGAATTTAGAAACGGAAGATTTTTCGGGTGGCGCAAAGAGCATAGTGGATTATTGAAAATACGCGAAGAACTCGCGCGAGGCATCCACGAAGAGTATATTGAACAGGCTAAACTGAACGGTAAATACAATCCACAATTGCCGAACTTTTTCGAATGGAATGCTCTACCGGAAAATTTCAAGTGGTCTAACCGCTATCAGGCGGATTCTTTTCTGATAAAACTTGCCCGAATTAATAAACGGGTTGTTCCGGCGGATAATAGCAAGCCGCTGTTTATCATTGAAGACGAAAAGAACAGTCCCGAAACCCGCGAACTTGCCCGGATGGAGCATGACCGCTGGTGCGCCGAACGCTTTATGAACGGGTGGACGTATGGCTCCGAAGCGAAAAAGGAAAATAAAATTTCAGATTGTCTGGTGCCGTTCGAGCAACTGAGCGAAGTGATGCAGGGTTATGATTACAACGCTGTGAAAGCGATTCCCGGATTGTTGCGCGAATATTGTAAGTTGGATATTGAATAGCGGCAACCTTGTAGCGAGTCCGTTATTCCTGCCTAATGTCATGCGAAACAGACATTAGGCAATTGTGTTGAATACTATATGAAAAGCTGTTTGAGTTGTTGTATAATATTTTGCTGTACTCTGATTGTGTAAGAGCCCATGTCTATAGTTGTAGCTAAATCTTTTTGATGTCGGAAGATGATTCGCACAATGCACTGCATTGCTGCGGCGTTTTGAGCTTATTGTTGTTTTATGATTAAAGTGACTTAAATATTCGAGGGCGAAATATGGAACAAAAATATCAGTACTATGCCTTCATTAGCTATCATCATAGTGATGAAAAGTGGGCAAAATGGCTACAGAAAAAACTGGAAAATTACCGATTGCCATCAGTCATTCGCAAGGCACAGCCGCATTTGCCGAAAAATATCAGGCCCGTGTTTCGTGATAAAACCGATTTGGGTGCTGGTAAGTTGGAGCAGAACTTAAAGAGTGAACTGTTTAATTCCAAGTATTTAATTGTGATTTGTTCGCCCGAATCAGCTAAATCTTCATGGGTCGGAAAGGAGATAAAAGCGTTTGTTGAGCAGGGTCGCACGGAGCAAATTATTCCGATTATTGTAAGGGGAAAACATAACAACATTGAGCAAAATAGCGAATGCTTTCATCCGGTGCTTAAAGAAATGGGAGATGAGATTCTTGGGGTTAGCGTGCCTGAACTTGGCAGGCAAAAGGCTTTTGTTAAGGTCGCCGCAAGAATTCTGGACTTGAAATATAATATGCTTTGGGACCGCCATCGCAGGCGCTTGAAGAAGCAGTTGGCAGTGCTTGCCATGGCTGGTTTTACAGTATTATGCTTGACGGGAATACTATGGAATAATAATAGGACTATATATCGTTATTACGCTGATTATGTTGACCGGTACGGATTGCCGGAAGGGCGAATAGAACTTACTTCAGATCAGGTCAAAAAACGCAATCATCACTATCGCTTTGAATATAAAAAAGGAATATTAATAAGGGTAGTTTATGCTAATTCTGTAGGCATCCCACTTGATGTAGACGATACTGAAATGATGGATAGGCCGTCGATTCAGGAGTTCACCTATGTTGACGGTCGCTTGACGGAATCAACATATAAGAATAAAATGGGCCGACTGGTGGTCGGCAAGCTTTATAGCGGCACCAGATATGACAGGGTTGATTTTAAATCTATATATAGAAGTAAGGAGACTATCTCAGATGATGCAACGTCAATCACTAGTCCGATGTTTGCTTCTGGCTCTATAGCTTTTAAATCGATAGTGAGCCGCTACGCTGTTTTGAGAGATGCAGATGGTTATATAACTAGAGTGGATTTTAAAAGAAATGATGACGACATGCCTGCATACGATGTTAGTGGAATTTGTGGATTTCTTTATACATTAGATAGCTTAAGACGTATCGTGGAGTTGAAATATATTGGTCCCAATGGCACTCCTGCGCCCGACAGAAACGGAATTTTGAGTCGTACATATCAGTATGACCGTTACGGCAATATCTGTAGAGTGGAATATCGTGATGAATGTGGGAGACTCGCGGATAATGTGCTAATGTGGAGTTGTTGTGTTGATAGTGCAGATGAAAATGGGAATATATGCGAAGAGAAAGAATACGATGCAAATTATTATGCTCGTTTTGGGGAAAGCACTTTGACTAGGTCGGTATTGAAATATGATGATCGTGGTAATGTTATTGAATACTCCTATTATGGAAAAGACGGCAAGTTTTGTGTCATGAGAGATGGATGGGCAAAGTTTATAGCTAAATATGATGACCGCGGAGATGTTTTAGAATGCTCCTATTATGGGGTAGATGGTAAACCATGTTACGGTTCAGAAGGTTTTGCTAAATGGGTGGCTAAATATGATGCCCGTGGTAATGAGATAGAATGCTCTTATTATGGGACGAGGGGGCAGCTATGTAATTTTGAAGATGGCTATGCCAAGTGTATTATAAAGCATGATGATTACGGTAATGTTATAGAATGCTCCTATTATGGAGTTGATGGCAAGCCGTGTTATCTTGCAGAAGGTTATGCCAAGTGGAAAGAGAAATATGATCATCGAGGCATGGTTATAGAATGCTCCTATTATGGAACGGAGGGACAGCCATGTAATAGCGTTGATGGCTATGCTAAGTGGGTAGGAAAATATGATGATCGTTGTAGAGAGATTGAATCCTCGTATTATGGTGCAGATGGTAAGCCATGTTATCCATACGACGGTTGTGCCAAGTGATGGCGAAATTTGATGAGAGGGATTATAAAACGCAAATAGATTATTAAAATAACCAAAGGCTCTGAATTCAGAACTCAATCGTAAAAGGAATGTTGGTGTCGGGTTTGACGGCAGAGAATTTAGGGTCTCGCAGTGTCTATCCGCTATTAAAAGCGGACACTGGGAAATCGATGGAAATTATGCTGATGCGGTGGTCTAAGATCTAATAGTTTAATTAAGGTGCCTTTGCTCAAGGCTGCCTTGAAGATTTTGAATACTTCGCTAAAGCAGGAATTGTAAATCCGGATATTGAGAGAATTAAAGAGTTATTAAGAAAATAGGTGGTATGAAACATGGAAAACAAATATGACATTTTTATCAGCTATCGCCGTGAGGGTGGGCTTGATACTGCCAATCTGGTTTTTGACCGGTTGACCCGGGCAGGCTATCGGGTCTTTATGGATTATGAAACTCTGCGCTCCGGAAAATTCAACGAGCAGTTGTATCAGCGTATTGAAGAATGCATTGATTTCATTGTTGTTCTTGGAAAGGATGCGTTGGATAGGTGCGTTAGTGAGGATGACTGGCTTCGGCTTGAAATTGCCCACGCTCTTAAGCTTAAAAAAAACATTATTCCGGTCATGCTGCGGAATTTTGAATTTTCTGGTAATCTACCCGAAGACATAAGAGAGTTAAGCCAGTATCAGGGCATTGAGGCCTCGCCAGCATTGCTCGATGCGTTTATGAAAAAATTACAATCGCTATTACATAGCAAAAAGAATTTTAATTTGCCCCGGTTGAAAAAGCAGTTGACGTATTCGTTGATCCCCACGTTTCTTGTGGCAACTGTGCTATCGTATTTTTCCTGGACAAATCATCAAAAAAAGGCCGATGATTTTCGCCAATATGAACAGGCTTGCACCGAGGTCGTATCGTTCATGGGGCTGGAGTTTGTGAAGGTGAACGGATATATCAGTGAGATGAACGATGTGTACCGGGAGTGGATTGATTTCCGGGCAAAACTTGCCGCCTCCCCTTCGGGCGGAAAAGACAAAATCAAAAAAGACTTCGTCAACTATCTCGATTTCAGGGTGAAGCAAATAGACGACACCGAACAACGGATGAAGACGGTTTCCTGGCATGAAGATGTTCTGTTAAAAAATGGCTTTAAGACGGAAGATATTAAAGTCTTTTTTTCAATGGATCAAACGGAAACACCAAAAGAATATATCGCAACGGTTAAGCGGTGGGCTACAACACCGGAATCGGGTTGGCTGACAAAATTAGATGAAGCGATACGAATAAAGACCGAGCTTAGCAAAGAGATGATAGTCGGAGAGATATACAGTTTTATTGAACTCATTATTGCCATGCCTCCAAGTGTTCAGCAAACGTTTTTAAAGATTAAACCGTCATTGGGGAATTTCCCCGATGTGGGGTTGCAAAGATCACAGGAAGAACTTCGTGCACTGGAAGATCAGTCGCAGCAGAAGTGCAATGAATTACTCAATCAATATTCTTCTCTGGTCGGTGACGAAAATAAGCTTGTTGATAAAATGCAGTCCGATTTAGATGCGAAAAAGGCGATGATTGCTCAACAGCAGGCAGACATGACAAAGAAAATCAGCGATAAAATGAATGTCGTGACAAAAAAAGCCGAATTGGTTGATATGAAAAAGAATGAACTTTCCGACTTACAGAAACAGGTACGGGAAACATACGCCAGACTTAAAAAGAAAACCGATTTTGATAAAAACGAAAATCCGGATTTGATGTGGGGGAAGGTGGTGCTTTTAGCTAAATATGGTATTAAGGCTATAGAAAACGAAAAGAAGAATGAACAAGAATATGAACGGCTGAAAAAAGAGGCTGGAAAAAATGCCGGACTTGTAACGCCGTTAAAGTTGGCCGTACCATCAGCCGAAATACTCCATGATGTTCAATTGCTCCTTGATAAATATCTTGTGTATAATAAAGAACGTGATAAAAATGCC
Organism: Ignavibacteriaceae bacterium; assembly: GCA_963667005.1. Taxonomy (GTDB): domain Bacteria; phylum Bacteroidota; class Ignavibacteria; order Ignavibacteriales; family Ignavibacteriaceae. The sequence continues at coordinate 543,175 of OY762937.1, read as the reverse complement.
GGGCAGTATGTATCTGCCGCAAAGCAGTTTTATAATGCCGTGTTTTCGGGCAAATTGCAGCCGCACGGTGTGCTTATGATGACAACAAAGGACAATGAAATACATCCGTTTTTTAAAGTTGGGGATATCGTAGTTGAAAAAAAGGGAAAGAGTATAACGAATGTTGACGAGTATTTCAAGCTGAACAGCGATCCGGCTCCGAATGTGCAAAAAGTCATCCGCTTTGCCTCAGGAGGAAAAATAAATATTGTGAATGAACAAGTCCAGGCCTCAAAAGTGTTAGTCGGCTTCGTGAATTTGTGCGAATAGACGGTAAGTACGATTTTTCTGATTGCATTTACATTACAATAGTAGTTTTATAAAAATAAATAGCGTAAGAGAAAATTCGATATGATTAATGTGGAAGATTTTATTCATCCGGCAGATGAAACGGCAAGAAAGAATATGGAAGCCATTCCGGGTTTTAGTACTGCGGTTAAAGCATTTTTAAAAGTCGGGTACGAGCAGTATCTGTACGGCATCAACATGGCATCGAAAATCAGATTGTCACCGAAGCAGCTGCCGGATTTATATTATAAATTACCTCCGGTTTGCAAAAAACTTGGAATTGTTGAGCCGGATTTTTATTTGGAGATGAATCCCGCGCCTAACGCGTATACATTCGGCGATACGCATATCGCTCTTACGGTCACATCCGGATTAGTTGAATATCTCACCGATGAGGAATTGCTTGCCGTCCTTGCGCATGAGTGCGGACATATAGCCTGCCATCACGTTTTATATCACACGATGGCGAACTTATTGAAAATGGGTGCCGATGCTCTCGGTATGCTGGGCTCACTTTCTATGCCGATTCAACTCGGGCTGCTCTATTGGAGCCGCGCCAGCGAGCTTTCTGCCGACCGGGCTTCGGCAGTGATATCCGGCGGCGCTGACCCGGTAGTTGAAACGATGATTCGCCTTTCGGGAGGCCCGAAGAGCATCACCGCGCAGGTGGATATCAAAGAATATGCAGCACAAGCTGAAGCATATGAAACCATGCAGGAAAAAACGTGGGATAAGATTTTGCAGACTGTTGCGATTGCCTATCAGGATCATCCCTTTACTTCCGTGCGCACAAAAGAAATTATTGAGTGGTGTGGTTCGGATCATTTCAATAGATTAATGGCTGCTGTTAAGGCCAAAGAAAAGAATTGTTGTCCCGGCTGCGGCAAGCAAATACAAAGCAACTGGGCTTTTTGTAAAAGCTGTGGTTGTAAATTGTAATTACGGAAGGTAGATACTATGGGTGTGTTTGCAAGCTCAAAAGTGATTTCTGTTTCTCCGAAGGTAATTGATAATATTTGCCAATCCGTATGCCGTCGGCTACTGTCCGAAGGCTATGAAACCGCGCAGAATAAGTTGAGTTCCGGCAATACGGAAGTTTCAATAACAAAAGGCAATTCATTTCAGGCGGTGTTCGGATTGAAAACAGCTTTGAAGGTTACACTTACGCCATTGGATGACACGTCGTTTTTAGCAGAAGCCGGCGTGGGTATTTTTGGGCTCCAGGCAATTCCTACCGTTGGTATGTTGTTCGTCGCTTGTCCCATACTCATTCCGCAAATATGGGGATTGATTAAGCAGGCGGAGCTTGACGACTATGTACTGCGTCTACTCGAAGAATCCGCGCAAAATGCTATATTGCCTGTTCGTAAAGGAAAGGACGGCAGCTTATACTGCCCCGGCTGCGGCGCAGGGATTGATAAAGATACCAAGTTCTGCACGGTTTGCGGCCGCGAAGTTTGATTGTGTTCGCGATGAGATTTTTCTGTTGTTACTTGGGCTTGGTTTTAGAAACGTACTGAGAGGGTATGCTACTCAAAGTCATCTCACCTTTGGTGAGCAAGATCGATAACTCACCTTTTCTATGTTTTTATAAAAATATTTTTCGCTTTGGCGTCTTGGCGAGAATTCTTCAAGTAGTCGCGTAGCGACGGCAGAGTTGTAGCCCCGCCACACCAAAGGCGGGTAAAGATTTTAATCCGGGGTAAATACACCACCCAAAATCAGAGCTCCGTAGGAGCGAAATACACAATAAATAATTTTTCAAACTTACAATGGGCGGTTAATAAACCCGCTCTGCAATATGTCGTCCCTACGGGACTAAATAATTCTAATAATATTCATAACCACGGGTTAACACCCGTGGCTACAAATATGTTGTTCCTACGGAACTCAATTACGAAAATACTTTGTATCCTAACGCCTTTGTGGTTAATTTTTTCTGGAATTATTCGAGGCTCCACTTATTCAGAGCCCCGCATAGCGACGTTATATTTGTAGCCCCGGACGTCAGTCCGGGGTTAGCATATCACCAAATATCTGAGCTCCGTAGGAGCGGCATATAAAGCAAATCAATTTACGCATTCACAATGGGAGGGTAACAAACCCGCCTATTTGGTCAACTATTAAAAGTCATCTCGATACACCTCGACTGCGTCGAGGTACTCGATGACCCAGCTTTTCTATGTTTGATAAAAAATATTTTGCGCCTTGGCGTCTTTGCGGTTAATTTCTTCTGTGATTATTCGAAGCTCCACTTATTCAGAGTCGCATAGCGAGGTTATATTTGTAGCCCCGGACGTTAGTCCGGGGTTAGCATATCACCACACATTTGAGCCCCAGAGGGGCGAGATGGTTAATATATCTTCTTCAAAAAAAATCATAAACCTATCGACGAGCGATAAGCGCATGCCTAAATTTCTAAAAACTTCATTATTATTGTATCATTAAAAAGTGTTTACTATACATCAAAAGCTTAATGACCGAAGAGCAGAAATTTTTCAAACGTGCAGACTTTCTAAAATTCGTGCGTACACGTTCGAATGTGAAAACCGTATTGATTATCCGTAACGGACTGCTCGGCGATATTGTTTCCATTACTTCTGTCCTGAGGCGATTGAATGACACGTTTCCCGGTGTGGTCATTGATGCGGTTGTTGGTCCGATGGCTGTACCTGTGCTGCATAATTTCAAAAACGTAAGAAATATTTATCCCTTCAACTATAATTACAATTTTATTTCGGTCATCAAGCAGATATTTTTCTTTCGCGGACTTCATAAAAATAACTACGACATTGTTCTTGTGCAGGAAAATAATACACATTTTACCATCATGGGCAAAATTGTCGGCGGTAAGTTCATGGCAGGCTTTACGAATAAATACAGCGGGATGTATGATTATTGTGTTGACCGTCCGAAGCAGCGGATTGTGCTCGCTGAAACTGCAACGGTGAAGGAGTGGACTACCAATTGTGTTGATCGTGCCGAAATTGCCATAACGGGAGAAGAAATTCTCGCAATGAGTGTGCTATTGAAAAAAGCAGGGCACGCACCGAGTAAAAAAATGGCCGTGATCCATTATGGCTCCAGTAATCCGAATTCCGACCGGCAGTGGGTTTTGGAAAGATTCAGCAGAGTGGCCGACTATATTATAGAGAGGTACAACTACGAAGTTGTTTTTACGGGAATAGAAAGTGACACCGCGAACGTAGCGTTTATACAATCAAAGATGAAAAACGCATCAATCTCGCTAGCGGGAAAAACCAACGTTCGTGAATTGATGGCGTTGATCAAAATGTCGCAGCTTGTTGTCGCTCCCGATACAGGCACCGTTCATATCTCATCTGCACTTGACGTACCGACGGTAATGCTTGTCGGCTTATCCGATCCTGAAGATACCGGACCGTATAATCCGTTGGGTCTAACACAGACAGTTCAGGCAGGCGTACCATGCGCGCCGTGCGTTCACTCCTCGCCAAAACCGGAACAGTGGAAATACTGCGAGACTGCGCGTCCCACAAAGTGCATGGATTTGTTGAGTGTTGAAATGGTTTGTGAAGCCGTGGATAAATTATTGGCGAAGCAGACTAAGCTCTGAACTGCATTTCGTAAAACTTTTTATAGAGACCGCTCTCATCTTTAATAAGTTCATCATGTGTTCCCATCTGCACAACGACACCTTTTTCGATAACCACTATTTTTGATGCGTTGCGTATCGTACTCAAGCGGTGTGCAATAACAAATGTCGTCCTGTTTTTCATCAGGCGTTCGATTGCTTCCTGCACCAGTATCTCTGATTCGTTATCAAGTGCCGAGGTCGCTTCATCAAAAATCATGATCTGCGGGTTTTTTAAGAGTGCGCGCGCAATGGAAAGGCGTTGACGCTGTCCGCCGGAAAGCCGAACTCCACGTTCACCGATAATAGTGTCGTATCCCTCGGGCATCTCCATAATAAAATCATGAGCGTTAGCGGTTTTAGCTGCTTCAATAACTTTTTCAAGCGGATAGTCGTGCATGCCGTACGCGATGTTATGGCGTACCGATTCGTTAAATAAAATCGTCTCCTGCGTTACAATAGCAAATAAAGCACGCAGGCTTTTTATTGATAACTCCTTGATGTTGATGTCATCAATTGAGATTGTTCCGCTGACCGGATCAAAAAACCTCGGCAGCAGATCAACAAGTGTACTCTTGCCGGAACCGCTTGGCCCCACGAATGCAATGATCTCGCCTTTGTTGACGTTGAAACTTACGTCGTGCAAAATTAATTCAGAAGGATTGTCGTTGTACGCGAATGATACATGGTCGTATGCAATAGTATTTTTAAGTGCTTCTATGCTTTTGGGATTCTCGACCTCTGCGATTTCCTGTTTGGCATCAATGATTTCGAAAATACGCTCACCTGCAACGCTGGATTCCTGAATCCTGTTATGTGAACTGCTGAGTTCTTTTATCGGAGGCATCATCTGAAAAATTGCGAAAATGAAAACAAGGAATTCGCTTGGCTTTAGCGAGTGCTCAATAAGTACCAGTCTTCCACCGAAATAAATAATGACTGCACCGATGCTGATGCTGAGAAACTCTGTCAGCGGTGCCGCGGTATTGCGGACAAGCGATATGCGCATAATCAATTTACGTAGAGCATTGGTCTCTTTTTTGAATTTCTTATTCTCGTAATCTTCCATCGCGAAAGCTTTAACGATTTTCACGTTGGAAGTTGTTTCCTGAATCACCGATGTAATATCACCCATCTTTTCCTGAATGCGGGCACTGACCGAACGCAGCTTAATGCCTATCCACCCGATAATGAGCATGGAAAAGGGGAGAATGAGCGCCGCGAACAATGTAAGCTGCCAGCTTATGGAAAGAGCTATCGCGAGGAAAAGCAAAATGGAGAGCGGTTCGCGGATGAAATTGAAGAATGCGAGCGACACACCAGTTAATAACACATTAACATCGTTGGTAAAACGGCTGGTTAGATTACCGACGCGCTCATTTTTAAAATAACTCATCGGCAGTTCGTGCATCCGGCGATAAGCCTGATTACGCAAATCCTTTACTACACCCTGTTCGACCGTCGCGAAGAAATACGATTGCAGAAAACCGAAAACATTTTTCAGTGTGAATACGGCAATAACAATAAAACAGATTTTGATAAGAGAATCTATTTTATCGCCGGAAAAAATGAGATGATTGAACCATGCAGAAACACCGTTAACCATTTCCTGTATTTGTCCCGATGGTTTGACCGGGGAAGCGTTAGGCGCCGGCTTTGTCCCCTGCTGAAACAGCGAATCCAATAGCGGGATAAAGAGGTAAATGCTTAAACTGTTCATCAGCGCGTAGAGAATGGTGCATACCATCGAGATCGAAAGGTGCTTCCAGTACGGCTTTACATACGCCAATAAACGGTAGTAGGTTTTCAAACGGGCAAATTTCCTGCAAAAATGAACAATATAATAGATACAAACTTACGCAAAGGGGGGATAGGATTCAAATATCTACTCTCTCTCTTCCTAACCCATGGCTTAAGCCATGGGTTAGGAAGAGAACATGTGCAAGCCGTAGTAAATGCTTATATTTATGGCATGATTTTAAACATTTTTGACTCGCTTGACGAAAACAAACTTTTCTTTCACTCTCTCGGAAGTTCGAGCTCCGGAAATTCTGCGTTGGTGTGGGACAATAAGACAAACATTCTTATAGACTGCGGTTTTAATCCTACATACATGAGAAAACATCTCCGCGCGGTAGATAAAGATATAACCGACATTAAAGCCGTGTTGGTGACTCATTCCCATGCCGATCATGTGAACGCGTATTTTATCCGTGAGATGGAGAGCTGCGGCATTCCGGTATACTGCCATGAAGAGGTGCTCGATCCGATATTCAGGCGGCATCATCATTTTTTAAAACATTCACACCGGAGAATATTTCACACATTCCGCGATGACGAATTTTCAATCGGCGCGATGACTATTAAGCCGTTTGAAGTGCAGCATGATTCCGATGGCGGATGCTTTGGTTATACTATATATAAAGAAGCGGACGCGGGGAAGAAGAAAATTTCCGTTGCGACGGACCTTGCGGTTCCCGAGCAGGATGTTATTGCCGAATTTATTGATTCGGATGTGATGATGATAGAATCGAATCATGACATTGAAATGCTTGATAACTCCAAGCGGACGGTATGGCTCAAACACCGCATTAAAACGACCGGGCATTTATCGAATGAAGAATGCGCGTCGTTTGCCGTTGATGCAGTAAAAAAATCCAATAACCCGCCGCACACAATTGTCCTTGCTCACCTGAGCAGCGAATGTAACACCCACGCGTTGGCACATGCCTGCACAAAAGATGCATTAACTTCGGCCGGATTCGGCAATATTAAAGTATCACTCACCAATAGAAACCATCCCGGTGAAATCATTGAGGTATAAAAAGGATTTAGTTACCTTTGTATAAGTGATTTTTCAATAAACAAGATGCGACATTGGAGAAGGTTTCTGATTTCCGTGTGAGCGGAATTATCCTGCGATTAAAGAAAATCTTTAGTCCCACACAGTACATATATTTTCTGAGTGTACTGGTCGGCATAATATCGGGAGCCGCGGCAATTCTGCTGAAGACACTTGTCTTTTACGTTCACCGTGCAGTCGAATATCTTTCAAACTTCCCCTACCAAAAATATATTTTAGTTGTCCTGCCGCTTATCGGCATTCTGGTTACAGTTGCCTACATTAAAATAATGCTCAAGGGTAAATTCGGTAAGGGGTCGGGACATATCCTCTACTCGATAGCAAAAAAGGGAAGTATCGTTGAACGAGAAACGATGTATACGCATATTATTACCAGTGCTATAACCGTGGGACTCGGTGGATCGGCGGGACTGGAATCGCCTATCGTGGTGACCGGATCGGCTATCGGTTCCAATTGTGGTCTGGCCGGCAAACTGTCCTATCGTGAACGGACACTCATGATCGCTTGCGGAGCCGCGGCGGGTATTGCTGCCGTTTTCAACGCGCCGATTGCCGGAGTAATGTTTGCAATTGAAGTGCTGATCGCAGATATATCATTTTCCGCATTCATTCCGCTTATTGTCGCTGCATCGGTCGGGGCACTGTTGTCAAAAATATTTCTCGGCGAAAGCATTCTTTTACATTTCAGTTTGCAGCAGCCGTTTAATTATTACAATCTACCGTTTTACATTCTGCTTGGCATAGTGACCGGGATGGTTTCGGTACTATATATCAGAGGATATTCCAAAATAGAAGGACTTTTTAAACCGCTCCACGAAAGAAGCTATAAAAAAGCTTTTATCGGCGGGGCGATTCTCGGTTTGCTGATAATTGTTTTTCCTCCTTTGCTGGGCGAGGGATACAGCAGCATTAAAATTCTTGCGGGCAGTCATCCCGAAACGATTACCGGAAATACGATATTCAGCAGTCTAACAGCAAACGTGTGGATTTTACTGCTCGTAGTATTTGTAATTGGTATTCTGAAAATAGCAGCGGCAGCTCTGACCATCGGCAGCGGAGGCAATGGCGGCAACTTTGCGCCATCGTTATTTGTCGGGTCGTTTGCCGGATTTTCTTTTGCACGCTTGATCAATCAAACAACGGGTTTGCAGCTTCCTGTAAGTAATTTTACCATTGTCGGCATGGCTGGAATTCTCTGCGGGGTAATGCACGCGCCGCTGACGGGAATATTTCTGATCGCGGAAATCACCGGCGGATACGAGTTGATGATTCCCTTAATGATAGTATCGGCGATAACGTACATTATTGTCCGCCACTTCGAGCCGTTCTCTCTTGATAAACGGGAACTTGCAAATGAAGGCGCCCTGTTGACCCGGAACAAGGATAAGAATATTTTATTCCTTATGAACGTATCCGAACTAATTGAAAAAGATTACGAACCTATATACGTGCAGGATACGATTCAGCGTTTAACCGAAAAAATCGAAAACACAAAGCACGATGTATTTCCGGTGGTCGATGAAAACAATACACTACTTGGACTCATCTCTTTAGATGAAATACGCAACATATTGTTCGATCTGAATAATTTTTCCGAAATCTTTGCGCTTGAATTGATGAGTAAACCGCAAGCGGTGATAGAGAAAAACGAATCTCTGGAATCCATTGTCGGGAAATTTGAATCAACCGGTGCGTGGAATTTGCCCGTGGTGGATAACGGCAATTATGTTGGATTCATTTCGCGCGGCAACCTTCTCAGTAAATACCGCCAAAAACTTCGCGAAAACTTCTCAGAAGAAATGTAGTTTATTTATATTCCTAGCCCATGACCCCGCCTTCGGCGTGTAGGAAAAATAATCTTGCTCTTCCCGGTTGCGGCTGCAATAATTAATGTCATCTATGTCGTCCCGAAGGGAGTCGAATTTTTATTTGGTACATATTCCCCGGATTGAAATCCGGGGCTACAAATATGTCGTCGCTATGCGACTTCACGGCAAGTTCGCAGAATTTACTTGTAGAGGGTTGATATGTCGAGGCCAACCTGTGTGTTGAGCAATATTATGGTGGGCTAATTCATAGTCCCATCGGGACAACATAACTGTAGCCGTGGGCGTCAGCCCACGGGAAATATAATAAAAAAGGATGTAGCTCCGTAGGAGCGATATAGCACCTCAAGATTTGGGGTCTTTCTGTTTTATGTGAGTAATAGAGCATTAAACTATTTCTCTTTTCCTCATTATATTACTTAGTTAGATATAATTTTTTTTGTTTAAGAAGACGATGAATATGGACCCTATACATTTTTGTGATGCCCCGGGCTTTCCAAATCTGTTTTTAGATTATTTGTACGAGTTTGAAAATGTAGCATCATTTTACCCGAAGAATTTTAAAGACGTAGAAAAATACCCAGCGCATTTCCATCAGGTTGTATCACGCGAACGCGTGTTTGGCGATGATCTTTCCGATATTATTGCCGCACAGTACGGCAGAGATTATTTTTCCGACAGAACTGCGGAGAATTTGCAGTTACTGAAGAATGCAAATACGATTGCAATTGTCACCGGGCAGCAGCTTGGTATTTTGGGCGGACCGCTCTATACCATTTATAAAACAATCACCGCCATCAAGCTGGCTCAAAAATTATCAGAGCAGTATCCTGAATTCAACTTCGTTCCCGTTTTCTGGCTGGAAGCCGATGATCACGATTACGAGGAAGTTCGCCACTTACAGGTAATTAACGCAGCGAACGATCTTCAGCTCATCAGCTATCCGATCGAGGAAACTTTCGATGAAGAAAAAGGAACAGTCGGTAATTTAGTATTTACTGAAGCCATTAATGGATTTTTCGAAGAGTTGAAGGGCGCTTTACGACCGACCGAGTTTACGGAGCAAATGCTTGAGTCCCTGAGCGGCATGTATGCCGAGGGCAAGACATTCAAAGCGGCATTCAGAGAGTTGATATTCAGTATGTTTGATGCCTACGGATTAGTGATATTCGATCCGCAGGATATTGAAATTAAAAAGCTGCTAAGTCCGGTCTTTAGAAATGAAGTTGCAAATTACCTTGCACACGCTGAAAAATTAGTTGCCCGCAGTGCAACACTCGAAGAGACCTATCACGCGCAGGTGAAAATCCGTCCGCTTAATTTGTTTTATCATCTGGATAAAGGCCGCTACGCTATTGATCCGGATGAAGAGGGCGGCTTCAGGCTACGCAAGAAAAGAATGAAATTCAATCTGGAAGAGCTGTTAAAACTAACTGAGGAACATCCTGAACGTTTCAGTCCGAATGTTATTCTGCGGCCGATATGTCAGGATTACCTTTTCCCGACGGGATTTTATATCGCAGGCCCTGCCGAGGTTTCGTACTTCGCGCAGATCATGCCGCTGTATGAAATGTTTTCTATTCCCGAACCCGTTATTTATCCCCGAGCTTCGGTAACGCTGCTTGAAAAGAACATTAAGGGCGTACTCGAAAAATACTCTCTGAAACTGCAGGATGTATATTTGAATCAGAGCACTTTGCATGAAAAAGTCATGAACTCATTGTTAAGCATAAACCTTGATGACCTTTTCAAACAGGTCGAAGGTGATGTCGCGAAGCTGATGCAGGGATTGAAAGACAAGTTGGGACAGCTTGATAAAACAACGGCCGATGCTTCGGAAAAATATAAGGTGAAATTGCTCTCGTCTTTGATTGAGCTGAAAACAAAAGCAGTTGATTCTGAAAAACGAAAACATGAAGTTGTCATCCGTCAGCTTATGAAGCTTGCCGATTCTGTTTATCCTCATGAAACGTTACAGGAACGCAAGCTGAATTATTACTATTTCTATAATAAATACGGTGTCGCACTGCTTGATAAGCTTTTTGCAGGCATCAATGTTGATGAAGATAAACATCAACTGATAGAGCTATAGGGCTGCACACGGTAGTATGAAGAAAGAACGCGCACCGCAAAACCGTACATTGCAATTGGATGAAGAAGAAATTCTCCGTCTGAAAAAGAAATTACATACTCTTTCTTCACCTGTCCCCGCTGGCAAAGTCGTTAACAAAACTATCAACCAGGATTTGTTCGACGCGATAGATAAACTGCCGTCCGGATTTGTTGATCTGCTTTTTATTGATCCGCCGTATAATCTGAATAAAACATTTCATGGACTGGCTTTCAGTAAAACCTCAGTTGATGAGTATACGGCATATCTGGATTCATGGCTCAGCAAGTTAGTCCGCATACTGAAACCGGATGCCGCCGTGTATATCTGCGGTGATTACCATTCTTCGACATCAATCCATCTTGCCGCGCAAAAGTATTTTCACATTCAGAATCGTATAACATGGCAGCGTGAAAAGGGACGAGGCGCAAAAAGCAACTGGAAGAACGCTTCGGAAGATATATGGTTCTGCTCAATGTCGGGCAAGTATAAATTTTATGTTGACCGCGTTAAGGAAAAGCGGAAAGTACTTGCACCTTACAGGGTTGATGGTAAACCGAAAGATTGGGACGCGACTCAGGACGGTAATTTCCGGCTGACACATCCTTCAAATATTTGGACAGACCTTAGTGTGCCGTATTGGTCAATGCCGGAGAACACCGAACATCCCACGCAAAAACCTGAAAAGCTTTTGGCTAAAATCATTCTGGCAAGCAGTGATGAAGGCGATGTCGTGTTTGACCCGTTCCTCGGATCAGGAACGACCTCTGTTGTCGCAAAGAAACTCGGCAGAAAATATGTAGGCATTGAAACAAATCCCCTCTATTGCTGCTACGCAGAAAAGCGCCTTGAACTCGCACAAAAAGACCAGTCTATTCAGGGATATGTAGACGGTGTGTTCTGGGAAAGAAACTCAACGCCGTATCAGCTTAAGAAAAAATAACATCAAATAAATCCAGTTCGCTTTTGCACATCCAGCGGTGGAAACATCCTACTCTTTTGACAAAAACCCTCACTCTCAATCTCTCTCCCAGAGGGAGAGAGAGGTCGAAAACACAGGTCGCATTTTTTTTGTCATTCCTCAGGAATGAGGCAGGAAGATTTATGCCACGATGAAAAAATAGATTTTATACTTCCCTCTCCCTTTGGGAGAGGGATAGAGGGTGAGGGCCCTTTATAAAAACTACTAAGCTATTCATGCCCACAGCTGCAGTGAGCTTCCGTCTTTGCTTTGTAGAAACACTCCTTACCTTCTTTAAACGAAAAATACACTAATCCCAAAGTACCGATTGCATCTACATAAGGTATGTGGAATAATTCATACAACCCGCTTGAGGCAAGCAGGACAACCGACATATAAATGCAAACCCTTGTACAATGAGCATCAGCAATAATCGGATCGGATTGCAGAGCCTTGCCGGTCTCCAGTTTTGCATAATACAATGCGAACATTGACGTGATAGAAATAAGTGAAATGACGACACCCCAGAATGTCGTTTGAGGTTGTACGTTGTTGAGAATTCGAATAATGGCGGCAATGATAAGTCCACCGGAAAGAATGTAAAATGCGGTGCCTGTAATGCGGAGTGCAGTGCGCTCGAATTCGTCGCGGCGGTCTTTGCCGTGTTTTGTGATGCGTACCAGCATGTGATAAATACCGATGCCGCTGAGTGTTTCGATGAAACTGTCAAGTCCGAAACCAAACAGGCTGAGCGATTCATCTTCGTAGCCGAAGTAAACCGAAAACAAGCCCTCTGCAATATTATATACGATGGTAATAACGGCAAGAGCAAACGCAATTCGATATAATTTTTGCTCGGACAATTTTTTAAAAAACGAATTCAATGCAGATTCCTTTATGAAGTATACTATAAAACAGCCGATTGATTTAAAATGGTTCCGGCGTAGAATTGCTCACATTCAGTAGGCAAATTAGCACGTTGATTCCAGTGAGGCAATCCCCGAAAGTAGGTAATTTTTAAAAGACCCATACAACCCGATAAAATTCCTTTGCGACTCTGCGCCCCCACGGTTAAATTTCGAGTATCATTAATAAGCAACTCCACATGGAACAAAAAAAATCAGCAGATGAATTTATTGCCGGACTTCTGGCGAACAGCACACATAAATTTCATTTTCAATCAGATATCGAGTCCCTGATTGTATATGCATTTGAACAGCAGAAAGTAGAAGAACTGCACGAAGCATCATTTACCGCCAAATACATCGCTGGATTGAAACGGGTTATGCAGGTTGGTGCCGGAAATCCCGAAGTGCATAATATGTCAAGCATACAAGCTGATGTAATGAATAGCTTTGGTAAGCTTATTTCGATGCTTGACGGCTTACAATCGGGTGAGCACTTCAAAGAAAAATTCCTTGAGCAGACTGAAGAGGCTTTTGGAAATCTTAACCTGTTGATAGATGACTTATCGCAGGTGAAGGTGTATTTTAATCTTCTGCGCCGGATAAAAGAATCGTAGGATTATCGTTCGGCTAACCCTGCCGAATCAAACATCTTATGTCAATGGAAAACACAAGGAGCCGTCTGTTTGATCCGGCAGAGAGCCGGGTATGAGCATTTATTTGGTATCTGTAGTGGGTTCTTTCGAATCTTTTTTCTTAATGATTACGGTTTTCTTTACGCTTTTTTTCGTATCGCCCTTACCATCATCACTTTTCTTTATTTCCTCAATCTTTTTGTCAGCATCAGCGCCGGTAAAGGTTTCCACGGTTTCCTTGCCGTCTTCATCGGTAATGATTGTTACGGAGTTGCCGTCAAAAAACTTATGAAAATGCTTGGGTAGTGATTTCATAATTGAGTCGGCATCAATATGCATATCAAAGTGCTTGAAAGTCGAATCGTTGAAAAACTTATCGAACTTTGGGCAGCAGCCTTTGAAATCCGGCATATTAACAACAATGGTATCATCGTCGGATGTGATAAAGCACTTCTTTATCTCCTTTTTTGCTTTTAGGCGTTTGGCAAGCTTTGCCGCGTCATCGCCGTCGAACACGTATTCACCGGAATCGGTCTTAATGGTTATCTTCTCAACTTTCCCTTTTACGTCCTTCAACTTCTTGTCGAGAGAAGTTTGCGCCTGCAGAGTCAGAAAGGAAAGCGCCATGACACAAAGCACAACCGGAACAATGTTTTTCATAGTAACCTCTTATTTGGTGGTAAAAGCTCTTTTGTTTCGTTCTTTAGATGTGCGGGTGAATTTGGGAGTTCCTGAAATTTCTACCGTTCATCACATTATACGACCGGAGGAAAACCGGGAAGATGTGCTGCCCTGATAACAGAGTGTCTTTATCTTCGAAATTCTGCGTTCATCTGCATGTGACGGTTGTCAGCACCCCCTTGAGAACGCTTATTTTTCTTGACAATTGCAGGGTGGATTGTTAGTTTATAGCTAACATATTATTTACTATTAAGATTCGTTAATTCGATTTAGTATGTGTTTGGATATGTTTCGCATTTCTTTGTCGGCTTAATTTTATTTCCACTAATCAACAAGGATGCTGCTATGAAAAGACTCACCTCAAGTATCATTTCTCTTTTTGTATTACTTTTTCTTTCCGGATGTTCTGCCTCACTGTATCGTCAGGGAAGCGATCTGATGGAGAATGAAAAGTATGACGAAGCTATCAGCGTTTTTAAGCAAAATCTGGCTCAAAATCCTGATGATTTTAAAACGTGGAGGGATATCGGCGTCGCCTTTGAGAAGAAAAAAGAATTCGATGAGGCTCTGACAAATCTGCAAAAGGCCTACAGTCTTGCACCTGAAGATGGTGAAACTATTCTGCACATCGGTATGTGCTACGAAGGCAAACAGGACTATGATAATGCGCTGCAGTATTATAAGAACTATACCAAATTAAGCGGTTTGAGTTCTGCCAAAGATGCGATTGAAGGAAGAATAGCCCTTATTATCAAGAAGAAGACAGAATTGGAAGTAAGAAATGCGGTAAAGAACGAATCAAATATCAATGTTGCAGCAATTCCTGATAACACTGTTGCGGTTTTATATTTCCAAAATCTCGGAAAAAACAAGCAGCTTGATCCTTTGCAAAAAGGTATTACCGAAATGATCATTACCGATCTCTCGAAGGTGAAAAAACTGAAAGTTGTTGAACGCGTTAAACTGCAAAAACTGCTTGATGAGATCAATCTTGGCCAAAGCGGCATTGTAGATCCGGCAACTGCTCCCCGTGTCGGCAGACTGCTCGGAGCAAACACTCTGATGAACGGAAGTTTCCTTGATCTTGATCAGGATAACCTTCGTTTAGATGTGAACATGACAGGCGTAAAAGATGCATCCAAACAAAACTCAACAAACATGACCGGGTCGCTCAAAGAGTTTTTTAAAGCGCAGAAAGAATTGACATTTGATTTGATTGCAAAACTCGGCTATACAATTACGGATGAAGAACGGGAAGCGATACAGATAATACCAACAGAGTCTTTCCTTGCATTCCAGGCATACAGTAAAGGATTGGATATGGAAGACAAGGGACAGATGCAGCAAGCGGCTGAGCAGTATAAACAAGCTGCCGCAATTGACCCCGGATTTTCCGAAGCCTCAACTAAAGCCCAAAGCGCCGAGTTACAGGAATTAGGAAGCGGTGACATAGCACAAATTGCTCAGGCAGCAGCAGCTCCTGAATCAATAACGCAGAATGCTTTGATGGACAGATTAACCAGCGTTAATACCAACCTGACGAATGAAGTTATTCAGGCGAAGGACGATCATACTCCATACACCCCGTCTATCAGAGGAGGTGTTCCGGTCAAAATTATATTCGTCGTTCCTTCTTCAACATATCCTCAAAAAGCAAAGTAAGTGAAAGGAGAACACCATGAAAAAGTTAAGTATCGTAGCAGCGTTCCTCCTTTTAACTACTGCAGGAATGTCTCAGGGTTTATCAAAATCATTCCAGAGAAATCTTGATTTTTCTGTCGGCGGAAATTATCAATCATGGTCTACCGATGATAATCAAAAAATTTCACAGATAACTGTTCCTATCAGCGTTCTTGTTCCGGTAGACAAGCAATTAAGTATCAGTGTCGGTACAAACTACGCCACTTCTGCTTTTGACAACGGTTCTGAAAATATCAAGTTGAGCGGTCTGACCGATACCCGTATCATGGGCGCATATGTCGGTATGGATGATCACCTTCTTGTTACGGGCGGAATTACCCTGCCGACCGGAAAAACAAAATTGGAAAGCGATGAAGCTACTGTCGCCGGTAATATCGGTTTGTATCCATTCGGATTCCGGGTCCCGAGCTATGGTCAAGGTACTTCAGCCAACGTTGCAGGCAGCTTTGCCACCAAGATGGGGTCGTACATTGTAGGTGCCGGACTGGGTTTCGTTTATAAATCCGGTTTTGTGCCATATAAATCAAGCGGTAATAAGTATGTTCCGGGAACTGAAATGTCAATCAACCTGGGTGGCGAAACCAACGTTTCAATGGGTGCAGCCGACGGTAAGGTTACACTTGATGTGGCATATACATTGTATGGCAACGACAAATACGCCGATAAAGAAGTATTCAAATCCGGAAATAAATTAAACGCAGACTTGCGCTTACTTCTTAACACCGAGAAGGCTCATTACATGATGTACCTTCGTGAAAGAACCAAAGGTAAAAATGAAGTTGGTTACGGAAGTCTTAAGGAAGAAGAACAAAATTCGAACGGTAATCAAATTGACCTCGGTGGGGTCGGATTGTTCCCGCTTAATGATAAGTTCATGTTGAAGGGCGTTCTTGAAGGGAAATTTTACTCCAAGAACGAAACAGAAAGCAACGGCGCAATTATCGGCGGTATTGGAGCAGGTGTAATTTATATGCTGTCCGATCAGTTGAGCCTTGATCTGCTTGCCAAAGTAATGAAGGGTAGCTTACAGAGCAAAGTGTCTACGAAAATCACCGGCACCGATATCGGTTTGACCCTGAAATACCGGATGCGATAAGCAACAAATTGTTTTGCATTAATCAATTGTATTGAAAACAAGAATTTATGTGAGGAAAAACCTCTATGAAAATTAACATGAAATATACAGGTATAGCAATTATCGTTTTGGCCTCCATACTGCTTACATCTTGTATGCAGGAGACCATTGGCCCTGTAAGCAAAACTACCACTAAGCTTCAAATTAACGTACCGAATTCGCTAAGTGGTTCAAAGACTCCATTAACACAAGATTTGTTCAACCGGAATCATATTATTGCTAAGACTTCCAAGACAATGGGTGTCAATAGTGATACAATGAATATTGATGAAGTCAAGGTGGTCATTCTGGATATGTCAAAATATAATAATTGGCAGACCTTTCTTGATAATTGGGAGACGACCGGCCAATACGGTTTAATGGATACGCTCATTTTCAATAAAATGTACAGAGAAGGTAAGGACTATTTCGATATCTACCGGACTGTCTTCAAAAGTTATACAGGCACGGAGTATAGCTATGTGGGAGATTACGGATATGCATTGAGTGGTGGTTCGGCTGAAGCCACATTTTATTTGAATCCGGGATTAAACTATTATTATTATGCTTTTCGCTCGAGCACTAAAGATACAACGCTTATTGACGGACAAGGCCATTTGGTTGTTGTTGAAAATGCTGAAAATACCATTCAGGTCGGAAAACCCAATGTGACCGGATCTTACACCGGAACCTGGGCAAACCCAAAAGGTGATACCACGGGTTCAATGACGCTTGATATTTATCAGGCGGCAGATGACACGATCAAAGGGATTTTAGTTATGAAGGGTTTTACTTGTTATGATACCTTGTATGCCGGTGGCATTATGCAAGGCACAGGAAGTTCTGTGAACCTTACTATTGCAAGAAGCGGGTATAGCGGATACTTGACGCTCTATCCGGAGGGTAGTTCTGTAACGGGCAGCTGGAGTATTTATCCTCTTTGCCGGAGTTTTTATTATGGCAATATCAAACTGAACCGGGTATCCACAAAACCAAATTTGTGAAAACTACAGTAGACTAGAGAGTTGGGGAAGTGCCGGTAGGCATTTCCCTCTTTTTTATTTAATAGCGGATGGTACATGATAACCAAGACAAAGAGCCTCTTTGTTGGCTTGCTGGTCATCATGTTGTGCTGTTTTTTTGTTTCATGCGAAAAAACAGTTTCTCCGACCATGCACGCATCTGCACGGATTGATATAGACCTGTCAAGGGCGGGCTCTAATAAATATCGTGCAAAATTAGTTAATGATCTTTTCCCCAGAGCTATTGTCGGTGAAAATTTTAAAGCCAATTCGCGTGTTACACATCAGGGTGCAAGTATTGATGAAGTTGTACTGGTCGTTTTGGATATAACATCTTATAAAGATTGGAGCGCTTTCAGAGAGGCGTTGGATGCCTCCGGTCAGATAACGTATTTTAACAATTTGGTGATGACGGATTCCACGAGTGACTATGCGGATTTTGTGAATTTATCATTTAAGGGATACAGCGGAAAACTATTCGGATATGCCGGAAATTATTCGGTTCCGGTAACATCTTCTATTGTTACAAAAACGCTGATGCTTAATCCGGGATTGAATTATGTGTTTTATGCGTTCCGGTCAGGCGGGAAAACAGTTGACTACGGT
Source organism: Ignavibacteriaceae bacterium (assembly GCA_963667005.1). Lineage (GTDB taxonomy): Bacteria > Bacteroidota > Ignavibacteria > Ignavibacteriales > Ignavibacteriaceae. Next base: position 524,811 of record OY762937.1, on the reverse strand, counting down.
GATTTGTCACTCGTTGTCGGCGAAACGGAGGATAACGTCGTAAAAGTTGGAACCTCTAATATCCCTATGCAGGGATTGTTGGCGTACTACCCGTTTGACGGTAACACGAAGGATGCAAGCGGATTTTCCAGAGATATGTTGAACAGCGGCGCCACATTTACCACCGGATTTGATGGGAAACCGAACAGCGCGGTCTATTTCAGTAATAAGGCTACGCTGCGTTATGAAAATGCGACCGATATAAGAGCAAATTTGTATAATCCGAATGCGAGCGTCTCGTTGTGGGTGAATGTTCCAGGTAACTGGGATGTCAACGGCACGCAGGGCGGTAGTGCTATTTTTAATGTTAGCGGTGATTGGGGAGACAATGAAGGAATTGCGATTTCAATTCCGACAGCAGACAGTTCAATTTATGTTGAGATCAACGTTAACAATACAAAAAGGATGCCCGCAGCCTTTCGGGTACACTTTGGTAAATACACGCATATTGTAATGACCTATGACGGCACAACATATAAATATTACGTGAATGATACATTGTGGAGTAGTGTGGCGGCAGCTGGCGTGATGACTTATTCGAATACATATCATAAGATGGGTATAGGTTGGTGGGATGCGGTTCCGACTTATGAGCATTATTTTACCGGTACTATTGATAACGTGCGATTATATAACAGGGCGTTGACTGTAAGTGAGATTGATGCATTATATCACGAAACTACGACGGATAATTTTCCGCCGAACATGCCGGTCCTAAGTACGCCGACCAATGCAGCGACCGGTATCTCGACCTCGGCATCCTTATCATGGACTTGCGAGGATTATGAAAATGATCCTTTATCGTATGATGTGTATTTGGGAACATCAGCAACCGATATATATACTGTCGCGACGGGAATTTCGGCCACCTCATTTTCACTTAATGGTTTTGTTCAGCCGAATACAACATATTATTGGAAAGTTATTGTGAAAGACAATCACGGAAATTCGAACTATTCAGGAGTGTGGAGCTTTACAACAGGCTCAAATTAGAAAAATCATGCAAGTTTAATTTGTGATTTGGATTCGTTCTCTGTGTTTTTTGGGACGCACATCACATATCGCAAAATTTATTGATTATATGTTTATTCTACATTTTCATATTAATACGGAAAAAAAATGAAAAAAACGACGTTGACCGCATTGTTCATACTTTTTTCTCTGATAGCCGTGTATCCGCAAGGCACCAAGATTACGCTCGGCATATTGAATTTTGACAATAACAGCATTACCGATAATGAAAAATTAGAACCGTTAAGCAAAGGTATGGCGGCAATGCTGACCACCGAGCTGCAAAATATATCCGCTTTTAAACTTGTTGAACGTCAAAGATTGAATGATGTTTTGAACGAATTGAAATTACAGCAGAGCGGAGCCGTTGATCCGGGAACCGCATCAAAGATCGGTAAAATTGTCGGAGCCCGTGCGATGCTGCTTGGAAGTTTTGTTAATATGTTTGGAAAGCTTCGCATTGATGCCCGTATCGTTGACGTTGAAACAGGCTTGACCAAAAAAGCCGATGAAGTAACCGGTGATATGGATGAATTGTTTGAATTGATTCAGCAATTGACGCAGAAGATACCTAAGAAATTCGATATTGAGTTGACCGATGCTGACCGCGAGGCAATGTACAGCAAAAGGACTCCGGAAAAAATTGACCAAACACTTCTGTTCTCCAAGGGTGTGGATTATGAAGACATCGGCCGTCAATATTTGAAATCTAATAATAAAGATGCAGCAGTCGCCGCATACAAAAATGCCATCAGTATGTATAGCGATGCTCTCAAGGCAGCGCCGACTTATGCGGAAGCCGCAAAACGAATTGAAGACCTAAATCGCCTTATTGTTAGTATAGACATAAAAGAAAATAACACAGTCGCTTCCGGTATGACGAAGGAACTCGCCATCACCGATCCGGATATTTCGCAATCAAAGGAGCTTACCATTACCGAAGGAATGATCACTGTTCGCGGAAGTCTGCCTTTCCCGAATACATACAAAGACATTACGGTTAATGGAGAAAAAGCAGTCATAGTCGCCGATAAGGAATTTTATTGTAACGTTAAATTGCAAGAAGGCCCCAATCCGATAAATGTTAAAGCGGTTGATGAAAAGGGCGAAGCGAAAGAATTCAAGTTTACCGTAACAAGTAAAAATGATGCCGGTAAACCCTCTATCGCAATACTTGAGCCGGTTATGAAACGCGGTTTAAAGATTGTAAAGAAATCCAGCGTTGTCAAGGTTCGAGGAATTGCGGCAAATGACATAGGTGTTAAAGAGGTAATGATAAACGGAAAGCCCGCCGACATTGATGATAAGGGACAGTTTACCTCTGATGTAGCTCTAACTCCGGGAGAAAACAAAATATTAGTCCGGGCTATTGATAAAGGCGGCAACGCCTCAGAGGAAACACTTGTAATTAATCACGGAGAAGAAACTCCTGCAACAATTGCAAAAAATCCCGACGGCCGGTATGCTTTGGTTATCGGTAACAGCGATTATAAAAACTCGCCGCTCCGTAATCCTGTTAATGATGCTACCGCAATGGCGAAATCACTAAAGGATATGGGGTTTGATGTAATGTTGTCCACCAATATTGCTACGGAAAAGGACATGAAGCGCATTATCCGGGAATTCGGCAAAAAATTACAATCAGGCGGTACGGGATTATTCTATTATTCCGGACACGGCTTGCAGGTTAAAGGTGTAAACTACCTCGTACCCGTTGATGCCGATATTATGAAGGAAGAAGATGTTGAGTTTGAAGCAACTGATTTGAATCAGGTTTTAGCCGAGATGGATTTTGCTAAGAACCCGATGAACATTGTTATTCTTGATGCTTGCAGAAATAATCCGTATACCAAAAGCACCCGTTCGGTCGCAAGCGGTCTTGCTTCGGTTAACGCACCGGCAGGAACACTTATTGCATTTTCAACTTCTCCCGGATCGGTTGCATCCGACGGATCAGGTCAAAATGGACTTTATACTGAAGAATTCTTAACAGCTATGAGAACAAACGGCAGCAAAATAGAAGATGTATTTAAAGCCGTACGCTCGAACGTTCGAAAAAAATCAAACGGCGAGCAGATACCATGGGAGAATACTTCTTTAGAAGGTGATTTCTATTTCGCAAAATAAACCGAATCACTCTATGCTGCACACAAAAATAAAAAAGCATTTTTTCCGGCTTGATGCTTTAATCATAACCGCGAATATATTTGTGCTGGGGTATATACTATCGGTACTCCCGATTAATTTTAAATTTCTGGATCCGATGGTGAATGCCTTGCGCGATTTCGATATCTATGATCTTTACTACTCACAACTGCGATCAGCACCCGACGCGGACACGAACATCGTACTGGTTAATATCGGAAGTCTATCCCGCGCCGAAATAGCACATCAGATACACGTTATCAACTCGTATAATCCTAAGGTTATCGCGCTGGATATTGTTTTCGCCCGCGAAGGAGCTGATCCATCAGCGGATTTTGCACTGGCAGGAGAATTCTCGCAGGTAAAAAATCTTGTAATGGTCAGCAGGCTTGATAATTATAACGAAACAACAGATTCCTATGATACGGTGAAAACATCGATTGATATATTTAACCGATACGCGAAGAACGGCTATGCAAATCTGCCGGATGACGCGGGCGGTAGTTTTAGAACCATCAGAAAATATTGTCCGTTTTCAAATTCAAAAAGCACGCGGGTTAATTCTCTTACCTCTACAATTTTGCAAATCGTTGACAGCACACGATATGAGAAACTGCGCAAGCGCAATGTTGAATATGAAATGGTAAACTATCGCGGCAATCACGATAAATTCTATTTAATTGATACGCCGGAGTTGTTCGATTCCACGTTCACCCCGTCTTTTATAAAAGATAAAATCGTTATCATGGGATTCATGGGGGAGACAATAGATAAAAGTTCTCTTGATGATATTTTCTTCACGCCGATGAATACGCAATATGCCGGCAGGAATTTTCCGGACATGTATGGCGTAATTATTCACGCGAATATTGTTTCCATGCTTCTTTCCGACGGATACATAGAACAAATGTCCTTCGGACTCGGTGTGCTGCTGGCTATCATTCTGTGTTATTTGAATGTTATATTGATTTCGGCAATACAGGGAAAGTTCGGCATGTTGTCGGGCACCTTTACAAAGCTGGTACTATCTATTCAAACTATCGGAACCGTATATATAGGATTAGCTATTTTTGCTTTTCTTGCATACCGGACAAACTTGACGCTGGCAATGGCGGCTATTGTTATGGTGCCGTCTTCCATAGACTTTTATAAATCATATGAAATCAAACTATATCAACACCTTAAAGAAAAACATGGTAAAAAATAAAATGAAATCTGTTGTGCTTCGTTTATTTGTCTTCAGCTTTATTTTTTCATGCGGCAAAGTAGTCGCGCAGGAAACGGCATTCACCGTAATGAGCGCGCGGGGAACAGTAGAGTGTAAATCTGCAGCTGGGAATTGGGCAAAGATTCATGCCGGCGATAAAATTAAGGCAAATGACAAAATCAAACTCGCTGCCGGCGATTATCTCGGTATGGTTCATGTAAAAGGAAAAACACTCGAGTTGAAGAAGGCCGGGGAATATGATGTGGCGGCACTCGTCAAATCCGTGGCAAAAGGTGATGCATCATTCAATCAGAAATTTGCCGGATATGTTGCTAATGAAATGGTTAACAAAGACAAGTCAAAGAAAATGACCATGTTGGGAGCGGTATTCCGCTCTCTCGGAAATGCAATAGAAATCGGTGTTCCCCCTGCAATGGTTACATTTTCATCACAGGCAACCTTCAGCTGGTATAAACTTAAAAGTGCATCCGGATATGTAGTCCGCGTTGTCAATCCGGCGGGAATTACCATATACATGAAAGATACAAAGGATACTTCGCTCTCAGTTGATCTGGACTTGTTGAAACTGAATCCGAATTTGCAGTATACATGGGTTGTCTCCAGCGATGCGGATGCGGCAATAAACTCAGGCGCACATACTCTTGCACTTGTTCCCAATACAAAAAGGAAGCTCGTAAGCGATACGCTTGAAATTATGAAAAAAGAAATGCCTGACGAATCATCAGCACTCAACAATTTTCTGTTCGCAAAGTATTTTGTTACACAGGGGGTCAATGCTGATGCCATGAGTTATTTTGAGAAAGCATATTCTCTTTCCGGTGCTGCTGAAGAATATGCAGTTGACTACGCGGCTTTTTTGGCAGAGAACGGCTTGACGGCTAAAGCTGAACAGGTAAAACCTAAAAATTAATACGGAAAGATCAACGTGAAAGCTATCCCGCTTCTATTTTGTCTGGTTTTATTAAACGGACTTGCGTATACGCAGGAATTTGGAATGGGCGCTTTATTGGATCCTGAAGTTTACAAGGACTGTCCGACTGCGGCTCCTCTAACAAGAGGAATGTACGCTGTATTACCGTCGGAGGCATCACTAAAACAATATTGTCCGACACCGGGCAATCAAGGGATGACCAGTACTTGTGCCGGATGGTCAACTACTTACGCCGGACGAACTATTCTTGAGGCAATGAAACGCGATTGGAAAAAAGACGAAATCAATAAATATGCCTTCTCTCCTTCCTACGTCTACAACCAACTCAGAAAAGGTAATGATTGCAATGTCGGTGTTTCACTCGGCAGTGCGCTGGACGTTTTGAAAATTCAGGGAGCGCTTTCACTCAATGAATTTGATTTTAGCTGCGCACGTAAGGTCACAGATGTTGATAAAAAAAGTGCATCCGGCAGCAAAATAATCGAATATCGTGTAATAGTTGACCGTTCAATCGCAAAAAAGACACCTTATATAAAAAAGAGTTTATCTGAAGGTAATCCGGTTATTATTGCTTTCGACTGTCCCCCTTCGTTCAGTTTGGCGAGACAAGTATGGAAGCCTGCCGCAAATGAATATAAAGAATTCGGACGCGGTCATGGTATGGCAATTATCGGATATGACGATAACAAAGCCGGCGGAGCATTTGAAGTGATGAATAGTTGGGGAACTGACTGGGGTAATGGCGGATTCATGTGGATTAAATACAATGACATGGATTATTTCTGCAAGTATGGATTTGAGTTGCTCGATAGAAAAGCACAAGCCGGTAAGAAATATGATCTAAACGGCGGACTGTTGTTTAAGGAGAGTAACGGAACAGAAATGACCGCTACGCATAACGGCAGATATTATGTAATGGATAAAAGTTATCCGAGCGGTACGCTGTTTCAGGTCTTTGTTACGAACGATGAACCGGCATATGTGTATGCTTTCGGGACGGATAAAAGTTTTAAAGTAGAGAAGCTATTTCCATTTAATGACAAAATGATCGCATATCTGCCGTATAAGAAAAACGATGTTGCAATTCCGGATGAAGACAGCTATACCATGTTGGACTCAGCATCCGGTGCTTCGTATTACTGTTTTCTTTATTCGATAAAACCCCTGCCGATTGATGATATCATCCGTTCAATAGAAAACGGGAAGGGCAGTATGGAACAGCGTTTTAATGAAGCGATGAAAACTGATGGAATAGACTTCCGCAATATCGAATTTGACGGCAGTTCAAAGATTTTATTTAAAGCGAAGAGCGGCGGGAAAACTGTTATTCCCGTTCTTGTGGAAATACCACATTATTGAGTTACCCGGTTAACAGTGTTCTAACCAGGCTACAAACATATTTAGGGATACGGCTATGAAGTCTATAGTATACTACGCGGTTTTGTGTACATTCCTCTCCGTTATAACCCTTGCGCAAGGGGTAGAATTTATCAATGGCCCTAAACTTACTTCAACAAGAATGGCGGCCGCTTCAGTAAAACTTCCCGATGGCCGTGTGGCTGCATTCGGCGGGCACAGCAACGGATTTGCACGGTCAAACACGGCGGATTTTTATAATCCAGCGACAAATACTTTTTCACAGTTAACCATGCAGGACTATCGAGATAATGCGGGGATTGCAGTATTACCGAACGGGAAGATTTTTCTTGCGGGCGGTATGAGCAGTGATTTAGGGGTCGGGCAATTATCTTCAACTGAAATATTTGATCCTTCAACAAATACTTTTACCGCGGGTCCAACGATGAGTTATATTCGGACGATGACACAGGCGGCTACACTGGCAAGCGGCAAAGTTCTTATTGTAGGATGCTGGTATTATACAAAAGGTGCTCAAATAGCCGATGTATTCGATCCGGTTGCAAATACGATGACATCTACAGGTCCGGTTGTACAGAACAGAGCATTTCCTGTTGTCGTTGCTTTGAACGACGGAAACGCACTTGTATTCGGTGGGAGTGATTCTTATGGCGGCAGCACTTATCCTGAGGCAGTTGAAAAATTTAACGCCTCAACAAAAACGTTTTCACAGGTGCGTGCAACATTGTTTGAGGATGTAGGCGGCTATATTCCAAGAAATGATTACTTCTTTACCGATACAAAAAACATGTCCCTCCAAGACGGCCGCTTGGTATATCTTGCGAGTAAGGATACTGCAGGTATAACAAAATTCAGATTGTTTACTGTCAATCCTTCGGATGGAGCATTTGCAATACTAGCTTCACTTCCTGATTACAATCTCGCAGCAGGCGATTCAATTTTCTTTTTACGCCCGATTGTTGTCGGCCAAAAAAATATGATTTACATGCTTTCAAGCAAAGCAACTGCATCGGGTAGAAAATATGTCATGTGTTCGGTTAATTCTTTGACCGGAGCACTGACTATCAGCAAAGAAGAGAATACACCTGACTATTATTATAATCAATCGAGCATCTCCTTAATTGACGAAAACACATTGATCGTCATTGGCGGTTATGCTTCAACCAATTTTAACGCAGTTGATAGTTCTCTCATTATAAAATTACCGGTTCAATCGTCTGACAATACGGCATTCATTAACGGGCCGAAAATGAACGGGACTAAAATGGCTGCCGCATCGGTTGCTTTGGCAGACGGCCGCTTTGCCATGTTCGGTGGTCACGCGTACGGTTTTGCCAGGTCAAACACTGCTGAGATTTTCAATCCGGCAACTAACACATTTACTCAGCTTACCATGCAGGATTACCGCGATAACACGGCAATTTCAGTTTTACCGAACGGGAAGATTCTTCTTGCAGGCGGCATGAGCAGTGATTTGGGTGTCGGGCAGTTAAACACGACAGAAATTTTTGATCCGGCATCCAACACATTTACAGCCGGGCCAACCATGAGTTATATCAGGACGATGGCTCAGGCCGCTACTCTCACGAGCGGAAAAGTGTTGATCGCGGGATGCTGGTACGATACAAAAGGTGCTCAAATTGCGGATGTATACGATCCGGCCTTAAACACAATGACATCCACCGGTCCGTTGGCGCAATTGCGGGCGTTTCCTGTTATTGTGCCACTGACTGACGGAAACGCATTAGTGTTTGGTGGTAGTGATAATTATGGTGGTAGTGTTTATCCCGAATCGGTTGAGAAATTTGACGCGTCAACAAAAACTTTTTCTCAAGTTCGTACTTCGCTTTTTGCAGACGTGGCAGGATATGTACCTCGTAACGATTATTTCCTCACCGATACCAAAATGATTACTCTCGCAGATGGCCGCTATGTATATCTGGCGAGCAAAGATACCGCGGGTATAACGAAGTTTAGATTGTTCACCGTCAATCCTGCAACCGGGGCATTTGCTTTGATGTCTTCACTTCCGGACTATAATCTTGCTGCCGGTGATTCTATATACTTCCTGCGGCCTATTGTTGATCAGGCAAGAAATGTTATTTATATGCTATCCGGCAAGGCGGCGGCGGTAAAGAAATATGTGCTATGCATTGTTAACCCGGCAAGCGGAAAGTTAACAATTGGCGCGGTTGAAAATACCCCACCTTATTATTACAACCAGTCAAGTTTGACAGTAATGCAAAACGGAAGATTATTCGTCGCCGGCGGCTACGTTTCGAGTAACTTTGATGCGGTTGACAGCACAGCATTTATCAATGCCGGTGTATCTGCAGTGAAAGAGTATAATGCGCAGGTACGCTCATTCAGCTTGTCGCAGAATTATCCGAATCCGTTTAATCCATCTACAACAGTTAAATTCCATCTGCAGCAAAGCGGATTGGTAAATTTGACCGTGTTTGACATCATGGGCAGAGAAATAACAACGCTTATTAATGAATACAAAACGGCAGGTGAGCATGAAGTGAAATTCAATGCTTCGCAGCTCGCGAGCGGCGTCTATCTCTACCGCCTGCGTATGAGCGATCAGGTGATAACAAAGAAGATGCTGCTTTTAAAATAGTTTTTATAAAATCGGAGACAGTTTAATAGGTCGTTTTTAAAATAAGTGAACTCACCCCTACCCCTCTCTTGAAAAGAGAGGGGAGCGCCGGAAGATGTAGGTTTTGTTAAACATAGGAGGTGGGGGTGAGTTCATTTTTTAACTTGCCATAGGAGCAGGATGAAAAAACCATAGACGATTACGTCAAGTCGCCTGTCCTGTTCACAAAAAGTAATCCGTGAGAATCAGTGTCATCCGTGTCATCAGCGTTCTATCTCTTACTGTGAGACGGCCTCTTTTATTTTATATCATTCTATTGTAATTTGAATTTTGTAATTTACTTATACTTATTGATAATCATAACAGAATAGTCTATGCCGAGATTTTCACTTCCCGACTGGTTGAAAAAACATCAGTACACATATAAAACTCTTGATGAGGTTCCCGAAGAACTGTTTGCCTCACTTCGTGCAAAACTCGAGCGCTTCAAATGCGATAACCCGGAAGTATCCGTTTTGATGCCTGTGTGGAACGAAGAAGAAAATCTTTTAAGAACACTTTCAACGTTTGCTGAACAAACCACGAATAGAAAAGTTGAGCTGGTACTAATGAATAACAACTCCACCGACAGGACACAGGAGATTATTGATAAATGTGGGGTGAAGTCGGTTTTTGTAGCGACACAGGGAATTAGTCACGCGCGGCAAGCTGGGTTGGAAGTTGCGAAGGGCATTTATCATCTATGCTCCGATGGCGATAGTTTTTATCCTCCGGGATGGATTGATGCGATGGTAAATGAATTGCAAAATCCGGAAACATCAGTCGCCCACGGCAGACATTCATTTATTCCGACGGAAAATAACGGGCGCTTTATTCTTGGTTTATATGAGATGCTGGCTGAATCATTGTTTGATATCCGCCGGAAAAACAGAGAGTATCTCAATGTGCTTGGATTTAACTTTGCCTTTAGGACGGCTGACGGCAGAAGTGTAGGTGGATTCAATACAACACGTCCCCGCTGGTCCGATGGCTGGATGGCAATGACGCTCATGTCAAAAGGCAAAATTGTCTGCATAAATTCGGATGACGCGCGAGTATGGACAAGTGCACGCAGGCTTATTGCAGACGGTAGTCTGAGTAAAGCTTTTAAAAGGCGAATCAAAAAAGAGATTGTCCGCCTTAAAGAATATTTTATTAATCCGCCGATTAAACTGGACTAACCTTTAAACTTCGCGAGAAATCTTTTCACCTCATTGAGCTTCGGTAAACCGGCTCTGCCTCCGAGAGTCATTGCGTTTATTGATGCAACCGCGCTGGCAAATCGCATCGCCTTTTTCAAATCATAATCATTACACAAAGCATAAAGAAACGCACCGTGATAACTGTCGCCGCATCCTGTAGTGTCAATAACGTCCGTATGGATAAATGCCGGTTGGTGATATTCAACCGCATCCTCAGTAAATAAATAACTTCCCTGAACACCGTTAGTTATTATAACGATTGCGGGGCCTTCCTGTAAAAGCGCTTTGCCCGCGGCGTTGATATTATCTACTTTGGTGTATTCGGCGGCAAAGTCAGCGGAGATAATAGCTATGTTACTCATCTGCAAAAGGGGACGAAGTTCATCGCGATAACGGTGTGAACCGCCGTCGAATGAAATCAGCGTGTGATGTTTCCTTGCATAGGCACAGGCCTGCATAGTCGCTTTAAAATGCCTGCCGTTAACGTGAAGAATCTTTGACTGCGCAATAAGTTTTTCTGGAATCTCATTCGGGGCTGGGTCTTTGGCTCCGCCCGGAGAGTATACTATGGAACGTGCACCGTCTTCAACACGGACAAGTACAATTGCACTTGATGAAGTACGGTCTTTTCGTATTAAAATATGTTTTGTCGAAACACCGGCTGAACGCAGTCCCTGCAAAATAAATTTGCCGTTCATATCCGTACCGACTGCATCAACCAATGCAGTAGTTGCTCCGAGTTGTGAAGCGGTGACAAGTGCGGTCGCGACGGGCCCGCCGCCGTCAATCTCACTTGCAATTGCTCTGTGCACATTCTCGCCTGACGGGAATTCATCAACGAGTGATAAATAATCCACTGTGGCGGCTCCAATACCAACGATGTCGAATTTTTTGTTTTTCATGAGGGGAATATACTAATGTAAGGCTATCACCAGCAAACAGACAGAAATAGAACGCGGATGACACGGATGACACTGATTCTCACGGATTTTTATTGTAAAAAAATTGTAAAATTCGATTTCCCTTCTGCGCAAGGACATCGAGCCCGCCTGTTCACAGAACTCTTCGAGACGGACGGGCAGGTAGCCACGCGGTAGCGGGGCGTATCGAGATGTCACTGCTTCGGTGTTCTCGATACGTCCGTATTCCTTATTTGTTATTTCTGCCCAATTGTCCTGTGCCTTGAATTGCAGATAGTCGTGTTAAATAATCACGGACTACTCGAACACCCTCTCAATAAGTGTATCTTGACATTCCCATGGACGGGAATCGAGTATCCCGATTTATTGGGAGTATCGAGATGCGAACACCCTTGGAATTATTCTTTTCTGTCATTCCGGGCTTGATCCGGAATTCCGCGAGAGGGTGTTCTCGACCCGCCTGACTGACGCAGTCGGGCAGGTACTTCCGCCGTTTGCCGAGTGTCCCGACGGCATTGTGGTGGAATTTACTTTGCGGCACTATATATCAGCCGTCGGGATGTATCGAGGCAAGGCGGAAACTCGAACACCTTCGCATAATTTATGTATTGTCATTCCGGAGAAAGCCGGAATCCATTCTATTTTTCACTGCGCGCAATATCGGGCCTATTGAGATGCGAACACCCTCGCATCCCACATTCTCCGTTAGGAGATCAATCCTTGTAGAAAGAGTGCATGTGTACCACCATCATTTCCCGGATGGGAATATATCAGCCTGCAAAATGTCTCTACATGCACCAGCTTCAAAATATATATAGGTCTTCCCCCTATTTATATTTTAGTAATTGCCTTTTAGTTGCAAAAAATGTAATATTCCAATCTGTGATTATAACCTCTCTTACTAACCTATATTACCGAGGGGGCGAACGATGTGGCTTACCATTAGTCGTAAGAAAACTCTTTTTAACAGTATTAAATTTATATGAGAAAATGAAGATTGCTTTTTTGCAGGGTATTAGATTACTATATCCCCCTTTATTTCTATATAAGCAAAGGAATTAACTCAATCCTTAAATTTTTTTTGGTATGAAGATTATGGACACACAGAAATTTACTGCTGTATATTATCCCGATGCACTTATTGCCGATAGAGGGTCACTTGCAACATTTAGTCTTTTCTTTGATGAATTGCATTTAGTATCCCCCTCGGATGATGCCAAAGATCCTACTAGTAATCTGATGAAAATTAGTGAAAAGACCAGCATTATACCTCTTGGCAATCCATCAAAAGATGAAATTGAACGAGTTGTAAGGTACTATCAGTTTGCATTTGACAATAAGCCATTATTAAAGAAGGTGATATTCTATCATCCTCATTTAATGGCAGAACAAATCAATAATATGACGAACAAGTTAATGAATGGTGGTGTTTCTGTAGACGAGCTTTATGATTTTTTGTCCGGAAATACCGCGGAGCAAAAAGCCTTTAATGAGTTTTCTAATAAACATGCAGAGATAGTCGATGAAATGGTTCTAAGAATAGCGCCAACAGCATTATGGCTTGCGCAGAGTAATGACTGGATTCTCATTAGTGACATAGAAAAAATGCCAGTTCCTTTATATTCTCGACAGGAAAGCAGGACGGTTAGAAATTTTGCGTCAATATTAGCGGAGGAATGTATTAAACTCGCCTTACCTAGATGTTTGAACTGCACAGCTGAAGAGATACTTGAGGTTAGGGAAGACCTTAAAGAATTGCTTGTTCCTTTCCGAATGGCGATGCAAAAACTAACAAAAGATTTAAAAAATGCAATTAAAGACGAATCGGATATTAATCAGATCAAAAGAGAAGCAAGATTCATAGCTCAAAGTTGTGTTGAGCCTGCTTTATTTGATCTGCAAAAGAAAATAGAAAGTGAAAAAAATAAACTATTTTTAAAGGTATTTGGACACTTTATTGGCTGGATCCCATTTATTGCGAAATTATTTATAGCTCCATCGCCTGACCAAATCTACCAGTCGATGATCAAAATGTATGGCGATGTTGGTTCATTGACGAAAGATATTAATGAATACTCCATATCTAAAGAGCCCGGCCTCAGTTTTCTACTTGGAGTTGGTGCTAAATTTGGCAATTTAGATAAATGAAGGGGGACAGAACTAATTGCTATGTGTCACAATCGTTCTCGTTAGTATTTCATTAATGTTGATACAAAATTACAACCACAAATCTGGCTTATTTCCCTGATGGGTATATATCATCCTGAAATATGCGCATGAGCCAGCTCAATTAACATGCTTAATTATTGATGCTGGTCACTTCTTGCTCGCCCGTGTGAATTTTGCCCAGCGCTTTCATATTCGGGGTTAAAGCCGTAATTTTACCATGCAAATTTTTATGACGATAATGTAAGGAGTTCGTTGATGGGATGGGTAGCCAAAACTATCTTTTCTTCGGTGGGCAAAAAGTTGATTATGGCATTGACTGGATTGTTCTTATGCACATTTCTGCTCGTTCACCTTTCCGGCAATCTCGCTCTCTTCAAAAATGACGGCGGAGAAGCCTTTAACCACTATTCAGAATTCATGAGCCATAATCCGCTTATCCGGGCAATGGAAATTGTCATGGTGCTTGGCTTTGGGCTGCACATGTTCAATGGCGTATGGCTTTGGTTTACCAACAGAATGGCAAGACCCGTCAGATATAAAAAAAATCCGGGTTCGGAAACAAGTTCCGTATTTTCGCGCACGATGATTTTTTCAGCGTTTCTGATTCTTGCGTTCTTAATCATTCACCTCGAATCATTTTTTGTTAAACAAAGAATGATGAATACCCATTCTTCAATGTATGACGCGGTCGTTTCCGCTTTTGCAAATCCGTATTATTCGGGTTTTTACTTACTGGCATTGATTTTATTGGGATTTCATTTGAATCACGGATTTCAGAGTGCATTTCAAACTCTAGGATTGAATCACAAAAAATACACACCGCTTATCAAGGCACTCGGATTTTTATTCTCGATACTTATACCTTTAGGTTTTGCAACGATGCCAATATACTTCGGTTTTATTAATCCATATGGCGGAGGAAATTAATATGAAATTAGATGCAAAAATCCCGGCCGGTCCGATTGCTGAAAAATGGACAAAACATCGCGCGGATATGAAACTTGTCAATCCCGCAAACAAAAGAAAATATAATATTATTGTAGTAGGTAGCGGCCTAGCAGGCGCTTCAGCAGCGGCGAGTCTTGGTGAGCTTGGCTACAACGTAATGAATTTCTGTTATCAGGACAGTCCCCGCAGAGCGCATAGTATTGCGGCTCAAGGCGGTATCAATGCTGCAAAAAATTATCAGAATGACGGCGACTCGGTTTACCGTTTGTTTTATGATACGGTAAAGGGCGGCGACTTTAGAGCTCGCGAAGCTAACGTTTACCGTTTGGCTGAGTTAAGTGTAAATATTATTGATCAAAGTGTTGCTCTCGGCGTTCCTTTTGCACGCGAGTATGGCGGATATCTTGACAACCGTTCATTCGGCGGTGCACAAGTATCACGTACGTTTTATGCAAGAGGACAAACGGGTCAACAGTTACTGCTCGGCGCTTACAGTGCACTGTCACGCCAAATTGGTTTAGGTCAGGTAAAAATGTTCCCGCGCCACGAAATGCTGGATGTCGTTCTTGTTAACGGCAAAGCACGCGGTATCGTTACCCGCAACATGACTACCGGTAAAGTTGAATCATTTGCTGCCGATGCGGTTGTTCTTGCAACCGGCGGTTACGGTAACGTATATTATCTTTCTACAAACGCTAAAGGCTGTAACACTACTGCTATCTGGCGTGCACACAAAAAAGGCGCGTTGTTTGCTAATCCCTGTTTTGTGCAGATTCACCCGACCTGTATTCCTGTCAGCGGCGATCATCAGTCCAAATTAACATTGATGAGCGAAAGCTTGCGTAATGACGGCCGTGTATGGGTTCCGAAGAAAATTGGTGATACCCGCAAGCCGGAAGACATTCCGGAAGAAGATCGCGACTATTATCTTGAAAGAAAATATCCATCATTCGGAAACCTTGTCCCGCGCGATGTGGCTTCACGTAATGCCAAGCAGGTATGCGATGAAGGCCGCGGCGTAGGTACATCAAAGCAGGCCGTATATCTCGACTTCCGTGATGCTATCAACCGTTTGGGTAAAGCGAAGATTGAAGAACGGTATGGCAACTTGTTCCAGATGTATGAACAAATCACTGCTGAAGATCCTTACAAAACCCCGATGCGTATTTATCCCGCCATCCATTACACGATGGGCGGCTTGTGGGTTGATTACAATTTGATGAGTACGGTTGACGGCTTGTTTGTTCTCGGCGAAGCAAACTTCTCCGATCACGGTGCAAACCGTCTCGGTGCAAGTGCGCTGATGCAGGGTCTTGCCGACGGTTACTTTGTTATTCCTTACACCATGGGCGGTTATCTCGGAGCCAATTCATTCGAGAAAGTAACAACCGATCACGAAGAATTCAAAAAAGCCGAAGCTGATGTAAAAGCAAGAGTTGAAAAACTGCTTTCAATCAACGGTACAAAATCGGTTGATCATTTCCATAAGGCATTAGGAAAGATCATGTGGAATAATGTCGGTATGGGGCGCAATGCCGAAGGCTTGAAAGAAGCTATTGAGCAGATTCGGGAATTACGCGAAGAATTCTGGAAAGACGTCCGGGTTCTCGGCGGTAACGATCAGTTGAATCAATCGCTCGAAAAAGCCGGCAGAGTTGCCGACTTTATGGAGCTTGCCGAATTATTAACCTTGGACGCTTTGCAGAGAAACGAATCCTGCGGCGGTCACTTCCGCGAGGAATCACAGACCGAAGAAAACGAAGCGAAACGTGATGATGCTAATTACAGTTACGTTGCTGCATGGGAGTTCACTGAAGTAGGGAAAGCCCCTGTACTTCATAAAGAAGAACTCAACTTTGAAATAGTAAAACCATCACAACGCAGCTATAAATAAGGAATGAAATTATGAATTTAACATTGCATATATGGACACAAAAAGATGCACAGTCGGAAGGTAAATTTTTAACCTATCAGGCCGCAGATATTAGTGAAGAGATGTCATTTCTCGAAATGCTCGATGTTGTAAACGAGCGCTTAATTGAACAGAACAGAGAACCAATTGCATTCGATCACGATTGCCGCGAAGGTATTTGCGGTATGTGCAGTCTGTACATTAACGGACGTGCACACGGACCAAAACAGGGCACAACTGTCTGCCAATTGCACATGCGTTCATTCAAAGACGGAGACACAATCTACATTGAACCATGGAGAGCAAAAGCATTTCCGGTTATTAAAGATTTAGTGGTTGACCGTTCGGCTTTAGACAGAATCATGCAGGCAGGCGGATATATTTCTGCCCGAATCGGATCATCACCTGATGGTAATGCAATTTTGATTCCGCATGATGTGGCTGAATCCGCTATGGATGCCGCGGCTTGTATCGGATGCGGTGCATGCGTCGCTGCATGTAAAAATGCTTCGGCAATGCTTTTTGTTGCTGCTAAAGTTTCACATTTGGCACAATTGCCACAGGGACATCCGGAACGCGAAACTCGTGTTCAGAATATGGTTGCCCAGATGGATAAAGAAGGTTTCGGCGCGTGCACAAATACCGGCGCGTGCGAAGCTGAGTGTCCGAAAGAAATCAAAATTACCAACATTGCCCGTTTGAACAGAGAGTTCATCCGCGCTAGTTTAGTGTAAAGTATAACATGCTTTGATCGGAAGGTGTGGAGCTATAATTCCATGCTTGACCGATCTGCTCATATTTAATAAACTGACCTCACCCCAACCCCTCTCCTGACAGGAGAGGGGAAGCCCAAAAAACTTAGGTTTGGAATAATGTTAATGGCGGGGTGAGGTGTTGTTTTTATCGACTCGAAATTAGTTGTGTTATGGCCTCCCGCATGCCGGGATTTTTTTATATATTTGCCTAATAAATGAGGCTTAGTAATGTTCGAACGTGAAATCCGTTTTATTACCGATATTACGTTAAATAATATCAAAAGACTGGGTACATTCTTTACTCTTGAGAGTTTGGAAAAGGCAAAAGTGCACCCGGCAATCGTGCAATATATTTCTGCCGAGCTGGATTATCTTATCTATCTCGACCGGCAGCGTTTATTGCAGAAATCGCTATTTGACTATTCCGGAACGGAAATCAACAAGCATTTTCTTGCCATCAGTGCTGAAATAAAAAAGAATAAACTTATTCCTTTTGAAGAAATTCGCCGCCTTGTACAACAGGCTGTCAATTTCAACGTCCATTATCTGCTGCGTCCCCACTGGACATTAAAAAAGTATATCTACGACAATGAAGAATACCGTTCCGCGGAGGAACTCCAACTGTTCTTAAACTACACCTATTTTTACGATTACTACAAGCAGTATATTTTAACATATGTTGAACGCAGGCAGCTTTTGTCACTTTCTTCCAACGAGTTTTCTGAGCGCATCAATCTGCTTGCTAAGGAATTACAAAGAACACAGCTGGAGATACTGATTGAAAGCAGTCTGTTTGTTGTTGCTGAATTTTTAAACATGGGCGAGGCTAACAAATCAAGGCTGAGCGTTGGTGTTGTTGAAACATTTCTTAAGGATAAAGAACTCAACGATCAGATATTAAAGGTTCGTCAGCTGCTTTCGGATGATCAGAAACAAAAATTCACGATAGAGGAATTTAAGTTTGCGATTATGAGCAACATTAGTGTCGCAAAAACCGTTGATATTCCTGATGCTGTTGAAGACGCTCAATCAACGCTTGCTACCGCGCCAAAGTCGGAGCTTCCGGACGATGAGCAGGTTCAAGCGACCCCGCCGGTTGAAGAGAAAAAAGAGCTCGCACAGGTTGAAATAGATGCGTTATTTGATGAAGCGGAAGAGCACGCAAACACCTTCGCCGCGCGTCAGGCAGAGCAGATGGTAAAAGAAGTAGTACAGCCGCAGGATGAACCGGTTGAAGAGATTGAGAATATATCTGAAGAAACAGAATCCGTTGTATTGGATGAGCAGGATGTGTCTGCACCGGTATTTAATACGGATACACTGTTACAGGAAATCCGCATCGCCAATGAAGAGTTAAAAACCGAAGAACCGGTAGAAGAAGTTGTTGAAAGTCTTTCGATAAATTCAGATGCACTTGAAGAGACTGAAAGCGAAGCAGCAGCAGAAGCCGAGCCCGAAGTTCAACAAGAGGCAGAGGAAACAGAACCGGAAACTGAAAATACCGAACCGGTTGTTGAGGAAGCAGCACAAGAATCACAGGAGCCGGCAACTCTGGAGGATTCGGATGATGAAGTTGAACTCTTTACGTATTTTACTACCAAAGAAACAATGCGCATTATTGCTGTAGTTTTTGGAAACGACAGCGTGGATTTTGTAAACACCATTGAGAAAATTGCGGATTGTCCGGACTTCGAACAAGCTGCACTTATTTTACAATCCGTCTTCAGTTCTTACCATATTAACCCTCTGTTGAGCAGGGAAGGCAGGTTTTTAGAAGAACGGGTGAAACAATATTTTATTGAAAAGAAAGATTAGATGTTTTTAGATCATGCAGAGATTTATGTGAGTGCCGGACGCGGCGGCAATGGAGCGGTTGCGTTCAGACGTGAAAAATATGTACCCAAAGGCGGCCCGGCCGGCGGTAACGGCGGTGAAGGCGGAAGCGTTTGGGTCGTTGCTAATGAAAACTTGAATACACTTCTGGATTTCCGTTATAAGAAAAAATATCATGCCGATAACGGTGGTGAAGGCGGCACTTCATTAAAAGACGGCAGAAAAGCCGACGACATTATTATTCAGCTCCCGGTTGGAACAATAGTTAGAGATTCCGGAACAGATGAAGTTATTGTAGATTTAACACAGCACGGCATGAAATACTGTATCGCCAGAGGCGGTAAGGGCGGTAAGGGAAACAGTAATTTTGCCACACCAACAAATCAGGCTCCGCGTTATGCTGAACCCGGCAGGCCCGGCGAAGAAAGACATGTTTCATTAGAGTTGAAGCTTATCGCGGATATCGGACTTGTGGGATTTCCTAACGCCGGTAAATCAACGCTGATCTCAACTATTTCTGCTGCACGTCCAAAAATTGCTGATTATCCATTCACTACTCTTGAACCGAACCTCGGTATTGTGCGGTTTAAGGAATTTGCGAGTTTAACGGTTGCCGACATTCCGGGTATTATTGAAGGTGCCTCTGAAGGCAAAGGCCTTGGCTTGCAGTTTTTACGGCACATTGAAAGGACAAAAGTTCTTTGTGTGATGGTGGATGCATCATCTGAAACGCCCAAAGAAGACTTCAAGGTTTTATTGCGCGAATTAAAAACGTACAGCGAGGAGCTTTCAAAAAAGAAAATGCTTTTGGCGTTCAGCAAATCCGATTTGATTGACGATTCGACGAAAAAGAAATTATCAAAGATAACTTCGAAAAAATTTATTCACACCCCCATTGTATTTTCAGCAGCTACCGGAGAAAATATTCCCGGACTTCTGGAATTATTTTGGGATTCGGTTCATGATTAACAAATATTTATTTCGAAATAATTAATCATTGCAAGTGAGAGGGGAATTTCTTATCCTTTCAATCTGAATAAAATTATTTCCACATATCATTAATAAGAATGACACGATGAAAATAGTAAAGATATTTGCGCTTACATACCTTTTTGCCTTTTCAATATTTTTTGTCCCGGCATGTTCCGATCCTACCAGTATTCTTCCGGCAGTCAATATTTTTTCTGATTCAGATGATGTGACATTTGGACAGCAGGCAGTTGCGGAAATACAGAATACGCCGGCAACGTATCCAATATTGAATACGGCTAATGCTCCGGCAATCAAGCAATATATCATGAATACCATCGTGACTCCGATATTAAATTCTTCCTCAAATCAAAAGAAGAATGTTTACAAATACAACGTTGAAATTATTAATGACGACAGTACATTAAATGCTTTCGCGCTTCCCGGCGGCCCAATTTATGTCTATACCGGTTTACTGAAATATTTAGATTCGGAAGCCGCTCTTGCCGGCGTATTGGGACACGAAATCGCACATGCCGAACTTCGCCATGCATCAACTCGCATGACACAGCAATACGGCATTTCGACCTTATTGAGCATTGTGCTTGGTAATAACCCTTCAACGCTTACACAAATTGTTGAAAGTCTATTTACAACTTCGGTTCTTTTGCAGAACAGCCGGGCAAATGAAGATGAGTCTGATGAATATTCTTTCAAATATCTGAAAGATACCAAGTATTATGCCGGCTCAGTAAAGTTCTTTTTTGAAAAGCTTCAAGCGGATGGAAAAATATCTGCACAAACAGGCGATATAGAAAAGTTTCTCAGTACGCATCCGGAACCGGCACAAAGAATTTCAAGAACAAACGACCGCTTGACGTCTGCCGGAATAGAGGTTATCAGTTATAACAATACATCTAAAAACTTATACCGGACAGAATATAATACAAATATAAAATCAAAGCTGCCGTAGTAATGATTTGATGTTCGGTGTGTAGATTTATTTAAGAGTTGTTGTTGGTAGTGTAGTTTGCGAGGATCATGAATATTATTGGATAGGTTGAGTTTTGGATTTTTCTAGCATCTTACTGTATGGAGCCCTCGGCGTTTTTGGCGTACTAATTTTAGTCATTATGATTCCTCTGACATTTAGCCTGATGAATAAAAGCGAAAAGGCTAAACCGGTTACTCAAAGAAGAGATCATACCCGCTCAACTAAACAAACCACGAATACTTTTGGTGAACAGGATAGAAGCGTGTCAGGACAATTTGTTATTCCTGATAAATCCGAACATCACTCCCGTAGAAAAACAGCGCTGCATGATGTTCCCCGGCATACCCGCGAACAGTACCTCGAAGCTAACCAGCCCCAGCCGCGAAATCATCGCAAAAACTGGCAAAATCACTGGCGTTAACCCCATTCTTTCTTTTGTAAATTCCCCAAATTTTTTTGAATGTTGCGGGAACCATATTCACTTAATTGCGGTTTAGTATTATGTGCATGGCGCAGGCTTGATTAGTATTAAGAATGCGATTCGATGATTAGGAGCGGTAACAACCGTTGATGAAAGTTTTAGGTGAGGATGGATGCTTTTACAGGAGTTTGCAGCAGCTTTTGTAAACATCTGCCTCACCTTTTTTGTATAAAGTGCGTCCCGGCACAAAATTTTTTGTATAAATAGAATTATTCTCGTACTTTTTTATGTATTATTTTGAATATGCAATTGCTTATTGATTATATAACCAAAGTAACCAAGGAGGCTGTTATGAAGTCCCATTCTTTCCTGTATCTGTTATTTTTTGTAATACTGTCTATTTCTTCAATCAAGGCTCAAAATATGGATGCCAGAATTGAGCAATTGTCTGCTACCGCAGGATCGGCGTATCTTGCTCCGGCAATTCACTCCTTCGGTGCTGGCATGAACTCCGGATGGATGGGCGCACCGCCTAGCGCGAAAGTTTTGGGTTTTGATCTTCAGGTTGGTTTTGTCGGCATGGGTACAAAATTTGCAGATAATACTCAAACATTTTCAGTTAAAGGTACATACCGCTTTAATGATGAACAGGCCATGGTGCTCGCTCAGCAGGCGACCATCAATCCCCTCGCACAACAGGAAATCGCGAATCAGATTGTTCAGCAGGATATAGGCGTGGTGATATCCGGACCCACAATTCGCGGCAGCAAAAAAGATAATGTTAAAATCAATTCAGAATCATTCACCGTTCACACAACCTACGGAGACAAAGTTGTTCCGGCCTACACGACTGATCTCAGCGATATTCATGGATTATTCGGAGATGATGTTTCCATGATGCCGGCTGCATCTCCTCAAATTAAAATTGGTACTGTATACGGTACGCAGGCAATCATTAGATTTCTTCCATCATATGACATTAAAGATGCAGGGAAATTCAAGTTCTTTGGATTCGGATTGCAGCATAATCCCGGCTTGTGGTTTAAAACACCCCTTCCGGTAGATATTTCAGTCGGCTTTTTGAGTCAGGATATGAAACTCGGCAGCATTATTGATTTCAGCACTCTTGCGTATGGAGTAAATGTCGGCAAACAATTCGGAGTTGGTATGTTGAGTGTAACACCTTACGGCGGACTCATCTTTGAGAAATCAAAACTGGATGTGAATTATACCGATACTCTCCAGACCAGTACCGGAAAACAGCCTACCAATATAAGCTTCTCTCTGACCGGTGAAAATAAATTTAAGTTTAATCTTGGAGTGAAACTACACATCTTGGCAATGGATCTTCTGGCAGAATACAATTTCGGCAAGTACAGTACACTGAGCGGTACATTTGCTTTCGCCTTTTAGTTTTCACTAATTATATTGTTTAGCGGTAGCTTATCAATCCCTTGATAGGTTACCGCTTATTATATTGCGGACTTCGATGTTAAGTGAATCGTACGTATGATTTCCGGGATAGACCGGAGGGAAGAATCGTACGGTGACCTTTTTACCGAATCGAAGCCAAAAAGCACCGCGCGGAAGCGCGTCGCTATTGCCGCTGAGAACAACAGGAACAATCGGAATGTTAAGTTCACAACTGAGTATTGTATAAAATTTCTTGAAATCTCCCAGCTCTCCCGTTATGCTGCGCGTACCTTCCGGAAAAATAATAAGATTCTTCTTCCTCTTTAAAGCCGCGGCTATTTTCATCATGGAAGTCTTTAGATCATTTTCGATATCCACGAGAATGACATTATGAATCTCTGCGAAAAATTTTACGGCTCCCGGGAAATACTTCGCTTTCGAATAGTAAAATGTTTTGCGGGCCTTACCGTACGGTAGCGTTGAAGCGATATAGAGCGGATCAATATACGTTTTATGGTTTGAGGCAATAATAAAATTGCCCTCGGGAATATTTTCTTTGTCTATTGCTTTTACCGGCGTCCAAATCCAACCCAACACCTTGAATACGGCATAAGAGAAGATTGTTCCTAACCAGGTAAAAGGTATTCTTGCCTTATCCGCGTCGCTTACCAGGTCTTTCCAACCGGCTTTCTCGTGTTCAAATTTTTCTTTTTCTTCTTTTATATAATTAGATAGTTCTCCCAACGTTTTAAATTGAACTAATTCCTGCTCCGTTATCCGGATACCGAAATTCTTTTCAATATAGGAGATCAAGACAACTTTATCGAGCGAATCAAGCCCGATATCCATAATAAGATTTTGTCCCGGAGTCACCTCGATATTTTTGGTATCGCGTATGTGATTCGCAACGCTCTCATATTCGGGCGTAGTTGGCTGCTGTGGTTCGACGACAACAGGCTTTTTCCCGTCAATCAACTCATGAAGTTTGAATCGTTTCGTTTTTCCTATTGGCGTTTTCGGAAGTTCAGTTGGAATTAGTGTGAATCCGGAAATTCTTTTATATGTAACCGCTGTTTTGTTGTAGGCATTGATGACTTTCCATTTTATATACTCATGAATGTCCTCGGTAATGCCGTCAAGATTTTCTTTGCTGAGATAGATAAGTGCGTGAAGTGAATCATCCACATCGGTTACCGCCACTTCCTGTATAACGGGGAATTGTGCTTCAAGTTTATTCTCGATTTCAACGGGATTGATATTTTTACCGTTTGAAAGGACAATAATCTCTTTTTTTCTTCCGGTGATGTATAAGAAGCCGTCTTTGTCAAAATAACCTAAATCCCCGGTATGCAGCCAGCCGTCAACAATAATTGCGTCGGTTGCTTCTTTATTGTTGAAATAGCCCGCCATAATGTTGTTTCCGCGTGCGACAATTTCGCCGTCTACGATCTTTGCTTCACAACCGGGAATAGTTACACCTGCCGAACCGATTCTGATCTTCGTGGGAAAGTTGAATGTGATAATAGGAGACGATTCGGTTAATCCATATCCGGTCACAAACTTGAAGCCAAGCGTCTTAAAATCTTTTTCTATCTCCGGACTAATTGCAGCACCACCGCAAATGAAGTAATGGATGTTGCCGCCGAATTTTTTATGAACGGTGTTGAACAGAAGACGGGAGACTGTCATGCTGTTTAACAACCCGGCAGTTTTAAATATTGCCCGGGTAACAAAGGATTCATTTATCCTTTTCATAATTGCTTCGCGCAGTTTTTCGAACAACCGCGGAACACCAGTCAGCACAGTAATCTTATACTTTTGTAACAGATTCATTAATTCGGTCGGATTGAGCGATTGTGCAATAACGACGGTCGCACCCAGATACATCGGGGCGAACATGCAAAGCTGAAGCGGAAAACAATGATACCAGGGAAGCAGGGCAAGTTCACATTCGTTTTCGTTTGCGAAAACAAGAAAAGGCTTGAAATTATTGACAACGTTGGAAACGGTTAGCATTACTCCTTTTGGTGAACCTGTCGTGCCGGAAGTATAAACAATAAGCCCCATGTTTTCTTCAGGGGGATCAATGTATTCAATGAAAGTATCTTCCGGATATGTAACAGCATCATCCAACAAAATTGTCTGGGGTGTGTACTGAAGGTGTGTACGGATATTCCTGATCTTGTCGGAATAATCGGCTGAATAGAAAATAACCTCAGGACGCGTATCATTCAATATGGCAGCAATCTCTTCAACTTCGGCATTATAATCGAATAGTACAGGTACAGCTTCAACGTGTAATGCAGAAAAGATTGTGAAAACCCACTCGGGTCTGTTCTCTGCAATGATTGCTGTACGTCTTGCCGAATATTTTTTCAGTATTGAGGCAAAGATGCCGCAATACTTGAGAACTTCTGCGTATGAGTACTGTTTGTCGCCATATACAATGGCAGTGGAATTATGATCTTTTAGAAGCATGAAATGTCGCTAACCGGGAAATGAGAAAATACAATTATGTATAAAATCACTATTGCGCTTTTACTGCGCTGTCAACCGCTTTGACTTTTACAAGCAATGACTCAAGTCTATCCAATGGAAGCTGACTGCCTGCATCGCTCAATGCATTTTTCGGATCGGGATGAACTTCAAGAAAGAGTGCATCCACACCGACAGCCGCAGCGGCTTTTGCCAGCGGCAATATGAATTTTGGTTCGCCTCCGGATATACCGCCTTGTGAAGGAATCTGCACCGAGTGTGTTGCATCCATAACAACGGGATAGCCAAGCTCTCTCATGATGACCAGTCCCCGCATATCAACAACTAAATTGTGATACCCAAAAAATGATCCGCGCTCGGTAAGCATGATGTTGTTATTGCCTGTTGACGCTACTTTATCTGCCGCGTGCTTCATGTCTTCCGGCGCGAGGAACTGCCCCTTCTTAATATTGATGACTTTCCCGGTTTTTCCGGCAGCAACCAATAAATCAGTTTGGCGGCAAAGAAAAGCCGGTATCTGCAAAATGTCAACATATTTAGCGGCGAGTTCTGCTTCCTGCTCAGTATGGATATCCGTAATTGCCGGAACGCCGAGAGCTTTTTTAGCTCCTTCAATGATCTTTAAAGCTTCTTCTTTATCAAGGCCGACAAACGAATTAAGACTTGTACGATTGGCCTTTTTGTAGCTGGATTTAAATATAAATGGTATGTTTAACTTATCGGCGATCGCTTTAATCGCTGCCGATGTTTCATAAATCATTTTTTCATTTTCTACAATACACGGTCCGGCAATAAGAACGAAAGGACGATTATCGCCAATTTCAATATTGTTAACTTTTACACTCATATCACACTCGCAATTTATTTTGTGTAGAGACGCATGGCATGCGTCTCTCTATTAATAAACGATATCATAGAACAATCCGAAACCCGAATACGCATTCCGGCGGTTTTTTATTTGCCATATTTCGGGCGAGACGCATGCCATTCGTCTCTACAAAAAGCTATGTCTATTCTCCGAAAAGCGGCGTATTACTCGCCTTTTTAGTCTTGCCGAAATATTTATACGCGTTCACCGTTGCTTCCCTACCACGCGGTGTACGATTAATGAACCCATTCTGAATAAGGAACGGCTCGTAAACTTCCTCGATTGTCCCGGGATCTTCGTTTACTGCAACAGATAAAGCGCTCAGTCCGACCGGGCCGCCGCCGAATTTTTCAATAATTGTCAGCATGATTTCCTTGTCCATCTCATCAAGCCCGAAATTATCTACTTCAAGAGCCGTTAATGCTTTTTGTGCAACCGGAAGATCGATGCTTTTTTTGTTTTCGTAATCAGCAAAGTCGCGTGTTCTGCGCAGCAGTCTGTTCGCGATTCTCGGGGTTCCGCGTGAACGTTTCGCAATTTCTAAAGCGGCATCGGTTTCAGTTACTACATCCAGAATTTTTGACGAACGTAAAATTATATTGCTGATAAGAGAGCTGTCGTAATAGTCCAAACGGAATTTAATACCGAACCGGTCGCGTAAAGGTGAGGTCAGCATGCCTGCACGCGTTGTTGCGCCGATAAGCGTATACTTCGGCAGACTTATCTGTACTGTGCGTGCGCTGGGACCGCTGTCTATCATAATATCAATGCGGTAGTCTTCCATTGCCGAATATAAAAATTCTTCAACAACCGGACTCAGACGGTGAATTTCATCAATAAATAAAACGGAGTTTTCTTCGAGGTTGGTAAGGATTCCTGCTAAGTCCCCAGGTTTTTCAAGAACCGGACCTGATGTTGCTTTAAATCCCACCTGCATTTCGTTTGCTATGATATGAGCCAGTGTCGTTTTACCCAAACCGGGAGGACCTGTCAACAATACGTGATCAAGTGCTTCTCCGCGTTTTTTTGCGGCCGAAATGAAAACACGTAGGTTATCGGTTATTTTTGTCTGTCCGATAAAATCCGCAAAACGCGCCGGGCGCAATGTCTGTTCAAAATCTTTTTCTTCGACCCGTAACGAGTCGTCTATTTCGCTTTTTCTCAATGATACTCTATAATGGTTTATTTCGCATATTCAGTTTGTTCAACACAACGACCATTAACGTCATTACACCAATCATCTCGAGTGCAAGGAATATGGTTGTGTATACATCAAACCTTTTCATCCAGTAATGCTCAACTCCAAGGAACCACGGGCTTCCGTACAAAATGAGGAGGTGAACAACATAAATTAGCAATGTATTTCGTCCGAGCAAAATAATTAATTTCGGAATCGTAACCATTTTACGGGCGAGATAGGCGAAGAGAGAATTCAAAAGTAAAACATAGCCGATTCTGACGAGAATGAGGTTTGGGCTGGTTGTCCAATAATTGCTTTTCCCAATCAGGAGAACTTCAATGATATCGCCGATCAGTGATGCGATGACAAACCCTAAACCGGCAATAGCAAGTTTTTTAGAAAATGCCGTCGTCTTAAATATATCGGGATTTTTAGCAAGGAAGCTTCCCAGTACCGCTCCGCTGAACATATAACAAAGCCATGGTATCAGCGGGAAATTTGAACCCGGAGCTCCGTTGTGATAATGAATGGTGCTGTTAATATACGTTGCCAGATACCGGGGCATATAATCTTCGAAATACATATGGTTGGTCAATGGAAAGAGCACAATGCAAGCCAGCACACCGGCCGAAAAAACCCAGGTATCCTTGAGCTTGGTCACTTCGGATATAAAATTGAGGAACATGATACTGATAATTCCGCATCCGATAAGCTGAAGAACGTCAACATTGAAAAATATCTGCCAACGGTCGTCTGTAACGTTTGTAAAGTTGAACACTTCTCTTGTCGGGTACTT
The DNA here is from genome assembly GCA_963667005.1 of Ignavibacteriaceae bacterium. Classification (GTDB taxonomy): domain Bacteria; phylum Bacteroidota; class Ignavibacteria; order Ignavibacteriales; family Ignavibacteriaceae. The sequence continues at coordinate 496,563 of OY762937.1, read as the reverse complement.
TAGCAAATATCCAAGAATCATAAGGAGGACAAAACGCTTGAAGCCTTTCCATACACGGGGATTTTGCCAAAAGGGTTCGTTTCTCAGCTTGAAGAGATAATTGAACACCGTTCCTGAAGTGAATAAGAATATGGGGGCAGTCATGCCGCGGTTAAACCACCAAACTGAATATAGGGGTGACGTAAGATCCCGGTATGAGTCGCGCAGCAGAACATCTATAGTATGGCCCTGCACCATCATGATAACGGCGAATGCGCGGATGAGATCCAGAAAAATAACTCTATTTTTTTTAGAACTACTGGTCATAATACTGTTATAGTGTCATAAAAACAGAATGTCTGTTACTTAACCGAAGCGATTAATTCAACTTCTACGGCAGCATTACGCGGCAGCTCGCAAACACCGACGGCACTTCTGGCATGCTTTCCGGCATCACCGAAAATCTGCAAAAGCAGTTCTGATGCGCCATTGGCAACCACGGGCTGGTCGGTATAACCTTCCGCGCTATTAACAAAAACTGTTATCTTAACAATGTGTTCGATATTATCAAGCGAACCAATTATAGATTTTATTGCACTCAGGCAGTTGATAACTGCAACCCGTGCAGCATTTTGTGCTTCTTCCGTACTTACATCTTTTCCTGTTTTACCTGCCGCCGTCAGAACACCGTCCTTCATTGGCAGTTGTCCCGATGTGTAGACAAATTTTCCTGCCTGTAAAGCCGGAATATATGCAGCAAGGGGCTTTGGAGCTTCAGGTAATTCGATTTGAAGTTCATCTAATCTTTTATCGTACATTGACATCCTTTTCGTAATACTTCAAATTAAAAATATAAAAATAGTTATTTTAGAAACAATAAAAACTTGAAAAATGGAGTATTGTTTTGGTTGACGCAACGTTTAAGGAATTTGTTGAAATTATGCGCCGTTTGCGCAATGAATGCCCATGGGATAAAGAACAGACACACGAATCAATTGCGGGAAATACCATAGAAGAAGCTTACGAAGTTGTACAGGCAATTGATGATAATGATCCGGAAGAACTTAAAAAAGAGCTGGGAGATTTGTTGCTTCATGTGGCATTTCACTCTGCAATAGCAGAAGACAACGGAAATTTTACCATAGAAGATGTAATTAATGCCATTATGGAAAAACTCATTCGCCGGCATCCGCACGTTTTTTCTGACGGAAAAGCCGCGAACCCTGAAGAAATAGCCCAAACCTGGGAAGCAATTAAGATGAATGAGGGCAGAAAATCTGTTTTAGAAGGAATTCCGCAGGCAATGCCGGCCTTGCTTCGTGCCCACCGGATTCAGGAAAAAGCTGCCAAGGTCGGATTTGATTGGGAGAAAAAGTCCGATGTGTGGAAGAAAGTCGAAGAGGAGATTCATGAACTCTCGCATGAGGTAAAACATGATGATCTGGAGAAAATGGAAAGTGAATTTGGTGACGTTTTGTTCGCGCTGATTAATTATGCCCGGTTTATCGGTATAAATCCGGAAAATGCACTTCGTAAAACAACAACAAAGTTTGAAAAGCGATTCTCCTATATCGAAGAAAAATTGGCCGAACAGAACAAAAAGGCAACAGATTCCAATTTAGCCGAAATGGATGCCTACTGGAACGAGAGTAAAAAAATATATAAGTAACCGGATTTTTCTTTTCCTGACAGTCGGCATAATGATGCCTGTGAAAAAGTAAAAAGGCCCTCATCACCTAACCTCTTCTCCCAGGGGAGAAGGGGGATAAAAAGCACAGTTTTCCTACCTCTCTCTCCCTCTGGGAGAGAGATTGAGAGTGAGGGCTTTTTTCATGATTAAATAAATTATTGTGCTTCTCTTTGAATTAGATTGTAAATTGAACATTATAAAAAATTAAATTTTTACGTGTATGAAAACGAAAATATATTTTATAAGCGCTGTAATGCTCGCGGCCTTGCTGCTGAGCGGATGCTTTGAGAAAAAACAAGAAACTCCTCCCGGTGCAATTGTATCCACTGTTCGCGACAAAGGCGATTTTTCCGTCGTTGTCCTGAACGGCGATGCCGACCTTATTATTACCCCGACCGATTCGACAGGCATCCGTATTGAAGCCGATAGTACCGTTGTCAATAAAATCAAAACAAAAATTGAGAATAATACTCTTACTATAGATTATAAAAAAGAACCGCGCTCAAAAAAAGTTGTTAAAATTTACGTTTCAATAATTCAAATTGACCGCCTTGAATGTAACGGTACCGTTACACTGACAACAACAGAGCCGCTGGAATCGGATTCACTTGTTTGTAAAATTAGCGGAGCCGGAATATATCAACTCCAGGGAACGGCAAAGAAAGAGATTGTTGAAATCTCGGGCGCAGCAGAAGTGCATGGCTTCGACCTGAAAACAAAGAACTGTATTGTTAAAATTTCAGGTTCCGGTAAAGTTGAAACAAGTGTTAAGGATACTTTGGATGTAACTATATCCGGTATCGGTACAGTTGTATATCAGGGTAAACCGGTAATTGCACATAAGGTGATAAACGGACTTGGAAAAGTAAAAGAGAGGCCTGATGTCGCGGAAAAGAAGTAAGCAACCGGAAGAAAATAAACAAAAAGATTTTTCGTTAGAGGATTTCTTTACTATTGCCGCATGCGGATTTTTCGGCGCGGTTGCGGTGGGTTTCTTATTCTTTCAAATCGAAGTTCTAAGCTCGGATCCCATAGCTTCGCAATTTATTGCGGTCGGCCTGCCGGGAACCGTTATGTTTGCCGCGCTCAAATATATCGGTATTAAGCAGTCCGCATTATATGCAGGAGTAGTATTCCTCATTGAACTGATTATTGCACAAAATACCGGGATCATGTATATCGTCCGCTGGCTTTTTTTGATTGTCAGTATGTGGACGGCAATCTATGTGTATAAAACCATGTTTATTCCGCGCGCTGCAAAGTTGAAAGAATTAAAAGCTTTTGGCCTCGGTGTTATACTTATGGCAGTCAACATTGCTGCATTGTTGTTTACTTCGGTTGTTCGATTACTGCTTTCCGGTTCTTTCGCCGTGGAGTTCACCGCTAACATTTTAGGGTATATTAAAGCCGGACTTCTACTTGGTGCCGGATTAGGTCTGGGGTTTGAATTGGGCGAACGCCTAATGAAAAAATCGCGGCATTGATTCATTTGGTTTTTTCCCGTACCTTGAGTTTATTGTAATAAAGACTCTGAAGGGTTATGGAACAATTCACCGTCATACGAGACATCCTTCTTATTCTCGCGGTTTCACTACCAATCATCTACCTTTTTAAAAAACTAAAAATCTCTTCAATAATCGGCTTCCTTGCGACCGGTGTTATCATCGGACAATCCGGCTTGAATCTTATCGGGCAAAACTCCGAGATAGATGTAATGGCGGAGTTAGGCGTTATCCTGCTGATGTTCTCCATCGGGCTGGAAATGTCCATAAAAAAGCTGATCAAGATGAAGAGCATGCTGCTGTATTTCGGTACGTTGCAGGTACTTATTACAACCGCTGTAATAACCTATGTATGTTATCTGGTAGGCGTACCCATCAAACAGGCGGTCTTCTGGGGAATGTTAGTCTCACTTTCCAGTACGGCAATTGTTCTAAAGATATATCGCGAAAAAGGAATGCTTGATGCCCCTCACGGACGTATAACGTTAAGCACTCTTATTTTTCAGGATATTGCAATTATCCCGATGCTTCTTATTCTGCCGGTACTCGCGGGTGGGGAATCGTTCAGCGCGATGCAATTTATCCAGCAGATTGGTAAATCGCTTCTGTTCATCGGTGTTATCATTACCTTTTCATATTTCGTCGTTCCCAAAATTTTGTACGGCATCTCACGTTTACGCACGCGTGAGTTGTTCACCGTAACTATGGTGGTAATTCTTTTCGGTACCGCATATGTAACACACAGCATCGGCATCTCGTTTAGTATCGGTGCTTTCATCGCGGGATTCATCATTGCAGAATCGGATTTCAGTCACGAAATTGAAGCGGAGATAACACCGTTCAGAGATATATTTAATAGCATTTTCTTTGTGTCTATCGGGTTGTTGTTAAACGTATCGCGATTTATCGGGCAAATTTCTCTAACGCTTGTTATCGCCGGAATGATTATAGTACTCAAAGCGGTAATTATCTATTTCATTATCCGCCTCAGAAAATTTCCGATGCGCACTGCTATTATTACTGCATTATCAATTTTTCAAGTTGGGGAATTTTCGTTCGTCCTTGCGCAGACAGGATTTCAGACTAATGTCATTAACGCGGACATGTATAACTTGTTTCTCGGTGTCGCCATTTGCACGATGATAGTGACCCCGCTGTTTATAGAATTCGCACCTGCAATCGCGAAGTTTTTTAAACTTCCTGAAATTAGTGATGAAACCGCGACCGAAAAGATTGCATTATCGAATCATGTTATCGTTGCCGGATTTGGCCTTAACGGTAAAAATCTTTCATCCGTATTGAAGGATGCCGGCATTCCTTATTGTGTTCTTGAACTGAATCCTGATACAATAAAGAAAGCAAAAGCCGCAGGCGAGAATATCATGTACGGTGATATAACCCGTAAAGATATTCTTGTAAGAATGGGAATTGATTCTGCAAAAGTAATTGTATATGCGATTTCGGATCCGCAATCAACAAAGGCAAGTCTGCAATTGGTTAAAAGATTGAATCCTGAAATTTATACTGTCGTACGGACACGATATGTCGCCGAAGTAGATGATTTAATTAAACTTGGTGCTGATGAAGTCATACCGGAGGAATTTGAAACATCTCTGCAAATGTTCAGCAGAGTATTACAGCGCTACCACATTCCGATGAACATGATTGCGCGGCAGGTGAATATCTTACGGCAGGGTTCGTATGAAATGCTTCGTAATGACGCCGTATCAATACCCGCGAACTATCTAAATGATCTGCTGATGCAGGGAGTGACGGAATCATTCTTTGTTGAAGAAACATCACCGGTAAAAGATAAGAGTATAAAAGAAATTGATCTGCGTGCGAAAACCGGAGCCACCATCCTCGCTATTGTCCGGCAGGAAAAATCAATCACCAACCCCAAAGGCGATGAAGTATTGTTGTACGGAGACATACTCGTCCTCACCGGCACCCATCAAGCCGTGGATGATGCAATCAGCCTTCTCACCGCGGAATAAAAATTGTAGGGCGATTCTCTGAATCGCCCATATAGTAACTTTGGATGGTTTGATTTTGCAGTTTAATGGTGGGCGATTCAGAGAATCGCCCTACAATCCTATTTAAGTAACATCAGTTTTTTAATTGACGTAAACCTGTCTGTTCGCAGCTCATAGAAGTACACACCAGATGCAAAGTTGGATGCGTTCCAAACGGCTGAGTGTGTCCCCGCGTTTTTTCCTCCCGAGAACAATTCAGCAACCTTTTGCCCCAGTTGATTATAAATACTCAACCGCACGTGAGTCTGCTCAGGAAGAGCATACGTAATTGTTGTTGACGGATTAAACGGGTTCGGATAGTTCTGATATAGCTGATAGCTCTTCACTAACGTCGAACTGTTTTCCTTAACGGCATTCGGGGCTTCTATGATAAGAGTATCGAAAATGGTTAGTCCTTTTTTTGTATATATCCACAGAGAATCTCCCTCAGCAGGCACAGAGTATGTCGGACTTAAATAATCATAGTTAAAAATAATTTTGTAAGAAGCAATGTCGCCGTTTGCATCTGAAAGAAATATTGCATCTCCACGCGAGAGCTTGTTCTTTAAAGAATCATTTTTGTCTGAATAATAGAATTTTACTCGTTCGAAGCTGCCGGTTTTTGATACGCTATAAATATTAAAATTAATGCCAGATTTACCAGCTAATACTCCTGACCCCCCGGTAAATAGCGCATACGATAATGTGTCGGAAGAGTATGCACCATCTTTACCAACTACAAGGCAATAATCATTTGGAGGAGTCAAGCCGACAATAGGAGGATTTGGATTCAAAAATCTGCTTAACGATGGCTGTAAGTTATCTGAACGTTGAATGTTCCAGTCTGATTTTGTTGCGTCAAGTGAAGTTTCAAAATCGGTAATTTGCAGGGTCATACCGGCAAATACCGGAGTTTCAAAGTTGTTGGAGTATGGATAATCTTTTAATTTATATTCACTTGTTGTAATATCAAAAACGGAAAGTGTTTTTATTTTGTTAAACGCAGTATCAACAAAAGTGACGCGGTATTTATGTCCGAGTAATGCATTTTTATCAAGTATCTGTAATTCAACCTTTGCGTCCGGCGAGGTGTTTGTATATTTAACATTCATCAGATTGAAGAATGTATGAGGTGTTTGTTTGCGGAACGTCGGAGACACGTCATAAACGGTTTCTGCGCTATCCTTTAATACAAATTTAATTGAAAAGGTGTTTGAATTCGGTAACAGTCCTAAATAAATATTAATGGGTTGCTCGGCCCTGACATTAGGAAGACTCGTTTGTTGGGCAGGATAGAACGTTATTCCGTCCAATGAATATAAAATATCTAACGTCGTTTTATCTGCTTGAAAGCTCATGGCGCGTATGGAACAATGTAATGTATCGGAGGTTATTGTGCTGTCGCAATCTAAGTCCGGTGATGACAATTGTACCAAAAGATGATTTGACGAGCCGTTTCTTACGCAGAACAATTCCGAATCAGAGAAGCCGATCAACTTGCCTTCTTTCTTTGCAAATAACCGCAACATTCCAGCCGGAGTATTTTTAAATAGCTCTGTGTTCCATGCGTATTTGCCGGTGTTCGCCGCATTCCGTTCGACGGCTGTCCATGTTCGTCCTGCATCGGGCGAATACCAGATTTCAACTGCTTCACACGAAGGCGATGCCTGCCACTCAATATTCGAAGTCAACCCGAAATACCATTGTCCACTGTAATCTGCAATTGTAACTGCTGAGTGAATAGCATTCATGTTGAAATCACAACTTGCCAAAACTTCGGCTTTCTTTAGCTTCATGAGCACATCAGAATCGGTATAGCCGAAAGCATATGCCGAAACGATTCGTTGTGATGATTTTGCAGGCAATTGGAAATAGTCCGAACCATATAAATAGTCACCATCGTCACCCCTTTCAGCAGATGGAATTGAATCGGCGCTGTATGTGACTGTCTTCGGATTAAGAAATGATCCGGGCGTTAATCTCTGCCATAAAAAATTATTATCCGCTATTCTGATGTCGCTTGCCGGGACAAAATAATCAAAGCTCGCAATTTTATTTTGCGATGGTCCGGAAAGGAACTTTTCTCCGAACCGACCAACGTTACGAATCCAATTCGGATTGGCAGAGCTTCTTATATAGTTGTCGAAATCTGATGAAATAATGACGTTGTCTTTAGGATAAAGTAACGAAACATCATCATTGTATTCATTGCCTTCAATCCCGATATACGTGCCGGTAAGATTGCCAAAAACGACCTTTGAATAATCACTGGCGCTAGTGTTATTAATATCATACACGCGGAAAAGTACATCCTGAAAATCTTTTTCTTTAAACTGGATATAACGCGTTGATACTTCTATGCCTGTCCCTTTTTTGTTTGTGTCAGATGGATCGGATAAAAATCCGTACTGTTCGTACATTTGGCTATCTTGCGAATCATCCATCTTAAAGAATGCTTCCTGGCTGCCGGTAAACATATTTGCACCGGATAAGCCATTCCATTTACCATGTCCGTACTCGGGATGGTCAGGCCAAACTGCCGGCCATGTTTGCGGATCATTGCTTACCGCTACTTTGAATCCGGATGTATTTTCGGCGTTGTAATATCCGGGGACAGGTTCCAATGTCCATGGCTTACCGCCTGGTGATTCTTTACGTCCGCCGAGACGGTCCAGCGGGGTGATTTTAACGGTGTGGATGGTATCGACAATGTTGTCGCCGGTATAATCCTTGACGGGAAGTTCAAGGCCTATGAGTATTGATGCGTCGCCGACATAACCGTTGTGCGGATGCAGCCATGCAAGCCGGGGATAAGATGAAAGAGCGGGCTGGGCGACAACACCGTAATTAGTGAAGACAGTTTGAATCCTGTTACCATTCAAGATGCCGATTTGACGGGCGGCGTATGTGCCCGATTGAGCAAAAATTGCAAATTGAAAAATCGTGACGATGAGAAGAGCGTTAAATGTTTTTGACATAATCCACCTATTTGTTTAGATAAATTAACTTCCGCACAAGAAGACAAATATCTAATTACATATTAGGATTATTTTATTTGAAAAACAATGATGAAATATTCACTTGTGGTTTATTAATAAGGATATTGGACTAAAGTCGATGCTGTGTCAGACCGCTACTCCACGGTCTCCCCCAGGGATGTTCCATAAAGACAGTGGTTAATGTTCTGCGGGGAGAGAATAAATACACCAAATCCGACAACCGCAAAATAAAAACCCCGGACCGGCTTTCGCCAATCCGGGGAGATAACAAATAAAAAACGAATTACTTAAGAATTGCCATTTTCTTTGTTTGGACAAAATCGCCTGAAATAATTCGATAGAAATAAACACCACTAGCAAGATTTCTCGCGTTGAATTCAACACCGTAGTTGCCGGGTTCTTTTGTCTCATTAACCAAATTCGCGACCTCGTTACCATTAATATCATATACCTTAAGGGAAACAAATCCGCCTTTCGGTATTTGGTAATTAATCATCGTAGAGGGGTTGAACGGATTCGGATAGTTTTGAGATACGGCATAGTCAGTTACTTTTGCTGAGCCATTATACGCGATACTTTTTTTGCTTCGTTTAGACATTGCGGAAGTAGTTGAATATTTCTGTACTGCTTCAATAGACGTAATATCCGCATTGCTGCTAATGACCATTCGCAGTCTAACTGTTTTATTGCCAATGCCATTTGTACTAACCTCGTATGCCTTCAGACTCCGTTTGCGCACTTGGCTTTTATTATATGTGAGCGTATCGTATGTGCCCAGAACTTTACCGGAAGCTGCATCAACCAATTCAACCTTGAACTTCAAATATCCGTTATCGCCTAATGCTGTTTTTGCCTTAAGAGTATCGGCGAATTTGTAGACGACGCTGTAGTCGAAAGTCGAACTGTTGTTCAGTTCAAACGGCTGGCTTTCAAGAACCGAGTTCATTTGAACTAATGAATTAATTTTATCATCTTTTCTTATTGGTACAAAATCTATGCTCTTATTGTCTACCAGAATGTCTGAGAGTCCAAGCCTGAATGTTGTTCCTTTAATATTTATATCTGCAAACCTGCCGACGTAGCTTCCTGTTGCCGGTGCTTTATAATAATAGCTTCCGAGACTATTTGAATTAGTAAAATGATACATCGACACCGCATCATCCCCTAAGCCCAATAAATACATGTTGTACAATGAGCTGCCCGGACAAAGCTGTGCCGCGTAACCGCAAGTACCGATTGTGTTGATGGTGAAATCATCACTTGTGGCAAACTGGTAGTTTCCGTTTCCTGCCTGCCATGAAAATGCGTAGAAATCTTCATCTTTATTTTTAACAATTGACGGCCATACGGAATCGTCACCAAACTCCCAGTGGTTATTTCCACTTTTTAACACAACGGTGGAATATGTGGTATATACATCACCGTCTTCGTAGTCATACATTTCCGATTTCCATATGAATTGAGGAGTATCGGACATATAGGCAATTAAGTTCTCATTTCCGCTACCTGGATATTCAAGGTCGGAAGAAACATTTTGGGGCGTTGAAAATGACAGCACGTTGTTGGTATTCCATTGAACTCTGTCATAGTACACGCTACAGCTTGCCGGACCCGTAGTTTGCCACCAGAGTACATGAAATGAAGAGGTCGCGCCTGGGGGATCCTGCATGCAATCAATGGCCGGTATTCTGGAGTTTTCATCAGTTCCAGGAATGAATCCGTCGCTGTACCAGGTAATATTGGTCCCGTTTGAGCTGCCGTAATAATATTTTAATCCGGGGTAAGCGAAAAATTCTTCAGAATACTTTTTCTCATAAACAATCAATAGCTTTCCATTATATCCCCAGCCGAGTACCGGGTTTGCGTGTAGTGAATATAACTCGTCTATTTCATTAGAAACCTCGTATGGCCCGTACGCAACTAAATTATTACCGGACGGATAAAAGAATCGGAGCATAATTTTAAATCCATATCCGGATTGCTGCTGATAAACAATTCCGATGCAACTTCCATAGCTGGCAATCGAAGCACATTTCGCATAGCCGGTGGAATTTAGCGGCATTCCATGATTAGCAATTGTCCATGTTGAACCATTGTTTGTGCTGACCTCTAGCCAGACTTTGTTTGCGCTCTCATATACTTTATATAATTTTGTCGTATCGGTTGTTCTGGTAAATTTCCGTTGATTGTTGAAATACATCGTATAAGAGTAATTGGTGTGGTTCGGATATTTATAAAATGCAGTATACGTCGTATTCGCGGTAGGTTGTGTTATTGTACGAGGATTAGTCGTATCACCATCTGTCCATCCGGCAAAATTGTATGCTCTTCCACTAAGTGTCTTTGTCGCGGGAGCTGAAATTGTTCCGCTATTGGACTCGACTATTTGTGAAACAACACCAGCGGAACTTGTGCCGTCAAATTCGCTTTGTTCATCACGAGAAATATCAAATCTCCTTTTCAAATCACAATAAATAGTCATGCCTGCGTCAGACGAACTAATAGTTCTGGAATAACTACTCTGATTTGCTCCGCTTATATTAGAAATGGTTGATTGATTATAGGACTGTTGTTGCCAATTACTTAAGGCGGCTCCGGTTGTATTCCATAAGCGATAAATACCTCCGTAGGTTTGATTTATCGCTTGGAAAGTGACAACATCTCCGGGAGCTCTGTTGATCGTGTCGCCGCTGTATTTCTGAGTTCCGTCCACAGAAAGAGTGCCGCCCTCCATGGTGTTTTTAACGTGCATTGGGAATTGTACGTTAAAGGATATTATCTGTTGGGCTTTTTTGAACTCTTCGCCATTAACGGCAATTATCCAAAGCTCAATCCTCCATTGGTAATTTCCAGGGCCTCTGCTAAACCATTGAGGCCAGGTATATCGTGAATCGTACGTTCCATTATCAGTAAAAAGCTTACAATAGAAGGAGAGAATCGGGGAGCTTGTGACGGAATAATTATATTGAAAATTGAAAGACCATGAAGTTCCCGGCGTACTTAATACAACTCTTTGCCCATTAGAAGGTTGAATAAACCATACTGAATTGGCATAAGCCAAATTAATCACCGGTGAAAGGAAAAACAAAACAAGGATGAGCTTTTTCATAAAACACCTGAATATTTGTTTTTTCGGCAACTATTTAAGTTACAATACAAATAATACGGACGTAGTCTAAACTACTGCTTTAATTAGCATGTCATTTGCATCGATGGCGGTGTGTTGCCATACACCACCTATATTTCTTTGTAGTCCCACATCGTTTTAATCTTTCAATTTTCTGTGCAGTATTGATCAACGCTATATCCTATCGTTTGTTAATTAATATGCAAACATGACCATATCTTTGCTCGCAAATGAACGGAACACAGGTCGGTTTTGCATATTTATAAAATTACGCCGGGCAGCTTTATGGCAGTCATTCTTTAATGATTTTAAACAATAAAGAAATTCATCCGGCGTTTTCTCCGGATCGGAATAGTAAATATGTTCAATTGTAATGTTCCCCTGGGAAAAGCAATTAACGGGGAACGCGGATGTAGTCCCAAAGTTTATCGGCGTAATAAAGGATATTTTAAGGTTTCTTAAGTTTATCCACATAACAATATTTATTAACCCTATAGAAGAGGACATCTTCATTATTCTATTCATTCAATATATATAAACAGATACGTCCTGCCACCCTATTTAAAATTTATAGGGAACAACACATTATTAAGAGGGTATTCGGTAATTTAGGGGGATATGCAATACTAAATCAGGAGGCATGAAATGCTTCAAAAGGAGACCCAATGTATAAGTACTTTCTAACTAAGTTTACAGCAAACACAAATCAGCGGCTTCGTTGAGGTATTCGACGCCGATGATTTTCATGCTGCCTTTGTAGTTAATCGCTTTAACGCTTTGCGCGGGCATGATGATTTTTCTGAATCCCATTTTTTCAGCTTCCTGCACTCTCTTTTCGGGGAATGACACGCTTCTGATTTCTCCGCCCAGACCGACTTCGCCGATAATAACCATGCTCGGATCAATCGGTTTATCGAGAAGGTTAGAGATGATAGCACAGCAGACAGGCAAGTCTATCGCGGGTTCTTCTATGCGGACACCGCCGGTGATATTGAGAAAAACATTTGCCGCAGATAGTCTGTTGCTGTTTCGTTTTTCAATTACTGCAAGCAGTATTGATAAGCGGCGGTAATCGATGCCGTTAGATACACGCTGGGGATTGCCAAAATGTGACGGCGTTACTAATGCCTGCACTTCAATTAATAAAGGACGCGTGCCTTCAACGCTCGCGGAAATTACTGATCCAGATATGTTGGTCTTTCTTTCGCCGATGAAAAGCTCACTTGGATTGGTTACTTCACGTAATCCGGAATCGTGCATTTCGAATACACCGATTTCATTCGTGCTGCCGAATCTGTTTTTTTGCGCTCGGAGTATGCGATACGCGTGACTCGTATCGCCTTCAAACATGATGACGGTATCAACAATGTGTTCGAGAATTTTCGGTCCGGCGAGAGTTCCTTCTTTTGTTATATGCCCGATAATAATAGTTGCGAATCCGCGCTTCTTTGTTTCTTCCATCAGCATCGAAGTTGTTTCCCGGAGCTGCGTCAACGAGCCGGGGGAGTTTTCCAAATTCGAATCGTAGATTGTCTGAATAGAATCAATAATAACTAGTGAAGGGGATTCCTGTTTTATAACAGAGAGAATTGTATGCAGTTCTGTTTCAGGAAGAAAAAGCAATTCCTCCGATTTTACGTGAAGCCTGTTCGCGCGTAATTTTATCTGCTCACCGGATTCTTCGCCGGATACATACAGTACTTTGGAAGTCAGGTTTGCCGCAACTTGCAGCACGAGTGTTGATTTGCCGATGCCGGGGTCGCCGCCGAGCAGAGTAACAGAACCGGGCATGAGTCCACCGCCGAGTACGCGGTCGAATTCGCTTATTCCCGTCTTCGTTCTGTTCGAAGAAGAAGCTTCAATATTTTTTAATCTGTATGGCTGTGTTGATTTTGGTGCCGAAGCGTGTTTCGGTGATTCCTTCTCAATTACTTCCTCTACAAAGCTATTCCAGCTGTCGCATTCGGGACACTTACCTAACCAGCGGAGAGATTTATATCCACAAGATGAGCAGATGTACTGTACTTTTTGTTTTTTCATGAAAGCGGTTTTCTAAACTTTTTAATTTCCTCCAGTATCGCCGGTAAAACTTCTCCCGCCTTACCGGTAATCAACTCGTCAAAATAGTCTGATTGTTCCGTTCTTGTCAGGTTGACTTCAACTACATATTTTCCGGCTTTCTTTGCCTGCAATGGAATATAAGCCGCAGGATATACGATTGATGAGGTGCCGACTGAGAAAAGTACATCACATGTTTCTGCTGCCAATTCACCGGCTTCAAGCTGATCGACCGGTAGCGATTCACCAAACCACACGACATCGGGACGGATCATGCCGCCGCATGAACAGCGTGGTACTTTTTTATCTGTGAATTCCAAAAAGTCATACCGTGTTTTGCATGAACTGCAATAATTCCGCTCAATGTTTCCGTGCAATTCATATACTTCCGAATTTCCTGCGCGGGTATGAAGGTTGTCTATATTCTGCGTAACGACAACAACCGACGGAAAATATTTTTGAAATTCCGTTATCGCCAGATGCGCCGCATTAGGAGCTACATCATGAATAATTTTTCTTCTGTACTGATACCACTCCCAAACCATATCGGCATTTTTCATAAAAGCCTGAAAACTCGCGAGCTCTTCGGGCTTGAATTTTTTCCAAATGCCGTCTTCACCTCTGAAAGTACTTACTCCGCTTTCGGCGGATATACCAGCCCCGGTGAAAAAAACAATTTTCTCGGCATGTTTTAATTTGTTCTTTAAAGCATTACTCAGCATAATGAAAACAGCTTTACTATTTATTCTTTATTTTTTCAATTAATGCTGCCGCATCAGTGGCCACTTGACTATCGTCTTCATCCAGAATAGGGCATGAACGGATTTTATAGAGCTGTTCTTTTGCCTTCTGATATTCATCTTCTTCAATAAGTGCCTTAGCATAATCGAGGCGGTACATTCTGAATCCCGGCCGCATTTCAATTGCTTTTTGAAATTCTGCAAATGCCACATCCATATCACCCCAGCCCAATCCGAGTGGGACACGGATGAATTTTGATTTTTCGCAAACCTTGGTATGTGTTCTTCCCAATACATAATGCAGTGTTGCCTGAACGTCAACGCCGCCATTATTAAGCTTAATTCCTTTTTCAAGATCGGCTTTTACATCTTTAACAATACCAATAACGGAAAAAACACCTTTTGATAATGCGATTCTTCCATTGGCAATGGCACGACGAAGATAGGTGACTGATTTTTCGGGCGCAAGTTTAACTGCTTTGTCTGCATAATCGAATGCCAGCTGGTATTTGTGCTCAATTTCTTTTTTCTGCGCGTCTGTAGTGGCAGGAAGGTGTTCGCCGATATCTACATATGAGCGGCTTAGGCGCCACAGGACTTCCCAGTTGTTCGGAGATACTTTATCGGCTTGTAGAAATACATCAAGTGCTTTTGTGTCGTTAAAATCTTTAAGAGCCAATTTGTCGCCCTGAGCAATCAAATCCTGAACAGACTGTGCTTGAGCGGTATTTCCCATCACTATCAAGCCGAGCAAACATACCATCATACGAAAGAAATTCATATTACACCTTATATATATAATTGAACACGAAATTATTAAAATCCGATACTATGTAGTAGTATTCTCATCATCCTCGTTTAATACCTGTATCATGTCGTTGTCGGTAATGTACGTTACGATAGTTCTGTTGAGTAATTCTATGGTAACAGCAAGACATTTCCCGGTCGGTTCTTCAACTACAATTCCTTCAACGTCTTTAAATGGCCCGTCGGTAATCTTGATTTTCGAGCCCTTAACGATGTGCGCGAATATTTCGTATCGCACATTATCCTGGATAAACCGCTTTAGATTGTCAATCTGGCATGCGGGAATAATCGCAGGCCTTCCACGCTCCACTACACAGCGAACAATAGAAGGCAGCTCCAGCGCGGTTAATCTCTCGCGCTCCGAAGCGTAAACAAATATATATCCGCGAATCAGGGGCTCCGTAATTTTTTTCTTTCGATCGCTCCATTGGCGGACTTCAGTAATCGTAGGAAAATAGTGTGATATTGCTATTTGCCGTAATTGAGCCTCGGCTTTAAATTCCTGGCGGGGTTTGGTATATAGGGCATACCAGTTTTTTTGTTCAGTGCTCATAAAATATAAATTTCACATTCCGATAAACTTATCTCAATATTTTTCTGAGAGCGGCAACAAATTCCGACTTCTCGGCCGTTGTACTGATTACGGCGGCTGTCCCCAGACGATAATATTGTGATTCTATTTCTGCAGATGGTTCTTCCGCAAAGACGAGGAGTGGAATTTTCGACTCGGCGTCATCTTTTTTTAGTGATTCAATAAATTGAATTCCACTCATGAGCGGCATTTCGTGGTTTGTAATGATAAGATTAGGCATTTGCGATGCCATGGAGCTAAGAGCCTCGTAACCGTTTTCAGCAATGAAAACATTAAACTCAGGGAATCCGTCTTTAATAATTGCCGAATGATAAGCCGCTACGTCGGCATCATGCTCGATAAGTAAAATGGTATTTGAAGGCAGAGGGATGGTAAAGTGGAATTCGCTTCCTTTGTCAACATCGGAATAGAACCAAACTTCGCCGCCGTGTTTCGTGATAATCTCTTTAACGAGTGCGAGTCCGAAGCCGCTGCCTTTTTCGCCTTTCGTTCCATCTTTAGAATAATTCTTCTCAATGGAAAATATTTTAGGCTGATCCTCGGGTGCTATTCCTGCCCCGTAATCCTTCACGATAATTTCAACCTGAGCATCGTTAAATTTTAGAGCGCTAATATCAATGGTGCTGTTTTCATAAGAAAACTTCAGCGCATTGCTAAGAAGATTCAGTATCACTTGTGTAATCAAACGTTCATCAGCCTGAATATACAAACTATCCGGCGCATCAATGTTAAGCTGGATATTTTTTCGTATCGCGTTACCGGTCAGGATGGAAACGCAATTGTAAATCAGAGCCTGAGCCTGGATGCGTCTTGCTGCAATTTTTAATGTTCCGGTTCTCAGTCTTGACCAGTCTAAGAGGTAACTGATAAACTGAAGCTGATTTTGAGATGCCTCGTAGATGTAATTTAAATATTCTGTTTTTTCTTTGGCGGGAAGGTTGGTCTCATTCAAAAGGATCTCGGCAAAACCCAGGATGCTGGTAAAAGGGGCTCTGAGATCATGCGAAAGAATATTGATAAAGCGATCTTTTGCCTGATTTACTTCAATAAGTTTTGCTTCGGATTCAAGAGCTTTGATTTCCTGTTCCTTTACCTTTGTTATATCGGCCACAATACCGACATATAATGGTGTTTTACTGTCAACATTATCGGCTGCGCGGATATTTTCCTTGACCCAACGGATGCTTCCGTCTTTACGGATAATGCGATAGATTAATTCAAATGACCGGGTAGAGGGATCATGCAAAAACTCAGTAGTTTGTCTCAGAACGTAGGAAGAATCCTCGTAAAAAATTACCGATAAATACTTACCTGTAAGCTTTTCAATTTCTAACGGGTAGTATCCGGTAAGTGCAGTAATGCCGGGAGAATAGAACACTTCCGATTCTTTAATGGGGCTGGAAGATTGCCAGAAAAAACCATCTAGCATTTCGGAGGTAAAATGCAGCTTGTCGGCAGCGTCGTTTGATTTTACTACATTGAGATAAGCAAAATATTTTGAAGAATCGGATTTTGATAGTGAAATGATCTCAACGAGTACATCGTTGCCGGAGAATGTAATTTGTTCGCTTGCTTTTCCGATGTTCTTTAATTCTAATTCGATTTGTTCATTTTTTGTTGATAATCCAAGTACTTGGAGAAAATTCGTCCCTGGAGTTAATCCCACAAATAACTCGGTATGCAAATCATCAACTGTGTGGCAGGTAACTATAGTGAAGTTTTTATCCAACACATAAGAAATATCTCCAATCAGAGACAATTCCTTCGATAATTTTTGCATCTTTATCCTTTCAGACAGCACAACCCACCGGATGGCATTTTTGTGTTAAAACGGGGGGCTCTTGAATATGAGAATTAGTATAATTTACTCAAATATAACAATCTTTAGCTTATTTACTATGTATAAGGATAATTTTTTTTGAAAGGGAAGTTCCGGAGGTTTCAAAATTTATTATTGCCAGAATAATTAGTTGCGGGTATGAAGTATTGGTTTTTATAAAGCATTTATTGCCTCATAGAAACATTTCTCAAATCCGCAAAATTGACGCAACACAAAACTTAAAAAACGCGAAAAATTGCAATATGAAATAGTTGCTAAACTTGGAACGATATTTGATGCTATTATGCCAAAGGCTGTACATTTATTCATAAATAATTAGCAATACAATATGAAGCACAGACTACTCTACTTGTTCGTTTTCGTTCTGGCGGCAAACTTTGCTTTCGCTCAGAAGTCATTCATTGTCATTAACGGAATGAGTCCGACCCAATTGACCAAACAGGCGATGACTACTAACTCCGTTTCCCAGGGATTGAAAGTAGTTCCTAAGGGGACATATGCGTACTTCTCAGTAAAAGGCGTCGATTCTGCCGGACACACCGAGAAAGCGGTTACATCGGTTTCTTACAACCTGATCACCGTACCAACCGCATCTACGGCATCATTAATCAGTTATGGTACAAACAGTGTTATGTTCCTGGCTGATTCATCCGGTAAGTACCAGCTTACCGCAACCATCACTACCGCTGCCGGTACAAACACCGACACGGTTACACTTTACGCTTCAACTTATATTGGCGTTGGAAATTTTGACGGCGTTGCCGGTACCGGACTTCGCTGTATGGGTTGCCATACAAATGCACAGGGCACTACGGCAAGTATGTCTGCCATTTTCTCAAAATGGTCTTCATCAATGCATGCCACGAGTTTTAAGGGTAAAATCACCGATTCAACCCAAACGCATTTTGGTGCAAACTGCTATAAATGCCATACAACAGGCTCCGATCAAAACCTTGTTGTAAACAACAACGGTTTTGATGATATCGCCGCAAAATTAGGCTGGACCATCGGAACACCGAATAGCGGTAAATGGGATACTTTGAAATCCAAGTATTCCGGCTTGGTTAACATGGCTACTATCGGCTGCGAAAGCTGCCACGGCGCAGGAAGTTCACACGCCACTACATCAGGAGACCGTAAAGGTTCAATCCAGATCACATTGAGCGATGCTACTTGCGATAAATGCCATGACAGCGCACCAAGATATCCGGAACCTGATCAGTTCAGAAATTCAATGCATGCCTCTACAGTATGGACCTCAAGTTTTGCAAAAAATGTTACAACGACAACATACAATCTGGATGCTTGCATCCGCTGCCACGACGGTAATGGATTTGTTGCATTCACCAAGGGTGTTGCAAAAGATTTCTCAGCATATAAACTGAAAGATCATATCGGCATTACTTGTGCCACCTGCCACGATCAGCATGGTAATGGCAATTTACACCAGCTCCGCACTGCACCAGCAGGTAGCGATACGCTTGCTAACGGTGTTTCCTACAGCGGAATTGGCGGAACAGGTAATATCTGTATGAACTGCCACAAAGCGAGAAAAAACAACGTTACGATGTTGAATACAACGATCTCATCAACATGGGGTCCGCACCATACTTCACAGACTGACGAATTACTCGGTCAGAATGCTGCACTTATGTATGGTGATTCAGCTTACGCAAACGGTATGCACAAAGACGTTTTAGCAGATGCTTGCGTAACTTGCCACATGTCGGCTACTGTTGACACTTCAGATCATAATAACTATAATAAAGTTGGCGGACACAGCTGGCACATGCGCAACGAAGCTACAAACTTCCAGAACGTAAAAGTCTGCCAGGGATGTCATACAATGGATTCATTTGATACATTCCTTGCAAGCGCAGATTATGACGGCAACGGAAAGATCGAACCGGTTCAGACAGAAGTTAAGAGCCTCTTGAAACAGGTTGCCCGCTTATTGCCGCACACCGGTCCGGATTCTGCTCTTGTTATTAACTGGAGCGCTATTAAGGCTTCTAGCGATTCAATTCGCTTAAAGAAAGCTTACTGGAACTATCAGTTAATTCTTAATGATGGTAGCTTGGGTATGCACAATACGGCATTTACAGTTGACGTTCTTACCCGCACGATTAAAGCGTTGGGCGGAACGGTTGATGTAAAGAAAGACGTTTCATTAGCCCCGACCAAATATTCGCTTGAACAAAACTACCCGAATCCGTTCAACCCGTCTACAAACATTAAATTCTCTGTTCCTCAGGCAGGAATGGTGAAGGTAAAGGTTTATGACGCGTCCGGAACGCTGATTAAGGAATTATTCAACCAGTACGTACAGCAAGGCAGCTTCAATGTTGTATGGAATGGTACCGATTCACGCGGAAACAAGGTCGCGAGTGGTATTTACATCTATAAGATGGAATCTCAAAATTACACGATGTCTAAGAAAATGGTATTGATGAAATAGCTCTTGAGATTCCCTAAAAATTAAGGATACGGAAGAAATTCCGTATCCTTTTTTTTATTTTAAAATTCTGCGATTTCGGGCATAGTGTGCTCCCACTCACGGCGAACAAACCTCATTTTTCTCACTTGTTTTTATTAACAAACTTTTTTTTTATTTTATTCTTAAAATCCCCCGCGGTTTGGGAATTGGTGTGAAATTCCCGGATCACGAATCAGGCGATAATAAGTGTTAGAAACATATCGCTGCTTATGTTAATCATACACGACTTTAGTGCATCTATTGATTTTGTACTTCCGAATAAATTTGCGATATCAGTGATTTTTTACGGCTAAAATATTCAGCGGGAAATTAAAACCCGGCCGTAAAACATCGTTCTGAAATAGTTTAGAAAATTATACCTAACAAAATAATAGGACCTGTATGAAGGCGAGATCCCTTTACCTCTGTCTTACAATTTTTCTGCTTACCTCGATATCATTCTCCCAGCAGTCCAATATTATATTGCAGCCATCAATGATTCGTGATCCAGGGCAGGTTACATATTCAACCCGGCTCTTTTTTGCTTCGACCGATACGGTCTGGCTTAAGTGGACGCCACAATTTTCCGGAGTGAAATTCCGGATAGGAACTTCCACCGGTAATTACAACCTTGGGGAAGTATCATTATCCGGAACGCTCGGGTCGTTCATTCCCTCCGCGCTCACACCGTCTTTGTCTACAGGTAAATATTATGGCATAATTACCAACTCATCTTCAAAAACACTTGCCGGTATTCAGGCCGATGCAGCAGCAAGCACCTCAGTCGGGTACTCGAATGAAATTCAATTTGCAGTTGAATCGCCAACTGCCGCATCCGCTACATCTCCAAGAGGAACAACAACTGCGGGAACTCCATTGTTTCAATGGAATGCCGTTCCGGGTGTCCCTGCATATTGGATTATCTGCTCCAGCACACCTTTTGTTGTTCGTACAGATTCTGTTACCAACAATCCCGTTGTACAGGGTGCAAATGTTGTTTGGGACTATATAGCGACTGGGACATCTGCTTTATACGGAACGCTGAGCCCGAGCTCGCCATTTACAAAATTCGCCATTCCGCTATTTCCGGGTAATACCTACTATTACACTATTCTGAATATGTATGATCCTACAGATGTTGCTTTTGCAAGTTCAACATTCGGCGGTATAGTTAATTTCACTTATAAAAGTGATGCCGTCATTTCGGCTCCAAATTTGATGGCTCCGCTCGATAGCGCTGTTATTCAGGGCGCTTCAACCATCCGTTTTCAGTGGGATGCCGTACCGAATGCAAACAGTTATACGGTATATCTTTTTAACCGGGTATCCCAGTTTAACGGGACAAATCAGTCCATTGATTTACCGGTATGGAGCGGTTCCACAACAAATACGCAGTTGGATTTCAACGCGAAAGCCAATCTATATAATGGCAAATATGTCTGGCTTGTAATACCAAATACTGCAACCGGTGCGGGCAATAGTAGTGTCAGCCGTATTTTTAATTACGTAGTGCCCATGAGCAGATTTAAAGTGTTGATGCTCAACGCTTTGAATCAGAACATGCTGACCAATTATCAGGTGCAGGTAAATTCAACCACCGGAGGCTACGCTCCAGCGGTTCCTTATATAGTATCCAATGGAGTGTCACTGTATGATAGCCTTCCCTCGGGCAATTACCAGTTTACCGCAAAGAAAACCGACTTCTTTGATTCTACGTTTACTGCATCTGTAACACGGGGTACTGACACGACAGTCGTTCTGCTGTATGTCCGTCCATATCCTTCAACAGTTTCGAGCAGTGTGGTTGATAACAAAGGGGCGGCAATATCAGGTGCAACCGTGCAATTGCTTAATATTTTTACAAATGCAGTGCACACTACATCAACATCATCGACCGGTGCTTTTAGCATGAATGTGCCACAAGGCACCTACAAAATCACGATAAGTAAGGCCGGATACCTTTCTCCGGCGAGCACCACTGTAACGGTGGATCAAGGTCAGTTAACCATTGCTAAGTCATTTGTACTCACATTGGATATTGCAACAATTACCGGAAAGACACTTAACGATGCCGGAAGCGCAGTTCAACTTGCTTCTGTTAAAGTATCAAACGGAACAGTGACGCAAGAAGCAATATCAGATGGAACAGGCTCGTATTCATTTAACCTGTCGTCAGGTACATGGACTTTGGAAACAAGTAAGTCGGGTTTCGTAAGTCCGGCACCGACAAAGGTTATCCTGGCGAGTGGAGACAATAAAACGAATCAAAACCTTATTTTAACTCCTCGTGCAAATCAAGTAACAGGTACTGTTTCACGTATTGTGTATTCGGGAACGCAAAGCAATATGGTAACGTATGCAGGTGTAACGGTTACCGCAACACCCACCAGTGGTCAACCGGTATCAGTTGTTACCGGTTCAAATGGCCAATACCTGCTCAATTTAAGCAGCGGTACTTTTACCATATCTACAGCTGCGGCCGGTTACACTTCGTCGGGTACTAAGCAAGTAACCGTCACAGTCGGACAGACAGTGACCGATATTAATTTTACGCTCGCACCAAATCCATCTTCGGTTGCAGGAGTGATTACGGCTGCCGGCGGCACATCGCTTGAAGGGGCTGTAATCAGCAACGGTACGGTTTCTACTACTTCATTAGCAACGGGAAGCTACTTACTTAGCCTTCCTGCCGGTACCCATACGTTAACAGTTACAAAACCGAATTATGTTACTCCTGCAGCCGCTACTGTTGTGGTCAATATGGGACAAAATCTATCAGGGATAAACTTTGAGCTTGCCCCTAATGCGAGTACAATCACCGGATCCGTTAGTAGTCTTGGTCTTACACTTGCAAATGCAACTATTACAGCGACAACGGGAACGCAGACATTGACAACGGTAACTGATGCAAACGGAAAATTTACCTTTAGCTTGCAAGCGGGAACCGATGTGTTAGTCGCATCCAAGCCCGGATTCATCACCTCCGGTAAAGATAGTTTTTATGTTGGAGCCGGACAGATCAGCGCGAATCATAATTTTTCATTAGTTGAGAACAAAGCCACAATTAGTGGTGTTGTATCTTCCGGAAATCAGGTTTTATCGGGCGCTGCAGTTGCCGTAAAGCAAATACAGGATCCTTCAATTTCCTTCACAACAACAAGTAATATTTACGGTGAATTTTCTGCCGGCGTACCTGCCAGTGCTTCTTATAGCGTTACTGTTGCTGCAACAGGATATGCAACTGTTACTTCAACAACTGAAATACTTGCCGCGAAAAGCACGAAAGTAATAAATGTATCACTTAATCCTGTTCCTGCTATTATCTCAGGAAGAATTGCTGACAGCAAATTAACAGCCGTACCAAATGTGCGGGTTTATATTTATAATAATACTACAGGCGCCTTGAGCGATAGTACTACATCAAACTTAAGTGGAGATTATTCAATCGGTTCATTGACCGGAACCGTAAAACTTAAAACAAAATTGCCCGGTTATACGCAAGATAGCACTGTGATAAGCGTAACTTTAGGCCAAACGTTAACCGGTGTAAATTTCACAGTAAATCCAAACTATGCAATTTTATCAGGTGTTGTTTCAGACAACAACGGAGCTAAAGTTGCGGGAGCTGTTGTTACGTTGGAGAGTTCTGCTTCAGGAGGAACAGCCAACACAGGTATGGACGGTTCATATACGATACAGCAATTGATTGGCGACGTATATAAGGTTCAAATTCAAAAATCCGGATATGAAACCAATAGTATTTCCGCATATACCATTGCAGACGGAAGTGCGAAAACTCTGAATGTAACCATTAATGCTCTCGTTGGAAAAATCAGCGGTTATGTTAAAGAATCGGGTGGCGGCGCAGTTCAATCCGCCACGGTTTACGCGATCGATACTGTAACTTTAAAGACCTATTCTGCAATTTCAGATGGCACAGGTGCATATCAGATTTCTCCTTTGCCATTGAGCGGATTTATTGTCTATGCTCAGAAAGATAAGTATACATCCAAAGCTCAAACACGAGTTGGTTTAACAGCTTCGTCTATAAACGCAACAGCCACTATCGGTGACTTGACAAAGAATACCGCAGTTATCAGTGGAACAATCAAGAATGGGGCTGGAGTAGCTATTCAGGGTGCATTAATATCAATCAAAGGCGACGGCGGAGCCGGTTCGACCACTTCCGATATGAACGGTGCATTTTCAATTACAGAACTTGTAGCCGGCACATATGCGGTGAGTGTTTCCAAAACATCATATGTAACTTCATCTTCGCTACAGATTACCGATGTGCCATTCAATATCCAACTTGCGGCCAGTGCAGTTAAATTGACCGGAACAGTATTGAATCAGGCCGGAAATGTACTCGGCTTTTCGGTAAGCGTTAAAGCTATTTCAGACCAAACAATTATTACGACGACAACGGATTCAACGGGTAAATTCAGTTTCGAAAATGCAAGTCCAAATGCCTCATATACCTTATCCACTGAAATTTTCCGCGAGGGATATACGAATGACGACAGTGTATTCACCATACCCGTCGGGGCAATTGCACACGGACCGATACCTCTAAAGGTGCAGGTAAATCTGTCAAGCATTTCCGGGAATGCAGGAGTTGCATCTGCAACGATTTATGTTAAAAACACAGCAACTGCGGCAGAAGTTACAACAACGACGTCATCAAACGGTAGTTATACTGTAAAATATTTGAGCAATGGAACGTACTCTGTAACACCGGTAAAGGCCGGTTATACATTTACGCCTTCATCAACCAATGTTACTCTTGGTGTTTCGGAAAATAAAACAGCCGACTTCACTCCTGCCCTGAATGCTGGAAATTTAAGCATCTCTGTTAAAGATAAGAATGGCCTTGCCTTGAGTAACACATCCGCTTCGCTGATCAGTTCGGATACTGTATATCAATACAGCGGACTTACTACGGCTGCAGGTACAATTAGTTTTACCGACCTTCCGGTAAAGAGTTACTATCTGCGGGTCGGCAAAATGGGATACAGCGATTATGTAAAAACAATCAGCATAACAAAAGGTGCAAACCTTACGGAGAATGTTGTTCTGTCGAAAAACAACTCAACCATAAGTGGAACAGTAAAATCAACGGCGCCACTCTCCAAGGTTTTAGTCGGCGCTGCAGTTGTCTGCAAATACCCGGCTACCGGTCAAGCATATGATACGGTGAGCGTCAGCAACGGAGCGTTTATTAAAAGCAACCTGCCTTCGGGAAATGCGTTAATAATTGCATCAATGCCCGGCTATGTTAATGATACTGTAGCCGTAACATTTTCCGAGGCGGGAGATATAAAGACTAACCAATTATTAGAGTTGCAGCCTGCATTTGTTAATCTGACCGGTAAAGTATTCTATGGCGGTAACGGACTTGCGAACGTAACTGTTACTGCTGTGGCCTCCGGGACTTACACGGCAACAACAGGGACAGACGGACAGTATACATTTTCAGCACTGCCGATTAAAACCGGATTGAGTGATACTACGGTTTATCAACTCAGCATCAGTGGATCTGACTTTTTGCCTCAAGTTAAATCTCTCTCGTTTACCAATGCTCAACTTGGTAAAGACGTAGGCATGTCGGCCTTTGTAGTTCCAAGCGGCAAGATAGATGTAACATTAACAGATGGCAGCACTACTCTTGGTGGTGTAGGTCTTACTTTTGTCCGTCCTGACGGTAACGTTACGCAGTCTATTACAGACGGTAAAGGAAAGTTCACTACCGCGGCAAAGCTTACAGCTGGGACGTATAAACTCAGCATAGTGAAAGAAGGATATTTAATCCCAAGTGACGCGGCAACATCTTTTGTCTTGGGCAGTGATACTACAACAATAAGCAGAAACATAGAACTCAGATATCAGCACACTCCGCTGAGTTCAATCAGTGCTGCTTCGCCTGCAACAGTTACGGTCAACTATAATGCGATTGCAGCAAGCTATCAGGCAACATTGTATTATACACAGGGCAGCAATCCGGAAGTTGCCGTCGCAATGACACAAAATTCTTCAACGGGGACACTTAACGCGAATATCCCGGCTACAAATAGTATCGCAAGCATTACATATTATATTGTAATAAATGAACAGACAGGTAATGCTCTTACATACAGAAGCACACCGGTTACGCTAGTTCCAGAGGCTGTTGGTGTTCTTACCACAGTTTCTTATGAACCGTCAATTGATAATATTACCGTTCGTCTCAACGATGCATACTCTTTCAAGCTGATCGTGAAGGATGGAAAAAACTCTGCATTGACGGATAAATTCAGCGGAAGCTCTTCTCCGGGTGTGGTTTCGTGGGAGATGAGTGATACAACAGCATTTAAGATTGTGAACACCACAGCAGATAAGACTGCTGCCGGATTTATTCCTCTTAAAACAGGAACGTATAAATTAACGGCGGTAGTGGCATTAAACGGAACGATTGTGCGGGCACCGGCAACAATAACGGTCGGTAACATTTCGCTCAAGAATATTCTTGTTAGCAGCCCATACTCTATTGTCAGCAACAAAGTACAAGGTATTCAGTTTTCATACTCAGGCACCGACACCTCCTCGAAAACCGTTACTCTCGGAAAGAATTTAAAGTGGAGTCGTTTTCCTGAAGGACTCGGCACAATAGACTCAACCACCGGATACTTCGTTCCTAATGATTCGACCTACATCGGATTAGTTAGGGTGATTGCTACCGATGAACTTAGCGGTAAGGAAGGCGAAAATGATGTGCTCTTGTATGCCGATATCAACTCGACAACAAGTACAGTATTAACTAACAAGCAGGGTATGTCATTGTCGATTGCTCCCGGCTCGGTTGATTTTCCGATTCAGTTAACATTAGGGCGCTCGCAGTTCGGTCCGGGTAAAAAATATTATGCACCGGTCGGTGGTAATGCTTCTTACGTCGCTTCGGATATACAATATATATTCCAGTATAGCGCGGATAGAGCGCTTGTTAAGAATAAGCTGAACAAGACGGCAACACTGGTCTTACCCGTTGATGAAACACTACGATTGTTCGATGGTGAGAAGAGCGTTGGTTATTATGATAGTGATTTTAATGAATGGAGTATGCTGACGTCAACTCCGGTCAGTGACAGGCTACAGGCCGGAATGTCGATACTCGGCGAGTATTCGATTCTCACGGCAAATGAACCGCTTGGCCTTGCACATGCGGCGGTGCTGCCAAATCCATTTTCGCCGAACGTGGCACCGGTTAAAATCGGTTATAAACTGAATACTACCAAAACTCAGGCGCACGTTACGATAATGGTCTTTAACGTTCGCGGTGATATTGTGCGTACCATACTTAAAGATGATGCCCAATTCCCGGGAATTTACGGACCGGATCCATCTTTGACTCCTGACAGCAGAAAGCTGATAACATGGGATGGAAAGACGGACGATGGATATGATGCTTTGAACGGACGGTATATAATCCGCATTCAGGCAAAAGATCCAACTGGTGATGTTGCCAAAATTTTACCAGTCGTTCTGATTAAGTAACGAGAAAGAAGGAATTGAAATATGAAAGCAAATACTATGAAATCGAAAATGCTATTAGGTTTGATGCTGCTTTGCTTCGGATCCTTGCATGTCGTTGCACAAACCTCGTCCATTCCTGCTGCTTTTGTTGATGTGGGGTATGGAGCGAGGCCGGTTGCAATGGGAAGCGCTTATTCAGGACTTGCAGATGATGTAAACGCGTTGTTCTGGAATCCGGCCGGGCTCAATCACCTTTCGGAAAAGCAGGCGGCTTTTACAACTGCTAATCTTTTGGGAATTATCCGGTACAACATCATTTCATTCGCAATGCCTTTGAAATTTGGTGAAGCACAACAGGGTGGAGGAATCGCGGTAATTTCTTCCGGCGATGAAGCTTTAAAAGAATTCACACTGCTTGCAGGATACTCAAGGAGAGTGGTAGGGATTGATATCGGTTTGAATGTAAAGTACCGCTACGCTTCATTCGGTAAGAATAATCTGGATCGCGGTGAGAGTGAGGTGTTCAGCGATATTGAATATAATAATGCACTAGCAAATCAGGTACATGGAAGTGCCAATGGTTTCGGTGTGGATCTTGGTATCATGTATCAACTGAATGAAAAAATCCGCTGCGGATTGATGGTCCGTGATTTGTTCTCTCCTGTTTCATGGAACTCATCGGTGAATAATCCCGAATTGAAAACGAAAGGAAAGTACACGGAGAATGTACCGACAGAAATAGTTGTTGGAACATCGTATAAAGTATTTGATGAGTTTCTGGTAACAGCTGATTATCAGCCGGCAATGTCGAAGGATGTGAGCAACATGATTCGTGGCGGTGCGGAACTCACGTTGTTTAAGCATCTTTTTGTCCGTGCAGGTCTGCAAGATATCGTTAACGATCAGCCGGATGAAAAGTATGTTTTCGGTTTGGGTTTGCAGTTGAATATCGGTAAAGGCACAGGTCTTTCGTTCGATTATTCCTATGTTATTGAAGAGCTTGCTAATTCTAACCGCTTAACCGTCGGATTGACATTCTAAGGAGTATGAACATGAAAAAGATATTAGCACTTATCGTAGTTTTATCCCTTTCACAGGTCATGTTCGCCGGAAAAGACACTCCGACAATGAAATATTGGTCCGGTGGAGAGATCAACTATAATCTGAACTTTGGCGTAAATACCATGGGCGGCGGTTTGGGAAGCGGCGGATTCGGCAGAGTAATTGCTCCCGGAATCAGCTACGGCCCTGCAAGTATTTTTACCGATCCTGCCGAGTTAGGGCTGATGAAAACAGCTATGGTATACATCGATACAAAATTCGGATTAACAAATAACACGGTTGGGTTTGATCCGACGAAGGAATTGAACAAACAAATCAGCAAAGGAACGGATACGTTTTTGGATGGGAAGGGAACATTTTTGTTCGCCAAAGGAAATCCAAGAAGTGATACAAAGGTAAACACGTTTACATTTGGGCAGAGCACTGAATTCGGAGCATTCGGGTTGACCATTCCGGTAAATGAAAAATTAGTGTTGGGATTCGGAGTGTATTACCCGTTCCAGTTCTCGAGTGAGTTTGAGTTTAGTGGTCTGCGGACTAAATTGCAGACAAAAAAGGCCGTATCGCATCAGGAGGTGTCAATTGATCTTCCGTTGACGATGAGCTTCGCGTCAAATTTTAATTTCAACGTAAATACGATTTCATTCGGTGCAGCATCACCGGTATTGCAATCCAAATACGGCACAACGCTGCTTGGTTTTGCAATCAACAGATATGAGGTGCGTGAATATGTTAATATGAATCTGGAAGTTGACGGAATGATCGTACTCAATAAGACGAATGAGTACAATTTTAATGATCCAAATGACCCGAATATTGATCCATCTACCGGTCAGCGTAATGATTTTTATTGGCTTGCACGCGGCAACTTTAAATCAACGGCTTGGGGATTCAGGTTTAGTGCGATTCAGCAGATGGAAAAATACAATTTCGTTCTTGCATTAGACATTGTGCCGAAATTCAACCTCTCCGGCTCCAACATTGTCAATCAAAGTTATCAACCCAAGTTCTTAACGGGCAGCGTGTTAAGTGAAGAAGATACGTTACAAGTTGTTATTGATTCTCTTGATTTAGCCAGGCCGAATTTAACGGTAGCGACACATAATAATTTCCCCGATCATGCGGAAACAAATTATCCGTCATCGTTGACATTGGGCGCAGATGCCAAAGTAGGAGCCTTTACTTTCGGATTGAATTTTGTCAAATACTTGAGCGAGTTCTCTTTCACGTTTGATAAATATAAAATCGGGAAGAATTTGAACTTCGCAACTAAATTCAGCATGGATGTGAAGCTCGCCGATAAAGTAAAGGGTGCGAGCTGGCTTTTAATTCCCTTGCGTATGTTCCCGTTCTTCGATTTCGATGGAATGATTTTTCAATTACTCGGCAACTACACGAAGTACTCGAATCCCCACTACCGCATTGAAGGCGGGGTTGTTACGGGTGATGGAATTGTAGAGGGCTTAGCAAAAGCTGAAGATAGAAAATCCATGAAAAAGGCCCTTGATTCGGTATTCCCCACAGGCATTGCTATTTCGCGTGAGTACACGATCTATGAAAAACTCCACGTGGGAGTGATGGTTTTCGGATTCCCGGATTTTGCTATGCGGTATGGAATAGCCTGGGAATTGTAAGCAGATTTGTTTGAAAATAAAAGCCGCTTCGGTCTCACGGAGCGGCTTTTTTATTAAATGGCTCTCAACATACGGATAATGACCCGTCTCACAATATGTTTCGGGCGGGTTTTTTTTACTTACATTTTGTCCGGTAAAATAATATATTAATTTCATAGATAAATTATAATTACTGTAGATGAACACCGGACAGACACTTATGACCCTGATAGCCATGATGTTATTAACACTGGTTGCGACAAGGGTTAACACGCAAATCTCCACTATTACCGACGTAAGCCAAGGCTCCAAATATGATCTGTTGGCTACATCCCTCGCCGAATCTAAAATTGAGCTTGCAAGCAACAAAGCATTTGATGAGAAAACCGCCAATTCCAGTGTTAGTGTAACTTCTTCGTTAACTGCAGTGTCCGCTCTTGGCAAGGACGGTACGGGGGAGGCATTGGAGGCTGATTATAATGATTTCGACGATTACAACGGTTATAACGTAACGGATTCTACAACGATGTCTATTCCCTTTGTCATTCAATGTAAAGTCACATACGTCAACCCGCTTTCAGGGGGAGCGGCTGCCGGAACTACGCCGGTTAGTTCTCCAACATGGTCAAAGTGTCTAACGGTTAAGGTTTTTAGCCCGAAATATATGAGAGATACTATAACCATGACTGTAGTTAATTCCTATTGGAAGTTCAGGTAAAAAATGGGTTATACGGTATTACTTGATATTATCGGTGCATTATTTGTTGCCGGGATACTAATACTTTCTTTACAGCAAATAAACGCTAATACCGCTATCAATATGCAGTTTTACACTGAAGATTACATAATGCAAAGGAATCTGTTGGAACTGGTGAGCCTGATAGAGCGGGATTTTAAGCGAATAGGATATACCGTTGATTCTGAACTGATTAAAAGCGCAGCAGAAGCCATTACACAAGCAAATGATACCAGTATTACTATTGTAGGCGACTTTGATGATAGCGGGACAGTTCAGCCGATCATGTATTATATAGGAAAGACCAGCGAGATGTCGTCAACAAAAAATCCGGACGATAGAATATTGTATAGAAAAGTTGGGACAAGTCCGGCGATTAAGATTAATTATAATGTAACTTACTTTCATCTGGATTATTTCGATTCGTTTAACGATCCGATAGCAACACCGGTGCCGGCTTCGTCCACGGGCTCCATAGCATCAATTATGATTTCTTTGAAACTGGAAAGTACGGACAGTTATAAAACATCAATAGATTATACCGGATCAGACTCTGCGAAATATTCGGAAATCTATTGGCGGCAGGTACGCGTTTCGGCAAAAAATTTAAAAAACAGGTAAATTATGTTTGGTCGTGGTGCTCTTTTATTGGTCGTGGGCATGAGTTCATTATTTCTGGTTTATACTTCAAACATGATTTCAACTGCAACGAAGAACGTTAATTTTACTAAATCATACTTCGACTATCAAATGGCGGAAAACCTCGGAATTTCCGCGGCGAATGTTGCCTGTAACGCGATATACACATCAGTGACAAATAAAACATTAGTTTGGACAACAGGATTTGACATAACAGATTTTTTTGATGCAAGCGCCAATGGTCCTACGAATCGCGTTGTCGCAACGGTTACTCAAAGAGGAACCGACACTCTGATTTTGCTTTGTACTTCGTATTACGGGGATTCGGTGCGAAGTATCCGGGTGAGATTACATGCCGCACAGTATTCCAAGTACGGAGCATTCTATAACGCCAGCACTGCAAGATTTGCCACAGGCGATACGCTTGACGGACCAACCCACTTCAATACCTACTGCTACACTTCGGGAAGCCCGGTATTTCTCGGCAAAGTCTCCTGCCTGAGTGGGTTGTCTGCTTCGGGTTCTCCGGCTAATCCAAAATTTTTAGGCGGATTTGAGAGCGGTATTAAAATCCCGCTGGCTATAGATGTGACGGGCATCGCCGCTGATGCCGCGGGGGGGTACACTTTTGCCGGAACTTCATCAAAACCGTATGTCGGGGTTGATTTAACTTTTAATGCCAACGGCACGGTTACCTATAAAACAAAGACGGCTTCATCTCCAAGTGGACTCAGTACAGCGACATACGGCTCAACAACCACTACTCTACTTAATGTACTTGCCCCGAATGGAGTAATCCTCGCGTAGAAGGGAAATGTTACTATGCGAGGCTCACTTAACGGGCGAGCAACGGTTGCCGCATTGGCAGGCGGAGCTGGAAGCCAGGTCGGAAATGTATATATTGACGATGATATGGTGTATAATACTGATCCGCGAATTAACCCTAATAGCACTGATATGCTCGGAATTGTTTCGGAATCCTCCACCACGCTGACATATGATAATTCGAGAGGGGATGTTACAATCATGGGCTCCATTATGTGCCAAAACACGGGTCTTGTTGTTGAAAAATTTGCAAACTACTCCACCATTCATACCATGAATATTTACGGCGGTGTCATTGCTGCCAACGTTCAGGCTACGGCGTCATATAATTCAGCAGGAAATCCGACAAACGGATACCGGTATTCTCAAAAGTATGATATGCGGTTTTTGAATTATGCCCCGCCGAAATTTCCGTTGACGAATACTTACGAAGTACTCTCGTGGGTTTCATTCTGTCCTACGTGTGGCTTTTGATTTTCACTTTTGTTACACTGAAATCAATACATCCTTGTCACTCACATCACAAAAACTTTGCTGTTTTTAAATGACCTTGCCTTTTTCTGTATGATATCATATATTTCATGAGCAGAAATGCTATAAAGACATACAACACACAACATAACAACACACACACCGGGAAATCCTAATTAGGGTTTTTTCTCGCGAAAAATTTGACTTATCCGAGGATTCATTCTGGAAAGTCTTCTATTTATTAAAATTTCTAACTCAGATTATGGGTACAACACAACTATTATTGGTGGTGGGAAGCCTTATCCTGTTGGGTATGTTGGCATTGATGGTCGGTAGAACCTTCACAACCAGTGCAGGATGGGATTCTGCTAATCAGGCACTTATTACCGGAACGGCAATTGCTCAGTCTATGCTGGAAGAAACACAGCTCCGGGCATTCGATGAAAAGACAGTTAATGCTTCGGTTAAATTGGCTGATTCGCTTACCTCTCCGGTCAACTTCGGACCGGAGGCTGGAGAAACAACGTCAAGTACCTTTGATGATATCAGCGATTACAATGGCTATATCCGCAGCGATACTCTTGAGGGACTTGGTGTTTTCACGACAAGTGTTGCGGTGCATTATGTGCCGACTATGTACGGTGAGACTATAAGTTGGTCGAAAACATTCTGCAAGCGCATTGATGTGTGCACGTACAACAAATATCTTGCGGACACCATTAAATTGTCTTACATATCCACGTATTAGAGGATTGTATTATGGGACAATATATTGATTTACTCGGCTCTTTTATTATTGGCGGATATGTCATTCTGATGATACTCACTACTAATTTCAGAATGCAGGATTCTGCAAATCAGTATTATCAGAATACATTTGTTCAGGCGGCCACCATAGGTGCGGCGGAAACCGTAGAGTATGATTTTTACAAAATGGGTTATAGAAAAAGCACCGATAGAATTACGGTTGCCGATTCGGCAACAATCAAATTCAGAGGGGATATCAATAACGATAACGTTATTGATTCGGTTTCCTATTACATCAGTGATCAAAATGTTTTGTCATACTCTTCGAATCCAAACGACCGCCAGTTGTTACGAAAGTATAATAATGATATTTCTATCGTTGTCGCATATTTGACGGCGTTTAAGCTTGCATATTACGATAGTATGGGCATTCTGCTCAAGCCGTATGAAATTTCAACTCAGGCGGGAAGAAACCGGATTAAAATGATTCAAATCTACATTAAGTGTGAGCTTCCCGATCCGATCGGGGGAAATTTTGCGCCTGTTGAATGGAGAAAATTTATTAAACCGAAAAACCTGATTTAAGGATTCTGCATGGGCTATACGACAATGATTTATGTTTTAGGAACAATGACATTGTTCCTTACGCTGTCGGGTAATGTGAATTCTTTTCTCCTGAGCCAGTCAAGCAATGCCTATGTGTATTATGCGGATATGACCACCCGAAATATCGGCGGAAGCGTTGTTGAGATGTTGACTTCAAAATTATCGGATGATAAAACATTCCGGGCAACGAGCGCACTAACGACCACCCTTTTTGGCGGTACTGCAAATTACCGGGTGATTGATACCGTTATTGCAATGGACACGTTGATTAAAATTTCTGTAGATGTAAACTATTATGGGCAGAAACGAAGCATGATGAGCTTTTATAAGCCGTGGAGAGTTCCGGTGGCTTTTACATTCGCGGCATTATCGGGAGGAAATTTTTCAATGAGCGGAGGTGTGGTGCTCAAGCCACAGGTGGCTACCACTAGTATTAACGTCGGATCTAACAATGCATTCAGTATGTCCGGTGGAAATACTAAGGTGTATGGTTCGGTAATATACGGCTCTTCATACAGCGGGAATCCTGCAAACATTGTGCCCTACCCAACCACGGCCTCTTCCTTAACACAGTTAACATCACCGGTCCCTATACCCACGTTCAGTCCGGCGACTTATTTACCGATAGCGACAAAAGTATATTCGGGAAATTACTCTCCTTCGGGTACGGTGATGTTGGGTGCGTCAAAGACGAATCCGGCAATTATTTATGTCGGCGGCGACTTAACGCTGGGTGGT
Organism: Ignavibacteriaceae bacterium; assembly: GCA_963667005.1. Classification (GTDB taxonomy): domain Bacteria; phylum Bacteroidota; class Ignavibacteria; order Ignavibacteriales; family Ignavibacteriaceae. The sequence goes on along the minus strand of OY762937.1, from coordinate 461,792 downwards.
GGAGTTACCCTGAATGGATATGGAATTTTCATTGTTAATGGCAATATATCTATGACGGGCGGCACAACGTTTATTAATACTGATCCAAACGTCAGTAATTTTGCATTTTATTCGGTAGGTGATATCAAGGTTTCGGGAGGTTCTACTGTTTATGGGCAAATGCTGAGTTTAGGAAATGTTACTTTCAGTGGAAATAGCAGCTTAGGTGGAACAGTCGCAGCTGCTGGAACCATTTCCATGTCCGGGGGCACCAACATTGATATCCCGGTAGCCGCTGAGCTTGTCGCTCCGATATGGGGCAAGGACCAAGGAGTAATTGACCGGTTCGTCTTGAATACATATTACGAATAGTCAAAATTCTGTAACCGGATTGCAAACATAATTCGAATTAACTAAATTGCCTGCCGTGATAACTTTTTCTGTGTGAAAGCATGGGAAAAGATCTATTTATCTAAAGTTTTGGAGTTGTATGGTACGTAATTTATTTATCCTTCTCATAGGTGCCGCATTGCTATTTGCCGGCTGTACAAAAAAAGATGAAAATGCTTATCAGACTGCCGCAAAGGTTTGTCTTGCAAAACAGGACGTAAAAGGTACAATTGAAAATTACAGTAAATTAGTTGAAGAGTTCCCGGAAAGCCCGGCCGCACCGAAAGCGCTGTATGATATCGCGGGCATCTATCAAAATAAGATGGATATAACAATAGACCCTACCGTTTCTTTGAAAAAAGCCATTGAATATTTTAACCGGATATTGGATAAATATCCCAAATCAAAAGAAGCACCTCTTGCTCTGTTTAATATCGGATTCATTCAGGCAAATGATTTGCAGAATTTCAGCGAAGCAAAAAAAAGCTACGAGAAATTTATTCACGATTATCCGAATCATGATTTAGTAACCGCGGCCAAACAGGAAATTGAGTTAATGGGAGTTCCTCCTGAGGCGCTTGTACCAAAAACCGAGTCAGGTAAAAACTAGTGGCCTCTGCCGGAAACAGTGATTCTAAAAAATATCTTGATCCTGCTGTTGTATCAAGACTCTCATCGCTGGAATTGAAAACGCGATATATCGTCGAAGGTTTTCTATTAGGCCTTCATCGCAGTCCGTATCACGGATTTAGTATTGAGTTTAGTCAGCACCGGGCATATATGCCGGGCGACTCACCGAAGGATATAGACTGGCGTGCATACGGTAAGACCGATAAATTTTACGTTAAACAATACGAAGAAGAAACCAATCTCCGCTGCTCAATCCTTTTGGACTGCAGCAGGTCAATGGCGTTTTCCCATGAAGGCCGGATTTCTAAATTTGATTACGCGGCAATGCTTGCCGCATCATTTGCTTACCTGTGTATCCACCAAAAGGATGCCGCCGGGTTAACACTTTACGCCGATGCAATTAAAAAATATCTTCCTCCGAAAGCATCTTCAGGTTATGTTAACGAAATACTGAAGGTGCTATCCGGTGCCTCAGTCAGCGAGTCAACAAGAACGGCAAAATGCCTTGCTGAAAGTGCTGAAAAAATCAATCATAAGGGATTGGTCATAGTGCTTTCGGATTTTTTTGATGACCCTGTTGAAATCATGAAAGGCTTAAAACATTTCCGCTTTAAGAAAAATGAAGTTATCGTATTTCAAATCCTCGACCCGGTTGAACGAAGTTTTGCATTCGGAACAGATGCAATATTTGTCGACATGGAAGCGAATGAGGAGATGCTGACCCAGCCGCATCAAATTCAAAAAGCATATCAGGAATCAATGAGAGAATATCTTGCGACCATGAAAAAAGAATGTTTGCAGAACGGCATTGATTACAACCTTATTGACACATCAGAACACTTCGATAAATCCCTTTTCTCCTATCTGCAAAAACGAAGCAGACTATATTAATTATAAATTTTTAGTTTTTAATTTTACGTGACAAACTTTTGTCCATAAAAAAACCTCAGATACTTTTTATGCATCTGAGGTTTTCAATTCTTATTTATGAAGAAATCTTATTTGTGTTTCTTTTCTATTTCTTCAACCTTGTTCCGGCTGTAATCTGAAACACCGATCATAAGTCCAATTGTTACGACCACTGCTCCGGCTATTTGGTATCCGGTAACTTTTTCTCCGAATAGCAACATCACGAAAGGAATCAGCGCAAGATATGCATTGGTGTACGGCACCCAAAAATGTGCCGCGAACTTTGAGAGTTTGAAGAAGCCGAAACTGTAAATGTATCCGGTTAATCCAGCCAGTACGACAAATAATATCGGCCACCAGTTTTTCGGAATGATGGTTCCATCAAACAATGCAAAGAAGCGGTGGAACTCTGCAGCTTTAAAAGCAGCTTCAATTTGTCCCTGAGCCTCTTTAGGCAGATTAGATTTCATGACATAGTCATTGCCGGACTTTTCGTAATATAATTTCAGCGTTTGAATTTTTCCTACAGCGGTACTATCGCGTTTTTCAATATTAGCAAGCTTCGGTAAAACTTTGGTTTCAAAAGTGACGGCATCAACTTTTTGAGGAAGATTAACTTTCATCGCGCTGCCGATGAGCGGGAAGATAAAAAGAGCAGAACAAATGAAGACCATCTTCCAGATCTCACGCCAGAACACTAATGCATTTGCACCGACACCAGGCAATACCGTCTGAACAGTTTTATTGTTCAATATCTGCTGTGAGCAAAGACAAATATTAATGATGATAATCCAAAGAATTGCAGTAAAGTCAAGAACAGCTTTTGGATCCGGTTTGAAACCTTGTGTAGCTGCAAAATTTTGCGCCCAGACAATACCCATGCCGCCAAGAATCTGTGCGCCGAATAATATCAAATGCGGCGCAACGTGCGGCAATGCAAGACCGAGCACGACAAGGATAACACCGTACCAGTGCTCTTTGCGGATTGTTGCTTTGAAGAGTACCTTGCCCAAAAAAGGCAGGAATGCTAAGTATACGTTTACGTATGGAGCATATAAGTGCGGTGAATAATATTTCGGGAGATAAAAGAAACCGATATTTTCAATTACTCCGGTAAAGGCCGCAATGATAATAGTGGTAAGTGAAAGCATACCGGGCCAGAAATATTTCCATTCTTTACCGCGCAATTTTTCAATTACTACGGCAACAAATGCCCATGCCAGTTTTGAAATTTCGCGCCACCAGGTCATTACACCCGGGGTAACGCCGACCGGTTTGTCACCAACGAAGCGCTGCTGGTTGCCCATCCAATTAAGGATGTACTGGCCTCCGAGAGCGCCGTTAATGATACTTAACCAGACAATAAGAAACATCCATTCCATACTGCTAACTCTTTCAAATTGAGCCAAAAGCCAATTTATAGGGGTAAATTCTTTCCAAAACCTATGAGGTCTGGAAATTCAATGTTAAATTTATGTTAAATTCACCCAACTAAATCATGCAAGTTCGGAATTTTAGCAAACATATACAAGTAAATAAATTAGTAGCTTCATTTAATAGACAGGTTTAGCGCAAATCCGTAACATAATGCGGTTATGACATGGATTAGGATGCCTGCCCATTTATGCGTATATTTACCAAGTAATTTAAAATCAATTCGAAGCGTCTCACCAACCAGTTTCCCCGATTGTTTTTTACCGGTTTACTGTATCATCTATAGCAGTAGTCTGAAATAATAAAAATAGATGTAATAATTTAAGAAAGTTTAAAGTTATGAAACTTTATGTAGGTAATTTATCAAAAACAGTAACCGAGCAGGATCTCAATCAGATATTCTCATCATATGGAACTGTCACCAGTGCAGCGGTTATTAAAGACCGTTTTACACAGGATTCCAAGGGCTTTGGATTTGTAGAGTTCGCAGCAGCTGCTGACGGACAGAAGGCAATGAAAGAATTGAACTCGAAAGAGATCAAAGGCAAAGTAATTGCAGTAAACGAAGCTCGTCCTAAAACCGATAGAAACAGCGGTTCAGGTTTCGGTAAACGCTGGTAAATTGAGAGTCCGGGAATTACAATAACCCGGACAACGAAATTAAAACCTCTCCGGAGTAATCCTGAGAGGTTTTTTTTGTATTTGCAGGTAGAAAAACCTTTAGTAAGTTACACAAGTCTCTTATTAAGAGATTAAAAAATCTAGCTTCCTGTTGTTAGTCATATACATTGCGGGAAGTTGTTGTTAGTTATTTACATCATGGAGGTAATATGTTTCGTAAAAGCATTTCTCTTATTGCTATTCTAATTTTATTTTCAGCATTCACATCCTCACAAGCACAGGATACCACATCTTTGGCTGGTAAATACGCCCTGCAATTTCAAGTTTCACAAAACTTTACACTCAGTAACTTTTTGGGCTCGGTGATTTCCGGCAAGTATCATTTTACCAATGAATCCGCCGTTCGCGTCGGGTTAGGATTGTCAGCCTCAATGAATAATCAGACTTCCGGGCAGGAGTCGCAAAGCGGCGTTTTGGAATCAAACGCTCAATCAATAGATTTAACTACTCAGTATATGATTACTCCGGTTATATCGGAGAATGTTCGTTTTTATTTTGGTGCAGGACCAAAATTAGGCTTAAATTATTCAAAGTATGATAATGTCACAAATCCTTCAAACCATTCACAAACTTCTGAAAAAGCATCCACAAAGGGTTATTCAGTGGGTGTTTTGTGCTCGGCGGGAGTTGAGTGGTTTTTTATGAACAGGATGAGTCTGTGTGCTGAATATGGATTGACTTATGTTTATTCTTATTCAAAGATCAACAGAAATTATAATAAGTCTGTCAGTACCGAACAAAAAACGTATAATTACTCATTTAACGGAAATGATGTTCGCTTTGGATTGTCGGTGTATTTTTAAAATGACACGCTCTATAATCTGAATAAAAAGTTATTTAACTAATATTAATAATGTTGGGAGATGTCAAAATGTTTAAAAATATATCTTTCTTTGTGGTCATCCTCTTGTTTAGTGTAACGGTATCTGTTAATGCGCAGGATTCTACTTCCTTATCAGGCAAATATGCTCTGCAATTTCAAATTTCACAAAATTTCACACTCGGTAATTTTCTGGGATCAGTGATTTCAGGCAAATATAATTGTAGTGGAACTTCTGCGATAAGGATTGGAGTAGATTTCACAACTACGATGGGTAATCAATCAAACGGGAATCACGAGTTTTCCTCCGGATATTCATCCAGCAATTTAAATGAAAACAACACCCAGTCTATAGGCGTCGTTGCCCAATATTTATGGGAAGCACCGTTGGAGGATAATATTCAATTTTACTATGGTGTTGGTCCAAAACTGGGCTTCGGGTTTACACATCAGAACTCAGCCAACAGTTCAACTTCGAGCAGCTATATTTACTATAAACAGACGTCCAAGAATTTCTCAGTCGGATTTTTGGGCTCGGCTGGTGTCGAGTGGTTCTTCTCGAAAAAGATGAGCTTATGCGCTGAATATGGCTTGGCTTACTTATATAACTATACAAAAAATTCCATTAATACAAGTACATCTACAGAGCAAACAGTTCGCATATATTCATATTCATTGAGAAGCGACAATGTTCGCTTTGGATTATCTGTCTATTTCTAAGAGGGATTAGCTTATTGCTTAACCCGGAAAATATTTATTCCGGCGGCAATAATAAATAGAATATTCACCAGCCACGCGGTGAGCAATGGGTCAAGTGCTCCGTTTTTGCCGAATGCCTGTGTGATTTTGAAAAGGACGAGGTAAATAAAGGTGATAAGAATATTAATACCGACTTGAATAGCCATGCCGCCGCGTCTTTTATTTGTGGAGAAGGGGAGGCCGAACAATACAACGATAATCCCCGTCATAGCAAAAGCATACCGTGAATGATATTCAATCTTCAAAGGCGTCGGATCATTCCCGGCACTCGATTGATTTTTAATTGCGTCGCGTAACTCGGCAAGATTCATCTGCTCCGGTTTTTGTTGCTTGACGAGCAAGTCCTTTGGCGCAAACTTGCACTCCGGCATGTCAAGTTTTGAAAATCTTGTGATGCGCTCCGAATAACCGAGGAACTCGCGTTTTGTAACGTTGATCATGCTCCATTTGTGCTGGATGGTGTCGTATGTCATTTTAGGGGCATCATAGCGCACGAGTAATTTAGTTGCATCTTTCGAATCGAAATCCTGAACACTGACGCGTACTGCCTCATCGCGGTCTTCATTGTAGAAATTTATCGCAACTATTCTGGATTTTGTGTCCTGAAAGAAAATATTACTTCCTGAACTCGATCCGCCACGTTTCAGAAAATTAGTCTCTATGCTTGCCTTGTTCTTGTTGGCTAATGGTACAAGATACCCACCGAAATAAATTGCTCCGAAAGATATAAGAAGAGTAACGACCAAAACGGGAGCCATAAAGCGGTATAGACTCACTCCGCCTGCTTTAATTGCCGTAAGCTCGTTAACGTTTGACATCTTTGCCGTGGTAAACAGACTTGCAAACAATACAGAAACAGGAAGCATAAGCCTGATGATCTCCGGTGCGAATACAAGATAGTATTTTAGAATAACAATGTTGGGTACGGTCTGATCAATAAAATCATCAAGGTTTTCCATCAGGTCAACCACGATGAATATCATGATAAATGCCAGAAGGGCAAAGAGAGTTGTCTGCAAAAATTGTTTTATGACGTAGCGGTCAACGAGTTTCATTGTTCTCTTCTTCCTGTGCCCGCCAGTGTTTCGGTACAAATCGTTTGATGAATGAGAAGTCGAGTGTGACCGTTTCCTTTGCCGAGCGATAGGTGAGGAGCAGTCCCAGAGAACCCATAATTATATTGGCTGCCCACATACCCCAGAACGGAGTAATGTATCCGCGGTCGGCAAGTTTTTCGCCGCCGATTAGAAATGCCCAATATATAAGAAAGAAAAACAAACTGATGCTGCCTGCCATACCGAAACCACCCTTACGCATCATGATTCCGAGCGGAGCACCAAGTAATATAAATATTATACAAGCAAACGGGATTGAGTACTTTTTATGGATTTCAACCATGTACTTGTGAATTTCTTTATCGGTGAAATCAACACGCGAACGGGAACTCGAAAGTTCATTCCTTACGGTCTGAACGCGGTTTACAACTGCTGTATATTTGGGTCTTACCAGACCCGGGATATTAAATCTGCCGCCGCCCGGAGGAAGTGCAGCATCGCCAAGGAATACACGTTTTACATCATTCGCGTAAGGAGCAAAATATTCAGAGCGTAATTTTTTTAAGCTGTCCACGCGTGCAATCATCGCAGATGCACTCAATTCGCGGTCGCCGCGGGAATTATCACTTGACTTTTGGAAGCTGAATTGATCGGCATTCATTGCAATCCGGTGCCGGGTGAACAGGATTTTGCGATACATGGTCGTGCCGCCGGCTTCCGATTCATGAATTTCGCCGTTCTTTAAATCCATGATGAGCTTCGTCAGGTCGGGGGAGAAATAAATTCTTCCTTGCTTTGCAGTTACAATGTTAATCTTTGAGGGATTGCTGTAATCATAAATAGTAACGCCATAGAGGTCGCCGGATTTCTGATCCATGTTTCTGACCAGAATGGAATAGTTGTTCACTTCTTGCGAAAACACTCCCGGCTGTAATGACAAGGTCGGCTTTTTTTGTGAAATGTCGAACATGAGCAGCTTCGCTTCATGATTGGCATCGGGCAGTATGTCGTTATTGAAGAGCAGCAACAGATATGCAATTACCACGCTCGCCATCAATGGTCCGGCCATCATTTTGTATAAACTGACCCCGGTTGATTTCATGATGGTAACTTCGTTATTCTGCGACATGGTTCCGAAAGCCATGAGTGTGGCAATCAATACAGCCATCGGAATGACAAGTACGACCATCCATGCAAGATTATACGAAATAAGCTGCACCAGTACCCAGGTATCCAGACCTTTTCCCACAAGACGGTCGGCCGCCTTCATGAGAAATTGTAATAAAAAGATTCCCATCAGCGTGATCGCCGAGAAAAGGAATGGAATAACGTGATTACGAATTATGTAAAACGGTAAAAGCATATTCGTAATATAAGAAATTGAGGTGAGAAGATAGAAGGGGGATTTCGTTGCTTTATTCTTCCTAACCCATGGCTTAAGCCATGGGTTAGGAAGATGAGGAATGTTATTTTACTAATTTCAATGTCACGTGCGACGGATAATTTTTACTGAAATAAATCTTATGCGTTGCCTTTACAAAATCGCTTTCTTTAGCGCTGTAGATATCACAGAAGGTCTGGGGATTTCTATCATAGAATGGGAACCAGCTGCTCTGCACCTGCACCATGATCTTGTGTCCCTTCAGGAATGTGTGACTGACATCCTGCAAAGTGACTTTCACTTCGGTCGGTTTATTGGGTTCAAATGGTTTTGGCTCTTCGTAACTGTCGCGATATTTACCCCGCATAATTTCACCACGCAAAAGCATTTCGTAGCCGCCCATTTTTAAGCCGTTGGGATTCGGGACGGGGTTTTTTGCGCTGTCGGGAAAAACGTCGATCAGTTTTACAACCCAATCGGCATCGGTGCTGCTAGTTGAGACAAACAGGTCGGCCTTAATGTCGCCGAGTATTGTGACTTCTTCGGTGAGCGGCTCGGATACATATGACATAACATCCGGGCGTCCGGCAACAAAGCGTTGATCTTCGTTCATATAAAACTGATAATAAAATCGCCGTGCATCCTGAATCTTAGCTGTATATGGCACGGGTTTATTCGGATCGCTAACGAATTCGTCGCAAGCGAATTTTGCTTCTGCCGGTGCTGATGTTGATAGTTTGCTCTCCGGTTGGAAATAGAAATTCACTTCTTTTAAATTATCAGGAGGATACGCGTTATATGATTTCCACTTGTTGCTTCCGGTCTCAAACAACATTGCTTTGGGGAATTTGAAATCGCCTTTGCCTTTGAGATAATAATTGAAGAACGGAAATTCAACACTATCGCGGTAGTACTCGCCGGTATTGGTTCCGTATTGCATGTCGCCGAATGAATTTCCGGGTCCTGCAGGCCAGCCATGATGAAACCAAGGCCCCATAATGATTGAATTGAACGTCTGGTATTTGCTGTGTTCAATCGCCTGGAATGTATGAAGCGTGCCGTAAAGGTCTTCTGAATCATACCATCCACCGACAACGAGTGTAGCCGGTCTTATGTTTTTGAAATGCGGAAGAGTATTCCGTGCTTTCCAAAATTCGTCATAGTTGGGGTGTTTAATAACATCGTTCCAGAAAGCGATTTCGCCGTGATAATAATTTTTATTGACATCAGCGAGTGTCTTTATATTCAAGAAAAATGTATAAGCATCGGGAACGGGTTTGGCTGATGGTGTCGGCCATTCAGTGGTTAGTTGGGGACGGGCAACACCAAATGCAGTGAAGAAGTTGAAGTTCATGAGCAGGGAAAGCGCTCCGTTGTGGTGCATATCATCCGCGATGAACCAATTAGCAATAGGAGCCTGTGGTGAAACTGCAACAAGGTTTGGATGCGCATCAATCTCAGCCATAGCGGCATAGAATCCCGGATATGAGATACCCCACACACCGACTTTCCCGTTATTATGCGAAACATTTTTTACTAACCAGTCGATGGTATCGTACGCGTCGCTGCTCTCATCTACGTCGGTATTATCCTTTTTCGCTGGAATGTACGGAGTCATATCTACAAAGTTGCCTTCAGACATGAACCTGCCGCGCACGTCCTGATACACGACAATATACCCCTCTTTAGTAAAGTTCAGAGACGGACCGAGTACAGCAGGAAAATTATTCTCGCCGTATGGTGCAATTCTGTATGGAGTCCGCGCCAGCAATATGGGATACGATTGCGTTGTATCTTTCGGAGTGTAGACGGCAGTAAATAATTTTGCGCCGTCTCTCATTGCGATGCGATATTCGTGCTTGTTATAATGCTGTGCAATATAAAGTGAGTCCTGCGATTGCGCTGAGACAAATACTGATAATACAATAAAAAGAAGAACGAATGTTTTTTGTGTTGAGTGCAGCATGCGATAATCCATATTTATTTGAGAACACTTTCTAATGTAACTGCTTCTTCATCCGTGAGTGTAATGCGATCGTGCATTACCACTTCGGACTGTTCTGCGTTGCGGGCGCCAACAATTGCCGCCGTAACAGCAGGATTTCTCAGAGTCCACGCGATTGCAATTTCACCCGGAGTCGCGTTATATTTTTCACCGATTTCCTTCAGCTTTTCAACGAGCTCGAGATTCTTGGTGAGTTTAGGTTCGTTGAAATTCGGAGTTCTTCTTCTCCAGTCATCTTCAGGAAGGGCGGCAATGCGTTCGCGTGTCATTTTACCGGTCAGGAGTCCCGAAACCATCGGTGAATAAATTATTGTTCCGATATTGCGTTCTTTACAGTACGGCAATACTTCAGGTTCATAACTTCTATTAATTAAATTGTAAGGCGGCTGAAGCGAAGTTACCGGCGCAATAGCCTCGCATGCCTGAAGGAGTTTTTTGTTGAAATTGGAGACGCCTATCCAGCGTACTTTGCCTTCCTGTTGTAGTTTCGCCATCATTTCCCACGCCGGTTCTGCATCATTATCTTCGACGGGCGGCTGGTGTATCTGATAGAGATCAATAACATCAACCTTTAAACGGCGAAGGCTGTTTTCGCATTCGCGGCGGATAGATTTCGGTTCGTGATTTTTAAACGTATTTCCTTTATCGTCCAGTTAAGAGAACATTTGGTAAAAATATAAGGTATAGGACCTTCCCATTGTTTTAATGCTTCAGCGACAACTTCTTCCGAATGGCCACATCCATAAACCGCTGCGGTGTCAATCCAGTTGACTCCCATCTCAAGTGACTTGTGAATGGCTTCGATTGATTGTTTGTCATCCTGACTTCCCCAGCCGAAAGCCCATCCGTTTCCACCTATAGCCCAGGCACCGAATCCTACACGTGTTATTTCCATATCCGAATTACCGAATCGTACTGTTTTCATGATTTCTCTTCCATAATGTTTTAAATATAATTATTGAAACTACTGATTTGTGATTTTGAAAGCAACGATGTTATGATGGGTGGTGGCGGTAAATGGCGATATCTTGAACGCACTTATTGCCTTAAACCGACAACGCAGCATTAACTACGATCTTTAGAGTGTATTGCACAACTCAATAGATTGCAAGAACGGCAGAGCTGTGTCAGCTTAATAGTATAGCGGCATGAGTAAAAAATGGGAGCTGCAGAGCAGCGGCTCAATTATGGTGAAATTTCGAGGATATTAGAGCCGTGCCTGCGGCACTCAAAAATACCAATACACCATTCCACTATTAAGCTGCCGCACCTGCGGTGCTCCTGAGTTAGACAACACACTCTTAAGGTCGAAGTGTTGATGAGTCGGTGTGCTTGCGGATAATAATACAATTGTATATATTAGTATATAAAAGTATACATAAGTATATAAAAGTATATAATATGATAGTACATAATGTTTTAGATTCTGTATTCTCAACATGGTCTAATATTGCCGTTTTACGAACGTTGCGATACACGGCAAACGGCATGACCGGGCGGAGCGTGTCGAAGGCTGCGGGTATGACACCGCGTGCTGCACTTGCTTCACTCACGAATTTAGAGTCATTGGGGTTGGTAAGGCGAATTCGCGGCGGAAGAGACCACATTTTTACTTTAAATCGAGACCATATAATTATTTCGAATAGCATTCTACCTCTTTTCGCAAAAGAGGATGAATATATAGAAGAAATCAACAAAGAAATTGTATGTGCACTGAAAAATCGGTGCCTCTCAATATATCAATTCGGCAGTGTGGCGAGGCATGAAGATACAGATGAGAGCGACTATGATATCTGCATTGTGTCCCGTACTGCTGCCGCAAGTGACGATCTTGAAACTCTTGTTCTTGAATTAAGCGAAAAATTACACCGCCGCTTCGGAATTTCGCTCTCACCTTTTTATATTTCAGAGACAGAATTCTTGCATCGTCTAAAACACAATAAGGCTCCATTGACGGGAATTGCAAAAGATGGAATTCTTTTATGGGGCAAAAATCTCATTGGGGGAAAACATGACAAAAAAGACAACAAAAATATCCGTTGAAAAAGTAAAATCGGTGAACTACCGGAAAGTGGCTGAGAATTTCTTAAGCGGTGCTGAACTGGCCGGAGAATACGAGTATTGGAATGCCTGTGGTGTTTTAATTGTTCATGCGGCAATAGCCTATGGAGATGCGGTAACAATAAAATATGGGGGAGTCAAAAGCCGGGGAGAAGATCACCACAATTTGGTTCAGCTTATTGATGAGCTAATTAACCCGTCACCAGAAAAAAAGAATGCCCTCCTGCATCTGTCTAAGATTATTGACCACAAAACCGCCGTCTCATATAGCGGTGATGTCTATGAGGAAAAAGATATAAGGCAGATGTGGAAAAATTTTACCCGTTTCAGGCTTTGGACAGATAAGCTGCTCAAAACCTGAAATCAGTGAACTTTAAAATCTTTTGAGGTTATACGTAAACGTTAGTAGTACGTATTGTTTTAATACTTGTGTGTTGCGGTCTTCGATGTATGTGTCTGATACGTTTTTAGTCAGACTTTTATTTTGTTTGAGTATATCAAACACTTCAAGCTTTATCTCACCCGATTTATCCTCAAAAAGTTTACTTCCGATACCGGCATTCCATAAATAGTAATCTTTCTGCACGCCGCCGGTTAATCCTGAATTATAATAATATGTTATGTCCGTGCGCAAAAACAGGTTGCCATAGTACATCCAGTAAAAACTGGCGTTGGCGTTGTGAATGATATACTTATTATTCAGACTTTTCTGTACATCATTGCGGGTCTGGTTGTACGTCGGGTTGTATCCAATGCGGTAGTCGATATCCTCGCTGATGTTGCTTGTTAACATTACGCCCGCGCCAAGTGCGGCCGTCTTGGACATATTTTCAATGTTGTTTATCAATCCCGGTGTGGTTGTATAGGTTACCGAGGCGTTAAAGTTCATAGTGCTGCGTATATCATCAATCATAAATCCGGCATTGGTAAAAGAACGCAGCTGCAACGAATGATCAAGGTTGACCGGATACACAAATTGCGAACCGTTGTTTAATATCATACCGTTGGATAATGTCGAATCCTTTGTGGCAGTAATAGTAGCATTGGATACGTTATTGTTGGTATAATTGAACATAAGCATGGTAAAAAAGTTTGTACCGGAACTAACATTCGTACTAATATACTGAGCCATAAGCCGGTGATTATATTCAGCCTTCAAATACGGATTGCCGCCTTTCAACACGAGCGTGTTGCTGTTGTCAATCGTGTTTTGCAGCTGATCAATTGACGGGGCATTGACAGAGGTATTATAATTGAAGCGGAGAAAGTTGCTTCTCGAAGGCCGCCACATAAACCGCATATTCGGCAGCAAGTTTTCAAAGGTCTTGTCAACCTGGCTCTCAAACGGGAATGTCTGATCTCCGGATAAAATAGATTTCTGATAACCGAGACCGACAGTCAGGCTGTATGGATTGTCATTCCAGCGGTATGCGATTCCTCCCGAGATTGTCTTAAAATCGTTCGCGTAAACGTTTGAGTGAAGTGTGTCAAGAATATTGTAATACGTGTTGGTCAGGTCAAGCGAATCGGTTTTTTTATCGCTGACATTTCTTTTTAAACTCGCTGTGGCGTTGATTTGCAGCTGGCTGTTTGTGCCAAGAGGCTCAGTATAGACAAGATTACCTGATACATTCCTGCCGTTGAGAACGCCGTTTGTTTTTTCGTCGAGCGTATCCGTATAGCTGCTCGCGATGTAATCGCTGATAGAGAGCACATCTGCTTTTGAACGTTTAAAGTTCAATCCTGCCGAAACACCAAGAGACAATGTTCTGCCGGGAAGCGAAAACTTATGCCGCAGTAACAAGTCATTGGATACCTGATAACCATTAACATCGGTTGAGTTGTCGTTCAATGCTGAGCTCAAACGGCTGCCGTCAGGACGGTAGTTCATGCCGAATAAGTCGGTCGTTGAATTATTATTTTGAAAATAAATCTTTGGGGTGTAAATCAAAGAGTTGAGAGTATCCAGCGCGTATTCAACCCTGCCGTTAATACGGTGATTCAGATTGTTACTTGTGTATTCTGAAGTTTCATCATACGTCTGTTTGCTAAAGTACTGTCTCTCGAGATTCTGGTCGGTCGTGTTCTTTGCATTATTAAAAAAGTAACTAAGATTTACGGTTAGATCCTTAACCGAGTTGTCGGTAAAGTTCAATCCGGTTGAATACGTGTTGGTGTTGCCGTCTTGCGTTCCGACCATGAAGTTGCTTGCGTCACTGCCTCCGCGGCCTCCACCTCCACCGCCTCTCCGGCCTCCCATTCCGCCCATGTTGCCGAATCTACTGCCGCCTCCACCGCTGCTATTTGTTAAGCCAAGAATATCTTGCTGGGAAAAATTCTGCTGATTAATATTATTGCCCATGCCGATGAGCGAAAGTTTTCTTCCCGGGGTGAAAAAGTTAATTGCTCCACCGCCTTGAAAACGGTCATCGGATCCATATCCTCCGTAGATTTTTCCGAATTGACCGTTGCGCCTGTCGCTTTTGGTTATGATATTGATTGCCTTGGTAGAGTTGCCATCATCAAATCCTGTGAACTGTGCCTGATCGCTCATTTTGTCAAACACCTGGACTTTATCAATTATTTCAGCTGGTAGGTTGCGAAGTGTAACGGTCGGATCTTCACCGAAGAATGGTTTGCCATCGACAAGTACCTGCTGAACCTGTTCGCCTTGTGCTTTCAATGTACCGTTATCGTTTTGCACACCGGGAATTTTGGTAACCAGTGCTTCCGCGTTTGCATCTGCTTCGGTCTTAAATGCCTTTGCCGTGTATTCCACGGTATCAGCTTTTTGCTGTGCGGGAACAACATTGCCGATAACTTCGATCTGTGTGGGGAGTGCGACGGTTTCCGATTTCATCAGAACGCTCCCAAGGTTTACGTCTTGACTAAGAATGCGCAGGGTATCTTTATGGTCTTGATAGCCCATATAGGTCACTTCCATGACCCACACGCCGGAGGGCACGCCATTTAAGCGAAAAGAACCGTTGCCGTCTGTTGTTGTAAAATGTGTTTTTAGTTTATTATGTATGTCTTTAAGGGCTACAACTGCACTAACTAATCTGGAATTATCAGAGCTGTCACGGACAACTCCTTTTACCGTTATACCTTGACTGAAAATTTCCGCAGTGAAGAGGATAAGAAAGATGAGAACCGAAAACCGTTTCATAACCACCAATATAATTTACTATTTAGACAAAACAACCGCGGGGACGGTTTAATACAGAATTTTTCCAAAATGAAGTATTCTCTCGGGTGTTGGAACGAATAGCCCTCATCACCTAACCTCTTCTCCCAAAGGGAGAAGAGGGATATGAAAATCCGACCCGGGATGAATAAGTGTTTTTACCTCTCTCTCCCTTTGGGAGAGAGATTGAGAGTGAGGGCTCTTTTATGAGCTTATTCTATTCCGGCCGTGCGACTGAGTATGTCTCTCCGGATAAATTTTACTTTATTACTTTCTGCAAAAATTCCCCGCTCATCAAACTATTGGCAATAACATCTATATAGTGATGCAACACGACATCGTGTGAAATCGGAAATTGTAAACCGTTTTTGTGCAGTATATCCGAAATAAACTTAACTGCGACGGCAGTACCTTTTCCGTTTTGGAACGGCTTGGCTTTTTGATCAAGTAACTTTTTGAAAGCGAGCAGTTTTTCAATAAGTTTTTTGCACTGTGCTATTTGTGCTTTTGTTTTAGCTCTTGCGTTCGGCAGGTTTTCAAGAAGCAGGAGATGCCCTTTTGCATCGTTGATGCGCACGTCAATATTATATAACGAATGGAGAGTTTGCTTTTTGCGGAGCGCAATAGCTTGTGCGGCAGCGAGCAGTTCTACTGCAATTACGTGATATACGTTCTTTGCAATCATGAGTGCCTGCCGTGCGCCGTGCGTACCCATGCTTACATGATCTTCAACACCAGCACTGGTGGTAATGGAATCAACACTCGCCGGATGAGCCAATACCTTGTTCTCGGAAACAAGTGCGGCGGCCAGATACTGGGCTACCATGAGTCCGCTATGCATGCCTTCTTCTTTTACTTCAACTTTGTTTTCCATGACTAATTCAGGTGTAAGGAATGCAGGCAGTCCGCGGCTGAAATCCGGGTCGACAATTGCGGCAACACGCCGCTCGGAGACGCTGCCTAACTCGGCGATGGCAATCTTGAGAAAGTCCGCGGCGAATGCGATTGGTTCGCCATGGAAATTACCGCCGGAGATCGCTTTGCCGGTTTTACGTTCTGTGCCGAACCATGGATTAACAATAGGATTATCATTAACCGAATTGAACTCGGTTGTTAAAATTGTTTTTACATAATTAATAGTATCAAGACACGCGCCGATAACCTGCGGCGTGCAGCGCACCGAGTAGAAATCTTGAATCGGTTCTTTGACCGGCTGATATTTTTTTCTTAACCCAAGTTCTTTCTCGATATGCTGAATTGCAATGTCATCTTTGTAAAAGCGGACATCAATATCTCTTGAAGGATCAAAAAGAAATGTGCTGCCCTTGAGCAGGTCGCGTATTGTCTTTGCTGCTTCTTTTTGTCCCGAATGTGGACGGAGTTTATGAATCAGCGGATCATAGGCATCAATGGTACTTAAAAATGATTCTGCGATCATGGCTGAAGAAATCTGGCTGATCTTTGCGAGCGATGCTGCGTGATGTGCCGCGATAGTAGTTATGCCTGTTAAGAATTGCGTGCCGTTGTTAAGAGCAAGCCCTTCTTTATCTTTAATTGTGATGCCGCCGCCGATTTCTTTAATGCCGGTTTCGGCATCTACAATTTCGTATTCTCCGGGTGCTCCTTTTTTTCTACGCTCAACTTTTCCGGAGATTTTCTTACTGCCATTTAAATACGGGTTGTGAATGAACACAAGTGCCATGTGGGAAAGGGGAGCCAGATCACCGCTACCGCCGACGGAACCTTGTCCCGGCACAACGGGAGTAATATCCGCATTGATCAAATCGAGAATTTTTTGGATGACCTCAACGCGCACACCGGAGTAACCTTTGATGAGCGTGTTCGCACGAAGCAGCATCGCTGCGCGGACAACTTCCCGCGGCATACGCTCACCTACGCCGATAGCATGACTGGCGATAAGGTTGTACGCAATTCGCGAAAGCTTATCTTTTATGGTTGTAACATCCTGCTCAACCAGCTTATGCTTGTTTGCACCGAATCCGGTATTTACTCCGTAAATGAAAGGCGTTTCTTTTACGCCGGTATCGGCAACAATGCCGTCAATGTAATTGCGCGAGGCGCGTATTTGCTTAAGGGCTGATTTTTTAATAACAATTTTGTAGGTCTGATCTTTATCAAAGGCGATGCGAATAACGTCCGAGAATGAGAGTCCGCCGCCATCGAGCTGACAAAGTAAAGGGGAGTTTTTTGATCTCATAAATAACTTGTGGTTAATTTGTAAATCAACATAATAGTTGTTGCAATTCTTTAAGTGAATTTACCATAAAATCCGGTTTTTCTAACACTAATTGTTCGGGGGTCCGGAAGCCAAATGTTACAGCACAGGTTTTTGCTTTCGCATTTATGCCGCATTGCACATCAAGCTCTGAATCACCAATCATCAGCGCCTCGGACGGTTTATAACCAAGCGTACTGCAAATGCTGAGCAGAGGAGCAGGTGATGGTTTCACTTCGCTTTCGGGAGTCCTGCCGTTAACGATAGCAAAATATTTCAACAGATTGAAATGCCTGAGTACATTGTTTGCCTGTTCTTGGGACTTTGTCGTTAAAAGGGCAAGTTCATAACCGGCTTCTTTAAGTACCTTCAATGTTTCTTCAACATCGGGGTATAAAATGGATTTATCCAATAGCGAATTATAGAATGGTTTATATATGTTTAGATATGATTCAATATCTGTGACATGAACGTCGAACTTATTGAAGACCGTAAGGAAGTGATGACCGATCATCGTGCGGAATTCTTCTTTGGTGAAATTGTGGGGAACGTTCATTTTCCGCAATGAGGAGGTCGTTGCCTCAAAAATTGTGATCTCGGAATCTACTAAGGTACCGTCCAGGTCGAAAACTAATAATTTGATGTTTTGGAGCATAATTCTCAATAAGTAAATCTTAAAAATGCCTCAAAATGGGAGATTTTCAAAATCTGAAATATGCGATTTTAGATATGGCCAGAAGGAAGAATTTCACGCAAAGGCGCGAAGACGCAAAGTATATTTTTATAACAAATAAAAGGTGGGTCATCGAGTAGCCCGCCTTGCCTCGATACATCGCGGCTCCGCCGCGACACTCGGCTAACGGGGGGCGTATCGAGATGACTTTTAGTAGAATACCTTTGATTTTCGGGGATACCGATGGTTAAAATGTGCCGAAAATCACACATGGGTGGATCCCTTTAATTATTTACTTGCTTATTAGTGCTTTGGATGTTAATTTATCTAACAACGTTAGAAAAATTAATTTACTATGAGCCATATAGAGCGCAGACAGCGCGAAAAAGAAGAAATAAAGCAAAGCATTCTTGATGCTGCACGAGCCATCGCCATTGAAGAGGGATGGGCTTCGGTTACTATTCGCAAAATCGCGGATAAAATCGAATATACTCCACCAATCGTATATGAATACTTCGAAAACAAAGAAGCTTTGTTCAGAGAATTGGTGTATCATGGATTCCGTTTAATGCATAAAGACTTTGAATCCATTATGCGGAGCGACATCGATCCCAAAGAATTGATTATGATTTTATCAATGGAAACCTGGGATTTTGCGGAAAATAATCCGGACTTATACCAGCTAATGTTTAGCATAGAAAAACCTGCACCAAACGAAGAAATGATGAAGGGGATGGAGCTTATTAAAGAAACCTTTAAAAAAATCGATACCGGAAAGTTCGGGAATTTGGAGAATCTGATATTGAATTGGGTTTGCTTAACACGTGGCGCTATATCAACCCTGCTTATGAGTCCGCCGCCGCCGCATGTGGTGCGCGAGTCTCCGCGAGAATTATATAAAAAGATCGTCGAATATAATATCGGATTGTTCTGATATATTTTTTTGCCTAAAAATCTAACTTAGTAAGATTTTATAACTAAATAAAATAATAAACATGAAAAAAAATCTCAAAATAACTACCCTGCTGCTCTTGCTCCAAGTTGCTGTGAGCGGACAGGTTTTTTCGTTAAAGGATTGTATCAATTATGCAGAGCAAAAAAGCAGCAGCATAAAAGTATCGGCTCTCGACTACGATTTGAGCAAGCAAAAAGTCAACGAACAAATCGGGACAGCACTGCCGCAGATAGATTTCAGCAGTACGTTAGAGGATAAACTCAAACTTTCGACCACGGTAATGCCGGGAGAATTGATGGGACAGCCGGGGAAAACCATTGCTCTGCAAATGGGAACGAAGTATAATCTCTCTGCGGGTATCACGCTAAATCAAAAGTTATTCAGTCCATCGTTTTGGGTCGGATTGAAAGCTGCAAAAATCAGTGAGGAGATGTCGCAGCTGACCCAGCAAAAGACAACCGAGCAGGTTTTATACAATGTCGGAACGGCATATTATAAAGCGGTTGTGATTCAAAAGCAATTGGAAAATCTTCAAAAGATTCTTCAGGCATCAAAAGCGTCTCTTACTTCAACGCAGTTAAAGTTTGCCAACGGTATCGGTAAAAAGATAGATGTTGATAAGGTTCAGGTGAGCTATAATAATACGTATTCACAGTTGCAACAAACCGAACTTCAATATAAAGAGGCTCTGAACAATCTGAAATATGAAATGGGTATGCCGGTCGCCGATGAACTCAAATTGAATGATGCTTTGGATGAGGCATCCGCACGTTCCGGAAAAACAGATTCCGACGACTACAAAAACTTTCTTAACCTCCGTACGGATTATAAACTACAGAAGAGCAATATTTCTCTGTATGAAGCAGATCGTGAAAATAATCTGAGTGCGTATCTGCCGACGCTGTCATTCTACGCCAATTATAATTATCAGGCAATGAGAAATCAGTTCAATCTCTTTGGTAAAGATCAGGATTGGTATAACAATTCCGCGATCGGTCTGGAATTAAAGATTCCGATTTTCTCGGGCTTCTCACGATATGCGAAAGTCGAGCAGTCAACCTTAAATATAGAAAAGGAAAAAGAAAATCTGCGGCAGAATGAGCAAAGCATTTATGTGGATGTTTCCAATAAAACATACGAGTATGATAATGCTCTGAGTAATATTCAAATTGAAAAAGATAATATGCTTCTTGCCGAAAGCGTTTATAGGAATACCCAGCAGGAATTTTCACAGGGAACAAGCTCATCGTTGGATTTAACCCAGGCGGAACGTTCTCTAGTAGAGGCGCAGAATAATTATTATACCCGCCTGCAAAGTTTGTACATAGCCCGTCTTGATCTGGAAAAAGCACAGGGCACATTAAATAATTTTTTACATAATATAAAGTGAATCCCATGAAAAGAACTATTGTAATAGTCGTTATAGCGCTGTTGGTAATACTTGCAGTGTTTAAATTATTCAGTAACCGCAATAAAATTACGGCACAGAATGAAAATCTTTTTGCAAACGATGTGAGTGTTACCGTAGCCTCTGTAAGTAAAAAAGACATCTCGCCCGTTTTAAATGTTACCGGTATGGTCTATCCCGCTACGGAATTAGATATTCCGGCCGAAACACAAGGTAAAATTAAAGCATTGCATTACACACTCGGACAAAGTGTTAAAGCCGGTACGGTAATAGCTTCAATAGATGACGAATTAAAAAAACTCTCGTATGAATCGGCAAAAATTGACGCCGAGAAAGCTGAAAAAGATTATAACAGATTGAAAAATCTGCTCAGCGGCGGAACAACAAGCCAGCAGGAATTTGACAATGCCAAATTCGCTTACGAATCTGCTAAGAATAAGGTAGCCGATGCTGCCAAACAGCTGTCATATACTAAAATTACCGCCCCTATTTCAGGAACCATATCGAAAAAATTAGTCGAAGCCGGAACATATGTAAATGCGGGTACAGCGGTTGCCTCTATTGTTGATATTTCGAAATTGAAAGTCAAAGTTAATCTTTCCGAGAGCAACGCGTATTACGTCTCCGTAGGCAATAAAGTACAAATTACATCGGATATTTATCCCGGCGTAACATTCACCGGCAGAATCAGCTTTGTAAGTCCTCGTGGTGATGATGCTCATAATTATCCTGTGGAGATTGAATTGGCTAATACCGGAAAAACGCAGCTTAAAGGCGGTACGTTTGTTACCGCGTCTTTTGAAATCGGGACGAGCAAAATGGGTATTTGCATTCCGCGTGAAGCTTTGCAGGGCAGCATAAAGGAAGCAAAAGTCTATGTTGCCGAAAACGGCAAAGCGCATCTCAAAAATATCGTTATCGGCCGTGAAAGCAGCGGATATCTTGAAGTGGTCTCAGGTTTATCGGAGAATGAACAGGTGGTAGTAAGCGGACAGGTAAATCTGACCGACGGGAAAACAATTAAAATTATAAATAATAACTAAGACACGAATATGACAATTACAGAATTAGCAGTAAAACGATCGACGCTTGTAGTAATTGTATTTACTGCACTGACACTGCTCGGCATATTTTGCTACTCAAAACTCAACTATGAGCTTATTCCCAAGATAGATATGCCTTTTATGGTGGTGACGACACAATATCCCGGAGCGTCGGCTGATGAAGTTGAAAGCTCCGTGACCAAGAAATTAGAAGATGCTCTTTCGGCTCTTGAAAATGTAAAGTATATGAGTTCTTCATCGCAGGAAGGTTATTCAGCCATATCCATTGAGCTGGTGGCCAATACCAACACTGATGTTGCCATAGAAGATGCGCAGAGAAAAGTAAACGCGGTATTATATCAACTACCAACAGGTGCAAAAACTCCTGCACTTCAGTCATTTTCTACCGATCAGATTCCGATACTGAAACTCGGCGTAAAGGCGAAAATGGATGCGACAAAGTTGTATCAGTTAACCAAGGATCAGGTAAAACCGCAGATCTCAAAAATTAACGGTGTCGCGCAGGTTACCTTAATCGGTGGTGATGAACGCCAGATACGAATTAATGTTGACAGGAATAAGCTGGCGGCTTATAACATTACGATAAGTCAATTATACAGCGTTGTCAATAGTGCTAATCAGCAGTTTGCTACCGGTAAAATCGAGGGAAATAAAAGCCAATATACCGTAAGGTTATCCGGTAAGTTTTCTTCACTTGAACAAATACGGAATATTGTCGTTACTCATAAAACCGACGGCAGCGAAGTGAAGTTGCAGGATATAGCTGAAGTGGTTGACGGTATCGCCGAATATACAAGCCTGAGCAGAATTAACGGTGAAAATTCTATCGGTATGCAGATTCAAAAACAGTCAGATGCAAATTCCGTCAAAGTTACACAGCTCGTAAAGGACGAGATGGCAAGACTGGAAAAGCAATACGAGTCGGCAGGTTTAAAATTTGTTATTGCAACCGACAACTCGGTTTATACCCTTGCCTCCGCAAATTCGGTTATGGAAGATCTGATTGTGGCTATTGCATTAGTGTCAATTGTCATGTTTCTATTCCTGCACAGCTTCAGGAATTCAATCATTGTCCTTGTCTCGATTCCGGTTTCCATCATATCGGTATTTACGGCAATGTATGTATTCAATTTTTCGCTGAATCTTATGACTTTGATGGCGCTTTCGCTCATCATCGGAATTCTTGTGGATGACTCCATCGTTGTTCTGGAAAACATTCATCGGCATTTACATATGGGAAAAGACAAGCGGCAGGCCGCGTTGGACGGCAGATCGGAAATCGGTTTTACTGCCGTTGCTATTACGTTTGTTGACGTTGTGGTATTTGTGCCGATGGCGCTGGTGTCGGGTATGATCGGCAATATGTTGAAAGAATTTGCCCTTGTTGTTGTATTTTCAACACTCATGAGCCTTATTGTATCATTCACTGTTACTCCGCTGCTTGCTTCACGCTTCAGCAAACTTGAAAATTTAACGCGCGATACATTTCTTGGAAAAATCGCTCTTTCATTTGAAAATCTCTATAATCGACTGGTTGCCTTCTATCAGTCGGCTTTGAAAAAAGCACTTCAGAACCGGAAAAAAGTTTTTATTTCGGTAATGGTTCTCTTCTTTGCATCATTTTTATTAGTCGGTATGAATTTTATCGGAACTGAATTTATGCCGAATGCCGACAAAGGAGAGTTCGTTGTGCAGCTTGAGGGTGACCCGCAGAACACCTTGCAGCAGACGAATCAGTTGACGGAAAAGGTTGAAAAACTTTTATATGCTCACCCGGAAGTTCAAAAAGTCTTCTCAAGCATCGGATATTCGAGCAATATGGTCGGAACGAACAGCGAAAGCCACAAAGCGGAAATAACCGTATCCATCGTGGACAAGAAAAAACGTAAGCAAACCGTAGAACAGTATGCCGCGATGATAAAAAAAGAAATCCTAACAACTATTCCCGGATTGAAAGTTACATCGACACCGAGCTCGACTTTCGGCAGCAGTGAAGCCCCGATTCAGGTGCTGCTCCGTGGTGCCGATATGAATGAAATATATAAAACCGCCGATCAGGTAATGGCGGTAATTAAAGACGTTCCCGGAATTAATGATATCCGTCTTTCGGTGGAAAAAAGTAAACCGGAGATGCATATTCAAATCGACCGTGATAAAATGTCGGCTCTGGGACTTTCGATTTCCGACGTGGGAAATACACTTGAGTATGCTCTCGCGGGAAATTCGGATTTGCAATATTCCGACAACGGAACGGATTATGACATCAATATTCAGCTTGATGCCTTCGACCGTCAGAAGGTTGAAGATCTCGGCTCAATAAATTTCCGCTCCTCAACAGGAGAGAATATTGAACTCAAACAGTTTGCTAATATTTATCAGTCGCTTGGACCTAATAAACTTGAGCGGTACGACAGAATATCTTCTCTGACGATCAAATCGGAAGTATATGGACGTCCTGTCGGAACCGTAGGTGAAGAAATTAAAAAGAAAATAAACGACAATATTCACACAAACAATGTAACTATAGAATATAAAGGGCAGATGGAACGGCAGTCGGAAGCTTTCAGCAGCCTGTTCTTCGCTTTAGCAACGGCAATTCTGTTGGTATATTTTGTTATGGTTATGCTTTATAACTCATATATTTATCCCTTCGTCGTTTTGTTCTCCCTGCCGGTAGCGGTTATCGGCGCTCTGTTGGCTCTCGCATTAAGCGGGAATAATATATCGATTTACGCGCTCATCGGTATGATTATGTTGATGGGGTTGGTGGCGAAGAATGCCATTCTGCTTGTTGATTTTACCAACAAGCTTCGTGAAAACGGCATGGCAATGATTGAGGCATTAATTGAGGCCGGCAAGGAAAGACTGCGTCCTATTCTTATGACCACCATCGCAATGGTCTTTGGTATGCTTCCTTTGGCGACATCGACCGGTACCTCATCCGAAAGTAAAAACGGATTAGCCTGGGTTATTATCGGCGGATTAACCAGTTCGCTTATACTGACCCTTATTCTTGTTCCTGTCGTTTATGTGAGCGTTGAAAATCTTAGAGCTAAGATCCGCGCTAAACATTCACATCGTTCTGTGCCTTCAACGGAGGCGCTGCCTCTCAATCCGTGAGTTGAAGACTACACAGTAACGATGAACACACAAATACCCCTGACTCATGATCAGGGGTATTTTTTTTAAGGTAAACCTCATATAATCGCAAGAGAAATTCATCACAGAGACCGCAAAGTTCGAAAGATATTTTTAGAAAAACAGAGAAAAGGTGGATCGTCAAGTGTAGAGACGCATGGCATGCGTCTCACGTGTAATCAATGAAAATATCGAACAAGCGGAAAATGTATTATGTTTTGTGGCGAATTTTTCATTGCGGTTATTTCAGGGGAGACGCATGCCATGCGTCTCTACGAAAATATGGCACCTTTTTGTAGGGCGGGTTTGTTACCCGCCCACTGTGTTTGCAAAATGATGGGTTGTTTATGTCGCTCCGCTGGAGCTCTGGTGTTGGACGTCTCATTAACCCCGGATTGAAATCCGGGGCTACAACTATATCGTCGCTACGCGACTTCAAAATGTTAATAGGAGCTTGAAATGCGACTGATTAGGTGGTTGCTTCTGTTGAAAAAGATTCCGTGAAAATCCGTGTCATCCGCGTCATCAGTGTTCTATTTCTAAATTTGGCTACAGCTTCCTTGCTGACACCAGTACTTTTTTGTATACCTGTTTTGCGCCGGTTTGGGGATTAACGGCTTCAAATAAAACAATATACATACCAAGTCGAAGTGGATTTCCGTTTTTATCTCTGCCGTCGTAGATGATTGTACCACTTGAGCCGAAAATCTCGTTGCTGGTCAGTTCACGCATCAGCCTGCCTTTGTCATCGAAAATCTTAATTGAAATCTGCGTCACCGGATACGGTGTCTGAAATGTAATAGAGGTAAAATCTTCGTAACCGTCATTGTCGGGTGAAAATGGATTTGGCGTAATGCTCATCTGTGACGATGATGAAACACTGCCGATAAAGATACTGTTGGTTTCACCCGGAGTCGCACCGCTCTTATTTGCCGAACTGCTCCAATTCCTTGTGTCATTGGACGAGAGAATTGGATTGATACGTTCGAGCGAGCGATTGTTCGTGCTGGTGAAATTCGGATTATGCCATGAAGTCCGGTAATAAACGGAGTCAATAACATTTTTATAAGCATCACGAAGCACGACTGATGAATTGCTGTTGAGCAGTCCTAAACTGCCTGATTGCAGAATGTATTTATATCGATAATTCTGAAATGCCGGATATTTTTTGAGAATGACGCTGTCGCTGCAAACAACAAAATAGCTATGCGGAGGCAGTGTAACGACACTGTCGGTAATGTAGAAATTGTTCTTATTCGCCGTCGTTATCTTCCAGGCATTTAACAGCAAATCAACGGAAGACGTATTATATAACTCAACAAATTCCGCATTGTCACCTCCGGGTTCGTACATGATTTCGTTAATCGCCAATGTTCCGGGGGATGCCGCCTGAATTGAATCAACCGAATTTTTCGCGCCCGGTGTGCAGCCCTGAGAACTAAAAGAGAATAGCCAATTCAGGCTGTCGCATGAGTTTGCAGATGCAGAAAGCCGTTCAAGTGACTTTCCGGTGCGTACATCCCAGTTGGAGTTGTAGAAGACAGAATCAATTACTGAACCGCGGGAATCTCTCAATACAACGCCGTCGGCAGAATTATTAAGCATCCCGAAACGGCACACAAGAAAATTTTTATTTACTGCTTCTTGTACAGGTAGTGTATCACGACTGATAGTGAGGTATCCAAACGGCGGAATTCGTGCGGCAGAATTTTTGATTGTATCATCAGTGGGTGTTGATAGTATATCAGAAATCCGCCAGCCGTTGATGCTAATCGTATCCTTTGTGGTATTGTATAACTCAATCCATTCAGAAAATCCTGCACGGGGATTAAACATGATTTCATTAATTACTATTGAGCCGGTTTTGTTTCCTGATTTCACGGTCACATCTGCGTAATCGTTTGAAGTATCTTCGTCGGCACTAATTGAAGCCAGTACATGTATTACTAAACTATCGTTAATTGCAGATGTGAGCTGTGACGAAGTTAAGACAATAGAGTCCTTTACCGGTAAGCTTGAGATAACAGTATCCATCAATGGTTTTACGATTCTGTACTCGTTTTGAAATGAGAAAGTCACGCGGATATTAACCGCTGTAGATGTGCCGTTATTATAAATATGAGCATACGGCGTGACCGAGTCACCTTTCGTGGGATAGTGTGGCGAAGCAGACAAAGATAAAACAGAAATGTCGCTTGCTTTCGGAGTGACTGAATTACAATATCCGGGTGTTGCCCTGTACCGTGTTACTGCATTACTCCAGTTCGATGAATCCGTGGCAGCACTATCAACAAGTATTCGCTCAAGAGATGCTCCGGACGTTTTACTCCATGCCGGTGAGTAAGCGAGTGAATCAATGACGCGATATAGTGAATCGAGGAGAATGACTTTATCGTAGTCGTTATTTAATGTTGGGAATGTACTGACAAGCAATTTGCCATTGCACGGATACTTTTTTAAGATGCTGCTGTCCCGCGAAACGATACAATAGCCACCCGCGTCAAGAATGAAATCGGTTTTCGCGATGGTCCCGGTATCGGCATCATCTGCGATGGAAAACTTTTTCAAATTAACAGACTCTGCCGAACGGTTATATAACTCAATCCACTCGGGCTCGCCTTTTGGCGACGCGTACATCATTTCGTTAATGACAATTTTATTCCGTGGATTACCGCCATGCAGCACATGGGCTGTTGTGAAACGGTAATTATTCGAAGTGTCGTTATCATTACTCACGGCCACCGAAGCGATAAAATATACTTTCCCCTCTGGAAATGTGGGCAGTTGAACTATCAGAGAGTCGCTTTCGTTTGATGAAAGCGGCGGCAATTGTTTTGAAAAAAGCAGTTCCTCCAGTGTGCCTGAATAGTCGTGGTTGCCGTCATTATATATATTTAGATTAATTATTCCGCTCGTCTTCATGCCACGATTAAGGATTTTTATAGACAGTGATATACTGTCTGTTTCTGAATAATAAGCCGAAGTCGTTGAAAAGGACGAGATATCAATGTCATATTCTTTTGGAGTGAGACTATTCGTAAATCCGGGCGTGCACAATCTCGGATTACGCGATGAGCCCCAGTTTGTCGAATCATTTCCCGGTAAATCATAAAAGATTCGCTCAAGAGATTTATAACCTTCACCACCCCAAGAAGGCGAATACGTGACGCTATCAATAATAAGACCGAATGAGTCCCGGATAGCAATAAAGTCACCGTTGTTGTTCATTGAGGGGAACGATGTTATTAGTATTGGCGTCCCCGGCGGGTACAAATTTGCCGGGAGTGTATCCTTGGCAATGACGTAAAATGAATGGGGCTGAATATACACATTATTGTTTGTTATGGTGAGTTGTTTGCTTGGGTCGCACAACTTCCATTTTTTTAGGTTTACCTTTTGAGAACGACGGTTGTATATTTCAATCCATTCTTTCATATCATCTGTTGCGGGTGCATACATCAATTCATTTAAAACAACGTCATCATAAAAATTGGTTTGTGTATATGCATGAAAAGAAATAGAGATGGTGTCATTATAGCTGTCTTCATCTTGAGGCACAGATACTCTGGCTATGTAGTTGTATAAACCTGTGTCGTGGGGAGAAATGCCGACCTCATAAAATATAGTATCGCGCGAAGCTATTTCGTCAGCGGTGCTCTGGAATATCAAGCTGTCCTTTACGGTGATGGAATCCAGTGATGCTGTTTTATACAAGCTGATTTGAGACAAGTATAATGTTGTCAGGCTGTTATTGTATAATCCGACAATTAATTTTCCCGGCTGATTTACAAACAGAACTTCTGGGTTTGTCGACAGCGACACAAGCATCGCATCGGTATTTTTAACTGTTACTGAATTTGTGCAGCCGGGCGTACCCTGATAATAGCGGGATGTTGTCCAGTTTAAAAGCGAATTATCTTTTGTAAGATTAATTTTTTCAATTGAAAAATTCTTTGCCGGCATAATTGCCGGAGAAATATAAACCTCCATTGTTTCTTGACGTTTAGATTTATATATACATATCTTTTTATCTATAGCATTTTTTAATCCTGTTTCTTTGCAGAAGTTCGTTGCGACTATGGCGGTCAATGAATAAGGGGGGATGTTTTTATAAATCGGATATTTTGATAATTTGTAGTCATGATTCAGGATGACTGCATACTGCTTTGGGTGGAGAATTAATACTGAATCTACCTTTTTGATACTATCTCGATAAACAACGGAATCGGTTTCGCGATCTTTATATAATATAACAGTTGAATCCAGACTAATATCCGTTGTCCCCGTGTTATATAGCTCAATAAAGGTATTAAGCGGGTCGGTATCTGAGAACAAAATTTCCGAAATTGTCAGCATGGTATCCGACTGGCAATTTGAAATTGGTGCGTACAGAATAATGACAATGGTAAAGAACCAAAGTGCGGTTTTCAATTTTCCCCCTGAATGGTAATCTAAATTATTTTATTCCCTTGAGATTCCTTTATAATGACCCCCTGCCAACATGTCGAATAATTTCGGCGGCATGATGCGCAGCAGGAGAATACTCATATGAATTAAAAACGGAAAAGTAATGATCCGTTTTTCTTTTTGAATATTGCGGCAGATAAACTTCGCAGCCTTTTCCGGTGACCACAACAACGGCATCTTGAATTCATTCTTGGCAGTCATTGGTGTTTCTACAAAACCCGGCTTAATCGTTAATACCTTAACCCCATATTGAATTAGTTCTATTCTTAACCCCTCAAGCAGCTTTGTTGCGGCGGCTTTACTCGCGTTGTAAATTCCGCTTTTTGGAAATCCGCGCTCATCTGCAAGACTGGAAACTCCTATAAGCAATCCCGACTTTTGTTGCATAAACATAGGGAGCAGGCTGTTGATGCAGTAAACGAGTCCCAATACATTGGTGTTTATGGTTTTTTCGGCGATTGTCACATCGTATTCTTCAATTGGATTCCGGAAAGCGACACCCGCGTTAAGAATTGCGACGTCTATCCGTGGATAACTGGTCAGGACCTCCTTGAAAACAGCCGCGACGTTTGCCTTATCAGAGACATCACATTCATATGGGGCGATCTTTGCCGGTCTGGTTTTCAGTTCGTCTTTAAAAGCGATAAGTGTTTCAAGTCTCCGGGCAAGAGGAATAATAGTGCAGTCGTGGTTGCTGAGTTCATATAAAATTGCTTCCCCGATACCGCTGCTTGCCCCTGTCAGGAGGATAGTTTTCCCTGTAAAGTCCATATATTAGAATTTCCATAAATCAATGTTTAAAAAAATCAATTTTTCATTTTAATTCCAACTCGTTATTTTCCCTTAGTCAGAAATTAATTTTACTACAAAAATTAAGCCAATTGAAAAACGAACTTATCGAAATAGATTCAGTACTTGTAAACAAAGAAGTGTTACAAGTTAAATTTGCCTGCGACCTTTCAAAATGCAAAGGCGCCTGTTGTACGCTGGAAAGTGAGTATGGCGCTCCGCTTCAGGCAGATGAAATTACTGAAATTAAAAAGAACCTTCCGGCTGCATTGGAGTATCTTCCTCCTGCGCATGTGGAAGAAATCAAGAAAAAAGGGTTTTACGAGTCGAAAGACGGTGAATTGGTGACAAGAAGCGTGCGTAATAAAGCGTGCGTTCTTGTTTTTTATGAGGGTGATGTAGCCAAGTGTTCACTTGAGCGTGCATATTTCGAAGGGAAAAGCAGTTTTAGAAAACCCGTATCATGTCACCTTTTCCCGATTCGCATCTCGGATTTTGGAGGGGACATACTCCGGTATGAACGATTCTCTGAATGTGCTCCTGCTTTGGAAAATGGTCAAAAAGAGAATAAGACAATCGCTGAATCATGCAAAGAAGCACTTGAACGGAAATACAGCAGTGAATGGTATAATATGTTAGTAGAAGCCTCGAGAAAGTAGAATGATTTCGTTAAAACAAACCCAAAAACTGGAGCAAAAGCTCTCCCCACAGCAGATACAATATCAAAAATTGCTTCAGTTGAACACACTCGGCCTTGAGCAGCGGATCAAAAACGAGCTCGAGATGAATCCATTTCTCGAAGCCGAAATGGAGCTTCGTGAAGAAGAAGACCGCCCTGAAGAAGTAGAAGCTCCTGAAAGCACTGAAGGCGAAACTGAGAACACCGAAGAAACGGAAGAAGCCGCAAGTTCGGATGATGAGTTCGGCCTTGAAGACTACATGAATGACGATGAGTATTTTGACGATCCGGGTACCTATAATCAGCCTCAGGAAGAAGAAAAAATCCAGCCATACGCTCCGGCTAAGGAATCGCTGAGCGAACACCTGCTTAATCAGCTCTATATGCTCGATATTACCGAGGACCTGCGGATTCTTGGCGAAAACATTATTGGCAATCTTGACGATGACGGTTATCTGCTCATCAGCATCGAGGCCGTACTGAAGGAAATCGAATTACTGAATCATGTGATTATTGAAAAGCCCGCCGCTGAAGCCCTGTTGAAGAAGATTCAGACATTCGATCCGGTTGGAATTGCTTCACGCAATCTTCAGGAATGCCTGATTGTACAAATACAAAATTCAAAATTCGATTCCTACTACGCGTTCCTTGCCGAAAAGATGTTGACGGAATTCTTTGAGGATTTCAGCCATAAGCGCTATGATCAGCTGATGCAGAAAATGAATATGCGCGAAGAAACTCTCCGGTCGGTACTTGAAATTATTCATGGGCTGAATCCAAAACCGGGTGAGGGTACAATAGAGTATTCCGAACTGAATCAGATTACTCCGGATTTTATTGTCGAAAAAGATAACGACAATATAATGATTACGTTGAATGACCGGAGTCTTCCGACTATAACGTTGAACCGGACGTATCTTGAGATGCTTCAGAAGAATAAAGGAAAGAAAAAGATACGGACTCACGAAAAGAATGCCTATCTCTTCCTTAAAGAGAAGTACGAGTCGGCCAAGTGGTTTATCGCCTGCATTGAGCAGCGCCGAGTAACTATGTTAAAAGTTATGCGCAGTATCGTGGAAAAACAATTCGAGTTTTTTGATAAGGGCCCCCGAATGCTGCGCCCGATGATCTACCGCGATATTGCGGATGAAATCCAAATGGACATTTCTACCATCAGCAGGGTGGTAAGCGGAAAATTTGTTCAAAGTCCGCAGGGTATCCACGAACTCAAGTATTTCTTCAGTGAAGGATTGGCTACTGATTCGGGGGAAGAAGTCGCTAATAAACAGATCAAGGAATTCATCAAAGATATGATTGAGGGCGAAAGCAAGCGTTCGCCATTGAGCGATGATAAATTAGCACACATGCTGAATCAGCGCGGTATTCACATTGCCCGGAGAACAGTCGCAAAATATCGTGAAGCTCTAAAGATACCCGTCGCGAGGCTCCGCAAATCACTATGATTGCGGTTAAAATACTCGTAATTATTCTTTTGTACTCGACATTTGGCCTGGTGCACACCTATCTGGCCAAGATTGCATTTAAAGAAAAAGTCGCTAAACAATATCCCAAGTTTTTGCCGTATTACCGGTTCACCTATAATGTTTTTGCCCTTCTACATTTTTCTATTGTTTACAAATTAACTCCTGATCTTGACTTCAAATTGTATGATTTGCCGAAACCCTTTGATCTTATCATGCTTGCCATCCAGTATATTTCCTTAGCCAGTGTCATCTGGGTTTTCTATAGAATTGGATTTAAGGAATTTCTGGGGCTCTCACAAATCAGCAGAGATATATTCGAAGGTTATGGAGATGATGTACTGGATGAAGATACGGATCTCATCGTGGATGGCCCATTCCACCTATGCCTTCATCCGTTGTATTTTTTCACTTCGCTATGGCTTTTAGCAAGGCCGCAAATGCTTTTAGACTATTTCATTTCAATCCTCTGTATTATCGCGTATTTTATTATCGGGGCAAAATACGAAGAAAAGAAAATGGCAGAACGTTTTGGTGACCGGTATAGAGATTATGCCCGGGGGAAGTCAAGATTCGTGCCGTTTCTCTGGTAGATTATAAAAATATTAATTTTGTCTTGTGATATAAAGCATAAATAAAATCTTATATTTATGCTAAATAGCAAGAAAAATGCGCTCTAAATATTTTTAAACTGCTGCAAAAAAATACGTTTTTTCCTTTTTTATAAAATTAATGTTATATAAATTATAGTAGGTATAAAGCTCAGTTTTCAGGTAATTTTTCGCAGTATTATTTATTGATGAGAATAGATGGAAATATTGCTTAAACCACACTCCAAGAGGCGATAATGGTTCTGAGTATAAAAGGTACCTTTTCAGAAGCATTCTTATAGTATAGTTTTATAATCATTGAACAGAGCTTGTTCTTTTAACTTATTTAATTCATTATCTACTGAAAACTAAAGGAGTTGCAAAGTGACAACAAAACATCCTCAAGTTGGGCCAAAGACTGCATTTGGTCGTTTCATGGTTTACAAATTTGTTCCGCAATACGCGAACAATGTTCAGGGCCTCGTGTATATGGGAGCGGCCTGTTTGATCATCATTGTTGGTTTGCGTGGAATTGGCAAAGTTGCCGCATCAATTGCTATCGTGCCGAAATTTTTACTTGGTATGGACGGCAAAGTTGCTCCAATGTGGGTTATGGCTGCATTGTTCCTGGAATTTTCTTTGCTCATGGTGCTCGCAATCGTTACCTTTTTTACCCCTGAGGATCAAGGTGGATTTGGCGAGCCTGCTAAAGCAAGCACTCCGCTCGCGGAGGAGATTGATAGAATCAAAGCTGAAATGGCTGCGCTCAAATCAATCGCGAAGGAAGATATTGATACATTTAATGAATATGTTGAAGCTCTTAACCATGTCAATCGCCGGCTGGCTCAAGCGAAGACTGACTTTCTCAAGTCGCTCTCCGATCTTAAGCAGTTATTTAAATAATCAGTATTGTTGCACACAAGATGAAAGGAGTTTGACATGGCGAAAGGTGGATCTGGCGCCAAAATGCTCTATTTCGTACTCTATGTAGTACTGATTACGGAGCTGTTAATTGTTATTACGGAAAGAGATGAGTTGGAAGAAAGCGAGCTCGCGATTCGTCAAAATATGCTTGGCAGTATCGCGGCTTCATATAAAGCACCTATTTCATTGTCTTCTACCCCAAAGTTCTTGGATTATAATGTTGCCGGAGAAGGACAACATGAAGCAACTGTTGTTTTGTCTGTTAATGGCTTAGTATCAGACGAGGAAAAAGCAGCAGTTGAGTATACTGTAAGTGTAGCCCCCGGTTCGAAAGTGCCTGATGGCTGGCCATCAGGAGGAATTAGCACCGGAAAAGGCAACGGGAAATATAAACTGGAAAAGAATGAAGATGGATCTGCTAAATTT
Organism: Ignavibacteriaceae bacterium; assembly: GCA_963667005.1. Taxonomy (GTDB): domain Bacteria; phylum Bacteroidota; class Ignavibacteria; order Ignavibacteriales; family Ignavibacteriaceae. The sequence goes on along the minus strand of OY762937.1, from coordinate 427,671 downwards.
TTAGCAACTATTGCCAGTGAGGGTGATTATAAGTTTTCCACCTATTGCGAAGTTGAGCGCAAATGGCCGGGTTATCTGGAAAAAACAGCATTACTCGATTCATTAAAAGTTATGGTCGGCAGCTTGAAGAAAGCGAAGAGTAATGTTGAAACATTTACTATCAGTGCCAAACGTCAGGGCGGCGTAAAGAAAAAAGGCGCTGAGTTGGTTCTCTAATTTAATTTGTACGTATGGGTTTGCATTGCAAACCCATACGCATTTTGTTACAGTATAAAACTTATTCCAGAGGAAAAGTGGTGTATGAAAAGATTCTTATTCTTTGCCATCATTGTATTCTTGACTGCTCAATCTTTTCCACAAAAGATTGATGTATTGGACACAATAAAAGTTGCTGCATTACAGGATTTCAACGCTCCTTCAGTTGGGGCGTTGGTATTGGCAAATATCCTCAAACTGGACTATTCAGCCGAGCTGCTGAATACAAATCTTCAAAAAATTCGTGATGTAAAAAAAGCAACCCAGAAACCTAAAAAGGAAGAAATGCCCAAAGCAGTTCAAGGAGGCCGTGGCACTACTGTCTGGATTGTTTTCAGCGACATGATTGAGGAGCCTGGCACATATTACATTAAAATTTCACTAAACGCATCAGGTGAGCTTGGCGGACTGAAAAAGGATGTCTATTACCTTGTTCAGGTGTATAACCCCATGCTGGCAGCATCTGTCAATCTTCGCCCATCATATTTCTTTGGAGAAAAAGAATCATTTAGCTTTGCCACGGTTGAATATACCGATCCGAATGCTTATTCATACGAGATTTTAGATGGCGCAAATGTAGTATTTAAAAGTTCCGGCCCATTTGTAAAATTGGATTCTATTTTACGTGTGCCGGCAAATGTTGGTAAATCATTTAAAATTCGAGGATTATATCAGGGCAAGGAGTTTACTTTCAAATCACCCGCAACCGGAAAAATTGAAAAATCAAATTGGCAGTTTTCTGTAGAACGTCCTGGTCTTCAGGAATTTAACGGGTGGGAAAAGAAAGAAAACGATCAATGGTTGGTCAGCGTATATAATTCTTTGGCAACCCAGTTCTGGTATGTTTATATCGGAAAAACCCCGAGCGGCTTTGCCGTAACAATTCCGGATCTCAACGGGCTGCGTATTACTTCGGAACCTGAGAACTTCATTTCCGGTTTTACGCAAAGAAACATCGGTTCGTTCAAGGTTGTTGAATTGACGATTAATGAAGAGTTTTTAAATCAAATGCCGATTGGCGAGTCCAAACCGGTAAAGGTACATGTAGCCTACAGAACGCAGTTCGGCGAATCGTTTAGCAGAGATTATTACGCAGTAGTAATCAGATAACAGTGTTGCCTTAATAATATAGGATAAATGATTGTTTATTCCGGGAGTAATATGATAAAGAAAATCTTAAGTATAGTCGTATTGTTTGGTCTTGTTGCGCCGGCATTTTGTCAAAATCTTGATGAAATGCTAGAGCAAATTGACCTTAAATTGCGCAAGGATAAAAACTATCTTAATATACACAAGATAGTTTTTCCTAATAATAAAATAAACGAGACACTTTATAATTTGCCAAGAACAAATTATAAAGATCCAGTATCCTTCGAGGCGAAAGACAATATCACCTATGAAGTGGTTTTTCTTATGGATGCTATCGGAGTTGACTCAACCGTGCTTCTTTACGTTGACAGGATTGAAGAGAAGGGAGCCGGTGGCGAGCAATTCTTCGGAGAAACAACGGGACCGACAAGATCAACCGAGAGAATTTTGACATATAAAGATTTGTACGATCTTGCTTCGGCTAAACCTCAGGCGTACGCTACGCTATATAATGAAGTTCGCAAATTTATTCGTGAAAACCCGGATAACCCACCAACCTCGTTATTGAAAATTAATCCCGATAATGATATTAAAACAAGCTTCGGAATTGCTTCCAGAGATAACACGGATTTCTTGAATTTTCAACGTGCTAATAGTTTGCATTATTATCCCAAAGCTAAGGTGGATAAAAAACTTGGTAAACGCGGATCGACTGCCGTAGCGGATTCAAATGATTATAGAATCGAAGCCGGATTTACCAGTGTTAGTTTTTCACACAGAGCCATGGAGTTTTCATTTGGAGCTGCGGGCTTGGAATTAGGTGTTCAGGAAAATATTCTTAATCTCTTACCTTTTCAGCAGATGTCCATCAATGGAGGCATGCGGTTGTATGTTTCACTTTCCGACAAAAAAGAAGAGTTAGCCAAGTCTACTATCATTGACGTTAAGATGCTTGGACGTTATAAGGTTAACATGCAAGACCTCTCAACGTCGCTTCCTTTTGTAGCAGGCTCAAAGCCGCGATTGATCTTAAGTAATGCGGCCGGATTTGATTTTACGATAACCAGACCATTTGGACTACCTACAATTAATTTTGCAGTAATGTCCGGGTCTGCCGATATTACCAATCCGCCTTTCAGGCAGTTGATAAACTCAAAATATTATACGTTTTATTCAAATACACAGGCGCAGGGTTCAATGATGTTTTTCTGGAATACCAGTGAAACTATGACGAGTCGATTCGGAATTGAAGTTGGCGCCGGGTACTACGATGTTTATAGCGCCGAATTTGGAAGCGCTACAGCAGGCAAGGCATCTGTAAAACGCAGTGTTCAGGATGACATTTTCCCTATGCTGGCTCTTCATTTTAATTTTGCTCCCGACGGTAAAGATATTTATAGCGGAACAATCAAGTTATTCGATAGTCAAGTTAAAGCATATGGCTGGCTAAAGCTTCTTGAGCTTGAAGGCGGGCATGTGTTTAGAGTCGGTATGACGTATATAACGCCTCCTTTTGCCCGGCATCAGCGAAATTGGGAGACAAGCGGCGGTGCTTTAGTTGAACTTCGTTATCGCTACGGATTTTAAGTGAAAGGTAGGAATAAGAAAATGAAAAATATAGTTATCGGTAGTTTATTATTTGTTCTCGCCTTCACGGTTAAAGCTCAATCGCAAACAGCGCCGAGTGAGTTTGATAAACAACAGCGTATTTACGAAAGCCTGGAATATAATACCGTGGCTTTTAACGACTTAAAACAAAAATGGGTAATCTCCGATCCTCTCCTGGTTCGGGAAATATTCAACAGGTTTGTTGTGCACAATGCACTGCGCAGCGGCGGAATGAATATAAGTTTGAATGTGCTGAAGGAGAAAACGAATTTAATATATGAAAGTAAAGTTGTTATTGACCTTCGTAAACGGTATTACGATGATGAAGTTGAATTCTTTGCATTCATACCCGAGAGTGAATTGCAGAGCGCAAAACCTAATTATCTTTTCGACCCTATCACCGACGGCTATTTGCTCAAGGATGTGGTCGGCGATAAGGTTTATGAAAAGATCAAAACACAGGGATACTTTTATAGCAGTTTGACCAAGTCAAACTTTGATTCGAAAAACGGATATTATTACGATATATATTTAAATGCACTTGAACCCCATCTTATGTTCTGGAATACTACTTCCGCAAACAGAAATAAGTACCTTGTATCCACTTTTGGTAAATGGGGCAATGATTTAATTATGCTTCCGGGATGGTATTCCGGTGAATATATCGTTGGCGGCGCATTGACGTACTATCAATCGATATCCAATGATTTGAGTAAGTATTTATACGATGTTCGCGTTGGTACCGCTTTGAGCTCAGGATATCCTTTCCGCGGTGGTATTGCGCCGCGCGATCACCTGAAAAACACCGGTCAATCCATATACTTACGCGCATCAGGTGACATTCTCAAATATTTCATTGATGGCGCAGATGGTTATTACTTAACTGTTGAAGCTAAATACTCGCTTGATGAAAAGCGGAAAAAAGACTTCAATGTTCCATTGACAGATACGATCTTTTCAGTACGGGATTATGCAACAATTAGTCTCAACGTACCGGATATTACCGATTTAGGAGATTTAGGTATTTTCGAAATGGGTGGAGGTATCAGTACTTCGGACATTTACAGATACCAACTGAGCGCGCTTTCATCAAAACTGACCGATATGGATAAAAAGAAATCGTTCGGCGAGAAGTTCTCACATAATGTATTTGTTAAATGCGGTGTCAGCCGTTCAGGCGGTTTGATTCAGCATCATGTTTGGACAATGTTTACGTATAACACAACCGGTTGTGGTGTTATTGCTGCGGGCGGACAAGTTATGCTTGGTGAACAGTTTGGCATTGATCTGCGTATCATGAAGAGTTTTGGGGTGGATCAGAAAAAAGATCCATGGAGACCGGATACATATATCGTGTTCTCACCGATTCTCAGAATCAACTATTAATGCTTGGGCAGAGGGATATATTTCCTCTGCCCTTTCTTTTACATCATCGAATCCAAGAGGGTTATGCGACGAGGGATTATTACTGTATTAGCGGTTTTGCTTTTGGCTGGTTCGGCATTACCGCAAACAATATTTGAGGCATATCATAAGGTTGAAAGAAAACTTTCTGCCGATAAAAAATACCTTAATGTATACGCGGTTGGTTTTCAACCGAAATCAGAAGATGTAACCGCTTTATCAAACATTCCACGTGCCGAAACCGGCGGAAAATTTACTTTCCGGATGAAAGACAACGTCACTTACCAGTTTATCATTCTCAAAGAAAATTATGAGCTTGATTCTACGGTTATTCTTACGATTAAGGAAATCGAAGACAAAGCTGCTTCAGGTGAAAGTTTCTTTGGCGAAACGACCGGAGCCAATATTGATACCAATATAGTGCTGTCGTTCGGAGACGTTCAGGATTTGTATTTTTCAGGCAGCCCTTATTATACGGCTTTGTATAATGTTATGATGGAACGCTTAAAAATCGAAGACCCTGCATCCATGTTGGGTATAACCGGAACGGAAAAAATGAATAAAAGCCGTGGCATTTCTGCCGTGGACAACGTGGATTTTTTGAATTTTCAGAGAGTTAACTCAATACATCACTACCCCAAAATTCAGCCGGATAAGAAAATTTCTGCAAGAAGAAGAGGTGGAGATGCTGCCTCTGCCGAATCCGAATATCAGTTTGATGTCGATTTTTCTCATGTAAGCTTTTATCACAAGAGCATGGACTTTGGCTTCAGCTCGGTCGGTGCAGAAATTAATACGGACGCAAAGGGTCTGAATATTGCCCCGTATAAACCGATGGCGTTGACGCTTGGGCTGCGCATGTTCATGAATATTGCCTCTCAGACGCCGGACTTAAAAAAGGATTTTATTCTTGACGCAAAAGTTTTAGGGCGCGTTAGAACCAACTTGTATAATGCCGTAGACAAAATACCTTTTCTTTCTGGTGAAAAACCGATGCTTAATATCGGTTCCGGTTTAATTCTGGATGTGACCGGTTCACGAGCGTATGGGCTCCCGGCGTTTAATTTGTATTATGCCGGTGGAAAGAGAGATGTCTCAAATCCATACTCATCGATCGGACCAGCAGACAGTTCCACAGCGTATTTCTCATTTAATCAGTGGGAAACATCATTCTCGTTCTACTGGAATTCCAGCGAAGAAAGATTTTTACGAATGAGAATGGATGTAGGAATCGGCTGCTACGACGTCGTAAAGGCGGTTTATCAAAACAATAGCGCTTCCAAAGAGATTGTCTATAATAAGATAAAGCCCAGTTTAACTTTTTATTTAAATTTTGCTCCGCAGAATTTGGAGTTTTTAGGGGCATCGTTCCGTCTGTATGACAATATGCTGACAGCCTCTATGTGGATGAAAATTGTAGAGTTTTCACCGGTTAGTTCTTTACGTTTCGAAGCTTCGTATATCTCGGCTCCGATACTCAGATCGCAGTATCCATGGGAAAATGAAGGAGGAAATTCCATTGTACAACTACGTTACCGTTATGGTCTGAATTGATTGGAGAAGATATGAAAAACACTATAGCAATCATTGTATTATTTGGCGTTTCATTATTTGCCCAATCAACAACGTCTCCTGAAGCAGTAGCAAGCAGGTTGGAGCGGGTTGAGAAGATTTATCGTGGTCTCGAATATAACACGACTTCATTCAACGATTTGAAACAAAAGTGGATTATCACCGATCCGACATATATTCGTGAAATATTTAACCGCTTCGTTGTGAAAAATGCGTTACGTATCAACGGAAGAAAACCAACTCTTGCGGAAATTGATAAATACGCACAGGATATTTATAACGACAACGTTTTTGTGGACCTTCGAAGAAGATTCTATGATGATGAAATAGAGATTATCCGCTTTTTTAAAGAGCCGAAAATGGCGACCGTTGACAGCAGTGATTATTTCTTCGATCCGGTTCAGGACTTCATTTTTATTAAGGATATTCTCGGTAACGAGTTGTATCAGGACATGAAAAAACAAATGTATGCCCTGAACGATATTACCAAAACATCATTCGATTACAAACCCGCATATAACTTCAATATTAATCTGCATTTGTATCATCCTGAGGTTATGTTTTGGAGTACAACTACGGATAACCGGAATAAGTATTTTGTTTCAGCTTTCGGCAACTGGGGCAATGACCATATCGCGCTGCCCGGTTGGTATTTCCCGGATTATGTCGCCGGGTTCAGGATGGCCTATGCCGATTCTATTGTAAATAGTCTTCCGGATGTTACTTACTCAATAGACGCGGGCATCGGCATTCCGACGATCTTTCCTGATTTAGGTCTTCAAGACAACGGTTCGCAGCGCATACTTCAAAATAGCGGAACCGGATTCTATTTAAAAACAAACGGGAAATTTCTCAAAGGTGTTAGCTCGGATTTTTCCGATTTAAATATCACATTGGAATCTTACTTTACCATTGGAACCAAAAGTGGGTCGGACATGAAAATGCCGCTTGGTTCAAGATTTTTTTCGACAAGGAACTATGTTGACCTCTTCTTTCTTGAAGACAATATTTTGAGAATGTCGGACTGGGGCGCATTCTACGCTGGCATTGGCGGTTCATTGTTTGACGTCAAGTACTATGAGGTTACGTCAATGAGTGACGCTGTAACTCTGGCTCCATCAAAATTCGAAAACGGGTTCCGGTATGCAATTACCTCTGAATTCGGACTGCATAATACCGGCGGTTTATTGAGCCATGACGTTGGTATTTTGATGAATTATAACCTTAGTGAAGAAACGGCATATCTCGGGCTTAAAACATCTTTGATGATTTCCAATGTATTGGGAATTGAGTTTAAGATCATGACACCGATCCGGATGTCCAGCATTTCGCAGCCGGTATACCGCCCCGATACCTATCTTGTTTTCTCTCCAATAATTCGAATTAACTATTAAGACATAAAAAAGCCCCCGAATCCGGGGGCTTTTTTATGATAGCTTGTCAATTTATAATGTGACCGTTACGCCTTCCCGCGCCAAATTGATTTGCAGATTTGATTTGGGATAATTTTGAGATTGATAGTTCTTAGCCGTTTCAAGAAGTTTAAAGACGGTGTTATCATCATTTTCCGGGGCGTGATGGAACAACGACAATAGCTTAACACCCGCTTTTACCGAAAGGTCTACGCCAATCAACGCGGAACTATGTCCCCAGTTAATTTTTTCGATTTCTTCCGAAAAAGAATACGGGGCATCAAACAATAACAAGTCGGCATTTCTATAGAAATCAATATATTCTTTAATCTTTGTGGTGGGTAGATTATTATACTCACCATCACTGGCGTATACGAAAGTTCTACCCTTGTGTTCAACGCGGAAGGTGTACGATTTTCCGGGATGATTAAGTTCTACGTTGCGAATAACAACATTGCCTATGCGAATCTCACCACCGGCTTCAATTTGATGAAAAACTTTGGTTGAGGCCATGTTGTTCATGGATACAGGGAAAAATCGAAAGTCCTGTTGCTGCTCCAATCGTTCTTTTAGATTCGGATGTACATGATAGAAGTGAATGGTGGTATTTGCCCGGTAAGCGGGAACAAAAAACGGGAATCCTTGAATATGGTCCCAGTGAGTATGACACATAAAAACATGAATTTCAATATCCTTGCCGGTCATTTTTTGCAATTCCAAAAGATGATCGCCTAGTTCTCTAAATCCACTACCCATGTCAAAGACAATAATGGTATCATCGGCTCGAACTTCAACGCAGGGAGTATTTCCGCCTAAAAAACCGAGTTCTTTTTCAGTGAGAGTATCGAGAAACGCGTCTATTTTTTGAGGCGAAGTTAAATCCTTACCGGTGGATAGCTCCAAAACCCGGCGTATTTTTGACAGGAGATGCTTTGAAGTAGGTGGTGCCGGAATTGAACCGCGGACACCCCAATAGTGCACTTCCATACATTTTCCTCTCTAACAGGTTGTAGTTCTTCGTGTCATTTAGATGATGTAATATACTAATAATTTTCAATTTTCAAATTGATTAAGACAACACCGGATATTATTTTTTTGCCCCAAAAATGCGGGTATGGTGCAATAGCATAATAGTACGGAAAAATGGATGGGGAATTCATTTTTTTTTGAGAGTTTTTTCCGATAACTTTAAAGTTTATGAAACATTCACTTTTATATTGTATGGGTCGAATATGATTATCGGAAAAAGGATAAATTTCATCACAATTCTGCTTGTGTTCGTATGTATGGGGCTTTTTACCTCCGCGCAGGCTCAATCTGACTCTGTGGAAATCTTTCTTATTGATTCCTATATCTCTCCGGATAAACCTAACGAATTTCAGGTGGTATTTTATACCAGCGATGTATGTAAATCACAGATCGTGCTACAGGGTAAATACGTGATACCTGTTTCAGATACCTTAACAGACAATCATAAAAAAGTTGTAGATCTCTCAAAATATAAATTCGATTCTTCGGCTACATATTTTACCATTACCGTTGAAACCGCAAGCGGAGTGAAAATTACCAGCGACCAATATGAAATTCAGGCTCCTGTTGAAAAGAAAGTCGAATCTTCAGGCGGTGAGTTCGTTTCCTGCCTGTATGGCGGTGTTATATTTTTAGTACCGACCGTGGATGTAAATTTTTTCAAAGACAAAGCTCACCTGGGATTATCAAAAGAATTGCCTGTCGTAAGTTTTTACAGCGGCGGATATAATTATCCGCGCTCTTTTATATCTGCTGAGTACTCCTATGTATTTGATGTGCCGCAGAAAAACTATTTGCGTCTCGGCTATAAGTATCTGTTTGAAACAGATTACGGTAAATTTTTTATCGTCGGTTTGAACGGCTTTACCAGTTTTCGGGGCTATAACGGAATAAGTCCTGAATTAACCTGGGGAGCCTTTACCTTCAAAGATGTATTTACGATATATGCGCGGTACCGCTATAATACGGATTTTAAAAATCCCGCAAATTCATTTTCCGAAGTATCTCTTGGTTTATATTCCTGGTTTTTTTCTGTTCATGACTAAGGATTGCGTTGAGCACTGAGCAACATATTCTTACTGTTGGTGAGATAACCCATTCCATCAAGGAAATCCTTGAGGAATCTTTTGATGATGTTCTGATAATCGGTGAAATCTCGAATTATAAAAACCATTATTCAGGCCATTGGTATTTTTCATTAAAAGATTCGGACGCGCAAATTAACTGTGTTATGTGGCGGTCTCTTACACAACAGGTGTTTTTCTCTCCGGCAGACGGAATGAAAGTTATCGTACGCGGGAAATTGACTGTGTACCCGCCGCGTGGCAATTATCAGATAGATGTCCGCTCTATGCAGCCCGCAGGAGTTGGTGAACTTCAATTAGCGTTTGAAAAACTCAAACAAAAGTTGTTTGATGAAGGGTTGTTTGCTGAAGAGAGGAAGCGTCCGATACCCGTTATGCCTTCGGTAATCGGTGTGGCAACTTCGGTAGACGGGGCCGCGTTCAGAGATATGATAAGTGTTGCACGCAGAAGATATCCTCTTGCTGAAATAGTTATTTCTCCATGTAAAGTGCAAGGTGCAGGTGCGGCTGAATCAATTGTTGAGGCAATAAAACAATTGCAAAGTGAAACTAATGCAGATGTTATTATTGTTGGTAGAGGAGGCGGCTCAATCGAAGATCTTTGGGCATTTAATGAGGAGATCGTTGCCCGGGCAATTGCGGCATGTAAGATTCCTGTCATATCCGGAGTCGGACATGAAGTTGACTTTACTATCGCGGACTTTGTCGCTGATTTGCGTGCGCCAACGCCGACGGCGGCCATGGAATTGGCTACCCCCGACAAGGCAATGATTCTTGATGCGCTTGATAAATTCCAAACAGAACTTGACGCGCAAATATCAGGGCTGTTGCAGCAATTAAAGCTGGATATGGACGAGTATAGTCCGGAGGCGTTGTTACGCCGGCCATCTCAAACGTTGAGTGTAAATTTCCAGCGGCTTGACTACACTTCATACAAGCTGCACTCTGCAATGGACAAATGTTATATATATTATAAAAACAAGATCAACCTGCTGCATTCTGCCTTGCAGGCGAACGACATTAACAAGACACTAAAAAAAGGTTTTGTTTTAGTAAAACAGCAGGGTAAATTTGTAAAAAAAAGTGTTGAACTCCTTCCGGATTCGGATTTTGAGCTCATATTTAGCGACAAAACTATTTCGGCGAAACAGCGATGAAGAAAAAAGATGAAAAGCAGACTTTTAAACAAAGCCTTGAAAGACTTGAAGAAATTGCACAAAAACTTGAAGATGAAAATCTTGATTTGGAAGAAGCAGTCCGTCTTTATGAGGAAGGCGTACAATTAAATGCATTCTGCTTGAACAAATTACAGGAAGCGGAGTTGAAAATTACACAACTAAAGAATTCACTTTCCGTAACAAAGATAGAACCGAAAAATATTCAGGATGAAAGCGAAGAGTAGTACCAATGCTAGAAATGACAAACTATAAAGTTTTACAAAACATTAACTCACCAAAAGATATTCGCGGCTTGAGCGGTGAAGAACTGAAAACTCTGTGTCAGGATATCAGAGATTTTCTTGTTGATGTTATATCGGAAACAGGCGGCCATTTTGGCGGCGGCTTGGGAACTGTTGAACTTACTGTCGCTTTGCATAAAGTTTTTAATACTCCGGATGATTTATTAGTATGGGATACCGGTCATCAGGCATATCCCCATAAAATTCTTACAGGTAGAAAGGAACTCATGCCGACAATCCGGCAGATGAATGGTTTATCGGGATTTCTGAAAAGAAGCGAAAGCCCTTATGACGCTTTTGGTGCCGGACATGCTTCAACCTCCATTTCGGCCGCACTTGGAATGGCAATGGGAGTTGCTCAAACCAAAGGGAATAAAAAAGTTGTAGCCATTATCGGTGATGGGGCTATGACCGGTGGTATGGCTTATGAAGCGATGAATAACACGGGCTTCTCTAAAAGCGACCTGATCGTTGTGCTGAACGACAACAACATGTCTATCGGCAAAAATGTTTGGCAGATATCGTCCTACTTCACCGAAATGATCGCACATCCCGACTATAACAAGTTTAAAGGGTACATGTGGGATTTAACGGGCAAGATGGATCATTACGGTGACAGGCTCAGAAAGATAGCCGGTAAGCTTGAAAGCGGTATTAAATCTATTGTTACCCCCGGAATGCTTTTCGAAGCCCTTGGATTCCGGTATTTCGGACCTGTCAACGGTCACAATGTTTTACAGTTGATCAAATTGTTTGAGCAGGTTAAGGCATATAAAGGACCTATCCTTCTGCACGTTATGACACAAAAGGGTAAGGGGTATAAACCGGCTGAGGAACAAAGCCAGAGAATGCACGGTGTTACTCCGTTTGATAAGGTGACGGGAAAGGTGTATAAAAAAGAAGGAGCACTGCCTTCGTATACACAGATTTTCGGTGAAGCGATGGTTGATATTGTGTCCAAAAATGAAAAAGTTGTCGGTGTTACCGGTGCAATGCCGGATGGAACCGGTTTGAATATTTTACAGAAAGCCTATCCTCATAAAGTGATTGATGTCGGTATCGCAGAAGAACACGCGGTTACTTTTTCGGCAGGACTTGCGACACAGGGTGTTATACCTGTTGTAGCCATTTATTCGACCTTCTTACAGCGCGCAATCGACCAGATGGTTCATGATGTTGCGTTACAAAAGCTGCATGTTGTTTTTGCTCTTGATAGAGCCGGGCTTGTCGGTGCTGACGGACCGACGCACCACGGTACCTTTGATTTCTCTTATCTGCGGTTTATCCCTAACATGGTCGTTATGGCTCCAAAAGATGAAGCAGAATTGAGAAACATGCTGTACACAGCTGTTGAATATAAAAAGGGCCCTATAGCATTGCGGTATCCTCGTAGTTCAGCTTTAGGCGTTGAATTATCGAAAGAATTTCAACTGCTGCCAATCGGTAAAGGTGAAGTCCTGCATCAGGGTAAAGATGTTGCTTTATTAGCTGTCGGCTCAATGGTTGATTATGCGCTGAAAGCAAAAGATCTTCTTGCGGAACAAAACATCAACGCGGAAATTATCAACATGCGTTTTGTTAAACCATTAGATACTGAGCTCATTGATGATGTTGTTGGAAGATTTAATAAAATCGTAACTCTTGAAGAGAATGCACTCATGGGCGGATTCGGCAGCGCTGTTGCCGAGTATATGACGGAAAAACGTTATAAAAACGATCTCTTGAAAATCGGACTTCCCGATGAATTTATCGAGCACGGCACACAAGAAGAACTCCATGCCATGCTCGAAATGGATCCGGCTGGTATTACAAAGAGAGTAAAAGAGTTCTTAGTTTCCTGAAAATCGGCGACACACGATTTTACTTTGATTACTGAAATTTTACTTTAATGAGAAGCCTGAAACTCACACTTTCAGGCTTTTTTTTGTATTTCGGGACAAAGTGAAGTTGTTTTGCAAAAGAAACGCTTTTCAAATTTGTTAAACTTACAGATTCCCTGTATTTTAATAAAGTTGTTACATGTATAGGCTTACGTTGTTGTTAGTTTTTGCTTTGATGTCATATCTAAATTAACCCAGTTAAGATTTTAAAATACTATAGGGAATCATAGTGTGGCTACTGCAATTACATTCAAAAAATCGTTTTCCGAATTATTAAAAGACAAAAACCCCTCGCTGTGGTCTACTCTGGAAGAAATTAAAAAACGGGGCATGGATTTATGGGTGCCAATGTTATCCATTGATAGGGGATCACATTCCGGATACCCACATCTACGTAGTGTCGAAGAAAATGCTAACCGAATAGTCCCTGATTTTATGAAAGATTCTTTTTCAGATGGCGAAATATTTTTGCTTTTAGCCTCGATTTTTTTGCACGATATTGGAAGGATTGAAGGCAATAAGGATCATCACATAAGCAGCTACAAGCTTATTATTAGTCATTGGTCCGAATGGGGATTGCCTGATGAACGAATTTCAGAGTATTGCGCATTAATAGCTTTTTATCATGGAGTAGATGAACCTGAAATAGAACAAGAAAAGCCATTCACTGGTTTAAGAAAAATAAGGACTGAAAACCCACCTGGTTTGAGACTTAAGAAATATGGCTCGGTGTCTTTATTTCCTTATGGAACTTTGAGAATTCCACTTTTATCGGCAATATTAAGGATTGCTGATGAAACAGATAGTCATTGGAAGAGAGCGATTAGAGCTTTTATTGTAGAGCATAACAGCGATCGTTCCGAGGAGCTTCTGAAATGGTTTAGGAGGTTTATTGAAGATGTCGAATTTTGCTATGAAGGTGAATGCATATTGCTCCATATTCCACCGGTAAAAATAAGCGGGGAGGGAGTAGAACATAAGGAAAGTTCATTTGCAATTAAGCGTCGTGAGCAAGAAATATTAAACAATACTCGACGTGATATAGCTAAAGTACTGCGTAACTGGAAAAGTATTTTATCCGAATATGACTTGAAATATCGGAACGTTTTCTTTGATTTTAATAACAATTTGCTAACAGAGTTGACCCCTGGCTGTGAGAACAAGCCAAAAGAAAGACTTGTTTCTGCATTGGAAAATGCAAGAAGAGAATATACCTACCCATATGCTCCAGTGATTCTGTACTATTTTATTGAACGGATTGCAAAAGTCAAAAATAGCGCTAAAGTAAATTTCGAAGTAAGAAAAGGTGAACTTTACAACGTTTCATTGAGAAATAAGGATATTCAAAAAAGTTACTTTTTGCTTCTTCAGGGTAAAGTTCATTTAGCATATCAAATATATTTAGAGACGAAATCAAAGTGCGCACAATTTAGAAATGAAGATGAAAAAAATCTTTATAATGAAGATGGTTTTATTGCCGCATTTGTTGGCTATGTTTTAGATGTGCCTGGACAGCCTTACGAGAAATATCTGCAGGGTTTTTTGGGTATCAGTAAATTAAAAGGGCTAATAAATTCGAGTGCGGATCCACTTGGAAAGCTAGAGCATGCAATTAGGCTTGTTGAAACAGGTAAATTTCCGGTTAAAAAAAATAGAATTTTAGTAAAATCCGGAATTAAACGACTTGTGCAACTAGTTAAAGGCTTTAAGGAAAAATTTGCATGTGGAATCGAGGATCTTTATGATACAAAAACAGACATAGCCACTATTGTGGAAATAAAAAAGATGCTTTTTGCGGATCCTGGATTTGATATCGAGATATTTTTTCAATTATTTCCCGACCAAAAATTTAACGAATTAAGTGAAGATGAAATAAAGGCCTGTATTCTCGCGGTTAAATATACAATATCGAGCACTGATGTGTACATTTTAAGTGACGCCATGGATGAGTCGCTTGATTCAAGTAAGATGGGCGCGACTAAATTTACTTGGGTAAACTATGTCACCGAAATGAAGAAGCGACCGGATACTATCACTCCAGGGTATAAGTATAAGCAAGCTATGTTGTTTAAGGCTTGTAAAAAAAATCATAAAATTAAACTCGATATTTTTAGGGATTTATTAGAACTTAAGAAGTTCAGAGAGTTGCTTGAACAGATTCGCTCAGAAAGAAAAAAGAAGTTGAATGTGCAGAGTCATATTTCCAACATTTTGTATCAAATGCTTAGGCAGTATGTGGCTGTTGAAAATTTAAGGGAAAAAGAAAAATATCTTGAGCATTATCAGCCCATAATAAGAAAGCTAAACAATAAGCGCTCCATTGACAATAAAGTATTTAGCTTTATTGACCAACATAAAACAGCCATTAGCTATTTCTTCTTTGAAGAAGACAATATGGCTCACTTTTTAATTAAAGAGCTTGTTGGAACCTTTGCATCGAAATTCAAGATGGAAACAAAGTCGATAACAATCCCTTCTGGAAATAATTCGAAAGAAGCATATAGTGTTTTGTTTGCCCTATTCAGGCGCTTGTATGACGCAAGAGAGGGTATTGTTAAGGATGTCTCCATAGGTAAGTCGCGCTCGGATTGGAAAAATAGAGACGGGCTATTCGAATCATATAGATTTGAAATACAAGATTCGAATAAAGAGCCAAAAGCAGAAGTGCGAGAATTGACTGAAGCAATAATTTCCTTATTTGTTGGCAGTCTCGGACATGAAAAATTCACGTGGGAAGCCTTGGAGGCAAGAACTGGTGAAAAGCTCAATCAGCGTTCAAAATGGTTGCTACAAAGAATAAATCTAGCTTCAGAACATTGGCAGGTTGATTTTCACGAGGACAACCATATTCACATCAAAATTGGAAAAGGAAAAATTAAAGAAATCTATAAAGACTTGGGAGTCGTCACATGGAAAAATACAAATTCTTAAAGACCGGGAATGGAAATCTTGATGAATTATTATCGCCCGATTACCACAATTATGGGGGGGGCTTCCTAATTCATACCGTAAGTGATACGCCGATTATTCTCATTGAGGGCGATACCGGGACAGGCAAAACAACTCTTTCATTACAAATTGCTCATGCTGCAATCAAAGAAGAAGAAAGTACGTGGCGCGTTTATTATTACAGTTTGGAACAATCGGCGGCCTCGTTGATTAATCTTTCGGAAAATTTCAAGTTTAGTAAGGATAAGGACAATGCTTCAATCTATTTTGATGAGGGATCAATCACCGAACATACTAGAAAAAATGATAGATCGAAAAAGTCAAAAATTCATTTTTGTAAGTTTTCGGAAAAACCAATTCATGCCGTAGAAGACAAAGATGTATTTGAGCAGAGAATGGGCGAATTGTCCAATGCCTTGAAACAGGCAAACGAGAATAATCATGGCTTTCAACCTGTCTTTTTTGTGGATTGTTTAAATGCATTTTCTGGTAGAATAATGGATAGAAGTGACATTTATCGCCTGTTTCAGTTATTTCGCAAATACAGAATTCCGGCGATAATTACACTTGAGAAACCAACTCCTCAGTCACATCGCGGAGATGAATTAACCTCTCAAACCGCAGAGTTCTTGTCCGATATCGCCATTCAGCTTTATCGCTCCTCAAGTGTCGATTATATATTTTACTATTTAGAAATTATTAAATCTCGAGTATGTCGCCAAGTACCGGGGAAGCACCTTTATAAAATAAGAACCTATGCACAGTCAGCCCTTGAACAAGAAAAAGGCGAAGAACACGGTATAGTTGTATTCCCGTCAATTTATTATGTCCTTACAAAGTCAAAGGATAAATATCGAAAAAGTATTTCTGAAAGAGAGAGCACTGGCACAATTCCAGAACATGGGGTTAGTGAATGCGAGTTTTACATTGATGACCAACTCGATGATGATCTTGGTCTGATTATCAATAAGAAATCAATAAAACAGAATGCTTCAATCGCCATTATAGGATCAAATGGTACTCATAAATTGGCTCTCGGCCTTAACTTGGCAGTAGGTCGTAAATCGTTGCATCTTGAATCAAAAGAATCAAAATATGCTCACGCGCTGATAATTAATTTTGGAGGGAGTCATGATTTTAATTTTGAAGGTATTGCATGGACAAAATTCAATAGCAAGTTTAGAAGATTTCCAAAACCAAGTTCACTAACGCATAATGGCGACAATGATTGGCGGGATAAATACTGGATTTCAAAATATGAATTAAAAAAATCACAGCTATATGTAACTTTACTTTCTTTCAAGATCGGACAACTAACTCCAGAGGAGTGTTTTGATGTCATCGAGAGGACTCTGACGAAGGAGGAAAAGGGATACGTTAAAAGAGGGAAAGGCTCAAGCGGTCCCTATACTTCAGCTATCATTTGTAACTCTGCAGAATTATGTACAGGGTTCCCACTTCTTAAGCGTGATCCACTTTTCTTACCGTCGCTGCTGGATTTATTTAACATTCATAATCTTGTTACCGTATCAATAGGTGTCGAAAATCAGTTTGACGAAGTAATTCAAGAAACAAACTTCACATTATCAGCACGAGCCGATTACCGGATAAACCTATTCCATTATCCGGATGTCATGCAATTGACAAAAAAAATGTCAAAACCCACGAAGACGAAAAGTGAAAGTCAAGACCCGAACCAATCAAAAAACATGGCGGATTCAGACGAAAGCGAGAGTAAGGTGCTAGAGGAACAGCTCGTAGGTCTAATTATCGATAATGTGAGTGGAAAGCATTATTCTCGACAACCCCATTGGATTTATGTCGACCCTAAAAGTGATAATAAAAAGATACTCTATTGCAAAAAAAATGTTCGGGAGGCTCAAGAAGAAATTAGAAAAATTCAGAATAGGTTTAAAAAACCTACTTGATAGCCAAATTAATATGACGACTGTAAGATTAAGTTTACTATAAATAAAGTAGTTCATTATCCATTAGTCTTAAATGATTTGTACACAAGGTCTATTCCGGATATCCTATAGAGTTTTGCACAAGTTGGCTGATAAACTCAGATTTCATATTCCTATAAGCTTTCTGTAAATGGCTTTGCCGTCCAAAATTGCAGATATGTGAATTTTATCCATAATTTTGGCTTTCCATTGCAAGTGGATTTGTTGGTGCATTCACTAAAATTCTCCTAAATCTTCGTATATTCCCTCATTAAATAAAAAAATTATAAAATAAAGTAAGGTTATTATCATCAAAAAGAGCGAAATTTTGTTCGTTTCAGGCAATTGCTACTCTACAACGTAGAATAGAGGAAAGTCCGAACTCCGCAGAACAAGATACCGGGTAACGCCCGGGGGTTATGCGGGTAACCGTATAGCTACGGAAAGTGCCACAGAAAGAATACCGCCCGCCGCAAGGTGGGTAAGGGTGAAATGGCAGGGTAAGAGCCTACCGGCGTTGCAGTAATGTAATGGCCAGGCAAACCCTATCTGGAGCAAGGTCAAGCAGAAGGATTTTATGGCTCGCCATAATCGCAGTTGTTCGCTGCGCATGCCTTCGGGTAGACTGCTGGAGTCTTTGAGTAATTGAAGACCGAGATAAATAATTGCCGTCCCATTGGGATTACAAAATTCGGCTTACGCAACGGACAGTGTATTCGCTCCTGATGATTTATACTATATATGAGTAACAAGCTGTGGGTAGTAAAAGAGCCGCAGGATCCTGTTGAGGTGAAATCCATTGCGGATTCCCTCAATATTTCTGAGATCCTTGCTAATCTTCTCGTTATGCGCAACATCAAAACGTTCGCGCAGGCAAAAAAATTCTTTCGTCCCAGCATTGAAGACCTTCACGACCCATTCCTGATGAACGGTATGGCCGAAGCCACCAACCGGGTAATTCATGCTATCACGTGTAATGAAAAAATACTTGTGTATGGCGATTACGACGTTGACGGTACCTGTTCAACCGCTTTGATGTACATGTTTCTGAAATCACTCGGAGCGAATGTTGATTATTACATACCAAAGCGTCTTGAAGAAGGTTATGGTATTTCGGTTTTCGGTGTTGACTACGCGAAGAGTATCAAAACGACATTGCTGATATCGGTTGATTGCGGTATTACCGCAGTTGCCGAAATAGACTATGCGAACTCATTCGGAATAGATGTTATTATCTGTGATCATCATCAGCCGAAAGAAACTCTTCCAGCCGCTTACGCAGTTCTCGATCCTTTAAAACCCGGGTGTAATTATCCCTTTAAATACCTTTCCGGTGCCGGAGTTGCGTTTAAATTGGCACAGGGTGTCGCTGAAAAAATCGGCAAACGAAACCTGCCGCTGCAGTATCTTGATCTGGTAGCGCTTGCAGGAGCCGCTGATATCGTGCCTCTTACTGACGAAAACCGTATACTGGTTAAAGAGGGACTTGATCAGGTCAATATTTCTCCAAGGCCGGGAATTAAAGCGTTGATTCAAATCAGCCGCCTTGAACCGGGAACATTGTCATCCGGACAAATCGTCTTCACCATCGCTCCCCGTATCAACGCGGTAGGCAGAATGGGTGACGCTGCTACAGCTGTCGAATTGTTGGTTACGAATAGCGGTTCCGAAGCCAATAGGTTAGCCCGCATGCTTGAAGATGATAATATTGAGCGAAAAAAAATTGATGAAGAAACCCTGAATCATGCCGATGACATCATTAAAAAGAATGAGCGTTTTGACGAGGAAAAAACTATTATTCTTCATTATAATGACTGGCATCCCGGAGTTATCGGTATTGTCGCCTCACGTATCGTGGAAAAGTACTACAAACCAACCATCATGCTTACTACTTCGGATGGTGTAGCCAAAGGCTCGGCAAGAAGCATCCCGAATTTTAATATATACGAAGCTTTACGGGAATGTGAAGATCTGCTCGTCCATTACGGCGGACACGAAGCTGCTGCCGGATTGGCAATTGAGCTTGATAAACTTGATGAATTCCGTGTCCGGTTTAACGCGGTTGTTAAGAAAAACATGGATCAAAAAATCGCTGATCCTATTGTTTCGGTTGACTCCGTCATTAAATTATCCGAAATTACACCAAAATTTATACGGATTATTGATCAGTTTGCTCCATTCGGCCCGGCGAACATGAAGCCGGTTTTTATGGCTGAGAATGTTGAATGCTCAGGAATGGCGCGGGCAGCAGGTGCCGGCGGCAGACATCTGTTGTTCAATGTGCGGCAAAAAGGCTGCGAAAAAGTTTTTGATGTTGTCGGTTTTAATTTCGGTGAATGTGCAGCAAAGATGAATGGCGGTCAAAAGACATTCAGCATGGTTTTCAGTATTGATAAGAAAAATAAAGACGGTAAAAGTATCCCGCAATTACGCATCCGGGATATAAAATTTAATTAATCCTTCAGGAGTGTTTATGTCAGGTCATTCAAAATGGGCGACAATCAAAAGAAAAAAAGCAGTTACAGATGCAAAACGCGGTAAGATGTTTACCCGCCTTATCAAAGAAATTACTATCGCGGCACGTGACGGCGGTGACCCATCAGGTAATCCACGTTTACGCTTGGCGATCGACAATGCCAAAGCTCAGAATATGCCCGCCGATAATATTGATCGCGCCATTAAGAAGGCAACCGGCGAGCTTGAAGGACAGCAATATGTTGAATTAATTTATGAAGTTTACGGCCCTGTCGGGTCTGCAATAATTGTAGAAGTTGCTACTGATAACAAAAACAGAACTGTTGCAGAAATCCGCCACATTTTCAGCAAGAACTCCGCAAACATGGCCGAATCTGGTGCGGTGCTCTGGATGTTTGATCGTAAAGGAATCATCACCATTCCTGCGGAAGGAAAAACAGAAGATGATATGATGGAAATCATTCTGGAGGCAGGCGCCGATGATCTGCAATCTGAAGAAGGATATTTTATTGTGCAGACCAGCGTTGAAGATTTTGAAACAGTGCGAAAAGCTTTGTTGGCGAAGCAGGTTGCAATGGAAGATGCCTCATTGCAGTGGGTTGCAAAAAACATGATCAACGTCGGCGGCGAAGATGCCATTAAATTTGATAAACTTGTTGAAGCACTCGAAGATCACGATGATGTTCAGAACGTGTTTCACAATGCCATAGTGGAACTGAACTGATAATAACTCAAAGGTAAAACTTGAGGATACTGGGTGTAGATCCCGGCACAATTAAGTGCGGATATGGAATAATAGAAAGAGATGACAAAGGCAAATATCGCCTTGTCGCTTCCGGTGTTATCAATCTTGGTTCAGTCGCGACAATTCCCGATAAATTAGAAATTATTTGTTCCCGCCTAAAGGATATGATCAAAACGCATCATCCGGATGAATTTGCAATTGAAACTGCTTTTTACGGAAAAAACGTTCAGTCGGCATTAAAAATCGGACTTGCCCGTGGAGCTGCCATAGTGGCTGCTAAACAGCATCAATTACAAGTTACCGAATACTCACCCCGCGAAATTAAAAAAGCAGTAACAGGAAACGGCGCCGCATCAAAAGAGCAGGTCGCGTATATGGCTAAGACCATTCTCGCAATCCGTAATACCGAGATGAAGCTGGATGAATCCGATGCCCTGGGTGTTGCAATATGCCACTCGTTCCGTTTTAAGCAGGCGGGCACTAAATCAAAATCATGGAAATCATTTGTGGAAAATAATCCGGAGCGCATTGTAAAATGATCGGGTATTTAAAAGGGAAAATTATCAGCGCAAAACCGACGCAGGTGATTTTAGATGTTAACGGCGTAGGTTATGAAGTTGCAATTTCGATTGCTGCGTTTGAAGAACTTCAAGGGAAAGAAATTGTTGAGCTTTTCATTCATACCCACGTGCGCGAAGACGCGATTGCATTATTCGGATTTACAAATGGTGCTGATAAAGAGATTTTTGAACTTCTGATTTCGGTTAACGGTATTGGTCCAAAACTTGCATTGAGCATTCAGTCCGGTATAAAGACTGATGATCTTAAAACTGCCATTCAAATCGGTGATGTCAGCCGGCTTGTAGCAGCTCCGGGTGTTGGTAAAAAAATTGCCGAACGTCTTGTTCTTGAGTTACGCGGAAAAATGGACAGCGTTACTTCTTCAAAGACCGATGGACAGTATACGGTTAGAGGTGAGGGAATCGCGGCGTTGGTTTCTTTGGGGTACAATCAAAAGTCGGCGGAAAAAGTGGTGCGCGAAGCGCTTGAGGAAGAACCGGCTATGTCTATTGAAAACCTTTTGCGTGTTTGCCTGAAAAAATTGTCATCCTAAGCAGGACTATTTTAATTTCCACGGCTGTTTGTTGCCGGCAAGTTTTTCTATCAACTCCTCTCTGGATTTCACCCTGAATTTTTTAAATATCGTTGTGATGTTCTTTTCGATTGTTTTAATCGAGAGGAATAATATTTCTGCTATTTCCTGATTGGTGTGCTTGGCTTTAATTAGTGAGCAGATTTCAAATTCCCGAAAGTTCAAACCGTCTTTTTCTACAGTCTGCGCATTCATAATATCCAGAATATATTTTCTGAACTCCTGTGTCCGGTAGTATGCGATGGAATCCAATTTTTCCAGGAGCTGTTGGGGAGTTTCCCTGCTTTTAATAAGATAGGTATTGACTAAGGGATATAATGCCTCTACTGCATCCCGCTCTGTCACTTGCGTTAAAACAATTATAATTGTTTCTTTGTCTGTTTTTCTGATCTCTTCAATAACGACGCTGCCCTGAAGCCCGGGCATATGGAGGTCAGTTATGATAATATCCGGATGCTTTGTTTTCCACAATTTGAGTAATTCGGAGCCGTTGCCGGTTTCGGCGATGACGGTATAGAGGCTGCCTCGTTTTTCGATGATATCATTCTTTAAGTATTTCCTCTGTAATTCATCATCTTCAGCAAGGATGATAGTTTTAATAGTTTTTTGAGTCATCGAGGGCGGAGTTTTTAATAGATAATCTGTTTATTTCATTCGCCAATTTGTGAAGCATGCGTCGTTGTTCAACGCAGGCGAGTGCAAGGAAAATGATCAAAATAAAAAACACGATCAGAGTTATTATTGCTACAAGCAGCATCCATTCAAGCTTATTAATGGCAACACTCCAAATTGTTCGATAATGAATATACGAATATAGTAATTTGGTAAATTAAATAAAGTAGCTGAAAATGTGGACAGACGAATAATTACGAAGAAAAATGATTTCCGGAGACTATCGGCGATAGTCTCCGGAATGAATAAATTATGCTTTGGCCTCCCAGACACCGGCAATTGTGACAATAAGGCGGACAGCCATTTCCATATCCTGTATGGAAACCCATTCAACTTTAGAATGGAAACTGTGCTCTCCGGCAAAAATATTAGGTGTGGGCAAGCCCATGTAGGAAAGGCGTGAGCCATCCGTACCGCCGCGGATAGGGGACAGAATCGGCTTCATGCCTAACTGCTCCATGGCTTCGAAGGCGTTTTGCCCGACCTGAGGGAATTTATCCAGAACGTGACGCATGTTTCTATATTGTTCGATAACCTGTGTCGTTACTCTTGCTCCCGGAAATTTCTTTACCGTATCATTGGCAAGTTTCGTGAGAAAATCTTCAAACTCTTTGAGTTTGTCGTCTTCAAAATCGCGGATGATGAACTTCAGGACGGTTTGTTCTTCTGCTCCGTTAATCGAGTAGCAGTGAACATATCCTTCTCTGCCTTCTGTGGTTTCCGGGGAGAGCGTGTCTTTTGGGAGCGCTTCAAGGAATGATGAGGCAACACGAACTGCATTGATCATCTTTCCTTTTGCATAACCGGGATGAATGTTTTTGCCCTGAAACGTGATGACCATTGCATCAGCGCTAAAGGTTTCCGTTTCTACTTCACCGCGTGTCTGCCCGTCAACTGTATACGCAAAATCGGCACCGAACTTTTTAACGTCAAATTTTTCTGTTCCGCGGCCGACTTCTTCATCGGGGGTAAAACAGATTTTTATTGTGCCGTGTTTTACTTCAGGGTGAGTAAGAAAATAATTTACGGCATCAATGATTTCTGCAACACCGCACTTATTGTCGGCACCAAGAAGTGTACTCCCATCCGATGTAATAATATCATAGCCGAGCATGTTCTTTAAATCGGGATTGTCTTCGGCGCGGATTATCTGGCCGTCCATCGGCAGCGGAATATCACCGCCCTGATAGTTATAGTGGATCATCGCCTTAACATTCGCACCGGAAACCGCGGGTGATGTATCTGCGTGAGCAATAAAGCCGATAGCCGGTACGTTTTTGTCCGTGTTGGAAGGAAGTGTTGCCATAACATAGCCGTGCTCATCAAGTGCGGCATCTGCGAGTCCGAGTTCTTTTAATTCGGCCGCCAAATCTTTTAACAGTACTAACTGTTTTGCGCTTGATGGAAATGAAGTTGATTCTTCATCCGACTGTGTATCGTATTGAACATATTTCAAAAATCTGTCAACACACGTGAATTTATATTTTTCGTCAAACATTGAATAATCCTTTTTTATGTAATATCAATTTTCTTCGGGCTTACCGCGCAACGAATCCCAAATCATATATGCGCAGAGTGCCAGCAGCATCGTGAGAGCAGCGAGTTCTGAAGTATGTGTTTTTAACCATTCTTCATTAACCCAGTTCATATTGTTGAATCGTAAAATTGCGCTGACAACACCCATCAATGCACCACCCGCGATAAATCCGGATGCGATAAGCGTACCGCGTTCTCTTCTAGCGTTGTTAAGTTTTTCATCTTTTGAACGGGTTGATACGAAATGCGCAATAAGTCCGCCTACTAAAAGCGGGGTGTTGAGTTCGAGCGGAATGTACATGCCGAGAGCAAATGCCAGAGCAGGTACATCAAGCACGGTAAGGATAAGTGCCATAAAGGCTCCTGCAATGTACAGCATCCATGGAGCCGGTTGATTCGACATCAAAGGCTCAATGACTGCTTTCATTGCGTTTGCCTGCGGTGCTGCAAGGGCTCCTTCACCGGTAAATCCGTATGTTTTATTTAATATCTGAATAACAAAAGCAACGGTTGCTGCTGAAACAATAGCACCTAAGAATTTCCATGTTTGTTGTTTCTGGGGAGTTGTACCAAGCCAGTAGCCAATTTTTAAATCGGTAATGAATCCACCCGCCATTGACAGTGCGGTACAAACAGCGCCGCCGATAATGAGAGCCGCGAGCATTCCCTGCTGACCGGATAAACCCGCCGAGACGAGAATCAGTGATGACAGAATGAGAGTCATCAGTGTCATTCCCGATACCGGGTTTGTGCCGACAATCGCTGTAGCGTTTGCTGAAACAGTTGTAAACAAGAATGCGATGATCATAACAATCAAAAGGCCGATAGCAGCGAGTTTCATATTGTATACTACACCGATATAAAAGAAAACAAAGAGCGCGATGCCGGTTAATATGATGAGACCCGCGATTATGCTCATCGGCAGATCTTTTTGGGTTCTGATTTTTTGTGCGGTTGCAACGGAGCCGCCGAAAATTTCTTTAATAGCTAAACTGAAAGCGGAGAAGATAATTTTTGATGATTTTATAATTCCGATAATTCCAGCCATCGCGATTCCGCCGATACCGATATGGCGCACGTAGTTTTTAAATAGCTCTTCGGGGGTCATGTTGCTGATAAGGTTAGTCACACCTATGCCGAGCGGTACATTGAGATTTTGTCCGATATGTGCGACAAGTGGAATGAGAACATACCATGACAGAAATGAACCGGCGCAGATAATTGCCGCATACCGTAAACCGATGATGTAGCCTAAACCAAGGACAGCAGCACCAACGTTAATTCTAAACACTAATTTTAATTTGGAAGCTAACTCCGTTCCGGCATGAACTACACGTGATGTAAAAACTTCATTCCACCAGCCGAAACTTGCGATGATAAAATCGTAGAGGCCGCCGATAACACCGCTTACCACAAGAACGATAGCCTGTTTCCCGCCTTTTTCTCCGGCGACAAGAACTTCAGTAGTCGCTGTTGCTTCAGGAAATGGAAACTTACCGTGCATTTCGGAAACGAAATATTTTCTAAACGGGATCATGAATAAAATACCAAGGAAACCGCCGAGCATTGAAGCCATGAAGATTTTGTAAAAATCAGCAGGCAGTTTCAGTATATATAACGCGGGAATTGTGAATATTGCCCCGGCAACGATAAGTCCAGACGTTTGACCGACGGATTGAATAATGACATTCTCGCCAAGTGCATTTTTTCTTCTGAATACGGTAGAAAGTCCGACCGCCATAATGGCTATCGGAATGGCAGCTTCAAAAACCTGTCCGATTTTCAATCCTAAATATGCTGCGGCAGCGGAAAAAATAACCGCCATAACAAGTCCCCACAAAATGGACCAGGCGTTTGCCTCAGGGTATACCTTATCAGGAACCATGATGGGGGTATAAGTTTCGTCTTTCGCCAATTCGCGGTACGCGTTTTCGGGAAGCCCTTTAAAATCGTTCTTTACTTCCATGTATTTTCCTGTGCTATAAATAGTTAATAAAATAAAATCTGCGAGCAGTTTACTGCAAGATTTTCATGAAATCCTTTCCCTAACTTAAAGGAATTCAAGTAGATAGGAAAGATATTTTGTAAGTCGGGGTGAAAAATGGCAGCCATCCGTCTAGCTTTTCCAGTATGTCCATTTTATTAACTTTTTACGTCGCAGGCCTGCTTTACATGCATAAATTTTGCAGAGACGTCAATTTTCTGTAATTTTCTATCTGCGGATATTTCGGATTTACGTATTTCCACTTCTTCGCATATCCAATTTCTTAGTGCGGCTGTACCGGATTGTAATTTCGGGATACCGGGGTGCAGCATTCTGTCTCATGTTGTCTTGTTTTAATATGGCGTTTATATGAGCACAAGTAAACTAATCTCCTTTGTTATATCAGCAGATAAAATTATTATTTCTGCAAGTGAAGAGGCATGCCGTTATTTTCGCAAGTCATCAAATGAATTATCAGGGAAAGAGCTCTCCTCGTTATTTACACTCTCCGAAAGAACAAAACTTAGTGCAATACTCCTGAAGGCTGAGAAATCTCGCACTGCTCAGCAACAAGGCTTTTTAATCAATAACGAATATCTGGAGTGGATATTCCAACCTGTGTTTTCCGATGGGAAACAACTTTCCGGATACAACGCTTTTGCGGTGCGATCTTTTGATGCTGCCCAGAATAATTATATACGAACAAATTATCTATATGAGCTACACAGCAAGTCGCAGTTGTTAACAGAAAGCGAACTATACAAGTATGCATTGGATAGCGCTGTTGTGATAACCGGCAGCAGTATCGGATACCTGCATACGGTATTAAACGATCAATCGGCTATTTGCCTGGCTATCTGGAATGATGAAGCAATGAATAACTGTACCGCTACTCCGGATACTAAATATGAAATCGAGAAAGCAGGTATTTGGGCAGATGCTGTACGACAGAAGAAACCGGTTATCCATAATGATTATGAAAGCGAGCCGCATAAGAAGGGGCTTCCCGAAGGCCATGTGCCTATTAAAAGACATTTAAGTTTGCCGGTTATTGACAATGATACTGTGCATCTGATTATTGGTGTGGGAAATAAGGAGACTCCGTACACAGATGAGGATGTAATTTCATTACAGCTTATCGGCGATGAACTGCAAAAAATTTTGGTGCAAAAACGAATCGAAAATAACCTTAGAAAAATATCCGCCGCTATTCAGCAAAGCCCGCTGCTTATCATGATTCTTGATCTGGAGGGTGATATTGAAATTATCAATCCAAGATTTTCAAGCGTGACCGGCTATTTGGCGAGTGAGGTGATTGGGCAGAATATCAGGATGCTGAAATACCATGATACACCGGAAAACGAATACGCACAAATTGTGAATCAGTTAGTCGGTGGTAAAGATTGGACGGGTGTTGTTCAGGTAAGAAAAAAATCCGGCGAACTTTTCTGGACATGGAGTTATTTATTCCCGATATCCAATGAAACGGGACAGATAACTAATTTTATGCTCATGCAGGAAGATATAACCGAGCAAAAGAAAAGTGAATACCAATCAATGATCTTGTCGGAATCGCTTAAGTCGGTAAAAGACTGCGTTTCCATTACTGATTTCGACAATAACATCATATTTGTTAATCAGGCTTTTCTTGATACCTACGGTTACACGGAGCAGGAAATTATAGGGCAAAAAATCTCTGTTATCCGGAGAGATAAGATCGTTAAAGAAAATGACCGCCTTATTGCACAAGCAAACTTGGGCGACTATTGGCTGGGTGAATTGACTAATGTCAGGAAAGACGGTTCGGAATTTCCGGTTGAGGTTTGGGCCTCAACTGTAAGAGATAAATCAGGAGAGCCGATTGCATATGTCGGAGTTGCCAGAGATATAACCGAGCGCAAGCGTATAGAAAATGATTTGATTCTTGCCAAGGAGAACGCTGAAGAAGCAAACCGCCTGAAAACAATTTTCCTTGCGAATATGAGTCATGAACTCCGAACGCCGATGATCGGTATTCTCGGATTTTCTGAAATACTCATTGACTTGCTTGCCGAAAATGAAGAACTCAAAGGCTATGCGAATGTTATTCATAATAGCGGAACCCGTTTATTAAAGACACTGAATATGCTTCTGGATTTTTCAAAAGTCCAGTCAGAGCATATCGCGCTCAATCTAAAAAAGGTTAACCTCGTTTCAGTTATTGACGATACGGTGAAACTGTTCATGGAAGCCGCGCACAAGAAGAATCTGTATCTGATGTTCATGCCGAAAATCGAATCGCTCGAAGCCGTTTATGATGAAAGAATTTTACGGCAAGTCGCCGAAAATCTTATCAATAATGCGATTAACTATACTTCAGAGGGCGGCATAACCGTTACTATTACAAAAGAAACGGTGGAAGATAAAATTTGGATTGGCCTTAAAGTGGTTGACACCGGTGTCGGCATACCGAAAGAAAAGCAAAAGCTGATATGGGAGCCCTTCCGGCAGGCGAGTGAAGGCCTTAACAGAATGAGCGAAGGAACCGGCCTTGGCCTGGCTCTTGTGAAGAATTTTGTTGCGAAGGTTGATGGACAAATTTATCTTGAAAGTGAGCCTGGTAAAGGGTCTACATTCTTTGTATTACTCCCACTGAAATTCGGGTAATCATTTCTATCGCATGTGCATTCAATGCGGCTATATATCATGATTGAAGATCTCATAGCAAAACTTCGAAAAGAAACGTCTATCTGGGAACAAATACAACATTTGTTTCAGATTGCTGAGTTTCCCTCCAAAACCATGTTACTGCGAGAGGGGGAAATATCTTCGCGACTATATTTTGTTAAAAAGGGCTGCCTGCGCATGTGGTTCAACAATGACGGCAAAGATGTTACTTTTCAGTTCTTTTTTGAAGGACAGGCCGTTTCTTCAATGGAAAGTTTCTTTGGTAGACAGCCAAGCATATTTAATATGGAAACCATTGAACCTTCGGAAGTCACCTTCATAACAAAAGAGGGTTTTGATGAATTGTTTGAGCGGATTCCAGAGTTAAAAGACGGATTTCAACAGATTCTTCTCCGGCGGCTTTCGGATTACAGTAAGCTTTTTTTATCCAGGATAAAAGACAATCCGCAAAAACGATACGAGGAGCTCTTGCGGCAGCACCCCGAAATTATTCAGCGCGTTCCTCAGCACTATATTGCATCCTACCTCGGCATAACGCCCATTTCACTTAGCAGAATTAGAAACAGAAAATAATTTCTTAACAATTGTTATCGTTTCCACCGCTGTAGCCTAAGTATGTTTGTGGTGTGAAAGGAAATAATTACCATGAAATTACGCTTTCGGAACAGAAATCAAATGCAAACAAAATTTATCGAGTTGAACACACAAAAGTGCCAGGCTTGTTGGAAGTGCCTATCTAACTGTAAAAACAATGTAATCGGTAAAATAGATATTCTTGTTCACAAACATGCACTCATTAAAAATCCGGATGATTGCACCGGTTGTCTGCGATGCGTCAGAATTTGTGAGTTCGGTGCATATTCAAGAAAAGAGGTTGAAAATGGAGACCACTGAAAAAAGAACATTTAACAAACGGGCATTCACTTCTGTTGCCATGTTTTTTTCCGGACTGCTGCTGCCGGTTTCCGGTATAATTAATCATCAAATCGCCTTTACTCCGCTGACACGCGAGCATCATTTTTGGATGTCTGTACACAATATATCGGCACTTATATTCATCGTTTGCGCGATAGCACATATCATCTATAACCGGAAAGCCCTTATTAATTATATAAATAAAGTAAAAACCCGGGCTGTCAGCAGGGAGGCTTTATACGCCGCAATAATGGTCATTGGTGTCGTTTGGCTGTTCTCATCTCACGCGCTCCATGTGCGGTAAATGCTTGTAAAATAAAGCTTCGGAGGTTTAGCGGTTAAGTAGTTTTACGGAAAAATCTTGATTTATGGATTTGAATACTCCTGATTTTACGGTATCTTTCCATTACAACTACGACATTTTTCGAATCTTTATTTCATAATTAAACGGGAGTCTCCCATGATTGATAAAATTAAAGAATTATTAGGCAGCGAAGCAGATGAATTATTAAGCTACAAAGCCAAAGTTTCAAAAGACCGTTTGCATCTTCCGGGTCCGGATTTTGTTGACAGAATCTTTGTCCCAACAGATAGAAATATCAACGTATTAAAGAACTTAGAATGGATTTTCCAATCAGGACGTCTTGCAGGAACAGGCTATGTGTCGATTTTACCTGTTGATCAGGGAATTGAACACTCGGCAGCTGCTTCTTTTGCTCCAAATCCCGATTATTTTGATTCTGAAAACATTATTAAACTCGCCATTGAAGGCGGATGTAATGCGGTTGCTTCAACGCTCGGCGTTTTAGGCTCGGTTGCAAGAAAATATGCTCCTAAAATTCCATTCATCGTTAAGATTAACCACAATGAACTGTTGACCTATCCTAACAAAGCTGACCAGATCATGTTCGCCGGTATTGAACAGGCATATGATATGGGTGCTGCTGCAGTTGGTGCAACAATCTATTTCGGTTCACCTGAAAGCGGCCGTCAGATCATCGAAGTCAGCGAAGCATTCAAATATGCTCACGAAATGGGTCTTGCGACAATTTTGTGGTGCTACTTGAGAAATCCTGCTTTCAAATCAGATAAAGATTATCATGTTTCTGCTGATTTAACAGGCCAGGCAAATCACCTCGGCGTTACAATCGAAGCGGACATTATCAAACAAAAATTACCGGAAAACAACGGTGGTTACAATTCATTAAAAGGTTTCGGAAAAACCAGCAAAAAAGTTTATACCGATTTAACAACAGATCATCAGATTGATTTGGCACGCTATCAGGTATTGAACAATTACTGCGGTCGCGCGGGATTGATCAACAGCGGCGGCGCTTCAGGCGATAACGATTTCGCTGAAGCTGTTAAAACTGCGGTTGTAAATAAACGTGCAGGCGGCATGGGACTCATCTCAGGA
Source organism: Ignavibacteriaceae bacterium (assembly GCA_963667005.1). Classification (GTDB taxonomy): domain Bacteria; phylum Bacteroidota; class Ignavibacteria; order Ignavibacteriales; family Ignavibacteriaceae. The sequence goes on along the minus strand of OY762937.1, from coordinate 396,419 downwards.
AGAAAAGCATTCCAGAGACCATTGGCCGAAGGCGTTAAATTGTTGAATCTTATTCAGGATGTTTACCTCGAAAAAGAAGTAACAATTGCCTAATTAAAACGTGCTTGTAATAAAATGCCCCCGATGTTCGGGGGCATTTTCATTTTAAATAATTGTGATGCATTTTAAAGCGATTCTATGCCGCCCCTATGGGGCTCTGGTATTTTTGGGGATATGACACCCCCGGTTGAAACCGGGGGCTACAGACCTGCCTGCCGTCTGAGTCGGCATTCAGGCGAGTATTATGTCGCTACGCGACTTCCGAAAAAGCACATCAAAAGATTTTGATTGTGTTTAGATGAGTTCTTCGAATGCAATTATATGCCGCTTCCAACGATTTGGCGCAACCTCCACTCTGAAAGATATATAAAATTAATAAAGGCGTAATTCTGCTTATTTGAAGCTTAGTCACGTAGTGATGGCATACCCGCCTGAATGCCGACTCAGACGGCGGGCAGGTTTGTAGCCGTGGGTTTTAACCCACGGATGAGGATACAATAAAAATCAGAGCCCCATCGGGGCGGCATGTACGAGTAGGTGAACACGGACTCTTAAACAAAACCCCACTTTTCATTTAAATTACGATCTTCTTGGTCGGTGCAACAAGAAGAGCCCTCACTCTCAATCTCTCTCCCAGAGGGAGAGAGAGGCAAAAACTCAATTATTCTGTCCCTCTTCTCCCTTTGGGAGAAGAGGCTAGGTGATGAGGGCTTTTTAAGTACGGAATAAATTAGCTGAGCCCCATCGGGGCGGCATGTACGAGTTGTTGATAAAGATGTTTATGTGGTCGGGAAATAATTTCGACCGACAAATCAAATCCTGCCCGTGGAGAAAACGATTTATAATTTTGTTGAAATTAAATTAGGTGGGATGTAGAATGTAGGGCGGGAATAATTCCCGCCCTCAGAAAATAGAATTGTTTTAGTTGTTTATGCTCAACAGTACGTCGGCGATTTTCTCCAACTCATGAACGTCATGACTGTTGAACGACGGCATTGCTCCGCTGTATTTCGATTTCAAAATCTCATACCGCTCCGAGCCGTTTTGTGAGGCTGGATTTTGCAGATACGCGACTAATTGTTCTTTTGAGTATACCGCAGCTAAACCGTGAAGCGAAGGTCCCATTGCGGTTCCGCCAAGATCATTTCCATGGCAGTTTACGCATCCGAGTTCGCCGATGAGGTTTTCGCCGGTTGCTTCTGATGCCGCAGGTGCCTGCATGGTCATTTGTGAAGCTGGGGCTGTGGATGGGGTTTCGGTTTTTAATGTGCGTTGAACAACAAATAATATCAGAAATACACCTAAAAATACTGCAATCCAAATCTGTGCTTTTGTCATATAATTCTTAACCTTTGACTAATTATTCTCAATTTCTTCAGAGTAATACAGCTTAAATGATTTTATTGCCTGAAACATCGCACTTGCAATCTCTTCAACTCCTTCTTTGCTCTTCATATAGCGGGAGTTTTCTTCATTGGTAACATACCCTGTTTCAAAAAGTATGCTTGGCATTGATGCTCCGACCAGGACGTAAAATCCGGCTTGCTTAATTCCTCTTGATGATATAGAAACAGTTTGTTTTAAATGATTGTTCAATAAATCGGCAAATTTTTCCGAATATTTCATATTTGACGAATGTGCCATACTTACAAGAATGAAGTTTTCGTCGGTTAACTTCTGATAACGGTTGGGGTTATCCTCATAACTGATTACACCGTTTTCGCGTTCGGCGATTCGAATAGCTTCCTGAGTCCTGCCGGGACGGAGCAAATATATCTCATATCCATTTGGGGCGCTGCTTTTGGATTCAACGGAATTGCAATGAACGGAAATAAACAATTTGCCGTTGTTTTCGTTGGCGATTTTACCGCGTTTATAGAGTTCTATAAAAGTATCATCGTGCCGGGTGTATATAACTTTGACGTCTTTCATGTTTTGTTCAATCAGTTCGCCAAGCTTCAAAACGACAGCGAGATTAATGTTTTTTTCCACCGTCCCGTTATATCCGATAGCACCGTAATCCTGCCCGCCGTGTCCGGCATCAAGAACGACAACGTCAAATTTCCATTTTTCTTTATTCGGATTCTCACTCGACTCGGCATGTGAGAACTTTTTATTATGGATAGTGAGCAGCAGGTCTTTGTCGTTCTCCTGAATCAGCTCGTGAGTTGTATAATCCGAAGATACGCGAACCTTAATATCTGTGCCGCCTTTTACATCGTTTGAGGTGATTTCCCTTACAACACCTTTAGCCGCCGAATATTCCAGAGGCTTGCCGGAACCGGTAAGTCCTTTCAGGTTGATTGTAATTACGCCATCGTCGTATGAAGAAGAGTATTTTTTCAATTTTGCGTTTGTTTTGAAAGAGACCAAAGTACCATTCGACATCTGAGTTATTTTGAACTGCAAATTTGCATTTGAAACAGTTGCAGGCGTTTCCTGTTTTTCCTCTTCGGGCTCTGAAACTACAGGAGTTTGAGAGGCTGTGGGTTTCTTGCCTGAATCGACAATCTTTTTACCGCTGCACTGGGCGAGTGTGGGGGCGCAGTATCCGAAAGGAATGTAGAGATCGCTCTGTTGTAACACCACGGCTACGGGTAACTGATGTATTACGGAATTTTTCCCGGACTTATCGGTCTGTAAATAGAAGTTGTTGTTTGCCTGGAATTTTAAATTCGCTTTTGCGAGTTTGATTTCTCCCGTTTTTGCTGAGGCAGAATATTTAAAGGAACCACCCGCGGCTTTTGCGAAATCGGCTGATGAAATAAAATCTATTCCTCGTTTTGTAAGGCAGTGAACAGAAACGCGTGAACCGTTAATTACAATTTCCTTAACAAGCGGTGTTTGTCCCCATATCCTTCCGGCAACAATTAAGGTTAGTAAAAAAACAACAGATAACGGCTTATAGAATTTGAAGATGTCTTTCATGGCAATAGCAAATTATCCTATGAAGGGAATCATGAATCCAGTTTTGGATTTATACTTTTCAAAGTCTTCCGGAAATGTTCTTTGCATAAGTTTATCTTCAAATGAAGCACGCAAAATGAACAACGGAATCTCAGCAATTACAAAAGGAGCAGCGACATAGTTGATAAGTGCAACCGTCAACGCAACATCGGTAACGATTTGTAGTGTGTATTGGGGATGCCGTATAATTCGGTAGAGGCCGGATTGTACCAGCTTGTGATTTTTGAAAATTACAATTTCCTGTGAGTAATTATCGCCTAGTTCCTTGTATGAGATGACTTGCAGCCAAGAACACATCAAATATATAATTACCGCCGGTATTCTGAATTTATCATGCTCGGGCAGATAGGTTATTGCTCCGATTGGGAACAACCAGATTATCGATAATAACAGAACAAACGTTGCAAGCCAGGGTGGTGCCTGTTGCAGATAAGTTTTGGAGCGCTCTCTAACTTGTGAGATAGAGGACTTTAGCCCTTTTTTTGCGCCGCCTACATTCGCCCCGAATAAGGCAATAATGTTTATTCCGATTATTATGTTAATTGGGTCCATATTTCCAAAATCTTTTTTAACAAATATACTGATTGCGGAGTTAAATAGGATTAGATTTTAAGCACTAATATTCCCCGAAATGCTTATGCATAATTTCCGGCACAATTCAAGATATGAAATCTGTTGGTTGATTGGCGGGATTGCTTCAGTCCTCGATGCTGGTGGCATGAGATTGAAAAATTCAAATAGAGTTTCAAGGGCTTCGAACATTGGGATGTTAGGGAATTCAGTATCACGCAGATGATGCATCATTTTGAGCGTTCGGAATCCGTCGAACCAGATCTTTTTTTGAATGCCGATTTGATGCGCCGGGCCGGAGAAAATCTTTTCCCAGTCGGCAGCAAAATTGTTCCCGGCGAGAAATTCATATAGCCCGTGGTTAAGCTTTTTGGCAAAACCCAGATAGTGTGCGGGTGATGTTGACGTGCTATTATTATAGAAATCTAACCATTCTTTTAACACAACAAACGACTTTGGTGAGTAGAGCATATATTCATTACTGTCGTCTTTGAGAAACCGTTCAATGCTTCTGCCCGTGCCGAATGGAACTCGCCATGAGCCGCGAGCCGCGGGATAGACAAGTGCATCATTAATTGTATGAACCGGATACATTTTTCCAAGTTTTTCGAGAAAATAAAAATCTTCACCTGCTTTTTTCTTGTTCATGCCTTCTGCTTTTATATAGGCTTCGGCGCTGCAGATAATAGTTGAACCAATGGTATGAAAGGCATAAGGGGAGCCTGCGTAGTTGAGTCCGAGTGTGTAATAACGGAGAAAAAGCTCATAACACACTATCGCTCTCTTCACATCAGTATCTAAGAATTCAAGCGGATGTTCATATTGCATCGCTGCCGCATGGTGCCGGTTGGCGGCGACATTCAGCCTGATAGTTTGTATGTAGTTGGGTGATACCGTGCAGTCGGCATCAAGACACACCAGCAGGGGAAACCCGGCATTTGAAGAGAATAGTAATAATGCTTCATCCATGCCTATCTTTCTCGCTAATCCGACTCCCGCGGTTTTTTCCGGGAGTTCGTTTCCCGGTGATGAAGCGTCAATCAAGCCGATTTGCAATCCGCTAAATTCAGGAGTTTGTCCTTTTATGATGCCGTGCAAAAAGGAGATTGCCTTTCGGTTTTCTTCTTTAATTTCGTTGGCTGCGCTGGCTTGATTATTGACCACGAAGAGGAATAGAGTGTGTAACAGATGAAGCGGATCATTGAGTGCTAATGACCGGAGAAGTTTATGAAGATTCTCAAATTCGTCAATAACGGGAATAACTACGATTGTATCAACCTGCGGGTGGACGCATGAAAGCATGACTTTGTGCCGGACGGTAGAATATTTATTAAGATACTTTTGTATCCCGGGGATGAAAGCGTTATTCATTGTTTAGATTCTGCTGAATAATTTCGCAGGCACGCCTGAAATCTGCTTCTTCAAGCCAGTGTATAACAACCCCATGTTTTTCCATCCGGCGGAACCAGGTCATCTGCCGTTTTGAAAACTGATGAATGGCAATGTTAAGTTGTTCGAACATTTGTTCGAAAGTAATAATCTTCTGTAAATACAGAGATAAATATTTATACTCCAGTCCGAAGAATGCCAGCTTTTCATGCGGGATACCTGTTGCCAATAAGTTTTCAGCTTCCTGAATCATACTGCCTTCTAATCTTGCGCGCAGCCGCTCTGTGATGCGCCTTCTTACTACTTCACGCGGCGGTGCTACACCGATATTGAGTGATGTAATTTCGGGCATTTGCGAAGCCTGTTCTCCGGTTTCGGCAATAATGATCGCCTTGATGATTCTCTCTTTTATTTTGAGATCTGTTGTGTTATGCAGAGATGGCGAAAGGTTTAATAAATTACTGCGTAATACCTCAATTGGTTGTGCGGCTAATTCATCATAACGTGCTGTATCAAATGCGGCTGGTTTTAAATGATAATTTTCCAGTACGGAAGAAAGATACATACCTGTACCTCCGACAAGGAGCGGCAGCTTGCTTCTATTTATGATGTCATTAAACGAAATGGAAAAATCTTTTTGAAAGTTGAATAAACTGTATTCTTCTGAGGGTTCAATGATGTCTACTAAATGATAAGGAACCGTCCGGCCATCTACGAGATAATCATTAATATCTTTTCCGGTCCCGATGTCCATGCCTTTATAAACCTGACGGGAATCGGCAGAGATGATTTCACCCTGATAGTGAGCAGCAAGCAACGCCCCGAGCCGTGTTTTGCCACAGGCCGTAGGCCCAAGAATAGTAACAAGATTGTAATTCATTTTCGTGTAATGAAGCGCCCGAAAATTATTTAACTAACGGCAAAGTGATAGTGACCACGGTTCCGGTCGAGTCACTTGTGATTGAAATTTTACCGTCATGTTCCTTGATAATTTTCTCAGCTATCGGCAGACCGAGGCCGACACCGTGTTTCTTTCCGAACGACATAAACGGTTCGAATATTTTGTCAAGCACGCCAGCCGGTATTCCGCTGCCATTGTCTTTGAAGGCAATATACACCGTGTTGTTGTCGTTGGATGCATTAACGTATAATGAGCCGCCGCGCGGCATTGCGTCACAGGCATTTTTTGTAATCTGGAAGAACGCCTGATACAATTCCCGGCGGTCTATGCTTACTAAAACATCAACCGGGGGCAGGCTTTGATACAATTCACATTTGCGGTATTTAACGTATTCCGCCAGCGGATCAAGCAGGTCGGCCATCATGCGATTAAGGCTTGTCGGCTTCTTGTTGATAACGCTTTTACCTTCGGAGTAATTCAGTGTTGTCAGTACCAGATCAATGACAATGTTAGATTGCTCAATAAGCATCGACAATACTTGCTTTATTTCCGGGGAAACGTTCTTTTTGGTGACATGCTCGGCGAGCTGTTTAATTGTAAGAATCGGTTTTTTAATATCCGAGATTAAAAACTTGGCGACTTTACCTATTGAAGTCAGTCGGTCGGTTCGCAACAGTTGCTCAACCAGTTCTGCATTTTCCAATGCTATTGCAATATGAGCAGATAATGCTTCAAGGTAATCTTCATCAAGTTTTGAAAACTCTCCATTATCGCTGTTCAATAATTGAATAACGGCAAGTATCTGGTTATCTTTGTCTTTGATAGGAAAACACAACATAGATTTTGTTTTGTAGCCGCTATGCTTATCGGTTGCACTATCAAACCGCGCGTCTATCGAAGCATCTTTGATGTTAACGATTTCACCCGACTTTGCAACCCAGCCTGCCAATCCCTGTCCGATTTTTAATCGAATCTCTTCAATGTTATCTCCCCGGATAACTTTAGACCACAATTCGCCGGAGCTTTGATCAACGATATAGAGGGTTCCTCTATCCGCATGCGTAATGGAAGAAGCGGCATTCACGATTACATTAAGCATCTCGTCAAGCTTGATATTTGAATTCACAAGTTTTGCGGCGTTGATGATAAGTTTCAATTGTTCATGATTCATATCATCATGGATATTATTCGCCGGTTGTTTTTTCGCTTCGAGAGGGGCAGTAAAAGCAAATTCTTTGTTCCCCCATTTTTTATCCTCGCCGATTACCGGTGATTCAACAACAGGGATGTCATCTTTAAAAGCACTTGAAAAATCTTTATCTCTGTCTTCTTCGGGCTTTGAGGTAATTAAATTGCCATGTTCATCAAATTCAAATTCCCGTAATGGTTCGTCGCCTACAGGGATATTATTCAGCCATTCCGGGAGTTCCGGTTCTTTGTGTTCCTTTACCGGTTCAGGTGCCGGCTCTTCCTCTTCCGGTTCGCTTGAAAAATCCCAGGTGAACTTTTCACCTTCCGCTTGAGGCTCATCTAAATTGGAGGGTTTATTGTGTTCATCAGCAGAAGGTATTTCTTCTTCAACAGGAGGAACCGTTTTTTCAATATCGTCGAAGTTCCAATTAATTCCGGTAAATTCTTTTTTAGCGGGGTCTTCAGCTTCCGGGTCTCCCGCTTTTTGGATTTCCTCTTTTGGCTCCGCTTCCAAAGTCTTAGTAAAATCCCACGAAAGGCTGTCAGAAGCAGCAGGTGTGGGCTCCGGTGCTGATTCAACCTCTTGTGTGTTGGAGAACGAAAAAGTGGAATCTTCGCCGAATGTAAATGAATCTTCAAAAGTCATCTTCGTTGATTTTGGAGCCGGCTCCGGTGCTGTTTGTGTTTGAGGGACCGGTTCAGCAGAGTCAGATAAATCGGGATAGTTATATTCCTCGAATCCGGTTTCAGCGGTTTTTAATAGATTAGAAATTTCATCTGAATATTGTTCTTTTGTCGAGCGATAGTCTTCTTCAGGCTCAAATGCTGATTCCAATCGCTGTAAATTCCCGAGAACAGCTCTATTGGCGGAGATAAGGTCGTTGAGTTCTTTTCGTTTTAATAAATAGCACTTACATGGCTTATTGGCAACTGCCGAAGAAGTTCGTTGAGATTGTGATAAAAATTCTGTCTCTCCAAAAAAATCATCTTTAACCTTTTCAAAAACACGCTGCCCGTCAACTGCTTGTGCATGCTTTATTTTAACCTCACCTTCAATAAGAAGATAAATCACATCAGCGCTGTCACCTGTTTGAAAAATGATGTCTCCATCCTGAAAATCGTGAAATTCTTTCGCGTTGAGGTTCAGCTTAATATCACCTTCGGCAATCCGGTGAAATAAGCGATTTGTTTTTATGAGGTCGAAAAGTTTATTTTGTGCCATAATAAAAACTTTACTTGATATGAAAAAATCTGACTTTACTCTTGAGATGCAGCGCGGAATTGATCATTTGTCAAAAAATGATCCGGTTCTTCGAAGTATTATTAAACGTTCGAAGCCTTGTTCACTCAGGCCGCATCGCGACTATTATATTTCTCTCTTAGAATCCATAATTGGCCAGCAGCTTTCCATGAAGGCAGCCGCCTCAATTAACCGCCGGTTTATTCAACTTGTCGGAGATCCACCTTTGCCGGAAAAAATCATTCAATATGATGATGAATTTTTGCGCACGGCAGGTTTATCATACTCTAAAATTAAGTATGTAAAAGACCTTTCACTTAAAATATTAAATAATGAGGTAAAATTAAAACAAATTCATGTCCTTTGTGATGAAGATATCATCACTGAATTGACAAGAGTAAAGGGGATCGGCCTCTGGACCGCGCAAATGTTTCTCATTTTCACGCTTGCAAGATTGGATGTTTTGCCCTATTTGGATTTAGGCATACGTAAATCCATAAAGAATTTATATGGACTCAGAAAGCTTCCCGAACAAGCGGGTGTTGAGAAAATTGCAAAAAAATATAACTGGAAGCCGTACTGTTCGATTGCAAGCTGGTATTTGTGGCGAAGTTTAGATAATCAATTGGAATAAAAAAAGCCCGTCTGTTTCAATCAGACGGGCTTTTTAGTAAGTACTATCTTAGCAGGCTTCGATAATTTTTGCAAATGAATCGGCCTTTAAGCAAGCACCGCCAACGAGAGCGCCGTCAATGTCCGGCATGTGAAGCAGTTCTTTTGCGTTATCGGGCTTAACACTGCCGCCGTATTGAATGATAATGCCTTCGGCAATAGAGGCGTTATATAATTCGCCTACCAATTTTCTTATGAAGGCGTGAACTTCCTGAGCCTGATCCGGAGTGGCTGTTTTGCCGGTGCCGATCGCCCAAACCGGTTCGTAAGCGATAATGATTTTCGCCATATCCTCAGTGGAGATGCCGCTCAGCCCGCCGACAACCTGTTTTTTGATTACATCAAACGTTACACCGCTTTCTCTTTCTTCAAGGGTTTCACCGATACAGAAGATCGGAAGGAGTCCGGAAGCGAGTGCTTTTTTAATTTTTGCGTTGATGAACTCATCGGATTCTTTGAAAATCGTTCTTCTCTCCGAGTGTCCAAGAATAACGTAGGTACATCCAACACTCTTCAGCATTGAGGCAGAAATTTCACCGGTGAAGGCTCCACCGTCCTCATTATGCATGTTTTGTGCACCAAGCTTTATAACCGAATCCTTGATAAGCGTAGAAGCGGTTTCCAGATTTGTAAAAGGAGGGCAGATAATAACAGAGCAGTTGACATTTTTACCGTTTAATTCAGATTTAATTCCGGATATCAGGGCAATTGCGCCCGATAAATCATTCTGCATTTTCCAGTTTCCGGCGATGACCTTTGTACGCATAAGTTCCTCTTGGATAAAGTTTTAGAAATATTTTATAAAATTAAAAAAATTTTTGATTTATCCGGTAAAACAATCACAGGGGAATGTGGATTTGGGTGGCAAAAATACCCCTGCTGCAGCTTAGTTTACCACTCAAAAATTTTATATATTTTGGTTTATTTGTGCCCAAATTAAGTTGATTTTTCCAAATTATTGAAATAATGGACAGAATAATGACTCCGGGAGTGTCATCAGTAATATATACGGCGGGAGACTAACATCTTGAAGAAGAGAAACGAAAAATTAATCCTTGTTCTTCTTGATTTTTTTGCAGTAAACCTGGCATTTTTTTGCTACTACGTGTTCCGGGTGCATACAGGGTGGTTTACCATAATAGTACAACCTGATTTTTGGGCTCCCATGCTCGTCATTACTCTTTACTGGATGGCGGTTTTTGTGTTTGTGGGGTTATATAGAACGTGGTTTGCGTTTTCCCGGTTTGATGAAATCTCAACGTTGTTTAAAGCCACTTTCGTGGGAGTGTTTTTGCTCTTTTTCCTGGTATTTGTTGATGATACCAGTCATGGCGTAGCCTCACATTCCCGGTTGCTTATTGTTTACTATTGGTTTGTTGTCTTTTGTTTTGTGTCTTTCTTTCGACTGCTTTTTAGAGCTATTCAACGGAATTTGTTGATTAAAGGTATTGGATGCCGGAATACCTTGATAGTTGGAATTGGTCCGCAGGCGATAAGGATATACAATGAAATTAAAAATCACCCGGGGCTGGGACTTGTCGTTACATCATTTTTACAAGTGGACGCCTACCAGGATATTGAAAAGCAAGGGAAATACTATATCGTTCCGCAGAGCGGATTACCTGCGAATGCCGCAGACTTGTTCAATTCGGATGTTATGACTGTTGAACAAACAACCTTTGAAGAGTTTATAGAAAACAAGGTCATTAAGGAAATTGTTTTCGCGATTGATTCAAAACACGACGATGTAATTGTTGATTTAATTGCTCGTTGCGAAGGCAGGGATATAGGATTAAAGATTGTTCCAAGTCTTTACGAAATTTTAAGCGGTCAGGCTCGCACGGCGCAGCTTTATGGTATTCCGCTTATTGATATCAACCCACGGTTGATGCCTGCATGGGAAGAAAAGGCCAAAAGGCTCATGGATATTGTTGTTGCTATACTCATTTTACTGGTCAGTCTGCCGGTGTTGATTTTGGCATCAATTGCAATTAAATTAGACAGCCGAGGGCCGATTTTTTACAAGCAGATCCGCTGCGGTTTAAATGGAAAACCATTTAAAATTCTGAAGTTTAGATCAATGCGTCAGGATGCTGAAAAAAGCACCGGACCCGTTTGGTCGCAAAAGAATGATCCGCGAATTACTCGAACTGGAAGGTTTATCCGCAAAGTTAGAATTGACGAAATTCCACAAATGTGGAATGTGTTAAAAGGCGAAATGAGCTTGATCGGTCCAAGGCCGGAGAGACCATATTTTGTTGAAAAGCTCTCTGAAGAAATTCCTTATTATAAAAGACGCCTCAGTGTTCGTCCGGGTGTGACTGGGTGGGCACAAGTTAGTCTTAAGTATGATGAAAACATAGAAGACGTGCGTGAAAAAGTCCGGTATGATTTGATTTACATTGAAAACATGTCCTTACGAATGGATTTTAAAATTATGCTGCGTACGGTTATAGTCGTTCTTTTTGGTAAGGGTCATTATAATTAAGTCTAAGGGCTGCCCGATTTATTTAACTTAAACATGAAACAGTATGACAGAAAAAGCATTAATAATCACACCGACATATAATGAATCGGATAACATCAAGAAACTTATTCCGGTTATTCTCGATTCATATCCATCGAATGTTGAAATGCTTATCGTTGATGACAACTCACCGGACGGAACCGGAGATTATGTCGCTGAGATTTCCAAAACGGAGAGCCGGATTCATGTGCTGCGCAGGCCGCAAAAAATGGGATTAGGGACAGCTTATTGTGCCGGTTTTAAGTATGCAATTGATAATGGGTATGATTTCGTTTTCGAGATGGATGCGGATTTTTCGCATGATCCGAAAGAAATACAGAATTTTCTGAAAGCAATTCAGAACGCGGATCTGGTTATCGGGAGCCGCTATATTACAGGAGTTAATGTTATCAATTGGCCGATGCGCCGATTACTGTTAAGTTATTTCGCAAATTACTACACTCGGTTTATCACGGGAATGCCGATTGCGGATTCGACCGGCGGATATAAATGTTTCCGCAGGAAAGTTCTGGAGGCGATCGATTTGACAAATATTAAATCCAACGGATATGCATTCCAAATCGAAATGAATTATAAAGTTTGGAAAAAGGGATTTGTTATCAAGGAGATTCCGATAATCTTTTTTGAGCGGCTGATGGGCACATCCAAGATGTCGAAAAAGATTGTAAAAGAAGCGGCTTGGCTGGTTTGGAAACTGAGAATACAAAGTATGTTTGGTAAATTGTAGGCGTGAGTTGGATCTCTCAATAATCATTGTTAATTATAACGTCAAAGAATTCCTTCAGAATCTACTGACTTCGATCATTAAGGCTTCCTCCAGACTTCTGGTGGAAACAATAGTGGTAGATAATGCATCCGACGACGGAAGCGTTGAGATGCTGAAGCAATATTTCCCATCGGTTAAACTTATTGCGAGTTCAGTTAACTTGGGTTTCAGCAAAGCCAACAACCTCGGACTCAAAGAGGCAAAGGGGAAATACATTCTTTTATTAAATCCCGATACGCTTGTCAGTGAAAATACGTTTGAGGTGATGATTAATTTTCTGCGTCAGCATCCCGAAGTCGGTATGGCTGGATGCAAAATACTTAATCCCGATGGTACATTGCAGCTTGCATGCAGGAGAAGCTTTCCGGGGATATGGACCTCATTCTGTAAAGTTACAGGGCTGGGTTCGTTATTTCCCAATAGCCGCATTTTTGCGCGCTACAATCTAACCTATCTGAACGAAAATAAAACGTATGAGGTTGACGCGATATCCGGTTCGTTTATGATGATCCGGCGCGAACTGTATGAATCCATTGGCGGACTAGACGAGCAGTTTTTTATGTACGGCGAAGACCTTGATTGGTGTTACCGTACACAGAAAGCCGGATTTAAAGTTTTCTATGTGCATTCGACTCAGATAATACATTACAAAGGGGAGAGCACAAAGCGCAGCAGTATTGATGAAACGAGAATTTTTTACGGCGCAATGCGTTTATTTGTGCGCAAACATCTTGCCGTCTCTTTCTTGGGTGAGGCCATTCTTTCGTCCGCTATTAGTGCGCGGGAATTTCTTGCGTTCTTCGGGCGGTGGAAATTGACATTCTGGGCGATGTTGATTGACTTTCTTGTTTTTGATATATCGCTCTATCTATCGGAGAGAAGCTACCAATATTTTAATTACTGGAGGGGGTTTCCTGATTCGGCGGATATCTATGTCTATCTTTTGCCTGTCACATTTCACATATTTATAGGCATTCTGGCCGGCAACTATTCACGGGAAAAACTTTCTATCCTACGCACTTCTTTTGCTACGGCGGCGAGTTTCTTCTTTTTGTCGGCAATATTGTATTTCTTTAAGGATTTTGGCTACAGCCGCGCAGTTTTGTTGATGGCTTATTTCGGCGCGTTAATGCTTTCGGTAGTATGGAGAATCGCCGCTAAAATAGGCGCAGGAATTGGTATCGATAACAATATGTACGCAAGTAAAAAAACGGTTGTCGTCGGAACGACTGCAATCGCTCAGAAGATAGTCGAGAAACTGAATGCTTCGAATACTCACACTAATATTGTTGCCGGTTTTATAGGGAATACCCACAAAGAACTCGGGCAAAAATTGCAGGGCGTTGAGATCATCGGAACGGTGGAAAATATCAGGAAAGTTGTTGAAGAGCGCAACATCAGCGAAATTATTTTTTCGGTTGACGATTTGTCATATTCTAAAATGATGAAGATCGTAAGCGCGATGCAGCACTCAGGTGTTGACTTTAAAGTTGCCGGAAGCAATATGCAGTATCTTGTCGGAAAAACTGAAGTCTCGCTGCTGGATGATATCCCGTTGGTTGAACTTTCCTACAATCTGTTTCATCCTTCAAACAGAATAATCAAGCGCTTGTTTGATATTGTTATCGCGCTGATTATTATTTTTCTTTTGAGACCCGCGGCCGCTCTATTCTTAAAGAAACCCGGGAATCGTGAAGAATATCATAGAATTGTTTATAATACAGGTTCCGTATTACGCGGTTCCTGGAGCATTGTCGGAGCAAAGGAGCCTTCAGAAAAAGAAGAGCAAATTATCGGTAAGCCGGGATTGACCGGATTATGGTTTACGGAAGAGGAAGACTCGCAGAGCAGGGAAAAACTGAATATATTTTACGCAAGGAACCACAACATCTGGCTGGATGTTGAAATTGTATCGAAAACTTTTATGAAAATATTTATGAGATGATGAACGTATGGCAAAGACAATATTAGATTTCGAAAAACCGATTGCCGAGCTTGAAGAAAAGCTCGCGGAAATGCGGAAACTATCCGACACTCTGAATATTGATAAGGAAGTCGCGGTCATTGAAAAGAGAGTACAGGAATTAAAGGAGAATGTATACAAAAATTTAACCCGGTGGCAGCGCGTTCAATTAGCCCGTCATCCGGAGCGCCCGTATACGCTCGACTATGTCTCTCTTATAACAGAAAATTTTATTGAGCTTCATGGAGACCGCGGCTATAAAGATGATAAGGCCATTGTCGGCGGGTTTGCTAAGATTGACGACTATAAGGTTATGCTGATCGGACATCAGAAAGGACGGGATACAAAATCGAACGTATTCCGGAATTTCGGAATGCCTAATCCGGAAGGCTACCGCAAGGCATTACGCTTAATGAAACTTGCAGAGAAATTTAATAAGCCGATAATCACTTTTATTGATACTCCTGGTGCCTTTCCCGGAATGGAAGCCGAAGAACGCGGCCAGGGTGAAGCAATTGCAAGGAATCTTCTTGAAATGAGCAGACTCCGTGTGCCGGTAATCGTCGTTATCATTGGCGAAGGAGCCAGCGGCGGTGCTTTGGGCATTGGCGTTGGAGATAAAATATTAATGATGGAAAATTGCTGGTATTCGGTTATTAGCCCCGAATCATGTTCCAGCATTTTATGGAGAAGCTGGGATTATAAAGAACAGGCTGCAGAAGCACTAAAGCTGACAGCGGAAGATCTCATTAAATTTAACATTATTGATTCGATAATTCCCGAGCCTCTTGGTGGTGCGCATAAGAATTATGAAGAGTCCGCAGCAAATGTTAAAGCAGCTATTCTGAGAGAACTCCCCCGGTTAGTAAGAATGCGTCCCGAGAGACTTATTGAAGAGCGCATTGAGAAATTTTCCGCCATGGGAAAAGTTATTGAATAAGGTTATGTGATGTTACAATCGAAAACTACAGTTCGTGTCCGGTATGCCGATACCGACCAGATGAAATTTGTCTATAACGGTAAATATTTCGAGTACTTTGAAGTCGGACGCTCAGAAATGATGCGGGAGATCGGGCTGACCTACAAGGCGATCGAAGAGAGCGGTTACCATATGCCTGTTCATAAAGTGCACATCGATTATAAAAACGCAGCATTTTATGATGAAGAACTAGAAATAGAAACAAAACTCGTTGAACTGCCAAAGTTAGTGGTGCATATTGATCACACAATCCGAAGTGTTGCCAGAAACGTGGTTGTATTAACGGGCTATGTTGAGCTGGTATTTATCAGGGCAGATACGATGCGTGCTTGCAAGCCGCCGGAAATTTTTATTAACGCAATTAAAAAGTATTATGAATAACCAGAGTATTATTGACCAAACCATACTAACAGCTCTTAAAGAAGATACGGGCAAAGAAGATGTAACAACGGCTGCGATATTTTCCAATAATGAAAAAGCAACCGGTGAGTTTATAATCAAAGCCACAGGCGTTGTGGCTGGACTGGATGTGGCTGCGCGGGTGTTTGCACTTGTTGACGATTCAATTGTTTTTGAAAAGCTTTTACCCGATGGTACCTCTGTAAAATATGGCGACATTGCCGCTAAGGTATCCGGACCGGCAGCTTCTTTGTTAACGGCCGAAAGAACAGCGCTTAACTTTTCACAAAGAATGAGCGGAATTGCATCTGCAACACATAAGTATGTTGCAAAACTGCAAGGCACAAAAGCAAAAATCCTCGATACAAGGAAAACCGTTCCCGGTTTGCGCTTGCTTGATAAAATGGCGGTGAAGTTCGGCGGCGGTGAAAATCACCGTATCGGCTTATATGATATGTTTTTGATTAAAGACAACCACATACAGGTGGCCGGTTCTATAACTGAAGCAGTCATGCGCTGTGCGCGCTACCGTGATGCACATTATCCGGGTTTTAAAATTGAGGTTGAAACCTCAACGCTTGAAGAAGTGCGCGAAATCATGTCTCTACCTGTTGATATCGTCATGCTTGATAATTACTCGTTGGAGAACATGAGAGCTGCAGTAGAAATAATCGGCGATACTTTTAAGACAGAAGCTTCCGGCGGTGTCAATCTTGATACTATTCGTGACATTGCTCTTACCGGTGTGGATTTTATTTCTGTCGGTGCTATAACGCATAGTATTAAAGCACTTGATATTTCTTTAGAACTTCAGATGATTTAAGGAAAGGTCCGAGTACCCTGCTGCTATGAGAGATAAATTAAAACAACTGACAAAAGACACCTTGATATATGGTATCAGCACCATAATCGGGCGGTTTATTAATTTTCTTCTCATGCCGATTTACACACACTTTTTTGTCCCCGCACACTATGGGATTGTAACCAATATCTACGCTCTTTTTGCGCTGCTGAATATTGTTTTTCTCTTCGGCATGGATTCGGCATATTTAAAATTTGCTGGTACTGAAGGCAAAGAAAAGCACTCCACCATATTTTCGTCCGCGTTCACGCCCTTATTTGTGGCGGATCTCATCTTGAGCTTGCTCATTGTCACCGGAAAATCCATTCTTTCGCAGCTGCTTGGTATTCCACCAGAGTACACGTACTTATTTTATTATACGGGAGTGATATTATTTCTTGATGCAATTGCGCAGCTGCCGTTTATTACACTGCGGCTTGATAAAAGGCCACTCCGTTTTTCCGGTATACGACTCGGCAACATTCTCATCAATATTACTTTAAATGTGATTTTAATCGCCGTGATGAAAATGGGGATTGAGTCGGTATTCATCAGTAATCTGGTTGCATCAGTGTTCTCTTTGGTGATGCTCATGCCAGAAGTTGTTAAGCTGTTTAAGTTTAAAATTGATAAGGCTGTACTGAAAAGACTTTTAACTTTCGGCCTGCCGTATCTGCCCGCCGGAATTGCGTCAATGTTCATGCAGGTTATTGATCGTCCTATTGTTGAGAAATTGACTAACCTGAATACGCTCGGTATTTATCAGGCAAATTATCGGCTTGGTATTTTTATGATGCTTTACGTTTCCATGTTTCAATACGCCTGGCAGCCGTTCTTTCTTGAGAATTCGAAAGATGAAAATGCGAAGGGGATATTTTCATCAGTGTTCACGTACTTTACAGCAATAGGCTGCGTTATATTGGTATTTTTATCATTGTTCATCAATGATATTGCGATGCACAGGTTCTGGGGCTTTTCGATAATCGGAAAAGCTTACTGGGGCGGACTGAACATTGTGCCTATTGTTTTACTGGCATACCTTCTCAATGGGTTTTATGTGAATTTTGCAGCCGGATTGTTTATCAAAGAGAAAAGTGGAGTATTCCCAATCATTATGAGCATTGGCGCTGCTTCCAATGTTCTTGCAAATTTTATATTAATCCCGAAATTGAATATTACCGGAGCGGCATTTGCCACACTCATCAGCTATGCACTGATGGCAATCGGATTTTATTTTGTATCGAACAAGATATACCCGATAAAGTATGAAGGAAAAAAATTGCTCGGATTACTTCTTGCCGTCGGAATAACCGCCGGACTTTATTATGCGAACACGCAATTCTGGAACACCCGTTTTGTTTTACGTTTAGCGCTTTTCATATTTTTTATTGTCTTACTCTTCCTGTTCCGGGTTATGCAGTATAAAACATTTTTGCAGATGTTTCAGCGAGTTGTATTACGTCGAAGGGTTCAGACATGATTGAGAAATTGGAATTAAAAATTAAACGCCTCTCGAATTTATTTAACGATGTTGAACTGCCTGCCTATGCTACACCGGAAGCAGCGGGAATGGATATTCGCGCTGCAATTGAAAGTGAATATATCTTGAACCCGGGTGCATATGCTCTTATTCCGACAAATATATCGGTTGAAATTCCTGCCGGATACGAAATCCAGGTACGTCCCAGAAGCGGATTGGCAGCAAAACACGGTGTTACTATTCTCAACGCTCCCGGGACAATTGATTCGGATTACCGCGGCGAAGTGAAAATTATTTTAATCAATCATGGAAAAGAACCTTTCGTTATTACAAGAGGCGAAAGAATCGCACAGCTTGTGTTATCAAAAGTCTATCATGCATCTCTCGTTGAGGTGGATGTTCTAAATTCTACGATCCGCAATGAGGGCGGTTTCGGGCATACAGGCCGAACCTGATATAGCAATATGACTGACTTGCTCATCCTTGCGTGTTTTCATGAGGCCGGACATGCGGTTTCCGCGTACAACCTCGGTTATTCTTGTGAAAAGATAGTGATAGATGATGTGGGTGACGGCTCAGCTATTATTAATTATCACGACGATGAAGATATTGCAATAGCAGTACTTTATGATAGGCCGGTTGAGCAATTTATACCAGTTGATGCTGAGAAAGAACGAGGCATTGCTAAAAAAGTATTCCGGATACTCATTTCAGGAATGATAGCCGAATACATTTTGACTCATCGGGCGCAAAATGAGACAAACATTGTACTTGAGTTGAACGGAACAGATTTTTTAAAGGCCGGGCATATTGCCGAAAAGTACAACTTGAATCTTCAGGATGAAATAAATTTTGCATATGACGAATTGAGGTTGGCCAAAAATTGGCAAGTTGTGAGAATGCTTGTTTACAGCCTTATCAGCCGGACACCGCTTCAACTGAACTCGTATGAAATTTCAGCAGTATTCGAAAATTTTAAACAAAAAGAAATTTGAAATAATATACTCCGCATGAACAATTATAAATTAACAATCCAATACGATGGTACGGATTACCACGGCTGGCAAATGCAGCAAAACGCCAGAACCGTGCAGGATGAAATTGTTCGCGCGATTGAAGTGCTGATAAAGGAAAAAGTAAACTTGATCGGAGCAGGAAGAACCGATTCCGGCGTGCATGCAATGGGACAAGTTGCGAATTTTAGAACTGAAGCTGATATTGATCCATATAGATTTTCGCATTCGTTGAACGGCATACTTCCAAAGGATATTGCAATTAAGGCCGTTGAAAAGGTGCGCCCTGAATTTCATTCGCGATTCGATGCAAAGTCACGCTCATACAGGTATTTGATTACCAGAATGAAATCGCCGTTTTATTACAAGCATACGTATCTATACCCACATGATGTCAACATTGATCTGTTGGAAACACTTTCGAAAAAATTTCTTGGCGAGCATGATTTTGAGGCGTTCGCTAAAGAACTTCCGCAGACGGAGCATTGCCGGTGTACGGTTGCTGATATCGGTTGGAAACAGGCGGACGAAATGCTGGTTTTTCATATTGAGGCTAACAGGTTTTTACATGGGATGGTAAGAGCAATAGTAGGAACTATCCTGATCGCGGAAAAAAATAATTATTCCTCGTCATGGATAGACGAAGTATTTCAAAGCAAAGACAGAGTCAGGGCGGGTTATGCCGTTCCCGCGCAAGGGCTGTATCTAACGGAAATAAAGTACTGAGGACTTATGCAGATGTCAACAACATATACCGTACCCTGGCACCCCGCAGTTGTCCACTTTCCGATTGTACTATTGATCATCTATGCGGTATTCGAATTAGCTGCTCTTTTTTCAAAACGTGAGTTGTGCGCACAAGCGGCTCTTGGATTTTTGGCGGCCGGCCTTGTGGGAATTTTATTGGCTGCAATAACTGGAAATTATTCAGCACAACTTGCAGGCAGAATTAATGACGAATCAGTAATAGCCGTACATGAAACTTTGGCTAATATCACCATTTGGTTTTATATATTCTGGACTGTGGTCAGGGGGTATATCGCCATCAAAAAAAAGAAGGGCCAAATTGCCCCAATCATTTTGAATTATGTGAAGTATATATCTGTGATTGTTGCAATTGCCGGTTGCGTTTTGATTTTTTTAACAGCAAAAGAGGGCGGTAACCTGGTTTTTAAGAAAGGCGTCGGTACCGAAATGATGCAAAACGGGTCATCCGGAGTAAAATGAACGGAAAAATTTTAGTAAAGTTATTCTTATCGGCGATTATCTCTGCCGGCGCAGCAGTTGGTCTGCAATTCGCCGGCCTATCTCCATTTATTATAATTCTTGGTTTCCGTTTCCACATTTGTCTGGTCATCCCGGGATTAGTATTTATCCCTGATGCCATAGATACAGCCTTCCGTTCTGCCCATTATTTATGGCGGCGGCACATCGGACTATTTGTTTTGCTTCTCATCACTGCGGGTATCCCGTTCGCGTTGCTGGTACCCGGAATTGCTTCATTCCAAAAGAACGATAACTTTTTTGAACTCGGCGTTTCTTCGGTTATAGATTTCCCATTGTATTTTATCTGGAATTTGCCTCAGTTCATTATGTTGTATTATGTATTAAGAAAAACGACTCAATTTAAAGCCTCGTTCGTATATGTTCTATTATTTCTGCTTATAATCTCGGCACCCGCTTTCATTCCTTTCGTAATGCCTGTGCCGGTTTTTAGTATTGCGGCAGCAGTTCTCATCATTATTATGGCTGCTATGTTGATTTATAAATCCGCCAACTGGTTGGAATTCTCGTTGTTTTTGTTCTTTTTAATATGGTCGGCTATATTGATATTTGGTACTCAGAGCGAGATGCTCGTTAAACTGTTCTTGGGGAAGAATTACGAATATTGGGACGGCTTTATTACGGTAAAAGGAGTGCAGGCCGAAATGCTTAGGGCGGTCTATCTCGTATTGCAGTTTTTTGTTGTTCTCTTGATACGAAAGACAAAGAAATTGCCCGAAAACCTGAAAAAAACCTAATATTTGTTGACTTTACGGAAAAAAAGTTTCAATTTACACATTTAAAACTGATACTTACCCATGAAAAGAAGGAGCTCATAAATGGCACAATATACGACTTCCGAAGAGCAAGGGATTCTGATACTTGAATTATCGGAAAAACGAGCAACTGTTGAAACAGCAAAAGAATTCAAGGCTGATTTTCTCAATGTTATCGAAAACGGCAATACAAAAAAAATCATCGTCGATTTTTCAAAAGTTGAGTTTGTTGATAGTTCCTTTCTCGGTGCAATAGTATCCGGTCTTAAGAAAATCACATCACTTAAAGGCGATATCAAAATTCTTGGATTACAGCCTCCCGTGCGTGCTATGTTTGAATTGACCAGACTCTATAAAGTCTTCGAAATTTTCGACAATAAAGCAGATGCTATAGGCAGTTTCTGATTGTCGTTGACGGGAGTGTGTTCCCGCCGTTCAATGATACATAAACAGAAAGCTTTCTATGCAAGCTGACATTATTCGCGTCCGCTTACCCGGACAACTAAAATTCATCCATTTCATTAATGATACCGGCGAACTATTATTCAAGTCGCATATCTCATGTTACAGTGAGGAATTGCTGAATAATGTTATTCAGGATATGCGTGTCGTTATGTACGAGCTCTTTTCCAACGCGGTGAATCATAGCCAAAGTGAAATTGTTGATGTTGAGTTTTCGCTTTCTGATGAAGCCATAAGTGTTACTTGCATTACACATAATATACCGTATCGAATCAAAATGATGGATATTCTGGATTCTACAACGAAAACCAATCCTCTAATGGCGCCTCCGTTTGCAAAAGAGTTGATAAGTAAAGACTTCATTGTTTATCAGGATATGCAGCACGAGGTTATCTGCCGGGTTACGGGTGAATATGCAGTCGAATTTCATAACAGAAAGAATATAGATAATAAACGTAATGTGAAAGAGATACCCGAGCACTACGGACTAAATCTTATTACTAAGCTGACGCATTCGGCTTCGTATAAACGAAATCAACAGGGCGAGGATTGTTTTAATATTACCAAACGAATTAGATAAGAGGATTTGTGAAAGCAATTATTTTAGCTGCCGGATTTGACGCGCACATTATGCCGCTTGCGTTAACCATTCCGAAATCAATGCTTCCAATAGTAAATAAGCCCGTACTGGAACATCTTATTTCGCTGTGTACCTCACACGGCATAACCGATGTTAAAATCAATCTAAATCACCTCCCCGAAGAAATTGATCATCACTTTCAGGACGGAAAAAATTTCGGCTGTAATATTTCGTATTCGATAGAAAAAACACTCGCGGGAACGGCCGGCAGCCTTAAACGCATACAGAGTTTTTTTGATGAGACATTTTTTGTTCTTATGGGCGACGGATTGACCAATATTGATCTTACAAACATGTTGCGTTTCCATAAAGAACGGGGTTCAAAAGCGACTGTAGCCGTAATGCCGTTAGATGATCCTTCGCATTATGGAGTCGTAGGTTTCAACGATTCTTCGGCAGTTACAAGTTTTCAGGAAAAACCGGCGAAAGAAGATGCGAAGTCGCATTTTATCAACATGGGTATTTACATTCTTGAGCCCGAGGTTCTCCAGTTAATTCCTGCGAAAGAAGAATACGATTTCGGAAAACAGTTATTCCCAAAACTTGTTGAACAAAATATTCCATTCTATGCCTATAGGAGCAATGCAGCATGGGACGATATTTACTCCCTTAACGATTATTGGCGGATCAATTTGGAGGCGTTGAAAGGTGAAGCCTTTAATTTTGAAAAACCGCAGAAAGAAGTTAAGCCGGGAATTTATATTCACCCGACTGCAAGCGTTGATAAAAAAGTCATTGATCGTGCAATTCCTCCGGTTGTTATCGGAGAGAATACCGAAGTAAGTTCGGGCGTTGAGCTTCATGGTCCGTTAGTGCTCGGTAAGGATAACTTTATTGATGAAAAAGCGATTTTATCGAATAGTGTTATACTTGATAATACCTATGTGGGTAAAGGTGTTGAAATAAAAGAGTCCATTGTCAGTAAGAATTATCATTTAAGTATTTCTAATCAATTCGGTGTGTTTGTTGATGATCCGAAAGTTTTGATGTCTCACACGATTGTGCCGTTCAAAACAAAATTGAATTTGTTTTTGATAAGTGCGACGGATAGATTGGTCGCGTTTTTCGCGTTGCTTTGCCTTTCAATTCCATTTGCAATTGTTGCGGTATTAGTAAAAATGGATTCGCCCGGTCCGGTCTTTTACATATCCAAACGTTTGCGCTCTCCGAAAATTGATAAAAGAGGAAAGCACTGGTACGTTTTCTTTAAAGAGAAAGCTGTAAAGTATTATGTATTCCGCACTATGTATATTGATGCTGATGCACGGGTTAAGGAATTGAAAAATAAATATCAAACCGGACCGTTTGTTAAAATCGAGAATGACCCGCGCATTACGAAAATCGGAAATATTTTACGTAAGACGTCATTCGATGAGCTCCCATTATTCTGGAACGTGCTGAAGGGCGATATGAGTCTGGTTGGTATTTGGGCCTTGCCGACATATGAAGCTGAAACATTACTAAAAGACGGATTGCAAACGGAAAACGGTGAACTCGATTTGAGCGAAGTAGCGCAGATACGCTTTGATGGAAGACTCGGTATCGCGGGATTCTGGCAAGCACGCGGCCGCTCGAATTTAACCGCCGAGGAAAGAGCCCTGCATGACAGTATGCAGGCAGTCTTGACAAATCTTGATGCTAAATATGCCGATTATCTGGGCGAGTATTCCCAGTTTCAGACATATAAGGGCTATCTAAACATGCTTAAAGAAACATTCAATGCTGTGGTGAAACGTACCGGAGCTGAGTGACAAAAAACATTTTAAAGAAATTAGTGTTGATATAATGAAAGATAACAAGACAGGTCGTGCATCCGTTAATAACACAATTACGTTGTGCGGTCTTTGTATGCTTTTACTTTTGCTGCCAGGATTGAGTTATGCCCAGACGTTTACATCTGTGGCTGCGATGAACGATTCTGCGACAATCACTTATATGGATAAACTGGCCAAGCTGGCAGAGGAATACTACCCGCAAAATGAATACTTCCGTGGTAAAGTGGACGTCATGCAGGAAGGGTTATACCAGGCAAAATGGTCATGGTTAAATACGCTGAGTATGAGTTACCAGTACAATCCCAAGCAGGCAGTAGATAATTCCACCACAAGCAGCGTCTTTCCACAATTCGGTATCGGCATAACAGTTAACATTGGCAATATCTTTTTAACTCCCAGCCGTGTTTCGCAGGCGAATGCGGAGTTGAAAGCCTCCCAAGCCAGCCTCAGTACGCAGATCAGTTTCATCCGGGCAGAAGTGAAAAGAAGGTTTGCAAAATATCTACAAAGTCTTGATATGCTTAAAATTCGACAGCGTGCGGTTAACGATTCCGAATCCGAGGTCGAGTTTATAAAGCATAAATTCGAAAAAGGCGAAACAACAATTGATGAGTATAACAAAGTATTACGCTCATATACGGATAACCTTCAGGGTAAAGCAACCTCGGAAGGCGATGTGTTATACACAAAAATTTCCGTCGAGGAGCTAATCGGAATGAAATTGGAGGACGTTAAATAATGGATGTTATAAGGCTCATCAGAATTTTGCTTAAACGAACCCGGCTTTTGATACTGGTTCCGCTGTTTGCCATGCTGCTGACGTATCTATTAACGATGCGGATGGAGAGCGTATATAAGGCACAGGCTCAAATTGCGGCCGGCATTGTAGATGAATCGAAAATTACGATAGAAGACAAAGCGGATTTACAGTCATCTTTTTTGATCCAAACCAAGTTTAGTAATATTATCGAATTGATTCGCTGCAAGCAGGTTATTGATCAAGTCTCCATGCAGCTTTTGCTTCATGACTTAACGAAGACCCCGCCATATCGTAAACCTAGCAAGTTATTAAATGAAATGAGCGAGGAAGCAAAAGCTCATGCCCGGGAAATTCTGACCGACAAAATTGATGCAGAGCAAAGTTTATCTGTTTATAATCCCGATGAAGTCGGTATCATCAAGCTTATTAAGAGCTTGGGGTATGACGATGTATCCATACAAAAAAAATTAAAAGTCGAAAGACTCGGTACAAGCGATTTTATCGAAGTATCGTATGAGTCTGATTCGGGCGACATGGCCGCTTTTGTGCCGAATACTGTTTGTCAGGAGTTTCTCCGTTTCTATAAAACGGTGAAAGTACAACAGAATACAAATTCGGTGGATTTTTGGGAACGCTTAGCGCGCCAGAAGAAGCATGAATTGGATAGCGTCGTTAATGTTCTGAAAGATTTCAAATTACAGCACCAAATCATCAACTTATATGAACAGACAAAATCTCTTGTAAATCAAATTTCTTCACTTGAATTACAGCGTGAAGAGGAAAACAAGAAGATTCCTTCAATACAGGCAGCCCTGGTTGATATAGATAAGAAATTTTCACCGAAACAAAAAGATTATATCGAATCGAAACTTGAACCGCATCAACAAAAAGTGTCGGATCTGAAGCGGAAAATTGAAGTCGTTAATGAAAAGTATATCGAATCCGGCTTTACCAATACACAGCTTCGTGACTCTCTGAATCTTTTACGTGGTGAGATGCATAGCGCGGTGCAAAATATTTCCGATAATTTTATCATGGATCCGAATGTCAGCCGGCAGGATTTGATTACAAAGAAAATCAATTATGAGCTGGATCTTGAAATCGCGAAAAAGGGTGTGGTGTCTATGGACAAAGAACGCGCCCGCTTACAGCGCATTGTCGACAGCTTTACCCCATGTGATGCGACCATTGGTTCCTACGAGCGGGAAATTTCCGTTTTGGCAGAAGCATATCTGGTTATTCTAAATAAGCTGACACTGGCAAAATTTGCAAGTGAGGCAAGCGGAGAAGGCGTACGTATAACGGAAGGCGCTCTTGTTCCGGATAATCCGGAAGCATCAAAGAGATTACTGTTGATCATCCTGAGTGCAGTGGTTTCATTTATTCTGTGCATCATATTGATATTGATATTCGAATATCTTGATCTGACCGTCAAAACCCCACGGCAGTTTGTCAAGCTGTCCGGACTTGATCTGCTCGGCTATTTTAATTTGCTGGAAAAACAGGCGCTCGACTTGGGCGCAATGTTCGGTTCGCCGGCAGGTGATGCAGAAATCAGGGTATTTAAAAATCTTTTACAGGCAACCAGGGCTGAACTGACAAACAGCCTGCAGGATAAAAAAGTTGTACTTATTACTGCTTCTAATAGCGGCGAAGGTAAATCACTCATATTATTAAGTCTGGCATTTTCTTACAAAATGACCGGCAAAAAAGTTTTAATATTAGATACGAATTTTAAGAATCCAACTTTGACAAAACAGTTTGCGGCCAAACCGCTGTTGGAGTCAGCTGTTCAGGCAAAGATACGTCTTCAGGATGCTATTACAACAACCGCTCTTGAAGGTATTGATATAGTGGGTGCAGACGGTACTATCGGCTCGCCGGATGAAATCGCCGGACCCGAAGCACTTGCGGCATTTATCAATGCTGCTGCTTTGGACTACGACATCGTGCTTATGGAAGGACCTTCAATGAGTAGATTTGCCGATTCTAAAGAACTTATCGGCGCGGCTGATAAAGTGGTTGTCATTTTCCCGGCAAATCACACTATCGAACAGGCAGATAAAGACGTTTTCGCATATTTAAAAAACCTCGACAAAAAATTTGCAGGAGCAATACTTAATAAGGTGCTTCCTGAAAATCTTGAACAGTCGTATGGTGAGTTACAGAAAAACAGGACACAGTTAAGAATTAGAATTAAACAGTTGCTAAAGAGAAATTTTAGTAAAAATTAAACCGGATTTTACATAGTGGATGTACACGATATCTTGTGTGTGGTAATTCTGAGCATTCAGATTCCTTTTATATTCTTTCTTGTATTTCCTTTTTGCAAGGTTGTATTGGGTTTGTTCCTCAGGCCGCCGGCGTTGAAAAAACCCGCCGCCGGCTTTACTGATTTTGGTCTTGTTATCACCGCCTATAAAGATATAGCCATTACGCTTCCTCTTGTAGATTCTCTGCTCAAGCAAAACTATACCAACTACCATGTTTATCTTGTTGCGGATAGCTGCGAAATATCGGGACTGAAATTTCATTCCGATAAAGTTTCCATTCTGAAACCTGAGACGGGCCTTGGCTCAAAAGTTAAATCTATTTTGTATGCGATTGAACATTATACACGCCCGCATACTATCACCGTAATTTTTGATCCCGATAATCTGGCACATCCGGATGTATTAAGCCGCATGGACGTCTTTTTTGCTAATGGCTATTTTGCCATACAGGGCAGGAGAGGGCCAAAAAATCTCGATTCCATGTATGCCTGCCTCGATGCCCTTGGTGAGTATTACTATAATCACACACAGCGGTTTGTGCCATACATGATGGGATCATCAGCCCCGATTGCCGGTTCAGGTATGGCGATCAATACAAAAATGTATGTTGACATATTGCACGAGATAGAAGAAGAAAACAAACATCAAAAAGTCATTGTTGCCGAAGACAAGTTATTGCAAAGCAAGTTGGTTGACCGCGGCGTTCGTATCGGATATGACCGCGATGCCGTGATTTATGATGAAAAAATTTCTTCCGGATATCAGGCTGAACGGCAGAGAACACGATGGCTTAACTCCTATTTCAAACACCTAAAAGACAGTCTGTCTATTATCGGCAAAGGCATCGCGAAATTCAGTTTCAATGAATTCTTTTTCGGATTAGTAATAACAACACCACCGATTATCATCATGGTTATGTATTCCGTGTTCTTTGTTGTTTTGGATTTGTTCATTGATGTCCGGTATGCACTGGCATGGATAATTGCGGGTTGTATTTTTATCGGTAATTTTATACTCGCTCCGTTGTTGCACAAGCCCGAGAAAGAAATATGGAAGGCATTACCCGGTATACCAGCCTTTATGTTTAATCAGATATTGGCACTCTTCAGACTGAAACGTTCGAATCAGGATTTTATGGTTACTGAAAAGACCAAGATGTTGTATATTGACGACATATTGAAAAAGAAAAACGAAATCAAATAAGCTCATTTTTAACTATTCGAATTACAAACGTGACAAAGAAAATTAAAATATTAGAAACTATTCGCCAGGGTTCCATCGGCGGAGGTGAAACATATCTGCTGAATTTAGTTACTAATTTGGACCGGGATCGTTTCGAGCCGGTCGTGCTGAGTTTTACCGACGGCGAAATGATAACACGGCTTCGTAAAGATGGTATTCGCGCCGAGGTATTTTATACCGAGCGGCCTTTTAATTTTGCACTGTATCCAAAGATTAAGCGGTTTATTGATGCGGAACAATTTGATCTGGTGCATTATCATGGAAGCCGTGCCGGGACGAATACCGTAATACCAGCGCGATTCGCCCGCAAAAAAATAATTTATACAGTTCATGGCTGGTCGTTTCATACGGGGAATAATCCCTTGATAACGAAAGGCCGGATTGCGGCTGAGTCCATGATGATAAAATACACGGATCTTGTTATCTGTGGCTCACAGGCTGACATTGATGCCGGTAAAAAATATTGCGGCGGTGCGGCATACCGGCTTATTCACAATAGTATTGATACAAATAAATTCACGGCTGATTCGGCCAACAAAAATATTCGTGAAGAATACGGCATCGGCAGCGATAAAATTGTTGTAACATTTTTGGCGCGCATGACCTATCAGAAAGATCCGCTGACATTTGTTAAAGCAATAGCATTGGCGGCTAAGGAAAATCCGAACGTTGTCGGCCTGATGATAGGTGATGGTGAAATGAAAGAAGAAGTGCTCGCACTTGCGAATTCCTTACAAGTCGGAGATAATTTGAAATTCGGTTCATTCAGAACAGACGTGCAAAATGTTCACGCTTCATCAGATATCTTTGTCCTGCCTTCGTTGTGGGAAGTGGTTCCACTGGCATTGCTTGAAGCCATGGCCATGGAAAAAGCCTGCATCGCAACCGACATTCCGGGTACGACTGAGGCCCTTTATGGTGGAAAGAATGGACTGCTGTTTGCTCCGCATAACGAAAAGCAGCTTGCTGAAAGAATTCTGACACTGGCGACGGATGATATCATGCGCCGGATATATGGACAGGCAGCCCGGAAGACTGTAGTCGAACATTTTGATCTGGCAAAATTAGTGAGTGAAAATGAACTGGTGTATGAAGAAATGGCGGGCATGAGCTGATGAAATTTGCAAAAGACCCATACTGGCTGAAATCCGGTATTTACACAGTATTGAGCCGGTTCGCTAATCTTATTTTCGGGTTCGGCAGCTTTTTACTTTTAGTACGCATCATAGATAAAAAAAGCTTCGGTATATGGGCGTTGTTCTTAACAGCAACATCAATCATTGAAGTGGCAAGAAACGGACTTGTGCAAAATGCACAAATCAAATATGCCTCGGCCGCTGACGAGATAGAATATCCTAAAATCCTCAATGCTTCACTTACTTTAAACATTCTTATCACCATGTCATCGGTGATTATTATGTGTGGTGTCGCGCATGCGCTGAGTCTGGTATGGAAGTCGCCCGAAATTGAAGGGATGTTCTATCTTTACACATTCACAACCATTACGCTTATTGCATTTTCGCAATTCAATTTTATTCAGCAGGCTAAATTCGATTTTAAAGGTATTTTTTATTCCAACGCTATTAGGCAGGGATTCTTTTTTGCGGCTGTTCTCTATTCTTTCTTAACGAGAAAAGCTCCTTCACTCATTGAGCTTGTTGTATACCAGACGATTGCGGCTGTCCTTGGGGCAATGAGCGGCTGGATGTTCGTGAAGAAGTATTTCAAAATCACCTTTGCGCTTGAATGGGAATGGGTTAAAAAATTATTTCATTACGGAAAATTTGTGTTCGGAACGAGCGTCAGTTCAATGATCTATCAAAGTATTGATCAGATGATATTGGGCGGTATGTTGACAACGGCTGAAGTAGGTGCGTATAATGCGGCATCAAGAACAACCAATTTTGTGGATGTTCCTGTCTCCGCCGTCTCTGCTATCGTTTTTCCGCAAAGTGCAAAACGCGCGGCAGAGCAGGGCAAAGAAGCATTGGTATATTTATACGAGCGTTCGGTAGGCTTGCTTGTGGCGCTCATTCTCCCCATGGTGCTGGTCTGTGTTTTCCTTGCCAAATGGGTGATACTGGTTATTGCCGGTGCGAAATATTTTGATGCCATACCGGTTATGCAGGTGATAATGATATCTTCATTATTGCAGCCTTACGCGCGGCAGTTCGGAGTTGTTATGGATTCCGCAGGAATGCCGAAGACAAATTTTTATCTGCTTCTTATCATTACAATATTTAACATTGTGGCGATATACTTCGGTATCAAGATTTTTGGCGTAGTAGGTGCGGCACTCGGCAGTGCAGTTGCAATGACGATTTTTGTGGCGATTGCACTCAGAATATTGAAAAAAGAATTCGGCGTTAAATTTCATCATACGTTTATTTATTGCTGGAAGTTTTATTCCGATGGATTTAAGATGGTCATCGGTAAATTAGGTCTCAAGTAAAGGAACGCGTTATGTCTGAACATATACAGGGTCGCGATATAGTTATCGTCGGGCTGCAGGCCTGGGATGTAGATATCGGCAGTAATTGCAAAAATATTGCCGAGGAATTTGCCCGCCACAACCGGGTATTATACGTTAATCCTCCTTTGGATCGCCATACCATTTTGCATGAAAAGGAAAGGCCGGAGATTCAGCGCCGTCTGAGAATTCTTGAGGGGAAAGAAGAAGGCCTGGTAAAAATATCCGACAATCTTTGGAATTTTTTCCCGTCAACCGTGCTTGAATCCATCAACCGCATTCCTGTCGGATTTATTTATGATATCATGAATAAAAGGAATAACGCTAAGTACGCTGATGAAATTCTAAAGGCAATGAAACAGCTGAGTTTTACAGATGTAATTTTATTCAACGATAATGATATCTTCCGCAGTTT
Organism: Ignavibacteriaceae bacterium; assembly: GCA_963667005.1. Taxonomy (GTDB): domain Bacteria; phylum Bacteroidota; class Ignavibacteria; order Ignavibacteriales; family Ignavibacteriaceae. Next base: position 365,406 of record OY762937.1, on the reverse strand, counting down.
TTATTTAAAGGAATTATTGCATCCGGATTGTTCGGTTTATTATATCCGTGACTACGTTGTCGCGGTTGAGTATTGGAAAAAACACGGCACACGCTTAGAGCCAAAATTGTTTGCGAAATCAGATGTGGTTGTTGCCAATTCAAATTATCTTGCTGATTACGGCCGCAAGTATAATCCGGAATCGTACTTCGTGGGTCAGGGGTGTGATGTTTCCCATTTTGATGAGGCAAAGGTAAAAGAATGTCCCGCGGATTTAGCCGCTGTGCCTGAGCCAAGAATCGGATATGTTGGGGCACTGTTCAGCTTGAGACTTGATATTGAACTTCTGGAGTTTGTCGCTTCTGAGAAGCCCGAATGGAACATCGTTCTCGTTGGTCCCGAGGACGAGAAGTTCAAGAACAGTAAGCTGCATCAAATGAAAAATGTATTTTTCCTTGGCCGGAAAGACATGAGTGAACTCCCATCATATATTAAATACTTTAATGTATGCCTTAATCCGCAAGTTGTTAATGCTGTAACGGTCGGCAATTACCCGAGAAAAATTGACGAATATCTGGCCATGGGAAAAGCTACGGTTGCGACAAAAACAGCGGCTATGGATATTTTTGCCGCGCATACGTACCAACCGGAAAACAAAGAAGAATACATTCCGGCAATAGAAAAAGCCCTCCGGGAAGATTCACCGGAAAAACACGAAGCGAGAAAAGCATTCGCCGCGCAGCATACCTGGGAAAACAATGTGCTCGCTATTTACCAGTGCATTAAAAAAGTAAAACCGTAAAGGAGTCCACATGCCGGGTGACTTGAAATCGAAATTGAAAAACAACCAGAAGTTGAAAGACTTTGTGCTCTGGCTTTTAATGCCCGCACATCAGGCACGCCCAAGACTCTGGGTAAAGTTGTTCTTTAATCCGCTCGTGCATAAAAAAGGACGCGGTGCATGTATCAGGCGCCGTTCAAGAATAGATGTTTTGCCTTTCAATAAATTTGTTGTCGGGAAATACTCTACGATTGAGGATTTCAGTGTTGTTAATAACGCGGTTGGTGATGTGTTTATCGGCGACAATACACGGATAGGTTTATCAAATGTACTGATCGGACCGATTGAAATCGGGAATAATGTTATGACTGCGCAGCACGTTGCATTATCCGGACTGAATCATGGATTTGAAGATATTTCGATGCCAATCAGCAGGCAAAAAGTAAGCACGGCCAAAATCGTTGTTGAAGACGATGCCTGGATTGGTGCTAACGCTGTGATCGTACCCGGTGTTACAATCGGTAAACATGCTATTGTCGGCGCGGGTAGTGTTGTCACGAAGAGTGTCCCTGCATATTCTGTGGCTGTGGGTAATCCTGCAAAAATTGTTAAAAAGTATAATCCCGAAACAAAAGTATGGGAGAAGGTTTAAGGCAGGCTTTGAAAAGTTTTTTTATCCGGTTGTTCTTTGTTGCTGCAATAGTATGTGCATATCAATTCTCATTTACCCAGACTCTTTCCGGAAAAACATATCCCCCCGAATGGAAACGCTTCACTTCGCCCGAATCGGGGCTTGAGGTTATTCAGCTTACCTCTGATGGAAATCTAAACTGCGGGTTATATTTCTACAATGACGGATTTAATCTTAAAGACAGTGTGCTTGTATTTGCATCTAAGCGTACCGGCAGCATGAATTTGTTTACAGTAGATTTGCGCAGCGGGGTTATCCGGCAGCTGACCGACGGGGAGAAAGTAAGAGCCCGTGGTGCAACATATTCTGCGGAACGTAACGAGGTTTACTTCGGAGATGATCGCGTGGTTAAGGCCCTCGATATTCGTACCCTGAAGGAGCGAACACTGTATAATATTCCAAAGGGTTTTAATATTGCAGCATCGTTATCAGTCAACGTTGACGGCTCAATGATAGCTTTTGCTGTGGTGAAAAAGCCGAAGAATAATGCTTCCGGCATTGGTCAGCCATACCAAAGTATTATTGTTGCAGTAAATACAATTACGGGGTACTCTCATGAAGTAACGAATGAAGAAAGTTATATAAGTCATGTGCTGATTAATCCTATTGACACCATGAAAATTCTCTATTGCCACGAAGGGGCTTGGGATACTGTAGCTCAGCGCATGTGGTTTGTGTACTCCAACGGATCAGGAAAATGCGCTCTGCGTCCAGAAGAAGATCCAACTCTTAAGGTAGGGCATGAGTACTGGTTTAAGGACGGCAAACATGTTGGCTATCAAATAGGTAAGGCCGATAAAAGGAAATATATCGGCGTACTTGATATTGATACAAAAGAATATAAAGAGTATCCCTATGCGGATGATAAGCACACCGAATGCAATAGTACAGGGACATTGTTTGTTGGCGACGGTATGCCGAAACATGCTGACATAAGCACCTACACTCTTGAAGGCGGCAAAGCAAAGCAGAAAGTACTGTTCCGGCATAATTCATCCTACGCGGATGAAGAACAGCATCCCCATCCGAGATTTTCTCCGGATGACAAGTCGGTGTTCTTTACATCAGATAAAGACGGGCAGTCGAATATTTATATTATTCCATTGAAGTGAAGCGTTGAGCAATCAGTTTTCCGACGTTTGTCATTCCGGACGCCGGAGGCGAGCCGGAATCCATTCTGTGACACTGTTGGGTTTTAAGGAATGGCATGCTGCAAGTAAAGGTTTTATGAAGGCTCTCATCACCCAACCTCTTCTCCCAGAGGGAGAAGAGGAGTGTGAAAGCGTTAAAGATATTAAAAGAAGAAATATTTTATGCGGTTGTTGTTGCCGGTGGAGTGTACACTCTCTGACCCATTTCACGGTCAATCATAAAGAGTACTGATTTATTGTCTCCTACCAATTTAAGGTCGTCGAGAATTTTTGTAACATTAGCTTCTTCTTCAACCTGTTCGGTAACAAACCACTGTAAAAACGAATTTGTTGCATGGTCTTTGACTTCAAGAGCCAGATCAACCAATCCGTTTATAAGAGCGGAGATTTTCTGTTCGTGAGCGTATGTTTCCTCATAAACATCGAGGATATTTTTCCATTCCGTTTTTGGTTTTGCAATGGCTTGCAATTCTACACGGCCGCCTTTTTGAATAAGGTAGGTATAGAATTTTGTTGCATGGAAATATTCTTCCTGTGCTTGAACCTTCATCCAGTTTGCGAAACCGGTTAGACTGACGGATTCAAAATATGCTGACATTGACAGATAGAGAAAAGAAGAATAAAATTCCTCAGTTATTTGTTTATTGAGGGCTGCTTCCATCTTTGGATTAATCATGGGACACCTTTTTATCTCATTCAAAAAAAATTATATAATAAAACTACAAAAATTCATTTTCGGTAACAAATGGACATATTCCCACTCGTCGCTGATTCTCCTGAATTGGTCGAGGATTTAGCCGATTTTAGCGAAAAACATTAGAAATTGCCAATGCTTTCTCTATTTTTAGTATAAGTTTTTCATTTAACAACAACTCTCATTACGGTCTTATGAAAACACGCAATCCACAAAACCGCAGAAAACTCCGCATCAATAAATGGGAATATGTACTTGAAGTCGGCGGCGGCCACAATCCGCATTCGCGCTCAAATGTCGTCGTTGATAAATATACCGACACAAATTACCACAGGAGCGGCGACATCAAGGTACTGAAGAATCAGAAATTCATGCAGGCTGACGGTGAAAACCTCCCGTTTACCGACAAAGAATTCGATTATGTCATTTGTAATCAGGTCGCCGAGCATGTTGACAATCCTGCGAGATTTTTGGATGAAATTACCCGTGTCGGCAAACGCGGTTATATTGAAACACCGTCGTTGATGGGCGAGTATCTGTTTCCAAAGGAATCACATAAATGGGTCGTACTCGAAATAGACGGGAAGCTTGTGTTCGTTGAAAAGTCAAAAGTGAAAATGCAAGCCCGGGTTGATTTTGGAGATATGTTCTTATCGTATTTGCCAAAGCAGTCTATCGGCTACAAAATTCTACAGAGAACTTACCCTGATATTATGACCGTTCGCTATGAATGGAAAGATACGATTGATTATATCATTAATCCTGAAGACCCCGAATTGCTTCGGTACTTTCTTGAGCCATGGGATATGGAGAAGAATTTGAAATTCTTCCCGCGCCGTCCCGTTTTGAAAGAGGTGTATGAGACGCTGAAAGCAGTGATTGATATTGCAATCTCGTATGCTAAATCAAGAGGCGCTCAATAAACTAAATCTTATCTGTTTCAACTTCCCGATTGGCGTTTGAACAAACGGACTATTGAGAGCAGCAAAATTGTTACTGCGCAGTTTATACACGAAAGTAAAGTGGCAAAGATCAGTATTGCTGCGAGTATACCGGTCTGATGATTTATTGCTAACGTGTAGTTTGTTATGTCGAGTCTCACTGCCAGTGCCGCTGCATTTAATACAAATGAAATCAGCAGGATGAAAATAAAGCCCATCCACATTCCCTTCAAGTCAGGCAGGCTCAATCCCATATGTGATGAAATGCAAAGGGAGATGTACAGAAAAATCCAGAATTGGTATGCAGAAAAATTCGCAGGGGTGAAAATTATCTTCAACAGAGAAAAAGAATATTGAAAAAGATCACGAAGACTGGCGTGAATATTTGCCGTGGATAGTTTGGATGTGTCATAACCGAGAATAGCATTCACTGCCTGCGACGAATTCGGCAATAGAAAATACATGGCACTGAATACGACCAATGACCCGAAAATTACCGGTCCTACTCCGATAAAGAAATTCCCGATATTTTGATAAATACTTTTTTTATTCCACGAGTGGTAGACATAGCCTAATGCACCATCCTTATCACTTGGCTCAAGCAGACTTATTGCTGTTATCTTATGTGCAAAAATAAGACAGAAGAACGCGTGTCCCAGTTCATGGACAGGTGTTCCTAACCATCCGGTAAAATACACATCCAGATTTCTGCCGCCAATGTGCACGAATGCCCAGCGTGCAAGACGTGAAAGAAGAAATAACAGGAGTCCGAAGAAGAAGAAAACACCAAGAACACCCGCCAGCTGATGATACACGGCAAGTGCACACGCCTTTAAAAATTCAAGTACTCCATCCATATTAACCCTCCAAAACCGGTAAACTTATATATAAACTTGTCACGTATCTAATGCAGAAATAAAATCGCGACACCGGCAACAGCAATAATTGCCCCGATAATTCCACGCAGGCTGATTTTTTCTTTTTTATAATAATGCAATATCGGCAGCATGATAACCGGCGTTGTTGCCATAAGTGTTGATGCAATACCGACGCTCGTGTTTTTAACTGCAACGAGACTGAGTGTCATGCCGCAGTATGGGCCGAGTATTGCTCCGGCAAGCGCCAGATAGAATGATTTTCTATCTGTTTTGAACAATTTGACAGGTCCGATGTATTTTTTTGCAAGCATCATGAAAGGTAAATAAAGGAGAACGGAGGAAAATATTCTCGTGAAAGAAGCCACAAAACTATTGATTTCTCCATGCGAAAAAGCGGCTTTTGCAAAAAGCATTCCGCCCGCCTGTCCGGCAGCCCCCATTACAGCACAGAAAACTCCAAAAAAAGTAAGTTCGTGTTTTTCTTCAGGACTCCCTTCACTTACAACAAACATAATTCCGGCAAGAGTAATAATCATTCCGATGATAACGGTTAGGGTAAGGCTTTCTTTAAGGAAGATAAATGCCATTAATGCGGAAAGCGCGGGGACAAGCGACATTACGAGCATGCTGATCCGGACGCCGATCAGTTCAAATGCTTTGAATAAAAACCCGTCTCCGAATAGAAGGCCTATCCAGCCGCTTAGTGCAAGCAGTAAAACATCGGTAATTGGAACAGGTGCGAACCATCGCGCAATAACAACGGTAACGAAAAGCAGTATTGCCGAAAGAGTCAATCTGCTGATATTGGTCAACTGGCCGCCGATGCGTTGCGCCGCTCCGTCAAAAACGAGTGCGGTAACAGCCCAAAGGCCTGCCGTAATTAAAGCTGCGGTTTCTCCTATGAGGGGCATAACACCATAATTGAATAAAATACCCTGCAATTTACAAAAAAAGCACGTCCCAAAAATGAGACGTGCTTATGAAAATTGTAATTGAAAAGGATGCTAATTCGTGGCGCCGGTATCTACAGTGGCTTCAATAACCGACTGAATATTTGCCGGTACGTTTGAAAGAAAATCAAAACCGGTCAGCGATTCGAGCGAATCAACACTGACGCGATACGTGCCCCATGTATTGAATGGGCCAAGATCATTGTTCATCAGCACGGCAATTACGCGTGTGCTTGTTGTTACCCGTGCAAGATCATTTGTGCCTGCAGGGAGAACAAGGATAATCTTCCAGAATTTGGCAGGTACATTAATTTTACCGCTGGCTATTGTCGTGTAATAGCCGTTAAGACCCGTTCCGCCGCTTCCGGAACGTCCCGAATAAATATATAATACATTACCGGCGGAGGCGAGAGTACGGCAATATGTTTCCAAAGCTTCCCATGGTCCGCCGTTATTAGCCTGTGTCTGCGGCATGATGTTCGTCATGAGATATACTGAATCCATATCGGTCTGCAAGTCTTTTCTGTCGGCTGATGCACACATATGTCCGCGTGAGAATCCTGATCCTGTGTAATCACCGGTTACAACATGATACCATGTTTTCGGCAATCCCGGGTCTGCTTTGAACTGGTCGTTATCGACAGCGCTTCCGGTTATCCAAGTTGAGTTCAGCTGCCAGGCGACCCAGTTAGCGGTACCAAGACTTTTATTATAAGACATGCAATATTGTCTTCTTTGCATGAGATAGTTGTTGGGGTAATTGTTCGAATCGGTAACAGCGCCGCTCGGATTGCCCATAGTCAAATTGACATTACCCGAGTACGAAACGGAGTAATCACTGATTGCGATATCATCAATGTTAACGCGTGCCGCGGTGCCGTCTGTTTTAACAATTTTGAAGCGGATAGTTCCCGCGATGTTAACGGTAAATGAAGCAGTGCTGAGTGTTGTTGATGATGTCGTGATAGTCGAGCCTGTTTGTGTCCATGATGAACCGCTGTTGGTGGAATACCAAAGCTGCCAGGTTGAACTTGCATCAGTTCCGTACTTAGCGTGTTTAATAGTGACCGTACCGGCCCCCGTTGTGCGGTCGAACTGCATCATAATCACTCCGGAAATACGAACGCGTGCCGAAGCAGAACCGTTTTTAACATCACTGGTGGATGTTCCGATGAGTGCGTCATTGAGGTTCCATGTCCCGCTCCCAAGAACAACGTCAGCGGCCGCATATGCGGTTTTGGATCCGCTTTCGAATCCTTCAGCTAAAGCGAGATAGAGCGGAGTGCTAATAGTACCTGATGTCGTATTTGACGGTTCGGATAGTAACGAAGCGTCCCGACAGCCCTCAAGGTACATGAAAGAAAGGAAGAACACGAACAAGAAAGTAACATAAGATTTAACCATACGAGCTCCTTATAGTGTAGGATTAAAAATGTGCTTTTACAACTTACAAAAAAAAGAATAATATGGTGTGCGCTGACGTCACACTCGCAAAATTTTTTCGACGGTTAATCGTCCTACTAATTCTGGATTGGCCTTTGCATAAGTGCGATCAAAACAGGCATCATCCGTTCATCATAAATATGGACCGGTCTCGCCGCTTATTCAGTAAATTAGGAAATGAAAAAATCAGTATTTCTACAATAGAGTAAATGTGATTAGAAAATGACCTCGAATATAAATGCTCTCGGGCACGAAAAAATAAACAAATTGATAGCAAGCTATTCAATACCGGCAATTATCGGTATGCTTGTTATGGCGTCGTATAATGTAATAGATAGAATCTTCGTCGGGCGCGGTGTCGGCAGTATGGCCTTGTCCGGTATTGCCGTGTCTTTCCCGTTGACCGTCGTTATCATCGGATTTGCCCAGCTCGTCGGTATGGGAACCGTTTCTGTATTGTCAATAAAACTCGGTGAAAAGGATTACGAAGGCGCTAATAAGATATTAGGCAACTCGATTACGTTAAGTTTGATTATATCTATGGTACTCGCCGCGATATTATATGCTTTTATGTCGCCGTTGGTAACGCTCTTTGGCGGAGTTGGTGCTGCGCATGATTACGCGGTTCAGTATCTTTCAATAGTATTACCGGCAATACCGCTCCAATTCATTCCATTCGCATTGAATAGTTCAATCCGTGCGGAAGGCAATCCGAAAATGGCTTTGTACTCCATGCTGATAAGCGGAATTCTGAATATCATTTTGAATCCGTTGTTTATCATGGTATTTCATCTCGGAATAAAAGGCTCCGCATTGGCAACGGTAATTTCGCAGTTGGTTAGCGGTGTGATTGTGCTTCAGTATTTTATGAGCAAGAGAAGCCATCTTAAATTGCGCGGCTTTGCATTTGATAAACCGGTGCTTTCTAAAATTATTTCAATTGGTATCTCTCCGCTTGTAACACAAGTTGCGGGAAGCGTGATTCTCTTTGTCTATAACCGGACACTGCTCCAATATGGCGGAAGCCAGGCTATCGCAATTTTCAGTATCGGTATGGGTATATCCATGCTGCTGACTATGCCTATAATGGGTTTAAATCAAGGGATTCAACCGATTATCGGGTATAACTACGGCGCAAAAGATATTGCGCGTGTTAAAGAGACATTCAAGAAGGGTGTAATTGTTGCAACGACAATCTGCACAGTCGGATTTGCATTTGTTATGTTGTTCAGTTCCGGTATCGTTCACCTGTTTATCGCGAATGATGAAAAACTCGTGGCGCTGGGAGTCCGTGCCTTGATTATATCAATGATTGTGCTTCCGCTCAGTGGATTCCAGTTTGTTTCATGGGCGTATTTTCAGGCGGTCGGAAAACCGAGACAGGCGATTATTCTGACGTTGACGAGACAAATTCTACTTGTAGTTCCGTTGGTGTTTATTTTGCCGAGATTTTTTAAACTGGATGGTGCATGGTTGGTTCAGCCGGTAACAGATACTGCGGCAGGAATACTGACATTATCACTGCTGTATTTCGAACGCAAACGCCTCAATGCGATGCAGACAGAAAATGAAATGATAGAGGCTGATCTATTACTAAAGTAATGCAGTAAAAATGGAAGGGATGGCCGAAGCCATCCCTTTTTTATTGCTCAAAACATCTGTTACGCGTAATCAATACTCATCTGCTCAATTTTTTTCAAGATATCCTCAACCGTCTCTTTAAGCTCCGGCGGCATTTTCTTGTACTCGTCTTCATACTCTTTGCCAAGCAGTGACAGTGTTGCATAATAAATCGGTTTGTACTTGTCCTTTAAGTCGAACTGGTTTTCCTGGAATAACTTAAACATAAAGTTATATTGCTTTTTGGCAAGAAACATATTGAACATTAAAGCAATATCATCTGTTATGTCTTTATAAGAGTCTTCTATGTTAATAAATTTGTAAAATAATTGAAGCGCAGATTCAATATCATTATTCCACAAACAAATCATAGCCGTCGTATGGGCAAAGTAGAAATCGTCAATTTTATCATTGAATTTCTTTTGCAGTATTACAGATTCAAGCTTCTTAATATTTTTTTGAAAATAGATCCAAAGAAGAGCGTTTACAGAATCAACATCCTCTTTCTCAACTGCCATGAGATAAAACTTTTCAGCTTTCTGAAAATCGTTGAATTTTTGTTCGTATAACAAGGCTAAATTGTACATAGCTCCGACATGCTCTTTTTCGACGGCCATGAGATAAAACTTTTCGGCCTTCTGGAAGTCCTTAAATTCTTGCTCGTATAACAAGGCTAAATTGTACATAGCGCTGGCATGCTCTTTTTCGACTGCCATGAGATAAAACTTTTCGGCTTTCTGGAAGTCGTTAAATTTTTGCTCGTATAACAAAGCTAAATTGTACATAGCGCTAGCATGCTCTTTTTCGACGGCCATGAGATAATATTTTTCGGCTTTCTGAAAATCTTTGAATTCCAGTTGGTATAACAAGGCTAAATTGTTCATTGCATAGGCAGTCTCCTTTTCAACAGCCATAAGATAAAACTTTTCAGCCTTCTGAAAGTCCTTAAATTCTCTCTCATATAACAAGGCTAAATTGTACATAGCGCGGGTATGCTCCTTTTCGACGGCCATGAGATAAAACTTCTCGGCTTTCTGAAAATCCTTAAATTCTTTCTCATATAACAAGGCTAAATTGTACATGGCGCTGGCATGCCCTTTTTCGACGGCCATGAGATAAAACTTTCCGGCTTTCTGAAAATCCTTAAATTCTAGTTGGTATAACAAAGCTAAATTGTACATAGCGCTGGCATGCTCCTTTTCGACGGCCATGAGATAATATTTTTCGGCTTTCTGAAAATCCTTGAATTCCAGTTGATATAACAAGGCTAAATTGTTCATTGCATAGGCAGCCCCCTTTTCAACAGCCATAAGATAAAACTTTTCGGCTCTCTGAAAGTCCTTAAATTCTTTTTCATATAGCAAGGCTAAGTTGTACACAGCATTGGCATGCTTTTTTTCGACGGCCAGGAGATAAAACTTTTCGGCTTTCTGAAAATCCTTAAATTCTAGTTCGTATAACAAGGCTAAATTGTACATAGCTCCGACATGCTCTTTTTCGACGGCCAGGAGATAAAACTTTTCGGCTTTCTGAAAATCCTTAAATTCTAGTTGGTATAACAAGGCTAAATTGTACATAGCACTGGCATGTTTTTTTTCGACGGCCAGGAGATAAAACTTTTCGGCTTTCTGAAAATCCTTAAATTTTTTCTCGTATAACAAGGCTAAATTGTACATAGCGCTGGCATGCTTTTTTTCGACGGCCATGAGGTAATATTTTTCAGCTTTCTGAAAATCCTTGAATTCTAGTTGGTATAACAAGGCTAAATTATACATAGCACTGACATGCTCTTTTTCGACAGCCATGAGATAATATTTCTCGGCCATTTTAAAATCTCCGCTGGTATTCAAGACATTGGCAATGAAATAGTAAGCATCTTTGTCAATTATTTTTTCGGCTTTTAGTTTGGCTAATGCCTGAATAAAATCCTTATTTTTTATGAGATCGGTTATCTCTTCGCGCATTTCAACGTGAGATTTGATAACTTCGCAGGATAGTGAACTGTTACATGAACTAAGATACTGTTTCCCTTCTTGCAGTAAATCATGCTGTAATTTTAGGGGTAAATTTGTTTGTGCTAATGCTTGTGTTATATAAAAAGCATGGTTTACATGCGGATGTTTTTCTTTTAATGCCAATATGTGTGCTCTGGCTCTACTTTCTAATTCCTTGGGGCCGTACCAAACCTCGAAAAATTTAACCAGCCAGCGGACTTTCTTTTCGCTGTTTCTATTGCCGATACGCATAAGGTAATATATATTAAAAAATCGCTCGCCTATTTGATAAAGATGATTCTTTTTTGAAGTCGTGACTTTCGTAATCACCTGATTTTTTACTAACTCATTAAGTTGCGAAGATACTGCTTTGCTTTCCATGCGAACGGCTTTTGCTATATCTTTTGTGCTGATTGCATCCCAATTTAGTGCCATAGCATCAATAATCGCTTGCTGAATGGCGGAGAGGCTATCAAGTCGTGCTTTGTACAGCGGGGTAACGAGATCGAGAACTTTTTCAAGATCTTTAAATGAATCACCGTTGTCATTGTCAATAAAAATATTGAATAATAAAACGATTGTCCTCGGTACGCCCCCGGTAAGCAGGCGCAAGGCCTCTATTCTTTCTGGCTGTTCTTTAATGATCGTGCGTACTGTTTCATACTTGTCATCTTCACTAAGTTTTTCGAGCAGCTTAATTGTTCCTGTCTTATTAAGTTCTCCAAGGGTTATTGTTTTGAAATAATCAAAGAATGGTTTGTCGTAGCTTTGAGTAAATTCCAAGGCAACAGCTGAAGCGCCGATGATTCTGAATAAGTTACTGGTGGTTAAAATTTCACGCAATCTTTGCTGTTCCTTAAGCGTAAACTTCTGCATTATTTCACCGAAATTGTCAATCAGCAGAATCAGCTTCTTCTTCTTTCCGATCAAAGCCTCGGAAAGTATATTGTATATAACAGTTTCAGAATATTCGGCATCGGGCAAATTTTTGACCTGTTCAGAAAGACCATGAAACACCTTGTTGTCGTGTTCTAAAATCTCAATAACTTTTTCCCAGAATTTTTCCAAGGTTCTTACGGAGTACTCCTCTTCATCAAATTGAACAGGAATCAGCCACGAATTGAGGTTGTTGTCGCCCAGTATTTCATATTTTATGCGCAGTAGCAGAGTCGTTTTACCGTACCCTCTCTGACCCTGAACAATATAATGTTGGGGCATATGCTCCATAGTATCTTTTCTAATGCCTTCCATTAGTTCTGCAAACTCGCTTGTGCGGATGACAAAATTAGCAGCAATTGCCTCTTTGGGTTGATTCGAGGGGTTGTAGATGGGCGGTAAATATGATTTACTTTGTGACATTTCGGTTCCACCATTCTCTTAGTAGGGGTGAATTAAATTTGTGTGTGTTTTCGTTAATTTCGTTGTTTATATAGCCATCATGTTTCAGGATGTTTAGGATGCCTTTATATGATGCTTCAACTTCATTTTTTACAGCCAGATCATAGATTGCGTTTGATTTAATGGTCTTATTTTTTGCTATTATATTAAGTAATTCTCTCGCAAAATTGAGACTCTTCTTTCTAAAAGCTTTTTTTAATCTTTGATGCCAGTAAGCAAAGTAATTATTTTTCTTAATGCTGTTTTCAATAGCTTCATTAATGATAGATTTTGTGATGATAGTGTTTTTTTCAGGTTTCATGATTCTGTGTATTTCATCCAACGCGATCTGAAAATAATAGGGGACAAGCCAATCAATTTTTTTAATCAAATGCTCGAAAGCATTGTACTCAAAAGTATAATTCGAGTCATCAATTATCATTTCTGTTAGCTCACGAGCCTCTTTGTGTGAAAGCTCAGGCAAAACTACATGAGTCAAATCATTGATATAATTAATTCCGCCAAGTTTTTCAACCGTATTTTCAAGTCCTATGGATCCCGCGTAGATAAATTGCACTTTCTTGAATTTATGAGAAACTTGCCTGATTTCTCTTTTTATCTCAACAAGCCTAATCGCTTCTTTTTCTTTTTTTCGCATAATGATATTCTCTACTGCTTGTGCAAACTCATCAATTATTATTACAAATTTCCGATCATCGCCATTCAGGCTTTCCAGCAGTTTAATAAATTCCTCACGGTAGCTTAGCTTTCCTTTTTCAAAAGTTACGCCAAAACCTTTTGCGGAAATTTTTTCGACTTTGTTCAGGCGTTTTTTTACATGCACGGTAAAACCAAGTTCGCTTTTGCCAAGTGCTTTTCTGGTTTCCTTAAATAAAGATTCGAAGAATTCTTCTATACTGTGAGCCGATTCGCAGGTAAAGTACATCACCTGATAACCTTCCTTTGCGTGAGCTTCGAGATCACGCAAAATAGAAGTTTTCCCGACTCTCCTCGGCGCAACAAGCAAAATATGCGCTCCGCAATCTAATTTCTCCCATATTTCTTCTGTGACCTGAACACGGGGGAAGAAAAATTCACCCGTTGCAACCTGACCTATAATAGTTTTCATAATGCCTCGTTTGTGTTTGCACAAATATACTTGACAAAATATTTTTTGTCAAGTGATTTAACAAAAAATATTTTGTCAAATATGCGGTGTCGGGTGTCGGACGTGGAAAATAGCAAAAAATCGCAGTATTTTCTTGTTGTGGAGAGCTGAAAAATGAGGAAAAAGTCGTTTTCGGGCTAAAAATTACCATTAGCGGCTTCTTTGTCTACAAACCAATCGAGCCGCTTTTTTATTGGGGCAATGTGGGCTGCGGGGAATTGAGCTGCTTCCGGTTTATTGTGCAGGATACTATCGAGTACTTTTGATTTGTTCGCGCCTGTAGCAAGAAACATCACGTGGTCAGCATTGTTGATGACGTTCCCGGTAAGTGTAATGCGCATCTGCCCACTCTGCGGGTGGACTGCCGTGGCGGTGATGTTAGGTGACTCAAGTAAATGCAGGGCATCAGGAAAGATGGACGCAGTATGTCCGTCGTCTCCCATACCGAGAAGAATAACATCAAAAGCCGGAAAGCCGTTTTCCATCGGTACGGTATCAGCTATTTCCTGAGCATAGCGGAGAACTTCCAAAGCGGGTTCAGCTTCGCCTTTGATACGGTGAATTTTTTCATTGTTGAAGGTAAGTCCTGTTAAAAGGTGTTCTAACGTCATCCGGTAATTACTCTCACCATGAGCGGGAGGCACACAACGCTCATCCACCCAAAACACATGAACTTTCGACCAGTCAATTTCTTTGAAGAACGATTCACAAAGGATATCAAATAATAATTTTGGCGTCGAGCCGCCGCTGATTGCAATGTATGCAGTTCCATGGTTCTCAATCTTCTCCCGCAAAACAGATATAAGTACCTTTGCACATTCGTTGCAGGTTTCAATAGCAGTATTTCCAATATGTAACATCGTATCCTCCATAGTAATTATTCGGGTCGAATTATAAGATGTTCGGTACTCTCATTATTTAATTTATCTATTGCAGAAATAACATACACAAAAGAATCTGCGGAGCGAAATAGAGTTTCAGAAAACTTTGTTTCCGCTGCCGGAATAATTGCCCGTAACGCGGTCGCATCATCCATGTTAATTCTGTCATAACGGCCGAAGCGGTAAACCGCATACCGGGTTATTTGTGTGCCACCAAACGACGTCACAGAGGGTTCCCAGGACAATGTTATCCGCGAATCACTTACGCTGTATGTGCCGTTAACCGGGGTATTCGGTAAAACAGAATCTTTTTCTGCATAAGCAGGCGGCAGTGCAGGGTAGAGAAAATAGTTCATGCTCAGAGAATCGGCAAAACCTTTATTGTTAATAAGTGATTTTGCACTGAAGAAGATCATCCCGTTGATACCTGAGGCATTACGCAGCCGGGATATCTGCTGTTGAATTTCGTCATCTGCTCCCGCATGTTTTTTACCGAGAAAATTGCTTGAATACAATCCGGCAAACACGTGGCAGTCTTTTCCGATTCCTGCCCACCAGGGGAGCAGTTTCGCAAAGTCCGCTCTCGGATGTCCGACTTCCCAGTAGAGCTGCGGAGCGAGGTAATCAACCGTGTGATTGGTCACCCAATTCAGCGGATCGCAATACAAAACGGAATATGATTCCATTCCACTTGTCATGGCATATTTGTTTTCGATAATACCGAATGGACTAACGCCGAAAACAACATCGGGCTTTTTGCTTTTAATCAGGCTGTCAACCTGAGCAATCAATCCGTTAATGTTATCCCTGCGCCAGTCTTCAATATTAGTGAAGCCGCGAGGGTTGGCAGCAAACGTCTCGGCATCCTCCTTATGAATTTTCGGTTCATAAGGATAAAAATAATCATCGAAGTGAATGCCGTCAACATCGTATTTATTAAGAACATCGGCAACAACGCTGACAATGTACGGCGTAACATTCGGATTGCCCGGATCAAGCATTTTGTAATCTTTAACTGCGAGAATCCACTCCGGATGTTTTTTTGAAATGTGGCTCGCGGAAAATTCGTAGTTGCTCAAATTTTTAATACAGCGGTAGGGATTCATCCACGCGTGTAGCTGCATACCGAGTTTATGTGCTTCGGCAATTGCTATCTCAAGCGGATCGAAGTAAGGTTCGGGAGCGGACCCCTGTTTACCGGTAAGCCAATAAGACCACGGCTCTATATCTGAGTTATATAACGCGTCGCACTCAGTCCGTATCTGAAAGAAAACCGTGTTGATGCCCATATCATGTAGTTTGTTAATAAGAGTACGGAGTTCTTCAGTCTTGGTTTCTGATGACGCATGGCGGTCGAGCGGATAATCAATATTCGCAACGGTGGCAATCCATGCGCCACGTAGTTCTCTTTTTCCTGCTGACTGCCCCAATGATACAGATAGAAATAGAAACGTGTATACGAATAAATATGTAAAAAACTTTTTCAGCATAGTATTTTTTGAATCTTACTTTGCAAGATACACAATCATAATAAATGTCGTGTGATAGATTAGACAATCCGGGAAAATCATTTTCTTTTCAGTCCCTTCGGGACTAAAAAACACCATGCGCTTAGTTTACCACATAAACGGAGTCAGCGAATAAAACAAGAAATCCTTTATCTTAGGTATAGAAATTTCTTAGTTTTATTATGACTCCATACCAATACATTATCGCAGGGGTGACGCTGATAACGCTGGCGGGGATTGCCATCGGCAGTTATCCCGTGCTTAAAATGAACCGGGCAACCATTGGGTTAGTCGGTGCGACGATATTAATTATTATTGGGGCTATCACTAAGGA
Organism: Ignavibacteriaceae bacterium; assembly: GCA_963667005.1. Lineage (GTDB taxonomy): Bacteria > Bacteroidota > Ignavibacteria > Ignavibacteriales > Ignavibacteriaceae. The sequence continues at coordinate 349,016 of OY762937.1, read as the reverse complement.
AGATGCGTATCACGCGATAGACTTTGATACGATTACACTGCTGTTCGCGATGATGGTGATCAATGTCAATCTACGGCTGGCCGGATTTTTCTCTTTGGTGACAGATCACGTCATCAGGCTCGCGAAATCTCCGAAGCAGTTGTTATTCTATATTGTTATTACTTCGGGACTTTTATCCGCGCTGTTTTTGAATGACACGGTCTGTATAGTGCTCACACCTTTGATTATTGAAATTACACTATCGCTAAAACGCAATCCGATGCCGTATCTGATGGCGACTGCAACAGCCTCTAATATAGGATCGGCAGCAACCATTGTCGGTAATCCGCAAAACATGATTATCGGCATCGCATCGAAAATACCATTTACACAGTTTGCCCTAACTGTGCTTCCAATTGCTTTGGGCGGACTTATTATCTGCTTCTTTATAATAGTTATGGTCTATAAAAAAGAGTTCTCGGATGAAAAGTTTACTGTCGTCCCGGAACACGAAGTACGGATATTTAAACCGCTGTTCAGAAAGAGTATCATCGCGGCATGTATTCTGATTGTTTTGTTTATCGTAAATGTTCCGGTTCCGATTGCGGCATTGGTCTCGGCATCTATATTATTGATAACCCGGAGGGTTAAACCAAGCAGGGTATTTCTTGAGGTTGATTGGTCGCTGCTGGTATTTTTTGCATCGCTGTTTATCGTTACGGGTGCAATCGGAAAAAGCGGTTTGAGTGCCATTCTCTTTCAGCACATGGAAAACTTAAATCTTAACAGCGTGGGGATGTTAACGGTAATTTCATCTGCGTTGAGTAACATTATCTCCAACGTTCCGGCGGTCTTGTTATTCCTACCGGTTATTCCGATGCATGCTCATCCATATATAAGTTGGATTACTCTTGCTGTGGCGACTACTTTCGCGGGAAATCTAACACTTATGGGGTCAGTGGCAAATCTCATTGTTGCTGAATCAGCAAAGAGAAAAGGGATAGACTTATCCTTTTGGGAATATTTGAAATCGGGACTATTAATTGCCGTGCTAAGCCTTGTTTATGGGGCTGTCTATATTCGGCTATTTGTTCGATGAATTCTTGAAGCATCCCAAAAACTGTGGAACAAGTTTCAATATTCCATTAAAGCGCTTTGCGAGATTCCGACTGTATAGAAATTGTACGGCGCCATCAAGAGCAGCGTATACTTTCGGCGAATGCGGATACCACCAGAAATTCTTTTTCATACCCGGCATAATATCGTCAACAACACAACGCGGCTGTGTCATTTCTTCAAGTCCGATATAACTATGTGTGCGTCCCAAACCGGATTCTTTAAATCCGCCCCACGGAGTTTCCGCAAGTCCATGTGACATGAGGTGATCGTTTATCATCACCGTTCCCGCCTCTATGCGGGATGCAATTTTGTGTCCCAGCTTTTTGTTTTGTGTCCAAACGGATGAAGTCAATCCGAGGTTTGAACTGTTGGCTTTTGCCACAGCTTCATCTATTGTGGAAAACGAATCAACGGCAAGCAGGGGACCGAATGTTTCTTCGCGCATGGTAAGCATACTCATATCCACATTTTCGAGAATGGCAGGAGTAACGAAAAGTCCCACATTATTTTCACCGGTCTTTGCCTGTCCCGCGAAAACAGATGCACCTTTTCTTATTGCGTCCTGCAAATGTGTTTTTACTGTTTCCATTTGCGATTCGGTTGTCAGAGAACCGATCTCAACATTGCATTCCGTATCGGGCCCTTGACGTAATACAAGCAGCTGTCTTTTTAATTCCTGCATGAACTCTTTGTAGATAAACTCATCAACAAGAATCCGCTCGACTCCGGCGCATGACTGACCTGAGTTTGAAAGTCCTGCCCACAATGCACCTGCTGCAGCGCGCACGATGTCTGCATCACGACACACGATCATCGCGTCATTGCCGCCAAGTTCAAGTGAAAGGGGAACAAGTTTTTCGGATGCCTTCTTCATTAAGTATTTACCCACGGGGACTGATCCCGTAAAGAATATTTTGTTGATGCCGCTTTCAATAAATGCATCACCTGCAATCTTTCCGGGAATGTTTAGATGATGAAATAATCCTTCGGGTAAGTTTGCGGCGTTTACACATTTTTCAATAATTTTTCCGACTTCCAATGTTTGTGTAGCTACTTTCAATAGGACTGCGTTGCCGGAGATGAGTGCCATAGCGATTTCATGGAAGGGGATGCCGAACGGGTAGTTCCATGGACTTATTATACCAATGATGCCGTAAGGCACATGGTCTATATAACTTCTTTTGTTAATAGTAAGAATATTACCTGCGGATAATTTCTTGCGTTTTAAAAATTTCCGGGCGTTTTTAGCGTAGTAGGTTATTGCCATAGTGGTGGGCAATACCTCGGTGCTGAGCGCATCAATTTTTGTTTTGCCGGAATCCTTTGAAATGACGTCCGCAATTTTATCAGAGTTGTCGGCAATGTAATTACGGATTGCAAACAAATGTTCTGCGCGTTCTGAAAAACTTTTTGCTGCCCAGATTTTCTGAGCTTCGCGGGCTTTTGCAATTGCTGCTTGCAAATCTTCAACGGTGTTTTCTTTTGTTCTTCCGATTTCTTCGCCCGTAGCAGGATTGATGCTTATCGTAAATTTTTCATCTGCGCCCATGATGTCCACTCTAATTATTTGTAGCTGATATGTAAAATAATGGTTTTAAGATGATTCTGCATAATTAAATACCCAGCGGTCATTTCTAGCCCATGACTTAAGTCATGGGCTAGGAATAGGATGTGTTTTTCATCACCGTGTGCGTGAAACGTTTTCACAGAAATATTTGTTTTCGTATATCATAGGGTAGAAATACCGCTCTTTGAAAAATTGTTTAAAAATGACTTGACAAGTGTACATGCGCACACTATATTTGTAGTAAACAAATGGACACTACTTTATGGCAAAAGAACTAACAGACCGTCAATTAGAGATATTGCAGTTTATTCAGCAGTTCAAGTCCGAAACGGGTTATCCGCCGACTTTACGCGATATTGGCAGAAATTTCGGCATGGCTTCAACTTATGGCGTTCAACGTCACATTGAAGCTCTTGAAAAGAAAGGATATTTGACCCGTGACAGCAATACCAGCCGCGGATTGAATATTGTGCGGGATGGTGAAACCGAACTTTCTTATGTACCGGGACAAAACGAAGGATTTAACGTCGCAAAGATTCCGGTTGTAGGACGAGTCGCAGCAGGTATGCCGATAACAGCGATTGAAAATCAGGAAGGTTCTTTAGCCATTGACATGTCATTTCTGAAGAGTAATGAAAACCATTTTGCCCTCAAGGTAAAAGGTGATAGTATGATAGATGATGGAATCCACGATGGTGACTTTGTCATCGTTGCTCCGACTCAGGAAGTCAGCCACGACCAGATAATTGTTGCTCGTATGTTTGATGAGGTTACGGTGAAGAGATTCCACAGTAAAAACGGACAAGTAAAACTTATACCGGCTAATGAAAAATATCAGCCGATTGAAGTAAAGAATTTAAACGAGTTCTCGGTTGTCGGGAAAGTCGTTGGTGTTATGCGCTGGATATCATAGTCACAATATATTACAAGGAAATTACAATGAAATCAGAAATTTTTTCACAGGCAATCAAAGAAGGCCGTTCGCTCAGGTTCTACTATCAGCTTAAAGAAATTATTCTTGATCCGTATTTCATTTTCACGGAAGAGGATGGAACCAAAGCATTGTACGGCAAGTCTTATTCAACAAGCAGATTGACAAAATTCGACTTCGAGCGAATCGTCAATATCCGCTTGCTGCCGCTGCGCGAAGTTAAACCAATTATGCCGGTGTCACCCCTTCTTAACTAAGGAGGAATGTTATGAATCAGATGTCAGAAAAAATAGAAATATTAAATTTATTAGTACCGAAACTGTGGTGGGATGGCTATCGAGTCATCTCCCGCCGTTTTGCCAAGCATCTTCCCGAACCGGAACCGGTCGGCATGTATGATGTTGATGTCGTTGCCAAACGCGGCGATACATTCATGATAGGATTATCTATCACGACAGCCGAGTTGAACGATCCGAAGCTGGTCGAAAAAATCAGATTTTTAGCTTCACGGAAATCACGCTACACAAATCAGCCGATTCGCTTGTGGCTTGGTGTGGATCAGCCCCACTATGCCCGGTTAATGGCGATTGTTAAAACCGTTTCGGAAGAAGAGCGCAAAAATATTAAGTGTATTTCAGTAATTGTCACTCCGGCTCCCACATTATTCCAGGGAAGCCACAGTTTACCGAAGCAGTCTACTACTCATTTTGTGTAAATACGTAGTATTTACATTCATCTTTTATTTTCCTAACTTCTCGTTATGGAAAATGACTCTGTTAAAAAACCGTATGAGTTTGAAAACGCAGCGCATTTCGAGAGTATTGTCCGGAATATCGAGGGGTATGTATATTCCGTAATTTATGAAGATGGCCGGGTTACCGATTCCTACCACAGTCCCCAATGTGAACAAATAACCGGTTATACTCCTGACGAATACATGCACAACCCTCTGTTATGGATTCAGATGGTGCATCCCGAAGACAGGCAGAGAGTTGTTGATCTGTTTGACAATTTAGATGCTAAATCTGAACAAAAACACATCGAACACCGGATTATTCATAAAGACGGTACAACCCACTGGGTGTCAAATCGTTTTACCGAGCTGTTTACCAAAGAAGGAATAATAAAAAGAAGAGATGGTATCGTTGTCGACATTTCTGCCAACAAAGAGACCGTTATGTCGTTTTACGATTCGGTTGAACGGTATAAAGCTTTGGCAGAAAATTCATACGACTTGATCTATGAGATAGGGAAAGATTCCGTTATTCTCTTCGCAAGTCCAAGTTTTATTCAAACCTTAGGGTATACACCCGATGAACTATTTCATAAAAAGTATATTGAATATGTTCACCCGTCAGATCGAGACGCGGTTTTAGCAGAGATGCGAAAATCGCAGGGACAAATAACTCACCGGTTGAAACACAGCAACGGTGAATGGCTTTGGTTTGAAAGCAGCGGCAAAGATTATTTTACTGCCGAGGGTGAAAGACGCGGTGTCATTGTTTCAAGGGATATTTCCTACCGGAAAAGCATTGAGCAAAAATTAATTCGCAGCGAAAAAATGATTGCGGTTGGAGAAATGTCCTCTATGATTGCGCACGAAACCCGTAATGCGCTTACATCGATTAAAATGATTATGCAGTTAGTGCAGGAATCGCGCCGTATAACCAAATCGGAAAAGAATTCTATCTTTGTTGCGCTGCAGTCAATCTATCATCTTGAAAATGTGATGAAACAGTTGTTGTCGTTTGCTCATCCGGTTTCGATAAAACTGGCACCGGAAAATGTTAATAAGTTGATAACAGAGTGTATATCTTTTTTGGAGATGCAAGCGAAGAAAAAAGATATAATTGTTTCTACTAAATTGGCAGTTGATATTCCGGTGCTGAAGCTGCATGCCCCGACGATCAAAGAATGCCTGATTAATCTGTTCCTTAATGCATCACAAGCATTTGAAGGAGAAATTCCAAAAGCACGCCGGCGAATTGTCATTTCCACCGAGAGAGTAGTACTGAAAGAAGATATTGTTAATCGTGCATTAAGTACCGACAATGAATACTTTCAAGTTTCGGATGGAGAATATCCGGAATCGGATATCACGCTCTCACAAGGAACTGCATGCGTGCTTATAAAAGTTGCCGATAACGGAAAAGGAATTTCCGAACCATATCTAAAACATATTTTCGAGCCTTTTTTCACGACAAAAGAAAAAGGGTCTGGCTTGGGTCTACCTATTGCGAAAAAAAGTATCAATGCACACGGGGGCGTCGTGGTTGTTGTCAGTCAGGAAGGAAAAGGTACATCTTTTAAAATTTACTTACCTCTTGGAGAAAATGAAAATACAAAGTAAAAAACTCCGCGTACTTGTTGCCGATGATGACGAGAAAATTATTTTTGCGTTCAGGCAGCTATTAACAAAAGAGAAAGTCATCGGGCTCTATGCCGAGGACGGTCAGAAAGCATATGCAATTGCTGTAAACGAAAAGCCGGATCTTATATTCCTGGATTATACGCTTCCCAGGATGAACGGTCTCGAGGTGTTGAGCAAAATTCAATTAGCAGAACCGACCATACCTGTGGTCGTTATTACAGGCCATGGTTCAATGCATATAGCAGTGCAAGCAATAAAAGACGGGGCATATGATTACTTTACTAAGCCTATTGATATACAGATTGTAAGGAACATACTGAACAAAATACGCGAAACTGCCGCGGTTAACCCGGATAACTCTTCTTCTGGCACAATACTATATAATTCCGAAGTGCTTGAATCGAATGAAATAATCGGCAAATCCAATTTAATGCAGGAAGTATATAAGCTCATCGGATCCATTTCGCGGACGCCGAATACTGTACCTGTATTGATAACTGGAGAAAGCGGAACAGGTAAAGAATTGATAGCGCGTGCAATCCATAATAATTGCTGCGGCGGACAGGAGCCGTTTATCGGTATTAATTGCAATGCTATACCGGAGGGATTATTGGAGTCCGAATTATTCGGACATGAGAAAGGAGCCTTTACCGGAGCCTATGAGCAAAAAGCCGGCAAGTTTGAGTTGGCGGGCAGCGGTACTATCTTTCTTGATGAGATTGGTGATCTGACGTTGAATTTTCAACAGAAACTACTGCGTGTATTGCAAAACAGAGTATACGAAAGAATTGGTGGAGCAAAATCGAAACAGATAAAAGCCCGATTTATCACTGCAACGAACGTAGATATTCATGAGGCTGTAGAGCAAAAAACCTTCCGGAAGGATCTGTATTACCGGCTTAACGTGGCGCACATTCATCTTCCTTCACTTCGCGAAAGACGTGAGGATATTCCTTTGCTCGTTGAATATCTGATGCGGAAATACAACTATGAGCTCAAGAAAAAAGTTAGTTCCATATCGCCTCGAACCATGGATTTGCTAATGAAATATCACTATCCGGGCAATATTAGAGAATTAGCTAATATAATTGAACGTGGCTTCATATTAGCAAAGGGCGATCGGCTTGAAATCGATTCGATTAGCGAGGCCGGCGATTTCCAAAATCCGGGATATACAAAAAACTTAACAAATAACACTTATTTTGAGGCAAAATCACAATATTTAACTGATTTTGAAAGGAACTACCTCAAAAACCAACTCCTAAAAGCGAGTGGAAATGTCAGCGAATCTGCCAGATTATCCGGGATGACCCGCCAGAATTTTCAGCGACTGATACAGAAGCATGGCCTCAAGGCTAAGGACTTTCGGTAGACAAAAGTAAAAAACTTTTTTCTTAAAGTTAATTTTGTATTTGATATTTTTTTATTAAGTTATAGAAGATTTTCCTAAAATCTGTCATTCGTCGTAAATAAATTCTATATATAACTTGAGAGGCACTCAAAAATGAAAAAACTTTTACTGGTTTTCTTTGTTTTATTTGTTGGGAAAGGTCTTGCTCAAATCTACGCACCCGAAGGCTTAAACATGCCCGGTGGATGGAACGGATGGACAAACCCCCCAACGAACGCTCTGGCCTTGGCCTGTTCAGCTCAAACATCAGGTGGATTGCTTACCGTCCTTACTGATGATCAACGCAGATATCACACAACATTCCAAGCAGGATCAGGTGGTGTCGGCTCGGGAACAAATGAATTCTTATTCACCAGCGGACCAAGTGGCAGTCCGTGGAATAATAAGTGGGCTGCAACTACAGTGACCCTGAACACAATTCAAGCATACACATATCAAGGTTCTGCTAACAACTCAGCTACGCTTACCAACGGAAAGTATTACACGGTCAACTGGAAAGATAACGGATATACGAATACGGAAGCTATCTTTATGGAAACCTCCGGCAATCCGGTTAGCATTTCATCAGTTGTAGACAATAATAAAGGTGCAGGAGTCAACGATACAGTCACTGTGACGTTATCCGGCACTCCATCAATAGAGGAAAAAGTTTATGTCCGTTATACAACGGACTCATGGTCAACACATAAATTTGTTTTGGCTACAGGCTCGGGAACAACGTGGAAAGCTGTCATTCCGGCAGCAAGCGTATCGTCGTCTATGGTTGGCTCATATAAGGGATTAACAACAACAGTCTCTCTCGCAGATACGATGAAGGCATATCGTGTCGCATTATACACACTCTATACAAAAGATGGCGCAGCCATTACCGCCACTTCGGCAGGTAACTGGTCGTCGGCATCAACCTGGAATATCGGAAGAGTTCCAAGTGATGGTGCTTCTGTTACAATAGATGCTAATGTTACCATCGATCAGGATGTTAATGTTTTAAATCTTACCATTAACTCCGGAAAAACACTCACCGCATCATCAACCAAAACTTTGACCATTGCCAACGGTGGTGCAATCATCAATAATGGTACATTTACTCATTCAAGTGGTACCGTTGTTTTTGCTGGTGGACCTGCAACGGTTACCGGCACCATGGGATTTTATAACGTAACTATGAACGGCGGCGTTAATTACGGTTCAGCCTCAACAATTAACGGAACGATGACATTGAACAGCGGTGCATGGGTAGAATCAAATTCCCCTACATACGCTTCAGGTGCAACATTGAAGTACAACTCCGGTGGAACATACGGCAGATGGTTGGAGTGGAAAGACTCAACCGGAGCCGGTTATCCTTCTAATGTACAAATTAGTGGTTCAACTACAGTTAATCTTCTTAACGGAGATGAATCAATTCCGAGAAAAATTTCCGGAAACTTAGCGATTGATGCCGGTTCATCAATAATTATGCTCGGCAAAAAAGCTCCTTTAACCGTATTGGGTAATGTTACTCTTAACGGAACAGCCTCGATGGCTTTATCGGATTCATCTGGCGGCGATCTGAAATTGTACGGCAACTTGACAGTCGGAGCACCTGATTCTCTCAAGACAAACAAGAGAGCAATCTTTTTCCAAAAAGATGGTGCTCAGGTAGTTACATCTTCCGGATCTCTTACTATTCCATACGTTATCATAGGTACCGGAACGACAAGTACTACAGTGCAGCTTTCAGGAGCCAATCTCCTTGCAACTGCCCCGAACGGCGGTAACGCGATTACATTCAAGAGCGCAAACGATGTTCTTGATCTCAACGGAAAGAACTTGACTGTTGGTACTGCCGGTGCTTCGGCCGCAATCAATGGTTCAGGTTCAATCAAGGGAAATAGTGTATCAAGCATTACCGTTTTGGGTACAGGTGCGCTTGGAACTTTGAAAATGGCAAGCGGTTACCAGACACTCTTTGATCTTATTGTAAACCGCACCTCAACGGGTTCGGTTACGCTCGGAAGCAACGTTACTGTTTTTGATACACTCAAAGTTATTGCCGGAACAGTTGATTTAAATGGCAACACGATTACTTTGGGTAACACGGCTGTATTATCTGAAACCGCCGGTAATGTCATTACCGGAACTTCAGGAGCTATTACTACCACCAGAACATTGAATGCCGGTGATTTAACATCAGGTGTTAATATCGCAGGATTAGGTGCAAAGATTACAACATCTGCTGCGCTTGGTTCAACGGTTATTACCAGAAGCTCGGCAGCTCAATCAGTCCTTGGAACTAATGGTATTAAGAGATATTTTGATATTACACCGACTAACAACTCATCATTGAATGCAACTCTTGAATTCAATTATGATGCTGTTAACGATTTGAACGGTATCGCCAAAGCAAATTTGAGATTGTTTAAATCTACAGACAATGGCTCAAACTGGGCATATCAGAGCTACGTAACTCTTGATACGGCAAACAACAAAGTGACCTTGTCAGGTATCTCAAGTTTCTCACGCTGGACTCTCGCAAATGCTCCCTCTACCATCACAAGTATTGCTTCGGGAAATTGGTCTAACGCGGCGACCTGGTCAGGTGGTATCATTCCAATGACCGGCTTGGCAGCTGTCATTAATAATGATGTTGTTTTAGATACTAACGTAACGGTCGGTAATCTTACAATCAACACTGGAAAATCACTTGCTTCTTCAAGCGGTGCTGCCAAAACTTTGACCATTGCTTCAGGCTCCACTTTGACCGTTAACGGAACGTTTACACCGAATGACGGAACCATAGTTTTTGCAGGTGCCGGAACAATTGCCGGAACGGCAGTATTTAACAATGTTACGATAAACGGTGCAGTTAACTTCGGTACTGCCTCAACCGTTAATGGTATACTTACCATTACAGCCGGTTCAAACGTAGCAACAAACGCGCCAACCTATGGTGCATCTTCAACATTGAGATACAATGTTGGAACTGGTTATAATAAATATCTCGAATGGAGCGATACAACAGGAAAAGGTTATCCTGTAAACGTTCTTATCACCGGTTCAACGACATTGAACATGTACAATGCTGATTCCACAGTGGTTAGAAGATTGTCAGGTAATTTAACAATTGATAACGGTAGCGTATTAAGCCTGTTGAATAAGAAAGCAGCCTTAACGGTTAATGGTAACGTCCTTAATAACGGTATCATTACTTTGTCGGATCAGGCAGGTGGCGATTTGGATGTGAAGGGCAACTTCACTAATAATGGAACATTTAATGCCAACAGTCGCGCAATTGGATTCAAAGGTGCCTCTACCCAGACTATCGGTGGAACAACAAATCCTTTGAACTTTGCATATGTGACTTTTAACAACGCAGCTGGTATTTCACTTGCTCAGAACGTTGTTGCCTCAAAAACTACATGGCTTACTGCAGGAAAAGTATCGCTCGGCAACTACAATTATGTAGTTGGTGATACCATCATCGGAACCTTCTCAGCTGCAAACATGATTGTAACTAATGGCTCCGGTGTTTTGAAAAAAATCTTCACCCAGAAGAGTTCATTTACTTTCCCGGTTGGTGATGCATCGGGCACAGCTGAGTATTCACCGGTCACTCTTACCAACAACGGGACATATACTGCCGATACCATTAGCGTATCTGTGGTTAACGCAAAGCACCCGAATAACGGTAATGCAACGAGCTATTTGTCACGTTACTGGACACTCTCCGGAGCAGGTGCAACTGCAAACAGTTATGGCGCGGTATTTACCTATACTGCTGCCGATGTAGCCGGAACAGAATCCAGCTTTGTTGGTGCAGTATATAATGGTTCAGCATGGGCAACCGGCGGAACTATTAATACAACAGCGCATACCTTAACAGTGGCTTCTCAAACAGCATTCGGTGCATTCACCGCCGGTGCTGCCGGTGGCTTTAGCAGTGCCGGACATGTTGCTGTAAAGGTTATTCCACAGGGATTCTATAATGCCGGTGGTTTCCTTAATTCAAGTGATACAGTATTGGTCCTTCTTGCAAATGCATCATCTCCATATGCAATAGTTGATTCTGCGTATGCAATTTTGGATTCACTGACATTTACCGCAACAGCAACCATGAGTGCGGCTAACAGCGGCACATATTTTATTGTAGTAAAGCATCGCAATAGCGTAGAGACCTGGAGCGCATCGGGTGTTGCTTATACGAAAGGCTCAACAACATCGTTTGATTTCACTACCGCGGCTACTCAGGCTTATGGCAGTAATGAAATTGAAGTTACAACCGGCGTATACGGTATTTATGGCGGCGATTGTAATCAGGATGGTTATGTTGATCCTCTTGACCTCTCCATGGTGGACCAGGATTCATTTAACTACGTATCAGGAAGAGCAGGCGTAACCGATGTTAACGGTGACGGCTACGTTGATCCGCTTGATCTTTCAATTGTTGATCAGAATTCATTTAACTATGTCGGCGTAAAGTTGCCGGTATCAGGAAGATATGCTGCAAAGAGCAAGGCTCCGCAGGGAATCCAGTATAATGAATTCAAAGCTAAACAGGTTAAGTAATTTCCCAGTATAGTTAGTTCTAATAAGGAGGACATCTTAAACAGGTGTCCTCCTTTTTTTTATTTTACCCGCTCCCGAAATGACCGGAAATTATGTAAATTTCCATTTCAAAAATATTTTATTTAGAAAAAGGACGAATTATGAATTATTTAGTCTTATTGCGCCACGGCGAATCACAATGGAACCTTGAAAACCGCTTTACCGGCTGGGTTGATGTTGACCTTTCTCCAAAAGGGGAAAAAGAAGCCAACGAAGCCGGAGAGATGATGAAAGCAAAAGGATATCACTTTGATAAGCTGTTTACTTCAGTATTGAAGAGAGCGATCAGGACTGCTGAAATTGCAACCACCGTTGCCGGAATTCAAAATCTGCCGGTTGAGCGTGATAAAGCATTGAATGAACGTCATTATGGCGCATTACAGGGACTTAATAAAAAAGAAACCGCTGAAAAATTCGGTGACGATCAAGTGCACATCTGGAGAAGAAGCTACGATGTTCCTCCGCCAAGTGATGTAACGGAATTGAATCCGGACGGATATACCGAAAGCTTGAAAGATACCGCTGCACGTACCATCCCGTATTATCAGAGTAAGATTGAACCGCTTGTAAAAGAAGGTAAAAACATTCTGATCACTGCTCATGGTAACAGCCTTCGTTCACTTGTTATGTATCTTGATAATCTGACAAGAGAACAGGTTCTGGAGTTGAACATTCCTACTGGCAGTCCGCTTGTTTACGAATTTGAAGATGGCAAAATATTAAACAAATATTATCTAAAGGGATAAATGCATTCTCTTTTTTATGAATTCCTGAATGACGATGAGCTGCTCCGCATATCGCATACGATACGCGAGATGGAAAAGCATACATCGGGAGAGATCGTGGTCTCGATAAAAGAGCGGCGCGGCTTCTTTCAGAAGGGTGTGTCCGCTAAGCGTTTCGCACAAAAGGAATTCAAAAGATTAGGCATGAAAAAAACCAGAGATAAAACAGGAATTCTGCTTTTTATACTTCTTGAATCCCGGGAATTTTATGTGCTTGCCGACGATGGAATTCACTCCATCGTCGGTGACAGCGCATGGGAGGGAATAAAGGAGACTTTGCTGCAGTATTTTACTACCGGGCAGTTCTGCAATGGAATTATTGCCGCTGTCAGAGACATGGGTAAAATACTATCCCCGCACTTTCCGATTAAACCGGACGACACCAATGAAATATCAAATCGTGTTATTGTTCGTCCGTAATAATTATCTTTTCATCAGTAAGCAATAATATGACAAAAGTTGTCGTCGGTTCTAAAAACCCGATTAAAATTCAGGCTGTGAATGAGGCCTTTGGTAATTATTTCAGCGATGTTGAAGTACAGGGTATTGATGCGGCTTCCGGCGTTCCGGATCAACCGTTTGATGATGAAACATTCATCGGAGCAGAAAACCGCGCCCGGGCTTTATATGAACAACATAATGCCGCAGGTGAATACGATTACTATGCAGGCATTGAAGGTGGAATTGTTAAGGTTTTCAATTCATGGTTCGCTCTGGGGTGCATTTGCTTGATGAATCGCGAAGGGAAAAAATCATTCGGCACAAGTGCGTTGTTTCAATTACCCGATGAATGGATTGAAAGACTTCGCGGAGGTATGGAACTCGGTCATTTGATTGATGAAGTGACGGGTGATAAAAACTCCAAACAAAAGAACGGGGCTATCGGATATTTAACACAGAATGTTTTAACAAGAAAAGATATATACATTGAGGGAGTTATAACGGCGCTTGTCCCGTTCCTCAACCATGAAATATATTTTCAAAAGAGATGATGCATATGAAACCGACGAATCAGGATATATTACGATTATTTTTCCGGTTACCCGCACCGGATAAAGATGCTCCCCGGGAAACGCGATTTGAACTTCCCGCGGTCAGTGATAAAAAAATGAAACGGATCCAAAAGTTTCTCAAGCATTTTTATTATCAGGATGAAAAAGAAGTTTATACCGCCACTGATAAGCTGTACGGTACCCTTCCTGAGAACAGATTCTTTAAAGAAGAATTTATGCTTGCTGAAATCGCCGATCTGTTTGTTCAAAGAAAACTTAAAGTAGAAAAAGTTGCTGAGAATATTCAGGCGTGGCTTGATGATGAACTGATTGATTTCGACATGCTTGCCTACGGGGATAAACATGCAGTAGTTATAAACCTGTATTCAACTATCGAATCAAATGAGATTGATGAATTTGTGGACGATCTGGTGAAGTTTAAAACATTCTTCAAGGAATACGCGAATCACAAAGTAGTTGGAGCCATTGGAGTATTGGATATATCCGCGGAAAACTTAAAGTACGCATTTTCCAAAGGATTATATGTCCTGAAAAAGAACGGCGAATTCGTGACAATTGTAAACAAAAAGACTTTTAAGCCTACGACCTGGTAAGGATTAGATTCCTTTTATCAGATTTACCATTTCAATAGCGCTCATTGCTGCGTCGGCACCTTTGTTTCCCGCCTTTGTGCCTGCACGCTCAATTGCCTGCTCAATCGAATCCGTAGTGAGAATACCGAATGTTACAGGAAGGGCATGTTTTAATGAAACTGCTGCAATGCCTTTGCTTACTTCACTTGCAACATAATCAAAGTGTGGTGTGGCCCCGCGAATTACCGCGCCGAGACAAATAACAGCATCCCATTTTTTAGCTTGAGCTGCTTTTTCTGCCATAACGGGGATTTCAAATGCGCCGGGGACTTTAATAAGGGTAATTGCATCTTCGCTGGCACCATGACGCTTTAGACAATCAACGGCACCTTCAACTAATTTGTTGACGATAAAATCGTTGAATCTGCTTGCAATAATTGCAAACTTAATATCTTTTGCCTGAAGATTTCCTTCAATAACTTTCATAGTGCTAACTTCCTTATTAATAGAGTTTAAAAATATCGCTTTTTGGGTAATTATCAAAAGTCGGGGGGCTGCCCGTATTCCGGACAATTCTATTTAATAATTATCTCCCGCTTAATACCCAACTTACGCATTTTTGATCCAAGCGTTTTCCCGTTTATCCCCAACAGGGCGGCTGCGCCGTTTTCGCCGGTGACTTTTCCGCCTGCCGCACGTAACGCTGCAATAATATGCTCTTTTTCAACTTCAATAAGAGTTTTTATGGATGACGGATTGATTTCATTGCCCCTGATGTTGGTAAATGAAAGATTGGACAGGTCAAGGCTGGTTGATGTTGAGATGATAATCGCCCGTTCAATCACATGCTCCAGTTCTCTCACGTTTCCGGGCCAATCATACTGCATCAGAGATTCAAGATCCGCTTTTTTTATTGAGGTAACATTTTTGCCGAGCTTTTTCGAGTACTTTTCAAGGAAATATTTGATGAAGAGAGGAATATCTTCAAGTCTCTGGCGCAGCGGTGGAACCAGAATAGGAAATACATTCAACCGGAAAAACAGATCGGCGCGGAATTTACCGTTAGCTACTTCGTCCTCAAGAATTCTATTGGTAGCAGCGACAATTCGAACGTTAGTCTGTAATGTTTTTTTACCGCCAACTCTTTCAAATTCATTTTCTTGAAGTACGCGCAGCAGTTTTGATTGAATTTCAAGAGGCATTTCGCCTATCTCATCAAGAAAAATTGTTCCACCGTTTGCAAGTTCAAATTTTCCTATTCTTGTCTCAATTGCGCCTGTAAAACTTCCTTTTTCATGTCCGAACAATTCGGATTCTATTAACGGAGCAGGTAGTGCAGCGCAGTTTATCTTCACCAAAGCCTTGTCTTTTCTATCTGAAAGATTATGGATTGCCCGCGCGATAAGTTCTTTGCCGGTACCCGTCTCGCCCTGTATCAGCACTGTGACATCAAGTGGGGCGACTTGTTGTACCTTATACAATACTTGCTGCATTTGCGGTGTATTACCGATAACCTCCTGAAAATTTTCGGGCAGGTTGATTTCTTCAAGTAAATAATTTTTTTCCTGCTCGAGCTGCTTTTTGAGATGGTTGATCTCTTCGTAAGCGAAGTAATTATTAAGAACAAGCGTGAACTGGGGCATCATTTGAAGAATAAAGTTAATCTCGGTCTCGTAGAATCGCTCGTTGCTGCTTTTTGCCAGAATAAGATTGATCTCAAAATCTTCGAGTGTACTGAATGAAGTAAAAAAGATCGAGTTAACCCCATGTTTGTTGTGCAATACTTGAAAGTGTGTTGATTGCCGGCAAAGGTTTTCAAATTCTTCGGTATTGTACTCATAATATTTTTTTTCAGAGTCGGGTTTTATTTGCGAGCGTAGAGTTAGTAGCGGCAAATCACGGTTTCTGTTTACCGGAAAAACAACCATCTCGCCGTGTTTGTTTTTAGTAAAGCAAACTGTGATTCTTTCTTCGGGAGAAGAGATTTTAACATTCATACCGATATAGTCGCACGGGAAAATTTTATTTACTTCCGATGCAATTTTAATAAACAGCTGATCTCTGTCTTTTTCCGAAACTAAATTATTATTCATCCGGAGCTGTGTGTTCTTGTAATATTCCTTCCTGATAAGCTGGTCGAATGCAGTATTGATGCTGACTGAAATTGCGATTAGATCCGCTATTCTTTGAAGGAAATCGAAATCTTTATCCTTGATGGTATCGGCCTCAGCAAAACCCAAATTCAGGAATCCGATAATTTCACCGGCCTTAAGCAAAGGAGCATGAATGACTTCTGATATAACGTTCATATTCATAAACTCTTTTACTGCTTTGAGCTTGTCAAATTCCTCCGGCACAACAATTTCCTCAATTGGCGTCCGGGTAATTTGCGGAGTTCTTATTGATACATTGAAAGGATATTCAGACAGCGCCATTTCGGTTACTCCACCGGTCAAATCGAGAAACTCACCCGGTGCATACAACCCTTTCATAAAAGCCTCGACTCGCGTTTTGCTTACATCGAGTATCATGATGCCGGCAAATTGAAAGTGCATGATATTCGCGAGGCGTTCAAAGATGGTCTTAAATAAACTCTGTTTGTTTTGTATTGTAACAATCGCTTCGTTAATGGAAAGCAGTATTTCCAGTTCTTCTTGTCGCATATCCCAAGTTCCAAGTATTATATAAGAGAAAGTGCTTAAATACAGGGAGTTATTATAAGCAAATGCTTGTATATAAGCAAATTTTTATTAAAACGGCTTGATTTTGGTGAATTTCAAGTTTTTAATATCTGGCATGCACTTTGATTAATAAGAATCAAATAAGACTGGTACAATTTTTCGGACGACATTCCGTCATATATGGTACCAAATAATTGAAGAACCGTAGTGGTTCAAAAATAAAACATCAAATAAAGGAAATATGAAAATGAAAAAGATGGCACTCGCAATATTCACAGTTTTGCTGATGACGGCATTTACTCCGGCTCAAAATATCACAGCCGGTAAGATTGGACTTGGAATAGATGGTGTAACCTCTCCTAATTTAGCCGGTAAGTACTACTGGACAAATAATCTGTCCTCGGAAGTTTTACTCGGATTCAATCTGTACAGCCCCGGTGGTGATGCTGCAGCAAATCAGACAAAAGTAACCGGAACGGATTTCCGGATTGGTGCTTCACTGTTGTACAATTTCAGTGAAGGCGATTTTGTTCCGTATACAGGCGTGGAGGTATTATATAATACGAAGAAGGCCGGTGGATTTTATACTACCGAACCCGATGCAAAAAACATCATTGATGCAAATCTCGTTCTTGGAGGTGAGTATTTTGTTTCGAAGCACTTCAGTGTCGGTATTAAAGAGAAGCTCGGTTTCGAGGCCCAGTTAAGTCGCGACATACCGAAAGAAGAAAATGATATTTATTTGAATACTGCAACAACAGTAACAGCCAGATACTATTTCAACTAATTAACACACAGACAGCCCCGGAGCTTGTGATCCGGTCTTCCCGCCCGGATTTAAGTAAGATAGTCCGTGACCGGGGCTGTCTTTTTTTTAGAGAACATTTGTAAATACGGCAAACAAAACAATATACGGCCGGTACAATGGAATCGGATTTACTAAAAAATAAGTCAATATATATACACGGTATATCAACTTCGCTAGCAAGAGAGTTTATCAGAAAATTCTCTTCGCAAGATGCTAAACTGTGTATGACGGATACCAACCCGTTATTGATTAGGAAAATCGAGCAGCGATTACAGGGTAGTTCGGAAAAATTTAAAACATTCTCAATCCGCTCTTATGACCCATATCAGATAGAAACAGCACTCATCAAAGCTTATTCGTTCTTGGGAACTTTGAATTGCGCAATAAACAACTTTTCCCTGTCTGGTGATTCGACCAACATAATTGATTGTTCGATAGATTTATGCAATAAATCCATGCGTATACCTTTTGTTACAACGTTTCTGTGTATGAAATATGAGCTTTCATTAATGCTGGGGCAGCATAAAGGCGGAAGTATTATTAATTTTTTTCATCTCAGGGATATGATTGATTATTCCGAGTCACATGTAACTGTAGCCGCACTGTACAGTATCCGTGGACTTACGAAGTCAGTAGCCCGTACATACATGAACAGCGGTATATCAATAAATTCATTTCTTGTACACGATAGAATTACAGATAAAAACGGCGGAGTGAATTTACCCACACAACAGGTATTTGATTTGATTGCTCCCCCCGAAGCTCCTCCGGTTGACAGTATTATAGATAGAGTATATGACATTATCATAAAAGCGGGTCTGACGAATGGGACACGCGGGAAATAAATGGTAAACAACGTGAAGAATAGATTATGAATTATGCCATTATTGCGGCCGGTGAAGGTGAAAGGCTGAAAAATGAAGGTCTCGATTGCTCCAAACCGTTAGTCCCGATATTGGGCATACCGCTTATAGGAAGAATATTAAAAACATGTATAAATCACCAAGCGGATTCCATAACGTGCATTATTAACGAGGAAGCGCTTGACGTTCGCCGGTACTTGCAAACTTTGATTTTACCCGTACCATTGACACTCATTATTCAATCCACGCTAAGTTCGATGCACAGCCTGTATAGAATGCGTCCATATCTGGAATTCAAACCATTTATACTTATGACAACCGATTCGGTATTTCACGAAAAAGAATTTGATTCGTTTTTTCATCAGGTGAAATCAGGTAAAAACCGTGATGGTATTATGGCTGTTACGGACTTCATAGATGATGAAAAACCATTATACGTTGAAATCGGTGAGCAGGGACGGATAGAAAAGTTTTCAGACACGGTTACAAAATCCAAATGCGTTACCGGAGGCATGTACTATTTCGAAAAAAATATTTATCCGGTTGCCGAAAAGGTTATTAACACCGGCGGTCAGCGCTTGAGGCTCTTATTAAAGAACCTTGCCGAACAAGACTACGCCTTCCAATCATTTCTATTCTCCAAGATTATCGATGTTGATCATGTAACCGATATTGCCAAAGCCGAAGCATTTTTGTCGGAAGGGCTGCAATGAAAACAAAACCGACAGGTTTTCTGCACACGATACGACATACTATTGCGTCATTGCAGGAGTTTTCACTGTTTGTCTTCGACATTCTAAAGTCAATTCCCTCGGTAAAGCAAAATAAAATCAGCACGCTGAAAGAGATGTATGTGATTGGAACCAAAGCCTTGATAATGGTAGTGTCCGGTGGCTTGTTTTCCGGAATAATTCTGGCAATTGAAGCCGGTCACAATTTTGAGCTATTTGGTGCAACTACACTTATCGGCAGAACAGTTTCACTTGGTATGATTCGTGAATTAGGCCCCGTTATCACGGGCTTGTTGTTGGCTTCACGCACGGGGGCAAAAAACACATCCGAACTCGGTGCTATGCAGTTGAGTGAACAAATTGATGCACTAAGGGCGTTTGGCATAAGTCCCACAAAAAAATTAGTAATACCCCGTGTTATATCGGCACTTGTGATGTTTTTGCCTTTAACACTCATTGCCGATGTCGCGGGATTGTTCGGAGGTATTGTAATTACGAATGTAACATTCCATGTTGATTTTGCTTATTTGCTGAACAGCGTAGTTACTGTTATAAGGGCTAAGGATTTACTGGTCGGATGTTTAAAACCCGTATTCTTTGCATTTTTTATCGCGGCCATAAGCTGCCACTATGGACTGAAGACACGGGGCGGCACGGTCAATCTCGGGAAAAATGCTATCAGTTCCGTAGTCATGTCGTCACTTGTTGTATTGGCGCTCGATCTCATTTTTACTAAAGTAATATGGGAGGTATTGTAATGCAGCCGGTTATTTCCTTACATGAGGTTTCTCTCAGATTGACCGGCAGGCAAATCCTCCGGAATGTTTCGATGGAAATTGAGCGGGGCTCCATATCGGTAATACTTGGGCCAAGCGGCGTTGGGAAAAGCACAATCTTAAAAGTAATTCTCGGTCTTCTGAAAGTTGAAGGAGGCAAGGTACATATTGACGGGAAAGACATGACTACGTCTTCCGAGGAAGATGATCTTGCTATTCGCCGGAAAATCGGAATGGTTTTTCAGGGTAACGCACTATTCGATTCTTTAACGGTGGCTGAAAATGTCGCGTATTTTCTTCTGGAAAATGAGGAAACAGAATCAGAAAAAATAGACAGAAAAGTCAAAGAGGTGCTGTCATTTGTAAATCTTTCGGGTACGGAAAACTTATATCCGGAACAGTTAAGCGGCGGAATGAAAAAGCGGCTCGCTATTGCCAGAGCGCTCACCGTTAATCCGGATATTATTCTTTTTGATGAACCCACTACCGGATTGGATCCTATTAATTCAAAGGCCGTATTGCAGTTGATAAAAAATCTTAAAAATATCGGAACAACTTCCGTTATTGTAACACACATCGTGAATGATGCTCTCGCAATCGGTGATAAACTTATCGTTTTGCACGAGGGCACAATAGTGGCTGCCGGTGGAATTAAAGAGGTGATGCATTTAGATAATCCATTTATTAAAGAATTTCTTTATGAAATATTCGAAAGCCCCGAAAGTACCGGGCAGGAACGGTAAAATAAGCCATGACAGAAGAGCAATTAAAAATTACAAAGAATAAAGTCGGACTAACGGTTTTTACCGGAATAATTCTTTTAGTCGTCCTTTTGGTAATCGTCGGCTCAGATGAGTACTTTTTTATGAAGACATACGATTTGAAGGTATATATCAACGATGCGGCGGGGTTGGTAAAAGGCGCTCCCGTTCTGCTGGGCGGTGTGAAAATCGGTAGCGTGGAAAAAATTGATTTTCGGCCGGACAGACAAACGGATAATATTTTGGTCACACTGAAAGTACTTCGTTCATATCAGAAGCAGATTACAACGGGAACAATAGCCGAGATACGGAGCCTGGGAATATTAGGTGATAAATTTATTCATCTATCAATCGGCAGGCAGAATGAGGCACCGGTACCGGATGGCGGCATCGTGACATTCCAACCCAGCTTGGGCATGGAGGATGTTATGAAGTCTTTAAGTCCGGCAGCATCCAATATTAACACGATACTCGGCAATCTCCGGACTATAACTGATTCAATTGCTAACGGAAGAGGCACGGTATCAAGCCTTATTAACACACGGGAAAGTATGGATAGGCTGGAACAGATTTCGAACCGCTTGACAAACCTTATCGGTGCGATTGACTCAAAAGATGGCAGCATCGGTATGCTTATACACGATAAAACGCTATACAACAATATGGCTCATACCGTCGCCGAACTGAAAGAGGTTATCGGAGACGTGCATAACGGAAAAGGCAGCCTTGGAAAATTGGTCGTGAATGACTCGTTATATAATCAGTTTAACGACGCCTCGGTGCAATTAAAGAGTCTATTACAAAAAACACAAAATGACACAACAGTCGTCGGCAGTGTTCTTAATGACGGAAAACTTTTAAAGAGTATTAAAACTCTGTTAACGGATTTGAACGATCTGATAGTAGATATTAAAAAGAACCCCGGCAAGTACGTCAACGTGTCGGTATTCTGAAAACGCGCAAACATTATTAGGGAACATATGACATTAAAATTTGCAGGTATTAAACGGAAGGAGATTTACTCTCCTAATCACGTAACTAACGATGCCATGATTTTGCTCAAGACTGCGGAAGTACTGCAAGAGCTCGGAGATGATGTGTGTATTTACGAAGAGGACTTCATCGAAAAGAACCGGATTGAAGAACAATACATATTCACTATGACTCAGGGTGCGGCAGGATTAGGCATTCTGCGCAAGTTTGAAGATGAAGGACGTTTTATCATCAACAGGCCCTCCGGTGCTTTGAATACATATAGAATACAAATGATAACCATGCTTGTTGAGGCAGGCATTCCATTTCCAAAGAGTGTTATTGCTAATGGGAACGACAACGTACTGGCTGTTTACGATGAATTTGAGACAAAAAAATTGTGGATTAAAAGGGGCGATGTCCACGCTGAGCATAAAGAGGATGTTACGAAAATTTCATCCAAGGATGAATTGACGACGCTTTACAGAGAATTTAAAAAACGCGGGATAAACACCGCGGTTATTCAGGAGCATCTGCCGGGAGATACGATAAAGTTCTACGGAGTTCTCGGTACAGATTTTCTCCATTATTACTATCCCAATGGCAACAATGCATACACATATGATGCACAACAACTCAAGGATTTGGCCTTTGCTTCGGCGGAGATTCTCGGAGTTGATGTATTCGGCGGTGATGTTATTGTATCTCCCGAAGGGAAAATTACCATTATAGACATAAATGACTGGCCGAGCTTTGCTCCTGTGCGAGATGAAGCGGCTAAACATATCGGCCAAATTATTCATAAAAAGGCTTTACACTATGAAAACCACTAACAACAAAAGACGCTTTGCCAGAATCGTGACCGAAATACCGGGTAAAAAATCACTGGCAATTTATAATGAAGAGCAAAAGTATATTGCTCCGGGCACGCAAAGTATTGCGACTTCTTCTAAAATTGTCACCGCCAAAGGTGAAGGCGCGATTATAGAAGATATAGACGGTAACCGTTTTATTGATTTCTTTGCAGGAGTCGGTGTTGCAAGTTTAGGATATAATCATCCGGTATATGTAAAATATTTTTCAGAACAGCTCGCGAAAATCCATGTCGGAAGTTTCACAACAGAATCGAGAGCAAAGCTTGTTAAGCTCCTCGCGGAGATAGCACCCGGCGATTTGAATCACAGTCAATTTTACAGCAGTGGTGCCGAAGCTGTTGAGGCCGCGCTTCGTTTGGCGAAATCATATACAAAGCATACGGAGTTTCTCGGATTTTGGGGCGGCTTCCACGGCAAAACCCTTGGAGTTGTCGGTTTGTTGGGTGATACATTTAAAAATGAACTCGGCCCTTTACCTGTCGGAACTTTTTCTACTCCTTATGCAAACTGCCGTCATTGTCCGCTGAATGATACCTACCCCGGATGCGACTTTCGCTGTGTAAAATTTATCAAGGATAAACTGCGTTACGAAACGACAAACAATTTGG
The DNA here is from genome assembly GCA_963667005.1 of Ignavibacteriaceae bacterium. Taxonomy (GTDB): domain Bacteria; phylum Bacteroidota; class Ignavibacteria; order Ignavibacteriales; family Ignavibacteriaceae. The sequence goes on along the minus strand of OY762937.1, from coordinate 325,606 downwards.
CTGCAATAGTGGTAGAACCGATTCAAGGTACAAACGGCAACGTTGTTCCTCCAAAGGGTTTTCTTACCGAACTTAAAAAATTAGCTCACGAACATGGCGCTGTTCTTATTGCCGATGAGATGATTACGGGTTTTGGCCGCACCGGTAAAATGTTCGCGTGCGAACACGAAGAGATTGTTCCCGATATTATGACAATCGGCAAAGGTTTCGGCGGCGGTTTTCCGATGACCGGATTAATTTCAAATAAGGAGATTATTAACGCGAAGCCGTTCGCGAATCCGTCCGGCAGCTCTTCCAGCTATGGCGGCAACCCGATTGCTTCGGCTGCTGCTTACATAACATTGCGGACAATCCTTGATGAAGGTCTGGTCGAAAATTCCGCAAAAGTCGGAGCCTTTATGTTGAAAAAACTGCAAGGACTGCAAAAGGAGTTTGATTTTATCGGCGAAGTCAGAGGCAAAGGCCTGATGATAGGTGTCGAATTGGTTAAAGGAAAGAATTCAAAAGAAAAATTAGATAAGAAATACACACAGTTAATCTTCAAAGGCTGTTTAGATCGTGGATTGATTATGATGGGCTACAACCCTGATATCAGAATTAATCCTCCTTTGGTAATTACCGAAGAACAAGCGGAAGAAGGTATAGAAATTATGAGAGAGGTGTTCGCCGATGTGGCTGAACAAATCAAATATTAGCAGCACGTTTAAGTCTGCTTATACTGAAGAGTTCTTCGATACGATTTTCTATCGACCCATAGGTTACGGCATTGCTTTGGTGTGCAGAGCATTAGGCTGCACACCAAACAGTGTCACCATATTCAGCATACTTGTCGGTATGGCGGCGGGACACTTGTTCTATTATCAGTCCTTATGGCTGAATCTGACAGGGGTTTTGCTATTGATATTTGCCGATGCGTTAGATAGTGCGGACGGACAGCTCGCGAGAATGACCGGACAGAAAAGCCGTTACGGCAGAATTCTCGACGGTTTCAGTGAGAATCTCTGGTTCTTGAGTATTTATCTGCATTTGTATCTTAGAATGCTGAACACCGGAGCGCCTGCATCTCTTATCATCATCATTATTATATCCGCAATCAGTCACTCGTTTCAGTGTGCTGTGGCGGATTATTATCGCAACTTATTCACGTACTTCATACGCGGAAATGTTTCAAGCGAGATAGACAATTCGCGCAGACTGCAGGAGGTCTACACAAAGCTTAGTTGGAGAGCGAATTTTGTGAAAAAGCTTTTCATGCGGTTATATATGAATTACACAATCCAGCAGGAAACCATATCCGGACAAGCGCTGAGTCTCTATAATTACGCGGAGACACAATATACAACGGAAATACCAGCAGGTATAAGTTCGGCGTTCAAGAAAAAGATGCTGCCGCTAATTAAGTACTATAATATTCTCACATCAAATACCAGAATGTTTGTTCTGTTCATTGCCGTACTCATTAATATAATTCCATTGTATTTCATTTTTGAAATCGTCTGCCTGAATCTGCTTCTGGTATATGTAGTTATCAGGCATGAGGCTAACTGCAAAAGCATACTCGCGCAAGCAAGGGAAACGGGAGCGTAACATGATGAAAGGCGCAATTATCGGCTTTGGAAAAATAGCACGGACGAATCACTTGTCTGCCTATAATGACGAAAGCATTTTGAAGGAAATTGAAATCGTTGCTGTAGTTGAACCTGACGCGGTCAATAGAGAAATCAGTGGCAAGGAATTTCCGCAATACCGTTTTTACAAAAGTATTGATGAACTGCTGGCCAATGAAAAAGTGGATTTTGTTGATATTACTGCTCCACCGTGCTTTCATAAAGTTCTTTTGGAAAAATGCATTGATAGCGGGCTGCATATCATTTGTGAAAAACCATTTACCTTGAACGCTACAGAAGCTGCGGGTATAAGAGAGAAGCTTCTGGATAGCACGATCGCTTTTATTCCTTGTCATCAGTATAAGTACTCACCTGTTTGGAAATGTTTCAAAGACCAAATAGAAGGAAAAAAAGCAGGCTCCAAGTTTCTCATTCAGTTCAACGTATTTCGCAAGGAAGCCGATCCCGGATTGCAGATGCTGCACAATAAATGGAGAACGTTGCCGCAGAGGGAAGGCGGTGGTGTTTTAATTGATACCGGAATACACTATTTATATCTGGCTTACTGGATGCTGGGTAAACCAACATCAATCACTGCAAACTTGTCGAATCTGCTGCATGATAACTATGCCTGCGAAGATACGGCGATTATCAATTATTCGACTCCAAAAGGTATAGCGGAAATTACCGTGACGTGGGCGGCAAATAATAGATATAACGATGCCCGTTTGATTGCCGGCAGCACCGGACTTTTTTACGAAGGCAGAAACAGCATAAGAAAAATAACGGATGATAAAGTTGATTTGATTTCCGTGCCCGACGTATCCGATAAATCGCACTACACGTCACTATATGTAACGCTGCTACAGGAGTTTTTAGAAGTTGTGAAAGGGCGGAAAGACAGGCTCCCCTTGATCGAAGAAGCGTATCAATCTATAGAAATTCTTCAACGTTGTTATCAGTCGGCAGGTATTGAAGTAGTATGAATAAGAAGATAAAATACATCTTCCTTGTGCTGGGATTTATTTTCTTCGCCTATCTGGTCGCTGATTTTGGTGTCGCAAAAATTATTATCAACATCCAACGCACCGGCTGGTACTTTTCCGGGATAATCGGAACGTGGCTGTTTGTGTATCTTTTGAACGCTTTGGCATTCCGGCACATGATAAACGTTCCTTCACTTTCATATCGCAGGGTTTTGTCGGTCACGATTGCCGGATATGCGCTGAATTATATGACGCCGTTCTTTCATTTAGGCGGAGAGCCTTATAGAGTACTGGCGCTAAAAAAAGAGATAGGATTGGCGAAGTCGCTTTCCGCGACACTGTCGTACCTGATGCTTCATTTTTTGTCATCATTTCTGTTCTGGTTTATCGCGACAATCAGTATTCTGCTTTTCCTCCCCGTTTCGACTACCGGATACGGAGTATTGGCGGCATGTTTGCTTGTCTGTGTGTGGGCAATACTGATGTTTATTAAGGGATATAAGAATGGTGTTATCTCATCGCTATCAAAGTACATTGTTAAAGTGCCCCTGTTCAAGCGCTTCAGCGATTCTGTTGAAAAGAAAGAAGATTTGCTTGATGAAGTGAATGGAAACATTTCGGATTTAATACTTAACCGCAAGAAAGATTTTATTCTATCAAATGTGTACGAACTACTGTCGAGATTCGTTGCCACACTGGAGTTCTACTTTATTCTGCACGCCATAGGCTGCACTCCGACACTTTTAGATAGTTTTTTAATAAACGCCGGTGCGTCAATTATTTCAAATCTTCTCTTTATTGTGCCGTTTGAACTTGGCGTGAAAGAAGGCGGGTTGTATGTCACGTTGAAACTGCTGCACTTTGTACCGGGGCTTGGAATATATGTTGGTTTAATTAATCGTCTGCGTGAGTTGGTCTGGATATTGGTTGGATTGATACTCATCGCGTTGATGAAAGAAAAAAAATTAGGAAATAAAATTGAAAGCATAGCTGCGGATGAAAGCAATATTGTTTGATTTCGGCGGGACAATAGATACCAACGGCATACATTGGAGCGAAAAGTTCTGGCTCTCATATCAACCGTATAATCTTCCGTTTTCAAAAACCGAATTTGAAGATGCTTTTCATTACTCGGAAAAGAAAATGAAAAGTATTATCCATAAGAATGACGGCATGTATACGATGCTTTTTAAGCAGTACTCCGAGCAAATGAAGTATCTGGTCAAAGAACATTATGTATCGTATGACCCGGTTATCGTGACAAAATTAACCGACTCCACGTATGAAGATGTTGCCCGGAACGCAAAAAAAGCGGAGAAGGTTTTCAAAAAACTTCAGCATGAAAAATACACTCTCGGCGTTGTCTCAAATTTTACGGGAAATCTTATTGCCGTATTGCAGGGATTACGCGTTGAGCATTATTTCTCAGCGGTGATTGATTCCGCTGTCGCCGGATATGAAAAACCCGGACTTGAAATTTATAAACACGCGGCAAAAATGTTGAAATCCGCGCCGGAAGACATTTGCATGGTGGGTGACTCATATTCGCGGGATATTCAGCCCGCAAAAAAACTCGGTTGTTTCACCGTGTGGTTGAATGGCGTTAGCTGGGAAAATGTGCACAACCCGGTAGACGCTGACATCATTATCAACTCGCTGGAGGAGCTGCCCGGAAAAATTTAAATCACAAAATAATTACATGGTTCTATATTCTACACAAAAAGGTTATTGGAGATAATTATGAAATCAGTTCAAAATATTGCTCCCGCAAAAGGTAAATTGGGAGTATTGGTAGTCGGTCTCAACGGAGCCGTTGCAACAACTTTTGTCGCCGGAATTCTCAGCGTCAGAAAAGGACATGGGCAACCGTTCGGTTCCTTAACGCAGATGGGCACCATAAGAATAGGCGACAGAGCAAACAACGACTTCCGTAAGATCAAGGATTTCGTTCCTCTTACGGATTTGAAAGACATCGTTCTCGGCGGATGGGATATCCGGAAAGAGAATTGTTACAGTGCCGCTCAGTATGCAAAAGTGTTGCAGGATAAAGATCTTGCTCCGATTGCTTCCGAGTTGAAAAAAATCCAAAATATGCCGGGCGTGTTCGACAGCTTCTATGTCAAGCGCCTTGAAGGTACGTATATTAAAAAAGGCAAGACCAAAATGGATTTGGTAAATCAATTGCGTAGTGACATAAGAAGCTTTCAGAAGAGAAACAAATGCGCGAGAATGGTTGTTATCTGGTGCGGAAGTACGGAGGTATTCCAAACACCCGGCAGCGTACACAGCTCTTTGAAAAAATTCGAGCAGGGCTTGAAGTCTAATCATCACGATATAGCTCCAAGCATGATGTATGCCTACGCGTCAATAGCTGAAGGTGTGCCGTTTATTAACGGTGCTCCGAATTTAACGAATGATATTCCGGCTATATATGAATTTGCCGCTAAACAGCAGGTCCCGATTGCCGGTAAAGATTTCAAAACAGGACAGACACTTATTAAGACCGTTATTGCTCCTATGTTAAAAGCAAGAATGATCGGCTTGAACGGTTGGTTCTCGACAAACATTCTCGGTAACAGGGATGGTGAAGTTCTGGACGAACCGGGTTCATTCAAGACAAAAGAAGAGAGCAAGCTTTCAGTGCTCGGTACGATTTTACAACCCGATCTGTATCCGGAGCTGTACGGGCATTTCTCTCATCAGGTGAAAATCAATTACTATCCACCTTCGGGAGATAATAAAGAGGGATGGGATAACGTTGATATATTCGGTTGGCTGGGTTATCCGATGCAGTTGAAAATTAACTTCCTCTGCCGGGATTCAATTCTTGCTGCCCCAGTTGCCCTTGATTTGGTTCTGTTCGTGGATTTGGCTGCCCGCGTGGGCTTCAGTGGAATTCAGGAATGGTTATCATTCTATTTCAAGAGCCCTATTCATAAAGCAGATGCTATTCCGGAACATGATCTGTTTATTCAGTTAATGAAATTGAAAAATACGCTTCGTGTTATTAAAGGCGAAGATCCTATTTCTCACATTGATAATGAATAGTTAACGTAGTTTACCCTCACTGTAACCGCCCGGAATTAGTGCTAAATATTCGGAATTACGCAAAGCCGGGCGGTTTTCATATATGTACCGCCCTCCACGATATTTCCTGCTAGAAAAATGAAATTTCTATTAGGATAACGGCAACTTTTATATCTTTCGCTCATCTTTATAATTGTACAAAATGAATGGTTTATGCAGAATGACGGCGGCTCTACAGAATTTCTTCTTGTATATGCGAAACTCAAACAGCCTGTTTTTAATTATGTCTCGAAAATGATTCGTGACAGACAGCAATGTGAGGATATTGTACAGAACACATTTCTGAAACTGTTTGCTCAATTGCAGAATATCAGGGAGAAAGATCGCATTACACAGTGGGTATTCCGCACGGTACGAAATGATGTTTATCAATACTACCGTACAAAATACTCGCATGTGGATCAGTTCAACGTGAAGGATGTTGACGATATTACGGAAGTATCGCCCGATAATCCGGAGACGCAATATGAGCAGTACAACATCAAGGAAATCGTAAACAGAGAGCTTGATAAACTGCCGGTGGAACAGAAAGAAATATTCCTTTTGCGCGAATATGAATATTTGAGCTACCGTGAGATAGCCCAGCTTCTGGATATGGACGAAGAGTTGGTAAAAAGCCGGTTGTACAAGGCGAGGACAAAACTCGTTTCACGGTTAAAGAAATTTTTTACGATAAACGGATAGATTATGAAAACGAATGAAATTATAAACTTAACAGATGCCTATTTTGCCGGTAAAACCACATCTGAAGAAGAACGGCTCTTATTTGCATCTCTTTCACAAAACACCGAAGGCAGAGAATATTTCAAAGATTCCATGCTCTTGAAGACAGCTTTGCAGGCCATCGAAGAACCTTTTCCGGAACATCTTGATGCGAAAATTCTATCCGGAATTCAAAAGCAAAATAAAGCAGCGGCTATGTTTGACTACCTGAATCCACGCTTTCTGCCGCTATACGCGGTGACCATTTGCGTCATCGTTTTTACGTTCATCTTCTTCAATAGAATGGAATCATACAAATCTGAAATGGAGAAGACGATGCAAACGGTGAAGAATCAACAGTATACCATCGAGTTGTTGATGAATGGTTTGCCGACTGTGCAGGTTAAGCCGGCGTCAGGACAGGTTTATAAACTGATTAATAATTAAGGAGTTCATATGAAATTACGCGTATATTTAGTGATGCTCATCATATGGGGTGTTTCATGCCACGCATTTGCGGTAGAGGAGTCAACTGTTGCTGCAACAATAAAAGATCCGGCGGATTCGGTTTATCATAAAGCCGATAAAATGCCGGAGCCAGTTGGCGGTATACAGGCGATTTTCAAGAACGTTACATATCCTGAGAAAGCTGTCAAAGCCGGCAAAGAAGGGAAGACTCTCGTTTCTGCTGTGATAGACGAATCAGGAAAGGTGATAAAGACAGCAATTAAAAGCAGTAGTGATAAGGTGTTTGATATGGCATCCAAGGATGCAGTAAAGAAAACGCTATTTACACCGGCAATGGTTGGAGGTAAACCGGTTAAATGTGAAATTGTTATACCAATTCAATTCAAACTTGACTCCAAACATGACAATCAAGTTGATGAAGGTCAGCCTTTCCCGATCGGAGGAATGGAAACGGTAATGAAAAGCGTCCGGTATCCGGAAGTAGCGATGAGTTCCAAAGTACAAGGCAAAGTGATTGTTCAAACAACAGTTGATGAAAATGGAGATGTAATCGAAACCAAAATTTTAATGGGTGTTAGTTCTGAATTGGATGCAGAAGCAGCAAGAGCAATACGCTCAGTGAAATTCATCCCCGGTAAAAAAGATGGGAAGCCTGTAAAAGCCGATGTTGTTATTCCAATAATGTTCAAACTACAGTAAATGATAAATGAAGTTAGATAAAAACAGAAAGGGTGTTGATTAACAACACCCTTTGTTAATTTAGTTATTTTCTAACTCTTTTGCGGCTGCAATCGCGGCTATAGTGCCATCGGATACAGCAGTCGTAATCTGCCTGAATTGCTTGCTCGCCACGTCACCGACTGCAAATACATCCTGAACGTTGGTTTTCATACCTGCATCGGTTTTAATATAACCCCAATTATCAAGTGCAAAATCTGTGTTAAGATCGTTGATGTTCGGCTGCATACCGGCAAAGATAAATACGCCGTCGCAAGAGAGTGTTTTGAGTTCATGTGTTTTTAAATCTTCAACAATGACCTGATTAACCGAGGAGCCGGATTTTACAAACTCACGCGGTTCATGTTCAAACACAAACTCAATCTTGGGATTGGCAAAGGCTTTTTCTTGTGCTATCTTATTCGCCTGCAGTTTATCAAACTGATGTACAATGGTCACTTTTGATGCAAACTTGGTAATGAACAACGATTCTTCAATAGCTGAATTACCACCGCCGATAACAATTACATGCTTGCCTTCATAGAATTTTGCATCGCACGTTGCACAATAGGAAATTCCCTGTCCCTTGTATTCTTTTTCTCCCTTTACTCCAAGTAAACGGGGTGAAGAACCGGTCGCAATCAAAATCTTTTTTGCTTTGATAGTCTCAACACCGTCAACGACAACATATTTTTCAGCTAAATTAATATCGGTCAATTCCACTGCCGAGCGGAATTCTGCACCGGCTCCTTTTGCCTGTTCTGCCATGTGATGCATAAGCATATAACCCGATATTGGTTCGCTGAAACCGGGGTAATTGCTGACCAAGTGTGTGATTTTAACCTGGCCGCCCGGTAATTCTTTATCAACGACGATAGTTTTTAATTTCGCCTGTGCTGTGTAAATTGCTGCAGATAACCCTGCCGGACCACCGCCGATAACCAATACGTCGCACGAAGTTTCGGATTTAGTGATTTTACTTTTCAGTTCCGCGCTTCTTTGCGAAGGAATAAGTATGTCGAGATTTTTCGTAATATCGGAGCGTTTAATACCACCGGTAAGTCTTTCTCCGACCATCTCTCCGTTTTTGTAAAAAAGCAGAGTAGGACTGGATGTAACACCTAATTGCTGTGCTAATTCTCTGTTTTCCTGACGGAAAATTTTAATGAACTTAATATCGCTGCCGTAAATATCGGCGAGTGCTTCAAATTTACTCGCGAGTGCTTCGCATGGCGGACATTCGGTTGAATAAAAATCTACAACAACGGACTGTCCTTGTAAAACTTCAGTGTTAAAATCTTCGCTGGTAATGTGTAAAATATTTTCTGACATTATTTTTCCTCAGTATTAAAAAATGAAATGCCCATACCGATAAGTTCGTTAATGGGCCGGCAATCGGGGCTGTGTAATTTCCCTGATTTGTTAAAAGCAACTGCAGCACACCCGCCTCCGCAGGCAAGTTGTTTATTGCAGTGCGTACATTCAATGATTGATGTTATATCGCGCTCTTCCCATTCTGTCGCCTTCTCCTCATCAAGGGTGTAATCAGGGAAATACGTCCCAAGCGACTCTCCGGGTTTGCCCACAGTTGCGGTGCAAGCGTAAATCCTTCCGGTGTAATCGAAAGCCCATTCCGTTTTGCAGCCTGTGCATGCATCAAACAAAGGAGCGGGGAGTTCGCCATTCTCAAAAAGAAACTTTGAAATTGAGAATGCCGGCTTATGGAATTCAACAATATGCGGGTGCTGTTTAACTAATTTGTAAATGTATTCATAGAACTCCAGACGCGAGAGAATTTTTTCATTTCCGGTCTGGCAATAATGCAATTCGTAATTTCTTCCGAGCTGTGTTTTGAAGAACGGGCTCTTTGTCCAGCCGCGGTCAATAGCAAACTGTGCTAATGCGGGAAGTTCTTCAACATTAAGCCGGTCAACTACCATGCGAAGATTGATCGTAATATTCTTCGACAGTGCGAGATCTATGCCATCAACAATTTTATCAAATGTCGCCTGTCCGCCTTTCAAATACCTACGGGTATCGTGTATGGTGCCGACACCATCGAGAGTTACTTGTACCTCTCTGATCCGGTGTGATGTAAGGACATCCATATACTCCGCAAGTGCATAACCATTCGTTACGACTGCAACATCAAGATTCGCTTCCGTTGCTTTATCAAAAAAATAGGTAATGATACTTTTATTGCCGGCTCCGGTTAAAAGCGGCTCGCCGCCGAAGAGCGTTATATATTTTCTTCTGCCGGCAAATTTTGTTTTTACCGTCGCGAAAAAGGCATCAATGATTTCAGGCGAAAGTTTTGTGGTATCGTTTTCATAACCGGACTGATAACAATAGCTGCAGTCAAAATTGCATGAATACCACGGAACGAAAAATATCTGCACTTCATCCGAGTTTTTATCATCAAGATGATCAAGATACTTTTCGTTAAAAAGACGCTTTTCCTCTTTTTCGTCTATCAAATAGCCTTTGGCAATAAACTCATCGGGTTCCGGATATTTACCGTTCAAAACTTCAGCGGCAATATCCGGCGTAAGAATATCCGCGTTACCTGTCAGTAAATTGACAATGTAGTAGGAATCGGAATCCTGGATTTTTGAAAATATGTTGTATTTGGAAAAGTACATAATCTACCTCATTGAGAATAGTATGATGCAATCAGATGAAAAAAGTTGCGAAGGTGTATATAGAAAAAGAGCCGGTACAAATCTCTTTGTCCGGCTCCAATCCAAAGGATTCAATTAATCATGGCATCCTGCAACAGTCTTTGAGACTTTTGCACAGCATTGAGCAACCTTTTTATCGGTATGCTGTTTTTTTGTGATTAATGATTTCATCGGTATTTCTCCTTTGATTTATTTATCCTTTACAACAGCATGAGGCTTTGTGCCCCATGATAGTAAAGCTCGCTACTTGAATTTTCCCTTTATCGTAAGGCTTACTTTCTTCCAGAACATCAATGTCCTGAAATCCCGCTTGCTTTAGGGTTTCAAAATATTTGTCACGCGTAATGGCTCCTGCCCAGCATTCGGCAACAGCATCGGGATCATTGCGGTATTCTTCGGGCACATCAGTTATGGAATAAATGTCACTTACCACAAAACGACCGCCGCCTTTAAGAATGCGGTGAATTTCACTCCATACCGCGAGTTTATTGCTTGCATGATTGATGGTGCAATTTGATATAACGAGATGAACGGATTTATCCGGCAGCGGTAAACTTTCAAGATCCGTTTTAATAAATTCTACATTTGAGACACCCAGTTTTTCGGCATTTTTGCGGGCTTTTTCGAGCATACCATCAGAAATATCTAAGCCGAATACTTTGCCGGATTCGCCAACGGATTGTGCCATGCGGATGGCATCGTTACCTCTGCCGCATCCCAGATCGGCGCAAAACTCACCGGCTTGGGGTTCGCTGTAGCCAATTGCGCCACCGCAGGAAAGGCAGCAGCTGTCCTCTGCTAATTTAGTGTATCGTGTGTCTATTGCTTTTGTGTCCATGATGTTCCTAAAGTTCAGTGCGAATATATTTTAAATATATGAAATATTTAAAATATGATGTATAAAGCCAATAAAAGATTCAAGGATAAATAAAAAACCGCAACCGGTTGAGGACTGCGGTTCAAATTACAAACTAAAGCGGACCTACGAAGGGAGCAATTCTTTTGTCTTGAGCTTTGAAGGGGCGTAAATTCCGATTACACCCTTGATGCCCACCGTCATCACAATATTGACAAAGAATGCAATAAAACCGAGGAACAATAAGACTCCCGACAAAGCAGCCAGAATCATATAAACTTGATACTCGTTGTTATAATACAGTGTTCTGCGCAGCATACCGTGCAAACCGGCCATTCCCATGAAGGCACCCATACCAATACCACCGAGTAAGTGCGCCCAGAAGTGGATGTTGGTTAATTTATTACTATAAATCTCTGCACCGTTGGTAAGTATCGGGAGCAGAAGATAGATTGCAGAATATAAAGTCATAGAAAGACCGACTAATACAGCCACGTGTACGTGCGGACCTACAATCCATTGAGTATTATGAAGAATACGGTTTAAGCCTAAGTCTGCCTGCATAATTCCGGCAGGAACTGCAAGTGCGAAGCCGAGCAAACCACCCAATAAAAATTTAAGAGGAGCAGTCATTTTTAAAGGCTTTGCGCTCCATAACGTAACGAGGGTAATGAAGAATGCAAGACCCTGAGTAATCAATTCAAAAGCAGTGACCATCTCGCCGGAAATGATTTTTAATATTCCGGGCTGTGCCTGATCTGACATCAAATGATGCGACCAGACCACCCATGATACAACCATCTCAATAAAGAGGGCGGCGCGGGCGATGTTTTCCATAAAAAGTTTTTTGCCGGTGATGAGTGTGGCAAGAAGATACCATGTGCCGGCAACAAAAATCAGAACAAGTCCGTCCGCGATGAGGTCCAATCCCCACCAGAACCAGTTCTTATAAAGGAGAGCATCAATTGCTGAATGTTTTAAACTAACACCGCAAATTTCAGCAATCATATATATTAGAATAAGAACGCCGGTAAAAGTAATGATGCCTGCATTAAGAGCAGTATCTACTGTTCCACGTGCAATTGCTGCAACAGGAAGTGAAACAGCATGTTCTTTTTTCTTTTTGGAAAAAAGATTTGTTAATCCGCTCAATCCAAGAGCAGATTTTATCAACTCACCCGAATTTTGTTTTTCCCATCCTTCAGGTGTGTATGTTATGGTTTTGAAAATGTTGATGACAAATAAAAATGTTCCAACCATAACAAGGGCAATGCCAAGAATAAAGAAGGTACCTCCCCAAACGCTGAACTGTGTGAAGTCGGCAGGCAGAGGCCAATAAAGAGTATACAGTGGACTATAATGTGATACAAAACCGGAAAACCAGAATGTGAAAGTACCCCCGGCTACTAACCAGAGAGTCCAATTACCTGCCTTGATGCTCCAGAGAGGTTTTTTCATCAGAAACGGCACAAGAAATAAAAATGCACCGAAAACAATTGAATATGTCGAACCGAAGATTCCTACAAGGGGATGTGCGGTCAAGATTGCAAAGAATTGGGATTCGGTAACACCGGGAATTGGTGAAACTTCATAAACGCGCATTATCATTCCTTCGATAACTGCAAAAGCGTAATAGATCAATCCCACAACAACAAATCGCAGGGTAAGCTTTTGCATCGGAGTTAACGTATCAGGTTTAAATAAACCTTTTGAACCGGAAAGAAGTGTTTGTGTAAAATTCATTTGTCTGTTCCTTTCTCTTTACTCAACAACCTTAACAACATCACGGAGGAACATACCTTTTGTTCCTTTCCAGCCGGAGTATTCTGTAGAACGGATTGAATACACTGCCGGTTTATCAAACTGCCACAGAATATCATTGTCCGCATGCCACGGAATTACCTGCATTTGGAAAACCATCGAGTTATCCTGACGGAACAATCCGAAACCATACGTCAAATCTTCCGAACGCACGTTAAAGCGGACTTTCTCATTTACTTTTATAATAAGCGTGTCAGCAGGAAGAGTGAACTTATGGTCCTTTACGGAAAGAGTGAATTCCCGGTCAGCCTTGATATGAGCACGGTTTAGATCCATCGGCTTCCAGGGAATTGTTTCGTGGGTGATAATGTGCAGTGAAACGCCGCAAATAATGAGAAAGGCTACAAATGAATAAAAGTAAACAGGCTTTATTTGTTTGCCCTCATCACCCCGTGTGACTTTATAAGCAAACCATGCCATCAAAGCCATAATAGCAAGTACATAACATGTGTATGCTATTGTTTGGCCATGAAGAACAACACTTGAGTCAACCATAGCGATTCCTTCAATAATTAATTTTAAATGCTACCTTAATATAGTAATTAAAATCAAAAAAATACTAATGCGATTTTGCAATGTCGCTTAACCGGGTCGAAGTTACCTTTTTTCTAATTTGAGTTTGAGTCGAGGTCCATATGTTGTGCATTACGCAGGGGGATTCAAGAGCGCAATTTTCGAATCCGAATATACACTTTGAATCATCGCTATATCCGTCTGTGGCATCAATAATGTCTGCCAGATAGATATCCTTGCTGCTGCCGTTTAATTTGAATCCGCCGTATTTGCCGCGGACTGAAATTATAAGGTTCTTTTTTGAAAGCTGGGTTAATAATTGCTGCAGATACTTTTTAGGAATCTTTAATTGTTTGTGAAGCACTGCGGATGAATACATTTTGGATTCATCTTTAGCCATGAATATCAATGTGCGCAGCGCATATTCTGAAGTTTTTGAATACATAGATCTAAAAATTATTTATTGTCGTACAAATATAACAACATTGTGCTGAAAGGAATAAGTATTTGAGGGGAATTCGAAATGCCTCGCAAACATTTTTACAGTTTCGCTATCAACCTGTTTCATTTCGGGTGATAACTCCGTGGATTTTTCGGTAGGGTAGTTTGTAAAACTGCACAAAGTTCGGCGCGAGCTTTTTGAGAATAGAGAATATCTTCAGGAATAAACTTTTGGTAATCAGTTCTTCAACACCGTAAAAGATAACACGTTCATTGATGTTGTATTCTTTTAATATAGCTGAAATATCGAGAAACTCCATATACCCAGCTTTGATGGACAAGCCGGACAGGCCTCGTGCGAGGTTAGGAACGAATTCGGATGTTATCGAATATGGTGAATCGGTGCGTTCGATTGATACAAGAATATTATCATCATATATAATGCCCGAACTGATTGTGCAGTGCACGAGATATGGCGGCATCTCCTGAAAATTTCTTGTGAAGTACAGTGCTGTTCCAAGTACGCGCTTGCCTGAATCGTACAATTGCTCGTAACTCTCTGTATAGATATCCAATGGAAGGCCGCGGAATGTTTTGTGGATTCTCTTATTACCTTCAACCCATAGAATGATTGTAGCAAGCGGCATAAGGGCAATCACGATAGACCAAAATCCTCCGTGCGGAATTTTACTCATTACTGCGCCAAGAAACATTACATCAACCAGAAAAACCAGAATGACAGCGACAAATTTTATCCAATCTTTCTGATATGCGAAAATCCATATCATAAAAACGGAACTGATTGTCATTGTTGCGGTTACTGCAAGTCCATATGCCGCGGCAAGATTTGTTGATGCCTGAAAGAGCAGAATCATAAACAGAACGGCAACAAGCAGGCCCCAATTAACGGCACCTATATAAATCTGTGATTTTAAGTGTGTTGACGTAAACTTTATTTTCAATAACGGGAAAATACGCGTTGTTATGCCCTGATACACAATCGAAAACAAAGCGCTTATCATTGCTTGCGAAGCAATGATGGTAGCAGTGATTGTCAGCAGAATAAAAGGTATATACATGTATTCGGATTGATGCCGTACCATTGCAAACAGAAATGAACCTTTTACCTGATTAGCCACGGCAAAAGCACCCTGTCCCAGATAATTCATGAGCAGGGAAATAAAAACGAATATCCACGCGCTTCTAATGGGCTGGGCGCCAAGATGTCCCATGTCTGCATAAAGAGCCTCGCCACCTGTAGCACACAAAATAACTTCTGATAATACAAAATATCCGGCAAGTCCGTTGTGTAAAAGAAAATCGACTGCGTAATATGGATTAAGCGCTCCGACAATGCTTGGGTGACTAAGCAATGCAATAAATCCGCTTGCGAATAGAGCAATAAACCAGATTAACATGATCGGGCCAAATAGCCGTGCGACTTTATCCGTCCCTTTGTACTGAAAAGAAAATAAACCGACTGTAATTGCGATGGTAATAAAAAGAATAGTCGTGTGTTTCATTCCGGTTAAGCCCGGAATGAGCGGGAGACCTTCAACAGCTGATAGAATACTTATCGCGGGAGTGATAACACCATCACCAAGCAGCAGCGAAATGCCTACGTAACCCAGAAATGTTGCAAACCCGTAACGCCGTCCTTTCTTTAAATATGATTGTAATATCTCTTTAAGTACAACTATGCCGCCTTCGCCTTTCGAACTCAGACTCATAGCAAGCCACCAGTACTCCATCGTAACAAGAGTGATAAGGGTCCAGAAAATAAGAGATATCACTCCGTATATGTGTCGAACATCAGGAGTGAGTAGCGTAAAAACTACCGTCAGAGTATAGATTGGACTTGTCCCGATATCACCGAAGACGAGCCCCATTGCCTTTATGTTATCTGAAAAAGAGGCAAGTTTAAATTTCATGTACCAAAACTAATTTCTGAACGGGAATTGAAGAAAATTCATATTAACAGAAATTAATTTATTAAATAAGTTTCACTCTACAAGACGGGTGGCGATATTTTCGGTAAAATCCCGGATGGGTTAAAAGAAAAACCCCGGCACTGACCGGGGTTTTTCAAACTTATATAAGAAGGTTATCTTTTGAGCGGCTTGCCTTCGGCATCTTTGTAACTGCCGACAATAATCATGATAAAATCGACAAGAGTCCATATACCGCAACCACCGAAAGTAAGAAGTTGTGCAATACCGATTCCGGTGTGTCCCGTGTAGAAACGGTGAATGCCGAACGTTCCTAAAAAGAAGCAGAGTAATAATGCCGTGAGCCAGTCCTTAGTTGATACATCAACGGGCTTTGCCAAGGCAACACCACAAGTTGTGCAAACAACCGCTGCGGGATTTGTCTTGGAACCGCAATTCTGGCAAAAGTTAACTCCTTTGAGCGGTGGTACGCCGCATGATACACACATCACCGCCTGTGGGGCGACTTCTTTTCCGCAATTACGACAAAACATAAGTACTCCTATAATCTTATGAAAAAAATCAGTTTATGGAATTCAAAATTTGCAATGGCTGATTCTCAAACCGGATTGCTTCAATAACAGACGTTTTAAATTACACAAACAGTCATATATATCATAGAAGAATTATGCTATTCCTGCGCCCCGGTTACTATGAGTTTGGAAACATCAAAACCTTTTTCTTTCGCCAGAACTTTAAGCCTGTTGAAAAGATCTTTTTCAATTGATGCCTGCCTTGCAAGTATCCAAAGATATTTGCGTTTCGGTTCGCCAACAACAACCCACTGATAATTTTCTTTATCAAGTCCGATGATCCAGTAGTCACCTTTGAACGGCCAGAAGAACTGAACTTTTAATTTCGCGTTACCGCTGTTGGGAACTATGAAGGCTTTGCCTGTCACTTCATCCGATTCACTTGAATTTAATTGTGCGCAGCGATTTACAACACGTATTGTTTCATCATCTATCTTGCTGTACTCCGCTGTGCTTTGTGAGCATTGCTTTTGAAATGAATTAGGCAGGCGCGCGATCTCGTACCATTTACCAAGGTACTTGACCGGGTCAACATAATCTACAGTTGGCAGCGGAGCATAAGAACCCCCGCAAGCGAATGATAGTAAAGACATAAGGACCACCCCCATTAAAAATATTCTGGTTTTAATCATATGAAACTCCTTTTTAAAAGTAAACGTACTGTAAAAAAACTTAGTTCCACTCTGATAAAATAACCTTAAAAGTGATTATTAGCATGCGCCGGGACAATTTTATGCACTGTTGTAAAATGGTATACTGACTCATTATGAAACAGTTCGGCATAGCCGTAAATCCAGTAAAATATCTCCAAAATGAGCTTAAATCAAGCTTTTTTGATATGGTACGATAATTGAAAATGAAGGGTAGATAATTCAATAACTAATTAATGACTGGAATGAAAATGATACGATTTACCTACTTAGCCTTAATGCTTACGGTGGTTGGAATTATGTTTTTTACGGTACCGGCCAATGCTGATGGTTGTAATCTTAATGGTTTTGCAACCTACACACAGGGTGGATGGGGAAGCCCAAGCAACAGTGCCCCCGGCAAACTCCGGGATGCGCATTTTGCAGATGTTTTCGCATCAGGCATGACACTTGGCGGAAACTATACAGCAAAATTCACGAGTGCAGCAGCTATTGAAGCCTTTCTTCCGCAGGGCGGACCAACAGGTGCTTTTACAGCTAATTATACCAACCCCACCTCAACCAGCGCGGGTGTTTTTGGTGGTCAGGTAGCAGCCCTTGAGCTAAACGTAAAGTTCAGCGATGCCGGATATCTTGGAACCAACAGCACAAAGCTTGGAAATTTGGTTATTGTATCAGGTCCGTTTGCCGGGTTAACGGTAAACAAACTTTTAGAGTATGCCAATATTGCAATCGGAGGTGGTTATACTCCCTTCTCAACTACCGATCTGGAAACTGCAGCAGACAAAATCAATAATAACTTTGATAATGGAACTCAGGATCTCGGATACTTAAAATGCCCTACACAGAGCAGTATTTCAATCGGTGATTACGTTTGGAACGATGTAGATAAAGATGGTATTCAGGATGGAAATGAAAGCGGTATTTCCGGTGTAACAGTAAAGCTTCTTGATTGCAGCGGAAATTTTATTGCCTCAACAACGACAAACAACAGCGGATATTATTCATTCAATAACATACCTCAAGGCGACTACATTATTCAAGTTGTTGCCCCGGCCGGTTACACCATTTCACCCAAAAATCAAGGTTCAAATACGAACATTGATTCAAATGTTGATCCTTCAACCGGAAAGACAGCTTGTGCAACCTACACAAGCAATGATAACTCAATTGACGCAGGTATGTATTCAAACACAGCTGATCTGAAGATTGAAAAAAGTGTTAACGACACCGTTCTTGCTTGTGACAAAAATTTAACCTTCACAATTAAGGTTAGCAACATCGGACCAGCGGCAACAAGCGGAATAGTTGCTTCCGATATCCTTCCTGCCGGTTTGGTTTTTGTTTCTTCTTCAGCAACACAAGGCTCCTATGATAAAACAACAGGTCTCTGGTCTGTTGGAACTTTAGCAAACGGCGCTTATGCAACACTTACTTTGGTTGTTAAAGTAGATTGTTCAGTTTTGAACTTCTCAAGTATTGACCTCGGACCCGCAAAAGATTTTAACGTATTTGTTTTAGGCGATATCGAACAACCGTCAGCAGATACTCAAGGAAAAATGGCAGTTGCAGGAAATGCAACATTAGGATGCTACAGCGTTGCTGACCAGCTACCCGCTTCCGACGGAACGGTTGATGTGCTCGTCGTCGGTAAAAAACTTATCTATACCAGCGGTCAGGTTTTTGCAGGTAACGCGGTATATGGCGATTCTTCAAATCTCCCGAAGTCATCAGTTTCCTTTGCAAGCGGTACCGTTCGCAAAGGTTCGGTTATAGATTTTGATGCTGCAAAAGCATATCTGGAAAATCTTTCTTCTGATTTAGGAAACTACACAGTTAACGGCAGCACCACGATGGAGTGGGGAGCAGTTAACTTGAACGGCAGTGATCCTTATCTTAACGTATTTGAAGTAAACGCAAGTGATTTGAACTCTGCTAACAACATGCAGATTGGTGTTCCGAATGGTTCAGTAGTCCTTGTTAATATAGTCGGTACATCAGTCAACTGGCATGGTGGTTTAACCGTATCAGGTACTGCGATTAACAACGTATTGTACAACTTCCCGCAGACGACGGATTTGACGATTTCGGGAATCAATCTTACCGGTTCTGTTTTGGCTCCTTTTGCAGCTGTAAATTTCCCTGCAGGAGTTCAAAACGGACAGATGATCTGTAAATCAGTCAAAGGCAGCGGCCAGTTCAATCACGCTCCGTTCCTCGGAAATATTCCTTCGGATGTCAAGATTGTTAACACTGCATCGATTACTACTTCTAACACTACCGATCCGGTATCGAGCAACAATAGTTCTTCTGTTTCATGCTCATTTGCAAAAGCTTCTACCGGAAAATCAAACACGGGTGACTGGAAAGAGTATAGCAACTTGCCGGCTAATGAATCTGTCTCTTGTGTAGTTGCAGGAAAGAACGGTTCTGTATACGCAGGTACAGCAACAGGCCGTATCTATAGAACGAATGATAATGGCGCAACCTGGACGAACATCAATCCTGATATGGTTGCCGGTTTAATCTACACAATCAGATTCCATGAAAATGGTACAATCCTTGCAGCTTCAGTAAGCGGAGTATTTGCTTCAAAAGACAACGGAGCTACATGGTATCAGACAGGCTTAAAGAATAAAGATACACGCTCAATGAAAGTTGACAGCGACGGTGACGTATTCGCGGGAACCTGGGACGCCGGTATGTTTGTCTCTAAAGACGGCGGCGAAAGCTGGACTGCAATTAATAACGGACTCGGCAATCACCTGATGGTTACCTCTCTCGCAGTTGCAAATGACGGAGCAATCATTGCCGGTACATTTGACGGCGGTATGTTCAAGTCAGCTGACAAAGGCGCAAGCTGGTCATCATTGAACGTAGGTTATAACTACATCTGGACAATCGCTTCAGACTCAAAGGGACGCCTCTTTGCAGGTACCTATGGCGATGGTCTCTACTATTCAACATCAAACGGCGCATCATGGACAAAGTCATCTCTGCAGGTAGGATTTGTTTACGCTCTTACAGTAGATAAATCAGATAACGTTTATGCAACATCATATTCCGGCGGAGTTTTCTCTTCTGCTGACAACGGTGCATCATGGAAAACTACCGGATTAAGCGGAATCGGATTAACTTCAGAAACCGAAATTATTGAATATAAAGACAGCAAAGTTGCTTATACCGGAACTTCAACAGGCAAAGTATACAAAATGGCTATGGCTGTAACAGGAATCAAATCTAATTCAAGCCTTATCCCGACCGAGTTGAAATTGGATCAGAACTATCCGAATCCGTTCAACCCGAGCACAAAGATTTCATTTGCTCTGCCTAAATCACAGAATGTATCTTTGGTCGTATACAACATGACAGGCCAGGAAGTTGCAACCTTAGTAAACGGATCGCTTGAAGCAGGTAACTACAGCTTCAACTTCAATGCAAGTCAATATGCATCAGGTGTTTATATCTACAGACTGCAGACAGCCAATCAGGCAATCACCAAAAAGATGATTCTGCAAAAGTAAAACCCACCACGACTCATTTTATGAAGGCCGCCCAATCGGGCGGCTTTTTTTTTATTATGCCAAACCGCAGGATGGGTTTTTGTAGAGAGCACCTGCCCGTACGGTCAGGCGGGTGCCATGCGTCTCTACGAAAAGAAGGGTGATTTGCTCTTATAATCTGTAGGGCGGGTTTGTTACCCGCCCATCGTGGTTTTGCTGAAATGAATCTATGGTCGGGAAAAAATCCCGACCTACAGCTAACTTTTATTGCCTGCCCGAATGACTGCGTCAGAGGTCGGGCGGGTCAGCGTTCTATTCCGAATTCATGTAAACCCCCGCAAATCTCATCTTTATAAAATCTTTATATCTTCACCGGATTTTTAACAGCGCACTTATAAGTTCCGCGATACATTTCCATGTGAAATTTATATGAATAGGAATTTTATGGACACTATAGCTCTGATACTCGCTGGTATTGTGCTAATATACCTGATAGTTACACTTGTTAAACCGGAATTATTTTAAGCTACCTATATGAATTACTTATTGAACTTATTAGAACTCGGTATGTTTCTCGCGCTATTGTATGGAGGCGCAAGAGCAATCGGCCAGTATATGGCTAAAGCCTTTGGGGGAGAGCGTACTTTTATTAGTCCCTTGCTTGAACCTATTGAAAGATTTATATATAAAATTTGCGGCATTGATGCGTCGAAAGAACTGGACTGGAAACGTTTTACTCTTCAGTTGCTCATCTTCAATGCCTTGGGATTTCTTGTTTTGCTAATAGCTCAATTAACGCAGGCATATCTTCCTCTGAATCCGCAGAAACTGCCGAATGTAGAATTCTGGCTCGCCTTAAATACGACAATTAGTTTTGTCACCAACACTAACTGGCAGTCATACGCAGGTGAAACTACACTGAGTAATTTTGTGCAATTACTTGGATTGACCGTGCAGAATTTTTTGAGCGCCGCGACTGGTCTGGCAGTGCTTCTTGCTTTAGCACGCGGATTAAAAGCGCGTCAGGGAAAAACACTTGGCAATTTTCAGGTTGATATTGTAAGGATAGTGCTATATCTGTTTTTGCCTCTTTCGATAATACTTGCACTAATTTTGGTTAGTCAGGGAGTTGTCCAGACATTCGCTCCAAATTTGAAATTGGTAACGTTGGAGAATATAACCCAGACTATTCCATTGGGGCCCGCTGCATCCCAGATAGCGATTAAACAATTAGGTACCAATGGAGGCGGATTTTTTAATGCAAATAGTGCATTTACTCTGGAAAACTCAACATACCTTTCGAATTTCTTGCAGGTGCTTGCTATTCTATTAATACCGGCCGCTCAGGTGTTTATGTTCGGACATATGCTGGATGCAAAGAAATTTTCAAAAATGATTTTCAGAGTCATGCTTACGATATTTTTAATCGGTCTGTTCGCGTCCTGGATTGCGGAAGCTGTACCGCATACCGCTTTCCCAAATTCGGTAATGCTGGAAGGCAAGGAGGTTCGATTCGGTCTGTTTCAGAGTATTCTTTGGTCGGTATCGACAACGGTTGCTTCAAACGGATCTATTAATGCAGCAATGAGCAGTCTTTCGCCGATATCAGGAATGATTGCCATGCTGAATATAGAACTTGGAGAAATTATTTTCGGTGGAGTTGGTTCGGGATTATACGGTATGTTTTTGTTCGTCCTGCTTACCGTGTTTATAGCGGGACTGATGATTGGAAGAACTCCTGAGTTTTTCGGAAAGAAGATCGAAGCCTTCGAAATCAAGTGGACGATTATCGCAATTCTGATTCCAAATGTGCTTATTCTTGTTTTCGGTGCGTTGGGTGTTACTACTCAAGCTGGTCGCTCCAGCATGTTGCACACCGGACCTCATGGATTATCAGAAGTCCTGTACGCGTTTTCATCCGGAGCCGGAAACAATGGAAGTGCTTTCGCGGGTCTGAATGCGAACACTCCTTTTTATAATATATTGATTGGGATTGCAATGCTGCTTGGAAGGTTTGGCGTTTTGATTCCAATATTGGCAATAGCAGGAAATCTTGTAAAGAAAAACATTGCTCCTGTTACCGAAGGCACCGTGCGGACGGATACGCTGCTTTTCGGCTTCTTATTGTTCTCGATAATTCTGGTTGTCGGTGCTTTAACATTCTTTCCGGTGCTTGCAATTGGTCCGTTGCTTGAACACCTGTTGATGAATATGACGGTTATACTGTAGTGAGGAAATGAATATGTCAAGAGATAAAAGTTCTTTATTAAATAAAAAAATAGTGGTTCAGGCTATAGTTGATTCGTTTAAAAAACTTAGCCCGAAATACTTGGTCAAAAATCCGGTGATGTTTATCGTCGCCATAGGAGCAGTATTAACTACAGTAATATGCTTACAGGATTTGCTTAATAACAGCCGCTCACTGTTCGATATTCAGATTGCAATCTGGTTGTGGTTTACCGTGCTGTTTGCAAATTTTGCTGAAGCAATAGCAGAGGGTAGAGGCAAAGCACAATCGGATAATTTACGTAAACAGCGCATGGATACCATAGCGCGTAAATTGGTTAACGGCAAAGAGACCAAAGTCTCCGCTGTCGAGCTGCGCAAAGGTGATGAAGTTGTTTGCGAGGCCGGTGATATCATACCTTCCGACGGTGAAATTGTTGACGGTATCGCGAGTGTGGATGAATCGGCAATCACCGGTGAATCCGCCCCGGTTATTCGTGAGAGCGGTGGTGACAGAAGTTCTGTTACCGGCGGTACACTGGTGCTGAGCGATAGAATAGTAATTTCTATAACATCCGATCCGGGTGAAACGTATCTCGATAAAATGATCAGTCTGGTTGACGGCGCAAAACGAAAGAAAACACCGAATGAAATTGCTTTGTCAATTTTATTGTCCGGATTGTCCATCATCTTTCTCGTTGTTGTCGTAAGCCTGAAATATTTTCTTGATTACTACCATATAACAATGGGTCAGGATACGAGTATCGTGTCGTTACCGATATTGATATCATTGCTGGTATGTCTGATTCCGACAACCATTGGCGGATTATTAAGTGCCATCGGTATTAGTGGTATGGATAGATTGTTAAAACACAATGTCATTGCAATGAGCGGACGCGCAGTAGAAGCAGCCGGAGATATCGACGTGCTTTTGCTCGACAAAACCGGGACTATAACGCTGGGTAACCGCATGGCGGCAGATTTTATACCTGCGCCATCAATTACAACCGAGGAATTGGCAGACGCCGCACAGCTTGCTTCGCTCGCTGATGAAACCCCTGAAGGCCGCTCAATCGTGGTTCTTGCAAAAGAAAAATTCGGAATCCGCGGTAGGGACATCAAAGGCATGAATGCATCGTTTGTTCCTTTTTCCGCACAAACAGGAATGAGCGGTATCAACATTGCCGCTGCCGCGGATAAACCCGAGCGCATTATTCGTAAGGGCTCACTTGAAGCAATTAAGAAATATCTGTCGATAGAGACCGGATTGAATCTCAATGCACAACCTGACTATTTATTTACTCACATGGTTGGAATAGATATCGCTATTGAGGGCGGCACACCTTTGCTCGTTGTTGAAAACAAACGCATCCTCGGTGTTATTCAATTAAAAGATATGGTAAAAGGCGGCATCAAGGAACGGTTTGCACAATTACGCAGAATGGGTATCCGCACCGTGATGATTACCGGAGATAATGCTTTAACGGCAACAGCAATTGCGGCGGAGGCCGGAGTAGATGATTTTATTTCTGAAGCGAAACCTGAAGACAAGCTCGGAAGAATTCGCGATGAACAGGCACGGGGACGCATGGTTGGCATGATAGGTGACGGCACAAACGATGCCCCGGCGCTCGCGCAAGCCGATGTCGGTATTGCAATGAACAGTGGAACACAGGCTGCCCGCGAAGCTGGTAACATGATTGATCTCGACAGCAATCCGACCAAACTGATTGAAGTGGTTGAGATCGGCAAGCAGCTGCTTATGACCCGCGGTGCATTAACAACATTCAGCATTGCAAATGACGTTTCAAAATACTTCGCGATAATTCCGGCAATAACGGTGACGCTATTTGCCACAAAGGGACTGAACGGCCCGCTCTCGATATTGAATATTATGCACCTTGCAAATCCGCAGAGCGCTGTTTTAAGCGCTGTGATTTTTAACGCGTTGATAATTATTGCTCTGGTGCCTCTGGCCCTCAAGGGCGTTGCATACCGGGCGGAAGGAGCTGCGGTAATTTTACGGAGGCATATTATGTTGTATGGAGTCGGCGGTTTGCTTGTTCCGTTTATCGGAATTAAAATCATTGATATGTTGTTAATTTTGTTAGGATTGGTGTGATGAAAAGTGATTCATTCTCATTAGTAAAATTGTTTGTCGTTTTGACGGTAATAACCGGTATATGTTATCCATTGTTTATTACTGCCTATGCCCACGTGTGCTTCCCGGCGAAAGCGAAGGGTGATGTGATGACGGTTAACGGCAAGGTTGTCGGTGCGAAAATGATAGGGCAAAAATTTGCCGATCCGAAATATTTTCAATCGCGGCCTTCTGCAATTGATTATAATCCGATGCCATCGGGTGCTTCAAATCTATCTATTACATCGGATTCTGTAAAAAATCTTTATGTGCAGAGGAAAAGGGATTTTATTAAATTGAACAACCTGCAGGCATCAACAGATGTGCCTTCAGAAATGTTGTTTGCTTCCGGAAGCGGTGTTGACCCACACATAAGTATAGAATCGGCAATTTTACAGGCGGGTCGTATCGCTTCAGTTCGTAAATTTGGAGTAGTTAAAAAAGCAGAGCTTTATCAAGTGATAGACAAGCTGGCATTTTGCCGGGTCTTTGGATTTGCTGGAGAAAAGTTAATTAATGTATTGGAATTAAACATTCAATTAGATGAGTTGAGTGCAAAATGAACGAAGATGAATTAGTATCTCGCGACGCAGATAAAATTCTTCAACAGATAAAAAAAGAAGAAACCCGGCAGGCTGAAGGCAAGCTGCGTATCTTTTTTGGTATGTGTGCCGGTGTAGGTAAAACATACGGTATGCTCCAGATGGCCCAGCAGTTGAAATCTACCGGTGTTGATGTGGTCGTCGGTGTCGTCGAAACACATAAGCGTGTGGAAACCCAGAACTTAGTCGAAGGATTGGAACTCATTCCACTCAAGTCGCTAAGCTATCGCAATGCTAATTTTTATGAGATGGATATTGATGCCATAATTAAAAGGCGACCGAAACTGGTTCTCGTTGATGAATTGGCGCATACTAACATTCCGGGCAGCCGGCATACTAAACGTTATCAGGATGTGCAGGAGATTCTTGCAAGCGGCATTGATGTATTTACAACCTTGAATGTGCAGCATATTGAAAGCCGGTGTAAAGTGGTTCGCGAGATTACGGGTGTCCAGATTCGCGAAACCGTGCCGGATTCCATTCTTGAAAGAGCGGATGATATTGAACTCATAGACCTGACCCCTGAAGAACTTTTACAACGCTTGCGCGAGGGGAAAGTCTATACTGAAGAAAAATCAAAAAAATCAGTCGATAATTTTTTCAGAAAGGGTAATCTTACTGCCCTTCGCGAAATGGCGCTTCGCATTACTGCCGAGCGTGTTGAAAAAGATTTGCACGAATACCGTGCCGAAAAAAAGATATCCGGAGTATGGAAATCATCGCAAAAACTTTTGGTGTCAGTAGGCCCCGGTCCGCACTCCGCGGATTTAATTAGGTGGACACGCCACCTCGCGTATGCTATGGAAGTACCCTGGGTTGCGGGACATGTTGAAACCGACAAAGAAATAAAGCCCGAATTTCAGGAAAGCCTTACCAAGAATATTGAACTTGCCCGTGAACTCGGCGCGGAAGTAATAACTATACAAGATATTGATGTTGCGCAAGGTCTTTTAAAGATTGCACGCGTAAACAATGTAACGCAGATTCTTATCGGCAAAACAAGAAGAAATTACTACGATATACTTTTCCGGAGAAAAAACATCATTGATGCCTTGATAAAACAATCGGGTAATATTGACGTGTCTGTTATCGGTGGCGATGAACATAAGCAGAGAAGTTTTTTCAATCCGTACATTTTGTTGAAATATGCTTCGACTACGAGATATCTTTTAGCAATTGCAATTATTGCAGTACTAACCGCGGTGCTTTATTTAACGCATCAGAATATCGGCTATCAAACCGTATCTCTTATTTATCTGTTTACAATTCTGCTCATGTCATTGTTTGATTTCGGACCGGGACCGATTATTGTCGCGTGTATGCTGAGTGCTTACAATTGGAATTTCTTTTTTATTCCTCCTGCCTTCACCCTGTGGATAAGTAAGTTTGAAGACATCGTGATGTTCTGCATGTACTTCATTGTGGCCGCAGTTGCCGGATATTATACATCCAGAATACGATCCCAACAGGTGTTGCTTGACCGGCGTGAAAAAAGGACAGTGTCATTATATATGCTTCTGAAGGATTTAACATCATCGGCAAATATAGACGAGGTTGTTGAATCAGCAGTGTATCACCTCGGTGAAGTATTTAACGCTAAGGTTGCTGTGGTATTGGTTGATGAAGCAAATAAACTTCATCCGCAGACTCATTCAGCCAGTTCATTCTTCCTGAACGACAGCGAGTGGCTGGTCGCAAACTGGACATTCAATAATGCGAAGAAAGCAGGCGAGAACACCAATACGCTTCCGTTTGCTCAGGGCACGTATTATCCGATTCGCTCCAAGAGCGGCATCTACGGTGTGTTTGGATTGAGCACGGAAAGTAAAGAAAAGAAATCCCTCGAAATAGATATGCTGCTTGATACTTTTTTAGCTCAAATCAGTGTCGCTATTGAACGGGAATATCTTAACACTATCGCGAAGAACAATCTCATCCATCTCGAAACCGAACGCCTTTACAGTACGTTGTTTGATTCTATATCGCATGAACTCAAAACGCCGATTACTACTATTAAGAGCGCCGTTGAAACCTTTAACGATGTGAATAACTTACAGAACGAAAAACTCAGGACAAATCTGGTTAAAGAAATGGACATTGCTGTTTTCCGTTTAACAAAATTAGTAGATAATCTGCTGGATATGACACGCGTTGAATCCAAACAGATGCACCTGAAACTGGCGCCGCATACCGTAATGGATTTAATTAACTCCGTGTTGGATAAGATGGAGATTGAAGCTCACGGGCGCGTTATCAAGGTTGAACATAAAGACGAAGAGCAATTTGTTAATTGCGATTTTGCCTTACTTGAACATGCAATTTTGAATATTGTTCGCAATGCTGCGGAATATACGCCTTCAGATTCGGAAATATTTATTAAAACCGGGAAGATAGACGGAGGGACATTTATCAGCATTGCCGATAACGGCGGCGGCGTACCGCAGGATTCCCTGGAAAAAATATTTGATAAATTTCATCGTGAACCGGGTATGAAGACAGGTGGTATGGGTCTCGGTCTTTCTATTACCAAAGGATTTGTTGAAGCACACGGTGGTAAGATAACGGCGGTGAACCGTGAAACCGGCGGTTTGGAATTTATTATTTATCTTCCGTAAATTGGAGCATGATAAAAGAACAAACCATACTTATCATAGACGATGAGCCGCAAATAAGGCGAATACTAAGGATAACGCTTGAGGCAGAGAACTTTAAAGTGATTGATGCCGATAACGGGCGCGACGGATTGTTGCTGGCCGCAAATCATACACCATCGCTTATTATTCTTGATCTCGGATTGCCCGACAAAGATGGTTCGCAAGTGCTGGAAGAACTTCGCATGTGGAGTTCAACACCGGTCATGATTCTATCGGTACGAAATGCCGAAGATGAGATTATACACGCGCTTGAAAAAGGTGCTGATGATTATATCACGAAACCGTTTAGTCCTGCCGAGTTAACTGCCCGCATAAAAGCAAATTTGAGAAGATCGCAGGCGAAGGAAGGCGAGCCGGTTATCAGTAACGGCTCAATCACCATAGACCTGACGAAGCATATTGTTCTAAAAAAGAACGAGGAAGTGAAACTAACGCAGATGGAATATAAACTTCTCGCGTTGTTTATGAATAATATAGGAAAAGTTCTTACCTACAACCTCATATTCAAATCCCTCTGGGGAACTGCATCACCCGAAAACGCTCAGTCGCTCCGCGTGTTTATCGGAACCCTGCGCAAAAAAATTGAAGATTCACCCGCACGCCCAAAGTATATCGTAACCGAATCCGGTGTGGGTTACCGGATGAAACAGCTCTAATCGCGCCATACATTTTATCAGGTGTCTCTACTCCAATACATGATTTTGTTTTAAAAACCGTGATTAACTCCCGCTTTGCAGTTTGCACTGGTGATTTTTACATATTGCATCAAAACTATAAATCGGCAAAAATATCTCTTTGTTGCCGTTATATAGTTGGAATATAATATCCTTACAACAATAGGCGGCTAATCGACGATGTTTTAATCTTAGGTGGGAAAATATTTATATCTATGATAAGATTCTATCTTCAATATACTCTATAAACTCTGATTTTGTTCTAAATTGTCGCGCGTGGAGTAAATTCAAAAAAAGCTTCCAAATATTTAGAAAAAAAACAGCGATAAGGTTATACTCGTCATGCGTAACTTGCTCTGCATGGTGGATGAATTTTGATCTGATAGAATAAACCTCCTTAAAATTTTTGATAATATCCTTCCGGGAATTTTTATCTGGACTTATATAAAAAGCCAGACGCCTGCTTACGGAATCCTGAATCGGCTCAGTGGAATTTTTTAGCAATAATCCCTCAACGGCGGATAAAGTATAAATTAAACGACTCGAGATATTATGCTGTAATAAGCTATTGCTATATAATCGTAAGGATTCAAGTATTTTTATTTGAAACTCTGTTTTGGCGGTGCTGGAATGAAGTACTTCGATTTGTTTGAGGCCACTGAGAAATAAGTGTTCCATTTCTTCTTTACTTATCCTCCATGGTTCTTGGCTGTGATCGAATAAGGTTTTATGTGAAGCGGTAAGTCTATTGTTAACTATGACGAAACATTCTGATGTCATTTGGTGTTCTTTTCCAAGAGTAGTAAGCTGAGATGTGAGCCGAGGGAAAAACATGGGTTTTGAAAAAAACCTTAGATAGTCAAGCAAAGCATCTACTTCAAGCGTTGCCAACTCAAAGGCTCGAACCGGCTCCGCAGTCGCCTTGTAAATGGCAACGGCATAACCTTCAAGTCGATCTCTGAGCTTTTTGTGATATTCGGATATATCTTCTATCTGTGAATCATCCTTGTCCTCAATATGCTGGTTATACCACTGTGTGAGAATGTTATTATCAATTGTTGTAATGCGGAGATTTGAGAAAACAAGATCGTTTTCCACTTCAGTTTTATATAGCGGGATCCAAATCTCACATTCAGCGACTTCAGATTCCAATTGGGACTTTAAATATGCGATCAAATCTTCATTTGTTAAGCCATAGTATTTTTCACGACACCAATTAAAAATTTCAGAACTCAAAGTCTTCAAACTAACGAAGTTGGCAAAGGCAGGCACACGCTGTATATTTTCACAAAATCTCATGTACTCATTATAGGATTCATCAATAAAACCAATTTGTAAGCCTTTGTGAAAAAAGAATACTGCAATATTATTACCTGAAGGATCCACCAAGCCACCAGTCATATGACTTATAATTTGGTCGGGCAGAATTGTTTGGGTTGGAACTTTAGAGCGAAAGCCAGAATTGTGTTTTTCTTGTGGCACGGGTTTTAATTTTAACAACAACTCATCTGCCTTTGCATTAAAATTCTTTTTGGCGTTTTCGTGGAGATCTATTGTATACATTATTTTACTCCCTTTACAATTTTGAGATCAAGCAAAAAATGAAATATTAAAATTTAGCTATTAGGTCAAATTCTCCATCGGTTTTCTGGTTTCGGTGAGAGCGACGATGATTCTTTTTTTTTGATGGTATTTGATATCTTTAAATGCAGGCATTCAGTTTTTGTGGCTTTAGGATGCTCATAGTTCCACCGTGATTCATGTTCCCTGCACATGATAATAAGTAAAGATACAATATAAGGGGTTTTAAAGTAAAAAGCACAGGTTGAGAACGATCCCTCATCCCCGGCCCTTCTCCCCAAAGGAGAAGGGAGTAAAAACAATTCATTTTTATCTGACGTAGAGGCGCATACGCCCGATAGATCGGGGCAAGCTATGCGTCACTACGAAAAAGCAGGTTTATGTAAGGCGTAGAGACACCCGGCGGGTGTCTCCCCTAGAATAAGGCAAATGTAAAATTAAAACTAGTAACCAAATGCGGGTGTGACTTTTTCATATGCGGTTTGTATGGAATAATCGAGAGACACCGGCCCGGTGTCTCTACGAGGGCAATTAATTTCCCCTCCAATCCGTAATATTTCGGTCAAAAACGAATCATTTCTAAATTATCTTTAAAAAAGTTTAAAAATAGCTTGCAAAATGATATTCCGTGATTTATATTTCGGTAAATAACGAAATGAAATTATGAACGAACGCAGTACAAACATTTTCAAAGCATTATCTGATCCTAACCGCCTTCGCATTCTTAAGGTCTTGCAGGGACGCATTCTCTGTGCCTGTGAGGTGAAAGACGTATTCGGGCTTGCAGGTTCAACCATCTCGCAGCACATGAGTATTTTGCGCGAAGCCGGTTTTATTACTGAAGAGAAAAAAGGGAAGTGGGTCCACTATTCAATCAACATGAGACCGTCCGATCCCCGCGTAGGTTCAATCCTGTCCATGCTTGATTACTGGATTCAGGACGCGGATATTATTGCTCAGGATACCAAAACCGTATCGAAGATGAAAAGCAAAATAACCTGCTGCAGTGATAACAAGGAGCAGCAATGATCGAATCCGGCAGAAATTGCAAATCGTTCTAAAGTGCGCATGAGCAAAAAATTTTTATATAACACTTCGGTAAAAAACGAAATGAAATTGTGGCTATATGATGAATAAGAAAATACTGATTCTTTGTACTGGAAATACCTGCCGCAGCCAGATGGCTGAAGGGTTTCTACGATCTTTTGATTCTGATCTTATTGTTGAATCCGCCGGAACAGAACCGGGTTTGGGTGTGCAACCAAGAACGGTTTTAGTCATGCAGGAAGCTGGAATAGATGTGAGTATGCAGTATCCGAAAAGTGTGGATAAATTTCTTACAGAATCGTTCGATTATGTTATTACGGTTTGTGATAACGCGCGAGAAACTTGTCCCGTATTTACCGGGAAGGTAGGAAAAAAGATGCATATCGGATTTGAAGATCCGGCGGAAGCAACCGGGACCGAGGAGGAAATTCTGAATACATACCGGCGGATAAGAGATGAAATAAAAGAGGCATTTAATACATTTTATAAAGAGAATATAGGGTAGGAGTTTTTATGAAAGAAAAATCATTTGGATTTGTGGGCGGTGGCAGGATAACGGCGATTTTGCTCCGGGCATTAAAAGATAGCGGTAATTTTTCCTCGTTGGTATCGGTGAGCGATGCTAACCAAGATGTGATTAACAATATAAAAATTGAATTTCCTGAAGTTCATGTTTCTACTGATAATAAAATTCCGGCAGCAAGTGATTTGGTTTTCCTTTCTCTGCATCCTCCGGTAATGATGCAGGTATTGGAAGAAATAAAGGGTGTCGTACGTGATGATTCAGTCATCATTTCCCTTGCTCCAAAGATTTCTATACAGGCGATTAGGGGTGTGCTTACTCAAGTGACAAAAGTAGTCAGGATGATTCCGAATGCCCCGACGGTTATTCAGAAAGGCTATAATCCGGTTTGTTTTTCTCCTGAAATGAGCGGCGAAGAAGTGAACGCCATACAAAAATTAATAAGTGTTTTCGGGGAATCACCTGTGGTTGAAGAAAAGAAACTGGAAGCGTTTGCCATTATTGCCGCGATGGGGCCGACGTATCTTTGGTTCCAGTTTAATAAGCTGCACCAAATCGGTAAATCATTCGGACTGTCGGATAAAGAGCTTTCAGAAGCTATTCAGTCAATGGCTATTGGCGGACTCTCGACTCTTTATGACTCAGGATTATCATTTGAACAAGTTGTTGATCTTGTCCCCGTTAAACCACTGGCGGAGTATGAAACTACGATTGCAGGTTATTATGATGCAGTGTTACAGCCGCTGTACAAAAAACTTACAAATTGAAAAACGTGCAGTATGAATGCTGTCAAAGTTTTAGTTCGGGGTTGTACTAATTGTTTCGATTTAGTAAAAGAAAGTGAGTAACACCATGCAAGCCTTATCAAAAAGACTATCTTTTTTGGACAGATATCTTACGATATGGATATTTCTTGCCATGCTTTCCGGTGTCCTTTCAGGTTATCTATTTCCCGGTATCACAAATTTCTGGAATTCATTCCAGAGTGGAACGACGAATATTCCGATTGCCATCGGTTTGATATTGATGATGTATCCGCCTCTTGCAAAAGTAAAGTATGAGGAACTTGGAGACGTATTTAAAAATGTAAAGGTTCTGACGCTTTCATTAGTACAAAACTGGATTATCGGTCCGGTGCTTATGTTTGCTCTCGCGGTCATTTTTTTGCATAACTATCCTCATTACATGGCCGGACTTATTATCATCGGGCTAGCGCGCTGTATAGCGATGGTTATTGTGTGGAATGATTTGGCAAAGGGTGATACTGAATATGCCGCCGGGTTAGTCGCGTTTAACTCAATATTTCAAGTGCTGTTCTTTTCGGTGTACGCGTATGTGTTTTTGACGGTAATTCCTCAAGTATTGGGACTGCAATCTTTTCACGTTGATATTACAATCGGACAAATAGCGCAGAGTGTTTTTATTTACTTAGGTATCCCATTTATTGCCGGAATGCTGACGAGATTTGTTATGCTGAAAGTAAAGAGCAAGGAATGGTATCAGAATAATTTTATTCCTAAAATCTCACCGTTGACGCTGGTAGCGTTATTGTTCACCATATTTGTTATGTTTTCTCTGAAGGGAGAGTATATCGTAAAAATACCGCTGGATGTTATGCGAATCGCAATTCCTATGGTCATCTACTTTCTCATAATGTTTTTTGTCTCGTTTTATTTGGGTAAAAAAGCAGGTGCGGGCTACTCAAAAACAGCCACGCTGTCATTTACGGCTGCGAGCAATAATTTTGAATTGGCTATTGCCGTAGCGATAGCGGTATTCGGGATAAACAGTGGAGAGGCTTTCGCTGCAGTCATCGGCCCACTGGTTGAAGTTCCGGTGCTGATAGGATTGGTGAACGTCGCACTTTTCTTTCAGAAGAAATATTTCGGGGTTGCGGTATGAATGCGGCAATGCAAGAAATGAAACGGTTGAAGTTCATTCTCCTTCTGCCGTTATGGTTTCTTCTTTATTTGAATCTTGAGAATATAACGAATGTCCTCGTGAATGACATTTTGCATTTTGCAAGGGGACAAAAGCTAACCGAGGCATTACGATTCTTTGTTTTCGAAGTTCCCAAAGTAATGCTGCTTTTGGTGTTGATAGTTTTTATTATCGAAATAATAAGAAGCTATTTTTCACCTGAACGTACCGGAAAATTGCTGGGCGGAAAGAAATTATTCGCAGGGAATATTCTGGCAAGTTTACTGGGAGTTGTTACGCCGTTTTGTTCCTGTTCTGCTATTCCACTATTTCTCGGCTTCGTAGAAAGCGGCGTTCCTCTCGGCGTAACATTTTCATTTTTAATTGCCGCACCCATGATAAACGAAGTAGCGTTGGTGTTATTGTTCGGATTATTCGGCTGGCAGACAGCGTTATTGTATATGACGACTGGATTAATAATCGCGATGCTTTCCGGTTATGTAATCGGAATATTAAAATTGGAAAGATTTGTTGAGCCGTGGGTGTATGAAGTAAAAGCAGGACACCTTGACGTGACTGAGGAAAGAACGCCCTTTTCCCAAAGAGTAACCGCCGGAGTTGATGCGGTAAAAGAAATTGTCGGCAAAGTTTGGATATATATCGTTATCGGTATTGCTGTAGGTGCGGGCATTCACGGATATGTTCCGGAGAACTTTATGGCATCGCTCATGGGTAAGAGTGCCTGGTGGTCCGTACCCGTCGCTGTTATACTTGGAGTGCCCATGTACTCGAATGCGGCCGGAATAATTCCGGTTGTGCAAGCGCTGCTGGAAAAAGGTGCATCTCTCGGTACTGTTCTTGCCTTTATGATGAGTGTTATCGGACTATCGCTTCCCGAAACGATAATTCTGAAAAAGGTTCTTAAGCTGCAACTCATATGTATTTTTGTCGGGGTTGTTGCCGTCGGGATAATAATTGTCGGATATGTTTTTAATGTAATTTATTAAAGGAAATCAACATGGACATTAAAATTCTTGGAACAGGATGCAAAAGATGCATGACGCTGGAACAAAACGTACGGAATCTTGCGGCAGTGAACAACATAACCGCTAATATTGAAAAGGTAACGGATTTGCAGCAAATTATGGCTTATGGAGTTATGAGCACTCCGGGTCTGGTTATTAACGGCGTAGTAAAAAGCGCAGGCAGTATTCCGAAAGACGATCAAATTTTGACATGGATGAAGGAGGGGTAAATGACCGGACGAATAGGAGTTGTCATTTTATTAAGCCTCATGCTTGTGACTGTTCAAAATATTTCAGGTCAGTCCACAGTTAAGCCCAAAGTAACATTCGTGGAACTCGGTTCGGTCAGATGCATTCCGTGTAAGCAGATGCAGCCGGTGATGAAAGCAATTGAGAAAAAATACGGTGAGCAGGTTAAGGTTATTTTTTACGATGTCTGGAAACCGGAACAAAAAGACTACGCCGAGAAATATAAAATACAATTGATTCCGACGCAGGTGTTTTTAGATGAAAACGGGAAAGAGTTTTTCAGACATGAAGGATTTTATCCGGAAAAGGAAATAGATAAAATCCTGAAATCAAAAGGCATATCACCGAAGAAATAAGGATTTAAAAATGCTCGATTCTCTTTTTACCAGTTTATACGACGCGATGACCGGCTCAATTTGGATTGCCATGTTAGCTGCATATGCATGGGGCGTTCTGAGTGTTCTGCTTTCGCCCTGTCATTTGTCAAGCATTCCTCTGATTGTCGGATATATCAGTGCGCAGGGAAAGCTGAATATTAAAAACACGTTTTATATCTCACTGGTGTTTTCCCTGGGAATACTTATTACCATTGCGGCGATCGGAGCGATTACCTTTTCGTTAGGACGGCTGATGGGGGACATAGGCACAATCGGTAATTATATAGTCGCGGGTGTGTTTTTTCTGGTTGGGCTGTATTTGTTGGATGTGATAAACCTGAACTGGAACGGTTTTAAAATAAAGCAGGTAAAATCCGGCAGCTTAGTAACGGTACTGATACTCGGCCTAATATTCGGACTGGCTCTGGGGCCGTGTACCTTTGCATACATGGCGCCTGTTTTGGGGATTGTTTTTGAGACAGCAAAGACGAACCACATTATATCAATTCTGTTTTTGGCTTCGTTTGCTGTCGGGCATTGCTCTGTAATCGTGGGGGCGGGTACTCTTGCAGGTAAGGTGCAGAGTTACCTCGATTGGACGGAAAAATCTAAAGTTACTGTGTGGATAAAAAGAGTCTGCGGTGTGCTTGTTATGGCAGGTGGAGTTTACTTTGTTCTTATGTGATAGAAACCAATTTTAATAACAGCTTTATCAAAGGAAAAATATGAATACGGATGAAAAAACAAAAGAGATCGTAAAAGAGAAATACGGAGCAATTGCTGCAAGTGCAGGCGATAGTTGCGGCTGTTCATGCGGATGCGGAACAGATGCAAAGATTGTGGGCTATACGGTTATGCAAGACGAATACACGACTATGGACGGTTATGTTCCTGATGCAGATCTGGGTCTCGGCTGCGGATTACCGGTTGAGTACGCCGGAATTAAAGAAGGTGATACGGTTGTTGATCTGGGTTCCGGTGCCGGTAATGATGTTTTTGTCGCAAGAGCGGTAACAGGCGATAGCGGAACGGTGTACGGAATCGACTTCACCCCCGAAATGATCGCGAAGGCGGAAAGAAATAAAGCAAAGGTCGGTTATACAAATGTCCATTTCAAATTGGGAGAGATCGAAGACATTCCTTTAGAGAACGAAACCGCTGATGTCGTTGTTAGTAATTGCGTCTTAAATCTCGTCCCTAACAAAGAGAAGGCATTTAGCGAAATGTATCGTATCATTAAAAAGGGCGGTCACTTCTGCGTTTCCGATATTGTTCTCAAGGGACAATTGCCCGAGCAGCTGCAAAAATCTGCCGAGATGTATGCAGGATGTGTCGCCGGTGCGATTCAGCAGGAAGAATATCTTGGCGTCATTGAAAAAAGCGGATTCACGAATGTTCGCATTCAAAGGACAAAGACTATCCAACTCCCGGATGAGGTTCTAAAAGAATACCTAACCGATGCACAAATAGCTGAGTTCAAAGCCAGCGGGCTGGGGATATTCAGTATTACCGTAACCGGGGAGAAATGATTCTTCCCAACGTTTTGAAAACAAAGATAAAACCCGCAGACGTTTTGTTTGCGGGTTTTTTATTGTGGTGATGTGATTAATTGTTCAATTGTGCGAAATTTGACAAATTAATGAGTATTTGCCGACTATAAAATATGCTTTATGCCATACATCATACATAATTACCTTGTTTTGTTGTATATTATATAGTATAATTGGTTGATTTTTACATCAATACTGTGTTACAAGATCAAGGATAGGTTTAGATTGAGAAATTTTTCCCGGTTCCTGTGGGTAATATTTTTGTTTGGGTATGTATCTGTGCATTCGCAGATATTTTTAAATGCAGATAGTACCGGTGATGCATACTCAAGAATCTCTTCGAAATATTACGGCTATGAAGTACCGGACTGTGTGCATCCGGTTATCCATATTACCGAGCCATGGGATTCCTTTCTCAAAGAGTATGTCTTTTCTTTTAACATGCACAAATCAATAGATAACGACCGCTGTATTAATTTCGATCGTCAAAGAATTGAAATTAAAACGTGGGATGGTTCGCCCGATAGTTTGTTATGCTACACCGGCGAAACATTAGTTGATCGATGGAAATTTAAACTTGATGCGGGCTTTCAGCCTTCCGCAAACTTTTCACATATTCACCAGATAAAAGCAGGGGACGGAACCGGAGATAATACCGATAATCCGATTATGACGATAACCGCGCGATATAAATCAAGCGGGAACCGGATTGAACTTATATACACGGCTCCTTCCGAATTAGGACAGGCAACGTCATATCTAACTACTGCGAGCATTTCCGGATTTTTGGGTAATTGGGTCGAGGCATATGAAACTCTGCAATTCGGAGATCCGGGACATTACTCACTGGTTATTAAAAGAGTGAAAGATGACTCGGTTTTGGTAAACTATACTTGTGATACGCTAAGTTTGTCGCGTGCGGGTGTAACATTCTGCAGGCCGAAGTATGGATTGTATCGCAGTTTACTTGATTCAACACGCTTAAGAGACGAATCAATTTTATTCGCTGATTTTTCATTGAAGAAAGGAACCGGACAAAACGTTCCGGCAAATCCAACCTCGCTTCACAGTACGGCGGTTAAGCCGACACAAGCTCCGTTAGCGTGGAGTGATAATTCCAGTGATGAGGCTTTATTCAGAATTGACCGCTCAACAAACGGAACTACGTATTCTTTTCTTGGCTATACACAAGCGGGAGTAACAGCTTTTACTGATACGGGGCTGATACCATCAACGACATACTATTACCGGGTCCGCGCAGAAAACCAGCTCGGCAATTCCGGCAACGCAACAGTAACGTATACTACAAGCAGCGGTATTCCCAATGCTCCAACCGGATTGACGTCAAATTCAATTAGTGCAAACCGCGTTATTCTTTCCTGGACAGACAACTCTTCAGATGAAAATTTGTTCAGGGTAGAACGCTCATTGAATGGAAGCACATATACTTCAATCGGAACTACTGTACCTAATGTTGTATCTTATACAGACTCGGGCTTAGCGGCATCAACGCTTTATTATTACCGGGTTCGTGCAGAAAATCAGTATGGTAACTCAGCATACACAACGTATAGTGTAACAACTTCGGTAACAGAACCGACTGTGCAAACTTCAGGTATGCAATTTACCGCGGTGAATGACGGCAGCGAAACAATTGCTTATACTCCGGGAAACGGTACGAAGCGTTTACTGCTCATGCATGCCGGTTCGGCAGTTAATGCGGATCCATCGGACAATACGACGTACACTGCAAGCACTGTTTACGGCAGCGGCACACAGGTTGGGACAGGCAATTATGTAATCTATGCCGATACGGGAAGGTCACTGACAATTACAGGATTAACCGCGGGTGTGCAATATTTTGTGAAGGCGTATGAATTTAACGGCGGTAGTGGTTCGGAAAATTATCTAACCACAAGTCCGGCATCAGGTTCATTTTCCATAGCTATTGTTGAGCCTTCTACTCAGGCATCCAATGTTGTGATATCTTCCATTACCACATCGGCAATGACAATTACATGTGCAAAGGGAAGCGGCAGCCGGCGTATTTTTGTTATGCGCTCATCAGCTTCAACTTCTGCAGCTCCAAGCGACAGTGTTAAATATACTGCAAACAGCGTGTTTGGTTCAGGTAATACTACCGGATCGGGAAATTACACCATATATAGTGACACCGGAGCCACCGTCACTGTTACGGGTTTGTCACCTTACACCTCCTATGCTGTCAGCATTTATGAATATAACGGTATCAATGGAACTGAAAATTATTTAACAGCTTCACCGGCGACGGGTTCAGCGACAACATTATTTAACGGTATTTCATCAACTGCAACCGGAGGGACTTGGTCTACGGCAACTACATGGAGCGGCGGAGTTGTACCCGCTAGCAGTGATAATGTACTTATTGTTTCAGGTGCTACGGTTAATATTTCCGGTACGGTCAGCGTCGCTTCAACAATGATTGCCGCGGGTGGCAAGCTCAACCTGAGTGCGGCAACGACTCTGAACGGTAATATTATTTGCAACGGAATGATTACAGGCGGAGCCTATGTACTTACAACAAACGGCAATTTGACTATTTCCGGAACATCTGCACAATTGGGTTTCGCTTCTTCATCCGGAAAAGTTGTTCAGACAGCCTCCAAAACTTTTACCCTCTCGAATGGAGCGACATTTGAGCACTACGCGACCGGTGCTACTCCATTAAGTACTGTGATGTCTGTCTCTGGCAGCGGAGCGTGGACGTGGGCAGTTGATAACTCCGCAAACAATACAACTATCTCATACAAAAACAGCAGTAGTACAACTGTTATTACAGCTTTGCCGAGCGGCCAGTCATACGGAAATCTTACGGTAAAATCACCGACCAATTCTCCCGGTTCGGATTGGACAAACAAACTCGGAGCAAATTTATCTATTCTTGGCAATTTTACGATTCTGAACACCACGGCTAAAAATATGGGATTCAATCTTTCCGGCTACACGATTACCGGAAACAATTCCACAAGCACTTTTATTTTTTCCGATACGTCATCTGTAGCCGCAGCTTCAATCCGGATAATAGGGGGAAGCACCGGAAAAGTAATTACGGATTTTGCTGCCTCATTTCCGGGATTTGTTTCTGCAAGTTACAACAGCATGACAACAGGTGCCGATACCATTCCCGGTGGAACGTATGCAAATCTTACGCTAAGCGGAACAGGCGCAAAATTGCTCAACGCGAACCTGACGGTAAATTCAGCGCTTGCTTTGAGCTCCGGTAAGTTGACTCTCGGTGCTTACAACCTCGTCGCAGGCGGCGCGATTACCGGCACTTTCAGCGCATCAAGTATGATTATAACATCAGGTGCGGGTGAATTAAGAAGAACTATAACCTCCCTTCCTGTATCGCTAAGTTTTCCGGTCGGAACTGTGGGTACTTATTCCCCGGTTTATCTGACGCTGAACAGCGGGACTATTTCATCTGCTTATATCGGTGTTAAGGCATCCGCACAGAAAAACACAAATAATACAAGTACAACGAATTATTTAAACAGAACATGGACAATAACCTCCAATGGGATTTCAAACGCTGCATACAGCGATACATTACAGTACGCCGTTGGAGATATAGCTGGAAGCGAATCAAGTTTATACGGAGGCTTATACAGTTCAGCTAAATGGAAAAATCTCGGTGCGGTTGATGCATCAAATCATTTTATAACGGCGAGCAATCTTACAACGTTTGGTGATTTTACCGGCGGTGAATTATCCGCATTCCCCACCAGCGGTTTTGTTAACGTGAAAGTTGTTCCTCAGGGATTTTATAACTCTGCAGGTTATCTCAATGCCTCTGATACAGTAAAGATATTGCTTGCTAATGCCTCAACACCGTATGCAACAGTTGATAGTGTTAGTACGATTCTCGATGCATTAAGTTTTACCGCTTCAGCAGAATTCAAAAATGCTGCTTCCGGAAATTACTTTCTGATTGTAAAACACCGGAACAGCATTGAAACATGGAGTGCGGCCGCCGTATCATTTTCACAAGGTTCAACTGTAACGTACGATTTTACCGATGCACAAAGTAAAGCATACGGAAATAATTTAGTACAGGTGTCAACTTCTCCGGAAGTGTGGGCAGTGTACAGCGGTGACGTTAATCAGGATGGTTATGTTGACCCTCTGGATTTATCATTAGTTGATCAAGATTCATTTAATTATGCATCCGGGCGTTCCGTAACGACTGACATAAACGGTGACGGTTATGTTGATCCGCTGGATTTATCAATTACCGATCAGAATTCATTCAACTATGTTGGTGTACAAAAACCCGTTACCGGAAAAATCATTAAAAGAATCAGATGATATAATATTCAAAAATAAGTACTCGCCAAAGCCGTTCCAAGAGAACGGCTTTTTTATTATTTGCAGTCAAGATAAATTATTAATATTTTGCTTTCATAAAAAAGCATGTTGCCATTTAGGGATAGGGAGATACTATGCTAAAGTATTGTTGTATTCTTTTCTTCTTACTAACCAGTCTTTATTCTCAACCGGAATATCGTGTTGATTCGCATGTTGCTTCCGCAACCGTATATCGGGATCATGCTCTGATTACCCGCGAATGTGAAGTGACACTTTCCAAAGGAATCAGTACGGTAATTTTGTCCAACCTTCCGGTTGATTTGCGGGATGAATCCATTCGAGCAGTGGCCCGGGGTGAAGGTGATGTGCGGATTTTGGAACTGAAAATAAGTACAATAACTACTAACGATATTCAGCAGAATAAAGTAAAGAAACTTAATGCCAAATTGGATTCGCTCGCAGAAGCCATATCCTCGTGTGAGGATAAAGCAGCAGTAATTGATTATCAACGTGGCGTATTAGAATCAATTCACGCGGAGTCTCCGAAAATAGTATTTAACAAACAATCTGTTGATGTGGCTGCTCCCGGCGATTGGGGCACATCGCTTGACTTTGTTGAAAACAATCTGCAGCGGGTTATCAGGAGCGCCGATAGTGTTCGCAAGATAATAAAGGAAATTGAAAAACAGAAAGCCGTGGAAAAGCAAAATCTGGCTATTTTACAATCCAGCCAGACGAAACAGTTTAAGGAAATTACATTAGTCGTTGAAACAGCCGATAAAGGGATTACACACATAACTGCAGCATACTTGACCAGAGCTACAAGATGGTATCCGGTTTATGACGCACATGTTTACCCGTCCGATAGTAAGACTGAATTTTCTTATTATGGTATGGTACAACAATCAACCGGCGAGGATTGGAGCGACATATATCTCGCGCTTTCAACCGCGAATCCGACAAACAATCTCCAAATTCCCAAACAAAAAACATGGCTGATTGGAATTGCAGATAATCAAGGTCAATTCAGAGGAGGAAGAAATGCTGATGCATCCGGCTTTACAGCTCCGGATGTACATAAAACGGACTTATCAACCACATTTTATATTAATGAAAAAATTAGTATTCCAAGCGACAATAGCAATCATCAAATTACCATTGCAACTAAGGTCGTTCCTACAATCCTGAAATATTCATCGATTCCCAAACTTTCTACAGGTGTTTTTCTTCAAGGCTATCTCGTCAATACTTTTGATTTTCCCATATTAAGCGGCGAATTAAGTGTCTTTGTCGATAACGATTTTATAAAAAAAACCGGATGTGAAAATACTATTCAAAACGATACTTTGGTGGTAACTTTGGGACCAGACGATAAACTTCAAGCAGAAAAAAAGCTGATCTATCGGAAGATAGAATCTGCCGGATTATTTGGCGGGAGCCGTAGAGCTGACTATGCATTTGAAATTCAGCTTGTAAATAACAGAACAGTTCCTGTCGAACTAGATTTGCAGGATCAGATTCCTATTGCATCAAGTGATGATATTACCATTAAGCTTCTTGAACCGGATATTCCTTTTGAGAAATTAGGCTCCGATAGAAAGCTTTCCTGGAAGATTACACTGCAGCCCGGGGAGAGAAAGGTGATTCCAATTAAATACAGTGTGACGGCTCCCAAACAAGTAACTGTTTATGGAATGGAGTAGAATATGAAACGCATCAGAATTTATTCAATAGCCATAATTAGTGAATGTATGAGAATCGTTATTTCTTTAACTGGCATTGCCGTGGTTCTTTCATCGGTTTTAATGAGTGTATCGGCTCAGGTACCACAATCAGTTAGCTCAAAGATTACGAATGTGACCGTATTCGAGTCTCAAGCACAAGTAGTGCGCGATGTGCAGGTTCACGCAAAGGCCGGAAATAATACAATAATATTAAAAGATTTGC
Organism: Ignavibacteriaceae bacterium; assembly: GCA_963667005.1. Taxonomy (GTDB): domain Bacteria; phylum Bacteroidota; class Ignavibacteria; order Ignavibacteriales; family Ignavibacteriaceae. The sequence continues at coordinate 282,191 of OY762937.1, read as the reverse complement.
CCGGGCTACTGCGCGATGAATCACTGCGGATTAAAACCTCAAGCGGAGTGAAAATTACCGACATTAAAATTTCAACAAGGGTTATAAGAGATCCCTCAAAAATAGTTGTTGATAAAACCACCGCAATAATTGATTCTCTGAAAAACGTTATAGATAAATCTGCGAACCGGATCGCGCTCTATGATGCAAGACAAAGCCTTATTGAATCATTTAAAAGTCAATTTGTCAAAAGTCTTAACGAAAAGCTGTACAGCGATACGAAAACGACGCATCAGTGGAGTGAGCTGCTGCAGTATATCGAAAAAAATCTTTCTCAGGTGCTTATCGGTAAGCGCCGTGAGCAGAGGATTGGAAACAAAGCTGAGTTGGAGTTAAACAATATATCGAACGGCAAAAAACAAGGCGATGTAGTTCTTCTGCGCTTAAAAGATGTTACTGTTTCATTTCAGTCAGAATCCGAGCAAAACGTAACATTTAATCCGGTATACCGGATAAGCGGTTGCGGATGGAACGCGCAATATGACTTGCGTGTTGATTCAGGCGATAAAACTGCACAAATCCAATACTACGGGATGGTTTTTCAAAGTACGGGTGAAGATTGGAGTGGCGTAAACCTGATCCTATCAACAGCCGATCCGGTGAATAATAATGAATTGCCCGAACTTAAGCCACTCATCGTCGGAAAGGAATATCGCTACACAACGCCGGCTCAAGACAAAGAAAAATCTGCGAAGCCTTCTCAGCATATAACTGTGCAATATGTAAATAATTTTGGGTTGAGACGTGATGAGACTGAATTAGTTGGAAATGTTACTGACGCTAAAACCAGAGAGCCGCTTTTAGGTGTAACGGTTGCCATCCAGAACACGAAAGATTCAAGTGTAACTGATCTTAATGGAAATTTCCGAATTGTTACTGTGCCGAGGTCTAATATTAATGTAATTATTAGTTTTATCGGATACAAAAGAATGATGGCATCGGTCAATCTGAACCCACAAACGACCACAGCATTAACTGTTGAAATGGAAGAGACTTTTGTAGAGTCCAGTGCCTGTGTGATAATTGCGGAGAGGCCTGAAGTTGAGAAAAACAAGACCTTGACAAGGATAAGTGCCTCAGAGGACATTCAAGGCATTAGAGTTGATACAGAGCAGGGTGATTTTAAATTTGTTGGTACCGAAGCAAAATCCCTATCAACTGTATTTGCAATCCCAGCCAAAACAACAATCCCTTCTGATAATTTAAAGCATAAAACGACCATCGCTTTTAAAACATTGCCGGCAACATTCGAGTACGTCGCCGTGCCAAGAGTTTCACAGGCTGTGTATCTGAAGGGTAGAATTGTAAATGCAAATGACTACCCGTTATTGTCCGGAGCAGTAAGTCTTTTCGTTGATAATGAGTTTGTTAATACGACCTCGATAAATACCGTTGTTCCGACTGATACTCTGGAATTGCCTCTCGGTGTAGATAACAGAATTCACATGGAAAGAAAACAGATCCGGAAGTTCACTGAATCCGGCGGTACATTCAGTAAATCCAAAACAATGATTTATAATTATGAGAATGTCATTGTTAACAAACACGGGACGAAGGAGACTATAACCGTTCGCGATAATTTCCCGCTTTCTGTTACTGATGCAGTTAAGGTTGCGCTGATTGAGCCAAATCCGGAGGAAATAAAGCCGACTCCGGAGAACGGGCTTGAATGGAAGATTGAGATTGCTCCCGGTGAAAAAAGAATTCTTCCTGTTAAGTTTACCGTAACGGCGCAGGATGATGCAATATTATTCGGTCTGGAATGATCGAATTACCGGAATCTACATAGGCAGATGATTTTATTATTCCGGGCTTGCAATTTTGAAGCGGTTATGCGATATTCTGTTATCAGTATCAATTATTCGGTAATATAATATCCGAATTAGTATTATGTCGAAACGGCTGCAGTGAAAAATACGACCATTATAATAATATTGTTCTTCCTCCTGTCCTTCACCGGTCTCGGTCAGAATGTGCATGTCCAGGATTCTTTATTAAAACAATTCCATGAGTTACGCGAGGACACTTCAAAAGTAAGTCTGGCGATTAAAATCGCTCAGGACTACATGCTTATTGATCCCGACAGCGTTATTTGGTATGCACAAAAAGGGTTGGCGCTTTCCGAAAAGCTGAATTATATTAAGGGGAAAGCCGTGTGTATGCATTTGTTGGGAACAGCCTACACCATGAAAGACAACTATGCCACGGGCTTGAAATATATCTATAACTCACTTGACCTAAAAGAACAATTGCATGATGAAAAAGGTATTGCCGCGGGTAAGATTACTCTCGGGAATATCTATAAAAACGGACTTGAGCTTACTATGGCCATGGACGTTTTTCGTGAGGCCGGTCAAATATTCGAATCATTGCAAGACACCGTCAATTACGGTGTCGCTTTGAATTGTATGGCAAATGTTTACGTGGAACAAGACAGTCTTAAACAGGCGCTGGCATATTTCCTAAAATCACTGGCAATAGCTGAAAGATATAAAAATCTTTATAGTATAGCCAATGCACATTTGAATATGGCTATTGTACATAATAAACTTGGAAATAATATACAGGCTAGACGGTTTGCCGAATCGGGTTTGCAGTTAAGTCAGAAAATGCATTACGCTGAAGGGGAGGCGGGCTGCAATATTGTTTTAGCAAAAGTTATGATGTCGGGGAAAAAGTATCCTGAAACAATTGACTTTGCAAAAAAAGCACTCGATATCTCGAGTGACTTGGAATCCTATTGGGATATATATCGCTCATCTGCTATACTTTATGAATGTTACAAAGCAATGGGTGATTATCGAAATTCTTTGAAATATCTTGAAATATCAAGCAGCGCTAATGACAGCATTATGTCCTTGGATAAAACCGAAAGTCTCAGCAGAATACAGCTTAATAATGAAATCCGGCATCGGGAAAGTGAGATATCGGCACTTAAGCAAAAATCACACGAAAAAAATCTTGCATTGATTGTTCTTGTGTTTATTATTGCGGCCGGACTCATAATTTCATACGTGGTTTTTAAAAGCAGACAGAAAGAACACAAAATCAATCAACTTCTGTTGCTGCAAACCGATGCTAATGTTAAACAGAATGCCGAGTTGCTTAAACAAAAAGAGTTTATCGAAAAACAGAATACCGAGATAGCCGAGAAAAACGAACAGCTCACCGGAAAGAATGAAGAACTGCAGGCACTTGATGAGCAGAGAAACAAAATATTGGGAAGAGTTGCACATGATTTGCGCAGCCCGCTGGGAACAATAAGCGGTTTGGTGGAGGTAATTTCTTCGGAATTGGAAGAATCCAATTATGAGGATGTGAATAAATTTCTGGGATACATCGGCAATATTACGCGCTCTTCTCTTCAGTTGGCAAACGACCTGCTTGATATTACCGTTATCGCTGCGGGTAAACTTGTGCTAACAAAGGAATCCGTCGCATATTCTGAATTGCTGAAGGAGACGGTTGATTATTACCGAATTAGAGGCTCAAAGAAAAACATACAAATCAGTCTAAATTTGCCCGAAGTTGAACTCGGTGTATTTTGCGATCCGAATAAGATACGGCAGGTATTGAATAATTTATTGGATAACGCGATAAAATATTCCGAGCCCGGAACTGTGGTAAACATTAAGATAAGACTTGAAGGTGCTTTTATAAGAACTGAAGTTACCGATGCCGGTGTTGGAATACCCGAAGAGGATATTGAGAAATTGTTTAAAGAATTTAGTGTAACGTCGGCAAAAAGTACCGGGAATGAGAAGAGTTCCGGACTTGGCTTGGCAATTTGTAAAAAAATCGTTGAGACTCATGGCGGGAAGATTGGGGTGACCAGCAAGCTGGGACGCGGCTCAACATTTTATTTCACGATTCCGGTTTAGCGAACAGAAGCAATATTACATATATCCGGACATTTCCTGCAATTTTGGGCAAATTTCCAATTTGCATGGTTTTGAGAAAAACCTTATATTTAAAGTCTTGAAATTATTCATTTTATGGATAATGGTAAGGGCGCGTAGCTCAGGGGTAGAGCATTTGCCTTTTAAGCAAAGGGTCGGTGGTTCGAGCCCACCCGCGCTCACTTAAAAATCCCACTTATTAAGTGGGATTTTTTATTTTAAATAAGTACTTATGCAATAATTAATTAATAAGGCTCGGGGGTAGAGCATCCCGACCTGTCGGGAGGGTCGGTGGTTTCCCGATGCACTCGTCCGCCGAGGTGGATCGGGACGCTCACTTTGCAATCCCCCGTAAGTGGGATTTCTTATTTTAAATAATTAGGGAGAAAAAATGCATTTCGTATAGATTCTGCGGAACGAAAAAAAGCGGCATTATATCAGCGAGACTGGTAATCTCGAGCGAAGATTACAGTACCACAATAGCAAAAAAGCGCTGAGTGTAATGTATTTCGGTATTACGGTTAACGATAGAAACAGCGTTGCTTATTTTTAGCTACACTATTATAACCGAGACTCCCATGCTGCGAAGATTTTTTAATTCATCTTGTGGAATCCCAGCATCAGTAATAACAATGTTGATCTTGGAAATAGGCGCTATAAAAGCAAATCCCTTTCTCTTGAACTTACTTGAATCCGTCACAACAATCACTTGTTTGCTGTTTTCAATCATGTGGCGGTTGAGATAAGCTTCTTCCGAATTGGGGGTAAATATCCCGTACTGCGAATCAATACCATCAACACCGACGAATAATTTGTCACAATAAAAATTCTTAATGCTGTTTTCGGCTATGGGGCCTATTAATGAAAGAGATGTATTGCGGAGTATGCCTCCAAGGAGGATAATCTTTAAATTATCAAAATTAACGAGTTGGCCGGCAATATTTAAGGCGTTGGTAATGACTGTAATATTATTGAGATGTCCTAAGTTTTTTGCCACTTCGATTGTGGTTGTGCCTGAGTCAATAATAATCGTGTCGTTGTCTTGAATCAATTCAGCAGCGCGTTGGCCGATTTTCTGTTTTTCCGTCGAGTGGATTTTTGATTTCTCATTTAACCGGTAATCAATACCTACCCGGAGTGATTTGATGGCTCCTCCCCTGGTTTTTATGAGAAAACCTTTTTTCTCCAAGTGGGTTAGGTCATTACGGATAGTGACTTCGCTGACGCCAAATATCTGACTTAATTGATTAACACGGACACTGCCGTTATTGTTCAGGTCATCCAGGATTTTTGTTCTGCGATCGAGGGTGATACTATCCACGCCGTTTAATTCCAAGTTGCTCATTATTTCCACTCATATTGTTGTGAATAGGGTAAATTAGCAAAAAAAAAGCTACTTTCAAAACCTTTCGAAAAATTTATGGTAAAGGAAGGGCGTAAGACTCGTTTTCAATAGCTAATAAAAACCCACAAAAACGAGCAACAAAACCTTTGTTTTTGACAAAAAACACAAAGCTACGGCTTTTATTTAAAAAGCCCTTGACAATATTATGAAATCTTTACTATATTAAATCAAAAGATTTCGAAAATAAAGCATAAGGTTATAAATTGGAAAAGCAAATGATAAGAGATCTTGGCATTTCTGATTCAGACTTGCAAAAGCTGGGTGCCGTTTTCACGTCTAAGGAGATTGCGCAGCAGCCTGAAACCTGGTTGAAACTTTTTTATGAAACCAAGAAAATCAAATCTGATTTGGAAGTGTTCTTATCTCAAGCCTTTATGCAAAAGAACCTTCAAATAATTCTAACCGGTGCCGGAACCTCAGCATTCATAGGTGAAATTCTCGAAGGCCCGATGCAAAAGCACACAGGACTTCTCACTAAATCGGTAGCAACAACCGATCTAGTTACACATCCTGAACAAGTATTCGCAAAAAATAAAAACACTTTACTTATCTCCTTCGCACGCAGTGGCGACAGTCCGGAGAGCACACAGTCTATAGAATTAGCCGATCAATTATCGGATAATGTATATCATCTCATTATTACCTGTAATCGAAAAAGCAGATTGGTGGAGAACGGGAAGGGAAGAAAGTGTTTCTTCTATTTTATGCCCGAAGAATCCAACGATCAAAGCCTTGCAATGACGAGCAGCTTTACAACAATGCTTTTAGCCGGGTTATTTGTTTCACGTCTACAAATACTTGATTCTCTTGAATCGCAAGTACAGCTATTGGTAGAGTACGCCGACCGGATACTTGATGAGTACGTTGATAAGATACGGGAAATTGCCGAAATGGATTTTAATAGAGCAGTATTTCTTGGTTCAGGCCTATTCGGCGGGGCTGCCAGGGAATCACATCTGAAATTGCAGGAACTGACAAACGGTAAGATTATTTGTAAATGTGATACGTTTCTCGGCTTTAGGCATGGTCCGAAGGTCGTGATTGATGATAAAACACTTGTAACATATTTGTGTTCAAATGAATCGTACGTTGGCCGATACGAAAAAGATCTTATTGATGCTGTTAAAGAAAACGGCGGCTATCTCTATTCGTTCGCGGTCATGGAAAAAGAGTATGACTATAATGTAGATTTTAAGATTGTTCTTTCCAGAGGCGAAGAAAAATTAGAAGAAGATTTTTTAACAATCGTGTCTGTGCTGCCTGCTCAAATACTCGGTTTTCATAAATCAATAAAACTTGGATTAAAACCGGATTCACCATCGCAAAATGGGGTGATCCATCGTGTTGTCCAGGGCGTAAAATTATATCCCTATAGTAGTAACGGTAAATAAAAGAATGGCTTCCTCGGAAAATATAATACAGTCGCTTATTGCGAAAAACCGGAGTGGAATCAACTCAGGAATCGCATCGCTTTGTTCAGCCAATATATATGTTATTAAAGCGGCGCTTCGCTTTGCAAAAGAGAATAATATCCCGTTGTTAATTGAAGCGACTTCAAACCAGGTTAATCAATTCGGCGGTTATACCGGATACACTCCTCAAGATTTTAAGGAGCTTGTTTTTCAATGTGCGGCAAATGAACAATTTCCGGCAGAGAAAGTTATTCTCGGTGGCGATCATTTAGGTCCAAATGCATGGCAGGACAAAAATTCACACGAAGCGCTACTCAAATCAGAGAATCTGGTTGCTGCATATGTGGCGGCCGGCTTCTCAAAAATTCATCTTGATGCCAGCATGAAGTGTGCTGATGACGGCAAGTTAGAAGAACCACTTTCACCGGAGATCATTGCTGAGAGAACAGCGAGACTGTGTAAGGCCGCGGAGAGTTCTTACGATAACACCAAGGCAATGTCACATAAACCGAATTATATCATCGGAACAGATGTGCCGATTCCGGGAGGAATGCAGGAAGAGCATAGTTCCGTTAGAATTACTACAGCCGCCGAGGTGGAAGAAACAGTGGCTTTAACCCGCAAAGCCTTCGAAAAATACAATTTACATGATGCTTGGGAAAGAGTTATCGGTGTTGTTGTTCAGCCCGGAGTTGAATTCGGGGATACAACTGTTCTGGAGTATGAACCCGAAAAAACAAAAGAGTTGGTTTCGGCTGTTTTACAGTACGATAATATCGTTTATGAAGCCCATTCCACAGATTATCAGACGAAAGAAAGTCTGCGACGCATGGTGCAGGATCATTTTGCCATCCTAAAAGTTGGTCCATGGTTAACATATGCCTTTCGTGAGGCAATATTTGCACTTGCGACAATTGAAAAAGAGTTATTTTTGGGCATACAAAATATGCAGCTTTCAAGAATTCACGAGATTCTTGAAAGCCGGATGAATGAGAACCCGATTTATTGGAAAAAGTATTATACTGGCAATCCTCAAAAGATAAGCTTTTCCAAGAAGTACAGCTATAGTGACCGGGTTCGGTACTATTGGACAGATAAAGTGATCGATACTGCGCTTACACATTTATTATCGAATTTAACTTCGACCTCCATTCCGCTAACATTGCTCAGTCAATATTTACCGGATGAGTACGATGCCCTTCGAGAGGGCAGAATTGCAAATAATCCGCAAGAGTTAATCTATTCTAAAATTTCACACGTTTTACAAACCTATCACTACGCAACAACGGAGGTTATTTCGTGAAGTCGAAACCCTGGCTCATATACGCTATTTTAACAACAGTATTTTGGGGCATTTGGGGAGCGCTTATTGAAATGCCTGAAAAAGCAGGGTTCCCGGCAACTCTCGGATACGCTGTTTGGGCTTTAACCATGATTCCCCCGGCGGTTGTTGCACTTAAGCTGATCAACTGGAAGTTGGAACACGATAAAAAATCAATCCTACTGGGCTGTATCGTGGGTTTCACTGGTGCAGGCGGACAATTAGTCCTGTTTGAAGCACTTCGCCTTGGTCCTGCATACCTGGTATTTCCCTTTGTATCCTTATCACCTGTAATTACTATCATTCTATCTTATATATTCTTGAAAGAGCGAGCTTCAAAAAAAGGCTGGTGGGGTATCGTTATCGCATTAATAGCGATCATATTTCTTTCCTATCAACCGGCAAACGGCAACGGCACTTCAGGCATCATGTGGATTATTCTTTCGTTGATAGTTTTTCTCGCGTGGGGTTTACAGGCCTACGTTATGCGTTTTGCGAACAACACAATGAAGTCCGAAAGCATATTCTTTTATATGATGATCACAGCGCTTCTTGTGATACCCGTAGCAGTTTGGATGACGGATTTTTCACAGCCGATAAACTGGGGCTTGAGAGGTCCGTATTTAGCAGCGATTATTCAAATTCTTAATTCAGTCGGTGCGTTAATGATTGTATATGCTTTCCGGTATGGAAAAGCAATTATCGTAAGCCCGATGACCAATGCCGGCGGCCCTGTTATCACTGTCATATTATCACTTGCGCTCTACAAAGTTATACCTCATCCCATAATTTTAACCGGAATGGTGTTGGCGCTGGGTTCCATTTTCCTGATGGGCATGGAAGACAGTGAAGAGAGTCCGGCAAGCAACGCTTCCAACGGAGAAAAAAATGGCTAAACGTAAAATAGATGTCCTCGTGGTCGGCGAATTAAATGTCGATCTCATCTTAAACCGGATTGATTCATTTCCCGAGATGGGAAAAGAAAAACTTGCTCAGGATATGAGCTTAACACTCGGTAGTTCATCGGCAATTTTCGCTTCAAACCTCAGTTCGCTGGGCGCTAAAGTATCCTTTCTTGGAAAAATTGGTGATGATGTTTTCGGTGATCTCATCATGTCGTCACTAAAGAGAAAGAATGTTGGGACGAATTTTATTATAAAAGATAAAAAAGCGAATTCTGGCGCCACAATTGTGCTGAACTATAACGAGAATCGTGCGATGGTAACATACCAGGGTGCGATGAACGAGTTGAAAATTAAAGATATAACATTAGAACATATTCAAAGCGCGAAGCATTTACATTTTTCGTCTCTGTATTTACAGCCCGGAATTAAGAAGGATATTAAAAAACTATTTAAAATGGCAAAAGCTGCCGGCTTAACAACATCTCTTGATATGCAATGGGATCCAAACGAAAAATGGGATCTGGACTATAAGCATGTTCTGCCGTACGTTGATGTCTTTTTGCCGAATGACGCAGAGCTCTTAAACTTAACGAAAGCAGATTCAATTGACGAAGGATTGAAAGTTCTTGCCCCTTATGCTAACCAGGTTGTAGTTAAAATGGGCAGCCAAGGGTCGACGTACTTTTCCAAAGATAAAAAAGTATTTGTTGCATCATTTTTGAATAAAAAAGTGGTGGACGCGATAGGTGCCGGCGACAGCTTTAATTCCGGTTACATATTTAAATTCATTCAGGGAAGAGAACCTGAAGAATGCCAGGTCTTTGGCAACCTGATGGGAGCCATTAACACAACGGCAGCCGGTGGAACGACAGCATTTACCAACTATGATGACATTATGAAGACAGCGAGAAAACGCTTCGGAGTTAAAGTTGTATGAAGCTTATCGAAAAGCTTGCACAATTGCGAAGTGAGAAAAAAGCTATTATAGCTGCGAATTTCTATAATCTGGAAACTTGCAAAGGTATCCTGAAAGCCGCTGCAAATCTTCAGCAGCCCGTTATGCTGCAAGTCACTGAAGGTTCTATACAGTACATGGGACTTAAGGCAACAAAGAATATTGCAGCAGCTCTTATTTCCGAATTACAAGTGGACGCTTGGCTTCATCTGGATCATTGTAAAGACATTGAGCTCGTCAAGAAATGTCTTGATGAAGGCTTTGATTCGGTAATGATTGATGCAAGCGACAAGTCATTCAGGGAAAATATAGGAATTACGAAAGCGGTTGTTGAAATAGCAAAAAATTACGGTGTGCAAGTTGAAGCTGAACTTGGCTACGTACCGAAGCCGGACGGTTCAGTTGATGACAGCCAATTTACATCTCCAACTGAAGCCAAACAGTTTGTAGATGAAACCGGATGTCAATCATTGGCAGTCGCGATTGGTTCAAAACACGGCTTTTATAAGGAAGAAGCCAAACTGGATATCGGACGCCTGCAGGCTATCTCAAAAGCTACAGATGCATTTTTGGTATTACATGGCGGTTCGGGAATTCCTGACAAAACGCTACAAGCGGCAATACGCCAGGGTATTGTTAAAATTAATATTGCTACGGAGACCAAAGATACTTTTATGAAGAGTGTGAAGTCTGCCTTAGCAGTTACGGAAGAGATTGATTTACGGAAAATCTTTCCGGTTGCAATTGCAGGAGTACAGATGATGATCGAAACTAAATTAAAAATTGCTTCGGGGATGTGAAGTTGAAATCTTTGTTATTAAAGATTGATGATTGCGACGCTTTTTATATCAAAAAATTGTTCTTTGGAAAGTAAACATACATAATTAACAAACAAAGGTGCTATAATGAAGAAGTTACTACTTATTTCTGCGTTTTTATTCGCGTGTATGGGCATAACTAAGGCTCAGACTATCGTTGTAGATGGAAATATGTTCGATTGGCAGTCGAGCATGCAGCTGGATGTCGCCCCAAATGCACTCGAGACTACATTTGCTGAAGGTGATGATACGAGCCCGGCACGTGGCAGCACTGATCCTTCGTACTTTGCGGATATGGATATTGAAGATGTGTACGGGACTTGCGATAATGACAATATTTATTTAAGAATCAAAATGAATTCTATCGCGAATGTACAAAATATTGCAACTGATACATCGTATCACGGTGCTGGGGCAATCACTGCTTTTATTTCCGTTGATCCGGGTGCCGGTGATACCACAGGCCTAACATGGGGGTGGTGGGGAAGCGGATATGATTATTTTGTTCAGGTATACCCACCGGATTCAGCTTTCGCAGCCAATGCCCCAGGTTATCAGCAAGCTGTTTGGGAACATAAACAAACAAGCAATGGATATGATTTTGAAGTTAAAGATTCTGCCAAAGGTGCAGTTGTTGCATGGAATGCTTCAAACAACGATGTTGAACTTGCTATTCCGAGAGCACTATTGAACAATCCTAAATATCTTGCAAAGAGTGCGTTAAAAGACTCCATATCTGTAATGATCTACGCAGGTGAAAATTTTGCCCCATGGCGTGCAGATTACGCAAGCAATCCCGGAATTTCAGGTTTTGTCATTAACATTGCAATGCCGAACGCTGTTAACGACGGCAAGCCTTTAGCGGTTAAAAAATATGCTCTTGAGCAAAACTATCCAAACCCGTTCAATCCTTCAACGATGATTAAATATAATCTTGCAAACGACGGATATGTAACACTTAGAGTATATAACGTAATGGGTAAAGAAGTTGCATCACTGGTTAACGATTTCAAGTCAGCCGGTTCTCATCAGGTACAGTTCAGCGCTTCGAATTTATCAAGCGGAACATATTTCTATACATTGGATGCAAATAATTATCATGAAACACATAAGATGATAATTCTCAAGTAATTGCAATCGTTCAAAGGATTATCAGCTCTATTTGAAAAACTATATATCTCATAAGGATTATCTTTTGTGATGAAAATAAAGATTGTGCTTTTAAGTTTAGTAATTTTATCGGGCAGTTTTTTTGCACAAAGCACCGGAAAAATATCAGGTAAGGTTCTTGATGACAAGAACGAAGGTATTATGGGTGCTAACATTGTGGTTCAAAACACCTCGACCGGAGCTAGTGCAGATGTTAACGGCTATTATTACATTATAAATCTTCCCCCGGGAACGTATACTCTGAAAGCCAGTGCGATCGGATATACTGCACAGACAGTACAAAATGTCAGAGTTGATGGCGGACTTACCGCAAAAGTCAACTTCACACTTAAAAGCTCATCTTTAGCGTTGCCGGAAGTTGTCGTTCAATTCAAAAGCCCGGCTGTCCAGAAAGATTTAACATCGAAACAGCAGGAAATCAATGTCGGCGACATTCAAAATATGCCGTTGGCAGGAACGATGACGAGTATTCTTACGCGGCAGGCAGGCATCACAAAAGATATATCCACTACGCCTGTCAATTCACAACCGGTATTCGGACAATTTGCTACGATACCTAATGACGGTTTGCATTTTCGCGGCGGCAGAACAAATGAAACACTGTATCTCTTAGACGGAATTCCGGTTAATGATGCTTTATGGGGCGGATTTAACCTCGATGCTTTTGGCGAGTATTCACTTCAGTCAATGCGCACAATGACCGGTACATTCAGCCCGCAGTACGGTGAGGCGATGTCCGGTGTTATTGAAATGGAAACATTAGATAACATTACCAAAACATACAGTGTTAATATGTCCGGCAGTACCGACAATTTAGGTGATAGATCCGGTTCACAAAACACGAAAAGTTTTGAAGTCGCATCCAGCGGTCCGGTACCCGGTATAAAAAACCTTTCATACTTTGTTAACGGCAGGGTTTATACATCGGACGGTTACATTCACGGTTACATTTATCCGGATTATGTTGATTCCCGCGGAATGGATTTTTCAGGTTCTGTGAAAACCGTTCCTATGTCTTTTCGGGATAACGAAACGTTGATCGGTAAACTGATCTATCAACCGGTTGAAAGTGTAAAATTACGCGCAGGCTATTATGCTTCAAACGCAGTAAACGGTATGTATAATCATTTCTTCAAATACAATCCATATGGAACACCTAATCAGTACTTGAAGGATAACCTTATTTACGGTAAAGTTACGCATGTACTCTCACCGAGTACCTACTATGATATAACGGTAAGTAACTATCACCGCGCATTCGATTCGCACGTGTATGATAACGCCGCTGAATACGCGTTGGTTCCGGAATACAGTACTGCGGAGTTTTCTATAAGCGGTGAAGACTTTGTTTATTTCTCAAGCCGGTTCGATAAGTTGGAGGCGCAAGCATCCATCACCAGTCAGATCACAAAGCAGCATCAGTTAAAGGCGGGATTTTCATTCGCAAACTTACGGACAAAACTCCAGCGGTTAAATCCTGATGGTTTTGGTGCAATTGAAGATTATGATCTGAAACCGAAAAAATACTCTGCATTCCTGAACGATAAAATGGAATTTGAAGATGTCGGTATGGTTATCAATCTTGGACTCCGGTATGACAGGGTAGATCCGAATAGAACATTCATTACAAACATGGAACAGCCCTCCGGAGAAATTTCGAAAGTGAAGGCTCGCGAATACGTCAGCCCGCGTCTTGGAATCAGTTATCCTATCAGTGATGCAGCGGCGTTTCGTTTTGGTTACGGCTACTATTATCAATATCCGGCATTCTACGAGGCCTTTCAGGGTATGAACCGTCAGTATCAATATTATCCTGTTCCGAACATCGCATCAGTTTCAGGTGCTATCGGCAAAGGAGATATTAAAGAAGAAAAAACAATCAACTATGAATTTGGTGTTCAGTATAAAGTAACTGAAGATATTAGTGCTGATGTTACTGCATTTTATCGCAAATCATACAACCTTATCGGTGAAAAAGTTATCACCGGTTACCTGGTATCGGGTGATATCGTGAAGAGCCAGCAATACACCATTTTTGATAACATTGATTTTGCAACCGTAAAAGGTGTTGAAATTTCCATAACAAAAAGAGTGACCAGCTTTTTCTCAGGATTCTTGAATTATACATATTCCCAGGCTTTAGTCAGCAGCTCTTTAGTACTTGACGTACCTCAGGATGTGACAAGAACATTCCCGGCAAATTGGGATCAGCCGCATAACCTGTCATTCGGCGCGATCTTCACGTTTGAATCCAAATGGGGATTCTCGTTCCTTGGCAGTGCGGCAAGCGGTTTCCCGTATACATATATCACCTCCAAGCCGAATGCAGAACGGGCTAACTGGATAGGTACATTCGACTTTATGGCATTCAAAGAATTTGAATTCGGACCTGTAAAAACAAAACTCTTCGGACAAATATTTAATCTATTCAATAGAAAGAATATTTGGTGGGTATATTCGGATTCGGGTCAGCCGGGTAAAGATGCCAATGATGCGACCTCAGATGATTATACAAATAATCCGGCAATGTGGGGTCCGGGGCGTAGAGTTCAAATAGGTTTGTCGTTTAGTTATTAATGAATAATTGCAGCCTGATAACGGAGAAATTTTAATGAAAGTTCGAAATTTAGTAAAGATTATAAGCATACTGAGCCTTACAGCAAGTTTTTGCGGGTTTTCGCAAGATGTAAGTTATCGTGGAAATTCAGCAGCAAACTTTCTCAAAGTAAATGTAACAGCAAAATCAGTTGGAATGGCTGAAGCTGATATTACCAATCACGAAGATGCTTCGTGTATGTTCTATAATATCGGCGGTATCAGTAGAATTCAAGGTCCAAGCGCAAGTTTTTCTTACGTGCAATGGTTGGTTGAAACCGGTCTTGGACATTGCGCAGTTACATTCCCGTTGGAATACGGCACAATTGGTTTTGATGTGGACTATTTTACATCCGGCGATATACAAGAAACAACACTACAGAAGCAAGAAGGAACCGGGAAAGTAATAACGGCAAATGATGTCGCTATCGGTTTGGCATTCGCAAAAAACCTGACGGACAGGTTCTCGGTCGGCTTAAAGGTAAAGTACATTCAGGAAAATCTAGCCTCGGTATCCGCCAGTGCAATCGGTTTTGATATCGGAAGTATTTTCGAAACGTCATTTCTTAACAATATGAAACTCGGTATTTCGTTATCCAACTTCGGAAGTTCTCTGGAATTTTCCGGGAACGATCTCATTGTATCGCACGTTGTTCCAAACAGTCCGACTAATAAAGAAATCCCCTCCATACTTCAAACCAACGAATGGTCGCTTCCGATGTTTTATAAAATCGGCGTAGCTACCAATGTTTTTGAAGACGAAAATGTACGCATGCTTGTCGCCTACTCCTTGATGGATTCAAGAGATTACAGTATCCGTCACAATATCGGAACTGAAGTTGAGATAATGAAAATGTTCAGACTGCGGGGAGGTTACCGGTTTAATTATGATGAAACTACTTTTTCTGCCGGTGCCGGTATAAAGATTAAAGCAAGCACTATGGGTGATCTTTATTTTGATTACGCGTATACCGACTTTGGAGTTTTGCAGGGTGTAAATCAGCTATCGCTAAGTTTAAATTTTTAGTATATCGGAAATTTTGAAATGAACATAATGAATGTTGCAAAATTGAAAACTAAAGTAATAATCCCGATTCTTATACTGCAGGCATTTGTATTCACATCATGCTTGAAAGACCGGGAACCATCAGCACCAACGGAAATTAAGCGTCCCGATTACAGTGCAGCTTTACCAGCAGCCGGTTCGTTGAATTTCCCGGTGAACGGAGCCGTACAGATCAAGTTTACCGAACCGATGAACCTTTCCACGTTTACCGGAAGGTTTACATTGAAGGATTTTAACGGTAATGTTATAGAAACGGCTATAAGCCAGATTGATTCCAATGTATTCTTTACTCCGAAATCCACGCTGCAAAAAGCTTCTTTATATTATGTGGAACTACGCGGCAGAGTGAGGGATGCTCACAACAATTCCATTGAAATAAACAACGAGGGTGTTTTTAATGATACAACCCTCATCACATCCACCTGGTTTTACACAGCCGGCGACTACTCCACCGATGGATACTATCCGATCTTCTTAAGAGATAGAAAGTCGGGAAACGTCCGGATGATAAGCTATATTGACAGCGTTGTGACTACATTGACCGGCCTTTTTGCCCCCGAAGGAATGGCATTAGCACAAAATGACCAATACCTTTTGGTGAGCAACACGACTAAAGATCAGGTTCTGATTATCAATACAATCACAGGTGCTACGGAGGCAACAATCCCCGTATCGGCACATCCTTCAACGATTGTTGTAAAAGGAAATTATGCCTTTGTAACATGTGTTAATGGTAAGGCCATCTGCAAAATTAATGTCAGCAGCAAAACACTTGAAACTACATACGCCTTGTCGTTCTATCCGGGAAAACTGGCAGTATCTCCGGACGGCAGCAAATTATACACGCTTGATCAAGTGACACGGGCTTTAAATGTTTTGAATGCTTCTACCGGTGCAGTGATCAATACGATTGCAAACGCGGTTTCAAAGATTGTCAGCGGAGAGCTGGTGATGGATAAGTCAAGCGGACGTTTATACGTTTGCGACACTAAAGGTTTTAAATTGCTCACATTGGAATCCGACGGAAGTGCACTAACTACAGCAGTTTCTTTCGGAACAAAAGAGCCGGTAGAAGTTGCAATCTCCGGTGCATATGTGTACGTTGCGGTCGGTACTACGATTATACAGTATGATAAGGCGACATTTGCATTAGTAAAAACAGTTACGTTTTCAACTCCGGTTAAATCACTCACTATCATTCCTTCAAGCGATTTGATGTATGCAACGTTAGCGACTTCAATTGCCGTAGTTGACAGAAATACACTTACCGTTTTGAAAGAAAAAGATATGATCAGTTCTGGAATAGAATCAATCATTTCCGGTGAAAATAAAAGATAAATGATGCGGAATATAAATATGAACAGAATCACAAAGATTTTTCCTCTTCTATTCGTAGCTCTGTGTTGTGGATATACACACGCTCAAGATGCTGATCCGATGCTTTATCAGCGTTGGAATATCATGAACATAAACAGAGTTACGACAAAGTTTAACAACACCGGATTACTGTGTGACGGTAATGAACAGAACATGTCATTGGCTCACAAACCGAGTTTTGAATATCCTTCCGGCAGCGGAATATATTACGGCACCGCGGTTGGTGTTGTCATGGGCGCACCTGCAGCACAGGACACCGGCGCGGTCGGTGGCAGCAATCCTGAAAATCTTGAATATTGCGATGCCACACTGGATGAAGGATCGGCTGCATATTGGGACGAAGAACATTTTGCTCCATTTCCAAGTGTTGTGAATGGAAGCAGTGCGCCGATAAGCACCGACAAATCAACCTGGCCGACAGCTGGTCCAAATAAGGGCTGGCCGACGTTGATTCCGGGAACCAATGATCCGCTTTTGGTCGGTTCTGAGGGTTGGCCGGGAATAGGAAAGAATGGTGAAAGAATCGCTGATCAGGAAACGTATTCGGTTATGCACAGCTGGCAGGGTACTGATATTGGTACTACCGGAAGAAGGTTTTTACGCACTACTATGGAAATGCGTGGATTCGCCTGGACCGGTGAATTGTACCAGGATTTTATCGTTTGGATGTTCGTCATCAGAAATAATGGAACGCAAACAATTAAAAATATGCGAGTCGGAGTTCATAGTGACTTTGGTTACTTACCGATTTTCAGCTCTCCGACACAAACAGGCGATGCAGACCGTCATTATTATGAACCACGTTATCAATTAGCTTGGGGTAGTGATGATGATAGTTATGAAGTTTTACCTAACGGAAATACCACCAGCAGCGTTGCACGCTGTGGAACTATGGCGCTGCGTATGCCCGGTACATCAAAAAAAGTTGAAACATATGATGCATTCCATTTCTGGATTGGTGCTACTTCAGCAAGCGGCAACGGTGCCGGCAAAGAACTCTATTACAGATATAATTTATCAAACCAGAATGATCCTAAAGACAGCGATCATGACGGCATAGATGATGATTTTGATGGTGATGGAATTCCTGATACGTTGAATAACGGACCCGGTTATTATCTCGCGGCAGGTGCTGATGGTATTCAGACAATCGGTTCAGGTGCTTTCAATTTGGCACCCGGACAGACAGATACGCTTATATTCGCAACGGTATTCGGTGCAACAAAAGATCAGTTATTTAAAAATGCAAAGAACGCTTTAACCTTATTCAAATCAAATTGGCAGGTCGTTAGAGCTCCCGCTGCTCCTGAAGTTGAAATTATTCCGCAGGATGGAAAGAATACAATTTATTGGAGTGTAAAGAGTGAATGGGAAAAGAAATTTGAAGGATACAAAATTTATCGCTCTGTAGACGATGGTGTTACCTGGGGAACAAGCACGTATACGGACTTCTCAGGTACGGTTCGTTATATACCATTGGAACAATATGATAAAGTAGACAGTATTAGCGGCAATTACAAAACTCTTCCGGAATTTGCCTGGTTTAATCTTGGAACGGACAGAGGCCTGCCAACTTTGAAGGTACTAGACGGCTCAGAAGGATTAAAACACTTTAAAGCCGGCGATACAGTGAGAATCTACGTTGATAACAATAGTGTGATTGATGGTCAGACATACAGATATTGCGTGGCTGCATATGATACCGGAAATGGAATTACAGGACCATTGGAAAATACACCGGCAACTACACCGGGTGTGGGTACAAATACAGTTATTGTTGTTCCACACGCTCCGGTAGCAACAGAATCTATGAACAAAATAAAAGTTGTTCCTAATCCTTATGTTGTTGCCAGCGGCTGGGAAGTTGGTGCGGAAAAAGTACTGCAGTTTACTCATCTACCATCATCTGCTACAATTAAGATTTTTAACGTTTCCGGTGAGTTGGTGAAGACAATTCATCACGATGCGGGTGGATCACTTGCAGAGAGTATTGCTGTGTGGAATTTGCTTAATGAAAACCATCAGTTAGTTGCAGCAGGATTATATTTCTATACGGTTGAATCCTCGTTAGGAACAGCTAAAGGCAAATTTATTGTAATCCAATAACAGAGTATATGAAAATTTCAAAAAAGTTTTTGGTCGTTTTGATTGTTGGCATTGCTTCATTATTGAATGGACAGAAGAAGTATGCAAATAATGATTGGCTTCATCTCTATACCGAAAAAGATTTTAGTTGTGCCTTCTCGGTTGAATTGTCCGGTTTGGAGAGGCTGAGATGCAGTTCTGATAAATTAGTCAAAGTTAAATCAAACGGCAAACTACTTAAATTCACAGAAGTTAAAATACGCGACAAACATCCTGATGCAATTTTAACAGCGACTGATGAATCCAATAAACTGCAAATTTCAGTTGTGTTGGATTGCGGTACGGAGCATCAGACCAGATGTTTGGGTACATTGACGATAAAGAACATTTCAAATGTAGATGTAAAAATTGATACGGTATATTTGCTTAATGTACTTCTCGATGCTAAAAATGCCGGGTCGGACAGTTCATATAAATTCTGGACGTTTCAGGGCGGCACATATAAGACGCGTCCTGATTGGATTTTTCCTTTGACCAGAGATTTTTTCCGTCAGAATTTTTTAGGTAATAATGATCCTGATTATGGCGGCGGTATGCCTATCGTTGACTTCTGGACAAAAAATGCAGGCATCGCATTTGCATCAACATCAATGAAACCGGAATTAATTTCAATGCCTGTTTCAGTTGCCGCAGATGGGAAAGTATCATTCAGCATCGTTCAGGGAGTCAACGGGATATTAAAACCCGGTGAACAGTATAACGGGATCTCTTTTGCGATTATCTCGCATTGGGGTGATTATTACAATGCACTGCACGAATACTCAAAAATTATGCAGGAAAAGGGATTAAAAATTCCGGAAAGAAAAGCATCAGCAGATGAATCTGAATGGTGTGCCTGGGGTTACGCGAGAAATTTCGATCCGAAACAAGTTGTTAGTACACTACCGGCAGCCCGGAAATTGAACTTTGTCTGGGCAACCCTTGACGATGGATGGCAGGACGCCGATGGTGATTGGGGTCTTGACAGAAAGAAATTCCCGAATGGTGAAAAAGACTTTAAAGCACTAGCAGATTCGATGCATGCTAACAATCTAAAAGCCAGACTTTGGTGGGTTCCGTTGACGGCAAGTGACTCGCAATATAACGCGCAGAAATTTCCCGGCAGAATGGATGAATATGGTATGAAGGTCCAGAGTAAATTGGCGATTGAACATCCTGACTGGTTTATAACCGATTCGACCGGTAATAGATATCAGGTTGAGTGGTGGAATAGTTATGTGTTATGCCCGGCAGTTCCTGAAGTAAGAGAATACTACAAAAAATTTATTGCAAAGGCCATCAAAGAATGGGGATTTGACGGTTTCAAAATAGACGGACAGAATCTGAACTCCGTACCGCCATGTTATAATCCGGCACATCACCACAAAACTCCGTATGAATCAACATACGCAGTACCTGAATATTTTAAGATGGTTTACAACACTACATATTCTTTGAAGAAAGATGCAGTAATACAGCTGTGTCCTTGTGGTACTAATTTTTCATTGTACAACATACCTTACACCACTCAATTTGTCGGATCTGATCCTTCAAGTTCATGGCAGGTAAGACATAGAGCAAAAACATTCCGTGCTTTAGTTGGTAATAAAATACCTTATTCCGGTGATCACGTAGAGTTGACAAATAGGCGATGGGATGAGAAGCTACAGAAATCCGTTCAATTTAAACCGGAAGATTTTGCTTCAGTAGTCGGCTTAGGCGGTGTTGTCGCTTCTAAATTTACATTGCCCGGTCCACAGGAAGATTCAACGCTCGCGCTTTCTCCAGAGAAGTATGCTGTTTGGGAAAAATGGCAGAGTATTGCAAAGTCTGCAGACCTCGTGAATGGTGAGTACTTGAACTTATACGATATAGCGTATGATAAACCTGAAACGCACGTAATTAAAAAAGGGAAAGTTTTATACTATACATTTTTTTCGGAAAATTCTTTTAGTGGTAAAATCAGACTTCGCGGGTTGAAAAACCATACATATACATTGATTAATTGTTTGAATAATACAAAGATTTGTGAAGTAAACGGAAAATCCCCGTCATTTAATATTGAGTTTAATGATTTTTTGTTTATCAAAGCAGTTGAAAGGGATTGACTAATTTATGACCATCAGGCTGAAAACACTTATTTGGACTTTGCTGATTAATGCGGCATTATTATCGCAAACGGTTGTTAATTATACGGCCAGTGATGAGAATTTCGCAAACCCGGAAAGAGGTTTCTACACTCCACTGGAGGGATGGAATGAGTACGGTTCTCTTACTGCGAGCCAGCTGACCAGTGTGAAAAATGAAAAACAAAGTTTGATATTACGCCAGTATTACATTCCGAAATGGATTGCAAGCGATCTTAGCTCCGCATTTCTCACGATGTTTGAAAACGACATGAAAGTGTTGAGAGTAAATGGTATAAAATGTGTCTTGCGTATAGCTTATAGTAATAATATCGGTGTGGCCGATGCTCCTTTGAATATTGTACAAAGGCATCTCGATCAACTCGCGCCTTACTTTGCCAAATATTATGATGTGATTGCCTTTATGCAGGCCGGTTTCATCGGGGCGTGGGGTGAGTGGCATTCTTCGACCAACGGACTTGACAACACGGCAAACCGGAAAGCTGTTTTGGAGAAAATTCTTAGCGTACTTCCCAAAGAAAGAATGGTACAGATAAGAACTCCTAACTACAAATGTGCAATTTTCAATAATTTCTCACCGATACAGCCTGCGAACGCTTTTGATCAGAGCAATTATTCACGTACCGGTCACCATAACGACTGTTTCTTGGCTGATAACAGCGATATGGGCACATATTCGGATACAACTTTCGAAAGAGGCTATCTTTCTAAGGACGCATTGTATGTGCCTGTTGGTGGTGAAACATGTGGAGTCAGTGATTTCAGCGGATGTCCTAATACTGTTTATCAAATGAACAGACTTCATTGGACATATATCAACAGTGATTATCACGCGAGTGTATTAAATGGATGGACATCAAATGGATGCATGCCTGAAATCCAAAAGAGACTTGGTTACCGGTTTGAACTGATGAATGGAACCTATACTGATTCATCAAAGCAGGGAAGTGTAATATCGGTAGCAATCAAACTTCGTAATGTCGGTTTTGCATCACTATATAATACTCGTGATGTGGAAGTTATTTTGCGCAGCACTTCAGATACGTTTTTTGTTAAACTGCCGCTTGATCCGCGCATGTGGAAGTCGGGTGACACCTCCGATGTTGTATTTGATCTCGGATTACCGCTTACCATGCCCTCGGGAGATTATACCCTTTGTTTGAATCTCCCTGATCCTTCTGCAAACCTGCATTATACAAGTGCATTTTCTATCCGGTGTGCAAACACTGGTGTATGGGAAGCTGCAACAGGATATAACTTGTTAAATGCGAAGGTTAATATCAATCAAAACAATAAAGGTGCTGTTTATTCCGGCAACCTATATTTCTCAAAATTAGATAGAACAACAGATATCAGATCTGATAATGCATCTACCTATGAGATGTCAATATCAAATTATCCGAATCCTTTCAACAACAGCACAGAAATAATTTACTCGGTTAAAAATCCGGGCAACATTAAAATAAAAATTTATAACTCTGTCGGGCAGGAAGTTGAGACTTTAGTAAATGAATTCAGAGAACCCGGGACATACAAGGTTAATTTTAATACGGCTTCATCGTGTATTCAGCTTGCCAGCGGCATTTACTACTATGTTCTCAATTCAACGAACAGGGCTGTCTCGGGAAAAATGGTACTGATGAAATGACCACTCACATTCTCTTATGTAATTTTGTTAAATAAGTAATTATTGAAATTTCCTTGTTTTCTTACGAAAGAGCAGACTATGAAACACAAAACATTCTTTTTATTTAATACATTATTAATCGGACTTCTTTTTTTAGCAAATACGGTATTCGCACAGGAAGTTACATTTCCAAGACCATTCGGAATCGCAATAGACGACATGGGATGGAATCAGGGAAGTTCGCAGGGAAATGAAGGCGGCCCTTGGAGAGCCGGACTTCGCAGAACATTTGATATTCACGACTATACCCCCATTGTGGAAATCGGCAAAGGAGCCGGCATTAGAATAATGGGATTATTTATTCTTAGTGAAATGGATAAAGAAAATGTATGCGCAAAATATCCAACCACTACCAAAGCAGGTGCAAAGTTCGATAATTCCGCTAATGTTAGTGCCGAACAAAATAAAATAATGAATTATGTAAAAGAGAATTCTGCAAATTTTGAGTTCGGTCTGCATGGCGTCGGGCATGAGCACTTTGATCAAGGTGTAAGAACCCGTGCTGAGTGGTATGATATTCAGAATCATAAACCATGGAGCGAGCAGGATTCCCGTGACCATATGAAAGCATTTAAGGAGATTCTGGCACAATATGGCATTACCAAAGAAAACGGTCAGTCATTCCCGGAAAGCTATGTGCCATGTGCATACGCTTACTACTGGAATCCTAATGGAAAATTCAGCACAGGTAAATTAATGGCAGAGGCCGGCGTAAAATATGCTAATACATTATTTGAGCAGGTTCAGGAATTAAATCCTCCGATTGAATTCGGCGGCGGTTTCGATAACGGATTATTAATAATCAGCAGATATAATTATGGCAACGAATGGTGGCGCCTGTCGGCATTACCTACCCAGCCGTTGGAAGAATACAAATCCGATGTCATCGAAACACATTTTCCGAATTTGTTGGCTCAGGACTATTTCTTGCAGGATGATTTGAATAAGCAATGGATTGCTTTTTTCAAGAATGTTCAAAAAAATAAAGATCATTATCTTGCCAAAAATTCAGAACAAATGTACTCACAATGGTTGTACAAGCACTATGCCAAGGTTGAAATTACCAAAGGCCATATAGCAATTGATAACACGAAAATGCCTGATGTTGCTTATGAAAGAAATATGCTTGGAAACATGGTGTTAAAAGTGCAGCTACCTGAAGGCAAGCATGTATCCGAAGCTTCGATTAATGGTAAACAAATATCGGCTTACTTTGAAGATGAAGGATTCGGTTTTATTTATCTGCCGCGGTTGGAAAAAACCACGTATGAAGTTACCTATGCAATCGGCGAATCAACACCGAAGGTATTCGTAAACAATACAGGTACATATAACGTATACAATGTTAACATACACGATAATAATATGTCGTTCTCAACAAGAGTATACGGAACACAGGATATTTTGATTAAATGCCCGAAACCTGCAAAGGTTGAATCAAATAATCCGAATTTGAAAATCGTTTCATTTTCATATGATGCAAAGACCGGTTTTGCAACAGTACAGACTTCGGCTCATGATATGCAGGGTGAAAGCGGACAGATTACTATTAATTTTTAACTCGAAATATAAAAACCGGCAGAATTGAACTTTATATCAAAGCTGCCGGTTTTTGTTTTTATAATTTCACGAAGTCAATACGGGAACCAGAACGGACTGAATACGATCAAGATGAAAAAGAAGGTAAAACCAACCAGATTAATTGATCTGGCAATGAAACTGAATTTATCAACGGTTACTATATCAAAAGCTCTGAGAGATCATCCGGATATATCCGAACCGACAATAGCGCGAGTAAAAAAAGCCGCCGAACGCGCGGGCTACCAGCCAAACATCTATGCCCGTAACCTTTCAACCGGACGAACAAATACTATCGGTCTGGTCGTGCCGAAAATTGCCCATAACTTTTTTGCAAGTCTTATTGATGAGTTCTATAAAATTGCTGATGAATTGGATTATGAAGTCATCCTCATGGTTTCTAATGAAAACGTCGAGCGTGAAGCTTTGCAAATTCAGACACTTCTTTCACTTCGTGTTGATGGGATAATTATTTCAGTATCCCGCGGAACAAAGGATTTATCAGCCCTTGCTAAAGCTCTGAAAAATAATATTCCTGTTGTCTTTGTTGACCGGGCACTCCGGACGGATAAAATACCAAAAGTAATGGTGGATGATAAATCAGGTGCCGGCACAGCCATTGAGTATGCTTATAATAAAGGATACCGGAAGATTGCTCATATTGGTGGGCGGGATCATTTGTATCTGTGTTCACTCCGGCATGAGGGTTTTATTGAAGCTATGCATCAGTATAATGTTCCAGTAAAGAGCTATTGGGACTGTACGGGGAATTTAGATGAACAAAACGGCTATGAAGCTTTCATGAAAATGTACAAAAGCAATAAAGTGCCGGAATTCATTTTAGCACAAACTTACTCGATTGCTTTAGGCATCTCTACTGCTGCTACAGAAATTGGGATAAAGATTCCGGAAGATGTTGAGATTGCCTGCTTTGGCAGGAATTCTTCAAATTATGCACTTCCTGAAGCATTTCATATTATCGACCAGCCGACGGATGAATTAGCAAGAAAGTCGTTTGAATTAATGCTGCGGCAAATAACGTTAGGGGCGAAACACAATACGATGGATATAATCTTGCCTACGGTATTCAAGCCAAGAAAAGTCTTTGCCGAAGTCCAGAAAAATCAATTGGTCGTTTAGTATATTCACCTGATTCATTTGAAGAAATAAACTAAGAAAACTGCCGAAATATCAAGTTACTAACCAAGAATATTTTTATAGACTACGTCGTTAAAATCTGAAAAATTCCTGAGCATTTGCATTTTAAGCAAAGGGTCAATGAGGCATGCATATCTCGGGCACTCATTTCATTTTGGTGAATAAATCCCACTTACTTTGCTTTTATCGTTTGACTTAATGATGCATGAGTCGCGCGACCTATTCAGTTTGTGCGAGGTACTATATTTGTTCGGTTTTGTGACGAATCGCATCCCCGGATTTTTAAACGAATACTCTTCTGTATTTTCCTCAAAAATTGTATTATATTGCTTTTGCATGGTATTTTTGATTCTATGAAGATTCCCAACTATATTAGACATTGAGGCTGTTAATGAAATTAGTATTTGCCTGTCTGGCTCTTGTCTCTATTTTCTGCATTCCTAATTATGCACAGCCGGATTCAGCACTAACAGTAAAAATCGTATCACCGGATCTGAACACAGACAATGACATTTCACTCGATTCACTACTCAATATTAAGATAAGCTCCGCATCAAAATATCTTGAAACATCACGAGAAGCGCCATCTTCGGTTTCTATCATTACCGCCGAGGAAATTGAAAAATATGGCTATGCTTCGTTTCCAGAAATTCTCAACTCTGTCCGGGGATTCTATATCTCGTATGATAGGAATTATAATTATCTCGGTGTCCGGGGTTTTGGCCGGCCGACTGATTATAATGACAGGATACATTTAACAATCAACGGTTTGTCTGTCAACGATTATTATTACGGGCAGGCTACTATTGGCACCGACTTGGCCTTGCCTGTTAGTTGTATTGAAAGAATCGAAATAATCCGCGGGCCGGGGTCGATTTTGTATGGTAATAACGCAATGTTTGCTGTTATTAATATCGTTACGAAAAATCCCGGTTATGTTACGCATGCAAACACAAATGTACAGTTCGGCAGTGACGGAAAAAGACTCGCTTCAGTGAATTACAACGGCATGATCGGCAGTGAAGTGAAAGTTGCTTTCTCGGGAATGGTGTCCGACAATGCCGGAAGAGACATTTACTATCATGAGTATGATACGGATTCTACAAATCATGGTGTCGCGAAAAATTGCGATTTTGATCGTTCTCGCGGTGTGCTGGCAAATGTATTCTACAAGCAGTTTTCATTTCAGGGCATGTATATGTACCGGAATAAGGGGATACCGACAGCTTCATATGGTATGATATTCAATGATTCGCGCGCCAGAACAGTTGACCAGTCGGGAAGTCTTGAATTGAAATATACCGGTGAAATAAGCTCTACTGCTATGTTTACAACGCGGGCGTATTTAAATCATTGCGGGTATAGCGGTTATTATCCTTATAGCAATTTTGTTACAGACAATAATAATATCAATTGGATTGGGACAGAGCTCCTGTATCAATGGGATATTTCTACTTCAAATCGATTTGTATCCGGAATTGAATTCAAAAAAATTCTTGATGATGAGTATGCTTCCAGCAATGAAACAGGCCGTGATACATATAATAATATTACGTTTCATACCTGGTCAATGTATGTACAGGATGAATTTCAAGTAACGAATAATATCATATGCAATTTTGGAGTACGCTTTGATGAACAATCCAATATCAAAGGAACCATATCACCGCGTCTGGCTGCTATTTATACGCCACAACCGGAAACATCAATAAAACTCATATATGGTCAGGCGTTCAGGTACCCAAATTCATATGAATTATATTATTACGATACCCTGTCAAGATTTAAGCTGAGCAGTGGCCTGAAAAATGAACAGATAACCACAAGTGAGTTGGTTTGCGAACACAAATTCGGATCATCACTATATGGAATTGTAAGTGCCTATAACAATAAGGTTAACAATCTTATAGATCAGGATTCGGATATGAGCGATACCACAGTTCATTTTATTAATAGAGGCGGAATCAGTACCTGGGGTGCAGATATCGAACTCGATGGATTTGCCAGTAAAGGGTTATCGGGATTTTTGAAGTATTCGTATCAATATACGGTTAATCGGGACACCAAAGAGAAATTAACCAATTCACCGTCCCATGTTGTTAATTATGGAATTTCGTTTGCTTTGGCGAGAGATTACAGGCTGTCATTCGATGGGAGTTATGAATCGGAGCGTTTAACACTGAAAGGAGCCAAAACACCCAAAATTGCTTTAGTAAATATGAACCTTGTCGGTAAATACTTTTCAAATAAACTTCGTGTTTCGCTGCGCATTAACAATCTCTTTAATAAAACATATTTTTATCCCGGAGGATACGAACATGTTCAGGATATAATTGCACAGGACCCGCGTACGTATAACCTGAAGTTCAGTTATGATTTTTAGAATAAATAGAAAATTTTATTTTACCTTGCTCTGGGGGATATGCTGCTGTGTATTCATGTTCTCCGGAACTGTACTTGCGCAAGATATTGCTGTCCCAATCTACTTGCAGGCGCCCCTATTGATTAAGGTGGTTTCATTCGACAGGAACGTAGCTCAGTTGAATGCGGCTAAATATAAAATAGGTATCATTTATCAAGGCCGCAATAGAAATTCAAAAAACATTAAGGACGAATTGGAGGAATTTGGTAGGAATACATCGGTCTCAGTAGGCGGTAAAAAAATCGAATTTGTCTTTTATGATGTTGATAAAACGGATCTTTCGGAATTGCTGGCAGCAAATAGAGTCAATGCCGTGTATGTTACTCCCTTGAGGGCGTATGATATCGGATATATTGTGGAGATAACAAGGGCGAACAAGATTTTATCAATGTCGGGTGTTGAAGACTACGTTGAGAAAGGTGTGTCGGTGGGAATTGGATTAAGTTCGGACAAACCGATTATTCTGATAAATGCAGAGGGCTATAAAAATGAGGGAGTAAATTTTTCGTCTCAATTATTGAAATTATGTAAGATCGTCGAGTAGCATATGGTAAACCGGTGGATACAGCAAATCCGTGATGTAAATATACGGGTAAAACTAATTGTATCGTTTTCAGTCCTTATTATTCTTATAGCTGGTTTTATTTATGCTTATTTCCCTTCCAGATTTGAATCATTCGCTTTTAACGAACTCCAAAAAAAGGCGGAAAGTATTGCCCGCGGATCGGCGTATTCGGTGGCGCCGGCGCTTGTATTTAATGATGAAAAGTCAATGGATGACGTTATTGATGGCGCCAAAGTTAATCCGGACTTGCTCTATATGGTTATTACGGACACGAGGGGAAAGGTGTTACGTAAGTATAATTTCCCCGGCGCTGTTGATCGCGAGTATACCACGATAAGAAAAGACATGGATAAGAAAGCACACTATATTAAAGTATGTGTGCCAATCATGCAGGGGAATGAACAATACGGAAATCTATATCTAGCCCTTTCTTCTGATGAAATTCAAAGAACTATTTCCATAAGCCGGACAAACATCGGCATTATCAGTCTATTCATTATTATTATCGGAATCGGCATTGTTCTGATAATGGCAAAATTTATTGCCGGACCGTTGCAACTGATGCTTCGCACCGTGAAAAAAATTACTGCCGGGGATTTATCTCAGCGTACTCCGATAAACACCGGGGATGAAATAGGCGAGCTTTCCCGGGCTTTTAATAATATGCTGGGAAATCTTGAATCTGCTTATAATGAGCTTGATGACCTGAACAAGAATCTGGAAATTAAAGTACATCAAAGAACGGAAGAGCTTCAGGTTGAAATTGAGGAGAAATTAAAATCCGAACAAAAGCTTCTCAAAAGTGAAAGTCAGTTAAAGAAAAACGTTGAACGCGGAAATATTCTTCTGCAGCTGTATAAAGATGCTCCCTCATTAACCGACAGCAAATTGTTTGAGTATGTGCTACGTAAAACCCTCTATCTTTCTGAAAGTACAACGGGATACCTCTATCAGGTGGAAAAATCGACCGGACGCATGAATCTTGTGTCATATATTGATCAGAATCTGCCCCCATATCAAAGCATAATTGTCTATTTCGCAAGCGATGCATCACTCCCCGGAAAGTTTGTAAACGCTAAGAGTCCCGTGGTCATGGATTCCTTGGAAACATCAGTTAATATAGAAGGTATCCCTTCCGGGCACTCGCCATTGCTGCGATGTCTTTGCATCACCGAGCAAGTGGACGAACAATCGAGTATCCTTTTTATCTTGGGCAATAAAAATAATCAGTATGATGATCAGGAGGTTCTGTCTATTCAGTTAATCGCGGTCGAAGCCGCCAAATTGTTGAAACAGCGGCTGCTCGATAAGCAATTACGTGACAGCGAGAAAAAATACAAGGACATATTTACTCATATACAGGACGTATTTTATCAGGTTGACACGAAAGGATGTTTAACTGAAATTAGCCCGTCAATTGAAAAGATTACCGGTTACAAGCGTGATTATCTGATTGGTAAAAAAATGGAAAGTTTATATGCCAATAAGGATGACCGGGCATATCTGGTTAATACACTGAAAAAAAACAAAGAGATATCCGATTGGACGGTTAAACTGCGAACTGAGGACGGGCGGATATTTTATGCTTCCGTTAACGCGCAATTGATGTTTGACGAAAACAATGCTGTAATAGGCTATGAAGGAGCTTTACGTGATATTACCACCCGTTTTCTTGCAGAACGTGAAGCTGAACAGAGCACGGAAAAATTCCGGCAGTTGTATGATGAAGCCCCGTTTGGATATTTCGAAATAGACAACGAAGCGAAAATTACGAACGTTAATAACGCGGTCAGTGAAAAATTAGGATATGACCGTGAAAAACTGATCGGTGTGCATCTCTGGGAAATTACAGATAATCCTGACTCAGCTCAAGAAAAAATATTGGCTGTACTTTCCGGACACGTGGAAACAATGCAGAATTATGAGCGCAATTTTGTCCACGCAAATGGAACAACAATACCCGGGCTGTGCGAAGACCGTGTTCTTAAAAATAACCGGAACAAAATCATTGGCATGCGTACCACGTTTCAGGATATTACTCAGAGAAAGATAGTTGAAAACGAACTGCTTATTGCTAAACAAAAAGCCGAGGAAAGTAACCGGTTGAAGTCAAGTTTTCTGGCAAACATGAGTCATGAACTGCGAACCCCGATGATTGGCATACTCGGATACAGTGAAATTTTGCAGAAAGAAATGATTGGTGAAGACGCCAAGGAGCAGGCAAAAATAATCAACAAAAGCGCTAACAGGCTAATGAACACACTCAACATTATTCTTGATCTTTCGAGAATAGAGGCTGGCGGACTTGAGTTGAATGTCACGAAAATACACGCTGTTGAAATTTGCAAAAATATTTGTACCCTTTTTGAAGAGACTGCCAAGAAAAAGAAATTAACAATATCGCTCCATACATCTTTGGCAGATTATCAATTGAATTCTGATGAATCCCTGTTTAGAGAAATTGTGACAAATCTTGTGAATAATGCAGTGAAGTACACTGACAAGGGAATCGTTCGCGTAGATGTTAGTACGATTAGAAAAAACGATCAAGAGTGCTTGGAAATTAAAGTAATAGACAGTGGTATCGGAATTTCAAAGAATGATCAGCAGATTATTTGGGATGAATTCCGGCAGGTAAGTGAGGGCATGGGCAGGAGGTATGAAGGTACCGGGCTTGGATTAACTATTACAAAAAGATTTGTTGATAAGCTGCAAGGAACTATTACAGTTGAAAGTGAACCAGGAAAGGGTTCGACTTTTACCGTTGTATTACCACCCCTTGAATTACCGGCGAAGGGACAACGGGATGTGAATACCGAAGATACGCCGGCTGTGGCAGATGAAATCAATGAAATGCCGCTGAAAAAAGGCACTGTGGTGCTATATGTTGAAGATGACGTAGTTGCTATTGATTTTGTTAAAAGAGTGCTTGTCGATATTTGTGCAGTTGAATCTACGATGAATCCCGAAGAAGCCATACATATGATTAGCAGCAAGAACTACGATGCTATACTTCTGGATATAAATTTAGGAAAAGGAAATGAGGGTGTTGAAGTTTTAAAAATAATCCGGAGATTCAAATCGTGTGAAAACATTCCGATTATAGCCGTTACCGCCTACGCGATGGTTGGGGACAAGGAAAAGTTTCTTGAGAAAGGCTTCACACACTATATTTCAAAACCATTTGAAATACATGATTTGGCTACGCTAATACGTCAAGTATTAAAAAAGAACTGATGATCCAGGGCATTCAGATATTGACTGTCGTTCGATTCTTGAATTAATATGCGAAAGAATTTAGTATTGCACTAGGTTCGGTTTTATTGCTTTTTTAGCGAGCCGCTTTTCATTGGCAGGTAATAAGTGGTTGCCTCGGCATCCTTGACAATTCGAACCCCTTGTATAAATGTATCACTTAATTCGTATAGTGCTTCCCCGGGGGAGTGAATCAGTCGATAAGGTTTTCCGGCCATGAACCATATTTCCCCGGTTAGTTATTGAATTTATCATTTTGCACATTTGCGAACGAATTACTATTCCAGCATCTCTTTAGTCTTTCGAAAAACTGTTCGCTACATCATCGCAGTACTTATCAAAACCGAACTTTCTTCCGGAGTTATAATGTGGATGCGCCAGCTTTCGGCGTCAAGAACTGTGAAATCACTCCTAGTGATAAGAGAAGGTGCGCAGCCGCACAAAGTAAGCATACAGGCAGCAAAGAAGAGAATGAGATTCGGGTTTTATCCCTTTTTTATATGATGAATCAAATGAACTTCCAATTGATTATCATGCGCAATCGACAGAGTCAATTTATATGGTATTCCCAAAACGCTTACCGGGTTATAGATACTCTCGTATAGGCTGCTGAAATGTAAGAATTACCGGTATATAATGAGATGTGGAAAATTCTTTTGAAAATCGGCTGTAAATCTCTTACTATTGTGCAGATAACCGGCAATACTATGCCCGGGAATTGCTTAATGCCTGCATAAGACTTATACCGAATTATGGAGAGGGGGCACGCTATTGTGTTGATTATTTGACTATACCCGAAATATGTTAGTAATTTGTTGACTTTAAATAGTATTTGATTTACATTTACTTATCACTATAAATTTTCAAATAATTGACTGATAAATTGTTTAAATAACATGGTGAAAAATCCAACAGGGGTATGATTTTTGGGGTCCCTGCTCCCCGGTTACAATCGGAGGAAATATGAAACTTATCGCTCTGAATCTATTTATTATTTGTATAGCGTCAGTGTACGCGCAAAATGCAAACTACCCAGATTATATGCCGTTAAGTGTCGGTAATAAATGGCAGTATCTTCAGGTTCGTTATGATTTTGATGGTACAACAATTTACGTTACATATGATACGCCAACGAAAACAATAAAGAACTCATTTACAACAAACGGCACAACGTGGTATATCGTTGGGAATGATACCATCAGCTACTCTCGCCAGTCGGGAGAATTATATGTAAATAGTAGGCATAAGATGGATTTTTCTCAATCCGTTGAGTACTCGTTTGGCGATACGCTAATCAAGGAGACAATTAAAAGTAATTTCGATTCAAGTCTAACTTGTCGTGGCTATGACTATAATAATGAGAATTCAGAGTGGAAGATCACAGCAAACGCATATTACGCTGCATCATTGGGGCAAATCTCGGAATATTATTGTAAGTCTCCTCATGGGGAATTTAAGTGGAATTCATCTAATTCAGAATTATTTAAGGCTATCATATACGATTCATCGGGAAATCCTCATTATTACAGCGATCATTTCAAACCGGAGATACGACAAGTTGGAATAGCTTTGCACGAAAACCAAAATTTAACGTATCAATTGAGCATTAAACATCGCTATCAATATTTAAGTGGCAAATATCGACATCCTGATGTTGCTCCCTGGACTTTTCAAACGGGTAATAATTTCATAGACTCCGCCGCATTTCAAAGTTACTATTCATTAGGTGCATCAATCATCCAGTGTCCTCCTGTTGTAATTAAGAAAACGGATCCGGATAACGATTATACATTTCAGGCGGTTATAGATACTAATTTACTGAAGAGTGGATACGTATTTAATTATAGAGTCATGGCTGTTGATTTGGGGATAATTCCGGGAATAAGTTACCTGCCGGATACCGGTTGGTCTACGTATCGCTGGGGAGATGTTTTATCTTCGAAAGAAACTGAAAAATCAAAAAAAGATTTTGTCCTTTATCAGAATTACCCGAATCCTTTTAATCCCGCGACAACAATCCGGATTTACGTTCCGCAACGAGAAGCTGTTTCCGTCAAAGTGTATGATGCCCTTGGCAGGGAAATACGAACCCTGATCAATGAAGAACTTGCAGAGGGAGAATACCGGGTGGTCTTCAACGCTGCAAATCTTTCGAGTGGCTTTTATTATTGCCGAATGACAGCTGGTAATAATCTGCAGACGAATAAAATGCTCTTGTTAAAATAGAATTAAGCAGATAATATATGCCACCTAAATATGTTAAGACCATGCGCGAAGAACTGTTCTATGAATATGCCAAGCTCATTTCGCGCACCGTATTTAACGGTCAGTTGAATTACGGCTTCATTATCAATACGTTGAAGGAATTCAAAAGCGGAAAGAAAACCATGTCCGATACGGTGAGGGAGTGGCAGCGGGAGTATGAATTTCCGAAAGAATGCGTCTTTTGCGCATCAACTGAAAACTTACAGATTGATCATCTTATTCCGAAATCCCGTGGAGGCTCGGACTCGGCGGACAACGTTGTATGGTCATGCCGCACTTGCAACATATCCCGCGGCAATAAAGGTGTGTTTGAATGGCTGGGACTGAAGAAAAAAGATAATCTTCATCGTATTGTTGCAGGTAAATACATTAAGGAATTATTTGAACTCCATGAGCGCACGGGTACGCTCGATGTATCCGTCGCGGATTTGCAACAGCTTTGTTCCCGCTGCAAAAACGGCAAAACCTGTGAAGAGTGGGATACCGTCGCGGAGCTGACTTGCTTCTGCCTCGAAAGTGTATTTTAACGAGGAATTTTTAGTTGTGAATGTTGAGTGATCAATACGGCAACACTGCCTGGTAAAATTAGAGTGCGAGAATTTTATACCGACGTGCAACATTCCCCGCTGTCGTTTTGCAATTTGGGCGACTTTGAAAGTCGCCCTACAATTCTACACTGCTTGTATTCCAGACTAACATTTCGCAACTGTCATTCGTTTATTAAATCGGGAGCATTCATTTGTTCGCGTCGCCATTCAGCTGCGAGCCAGCGGTATTTATCATGCGCATGCTCGAAAAACATTTTAAAGGAGCGGCAGAAATGATTCGAACCGCGGTCGCGTGCATCTCGTACACGGTCTTTGGTGCATCCGCCTCGGCAGTACGCGAGCCATTTGCAAGAAAAACATTCGGCGGGCATTGCAGATTTCAACTTGCCGAATTCAAACTGCTTGCTGCTGTTTAACAAATCGGGCAAATTATTTTCGGTAACATTGCCTAACTTCCACACGTCTTCCACAAAAAAATCACATGAGTAAACATCCCCGGTATGCTCAACCAATAAATACACGCCACACTGTTTTTCTAAGGTGCAGTCCGGCGCTGCAAGGTTTACATACTTATGAAACAACGCATCAAAAAATCGGATTGATGTCGTAGCTATTCCGTCTTTGATATCCGGATACCAGCAGTCAAAAAGTCTAATAAGAAATTCGCCGTAAGCTTCGGCTGAAACGGAGAATGGTGCCGCCATGCCCGGATGCGATTTGTCCTCTTCAACGCATGGTATGAATTGCATGTACGAAAGCCCGAGGCTTTTATGATAGTTATATATTTCTTCCGGAAATTGAGCTGAGTAGTCGGTAACCACGGTAAGTGCGTTGACCGGAATTCCGGCGCTTAACATTTCTCCGGCTGTCGTATGCACATGCTGCCAGGTTGGTTGTCCGCCTTTTGCTTTGCGATAATAGTCGTGAATGTGCTGCGGACCGTCTATTGAAATACCGACAATGAAGTTGTACTCACGCAGGAACTGATGCCAATCGCTGTTCAACAATAAGCCGTTTGTTTGTAAAGCGTTGCTTACGGATTTTCCTGCCCCGTACTTGATTTGTAACTCGACCGCCTTTTGAAAGAACGGCAGTCCCGCGAGTGTCGGTTCGCCACCTTGCCAGACAAACGACATATGACCGGCATTCCCGTCAAATGCTTTGCAGATGAGTTCATCCAAAACCGCATCGGACATCCGGTGTGTTGATGTTTCCGGAAACAGTCCTGCTTTATCCAGATAAAAACAGTACGTGCAGTCAAGATTGCAGTCCGGTCCGGCGGGCTTTATCAGCAATGTTGATAATATCTTTTGTGGCTGCATAGTCGTTCAGGTTTCAGGTTTATTTGGTTCTTTCGGGACCACCCAGATTATCCTTTTGAGAATCAAAATATTCCATGAGCAGTTTTTTCATCTCAGCTTCAGCCTGACGATAAGCGGGATCACCTATCCGGCTGACTGTCTCAAGCGGATCTTTCTCGTAATCATACAATTCTTTGCCGGCAATTTTACTTTCACTGTACTCGTGTTTATCCTTAAAGTCTACGAGCCACTCCGTATAGCGATACCGCTTCGTACGGATTGAATATCCCTCAATTTCTTTTTTGTTATTTTTACGCCAGTATTGGCTTACCGAATATTGCTTAACTTCTTTTGATGGATCTTTCATTAACGGCACAAGGCTTACACCGTCTCTGTTGGGTGGTATTTGAAGACCGGAAAGTTCGCATAGAGTCGGGAAAATATCCACGAACTCAGTTTGTGATGCGCTGCGTGACGGAAGTATTCCCGGTGACGAAATTATTAACGGTGCATGTGTCGCCTGTTCAAAATCGGTATGCTTACACCAGAGGTCGTGATCTCCGAGATGCCAGCCGTGGTCGCCCCATAAAACGATAATCGTGTTGCCTGTCAATCCTAATGAGTCAAGCGCTTTAAGTACAACACCGATTTGCGCGTCTGCATATGATACTGCAGCGTAGTATCCATGAACCAACTCTTTTTGCTTTTCAACAGGAAGGTGAATAGAATTTTTCTGATCCGAAAATGTTACGAGCGGGGGAATGTCCGTATAATTTCTCAGTTCAGGTGAAGAAGTATAGGCGAACTCCGGACTATTTGCCGCGTGTTCCTGAAACTTTGCAACCGGCATTTCATCACGTTGATACATATCCCAGTATTTTTTCGGCGCGACAAACGGCAGGTGTGGATTATGAATACCGACTGCGAGGAAGAATGGTTTCTTTCGTTCGGCAAGCTGTTGCAATAATTCTTTCGCTTTCTTTGCAGTTGCTCCGTCAAGGTAGGCGTCATCCGGTACATCGGCGCATTCAACTGAAGGTCCGGCTTTTAATGCGCCTTCTTCACCTCCGGATTCTTCACGGCCTTTCAATGCTTTTTCTTTTAACTCCGCTTGCTGGTAATAACTAAATGCAGGTTCGCCGGTGACCCGGGAAAAATATTTTTTTTCCGGCTTGCGCGTAAACGGCTCGCTCCATGATGGTTCATCAAGGTACTCATCAACACACCTTGGGTCATAGATTTTACCGACCCCGGTTGTGGTGTATCCCTGACTTCTGAAGTATTGCGGAAGTGTAAGAATGTCGGGATTCATATCACGCATCTTTGTTTTCATATTGTAGATGCGTGTATAATCCGGCCTTTTTCCTGTAAGAAGGCTTGCACGCGTCGGTCCGCTGACAGCCTGCTGACAGTAATTTGCAAGGAATACTGTCCCTCGTTTTGCAAGCGCGTCAATATTGGGGGTTTTAATAAGTGCGTCACCGTAACAGCCAAGTATCGGCTTAAGGTCGTCAACCGCGATAAAGAGTACATTTGGAGTCTCATTCGCTGTCTGTGTATATGTGTTTTTGGAAAAGAACAGAATGAGAATGGCAATATAGAATACCAACGCGAGGTGAGAGTTACGGGGCTTATCAGAGAGCTTTTCGGGCATGGGAAATCCGATTATATGTTAAACATCTATGTCTTACATCATACACAATATAAGGATTTTTTGCATGCAAAAGCGCTCTCGAAAAGATTTTCTCATGTTTTATGGTGGTTTTATCGGATTTCTTTTAAGAAGTATATCCGTATTGCCGTGGGAGAAAACCCACAGACAATACGGAGTTAATACATTGGAATTCTACCTTGATTCGTTTATATGCTGATCGAACACCCTATAACAATCATTCTTCTTCCAAAGTAACTTAGTATATCTTTACGCGATGAGTAATCGGGAGTATACGAGTATCCGAAAATATTGGTGAAGTTCAGAATGTTCAATCCCTCCATATAGGCGACAAGCGAGTATTTATCAAATAACTGTCCGAAGTATGTCAACCTTAGATCAACCCGTTTGTAATTAGGGAATCTTGCTGTGTTTGTTGTGCCGTAATCAGGTTCATATACATTTCGTGTCGTGTTGAAGGTCGATGACAGCACCGGAGTATATGGTTTTCCCGTCGCAAATTTTGCGTTGATTCCAACCTGCCATTGTTCGGCAACATTATATTTTACAACAAGAGAAAGATTATGCGTAATATCATAATCGCTGTTTGTATAAGAAT
The DNA here is from genome assembly GCA_963667005.1 of Ignavibacteriaceae bacterium. GTDB lineage: Bacteria > Bacteroidota > Ignavibacteria > Ignavibacteriales > Ignavibacteriaceae. Next base: position 243,909 of record OY762937.1, on the reverse strand, counting down.
CGTAATCCATCCATTTACGCTTGGTATTGATATACCCGTAAGAGATCCATCCTGTTAAGTCAGGAGATGGTGATCCTTTGAGAATCACATCAACGCCGTTTGCAAAACCGTGACCCGAATTATCATAATTTGTAATATCGCTTTCAAGCGGCAGATTTTTATAATCCTTATGATACATTTCCACGCGAAATGAATTCTGCTCACCCAGGTCAAGTTCATATGAGGCGATATAATGCTCGGCTCGCATTGGTCCAAGGTCTGGATTGCCGTCAACCGGCGCATACAGCCGTGGGTCGGGAAGCTGATGAAAGATACCCCAGCCGAGACAAAAAACCGATTGACCGGAAAGTTTGTAGCCGATACTTGCCCGTGGGTCAGTCCATGATTGTTTTAATCCAGGAAATTCATCATGACGCACACCGCCGGTGAATGTAACATGATCGAGTCCCAACGGATTGAGCATTTGATATTCCGAATACACACCCCAGCGGTTTGCCTGAAGTGCGGCATCAATGACTTTTGAATATGCACCGGGGCGAATATCATAATCTTCTCCGGGGATTCTTCCTTCATAGGTGATTCTGCGGTTTTCATATTCTGCACCAGCAAGAAGTTTTGCACTGCCGCTAAGTGTGTACTCAAAATCATTTCGGAAATTATATACGTGGTCGGCTCTATCAATATCCAGAACGCCAAGTATCCATGTGTTGCCGTAACGGTTGTATGACAGACTGTTTTTCATGACGATTCTGTCAGATAATAGAAGCGTGTGCTGGAGATTCACAAAAGTGTTTTTGGAATCGCCGTTGAATGTTCCGTTATACTCGGCTCGCTCAACATTAACACCTTCGTCATCCGCTGCATACGTACCGAACAATTTAATTTTTCCCGACTGCGAATACGAATATATGAGAGCACCTGTGCCGCTTTTTGAAACAGGGGATGAGGGGATGCGTTCGTTGCCGCCGTTCAACCAGAAGATCGGCCGCGTGAAGCTTTGCCGTATATCAAAATATCCGCCGAGTTTATCTTCGATGATTGGCATATCAACCGTTAAGGAAGCGTTTGCCATGGAAAGAGCGACATTGTAAGTTTCTCTACCGGGAATATTTCTGGTTTCAATGTCAAGCACGCCGGATAAAGCGTTGCCGTACTTTGCAGAGAACCCACCACTGGTAAAGAACATGGAGCGCACTACACTCTGATTGAGATTGGAGAACATACCGCCGTAACCAGATTCAAATGTCATTGTATGATAAACAACTGCCTGATCAATGACAGTAATTGTTTCGAGCGGATCGCCGCCGCGCACATACAGTTCCGCACTCTCGGATACTTGTGTAATTCCCGGCAGTGTTTTCAACGATTGATAAATATCAGCAGCGCCGCCCGGAGTTGTCAGCACATCCATTCTTGTTATCACGACACCCTTGTCGGCTTCCGAACCGTATGAGCTTGCAGTGACAATCGCCTCTTTCAGATTTACGGCATTATCTTCAAGTACGAAGTTAACAGCATTTTTCTGTTTCGCCGTCAACGTGATTTTATGCGACACCGGTTTATATCCAACAACACTTGTCGTTACGGTGACCTCACCCTGCTTTTTTGTCGGAAAGGAGAATGTCCCGTCTTCGGCAGTCATGGTGCCGTCGCCGGAGTTCGCGATGAACACGGTAGCATAAGGCAGCGCTCTGTTTTCGGAATCCGTCACTTTACCCTCAACAGTTGTTTTGATCTGTGAGTATGCGACTGTTGCATTCAGCATAATAATTATTATATATAATACTATATACTTCCGTTTCATCGTGTTAATTCCCGATTAATGATTGTTTTCTTTTTCTATTGTTTTTTCCAAAGCCGGCAGCAGGTTGTACTTGACCCATGCGAAATCCGGTTCAACAGTTAGGGATTTTTGATAAGCGAACTTTGCGGCCTCATAAATTTCGAGCTCCTCGTACGCGCGTCCAAGCCATGCAAGAGATTCAAGATAACCCCACGATGGCTGCAATGAGTCGACAGTTTCATCCTTTTCAAAAAGTGCAATGGATTTTCTTAAAAAATCCGCGGACTCCGTGTAACTGCCGCCGAACATTTTAGGCATATTGTATTTCATCACACCCCTGATATAGTTTATTCTCGGATTGTTCGCGTTAGCTTTTTCAGCTTGGTCCAGAAGGCCGAATATTGTTGGTGTAAGCGAGATGGCCGACATCGGACTGCGCGCGATCTTAATCATATATATAGAAGCGAGTAAAGCCTTACCTTCCGATTCCATGCCTTTAATTGCAGAGACGCGTAAACCGGATTTTTCCGTTTCGCCATAATATTTTTCAAATGCTTCGCTGTTCATCAAATTCATTTCGAGCAGTTTGTAACCGGTATACGTTACATAGTACAGGGCTAAAGGATTGCTTGTGTCGGCCGCAAGAGCTTTTTCGAAAATTGTCCGGGACTTTAACAGAAGATCCTGCTTGTACACAACATCGGCCTGATGTGCAATTGCTTTACCTTCTTTCAGCAGGTCGTTCACCGGTGCCGATTGCGGTTTGATGATTGATACACCCAGAATGACGAGGACGGTGACTGCGGTGATTATTTTCATAGCGTTCATGTTAGGACTCCTTACATTAGGTTAATAAAGTACTTTGAAAATCAAAGTATATGGGTAAATTTTTTTATTTTTTTATCATTTTTTCAAGACGCTCTACATAAGCTTCAAAAGCTTTCTTTCCTTTTGATGAAAGAGAATAGACCGTCTTCGGTTTTCTATCCACAAACTCTTTTCTAACAGAAACATATTCAGCTTCCTCCAGTTTGCGGATGTGCACACTCAGATTTCCGTCGGTCGTGTTTACTTTTTCTTTAAGAAAATTAAACTCAGCTTCTTCGACTGAAATGAGGACTGAAATAATAGCCAGCCGGATCCGGGAGTGGATTATGTCGTCAAGCTGTTGATAATCGAATTCGTTCACTTCTGGTTTTTCTCCGCACGTTTGTATTTTCTGAAAACCATAATACCGGGAATTGTCTGAAAAAACAACATCAGGGCAGCCATGATAAGCATCTGATTAATATCGTGAACCAGAAAAAGGATGATACCGCCGATCCACCAGCCAAGTGATAAATACATTGTCGGTTTAGAATCAAGAATCCTTCCCGCTATAAAGTAGCTGCCGCCGCAAATGATGGCAATCACCGGAGAAATATATATGCCGTGCATGTGTCCGAGGACAGGACCGCCGAATCCGATTAAAGTCATAGAGATACCGGCACCAAGCCAGACTGCTCCGATAGCTTTTGACGTTATAGTTTTAGGAGCCTTACCGGTACAGTTTTTCCGGTTGTAGTACGAAAAGCCCCAGCCGACAGGTATCAGTAAAAGCCAGACATACAGAAAATTAAACGGGAGTCCGGTGACAGCCAAAGCATACGTGATCAACATACCGACTATTACGAGCGCACCCCAGATAATATAATCCATACCGTTATACACGATTGAGCGTTTGGACTCTTCAATTACCTTCTTGATAAATTGAAGCTCTTCTAAAGCGAAATTTTCATCCATTTTGACCGACTCCATAAAGTACTTTGTTTTTCAAAGTAAATATATGACATAAAGAGACGCTTGTCAAGAAAAAAATATAAAATTGAAAATCAAGCAGGCAAAAAGTGGCAAAACAGGGGATTTTGCAAATTCACTAACCCATTGTCTTTGTCCTGAAAGGACATAATTTGAATAACCGCGGGTGGCAACCCGTGGAGAGCAGCCCCCGGAAAACCCGCCCCCGAAGCGGGGCGAACGATGCAAATGAAGTTATATGAAAAAATATCGTGTTTGAATGCTTGTAGTAACCCTGAGAGAATGTGCCAATTAGCAAAATATTGAAAGTACCCACCCTAGTTTGAGAATGGGGCTTCATCTATAATCTTTCTCAGGTAGCTTAGAGGCATTGGAATTTTTAAATTAGGTTCATTTATGCCCTGAATTTTATAAAATTAGCTTAATGAATTCAGAAGTTGAATTGTGAAGCTTCTTCTTTTGTAGATAATATAATTGATCCTGGCTAGAGAGTTTTTGTTGATAAACATTCAAGTTGCCATACTTTCATCTGAACTAAATTCGGAATATAAATATGCATAAACGAATCAGCAATGTGGTATGTAAGTGATTATAATTCTAGACGCATTTACAGTATTTTCCCAATAGCTAATAATAGAATATTCTGAAATCTCTGTATTTAAAGAACAAAGAAGTCTATATCGACGATGTTTTGTTACTATCATTATAATTCATAATTTATGTTAATAAATCGGATTTCTAATTTTAAAAACTTGTAACGGGGTATGTATGTTTAATTTTAGAGTGAACAATTTCCGAAGTTTTAATGATAGCCAACTTTCATTTTCTAAGATCAATATTTTGATCGGAGAAAATAGTTCTGGTAAAAGCTCTATATTAAAGTTTTTATTGGCAATAAAGCAAAGCTTATTAAATCCTCAAGATGCATCCTTCTTGCTAAATGGTAATTATGTTGAACTAGGAAACTATGACGCAGTAGTTTTCAACCACGACTCAAAGAGAAAACTACACTTTGGGCTGGATATTGTTGTGTCACAACAAAACTTGGCCTTTTTAGCCCAAATAATAAGTGAATATTACCCAAGAGCTGACAAAAATAAAATAAAAAAGATGATGCGGAGATATAATTCGAAAAATTTCTCCTTCGATGTGATTTTCCAAAAAAAGAATAATCGTATCAGTCTCACATTTACAAAAATTTCACACCCCGATATTGGTAGTCTGACAATTAAAAGAAATTTAAACAGTAAAAAAGTGTACAACACTGAATGCAATGTAAAATTTCATGATCAACAAACAAAAGCCCAATATGCTTTTCGAAATGTGGAGTACTCATCTGAATCATTTTTGAGCTTAATTATTCCATCATCATTGGCACACCAAATAACCGAACATAAAATAAGAAATAAAACCGAATTTTTTCTGAGAATAGGGTTGCTCCTTATCGCTCAAAATGAATTGCGTAGTATTTTTTCAAAAATAATATATGTTAATCCAATTCAGTCTCGACCTGAAAGAATTTATCATATGAATGATAGGTTAAATAGTTATTCTAGGAATGATTTGGAAAAACTAATGAATGTTTTGTCAAGCGAGAATGTGAATAATAATAATTTAATCTTAGAATTAAACAGAGAGCTGAAATCAAATAAAATTGCTGAGGGAATTAAGCTTGTCCGCTCTGAAGAGGTGTCGGTAATTGAACTACGTATCAAAAAGAATGGATTATGGCATAATATTACCGATGTGGGATATGGCATATCACTGCAAATACCATTATTATTCGAAACAATCGCAGGAGATAAAAATAATGGTAAAATAATTTTAATCGAGCAGCCCGAGGTACATCTTCATCCCGACATGCAATGTGATCTAATTAGTGCATTAATGGGACTTTCGAAAAAAAATCGTTTCATTATTGAAACACATAGCGAGCATATACTTAGAAAACTTCAGGTTATAGTAAAAAAAGGGATGTATGGGATTAAGCCAGAAGATGTGTCCATTTATTATTTCCGTCGAAATAATAAAAAGACGATTTTAAGCTCTCATAAAATTCAGAAAAATGGGCTTCTATCCCAAGAATTACCCCCAGGATTTTATGATAAATCATATTCTTTAATAGAGGAATTATTGGGGGTATAAGATGGACGCCTTACTTCACTGGGAGCTTATTATAAAGTTTCTTGAGTATAGAAATAATCCAATGGTATACGATGAGGCTGGTGATTGTGTTGGGAGAATATTATATAATCCGCGAAACAAATTCATTTTTGGGAATAAGTACTTAGCTTTTATAAACTCTGAATTGTCGACTGTGATGCCAGCGCAAAAGGATATATTTCAGCACCTAATCATAAAAAAACTACACGATCAGCAACGGCTTCGCATTTCAACCATTGAAGACGATATTGACGAAAGTGCAGTTTTAAAGTTTTTCAATAGTTTGGCAAATAAATCCAAAAAGCATGGTTTTATTTGCTTGTCTTTTAAATATAAGACATCTAAATGTGCTGCTCTTCATGAGGCTAGCATCCCAAATAGCCAGTGGCTAAAGAAAGAACTAAGCACTAATAGTCAACTTACAGTATGGCCATACAATTTCCTTACTGATAGTGATATATGCGCTTTCTTTGACGAAATATTGAATTTATGCCCTTATAAGGCAGATGTATATATTCAAGATGACTATTGTAATATCAGGCAACATACTCTATTTAGGAAGGTTGCTATGAATGATTATTCGATAAGATATTATGTATCAATGGGACGTCCTAAGGATTTAAAGAAAGCATTTATCAAGTTAAGACAGTTAAAGCAAAACTTACAAGTTGTAATGGGGAAGAAAGCAAAACTTTTTTTTTCGTTTGATACAAAAATGAAACATCCACGTCGCATTTTGTTTAACAATTTGATTCTTAAGGTAGATAATGATTTTCCTGCACTAAATAAGAGTAATAATGGTTGGAATATTGATGTTTATGACGATCATGTTACATATTTGAAAATTATTGGAGATTTAGCGCATTATAGAGAATTGAAATAGTATATGTAGATTTAGAAATTGTTCTGATAGTTTAAGTTCAATTGCCTAATGAAGTTAGCAGAAATGGGACTATTTCAAGATAGTAAATTGTTATTGATTTTACTATTCCAGATACCGTAGATATACTTATTAACTAATATTTATGTAAATATATTTTTTTTCTGATTTTGTCTCAAGGTTTAATTTCAACTCCATATAATATTTAAACAAGTTTCCAGAAATACTCAGATCTCAAATTTATACATTACCAAATTCTTCATCTCGACGATCTCACATTTTGTAAATCCGACGGCTTTGGCGGTTGATTCGACAAAGAAAATTTAATCGAATCCCGAAGGAGTCCTTCATCCGGGATGACAAGTTATTTGAACTAATGCATGATGAGCATAAAATGCCCGTTGCAGGCTGTTATTACTCACTTTATCTTAACATAAATATAAAGCCGGGCTGTGGCATCTTATGCTAATAATCACTAAATTGTAAACGTCTAATAACACACTCAGGCCAGACACCCCCTTTTGGGATTATTAATTTTGAATTTTTTTCTTAAGGAAACCGTATGACACGATTTCGCTGTATAGTATTAACATTACTTACAATTGGTATATGCAGTCCTTTTATCATTGCTCAAAGTACACCAGATTCGTTGTACTCTCAATCTTTGCTCACACAGTTGGATGCTTTGCAAACGAATGTACGGATGAGAAAATCAGGGGTTCCTGATAGATTGGCAAATAATAAAACGATGCTGTTGTTCAATGCAAAAAAGAATTTCAGCAAGTTGACTCCCGATGCGCAGGCAACGTTTTTGATGGCTACTTCAAGACCCACCGGTTTAAGCAGCACATACTCAGAGACAACAAAGAACTTTTTTAAATTCTATTATACGACAACTGGAACAAATGCGGTCTCGACTACCGATGCGAATTCCAACAGCGTCCCGGATTATGTTGAAAACATGGCCGCCGCTTTTATACGGGCATTGACGGTTTATGATTCGCTTGGTTTCGCACGTCCTCCAATCGCGAGTTCCGACGCCGGGCGCTATTGCGTGTATCTTTCGAACAGCGCTGCGGGCAGCGGCGTTTACGGGTACTGTCAGGGCGAAACTTCGGCAGGGGATAATCCTAACACGAGCGGGGTAACCGAAACTTCTGCATATACAAGTTTCATGGTCATGCGTAATAACTATACGGGATTCGGTAGTACAGATGCATTGTTGCAAATCGCTATGGAAGTAACAACGGCACATGAATTTTTTCACGCGATTCAGTTTGGATACGATACGAACAACTTTACCAGTTTTCCGATGGAAATGTGCTCAACGTGGGGTGAAGATATCGTATTTCCGAAAGATGACGACAACTGGCAATATCTGACCGGTATATTCGACACTCCTTATATCTCACTTGATTATGACGATGATCTGGACGGCACTACCATTACTTCCGGCCACTGGTATTCTTCATGGATATTCCAACGCTACCTCAGCGACCGATTCGGTGCGGAAATAACGAAAACATTTTTTCAGAATGTTGTTACGCAATACTGGTCAACTGCTATGAACAACATGCTTGTTGCGAAAGGTACAACACTGAAAGATGCCATTAAAGATTATAATGTCGCTATTGGACTGCTAACTGCTTCAACAACATCTCCAATGAGTACATACCGTTTTGCGCGTGGTGATGATTACCGTACAGGGAGCAATACGAAGAATACATACGGCCCGTTTGCCGTTACCTATCAGGGAACAATCAATTTTAGCGGAACAACAACAAGCTATTCATCAACAAGCAATCTATATCGTGCTTCTGCCAATTTTATTAAGATTGTACCGACGGCAAATTTTTCAATAACCACGGCTCCAACTTCGACTAACGCAAACTTTTCGGCGCGTCTTTTAAAGTTGAGCAGCTATACAAATCCAACTGTTCTTTCTGTCGTTGAACCGACAACATCGGGCAGCAACCTGACGTTTACTGTTACAGATCAATCGAGTTATGGTTATTATGTTCTGGTACTGTACAATACGCTGTATGCAACCTCATCCACACGGACGATTACTTCCATCCCCTATACGGTTACGGTCAATCCGGTTTCAACAACACCTACAGTGGCGCTTACATCTCCGGTTGGAGGAGAAACATGGGCACCGTCATCATCTCACAATATTACATGGACAAGTGCCAATATCACGAACGTGAAACTTAAATATTCTTCGGATAACGGTTCTTCCTGGTCGGATATTATTGCAAGCACCGCAGCTTCTGCTGGGACATATTCGTGGACTGTTCCTTCAACGGCAACAACGCAGGCAAAAGTGATTATCATGAACACAGCCGATACGACAGTTGCTTCAACCAGCGGAACTTTTACGGTTGGAACGGTTTCCTCTGCAACGCTTTTGAACGAACCTTTCACGGGTTTTTCTACCGGGACCATTTCTAGTCCGAGTGCTACCGATGTTTCTGGTTCACTGAATTCATATACAGCAGTTTCGGGATGGACCGGTTCAAAGATTTACAGTGCCGGCGGTGCAATAAAGCTTGGTTCTTCTTCTGCAATGGGTTACATAGTTACGCCCTCACTTGACTGTTCGGCGGGTTCCGGAACGTTGAAATTCAACCTGCAGACATATGGAACGGATACGAAAACAGTTTTTGCGTACATTTCTACTGATGGAGGAACGAATTATACCCAACTTGGGACTGCTATAACGCCTACATCAAGTATGGTAACCCAGACACTTGCATTCACTGGCGGGACAAGTACAACGAAATTTAAAATTTCAGCCGGAGCGGCTGCTTCAAATCGTTTTTATCTTGATACGGTTATTGTTGCAACATCTTCAAGTGTTACTGCTCCAACAACACAGGCCTCGGCAATAGTATTTTCATCAGTCACCTCATCCCAGTTCACTGTTGGGTGGACAAACGGTAACGGTACAAACAGAATTGTAAAAATTAATACTTCAAACAGCTTTACAGCTCCGGCTGACGGCACATCACCGTCTGCATCCGCTACCTACACCTCCGGTGAACAAGTTGTATATAACGGAACAGGCAGCAGTCTTACTGTAAACGGTTTGACTGCACCTAATACCTATTATGTCCGGGTCTATGAATATAATGGCAGCGGTTCAACGACAAAATATTTAACTACAACAGCAACAAATAATCCGAACAGTCAAGCGGTGACTCTCTCTGCACCAACAACCCAAGCATCGGCGGTTGTTTTTTCTTCAGTTAGTGCAACACAGTTTACTGCAGGATGGACTATAGGCAACGGATCGGGCCGGTTAGTTAAAATAAATACTGCGAATAGTTTCACTGCCCCTACGGACGGCACATCACCATCTGCATCCGCCACCTTCACATCAGGTGAACAAGTGGTATACAATGGTACCGGCAGCAGTGTTACTATTAACGGATTATCTGCATCAACGACATATTATGTCCGCGTGTACGAATTCAACGGCAGTGGTACATCAACAAAATATCTTACAACAACCGCTACCAACAACCCGAATAGTCAGGCAACGAGCATTATTCTTTCGGCAGCATCCGATATAATTACGGACACATCGTTTGTTCCATCATCAAATATTGCATATGCTTCTTATCAGGATACCACACTTACAACTTCAAACAGCTTGGAGGTTGCTCGTTTTACAATTCGTGACGGCGCCGGTGTTGCTGATGCAGATGCGCAGGCAACGACTCTGACTTCGGTTGCATTTGCCATTGCAAATAATGCGAACCTGCGGAAGGTCGCTATTTTTGACGGTACTACAAATATTGCCACGCAAACTTCCTCTTCTTCACTTACGTTCAATGGTTTGACACTCGCGGCAAGTGACGGAGGCAGTAAGACATTTTCATTGCGAGCAACATTTGCCTCTTCAGTTACAGACAAGCAGCAGTTTTCTTTTACAATATCTGCTGCAACTGCAAACGCTTCCGGTTCTACATTCGCCGCAGCTGCGGCTGGTGGTGCGGCAAGCTCGACTGCCGGGGATGCAAACCGTATCGCCGTAGCCGCGACAACATTAACCTTTGTACAGCAGCCTGTTTCAGCGTCGCTGAACACCGCGATCAGTCCGGCTGTTACTGTTGCGGCAGTTGATGCTCTTGGAAATTATGATTACGATGTCAGTACTGTTAGTATCACAGCCTCGGGTGCGACATTGTCCGGATCACCGGTTAGTGTAACAGCTTCGAACGGCATTGCAACTTTCGGTTCGTTAACTTTCACAACGGCAGGAACCGGTGTAACATTGACTGCGGCATCAACGGGGTTATCAAACGTCGTAAGTAATTCATTTACGGTTTCAAGTACACCGGTTTCAATTGTCTACTGGAACATGAATGGACAGTCGAGCTATGGTACATCACCGCTTGCACCAACATCAAGTAACGCTAATGTTACTATCGGCTCACTAACACGCGGATCAGGCGTGTTGACGTCTGCGAGCAGTCCGGCATCCCGGGCATGGGGAGGCAATGGCTGGAATTATACCACCTCGGCAGCAGCGATTACTGCGAATGCTTTTATTACTTTTACCATGACTCCTTCGGCGGGTTATACATTCTCCGCGGCAGCATGTTCTCTAACGTACCGCAGGCCTTCAACGGGAGCAACTTCCGGTCTGTTACAATATAGAATTAATAGCGGTTCGTATGTTGATATAGCAACACTCTCATTTTCTTCCTCCTCTTCAAGTGGTGCTACGTTAGTTCAGGACTTAAGTTCAATTTCCGGTCTTCAGGGAGTCCCAAGTACATCTGTTGTTACATTCAGACTGGTGCCGTATGCTGCATCTGCTTCAACAGGAACATTTTATATCTATAATTCGGCAAACAACACCACAAATCAGGATCTTGCTATAACAGGATATGTACAGGCAACTGCTACATCCGGTGACGTTACCATTAAGGTGATTCCACAAGGATTCTATAATGCCGCCGGGTATTTGAACTCGCGTGATACTGTAAGAATTCTTCTTGCAAACAGTACTTCTCCATATGCAAGTGTTGATTCAGTTGATGCTGTTTTGGATTCGCTGTCTTATACCGCAACCGGGACAATGCACAATGCCGCGAATGGTAGTTATTACATCGTTGTGAAACACCGGAACAGTATTGAAACTTGGAGCGCATCGGCTCAAGCGTTTGCCAAAGGTGCGACTACCACGTATGATTTTACTTCGGCTGCATCACAGGCATACGGCAGCAATCAAGTTTCGTTAAGTGGTGGATTATACGGAATTTACAGCGGTGACAGTAATCAGGATGGTTATGTCGATCCGCTTGACCTGTCTCTGATTGATCAGGATTCGTTTAACTACATGGCAGGCAGATCAGTATCATCTGATGTGAACGGCGATGGATTTGTTGATCCGCTTGATCTTTCTATTACCGATCAAAACTCATTTAATTATGTGGGAGTTCAACGGCCATCAGCCGGCAAAATGATTAGCGCTAAAGAACGTGCAAAGACACTGCCATATTATCAAAAGTGGTTGATGAACAAAAATGAAAAGCACTAAATAACCGCTTGCCCCGTCAACCTGTATGAAGCAGTTGAACTAGTATTGGTTGTAAATTAAATAGCGAAATAAAAAAGGCGTCACTACGGACGCCTTTTTTATGATATGCTATTTCGAAATATTATTTTGATTTTCTGTGAGCCAACCAGGTAACGGCTTTACTGATAATAAATCTTTGTTCGGCGCGTTTTTCAAAATGCGGACTAATACTTATCACTCTGCCTTTGCCATATTCGCCTTGTGCAATAGCGTCAGTACCAATCATAACGCCGCTCGGAGCTCCTTTTTCCGCAATCTCGGTATTGAATCTGGCGAGCACGGTATAGTCTGCAACTTTATCCGACACACCGGGTGTTAAAAGCGGTCCCTGATTATATTGAACAACAATCGTGTCTTCCTTCAAATCAAAAAATTCTTTTCCCTCCGGAGTAAGCTTTAATACAACATCACCAGAGCCTCGTGCCCAATGTTCACGATCCACTACCCACGCGTTAAGAATGCCCAGAGACCACGGATAGAAAGTAGTTGAAAGATAAGCACCGGCACAAATACCCAGATATCCGCCTCCGTGCTTAACGAAATTACGTATAGAATCCAAACCGGATTCTTCTAATGTTTTGGCTTGTTTGGAACCGGATCCCCCCGGTTGTACCAGCACGTCAAATTTGGAAAGAATTCCAGCACGGACATCCTCTGCGTTGATAACCTGTATGGTAAAAGCGTTTTCATCCGCAAGTGAAAGACTGACATTGTCAGTTCCGCGTTTGCCGGCGCCGCCGTCTTCAAAAATAGCTACCCGGATTTTTGAAGTCTGGGAAAACAGTGATGAAGCAGCAAAACAAATAACGAACAAAAAGATAGAGTATTTCATTTTAAAACCGTAATTGTTGTGATTTTAACAAACAATTTTCCTGCCAGTCAGGTAAAAATTTGAAACCAGAATGACTTTATGATAAAGAACTAATATGAAGCAAAATCAATGATTTTAAGTAATGGGTCATATCAATCCTAAGGAGGTCGAAATATTACCGGGCATCTCATGCTCAAAAATGTGCTAAAAATGCTCAAATTATTTGTTTTTAGCTGAATTTCGCAAATTTTCGCATTGTAAAAGCGGTACAAAATTTGCAGCCGAATTAATCTAACTTGCATAAATGTTCATGCTCAAATCTACTCCTCCGGGCATATAACGCAAGATTAAATTATAATAATTATTTGCTTGTTGACAAATATACAGGATTGTCGTAACTTTGGCCAGAAGTAATATGTCATACATAACATGAATTATAAACTATCGATAAACTAAATAAAGGCTCATTCTATGAAGCAAATTTACAGTTATTTATTTTTATGTATCATCGTTCTATCGCTTTCACAAACGAATCTGGCGGCTACCAAATTTGCTGTAGCCAATGGTAACTGGTCTGCGACAACGACATGGTCAACAACGAGAGGCGGAGCGTCCGGTGCGGCAGTGCCGACGAGTGCCGACTCGGTTATCATTCCAAGTCCGTATACTGTCACAGTTGCCTCAAGTCCGGCAAACTGTAACGCATTGAACGTTGAAACCGGCGGAGCGATAAAAGGAAATACTGCACTGCCGACAAGCAGTATTGTTTATCTTCGTGTTTACGGACTGACAGTCACCGTGAATGGTACTTGGGGAGTAGTATCTCCGGGTGATAACCTTTCAATGGAATTATACGGAAGCGTTACTATTCAAGGTTCCGGTTCAAAATATTTTGCAAGAATCCGTCCCGGTAGTTCTATAGCGGGTAAAACTTGTACGATTGACTGCGATTTGACCGCTTTCTATAACGGTAGTTCCGGTTCAGGAGGAACGGCAATTTACACAGATAACAACGGCACTAATGACGGTACGACGATTACACTGAATGCCGGTAGAACTTTAACATTAGGTAGCGGTGCTTATTTGGGTATGTCTTCATCCGGCAGCTCCGATGGTGCAAGTTCGGGTACTATCAATATCTATGGTACGGTTAATATGGGAACGGCAGCCACAATCAATCTTTCGGTGGCCACCGGTAAAACCTCCAATTTCAATGTCTACTCCGGCGGTGTAGTTAACTTAGGTGGTAACTTATACGGCCCTTCAACATCGGCCGGAACAATTAATGTTAACATTGCCTCCGGTGGTAGTATTGTGGGTGGAAGTTCATCAAGCTACTATTATAACATCGGAAAAGCGACATTGACTCTGAACGGTACACTTGATTTTAACGGCACCAGCACTGGAACCCGGAATATCGGAACCGCGACTATATCTTCCACGGGAAAATTGAGATATAAGGATGGAACAGCTTCCAGCGGAACTATAACACAGAATGCAGGTTCAACTGTTGAGTTTTACGGCACTTCCAGTATTACGCGTTCCGGAACAAACACTTTCCGCAACTTAATAATTTCAAACTCAGCGGGTGTAACATTCTCCGGTGATGTTACTGTTAATGATACACTCAAGCTTACCAGTGGTATTGTAACAGCCGGAACAAGCGTTTACATAGCTTCGGGTGGTGTCGTTACGAGAACAAGCGGTCACGTGAACGGTATATTAAAGAAATACGTAGCGACCGGTGCCCCTTCCTCTACTTTTGATGTCGGCGATGCAACAAACTACACGCCTGTCACGGTTGCTTTCGGTAGTGTTTCAGCCGCGGGTGATCTCTCATTAAAATCAAATTCTGGATCGCACCCAAGTATTCTCTCATCGGGAATCAATTCAGGCAAAGGTGTTGCGCGTTATTGGACTCTGGCAAACAGCGGGATAACTTTTACTAATTATTCAGCTACGTTTACATTTGTTTCAGGCGATATAACAGGAGGTGCAAGTACCTCAAGTTTCATTTCGCAATATTATAACGGTTCTGCGTGGAGCAGCACGTTAACAATGGGCACGCTGACATCAACCAGTACACAAGTGACCGGAGTTACAGCCGTAGGCGATTTTGCTGTTGGCGAAGCAGCTACATCAGATCCGACCATTAGTATAGCCGGAGCTTTATCAGCGTTTGCCAATACTGCCGTAGGCAGTGTATCAGCTGAGCAAAGCTATTCAGTTGCGGGTGTTAATCTAACCGGCGATATTTCAATTGCTCCACCAAGCGGTTTCGAAATTTCTTTGACCTCAAGTTCAGGAACCGGCTTTGTCGCGACCAATCCGATTACTCTTACACAGAGTGGTGGTTCGGTTACCAGTACAACGATTTATGTCCGCTTTGCTCCGATAGCCAGCGGAAGTATATCCGGTAACATTGCGCATACAAGTTCAGGTGCATCAACACAAAATCAAGCGGCATCCGGATTAGCTTTGGCAACGGAACCGACAACCTCAGCAACTGCTGTAACGTTTTCCAATATCGGGCAAACTACAATGACGGTATCATGGACAAATGGAAATGGTACAAACAGACTTGTTCTCGCCCGCGTTAACAGTGCAGTAGCAAACCAGCCGACGGATGCAACTACATATACTGCAAATGCTGTATATGGCAGCGGCACTGTTATTGGTTCATCGTATGTAATTTATAATGGTACAGGTAACAGTGTGGATGTCAGCGGTTTAACCGAGGGCAGTCCGTATTATTTTTCTGTATTCGAGTTTAGCGGTCCCGGTGGAACAGAGAATTACAGAACAACATCACCTGCAACCGGCGCTCATGGAGCTAATGCGGTAGTGTCGGCCGGTGTAACAGGAAACTGGAGTTCCACAAGTTCATGGGTTGGTGGCATTCTTCCGACCTCAGCCGATAACGTTAAAATCGGAAGTGGTTCAACAATTACGGTTGATGATGCAAATGCAACATGTAAAGATTTTTCTTTTACATCTTCTTCCTCTTCCAAAATTTCTTTTGCAGCAGCCGGTGTGCTAAATATTTACGGTGATTTTTATTGTGTCGCGGCAAATACCGTAGGAAGCTGGGCGGCAGGTGGTAAACTCAGATTTACGGGAGCCGCTGCTGTTCAAACACTTATGAGTCTCAGCACGAGTAAAACTGCCACATCTCAATTTCCGTTTATGGAAGTTATTGTTGACAAATCTGCCGGTAAAGTGGCCACGCAGACAGCGGTTGATGCCGACAACACTTTCAACCTCGGAACAAGCCTTGAAATTGTTAACGGTACTTTTGAATTAGGTCAGAAAGATGACATTCAGGGAGTCGGTATTGATTTGACGACGGCAACATTTCCGACGATCACCGTACAAAGCGGCGGAACATTTACCATGCTTGCCGGTGCTTCACACATTCGCTCCGGTACAACCGGCACAAATGCAATTGGGAAAATGACATTATACGGTACCGCGGAAATTTCCTCTACGAGCACAAACCAGATCAATATCGGCGGTGTTGATATCAATGATGGCGGTACTTTAAGACTCATGAGCGGCTGGTCGACTTCATCATCCGGTATAAATAATACAGGACTAATTACCATCAACAGCGGCGGCACATTGCGTTTTTCAACCACTTCATCTTTGCTGTGGAATGCAGGTTCGTCAATTGTCCTAAATCCGGGTGGAATTATTTTGAGTACTGTTACAACAGCATATACACTTCCCGCAACTGTTACGGATAACGGCGGTATATTCCGTTTTTCATATATTGATCAGGCAGGCATTCCCGCGAGAACATACACGAATCTGGAACTTGCCGGCAGCGGTGTTAAGTCACTCGGCGGAGCGGTAACAGTTAATGGTACATTGTCCATCATGGGTACCGCGAGCCTTGATGTTAGCAGCGGTTCACTTACCTATGGACCTTCGGCTACACTCCAATATGGAGATTCAGGACAATCAACAGCACAAACAACGACTGATGCCGAATTGCCTGCAGTTGGCGGCCCGGCTAATATTACTATATATAATAGCGGCGGCGTTACACTTCATGCAAACAGGTCAATAAGCGGTAATATCAATTTTGTGGCTGGCTCACTCTCAACCGGATCAAATACGTTAACACTGGGCAGCAGTGCTACGATTTCGGGTGAGGCGACCGGAAAATACCTGGTTGGAAATCTGCAAACTACCCGCGGCCTAAGCGGCTCAAGTGGCGTTGATATAGCCGGTATGGGTGTTGTTCTCAATCCGAATGGCAATGACCTCGGCAGCACCACGATTACCAGAACTTCCGGAGCGGCCGGTTATGTAAATCAGTATGACGGAAGCATAAACCGGAGATGGAAAATAACGCCTACAACGCAGCCGTCTTCACCGGTAGATGTGACACTCGGATGGGTTTCAAGCGATGATAACGGTAAATCACTTGCTTCACTTTCAGCGTGGAAAAGTGACGATGACGGAGTAACCTGGTTAAAAATTGCCGATGGCTTGGATGGTTCTTCCCGTTCAGTTACATTTTCAACTTCAAGCTTCTCCGATTTTACCTTGACCGGTAATAACGAAGTTCTTCCGGTTGAATTGAATGCATTCTCGTCTTCAGTACAAGGCCGAGTTGTGAAACTCGATTGGTCTACGGCAACGGAAGTAAACTCTTACAAATTCATTGTCGAACGCTCAAAAGGTTCACAAAACATTTGGGCGAAAGTCGGAGAATTAAAGGCAAATAATTACAGCAATTCTCCTAAGAATTATTCATTCACTGATAAAAACCTGAATACGGGAAGTTATTCGTACCGGTTGAAAATGGTAGATAATGACGGAACATTTGAATATAGCAAAGTGGTTGAAGCTTCAGTTGCTGCACCATCGGAATTCAAAGTTTCGAAAAATTATCCGAACCCGTTCAATCCGTCTACGAAAATATCATATGCTCTTCCTGCAGATGCGAATATCTCGATTGAATTGTACACAGTTACCGGACAACGGATTGCTGTTATGCTCAATGAAACTGTCGCGGCAGGATATCATGACTTTTCAATTGATATGACTCCTTACAATTTATCAAGCGGTTTATATATCTATAAATTCAGCGGTAAGGAATTGTCATCGGGAAAAAATTTGAACTATGTTAACAAAATGATATTCTTGAAATAGCATAATTCGCTATGAGTACAAAGCGGAGAAGAAATTCTCCGCTTTTTTTATTTATCGACATGTCTTTCTGTCGTGACTTTTTTGCTGTTATTTCCTCACTCATGGGCAAAAAACCCCCGCCACAAAGATGATCAATAAGCAACAATGCGAAAACGGTGTTAATTGTTAGCTCATTTTGGCACGGAGATTGAGTACTACTAATTTGTTCTGGTCCAGCATTTTTAACGAATGTTCATTCAATAAATATATAAGGATACCATATATGTCTAGGACTACGCTGCAGAAGATCTATTGGCCAATGATGATTATTCCTTTTATTTCATTGATGTTTATGGCACATATGGGGCAATCGGGACGAACTCATATTACCAGTACATCCGGTTGCAGCTGTCATTCTTCCAGTGCAAACTGCGTAGTTACTATTACCGGACCGGATACAGTCAAAACAAATTCACTCAATACTTATACAATTGTCATTTCAGGATCGGGCTCTTCGCTTGGTGGCGGTGCTATAGATATTGCAACTAATAGCGGAACCATTGCTGCCTCAGATTCATATCTTACTACATCCGGAACTACCGGCGTTGAGCTGGTAAGCGCCAGCAGAAAGCCTGCAACTTCTGGGACGATTACCTATGTCGTTAATTATACCGCACCTGCGATTCCCGGCAGCGCTAAATTGTGCGCAACCGGAATATGGACTAACGGCAGCGGCTCAAGTGGAGACTACTGGGCATTCGCACCGGATAAAGCTATCGTCATTAAATCATCCGCCACAGCATTACCGGATGTACCTTCTCTTATTTCACCGGCTAACAATGCAACAGATCAACCTAAACAAGGTATCCAATTTTCCTGGAACCGTGCGGCGAATGCGGAGAAATTTACTTTTCAATTGTCTTCTTCAAGTTTATTTAATACGGTCTTGTATAGCGATACCACCCTGACCGACACAAGTATAACGGTGCCTAATATTGGTTTGCTCAATGCAACTATGTATTACTGGCGGGTTTTGTCGCGTAACAGTCTTGGCAGCAGCTCGTGGTCAAATATCTTTGCTTATACAACAATAGCCGGAGCGCCTCTTTCCGGAAGCAAAACAATCGGCGGAGTAAATCCTGATTATGCTACAATCAGAAGCGCTTTGAGTGACCTTAATGCTCAAGGAGTTGCGGCTCCCGGTGTTACATTTGTATTGAGAGCAGGAACCTACAGCGAAGACACATTACTAATTCAAACAACAACCTCAGGCTCAGCAACTCCGATAGTTTTCACTCCGGAATCAAGCGGGGCAGTTACTATAATTGGAGCAGGTTCTGCCACATCCCCATTTGTAATTAAAGTTGATAATACTTCGTATGTAACATTTGACGGCGGGCCAGGTAAATCATTGAGCATTGTTGGTTCAGGTACGAATGCACAACGTGGAATTTACGTTGCGGGCAATTCACCATATTGCACAATCAAGAATTGCATGATACAGTCGGGTGCATATTCTTCCAGCAGTTATTCGGCTGTTGAATTGTCATCGGTTACTGCAAAAGCTTTGCCGCACAATTCGAAAATAGACGGGAATGTTATCAGAAATGCTTACTATGGTGTACGTTTAACAGGAAACGGTGCATCCGACAGCTTGCTCAATGTTACGATCAGCAACAACCTCATAGACTCAGTTGCTATCGGTGGAATTTATACTACGAATACTTGTAACTGTAAAGTATATGGCAACGATGTTAGCGTTCTTCTTGGTGGCGGTGCTTCTTTGACTTCTGCCATGTATGGAATTTATGCAGGTTCCAATACGGACTATATGCGTATTTACAACAATCGTGTCCACGATATCAATCAACAGTCAACTACTTCCAGCATTACGTATGGCATTTCAACAAACACGGGTGCCTCCGGACATGGCGGTAACGTTATCTATAATAATTTTATAAACATGAATTTGACACAGGCAAATGGAACAGGGAGCATTTATCCTTTATACATTTCTGAAAGTACAGTTCCTGATTCAATTCTTTTTAATACCGTCAAATTGCAGGGGACCGGAACGAGTGTAAGAAGCTCGACATGTTTTTATAAAGGCAGTGCTACCGGCTCATGTGTTATAAAGAACAATATTTTTATTAATCTGAGAACCGACGCTGCAACAGGTATCGCAAGTGCGATCGGCAGACCGTCTTCCGGTTCAACTTCAACAATGATATCGGATTACAACAATCTCTTTGTCGGTAGTACGGACACAACACAACACAAAATCGGCCGCTTCAGTACAACTTCATACTTTGCAACTCTTCCTCTGTGGGCTGCGGCCAATTCAGGTGATGCAGCCAGTATTTCCGAAGATGTCGCTTTTATCAGCAGCAGCGATTTACATATAAACTCATCTGTTGCCAGTAGCCTTAAAAATGCAGGTGTGCCGATTCCCGGCTATACAACGGACATTGACGGAAATGTAAGAAATGCTACGCACCCTGATATCGGAGCCGATGAATTTAGCGGCAATCTTATCTATGTGTCAAAAGATAATCCGGTAATTCCTGATGCGATGGAACTTATGCAGAATTTCCTGAATCCATTTAATCCCTCAACAGAAATTCAATTTACTGTTAAAAGTTCTACGTATGTTACATTGAAAGTTTTTTCTTTGACCGGTACAGAAGTAGCCACTTTATTTGACGGATACGCTGCAGGCGGAGTAAGAAACTCGGTGCGTTTCAATGCCGGCAATATGTCTTCAGGAATTTATTATTGTGTCCTGCGCGCCGATAATGAGCGCCGGATAACAAAAATGACATTACTTAAATAGGATATTATTAGTAACTTGGTAATAAAACAGGTTCTTGTTATTTGGAATTTACGCGTCAATGTAATTGCGGTGTGAATTGGTTATGAAGAGAAATGAATAAAGAAATAAAAATTTTTGTTGGTTTATTTGTTCTGTGTCTGCAGTCAGTGAGTGCTCAGGTATCGCTGTCCGGTAATTTGAGTACCTACGTAGACAATTTCATATCCAACATGCCAGCGACGTATGCAAATAACGATTATCAGGCGCCTTCTGTTTCGAATTTGAATACATGGGGCAATGCGATTTTATACATCATGCAAGGAAACTATACTGCCGCGCAATCTGCAGCTGACAGCATTGGTTACCGGGTCGTTGTTTATACCAATACATCCACGAGCCCCAATAATGTGTTTTATGTTTTGGAGAAAAAAAGTACATCCACGAATCATTGGGGCATGTTCATTTATAATCCTTCAGCAACGCGAAGAAAATTATTTATCCAGGCACCTCATCCGAAGTATGATACCTATACCGGCAAACAGGGCTTTTACATATTTCTGAATCTCAATTGCATCGCATTTTATATAGCCGGTACTCACCGCTGTAACAGTTCAAGTGCTTCGCCATGCGATGGAACAAGTTCTGTGTGTACCGACACAGCCGAAGCGTACCGTTTATCCGATCAGGCGCATAATGAGAGTACACTTCAACGCGCCACAGAAGTATTTAATTCTAACGTTACCAGTCTCATCATCATACAGCCCCATGGTTTCGGGCAGGATGCCGGAGATCCTGATGCTATCATGAGCAATGGAACGAGAACAACTCCTTCACCGGACTACCTGACGACACTTAAAAATAATCTGTTGCTGATTGACGATACACTTACCTTCAAGATAATGCATAAAGATTTGACGTGGACTAAATTAGCAGCGACAGATAATACACAGGGAAGGTTATTGAATGGGAGTAATGATCCGTGTGAGACATCTGCTTCGACGGGTACAGGGCGGTTTCTGCATATTGAACAAGCGTATGCCCTGAGAGATAATGATGCCCATAGAAAAAAACTTTCCGATGCACTTGCTATGACCTTTGGTGTGGACAGCTTGGCTCTTATTACACCAAACGGAAATCAGACCCTGACGGCAGGCAGTAGTTACAGTATAACATGGACGAGCAGTGGTGTTATAGCTAATGTTAAAATCGAGTATACGGTTGATAACGGCGTAACATGGAACACAATAACCACAAGTACTCCAAACACCGGATCATATTCGTGGACGGTTCCTAATATTGGAACATGGCGTGGGAAAGTACGTATTACCAATGTGGATTATAGTGCGAACAGCGACATCAGTAATGCAGTATTTAAAATAGCATGTGCAGTTTATCCGACAACCGGAACAACAACATCTGCTGATCCGGCTGCGGCATTCGGTTCACGATTGCTTGACGGCGTATATGATTTTCATCGCGGAATGGATTTTGCCGGTTCGTATAATACACCGATTCATCCGGCTTTGCCCGGCGTCATTGTCCGTATGGAAGACTCAAGTGTAACAGCCGGGACTGCATTACAGAGAAACGGAAATTGGATACTTGTTAAAATTGATTCTGCTGCAAACCAGCCGCGTCATAATGCTTATCTCCATCTAAATGGATTTTCTAAATACAAAGTCGGCGATACCGTATCCACTGCGGATACGATCGGCTTTATGGGAAAATCGGGATACCAGATTAATACGGTTCATTGTCATTTTGAATTATATAAAAATCTTGCCGGTACGTCCATTGATAAAGATAAAGCGAAAAATCCTCTGGAGGTGCTTCCTTACACGAACGCAAGCAGCTCTTCAGTGAGTTTTATAACCAGAAATGATTCTACGGCAATTGTGATATCAACGCCGGATTCCGAACTCGACTTTGACCAAATACAAATCTATGGTGAAACTGCTTCAAGAACCGTCGGATTCAATTCGCGAACAGGTATTGATCCGGATAATAATGATAACCCGGCATATAACAATGTTCTAATAGACCCGGATCCATTTATTCAGGATTCATCAACTCAACGGATACGGTTTTGGGTAAAAAATAGTGAAATCGGAATTATTGATTCAGTCCGCATAACCGATATTATGGGTAACTCATTCATAGCATCACAATATTCTCTTGGCCCTCGATATGCAGTCGCCACTGGAAACTGGGATGGCGCTATTTGGGCAGCATCATCAGGAGGTGCGGCGGGCTCGGCTACCGTTCCGGTCGCTATTAATAACGTAACTATTAATTCCGGTGTTACGGTAACAGTGAATATTTCGACTGCGGAATGTAATTCCGTTTCTTTCGGTGCAACGACTTCAAAATTAAGTTTTGCTTCCGGAAGTATTCTAAATGTGTATGGAGATTTTACGCTTGCATCAACTACACATAACGCAATTTCATCATGGACAAGCGGAGCGAAAATAAGGTTTGCCGGCACAGCAGCAACACAAACATTGAGCGGGTGGAGTACGAGTGCATTCTCAACCGGTTTTAATGAAGTGATTGTTGATAAACTTGCCGGAAAGGTTGTAACGAGTGGAACCGGTATGCGGTTCCAACTCGGGACAACACTTGACATTGTCGACGGTACTTTTGAGTTAGCAGCATCCGATATTATTGAGGGACGGACTTATGCGAACGTTGCCGCGGCTCCGAATATTATTGTTGAAAGCGGCGCTGTATTTAACATGGCACAGACCTCTTCGGTTACCGGGTCACTCATAAGAAAAGCATCAAACACAGGCGATGAAAACAGTAAGATTGGCAGCCTCACTGTTTATGGCTCGGCATATCTTGCTTCTTCAGTTAGTAAAGGTTTGAATTTTACCGGTATAACGATCGGGAGCGGTGGTTTTGTCCAATTCCCAACGTCACGCGGAATATTAGCAGGTTCTGTTAATGCGGGAGCGATAGTTGTTTCTAGTGGTGGAACATTAAAGAACAGTCTTACAACAAGTCTCTGGTACACCAACACGACAACTCCGGTCTCTATTACAATTAACAGCGGCGGTGTATACGAAATATCTTCTTCATCAACCGTTTTACCATCAGGTGGAATAACACAGAATAGCGGCTCTGCCATCAAATTTTCCAGTGACGTATCTGCAACACTTCCTTCAGGAATCACTTCTTACAAAACACTGATTCTCTCAGGGGCGGGAACTAAATCACTTGGTGTTAGCACAACAATTACAGAGGCATTACAATTGTCCGGGAGTTTTACAACTCTCAATCTGGGTTCTTACACATTGACGTATAATGCTGCTGCTAAATTGCGTTATGGTGCATCAGGACAAACAACAGCTCAAACAACCGCGAATGCTGAATGGCCCGCTTCCGGAGGTCCGCAGAATGTTGAAATATATAACTCCGGCGGAGTTACCTTGCATGCGGCAAGAACCGTGAACGGTGTTTTGACGTTGAGCGGTGGATTGTTTTTTCTTGGTAACAGCAACCTGACTCTGGGTTCAGCCGCCTCAATTTCGGGAACGCCAGATGCAACAACTATGATTGTTATTAACGGAACAGGAAAAGTCGTTAAGTCGATTGCCAACGGCGCGGCTCTCCCGTATTCATTTACTTTTCCGATAGGAGACAGCTCGGGGATAGGCGATTATTCTCCGGTTGCTGTATCGCTGACGAGTGGTACGTTCTCGTCAGCGTCTATCGGAGCTGCGGTTGTGAACACCAAACACCCGCAAAACACACAGCAGGATAATTATCTTAAGCGCTATTGGACATTGACATCCAGCGGAATAACCTCTCCCCAATACACTGCCGTTTGTAATTATGCGGCAGGTGATGTTTATGGAAGTGAAACAAACTTCCGTGGCGGATTATATACTGGTGGTGCATGGTCAGTGCTCGGAGCAGTGAGCTCACAGACTATAACAGCAGCAAATAAAAGTACATTCGGTGATATAACCGCGGGTTCATTTTCTACAACAGGGTATGTGCAGGTAAAAGTAATTCCGCAGGGATTTTATAATGCTGCCGGCTATCTCAATGCCAGCGATACAGTGAAAATTTGTCTCGCCGCATCATCAACTCCGTATGCATATATTGACAGTGCAAATGCGGTATTGGATTCCACGACTTTTCAGGCAACAGGTACGTTCAACAATGCACCAAGCGGGAATTATTACGCAGTAGTTAAACATCGTAACTGCATTGAGACCTGGAGTGCCGGCTCCATTGCGTTTACTCAGAATGCTACAGTAGCATATGACTTTACTGATGCGCAGACTCGTGCATATGGAAATAATTTAACGCAGGTTAGTACCTCACCGGTACGTTGGGCTATATATGGAGGTGACGTTAATCAGGACGGTTATGTTGATCCGCTTGACTTATCGTTGGTAGATGTGGCTTCATTCAATTATGTTTCAGGCAGAGGACTCGCTGAAGATGTCAACGGTGATGGTTATGTCGATCCGCTTGACCTTTCGATAGTTGATATGAACTCATTCAACTATGTCGGCATACAGAAACCACAGACTTCAAAACTCATTGAATTTAACGTGAGCAGACGCCTAAAGAAAATCTTCGATAACGCTAAATAATTTTTAGTGCTGCTTTTCCAGATTATATTGTTTCATTTTTGCATACAACTGGCGGCGGTTGATCTTTAATTTCAACGCCGTTTGTGTTCTGCTCCAGTTATTCTCTTCAAGAGTCTTCAGCATAATCGTACGCTCAATCGTATCAAGAATTTCATTAAGCGATTCACCTTTTTTCAGTTTCTCATCAATTGCAATAATCTCATCGTGAGTATGCAGCTTGCTTGGAAACAAATCAGGAGTAATAATGTTTTCTCTTGCCATAACGATTGCACTGTGTATAATGTTTTCAAGTTCTCGTACGTTCCCGGGCCAATGGTAATTGGAGAGCATGAACATACTTTCGGGAGATGCTATTGTCTTACCAAACGGATCATATTTTTTCAGGAAGTGATCAACCAAAGATGGAATATCTTCCGCATGGTCACGTAACGGCGGAATGGTAATGCGTACAACATTTAACCGGTAATATAGATCTTCGCGGAAGCGGCCTTCGGCAACTTCCTGCTCAATGTTTTTATTTGATGCGGCTATAACACGTACATCTACTTTTATCGTTTGCTTGCCGCCCACTCTTTCAAATGAATGATTTTGCAGTACACGCAACAACCGGACCTGAAGCGGCTGGGACATATTATTGATTTCGTCAAGGAAGATTGTGCCCTTGTCGGCAAGTTCAAATCTGCCCTGGCGCATATTGACCGCACCCGTGAAGGCGCCTTTTTCGTGTCCGAACATTTCACTTTCGAGCAGTGTTTCAGATAAGCCGCCGCAATTAACTTTGATAAAAGGTCTGTTCGAGCGCAATGAGTGTCTTTGAATTGCATCTGCAATAAGTTCTTTACCGGTGCCGCTTTCACCTTCAACCAAAACAGTCGCATCAGTCGGTGCAACTTTGCCGATGAGCTTGAATATCTGCTGCATCTTGGTGCTTCTCCCGATAATTAACGGCTCGGTAGAAGGTTCGTTTTGCTGGGCAAATTTCGATTTCAATTGTTTTACTTCATCGCAAAGATCCCCGTAATTCAATGCGCGAAAAATTGACATTTTGAACTCTTCAATGTCAAACGGTTTTTCCATGTAATCAAAGGCACCGGATTTCATTGCCTCAATTGCCCGCTCACTTGTTCCGTAGGCGGTAAAGATGATTACCGGAACATCCGCGTTTATTTTTTTTATTTCTTGCAGAGTGGTCAAGCCGTCCATTTTCGGAAGATTGATATCAAGCAATATCAGAGAAGGATTGTTGAATTTTACTTGCTCCAATGCCTGAAGCCCGTCACCTGCTTCAAACGTAATATGGCCTTCGGCAGTTAAAAGATCAGCAATGTTTCTTCTCATTGCAACTTCGTCGTCAACAATTAATACAACTTTACTCTTGCTCATTTTACACTTTAATAATTACTGGTAAATAAATTTTTACTACTGTGCCTTGCGGCTGGTTGGCAATAAACTCAATTCTTCCGTTATGCGAGGCAACAATTTCCTTGCAAATGGATAAACCGAGTCCGACACCTTGTTTCTTTGTTGTGAAAAACGGCACAAATATTTTATCCCGGGTTGCATCATCAATGCCGTTTCCAAAATCTTTGATGGTGGTTTCAATTTCTCTTGTGCTGCTGTTATAGTTCATACCGACTACGACACTGCCACCTTCGGGCATGGACTCGATAGCGTTATTCAAAACATTAATAAATACCTGCTCCAGCGCGCCGTCATCACCCGACATCATTGGAATATCATCGCTCAGGTTTAGAATAATTTCCGAGCGTGAATTAATCTGAACGACAGCAACCGCTCTCATAAATACTTCAGAGAGCCGCAGTTTCTGAAAGTCGGCTGAAACGGATTTGGAAAATGCGAGGAGCCGTTTTACAAGACGTGTCAGGCGGTCAATTTCATCAACAACCATTTTAAATGATTCATCATTCAGAAGTTTATTGTTTTCCTGTGGCTGTTGTTTCTTGAGTTCCTGCTGCCAAATCTGTATTCTTGTCTTTATTATGGCAAGCGGAGTCTTAACTTCGTGAACTACACCGGAGATCAAACTACCGAGCGTTGCCATTTTATCTTTCTGAATCAACTCAAGCTCAAGTTTTTGCCGTTTATGATGTTCAGATGATAATGAAGCGACCATTTTATTTACATACCCGCCGATAGAGCCAAACACACCGGGCAGTTCCGGGACACGGTAATCCGGATCATTTTCAATTTTTTCGATATTCAACCGCAGAAGGTTTAGATTATACCGGTAGCGGAAGTACGCGAACGCGATCAGGAAAAATCCCGCAATAGAAATCATCGCCGATGAAGAAAAGAAGTTGCGTATTTTCACACTTGGCATATCGCGCTCAATGTGGATTCTTGCCCAGATACATCCAACGATTTTACCGTGATAAATAATCGGCTTGGTCACCAACGGAAAGATAGCCGGATCAAATTGATGGACTTCCGAAACGAGCGCTCCTTTTTGAATACACTCTTGCAGCTGCGAAACAATAATATCATACGATCTTGGAGGCGGGCCATAAACCGGTATTGGCGGAGGAGAAGTAGGATAATCGTATCCCAAAAACTTTTCAAGCTCAGGTGAGTAAAATCCGCCTTCAATGCCGGGGGTCTTGCTTAGAACGAGCGTCGTGATAGCCTTAAGATTGGAATCAACCTCATCAACTACCGATTCCGTTATAATACTGCGATTGAACACTCCGTTTCGATGGAGGTTATAAACGTAATCACCCGACAAATTTTCAAGGGCATTAATCGTATGGACGCATATCTTCATCTTTTCAGCGACTACTTCATTGGTCCAGGTATCAATAATATTTAAAGCAATAGCGGTCATGCCGGTAAGAAAGCAGAGTATTACGATTGCCGCTATTATTTTTGTTTTTGTTCTTTTTTTCAAAATGCCGTTCTCAAATTCATTTATTATTAACAAAATGGATGCCATAAAATAACACTAAATTCGGTCATT
Source organism: Ignavibacteriaceae bacterium (assembly GCA_963667005.1). Classification (GTDB taxonomy): domain Bacteria; phylum Bacteroidota; class Ignavibacteria; order Ignavibacteriales; family Ignavibacteriaceae. Next base: position 215,344 of record OY762937.1, on the reverse strand, counting down.
TTTCACGTCTAATGGGCAAAAATTGCCCACATCCAAATTCTATCCCATTTTTAGGTGTTATATGAGCTGTAGGATGACTCTCCGAGTCGTCTAGGGTAGCCACAACCGGTTTCTCGTTATCGCCTTATTGCAATGGTCGAGACAGAGTCTCAACCTACAGAAAGGCTGTAGGATGACTCTCTGAGTCGTCCAAGGTAGCACAACCGATTTCTCGTTATTGCCTGATCGCAATGGTCGAGACAGAGTCTCAACCTACAGAAAGGCTGTAGGATGACTCTCTGAGTCGTCCAAGGTAGCACAACCGATTTCTCGTTATTGCCTGATCGCAATGGTTGAGACAGAGTCTCAACCTACAGAAGATTAGATACACCGAAATACTGTCCTGCAACTTGTGCTTGACATTTGCAAAAATATGTAGTATGTTGTTTGGGAACATTAGTTCCAAAAATATAAAACATGGAACTTTAAACAAATACATATTTTTCCACAAACCAGCTGCATCGAAAGCACGGTCGAATATCATATGGATTTCAACTCGTTTATCAATCAGGAACGCCTCGTAGAATCATTCAAAACTCTCACCCTCATTGACGGTATTCACGGTAATGAATCAACAATTGCCGGGTATCTGATGAAGGCGCTGAAAGCGTTAGGACTTGAAGTAACAATGGACGAAGCCGGTTCAACGTACGGCGGTAACGCAGGTAATCTTATCGGCAGGCTTTCCGGGAAAAAGAATACAGCTCCGGTATTTCTTTGCGCCCACATGGATACCGTGCAATCAACGAAGAACCTGAAACATGTCATTGAAAACGGAACCATCAAAACCGACGGCACAACAATTCTCGGTGGTGACGATAGGGCAGGGATTGCTGTTATATTGGAAATATTAAACGTACTGAAAGAGCGTAATCTCGAACACGGTCCGATTGAAATTCTGTTTGATGTATGCGAAGAGGCCGGAATGTATGGAGCGAAATATATCAAGCCATCCACATTACAATCCAGGTTCGGATTCGTGTTTGACTGCCAGGCTTCACCCGGTGCATATATTATTGAAGCCCCCGGTGCGGTTTCGTTTACTGCAAAGGTAAAAGGAAAATCAGCTCACGCAGCCGTATCTCCGGAAAAAGGCATTCATGCAATTCAGTTGGCTTCTAAAGCAATCGCAAAACTGCAGTTAGGCCGATGGGATGAAACGGGTATGTTGAATATCGGAACGATAAAAGGCGGTGTATCAATTAATGTTATTCCAGACTATGTTGAAATTACCGGTGAAACACGAAATGCCAATAAAGAAAAATTGCAATCGCAGATAGAATATATCCGCAGCACTTTTGAACAAGCCGCAAATGAAGCCGGCGGGAGTGTTGAAATCACATTTACCGAGAAATACGGCGGTTATCAGTTTGATGAAGATACGGAAGTTATTGATATAGCGAAAAAAGGAATTCAAGCTGCCGGTTATACTCCGTCACCCATCCGTTACCCCGGTGGAAGTGACGCTAACGTATTGAATAATAACGGTGTTACCGCCCTCAACCTTGGCGTTGGTTTTAAGAACGCGCACTCATTCTTGGAAAGGATCGCCATTGCCGATCTTGAAGGTGCGGCAAGAATTGGTCTGAATATTGCTATGCAATGTGCATCAGAAGCATAAAATGTAATAAGCATGAACATACATCGCCCGTTTCTCATTGGAATATTTTTGCTCATCCTCGCGGTGAATACCCACCCGCAGGATAATGCATTTCCTACTCCATTAGAACTAAACGGCTTCAAGGAAACCACTTCACATCAGGCGCTTATACAATATGTCAAAATGCTCAGCGAAAATTTTAATGGAGTAGAAGTGGAACAAATCGGAACCTCCGTACAAGGCCGGACTATCCCGATGGTGCGTGTTTCTAACAAGACAAAAAAAGTTAAACTCCGTGTACTCATCTTTTGTCAGCAGCACGGCAATGAACCTTCAGGTAAAGAAGCTGCACTTATCTTGCTTCGTGATTTTGCCACCGGGAAATTGCAGTCACTCCTTTCTAATATAGATATTTATATTATTCCATTAGCTAATCCGGATGGTAATGAATCAGGCAAACGGAATAATGCCAATGATAAAGATATGAATCGCGATCATCTCGCATTGTCTCAGCCCGAGGTTCTGGCAATTCATGATGCCTATCAGCGTATACAGCCCGAAGTAACTCTGGATGTTCACGAGTACACTGCTTTCAGAAAAGATTTTCGTAACGCGGGATTTGTACGGACCACAGATGAAGAATTCGGTGCGCCGACAAATGTCAATATATCCGAAGCTATGCGCAATTTTGCCGCTGAAAAGCTGTTCCCGTATCTTAAATACGAATTGGCTAAACAATCTGTTACGTTTAGCAATTATTATAAAATAGATAGCCCGGACGATACTGTACGTGCAAGCACCACAGCCATTAATGACGGCAGGCAGAGTTTCGGTATCCTTGGAAACTTTTCTTTTATTCTTGAGGGCAGGAATGGCCGGAAGATGAATGATGGGCTGAAAAGAAGAGTGCACGGGCAGGTCGCAGCGGTTGAAAAATTTATCACATTTGTTAATGCTCACAGCTCAGAAATCTCAACTCTTGTAGCGGCTCAAAAATCAAGAATGGCTGAATCCAAAAATGCCGTTGCCTTACAGATGAATTATGTGTACGAAGGCTCGAAGATTGATATACCTGTTACGTATCTTGATTCCAACAAAGATACCGTTGTTCAAATGCCTTTTGCTGCTGAGCTGAAAGTAAGTAAATCGGTCAAGCGGCCTGAAGCATATTTTATTCCAGCCGGATTGACCAAGGTAATTGAGTGGCTTGATTTGCATAAGATTTCTTACATTAAAACCACGAAACCGGTCACTTTTACAGCGGAGGTTTATCGTGTTACTCATAAAAATACAGTCTGGATGGAAAACAAGAATTTCTCTATTCCGGATCTGCAGACTACAAAAACAGAATTTACATCTACACCGGGTGATATTATAGTACAACTGAACCAGCCATCGGGAGTAATGCTTGTTATTGCTCTTGAACCGGGTTCAATGTGGGGATTAGTACATCAGAGTGAATTTAAAACACTTTGTAAAGCGGGCAATGAATATCCAATTTTCAGAATCACCGAATTCAAAGGATCTTTAGATGAACATGAATAACGAAGTCCAAAAGACAGAAGTTAAAAAACGCGAACCAAAACTTTGGGAAGCAAGTATACCTATTATTGCAATGGTTATTTTACTCTGCGGAGGATACGGTGTTCTGCATCTCCCGGTTGAGATGCTGCTTATTGCCGCGGCTTTCGTCGCCAGTTTAATTGCCCTCCGGCTCGGCTATACATGGAAAGATATTGAGGGCTCAATCATTCAGGCTATATCAAAAGGAATGCCCGCACAAATGATCATAATCATCGTGGGAATTATGATTGCGTCATGGATTGCATCCGGAACAATTCCAATGTTGATAGATTACGGGTTGCGGATTGTATCACCCACATATTTTCTTGTTACTGCATCATTAGTTTGTGCATTTGTATCACTGATAACCGGAACACCATATGGAACAGCCGGAACACTCGGCATTGCATTCATGGGTATCGGACATGGACTCGGCATTCCTCTCGCGCCGGTTGCTGGAGCTATTGTCGCGGGATGTTATATCGGCGATAAACTGTCGCCGTTTTCTGCTGCCGCAAATCTTGCTTCCGCTGCCGTAAAAGGTTATGTAATGGATACCAGTCAGCATTTATTGTGGACAACGGTACCTGCATTTGTCATCGCTCTTATCGTCTATTGGATTGTTGGCAGTCATTATGCAATCGTTAATACCGGGGCCGATCGAATCGCACTTATTCAAAATACTCTCGAATCAAATTTTAGCTATAACTGGATGATGCTTCTCCCGCCGGTGATCGTTTTATTTTTAACGTTCAGAAGAAAGCCCGCGGTTCCGGTCATGCTATTATCATCGGCTGTTGCAATTATTCTGGCTATGGTTTTTCAGGGAAAAAGTCTTACCGTGGTTATGGAATATTGCGTTACCGGATACAAATCATCAACAGGCGTAGCCCTTGTTGACCAGTTGTTGACACGCGGCGGGCTTATGAGCATGATGGGCATAACCCTTATCACATTCTGCGCCTTTGCGTTCGCGGGTATAATTCAGAAAGCAGGAATATTAGATCTGCTGCTCAAGAAGATCATGAATTTTACAAAGTCGACCGGTATGCTTATTGCCTCGGCAACAGTCAGCTCGCTTGCAACAGGTCTGCTTACAGGAAATGCTTACTTAAGCGTTTTGCTTCCCGGCGAACTTTTCGCTCCTGCATTTAAAGATAAGAAGCTTGCCGCAAAAAATCTGGCAAGAATTACTCAGGAAGCCCATATCATAGTACCGATAACTCCATGGGCAATTGCCGGTGTGTATATGTCCGGCACACTCGGTGTATCTACCTGGGATTACGCATTGTGGGCAATATCGAACTATGTCGGGTTTATTTTAGTGGTGATATACGGATTCATAGGATTTAAAACTGCTCCGCTGAAGAACGAGGACGAGTCACAGCCGGGTAGTTAGGATTTTGGATAACTTATACGTGGTCAACATTAGCACGGTGCTTGCGAGTGTTCTGCACATATATATTTTAAAAGTGAACTCACCCCCGTCCCCTCTCTTACCAAGAGAGGGGAGAGCCTGAGGATGCTAATTTGGCTTTAATTCAAGTGGCGAGGGTGAGTTCTGCTTTGCTTCAGAAGGTGAAAACTGAATTCGAAGAGTTTTCCAGTACTCTCGTAACCCCCGGGTTAGGAATGAAGGCCCCTTTGGATTTCTTGTTTATTGCAGGTACTTGATATATCTTTTATATGATAAAAATATTACAAATAGTTTTCCGGAGATTTCGAAATGAGTGAAGATATAAAATCAATTGAAATGCTGATCAGAAACAATCTGGACAGTTTCAGCAAAAAGGAAAAAGAGATAGCGAACTTTTTTGTTGAGCAATTGACCGACATTGCATTCCTCTCGATACATGATATTTCAAAAAAGCTTTCGGTGGGAAGAGCATCAATTGTCCGGTTTGCAAATAAACTCGGGTATGACGGGTTTTACGGATTAAAACAGGATGTGAAAAACAACTTGCAGTCGAGTATTGCTCCACTTGAGCGTTACCAGCTCGCCTTAAAAAATCCTTCTGCGAGTTACGCGACAATTTCGCAGATAGCAGAAAACGAAGTAAACAATATTAACTTCGCGGTTAATAATTTTGATAAGGCATCATTTGAAAAGGCCGCAAAACTGCTCGCGCATTCTAACATTGTTTACTGCACCGGTTTTAATATGTCCTCGTTTGTTGCCGGAATGCTGAGTTATCTTCTTCAACGAATAGGACTAAAATCGTTTCCAACTACACTCGGCGGACGCTCAATAGAAGAGCAATTGATTAATATCGAAAAAAATGACGTACTGGTGACATTCTCTAATCCGCCGTATTCACCCGAAACCATTAAAGCAGCGCAATTTGCAAAAGAGCAGCATTGCAAAGTTGTTTCCTTCACGAATTCCATTGCTTCACCGATTGTTGCATATTCTGATATTGTTATAACGGTTAAATCCGATAGCGCAATATTTACCAATTCCTATTCGGCAATATTGGTTGTGCTATACGCGTTGGTGAATGAGATCGCGATACACAACAAAACACGATTTAGAAAAACAGTTGATAAAAAGCACATATCCGGCACAAAAACAAAAGAAAATGAATAGCTGGTGACAATTGCGCACCGTGAAACAGAGTGCCTGAACGCGGTAAAAACCGGGAGAATACCCGGAGGTTTTCTTGAACGAATTATATACTTGACATTAAAATAATTATATACTAAGTTGCATGGGAACATATGTTCCAAAATATTATAAATGGAAAATATGTACTACGCGATGACCGATATAACTGTTTTGATGACAAATCGCTTGGTTAAACACGATTGAGATTTCCACATTGTATACAATCGTTGATATCTCATATGCTTGAAAAAGTAAAACAAATTTAAATTTATTTGATGAGGTTATAACATGAAACAGTTGCTCCTATTTGTTCTATCGGTTTTCTTTGCATTACAGATGCAGGCTAATGCACAAACCGCTTCCGTTACCTGGCCGTTGAACATTAACGGAACACCGGCAGTTGTTGGTAATGTATCCGGCACAACATTCGACACAAACTCAACCACCAGTATTACCGGTTTCTTATCACATACATTTGCGGATACAAGTTATAAAGGACTCATTGTCGCTGCATCAGGCTTTAAAAGCTGGCCGGCAGACAGCTCAACTACTACTGCAAATGCCTCGTTTACCGGATTATCAACCGGAGTTGAACGCTTTATCCAATTTTCCATGAAACCGACATCAGCCGATTTATTAAATATAGATAATATTGCTGTGCAATTGACTGAAAGCGGATCAGCTACCAACATCAATGCCGTTGTCGGATATTCAACAGACGGAGTTAATTTTACCGCCATCAACAGTTCCGGCATCAACGGAAATCCGCTTCCTGCAAATACTCCGTTAATTATCAGCACTGTTCCAACATTAAAAATTTCGAGCAGCAACACGCTATACATCCGTATCATATTATGGAGAAAAGCAAACAGCACTGCTTCAAGCAGCTGTGTATTTATTAATAGTGTTACTGTTTCAGGCTCATACTCACAGTCTAATCCTGCTGCCGCCGCAATCTGGAATTTAACTGCGAATGGTACCGCGGCTATTACCGGAAATATTGTTGCAAGCACAATTGATACGGCAACTTCAACTAATATTGTTGGTTTCGCCGGACACACCTTTGCCGATACCAACTTTACCGGACTTATTGTCGGCGCAACAGGAATTAAAAGCTGGCCTGGCGATGGTACAACTACGACAGCAAACGCCACCTTCACAGGTATTTCAACCGGAACAGACCGCTACATTCAATTTATTGCCGCTCCTGCAACAGGTCATAATTTCACCGTCAATAATGTTTCAGTCGTTTTGACTGAAAGCGGTTCAGCAACAAACATTAATGCGGCTCTTGGATATTCAACCGACGGGACGAATTTTATTACCTTTAACAGTTCAGGTTTAACAGGCAACGCGTTACCTGCCAACACGACACAAACATTTACGGCAACCCCTGCTGTTACGTTGTCGGCCAGTCAGCAAATGATCGTCCGTCTGATTCTGTGGAGAAAAGCAAGCAGTGCCGCTTCAGCGAGCAGTGTATATGTCGGCAGAGTTACTATATCAGGGACAACAAGTCCGGTATCAGCTATCGCATCTGAATCAATGATAGCAAAAGGTTTTGCCGTCTTCCAGAATTATCCGAATCCGTTCAACCCAAGTACAATGATCAGCTACCAGCTTCCAACCGATAATATGGTAGATGTAAAAGTATATAATGCGCTCGGAAAAGAAGTAGCAACATTGGCGCACGAAATGCAGTCATCAGGAGTGCACTCTGTCAGCTTCAACGCAGCTAATCTTTCAAGCGGAACATACTATTATCGTGTTCAAGCCGGAACAAATGTAAAAACCGGTAAAATGCTGCTCCTCAAGTAGAAGCAGTTGTAAGGATAATAAGATATTATGTCATTTTTTCTCAGCGGTGCGGCAGGATTAACAGGTGCCAGATCTTTAACTAACACCATATATAGAACTCTATTTTTTGTGTTAATCCTGTCGGCCATTTTAAACGCCGCCACAATTCAAAAGATTGCAAAAATCCAAGCGGCGGGACTTACTACATTTAAGGCTAACAAATCCGTTTCAACAAATACGATTACCTGGAAAGCCACCAGATATTATATGGATGAAACGACCAACGCTGTTACTTATGCAACAGACACCGCAACAGCAGTGGGCGATTTGGTACAATTCAACCTGCAAAAAACCAACGGGCAATATTCGTTTTACAAGGTATTCGCTTACGAAAATGGTGTCGCAGACTCAATAATCTTGCAGGTGTTAACTGCCGGTGTTGTGCAAAAATATCTGTATGCGAATGCAACATATTCACAATATTATATTCCCGTCTGGGTTGTTTTACCCACCGGATACTCTGCCTCATCCAAGTTTATCATGACCATGTGCGGCATTAATCGTGATGCCTCAGGTATCGCATCATATTGGGTCTCGTTTGCAAATACCAACAACTATGTCATTGCAGCTCCGGAATTTAACTCAACCAACTGGAGTTCTGACGCATACATTCTCGGCAATATGTTCACCGGTTCAGACGGCAGTGGAACACTCAATCCAAAAGCACGATGGTCGTTCAACATTGTTGAACAGATGCATAAAGAGCTGTACGTTAATTGCAGCTTAAGCGATTCAACGTATGAATTGTGGGGTCATTCGGCAGGCGCTCAGTTTGTTCACCGGCTGGCATTTTTTCTGCCCGATAATCTTATTACCCGTTACATAGCAGGTAACGCCGGATGGTATACCTGTCCCGATTTAACTGTGGCATTTCCATGGGGCGCATCTAATACACAATTGAATCTTGCGCAAGCTGATCTTGTTGCGTACACGAACAGAAAATTAGTCATCATGCGCGGAACAGCAGATACTGTACGGGACGCTGCCTTGAACGTTGATCCGAGATCTGATGCGCAAGGGTTGAACCGTTACACAAGAGCCGGGTATTTTTATAATAACGGCAAAACGGTCAACGCGTCTCTCGCGTGGAAAATGGTTGATGTCGTAGGAGTAGGGCATGACGATCAGAAGATGGCTGTTGCCGGTGGTAAGTATATTCTATCCAACCCGACATCGATAAACACTGAACATCCGGTGGTCGTAGAAAAATTTGCTTTAGCAAACTATCCGAATCCGTTTAATCCTTCAACCCGCATTGTCCTTTCACTGCCGGAAACTTCTCCGGTCAAAATAACGGTATATGATCTCCTTGGCAATCAAGTTGCTGCACTGTATAACGATATACTAACAGCAGGCAATCATCAATTTACGTTCAACGCTGCGCATCTTGCAAGCGGTATATATCTATGCCGTGTGCAAAGTGATATTTACAATTCCACAGTAAAAATGCAGCTGATTAAGTAATAGAACATCAGAATACAATACTCATAAGGCAAGAATGAAAACTCTTACGAAACATTTTTCAGCGGTAGCAATGTTCTTCATATTGCTTCTGCCGGTTTTCTCCGGATGCGATCCGTTCCAGCAGGATGGCATCACATCTCCGGATGAAATAGCAAAAAAAGGATATTTTTATATCGCCGACCGGGGCACCAATTCGCTCGTTATGCTTGACTACGGCATGCATGAATTAAAGAAATGGTCGCTTAGTGGGTTCGCTGCTGATTCGTCGGCACTTCAGGGTATCGCGTTTAAAGATTCAAACGTGTGGCTGGCATTTTCAGGCACCGTAAAATCTATTTATAAAGTAGATGCTACTGGTGCTGATCTGAAAATTAAGCGTACGATTCACGTTCCGCCGGTAGTAAGCAACTCCACACAGGGAACAGTCCGCGGAATTGCTATTAGCGATACGGTTTTATGGATCGTTAATTCCGGTTCAGGAACGAAATACCTTGCTCCGACACTATATAAATACGCATTAGGATCGGATAGCGTTATTGCATCCTATCAGATGCCGACCGCATCTCCGCGCGGCATTACGTATGCCGGTATAGCTGCCGATGCATACGGCAAGGGGCCTGCAACGGGATTGTATTTTTTGGACAACGATACCAAATATGTATATTATTTTAACACCGCTGTCCCATTTTTCAGCCAATCATTTGCCGCTCCCGTACCGCCGGCGGGAACGACTTGGGATCAGACACTTGGTATAACCAACGATGGAGAAGATTTTTATACATTAAGCTATAGTGATCTGGCTTCATATTTATTCAAGACATCATATCTGGGTGAAGTTGGATTCAGCTATAAGCTGCCGTACAAATATCCCATCGGTGTTGCATGGGGAAAGTGGGATATTCGCACATACATTCCGGAACCCGTTGTGCCGCTTACTCTGACCGGCATATCGCCTTCAAGCGGTGCACAAGGTAAATCCGTTTCTGCTTATATCAGTGGAGCAGGTTTCAAAGACAGCATTGGTCTGACGGTCAGCCTTGGCTCGGGAATCACTGTAGACACGCTCAAGTATGTCAGTTCAACTTCATTGTATGTGCATCTGAATATTGACGCAAACGCTACCGTCGGTAAACGCGATGTCGTTGTGACGAATCCTGATAAAACCGTTTCTACAGGAACTTCGATGTTCGAAGTAACATCCGTGCCAATGACAGAGTATTTGTTTGAAACGGATTTCGCCGATAATAAGTTCTATCAAATTAGACTAAGTGACAATACTGTTGTTCAAACAATTAGCACTGCGAGTATATCAAGCGGCCAACCGAAAGGTTTGGCTTACGACGGAACAAACCTATATATGGCGTGCGGCAGTCCGGACTTTAGTATTTATAAAATCTCGGCGTCCGGTGGAGTAATCACTACTTTATCAACAATCAAATGTCCGTATATGACGCGTACGCTGCACTCCCTCACGTATTATAATAATGCATTATGGGTGCTTACCTCCAACTCAAGTACTGGAATGATTTATAAGATTGATGCGTCTACCGGTAATTGTCTCGATTCTCTTTCTGCATACTCATACAATGCAAGAGGAATTGCTTTCATGCATGATTCACTTCTTTGTAATGACGGTAGTGGAAAAGTTTATGCATGCAATCCATCATCCCCAATTTGGTCGGTTGTACCAAGCTTTGAGATTAAGAGTACGCCTGTCAGCGGAGGTAAAGTGGCGATAACAGGAATGTTCAATACAGGGAATAGTCTCTGGTTAGCTAATAGCGGTGGAGCGAGTTCGTCTGATGATGCATTGATGGAAACTACATTTAGTGGCTCGTTACTTAGATATGTAAACCCTCCCAATGCCGGCGCTGGTAAGCCAAGTGGTATTGTATATTGCCAATTGAAGGACAATTAAAATGAAATTACAAAAAACAACCATCATATATATTATTCTCTTAGCTGTCACTTTTTGTAAAGTAGATGTATTTGCACAGTTTGATGTTGGCGGTGAATTCCGCTTGCGTTACTATAATGATATTTATTCGCAGCTGCAAACAGACAAGAAGGCCGTCAGCTATACCAGAATGTTGGCAAGAATTAATACTTCATATAAAGCATCCGATATGGTCACGTTCAATGCCGAAGTGATGAATCTTGCAGATACCTCAACATCTCCTGCTAGAGGCATTTCCGGTACAGGTCCGATTCATTTCGGAGTTAGTCAGTTATATGCTGAGTTAAAGCAATATGATTTTTACGGATTTGACATTGTGCGTTTGCGTGCAGGCCGTCAGCAGTTTTCTATAGGCGACGGACTTTCATTCGGCGAATCATATTATTACTATGATAAGTTCGACGGCGGCAGACTTGATGTTTCATACGATCCGTTTACGTTAACCTTGTTCGGAGCGATTTACGGACAGAGTCTGAGCACAAACGGTTTATGGCCTCAGGAGGCTTCTGATAATATTTATGTCGCAAAACTCGGAGCAAAAGTACTCGATCAGGATGTAATGATTTATGGAATCAATAACAGACCACGCGGAGAGTATAACGATAGTTATATTATTGGCGGCGGAAGTGCGGGCAGCTTTCTGAATGAAATGTTAGATTACTCCGGCGAGGTTGCTTATCAAAAATTCAACAAACAGCCGGGCGGCCTTGATAAAGCAGGGTTGGGCTACATGGGAAGTCTGGGTTATAGTTTTTCTGCTCCGTATTTCAAGCGCATTAAATTTGAAACCAAATATGCGGCAATGCAGGGAGATGATCCTGCAACTTCACAAATTGAACAGTTCAGTCCGGCATTTCCTGATTTTGAATTCGGCGAACGAACCGGATTTGTAAACGGTGTTATCGGCGGCTCATATCCGCATGATGATAAGTATGCCGAAGGCTCAAGAATCTGGTACTCAAGGTTGTACTTTATTCCTAAAGACCTGCCGAAATTCAGAGTGCAGTTCCAGTACACAATGGTAAAACCGTACACCGATAGAGTAGACGGTTATAATCAATTCGATGACGAATTCCAGGTGAAGCTATATTATATGGTGAACTCACGTGTGCAATTCCAGGTCAGGTATGAGCGCATTATACCAAATGGCGCAGATGCCGATCTGAATAAAAACGGTGTCATCTCTTCAACCGAAGACAGAAACTATCTTGACAGCTACATGGTTGAATTGCGGGTTAAATTTTAAGGAAGAATGATTATGCAGCAATATCAGGCGACAATGAAAAACACAACGCGCGGCAATAATAGATTCCTATTGTTAACGGCGATTTGTTTTATTCTTTCTTTGATTGTTGGCACGGGAACTCCGGTGCATGCAAAGAATCTATCCGCAGTTAATCATTCCGGACAAACAATTACTTGTGCTGATACTATCATAACCGATTCCGCTAATGAAGAAAAAGATCAGCCGGAAGTTATTATTACCAAACCCAAGAAAAAATCCAAATCTGTTTCGCAAACCCCGAAGGCGAAGAATGCCGGAACCGCCATTGATGAAGATGACGACAATGATATGTATGTGCCGTATGAAAAATGGCGCATAGAAAAATTCGACAACTGGGGGACGCACCGGAAAGCGAAATCATCCGGTGTGAAAACCGAAACGGCTGCACCGGATTCAACCGGTGATGGCAAAAGTAACAAAGAATTTAACGACAAAGATAAAGAGTTATAGCAATCTAATTCCCTCCGGCTTAACTCTGTTTCAGGAGAGTTCATTTTGCAAATTTTTGCCGACTGTAGCTAAAAATTACAGTCGGCATGGGCAAAAAACACCCAAAATTGCGAAATAATCTCCCATGTGGTTTTGATAATGTGGAAATGGGATTAAAAACGAAACATTTTTTGGTATCGGAATTGCATGGCTTTACTGAATAAGATTGGCAGAACCTGCCGGCCTTATTAAAAGGGGACTTCTTTCATGCGATATGAACTTAGGATATTACCGGTCATCTCGATTCGCCCCGCTACATCGGGATGCTTGATGACCTCTTGGTTGCGATATTGTTCAGGATATACTGATAGTAACAAGTTTTATAGTTTGTAAAATTTATCCATAATGAGAGGTTCTTATGAAAACATTGGGACAATTATTCTTTGCCCTGTTTTTTGTGGCATTGATGAGTTCTGCCTCATTCGCTCAAGACAGCGTGACTGTACCTTATACAGATCATTTTAACTATAACACAGGAAGTATCGGTGGACAAGGAAAATGGGTTAACCTGAATACGGGTGACTCTTTGCTTGTTACCGCTGGAAATTTAAGTTATCCCGGTTTTGCTGCTTCCACGGGAAAAAAATTAGCTTTTGATGGAGCAGGAAAAGATCCTGCAATTACCTTCACTCAAACATACTCAGGTAAAATATACGCCTCTTTCTTATTGAAAATTTCGAGCCTCGGCTCCATGAATACAACTGGTGGTTATATTGCCACATTTTATCAGAGCGCATCGAGTGTTACAAGTGGTACTCTTTTGTGGCTCAGGAAAGATGTGGATGGCACCTCTTTTGACATTGGTCTTAGTTCTCGAACCACTACAACTGTGGTCTGGTCGTCAGCAAAGACAGTAGGATCTACCTATCTGATTGTAATGGATTATGAAATAGTGTCGGGTGTCACAAACGATATATCTAATGTATGGATCAATCCTGATGCAACATCTTTCGGAAGTGGAACTGTACCAACGCCCACATTAACAACAACAAATACTGCGACTGATTTAACTGGCTTAGGAAGAATTACTATCAGGCAGGATGCAACAACAGCAACTCCTTTTTGTGAACTGGATGAATTGCGCTTAGGTACTAACTGGGCAGACGTAACTCCAGCCTTCTCAGCAACAAACTATTATTCAAAATCTACCGGTAATCTTGATCAGCTCTCCACCTGGGGAACAAATACTGATGGTTCCGGCACAGCTCCGGCAGATTTTACCTCCGACGCCCAGATTTTCAATATTCGAAATCAATCGAATCCTGCTATCGGAGCAAATTGGACTGTTTCAGGAAGTACTTCAAATGTTATACTCGGTGACGGAACAAATGCCTGCAATTTTACTATCGGGAATACGTATTCTTATACGGGCCCGATTGATGTCTCTGCAAACGCAACATTAAAATTGCAAAACACCACAATCCCTACCATAGGCACATGTAATGCGGCAAGCACAGTTGAATATGCTGGATCATCCGCACAAAATATTGCTTCGGCAAACTATGGAAATCTCACTATCAGCAATACCGCCGGCGTTACCGCACCTGCAACGATGAGCATTGCCGGAAATTTTACAAATAACGGTGTGTTCACACACAACAGTGGGTTGGTGACTTTTAATGGCGCATCCTCGCAAAGTATCGGCGGTTCTTCATCTACAGCCTTTAGCGCTTTAACAATTAACAGCGGCAGCAGTCAGAGTAATATCGTTGAAGCAACATCGGTAATTTCGATTAATGGAACGCTTACTATCAGCAATGGTACTTTTAAAATCTCAAGCGCTTCAACATTGAGTTTGGCTACCTGGACATCTGTTCCTGTTACTGCCGGACTCTGGTTAAACAACGCGGGTGCCTCTATTACAATAACTTCAGGTAACTCTACATTTAACGGTTTATTCCGTCTAACCGCAGGAACCTATACTACCGGAATCAGTGCGGACCAAAATATCAACTGTAACACTACCGGTACATTTATTATCGAGGGTGGTACGTTAAATATTGCAGGTAGATTATCAAGAGCAAGTTCACCTTCAGGTTCATACACGCAGAGTGGCGGTACGGTTAACGTTACTACAGTTGGTTCAACAGCAACCGGATGTTTTTATTTCGGAAGCACCGGTTCAACGTTCAACATGAGCGGTGGAACGATTGTTATCCAGCAGCCGAACACAAGTACTTCTGCCGATTATACCATACTCAGCGGCGGTACGACAAATGTGACCGGTGGTACTGTTCAACTTGGAAATGCAAGTACTCCGGCAGGACAAACTTTCCGCCTCAGTTCTTCAGCAGTGCCTATTTATGATCTGGTAGTTGACGGCACAAATAACGGCAAAACCTGTCAGGCAAAGTATGATGTTATCATATCACACTCTCTTACCATAGCAGCAGGTTCAACATTTGATGTTTTCAATAATACGGTCACGTTCAGCGGTTCGACAGTGACAAACAATGGAACGATAGTCGGTTCACTTGCTACAAACGCAAGCAGCCGTTTTAATTTTTCCGATGCTATAGTAGCACAAACGTATCAGGGAACCGGTACGGTTGGTACATATGCTGATCCTCTCGCAGGTATCGGATTTAGCAATCCTCTTGGCGTTACCATTAATTCGAGCGTAACTAATCTAAACGTAAATAGAATTAATGCATTTTCTGGACCTGTTCATAATGCTAATAAACTCACTATCGGAAACAGTGGTTCGACTACCTCGTATATTCTTATCGGAAGCACAGGCTCAAATTCTAATACTGCCGGTGTTCTTGATGTAGCACCTGATTTTCAACTGAGCAGCGGCGGATTAACCTTGTATTACGGTAATGCGTCAAATGTTCCTTCTACCGGCGTTGAAATACCTCCAAGCCGTACTTTGGTTAATATGACTGTTAACAACTCCGCCGGCGGTGCTGTAATCGCTGGTGGTAATTTAACCGTAAACGGTTCGCTTGTTCTTTCAAAAGGTCTTTTAGATATCGGCAATAACGACCTTATTCTCGGATCGACAGCAACTATCACCGGAGCACCTGCTGATTCAGCAATGATCGTGACTACCGGAAGCGGACAGGTAAAAAAATCAGTATCTGCAGTTCCATTCCAGTTCACCTTCCCGGTTGGTGACAAAACAGGAACAAATGAATATTCGCCGGTTAACGTAACGCTGAGCAGCGGAACATTGTCATCTGCATACATCGGTGTTGCAGTAGCAAATGCAAAATATTCAAATAATTCCAGCGCAACAGATTACCTTAACAGATACTGGACACTAACAGCGAATGGTATTACGAATCCTGTTCATACCGACACGTTGACCTATGTTACCGCAGATATTGCAGGAACAGAAGCCTTGCTTAACGGCGGATTATATAATGGTTCAAGCTGGACAAATATCGGGGCGGTTGACGCAGCCAATAATCATATTATCGGTACAAACCTTACTTCGTTCGGCGTTATAACCGCAGGCGAAGCAAGTGCATTTTCCAGCGCTGGAACCGTTGTCGTAAAGGTAATTCCGCAGGGATACTATAACGAAGGTGATTATCTGAACTCCTCTGATACCATTACCGTATTGCTCGCAAGTGCATCTTCTCCATACGCTATCGTTGATTCAGCAGCAGTCATTTTGGATTCACTTACCTTCCAGGCAAGTGCTTCAATGTCGGCAGCTGAAAGCGGCAGTTATTACATTGTTATCAAGCACAGAAACTCCATCGAAACATGGAGCGCGTCGGCCGTATCATACACGAAGGGCTCAACTGCGAATTACGATTTTACCACGGATGCTTCAGCAGCTTACGGCAGCAACGAAGTTGCCGTAGGCTCTGCAGGCAGATATGCCATGTTCAGCGGCGATTGTAATCAGGATGGTTATGTTGACCCGTTGGATCTTTCGATGGTAGACGGTGATTCATTTAATTACGTTTCGGGCCGGGCTTTATCTACAGACGTGAACGGAGACGGCTATGTAGATCCTCTTGATCTTTCAATTGTTGATCAGAATTCATTTAACTATGTCGGCGTAAGGCTTCCTGTTTCGGGTAGATATGCCGCGAAAAGCAGCGCACGTCAAGGTGTTCATGTTAACGAATCTCTGAAACTGTTGAAGAAATAAGAATATCTTGTGTCAATAATTTGTCGTCGTCTTGGCAGTTTTTGACACCCTTGGGAAATGGCTGACCCCCGCCGGGATCAGCCATTTTTTATTTTAAATATATCACTGCATATTTAAGCCCACAAATTTTTAGGCGTGGGCAAATTTTGCCCAAAAATCATGCTTTATTCGTTCTGAAATGAGGTTTTTTGATAAATTAAGGGGTAATCCCTCAACCTTTTTTGGTATCATAATTGCAATACAAATCGGGTGCGTATTTCTAAGTGCATTTTTAGGTCTGAGTTTTTCAATGAAAGTCCGGTTAACAATAATGAAATTCTGGCTAAAGGTACTGTTCTCGTGTTTTCTGTATACCTCTGTTTACTCACAAACAGTTGTTAGTGGTGATATAGAGTCTACGGTCACCGATATTGTCGGTACCATCCCGCTTAGCGGCACAAACAGTTTTGTCATTCCGAGTACGGCGCAAATGAACGTTTTTGCGTCGGTATTTTCTCAAATGAATTCAGGCACTTTTTCGAATGTCGCAAGCCTGCTTTCTCCATACGGCTATACCGTAACAAAGTTTTACAATAAACCGACAAAAGATACCCTGTACCTTCTCAAGGAAACTCTGCCTTTGAAGTATGGCTGGGGAACATTTATTTTCAATCCTAAATCTACAAACGATCTTGCTATCGAAATTCCACATCCAATCTGGGATAAATACACATGGAGCATGGGGATCAAAGTATTTTTAGGCGCAAAGGCAAAATGGTATATTCTTGCCGGTACGCATCGTTATGCCAATAGCGATACATCATCGGATATGGCTCATGTGACGGCCTCAATGTTTTATACAGCACACATAACAAATGCAAACGCAATTGCTATTCAGTGTCATGGTTTTGACGGCTCTTCCTCTACCTACACCGGGTATCCGGATGCAGTCATCAGTTGTGGAACGCTTTATCCTTCTACTATCTATTACACGCTAAAGGATAAATATACTGCACAAGGTTTTAATGTCGGTGTATTCAGCTACTCAACTTATAGCGCACTGAATAAACTTGGAGCCCAGACAAATACCGAAGGGCAATGGTCAAACAGCAACGGTAAAAAATTTGTGCACATTGAACATGATCAACCGCTCCGGTACGACACGACCAACTTGCGAAGATGTGTTAACGCGATTGTAAGCGTGTTTGGTATAACAACAGGGGTACAGGACGAATCTTTTCATAAAACTTCATTCAACATAATCAATGCTTTTCCTAATCCGTTCAATCCTTCAACAACAATCCGTGTTCAGCTTGCCCAATCAGGCGAATCAGAAATTGTTGTTACTGATATAATGGGAAGAAAAGTTCAGGAACTATTCAAAGGCTACATGGCTGCCGGTACGCATTCGCTTCAATTTAATGCCGGAGCTCTTTCTTCGGGTGTATATTTCTGTACGCTGCGAAGCCATAATACGATAACCAATACTAAACTTATTTTATTGAAATAATAATGCAGAACGATATGAAAAATCCAAGAGTGCGATTCAGGTTCTTCTTCGTAATATTTTCAGCGATCTCGTTATTTGTATTAGGCGGGTGCGACCCCTTTATGAATGACGGAATCACCAATCCTGCAAATGTTACCGCGAAAGGTTATTTTTATGTAACCGAGTCAGAGTCCAATTTGTTGCTAATGCTGAATTACGACGGCGCTGAATTAAAGCGTTGGTCGCTGGACAGCCTGGCCTCGGATAAGAGCGTACAAGGAGTAACTTTTGACGGAAAATATCTATGGCTTGCTTTTTCCGGCGATGAAGACATGATTGTAAAAGTTATTGCCGACAGTGATACATTAGTTGTACTAAAAAAGATTGACGCTCCGCCGACAAAATGGGGCACTATCCGCGGTATAGCTCACGATGGAAGCAGCATATGGGCCTTGAATAGCGGCAGCACATTAGAACCTCATCCGTTCGGTCCGGCATTATACAAATTGGATGGAACTATCGGCGCAATTCTTCAAACGATCACGCTTACCACACCAGAACCGCGCGGTCTTTGTTACGTCAATTCTCCGTTGGATGTTTACGGCAGAGGTCCTAAAAAAGGTATTTATTTTACGGACGTTACCAAAGATAAAGTCTACTGCTACAGTCTGGAAAAATTTGTTATAGATACGGTATTTTCAACTCCGGTTCCTCCAAGAGGCGCAGATTACAATTACGCGACCGGACTTTCGTACGATGGCGGATACTTCTATGAGATTAACAGCAGTAATACTGCCGACCATCTTTATAAACTCGATTATAAAGGGGAAGTAAGTTCAAGGTATGATTTGCCGTATTCGCATCCGCAATCTATTGTTTGGGCAAACTACGATTTACGCGGCGGCGGACCTCCGGAAATTACTACGATTAATCCCGCAAAAGGTGCAATAGGCGTAAGTATGGCGGTTGACATTTTAGGGTCTAATTTCAAATCGGGTCTTACTGTTGATTTCGGTGCGAATATTACTGTTGATACAACCATTTATCTAAATCCGAATCAGGTCCATGTATATATTCATATAGATTCTGCAGCTGCTCTGGGGTCAAGGAATGTCACTATCAAAAATTTAAATGGACTATCAGGTACTGCAACTCAAGGATTTAAAGTACTCGCTACGCCGCAGGATGATTACATATTCATGGGCGAATATACTACTTCACGTATTTATCAAATAAGACTGAAAGACAGTACCATTGTTAAATATTGGAGTATGAAATCTATCGCATCTTCCAGTAGCTTGCAAGGACTTAGCTATGATGGAACGAACATCTGGCTTACCAACTCCGGCACTGATAAACATATTTATAAACTCAATCTACCGGGCGGGACCGATACAGTCGCGACAATTGAAGCCGGTACTACACCGATTCCGGTCACAACTAGCGGTACCCTGCGCAGTGCAACATTTGCGAACGGATTTATGTGGCAGGCGATTAGCGAAAGTGGTACAACATTAGGAAAAATTATCAGAATTGATATCACTACGAATACTATTCTAGATACGATAATTTGCCCCGGTTCAAATCCTCGCGGTATTACCTGGTTGAACGGTGATTTATATCTTACCGAAAGTACACTTAAGAACGTGTATAAGTATAATATAAGTTCGAAGACCTGGTCTATTATTGCAGCAGCGCCGATGGTTGGAACTGTAAGCTTACCTATCGGCATGACAAATGACGGAACAAATTTATGGATTGCAAATTCGGGAACCAGCTCAGATCATTTATACAAGATGAATCTATCGGGTCAGGTTTCTTATGTGATGGAAATTGCCTCCAAAATTGGAGTGGCGGATCCTCAAATCACCGGTATTGTATTTGTAACGAAGTAATGGAGTAGAAAATGAAAAACAAAAATCAATATTTCTGGTTATTTTTATTTCTCTTTGCTTCATTGCTGAATACAAGTGGAGTAAGAGCACAAGTTAAATTTGACGGTGATTTCCGTCTGCGGTGGTACAGCGATGTGTTTAACAGAAGCATGGATAACCGCGAAAAAGAAAATTATGCCCGCGTATACGGAAGATTGCGTGTTACGGCAAGAGCTTCAGATATCGTTAATTTTAACGCGGAGCTGTCAACAGTTACCGACAACCCTAATGCACCTACACGGAACATCTCAGGCACAGGAAGCATGCATTATGCTTTGAGCCAAATCTATGGTGAAATCAACAGCTCTAATTTTCTTATCTTCGACGCGACCAGAGTCCGCGTGGGACGGCAGCAATTCCAGATAGGAAACGGCATGAGCTTTGGCGAATCATCATATTATAATGATAAGTTTGACGGAGCCCGCGTTGATCTCGCATACGATATGTTTGACCTTACGGCTTTCGGAGCAATAACAGGACAGAACGTAAGCGCAAGCGGTTTATATCCGGATCCGGGCAGCGATCAAATATACGTACTAAAGGGCGGTGCTAACGTTGTCGATCAGGACCTCATGGCGTATTACATTCTGAATAAACCGAGAGGTACCTTTAACGATAGTTATATCCTCGGTACGGGAATTGCATCAAACTATTTCGGCGGAAGACTCGAATATTTTGGTGAGTTTGCTTATCAGAAATTTCATACGGCTGACGGTACACCGGAAAAAGGTGGTATCGGTTATATGGGCGGAGCGGCATACCGTTTTTCCTGGGGACCGTTCAAATCAATAAAAGTTGAATCCAAGTATGCCGCGTATGAAGGTGATAACCCAAATACTAAAAAAATTGAAATGTTCAGTCCTGCATACCCGAGCTTTTTCTGGGGTGAGAGAACCGGATATGTTAATGGTGATATCGGCGGAGATTATCCGTACAACACCCGCAACCCTGAAGGCTGCCGCATCTGGTATTCAAGAATTTACGTTATCCCGTATTTCATGCCCAAGTTGAGAGTGCAGTTCCAGTATACCAACGTGAACGAATATAAAAACTACGATGGTTACAACTCAATGGATGATGAATGGGCGCTTAAGGCATATTATTCTGTTTCGAAAAATGCAACAATTCAGCTGCGTTATGCAAGAGTTATTCCGAAGGGTGATGATCGTGATATGGACGGCGGCGGCGCAATAACATCATCAGAAGACAGGTTAGGCATTGACAGATATATGGTTGATTTTCAAATTTCTTTCTAACAGGTATACAGAATGTCCACGGAATTACTCGTTTTAATTGTTCTGATAGTCACATTTGTTGTCGGCGTATTTGCATTCAAATTACCCTCCGGTGTGGCCTTGTCATTGAGCGCAGTTTTAGGCGCTTTAGCCGGCGGACAGGGATTCCCGGTTCGTCACCTTGTTGAAGGTAGTATCGCGTTCCTTGATCCGATATTAATCGTGTTTACTGCAATGATCTTTATGAAAGTAGTAAATGCCACCGGAGCATTGGCTTCGATTAATTATTCTATTATTACAAGAATGCACAGATTCCCCACGTTGCTGGTGATTCTCATGGTATTCTTTGTCATGTTTCCCGGTATGTTAACGGGAATTTCTTCAACATGTGTTTTAACAACGGGAGCGTTGGTTGCTCCCGCGTTACTCGCAATGGGTATGCCGGTACCGGCAGTTGCAGCTCTTCTTGCAATGTCCGCGGTCTTTGGCATGATTGCTCCTCCGATCAACCTTCCGGTTATGATCATTGGCGGCGGTGCGGATATGCCGTACATCGGATTCGAGAAACCTTTGATATTAGCTACTTTTCCGGCTGCAATATTTACCGCTATTTATTTCCGGGTACGCTATCTGCGGAAATTTGATGTTCAGCAGGTGCTGGCAAAACTTCCTTCGACGCTGTATCCGAAACACGGATTCAAAATGTACATTCCGATGTTTATTGTGATCGGCTTAATGGTTGCCACCCGCGTATTTGCAAAATACATTCCGGATATCGGCATTCCGCTGACGTTTGTGCTCGGCGCGTTAGCCGGTTATGGAACAGGTGAAAAATTCAAAATTGACAAATTAATTCGTGAGTCGCTGAAAGAATCTCTCCCGATATTAAGCATTCTCGTCGGCGTTGGTATGTTTGTTCAAATTATGACGTTGACCGGTGTCCGCGGATATATTGCGACATCCATTATTGATTTACCGAAAGGCCTTTTGTATCCGGCAATGGCAATAATATTGCCTGCATTTGGTTCTGCATTCACGGCTTCATCAGTATTCGGCGTTCCGCTTGTTTACGCGTTCCTTGGCACGAATGAAATCGTAGTTACCTCGGGACTTACACTCATTGCCGGTGTCGGCGATCTCATGCCTCCGCCAATGCTTCTGCCGGTTTTCTCGGGTCAGGTTGTCGGAGAAAAGAGCAGCTTTAAAATTTTGAAATACTGTACAGTACCGATTATTATAACATTAGTTATCGGTGTATTAATGATCATGTTTGCCCGCCAAATCGGCTCGGTAATCTTATAAGGAATTGTTCATGCTATTTTATATTTATATAGGTATCGTTATTCTGTTACTGGTTTACACAGTAAAAGAATTATTTACAGAAAAAAACTGGAAGACTCAAGTTGCATATGCTCTGTTGATTATCCCGTTAATTTTACGAACATTTTTGATCAAGTAAGCGGTATGATAAAAACAGGTTTACACATATTCACGTTATCTCTTTTCTGCATTTTGTTTTGCGGCGTTGGAAATTTAGCCGCGCAGGCAAGCGATGTACTTGATATGCTTTCGAAGAAAGACACCGTCCGTATATTGATAACGGATTCAGGTTTGGGCGGTGTTTCGGTAGTGGCAGGAATCGACTCGGTTCTTGAGAGTAATAAGATATTCGCAAAAACTGAAATTACTTTTTGCAACGCGCTACCGTCGGCAGGTTTTCGTTACAATGAATTACCTGATGCGAAATCCAAAGCCAATGTGTTTTCTGGTATGCTCTACAAAATGCAGGAATTGTATCGCCCTGATATTATTCTGATAGCCTGCAACACCCTTTCTGTTGTGTATCCGCTTACCGGGTTTTCTGCAACGACAAAAATTCCGGTGATGGGTATCGTTGAGTTCGGCGCTAAAGCAATTGCCGACAGCATGAAGGCAAATCCAAAATCAGCGATATTGATTCTCGGAACAGAAACAACAATCCAATCTGATGCATACCGCCAAAGCCTTTTGCGGTATGGTATTGACTCCACGGTTATTGCAGGCAAGGCTTGCCCGAATCTGGAAAGCGAAATTCAGGTTGATCCATCCAGTGACATGACATCAAATCTGATAGATTTTTATATCGATGAAGTTCAGGATAGTTATAAAAATAATGAAGGTACTTGTTTTGCAGCTCTCTGTTGTACGCATTACGGATTTGCAAGGGAAGTATTTCAAAAGAAACTTGATGCGGTATGCAAAAAGGCAGTTATCATTAACCCGAATACTTCAATGATCAGGACATTTTCAGATGCGTCGAGATCCGCTGTGGCTAACAGTGCGACGACAGTGCGCGTTTGTTCACAGGCAGCTCTTTCCATGGAGGAAAGGGATTCCATCGCGAAATTAGTGAGACCTGTATCAGTTAAAACTGCTGATGCACTCATCAACTATGTGCAATTGCAAGGTATATTTAAGTAAAATATAAGTGAAAGGCAATTCTATGAGGAATATGTTTCTATTATTAGGGTGCGTTATTCTGCTGGCATTCGGCAGCGTCAACGCGCAGGTTACTACCGCAAAGTCTGGTTCATGGCAGTCGGCTTCAACATGGAGTAATAGCACTATTCCTGATTCGACAACCGATGTTCTGATTTCTGCGAACAATACCATCACCATTGATGACGGTGCGGCCTATTGCAGGAGCATCACGTTTGCCGATACCAGTTCACATCTTGTTATTGCAGCCGCGACCAGTATGTTTCATGTGTATGGTGATTTCACCCTTTTTTCGACAGCACATAAAGCGTTTTCTTCCTGGACAGCCGGTGGAAAAATTATCTTTTCAGGATCGGCGATTAAACAGACATTGAGTGGATGGAATACTGCAACTGGTACATCAACAGTTTTTCTTGAAATGATAGTTGATAAGGATACCGGCGTTGTCGCAACAGCAAGGAATAACATGCGCTTTGCCTTCGGAACAAGCCTTGAGGTTAAAAAAGGTACATTTTTACTCGACAGTCTTGATGATATGGAGTCGAAGTCTCTTGGCGGTACAGGTCAAACAGGAACAATAACTATTCAGAGTGGCGCATTATTCACTATGGGCGGTGGCGGTTCATATATCCGCAGAGGAACCTTCCTTCTTTCAAGCGATTCAATTCCTCCACGCATCGGAAAGATGACTGTGTATGGAAAAGCATTACTTACCAGCACCAGTTCAAACGGTATGAACATCGGCGGAATTGAAATAATGGACGGCGGCCTTGTTACTCTGGCCACCGGAGGTTCGTCAACCTATTTTAATCCGGGCACTATCACGGTTCACTCCGGTGGTGTTCTGCAAAACAATACGACAACAAATGTATATCATCCGACAGCCTCAGTCGTTCTTGAAGAGGGCGGAGAGTTCAATTCCGTAGCAAGCACAACACCTATTCCAGCGGCGGTTTTTGATTATACACACGGAACCCTTAGATTTTCCCGTTCAAATGATCAGACGCTTCCGGCATCTTTAACACAATTCAATAATTTGTATTTGAGCGGTTCAGGAATCAAAACACTGGGTGGCAACATTACTGTAAACGGAACGCTATCACTTCGTGGCACTGCAACGTTAAACTTGGGAACGTTCACCCTTACTTACGGTCCATCCGCGATATTACAGTATGGAGCTCCGGGGCAATCCTCAGCTCAGACAACTGCAGATGCTGAGTTTCCGGCTGCAAATGGCCCAAGCAATGTCAGTATTTACAATGGCGGTGGAGTTACATTGCATGCCGATAGAACCATTCCGGGAATATTAACTCTTTCATCAGGTCAATTTGATAACAATGGCTCTGCCGATGATAAAGTTCTTACAATGGGTAACGGCAGCACGATCCGCAGAGCTTTAGGAACACTTTCAGCCGCACCGGCATTCGCCGGCTCGGTCAATATGTCCTATATAAGCAGCGTTGGCAAGGCAACTACCGATGTTGAATTCCCGGCCAATCCTGCTACGGTAAACAACCTTACGGTCACTTCTTCAAAAGGTGTTGCATTAGGTGCTGATGTTCAGGTTAACGGTTCGGTTATTTTTGAAGCAGGAGCTTCATCACTCACGACCAACGGACACATTTTAACACTTGGTGAAAACGGTGCGTTGGCCGGCGAAACTGATACGGCGTATGTAAAAGGAACAGTAAAAACTCAACGCGCCGTGGGAACAGCCGCAAGTGATTTTGGCGGACTTGGCTTAGCACTCTCTGCCGGCACAAATGATCTTGGTATGGTAGTCGTTACCAGAAATGCAGGTGTATCAAGTGCTGTTGTAATTAATGGTAGAAACAGCATCAACCGCACATGGGCAGTTGTGCCTCAATCTCAACCGGCAGCCGGAAGAACTGTAACATTGTCATGGCCTGCATCAAATGATAACGGACTTGCCTTTGGTGAAAAAATCTGGGGCAAAGTAATGCAGCTTAATGGCGGGAACTGGACACAGACCGGAGCCGAATCAGCTATTACTCTTGCTGAACCTCGTACGATATCTGCACAGGTGACTTCACTTTCTACAATCACGGTTGCTGATACAAATATGGTTACCGGTATTAATGATCAGGTTAGTGGTAAAGCAAAAGGCTTTGCTTTACATCAGAACTATCCGAATCCTTTCAATCCTTCGACGATGATTCGCTTCGAATTGGATAAAGATCAGTTTGTTAATCTGTCGGTTTATAATACGGCAGGTGAAGAAGTTGCGGTTCTCGCACGTCAGCAAATGCAATCAGGTTTACATCAGGTTGTATTCAATGCAAATAACTTACCATCAGGTTTGTATTTGGCAAAGTTGCGTGCAGGTGCACATCTTAATGTTATAAAAATGCTTTTAGTAAAATAATATTGTTTGAAGCTGATAGAGCTAAAGGTTAATTAGTTATGAAAAAAAATCAAATTGTTGCAGTTGTATTTCTGGTAATTGCTATCGTATTAACTGCAATCGCTTCTACTGAATTTATGCAGATGAAAAAACCGGATGTTGTTTATCCATCATCCGGTTTAACAAAAAAGACTTCTCTTTCGGCATACTGTGCTTCACTCAAAGGCACAAGTGGTGATACTCCGATTTACTTCTTTGATAGTAAAAATCCGGGCGCCACGGTCCTTGTTTTAGGTGGAACACATCCGAATGAGTCTGCCGGTTATATGTCTGCATTCGTGTTGCTTGAAAATCTAAAGGTTGAAGCCGGTAAGTTTATTATCCTTCCTCAGGCTTGTGGCAGCGGCTTTACCTGCACCGATCCGTTAGAAGGGCTTCCGGAATATTTTGTAATTAACAGCCGTCACGGAGCGCGCCAATTCAGATCTGGTTCGCGTGTTTCAAATCCTCTTGACCAATGGCCTGATCCGCTGGTATATATGCACTATCCGAGCGGACAGAGTCTATCCGGATTCGAAACCCGTAATCTCAATAGATCATATCCCGGCAGAGTAAACGGAAATTTCTGCGAGCGCGTCGGTTATGCGATACTTAATCTGATTAAAACAGAAAATGTTGATGTGGCGTTCGATCTTCATGAAGCAGCACCGGAAATTCCAATCATCAATGCTATAATCGGACATGAGAAATGCCAGGATATAAGCGCGGGTGCAATTCTGGAATTGGAAATGAATTCGCTTACCTATGCTCTTGAAGTTTCTCCGAAAAATTTCCGTGGCCTGAGTCATAGAGAATGGGGCGATAGTTCAAGAGTTCTACCGTTCCTTATGGAAACCAGCAACCCGATTCAGGGCAGGCTTCGTGGAAAGACAGACGCTGATCTTATCACACATGGCGTTGACAGATTTTATGCCAAGGCAAAGAAGACCGCGAATTTCAGAATTACCTACGATGAAGAGAACGGTTATCCTTTGAAGGTAAGAGTCGCGAGACATCTTGCAGGCATATCAGCAATTCTCAATGCCTACAACGATAAGTTTCCCGAGAAACAAATTAAGTATTCAAACATACCTTCCTATGAGGAGGTAACAACCAATGATGTTGGACATTATTTACATTAATCAAGAAAGAGAATAAAATGAAAAAATTTGCATTGTTCGTATTTATCTGTATTTCAATGGTTGCTTTTGCTAAAAGCCCTGCAGCCGGAAAATTTGCTCAGCCGATTCTTGTTACTTCAGCAGGTCAGAGCGCAGATGTAAGTTTAGCGGGTACATTACTCAAGAAACTTAACCTCAATTATAAAGTATCAAACCTTGCTACCGAATCAGAACTTGGCGGAATTAAAACGCTTATTATCGTTCCCGGTTTCAGCTCAAAAGGACTTGGCGCTGCCGGTATCAGCCGCGAAAAAGAATTGGAAAGAGTTGATAAAATTATTAAAGCTGCTAAATCTAAAGGCATCAAAATTGTTATGCTCCATTTAGGCGGAAAAGCCCGCAGAGGTGCTCAGTCGGATGATTTGTGCCAGATGGCAGCGAATGCAAGCAGCCTTATGGTTGTAGTAAAACAAGGTGATGAAGACCAGCTCTTTACTCACATTGCAGCTAAAAAGAATATTCCGATTGAAGTTATCGGAAAAATGGCTGATGCTTTAACTCCATTAAAGGAAGCTTTCTAAACATGTTACATGTCCGTATTCTCTTCAGAGAAATAAACTCTGAATTACACTTTGGTTTCGTGAAGGGAATTTCGATTTTTCTTATCCTATTATCCGGTTTTACCTGCGGACAGCAGACACTGCCGGATAATGGGGTATCAAGTAAAAACGGTTATGTTGAATATATACCGGGAAATCTTCCCATAATTCTTTCTGTACCTCATGATGGCGAAAAAGGCCCGGATTTTATTCCCGATAGGTCGGGTGGTGAGGTTCACACAAAAGCAGACGCGGGAACGCAAAAACTCGGATATGCAATACGTGAAGCTTTTTTTGAGATGACCGGAAAGGTTCCGTTTCTTGTGGTTAATCATATGAAGCGCAGAAAAGTTGATGTAAACCGCGAAATAGAAGAGGCCGCGATGGGAAACTCAATCGCGGAAACCGTGTGGGATGACTACCACTCTTTTATAGATAGTGCAAAGGAACAAGTATATAACGAATTTAAAAAAGGTCTATATTTGGATATCCATGCACACAACCATGATGCACAGTATGTTGAGCTTGGTTATTTACTGGATGCTGAAGAACTCGCGTTGACCGATGCTGATCTTGATGATGACATGTTTATTGAGAAGAGCAGCATGCGAAATTTGATTTTCTCACACCAAAAGCAGATTCGCTTCTCGGAACTGGTGAGGGGGAACAATAGTCTTGGTGAAATGCTTGAGGAAGCCGGATATCCCGCAGTCCCGTCGCCTGCTCATCCTGCCCCGGGAGAAGAATCATATTTTCGGGGAGGATACAGTCTGAACCGGCATGGTTCGGCATCGGGCGGCACAATTGACGGTATTCAGGTAGAGACAAATAAAAAGGAAATCCGTGACAGTGACGCGAATACTGAAAAGTTCGCCAGGGCTTTTGTTAAAGTATTGATACAGTATATGGATAGATATTACAATTTTCATATTGCCATTGCTGCCCAAAGTAAAAGCAATTAATTAGTTGAAAAGTCTAGAATAGTTTCAGAAAAAAAATCGAAAGCATAACGATGTTTTTTAATAATGGAAAAAATAGATTGCAATCATTCCTGCCGGTAGTAGTATTCTTATTATTTACGCTATTATCGCCGGTATTCGCGCAGGTTCAAAAAGATGTGAACAGCTCCGAAGGAATGGCTGCTACAGCTCATCCGCTAGCCACCCGTGCAGCACTCGATATGATGGCAAAAGGTGGAAACGCGGTTGACGCTGCGGTTGCAGCTGCGTTCGCGATTGGTGTTGTGGAACCCGATGGATCAGGACTTGGCGGCGGCGGCGGAATGGTTATTAGTTTGGCCGGACAGAATAAAAACATCTTTATTAATTATTATCAGTGCGCATCGGAAAATGTCGAAAAGATTAATTTTGATTTTGATAAAGATAAGAAATCCGCGAAGTCAATTCTAGTTCCAGGAACAGTTGCCGGTCTTGTAACTGCTCTTGAGAAGTTCGGGACGCTACCGCTTGCAACAGTCTTGCAGCCGGCTATTTCGTATGCACGCAATGGATTTGCAGTTGATGAAACCTTAGGCAAAATTGTGCTAGATAACTCTGAAGTATTGCAAAAGTACCCTTCAACCAGCGCCATTTTCCTTCCTGAAGGTTTTCCGGTAGGGCAGGGCGACACGCTACGCCAGCCGTTACTAGCTGAAACTCTTGAGCAGATTGCATTGCACGGCAGAAGCGGATTTTATGAAGGCCCGGTTGCCGAGCAAATGGTCAAAGATATTACTGAAAATGGCGGAATGGTAACCCTTAACGATTTAAAAAATTATCGTGCAGTGGTAAGTGAGCCGTTGGTAGGTACATTCCGGGGTCATAAAATATTGACCTCACAGCCGCCGTTAAGCGGTGCGTCCGTTCTTGAAGCATTAAACATTCTCGAACTTGGTAACCTTTCTGAGTGGGGACACTTCAGTACTTCAGAAAAGAGTTTGCACTTCCTGGCTGAAACGTTCAAAAGAGTGTCGGCTGATAGAGGTACCTCTTTGGGCGATCCACTCTATAGCACTATTCCGGTGAAGGGTTTAATCTCAAAGGCATTTGCAAAAGATCGTTTTGCGACTATTGATTTCGGGCAGGTCAATCCACCGGAAAATAAACAGGTGAAGGCTGGAAATGCGTCTAAATATGACGGTGATTCTCATCCGGTAAAAAAGGCAGTAAAACCTGAACATACCCAGTCCGATACCGACATCAATACCGAGGATGACGATCAGGACGATGAAATTATGCCGAGTTCAAAGTCATGGAAGAATGATAGATTTGATACTTGGGGTAAGAAGAAACAACACCAGAATGCAGAGCCTGCTCCAGTTGCCGAACCAGCAGATACCACAGATAAAATAGACGATAAAGATCGCCTTGAGTCGCAGTTATATTATCATATGAGCGATGAACAATATGCAGTGCTCGCTGAAGCATCCGGCGAAGGAGGACATACAACCCATCTTTCTATCGCAGATAAAGCCGGAAATATGGTAGCTCTTACACAAACTCTTGGTAACTTCTTCGGTTCCGGACTTAGCAGCGCCGGCGTGTTGTTCAATAACGGCTTGGTTAACTTTTCCGCCGTTTCTGAAAAGAATAGAATACAGCCCGGCAAAAGACCAAGAAGTTCAATATCGCCGACAATAATTTTAGATAAAGATGACAAGCCATTTATTGCTTTAGGCAGCCCGGGAGCCGGGAGAATCATTCCTACGGTTACCCAAATTATTCTTAACCTTCTTGAGTATAAAATGAGCATTACCGATGCGAATAATGCACCGAGAATGTACTCACAAAAATTTGATGAAAAATTGTATCTCGAAGGACGCATACCTGTTGAAGTGCGTGAGGCTTTGGCAAAAAAAGGACATCAGATTCAAGTATATGATGATTATGACTTGTACTTTGGTGGTGCTCAAATTGTTGAGTATGATTCACAAACAGGAAAGTTTTACGGTTCTGCCGACAGACGCCGTGGTGGATCAGCCGGAGGCGGTGATTAGGCTTTATTAAGAGTTTCTCCTTATAGATATCTCTAAAGTAATACTAAAGGTGAGTGGACAAGTTTCACTCACCTTTTTTGTTTTATATAATATCCGCCGACAGGGAGAAAGATGAGAAGAATAAAGGCACTTGCTAATAATTTATTCGACTGTCTCGAATAAAACAAGGGGTGATCGGCCGGAGCTTTTTTATCAGTAATCGCATACTGCATTGCAAGATTCTTGATGTTGAGCAGGTGGATAAACGGTATATGCTTTTCTGAAATTCTTGAAACAACACCTCTTTCTTTATGGGTGCATGTAACAATTTCAGTATGTAATCCGTTCGGAATAAGCTCCGCATGAGAGCAGTAACCTAAAGCGGTTTGATTTCCTCCAATGTTTATCAGCAAACCGATATCATTCTTCAACAACAAATCGCATTTGTATTTAATACTTTCATCAACGGTACGCGGGATGAAACAAGTTTTTCCGTTTCTTTTCAATGTGCTGTCAAATGCAGCTTTCCCTTCTTCAATTAATCCTCCCGCGGTGTCGCCTTCTGCGCCGTATGTAATAAGGTTTGCACTATACCGGCATCCGCCATATTTCTGCATCCAGCCTTCAATGTCAGGCAGCAATGCGGCAGGCTGGTTCGCTCCGAAAGATGAGGCGCCCAGCGAATATATGATAACAGCCTTTCTGTTCATAGTCTGCAAAGCTGCAAGAGTTTCTATAAATAATGCAGGAAAAGAACCCGAAGCAACAATACCAATAGGTTTATCAGGATCAGCTTTAGACTCATGTATCAGTTTCACTATCAAAGCGGGAAAGAGTTCATTGTTAGAAAGTTCTTTTGCTTCGAGTGAACCGAGAGTTGTTGTTGTCTCCGTGTACTCATCGCCAATAATATAATTCTCGTGCTGGTCTGAATTGTTCGATAAGCCGGCCTTCACTTTTTCCCGGTATACTATTTTTCTCCAGTCGGATGCTAGGTTCATAGCCTCTTTCATTTCACTTGCATAAGAAACAGGAACTTGCCGTGTGAAGAAAGAACTGCCGAGTAATATGGCTATTAGAGAAGCTATCCCGGAAATCCACAAGTAATACTTTGCCATACAATCCTAATGTAGAATAATGCCGAATAAGCCGACCAGGGCAGTGACAATTGCAATCGAAATCAAAGTTGGAAACACTTTTTGCCTGCACATTTCATTAGCAATCAGTCCCGGGATGATGTATCCGACTACCGAAAGATCAAGATAGGTTATATTCGATTGTGCAGTAATGCTTTCCAGTAAAAGCTTTACGATAAAACCCAGAATAATGGCTATCATTAAACGCCTGCGCCCGAAAATGAGAAGGTGTTTTGAAAGCTGCTCTAATGCTATCCAGACAATAACTGAAGCAACAATGGTGCTCAATATTCTCAACGGAGAATGTAAATACAGTGCGAAGTACGCAGGCGCAATAACTCCGCCGGCGGTAAAACCTGTAAGTTCGTAATATAGAAAACCAAGTATCAGCCCCAGAAGAAATACTTCAATGATCATTTGTTGTTCCGGTTGTCAATTTCATTAATAATTTCAAAACCGGTTTCGGCAATGTTGCCGATACCGATGAATAAACATTTTCTATCTGACGATGCAGCAATCGAATCCATCTGTGCGATTGACTCATTTGCGGATGAAGCGAAAAATGATGGGAGTGCCGTTTTTTGCAGCATTCGCATTGCTGCCTTACGATGATTGCCTGTTACGAGTACACCGGCAAAATTATTTCCGGCAGCAAGCCATGTGGAAAATAATTTTGTTCTTTCGGGACGGTCGGAACGGGTATTTAGTATAATATATACGTCATGTTCAGCGTCTAATTTTGTAAGCCACGAATTGATAAATGTTTCAGTCGATGGCGGATCGTTCACAGCAAATCCATTCAGGAATGCGTACTCTTTGTTTCCTGCATGTGTCGTGGTGAGCAGTGGTTTTTGCCGTGAGGCATATTCTATAATCGCTTTTTGAGCGATTTCAATATCGAGCCCGGCCGCCTCAATAGCAGTCAGAGCGAGGTTTATATTTTGTTCAAATATTCCATCAGGCAACAGGACTTCATGCATAAAATCTTTTGCGGCAATAAGTTTGGCGTTTTTCTTATCACACAATTTGCGGATGAGGGGAAAGTTCTCATCCTCGATAGTAACGACAATCCCGTTTTGAGGAATAGCGCTGCAAATTGCTGCGACCCGCTCTTCGATGCTTTTCCCCATCTCCTCAAAATGGTCTTCACCTATGTTGGTGATAACATATATTGAGGGGTGGAGAGCTAATGACTCAACCCTTTGATTTTCCGGATGCAAAGACATGCACTCGAGCACCACACCTTCACATTGCTCGGCATGTGCTTTTATTATCATCCTGAATTGTTCATGAACTCTTGCCGGGCCTTTCCGGTGAATCTCTTCTTCGGAACCATCCGGATGAATGATGGTCGGAATTATCCCTGTAATTTTTGCAAATGTTTTTACGTTATTGGCACGCAAACCGGCAGCAGTATAACTTGTAACGCTTGATTTGCCTCTGGTTCCATTAACATGAATGCGGTATTGAATGTCCTTTGTAGCTCTCGCGAGACGTATTGTTTCGGTAATCAGATACAGAAAGACAATTACGAGAAATCCGGAACAGATGTAAAAATAGTGGTTCATAAAAATATAAATGCTGAAATATTCGAATTGTACTCCGGGTGATTTCCGTAATGATTTGCCTGATCGCGGCCGGGTAGAATTTGAAAATATAATAGTAATCTTATGTAAAATAAGGCTTTATACCGCATAATAAAACGATAAAAATAATTCCGGTTCACAGGTCCTGGAATACTGAAAAGAGCACTTCATCGGTTACTATGATCGCGGCAAATTGATTGCTGCTTTGCCGGATAAAATAATTTGTATTACTTTTGTGCTCAAAAATTAACAACAGGAATTCACTTCGCGTGCAACTGCATAGTACAATAACAAAAACCGAATGGAAATATGCCCTCCTGTATTCTGCTTTTATTCCGGTTATAGATCTTGTCAATGATAGTCAGCGGTTTGGTTCGATTCGCGGAAGAATGATACTTCAGAAATGGAGCTATACGTTCCTGTTTAATCTCGGCGTGTGGGTATTCAACTCTATAATTATGAAAAAATTCGAAGGCAGTGATGAAAGGTGGGTCGTGCCGAAGAAAGTCGGGTTGTGGATTTTATGTAATGGTTTAATGCTGCTTTTTCTTATCGTTATGGTAGAAGTTCTGTTGTTGAATAGTATTCCCTTTGCTCCGGTTAAAGGGTATTATTTGTATATTATTTTCAGAGGCTTTGTTGGGATAGGAGTTATATATATTATTCAGAGCGCATTGCGGTCCAGCTCACGTGCTTATGCAACCTCTATGCAAAACCAAATGTTGAAGACGGAAAATATCCGTTCGCAGTTTGAAGTGCTTAAACACCAAATCAGTCCTCACTTTTTATTTAACTCACTTTCGACACTTCACTCAATGGTTCGCCTGCACAGTCCGAATACGGAAGAATATGTATTGAAACTTTCGGAAATATACCGTCACTTACTGGTAAAGAAAGAATTGGATGCTGTTCCGCTAAAAGAAGAACTGGGTTTTGTCAATGATTATATTTATATGCTTCAGTCACGGTTTACGAAGATGTTGTATGTGGATATCGAAATACCGGATAATCTGATGCATATGAAAATCCCGACATTCTGTTTGCAGGTGTTGGTGGAAAATTGCATGAAGCATAATATCGCGACGCAGGAAAAACCGTTGCATATAAGGCTTTTCAGCGGCTCACCCGATACAATTACCGTTGAGAACAATGTCCAGCCGAAATTAACAAAACCCGAAAAATCGGGCTTTGGTTTGAAAAATCTTGAGCAGCGCTACATTTTATTAGGCTGCCCTGACTGTTATGTGATACACTCGGATGAAAAAACGTTTCGTGTGACGCTTAAACTTCTTGATGCCTAAGAAAAACCAATATGTTGTTGCCGGCGATTATATGAAAAAGGCTATATTATTATTGCAAATTATGAGGGGCCGAAATGAATATTGTAAAACTTAGTGATAGAATTACGCTGAATATGTTATTCGAAAAATACATTACCAAAACCGAATGGAAGTTCGCGCTTCTGTTTTCAGGGGCGCTGACTGTGTTTAATATGATTAATAGCAGTCAGCATTTACGGGCTATAGATAAGTTCCACATGATATTAACATGGATAGTAATATTTATATTTTTGTTATTTGCGTGGATCGTAAATTCTCTGGTCCAGGTCAAGTACGGAAGCTATCTTGAAGATAAGATATCATTGCGAAAATTATTCTTTATATTTTTCTACAATACGCTGCTCCTGGTCTTTTTACTTGTTGCTCTCGATTTCGTATTTCTTAATCAACTGGAAATGATCGGGTTTCACGAAAATTATACACTGGTCGGCATCGCGTTTCAGGGTATCGTGGGAATCTGCCTGATCAATATCATACAATATGCTGTGCGGTCAAAAGTGGAAAATCAGGAAGTGCTTCTGCAAAATCAGATGCTGAAAACAGAAAACATCCGCTCTCAATATGAAATATTAAAACAGCAGATCAGTCCCCACTTCTTGTTCAACTCCTTATCCACTCTACACTCGATGATACGATTGAATAATCCGAATTCCGAGAGATATGTAATCAAACTCTCCGAAATGTACAGACAACTGCTGGTTAAACGAAACGTTGATTATATGACTCTGAAAGAGGAACTGGCGTTTGTCGGGGATTATATTTTTATGGTGAGTGCGCGATTTGGCGAAATGCTCCATATTGACATCCGGATTCCGGATCAAATGCTTTCGGCTACACTGCCTACGTTTAGCATTCAACTGCTTCTCGAAAATTGTATGAAACATAATATTATTGCAAAAGATAAACCGCTGTATATTGTAATTTACTCGGCAGAACCGGACACAATTACGGTTGAGAACAATAAACAGTTAAAAATCTCTACTATGGGTAAATCCGGTTATGGACTGGAAAATTTGAATCAGCGCTATGAGTTGTTGGGATATTCTGATGGGGTGACCGTTACGGAAGACGATGAAAAGTTTAAAGTCACCATAAAATTATTGGGCATATGAAAATACTAATCATTGAGGATGAGCCTCAAACCGCACAAGTGCTGAAAGAAATTATTACCGGAATAAAACCGGATTGTGAAATAGTAGGCATCTTAGACAGCATTGATAAGACAGTCAAATACCTCTCAAACAAAGCAAACACGCCTAATCTTATCTTTATGGATATCCAATTGGCCGATGGTGTGAGTTTTGAAATATTTTCACTGGTAACCGTTGATTGCCCCGTAGTGTTTTGTACAGCGTACGACCAGTATACCTTGCAGGCATTCAAATCGAACGGTATCGAATATATCCTAAAACCGATAAAAGAAGATGACATTCGTTCCGCATTCGAAAAAGTTGACAAACTTAATCTCTCATTTCACACAAACGAATACCTCGTCTCAATTCTTAAAAATCGATTTCCCGATCAGAAAAATTATCGCACCTCACTCATTGTCCAACACAAAGAGGGATTTATACCGGTTCCGGTGGAGAATATTGCGTTCTTCTTTCTCGTTAATGAAATTGTATATGTTTATTGTTTTGACAATAAGAAATATTCAGTATTCAAAACGATGGATGAAATTGAGTCCACTTTGGATCCGGGGCAATTTTATAGAATCAGCCGTCAGATCATTCTGAACCGGAAGGCGATTAGGGAAATCCAACCGTACATGAACCGAAAGGTTATCATAAAGACAGATTTGCTGACTTCAGAGCGGTTGATAGTAAGCCGCTTAAAAGTAACTTCATTCATGAAGTGGATAGAACAACCTTAAAACAGGTTATTTCGACTGGCGTTTTGAGCAATTCAGGCAAAAATTTGACCAGGGGAAAGTGAAAGGTGTCTATTTTTGCTCTGTTACTTAAATAAAAAGTCGGACTATTTCAGCGTTCTGCTTGGAAAAATTAAGATTATATCCAATGGGTATTTATTAAGCTCTCTGGTCACTCTTTTTTGAGTGGCACGGGTCAGGGGGTATCTAATCCATTTAGTAGAATGCTGAATTCAATGAAATGAATTGGAACACGCATGAAAAAATTTCCCATTATATTTTTAATTGTATTCAGAGTGATTTCAGCACAGAATGCGGCCGCGTATTTTCCTTCCCAAGCCGGATATACATGGTTGTTTGAGGTAGCACATCTCGACTCCTTGAACAATCCACTACTGTCGGGGCAGGGAGTCAGGATGGACTCAATGACATCTTCCCATGAGTACTCTGGCAGAAATGCTTACGGTATCGTTAGCAAGCGCGGTGTAGCCGCATCAATAAAGCAGGCGGGCTACACAGATACGAACTACGTTGACCCCGCCACAGGCGACGGTTACGAATATTATAATGCCGCCTACCAGATGAGTGCGCTTTCAGGTCCGCTGAGTAGTGCCGGCATAACGGATATTTCATCAATCGGTAAAGCCTTTAACGGATGGTATAGTTTGTACCGGTTTTCATCGGCAGTAAACAGTGCGTACTCGGTTTTCAAACATGATACAACAGTGACAATGAACGGGTCGGCAATGCCCGTTCGATTGGAATTAACGGGGAAACGCCTAAGTGACGATTCTGTTCAAACAAAAGCCGGGAAATTTGCTTGTAAACGATTTCTCATGAATTTTGTTGTCAGCTATTTATTAACGATTGCTCCGCTGCCGCCAATGGCGATTCCAATTGCAACATTTGCAGACACTGTATGCATAACACAGAATAAGTGGATTGTCAAAAGTATTATTCCTTCAACGAAAATCGACCTTTCCTTACTCGGTTTAGGGGTGTTTAATGTTCCCGGTGAAATTACTTCACTCATTCCTGAAAATCTGGTTTTTGCCGTGGAGGCTGAACAGCAGCAAGAAAAGATCGGGTATAAACTCGATGATTGCTATCCGAATCCTTTTAATCCCGGGACGACTATTGTATATCATCTTGAAGAAAGCGGATCAGTGGTAGTGAAAGTTTATAATGCTTTAGGCAAAGAGGTCGCGACATTGGTTCGTGAAATCCAGAACAAGGGTGAACACCGGATTGCGTTTAATGCCTCGCTTCTTCCGTCAGGTGTTTACTATTATCAATTACAAACAGGGAGATACACAGCAGTTAAGAAAATGCTGCTTGTAAAATAACATATGACTCGTGCCGAATGGAAATATGCGATTCTTGTTTCTGCTGCGTTAACTGTTTTTAATATGATTAACGATAGCAGAGGCAGGGCAAATATTATATGGAGCAGAATGGTTCTGTATTGGATATTGATTTTTATCTTTCTGCTGACCACATGGATAGCTAATTCGCAGGCTCAGGCAGTGCTGAGAAAATATGAAAAAGATAAAGTGTCAATCATTAATCTGTTTATAATAATTCTGGCTAACCTGTTTATTCTGTTTGGATTGTTGTTTTTTTTAGACCTTTTCCATTTAGTGCAAATTAGATTTATCGGTCCGAGGAGCAATTATTTATTAGTCTCATATCAGGCTATCGTGGGTATCTGCCTAATATGTATCATTCAGTTCGCCGTGTATTCCAGTATGCGGTCGCAGGAAATATTATTACAGAACCAGATGCTTCACACTGAAAACATCAGATCACAGTTCGAAATCCTGAAACAGCAGATTAGTCCCCACTTTCTTTTTAATTCTCTATCGACACTTCGCTCAATGATCCGGCTGCAAAATCCGCATTCGGAGGAGTATGTCATCAAACTGTCGGAGATGTACAGACAGATTCTTATTCAGAGAAATATAGATACCATTTCGCTGAAAGACGAGTTGAGCTTTGTAAATGATTACCTGTATATGCTGCATGCGCGGTTTGAAAATATGCTGAACGTGAATATTGATGTCCCGGAAGAATATCTCTATTGTTATCTTCCGACCTTTAGTCTTCAACTTCTTCTGGAAAACTGCATCAAACACAATGTTCTTTCAAATGACAAGCCGTTACATATTCGAATTTTCTGTAAGGCCCCCGAGACTTTGATTATTGAAAACAACCTTCAGAATAAGGTATCGCAAGTTGAAAGATCGGGGTATGGTATAGATAACCTTTCGCAGAGATATAAACTTTTGGGGTGCGAAGGTGGTGTCCGGATATTTTTCGATGACAAAACATTCCGTGTATCATTAAAGTTGCTGAAGTAATGAAGATATTGATTATTGAAGATGAACTGCAGACGGCTGAAGTTCTTAAGGATATTATTCTCACAATCCGGCAGGATACGGAAGTCGCGGGAATTATTGATAGCATTGAAAACTCGGTAAAATTTCTGTCAGTACCGGAAAATCAGATTGATTTGATTTTTATGGATATCCATTTAGCGGACGGATTGAGTTTTGAAATTTTTACACATGTGAAAATAGAATGCCCGGTGGTTTTTTGCACTGCATATGATCAGTATGCTCTTCAGGCATTTAAATCAAACGGCATTGAGTATCTTCTTAAACCGGTTAGTGATGAGGACATTAAGAGAGCATTTGAAAAAGTTGACAGTCTGAAACAATCTCTGAGCGCGGAAAAAGATATCCTTACGATTGTAAAAGAAGCATTCCCGGTACAAAAAAACTATAAGGGCGCTTTTCTTGTAGAACAGGGAGACAGTTTTGTACCCGTTTCAATTCAGAGTATTGCATTATTCGCATTAGCGGATGAAAAGGTTTATGCTTATTGTTTCGACAATCGTCAATACGCCATTCCTAAGTCTATGGAAGAAATAGAACTTGCTTTAAACCCCTCCCAGTTTTATAGAATAAACCGGCAGATAATCCTTAACCGGGATTCTATTAAAGGGATAAAACAGTATTTTAATAGGAAAATCATCATCTCCGCGACTGTTCGTACACCCGAACAATTGATTGTGAGCAGGCTTAAAGTTTCAGCGTTTTTACGCTGGATTGAAAAACCATAATCCGGTCATTTCGCCAAC
Organism: Ignavibacteriaceae bacterium; assembly: GCA_963667005.1. GTDB lineage: Bacteria > Bacteroidota > Ignavibacteria > Ignavibacteriales > Ignavibacteriaceae. Next base: position 175,087 of record OY762937.1, on the reverse strand, counting down.
CTTTTTGTTCAATTCAGATACAAAATTAAGTTAACTGCAAAGCAGTAACTTTATTTTATGTGCAGAAGATTGCAAAATTTTAAAAAAATAGCGCAGGAATATTGATGATGAGGAAAGTCTACTTTTTTCTGTTAGCGGTTATTACACTGACAACGATGTCAAAGGGAGCGATACAACCAAGTATGTACTTCCGTTCGAATTGGGTAAACAAAACAGCGATGACACGAGTAACCCTGCCCGATAATACGAACAGCTATGTAATAACATGGCCGTACTCGTCAATCGGAGCAACGACAAATCAGTGGTATAAAATGGAAGTAACAGGAAACTATACCACGAACCAGACGTGGGGCTACGGCAGTGCACCTGCTTTCAACACGAGTACAACGATACCGGTAAACGGAGCCAACGGATTGATGACAGCCACATCAGGCAATACCTACTTTTTCTCGATAAAGGATGTTGCAAACAGTACTGCATCAGTCGGTTTTGTTTTCGCGTTAGGCGGTACACCGGTAACTATCAGCTCCATATCAGCCTCCTCAGCCACACCGGGAGCAGCGGTAACGGTAACAGCAACCCTAAGTGCCTCATTAGTAACTAACCAGACCGTGTGGCTGCGATACTCGATAGGGTCAAGCACATACGCCACATCAACGATAACACAAATGACCGGCAGCGGCACAAGCTATACAGCAACCATACCGGGTCAGACAGTGGGAACGGTTGTGTATTATTACTGCTTTACCTCAGGCACGGTAGCCGGAGGCGGAGGAGTAACTACAAGCAACGTAACACAGGCAACGATAAATACGTCGGTAACAACAAACAGTTACATGGTAGCGGCAGCACAGACATTAACGGTAAGTCCGGGCACATTGACAGGGTTTTTGTACTGGCCGGGTTCGGGCCCATCAGCAAGCCAGAGTTACACCTTGAGCGGACAGTACCTAAATTATCCGGGTGCAGTAACGATAACAGCCCCAACGGATTACGAGATATCAAAGGATAACAGTACGTTCGTAAGTTCGGATACGGTAGCCATAACAAGTGCTACGCTATCAGCCCGAACGATATATGTAAGATTAAAAGCTGGACTTAGTTCAGGAAGTTATAATAGTGAAAGTGTAAGTAATGCCGGAGGCGGAGCGGCAACAATGAATATGACCTGCAGCGGGTCGGTATTGAAGTATGCACCAACAAGTCAGGCAACCGGGCTGGGTGCCTCCAACGGTTCACCTTCGTCCACGGTCATACATCTGGTCTGGACCGATGCCCCTTCGACAGACGGTTACCTGATCCGCGGCAGTTCTATAGGTTATGAGAGTATAAGTGATCCGGTAGACGGCACAGCAGTAAGTGATGGAGGGTTGGATAAGAACATAGCCTCCGGAGTACAGCAGGCAGACATGACGAGCCTGAGTCAGGGCACAACATATTACTTTAAGGTATATGCCTATAACAACAGTGGCAGCAACATCCGTTACAATAAGATTAGTGCCCCACAAGCTTCAGCATCAACAACAGTTTCCACGTATTACTCAAAATCAGGAGCAAACCTGGAGCAATTAAGCAGTTGGGGTGCCAATAGCGATGGAAGCGGAAATCCTCCTGTCAACTTTACATCCGATGGGATGACATACATTATCGGCGCGAATGCCACCCTTGGCGGAGCATGGACGGTAACCGGTTCAACTACGAAGATACAAGTCGGAGACGGAACAGCGGCTGTAAACTTTACTGTTCCGTCAATACTGAGTGCAACGAACCTTGACATCATGAACAATGCAACAATGGCTCTTGGCAGTAATGTAACACTGACCGGAGCTATAAATGTCAATAACGGTGGAACACTGAACTGTGGAAGTTACGTAGTCGGTGGAACAAATGGAGTCTTCACTCTTAAGAGTGGTGGGACACTGAAGATCGGTAGTGCGCAGGGAATAACGACCAGCGGCACGACAGGTAACATACAGACAACCGGAACAAGAACTTATAACTCGGCAGGAAAGTATGTATATGTAGGTACGGCAGCTCAAGTAACGGGTAACGCGGTACCGAACCCGCTGGCAAGCGGAGGCTTATTACAGAATAGTAATACAGGTGGAACGGTAACGTTGTCACAGTATATGGCGTTCTCCTCAGGGTCGACCTTTATCGTAGATGCAGGCGCAGTGTGGAGTACAGGGTCAAATGGACCGACGTATAACAACGGATGCACGGCAACGATAAACGGAACGTATCAGATAGAACAGGGTGGAGGAACATATACTTCCGGTACATTTGCCTTTGCGTATGGCTCTGCTGGAACTCTTGCAATAAATTATACATCGGCTAAATTAGCCATATATAACAACAATCCTTTCTGGAATAATAATACCGGCTATATCGCCCTTCCGCCTAATGTTAATATTAAAGGAGCCGGCGGAGTGAGCGTGCAAACTTCGGCGAATCTTACAGTAAGCGGAACATTCCAAACATCAGGACCTGTAGAGATATTATATACGGGTTCGGGAATAACGATGAGCGGCACATGCCAGATAAACGCCGGCGGAAGTTTTACATATCCGAGTTCTTCTGCGTATGTCCCGACGTTCGGTTCAAACTCAACATTGGTGTATAATCAGGGAACAAGTGCTGTGCGTACGAAAGAGTGGAGTACGAGAACATCAGGCACAGGATATCCTGCTAATGTAAGAATAAGCAATAACACAACACTTGCACTTGGTGATACAGCTGCACAATGTTCAGGTAGCCTTACGATAGATGCTGGAAGTACTTTGACCACTACAAGTAATATCCTCACCGTAATAAAAGATATTACCATTAACGGAACACTAAATGCATCAGGCGAAGTAAAACTAAAAGGTAACTGGACGAACGCCGGGAGTTTTAATGCTAACTCCAAAACAGTAACATTTAATGGAACAGCACAGCAGACTGTTTCGGGTGCGACGACTTTCGGTAATCTTGTCTTAAATAATGCGGCAGGATTAAACCTTATTAACACTGCTACTGTCAATAATCTATTAACATTAACCTCCGGCATAATTACTGTGGCATCAGGCGAATCACTCACTTTTGGGGCAAACGGTAGTCTTTCATCGGAATCCACCGGACAATGTGCCAGCGGCAATGTTACCACTACAACAAATATCAGTACTGCGGCAAACAATATCGCCGGATTAGGCATTTCAATTGATCCGAATGGAAATGATTTAGGAAGCACCAGTATTATCCGTACAAGTGGAGCAAACACAGCTGTCGAGATAAACGGTGCTCGCTCAATTAACCGCAGGTGGAAAATCACTCCGGCAAACCAGCCTGCATCAAACGTTACTGTTACTCTGTCATGGGTCTCCGACGATGATAACAGCAAGAATCTTGCAGAAGCGTATGTGTGGAAGAGTGAAGACAATGGTGCCACATGGATGCAAATAGCCGGACCGTTTGATGCAGCTAGCACACACTCCGTAACTTTTACAACTGCAAGCTTTTCGGACTTTACGGTCAGTGATTTAAACAATCCGCTTCCGGTTGAATTAAACGCCTTTTCATCTAATGTCAGCGGAAGGAACGTATGCTTGACCTGGTCAACAGCTACTGAAATAAACTCATATATGTTTACTATTCAACAGAGCAAAACCGGACAGGATGATTGGAAAACGCTTGGACAAGTAAAAGCAAGCGGTTACAGCAACGCCCCGAAATATTACAGTTACCTGGATAAGAATCTGAATTCCGGAAATTACTCTTACCGGCTGAAAATGATTGATAATGACGGAACATATAAGTACAGCCCTATAGTAGACGCTGAAATAGTATCACCCAAGAGTTACGATCTTTCGCAAAATTATCCGAATCCCTGCAATCCTTCAACTGTTATCAGTTACCAGATTCCGGTTGGCGGGAACGTACAAATCGATGTTTTTTCCATGACCGGGCAAAAAACAGGAACGATTGTAAAGGAAACAAAGGAAGCCGGATATTACTCGGTTACGTTCAACACTTCTCAAATGCCAAGCGGTGTTTATTTCTACAAGCTTCAATCAGGCACCTATACAAAAACAAGGAAACTGATGATATTGAAATAGGAAACGGTTGCTTCTGAAAAATATTTAAATACAACTAAATAATACATCATCAAGGAACAAAATGGCAAAGATAACTTATATATTTTTACTGCTCATGGCGATTACGAGCACTTTTGTGGTAGCACAGCCTCAACAAACAACTATGTATTGCAAAGGAGGGTTGTTTTCAAACGGTTATCTCGGTATGAATTATCTGACGCTCCCTAATGGCACGGGTAATGATTACGTGTGGGTTTCACCGGCTCAATCCTCAAACGGTAACGGAAACTATAATTTAACATTCTGCGCCAGCAAATCATCAACCACATCAGGAACATATTGGGGAGCAAATAACGCGACCCTTGATGTCAATTCCTCCGTTAATTTTCTTGTGAATTCAGCAGATGCACACTGGATTACCGTGGTGAATAAAAAATATGTGTTTACGGTTGCAGATGTTGCAACCGGGACGGCAAAAACCGAAGCGTACATATTCGAGCTTGGTGGAACACCGGCTGTGATCAGTACAACGGGAAATTCTTTTGCGTTTGAAAATACGGGGATTACCATTACTGCTACCTTGGGCAGCGCTTTGGTCTCCAATCAGGTCGTTTATCTGCGATGGTCAACTTCATCGAATTTTGCAAATTCGACTGTTACTGAAATGACAGGCAGTAACGTTACGTATACTGCCGATATTCCGGCTCAAATCGGAGGAACAACTATTTATTACTATTGTTTCAGTTCCGGAACATCAGGATTGACCGCCGGCAATTGCAATACGGCAACAATAAATGCAACACAATCTGTTAATTTTACCGTAGCCGGTAATTCACCTGTGCTTCTAACTTCACAAAAAACAATCTCCGGTTTCACATACCCCTATAAATATGGGCCTTCAAATGTTCAGAGCTTCACTTTGAGCGGTGCTTTGTTAACCGGATTTCCGGATGTGATTAAAGTAACAGCTTCGGCAAATTATGAAGTCTCGTTGGATAGTACAACATTTTCAGGTTCATCTGTTACTGTTCCATTTACCTCTGCCTCATTTGGCGGCGTGAAAGTTTATGTCAGATTGAAAGCAGGACTCTCCAAGGCTGACTATAACGGAGAAGAAATTGTTTGCACCGGTGGAGGCGCCGCTGCCCTGCGCGTTGCCTGCAATGGCTCGGTTACTTCGAGTGATCCGATGCTTACAGTCGCTCCAGGAACGTTAAACTGGTTTTCTTATAGTGAAGGATCCGGACCATCTGCCTCAAAAACATATTTGCTGACAGGAAAGTTTTTAACCGGATATCCCGGAAATATTACCGTGAATGCCAGTCAAAACTTTGAAGTTTCAGCGGACAACGTTACGTTTTCTTCGACGTCGGTTTCCATTCCTTACGCTTCGGCTGCGCTAAGCGTGCCCGTGTATGTCAGACTAAAAGCAGGACTCTCCTCTGCAACATATGATACCGAGTATGTATCAAATGCCGGCGGCGGAGCTGCTATTGTTAAGGTCGGATGTACCGGTATCGTATCACCAACCGGCGTAACAAACCAAACCTACTGGTGGAATGATCAGGTTTTTTACGAGTTGTTTGTCAGAAGTTTTTATGATGGCAGTGGTGATGGAATCGGTGATTTCGCCGGCTTAACGAAAAAGCTTGATTACCTTAATGACGGTAATCCGGCAACAACTACCGATCTTGGGGTTACAACTCTCTGGCTCATGCCTATCATGGAGTCTCCAAGTTATCACGGTTATGATGTTGTTGATTATAAAAAGGTTGAAAAAGACTTCGGAACTAACGCACAATTCAAAGCATTTCTTGATAGCGCCCACGTGCGGGGTATAAAAGTAATTCTTGATCTCGTTCTCAACCACACGTCAAGCCAACATCCATGGTTCATTAACTCTTGCACCGGGACATCATCTCCTTACCGCGATTGGTATGTATGGAAAACTACCAACCCGGGAGGCACCGGTCCATGGGGTGAACAAATCTGGTATGGTTACGGTGGAAGCTATTATTATGGCGTATTTACAAGCAGTATGCCGGATTTAAACTATTTCAACACGAACGTAAAAGATACAATAAACGGTATAATTAAATACTGGCTTGACACGGTTAAAGTAGATGGTTTTCGACTTGATGGTGCAAGATACGTTTGTGAAGAGGGTAGTGTTCTTGCGGATGCACCTTCAAATCTGGCTTTCTGGAGAGATTTCAGAAAAACTATTAAAGGCATTAATCCGAATGCCTTCTCGGTCGGCGAAGTATGGACAAGCACAACCAATGTAATTCCGTACTCAGACGGCACCGGATTGGATATATGTTTTGAATTCGAAACGGCTTCAGACATAATTAGTTCAATCAATGCTCAAAGTCCTACAACTTTAAAAAATCAAATTGATAATGTGGTCGTAAAAAAGTTTCCTTTTCTACAGTACGGCACTTTTCTTACCAACCATGATAATGTTCGCGTGTGTTCGCAGCTTAACGATAACATGAATTACACAAAACTTGCCGCGTCACTACTTCTGACATTGCCCGGTGTCCCGTTTATGTATTACGGTGAAGAACTCGGCATGACAAGCGGCAGCGATGATCCTTCAAAGAGAACACCGATGCAATGGACCAACGGAACAAATGCCGGATTCACCACCGGTAGCCCGTGGAAGTCTGTTACCTCGAATTATACCACGCGAAATGTACAAACTATGAGTGCTGATTCAACGTCAATTCTGAACTTGTACAAAAAGTTAATCAATCTGCGCCAGCAATATCCGGCTTTACGCAGGGGTGAATACATCCAGCTAACGTCCTCTAATTCCGGCATGTATGCTTTTGGAAGAAACTATGTTCTGGGTAATAGCGTTGATCTTCTTTTCCCGTTGCACAACTTTACCAGTTCAACAATTACCAATCCGACTTTAACCTTTGCAGGAACCGATAACGGATGTAAACCCGGCACATACGCTTTACGGGATGTAGCAACGAATGCGAGTGCGGGGCAATTTGTTATAAAAGCTGACGGAAGCATGACCTTTACTCCTTCAGTATCGGTGAGTGCGTACGGAACAAAAATCCTGAAAGCCGATCTCATTACCGGTATCAGCTCACCGGAAGACGCCGGAACTGTACATACATTTAATCTCGAACAGAATTATCCTAATCCTTTTAATCCGAGCACGATGATTTCATTTGCACTTCCACACGACAGTCATGTTAGACTCACCGTGTATAATGCGCTGGGGCAGATCGTCCGGGTTCTGGTTGATCAATACGAAAACGCCGGTAACTACCGCCTGACATTTGATGGTTCCGGTTTGAGCAGCGGTCTGTATTTCTACAGATTAGATGCGGGCTCTTACTCACAGACTAAAAAAATGATGTTACTCAAATAATGACATATTCAATAAATCTAAACAGGACAATCAATGAAGAATAAAGTCTATCTCTTCTTAATCATAGTCGCTTGTTCGGTTATTTCGTTATACTCACAACCGAAACAACCGTCTATGTATTGCCGGGGTGGTTTGTTTCCAAGTGCATATTTACAAATGTCGAATATTGCATTGCCGAATGGCGCAGGGAATGATTATACTTGGATCTCACCGGTTCAGGCGGCGACCAGCAATGGGAATTACAACTTAGCATACAGTATCAGCAGTTCAACGAAAACTGCGGGAACATACTGGGGCGATAAAGATGCTACGGTAAAGGCTAACACTCCTATTACTTTTCTTGTAAGTACTGCCGATGCCCACTGGGTTATCGTGTCAGGAAAAAAATATGTATTTACTATGCAGGACGTAGCAAGCGGGACGAACGCAACCGGATATATATTTGAATTCGGCGGAACTCCGTCAACCATTGCATCGGTTGCCAATTCTGCACCGTCGGAAATCTCGGACGTGACAATAACTGCTACGCTCAGTGCGGCTCCGGTCACCAATCAAGTAGTGTATGTACGTTGGGCAACATCAAGTACATTCGCTAATTCAACCGTTACCCAAATGTCCGGAAGCGGAACAACGCTTACAGCAACAATTCCTGCTCAGGTGGGCGGCACAACAGTTTATTATTATTGTTTCAGTTCAGGAGTTACGGGTCTTACTGCTGCAACTTGTAACCCCGCTACTATTAATGTATCTTCGACAAACAATTATTCTGTCGCTTACTCAAATCCGGCTCTTACTGTTGCTCCTGTCTCGTTGACCGGATTTACGTATGTTCAGGGAAATGGCCCATCGGCTTCACAGAGTTATTCACTCAGCGGTGTTCTTCTTTCCGGATATCCCGGCAATGTTGCCGTTACCGCACCAGCCGATTTTGAAGTTTCTCTTGACAACACCACATTTTCAAGCGCGGTAGAGGTTCCATTTCCCACCGCGACATTACCGGCAACAAAAATTTATGTTCGATTGAAAGCCGGATTGGCCATTGGCAAATACGAAGCCGAAAATATCTCTAATGCCGGAGGCGGAATCGCCGCGGTAACAGTCGCATGCACCGGCACGGTTACATTAACACCACCGCCGGCTTTTGCGCTTACACCGTCATCCCTTACGGGATTTGCTTACATAGCCGGACAAGGTCCTTCCTCAGTCAAAAGCTTTAAAATAAGCGGAACAGATCTCGAAGGTTTCCCCGGAAACATCACCGTAACCGCGTCAACTGATTATCAGGTATCAACCGATACGGCAAATTTTGTATCGACATCTGTAACTATTCCATTTACTGCGGCAACATTAGGCGAAACCTCTGTTTATGTCAGATTAAAATCAGGGCTCGCTGCAGCCTCATATAGTGAAGCTATTGCTATCGCAGGCGGCGGTGCAACTGCAAGTCTGACATGTAACGGCGCCGTATCAGCACCGGCATCACAGGTTTTAAAATGGACACCGAGCATTATCACGGAATCCGACGCGGTTACAATCACCTTTGATGCAACCCAGGGTTCAGCCGGATTAAAAGGTTACACCGGTGATGTCTACGCTCACACCGGCGTACTGACGGATAAGAGTATCAACTCAGCTGACTGGAAGTGCATAAAAACCACTTGGGGCACAAACACTGCTGATACTAAATTAACCAGAATCGGTACGGATTTATACCAGTTCGTTATTAATCCAAGTGTTCGTTCTTATTACGGAGTTGCAGCCGGCGATACTGTTAAAAAGATTTGTTTAGTATTCAGAAGCGCCTCCTCTCCTTATCTTGAGGGCAAAGACGTTGGCGCAGCTGATCTTTTTGTCCCGGTTGCTCCATCAGGAATGAACGTGTTGTTTACTGCACCAACGACATTCCCGATCATTAAGAACATTAATGAACAACAGCAAATCAGCGTCGTATCTTCAAACTCAACGCAATTATCACTCTATGCAGATACCGCTTTAATTGCAAAAACATCAGGCACATCACTTAATTATACTTTTACATGCTCATACTATGGCAAAGTATGGATTAAAGCTGTTGCCACCGACGGTACAAATACAAAAGCCGATTCTTTTTATGTTATTGTAAGACCGCCGGCTACGGTTCAGGCAGTTCCAGCAGGAATTGTTGACGGTATAAACTATATCAGTCCGACTTCAGTTGTACTGTGCCTGTATGCACCCTTAAAAAAATACGTGCATGTAATCGGCGATTTTTCAAAATGGCAGGTTGATCCGGCGTATTATATGAATGTCACTTCAGATAGTACACGTTACTGGGTTCAGATTAATAACCTCTCACCGGGAAACGAATATGGATACCAATATCTTGTTGATGGCAATTTGAACGTTGCAGATCCGTACGCAGATAAAATTCTTGATTTGAATTTTGATAAAGATATTAAGGCAGCAACATATCCTGACCTGAAACCATACCCGACCGGATTGACGACCCAAATGGTTTCGGTTTTACAGACTGCACAAGGTGCCTATTCGTGGAAAACTACTTCTTTCACGAAACCGCCGAAAGATAATCTCGTAGTTTATGAACTATTGGTCAGGGATTTTGTCTCAACGCATTCTTTCAAAGGATTGATTGATACTATCGGTTACTTCAAGAATCTTGGCATTAATGCAATCGAATTAATGCCTGTCAATGAATTCGATATGAATGAAAGCTGGGGATATAATCCTGACTTTATGTTTGCCGTTGATAAATATTACGGACCCAAAAACGATTTGAAAGCATTTATTGATAAATGCCATGAGAACGGAATTGCCGTAATCTTTGACGCAGTTCTGAATCACCAAACGGGTAACTCACCATTCGCACGATTATGGTGGGATGCTGCTAACAACCAGCCGGCTGCGAATAATCCTTACTTTAACGTTGTTGCCCCACACCCCTATAGTGTCTATAATGATCTTAACCATGAAAGCACAGCCACAAAATACTTCGTTGACAGATTCCTCAAATACTGGCTCAGCGAATATAAATTCGATGGTTACCGTTTTGACTTGAGCAAGGGTTATACTCAAACAGCAAGTACGGAAGGTACCGTAAACAATTTCGATCAGTCCAGAGTAAACAATCTTACACGAATGTACAACTCGATGAAGTCGGTTGATACAAGCGCGTATTTGATACTCGAACACTTCTGTAATAATGACGAGGAAACAGCGTTGTCCAACCTTGGCATAATGGTGTGGACAAAATTATCCGACAATTATGCAGCTGCCGCGCAAGGCACAGGCGCAGATCTTACATGGGGCTCGTACAAAGCTCGTGGATTTGGTGCACCGAATGCTGTGGCTTATATGGAAAGCCATGACGAAGACCGCTTAATGTACAGAATTGAATCTTCGGGAAGTTCAAGCGGAAGTTATAATACCAAAACATTGAGCACGGCTCTTGATAGAGTAAAATTAGATGCTGCCTTCTTTATCCCGATACCGGGTCCTAAAATGATTTGGATGTTCGGTGAGTTGGGCTATGATGTTACCATCACTTATAATGGCCGTGATGGGGTAAAGCCTCTTCACTGGGAATATTATTCCGATGCTCAGCGCCAGAAATTATTCAGAACATTCAAATATCTCAACATGCTGAAGACTGCTTATCCGGCTTTCAGAAGTACTAACTATACTACTGATTTAACCGGAACGCTGAAAAAAATCAATATAACCGATGCCTCGATGAATATTCACATCATTGGTAATTTCGGCTTGACAGCGCAGAGTATCACCTGTAATTTCCAGAATACCGGCACATGGTATGATTATTTCACTGGTGCAAGTGTCGATGTTACGAATAAGACCATGTCGTATCCGTTGCAGCCCGGCGAGTTTCACATTCTGACAACAGTGCAATTGCCTGTTCCTAATATGGTTACGGCAGTTGAAGCAGAAAATGCCGGTAGTGATCGTCCGAAAGAATTTTCTCTCGGTCAAAATTATCCGAACCCGTTTAATCCAAGCACTGTTATTTCCTATCAATTACCGCAGGACGGATTAGTAACCCTGAAGGTATATAACGTACTTGGAAAAGAAGTTGCAACTCTTGTTAATCAAAACCAGAATGCAGGAACGTACAAAGTAACCTTTGACGGTTCACATCTGGCAAGCGGTGTGTACTTCTACAGAATGGATGCCGGATCATTTTCACAAAGCAGAAAGCTCTTATTAATAAAATAAGATGTCAAAGCAATTTCGATTGCGAGACACTCGTATAGGCCTTATTCTGAGTCCCGTTTTTCGGGACTCAGAATATTTTTATTTGACAGTCCCGGTTGCAATTGATTGTCGGCAGCAATGTAACGGCGATCAGAACTACATAAAGTGGACAAATTTTTAGAGCCCTTATTTCAGGAGTATCTATGAAACAAAAAATTTACCTTGGTCTTATTGCGGTGCTGCTTTTTACCGCAAGTATATATTCAGCTAACCAAAGCAAGATGTATATCCGTGGCGGATGGAACAGCTGGGGAACAACCCAACAGTTCAGTTTATTAAGCCTTCCGGATAACACAAACAGCTGGGTCATTAGTATTCCACAGAGTACGATAAACAGCACGAGCCAACAACAATTCAAATATGATGCCTCCGGAGCCTGGACAACAGGCCAGAACTGGGGCACCAACAACGCACCATCGAAGAATACAAGTTTTTCAATTCCCGTCAATGGGGGTAACACGCTTCTGACGCCGGTTAGTGGAAAGACGTATGTATTCACGATAAAGGATGTTGCGAATAATACGGCAAGTACAGGATTTATATTTGAACTCGGAGGAACGCCTGTAACGATAAGTAGCGCCAGTACAAGTTCGGCTACACCGGGTACAGCCGTAACGGTAACGGCGACATTGAGCGCTGCTCTTGCAACAAGTCAAACAGTATGGATGCGGTACTCAATCGGATCAAGCACGTACGCAACCTCAACGATAACCCAGATGACGGGAAGCGGCACAAGCTATACGGCAAGCATTCCTGGACAAACCGCAGGTACGGTAGTGTACTACTACTGTTTTACTTCAGGTACAATTAGCGGCGGCGTGACGTCAAGCAATATATCATATGCAACTATTAACGCATTAGCGAGCAGTAACTACACTGTCTCAACAGCTCAGACGTTGACGGTAAATCCGACAAGCTTATCAGGATTTTCTTATTGGCCGGGTTCAGGCCCTTCAGCAAGTCAGAGCTATTCCATAAGCGGACAATATCTTGATTATCCGGGAGTGGTAACGATAACAGCGCCTGCTGATTATGAAATTTCCAAAGACAACAGCACGTTCGTCAGCACTGATACAGTAGCAATAACAAGCGCTACACTGGCAGCACGGACAATATATGTACGATTGAAATCGGGGTTAAGCTCGGGCAGTTATAATAGTGAAAATATAAGTAATGCCGGAGGCGGAGCGGCAACAATGAATGTGATCTGCAGCGGGTCGGTATTGAAGTATGCACCAACAAGTCAGGCAACCGGGCTGGGTGCCTCCAACGGTTCACCTTCGTCCACGGTCATACATCTGGTCTGGACCGATGCCCCTTCGACAGACGGTTACCTGATCCGCGGCAGTTCTATAGGTTATGAGAGTATAAGTGATCCGGTAGACGGCACAGCAGTAAGTGATGGAGGGTTGGATAAGAACATAGCCTCCGGAGTACAGCAGGCAGACATGACGAGCCTGAGTCAGGGCACAACATATTACTTTAAGGTATATGCCTATAACAACAGTGGCAGCAACATCCGTTACAATAAGATTAGTGCCCCACAGGCTTCAGCATCAACAACAGTTTCCACGTATTACTCAAAATCAGGAGCAAACCTGGAGCAATTGAGCAGCTGGGGAGCCAATAGTGACGGCAGCGGCAATGCACCTGTTAACTTCACCTCAGACGGAATGACGTATATTATTACGGCAAACGGAACCCTTGGCGGAGCCTGGGCAGTAACGGGTTCAACAACGAAAATACAAGTTGGAGACGGAACAGCGGCTGTAAACTTTACTGTTCCTGCAGCACTGAGTGCAACGAACCTTGACATCATGAACAATGCAACAATGGCTCTTGGCAGTAATGTAACACTGACCGGAGCGATAAACGTTAATAACGGCGGAACTCTGAACTGTGGAAGTTACGTAGTCGGTGGTACAAATGGAGTCTTCACTCTGAAGAGTGGAGGAACACTGAAGATCGGTAGTGCACAGGGAATAACAACCAGCGGTACGACAGGTAATATCCAGACAACCGGAACGAGGAGTTATAACTCGGCAGGAAAGTACGTATATGTAGGAACTGTCAATCAGGTAACAGGCAACGCGGTACCGAATCCGCTGGCAAGTGGAGGCTTATTACAGAACAGCAATACCGGCGGAACAGTAACCTTATCACAGTATATGGCATTCTCTTCAGGCTCAACATTTATCGTTGATGCCGGAGCGGTATTTAGTACGGGATCAAACGGTCCGACATATAACAACGGTTGTGTTGCAACGATAAACGGAACATATCAGATAGAGCAGGGCGGAGGATCATACACGTCAGGCTCAATGGCATTTGCTTACGGAACGAATGGCGGATTGGTGATAAACTATACATCATCAAAGCTTGGAGTATATAATAACAATCCGTTCTGGAATAACAACACGGGATATGTAGCTTTACCGCCGAATGTAAACATTAAGGGAGCCGGAGGAGTAAGCATTCAAACTTCAGCTAACCTGACGGTAAGCGGAACATTCCAAACTTCAGGGCCGGTTGAAATTCTCTACTATGGAAGCGGCATAACGATGAATGGAACCTGTCAGATAAATGCAGGTGGAAGTTTCACATATCCGAGCAGTCAGGCGTATCTGCCTACTTTCGGCGCCAATTCAACTCTGGTGTATAATCAAGGTACGAGTGCTGTCAGAACTAAAGAGTGGAGTACCAGAACAAGCGGCAGCAGCTATCCTGCAAATGTCCGGATAAGTAATAATACTGCACTTGCACTCGGTGATACTTCCGCTCAATGTGCCGGTAGTCTTACTGTAGATGCAGGCAGTACTTTAAATACAACAAGCAGTACGTTAACTGTCGGCGGAAATGTCACACTTAACGGCACAATGAATTTGAATGGCGATGTAACCGTGAAAGGTAATTGGACGAATACCGGAAGTTTGATCGCCGGTTCACGTACGGTTTCTTTTAATGGTTCGGTACAGCAGACAATAGCCGGAGGAACAACATTCGGCAATCTGGAAGTAAATAATACAAACGGAATATTGGTCGGCGGAGTGGCTGATGAAACGGTACAAAACAATTTAATACTCACCAACGGTAGAATAATTCTGGGAACGGCAAGCTTGATTGTTTCAGGTTCAATAACCGGAACGCCAAGTGCTTCAAACATGATTGTTACCACAGGAGCAGGAGAGTTGAAAAAACTCATTACTGCGGTACCGGTATCATTCACTTTTCCCGTGGGTTCAGCAAGCGGATACACACCTCTGCAAGTATCGTTGACAAGCGGCTCGCTTAGCTCGGCTGCAATCGGTGTTAAAACCGGAAGCACAAAAAGTGAAAACAATACAAGCGCTGCTAATTACTTAAACCGCACCTGGACTATCTCGGGTGAAGGAATAACAGATCCCGTCTATGATGTTTCTGCAGTTTATGTAAACAGCGATATTTCCGGAAATGAATCAACGCTAACCGGAGGCTTATTCAACGGGAGTACATGGACCAGCCTCGGATTGATTGATGCAGTGAACAATACGGTTTCCGGACAAAATCTCGCACTGTTCGGAGAATTAACTGCTGGCGAAGCGGCGGCTATGGGAGCAGCCTCAGGAGCCGGACACGTTACGGTTAGTGTTATACCTCAAGGTTACTATAATTCAGGTAATTTTCTTAATATGACAGATACAATACTCATCTGCCTGGCAAATGCAAGTTCGCCCTATGCAATTGTTGACTCAACATCAGCTCTTCTGGATTCAATATCGTTTACTGCATCGGGTGATTTTAATGCTGCGGCTTCGGGAAGTTACTATGTTATTATTAAACATCGAAATACTATTGAGACCTGGAGTGCATCACCTGTGTCGTTTGTTAAAGGATCGACAATCACGTATGATTTTACATCTGCTCAAAGTAAAGCTTACGGGAACAATTTGGTCCAGGTATCTTCTTCTCCGGAACTCTGGGCGATTTACAGCGGTGACTGCAATCAGGATGGCTATGTAGACCCACTTGATCTTTCATTAGTTGATCAGGATTCATTTAACTACGTGGCAGGCAGTGGTCTTGCTACCGATATAAACGGTGACCGGTACGTTGACCCTCTCGACCTGTCAATCGTTGATCAGAATTCTTTTAATTATGTCGGCATCCAAAGGCCGTCTGCAAGTAAAATCGTCCGGAAGCAGGTTCATAAAATCGAATTGAAATCTGCCGGTTCGGAGAATAAGTAAGTAAACTTGAAAATGAAGCGGGCATAGCATGCTTGCAATGCCCTGCTTCAATTTTTAACTATCGTTGTCTTGGCATGTAAAAGGGGAATCAATAATACAATATTTTTAGTGAATTGGTTGGAGCAAAATTTTCCCAATGCACCAACCAACAGACAATAATCCGCCGAAAGGCGGATTTTTTTTACCCAAGCCAACTTCAATTCACTCTCAAATTATAGACGTGTGATAAATATTGAGTTTATTCTAAAGGAAAAGCCCCTCAGGTTCTCATCGCTTGCCGAATACTCGTCGCTTATCGTCGAAATATGCCGCAAATCACATTTATTTGCTTTTAGTCGAATCTACATTGACAATTAACTGATAAATGGCAAATTTTGTAACGAATATCCGGGTAAACCGATAGAACAGGATTAATTCTTATTGAAAATCCAATCAACTTTGGAGGCATAGATGGCGCATACTATTGTAGTAATTGAAGATGATAAATCAGTTCGTGAAAATGTTACAGAACTTCTCGAACTTGAAGGTTATCATGTTATCCCGTTGGCGGGAGAAGGAAATGTTGTGGCGCAAATTGACGTACAAAAAACCGATCTGATTATCTGTGATATTCTGCTGCCGCAAAATAATGGATTTGATATTCTGGAAAAGTTGAAAGCCGGACCGGCTAATTCAGTCCCGTTTATCTTTCTGACCGCAAAAATTGAGAGAGAAAACATGCGTCACGGAATGGAGCTGGGCGCGGATGACTACATCACAAAACCATTCACAAGAAAAGAACTGATCTCTGCAGTTAAAACCCAGCTTGAAAAGCATAAAGTACTTCGTGAAAAAATTTCACAGGAGGAAAATCTTATCAAAAAGCTTAAAGATAAAGTAGTTGATGAGGTTGATAACTCCGTGGAGCCCTTGAATTATAATGCCTCAATATTTATTGATCGGGCACAATCTCCTACGCTCCTGAAAATCTCAGAAATTGTTATGATAAAATCGCAAAGAGATTATTCCGACATCATCGCATCGGAAGATAGAACATTCACGATAAAAAAATCCATGAAGAATTGGGAAAGCATTTTACCCCGGGAAAAATTTTTACGTATTCATCGTTCGACAATTATTAATACGGATTATGTACTCCAGTTTGAAAAATGGTTTAACTATACCTATAAAGTCACCATGAAAGAAATGAAAGATCCGGTATTTGTCAGTCAGAGATACAGCCGTGAACTAAGAAGCCAGCTGCGAAAATAGACAATTCTTTTATTACTCGAGTAAGCAGAACTTAATCAATGAGGGTAGCACAAAAAATCACTGAGATAGGAGGCCGGATTACAGCCATCCTCCTTCGTGAAAAGGAAGAACAGAAGGCGCTGGAGTTAGCATTAAAGGAATTAGGCTGCTCCATTTCAGTTTGTCGTGTTTACTTATTTGAGAATATCTATTTGTCTGACGGTGATGTTATTACCATTCAAAAATGTCAGTGGTGCGCGGAAGGTATAACCCCAAAAACACATAATCCCGATTTGCAGAACTTCTCACTCAAACGAATTCTCCCCGATGTGTTTCAGTTGTTATCTTTTGGACAAAACATCAATGCCATCGTAAGCGATTTATCCGAAGATTTTAAAACCATGCTTGAGTCTGAGGATATCCAATCTGTGCTAATGGTTCCAATATTATTTGACAATGTATTTTGGGGATTTATCGGTTTTGATGACTGCATTAATAAAGAAAGATGGAGGGATTCTGAAGTGGATTTGCTGCGCTTGTCGGCAAATAGTATTGGACTTTACTTAAAAATAAAACGGGAAGAAAGAGAAAAATTAGAAAAGTGCAAGCACTTTGAGTTTTTTATGGATGCAATAAGCTCCGGCATATGGGATTGGAATATTCGAACCGGGGAAGTGGTGTTCTCTGAATCTTTGGCGGCTATGTTTGGATATACGATGGAAGAATGGGGTGCGGGTCCTGAAGCTTGGTCTTCGCGGGTGCATCCTGATGACTTGAATACCATAACCCCGGCAATTAAAAATCATCTTGACGGCTCAACCGGTTATTATCAATCAGAGCACAGACTGTTGTGTAAAGATGGCGGTTATAAATGGGTGCTTGATCGCGGTAAAATTGTTGAGCGGGATGAACACGGGAAGGCTATTCGCATGATGGGGATGTATACCGATATACAGTCTATAAAGGGCAACCCAAATAATATATCTGAGAGTGAAAATAACTTCAGGCAATTTTATAATCGAGTTAATGATCTGGGATTTATAATAGACTCTCAAGGAATGATTGTTGATGTGAATCAAAGAGCGCTTGAAGTTCTGGGGTATAAAAAAGATGAGCTGGAGGGGAAAAACCTTCTCATTTTTCATCCTGAAAACCAACGCGCTGAGGCTCAGAGTATTTTTGCTGATATGCTTGCGGGGAAAGCAAGCATGTGCCCCATTCCTCTGCTGACCAAGACAAATCAAATACTGCCCGTAGAGACTCATTTTGTTAAAGGTAAGTGGGACGGCAAAGATGTGTTTTTCGGTACAAGCCGTGATCTCTCCAAGTTGGTGGAAACCCGGGAGATATTCCTCAAGGCTTTTCATCGAAATCCTGAACCAATGGCATTGCTTTCGAAATCATGGCGGTTTATTGATACGAATGAGGCATTTCAACGGGCTCTTGGTTTTACAATGGATGAGCTCAAGGATAGAAGTCTTTCCGAGGTGCCACTGTTCATCGCAGAGTCGCAACAGTTTATTTTAGAAAACGAGTTTAGCAGTTCCGGTTTTATTAGGGATTTGGAAATTAATGTAAAGACTAAATCCGGTATCGTTAAGCAGGTCCTACTCCGAGTGGATACGATTAAGCGTGCAAACACGGATTTGATAATGCTCGTTTTCACGGATATAACTGAATTGAGGTCAATGCATTCCCAATTACAGGATGCCCATGCACAGCTCGAAAATTTCTTTCGGGCTTTTGATGATATGGTCTTCGTGTTTGATACGGAGAAAAGGCAGTTTACGTATGTTAACAATGGTGCTGAAAAAATATTTGGCAGACGGATACCTGTTAATGATGACATTTCATTTCTGGCAAATTTTTTGTCTCTTGAAGATCGTCAACACTTAAGGGACAACCTCTCCAGCATAATCAATGGGAATATTCTAAAAGGAGAATTGAAACTTCAATTCCCCGACGGTAGTGTTAAATGGTTGCTATATAAGTTATGGCCGCGCCTGGGTGAGGGGAAACAAATACTGGAAGGTATGTGCTCGGATGTTACCGCCACCAAGCAGATTGTTGAGTCCACACAAAGAGCCTTGGTTAAAGAAAAAGAGCTTAGTGAACTGAAATCTATATTTATCTCGACAGCATCACACGAATTCCGGACACCTTTAGCAACAATTTTGTCATCAGTGGATATCATGGAATCATATGACAAAAATTTGACACCTCAAAAAAAAGCACAGCATTATGCAAAAATTAAAAAATCAGTCAAACAAATGACTTCAATGCTGAATGAAATTCTAACGCTTAGCAAAAAGGAATTAAGTCAGATTCAGGTTAGAAAAGAAAATGTAAATCTGGTCCGGCTTATTCATCAGATTCGGGAAGACATTGAAGCGAGCAATCAGGCTAACGGAGTGCAAATAGAACTTGTGAATAAAACCGGGGATGAAACGTTTTCTTTAGACCCTAAACTGATGAAGTCAATGTTAATTAATCTGTTGCTGAATGCGGTAAAGTATTCATACCCGGGATCGCCGGTTTTAGTTACTATATTCAAGAGTAAACAAAACCTTGTGATTGAAATAAGTGATAAAGGCATTGGCATTTCTCAAAGCGATCTGCAAAGTATTTATAAGCCTTTCTTCCGCGGAAAAAATGTTGGCGACCGCCCCGGAACGGGGCTCGGCATGGCAATTATTAAAGAAGGTATTGACGCTCTCAATGGTACAATCCACATTGCCAGCCATATAGGAACCGGAACAACAGTCACTCTAAAGATACCTATCTACCCTAATTCGATAGTTTAGCGCAATTATCGGCATTATTATTCACTTGTCGTTTAAATTCTTCATTTGCATCAAAACTATTGTGCTATTATTACTTTGTAGGCAGATTTGTACTGTAAATTTTTACAATCAGCAAGATAATTGTAGAAGGATCTTGTCGTGATGGAAAATCACTGGGTGCATAAAGATGCGGTTATTGTGTCAGGTATAGTCAGTGAAAATTTTGATACCCGAACAAGCAGGCGGCCGGCGTCAAGAAATGTATTCGGTTTCTTTATTGTAACAGTTTTTTTAATGATTAGCATTTTGTTGTGTCTGTATTTCTTTCAGGCGGAATTTTCCGTGAAGCTCTCAGTAAATGAAAAATCTCTGCTGCGCCATTACGATTAGTTAAGCATATTTTCCTGCAATATGCATTTCACATCAAGTTTTCGTAGGATGATTATCATCCTTGACTAACGCGAAGTAAACTGCTTGTGTGTTGGCAGCTTTATTTCGCGTTTTTTATAACTTCTCGCCACATCACTTACTCATTCCGGTTATTTAAAAATTATCACTACGTTCCTCTTTGTCAAATTTCTTCTCCATCAATTTGTGTTTGGATATTATATCCTGATATTGAAAAGGAGTGTCAACCTTATTGCGGGTATATGAAGTTCATGGCCGTGGCGAGAAATAAGTGTTTTTGAGGGATTCAAAAACCGGGCGAGGTCTTACTCCGGCTTCATATAGCTACAAGATAAATCCTTACTATTGCAAAAAAAATTTGAATTATTGGGTGAACATATTCCAGTTAGTCGTAAATTGGGGAAAGAACAAAATTTAGTATTGATATCCCGCCCGGGCTGGTGCAGCCGGTTCCGGCTGGTCATGAGGCGTTCACAAAATTGACAAAGAAAACACAGAGAACAGTATATGCCGAATCTAATTAATATATTATTGATTGATGATGATCCGGTTGTGCACGGAGTTGCGCAAACCTTTCTTAAGTTTATTGCGAACATAGACTATGCAGAAACTACAATGGATGCCCTTGAAAAACTTGCCGAGAAGCAGTATTCGATGATATTGCTTGATATTAATCTTGGCGAAATTAAAAACGGCGTTGATATGCTCGGCATTATAAGAAAGCTGCGCGGTTATGAATCCACTCCGGTTATTGCCTGTACCGCCTACGCGATGGTTGGTGACCGGGATAAACTACTTCAAACCGGATTTGATGAATATATTTCCAAACCGTTTTCTTCACAAGAGTTAGTTGAGAAGATTGAGGATGTGAAATACAAATTCGATCGCAAATAATGTGCCGAAGATGTAATGGGCTGACTACCCCTTATGGGTATTGAAGAATTTCTTCAGTAGCCCCAGATTGGTCAATTAAACTCCTTATCAACTATAGGTTCCAGGTATATATTCTCCTGCCCGTTCCGTTATTTATGTTCCCCGGCTTTTCATTGAATTTTTGTCTTAAACTCCTTTCCGGTACGGAATTCTTGATCATTCGATTTCTTCGCCCCATCTCCACTTTCACTGATGATAGGGTTGCATTAAAATAATGCGGAATCGTGGACTGCATACATTTTCTCCTGGAATAAAGCTAGCGGAGATCTGGTAAATGGATTCCGCGAAATCCTTTTATCAGATATAATATGAGTCACGGAAGAATTAAACCTCAAAGTTTCAGGAGCCTACAGGGGACGGCTAAAATCTGACCCTCCTGAAAGCGAAATCTTGTGATTCAGTAGTTGATTTAATTGCCCAAATACCATTATATTAATAATGGCATATTTAATTATGCTGTGGGGCTCGAAAAACCGGAATTTGGTTATGCAATTGGTGACGTTTAGCTTTTAACAAAAATAAATGGCTTACACGACTAATGAATATACGCTTACGGTTTACAGTAATAGCTGTACTGTTTATTTCCTGTTCCCCGGTGGGGGTTTATGCTCAGTCCTTGCAACGTGATCAAACGATTACTGCATACATTTATAATTTTGCCAAAAACGTAGAATGGCAATCTGAGGAAAATATCCCCTCCTTTAACTTCAAAGTGATCAGTGCCGATAATAAGACTATTCAGGAATTAATCAACCTTTCAGCAGCGAAAACTCTTCGGGGTAAACCCATTCGTGTTTCTTCATCCTCTACACTTACCGGTACATCCGGTCTACAGCTGATATACGTTGCTAAAGATAAAGCAAATGAAATACCGTCTATATTTGAGCAGGTTGAAGGGAAAAATATTCTGCTCATAACGGATAATTATTCGAACAAACGGTTGGTGATGATCAACTTCTATGATACCGAACAGGGTACAATTAAATTTGAAATTAATAAAGCAAACATCATTAATCAGCGCATTCTCATTAAAGAAGATATGATTTTGCTCGGCGGTACACAGATTGACGTAGCCGCGTTGTATCGCGAAGGGCAGCAGAGTTTGCTTAGCCTTCAAAAGCATACCTCCGAACTGGAAAGTAATTTAAAGAAACTTGAGTCTGTGATTGCCGAGAAAACGAAGGAGGTTGAATTACAAAAAGCCAGCCTTGCGCAGCAATCGCAAAAAATTCAGGAACAGCAAAAAGTACTCGCTTCGCAAAATGCAGAGTTTGAAAAACAGGTAACAGAGTTAGCCGCGCAAAAGCAAGCAATCAGTGAACAGCAAAAAATCTTCGAAGGTAAAAACATTGAGCTGAATAAACTTAAGGGAGATTTGGATCGGGGCAAATCTACGCTCAAAAGCCTGAATGAAAGTATTGAAAAACAACGTGCCGAATTGAACGCTAAATCCAAAATTGTTACAGAACAAGGTGCAACGATAAACAGGCAGCAAAATTATCTATACTTCTTTCTGGTTATTATCCTTCTTGCTATCCTTTTAGTAATTAGCATTTATCAGGGATTAAAGCACAAGCAAAAAGTATCTGAGGAATTGGCGCTGGCGAAGGAAGCAGCGGAAGCAGCTACTATCGCAAAAAGTCAGTTTCTTGCTACTATGTCACATGAAATCCGTACTCCGATGAATGCCATAATTGGCTTGTCTAATCTTGTTTTAAAGACAGAACTTGATGTAAAACAACTGGACTATTTGACGAAGATTGAACGCTCAGCTCATATATTGCTTGGGATTATCAACGATATATTGGATTTCTCAAAAATTGAAGCCGGTAAGCTGAATATCGAAAGTACGGATTTTAATCTGTATGAAGTTATGGATACTGTGTCAAATCTGGTTTCTCAGAAGGCACAGGAAAAAGGGCTGGAATTTCTTATCCATGTTGCCCCTGAGGTGCCAGAAGCTTTGGTTGGTGATTCGCTTCGTATTACGCAAGTAATTACAAATTATTGCAGTAACGCGGTTAAGTTTACTGAAGCGGGTGAGATTGTCGTGAATGCTGAATTGGAAAGTATTGAAGGCGGAAAAGCAAAGATAAGGTTTTCAGTGAGCGATACTGGTATTGGGCTGACTCCCGAACAGACATCCAAAATATTTCAATCATTCAGTCAAGCGGATAGTTCGACTTCAAGAAAATATGGAGGAACGGGGCTTGGCCTGGCAATATCAAAGTCTCTTGCAAAATTGATGGGTGGGGATGTTTGGGTTGAGAGTGAAATTGGCAAGGGAAGTAAGTTCTATTTTTCGGCAGTCATGGGAATTCAAAAGGAAAAGAAAAACGACGAGTATATTCCTTCCGTTGATTTACGCGATTTGAAAGTGCTTATCTGCGATGATAATGAAACCGCCCGGCAGATTCTCAAGGAAATGATGGCTTCATTCGGATTTATTGCTGCTGTCTCGAAGTCTGGTATTGAGGCAATGGAAATTTTACAAGCTAATAAGGAACATCCGTTCAATTTAGTGCTCATGGACTGGCAAATGCCGGATATGAACGGACTTGAAGTATCAAAAATGATTCTACAGAATGAAAATATTCCTAAGCCAACAATAATTATGATTACCTCATTTGGGCGGGAAAAAATTGCCGAGGAAGCATGGAAAGTCGGAATCAAAGCATTTTTAAATAAACCTGTTTCGTATTCTATGCTGTTTGATACTATTATGGAGGTTTTTGGTAAAGATGTCCGCACTAAAAGAGGTGGAGTTAGCAAAGGTCTTAGGTATTCAAAGGAAATTGAAAAAATACGAGGAGCATACATACTGCTTGTCGAAGATAACGAAATAAATCAGCAGGTGGCAAAGGAATTATTAAGCGACTCCGGATTTATTATAGATATTGCCGGCAACGGCATGGAGGCGGTGGGAAAAGTTGCAAGCTCAGGAAATCCTTCAAAATATGATGTTGTGCTGATGGATCTTCAAATGCCGGAAATGGATGGTTATACTGCGACGAAGGAAATACGAAAAATGCACGAGTACGATGCCCTCCCAATAATCGCAATGACGGCTGACGCGATGTCGGGCATTAGGGAACAATGTCTTTCTGCCGGGATGCAAGATTATATTACCAAGCCGATTGATCCCGATGAAGTATTTGGAAAATTATCCCGGTGGATTCAAGAAGACGTGCACCGGGTTGTTCCTCAAATACCAACGCCTGAAAGAACTAGTACCGATATCACCATTGAGCTTCCAGAGTTTAGCTCGCTGGACGTGAAGGATGGCATGATACGGGTAATGGGAAAGAAACACCTATACGTTGAGCTGCTGAATAAATTTGTTTCAAGTAACGCGGGATCTTACGAGGAATTGATAGCGGCCATGCATGCTCAAGATCAGGAAAAGGCAGTGAGGATTGTTCATACGGTAAAAGGCGTAGCCGGCAATCTTGGGGCAAAAAATCTACAGGCAGTTGCTGCCAAACTGGAGATGTCATTACGAGCTAATCTAAAAGTTGATCCGAAGCTGCTTAGTAATTTTCAAGACCAATTGGCAATGACGATTGAAGATATCGCGGCAGGATTACACTCTATGAAAAGTGACACGGATGTTGTAATAGATTCTCCGGATTTGTTGAACAAAGAGATATTCAAAAAACTTGTTGATGAATTAACTATATTAGTAGACGATATGGATTTCACTTCAAAAAAGAAAATTGAAGAGATAATGCATCTGCCGGGGACAAAGAATTATGTTGCAGATCTGAAGTTAATAGAAAAGCTGATTAACAATATTGAATACGAAGAGGCAAAGTCGAAAATCAGCGAATTAAAGATATAATGATAATCACGAGCAATTATACAGGACTGTTGATATGGTAATAAATACGTCTGAGATTACAATTCTCATTGTAGACGATACCCCGCAGAACATAGATATTCTCGGAGAATACTTGTCGGAATATCGAATCAAAGCGGCTGCCGATGGCGAAAAAGCACTTCGTGCTATTGAAACCGGCAGTAAACCTCATCTTGTACTGCTGGACATTATGATGCCTGGGATGGATGGATACGAGGTATGCCGAAGATTAAAGCGGAACGAAAACACAAAGGATATTCCTGTTATATTTATAACGGCAATGTCTGAAGTGGAAGACAAGGTTAAGGGATTTGAACATGGGGCTGTTGATTACATCACCAAGCCTTTTCAACTTGAAGAGGTGAAGTCGAGAATTGAGACGCATATAGCGCTGAGTTTATACAGGAAAGAACTTGAGAACATAAATCAAAAACTTGAGTTCAAGGTTCAGGAAAGAACAAGAGAATTAGTATCTGCCAAGGAAAAAGCGGAAGAAGCCAATAAACTGAAATCGCATTTTCTTTCTCTCATAAGCCACGAATTGAGAACTCCGATGGCTGGTATTTTGGGTTTCTCTGAGGTTCTTGTTGAAGAAACTACTAATGCGGAGTTGAAGGAATTTGCGGGAATGTTGTATTCATCAGCTCAGAGGTTGAAAGATACGATTGAATCTATTCTAAGTCTTTCCAAGCTTGAAACGCATAACCGCCTCATCCGGCCGCAGGAATGTGACATTTTGGCTGAAGCGAATAAGGTGATTGAAAAATATCAGCCTACCGCCAACGAGAAAGGCATCAAACTCGCTGTACAGGGCACATGGAATAACCATGAGGTGTACCTTGATAAGTCAATGTTTAGCCTGATCTTTGAAAACATCCTGAACAATGCCGTCAAGTATACCGACAAAGGCGAGGTTACTATCCGGCTCTTTAACGAGAAGTTAGATGGTGAAGATGCAATTTGTTTTAGTATTGCCGATACAGGAATCGGCATCCCTGCCGACAAACAGCAAATCATTTTTGAAGAGTTCAGGCAGGTTTACGAAGGAATGGAACGCAACTTTGAAGGCGTCGGCTTGGGATTATCGCTTGTTAAAAAATACGTTAGTGCCTCAGGCGGAGCGATTGATCTGGTAAGTGATCTTGGTAAGGGTTCCAAATTTACCGTGAAGTTGAAACAATCTAAAAGAGAAGGTGAGGAAGAGAATGCTATAAGTGCAGCAGTATCTAAACCGCCTGCAAAAAAAATAGCCAAGGGTATGCCAACAATCCTTTTAGTAGAGGACGACTTCATCAATATTGAAATTGCGAAATTTTATCTTCGTGGATTTGCAAACATTGATGTTGCAAAAGACGGATTCAACGCCATTGACCTCGCGAGAGAAAAACAATACGATGCAGTTCTTATGGATATTAATTTGGGCCGTGGTTTGTCGGGTGTTGAAGTTACTAAAGAAATTTTGAGCATTGAAGGGTATAACTCCGTGCCAATAATTGCATGCACTGCCTTTGCAATGGTCGGAGACGAACAGAAATTTTTACAGGATGGGTGTACACATTATTTGCCCAAGCCATATACAAAAGAAGATCTTATTGATCTATTAAAAAAAACACTGAATATTTAACTCCTATTAGACAGGTTGATATGACTACTGATATTTACGACAGCCGTATTTTAATCGTTGATGATGCTCCGGAGAATATTGAACTTCTCGCGAGCATTTTGAGCGAGTATAAAATAAGTGCTGCCCCTAATGGGCAGAAAGCTTTGAATTTTGTTTCGGGTAAAATTAAGCCGGATCTTATTTTGCTGGATATCGTTATGCCGGAGATGAGCGGCTTTGATGTCTGTGCTAAAATGAAGGAGAACCCTTCCAGCAGGGATATCCCGGTTATCTTTATTACCTCCAGAACTGATGTCGAAGATGAAACAAGGGGACTAGAACTTGGGGCGGTGGATTTTATTCCTAAGCCGATTAGTCCACCGGTCGTACTTGCCCGTGTAAAAAAACATCTTGAATTGAGCCGCGCGCATGAGCTGCTTGCACTGCAAAACAAGGAATTGGAAGAGAGAAATAAATTCATTACTGATAGTATCCGGTATGCTCAGAAAATTCAGAGCGCAATGCTGCCTACATACAGTGAAGTACAACGGATATTCCCGGAAAGTTTTCTTATTCATAAACCGAAAGATATCTTAAGCGGGGATTTTTTCTGGGCTCGTGAAGTTGACAGTTGTAAAGTGATTGCGGCTGTTGATTGTACGGGGCATGGCGTACCCGGTTCGCTGCTCTCGATGTTAGGCAATACACTGCTGAATGAAATTATCTTCGCGCAAAAGCTCCTTGACCCCGGAAAAATCCTGAATGAACTGGACAGGCGAGTCATCACAGAACTGAACAAAGATGTCCATGCAGATGCCCTGGATGGTATGGATGTTTGTTTGTGTGTAATTGACAGTGTAGCACGTAAAGTCCGGTTTAGCGGAGCCGTCAGGCCTTTATACTATATATCTGGTGGCAATTTTGGTGAGATTGACGGTGTGAGAAAGTCAATCGGGGAAAACGGAAACGGACGCAAATTTGAAACCATTGAGATTGATATTAAAGATGATATTGTACTGTATTTAACTACGGATGGATTTGGTGATCAAAATAATCCGGATGGTACTAAATTCAGTACAAAAAAAGTTAAGGCCTCATTGATGAATATCTCAAGTTTATCATTGCAGGAACAGGGAATAGCGCTTTTGCATGAACTTGAACAGCATACCGGCAATGAGACTCAGCGGGATGACATCACTTTCATCGGTGTGAAAATTTAACAAACAAGTATTACTAAAAAGCCCCGCGAGTTAGAGTCTGTTGCATAACTGATTTATAAAGTGAACTCACCCCCGTCCCCTCTCTTGGTAAGAGAGGGGAGAGACCGAAGATGATAATGTCGCTTTAATTTAGGTGGCGAGGGTGAGTTGGGTTTTGCTTTACAAGATGTAAACTGAGAATAAAAAGTTCTGCAACAGACTCTAACTTCGGGGCTTTTTTTGAGTCTCCAATGTGAATGGCTGAATTAAATAACAGCCGCGGTATTGTGAATTAAATCAACCCCGGCTTGCAGCAATAGTGCAACTTCTTTCGCGGACTGTCCTTCTGCATAAAATCTTACTAACGGTTCAGTTTCCGATGCACGTATCAAAAGCCAGCGGCATTCACCTTCCAGCTTAAATTTTATTCCGTTTACTACTCCGCGGCTTGAAAGAAATTTCTGAATGCCGGTTACCTTGAAATTTGTAATTGCCACAGGAGGATCGTCGCTCAATTTAGGAAGAATCCTAACGCGGTTTTCCTGTTCATACTTGTAATCAATGCGGTCATAATGAATGGGCCCGAACTCTGCTACTTTTCTATCAACATATTCACTGAGTTTTTTACATCCGGACTTTGCCAGCATCTCTGCTACTAAAAGGGCTGAAAGAATCCCGTCTCTTTCCGGAATGTGGTTTTTGTATCCGTATCCGCCGCTTTCTTCGCAGCCTATTGCAATGTCATCACTTACCATTAATTCGCAGATGTACTTGAATCCGACTTGTACCTCATACAGTTTTCTATCACCTGAAATCAGGCGCAGGATTTTATCGGTCACCGAAGATGTTTTAATGAGTCCGCCTGATATATGCTTTGTATTAACAAAATAATCATTGAGCAGGAGAATGGTGTATTGCGCACTGAGCCATTTCCCGTTCTCTAATAACACGCCTAATCTGTCGGCATCTCCGTCGGTGGCGGCGCCGAATGAAAATTCCTGATGCTTGGATAAAAACTGGCTTAAGGGTAGCAGATTTGCTTCAATCGGTTCAGGTGCCCTGCCGGAAAATTGCGTATCGGCAGTTTCGAAAATTGTCGACGCACTGCAGCCATGCTTTTCGAGCAATGTCTGTAAAAATAATTGTCCCGCACCACCCATTGAGTCAACCGCAACCTGAATCCCTGCATTCTTAATGGCGGGAAAGTCAATGTACTTCTCCAATTGCTGAAAATAAGGCGGTATCATGTTCGTGGGCTTGATAAGCTCCAAGCTCCGTTTGACGGTTGCCGTACCTATCAGTTTCTCTACCTCCATTGTTTCTTCTGTTACGAATGGTCCGCCGTATGCCGCTTTGAATTTAACGCCGTTGTATACCGGGGGATTATGGCTTGCGGTTATCATAACTCCGGCATGTAATTCCGCGTGCTTAACAAAGAACGAGAGAGCCGGCGTCGGAATGACTTGCTCTGAAAGGTAAGCGGTAATGCCGTTAC
The DNA here is from genome assembly GCA_963667005.1 of Ignavibacteriaceae bacterium. Taxonomy (GTDB): domain Bacteria; phylum Bacteroidota; class Ignavibacteria; order Ignavibacteriales; family Ignavibacteriaceae. Next base: position 145,618 of record OY762937.1, on the reverse strand, counting down.
CGGAAAGCACTTCTGCAAATAATTTTGCGAAGTGTTGTGAATTAGTCCTTCCGTCAAAACCTATCGCGGCACCTGGTGCAGAACTGTTCGTATTGTTGTCATGCAAGTATTGAGCAAATGCTTGTGCTGCTAAAAGAATGTTTTCATCATTGAGTTCCGGCCCGATTAAACCGCGCCAACCATCGGTCCCGAATATAATAGGATTATTTTGCATTATATGTTTTTGTATTTATATGGTGATAAAAATAAGTAAATAAAATTTTATTTTTCTTTCCTGCTGACGAAATCACAGGCGAATAATTATTAATTTAGTCTTCCGTTTACAATAATTTCTGCAATATGAAAAAAGTACTCTTATTAGGCGACTCAATTACTGAGGCCTTCAAAACAAAACAATATCTTCCGGACTACAACATTATTAACCGGGGCATCTACGGCGACAATTCAGGCGGTCTGATTGCGCGTCTCGACAACGAACTTGAAAATGCAAAAGCTGATTGTGCTTTTATCCTTATCGGGACAAATGATTTTGCGGTCGGTCTGGACAACCCGCAAATACTTCACAACCTCCGCACTATTCTCATGCGATTATCACAAGCAATAATGCCGGCGAACATTGTACTCATTTCGATTCTTCCGACGCTGAACATTGAAAACAGAAGCAACGAAAGAATAGATATTGTCAATCATCAATTAAAAGAACTTACCTGTGAACTTGGCACCCAATTCTGGGACTTGAATTCGAGCATGAAAGATTCTACCGGACAGATGCAATCTGATTACACGATAGACGGATTGCATTTATCTGAAAAAGCTTATAGCCTTTGGGCAGAACAATTGAAAAAGTACATTGATAGTCTAAATCAGTAAACTTTGATGTAGCACTTCCAAATTGTATCTAATCCGATAATAAGTTTTTATACCATACTTTATATAATATACCTGAAAGTATAACTAATAAACACAGAAGTATGGTGAAATTTATCCAGTTCTTCATCATGAACATCATGCCGGTCATAAAAAGAACAATCTGCCAGGGAACTGCAATAAATGTTGAAAAAATATCGCTTCGATTTTCTTTATTAATTTTTATCTGTTCTTCGCGGCTGTATTCTTTCTTTATCTGCCCCCAGAATCCAAAGGGTCTTGTTATCTTGTAAAAATTGTGCAGCACTTCGCTGTCAACCGGTTCGGTTAAAAAGGTGCCGAGCAGGCATCCTAATAAAGAAATGCCTGAAGGAATTGCAAAGCTCAGGTATTCCGGAATCAGAGGGAAGAACAATTTAACAACAATGGCTGATAGCATACCAAATAATGTTCCGGCGGCAAACCCCCACCCGTTGAACCGCCACCAGAACCAGCGCAGCACCAAAGGAATAGCTAATCCGGCGCCCAGACCAAGCGAGAGCCAGCCCCATATCTCATTGATATTGGTTAACTGGAAACTAAAAAGCAGGCCAAGAACGACGACAGCAATAGAGACAATCCTGCTTTGTAAGACGAGCTGCTTTTCAGTAGCCTCAGGCTTGATAAACCGTTGATAGATATCCTTCACCCAATATGCCGCACTGGCATTTATGATGGCAGTAAATGTTGACATGGCCGCAGCCAGAAATCCCGTGATAATAAGTCCTTTTAATCCTGCAGGTATGTAATCCCTGATAACGACAGGTACAACCAGTTCCGGGTCGGCAATAATGTGTCCCTGCATACCATGATAAATACCAAGCATTGCAAACGCTGTAACTAACGGCCAGCGGAATGACAGCAGGAAGATCCAGAAGAGAGAAAGGAACCCGGCTTCACGGTCATTTTTGCATGCGAAATACCGTTGAGTAATATAACCACCCGCGCCGCCGGCTCCTTCAAGGGTGGTTTTCACCATATATAATAGAATTGTCAATCCGAATAGGTTATATATTGAATATTGTCCCTGCATATTCATGCTTTTTGGAGGCAGAATGCCTGACCAACCCTGAAAGGAGTTTTTAACAGGTTGGAAAACATCTTTGCTCATTGGAATAGAACTGTAGAACTCGCCGGGCAGGGATACCGTTGTGAACGCGATAAAGCAAACTGCCGCAACGGCGATAAGAATAAGAAACCCCTGGAATACATCCGTCCACACAACACCGTACAATCCGCTGGTTACTGTGTATATAGTGGTCAAGACTATAAGAATCATAGTGCCCAGCTGCTCACTTATACCGAAGAACTCACCGAAGAATTTTCCTCCGCCGATAGCAAAATAGCTGATTGTTCCGATTGCAAACACGATATTGGCCGTCGCGCTGATCAACCGGGCAGTCGTACCGGCCTTACCTTCGCCGAAACGGAATTTCATCCATTCGGCGGTCGTCATCACCTTGGCCCGGCGGTTCCATTTACCCATGAAAATCATAAAAAACGCCATAATTAGAACCATACCGCCTCTAAATTCAATAAAGAACCCCTTTGTTCCCATTGCATAAATGAGAGCGGCAATGATCATTGTTCCGGATAAATCAACATTTGCTGCCATACCGGAGGCTCCAAGAGCCCACCAGGGAATATTTCTATCCCCGAGAAAGAATGAATCTATGCCCTTTGACGCCTTCTTTTCAAAGTAAAAGCCAAGCAGCATTACGCTGACCATGTAAAATGCCACTATGCTGTAATCTATTATCTGCATGATTTGAAGTGCCGGAATTTTTGAACCGATAACGAATTATAATGAACGGATTTGCAGGCATTTAAAAGTTGCCAATTATCAAATTTGTTCATTATTAAGATTTACATTCTCGAGTCCAGATACAACTACACCATTAGGTAGGTGGTTTTAGAGTAAAAATTTTTACGCCGCAGAAATGGTAATATGGAGCACAAAAAACAGGATAGGGGCAAGCAATATTCGCGATAATTAAGTAATTTTCATGTTGAATTATATTACACTACCCAATGATGTAGTTGTATCTCTACGCGGTTATCAGCACTTTTCTGTGTGCTTATCCTCAAAATCTGTATTGCAAAGCACGGTCAGTTCGAGATGCTCAAGTAGAAATACGATTAATAATATAATTATTCAATTAAATAGTCTTTCCTGACATGGCATTTTATAAATTTTGCGATCGATACCTCAAATATCCGCAATTCTTTTTCGTAATAGTTTCTATTTTCATTTTATGTTCATGCTCCGTATATGCACAGGGCGGCAAGGGTAAAATATCCGGTAAAGTATACGACGCGAAATCAAATGAATTAATGATGGGTGTTAACATCCGCATTGAAGGAACCAAACAAGGGGCAACAACAGATCCGAGTGGTAGCTACTACATTTTGAATATTCCTCCCGGAGTGTATTCTGTCACAGCTAGTATGATTGGATACGGCAGCATCACAAAAAAATCAGTCGAAGTATATATAGATAGAACTACGACGCTGGATTTTCGTCTTTCTGATGCGACTGTACAGCTTCAGGCGGTTACAGTTGTTGCTGAAAAACCTACCATTATCAAAGATCAAACTTCATCGACCACAACAGTAGACGCTGCGCAAATTAACAGCGCTCCGGTTGAGGGTTTACGCGGTGTTCTGGATTACAACTCAAGTTTTCAAAAGAATGAAAAAGGTGAGTATCAGGTTCGCGGCTCAGGAAGCAACGAAGTCGCCTTTCAGGTGAACGGCGTTTCCCAAACAAACTCAAACGATGCTATCCCGGCGTTTGGTAATGCAACAAAAGCGGATAATTCATGGAAGTATGATGTGAACCCGATTGGTGTTCAACAAATGCAGTTGATTACCGGCGGCTTCCAATCCGAATACGGCAATGCACAGGCGGGTATCGTTAAAGTAGTATTAAAAGAAGGTACACCCAAGTTTACCGGAGAAGCCCGTGTGGAATATCGTCCTGCGGGACAGTATCACTGGGGAAAGTATCTTTATGATAAATCAAATTTTGAATGGCAGACCTGGGGTAATCTTAACTATTGGATGCAAAAGAAAGGCGATGCTGTAAATAATGCAAGCAGCAATATTTTTACTCAGCTTGGTATGAATGCATCTACCAGATATAAAGATCTGTATGATAAAGTGTATGTAACAAAGAATGCCTCAGAGGCGGAAAAAGCCAAATGGGATTCACTCGCGAACAAAGAAATCCTTTGGGCATACAATCAATGGGTGAAACTGCATACCCCATCCGATGATAACCCACTCGGAGTTTACGATTATAGAAAACTTTCGTACTACCGTGCTACATTCGGGTTCGGCGGACCTCTCTCGAAAAATCCGGATGTGCTAAGATTCTTCCTTTCAGGTGAATATCTGAACAAACCGACAAGAATTCCGTCAACTGAACAAGCACAGATTAAACAGAATTACACTCTTACCTTAACATCAACGGCGGTACCGGATAACAAGTTCAAATTTACCGGTACGTTTTTACGCTATGTCGGTGGACTTTTCTCAGGTTCCGACGATATTCGCTGGTCGGGTATTCAGCCGGGAACGACAAGTGAGAAATACTTTGTGAACCGTGATCCGGTAAGAACGGAACAGACAACAACACAGAGTCTGACGCACACATACACTATCAATGAACATTCATTCATTGAAACTATTGCAACGCATCAGTATGAAAAGTATGAACTGCCGTACCGTTATCTGCTTACATGGAATGACCAGAATGACCGCCTCGACGGCAGCAATGATCTGGTCGGCACGCTGCTGACAAGAGGTGACTGGTGGGATCAAACCTATTTTATGTCGTATGAAAATATCGCAACGGACTTTTTTCAGGACAACCGGGCAAGCACATACACGTTAAAGAGTGACTATTCAAATCAAATTAATAATTTCAACTTCTTCAAGTCGGGTTTTGAATTAAGTTATTCCGATCTGATCAATACCGGCGTTACATATAATTATAAAGCCAACGCCTATGTCGCAGCGCAAGGTGTCGCTGAGCATTATACAGCCTATCCAATATCGGGCTCCTATTATATTCAGGATAAGATGGAGTACGAAGGAATGGTCGCCAACATCGGTCTACGTGCTGAGGCCTACAATTTTCAGGCTTTGGTGCCGACGGATATTTATGACATATTCTATCAGGGGACAACAGGCTCAGGTTATACCGGTAGTTTAACTACCAAAAAGTCAGACACAAAATATATTCTTCTTCCAAGGTTGGGATTATCGTTCCCGATTGGAGAGGCAACAGCTTTCCGTCTGCAATTCGGACACTTTGCTTCAATGCCGACTTTCGCTCAGGCACTCGGTAATAAAATTTTTAACGGATGGGATTTACGGGGCAATCCGAATCTTGATCCCAAAAAGACCATCAATTACGAAGTTGGGTTGCAGCAAATGCTCGACCAGGATAACAGACTTGATATTGCTTTCTATTATAATGACCGCGTAACTCAGATCGGGACTATTTCAATTGCTTCCTATACAGGAAACATTAAAAATCCAGCAGGCTATGCATCTGATAACACCCAGCTATATACCTATTCAACGTATGCCAACAACTTATTCGGCTCAACTCTTGGTATGGATATTACTCTGGAAAAGGTAACGGTTGGAGATATTACCTATAGATTGAATTACACAATATCACAGACAAAGGCCGGGCTATACGGCTCAACCTTATTATTCCCCGATGGTGCCTCTAAATCCGATAATAGAATTACATCAAATGCGGTTCTTTCTCCTGATGATAGAACTCATAAGTTCAGAGGTCAGATTCAGTATAATGTAAGCGACGGAGCGGGGTTCAGTTTATGGAACTTCAGACCGTTTGAAAATTCAGTATTCTCATTATCATATACTGCTCAGTCCGGATTGCCGTTTACCTATCAGACAGCAGCGGATTCCAAGGATCTTTTATACAACAAACGTTATCCTTTGGAAACCAGCTTTGATTTTAACTTCATCAGGAATATCACGTTTGGTAGTACAAGACTGATCTTCTCTGTCCGTATCATGAATCTCTTTAATAACCGTTGGCTGACGCCATTGGGTAATGCAACGAACTCGGTTGCATCATCAAATATATATAAAGACGATCTGGTACGGTGGATGAATAATGGTGTTACCATGGATCAACCCGATGACCCGAACAAAACAAGTTATATCTTATATCCGTATATGACCTATAGAAATGTTCCCCGGCAGATATTCTTCACAATAGGCGTAGGAATATAATGTCGGACAGAATTTATAGCATTGATAATCTTATGAAGAAATCGAAAATAACATTTTATCTCGCTGCTCTCATACTTTTTGTTGTGCCGGTAACCGTGCCTGCGCAGAGCGGCGATTCAATTGATGCTCCGCTGATTAACTTCACCCGCGGTAAGTTATGGCATAGTCTCTATTACGGCAAATCAGGCCCGGGTGCATTCAGTAACTGGACAAAAACCGGACCGGGATTAGACTGGCCGGGATTTGATGTCACCAAGATAAATGATGATATAGACGGGTGTCCATCGTATCTATCTTCAGGCGGATTGTACGTTGGTTGTAAGCAGTCAAACGATAGTGCGCTTGTTGTTGAAGAGTGGTGCAGATATGCTTCGAGTATATCAAATGAATCAACCGCAAAGTATATCGTTCGTAAACATAAAAAGTATTCCGATAATCACGGCATGCAGAAAAGAAACTCCGGCGGTGAGGAAGTAATTGAAACGGTTTGGGAATACAATCCGAATTTCCCCAACACGTACGAGCCGCAGAGGCAGCTTCCTGTAAGAGTCACACGCCGCGCTCATCAGTGGAACGGTTCACAACGTGACGAGAATTATATTATATATGAATACGTTATAAAGAACATTTCCAATGAATTGCAGGCTTATAAAGAATCGCGGAAAATCGTTGACACGTTGTTTGATTTTTACGCGATGTTTACCTACGGTCTGCATGCAAATTCAAGAAGTTGGAATGTTTTGTTTCCGACTATGACACCCGGTGCCAGAAACACCTTCTTTACTGTGGATACAACGAAAAAAGATTACTATACCAATCTGACGAGAACAATGGTATACGGCAGAGCGGGAGATTATACAAATGAAAGCGGGACGACAACCCCGGCCAGTTTTGGATTCAATGCATCAAGAGGACAAAAACTAAAAGATTCAACCGGATTTTATACTGCATCAGGAGAGTGGTTGGCTCCGGCATTTGCAGGAATCAGACTGCTGTATTCTCCAGCGGACAAGATTCGTCATAAAGCGAGCAAGATTAATAAAATAGCTTGGTCTGCCGTTGACAACAATCAGGATCTTGGCGGTCCGCTTACAGGAAAAAGCGGCGTAGTTGAACAATCGTATTCGGTTCTTGCAGATCCTTCCAATGCCTACAATGCAGTTACTTCAACTTCGGATGTTCTTATGGGCAAAAGAAGAATGTGGACGATGATGTCTCTCGGTCCATGGGATATTCTGCCGGGTGATTCTATTGTTGTTGTTGTTGCGGAAATCGTAGATGGAATTGATTACAATAAAACAACTGGTCCCGACAGGTATCAATACTCTGAAGTTTCTACGGTCAACCAACTGGGCAGAGACCTCTTTGAAAAATCTTCGGACAAAGCGCAGTTCACATATAATCACGGGCTGCGTCATCCAGTTCCTCCGATGGCTCCTGCTTTTACGGTTGATTTCTATAAGGCAAAAGCAAAATTTGTTGCAAACGAATTGACCTGGCCTGATAGCTGTGAAAACTTCGCTGATCCGGATGATGGAGTCAAAGACCTTTACGGTTATCGTGTTTACCGTTCGGAATACTTACCAATCGGCCCGTGGAAATTAGTGGCAGATATTAAAAAAGGTGATCCAAATTGTTACTCGGGCACAACCTATACATTCATTGACTCAACGGTTGACATTGGCACTTCATATTATTATGCCCTTACGGCATATGATACTGGTAAAACCTCATGGGCTGTTGATCCTACTGCCAAGTTTAAAGAGACAGGGACAACAAAGGTGCCATCTTTAGAATCTTCGATATTCGCGAACAGAACAACAACAACGTTTGTCGCAACATCTGTACCCGCCACTAATTTGGATAACGTACTTGTTGTGCCTAATCCATTCGTATTGGGAGCAGGCCAGTCACAGCCGGGCGCTGAGGATAATATCCAGTTTGTTAACGTTCCAAATCCATGCACCATCAGGATTTATACGGTGCGTGGTGATCTGGTGAAAACGATTCATGTGAATGAAGGCAATGGCTCAATTGCTTCCTGGGATGAGGCTACCGATTACGGACAATATGTTACGACAGGTGTATACATATACCATATTGAGTCCAGAGTCGGTAATAAAATCGGTAAACTGGCGATTGTGAGATGACCATGAAAAAGAACGTATTACTTCTCGTGTTGATTTTCACCGTCTCGCTGTTAGCAAGTGATTTCAAAAAAAACGGTACAGCCGGTTTCGTCTTTCTTGAACTTCCTGCTACTGCACAAGCAGCAGCCCTCGGCGAGTGTTCTGTCAGCTTGACTGATTTGAATTCTTCGGCAGTCTTTTCAAATCCGGCGATTCTCGGTTTGTCAAACCAGACGGTGTCGTTTTCATCGTATTACTCGCCATGGATTGCCGAGATTAAAAACTATGGTCTCAGTGCTTCTTATGCAAATTCTCTTGGCAATTTTGCTCTCAGTGTTGTCGCACTGGATTACGGCACAATGGCCAGAACAAAGAAATTAAATGATCAGCGCGTTTATGAACAGGACGGCACATTTGAGGCCGGCTCTTATGCAATCGGACTTTCATACTCAAGGGCTTTAACCGAAAAGTTTTCTTTCGGATTAACCGCGAAATATGTTGAAGAAAAGATTGATATATATAACGCGACGAATATTATTATGGACGCAGGTGTTTTCTATTATACCGGATTCCGTAATCTGCGTATCGGTGCTGTTCTGCAAAACTTTGGTACTGATGCAAAATTTACTACCACACCATTCAAAATGCCTGCAGAACTTCGAATCGGCATTGCGGATGAATTACTGCAAAATGAGAACAACCGGTTAACAGGTATGGTTGAGTTTTTACATCCGACCGATTCAGATGAAAAAGTAAATATCGGTGCGGAGTATGAGTTTATGAACTTCCTCGTTTTACGCGGAGGGTACAAGTTCTTTTATGATGAAGAAACATGGTCGTGTGGTGTCGGATTGAAAAAAGTTGGCAACTATCCCGTCTCGGTTGACGTATCTTATTCGGACTACGGACGGCTTGGAAACATAGTACGCTTCACCTTTCAGATGGGAATACTATGAAAATGAAATTATTTGTTGCTGTTTTAGCAGCCTTATTGCCGTTTGGTGTAAACATGGCACAAGTGCAATCTATTGATTTTACTGGTGCTTTATCAACCGCACTTACAAAAAATTCCGATTGGAAAGTCGAGAGCGCCAAGGGATATGGCGGAGATGTACGTGTTAAGATAAATCTTCACGAAAACTGGAAACTGGGAATTAACGCCGGATATCGCGTGATTTCTATAAAACAGGATAATTTTGCACTCTTCGCAGAATATAATTGGAAATACTGGCAGAGATATTTCGGAAATATCAACGACCCGAATTTCAAGAACGCTACTCAATGGGTTCAAATTCTGCTCAAAGGCGACTCAACGTACCGCGCCTCATTCAATCCGGTTCAGGATATGGATGTATTTCCGGTAGCGGTGAATATCAGCTATGAATTCAATCCCGCGAAAAATTTCGTTGTCCGTCCGTATCTCGGAGCCGCTATTCTGTTTTACCAGAAAAGATTGTACGTCGAGGAAAACTGGAGTAGAAAATTCGCCAGTGCCGACAATTATGTTTACAATTATTCATTCAGGGATATGGATAAGTATGTTGTCGGAAATCCGTTTGCAGGGCAGGCAGGATTTGAGGCCGAGTATCAATTACACGATCTCGTGAAAGTAACTGCAGGTGCCGAGTACTATGCATTATTGGGCAAAAAGTTCGGCGCGGGTTATTCGGACTTCCCGATGAGAGATATGTTCTCTGCTCATATCGGTATTATGCTTCTTTACTAAGATTGAAAAAGAATACAGACGATGAATCAAAAAATATTTTTCTTAATAACTCTTTCAGTTCTTGCATTTTTTGCACCGCAAGACAGCGCACAGGATAAGAAATACTCTGCTGCCGCAGAAGGTTCATACCTGATACCAATCGGGACATTAAGCGACCGTTGGAAGGCTGCTCCAGGCGGCTCAGTGTACTTCGGTGCTCAGACATCAGAAAAATGGACCTGGGGCGGAAAGATAGAATATTTTAAATATTCCGACTTAAACGAAGACAAACTGTTCGTATACAGCTCACAGTCGGTTAATGGTAAGAGTTATCAGTTTAAAGTGCCTCTTACCAATATGGTGCAAAGCCTCGAAATTTTCGGACTTACGGCTGATGCGAAATATAATGTAGTCCGCACAAGTATGATTGAAGCTAACGTTGATATCGGATTTGGCGTTTACAACTGGACATATAAACGTAATGCGCATGATTCCCTGAATTTCAATGGTGCAATTAACGATACCCTGCATACATTTACCGCATTCGGTAATATGGTGGCGAACAGCCAGACTGACTGGAGCGGGGGATTCAGTATTGGCGCAGAAATAGGTATTAAGGTGATGGATCCTGTTGAAATTACTCTTGCCGGCAGCTATAAAAATATTGTCGGCGAATTATGGAGCGCATTGATTTACAATATGGTTAATATTTCAACATTCCAAATGTATGATTGCAGAGCGGGAATAAGAATTAAATTCTAAAATAAACACGATGAAAATTACTACTACTGTCTTTCTTGTTTTTCTTTTAGCCGGCGTTTGCGTGTATGCAGAAAAGCCAAGCGCGCCGGTTCGTGGAGTATGGGTTACGAACGTGGATTCTGATGTGCTGAAGAGTAAGCAGAATATCAGCGAAGCAGTTGATTACTGCGACAGCCTCGGCATTAATACTTTGTTTGTTGTTGTTTGGAGTAAGGGCATGACTCTGTATCCGAGCAAGACAATGGAAAAAATGTTCGGCGAAGAGATAGACCCGTCCATGGCGGGACGCGATCCGCTGAAAGAAGTTATAGATGCTGCACATAAAAAGCATCTAAAAGTATATGCCTGGTTTGAGTTCGGCCTCTCCAGCTCCTATATGCTGAATGGTGGCAGGATAATCAAGCTTCATCCGGAGTGGGCCGCATTGGATACTACCGGAAAGCTCGTGCGTAAAAACGGATTTGAATGGATTAATGGTTTTGATCCGGTAGTGCAGGACTTTATGCTCTCGCTCATTACTGAAGTTGTAACGAATTATGATGTTGACGGTATACAGGGCGATGACCGGTTGCCGGCTATGCCTGTTGAAGCAGGTTATGAACCATACACGATGAATTTATATAAACAGGAACACAACGGCGTCGAGCCTCCCCGTGATTGTCATGATTCTTTATGGATACAATGGCGGGCAGATAAACTTAATACCCTGATGCACCGGATTTACACAACGGTAAAGTCTATAAAAAGCGACTGTATCGTTTCCATGGCACCGAATTTGTATCCCTGGTGCAAGCATGAATACTTGCAAGACTGGCCGACGTGGTTGAAAAATGGCGATGTGGAAATTATTTGTCCTCAGATTTACCGGTATGATGAAAAGAGCTATAATGCATCAGTCAAGGAAATAGTCTCGACTTATGTCCGCAAAGAGGATATGCACAAGGTATACCCCGGGTTGTTGATCAAGCTGGCGAAATACTATGCGACTAAATCATTTATGAAGAATATGATTACCGAAAATAGAAAAAACGGTATTGAAGGAGAAGTATTCTTTTTTTATGAAGGATTAAAAAAGCACCCTGAATTTTTTAGAAATCTTTATATACATAACAATGGAGCTACCCCATGAAAAGATGTTCACTTTATATATTAGCACTCTTCTTACTTATGTCCGGCGTTAATACTTTCGCTCAGTGGAAGTATGCGCGGGCAATCAAGTTTCCTGCCGAAGATGCATCGTATGTCCAGCCGTTCCTATGCACAATAGACAACAGCGGAAAATTATATGTTGTATCTTCAAGAGCCACAAATGGTAATGCACATGACATATTATATGTTTTGGCTAATCCAACAGACACCGTATTTACAAAAGTTGTTGATTATACCGCTACATTTGACACAATTAATGTCAAACAGCTGGTAGGTATTACTCATTTGAACAACGATATTCTTGTTACGGCTAAGATCAATAATTACGTTGTTCCCGGCGGATCATCCTGTGCTTATTTATACACCGATGGCGATGCTGCAAAAGGTGTCCGTTACGGTTATAACCCATACCTTTCCGGATGGGGCACATATGTATACGGTATCTGTGCAACAAAGGATTCTGTCGTTATTGCCGGTACTCCTTACACAAACGGTATCAGAGCTTATAACTTCACATCTTCAACAAAATTTGCCGCACATGGTGCTTATATTTCGCCCGATAACTCAAATCAGGACCCGGGCGGAGCAAATACATCAGGCTATGATGTTATTAGAGACGTGGCCACTATTCCGAACGGAAATTACTTTGATGCAACAGTTCCTTTTTATACCTCACGTAATTCCAAAACCAGTGGTGAGTTGAATGGCGGTATCGCAGCCTGGACCGGCGGAACGCAATACAATCCGGCAACGATGTCATCAAATACCTATAACTACACAGCTCTTCGGGTTTCTGACAGTGATGACTTTTTGAAATTCAATAGCGCAATCGTCTGCGGTATTACCTGTGATAATAGCGGTAACCTCTGGGTGGCCGGCATAGATTCAACCCGCAGATGGGTGAAATCATTCAGCGTAGATCTGGTAACCGGTATTGCAACAAATAATGATGAATTACCTTCATCAGGTAAAGCCATTGATCCGGATGCTTCCGGTGCTCCGATGGTTGCTCCATGTGATGTTGCTTTTACTCCTGATGGAAAAACAGGGTATGTAGTAGACTCAAGAGCTAAATCTGTTTTCCTGTTTGGCAATGGTATGGTATCCGTAAAAGACAAACCGGTACAGGTTGAATCATTCGGACTCAAACAGAATTATCCGAATCCTTTCAACCCGACAACGATGATCACCTATTCCTTGCCTCAAAATATGGTTGCCCGTGTTTCAGTATCCAATATTTTGGGTCAGGAAGTCGCAGTTCTGGTTAATGGTATGATGAGCGCGGGCTCACACTCTGTTAGCTTTGACGGTAGTAACTTAACAAGTGGTATTTATTTCTATCACTTGCAGGCAGGTTCTTCGTCCTTGACGAAAAAAATGATGCTTATTAAGTAAGTAAAATTAAGTGCCTCGAAATCAGGAGGTGTTTGCTACAGACAGTATTGCAAAGTCGTCTTGGCTGAATTTTGCAATTACAGCAAACACCTCTTGGACTTTAAACAAATCTAAACTCAGAGAGTATGAAGAGAATAGTCATAGTTGGTATTTTTATCTTTTGCACCATGATGTATCCGCAGGACATTAAAGAATTACGTGGGGTTTGGATTACTAATGTTAACAGCTCGGTTTTAAGTTCGGATGCAAGCATCAAGACGGCAGTGGATTATCTGGCCTCAATTGGCGTAAACGTTATATTCCCGGTTATGTGGAATGGCGGCAATACGCTGTATCCCAGTAATGTCATGAACAACTTGTTTGGAAAATCAATCGCCCCTGCTATGGCAGGCAGAGATCCTCTGCAAAGATTGATAACGGAAGCACACAGAAACGGCATTGAAGTAATTCCGTGGCTTGAGTATGGTTTTGCATCATCGTACGTATACAGCGGGAATGTCAGCAATGATGCTATTCTTAATAAATTTCCGTCATGGGCAAGCAAAACGAATACCGGCGCATATTGCATTGATGGCGATGGCAGTACGGGTTTCGTATGGATGTCGGGAATAAATCCCGATGTGCAAAATTTTATGATCTCTCTTGTCACCGAGATTCTGGATAATTATGATGTTGACGGAATTCAGGGAGACGACCGCCTTCCTGCACTTCCTGTTGAGGGTGGGTATGATTCTGTAACGGTAGCAATATATAAAGCAGAACATAACGGCACAGCCCCTGTTTATAATTATCAAGAAGCTGATTGGAAGCGCTGGCGTGCCGATAAATTGACTGCTTTTCTTGGCCGGTTGCGTGATTCAGTAAAAGTCCGCGGTAAAAATTTAATATTATCTTCCGCCCCAAGCCCGTATTATTGGGGTTATGACGATCATTTGCAGGATTCCAAAACATGGGTGACTAACGATCTGGTAGATAATTTTATTCCGCAAATTTATCCTGATCCACCATCGAGAAGTTTTGCAACATATCAGTATATTCTGCAAAAAACACTTGTCGACATTCCGACAGATAAAAAAAGTATCATGTTTCCCGGTGTACTTGCCGAGGTAGGTTCATATGTCATCCCCTCATCACAGCTTGTTAACTGTGTTCTGGAAAACAGAAAAAACGGATTAAATGGCGAGACCTATTTCTTTTATGAGGGAATTGCAAATACGAATAAGAACAACGGCGATACTTTACGAAGTACCGTGTATGCTCAGAATGCTGCATTGCCGTATCGCAATGGAGTCTTATGGCGTCCAAAGGCAGTAATTATTGATGAAGATGATTCGGTGAACGTGACTGCGACAGGTACTTGGAAGCTTGCGAAGAGCACCTCGCTCGGATTTCATCCGAATATGTATTATACAAACGACACAGGTTATGCATCCAGAACCTACTACGCCAATGTCCCGGCAGATGGGTGGTATACAGTTTGCTCGTGGATAGAGACAAATAGCATTTACAGCACCAACGCCCATTATACTTTGTATTCCGGTGCTGATTCGATAAGTAGTTATGTTGATCAGACTCAATCGAAAAATAAAGGATTTTACAAATTTCAGGATATCTATCTGACGAAAGGCTATCGCAAAATTATGAAGGTAGATAATGCCGGCCTTATATCCGGCAGATACCTTATGACGGATGCCATGATGATCATGATCAACCGGAAATTATCTCCGGATGTTATCATCAGTTCTGTGCGGGAATCCGGTTCTCAGGAGAGTATGTCAAAATCACACGGCTTTTTGTTAAACGATAATTATCCCAACCCGTTTAATCCGTCAACTAAAATTTCCTATGCACTTAATCATACGGCAAATGTATCATTGAGAGTATATAATGTTCTCGGCAAAGAAGTCGCAGCAATTTGGTCCGGCAGTCAGCAGGCAGGAAACTATCAATATACTTTTGATTCAACCGGATTGCAAAGCGGCATCTATTTTTACAGACTTCAGGTCAATGATGTTTCGCAAACAAAAAAAATGATTGTTCTTAAATAAGCAGGCACACCAATGAAAGCCTTTCATACAAAACATATACTGTTCTTTGTTTTATTCTTAACAAGTACTTTTTGTGCTCAAAGCATTACGTGGTCGGAGGTAACTTCAAGCTACACTCTTCCGGCAGGAGTAAAGGTTTTCAAAGGAACACGCACGAGTCCGGCACTTATTGCATATTATCTTGATGTTGACCTTAACAAACCAAATCTCGCTATTAAGCCATACTTAACACCGGCGGGTTCTGAATTGATAAATAATTTTGCTTCGCGGTATGGCGTTATAGCAGGTGTTAATGGCGGATACTTTGGCGGCACAAGTTCCTATTCGGCAGTTATTCAACCGGGAACCGTTCTCGCTAAAAACATTGCCAGTGTTACGCGTACAGCCGGAACATTTTATACGACAAGAAGTTTATTCAGTGCGACTGAAACCCGCGACCTCGCGGTTAATTGGATATATCATTTCGGAACAACGACAAAGGACGTTTATACGTACAGCGCTCCGTTAGCAAATACGGAAGCAAAGCCGGCAGCAGCTCCAACAACCGCAACCGGAACACAGTTTGTAGATTTGTTTATGGGTATCGGCGGCGGCCCGACTTTAGTAAAGAACGGTGCCGCGCATATTACCTACACTGAAGAAGTAATGTTCGGCTCAGGAGTCTCTCTTGATACGCAGGATCCGAGAACAGCGGTCGGGTATACAAAGGATAAGCATGTTATTATTCTTGTCGCAGACGGTAGACAAACTACATCTTCGGGTTTATCCCTGGTAGAATTAGCTCAGGTTTTTGTCAATTTGGGCTGTGTCGAAGCGATGAATCTGGATGGCGGCGGATCAACGCAAATGGCAATCGGCAATAAAATTATTGATACGCCATCTGAATCAAGGGCTGTTGTTTCCATGCTCGCGGTTGTTAATAATGACTCACTTGGATTTCTTTCGCCTATATATTATAAGAAGATTATGGATACCGAAGACACAACTGTCTGCAAACAAGTTGGTGGTTGGACGGCTTCGGCGAATACGGGATACTATGGAACATCTCAATGTATTTACAGCCTTATCGGAGACGGCAGCAAATACGTAAGTTATAAGCCGTCACTTCCTAAAAAAGGAGCCTACGATGTCTATGCCTGGTGGGTTTCTGCCGGTAACAGGGCAAAGGATACGCCGTTCATTATATCCCGCAACGGTGGGGTTGATACGGTTAAAATGGACCAGACGGTCAACAGCAGCAAATGGAATAAAATCGGAAGCTTTACGTTCTCAGGTGATGCGACCGATGAAATCCGGATTTCTAATGGTGCAACTACCGGGACTCTTGTAGTTGCTGATGCTATTCGAATTCTCAGCTTTGATTCAACAATCACTGAGGTAAAATCTGTTGAAGCAAATAAAATGATTTCGGGATTTCAGTTGAATCAGAATTATCCGAATCCGTTTAACAACTCAACGGTAATTAAATATGAAATTCCGTCAGATTGCTTTGTTTCAATGAAGATTTATAATGCACTTGGCAGTGAGATTTCTACACTATTCTCCGGCAATCAACAGTCAGGGCAGCATTTGGTTATGTTTGATGGAAAAGACCTTCCGAGCGGCGTGTATTTTTATCAACTGCAGGCAGGGCAATATTCGAACACAAAGAAATTTTGTCTGCTCAAGTAGTTTGTGCGAATAAAATCGTGAAACATTACAATCCGAAAATTGGTATTATGCATTCGCAATATTTCCATAATACTAAACGGTGAGTCCGGGTATGCCAAAAAATAAATCATATGTCGTAGCTTTCAAAAACCGCATTTCAAAAGATGATACTAACTGGAATGCCGGCGTATGGAAAGATGTTGAAGAGCTTCAACTCGATGCAATCCGTCCGGAAAGCATACCTCCGTTTCCTGCGGTAAGCGCCAAAGTAATATACGACGCAAAAAATATTTATGTGTTCTATAGGATTTTTGATTACAATCTTCGATGTACCTGCAAGAAATTTTTAGAGCCGGTGCATCAGGATAGCTGCATTGAATTTTTTGCGATGCCCGAGGCTGCCCTAGGATATTGCAATTTCGAATTTAATTGCCGCGGTGTACTGGATGGAGCCTACATAGAAGATTGGACACGAACACCCGGCGGTTTTGTGAAGGCAAAGAAGCTGACCCCTAAAGATAAGGATGCAATTAAGGTTTTCAGTACCGCCCCTGAGTTCAAAGGGGACGAAATATCAGGAGAATTTACCTGGTATTTTCAATGTAAAATACCTTTTAAGCTTTTTGAAAAATATATCGGCCGAGTAGTATTTCCTGAGAATGAAATCTGGAAAGTCAATTTTTACAAATGCGGCGATAAGACTAAAACACCGCATTGGTGTTCATGGAACAAGACACGAAAATTAAATTTTCATGATCCCGCAATTTTCGGCGAGTTACTCTTTGCTGCAAAAAATATCGAATATATAACATAAACGATTTACTATAACGAATTATACAATACGAAACACGGAATAGACATGTTTGAAAATACATACGGACACTTTTCTGAAGACGGAAGAGAATATATTATCACCAATCCAAGAACCCCGCGCCCATGGTTTAATTATATGTGGAATGATCAATATGCAGGATTGATTTCACATACCGGCGGCGGATTTAGTTTTTTAGAATCACCTCGCGACAACAGATTAACAAGAATGCGTTATAATTGCCTTCCCTGGGATAGGCCGGGACGCTATGTTATTGTTAAGGATGTTGAATCGGGTAAGTACTGGTCGTTAAGCTGGGCACCGACCATAGATTTGAAATATGATCTGTATGAAGCACATCACGGACAGGGTTACACGAAGATTATTACGGAAATTTTCGGCGTCCGCAGCGAAATTACCTACTTCGTTCCCGATGGTGTGAATGCCGAAGTCTGGCGTGTATCACTAAAAAATGTATCCGGTAAAGCACGCAAACTTGAGATCTACTCGTTTACCGAACTCATCATGGGTAACGCCATTAATGATATCGTTAATCAGCCGAACGACAAGCATTTTCCGGAAATCCATTTTGATAAAAAAGCGGAAACACTTGTTGCCACAAGAAGATACTGGGTGTTGAATAAAAAATTATCTGTTGCCCAGCCGAATATTGATTGGAAGTTTAATCTCTTATTCACGCAGACACTGCCTGTAACTGGATTTGATGGAAGTCTTGATAATTTTATCGGCAAGTGGCGCTCGGAAGCTAATCCGGAATCTGTTGAAACCGGAAAGATGAAGAACACAGAAATCACTGCCGGTGACCCGGTAGTAGCGCTTCAATCAAAAGTGAAATTAGCAAAAGGCGGGAAATCGGATTTTGCTGTTATCATGGGTGTTGCTCCGAAAGAAGACAACGCATATAAATCTCTTCAATGGAAATCATTAAAGAACATTGCCGTAGTTGATAAGAAACTTGCAAAACTTCACAAGAAATGGGATGCCTATTTCAAGCATGTTAAAGTGAATACGCCTGATCCGAAATTTAACCTCATGCTGAATGTATGGAACCAATATCAGGCGAATGTTACCTTTGATATGGCTCGCAATTCTGGTTATTATCATGGCGGTTTGATGTTCGGTACGGGAATGCGCGATCAGTTCCAGGATATTATCGGTACCGTTATCGTCTATCCCGAAAAAGTACGTGCCCGTTTATTGAATGCACTCCGCTTTCAGTTTAATGACGGATCAACACTGCACAACTTTTTCAAGTATACGGACTTTGGCGAGAGAACGAACCATTCCGACACGCCTTTGTGGGTACCATTCGGAATTGTTGAGTACTTGAATGAAACAGGTGATTTCTCCATCCTTAATGAAAAAGTCGCATATTACGACAAGGGTGAAGGTACTGTTTACGAACACCTGAAGCGCGCATTGGATTTTGCGATCAGCGCGACCACAAAACGCGGCCTGCCCAAAATTATGAACGGCGATTGGAACGATACACTCGATCATATTGGTCCGCTCGGTAAAGGCGAGACAGTTTGGGGCGCATTCTTCCTCGCGTATGTATTGAAAAAAACTTTTGAATTACTGAAATACAAAAAAGATGCAGCAACTCTAAAGCGTTGGACTGCCGCATATGAAAGACTCCACAAAGTAACAGAAAAATATTGCTGGGATGGTGAATGGTTTATTCGCGCGTTCAGAGATAACGGAAAACCGGTCGGAACACATAAAGATAAGCAGGGCAAAATATTTATAAATTCTCAGACGTGGTCGGTTATTTCGGGATTGGCATCGAAAGAGCATGCAGACAAAGCCCTTGCATCAGTTAAAAAACACTTGATGAAACCAAACGGCATCCAGATATGCTGGCCTTCATTCACCGAAGTAGATGATACGGTCGGACTTATTAGTAGATGTGTCCCGGGCAAAAAAGAAAACGGCGCAATTTTCAATCATGCATCATCGTGGTTCGTATTGGCTGCAATTATTAACGGTGATATCGAAACGGCATATAAAGTGTATTCAAGCATGATGCCGCTAAACTCCGCCGCCAAAATAGACCGTTACGAAGTTGAGCCATACGTATACGCTGAATATGTTACCAGTCCCGACCACCCGACAGAAAACCAGGCGAGCCACTCATGGTTGACCGGTTCAGCTGTCTGGATGTATAGAATCGGCCTGGACGCTATCCTCGGATTCAAAACTTCACTCAAAGGTATTACCATTGATCCGGCAATACCGGCTGGCTGGAAAGAATACTCAGCGACAAGATCTTTCCGAAATAAAGAAATAAAACTACACGTCAGCAATCCCGTCGGGAAGAATTCTGGCATTAAAAAGATGCTGGTTAACGGTAAAGAAATTTCAGGAAATCTTATTAATCCTGAAAAATATCCCGGCAAATTGATTTCTGTTGAAATTGTTCTCGGTTAAGTAGATTACAGACAATTCAGGTTGTGTTACAGTTCAAATTGCCGGATGCAACCGGCGATTTGAACCTCTTATTTTGCGGTATTTTCTTATATTTAAATATTAGAAAGTGTATGAAATAATGTTACCGCGTCCGTTTCGATATATCTTGCCTTCGTCCTTGTGGCTTATAATTTTGATTGGTCTCTTCCTCTCTCCGGAATCGATCTCTCAACCGGAAAATATTTTCTTTCAAACAATATCCGTTGATGATGGCTTATCTCAAAGCTCTGTCTTTTCAGTTCTACAGGACAGACGCGGCTTCTTATGGCTTGGGACAAATGACGGCTTGAACCGGTATGACGGATACCGTTTTGTTGTTTATAAACCTGATCCCGAAAATATTCATAGCATTACCGGAAACCGTATCTTTGTGATCTTTGAGGATAGTAAAGGAATCCTGTGGATAGGTACCGAAGGCGGTTTGAATCGTTATGACCGTGCCAAGGACCGCTTTGATGCGTATGTCCATAACGATAACAACCCGAAAAGTCTTGTTAATAATCAGGTACATTCAATTTGCGAAGATAAAACCGGAAAGCTTTGGATCGGTACTCGCCGTGGCATCAGTATTTATGACCGCAATACAGGAACATTTGAAAACATTGTAAACATTCCAAAGAATTACTCTTCACTTTCCAACAACTTTGTCTGGAATATTTATAAAGATAAGACGAATAACATCTGGGTAGGAACGGATCGCGGACTCAATAAATATGACTACAATGCGAAAAGTTTTCAGCGGTATTATTTGACTGGTGATACGACCAACCGTTTTTACCGGAATACGGTATTTTCAATTTACGAAGATTCCTACCACAACTTTTGGATAGGCACACGCGGCGGCCTCTTTAAAAAAACACCGGGAGAAAATACATTCAAATTAATAACGAACACACCATCTGATCAACACAGCTTGAGCCATAATAACGTGTATTCAATTCTGGAGGATGCGAACCGCAATCTTTGGATTGGGACACTGGGCGGAGGTGTTAGCGTCCTGTCACTCGCGGAATATCAGCAGAATCAGGGCCGGAGGGAATATTTTGAGAACTATAAAAACGATGCGAAGAATGCCAGCTCACTAAGTAACAATTTCGTCTGGTCTCTTTTCAAAGACCGGGGAGGCATTGTTTGGGTGGGTACGGATATCGGACTGAATAAATTTGATCCGTTCTATAAACGGTTTAACCTGCTTCGCGAAGATCCCGGCAATCCCAATAGTTTGGTGAGCAATGATGTCACTTCCATTCTTGTTGATAGAGATAATTTGATTTGGCTTGGAACAAGAAACGGTCTGTCTTGCTACGACCCGGCTAAGAACGTATTTAATAATTATACTTCGGCACATCCACGAGAAATCGCGCTGAAAGATAATTTTATCAAATCGTTGTATGAGGACAAAGACCGAAACGTTTGGATCGGCACAAATGGCGGTGGTTTGATTTGTTTCAATAAATCAACACGCAAGTCAAAAGTATATTCGGCCGAACCCGGCAAACCGGGAAAGTTGAGTGATAATAAGATCATGTCTATCTGTGAGGATAAACAGGGCATATTGTGGCTGGGTACATTAGGCGGGCTGAACAGATTCGATAAAAAAACAGAACAATTTACCTTTTTTAAAACGAACCCACAGAATCCAAACTCCATCAGTAATGATTATGTGCTCGTTGTATTTGAAGACCGTGATGGAATTTTGTGGATAGGCACTAACGACGGTCTGAATAAATTTGAACCGGCAAAACAGAAATTCACGCGGTATCAGATTATACCCGGCAAAAGGAATGGGTTGAGCAACAGTCTTATTATGTCTATTGCTGAAGATAAGAACGGTATACTATGGATTGGTACAAATGGCGGCCTCCACGCGTTTGATAAGAAAACGGGAAAATTCAACCGGTATGCCGACATTAATGCTCCAGTGAACAATGCAATCTATGGAATATTACAGGATAGTGAAGGCAACTTGTGGCTTTCGACCAATAAAGGCTTGGTTAAATACAATCCGCAGACAAAAGCTATCCGTAATTATACAAAAGCAGATAGGATGCAAAGCAATCAGTTCAACAGCGGTGCCGCATTCCTTGCAAAAAACGGATGCATGTATTTCGGCGGCATCAATGGACTGAATTACTTTTTCCCATCTAAGATTTTAAATAATCCCGTACTGCCTCAAGTCGCTATTACTGATTTTCAGATAATGAACAAGCGGATTCCTATAGGGGATAATTCGCCATTGAAAAACTCGATAACAGAATCCAAAGAAATTGTTTTATCATATAGCGATAATGTGTTCTCATTTGAATTTGCCGCTTTGCACTATGCACAGCCATTTGAAAATACGTATAAATATATGCTGGAAGGTTTTGATAAAGAGTGGCAGCTTTCCGGAACCCGGCGATTTGTTACCTATACAAATCTTGACCCCGGCGAATATGTTTTTCATGTAAAAGGCGCAAATAACGATGGCCT
Organism: Ignavibacteriaceae bacterium; assembly: GCA_963667005.1. Taxonomy (GTDB): domain Bacteria; phylum Bacteroidota; class Ignavibacteria; order Ignavibacteriales; family Ignavibacteriaceae. The sequence continues at coordinate 122,821 of OY762937.1, read as the reverse complement.
ATGGAGCGAACCGGGAGCTATACTCAAGGTCGTAATCGTTCCGCCTTTCTGGCACCGCTGGTGGTTTTTAGTCGGAGTGTGCCTGATAATATCTGCACTCATTTATCTCGGGTTTTATCTCCGTATGCGCCAACTTTTAGCGATTGAGCGTATTCGCTTCAATATTGCCGCTGACTTGCATGATGACATCGGAACAAAGCTTACGGAAATCTCCATGTTAAGTGATATGGTATATCACTTCGCCCCGGAAGAACAGAAATCTGATTTTGAGAATGTAAATAAAATCGGCGGTATCGCGCGTTCAATGATTGATAACTTGAGTGATATTATCTGGCTCATTAAACCGGAACAGGATACGCTGAAGGTTTTATTCTTTAAATTAAAAGACAGCTTTGAAGAAATTCTTAGTATGTCGAATATTCTTCTCTATTTCGGCGATCTTGACATCCTGGACTCTATAAAGCTGACTATGGAACAGCGTAAAAACCTTCTTCGCATCATCAAAGAAGCATTGCACAACAGCATTAAACACAGTCAGTGCAAACATATTTGGTTAACGGCTGAATTGATTGGGAAAGAATTGTACATTAATGTGAAAGATGACGGAAAAGGTTTTGACACCAGCGCGAAGACCGATCGGAATGGTTTGCTCAATATGAAAAAACGTGCTGAGAATATAAAAGGTAAAGTCTGGGTTCACTCAGAATTGAACAAGGGAACAACTGTTACATTTATTGCTAAATTTTAGTTGATGATATGATAAACGTTATTGTAGTTGAAGACAACGAAATTATTAATGAGACGCTGACAACATTGCTTCGCAAAAGCGAAGGCATGAACTGTACCGGTTCTTTTTTTAATTGCGAATCAATGTTGAAAAAAATCAACAAGCTTGAAGTTGACATCGTGCTGATGGATATCCGGCTGCCGGGTATGTCCGGTATAGAGGGCGTACGCGAATTAAAAAAGATACGTCCCGAGATAACCATTCTGATGCTGACTATCTACGAAGAGAATGATCTGATATTTGAAGCATTATGTGCCGGCGCAAGCGGGTATCTGGTGAAGAAGACCCATCCGGCAAAAATCATAAGTGCTATCGAGGAGGCATACGAGGGCGGAGCTCCGATGAGTTCGCACATTGCCCGGAAGGTGACGACATTCTTTCAAAGCAATAAGAAAATCTCTCCGGAGCCGAATGTTTTAACCGATAGAGAGTTGGAGATATTGAAAGAACTCATGACCGGAAAGACCTATTACGCGATTGCTCTCGAGTGTAAAATATCTCCGGATACTGTCAGATTTCACATTAAAAAAATATATCAAAAACTTCACGTTCATTCCCAGGCTGAAGCTGTTGCCGAGGCCATCCGTAAGGGGATTATCTAAATCCAAAAATTGCGTTTTCTGAGTAAATTTGCCGTTTTCCATCGCTAAAAATATCCCTTATTAGACCTGCACTTCAGGCACTACCAAATGATGTAGTTGAATCTCCGCCCGTAAAAGTGAACTTTACACTATGAATAAAAGCAGTTTGGCAAGTACATACTAGTGCTCCCGCCGATCTGTCGCACCGCAAAACATTTCAAATGATTTTACACTGTGATGCCGGCAGCCTGCTCATTCACCTTTTACGTTAATTTTAGATGGCTACATGGATAACAAACAATTATATAAACTGACAAATACCGAAAAATATTTTCTTAATAAATCAGGTAACGAGTTAGTATACGCACCTACAGAAAAAATCCCGATCATTCAGGTCGCGAATTTCCCCGAACTTGGTAAACTTGCCGCATTACGCTTTATAGAATGGGTGCAAAGCAATCCCGGTGGTGTGGTTTCTTTGCCGACAGGAAAAACCCCGGAACATTTTATCAAAAGAGTCGCATATTATTTGAACAACTGGGCTAAGCCTGAGGTTGTTAAAGAGTTTGCAGAAATAGGAATTGATCCCGCGGTTAAGCCGGATATTTCATCTCTTCACTTTGTACAGATAGATGAGTTTTATCCGATAGATTCATTTCAACACAACAGCTTTTATCATTATATCTGCAAATACTACTTTGAGCAGTTTGGGTTCGATTATAAAAAGGCAATGCTGATTAATGTAAATGAAATCGGTACTGCTGAAAATAGATCACTGGATCAGATATTTCCCGGCAGGGCAGTTGATCTTTCTTTACGTACGCGATATCCGGTAAACCGCCTCGAACGTCTGCAAAAAGAAACGATTGAAATTGTTGACGATTTTTGTACGGAATATGAAAGAAAAATCAGAGCGCTTGGCGGTATCGGATTTTTTCTCGGCGGTATCGGACCGGACGGACATATCGGTTTTAACATTAAAGGCAGCGATCATTTTTCAACCACCCGTCTGATTCAAACGAATTACGAAACACAGGCTGCAGCAGCTTCCGATTTAGGTGGAATTGAGGTGGCACGAAACAGACTGGTTATCACGATTGGTCTGGATACAATAACGTACAAAAAAGATGTAACAGCGATAATCATTGCTTCGGGTGAAGCAAAATCAAATATTGTGCGTGATTCAATTGAAACACCACACTCAAACAAATACCCGGCGTCAGTTTTACAAAAAATACCGAATGCCCGCTTTTATCTGACCAATGGTGCCGCACTTCGTTTACTTGAACGTCGCTATGCTGACCTTGAAAAAGAAGATACGCCGTCGCAATTCGCCATTGAAAGAGCCGTCATCAATCTTGCGGTTGAGAAGAATAAGCAAGTCATTGATTTAACAAAAGAAGATTACGACTCCGATAAATTGTGCCGGCTGATTTTGCAGAGAACCGGAAAATCTATTGCGGATATAAATACACTTATCAATGCGTCGGTATTGGAAAGATTCAATCGTGGAACACGGCCGGTTGAAAACGAGACTATTCTCCATACCGGCCCGCATCATGATGATATTATGCTCGGTTATCTTCCTTATATCGTTCATCTTGTCCGGAGTGCTGCAAACAAGCATCATTTCACCGTAATGACCAGCGGTTTTACCGCGGTGACAAATTCTTACATGCAAGAGGTTATCGAAAATCTCCGGATGCACCTCAAGGATAAAGAGTTTACTCAAAGATTTGTAACCGGATATTTCGATCCTTCCTTCATTGAAGGCCGTAACAGAGATGTTAATCTGTATTTAGATGGTGTTGCATCGCGGAGCCGCAATGATAAAAAAGAAGCACTCGCACGAAGAACTCTCAGAAATTTGATTGAGATTTATCATGATGACTCAATCGAAAAAGCACAGGCGAGAATAGAAGAATTGCTGCGCTATTTCGATGCCCAATATCCCGGGAAGAAAGATATTCCGGAAGTGCAAAAGCTCAAAGGAATGCTTCGTGAGTGGGAAGAAGAAATATTGTGGGCTCATTTCGGATTTAATTCCGACGGCGTTTCACATCAACGATTGGGATTTTATCAGGGAGAAATTTTCACTGAAAATCCAAAGTTAAACAGAGATGTATTACCCGTATTGGACTTGCTCAGAAAAATCAAACCGACCATACTGACCGTAGCACTTGATCCCGAAGGCAGCGGTCCCGATACACATTATAAAGTATTGCAGACTATTACTGAAGCCCTCCGCTTATACGGCGAAGAAGAAGATATTTCGAAACTCCGCATCTGGGGCTATCGTAATGTTTGGTACAGATTCCATCCGGCAGAAGCAAACATCTATATACCGGTCAGCCTGAACAGCTTCTCGCTTCTTGAGAGTACTTTTATGAACAGCTACGGTTCACAGAAAAACGCCAGTTTCCCAAGCTACGAGTATGACGGGGCCTTTCCGATTCTCGGACAGCGTGTTATGGCAGATCAATATAACACTGTACGCTTGTGCCTCGGCAGGGACTTCTTCCTGAAGCATGAGTCGCCGCGTGTACGTGCTGCTCATGGTATGGTATATATGAAAGAAATGACATTAGATGAATTTTATAAGCAATCTATAGAACTGAAAAAACTCACGGAGAATCTATAATATCGTGAGAATCGAGTTAAAAAATAATTACATAATAATTAAAGTTAAGTAGAGACGGAGGCAGATTGAGACAGATTAGTTTTACTCTTCTTGCAGTTACATTCATGGTTCTGGTTGTAAACGCACAGAACTATAGGCTTTGGGAAAAATCAAAAGCAGTTGGCGCATATCCTTTATATATGAGCCAGTCTAATGGAAGTACCGAGCGCGGCTTTGCCTATGGAAAAGTTGGCGGTAATGACAGGATTTTTGTCGTTACCCGTGCTTCGGGTAACAATATCGTTATTGTAAATGCAGCAACAGGCGACAGTGTCGGTAAACTGAATACCACTGGTATATCAGGCGGTACAATTGTTGTAAATGATGTTGAGGTTTCATCGGACGGTGTGATTTTTGCAGCTAACGTATCTCTTGGTACGGCAGCTGATCCGACATTTAAAGTGTATAAGTGGACGGATGAATCAGCGACACCAGCTCTTGTTATCCAACATTCAATGTCACGCCCGACTTTCCGTTTAGGTGACAAGTTTACCGTAACCGGCTCAACCGCCGATAATACGGTTACTCTCTGGGCTTGTACTCAGGCGAATGATACATTAGTCAAATTCACTACCACAGACAACGGCGCTACTTTTACGCCTTCCTACATTCAGTTATCAAATGGTTCTACGGGCAATAGCCCTTCAGTTGCGCCGATTGGCGATGGTTCGACCGGTTTTTTTATTAAATCTGCAGGTAAACCGGTGGTCCGATTCAATGCTACCGGTGCAAAACAGGATAGTATCCCTACCGCTATTGCAGCTTCCGGTGCTTCTTCAGTCCGCTATTTTGAATACCAGAACCGCAAATTTGTTTTGATTTATAACTACGGTGCAAGTTCATCAACGGAAAACATGAGTCTGTTTGATGTTACTACCAGTGTCTTGGCGCCTAAGACCTTATTTAAAACAACCTCTATGTGGCTGACCGGAGCCACAAATGCAAACGGTACCGGTGATGTAGCCGTACAGAAAAAAGATGACGGCTCTTACGTGCTTTATGTAATGGGTACCAACATGGGTATGTCTTCATATTTGCTAGCAAATACATTCACCATAAAGAATGCGAAAGCAGAAACAACAAATTCTTACATCCCGGATAATTTGGGTGCTCCTGTAACTATAACCGGGGTTATTTCATCTCCGAATTTCGCCACCGGTTCAACCGGAGCGAATTATTACCTGTATGATGGAGCGGCAGGAATTGAGTTGAGTTCTGCAAAGAGACTATCGGCGTCCTTGGCTATGGGTGATACGGTTACTGTTAAGGGCAGAATTGCTCAAACCCGTGGGTTGACACAAATCGTTCCAATGGATTCTATTATCGCATCCACCGGAAGCATCTCAATTCCGAAATCAGGTAACGTTCCTGCGGCAATCCTCATCACTCCTGCTGATTTAAGATCGGAAACCTATGAGGGTGCTCTTGTAACGATTAAAAACTTAAAGAAAACTTCAACCAGTGCTGCATGGCCTACAACTACCGACCAAACCAATGTGACATTGGGAACGTTGACGGACACTTTGACGATGACAATTACACCGGAAAGTAATCTTGGTACTGTATCCGAACCTGTTTGGGAACAGAATATTACCGGTATTGCAAGCCAGTATAGTTCTTCCGATACAGCAGTTACCGACGGCTATATTCTTATTCCGCGGTCAATTTCTGATTTTGCAACAACCCCTGGGGGAACAGCCAGCATAAAGGTCATTCCTCAAGGCTTTTATAATGCCTCAGGATATTTAAACTGTGTCGATACTGTTCTCGTGCTTTTAGCAAACGCTTCTACACCGTATGCAGTAGTTGATAGTGCATATGCAACCTTAGATTCATTAACCTATACCGCAGCAGTATCTTTAGCAAATGCCAATTCCGGTTACTATTACATTGTGGTCAAACATCGTAATAGCGTTGAAACATGGAGCTCGCAGACATTCGCATATGTAAAGGGTAATGCGTTATCATATAATTTCACCGATTCATTGTCGAAGGCCTATGGTAATAATCTCGTGCAGGTATCGACCTCGCCGGAATTATATGGAATATACAGCGGTGATGTAAATCAGGATGGATATGTTGATCCTCTTGATTTGTCATTAGTTGATCAGGACTCATTCAACTATCAGAGCGGAACAGCGTTGGCAACCGATATTAACGGCGATCATTTTGTTGACCCACTTGATTTATCAATAGTTGATCAAAATTCATTTAACTATGTCGGCATTAAAACACCGGTCGCAGGCAGAATAATTAAAGCACATAAAAATTTAAACAAGTTGCAAAAATAATATCGAGCTTGTTGATGTAAAGTAAACTTCGGGACAAGGACTTTGGAACTTGTCCCGAAGTATTTTTAAGACCACGGTTCATAATCAGTACTGGTTAGATCGGGCAATAGTTACATGACTAATATCAAATTCTAAAAAGCATATGTATATACCTGCACTCCAGACTGCTCTACTTATCGGAATTTTTATTCTGATGGCCGCGCTGATGTTCTTGCGAAAATTACCGGCTCTTATTGCCTTACCTTTAATGGCTTTTGCCATTGCTTTTGTTGGCGGCGTAGCACCGCTTGATATTATTCAGTATGTCATCGGAGCAGGAACGATAAAACTGCATAATGCCTATACTATAGCTCTGTTCGGTAGTATGCTGAGTGTCATACTGCAGAAGACAGGGGTTGCTGAAAGTTTCATTAAAAAGGGAGCCGAACTTGCCGGGGATAATCCTTGGGCAATATCCATTATAATGCTCTCGCTTATTACTCTTCTTTTCTCTACCCTCGGCGGATTGGGTGCGATTATTATGGTTGCAACCATTGTGTTGCCGATTATGTCTTCAGTCGGCGTTGGCTCTGTTACTTCAGTTGGTATTTTTCTTTTTGGACTGAGTATTGGTGGAATAATCAACGTTGGTAACTGGGCGGTATACATAAGCGTCATGGGGCTAAAGGTGCCTCAAATTCGTCCATTTGCGATGATCATGTTCGTTATAACGTTTATTTGTGCTGTTATGTATATAACAATACAGCTATATCGCGATGGACACGCGATCAATCTTACTAAAGTTATTGTGAATTCACTTCTGAGCATTATTGTTCTGGCTCTTGGTTCATGGGGTTACAGCGTTTGGGTTCCGGATGCAATCAAAACTTCACTCGGATATTTTATGCAGGGAGCCTGGGTTGTCTTTTCATACATCGTCGGTCTTGGCATTGCTTTGCTTTTTCTTACCGGTTTGATTCGATTATTAAAAAAAGACAGGGACGATCAACAGGATGTTCACTGGATAAGCTATTTCGCACCTATTATTCCGTTGCTGTTAATTCTATTATACAATGTTGATATCATAGCCTCATTCATTACCGGATTGCTGTACGCCTATATAACGACCTATAAAAAAGGCAGAATGAATCTATTCATTCGCTCCTGCTTTGAGGGCGGCGGACTCGTAATGCCGGCAGTAGTATTGATGTTTGGTATCGGTATGCTGTTGGTCGCAATCATGGGCCCCGGAACAGCATTGCCGCAATATCCGGAAGGCTGGCCTGTAATAAAATTATTACAGCCTTTGATGCTTAACATTGTTCCTAAAAACCCGTTGACTTATGTAATTATTTTTAGTCTGGCGGCGCCGTTGGCATTGTATCGCGGCCCGTTAAATGTTTGGGGTATGGGGTATGGTCTTGCTGCAGTACTCATTGCCGCCGGATTGAACCCCGGTGCAGTGATGGGCTTACTGCTTGCTGTCGGGCAAATTCAGGGGATAAGCGATCCGACCAATACACATAACGTATGGTTGGCTAACGAAATGCGTGTGGATGTGCAGAAGCTTTTATGGAATACGATTCCTTATACATGGGTTATTGCAATTCTCGGTTTAATCGTATCAGCTTTTACATTCATGTAAAAACCGTCCACTCGATTGTTAATTGAAGATTTTGAAGAGATATGAAAAGAAAAATTAAAGTAGGTATTGATGTCGGCGGAACGTTTACTCATGCGGTCGCCATAGATATAGCAGATTATAGTATTGTCGGTAAAGCCTGCGTACCTACCACGCACGGCGCATGGGAGGGAGTCGCAAAAGGAGTAGTCGATTCACTTCACAAACTTTTATCGGAATCAAAAATAGATCCGTCGGAAGTCATCCTGATTGCTCACTCAACAACACAAGCGACAAATGCGCTTCTTGAAGGTGATGTTGCGACTGTTGGCATTGTCGGCATGGGTAAAGGTATTGAAGGTAAGCGTGCACGAACGGAAACGAATCTTTCTAAAATAGAACTTTCTCCCGGTAAATTTCTTAAAACTGTATTCAGCTATTTTGATGTTGCAAAACCTCTAAGCGAAGAAGCTATACGAAAGGCTATGGACAACTTTGTATCTCATGGTGTTGAGGTTGTTGTCGCTTCTGAGGCATTCGGCGTTGACAATTGTGCAAATGAAGAGTTTGTTGTAAGGATTGCTGAAGAATACGGATTGATGGCAACCGCAGCGAGCAAGATCAGTAAGCTTTATGGACTTCGTGTAAGAACACGTACTGCTGTTATTAATGCGAGCATGATGCCGAAAATGCTGGAAACTGCAAATCTTACTGAAGAATCTATCCGGAAAAGCGGTATAACAACGCCGGTTATGGTTATGCGTTCCGATGGCGGCATTATGGATATCAATGAAATGCGTAAACGGCCGATCCTGACTATGCTCTCAGGTCCCGCAGCCGGAGTAACCGCCGCTCTTATGTACGCAAAGGTTTCAGATGGAATATTTATCGAAGTCGGCGGTACTTCAACGGATATCTCTGTAATTAAAAATGGAAAGCCACAGGTTAAAAGTGCACAGATTGCGGGCAACCGTTTATTTGTCAGAACTCTGGATGTCCGCACACTTGGAATTGCCGGCGGTTCTGTACCGCGCTTTGCCGGAAAGAAAATTATTGATGTCGGCCCTCGCAGTGCTCATATCGCGAACTTAAATTATGTAGCATTCTCCACAGTAAATGATTTTGCCAATCTTGAATTGGAAGGAATACAGCCTCGTGTGAATGATCCCGGCGACTATATGGCAATCCGTTTGCCAAATAATGCCACGAGTGGTTTTGCTATTACACCTACAGAAGCTTCTTATTATCTGGGTCTTGTTAAAGAAACAGGACATGGAGCCGCCAATACCAAAACAATAGAATCATGTATGCAGGCGTTAGGCACGTGGTTTGAAAAAGAACCAAAAGCTCTTGCCGAAGAAATACTGGCACTATCATCCGAAAAAATTGCGCCGGTTATTAAACAGCTTGTTAGAGAATATAAGCTTGATACAAATCTTATCCGCTTTGTAGGAGGGGGTGGCGGTGCATCTGCAATCGTGCCGTTTACGGCTGATGCTCTTTCTATTTCTCATACTATCACAGAAAATAGTGAAGTAATCTCTGCAATTGGTGCTGCGCTTGGAATGATTCGTGACTCTATTGAAAGAAACATTGTCAATCCAACAGAAGCGGATATTATTGAATTGCGCGAGGAAGTATTCCGTTCGGTTATAGCAATGGGAGCCGTTCCGGAGTCTGTTGAGGTCTCTATTGAGATAGACAGCAAAAACAAAAAAGTTATCGCAATTGCCATGGGTTCAAGCGAACTTAGGACACGCGATCTCGATATAAAAATTTTATCTGAAAATGAATTGCTTGACATCTGCGCTCAATCGTTTCGCACGGAAGCACACAATCTGAAGATAGCCGGAAAGACTTCATTCTTAACAGCTGTCGTTTATCCGTCTATAAAACGGCATTTATTCGGTCTTGCAAAAACAGGATTGAACGGATTACGTGTGGTTGACAAGGAAGGAACGATTAAGCTGCAACTAACTAATGCTCTTGTTCAATCATCACCGGTCTGTGATGTAAAGAGCACAATCAAGCATCTTGTTGAGAAACTTACAACATTTGGTGACGCGGGTGCGCTGGTGCCGGATTTATTCCTGCTGGTATCCGGCAGGATTATTGATTTTACCGGATTGATACAGGAAGCTCAGATCATGGCTTTGGCTGATATAGAAATTGCGAAAGCCGCGCCGAATGAGCAGGTCGTTATCATTGCATCGGAAAAGAAGTAGTATGGCCATAGAAGGAAAACACTCATACGACCATATCGTGTATAGCGCAACGATTCCAGGCATTGTATATGCAATCCATAAGGCGCAGCTGGGTAAATCAGTTCTCCTACTGAACCATTACGGATTTCCTGGCGGCAGCATCACTGAAAGTTTGGCATGCAGGCAGTATGTTCATGTGAATTCACTAAGTCCCATTGTTCGAAGAATATTCAATTCACTGCTTCATGAAAAGAACGCCGTTACGGTTCTGGATGATAATGGCTTTTGCTTTGATCCGGAAGCTGTAAAAAAAATTCTGCAGGAACTCCTTGAGACGGCTAAAGTGCAGCAGCTATACCATGTACTGCCGGTGAGACTTTCACCTCTTGAAGATGAAACGTGTCAAATGGAATTGTCTGCGAAGGAAGGCCCGATTCACTTAAGCGCATGCACCATCTTCGATGCTTCAGATGAGCAATTGTTATCGGTGCTGTCAGGTGAAAGCGGGGAAGTAAAGCAGAATGTTTTTAATCTCTTTGTTCACTGCGAAACGAAACCCGACTTCAACACGATCATTCCAAAATCCTTAATTAAAGTATCGCAATGCCGTTACTGGGCATCATTCGAATTACCACTGCATCATGGTGGTACCGCAGAGAGTACGATGCAGGAAATGATAGATCGTATTTCGGAGTCATTACAGAAACAAAATGGGCGGATTCAATTGCTGCCGGTACGTCCGGGGTATACTGCATATACGGAATTCAGAAAAATTAGCCGTATAGGCGGACTGATAAAATTAACTGATGTTATCCAGAAAACAAACCCGCAGCATTTCGTTTTTACAAATGCCGCAATACTTGAATCAAAATTAGATTCGGTTAAATAAAGTACATAACTCAATATGAAAAACTATAACGCAATATTTGCCCCTCTGAAAAACGGACTGATAGTATCTTGTCAGGCAAGAGGAAATTCTCCCTTTAACTCACCGGAAGGTGTAACTCTTCTTGCACAAGCTGCCAAATTTGGTGGTGCTGTGGCTATCCGTTCGGAAGGTATCAAAAAAACTGAAAAAATTATCAACGAAGTACATCTCCCCGTTGTGGGACTTGTTAAGTCCGATTTTCCTGACGGCACAGTCCGCATAACCGGCAGTTTTAAGGATGTTGAAGATCTGCTCGCAATTGGTACACATATAATTGCGATAGATGGAACATTCAGAAAACGCGAAGATCTTACCGGTCCTGAATTTATTCATCAGGTGAAAGAAAAATATAACTGTATAGTTTTAGCTGATATTGCAGAGTACTCTGAAGGATTGGCATGTATTGAAGCAGGCGCTGATGCGTTATCTACGACACTAAGCGGTTACACGCCTAATACATTCATTCTTAAAGATCTCGGGCCGGATTACGAACTATTAAAAAATCTTGCCGCTCTTGATAAAATTCCTGTTTTTGCAGAAGGAAGGGTAAACACACCCGATCAGGCAGCACACATGATAACTCTGGGAGCCTGGGGCGTTATTGCCGGTACTGCCATTACAAGTCCGAATATGATAACAGAATGGTATATTTCAGCGATGAATAAAATGGTAGATAAAAAGAATGCGGCAAAAATTTCAATATGATATAGTTGTCGCAGGCGCCGGAATTGCCGGAATCAGTGCGGCTGTTAAGGCGGGACAGCTTGGAGCTAAAGTTGCACTGATTGAGCGGTATGCATTTGTTGGCGGAATGTCAACTGCTGGAATGGTATCTCCATTCATGAAACATTCGGTGCATGGAACTCCTCTTGTTCAAGGAGTATTCGAGAGAATTGAAGATGAAATGAGATCTTTGGGCGGCATGCTTGATAATGGTTTTTATGCAAATGCATTCCGGTCAGCCTCATATAAATTACTTAAAGACTCAAATGTTTCTTTGTTTTTGGATACTGAGCTCGTATCCGTAATTAAAGAGAATGAAAGTCTCAAATCCCTTATCGTTCAATCGCATGGCAATGAATTAGAAATCTCCGGTAAAGTTTTCATTGATACTACAGGTGATGCCCAAATATTGTTCACCGGAGGTTTCCCCTGGGTTAAGGGTGACGAATCAACCGGTAACCTTCAGGCGATGACTCTTTTCTTTCGCATGGCAGGTATTGACATCAAAAAAGCGGTTGAATATACAATCGAACACAAAGATGATTTCTTCCCATGGATGGATTATAACTACGATTTTAAAAAGATCATCTCTGTGGCCGGATATTTTAGTTACGTAAAAAAAAGAATTGAACAGCAGCAGCTTTCACCTGACGTGCAGTATATTTTTTATACAACTCTGCCCGGCACAGGAGAGGCTTCTTTTAATACTACAAACATTTTAGGACTTGACGGCTCAACCTCGCTCGGATTGACGCAGGCAGAAATTGCAGGGCGAAAACAGGTTCATGAAGTCGTTGATTTGCTGCAAACGGAAATACCCGGATTTGAAGATGCGTATTTACTTGAGACGGCTGTGCAAGTCGGAGTCAGGGAAACACGCAGGGCAGTAGGTGATTATATTGTTACCGGCGACGATATCCGCAAGGGAAAGAAATTTGACAGAGCAGTTGCGCGTGGATGTTATGGAATTGATATTCATGGACAGAAAGATGAAAAGGATAAGATGGAAGACCTCGCAGAGGGTGAATATTATGAAATACCTGTTGATGCTTTAATCGTCAAAGACGCAGAGAATCTTCTTGTCGCCGGCCGGTGTATCTCTGCTACACGTGAAGGACATGGCGCTCTGCGCATCATGCCGACCTCGGCAGCTACCGGTGAAGCGTGCGGGGCTTTATCCGCTATTGCAACTTTAAACAATATTTCGTTGAGAAATGTTGATTATCAACTTCTCCGGAATGAAATCAGGAATAATGTAGAATTTTAATGACTCAGGTTTTATGAAAAAGACAATGTATACAAGAAACGAAGTATTTGCAGAACTGGAAACTTTAGGAAATGAGTACGTAAAAGTCCAAAATCCTGATTACATACATCCCGCATTTGAATTTTATCCGTTAGCTCCCAAGAACATGGAGCCTTCTCAACAGATTCAGGCAATACTGATGGATATGGATGGTACAACGACGACGACAGAAGAGTTGTGTATCCACTCGCTTGAGTACATGGTGCGTAAATTGAGTGATAGAATGAGTGTTGATGCGTGGAGCGGTCTGGATCATCAGGCTGACTACCCGCATATTATCGGTAATTCAACAACTAAACATGTTGAATACCTTTGCACTAAATACAGTGATTCATTCATCCCGGAAAAATCAGTTAGAGCTTTTATATATGCGGCTCTGTGGACATTGCTTACCGGGAAGGATAAACAGCGTCAGGAAGACGTGCGAAATAATCTTATAAATCTCGGCTTGGCGGGAGTCATAACTGACGAAAAATATTATTTATTGGCTCATACATCCAGTATCTCTGAACATGATTTGCTGAATACCGTAGACGAATTGTTTGAAAAGTATGGAAGAACGATTGTTTCATTGCAAATGTCCGATTATGTTAGACTCGCTATTGATGTCTATTATCAGCGGTATCATCATATCCTTGAAAGAATCAAGGCGGGCGAGAGCCGTAATTTATCAAGTGAATTGTTTGCCAATCCGGACAAGCATTTAATTGAGCCAATGCCTGGTGTTGAAATATTCCTTCCACTCGTCAAAGGATGGCTTGGTGATGATATACTGAATTTATACGAACACCTTATCGGCGCCTATGAAAAGAAATCAGGAGTGCACTACTCGCTTGAAAACCAAAAGAGCATTTTAAAAAAACTGGAAGCCCTTTCCCGGAAATTCGTACAACATCCGGCGAAGGTCGCAATCGTTACATCTTCAATTTATTATGAGGCGGATATTGTTGTAGCGGAGGTGTTCAAGGTTTTATGTGAGAGAATTGAAAAGATGAATTTGCCTGATACTAAAACTTCTATGCTACTTGAAAAATTCAGCAGGTATCAGGATTATTACGATAGTTTTGTAACTGCCTCCGACTCAAGCGAGATTCGATTAAAACCGCACCGTGATTTATATAGCATTGCATTGCATCAGGTGGGCATGAAAAGCGAACAGTTTAAGAATGTTGTGGGATTTGAAGACAGTGAGAGCGGGACGATTGCTATTCGTGCCGCCGGCATCGGCCGCTGTGTCGCTGTTCCGTTTGCTCAAACAAGCGGACACAATTTTGCAGCAGCCTCACATATTTGTAAGGGCGGATTACCGGAGGTCATTCTCTATCACTCCCTTTTTACTGCATTATAAGAATTTGACATTGGATATATTATGAACGATAAAGTATTTCACGTAATATCAAACACTCACTGGGATAGGGAATGGAGATTTCCGTATCAGAAAAACAGGCAGATGCTTGTTGCGATGATAGACAGCGTTATAGACATACTTCTTTCCGAACCGGAATACCGCGCATACCATTTGGACAGTCAGTCAATCGTTATTGACGATTATCTTGAAGCGCGCCCTCATCGCAGGGAAGTAATTGAAAAGTTAGTAAAGGAAAAAAGGTTATATATCGGTCCATGGTATATTCTTCCCGATGAATATCATGTCGGCGGTGAAAATCTTGTCCGCAATTTGCTGCTCGGACATAAAACATGTGCGCCTTTCGGCGGCGCCTCGAAAACCGGATATTCACCGTTTTCGTGGGGACAGATATCACAGCTTCCTCAAATATATGCCCAGTTCGGTATTGACGTTATTATGTTTTATCGTGGTGTTAACTCATTAGACAGCCACAATGCGGAATTTATCTGGGAGGGTGCTGATGGCACAAAAGCAGTGACAAGCCGTTTTTCTACAATGCCCCGGTATAATTTTTATTTTTACATTTACCGGACAGTGGTGCATAATGAGGAATTCTCGGACGTAGAATACAAATGGGAGCGCGGCGGAATCCCTTTTCATTTCTCCGATAAGGTTTTGCATGAAGACGACTTCTTCGTGATTGATCCTGCCGATACATACTATGAAGAAAACATTGTGCCTTCGGTGACCGCCATAATCGAAAAGCAGGTCAACGATTTTACAACACCGCACGTAGTCTGGATGGAGGGGCACGACTCAAGCGGTCCAAACAAAAAAACCGTCCGCATTATTGAAGATATTAAACGATTAATGCCTGATGTAAACGTGATTCATAGTACACTTGAAGACTATACTAAAGGACTCCGGGAAAATATCGACAGTGAAAAAGCTCCGCTTGTTACAGGTGAACGCCGCAGTGCGCAGTATGATTATCGCAGCGGCAATCTATACGGATATATTACATCAGCACGAACATATTTAAAACAGAAAAATTTTGAGGCCGAAACATGGTTGCAGCGTTATGCTGAACCGCTGAACTCACTTGCCGGTATTTTTGGTATGGATGTTAATGATACGTATCCGGATATTGCGTGGAATTATTTGATTCAGAATTCAGCACATGACTCAATCGGCGGATGCAGTCTTGACGAAGTTCATGATGATATGATGTGGCGCTATAAACAGGTGATTGAAATTTCGCGTGGGGTGTTCGACCGTGCCTGCAAACATATGGTGAAACAGTTTGACTTAAAACGTTACGAAAAAGACAGTATCCATTTGTTTGCTGTAAATACAACGAATTACAGGCGCAAAGAGGTTGTTGAGGCATTTATCGATATTCCGCAAAGCAGAGATAGAGGTGCAATAACCATTTCAGATGACGACGGTCATCCGTTGGATATGCAAATACTCTCAAAGACGGATGTTGAGCCAGTTCTGGAGCAGCTGATTGACAGGCCGATGTATTTCTCAATGAAAAGATACCACGTATATATTGAGTGGAATAACGCGGAACCGTTCAGCTTTTCTCATGTGAATGTGGTTCCTGTTGCACGCGAAGAAGCGAGAAGAAAGATAGACATCGCAAAAAAAGCGGCAGGTTCATTCTTTCTTGAAAATGAATTTTTGAAAATTAAAGCACTCGCTAACGGCGCTTTGGATATTACTGATAAGAAAACAGGTAAACGTTTTTCAAATGTTGCATATTTTTATGACGAAGGAGAAGCCGGTCACGCCTGGGTACACAAGTCGGTAAAACCGGTGGTCACAACGTTGAACTCTAAACCGGATATTTCTTTGACAGAACGCGGACAGTTATCGGCGACGATCAGGATAGAACACAAATTAAGAATCTTTGAGGATTTGCAGGGAAGACAATCCGGCAAAGGTAAGAAAGTCATTCTTCCGGTTACATTATCCGTTACTCTTAAAAAAGATTCTCCATATGCCGAGTTTCTTGTGGAAGTAGAAAACAAAGCAGAAAGTCATCGTCTGAGGATTATGATACCTACATTAAACAATGCTTCAGCCTCATTCGCGGAAGGACAGTTCAATGTAGTCGAGCGCCCAGTGAAGCGTATCGACAGTACGGGTTGGGTCGAGCAGCCTATGTATGATTATCCGATGTATCATTTTGTGGATGTTGCCGATGGAGAATACGGTGTTTCTGCATTTGTCGAGGGATTGACCGAATATGAAGTGCAGGAAGACGCCGCAAAGACACTTGCAATAACACTATTCCGTGGTTTTCAATATATTATTGCGCCAAGTTCCACACAGGATTACACATGGCAAAAAGGTTCGCAATGTCTTGGAAAACATTCCTACAGGCTTGCTTTCTATCCTCACAAAGGTAATTGGGACGATGGTAATGTGTACGAGCAAGCAGTTTGCTTCAGCACCCCGTTACGGCTTATTGAGACAGGCAAGACGAACGGAAATAAAATTCCCGGCGTTCCGTTTATGCAGATTGAACCGAAAGACCTCGTGTTCAGCTGCTTGAAAAAAGCTGATAACGGAGTAGAAGGAGCTTATATTCTGCGCTTTTTTAACCCGAAAGAACAGGGAGTAATCGGTTCAATTAAATTTTCTTTTGATGTCAAATCCGCTGCTTACGCAACATTAGAAGAAAACCCCGAAGTGACTCTGCCGGTCAAAGATAATTCCATTTTAGTGAGCGCAGCCCCCAAGAAAATAGTGTCAATTCTTATTACAGTTTAGCCCTAAATATATAGTGATGTCTTTGAAAGTCCGCGTGATTAATTCGTGCGGGCTTTCTTAGCTTTAAAGTAAAATTTCTCTTTCACTGCATCAATCGCTGCTATTACATGTGTGATTGAACGCACTGAAGTTTACGTTCCAATCGGACACTTCCAACCTTCCATCGAATTATTTTGCCTCTTATCATAACAAACGTGACTATGCCCAAATAAAAAATAATTTCGCAGTGTAGAACAAAAAATATTTTATCTCGTTTATTACACACATTGTTCAATAACTCTACATAGGCGACATATGGATAAAACTATACTAATGCTCATGGTACTACTTCTTGGCGGGGCACAATGCATGGCGGCAGATCAGGGTAATACTGCGGCGAAATCGTTTCAGTGTGTATACGTGAAAGAAAAAATCGTTGTTGATGGCATTCTGAATGAAGAGGTATGGAAAGGTGCTTCGTTTAAAGATTTCACCCAGCAGGAACCAACGCAAGGTGAGGCTCCAACGTACAAGAGCGAGGTATGGTTTGCATATGACGACCAGAATCTATATTTCGCAGGAAGATTTTACGATCCGCATCCTGATTCGATAATGGCGCGGTTGGTCCGGCGTGATTTTGTTTTCGGTGATCCATCAGACGGTGCGGTGTTATATATTGATCCGTTCCATGATAAAAGGAACGGCTTCTATTTTTACGTATCTGCTGCCGGATCGCTCGCGGACGGAACAATTGAAAACGATCAGAAAAATACCGATGGCACATGGGACGCAGTATGGGAAGGTGTTCCGAAAATTAACGATGATTCATGGACGGTAGAAATGCGTATTCCATTATCACAATTGCGTTTTAACGCCGGGGATCCTCAGACATGGGGTTTCGATGTTGAGCGTTATTTCAGCCGTAACGCTGAAACCGACATGATAGCTTACACACCGCGTAATGAAAACGGTTTTGCTTCTCGTTTCCCGAGTCTCACAGAACTGAGAGGTATTAAACCTTCAGCAGGTATTGAATTACTCCCTTACGTAACCGGTAGGGCAGAGTATGTCGGCAATGATCCTAATGATCCGTTTAATGGCGAGAAGTATCTGCCGGGTGCGGGACTCGATATTAAATCTTCTATCGGCAGCAGCCTGTCGTTTAATGCAACAATTAATCCCGATTTTGGTCAGGTGGAAGTTGATCCGGCAGTTGTAAATCTGACTGATGTTGAATCAACATTTGATGAAAAGCGTCCTTTCTTCACCGAAGGTGTTAATATATTCAGATTCGGCGGCGGCGGAACAAACAGTACAACGAATTATAATTGGCAAAGTCCGAATTTGTTTTATTCAAGGCGAATCGGCCGAGCCCCGCAGCGTCCATTTGCAGCAGACTATTCTTACGCTTCTGCCGGCACACATATTCTAGGCGCGGCAAAAGTGTCGGGACAAATTTCTGAGAATTGGAAGATTGCCACATTACACGCTTTGACAAATCGGGAGAAGGCAGACATTTCTATTAATGGTGACCATTCAAAACTTGAAATAGAACCGATGACATACTACGGAGTTTTTCGTGCACGCAGAGATTATAACCAAAGCGAACAGGGACTCGGATTTCTCGCAACATTTACCAATAGATTCTTTAACGACGCTGCACTTAAGGATATTGTTAATAAAAGCGCTGTGGTAACTGCAGCCGATGGCTGGACCTTTCTCGATAAAGACAGAACATATGTATTAACCGGATGGGCGGCGGCTTCCAATGTAACGGGCAATACAACTCGCATAACAAATCTACAAAGAAGCAGCCTGCATTATTTTCAAAGACCGGATGCTTCATACCTCGGAGTTGATAGTCAGGCAACTTCACTAACCGGATACGCTGGAAGATTGATGCTTAATAAGAATAGAGGGCAATGGATTCTGAATTCAGCTGTTGGAGTTTTGAGTCCGAAATTTGAAATTAATGATCTGGGGTACGGTTCATACAGTGATTTGATAAACATGCACATTCAAACCGGTTACCGGTGGAATACTCCTGCAAGTTTTTATCAGAACATCGGTTTTACAACGGCTTTTTATACGACGTATGATTTCGGTTTTGATAAGACAGGGCAGGGTTATGCACTGAACGGTTATACCAACCTTCCCGATCTTTCCGGAGCAGGATTTTCTTTGATATATAGTGATAAGAGTTACAACGCGCGGCGGACAAGGGGAGGTCCGTTGACGCTTAACCCGGTTAGTCAATATATGAATCTCTACTATTTCACAAATAATCGCTTATGGTGGGTGCTTAATCCCTCTATTACTTTACGCGGCGGCAAAGACTATAAGATGAACGACTATACTGTTAGCTTTGAATTTAAAGTAATGCCTACATTAACGTTGACCTTAGTTCCGGAGTACACAAGGGATATTTACAACGCTCAATGGCTCAAGAGCTATAAAGATGATGCGTCGGTAGATACTTACGGGAGCCGATACATATTTGCGCATTTGGATCAAAAAACTTTCGCAACAGAAATGCGTTTGGATTGGATTCTGAGTCCTAAGTTGAGTATTCAGGCTTATGTTCAGCCATTACTTTCATCAGGGAAATACACGGATTATAAATTCCTCAAGAAAGCAAAATCATATGATTTTGTTACGTATGGAAATGATGGTTCAACGATTCAAAAAAAGGCTGGCTCAGACGGTAGTCCCGGATACGAACTTGATCCTGACGGTAACGGTGCTGCAGCGGTTAAATGGATACGTGATAATGATTCTCGATATTTATCGTTTCGCGGCAACGCAGTTCTCAGATGGGAATATATGCCGGGTTCAACGGTCTATTTTATATGGACTCAAAGCCGTGAAGATGTTGAACCTGTCGGTGATTTTGAATTCGGCAATTCCATGCGTGACTTATCAAACGCGCACCCCGATAATATTTTTATGATAAAATTCACTTACTGGCTTGGGGTATAGCCCCTACGACTCACTAAAATCCGTCCCAATGGGACGGATTTTTTTTGCCCATTTCAGCGACTAATAGAGCCGCACTAATAGTGCATATAAAAGATGGCATTGACTTAAACGCTAACTTTCTATACCTTTATAGGGTAAACTACCGGCTTTATTGTGTTACTATTCAACTGCCGCCTTCTGAATATTTTTTTTAATTGATTTGAATTTCATGAACAATTCATTCCGCTCATATGTATGCCTATTTCTGAGTGTTTTTATCTTCACTGGCACACCACTGGCTAAAACTGTATATGTTTCTCCAACCGGATCGGATTCAAATGCCGGTACCTTAGCTGCACCATATTTGACAATCGGGAAAGCTTATTCTAATGTCACAGCGGGAGATACCATTTATATGCGGGGAGGCACTTATACATTAACTTCGACAATAAGCATCTCGAAAAGCGGAACAAGTTCAAAAAGTTATTACTTACTCGCGTATAATTCGGAACGTCCGATACTGGATTTCTCGAGTATGTCGGAATCGAGCAGTAATCGCGGAATAAATCTTAGTGGAAGTTACTGGTACATCAAAGGAATTGACATTAAGGGGGCAGGTGACAACGGTATGAACATGAGCGGCTCGTATAATACCGTCGAGTATTGTGCATTCTATTTGAACAGGGATTCTGGTTTGCAGCTCGGCGGAGGAGCGGCTTACAATAATATCATCAATTGCGATTCCTATTTTAACAAGGATGCAGGAGAAGGGAATGCCGATGGATTCGCAGTAAAGCTTGATGTAGGTACCGGAAATTATTATTACGGATGTCGTTCCTGGCAAAACTCCGATGACGGCTGGGATGGGTATTTACGTCCCTCTGATGATATAAATACAACACTTGAAAATTGCTGGTGCTTCATGAATGGTTACCGCGCGGATGGTACGGCAAGCACCGGTAACGGAAACGGATTTAAATTAGGCGGCAGTGACGCTAAGGACCTTCGTCATAATTTTACCTTGAAGAAATGTATATCATTTGATAACAGAGTAAAGGGATTTGACCAAAACAACAATAAAGGTTCGATGACTCTCTATAATTGTACAGGTTACCGCAATGGTACCAATTATAGTTTTGTCACCGCTCTTGATACCGGAAAAACACTTACACTTATTAATTGCGTAGTGTTAGGCAGCCTGGGAAACATTAGTATCGCGTCAACACAACAGACAAACAGCTGGATGTCACCGTTTTCCGTAAGTACCGCTGATTTTCAAAGTGTTGATACAACAGGTATGCGTGGCCCACGTAACGCTGACGGGAGTTTACCCACTACAAATTTTATGCATCTGGCAACGGGCAGCGACTTGATTGACGCAGGAACAAATGTCGGATTGGCATATAACGGTACGGCCCCGGATCTTGGCTTTTATGAAACGGGAGTTTCTTCTTCACTTGCTTCTGTTGCTACAACTGTGGTTACTTCAATTACACAGACGACAGCATCCTCCGGAGGAACTATTTCTGCAGACGGAGGAACCTCAATTACCGCGAGAGGTGTATGCTGGAATACAAGCGGCTCTCCGACAACAAGTAATTCCTACACGTCGGATGGAACCGGTACCGGTACGTTTATCAGCTCGCTGACCGGATTAACAGTCGGCACAACGTATTATGTGCGGGCTTATGCAGTTAATGGTTCTGGTACCTCATACGGCAGTCAGGTTAGTTTTACTACCTCTGCAGCAGTTGTGCCGATGGTAACAACATCTTCGGTAAGTTCAATCACGCAAACAACAGCTTCCTGCGGTGGAACGATTACATCCAATGGCGGTGCAGCCGTAACAGCGTATGGAGTTTGCTGGAATACCACAGGCTCACCAACATTAAGTAATTCGCACACTACGGACGGATCCGGAACCGCGTCATTCACAAGTTCGCTGAGCGGACTTGCTATGGGTACGACCTATTATGTTGCTGCATACGCAACCAACAGTGCCGGCACTGCATATGGAAGCACTGTCAGCTTTACTACCTTGCCGGTCAGTGTGCCGACAGTAACAACATCAACGACTTCAGCTATAACACTGACATCTGCTTCAAGCGGCGGAACTGTAATCTCGGACGGGGGCGCCTCTGTGACTTCCCGGGGGGTCTGCTGGAATACTTCGGGTACACCTACAATTACGGACAGTCATACATCCGATGGTTCAGGTATCGGCAGTTTTACCAGTGTATTGACTTCATTAGTTGCTGGGACAATGTATCATGTCCGTGCCTATGCAACGAATAGTATTGGTACGTCATATGGCGGCGATAGTACATTTACGACTTTATCCAGCGCTCAGAGCGACTCTGTTAAGTGGGCATTGACAGCAAACCAGACTTGTACATCAGGCTCACACGTTAACGGAAATACTCAAGTGTTAAGCAGCGGCGGCGGTGTGTTATCAATGAGCGTGAAAGATTATAGCGCAGGATCGACTAACGGAGGTGAGCGGTTAAATCTCGGCAGCACCAGTTGGCCTACGGAAACAGCACAGAACGACAGCAGATATGCTGAGTTCAGCATGACACCGGCTGTTGGATATGACTTCACTGTAAACAGCATTACTTTCGATGTCGGCTATTCGGGAACGACAGGTCATATGTTTTCTAATTTATATTATTCATTGGATAACTGGGCGACAAGAACTAAAATAAATACGGACTCAATTGTATCTGCCAACTCAGCATGGAATAGCCCGGCTCCTTCATTTACGGTTTCAATTTCAGTTCTCAATGGTAAAACGCTCGCGTTGCGAATCTATCCCTGGTACAACGGAAGTCCAAGCACTACAAAATATCTTTCCATGCGTAACTTTGTCGTTAAGGGGAAAACTGGACCCAATGCCGCTTCCTTGAGTGGTGCGGTAGCGGTGAATGTTATTCCGCAAGGCTACTATAACTCTGGCGGTTATCTAAATGCTACAGATACAATCGGTGTCTATCTCGCGCAGCAAAGCAGTCCTTATGCTTACGTTGACAGTACCAAAGCTATTCTTGATTCTGTCGCTTTCTCGGCATCGACAACATTCAGTAACGCAGCTTCGGGTAGTTATTATCTGGTGATAAAACATCGTAATTGTATTGAAACATGGAGTGCATCAACCATTGCATTTGCGAAGGGCTCTTCGGTATCTTATGATTTTACCTCGGCTCAATCAAAAGCGTATGGGAACAATCTTGTTCAGGTTTCTGCTTCGCCAGTACGTTGGGCAATATATTCCGGCGATGTAAATCAGGATGGCTATGTGGACCCGCTCGATTTATCTTTGGTTGACCAGGCATCATTTAATTATGCATCAGGGGCAGCATTGGTTACGGACATTAATGGAGACGGATATGTTGATCCTTTGGATCTTTCAATCGTCGATCAGAACTCCTTCAGCTATGTAGGTATACAAAATCCTCGCTCTGCCCGCGTGAAACATAAGCTGGTGTTGCCGGAGAAATAAACCCAAATTCAAATTTTTGTTGGTTTTACGAGCAATCCGTAAACAGCGCTTGCCCACAAAACTGCTCCGGCCCCGAAACAGCCGAATGGGTTTTCTCCACCATGTGGCAGCAAGATTGGATAACCTAACCCCCAGACAAAGAGGAGTACCCCGGTGATGTAGTGAGGTGGATACTTGAAGATTTTTGCTAAGGGTAAAAAGTGCAATCCGATAATGCTTATTGCCATTGGAATAATCCATGAGGAGAGCCCGATATTAGCAAGGATATTTCCACCGATAAGAATGGCAACCCACTGTCCCGCGTTGATAAAATGAAATAATTTATCGTTCTTTTTTTCTTGAGGCGAATCTGCATTCTCAGCAAGCGAAAATTTGTTTTGATTATAACGGTAGAGCGCCGCTCCGAAAATACTTAATGTAGCAGCAATAATGAGTATCAGGGCAAAGGGATAAAACCCGTAACCCCGCAGCAAGCCTACAATAAAAAACACACCACCGAATACGGAGAAAAACATCGCCCCCGTCGCCCGCTTGGCAAGGAATATTGATTTGTTATTCATGAAACTTACCCTTGTAAAATATCTATAACAATAAAACAGCTAGCCGGAGGAAAATGTTCATCTCCGCGGCTTAAATTTCTTTAATTGTATCTCGAAACAAAACGGTAAAATTCATCCCCCGGTTTTAGAATTGTAGCATTTTTGGTTAGGGCTCATTTATTTCAAAGTGCAAGCTGATTTCGTCATGGCGAGTTTGTAAAGTTGTGCAAGTTTTGCTAATTTTAATTTCAGGGATATTAAGACACCTTAAATACATTAATCTTTAGTAATACTGCATAATAGTGAGGATCTCGGTGTTTTTCAACACGATAGATTTCTACATATTTATCACCGCTGTTTTGCTGATTATCCATCTGGTAACTCCTCAGCGATTTAAACTGCCTCTCTTCTTGATTATTAATCTTGTTTTTTATTCTTTTTTTGGACTGAAATCATTTGTAATCTTAATTTTACTAATTATTACAAACTATGTGTTTTCTCTCCTTATTTACCGTTCTACTTCCTCACCCAGGCGAATCTATGCAGGATTTGCAGTAGGACTATCCGTTGGAATTTTAGCGTTCTATAAATATAGCATACCAGGATTATCGTTCGTGACACAAGGTTTTAGCCGGCAGAGTCTCATCGTACCTGTCGGGTTATCTTTTTATACCTTGTCGATGCTTGGCTATGTGGCAGATGTATATGTGATGCGCATTCCGGCTGAAAGAAATTTTATTCGCTTCGCGGCTTTTAGTTCGTTTTTTCCGACCATTATAATGGGGCCGATAGGAAGAAGTACAATTTTGCTTGAGCAATTGAAGCAGCCCTTGGTATTTAGTCGGAAGCTATTTTTAGCCGGACTGAAACTCGTGCTACTGGGATTGTTTCAAAAGCTGGTTATTGCTGATAGGCTTGGAATATACGTGGATGCGGTTTTTAGTAAACCGGGAAACTTTTCCGGACTTACACTGTGCATTGCTACGGTGTTTTTCGGATTTCAGTTGTATGGCGATTTTTGTAGCTACTCGAATATTGCTATCGGTATAGCAAAAATGTTCGGTATTGAATTACCGGCCAACTTCCGGCAGCCATACCTCTCCCGGTCACCCATTGAGTTTTGGCGGCGGTGGCATATATCTCTTTCAACGTGGTTGATGGACTATGTTTTTACCCCGCTCCAGCTGATTTTTCGTAATAGTTCCGTCTTAAAACTTTTTGCTCCGCTTATGCTGACTTTCTTAATAAGCGGATTATGGCACGGTTCAACAATAAATTTTATTATCTGGGGAGTGCTTCACGGATGCTACATATTTCTATATTCTTTTTTTCGGAGCAGAAGCAAAAAACATGTTGTGAACTATGAATACACCGGTGGCCGCTTCAGATCTGTGTTTAGTATCGTAGTTACTTTTTTACTGGTCAATTTCGCTTGGGTGTTTTTTCGTGCAGCAACCTGGGCCGATGCACTGACTATTCTTAGGGCGATTTCCCACATGGAATTATCGGTATTTATCGGAATGGATGATTCAAGCATTCTTGGTTATTGTTCCCTCGCAATTCTATTTAGTATCGGTATTGATTTGTATCAGTATAAGCCAAACAATCGCCTTGTTTTATTATTGCAAAAATATCCTCCTCTGCAAATCGGAGTGTACGCGTTTATGATCATACTCATTCTATTACTCGGCGCACTTGACGGAAGCCAGTTTATTTATGTTCAATTTTGAGATGACTGTAATGAATAAGATTAAGCAGCTTCCGTTCACGACTCTTTATTACGCGATCTTATTGGTCATGATAGTAATAGGGGTTGACTATGTTGCGGGGAAGGTACTGCAAAAGCTATATGAAACACAAAAGTCGGGTAGATACTATCGAATTACCTATCTTCTTGACAGCGCCCGTGCGGATGTATTTGTTTTTGGCAGTTCCATGGCTCAGGAACATTACGTACCGGCTATCATTTCCGGCGAGACAAACTTGTCTTGTTATAATGGTGGAATCAGAGGCCAGGGCTTGCTATTTGCTAAAACGGCCGAAGAAGAAGTCCTTTCACGTTGCACACCTAAAATCATTATCTTAAATATAGATCCGTCTTTTCTTAGCCGTGACTCGGTGTATCTAAAGCGTATTAATTGGCTTTTACCTTATTGCAAAACACATCCCAAGATTGCTCAATTACTTCGAAAGCACAATTCATATCTTGATTATAAGCTGCTTTCCCATATCTATCCTTATAACTCAACAATTCTGTTCTTGATGTATTTTAATTTTCGCAATCAAAAAGATTATAACGGATATGTGCCCGTATTTGGGGAGATGACCGCCGATGCCGTATCAGGGAAACCGGATACCACATCAGAAAATTCTACTTTAATTCCGGAATATCTCGAAGCGTTCAAATCTTTTATAGATAAGGCAAAGCACAGCGGGGCGAAACTTGTTTGCGTTAAGTCGCCTAATTTTTACGGAACGACAGATAATCAGTGGTACTCTCTTCGGTTGCAGAAACAAATATTGAAGGATAACAACATACCGCTGTGGGACTATTCATGTGACCCCGGTTTTACAAGAAGAACAGACTTATTTAAAGACCCAATGCATCTAAATGGTTTTGGGGCTGAACATTTTTCAAAAATAATTGGAACCAGAATAAAATCAGAGCTGCTTTCCGCTAATTAGTGTTTTCAATTGCTATTTGAAAATATGAACATTATCCTCCAAGCTTAAGAATCATAGCCCCCGGTGGATTTGGTTCATTCGGTACAAAGTGCCGGTTGATTTCGTTCATGGCGAGTTTGAGGACGCCGAGTGAGCGCTGGCTGAGCATATCAATTTTTATCAATCCCAAATCTTCAGTGCTGTACATGTCCGGCTGCGTGATAATGAGTCCCAGCCCTTTGTTTTTTGCGTATTCAAGCGCCACGTAATCGGTGATGCGCGAGCGTGTGATGATAATACCGCTTGGATGGATGCTTAAATGCCTCGGATACTCCGCGAGCTGTGCCGCAATATTAACAATAGTCTTCCACGGTTCTTCCTGCAATTGGAGTGATTTTGTTTCCGGGAATTTTTCCGCGATGCCCGGCAGGTTATGCGCCGATGTCCACGGAATGAATTTACTATACTTCGATATTTCCGATTCCGATATGCCGAATACTTTTGCGACTTCCCGGAATGCCGAACGCGCGCGGAATGTTACGGTTGTTGAAATCATAGCGACTTTATCATAGCCGTATTTTTCAAATATGTATTTAATAATGGAGTCGCGTTCTTTCCACGAAAAGTCAAGGTCAACATCAGGCGGTGATGTCCTGCCCCTGTTCAGAAATCTTTCGAAATATAAATTATGCAGAATCGGGTCAATCTCCGTAAAACCGAGGCAGTAGGAAACCAGACTATTTGCCGCCGAACCGCGTCCGATGTGCAGCATGCCGCGCTGTTTCGCCTCTCTGATAACATCCCACACAATAAGAAAGTAGTCGCTGTAACCAAGTTCGTCTATGACTTCTAATTCATATTGCAGGCGCTTGATAGCCTGATCGGTTATCGGCTGATACCGGCGCGAAAGTCCCTCAAAAGCAAGTTTCCATAAAAACGAAAACGGACTCTCACCCGGCGGCAGGGGAAACGACGGAAATTTATATTCACCGACGTGCGGGTCAACATTACACGACTGCGCTATCTTGTCGGCATTCCAAATTGCTTCCGGCAGTCCACGCCATGTTTTTGCAAATTCATCGGGAGTCTTTAAATAATACTCTGCATCAGGCGCATCATCTTCTGATAAATTGGCAAGCGTGGTGTTGTGCCGTATTGCGTGAACGACTTTACATAATTGATGATCATTCGGATTTTTGAAATACGCGGGATGAACGGCTGTGATATTAAGATGATTCTGTTTCGCGTATTCGAACAACACGCGCGAGTGCGATTTTGTCTTCGCGGTGACGGAGAGTCCCACAAACACGTTACTGCGCTGCCGTGCTTCTTCCTTCATTTCATGCAGCAGTTCAAGCGAAGAGGTGATAACATAGATATCGTCAAGCGGATCATCGAACAACCGGGCAAGATTGAACTTATCGTTCAATTTGCGGGATGTTATGATTCTGCATAGCTGCGCATAGCCGCGGTCGTTCTTGGCGATAAGAACGGTATTCAATTTTTTGTCGCCGGGGTCGTCAATATACGCCCCCAGCAGTGGTTTTATATTCTGCTCGTTGCAGGCGCGGATAAAACGTATCCATCCGTACATCGCGTTGGTATCCGTGATGGCGGCGTAGAAACTGCCCGCGCGCTTTGCAAAGGTGACAAGGTCCTCGATGCGGATCGTGCCCTCGAGCAGGGAGTAATTTGTATGTGCGTGTAAAGAAACCATCTAAAAACCAGGAATAGAACGCCGCACAGCGTCCTGCGGAGGATGACACGGATAACACAGATCACCACGGATATTATTTGGAGAAGAGTTTTTCAGAAGCTGTCTCACAAAGTGCCTTATAAAAAATAATCTGTGAAAATCCGTGCTTACCCACCGGTTCCCTTTTGTATTCCGCTAACATTCATTATACGTCGTTCTTCATTATAAATTATATTCTGTACTTTTCTTGGCGCAAGAAAAGTACCAAAAGAACAGGCACTGCAAATGACTTGCTAAAAATTCTCTTCGTTTCGCTAAAAGAAATGAACTCGCTCACTGCGTTCGCTCAGACAACATTTCTTTTTTACGCTCCACTTCGTGAATTTTCTTAACGCAAGTCATTTGAGGTGCCGGAACATTATATAGCCTTCTTTGCTTTCACCTTAACAATAAAAAAGCCCTCACTCTCAATCTCTCTCCCAGAGGGAGAGAGAGGTGGAAACCCCATTTTTCTCTTTTCGCTTTCATATTCCTCTTCTCCCTCTGGGAGAAGAGGTTACCTGCCCGACTGCGTCAGCAGGCGGGGGTGATGAGGGCTTTTTATATAAATAATCCGTGAAAATCCGCGTCATCTGTGTCATCCGCGTTCTATTCAGGACTTTCTTTCTTCGCTTTGCCGATTGCAATTGACTCAAATCCATATTTATCCCGTATCTTCATCACCGCGCGCAGCATGCGCTTGCGTGTCTGCTCTTCGTCATCAAATAAAAATTGTTGCTCGTAATAGGGACTCAAATTACTGAGGTGAATCCCGATTAACCGTACCCCGACGCGGCGTGTGTATGCCGCGCGGAAAAGTTTTGCCGCCGTTTCGTAAATCACTTTGTCGTCGTCAGTAACATGCGGAACCGTCTGCGCCCGGGTGAGTGTAGTAAAATCACCATACCTGAGCTTAATGGAAATCGTTGATGTCACCATCTCTTCGTTGCGAAGTGTCTGTCCCACTTTCGCTGCGAGAGAAAACAAATGATCTTCAATTTCCTTTACCCCGACAATATCCTCGTGGAATGTTGTTTCCTTCGAGATGCTTTTGCGCTCATGTTCCGTATGAATAACATCGTTACCGTGCCCATTTGCTTTTTCCCACAGCTCGTTACCGAACTTGCCGAGTATGGTCGCCAGATATTCCGGCGATGCTTTCGCAAGGTCGGAGATGAGTTTAAAACCGCGGTCGTGCAAAACGAGCGAAGTCTTTTTACCGACACCCGGAATGCGGTCAATAGATAACGGGCCGAGGAATTCCTTTTCCTTGCCGTGCGGGACGTATGTAATGCCGAACGGTTTTTTGAAATCCGATGCAATCTTTGCAATCGTCTTATTCGACGCGATGCCCATAGAGCAGGGAAGATTCCACTTTTGTTTTATCTCTGCCTGCAAACGTTTTGCAAAAACATCGGGAGCCCCGTATATCTTTTCGCATCCCGTGAAGTCAAAATAAAATTCATCTATTGATGCTTGCTGTACCACGGGCAGCGTTTTTTCAAGATACAGTTTTACCTCGTTGGAGTAGCGGACGTACTCCTGAAAATGTCCGTGCAGGTACACGCCCTGGGGACATAACCGGAAAGCGTTGCGTATGGGCATAGCGGAGTGCAGCCCGAACTTCCGGGCTTCATAACTGCATGCCGCTACAACGCCGCGTCCGTGCGGGTCGCCGCCTACAATAACGGGTTTTCCTTCCAGCGAGGGATCAAGAATCCGCTCGACCGAAACAAAAAACGCGTCCATATCCAAATGAAATAACGTCCTCATATAGCTGATGTACTTTTCTTAATGGCCGAAAAGTCGCAAAAACGAACATTTTAACCGCAAAGGCGCAGAGACCACGCCTGCCGGTGGGCACGGCGCCAAGCTTTTTTTATAAAACCCAGAAACAATTAGTCGTAAAAGCACAACCATGATTAATCTACGTTAGCAACGGACAAAAAATATACTTTGCGCTCTTTGCGTCTTTGCGGTCAATTTCTTCTGCGGTTAATTCCTGCTTTTTCTGTTGCGTTTTGGTCTTTAAAATATTAATATAGTGTGCAAATGTTCACTATTTAAATATGATGAAAAATCTCGATTTAAGCAACACAATTATTCAGGATATGTCGGAATATCAGCTTCCCGAAGGACGGAAGCTGTACCAGCTATTTGATGCCGTTCCCCGTGTTATTCAGGAGACGGGCTTCAATATATTCGACTACCGCGAGGTATTTGAGGACCCCGCCACGCAGGAGCTTATCCGTACGGGTAAAACTATCGGATGTTTTTACATTGAGAGTCCCGGCATGCGCTCGCTGCTTGTCCGTACCGACTGCCACACGTTTGAAATGCTTACCGCGGTATCTTCTATCATCCGTCCCGGCGTTGCCGAAAGCGGCATGATGAAAGAATTTATCGAACGTCACAAAGATCCTTCGCGGCGCAAGTATCTCATTCCCGAAATGGAAACATACCTTGGTGAAACATACGGCGTTATGGTGTATCAGGAAGATGTTATTAAAATTGCACATCACGTTGTCGGACTGTCGCTTGAAGAAGCAGACTTTTTGCGCCGCGCAATGAGCGGCAAAATGCGCTCGCACAAAGCGATGGCACTTATTGAAGATAAATTCTTTGCCTGCTGTGCGGAGAAAAAATATTCTGATGAAGTCGCGCATGAATTATGGAAACAGATAGAAAGTTTCGCGGGATACGCGTTCTGCAAAGCACACAGTGCATCGTTTGCATTGCTTTCTTTTCAGGTCGCGTATCTCAAAGCGCACTATCCGGCAGAGTTCATTGCGGCGGTACTGACCAATCAGGGCGGATATTATTCACCTGCCGTGTATATAAGCGAAGCACAGCGGTTAGGTATTAGAGTTTTATTACCGTCAATCAACGCGAGTAGTTACGCCTATACGGGTATTGATAAAAAAATCCGCATCGGACTCATGGCAATAAAAAATATCGGGAGCGACTACGCCTCTGCCATTATTTCCGAGCGCGAAAAGCACGGACGCTATACGTCGCTTGCCGATTTTCTTGCACGCACGCGTTCGGGATATGAGCAGACGAAATCACTTATCGTGTGCGGCGCGATGGATGGATTGAAACAGACGCGTCCCACATTGCTGCGCCTGCTTGATATTTACATGAAGCATCGCACTACGCTGGAAAGCGGTACATACGACCTCTTTGCAAACGAATCATTAAAACTCGAACGCGATGCAATAACGAAAGAGGAATTCAGCATGGAAAAGAAATGTATGTACGAATACGAATCATTCGGCTACATGGTATCACAGCATCCGTTGGGATTTTTCGCACCGGAGATGCGCTCAAAAGGTATTATCCACGCGGCGGATATGAAGAAGTATCACAACCGGCGCGTCAACATGACCGGCTGGTACATGGCATCGAAACGCATCAAAACGTCAAAAGGGGAGATCATGAAATTCCTCTCGCTGGAGGATTTAACCGGAACGTTTGAAGCCGTTATCTTTCCTAAGGCATATGAGAAATTTGCCGAACTTACGTTATCCATGGGACCGTATTTCATAACGGGACGCGTTGACGCGCTCACCGGCAATAACATTGTTGTTGAAAATTTGTCCGTGCTCACGACTGAAACCGCACGCTCCATCACCCAGAAGGACCGCACTGATAACAACTTCTTCGGCGACCCTGAAAAAGAAGCCAACGAAGACGAAATCTATCTCGCCGTCTCCCTCGACCGCGACCAGCTCAGAAAGGCGTATATAGGGTAGGGCTGCGGTTTGATTATTAGTTTTCTTTTCGCTAATTTGCAATTCGCGATTCGCGAATTGCAAATTATAAAGGTCAGAGTATGAAAGTACACAACGGGATGCGTCCCCAAGACATAGTGATATTACTGAAAATCGCTGTTTCCCCGAAGGATTGGCTTGCAAAGGATTTATCATATGCGTTGAAGATAAGTCAAAGTGAAGTAAGTGAAGCCTTGAACCGGTCAGCGCAGGCAGGCTTATTAAGCGCGGATAAAAGAATCCTGATGAAAAGCGCACTTTTGGAGTTTTTAATGTACGGGATTAAATATGTATTTCCGCAGCAGCCGGGCGCTTTAGTTCGCGGGATGCCTACTGCGCATTCGGCTCCTCCTTTGAAACAATTAATTAATGCCGGGGATGTGTATGTATGGCCGTACGCCGAAGGTAAATTACGAGGTCAAGCGATTGAGCCGTTATACCGCACGGTACCAAAAGCCTGCAGCGGTGATAAGGATTTGTATGAATTATTGGCTTTAACCGATGCTTTGCGTGTCGGTAAGGTTCGGGAGCAAAATCTTGCTATAAATGAACTAAAAAAGAGAATACAATGAGCACAAAAAAGGGGAATGAAAATTTAATAAGAGAAATAGCTCTGGCATTTGGAGACCTTAACGAAAAGATGGTGTATGTAGGCGGGGCAGTAGTAGGTTTGTATGCCGACGTTCCAGCTTCAAGCGACGTAAGACCGACAAAAGACATTGACGTATTTCTCGAAATCGCATCTTACGCGAAACTTGTCCGACTGCAAGAGCAATTAGCTCATAAGGGATTTTCCCCCGAAACAGAACAAGGGGTTATGTGCAGGTTTCAACACAAAGATATCTTAGTGGATATAATGTCAACGCAAAGCGTCGGTTGGGCACCTACCGATATTTGGTTCGAAAAGGGACTAGGCACTCTTCAGAAATATACAATTCAAGGTGTAACCATTCAATTACTACATATATCATATTTCTTGGCGACGAAATTTAATGCTTTTCACGATCGGGGGAATGATGCCAGAACCAGTCAGGATTTTGAAGATATTGTGTATATATTGGACAATGTACCCAATCTTGTTGAGGAGATTCAAAACTCTCCGGATGATGTGCGGTCATATCTGATAAATGAATTCGGCAAGTTGCAACAGAGTAATTTTCAAGAAGCTATCCTTTGCCATCTGGGATATGAAGAGCAAACAGAAAGGCTCGCTTTAATTAACACGAAAATTGAAAACATTAAACAAATTGATACGAATACTCAATAAGTAATCCTAAAACTTCGAATTAAGTCGGAATCACGGTTATCGTGGCCAGCTCAGAAAGGCGTATATAGGATGACTGCCGGGTTTGCCATTCATTACAATTTGTTATATTTTCACAAAACAATTAACAATATTTTGTTCAAGGTAGTACATGAATCAAATAGGCAAAAACATAATTTCTTCGCCGGAAATCAAAGACTTTTGTTCCCGTCATGGAATTATTGAGATGCAGGTATTCGGCTCTGTATTGCGGGATGATTTCAACGAAAACAGCGACATTGATTTTCTTGTTTCATTCAGAGAAAACTCCGAACATACATTGTTTGACCTTGCCAAGATGAAAATCGAACTTGAGAGCATTGTCGGAAGGCAGGTCAATAAAAAGACATTGCTGAAAAGTGCAAACCACATACGAAGAAACGCCATCTTAAACAACACAACAGTAATCTATGCAGCGTGATCCTGCTGAAGTCTGGCGAACTGTTAAAAACGACCTACCCATGCTAATTGAGAAATTGACCGAATTAGTCTCGAAAATCTAATCTATCTCGCCGTCTCCCTTGATCGCGACCAGCTCAGAAAAGCGTAGATAGGATAAGCTTATATTGCACCGCCATATTAGGTGTATCAAGCAGCCACGCCCTAAAGGACGTGGTTATTAATAACTCCGCCTTTCAAGGCGGAGATGGTTGGATGAGCAAGGAAGGAAAAACAGTTCTAAATTTTTGTGCACGAAGCAACTCTGAATACAAAATATCCAAATATGAAAAGTGAAATAGTAAATATGGTAGTATAATACGCCGCACTGAATTTAATTTTCTGATGATTCTTGCGTATTTCTATGTCTGGGGAATCTTCATTATTAAAGTATTGTGTTAAATTCTGAAATATGATGATTGCCATCAAGATAAGAAAGATAATAATAATATAAGTGAAAGTATCCATGCGATATACCGGCTATATTGTGTGGGGCAGTAAGAGCAAAGAAAATAGTTTATAGGCGCAATAGGTTAGAAAAACAAAAATCGAGAAAATATATCGAATACGATACATAAAATCATAAGTGCCCAATGGAAATTCATTGCCCTGAGTTTTCTTTATCCATATAAATACATATAGTTCTGAGAAGAGAGCAATGATGCCGAATATAGTGCAGGCAATAAAACCAATGATCTCAAACATAATAGCTTGTGAAATATTATTATCAATTTAATCCCATGTGAATATACGCCAAAAACAGAATATGACAAATGTTATTGTAGTGGCAAATCAATGCAACCTTCATGATGTATCTCCACGCCCTAAAGGACGTGGTTATTAATAACTCCGCCTTTCAAGGCGGAGATGGTTCGTGTAGAGACGCACCTGCCCGTCCGGTCAGGCGGGTGGCATGCCTCCCCCGTTAAATATAGCAGAACAATTATTCCCGCCCGGGAAATGATGTTATGGTCTTCTATGCATTCTACAAGCCTGCCCGCCTATGGCGGGGATTGATCTCCTAACGGAGAAAGGGGATTAAAACAAGCGTTAGAAATTTCTTACAAAAAATAATCCGTGAAAATCCGTGTCACCCGCCTGACTGACCTAGTCGGGCAGGTCCGCGTTATCAGCGTTCTATTTAAGGGGATAGCGAAAAATTATCCTGCTTTTATCTTCGCTAATCTTGGGTATGCTTTTAGCGTGGTGTCGGGAATGGGAATCTTCAACCGTTCGCTGAGGAGATGAAACAATTCAAACGCATTGGCGACGGCATTGCCTTTGGGGTGATTGTTCAATATGACGAATACCTTGTTAACGGTATCAATGATCTCATTGACTTTTGATTCTATCTCTGCCAACTCTCCCGGCGAATACAAATAATTATACCGCTCGCTTTGCTGTTCATACGTCTGTTCTTTTCCCATGTGCTTAAACGAACCCGCCCAGGCGTCTTCATTTCGTCCGTGCAGTCTGATGTATGCATGTTCTCCGGCTTTTATCGGCGCAAAGGGAACCGCGCTACCGATAAGCGGCTGGTCAATAGTGCAAAGGGAGCTTTTATTCTGTTCAACGAAATTGGTGAATCGTTCAATCAGCCATGATTTGTGCCGTACTTCAATAAACTTGTCATACCCCTGAAATATTTCAAGCAATTCTTTTACATGTTCGGCATTGACTTTGTTGAGTTGAAAGGAGTACGGAAACTGAAGCAGTATGCCGCCTAATCTGTTGCTGTTGTTCAGGATGTCCAGATTCTCGGTGATAGCATCAATGTTCTGTTGTGTGAATTTTCTTTTATGAGTGAAATCCTGATGCAGTTTTATGATAAATTCGAAATCATCCTTTTCAGAAACTTTCGCGACCCAGTTTTCTACAGTGTGCGGATCAATGTAGGTATAATAGCTTGCATTTACTTCGACGCAGTTAAAATAGTGCGAATAAAACTCAAGCCAGTCAAATGTTGACGATTGTGCTTTAGGATAGAAACTGCCGATCCAGTCTTTGTACGACCATCCTGCTGTACCGACAAAAAGTTTTTTCATTATGCAGCACCTGCAATGTAAAAACTAATTAAAACGTAATATTAAAACTGCCAGCTCTCAAATCAACAGTGTCCGCAGGGACGGTATGAGTAGAACGGAATTCAATGGTACCCGCAATTCGAGCGGAACTATATGTGGTAATATTCAGAATACTGAAGTTATCTACCGGGACATATTTCCCGACGTATATTACAACTTCTCCGGTTTTCCGAAGCGTACAATTCATAGTAGCAGTAGCATCGAAGGTATATCCGGCAACATCCTCACCTAACTCAAGAACGGCCGGGGCTTTAATATACTTAACGATAATGGAGACATTCACATCGCTGAACTTACTGGATGTATCGGAAATTGTTCCCGAGCCGCTGAAACGGGTAAATACATCCTGTACATAAGCACGCACTTTAGTTGACTCCCAGTGTTTGCCCCCGATACTTGCCGTAAATGTACCTGTTGAGTTTGCGCCAAGTTCTTCCGGTTGAGTTGTTGATTCCTTTTTACAGGATGGTAGTAATACGGCCGCTGCCATAACTAATAAAAGTAATATTCCACGAGAGGATTTCATATACGCCCATAATTGTAAAAGATTTTCAAATATCCCGTATAATATATAAAAGAATTTTTAATGAAGGCAGAACCAAAATTCTGCCCCTAACAATATTCGTCCCAGCTTTTTACGGTCAAATCTTCTGTTTTATAATTTTGCAGAGCCTTGACAAATCTTCGTGCAATCTGTGTGTTTGTAATCAGGGGAATGTTGAGGTCAACAGTTTTTCTCCGGATTGCGTAATCATCGTCCATCTCGCGGTTTTCAATTGCCTTCGGCAGATTGATGACAAGGTCAATGTCGCCTGAAGCAAGACAATCCAGCACATTCGGCGTTTTGCCGCTTTCAGGACGGTACACGGCTTTCATCTCAACACCATTCTGGTTAAAGAATTTCGCGGTGCCGGGAGTTGCGTAGAATTTTAGCCCCATCTCTTTAAGTGCCGTAACGGCAGGGAAAAGAATACCACGCTGCGTAACGTCACCGATGGTCAACAGCACGGCTTTTTTAGGGAGGCTGAATCCGGTTGAGAGCATGCTTTTTAGAAATGCTTCGTTAAAATCATCTCCCAGACAGGCAACTTCACCCGTCGAGGACATTTCAACACCTGAGATCGGGTCAGAGCCTCTTAGCCGCGTATAAGAAAACTTTGAAGATTTCACACCCACGTAATCAATATCGAATGAAGAGCGGTCAATGCGATTGACTTTCTCACCCATAATGAGCCGTGTTGCAAAATCAATGAAGTTGATCTTCAGCACTTTGGACACAAACGGGAAGCTTCTGGATGCACGAAGGTTACACTCAATAACTTTTACATCATTATCCTTAGCAATGAACTGAATATTGAAAGGTCCGGTTATATTAAATGCATACGCAATTTCTTTTGCGATGATTTTTATGCGGCGCATCGTTTCAAGATACGTTCTTTGCGGCGGCAGTACAACCGTGGCATCGCCGGAATGGACTCCAGCGTTTTCAACGTGTTCCGTTATCGCATAACAGAACATTTCGCCCTCACCGGCAACCGCATCAATTTCAATTTCCCGCGCGTGGTCAATGAATTTGCTGATAACAACAGGGTGGTCGGGACTGACGTGTGACGCGTAAACCAGAAAGCGTTCTAGTTCTTTCGGTGAAAGGGCAACGCTCATCGCCGCACCGCTGAGTACGTAGCTTGGACGTACAAGTACCGGATAGCCAACCGATTCCGCAAATTTTTTCGCGTCTTCAATGCTAGTCAATTCATTCCATGCAGGCTGATCTATTCCAAGCGAATCCAATATCTGTGAAAATTTATGCCTGCTTTCCGCGTTGTCAATCATTTCAGGTGATGTTCCCAGAATCTTAACACCTGCTTTGCTGAGCGGCAGAGCTAAATTGTTCGGTATTTGTCCGCCCATTGAAAGAATGATGCCGGGATTATTTTCTTTCTCACTGATATCAAGCACCCGCTCAAATGACATTTCTTCAAAATACAATTTATCACAGATATCATGATCGGTACTAACAGTCTCAGGATTACAGTTGATCATGATGGTTTTATAACCGGTGTCATTGAGCGTTAATACTGCGCTGACGCAGCACCAGTCGAATTCAACAGATGAGCCGATACGGTATGGACCGCTGCCGAGGACAATAACCTGATCCTCTTCACCCTGTTTAATATCGTCTTCATACCCATTGTAGGTAAGATATAGATAGTTTGTCTGTGCTGGATATTCTGCTGCGAGTGTATCAATCTGTTTAACAACGGGAACAACACCAGCCTGCTTGCGCATACGGCGGACTTCTTCCTCTGTTGTTGAGGTCAAAATACCAATCTGTTTATCAGAGTAACCGTTTTGTTTAGCGCGGCGTAGTGCATCCGGAGTGATATTTTCAAAAGCCGTTTGCTTCAATACCAGTTCAGTATCAACAATGCTTTTCATTTTATAGAGAAACCATTTGTCAATAGAAGTCAGTTCATGAATTTTTTCAATAGTCATACCTTGCTCAAGAGCCGCTGCGAGACAAAGCATTCTTTTATCAGTCGGGTAGCGGAGGCATTCATGAAGGTCATTAAGCTTTACTTCGTTACATACAAACCCGTTGAGGCCGATGTCCAGCATGCGCATTGCCTTTTGCAAAACCTCTTCAAAACTTCTGCCGATAGCCATGACCTCACCGACGGATTTCATTTCTGAGCCGAGTGTCCTGTCAACCTGCTTGAACTTTTGGAGATCCCAGCGGGGATATTTCAATACGATATAATCAAGCGAAGGCTCAAAGCACGCAGATGTTTCGCCGGTAATGTTATTAACAATTTCATTGAGGTTATAACCAAGCGCAAGTTTTGTTGCCACAAACGCGAGCGGATATCCGGTAGCTTTTGATGCAAGTGCCGAGCTGCGGCTCAACCGTGCATTCACTTCGATTATACGGTAATCGAATGTATTCGGATTAAGCGCGTACTGAATGTTGCACTCACCGATAATCCCAAGATGCCGGATGAGTTTAATGCCTATTGAGCGAAGATTGAAATTTTCCTGCGCAGTCAGTGTTTGTACCGGGGCAACAACAACGCTGTCGCCTGTATGGATGCCCATCGGATCAACGTTTTCCATTGAGCAGACGGTTATACAGTTGTCATATTTATCGCGAACAATCTCGTATTCGATTTCTTTCCAGCCGTAAAGCGATTCTTCAATGAGAATCTGAGATGTATAGGTAAAAGCTTTTTCGGCCTTTTCTTTAAGTTCATCTTCTGAATTCACAATACCTGAACCAAGTCCGCCAAGCGCGTATGCTATACGCACCATAACAGGGTATCCGATTTTTTTTGCTGCGGCTAGAGCTTCATCAACAGTAGCAACCGTTTGACTGACAGCTGCTTTTAATCCTGCCTTATAAACCTCATTAGCGAAATCATATCTGTCCTCGGTAGCAATAATGGAGGATACCGGAGTACCGAGAACTGCTATTTTATATTTTTCTAGTATTCCTTTGTGGTATAATTCAACACCGAGATTGAGTGCGGTCTGCCCGCCGAATCCAAGCAGAATCCCATCCGGCAGTTCGTTTGCAATAACACGTTCAACAAAATCTGCTTGAAGTGGAATGAAGAATACTTTGTCTGCTAATTGTTCGGAGGTTTGAATGGTCGCGATGTTGGGGTTAATAAGGATGGTTTCAATGCCGTCTTCTTTGAGCGCTTTGATTGCCTGGCTTCCCGAATAATCAAATTCTCCTGCCTGGCCGATCTGCAGCGCACCGGACCCGATTATGAGTACTTTCTTTGGTTTATTTTTCTTTATCATAGTAATGACCTCACAAACATATCAAAGATGAATTCTGTATCATCCGGACCCGGGGAAGCCTCGGGATGAAACTGTGCGCCGAAGAAAGGCTTTGCGATGTGGATGATACCTTCATTCGTTCCATCGTTATCATTAACAAACCATTCTCTCCAGTCCTGCGGCAGCGTTTCGGAATTTATCGCGTAACCGTGATTCTGTGAGGTTATGTGACAGCGTTTTGTACCTGATTCGTTTACCGGTTGATTGTGGCTGCGGTGACCGTATTTCAATTTATACGTGTCGGCTCCCGCTGCTAACGCGAGAATCTGCGAACCGAGGCAGATACCGAGAATCGGCAGACCGCGTTCCATAATTTTTTTTGTGTTCGCAATTGTTTTTTTGCACACTTTCGGATCACCGGGGCCGTTGGAAATGACAACACCGGAAACATTCTCTTTTGAAAAATCATAATCGTAGGGGACACGCTTAACCGTTATATCACGGCCGAGGAATGCTTGAATAATATTGTTCTTTGTTCCGCAGTCAACCAGTACGATTTTCTTGCTTCCTTTTTTGTAGAGAATCGGTTCATCAATTGTTACTTCTTTTACGAAGTCGTAATTGGTATAATCAAATAAAGGAATGTCTTTGTTTTCGTAAACAATTTTTCCTTTCATTGTACCGTACTCACGAAGCTTCCTGGTAATCTGGCGTGTGTCGAGTCCGAATATTCCCGGTATCTTTTCTTCGTACAGCCAGTCATGAAGTGATTTTACCGCGCTCCAATGCGAATACTCGTGCGAGTAGTGACTGATGATGATACCTTTTAATCTGATTTTTTCCGATTCGAAATATTTGAGGAGTCCATTTTCGCGGGTGGTGCCGGGGATGCCGTAATTGCCGATGAGGGGATAAGTAAAAACTAAAATCTGTCCGCAGTAAGAGGGGTCAGTCAGCGTTTCAGGGTAGCCAACCATTCCCGTATTAAAGACGACTTCACCTGCGGTGCTAGCGGGATACCCGAAGGCCTTGCCGCTAAACTCAGAGCCGTCTTCCAATATCAACTTAATTTCTTGAGTAAAATCCATTGCTCTTTGTTCTTTTTTACATATGGATATTTATCTGTGAATTAATAAGTTTCAGCAGTCAACTTTTACGAAGACTTTATGAAAAACGAAATAAATATGTTGCATAAACATACATAAATAAATTAAAAAATAAAAGGCATTTAGGATAAATATTTAAATATTGTGGATATTAAACTTAATTATTTAGTTAATGGATGAATTAGAGCTAAAAGATTTAATAAGCCGTTTGACGGCTGAACTCAGGAGATTTCAGGATGAAGAGTATAAAATCCTTACCCGTGTATTTTTGAAGTTCAGTACAAACCTTTTCCTTGGAGTGCGGAATCCCTATGTCCATTCGACGGCAAAGAAATTTTATCAGGAAGTAAAAAACAAACCAATAGACGAGCTGATTGATATATGTCTCGGTTTGATGGACAGCAACGTCCATGAAATAAAATCCGTCGCGATTGACTGGCTCGCCAATGCCAAAAAGCTGTACCGGGAAAAAGATTTTAAAACTTTTCAAACAATGGTTAAAAAGTACATATCCGATTGGGCGGATTGCGATGATTTTTCGACGCACGTTATCGGACAGTATTTATTGAAATATCCTCATAAGATCGGCGAAACTCTTACATGGTGCAGTTCGAAGAATCGTTGGGTGCGTCGAAGTGCCGCAGTTTCACTTATTTACCCGCTAAAACGGGGATTCGGCTTGGCCGAAGCATTTGTTGTTGCAGATGCCTTGTTATTGGATAAAGATGATATGGTGCAAAAAGGATATGGCTGGATGCTGAAAGAAGCCAGCCGCAATTTCCAGATGGAGGTATTCTTTTATGTGCTTGAACATAAAGATATCATGCCCCGTACTGCATTGCGTTATGCAATTGAGAAAATGCCCGGCGAACTGAAGGCAGAAGCGATGAAAAAAGATTGAGCATTCGTTGTTTGAGTCAACAAGAAAATGGCTTGTAGCTTCTAAATTCTGAAACAGCTGAACTCACTCCCACCCCTCTCTTGGCATGAGAGGGGAGAACCAGGAAATGCAGATTTTCTACAATGCAGGTGGATGGGGTGAGTTTGTTGTTCTACAAATACGTTAATGCTTTGAAAGCTGTATTTACGGACAACATGTTTTGTTTGTTCTAAAGCTTTTCTTTTGTCCTTTAACGCGCTCTATCGGAGAAATTATTTTTATATCCAATACAACCTTTTTTGCTGTATTAAAGTCTAATGTATAAATGGAGAATTTGATTGCGGAATAATTTGACACCAAGTGATAAAGATTTGATTATCGAAGCGAGAAAAGGGAATGATGTTGCATTCTCCGATCTCGTGCAGCGATATGACCGGCAGGTATTTCAAATTGCTCTTAAATATTTTAAGAATGATGACGATGCTAAGGATGTGTATCAGGATGTTTTTATCCGTGTTTACAAAAACCTGAACAAGTTTGAATTTAAAAGTGAGTTTTCGACGTGGATTTTCAGAATTACAACCAATGTTTGCTTAACTCACAAAGTGAAGGCGGGCAGCCGGAAAACGGAAAGTCTTTCTCCCGGTGACGAAGAAGATGCACCAGTCCAGGAAATAGCATCGCCACAACATAGAGAACCGGAAAACGAAATGATAGATAAAGATACGAAACGATTAATCCAGGAAGCTGTTGATAAGCTTCCTCCAAAGCAAAGATTGGTCTTTACCTTGAAGCATGATGAAAGCTACAAGATAAAAGAAATAGCAGAGATGATGAAATGCTCTGAAGGAACGGTAAAAAAATACCTGTTCCTTGCCGTTGATAAGTTAAAAGTTCAATTAAAAAATGCTCTTATTTAACAAAGAAGTTGCATATGAACCATAATTATTACAAAAAACTCTTGACCCTTTCCGTTTTTGATGAAATATCAGAAGCTGAAAAGAATGAATTATTGCTGCATGTACAGGAATGTGCTGCATGCGGTGATGAATATGAAGAGCTGCGAAAACTGAAGGAGCTTTCCGAAGAGGCATTGCATCAGGATGTTGATGAAATAGTTCTCTCCACCGCAAGGCAGGAAATGCTGAACAAAGTGCAAGCGCTTAGCCGTGCAAAAAAGAACGCGGAACCCTTCAAATTGTTTGGCTCGCACTCGTTCGGCAAACTGCAGTTCGCTTTATCGCTTACAACAATTGTCGCTTTTACTACCGTGGTGTATTTCCTTGCAATACCGGGTCGTCACTCGGTTGAAAGCATCCCCGGATTACAACAAAAATACGTTGTCCCGGTTCAAACAAATGATTTGTTAAGTGAAGCAAAAAACACACAGCAGGAAAGTTCGACTGATAAAATTATTGTAACAGCCGATCGTTCTGTAATGAACATTGAAAAACAACAGGAACTGGCGCACGCCATAACGAATAATAAAAACTCCGGGACGCGGCTCAAGACAATAAACTCGATTGAAAACAAAGCTGCAAATTCTAAAATTATTAAGCAGGCGTTGATAAAAGCTTTGACGACCGACGATAATCCCGGCGTGAGAAAAGAAGCAATGCTGGCGCTTGCAAAGCTCCCCTTCGACAAGGATATACAGGATGCACTGCTGTATGTGCTTGATAAGGATAAAAATTCAGGATTACGTGTTATGGCGATCAATTATCTCGACACTGAAAATGCCACAGAAAATCTAAACGATCCGAAGGTTTTGGATATTCTGAAGGATAAAACAACCGGAGATGACAACTCCTACGTAAAAATCCGTGCAAAATCAATTTTGAAGAAAATTAAGGTATAAAGGAATACTATGAAAACGACTCGATTTTATATGATGGTCTTGTCAATATGCACAATCGCCGCAGTTACAATGGCGGTCGCTCAAGAAAAGCAGACAAAGGTATTCGCGGTTAAAAAAGGCGGTACTTTGACGGTAAAACTCACCGGAAACCTTAGTGTTGTTCCGTGGGATAAGGATGAAGTAGAAATTAATATCATTGGCTCCGATTCAGAGGAGATAGCCGATAAACTTTTGCTTGAAAGCAGTGATGGCAATGTTACTGTTGAATTAAAGGAGCGCGACAGTTGGTGCGATGATTGCGATTATCAGTTCCATACTCCTGCCGCGTACAATCTTTCCTTACGCACAGTTGGCGGTGATGTTCATATCATGGGAACGATGAAAGGAAATATTAAAGCCGTAACAAAGGGTGGAGACATTAAAACCGGTGATTGTGATGGCGATGTAGAAGTTACAACTGCAGGCGGTGATATTCTTACAGGTAATGTAACCGGAAATGTAAGCTTTCATACAGCCGGTGGAGAGATCCGTACCGGTAACGTCGGTGGTGAAGCATCCATTGCAACTGCAAGCGGTGATGTACTGACCGGTGACATTACAAAGTCTGCAAATATCAGTACCGCTGGTGGTGATATCCGTATTGGAACAATTGGCGGAGACATCAAAACATCTACCGCCGGCGGTGATGTAATTATTAAGAAAGCCGGAGGACAGGTTCATGTTTCTACGGCAGGCGGTGTTATCAAAGTTGGTGGCGGCAATGGCTTTACCAAAACCAGTACTGCCGGTGGTGATGTGTTCCTCGATAATATTCGCGGAAGTGTCAGCGCTTCTTCTGCCGGTGGAGATGTTTCTGTTCGCTTAATCCCTGAAGGAGAAGAGGAAAGTAAACTTTCATCAGCGGCCGGTAAAATTACTCTTGCTTTACCTGAATCTGTAAAAGCGACCATACAGGCAACCGTAAAAGGAATATTGCCGGAAGATTTTTCGCGGAATATCGTGTGTGAGTTTGCCTCCGATAAAACGACAGAAGTGAAAGACGGCAAAAAAAATCAAAA
This sequence comes from Ignavibacteriaceae bacterium, assembly GCA_963667005.1. GTDB lineage: Bacteria > Bacteroidota > Ignavibacteria > Ignavibacteriales > Ignavibacteriaceae. Next base: position 77,932 of record OY762937.1, on the reverse strand, counting down.
AATATTTCTTATTAACGGTGGTGGACAAAAGATCATCCTACAGACTTTCGACTCAAAGATTGAAGTAAAGAAACTCAAATAATCCTACGATAGAATAAAATCACTAAACTCTCCCGTCAAAAGTGGGGGAGTTTTTTTATGTCTTTTCTCAAACATGACAAAATTACTCCTGTTTAAGAGAAATACTTGCCTGTTATCAATAATAAATACTTTAAAAAGTGCATATTTTGCCCAAAATATGAATATTTTAAACAGGATAAAATTACTCCTATTTGGTACGGGATTTGCTTCTGAATAGTAGAAAGGATAACAAAATGCAGCTTACTATGTCGGGCGAATACGCCTTAAGAGCTATGTTATATATGTGTTCCGAACCTCATGGAACGGTATTCAAAATATCTGACATCGCACAGAAAAACGATATACCTGACAGTTTCCTGAGAAAACTGGTGCAGCAGCTTATCCGTGCTGATTTGTTGAAAAGCTCGCAGGGAAAAGGCGGAGGGATCAGTCTAAAGGTTGAAGCTGAAAACATCACCCCACTTGATATTATAGAAATTGTAGAAGGTAAGATCGGTCTGAATAAGTGCTTGATACAGAATGGATTTTGTAATAGGGATAACTATTGTTCCATTCATATTGTGTGGGAAGAAGCTCAGACCCAACTCAAAGATAAATTGCGCAGCAAAAGCATGAAAGAACTGGCATTACAAAATTCACAGAATTTACATAACGTTAATAATCTGTTCTGATACAAATAGAGAATAAGTTTCATTCGTCAAGGCACAACCTTATGACGAGATTTTAGACACAACTTCAAATAACTTAGGAGTACTTCAATATGGATGCCGTACTGTTAGCTCGCATTCAATTTGCGATGACTGTCGGATTTCACTTTCTTTTCCCTCCTCTTTCAATAGGCCTTGCCTGGATGCTTGTCATTGTAGAAGGTTTGGGTCTCAAGAGAAAAGATCCTGTTTATCAAACCATCGGAAAATTTTTCGGAAAAGTTCTTGGTCTTATTTTCGCGGTCGGTGTTGCTACCGGAATCGTTATGGAATTTCAATTTGGTACAAACTGGTCGGAATACTCAAAATTCGTCGGCGATATCTTCGGCGCTCCATTAGCGGCTGAAGGTGTTTTCGCGTTTTTCCTCGAATCAACATTCCTCGGTCTGTACATTTTCGGCCGCTCAAGAGTTTCCAAAGGAGTTCACTGGTTTTCAATATTAATGGTCGCAGTCGGTGCTACGATTTCTGCGTTCTGGATTATCGTTGCAAATTCATGGCAGCAAACTCCCGCAGGCTTTGTCGTGCAGAACGGCCGTGCGGAATTAACCGACTTCTGGGCTGCGGTATTTAATCCTTCAACCATGGTTCGCTTTCTCCATACCACCGACGCTGCACTTATCAGCGGAGCCTTTCTTATGGCTGGAATTTCTGCACATATGTACCGTAAAGGCAAGCAGCAGGAAATAGCAATTCGCTCGTTGAAGTTTGCAATCATTTTTGGTTTGATCGTTTCTCTGCTTGAAGTATTCCCGTTCGGACATGAACACGGAAGACAAGTTGCTCAAACACAGCCTGAAAAATTTGCTGTTATGCAGGGTTTATATACAACACAAACTGGCGCGCCGGTAGCAGTATTCGCAGTGCCATTTGATCACCCGCCGACGTTAAAAGCCAAGATCGAAATTCCCGGTATATTAAGCTGGCTCGCATTTGGCGATATTAATGCGAAGATTCGCGGTGCAAACGAATTCAAAAACGAAGATTTACCTCCGAAGTTTTTAACGTTTGTGTCATATCATAATATGGTCGTGCTTGGCATGTACTTTATCTTTATTCTTGCGCTCGGTGCATGGTTTATCTTTAAGGGTAAACTTGCAGATAGTAAAAAATATATGAAAGTACTTACCTGGTCAATTCCTTTACCGCTTGCTGCATGTCAGCTTGGCTGGATTGCCGCTGAAGTTGGAAGACAACCCTGGATCGTATATCATCTGATGAGAACAAAGGATGCGGTATCTATTACAGTCGGGGCAGTTGAGATTCTGATCTCAATTATCCTTTTTGCATTGATCTACATCGTTCTCGGATACACATTATTGAAACTGCTTTCGAAAAAAATCAATCACGGTTTTGAACCGGTTGCTGAGAAGGAGGCATAACATGGATCTCAATCTTATTTGGTTTTTACTTGTCGGCGTATTGATCATCGGATATGCAGTCCTTGATGGCTTTGATCTTGGTGTCGGTGTTTTGCACTTGTTCACCAAAACAGAAGAAGAAAAAAGAATTAATTTGAATGCAGTTGGTCCTGTTTGGGACGGAAATGAAGTATGGCTCCTAACGGGAGGCGGTGCGTTATTTGCAGCGTTTCCAATTGTCTATGCCGTTTCATTCAGTGCTTTCTATCTCGCGTTCATGCTTTTATTAACAGCGCTCATTTTCAGAGCCGTATCTTTTGAATTCCGTAAGTATTCAGAACCGGATCAAAAGAAATACTGGGACCTCGCGTTTGGACTTGGCTCTCTTGTCCCGGCTTTGTTATACGGAGTAGCTATCGGCAATGTTTTGCGTGGACTTCCGCTTGATGAAAAAGGCCTGTTCCATGGAAACTTTTTCGGATTGTTGAACCCATATGCTATCGTTGTCGGTTTGGTCAGTCTGACATTCTTTGTTATGCATGGCGCTATTTATCTTGCCATGAAAACAAAAGGCGAACAGCAGGAAAAAGCTGCCGGATGGGCAAACAAAATGTGGGTCGCGTATGTGGCCTTATATGTCATCGCAACCATATTCTCATTCTTCAGTGCAAAATATCTGTTTGATACTGTACTCAAGAATCCACTGTTCTGGGTTTTGGTTGTGCTCTTGTTTGCCTCAATTATATACATTCCTGTCGGATTGAAAGCAAAACAGTTCGGAAAAACCTTTATTGCTTCTTCCGTAACGATTGCATCAATGATTCTTTTGACGGCATTAAGTCTGTTCCCCAGACTGCTGCCTTCAAGCTGGAATCTAAATTACAGTCTAACTATCTATAATGCATCATCAACTCCAAGAACACTCTGGACGATGTTGATCATTGCTTTGATCGGTGTTCCGATTGTTCTTATATATACAATCTATGTTTACCGGGTATTCAAAGGGAAAGTTATTATTAACGAAGATAGTTATTAATGTTTTGAATATCATAAATAACAAAGCCTCCCGGTTTTTCGGGAGGCTTTGTTATTTTAAATAGAGCAGGTAAAACTTTTTTAGTAAAAGTTGTGTTTAGTTGTGAAACCCTGATAAGCAAAACGGAACGGTAAAATTTCGAGTGAAGGAACATTCAATTTTCTATAGTGATGAGGCAGCCGCGGCCAGAGTAAAAATGAACTCTCTTGGTGCCGCCGGTATTCCTTTCCTCTGCATCGTGGACTTCGCGTTGCAACATCCGATTGTTGTAACATTAAGTGAGGTTAAAGCGGATGAGATACTATACGATTTTAACGGCAATTCAAATATTACCGAAACAGCATCTACATTCCACGTAGCATTTGAAAAACACTCGATATCATTTGAAGAGTATCTGCATAAGTATAATCAGATTCTGAGTAACATAAAAGAAGGTAATTCGTATTTATTAAATCTGACCCTTCCGACTCCCATTGATCTGAATTGCTCCTTAAAGGAAATCGTTCTGAGGGGCCGGGCTAAATACAGATTGTGGTATAAAGAGTGTTTTGTCGTTTTTTCTCCTGAGGTGTTTGTGACTATTAAGGATGGTAAGATATCATCTTTCCCCATGAAGGGGACCATTGATGCATCCGTACCTGATGCTGAACAGAAAATCCTTAGTGACGATAAAGAGACTGCCGAGCATATTACCATTGTGGATTTAATCCGAAATGATTTGAGCATCGTGGCAAAAAATGTTGAAGTCGAAAAATTCCGCTATGTAGATTATATAAAGACTAATCAGAAAGATTTGCTGCAGGTTAGTTCACGAATATCAGGGGATTTGCCGGATGATTATACCGCGCATATTGGCGATATTTTGTTCGCATTGCTGCCTGCCGGCTCGGTTACCGGGGCGCCGAAAAAGAAAACAGTTGACATCATTCTGGAAACAGAGCACTATAAGCGTGGTTATTACACCGGTGTGGCAGGAATATTCGACGGCTCGAACTTTGACAGTTGTGTTTTAATACGGTATATTGAAAAAACGGAAACAGGATATGTTTTTAAAAGCGGCGGCGGCATTACCTGCTTTAGCGAGGCTGAAAAAGAATATGCCGAGATGATTCAAAAAGTATATTTACCTTTTATTTGATAATATGAATATCGTCGAGACAATTCGAATTGAAGATGGTAAGTTTGAAGGCTTGCGTTTTCATAATGCCCGGTTTCACCGGACAAGGAGAGAATTGTTCGGTGTTCATGACGAACTTGATCTTTCGGATATTATTGCAATTCCGGATAGTGCCCGCGAAGGCATTCACAAATGCCGGGTAATCTACAATGATTCCATTCAACGAATCGAAATTGCTCCGTATATCTTTAGAAAAATCCGTACGTTGAAAGTAGTTCATTCCAATAACATTAATTACCCTTATAAGTACGAAGACCGCAGTGAGTTCAGCAATCTTCTCAAGGATATTGCTGAGGATGATATAGTTATTGTGAAAAATGGATTTGTCACCGATGCGTCATATGCGAACATCGCCTTTTTTGATGGAACATCGTGGTTCACACCCGACACCTGCCTTCTGCCGGGGACACGCCGGGAGCAGTTGATTGAGGAGGGGATAATTAAACCAGTACAACTGTCTGTTGATGACATTAAGAACTATGCCCGTTGTAAATTGATTAATTCAATGATGACCTGGGATGAGAGTCCGGTTATAGACTCAGCATCAATACATTTCTAAATTTAAAGGTATTTGCATATGCGGACCATCGTTAATAGGAAGTTACGTGTAATCGGTATAATTGCTCTGTTTTTCATTTCTTCATTCTCGCTTGGATGGATTACCTCAAATCTTTCTGAAGAAAAACCCGTTACAAAAGAAATTATAGCGTACGCAGCGAAACTTATCGGATTGCAATTTACTGATGCCAAGATTGATTCCATGGTTGATGGTTTATCTGACCAATACAAAAGTCTGCAAAAGATCAGGGACTATCACCTGAGCAATAGTGATTCACCCGCATTGTTGTTTAATCCGGTTCCTGCCGGGTTCACTTTTGATGCAGCACAAAAACCGGTAGTATATTCGGATTATTCCAAAACAAAGATGCCCTCCAATAAAAATGATCTGGCATATTATTCAATCGGTGAATTATCATGGTTGATTAAAAACCGAAAAATATCCTGCGAAGAGCTGACCCGATTTTACATCGAACGGCTAAAAACCTATTCACCAAAATTGGAGTGCGTCATTACCATGACCGATGACTATGCCATCATGCAGGCTAAGAAGTTGGATAAAGAATTGGCAGAAGGTCATTATCGGGGACCGCTGCATGGCATTCCTTATGGATTAAAAGACTTATTCGCGGTAAAAGGTTATAAAACCACATGGGGAACTCCGCCTTACAAAGAACAGGTGCTTGATACCACAGCTACCATAGTAAAAAAACTCGAACAGGCTGGTGCAATACTTACAGCAAAAACCACGTTGGGCGAGCTTGCGATGGACGATGTGTGGTTTGGCGGATGGACAAGGAATCCATGGGATATTACTCAGGGTTCCAGCGGCTCCTCAGCCGGTTCTGCTTCTGCGGTTTCTGCGGGACTGCTGCCTTTTGCAATTGGAACGGAAACTTGGGGCTCCATAGTTTCACCCTCAACAGTTTGTGGAGTTACAGGCCTGCGGCCTACATTCGGTAGAGTCAGCAGAGCCGGGGCGATGGCATTAAGCTGGTCAATGGATAAGGTGGGGCCTATCTGCCGCAATGCTGAAGACTGCGCGATTGTTTTTAACGTGATCCGCGGTAAGGACAATCTGGATTTGACAGTCACAGATATAGCTTTTAATTATAACTCAAACCTGAATATAAAAAAGCTGCGTGTCGGTTATCTCGCTTCTGACTTTGCCCATCAGTATGATTTTCATTCTAATGATTCTATCGCTCTCGAAAAATTAAAGTCGTCAGGCTTGAAAATTTCTCCCGTCATATTGCCTGCTGATATTCCCGTTGATGACCTTGCGCTGATTCTCTATGCTGAGGCTGGGGCTGCGTTTGATGAGCTTACACGAAATGGGGGAGATGATGCATTGGTCAGGCAGTTTAAAAATTCATGGCCGAATATTTTTAGGACTTCAAGGTTTATTCCAGCTGTTGAATATATTAATGCCAACCGCATAAGACTGAAGTTGAGCGTTGAGATGAATAAGCTAATGAAAAACTATGACGTACTTATTGTTCCATCGCTTGAAGGTAACAATTTACTGTTGACCAATCTGACCGGTCACCCCAGTATTACTGTTCCCGACGGGTTTTCAGATAAAGGAACTCCGACGAGTATTACGTTTACCGGTAATTTGTATGATGAAGGGACAATTATCGCGTTTGCAAAATACTATCAGAATCTGACTAATTATCATCTGAAGCACCCGGACTTGAAAAAGTAAAATATGAGATAAACATGATTTTGTGGAATTAATGACGAGCTAATTCCATATTTTAACATATTATTTAAAATTAAAGTCTCAGGAGTCAACATGAGATATTTGTCAGGATTGTTAATTTTTCTTCTACTTGTAATTGGAGTTGGGACCATGCAGGCACAAACAAGTTTGCCTTGGATGAAAGTATCACAGCAAAAGCTTGAAAAGCAATTGATTGAAAAATATGGCGATGCTCAAAAGAGCCGCATTGCCAAAGGTCTGGCACAGGTCGCTGAGTTTTGGAGAACAGAGGACGGCGGCGCTGAGGTTTACGAGGATTTTGTTATAACAAATTTTGCCGGCGACCAGAAGACTCTTGATGAGCTTTTTGGTCGTTTTCAATATTTGCTTGAACAGTTAAACGGCCATATGAACGAAATCGGTATGGAATTCCGCAGGCAGAGCGATCTGGAAGTGGGCGACCTGCTGCCGGTTGATGATCTTTTTGCCGGTTATGACGCATCAGCACATATTAACGACGACTTCTTTGCCAATAAAATTGCATTTGTTGCCTTGTTGAATTTCCCTTTGACAACGCTTGATCAACGTTTAACAGAAGGTGAAAACTGGACACGCCGTCAGTGGGCGGAAGTCAGACTTGCACAACATTTTTCAAAACGCATTCCGGCCGAAGCAAATCTTGCTGTAGCAAAGGCATATGCCGATGCGGAAGCATATATAGCGCAGTACAATATCTGGATGCATCACGTGTTGAATGAAAAGGGCGAGCGTTTGTTCCCACCGAAAAAACGACTTCTTTCGCATTGGAATCTTCGTGATGAAATAAAAGCGATTTATGGCGAAGGTCCCGCCGGAGTAGCGAAGCAAAAATTGATTCAGAAAGTCATGGAGCGTATCGTTACGCAAACGATACCGGCAGTTGTGGTGAATAATCCCGCTGTTGACTGGAATCCTTATACGAATGAAGTAACACCTGCCGCCGTTAATGATGCCGGGGTTGATATTCCGAAGGTTGTTAAAAACGACTGCGAACCTGATACGCGCTATGATATCTGGTTTAAGACATTTCTTGCTTCCAAAAAAATTGATGAGTATTCTCCAACTGCACCGACGCACATAGCCCGTAAGTTTGATGAAGAGCGTGAGATACCCGAAGCCCGCTGCGAAAAAATGCTGACGGATGTCCTTTCATCTCCACTGATTCCGCAAATAGCGAAATTGATTCAGGCAAAATTAGGCAGACCCCTTGAACCATACGATGTGTATTTCAATGGTTTCAAAGCTAAGAGTAAATACAGCGAACCCGAGCTGGATAAAATCGTTGCGCAAAAGTATCCTACAGCAGATGCTTACCGAGCAGACATGCCGAATATGTTTTTGAAATTCGGTTTTACCAAAGAACGCGCTGAGTTCTTGATGAACAATATAGCCGTTGAACCCGCACGGGGTTCCGGACACGCCGCAGGCCCTTTGATGCGAACAGCAAAAGCCCGTCTTCGTACACGCGTTGAAAAAGACGGCATGAACTATAAGGGATATAATATTGCAGTTCATGAAATGGGGCACAATGTAGAACAAGTGTTCTCATTAATGAAGAATGATTATACTCTTTTGCAGGGAGTGCCTAATACTGCGTTCACCGAGGCCCTGGCATTTGTATTTCAGGGACATGACCTTGATTTGTTGGGCCTTGCCATTCCGGACGAGCAAGCAGAGGCTTTAAAAGCTATTCAAACATTGTGGGACACGTATGAAATTTCCGGCGTAGCCTTGGTTGATATGGAATCATGGAAATGGATGTATGCAAATCCGAACGCGACGCCAGCTCAATTTAGAGAGGCCGTCGTAAACATTTCCAAAGATGTATGGAATAAATATTATGCCCCTGTATTCAAAACGCAGGATGTTGTTATTCTTGGAATTTACTCACACCTCGTTCACTCCGAGTTGTACATTCCCGATTATCCTATCGGGCACATGATTGCATTCCAAATTGAAGGGCAGATGAAGAAGGCAGGGAACATCGGTTCTGAATTTGAAAGAATGGCAACAGCAGGCTGCTTAGCTCCGGACTTATGGATGAAAAAAGCAACCGGTTTACCGGTCGGTCCCGAAGCCATGCTCAAAGCCGCTGAAGATGCTCTGAAAATTGTCAAATAAAAAAAGGGTGCGAAAGCACCCTTTTTCATTTATCCGATAAGGAAATACTAAACGGCTGGTTCTTCAGCAATAGCTATCGGTTTTACATCATCATAAAATTTCGCAAATGAGACTTGCAGATACGGACCCAGCCAGAAGTATCCTATAAATAATGTTAAGATGCACAATAATAGCCAACCGATAAACCGGCATGCCAGACAGAATAATTTCCATCTGTTACCGGCCATCATTGCTTTGCTTTTATCAATTGCTGCAGAAGCACTGATGGTCTCATCATCTGCAAGAATGAAAAATGTCAGAGCATAATTAAACGCGGCAATGATTCCCGGAATGATGAGCAGCAATGTCCAGAGGAAAATGAATAAAATCACCAAAAGATAAGCTGCCAAGGCTGTGCCGAATCTCTCAAATCCTTTGAAAACCAGATCAACACTGGCTTCCTGATCCCTGGCTAATGCTAAAGCAAATATGCTTGCACCCAAAACCATTGGCCCTCCGATGAAGAGCCCCCCGATACTGCCAATGATTGGAATGAAGTTTACCGCGGTGATAACCGCCCAATAAACAAAAAACCCTAAAACTGCTAAACCCCATCTGCCTTCAAGAGATTTTCGTGCCTGAGCCATAAGTACAGCATTTTCTGTTCCCATATTTCTACCTGCAAATTAGTATGAAAAATTTGTGTTTTAGTACATGAACGGATGGCTCAAAAATATGTACCTATTAAATATAGCAATGTTTTAAGAAAATTCTACTTAAGCATTATGGCCTTTTTAATGATCGTAAAAGTCTTTCCGCTGGTAATCTCTTTACCTCTCATCGAGATCAGATAAATACCTGAAGATATTTTTCTTCCGGCGTCATCAGTTCCATTCCATGTAATATTCCGCTTACCAGAGACATTCTCTTCGTTCAATAGATGTGCAACTTCTCTGCCGAGGATATCATATACGGTAATTTTCAGCGAGCTCGGATTGAGTAAACTTACCGATACCCGGGTTGATGGATTGAATGGATTAGGATAAATGCTTAGCCCAAGAGAATCCGTTTTGTCAGGTAAATTAGTTACATCATTAGGAACTAATCCTGATTCATCAAAAGGGTTAACCATAAAGTGAATGGTGTCGTTTGGCTCCAGTGCAATAAGGGATGTATAATCACAAAGCAGATTATATTTCAGCGCTTGTTTGATGATGCCGGCAGTATCTTGGCTTGAATACTGAAACATATTGTTGAGTTTGATATTACCTAGCATTGAAGCGATAACTTTTAAGCCATTTGTTGTATCTATTGCAAACGGAAACTCATACGTCGCGTGTTTTACGCCGGTGATACCTTTGAATTTAATATCTACGTTGAACGTGACACTTCCGGTTGAATTTGTACTGCCGATATATAAGATAGGACGTTCGGGGTCCGAACGCATGGCGTTGACTTCTGTGAAATTTTTTAGCGTATCCGTCCCATTGGAGAATACAGGTGTTACCTTCATACTATCAATAAGTGGATACGTTGCAGGCTTCATCAAATTGTAAACAGAAGTCCAATCTTGCAAATGAGTTTCAATATGTGCACCACCGGTGGTGTCTGCAATTCTTTGCAGCAAATAACCACTGCCGTAGTACTCTTTCCCGTTCACCGTAATACTTGATGGAGTAATACTCGAACCGTCAAGCAAATTAACTGTTTTAAATTGCGGGGTCGAATTAGTTAATGAATTTTTATACATGCCAGCCCATGAGTCAGTTCCTAGTGACGTAACCAAAGAATCACTATTGCTAAATACAAGCGCAGTATTTACCGTATCGGCATTATGTGTTTTTGCAATCTCGCCGAGCATATTCGTCAACTGAAAATCTGAACTTAACGAATTAAGTCCAAGCATTGGTACAGCAATTGTCTTTCGCATTGGCACATCATCATTAAACGGCCAAATGCCTGTCACTATGACTAAACCAGCCCCAACTTGCTTCGAAAGAATGTACGGATTTCCACTTGCATCCATAAGTTCGGCTTTTACTGAAGTATCGGATGTGCTGAAATAATACCCGCCATTGTGGGTTAAAGACTCAGGAAATTTTAATCCGATATTCCCACTTGGATTTCGATATAAGGTAACAGCCGAATTGGTGTTTCCCTTAACTGTCAAAGATGGAATATAATGTGATGCAATTAATTCTTTATTGACTCGATTAAGATCGTAATATCCTACAAATCGTCCCCCATTGTATAGTAGGGTGTCCAATGAAGCAATCGCATTACTGGCAGTAGTTGAAGTTGGAGGATGTTCAAATCCATGCGTATAACTTGCAACAACATCTGATGCTGTAAAATATGGCATTGCTTCTTGGAGCGTAGTATATTGCTTCGTAACGGCATAATTTGCAATATCCGTGAATGACCAGATTGTGTAAGCTTTTCCGTCACAGTATGTTATTACCGGCTTTTTTGCTTGCGCAACGGAATCGCCGAATGAACTGGCCACAAATGAATCTATGACTTTATCCACGGAGTCTGCAGAAAATTTTATCCAGTTCGGTGATAGTTGCTTTACTCTTTTGGCACCTGAAACAAGAATATTAAAAAAGTCCCCACTTTTCATTGACTTTTTTAGTGCGGTTTTAAGTTTGGGCATCAGCGTGGCAAAATTTTTATTATAAACTCCGCTCAAATCAACAGCGGCAAGGACTTTTTGTGATACTGATTCAATTGAATTCAAATTAAATATTTTCCAGGGCACAAATCCGAACTGGAAATAGTTATCATCTTTCGGCACAACATTATTCCGGAAAAAAGTACCATCGCTGAAATCACACGCAAATGAAATATTAAAGCTGGAGAAATTTTGGATGTTGGATATACGTGTCGACTTATATTCCAAACCAAGTGTATCTTTTATTGAAGTAAACTTCACAGTTGAGTCTTCAACTACACTTGGATTACCCCAAATATTTTGGCGCTCGCGGAATAATAGTGTCACATCTGTTCTGCCTGCTCCGGCTTGTAAAAATTTTAACGGCATTTCACACGTTGCATTCATTCCCGACCATTTGGTCGGCGTAATAAAATTGATTTTTATTTTTCTTGTACTGCCTGAAACAAGAGGGTACACATGCAGTTCGTATTGATTTCCGACTTTGGTCAAAAAAGCCGGATCCCGCTTCATAACAACAATGCTATCATAAATATGCCGGCCTGTCCATGTATCCAGCATAATTGCCTTCATAATGTCTTTGCCAATCCAGAGCCACAAATCATTGACAACACTGCCTTCCGGCAATTCAAACCGGTGGATAATTTCTACGGTTTTTGAACCGGGAAATGCATTGTTGTCTGCATACTCAAGATATAATGAATTCTCACAATAGGCGCCATGCGGTTCGCTGACAAGCACAGCGTTATAGATAGAGGCAGATGCTTGGGTATAATTGCCCGGAATCCTTGCGATTAATTGATTAGTGGCATAGATGGGAGATTCAACAAGAACGAAAACAGTGATTAAAAAACTTAGTGCACAAAACAGCTTTTTCATACAACCCCGCAAGTTTATATCAATATTAAGAAATGTCCATACTCAAGTTTATGGAAAATTGATTTGAGAGTCAACAGCGAAATGGTTATCTACTGCGATCCTTAAATAGAGCAGTAATCTTTAATGAATTTAACCCTTGCGCATTTCACTTATAACTTATAATTCCTTAGGATGCTGTTGCAAAGCTTTTCGCAAATTTTTTCTAAATACACTTTATCTGTCTCATTAAACGCTGATAATTGTGTGCTATCCAAGTCGAGCACTCCGAGCAGTATGTCATCCCGCACAAGCGAAATAACGATTTCGGAATTTGAGGCATCATCACAAGCAATATGGCCGGGAAATTCATGTACGTTTGGAACGATGATGGTTGCCCTATTTGCTGCGGCCGTTCCACATACACCTTTACCGATGGGAATTAAGGTGCATGCAATTTTTCCCTGAAATGGTCCGAGTATCAGTTTTTCTCCGTCAAAGAGATAAAATCCAACCCAGCTTATTTTTGCGAAAGCCTGTTTTAATAATGCGGAGAGGTTAGAAAGATTGGTTACCCAATGCTCCTGAGCATCAAGCAGCTCCTCCACCTGGGGGAGGAGCTCTTCATAAATATCCTTATCAGTCTCTGCTTGCGAGAAAAAGTTGAAACTCATTTTCTTTTCTTTGTCACTGTTTTCTTTTTCGCCGGTTTGAAATCGGGGAATACATACGGCATTGCCTGCTCGATAGTTTCTACAGGAATGAGAGTCAACGCTTCGGTGATGTTCGCCGGAATTTCTTTCAGGTCAACTTCGTTTTCCTTCGGGATAATGACCTTTGCAATGCCGTTACGCTTTGCAGCAAGGAGTTTTTCTGTCAACCCGCCAATAGGAAGTACGCGGCCGCGTAAGGTGATTTCACCGGTCATCGCAACATCGCCGGATGCTTTCATTCCGGTGAAAGCAGAAACCAATGCAAGCGCCATGGTAATTCCGGCCGATGGACCGTCCTTCGGGATAGCTCCTTCGGGAAGGTGAATGTGAATTTCATGTCCCTTGTAGAAATTTTCCGGCAGGTTAAACTTGCCTGATTGCGAACGGATATAGCTGAGCGCAGCCATTGCCGATTCCTTCATAACATCACCAAGCTGACCCGTGAGGGTAAACTTTTCAGGACCGTTCATGATGCTGACATCAACCATGAGCAATTCACCACCGACACTGGTCCAAGCCAGACCGGTAACACTGCCCACGCGGTTTTCTTTTGTAAACTTATGCGATTTATATTTCGGCACTCCGAGTAATTTTTCAATTTTCTCCGCATCTATTTCATGCAGGCCCGGTTTGCCTTTTTCTTTAGTTTTCTTCGCACCTTTAATGACGATCTCTTTCGCCAACTTCCGGAGAGTAGAGGCTATTTCTCTTTCGAGATTACGCACTCCTGCTTCCCGTGTATAGTCGGTAATGATTTTTCTGATGGCGTCATCAGTGAATTTCAAATTAAATACATCGAGACCGTTCAATTTGATCTGCTTCGGTAGGATATGGCGTTTAGCTATCTCAACTTTATCCAATTCAAGATAACTGGTCAGTTCGATAATTTCCATTCTGTCCTGCAACGGCAGGGGAATGTTGTATCTGACGTTCGCAGTTGTAATAAACATAACCTGTGATAGGTCGTAATCAACTTCCAGATAGTGATCCTGGAATGTATGATTCTGTTCGGGGTCGAGAACTTCGAGCATTGCGCTTGCCGGATCGCCGCGGAAATCAGAATTAAGTTTGTCAATTTCATCAAGCAGGATAACCGGATTAACAGTTGCGGCACGTTTCATTCCCTGAATGATTTTTCCCGGCATTGAACCGATATATGTTTTTCTATGACCGCGGATTTCTGCTTCGTCTCTTACACCGCCGAGACTGATGCGGATAAACTCACGCCCCAATGCACGCGCAATTGAGCGGCCTAATGAAGTCTTGCCAACTCCTGGAGGTCCCACGAAGCACAAAATCTGTCCACGCATGTTCTTTACGAGATTGAGAACCGCAATATGCTCAATGATTCTTTCCTTCGGTTTTTCAAGTCCGTAATGGTCTTCATCAAGAATGCTCTTTACATGGGAGATATCCAGATTGTCTTTGCTGCGCTTGCTCCACGGCAGTGAGATCATCCAATCGAGATAATTGCGTATTACCGTATACTCTGGCGAAAGCGAATTCATCTTCTTGAGCTTGTTCAATTCCTCAATTGCTTTCTCATAAGCAATCTTGGGCATTTTCACGCCTTTGATTTTTTCAAGAAGTTTGGCAATCTCAGGAGCACCTTCGTCATCATCGCCGAGTTCGTTTTGTAATATTTTGATCTGTTCCTGAATGATAAACTTACGCTGTGACTTTGCTATGTTCTCCTGAACTTTGGAATCTATCTCACGTTCAATCTTCAGAATGTCGATTTCAGAGTTGAGGATTTTTATCAACTCGTAGAACTGTTCCTTGAGTGTGAACTTCTGCAGAATTCCTTGCTTAACTTCAAGCGATTGCGTGATGTTTGCCGCTGCAAAAAACAATTTACGGTCCGGCTCTTCAATGCCTTCAAATGATGTAACGGAGTCGGCAGACACGTTCTTGTTTATCTTTACATATTCAAGAAACAATGAAGTCATCTGACGGTTAAGCGCGTTCATTTCGTGATCGTTTTCTAACGCGGGCACGACTGCCTCTACTCTCGCCTCAAAGAAATCTTTGTTGTCTGTATATTTGATAATTCTTCCCTGAAGCAGGCCATCTACGAGGATTTTCATCAATCCGTTGGGAAGTTTCAGGATTTGTACGATCCGCCCAATGGTTCCTTCCGTGTAAATATCCGCTTTCTTCGGAGCGTCAATGTTTGATTTCTTTTGAGTTGCCAGAAAAATGTACTTTGAGCTCTGAATGGCATAATTTGCTGCACGGATTGACTGCTCTCTGCCGATAAGCACGGGGAACATCATATATGGGTATATGACTATATCGCGTAATGGCAAAACTGGTAAAATTTCGGGAATATCCTCAAGGACTGTTGTCCCGTCAGATACGGTATTTAGTTTAATTTCGTCCACTAATAAGCCTATTTTATGAAAAATTCGAATGACTAATATAGCAAAGCCGCCTCATGGCTGCAAGGTCATAAAACCGGACAGAAGATTCACGCAAAGCCGCTAAAACGCAAAGATTTTTAATAGAAAACACAATTTCCTTTAACCTAATAGAAACTCAATCTCGAGCAATTTGTATATTTTTAGAAAAATAAGTGATTTTGCGGCTTGGCGACTTTGCGAGAATTCTCAACAAAAAACCCCGGCAGAAACCGGGGTTTAGTGCACCCTGCGGGACTCGAACCCGCGACCTGATGATTAAGAGTCATATGCTCTACCAACTGAGCTAAGGGTGCGGGGTAAAATTACGGAATTTTGACGAGCTGGCAAAAAACTTTTTACAGCAAATATTTTCCACGTACAGAATATTGTCGTTAAAGTCGAACAACTCTATTTTCTTTAGCAAATGGTTTTTCGAGGGCTTTTCCAGATAGAATACTTTTTAACACCTTCCCTAACTGTTGGGAGGGGTATGTAAATTCACTACGAAACGGTTCGTTTTTTAATGAAATAGAAATCTATAAATGAAATAGGGGGATAATTGCGGATGAGACTAATATAAATTATTAAACTTGCCTTTTGACTGAAGTTTCGATAATTTAAAGTTTAGGCACCCAAGTTCCTCTATAACAACTTGGGCTATGCGGTGTTTAGAGGTAGAGAAGCTGAAAACTCATTAAAATAGTTCAAGTCATTTACTGGCACAATTTTAAGTTTACAAAGAAATTTTATTCGTGAAAAGTAGTGTAAGTAAAAAATATCCAAATGATGTGGCGATAATTGAGAAATACTTACATCATTTAATAAAATCTAATAATGTGCTGAAAAATATTGCAACTGCACGTATACTGCATGGCGGTGGATTTAGATATGAAATTAATGAGAAAGAACTTATCACCCCTATAAAGGAAATTTCAACCGAAATTACATTTACATTTGACGAGGTAATAAATTTCGATTTAGAATCTCTTTGTGCAACGATATACGCATTATGTAGTGCTAAGATTGAAAATATTCAAAGAGTACTTTATAAAAATATATCAGATGCGTCACACTTGACAGGAAATATAGTTGATGCTGGCGGAGCCAAACTCAATTACGACTTAATATTAAATATGCTTGAGAAAATAGAAGTTGATTTTGATGATAGCGGAAATCCAATAATGCCAGAGTTTCATATGTCAACTCACTTGTTGCCACAACTAAAAGATTTAAAATTTAGCATGGAACAAGAAAAAAAGTTTAATGAGATAATTGAACAAAAAAGAAAAATATGGTATGCTAAGAAATGTTATAGAAAACTATCTTACATCACTCAGGGAGGTTGAGTTTTTTGGCCCATTTAAAGAGTTACTGTCGGGGTTGGGCTATTCGAATATACATCAACTGCATAGCTCCATAGAATTTGGGAAGGATTTTATTGCGGAAATAGAGGAGAAGGGTCAGAGTTTTCAGTGTTGTTTTCAGGTTAAAGTTGGCGACATAAATTATAGAAAATTCACCACCGAAGTTAAGCCTCAGTTGTTGGAAGTAATTACAAATTCAATATCACACCCCAACTTTAACAAAATATTACCGCGTCAACTTATACTCGTTATTGTTGGCAATCTAAGACCACCGGCCACGGCTTCATTTGAAGAGTTTAACAGCTTTGTTGAAGAAAAACTAAATTTCCCACCCATTCGCATTTGGGAAATTGAAAAAATAACATCTGATTTTTTTGCGATAGGAATTGAACCATTTTTTCGTCTTCATAATTCTCCTGAGTTCTTAGGGGGCTTTTTTACACTTTATTCAAAAATAAGAAATAAAGAAGCCATTTCTTCGTTTGACATTACCTCTTATTCAGATAACTGGCAGCTTTTAGATTTTAGCGTTAATGAGAATAGACTTCAGGTTTGGTTTGAAGGGTATTTTTTTTCAAAATTGCTTTTTGATAATAAACAAAACTATGAAGCAGTGCTATTTCTCGCGGCATTAGGACGTACTTTGATTAAAAATCAACTATTCGAAGATAATTCTAATATTATTTTGTCAACAATAAAAAAAATCATTGATGAATTTTGTGAGGATTTCGAATGCAAACTTAGGGATGATCAAGCGTCTCTGTTTTTTGGTAATGGCTTGTTGTCAATGCTCGAATATCCGATTATATGCCAAAAAGCCCTCGAATTAATCGCCCTGAAATTACTACTTTTCCCTGAGACACAACCGAGGCAGATAGAGTTGTTTAACAAGCTTTTAGTTGAAAATGGCTCCTATCGATCCATCAGTGATAATTATGGCATCTCAGTCTTTTTTATATCCTTAGTGCTAATGCGCCAATATAGATTTGAGGAACTCAAGATTTTTTTGAATAATTGTTGTGTCTGGATTTGTGATAGATATCAAGAAAATGGAATCGCTTTTATTGGTTCAACTCGGCAGGAAGAATATGAGCAAATCCTTTCAGAATACTTAACAGGTCTAAAATTTAATAGAACAAAGATTAGCTTTACTGCCGCTATTATATTGGATATTGTTGCTTTTATGGCTGATGCAGATCTATATTCAAAGGTCGCTAATGAGTTTATGGCTGTTAATATAATTGTCGAGTATTTTTTTATAGACGATGCGAATAACTTGTTGGATTACTCCAAAATAAAGACTCAGTCGGATTGTGATTATAAATTACAACTGGAAGATAATTATGCTAGTTACATAGAATACAGAAACAAGAATTTTGAAGTTAAAGTACCTGAAGAACAACTCTTATTGTTATCTTTTCTCCTGAGAGACAGATATTTCCCTCAAGTATTCTTAAATTAAAAGCCACTCGGGATCTTTTAATTTTGCGAGATCTTTCATTGATAAAATGTTTCACCTTCAGTTAAATGTAGTTTTGTGCTGAAATCAATGGATGCCGCTATAGTTGGAAAATGGGAATTGCCAAATTATTTGAGAAATAGGGTTTATGGCAATCGTGATCTCATGTCACATATGGACTTTTCGAATTAATTCTTGCTTGATTTAGAAAAATTAATTGCCTAATTTTGTGTACCACCGCTTCGGGCGGTGGTATTTTTTTTAATAAATCCTTTCATTTTAAATTTTGTGAGTGTTATGGCTGATAATGGTTTTGTTTATTTGACGCAAGAACGTCTTTTCGAGTTGGAACAAGCATTACGCGAGTTAAAAACTACAGGAAGAAAAGAAATCGCTGCTAAGATTGCGGAAGCAAGATCCCATGGTGATTTGTCTGAAAACGCTGAATATGACGCCGCAAAAGAAGAGCAAGTACTTCACGAACTGAAAATAAGTAAAATGGAAGGTATGCTTGCGCGTGCCCGTGTCATTTCGAATGACCAATTTACGTCAAACGAAATACACATTCTTTCCAAAGTGAAAATTAAAAACGTAAAAACCGGGAAAGAGTATGCGTATACTCTCGTTTCCGCTGAAGAAGCTGATTTCAGTCAGAATAAACTGGCTGTCACCAGCCCTATCGGTAAAGGTTTACTCGCAAAACACGTCGGTGATGTCGTACAAATACAAGTCCCCGCCGGAATGCAGGAGTTCGAGATACTCGAAATTGTTTAATCATGGAGAAATCCATTGGCACATGATGAGTCCTACATCAAATTAGCACTGGAGCTTGCTGCAAAAGGAAAAGGGCGTGTTAGTCCGAATCCTTTGGTGGGCTGTGTAATTGTTAAGAATCATCAAATAATCGCTGCCGGATACCATGAATATTTCGGAGGCCCGCACGCCGAGATAAACGCCCTCAGAAGCGCACGTGAAGATGTTAAAGGCGCTACCCTATACGTCAACCTTGAACCATGTTCCCATTACGGAAAAACACCGCCTTGCGCTGATGCAATAATTGCTGCAGGAATCAGCAGAGTTGTCATCGGTACGCTCGACTGCAATCCATTGGTTGCCGGTAAAGGCGCCGAAAAGTTGACCAGGGCAGGCATCGAGGTGAAGACCGGAATTATGGAAAAAGAATGCCTCGAACTCAACCGTTTCTTTTTCAAATACATGCAAAAACGGATTCCCTATGTTACTGTCAAAGTTGCACAGACTCTGGACGGTAAGATTGCCACGTTCAATAACCAGTCGAAATGGATTACCACAAAAGCATCGCGCGAAGAAGTACACCGTATGCGTGCCTCATATGATGCCGTGCTTATCGGTCGAAAAACCGCGATGATTGACGATCCGAAGCTGACGGTCAGGCTGACCGAAGGGCGCGACCCGAAGAGGGTAATATTGGATTCGAAGCTGCGGATTGATTTGAAGCGTTCCATGTTTTACGATAATCCGGAGCAAAACATATTTATTGTTACTTCCGTCTCAAGTAAGGAAAAGCAGAGAAAGATAGCATCGTTAAAAAAACTCGGTGTTAAAATTCTTTTTGTCCCGGATGGTAAAGATGGACATGTCAGCCTGCCTGCCGTTCTGAAAGCACTGGGCAAAGAAAATATTATGTCGGTAATGGTTGAAGGGGGCCAGGAAATTTTTTCTTCATTTGTCAGGGAAAAACTTGCCGACGAAATGCGGATTTTCATCAGTCCGAAATTACTTGGCAAAGGATTATGCGCATTTTCAGATATGGGTGTCACTTTGATTGAAAAATCACATCGCTGGGCAATACGAAGGGTGGAAAGATTTGACGAAGATGTTTTGCTTGAATTACGCAAAACCCAAAATTGATAGAGGTGCTAAAAATGTTTACCGGTATTATTGAAGAAATTGGAGCTATTAAAAGTAAATCCCCTCAGGGGAGCGGATATAGATTTACCGTGTCCGCAAAAAAAGTTTTATCCGATGTACAGATTGGTGATAGCATAAGCATCAATGGTGTTTGCCAGACGGTCGTACAGTTTGACGCCGATTCTTTCACTGTTGAAGCTGTCGAAGAGACAATAAAGAAAACAACGTTCGGTTACCTAAAACCTGGTGATAACGTAAACCTGGAACGTGCATTACAGGCATCCGCCCGTTTAGGCGGCCACTTTGTACTTGGCCACGTTGACTGCTTCGGCAAAATTGAGCGCATAAACCGCTTAACAACAAGCAACGAGGTTATCATATCATTCCCGGAAGAATTTACACCATTGATTATCCCCATTGGCTCCGTGGCAATAGACGGTATTAGTCTAACCGTTGCTGAACTTTCAGGAAATCAGTTTAAGGTCGCGATAATTCCGCATACATGGGAGAAAACTATCTTAGCCGGAAAATCTACCGGTGATTTGGTTAATCTTGAATTTGATATTCTCGGCAAGTACATCGTCCATCTAAATCAAAAAGAACAGAAAAGCAGTAAGATAACAGAAGAATGGTTAAAAAACCTCGGTTACTAATTGATAAGGTCGAACAAAAAGTACTGTCTACAATAAGACAGTATGTTATGCTTGTGCCGGGGGATGTAGTTCTTGTCGCACTGAGCGGCGGCCCCGATTCTGTCTTTTTGCTGAGGTTTCTCCACAAGTTCTCTTCCAGATTGAAAATTACTTTGCGGGCTGTGCACGTAAATCATCTGCTGCGCGGTGAAGATGCCGAACACGATGAGGCTTTTTGCCGCGATCTCTGCTACTCGCTCGATATCCCACTTTATGTTATCAGGCATGATATTAAGGCGACCGCAAAAAGAAAACATATCTCGGTAGAAGAAGCAGGACACGAAGTCCGCTATATTCATTTTAACCGCATCATGGCAGAAGAGCATCTCACCAAAACGGCAACAGCACATCACTTGAATGATAATTCCGAGACGATGCTCCTCAATATTATAAAGGGAACCGGTCTGCAAGGATTGACAGGAATTGCTCCGGTGCTAAATGGGAACATTATCCGGCCGCTGATTGATATAGAAAAAGAAGAGATAATTGCGCACCTCGATAAAAATAATTTCCCTTATTGCACTGATGCTACAAACAAAATTTCTGTGTATCAACGGAATTTTTTGCGGACAGAGATATTGCCCGCTATCAGGGAAAACCTAAATCCTTCCGTCGATGCTGCCTTGGCACGCCTCAGCAGCCTGTCCCGTGACATATCCTGCTGCTTAGGGAAATCCGTACAGAAGCTTTACAAGAGTGTTTGCAAAAAAAACGTAGATGGCGTTCTTATTGATATAAACAAGTTGCTTGAACTTGAATTGTTCCTGCAAAAAGAACTTGTCCGGTATACATTTTTGAAAGATTTCTCGCTCCCGCTTGGATTCGCCGATGTCGGAAAAATTCTGGCTCTTACGGAGAATCAAACTGGGCGGACATTGAAACTTAAAAGTGGAATCATCGTCATAAAAGACAGGGGCGTGCTTCATATTTTTACTAAAATTGAATCAGAACCCGCCGGTTTGCATCAAATAACTGCCGGGAACAAGTTACGCCTTGGAAATGTTGAAATATCGGTTGAAGAGATTGAAAAAAAGAAAATAAAATTCGATAATACCCGTCTTATCGAATATATAGATGCAGGAAAGATCAAAAAAGGCTTAACGGTTAGGGCATGGAAACCGGGTGACAAATTTATTCCTCTTGGAATGAAAGGATATAAAAAGTTGTCGGATTTCATGACTGACAGAAAAGTGCCTGCAAAAGACCGGAAGCATGTTCTGGTGGTATGTGACGGAAAAGAAATAGTCTGGATAGTTGGTTACCAAATAAGTGAAAAATATAAGCTGACAGCAGACACAAATCATTATTGGAAAGTACAGGTTACATCACATGGACGTAGTAAAAGTCGGAGATGAGATCTTTGATGTTTTCATTCCGGAGGAGCAGTTGCAAAAACGCATCGCAGAACTTGGTGCGGAATTAACGGAAAAATATAAGGATACGGTTCCTATATTTATCGGGATATTGAACGGTTCGTTTTTGTTTATGGCGGATTTGGTAAAATCATATAAGGGGGATTGTGAAATTGACTTCTTCAAGCTCTCGAGTTACGGAGACGAAAAAATATCGTCCGGAAACGTAAGACTGCTGAAAGAATTGAATTGTAAGGTTGACGGACGGCATCTCATTATCGTCGAAGATATAGTGGATTCCGGCCTTTCAATCAAGTATATGGAAAAGATAATGGAAGAAAATAATCCGGCTTCGGTCTCGGTTGTATCGCTTCTGGTGAAGCCGAAAAGTCTGAAATATGACGTTAAAATTGATTATATTGGCTTTGATATTCCAAGCAGCTTCGTTATAGGTTATGGCTTGGATTATGCCCAAAAGTACAGAAATCTTCGCTCAATCTACATATTGCGCGAAGGATCAGAACAAGCCTAGAAAAGTTTATAATAAGAATAGTATAGTATGGAAGAAAATAACGATAAGAATAAAAAAAATAACGAAAACGGTAACGGTGGAAAGAACCCGAACCGTCAGGATGATAATTTTGACTGGTCAAAAATAATCAAAATGGTTTTCGGCTGGGGCGCGGTTATCGTGGCAGCCGTTATCATGATGCAGTTATTTAAGGGCAATTCCGGAAATTTCATTGAAGTAAATTATACCCAATATCAGCAGCTTGTTGAGGGTGATAAGGTTAAAAAGATCACTGTAACAAAATCTGATGTTAATGATTATTATTTTAAGGGTGAGCTGAAAGCCGAAGAGATGATCAACGGCAAAAAAGCGCAGCAGATTTCCGTAATGATTCCCGAACCGCTTTTGAAAGATCAGGAAGCTCTCTGGAAACAGAAGGGCATCGAATATACATTTGACAAACAGTCAAGTGAGTGGATGAACATTCTGATCAATATAGTCCCGTGGATATTAATATTCGGTGTATGGTTTTTATTTATGAGAAGAATGCAGGGCGGCGGCGGAGGCGGCACCAAAGGCATTTTCTCGTTCGGTAAAAGCAAAGCAAAACTTATTAACCAGTCCTTCAATAAAGTTACATTCCGTGATGTTGCCGGCGCTGATGAGGCAAAGGTTGAACTTCACGAAATTATTGAGTTTCTTAAAGAACCCTCCAAGTTTCAGAGACTCGGCGGAAAAATTCCGCGCGGCGTACTTTTGTTGGGCCCTCCAGGTACCGGTAAAACATTATTAGCCCGTGCAGTTGCAGGTGAAGCGGGTGTCCCGTTCTTCTCAATCAGCGGTGCCGATTTCGTTGAAATGTTTGTCGGTGTCGGTGCAAGCCGTGTACGCGACTTGTTTGAGCAGGGAAAGAAAAACGCTCCTTGTATTATCTTTATTGATGAAATTGATGCGGTTGGCCGTCATCGCGGCGCTGGACTCGGCGGCGGACATGACGAACGCGAACAGACATTGAATCAGCTTCTCGTTGAGATGGACGGATTTGAACAGAACAGCGGTGTTATTATTATTGCTGCAACTAACCGTCCAGATGTACTTGACCCTGCATTATTACGCCCGGGACGTTTTGACCGTCAGGTCGTTGTTGACCGTCCGGATGTGAAAGGACGTGAAGGAATCCTCCGTGTCCATACACGCCGTATTCCTCTTGATGTGGATGTAAGCCTTGAAATACTTGCAAAAGGAACTCCGGGTCTTGCCGGTGCTGAATTGGCTAACTTGGTAAACGAAGCAGCACTTCTTGCCGCGCGTAAAAACAAAAACCGTGTCGGCATGGATGATTTCGAAGAAGCAAAAGACAAAGTCATGATGGGCATGGAACGCAAGAGCATGATCATCTCCGAAGAGGAGAAGAAAACTACCGCGTACCATGAAATCGGACATGTGCTTGTTGCCCGTATGATTCCGGGGACAGATCCGGTACATAAAGTTACCATTATTCCCCGCGGCCGCGCTCTTGGTGTTACCCACTATTTGCCGGTTGATGAGAAACATTCATACTCAAGACAGTATCTGCTTGGCATTATAACACAAATGCTCGGCGGACGCTCGGCAGAGAAACTTATTTTTAACCATTACACGACCGGTGCCGGCAATGATATTGAACGTGCTACCGGTATCGCCAGAAAAATGGTTTGCGAGTGGGGCATGAGCGATAAACTCGGCCCGTTAAGCTATGGTGCAAAGGAAGAAGAAATATTCCTCGGACGCGAAATACAAAAACATCGTGATTACTCGGAAAAAACCGCAATCGAGATTGATGATGAAATCCGGGATATTGTAAATACCTGTATGGAGCGTGCTGATAAAATTCTTTCTGAAAATGTGGAATTACTGCACCGGCTTTCAAAAGAACTTTTGGAGCGTGAAATCCTTGATGGCGAGGAAATTGATAAAGTTGTTGCCGGCGAAACACTTCCTCCACTGCAGAAAAATCACAATGGTAAGGATGAAATTCCTGACCATGTAAAAAAACTTATGGAGCAACGTCAGAAACCATCTGAGGATACTCCACAGTCATGAGTTTTGTAGATCATGGCTCAATAAACTACAGAGATGAAGTTAAAAGAAAATTAGTTCATCTCTGTAGTCTATCTATTCCGGTGATAGGTTACTTCATTACAAAGCAATCCGCAGTCGCTATTCTCGGCACCTTAAGCATTATTGCTCTTATCTTTGATGTGGGTAGATACTTTATTCCTTCATGGGCAAGAGTAATTAATCTTATCTTCGGACCGATCATGCGCAAACATGAGATGGATGAGAAAAAGAAAAATCTCAACGGTGCAACATATGTTCTGCTTTCGGCGCTGCTATGTGTATGGCTATTTCCGAAAGTTGTTTTTGTAACTGCATTCACGATATTAATTATCAGTGATACCACTGCGGCGCTGATCGGAAGAAAATTCGGCAGGCGTAAATTTTTATTTAAGAGCCTAGAGGGGACTTCGGCTTTTTTTGTCAGTGCCGTTATTGTTGTTTTACTAACACCGAAAATCGATTGCCATAATACAACGGAATACATTATCGGAATTATCGCCGCTTTTGTCGGTGCAATAATGGAGAATGTATCCTTCGGCTGGGCGGATGATAATCTTTCCATCCCGCTATCGGTTGGATTAACTATGTGGGGCTTGTATTATACCCTCCTGCCCAATCTAAAACTAATCCTTACCAACGTTCCCCGATAATACAATCTTCTATTATTTCTTTGCGCACACATCCATTACCAATTTCCAATTGGCAGATGCGTCTGTTTCCCAGATGTGGAGGTAATAAAATTTTTCCATTTCTCTTCCGCAGGTGCCATATGTATATGCAATGTCACCGGAAGGAGAAACCTCAATGCGGGCAATCCTGAATGAACCGGCTTTAAATGCATGAAACCACAATTTTGCATCTGACTTGCCCTGAAGCGGAAGGCTTTTATCTCTAAACAAGGTAATTTTATCGGAAAGAATTGAATCGGCAGACGCAAGTGCATTATCACCATTTAGTTTAGCGAAAATTGTTTCCAACCTCATCAATGTTTCATTTGTCTTAGAGGAGGCGGCCGGTTTTCTGTTAGCTAATTCGAGCGAATCGGAAACACCGGTAAAATTTGTAGTAATCGGAACTGTGTCGTTCTCATTCGTTTCAACGCCACAATCAAAAGCAACCTTCCACAATCCGAGTGTGTCCTTTTTCCAAACGGAAATATATCTTCCCTTAGCCGTAATGCTGTCGGAGGAAGCTTTTTTAATAATCCACGGTCCGAAAAGAAATCCGAAGTCTCCTGACTTAGAAATATCTCCATGCTGCGGTGTCCATGTGAGGATTGATTTTAATGGATATGTACTTCTTTTTCTGGCGATTAATTTCGGAAATGCTTTTTCCAAACCCGAATCAAACGACGAAGATGTGGGGGAGAAGAACGTCAGGAATCCCTCCGTTATTCCCAAATAAGAAGCAGCCGCCGAGAATGCTCTCTCAGAAGCAACCATGGCTGCTTGTTCCTGACAGGCGTATTTATCCTGAGCATAAAAAACATTCGTTAACAAAATCGTGAACAACAAAGCAAAAAATATTCTATTCATCACAAAGCCTGATTAATTTGGGACATAATATAGTAGAAAATTTCGGTTGTTTATACATATCTATTTGCGAAAATTCGGCACTTCTATGCCTGCCTTCAGCCCTTCAACACGGGGTATAATCAAGAGTCAAAAGAGGATGTCCTCTACATGCCGTTCCGCTGGAACTCAAATTGACAGGATCAAATTATTCTATAAAAATGCCGTGGCTACGCCGCTGAAAAATGCGGACATCGAAATGATTCAGGGTACAAATAGAAATTTATTAACCCGTGTAGCGGGTGACATGTTTATAGCAATATAGTGATAAGTAATTACAGAACACCATAGGTGCGAAATGAAAAAATATTGCAGGATTGGAGAATGATGTGTGTTTGGTATGTGATTTTCCAGCCCATGACCTAAATCTAAATTTCTCTATAAACATGCTGCGGCTACGCCGCTGAAAAATGCAGACATCGAAATGATTCAGGGTACAAATAGAAATTTATTAACTCGTGTAGCGGGTGACATGTTTATAGCAAATAGTGATAAGTATTTACAGAGCACCGTAGGTGCGGCATGAAAAGATATTGTTATGGCTGTTGAATTGATATAGGTTGTCAGAACGGGGTGTTTTTTGGCCGGAATTAATTTCCTAGCCCATGACCCCGCCCGAACGCCGAAGGCGGGCAGGTTAAGTCATGGGCTAGGAATAAAAAAGGGGAAATTATAAATTGTTCAGGGCTTCAACGCCGGGGAGGAGCTTGCCTTCGAGGAATTCGAGTGAAGCGCCACCGCCTGTTGAAACGTGCGATACTTTTGTTTCCATTCCGGCTTTTGCGATTGCAGCAGCAGAATCACCGCCGCCGATAACCGTAACAGCACCGGCTGCTGTGGCATCAACTAATGCTTGAGCAACACTGTTTGTACCGAGAGCAAAGTTATCGAATTCGAAAACGCCCATCGGGCCGTTCCAAACGATAGTCTTGGAAGCAAGTACTGCATCTCTGAAGAGTTTCCTGGTTTCCGGTCCGATATCAAGACCCATTTTATCAGCAGGCATTCCGGTAACCGGGACTACTTCTGCCGGTGAATCGTTCTTGAATTCCGGAGCGACAACGACGTCAACCGGGAGTAACAATTTAACGTTGGAATTTTTGAATTTATCGAGCAGTTCTTTTGCTAGATCAATCTTTTCGGCTTCGAGTAATGACGTGCCGATTTCCAATCCCTGAGCTTTGTAGAATGTATAAGCCATACCACCGCCAATGATGAGGGTATCAACTTTTCCGAGGAGGTTGTTGATTACGTCAATCTTGCCGGAAATTTTCGCGCCGCCGAGAATAGCACAGTACGGGCGGACAGGATTTGAGATCGCGCCACCAAGGTAATCCAATTCTTTTTTCATCAGGTAACCGGCAACACAGGTAGAAATGAACTTTGTCACGCCTTCTGTTGAAGCATGTGCACGGTGTGCGCTACCGAATGCATCATTTACATATACATCACCGAGTTCGGCGAGTTGTTTTGCAAATTCAGGAACGTTCTTTTCTTCTTCTGCATGATAACGGAGGTTCTCTAATAAGAGGACATCACCCGGCTGCATTGCAGCAACGAGCTTTTTAACTTCTTCACCAACGCAATCAGGAGCCATAATTACCGGCTTGCCCAATAGTTCGCTTAAGCATTTAGCGGCCGGTGTTAATGAGTATTTAGAATTCGGTTCGCCTTTTGGTCTGCCGAGGTGGCTCATGAGAATCGTTTTCCCGCCGTCGGCAATAATCTTTTTAATTGTCGGCAGTGATTCCACAATGCGTTTATTGTCGGTAACGTTTTTATTTTCATCGAGAGGAACGTTGAAGTCAACACGGACTAAAACGCGTTTGTCTTTTAATTCAATCTGGTCAATGGTCTTTTTATTCATATTGCACCTGTGGGTTTATTAATGTTCGAAACAAAAAAAAGACGCAACCCGTAGGTTGCGTCTTGGTAAGAAATTTATGCTTTCGCAATCTTTAAGAGAAGATCAACAACTCTGCAGGAATAACCCCACTCGTTGTCATACCATGAAACCAGCTTGAAGAAGCGTTTCTCATCTTTAAAGTTGTTTTGCAATGTAGCGAGTGAATCATAAATTGAAGAACGTTCATCGTGAATGAAGTCAGATGAAACAACTTCTTCGTTTGCGAATCCGAGGATACCTTTAAGATATGTTTCGGAAGCTTTCTTTAATAATTCATTGATTTCTGCAATAGATGTTTCTTTAACACTGCGGAATGTAAGGTCAACAACAGAAACGTCAGGAGTAGGAATTCTGAATGACATACCTGTTAATTTGCCCTTAACGGCAGGAAGAACTTCGCCAACTGCCTTTGCGGCACCGGTTGTTGAAGGGATAATATTGATAGCAGCTGCTCTGCCTCCGCGCCAGTCTTTCTTTGAAGGACCGTCAACGGTTTTTTGTGTAGCTGTATAAGCATGAATTGTCGTCATTAAACCGGTCTCAATGCCGATACCTTCTTTTAACAGAACGTGTACGAGCGGAGCGAGACAGTTGGTAGTACATGAAGCATTCGAAATGATGTCATGTTTTGCAGGATCATATTCATTATCGTTAACACCGAGAACGATGGTTTTAACATCGCCTTTGCCCGGAGCTGAAATAATAACTTTTTTTGCGCCTGCTGCGAGGTGGCCTTTTGCTTTTTCGGAATCAGTGAATAAACCGGTTGATTCAATTACGAAATCAACACCGTAATCTTTCCATGGCAATTGGCTTGGATCTTTTGTAGCTGCGACACAATGAACTTTTGCGCCGTTGACAACGAGAACATCGTCATCTTCAACTTCAGGTTTGCTTTTTTCGGTTGTAATCGTTCCGCCGAATTTTCCATGAACTGAATCATATTTCAGCTGATAAGCGAAATATTTAGCGCTTGTTGTAACATCAACAACAGCAGCAACTTCGATTTCTTTTCCTAGTAATCCGCGGCCTGCGATAGCAGAAAAAACTAATCTTCCGATTCTTCCGAATCCGTTGATACCTACTTTAATAGCCATTATATTTTCTCCTTACTTTCTAGTAATACCAAAAATTTGAAATAAAAATTTACGGAACTATTGGCTGAATCTCAACACCAAAACAGATTTACAGGGGAAAAATACGAAATTTTACCCTAAAATCTTTTTTTTGTCCTTTTTGAGCTTCTTTTTGCCTTCTTCCTTGCCATATTCTTTTTTGTACTTCTTGGCTAGGCGGCAATCATCGCATAAGCCGGTGCAGCATTTCTGCCACTCGGCTTCTGTAAACTTATCCCGTAATTTTGACATTACTATTTCCCGAGCAAGGTTTTTGCTTTGGCTAAAACGTTCTCAGCGGTAAATCCGAATTCTTTCATGAGAATTTCAAAAGGAGCGGAGGCACCAAATCTTTCCAGACTGATAATAACACCTTCATCTCCAACATACTTTTCCCAACCCATACCGATATTCGCTTCAATAGCGATGCGTTTTTTTACGGATTTCGGCAAAACGGATTCTTTATATTCTGGGCTTTGTTTATCGAAGAGATCCCAGCTTGGGAAGCTCACAACGCGAACTTTTACGCCTTCGGCTTCAAGCTGTTCGCCTGCTTTAATGCAGTGCTGTAATTCTGAACCGCTTGCGATTAAAATGATGTCCGGCGTTCCCTGAGAATCTTTGACGATATAAGCGCCTTTTGCAACGCCGTTGACAGCATCACACTTGGCAGGGTCAAGAACGGGGAGTCCCTGACGGGTTAACAATAAAGCTACGGGGCCGTTTTTCTTTTCAATTGCAACTTTCCATGCGCCGGCAGTTTCATTTGCGTCAGCTGGGCGGATAGTTGTTAATCCGGGGATGCAGCGCAATGAAGCTATTTGTTCAACCGGCTGATGTGTCGGACCGTCTTCGCCGAGGCCGATACTGTCGTGTGTCAACACGTAAATCGGACGAACATGTGAGAGTGATGCGATGCGAATGGTAGGACGCAGATAATCTGCAAAGACCATGAATGTTCCACCGTAAGGAATAAGTCCGCCGTACATTGCCATACCATTCATAATAGAAGCCATGCCGTGTTCACGGATACCGAAGTGTAAGTTTCTGCCTGCATAGTTTGAAGCGGAGAAATCAGCTTCGCCTGCAACAAGCGTATTGTTAGAAGGAGCCAAGTCGGCTGAACCACCAAAGAGCAGCGGAAGAGCTTTCGCAAGAGCATTGATAACTTTTCCTGAAGCCTGACGTGTAGCAAGTTTCTTCCCGTCGTCCACGAATTTCGGAAGAACATTGGCCCAATCTAGGTCCGTATCGCCCGCAAAGGCTTTGGCGAGAATGGCAGCATCTTCGGGATATTTGGCTTTATACTCAGCATGAATTTTTTCCCATGCTGCTTCAGCATCTTTACCTTTAGGTCCAAGAGTATTAAAGAACGAGCGTACTTCTTCGGGTACGAAGAAATCTTCTTCTGATACCCAGTTTAAATTCTTTTTAGTTAACTTAACTTCTTCAGCGCCAAGCGGACTACCGTGTGAAGATTCTTTATCCTGTTTGTTCGGGCTTCCGTAACCGATATGTGTTTTTGTAACAATGATTGATGGACGGGGATCAGCCTGCGCGTTTTTAACGGCGGCTTCAAGCTGGCTTAAATCATTCACATCTGAAACGTGCTGAACATGCCAGTGATAAGCTTCAAATCGTTTCGCTGTATCATCGGAGAAGGAAAGGTGAGTTTCACCATCAATTGAAATTCCGTTATCATCATAGAAGAAAATGATTTTGCCGAGTTTCAAGTGGCCTGCTAATGAAGCGGCTTCGTGTGAGATACCTTCTTCAAGGTCACCGTCACTACAAATTCCGTAAACAAAATGGTCAATAAGCTTAATATCGTCTTTGTTGAAACGTGCGGCAATATGAGCCTGTGCCCAAGCCATTCCCACAGCATTAGCAAATCCCTGTCCCAGCGGACCTGTTGTTGTTTCAACGCCTGCGGTCAATCCGAATTCAGGGTGTCCGGGGGTGATGCTGTTAAGCTGGCGGAACTGTTTCAGTTGTTCCATCGGAACATCGTAACCGCAAAGATGAAGAATGCCGTATAGCAGCATGCTGCCGTGTCCCGGTGATAAAATAAAACGATCCCTGTTCAACCATTTCGGGTTGGCTGGGTTATGCTTCATAATTTTTGAATATAATAGATATGCTATCGGTGAGCACCCCATAGGCATGCCCGGGTGTCCTGAATTTGCTTTTTGTACACCATCTACAGCCAGTAAACGTAAAGTATTAATTGCTAATTGGTCAAATTTTTCATCATGTTCCATCAAGGGATCCTCCGGAAGCTGCTTAATTGTTTAAAGAATTTTCAATTCTCAATATAATCGTTTTAAAATCAAATTTTAAGTTAAGACGGGAACCTTGTGCTCATTTTGTATGATTTTTGAAGCATAATGGGGGGATTTGAGATGATATAGTTATAAAGTACTTGCATTTTATAGGAATTGAAGTAAATCTCCTGTGCCACAACTCAATGTGATTATCATTAACACGGCATTTTAATGCCGTGAGGAAGAAAGCTAAAGACTTCCCGGACTTTAGTCCCCCAAAAATACGTTTGTTGGACTAAAGTCCAGCTCTCGGGGTGGGCATCCGCCCACGGTCTAAAGACCGTGGTTAATGTGAAAAGTTGTGCAACATACACTTCAGCTGTGGGTTAGGAAGAGGGCAGTGAGTCGCAAAATCCCCCCGTGTTCGTTATATTGCATGGATTATTTCGAAAAATTATGCCAATTTATCTATTTATGGGAAAGTTTTTCTAAAACCGGATGAAAAATTCTATGCGATCTAAAATCCTTTTTATTTTAACAGTAGTACTCCTGCAATCTTCGTTCGTATTCTCTCAAAGTTTGGAAGAAACCTATGCTTCAGCTATGGACGATTTTTCCAGAGGAGCATACGGGGCTTCATATCAAAAATTTAAAAGTTATATAGCAGCACAATCACTGGTTACCGAAAAGCAGGCCGCTGCTCAGTTTTATGCCGCAGAGTGCATGAATCTTCTTGGTGATGTGGAATCAGCCATTTTCGAGTACGAAAAAGTAATAACCTTGTATCGCTTTTCTAATTACCGCGAAGAAGCTTTATATAAGGCAGGACTTTTATACTTCCAGATTAAAAGCTACTCAAAATGCCGTGACCGGCTTGGCATACTTATTTTTGATTATCCGAATAATGAACATTACGGCTCGGCGCAATACTGGGTAGGAGAAACTTTTACTGTTGAAGAGAAATATGATGATGCGATAATTTTTTATCAGCAGGCCATACAGGAAAAACGCAACAACAAGTATCTTGATTATACCATCTTCTCGCTCGCAGGTATTTATGAGAAAAAGGAAGATTACAAAAAGGCAGTTGAGTTTTATGATATGCTTCTGAGCAATTATAAAACAAGCACGCTCTATGCATCTGCACAGTCACGCATCGGTTACTGCTATTTTAAATTAAAAGACTATGAAAATTCAATTATCGAATTGTCCAACCCGGCAGTTGAATCCTTGAGCGTTGAGAAGCAAGGTGAAGCACTCTATATGCTCGGTAATTCATATTTCCGCACAGCAGAATATGATAAAGCGCAGGCGACATTTGAAGATATTATTAAAAAGTATCCGGCTATCGCTTTCATCCGGGAAATCAATTATTCGCTCGCGTGGTGCCATTTTCAAAAAAATAATTTCAACGAAGCATATAAAACATTTCATTCATTAGTGGATGGGACTGATTCATTGGCAAGACTCTCATTGTACTGGGAAGGTGAATCGCAGCGCTACCTTGGCAACGACAATGAGGCTCTGAAATCTTTCGATGATTTTTTAAAGCAGTATCCATCCTCACCCATGGTGTATGGTGCACAGTATCAGATGGGAGTAATTCATTACACAAGAAAAATGTATGAAAAGGCAGCCTATTTCCTTGAGAATGCTTTATCTACAAGGGATATAGATCTAAAAGCAAAAATATATGTCCTTCTTGGCGAGGTCGAACTGAATCGTGCGCGTTATCAGAAATCTTATCAGAATTTTTCTGATGCAAAGTCACTGAACTACTTGCCGTCCGATTTGAAAAACCGCGCAGAGTTCGGCATCGGTGTTACTGCCTATTGCATGAAAAATTATGATGAAGCGGCAAAAGTTTTAACGGGACTTGCCGAAAGAGATAAAAGCTTTGAGACCGACAAGGTGTCGTTCTATCTTGCAGAAAGTTTCTTCCAATCCGAGCGCTACCATGAAGCTTTAAGTTACTACAAAAAAATTGACATGAACAATCCGGAGCTCGGCAGCGCAGTAATGTATGGTATGGCATACTGCTACTATAATCAAAAAGATTATGCCAACGCTTCATTCTCCTATCTTGATTTTATAAAGAAATATCCTAAGGATGTTAAGGTTTTTGATGCACGACTGAGACTGGCAGATACATATCTTGCCGGTAAAAAATATGCCGACGCCGCAAGGATATATGAAGATCTCCTCAAGTCGAAAACCGTTGAGAAAAACAAAGACTATTTAAGCTATCAATACGGATTAAGTTTATATAAAGCAGGTAAGGTGCAGAACGCCCTTGATGAATTTAACCGCTTGCTTACGACCTATCCTCGCTCTTCATATGCGGAGAATTCAATTTATATGATGGGATGGATTAGTTTCCAGCAGGGAAAACTACTTGAAGCCATTGAGACTTATAAGCGCATGCTCGCGTATTCGCCGAATTCCAAAATTGCCCCATTGGTATACTACTCACTCGGCGATGCTTATTACAATTCGGCAAAATATGATACTGCTATTACCTGCTATTCTACGGTAATCAACAGCTACCCGAATTCAAACTATGTGTATGACGCTATCAATGGAATTCAAACGTCGTACATGGCAAAGGGTGATGTTGATGCTGCTGTAAACACGATTGACTCTTATGTAAAACAGAGGAAGTCTGCCGGATATGCCGATCAACTTTTCCTGAAGAAGGGTGAACTGTACTTTAGCCAGGGCAACTATATGGCTGCACGTTCAGCATATTCAGAGTTTATTTTTCTCTTCCCAAAAAGTAAGAACATTTCAAAAGCATACTATTGGATCGGAAAATGTGAACAGCTGCTGGGTAATGCAGATGAGGCTCTGAAAAAATTCAAATTAGTATTCGATTCATACCCGTCAAGCGATGAAGCCGTTTCTGCTGTCATTGAGTGGGGACAGGAACTGAGGAATCAGCACGCGTATGATGCAGCAATTAAAGTTTATGATGAAGCATACAACAAAATCCAAACTCCTCAATCAAGAGCAGAATTTTTATACTGGAAGGCAGCTACTCTGAATGATAAGGGTGATGTCGCTTCGGCCTATGATGTTTATGATGAAGTAGTCCAATATTATGATGGAAGCATCTTTGCAGATAAAGCGCGTCTGGATTTGGGTAACGTTGAAATGAACGCGAAACGATATTCCAACGCGGTTAAGTATTTCCAGAATCTTGCAACGAAACGCACGGATGACCTTGGCGCAGCAGCCCAGTACAATCTCGGCGTGCTGTATCAAAGCCAGTCAAAGTCAAATGAGTCCATTACGGCTTTTGTCCGTGTGTTAAATTCATTTTCCCAGCATGATGAATGGGTGACGAAAGCAAACCTGAGGCTTGGCGATATTTATGCCAAAATGAAGGATAACCGCCGTGCAAAGGAAATGTATAATGCGGTGTTGGATAAACATCCCGATGATGATTATGGAAAGGAAGCGCA
This sequence comes from Ignavibacteriaceae bacterium, assembly GCA_963667005.1. GTDB lineage: Bacteria > Bacteroidota > Ignavibacteria > Ignavibacteriales > Ignavibacteriaceae. The sequence continues at coordinate 42,836 of OY762937.1, read as the reverse complement.
ACTGAAAATGAGGAGGTTGAAATAATATGAAAAAAGTACTTCTCGTTTTAGCGATGTGGAGTTGTTTGATTTTCGCTCAGAACACAAACACAAAACAAGGTATTGAATTACCGGAATTTGTCATTACCGGAAAAGAATCGTATGAGCTTCCTGCTGCGGAGAAACTTCCGGCACCTTTCATTCCTACAGTGTCTGATGAATTCTTAAAACCGGCATATTCACCGGAATTTTTAGAGGCTACATCGTTAACAAGTCCATTAAAAAAAGAAATGCAGCAAAAAGATACTGCGGTTACATATTTTAATAAACTCGGTATTCAGGCAGGAGTAGTTCCATTACCCTCGATTGCATATTCCACGCTGATTCCCATTGATGAATTCACTCTTGGCGGATATCTGAATGCTGGTTATAACCGTCCCCACGTGGATAACGCCTGGAAGCTCATGTTTAATCCTGGCGCAGAAATAAAATATAAAATTCTTAGCGGAGATAATTTCCTCAGCGATAATGAACTTTCTATTAAAGGCGATTACAATTATTCCAATTACAAACTATACGCCAAGCAGGATCCGGAAACACGCGATATTCACGCAACCGATCTCGCGTTGGGATTAGCGAGTTCAAAACGGAATTTCTGGCAATATAACTTTATGGTCCGTCATCAGTATCACCAGCTGTCCAAAGAGAATTTGAATGAAAGCAAATTTACTATTTTCGGTTCGGCTGGAATATCGGGAAGAGCGGTAGAGTTTTCTCCCCAGATTCAGTATTCTCAGTATATGACGAATGACTCTGCTAATTGGAACTCCGGTGAAACATTGATCAAAGTTGATGCTCCGTTGCGTTTAATCGCCTCTGACATTTTTAGCGTTGATATGGGCTTGAACTTCACGAGTCTTGATACGGTGAAGGGATTAAATCCGCTTTTGGGAGTTGAAGTCAAATTAAAAAGCGGATTGATGGTCTTCGCTTCATACCATCCCGGTTACCAGATATTCGATTATGAAAAGATGCTTGGATTGAATGACTACTCGTATCTTAAAAATTTTAGGGCAACTGCATTTTCGCAAGATTCCAAATTCGATATATCGCTGATGTATGAAGTAAACAGGCAGTTTGATATTATCGCGTCACTCGAATATTACAAGTCGAACCAATTCCCTTATTTTCAATACAGAAGCAGCGATGCTTCATTTGAGTTAACAAAGACCAAGGCATACGCAACATCTGCCTCTTTCGAACTGCGAATGCAGCCTGGAGATTTTGGCTATTTTTATGGTAAACTAAAACTGAACTCTATTAGGGATACAAACAACTATAAGATACCTTTTAATCCAGCCGTTGAATTGTATGCTGCGTATGGTTATACACTGCCGGTTGGGGTTACTGCAAAGGCTGGAGTCAAGTTCCGCGGTTCACAATACGCGGATCTTTTGAATAATGAATGGATGGGCGCCTATCATACATTTTTCCTCGAATTAGGCTATGCTTTGTCTCGAGAGTTTTTATTTACTTTCAAAATTGATAATTTATTGAATAGAAAAAATTATATTTGGAAGAATTATCAGGAAACGCCTTTCAATATGGTGGCAGGTGTTACATTCCAGTGGTAGATATATTTATTAAAAGTAATCCCATTTTATGACGCGTTCAGAACTTATCCGGGAAATTGCGATTCGCGGGGACATTCCTCAACTTGAGGCCGGCCGCTTCATGGAAATTTTCATGTTGAAGATGGCTTCCTTGCTGGTTGAAGGCGATTCTCTTATTCTGGACGGTCTGGGAAGTTTTACCCGCATTAAAATGACATCAGACCAGAAACGGGATAGTAATAACTCTGATGCCATTCGCTTTGTGCCGGAACACCCGACCTCATTACAGGGCGATTTGCTCTTCGGCATTCCGACTGATGTTTTTGCGTCACCGAATAATCTTGACCCGTATTTTAACCTTGGTATTAATAAACCGCTCATCCCTTTAAAAGGGCAGCCTGTTATTGTAGATAATATTCCTTCGTCACCGCACGAAATTCGAAAATATTTTGATCAGAAAATATCAGTTATTATCGGGTCTGGATTGCTTGAGCGTTCTGCGGCATCGCGCGAAGCACAACTTGCGGCAATTCTTGAGGAGGCTCAACCAGAACCTGAAAAGGTACTCGTAGATGAAGAGATAGAAGTCCCTTGGGAATTCGGAGCTGAGTGGAAGAAGGAGCAGGGAGAAAATATTCTTGCAGCACCCGAATTGCCTGATGCTAAACTTTCTGCTGCTGAATCAACAGGAGCTATTGATGGTGAAGCCGATTGGGATTTTGGTACAACAGATGATGTTGAGGAAACTGCACCCGAGGAAAAAACACTGCCTTCATTCATGCAGGTTATTAATGCACCGGAAAAGGCTACTCAAGAGTTTTCAATAGATCTCTCCGAGTTTGAAAAAGATAGCACTATTGAAAGAATTCCCGAAGAGAGCCTAAAAGAGACTCCCGCAGTAGATGATAATGCTCACGCCATTGATATGTCTGAGATTCTCATAAAAAAAGAACTTGAGGATGAGGCGGAGAGAAAAAGGAACGATGCGGAATTTGAAGCTGAGTTCGAAAAATTCAAGTACCAGAGGGTGCGCACCACAGCTGAAATTTTGAATATTCCTCATTTTCTGGAAGACGATGCCGAATCGATGCTGCAAGGCTCGAAGAATATTGATGATGAGCCGGTTAAACAGGAACATCATGAACCAGTAATTCAAGAAGAGCCTGTCGATGAACCAGTTACTGATGAAGAGGTTGAAGAGAAAAAATCGGGATTCTTCCGCACATTTTTGTGGCTACTCTTGTTATTAATAATTGCGGGCGTCATCGGCTACTTTGTCTATGAGAAAGTATACCGTCCGGAGCAGGAAAAGAAAGCCAAAGCGAATTCGCAAAGCGCTGTAAATGCGAACATTATCGAACGCGATTATTCCTTTCCAGTAACCTATCCTTATCTTCCGACTCAACCACAGGTTAAAGCCGATAGCTCAACAGTTGTTGCAAAGGATAAGGGGACACAGGCAGCTCCTCCGGCAAATGCGATTGAAGAGAAAAAAGATCAGGGAACCGGGAAGGTGAAAAAGGAGACTAATACAAAAGTTTCCAATGCTCCTCAAAAGATTATACCACCGGCTCCAAATCCGGTTAAAAAAACGGATAAAGCAAAGAATACTCAAGTGCAGGATGGAGCTTATGTTCAGGTAATGTCGGTAAAAATTAAATCGGTTGCTGAAAGTGAAGCATCTAAATTAAGAAGCATGGGGAAGACGGTCATCATTCAGGAAGCTGAAATACCCGGACGAGGTACATGGTATCGCGTTAAGGTACGTAAGTAAAAGTCTTGATGGCAGGATTAGTATTCATATTGTGAGTGAACGAAATTTAGATTGAAAAAGCAAAGTCAAACCCCCTCGTATTTCTTATCAATTGCGCTGCACGTCTTATTATTAGCCGGTATGTTTTTCTACCAGCAATATAAGCATTCGCTGCCGCAGCAGAATTATGTTGAAATCGGACTTGGTGAAGGCGGCCCCGGCGGCTCTCCGGGTGACGGCAGTAATCAGTTTGGTGTTGTCAATGTTTCTGAACCTCAGCCCCAAACAGCTGAACCGGGGACTGAGGAAGAAAATAAAGAAGCTAAAGTAGATCTGACAAAAAGCACTTCTTCTAAATCGGATGATGCCGTGATTGCCGATAAAAGAGAAATTCGAGGCGGCGCTGGTTCTTTGCCCTCAAAAGGTAATGGAAAACCGGGAAGGGGATTCGGTAATGGCGAAGGCAATGGCACCGGATATGATATAGACTGGGGAGGAAACGGCCAAAGAAGAATTTATAGCTACAATATTCCCGATTATCCTCCGGGAGTTAATAAAGAACTTGATATTCGAATTCGATTTTCTATTCTGCCTGATGGTACTGTAGGAAGAATTGTAGTTCTTACAAAAGGCGATACCCGTCTGGAAAATACCGCAGTCAATTCTCTCCGCCAATGGCGCTTTGAACCGATACGGAGCGGTCAGCCCTCTGTTGAACAGACCGTTGTTATTGTTTTTCCGTTTCGGCTTCGCTAGTAAACACTTCACTATAATACATCTTGTAAAAGAAGTATTCTGCAGTTGACAATAATACCAAAGCTACTGTATCCCTGTCGAAAAAACCTCTGTACTTCTCAGTTTCAATCAATTCCTTAGGAATCTGGGTGCTGATTGTGGTTGCTAACGTCCAACCTACGGCAAATAAAACTCCAATGAGCATCAGATTAATAACGGCGGTGCCCAGTTTTTCATCCTGCCATTTTTTTGTGAATATAATCAGGGCAAAAATATAATGGCATGCGAATATAATTGCGTTAATCATGAGAGCCTTTCAAATGCGATAAAGATTATTGGGAAATATTTCTTTTGTTGATGATTGACATCGCAACCAATCCTCCGATAAGTCCGAAGATTGTGTCGATGAAAATATTACCCATGAGTAAAAATGTTGTAAATAAAGCCGAAAATCCCTTTGCGGATATTTCATAGACAATGCCGCGAATCAGTTGAAGCGACTCTTTGAACATAGCAGCCTGAGGGAGTGTTTGAATATATTTTTCGAATTCCGGAAATGTAATGACAATGTCATTGGACTTCGTGGCGTACGTAATGATAATTTCCAACAGTGTTCCGAATAATGCAGTACATAATCCGGTCACCAAACCGAAATATACACCTTCGCCTGCTGCAATCTTATGAAGCCCGCCCAACTTTTGATTTATCATTAAAGACATATAAACAGCGAAGGGGATTATAAGACAGCAGGCAAAGCTTTTTAATCCCGGAACAATTGTTAATACGGCAGCAGCAAACCCGCAGACTAAAGCGGGCGAAAATTTATTATTCATTAGTAAGAATATTACTTTCCGTTAAATGAGTAGCAATAAAGGGAAAAACACTATATCCAAAGATAATACCTGTAAGGTATGCTATCCAAAGCGAATAAGAGAAGAGATGCAAGAAAGTAACGCCGACGTGGATTGCTATCGGGGCCGCGAATAATGCAATTGAATATTTGTTCGAAAATAGGCCGCGTGGGAAAAAGTGCAGCACAACCGATAGGCCGCCTATAAACAATCCCGAATAAATGCCGGTGCATCTGGCACATACCGGAAAGACAAAATTGCCATACACGAATGTATGTTCTGGAATTTGCATGCATACATGAGAAAAGAGCTTTCTGCTGAGAAAGCCAAAAGAAGCAATACTGAGGTTGTTTTGAAACATGGCCGGCAAAAAGAATAAGAACAAAACACCGGAAATAAAACTTGATAGTAATCCGAAATTTCTGACAGTCATTACAAATACATTCGCAGTGTATAAATCTTTGAAGAAGTTAATATATATATGGTCGTATTACTTACCTCAAAGCCGACAATTTCTTCACTGAGAATGGGTAACGATAATCGTTTAAACTGAGATTCGGGTAGGATTCGAAAATACATGCCTTTTGCAGTGTTAAGAAACAACGTATTATTTTTGAATGCAAAGTCAACGATGCTATCCGGCAGTGAGATAATATTTAATCCGTTGCCGTATAAATCAAAAACAACGAGATTTTGTCCATCCAAAACACCGAGTTTATCTTCATCGTACAGGTGGATTTTTGTCGGTGTGTTTAGCGAGTAACGTCCCCAGTTAAAATCACCAAAGGCGGAGTTATAGTTATGCAAAGCATCATATTTTATTACCCGCTTGTTTTCCGAATCAAGAACAAATAAATCACCTGATGGCAAATTAACGCAAGCGTTCGGATAGCGGAATTCTTCCTTTTGTGTAGCGCTGTTCTTCCCGTTCAATTCCGAAATGTAATTCAAATCCTTGTCGAATTGTTGTATTCGGTGATTGTTTTTATCTGTTACGTACACATTAAGAGGAGTAGAGAAGATATCACATGGAAGATCAAATACTCCGGATTTCCATCCAAAGCCTCCGGCTGTTTTAAGCTGATTACCTAAAGTATCTATCTTAATTACCTCTGAAGTCCTGGCATCAATAACATATAGCATCCCGTTAACGGTATAAGAGAATGCAGCTGCATTTGTAAAGTTCCCTATCGAATCAACCAGCAAAGCTTCTTGTGCAAAACAGCACGGAAGTGAAAACACTCCTAAGAATATCATTAAAAATAGATATTTATGTAGTTGCATGCAGTACATTCCGGATTTCATAATAAATCTATGAAAATATAGCTAATCCATGCATTATGGGCAATGGACAAATGATGTTAGCTACATCACACCTTTAAAGAATATATAGATAAATTGGAACAAACAGACGTTTTGATTAAACTTTTTGGGCATTGAAAGTGTTTAACCATTATAACAGTGAAAGCGTACCACGAAAATTTTGCGTACTATATAATGTGACTTATATAACACCAAAAAAAATTATTTACGCATTGTGCAACTTTTTTATTTTATTAACGTCATAACTATTAAACATTAGAGAAATTTTAAGCAACGTGAAACAATTAAGTAATCAATGGAGTGCGGCCTCTGATTTTGCTACAGCGTTTGGTGTTGTAATATTGCATAACAATAACAATAGAAAGAGCTGTCTATGAAAACAGTACTGGCTAAAATAGATAATCCGCTTTCCGAATTGATTAGTGATGATATATACGAATTGCTGAATTCTCACGGGTTGATTGATGAAAAAGCTGTAAGAGATTATCAGATTCGAAAAAAGTTTAAATCGCTCCGCTCCGGCAAGGTAAGTGCCGGTGATGCTATTGATGCGATACGTGAAGAGTATCCATACTTACAGTTTGATACAATTAGAAAAATTGTATATCAGATTTGTAAATAAAAAATCTTTTTTGCTTGACACGTTAAGGGAAAAATGATATTTTTGTATTGCCTCGTTTGCAGGTTTCTCCCCTGACCTGTAAACTAACAACAGCGGCCCAGTGTCCCCCCCAGCACTGGGCTTTTATTTTTTTATAACTATTATAATGGTTTGAAAATGGCACAAAAAGTTAGAAAAACGCACAAAACCCAAAGAAAAAGTATTATCCCTCCATTTCTTGCATATTGGGAAAAAGAAAACTATATCCTATTCCTTGCCGGAATAATTGTTTGCGTTGTAGGGTTCTTTTATATGTCGGTTCAACCCTGGAATAGTTTCTCATCGTTAGTCATTTCTCCAATTTTGTTATTCATCGGATACGCGATTATTTTTCCCGCAGCAATATTATATCGCAAGAAAAAAAGTGAGCCAAGCGAGGTAAATTAAATGCTATTGGCAAAAGTTAAGGGGAACATCGTTTCCACACAGAAAAACCAGCATCTTAATGGTCATAAATTGATGCTGATTAGAACTGTTGATCTTGAAGGCAATTTTATCGGTAAAAAAGATATTGTTGCTATTGATCTGATGGATTCAGGGATCGGGGATACGGTTTTGGTAACACAAGAAGGTTCTGCCGTTCAGCAAATTTTGGGGCATAACAAAGCACCTGTTCATTCAATCATTGTCGCTATCGTAGATACATTAAGCTATAACTGATTCTTAAATTTCTTTTATGGGTGGGGAGACGGACTCATTTTATTTCAACATACGTTTATTGCTAACTGTTGAAGGCATCGGGCCGGTAAAACTACGAAATGTTCTTAACGCATTTCCAAAGGCAGATGAACTTGAACATGCAGCGCTGCGTGACCTTTGTTCTATCGAAGGTATCAATACTGAACTCGCCAAACGATTAAAAATCGCCTTTAAGAGAAAAGATGAGTTTTACGAAACACTGATTCAGGAAACAGAAAAACTCAACGACATTGGAGCCCGATACCTTACGTTTTGGGATGAAGAATATCCCGCCATTCTGCGAAATATATATGATCCCCCTTTAGTTATTTACATTCTCGGCCAGCTGCCTCCGGAAGAGGAGAAGTCTGTCGCTGTGGTGGGCACAAGAATTCCAACGCAATACGGAAAACATGTAACTGCACAATTAACGGAAGAACTTGTGCAATCAGGTATTACCATAGTCAGCGGATTGGCAAGAGGCGTTGATACGGTTGCGCATAGAACCACGGTTCAGAATGGCGGGCGCACTATTGCAGTTATGGGCAGCGGCGTGGATATCATGTATCCGGCGGAAAACAAGAGCCTTAGTACCGAAATAGTAAAGAATGGTGCGTTAATTTCCGAATTTCCCATCGGGACTTTCCCCGACGCTCCCAATTTCCCGAAAAGAAACAGAATTATCTCAGGTTTAAGCAGAGGTGTTGTGGTTGTTGAAACTGGTATGACCGGCGGGGCGATGATCACTGCAAAATTAGCTCTTGATCAGGGACGGGAGGTTTTTGCAGTTCCCGGTAATGTCGGTGTACGCCAATCTGAAGGCACCCTGGCTTTGATTCAAAGAGGCGAGGCTAAACTGGTTATCAATACGAACGACATTCTGGTGGAAATCGGTGCACAGAAGGCAAAGCTTTCAACCACTGCCGAAAAAGAAAAAATACTCAGCACCTTAAACCTCTTTGAGCAAAAACTTATGCAGGTAATCGGTTCTGAACCGGTACAGATTGATACCATCGCCAACATGACCACACTATCGGTTTCGGACTGCCTGGTCTATCTGTTGTCGCTTGAATTCAAGGGCATGGTGAAGCAATTACCCGGTAAAATGTTTGTCGCCATATGATTCAAACAAGGTGAAAGTTTCTTACATTTGTAGATGAGATTTTTATAGTATCTTATATATCTGAATTTGTTATAGACGAAAGGAAGAGAACGTGCAGTTTGAATCAATCTTAGATTTAATCCATAAAGGTGGTTTCACTGTTTATGTACTTATTATTTGCTCAATTATTTCACTGAAAGTCGCTATTGATAAATGGCTTCAATTTCAGGGAATAAAAGAATCAATCTTGAATCAGGTCATAAGAAAAACAAAAGATTACATGAAGAACCGTCAGGTAAAAGAAGCTTTGGAATATTTGAATAGTGCAAAGTGGAAAAAATTCGGTGTTAAATATTCTTCGCCGTTGCTGCCGGTATTTATTTTTATCATCGAGAACAGTCACCTGACTACTGAAAAACTTGAAGAAGGTGCATTGAATGAACTCGATAAAGAGTTAGTTTCATATGAAAAAGGACTCGGTGTTCCGGCTACATTAGGAAGTATTACTCCCTTCATCGGATTGTTCGGTACCGTTGTCGGTATTATTAAATCATTTGCGGCGTTGTCCGTTCAGGGAAATGCGACCAACTACTCAAATGTTATCAGTGGTATTGCCGAGGCTCTTATCGCTACTGCGACCGGACTCTTTGTTGCTATCCCATCGGTTATGATTTATAACTATTTCGCCAAGAAATTAAAATTGCAGATGCCGTTTTTTGACGGAGCTATCCGCGAATTAATTTACCTGGTAAAAAACTAACGGAGTGAGTGAGAATAATGAGAAGACGACACACTCAGCCGGATAAAGAATTTTCGGAAATAAATATTACCCCGTTTACCGATGTTATTCTGGTACTGCTGGTAATATTTATGATCACGAGTCCGTTTTTATTGAGCGGTGCTTTTAATATTAAACTTCCAAAAGCAGTTTCGGCTGAGACTCAGGTTAATCAGGGCGTGGAAGTATATTTATCAAGCAATAACGAATACATCATAGATAATGTTGTGGTTGCTCCTGCATCGCTCATTCAGACTCTGAAGGTGCATTTTGTCACCAAGGGTTCAAGCGAAGTAATCGTTAAGGCAGATCAAAGTGTTCTACACGGACAGTTTGTTAAACTCCTCGATTTGGTAAAAACCGCGGGTGCATCTAAAATACTGATAGCAACAACAAAAGTAGCGCCTGCAGCCGGGCAATAAGAGAAACGAACATTTATTCATGAGCGCTTTTCTTAAGAAATACCTGAGCCAAAAGGATGTCTATTCTTTTGGCATCGCTGTTCTTCTGCATGGAGCCATACTGACATTCTTGTTCATTTCCCAGAATTCAAATAAAAATTCAGGTACTGCTATTGTGCAGAATTTTATTGCTGCCGATTTCGTACCTGAAAAAGAAACAGCCACACCAAAAGAGACCTCCGAACAACAACCCCTGCAGAATGCAAAAGTACAGGTTGCAAAAAAAGATGTTGTCCTCACTCAATCGAAAAATATTCCCAACAATCAAACCGGCGGCGGATCCACAACAGGATTCAAAAACGGCGATGCGGGTGAGGCAATTGCGTCTAAAGGCAGCGGGGGTGAAGGATATGGAACGGGAGCGGGCAGCGGAGTTGCTTATCAGAATCAGGATGTTTACCGCGTGGCGGTAGAAGAAATGCCTGAACCATACGGAGGTGTTGAGGCTATTCGCAGCAAGGTGAAAAGTCAGATTGCCAACAGCGGCATCACTTCAACGGCATCAGTGTATGTGTTGGCTTTCATTGATGAATCGGGGATTGTCCGCAAAGTGCAAATTGCCAAAGGTGTAGGTCATGGGGTTGATGAAATGATTGCCTCCGCAGTGCAAAGAACCCGTTTTCGTCCCGGCAAGGATAAAGGCAGGGTGGTGAAGGTTCAGATGCACATCAGCATTCCAATCGCGCAATAAATTTACTTTCTTCCCGCCAAAGCTTCCAGCTTTTCGATTAATTCTAAACTGGCTAAACCGTCTTCTCCGGTTGCCAGTGCAGGTTTGTTTTTAATAAAGGCACCGGTTATCAGTTTTAATCCGCGCTGAACTTTATTGGCTCGTTTACGGAAAGCCATCTTTGCCTCTTTCTCGAGCAGAATGGTCATCTTTGCCGAAGCCTGCTTTTGCCCGATAAGTTTTTCCAGACAAATGCTGCCGTCGCTACCGATAATCTCGATCCGGTTGAAAGCCTTCCCTACGTTCGTCGAGACCAGGAACGAAGCGTAACCTCCGTTTTCAAATTTCAATGTGCCTGAGGCAAAGTCTTCAACTTCACTTTTGAAAATGACATTATCCATTATACAGGAAACAGGCTCCATCTCGCCGCCGAAATAACGAAATAAATCGAGCAGGTGGCTGCCCAGATCACGCATCGCCCCGCCGCCGCTTTTTGATTTAATAAAACGGAAATTATTATCCGGCGGAAAATTGATGTTAAAGTGCGCGTTGATATGCACCAGATTGCCGATAGCTTTATTGGCGATCAATTCCTTTACTTTATATGCAAGAGGATGAAAGCGGTATACATAATTTACTGCCAGTTGAACATTGTTCTCTTTGCATTTTTGAACCATCTCGCGGGCTTGGAGTGCGGTGAGTGCAAGAGGCTTATCACATAAAATATGTTTCTTTGCCGCTGCAGCCTTAAGTACCTGTTCGTAGTGGTCACAGTTCGCACTGCCGATATACACGGCATCAATATCTGAGTCTAAGAATTTGTCGAAATCACTGAAGGCATATGGGATATCATACTTTTCGCTGATGAATTTAGCTCTCTCCGGCGTTGAGCTATAAACGGACATTATTCTGGCTTTCCGGATTGTCCCCAAGGTCGGGATAACTGTATTTTCCGAATAATGACCCAGCCCGGCAATTCCCCATTTCAATTTTTTGAATCTTATTTTTCCTAAATCCAGCATATGAAATTTCTATCCTAATAGTATGTGGAAAGCTCGTAACGAAACATAGTACATGAAACAGTATTTTCTTTTACGCGAAATCTTAAACAGTTCATGTGTACAAAGTTACCAATTTTTATTCATTAAGATTAGTATTTTTTATCTGAATGGTCATTCAAGATGTGGCAATGCTGCCGTTACTCATAATTTAATTCAAATTTTGACAGAATTATTGTATTTTAAAGTTTATATATAAAACGGAGATATTCCGGTATTTCCATTAATTTTCAAAAATCCAGGAATTTTCAATTCAGGGTTTGCACGGAGTTACACATGAAAGCCATTACATCATATATTAAAGAAAATGAAACGCGCTATATTGAAGAATTGAAAGAGTTTCTTCGCATCCCCAGTATAAGTGCGCTGCCTGAAAATAACAAGGATATGCAAAAGGCCGCATCGTTCGTCGCCGATAAACTTAAGTCAGCGGGCTTAAGCAAAGTAAATATTTATCAGACAGAAGGCCATCCCATTGTATACGGGGAATGGCTCGGTGCTCCCGGAAAACCGACAGTACTGATTTATGGCCATTATGATGTTCAGCCGGTTGACCCTCTTGATTTATGGAATACACCTCCTTTTGAACCCGTTATCAAGGATAACAAACTTTGGGCTCGTGGCGCAACTGATGATAAAGGTCAGCTGTTTGTTCATATCAAAAGTGTTGAAGCATATTTTAAAAACACGGGTGCTTTGCCACTGAATATTAAATTCCTGCTTGAAGGAGAAGAAGAAATTGGGAGTCCCAATCTTGATATATTCATCGAGGCAAACAAGGAATTATTAAAATGCGATACCGTGGTAATCTCGGATACTGAGCTTTTTGCTCCGGGCGTTCCTACTTTGACATACGGATTGCGCGGTTTGGCGTACATGGAAGTTGAAGTTACCGGACCGGATAAAGATTTACATTCCGGCACATATGGCGGCGCTGTAGGAAATCCGATTAACATTTTATCGGGAATGATTGCCAAACTTCATGATAAAGACGGGCGCGTAACTATTCCGGGCTTTTACAATGACGTCTTAAAACTGACAAAGAAAGAGAAAGAGAATTTTAAAAGATTAAAGTTCAACGAACGCGACTATAAAAAAAGTATCGGCGTGAAAGAGCTGCAAGGCGAAAAAGGTTACACAACACTTGAGCGTGCCTGGGCACGTCCGACACTCGACTGTAACGGTATCTTTGGCGGTTGGACAGGAGCCGGGGCAATGACAATTATTCCTTCAAAGGCTACGGCAAAGATCAGCATGCGATTGGTCCCTTATCAAACGCCTAAAAAGATCGAGAAACTTTTTACAAACTATATCAAGCAATTAGCGCCCAAAAGTGTATCGGTAAAAGTTCAATCCCTTCACGGTGGCGATGCTGTTATTACTCCGCTTGAGAATAGAGCTACTATCGCAGCATCTGCCGCGATGGAAAAAGCGTTCGGAAAGAAAATTGTCTACATGCGTGATGGCGGAAGCATTCCCGTGGTCGCAACCTTTGCAACGGTATTAAAAGCGCCATCTGTTCTGATGGGATTAGGATTGAGTTCGGAGAACTTGCATTCACCGAACGAGCATTTCGATTTAAAACACTTTATGCTCGGCATATTAAGTTCGGCATATTTTATTGATGAATTCGCAAAGTAACATGATTTATCAAATGAGGTATCTCTTTGTTTAAGAAGAAAAAATTTTTAATACTACTTGCTGTAATTATCATAGTAGTAATCGGCTATTTAAGCTATCAATTTCTTTTTAATGGTGGGCTCGGTGGCGATTCGTCCAACCGCGGCACATCACAGCAGGAAGAAGTGGCTTATGATAGCAATAAAGATTTAAGCATTCAAGAAATCAATCTCGCTGAACGGAAAAAAATGGCGAAATCCAGATATCCCGGTGATACTTTGGATTTGATGGAATATGTTATCCGGAATTATCCAAAGGGTACGTATTTGATAGATAACGACAGAACATCGAGTTATAACACTCCACAGTCTGCGGTTATTTATGCTAAAGAAAACGGAGGCACCTACATTTTTGCAATCATTGCAAAGTCACGTCAGAGTGATGACCGTTTGATTGAACAAAAAAATGTTATTGGGTATGATGCAAGCTTTATTGATCTTGACAGCACCAAACTCGGCACGGCATTATTTTATCTTTCGCTGTTCAAATATGAGAATAGTTCGTTCCAGCTGATATGGGAAACACCGGTTCCCACCCACGGTGGATTCAACAGAATGTATCGTGAAACATGGGCGGCGCATGGTATTCAATATATCAGAATAAATTTTCATGATGCCCGTAGTTCAGGCCACATAGACTACAACTATTTTATGACCAATGGTATGTTCAACAAACCAATGCCAATGGAAACATACGAGGGCATTAACTGTAAACGGACACTGGTTGATGTTAATAAAGACAAATATCCTGACTGGTGTGAGTATTTATTTGTAGACAGTGGTACTACCTCGACACCAATTGATTCGGTATACTTTACTTTTCGTCAGAAGGATAGCGTATTCGTCAATACAAGAAACAGCCGGCAGATTCGTGCATACAATGAAATCGGTCAGGAATATTCAGTAAAATAAGTTCAAAATGATTTTTGTGTGCATAGTGATTTTACATAAGTTGTCCCATGATTGATATTGTTGACCTTTCACTGCAATTTTCCGGGGAATACCTTTACAAGAATGTCAATTTAAAAATAAACAGCGGCGATAAAATTGCTCTTGTCGGTTCCAATGGTTCCGGCAAATCGTCGCTATTTAAAATGCTTATCGGACAGCTGCAGCCCGAATCCGGAAAAATAATTAAACAAAAAAAACTTACCATCGGATATTTGCCGCAGGATATTATCTATCATACCGGTAAACTTCTGCTGGATGAAGTTCGTTCTGCCGCCGAAGATATTATCGGCCTTCAGGAAAAAGAAAAAGAAATTCTCGAAGAACTTGAGGCTGTTGATACGAATGACGAGAGGCATAACGAGCTCATATATCAGCTCGGCTCGGTCCATCACCGCCTTGAAGATCTGGATTCGTATAAATTGGATATGAAAATCAGCGTCATTCTGCGCGGACTCGGATTTTCTGATGAGGATTTCGAAAAAAAGAGTGATGAGTTTTCCGGAGGATGGCAGATGCGCATTGCTCTTGCAAAAATCCTTTTGGCGTATCCGGATATCATTCTCCTCGATGAACCGACAAACCATTTAGATATCGACTCGCAAAAATGGCTGACCGCTTATCTTAAAGATTATCGCGGCTCTATTCTTGTTATTTCCCACGATAAATATTTCGTTAATCAGATTACAAATCGTACGCTGGAAATTTTCCTTGGAACCGTATCTTTTTACAAAGGGAAGTATGATGACTATCTCGAATATAAAAAGAACCGGGTGGTTGAACTTGAACACCGCGTTTTACTGCAGCAGAAAAAAATAAAAGAGACACAGCAGTTTATTGAGCGGTTCAGATATAAGGCGACAAAAGCAAAGCAGGTGCAAAGCCGCATAAAACAGCTCGAAAAAATTGAGGTGTTGGAAAATCCTGATACAGAAGACATTCTTGATTTTTCGTTTGATGAAGCTCCGCCAAGCGGGAAAATAGTGTGTACCATTAAAAATCTTCATCACGCCTATGCGGTAAAGGAAATAATTTCCGGATTCTCGTTTGAGATAGAACGCGGAGAAAAAATTGCATTCGTAGGTCCGAATGGAGCCGGTAAAACTACACTCGCCAAAATAATCGCAGGAGTGTTGAAGCCGACATCGGGTGAGTGTGTACTCGGGCATAACGTTTCTCTCGCGTATTATGCGCAGGATATAGCAGATTCACTTGATAATGAAATGGATGTGATAGAAACGCTTGCGACATTCGCCGAACAAAAGACCTTAGCGCAGCTTCGTTCGCTGGCAGGAGTATTCCTGTTTTCCGGCGATGATGTCTTTAAAAAGATTGGGGTTCTTTCCGGCGGTGAAAAAAGTCGTGTTTCGTTACTTAAGGTCATGTTGGCAAAAGCAAATCTGCTGGTTTTTGACGAACCGACCAACCATCTTGATATAGCTTCTAAAGCTATTTTACAAAAGGCGCTCGTTGATTTTACAGGAACTGTATTGCTCGTTTCTCATGATATAGATTTCCTTACACCTATTGCACAAAAAATACTTGAAGTGCATCCCGCTAGTATTAAGCTATATAACGGCGGCATTCAATATTATATCGAAAAGAAGGAAGAGGAAGCTCTCGGAAAGAGCGAAGAAGTCAAAACGTCTTCAAAGGATAATTCCGGACTTTCACGGAAAGAGGTTAAAAGGCAAGAGGCTGAGCTGCGGCAAAAAAAATTCCGCAGCACTAAAGGAATCGTTGAGAAGATTAGCAAGGTCGAGTTATCTATTGAACTGACCGAGGCTAAGATTGCCGAATGTGAACGAAAGCTTTCAGAGCCGGCAACATATTCCGATCCCCAGCTTTCTAAGGATACTACTTTAACGTATCAGCAGTGTAAAAAAGATTTACAGCAACTTTTGGACGATTGGGAGAAACTCCAAAACGAATTGAGCGCAATTGAAAAACAATTTGAAATATAAAATTCGAATTTTTAATTAAACATGGGTTAAGTTCATGGGCTTGTTGGAAGTAAAAAATTTAGTTAAAACATTTGACGGAGTTACTGCCGTCGATGACGTGTCCTTTGACGTTCCTGAGGGCGCAATATTCGGTTTGATCGGAAGAAATGGAGCCGGTAAAACTACGACACTACGCATGATTATGAACGTGTTTATGCCGGATAAAGGCGAGGTGTTGTTCAACGGCCAGCCGGCCGGTGATGAATTTCGTGAGCGTACCGGTTATCTGCCGGAAGAACGTGGCATGTATAAGAAGCTTAAGGTGCTGGAAACAATTCTTTTCTTTGCTGAATTGAAGGGGAAAACAGGTTCCAAAGTTCATGAGGAGGCCATCCGGTATCTGAAAGAGTTTGGGCTGTATGAACGCCGTAACAGTAAGATTCAGGAACTGTCGAAAGGCAATCAACAAAAAGTCCAGTTTATCTCAACAATAATTCATGACCCCGACTTTATTATTCTTGACGAACCATTTTCCGGTCTTGATCCGATTAATACCAATATTCTGAAGAATATTATTCTGGAGATGAAACGAAAAGGCAAGGTGATTATTTTCTCAACACACCTTATGGATTTTGCCGAGAAAATGTGCGACCACATTACGCTGATTGAAAAAGGCAAGGTGATTTTGACCGGGAAACTGAGTGATATCAAATCACAATTTGCACAACGCAATTTGACGATTACCTATGATGGAGATATTTCGTTTTTGAAAAGCCTGTCGATTGTAGAGCATGTTGAAGATTTTGGGAAAACGTTATCCGTAAAAGTAACGGAAGATAAGTATATGCAAGAGGTTTTGCGTTCGCTGATTGAACACGGTGTTACTGTGCGTTCGTTCTTATCAAATGAAATTTCATTGCATGAAATATTTGTTACTCTGTGCGGGAATGATGATGCTGATATGGAAATAGGAGGGCTGACAAATGACAAGTAAAAAGATGTTGGTAATTCTGAAAAGAGAACTTAAAAGCCGCTTGTTGAGCAGGACTTTTATTCTCATGACCATTCTTATTCCGGTTTTTCTTCTGGGAATTTTTGGATTCCAAAGCTTCTTGCTTTCCTTTGAAAGCGACTCGGGCACAAAACTGCTTGTCATCACCCAATCCGCATTGCTTAAGGACAAGCTTTCACATGAATTTGATTCGTTGGAATTTGTAAGAAATGGTTATTACAATATTATTCTCGATGAATCGAACGGTGCAGATATTCAGAAATATATCAAAGATAAAAAGTCACAACTTTTGGGCGCGAATCTAACCGGAATTGTCTATATACCGGATAGCGCTTTGACAAATAAAAAAGTCCGTTACTATTCTCCTAATCCCAACAACAACACAGTTTTTGAAAAAATCAAAGCACCCATTAACCGTGCATTGGTCAGTGTCTACTTTAAAGATCGGCAATTGGCGCCTAAAGAAATTGCGTACGCACATAGTGATGTCGGTTTCGAGGGATACCGGGTTTCAAAAGAAGAAAAAATCGAAGAAGAGGGCTATGGTAACATGGTGGCCTCATTTTTATTCTCGTTCTTTCTGTATTTCAGCCTCGTAATGATTGGAGCAATGCTCATGCGATCTGTGGTTGAGGAAAAATCGTCGAAGATTGTTGAAGTTTTACTCTCGTCGATTCAGGCATCAGACCTGATGATTGGGAAAATTCTGGGAGCCGCAATTACCGGCGTACTGCAAATGGCTATCTGGATGTCTCCGGTTGTTATTTTAATTACAACATCCTGGTTTACACTGCCGCAGGATTATACACTGAAAATGGATTTTTCGTACATCCTGTACTTTTTATTCAATTACTTTGTAAGCCTTATTACGTATCTTGGATTATTTGCAGCAGTCGGCGGCCTTTTTGATAATGATCAGGATAGCCAATCTGGAATGTGGCCGGTTATGATGTTGATCATGATTCCTTTTTTTATAGCGATTACGCTGCCCAATAATCCGAATAATTCGATTGCTGGAATAGCTTCTTTCATTCCATTCGCATCGCTCATCGTTATGCCTGCGCGAATGACTCTTATCTCTGTCCCGATTTGGCAGGTGCTGATTTCTGCGATAATTAATATTTCAACCATGCTGGGAGTCTTCTTTATATCAGGGAAAATTTATCGGTTTGGTATTCTGATGACGGGAAAAAAGCCGAATTGGGCAGAAATTGTAAGGTGGTTGAAGTTTAAGGGCTAAGTGCCGGATTGAGTCAAATGCTCAAAAAATGCTTGGAAATAAGAAAATCATTGTATATATTTTGAACAAAAACAGGATTCGAGTACTAATTCTTTAGAAAATGGGCACTATTTTTAGTATACTTGTGTTACTAATTTAAATGGTTTTAGTAAGTAAAACCGCTAAGTAATAATTTTGTAACTAATTTATTCACAAATTACTGGGAAAAAATCGTGAAACTATATAAACTCTTTTTTGTGCTTTTACTGAGTGCAACAACTTTCGGCCAGGTTTATCAAAATGGCTGGGGACTCGGTTTTGGTGTAACTTCCCCGAGAATGTTCGGAGACACTTATGCAGAATATATTACCTTTGGTGGTAATATTTCACTTCAAAAAGACTTTGACGAAATGAATTCACTTCGTGCAAAACTCGATTATCTGCATTTTAATGAAAATACCGCTGCAAGAACAGGCGGAAAAATTAGCAATGATAACGGTCCAAAAACAAATGCAGTAGGGCTTGCAGTTGATTATTTGTTTAAATTTGTTCCTTGCTCAGTTGTTAAAGTCTATGTGGGCGCTGGTGGAAGTATTTACTACTATAAAGTTGAACATCGTGGTCCAGGTTTGAAGGATGAAGGTAAATTCGGTGAATTAGGCGTGAACCTTGAAGTCGGTGTCAATTACTCTTTATCACCTGACTGGGATCTTAAGGTTGCAGTTAGCAATCATACTGTATCCACAGACGCTTTCGATGGTGTTTTTGGATCTCAGGGCGGCGTATTCGGTGGTAACGTAGATAGTTACAATGCTGCTGAAGCCGGTTTGATCTACTACTTCGACCGTGGTCCTGCATCAAAATATTGTGATCTCCCTGCCGGTGTTACAAGCAGCTACTATGGAACAAGCACAGTTGATTATGACAGAATTCAGAGAATGATTGACAACGCTAAACCGAAACCGGTTGTTATTCCTGAAGTTGATTATAAGAGAATTGAAGACATTATTGATGCTAAATTAGAAAAAGTTGGCGGTAAACAAACAGTTGTTTCTGCTTCAGCTGCTGAATTAGCATTGATTGGCGTTAACTTCGATACAAATTCTTCAATGATCAAATCTGAAGAAAAAGCTATCCTTTCACAGGCTGCTGCTACATTGGTTGCCAATCCTTCCATCAAAGTTGAAGTTCAGGGACATACCGATAACGTTGGTGGCGAAAAGGGCAACAAAGCACTTTCAGAAAAACGCGCTCAGGCAGTTATTAAATTCTTAACAGCTAAAGGCGTTGACGCTTCAAGATTGACTGCAGTTGGATTCGGTTCATCAAAACCGGCTACCGACAACAAGTCAGTTGACGGCCGCGCTCTTAACAGAAGAGTTGAATTCAAGGTTGTTAAGTAATCTTGATTAGATGATTTCTAAAAAGCCTGTCTGTGAAAACGGACAGGCTTTTTTTATTATCCGCTTTATTAAAACGAGATAATTTCTTATTTTAACATCTCAAATTTTTGCCCGGATGGCGGAATTGGTAGACGCGCTAGGTTCAGGGTCTAGTGGATGTACTTCCGTGGGGGTTCGAGTCCCCCTTCGGGCACTAAAGGTTGTGACAGTGTCACAACCTTTTTTCATTTTAAACCAACATGTCTAAAGCTTCAAAAAATCAAAAAAACGACTCCATAGTTGAATATTTAACGGAAACATTCAGCTATATTTTTCATGGGAACAACGTAAAGGTTTTAATTGTATATTAAGCAATAGTAATTTTGGGTTTCAATTTCAAGGAGGAGATATGAAGTTGATGAAATATTTTTTTGCTGTTACTCTTGCCATGTCATTACTGACAGTCACCAACGTATGTATTGCACAGACGGTATATCCCTATTTTAGCGAGCTGCGGGGAATGGAAACTTCTTCAGGCAAAACAATATTAACTTGCCGGATTAGCGACTCGAAAAAAGATGGAATCATTCTTTCAGAGAATCAAAGTGTTTATTTCCTTGATGCAGAATCAAAGGCTGAACGCTTATTTAATCGCGGATATTTATATAGCGACATTTATGGCACAAACAACACCACCATAGGCGATTTGCAATTCTGGGGGAATGACACAAGTAAATATATTTACTCCGCTGCTGGGGCAAGCCTTCAAGGTGCCGTAAAGAAATACAATGCATATTGCAAGGTTCAAGGGGGGCTTTGGCCTACCACAATTTTTATATCCAAAAACGATGCTAGTGTTTTGTTTACCTCGGACGGCGGCAGGCATATTACCGGAATTTCGACCGACGCTGGACTAAATTGGCAAATTGACTCAGTGATTCAGGGTGGAATAGTTGGGCTTTCGGCTCTTAGTGATAGCACTTTCTTTATTTATCGATATCCAAAATTATACAAAACCGTTGACTTTGGCAGGACCATGTATGCCGTTGACTCAATGACATATATTAGTTTTGTAAATACGTCCGGAAACGGAAAATTTGTCTTTAGAGTTGAATACAATCCTCCTAATAGAGTATTCATCTCAAATAATTATGGGGAGCCCGGAAGTTGGATACTTCTTGATACGACCTCAAGTAAAATTTGTGTATCCAATGATGATGTACTTCAGAAATTTTATGTGGGTTATGGAAAGACTATTCAGGTTTATGATTATAGCGGGAATCTGCTAAACGAGAGTTATTCTGTAAAAAAGAATATTCTCGGCTTGTATAAAAAACCGGGTTCTGAGAAACTTTTTGTTGCTTCACAGTATGAGATTGATGAAATCACGCCTCAAGTGGTGACAATAATAAAAAAGATTCCTGTTTCGCCCGATTTTGCGCAATGGCATCCGCTCACGGTTGGCAATATCTGGGTTTACGGTGAACAATGGCATGACTGGCAGGGTGATCACACGGGAACGAATACTATTGCTGTTACTGGCGATACACTTTTCCCGGATGGTAAGTTTTATTATAAAGTATATTCAAACTATACAACTGAATTTCACCGCTACGATACGCTTTCCGGGAAATTCTATAAACGTACTGACTCGACAGAAACCGTAATTGATGAGACTTATATTGATTCCGGTGATACGCTGCCTCAAGTATATACTTTTGTCGGACCACAACCGCAAAAGGACGTTCATATCCAAAACGAAGGGACAATGACTTTTTCGGCAATATCGTATCCATATCGGGATTTTTATTCCGTTGATAACTTTGGTGATATCATCACGTACCGGTTGGCTAAAGGCGTTGGCTTATCGAAATATATACAAAATATGGATTTTGTTACAACGATAGGTGAGTTGAAGGCATGCAGAATTAATGGAGTCGGATATGGAGATGTTTCTCTGCTTGGAGCAGCTGATAACGGCGTGAATACCGTGCGGCAGTTTGCACTTGAACAAAACTATCCGAACCCCTTTAATCCATCAACGGCTATCAGGTATTCAATTCCAAACGCGGGACAGGTTAAGCTTAATGTATATTCTGTGACTGGAAAATTGGTGGTAAGTCTTGTGAACGAATTTAAACCGGCTGGTAATTATTCGGTGAATTTCAATGCGGCAAATCTTCCGAGCGGGGTATATTTCTATCGGTTAACTTCGGGATCGTTTGTCGAGAATAAGAAAATGATTTTACTGAAGTAAGTAATGTTAAGAGGAAAAGAAAAGGCCGTCATTTGTGACGGCCTTTTTCTTAAAATACATTTCTAAACAAATTATTGCAGTCCCAATTTGTAAAATTTTACAATTCCATATTTACTGGCATCAGGCCCGCTGCATTGTAAATAATTTCCGGCTTTAAAATAATATTTATCTGTTGTGCCGAAATATTCCGTAGTGTAGGTGTGTGAACAAGTCTGACCGTTTACAGTAACAGTAATTGTCCCGGCTTTCATAGAAACTTTGTATGTAATAACATCTCCAGGTGATAAACCTTTTGCAATTTCTACGTTGTGGTCCTTTTTATCTTCGTCGTTGTTTTTAAACTGGGCGAATATTCTGCATTTGCCGTTTTTATTTCCGTTCCAAAGCATTTTAAAAACCTGTGATTTTTTATCGCTGCCATGAATTTGACCGATAATTACTTTCGGAGTGTCGGGGATGACAGATATGACTTTACATTCTGCAGTTAACGTATGTTCAGTTGTATCGGTTAAAAGCCAATCAGCATTACCCGCGACTTGCCGCAGTTCTACCCGCGGATGAACCGCGTCTTTTGTGGTTGTGCCGTTTTCAGGAGTCTTGAATACCAACGCGCCGTCCAATGAATCAGTGTAAAAAAGGTCACTGACATACCCGGCTGATAGTTTAGAGGGTTTTACCTCGGTAAACCGGTGGCTGGTATCAAGTGTTTGGAGTTTCCAAACACGCAAATCGAAATTGCCGCTTGGGGGCAATGCTGGATTTAACTGCGCTAAAGAAACGGTAACCAAACAGAAAACAAAAATCAGACTATTCTTCACTAAAGAGATCATTACTGCTCCGCAAATATATGTTGTTTAAGCGTTTGACACTTTCCAAATTAAAATGGATTAATGAGGATACCCATATTTACACTTGAAAGTTGATTATTAAGATAATATATTTTTATGGTATTTATGTATATGATGGAGTTTGTATGGATAGGAAGGAATTTTTGGTGATGACTTTGAAAGGGGCTGCCGCGGCAGGAGCATTATACTGTTTGGGCTGTAATAATAAAAGTCCAAATCCCGTGGATACTTCAGGCAGTGTTAATTTTACGCTTGATTTAAGCGACTCAGCGAATGCAGCCTTAAAAACTGATGGCGGTTATGTTTATAATTCAGGTGTAATTGTAATTAACGAAGCCGGTGTCATACGGGCCTTTTCTCAACGTTGTCCGCATCAAGGGTATACTGTTGAATACTCAAAATCCGAGGGAATTATCTACTGTCCGGCTCATGGTTCAACATTCAACGCTGTGAATGGAAGTCTGACGGGAGGCCCGGCAACTACCGGACTAACGGAATTCAATGTAAAAGTTGATGGGACAAAGATTACAATTACTAATAAGTAATTCGCGTTATATGGAAATTCTGCGTTTAAGCAGTGAGTTTGTTTTCAAATAAAATATTTTTTCTTCCGACACGTCTTTACATAGATGTGACTAAGTAATGTTGTCGTGATATTCACGACACGATAAAAGTTTAGAATCCTTATATTTGTCATCAAATGTACAATTAATAATTCGAGCACATGCAGTTTTCCCAAGTACAGATTGAATCCGGCTATAGCAAGGCGATGAGTCTTGCAAAGAGCCACTACGAGAATTTCCCGGTGGTATCGGTTCTCATTCCCAAGGAGCTTAGGAAGCATGTTGCTGTGATTTACTGGTTTGCCAGAACAGCGGATGATTTTGCAGATGATGAAACGCTCTCTGCTGAAGTCCGGATGAAGCTACTCACGCAATTTGAGCTGAGGCTTAAAAAGACTCTGAGTGGCGATCCTTCGGAGGAACTGGACGCCGCACTGTTAAATACGGTTAACGAACGGAATATTACTGGGCAGTATCTGTATGACCTCCTCTCTGCATTCAAACAGGATGTTATAAAGACCCGGTATGCTACGTTAGAGGATTTGCTGGATTACTGCCGGCGCTCCGCTAACCCTGTTGGTAGACTGATGCTTGAATTATTCGGATTGCATAATCAGACAACGGTTGAACTATCGGATAAAATTTGTACGGCTTTACAGCTCGCCAATTTTTGGCAGGATGTCTCCCTGGACATCAAAAAAGAGAGAATATATGTACCACAGTCCTACTTACACAAATTTGCCGTGAGTGAGGATGAGGTCATGTATCCGGAAAAATCCGGCCCAAATGCGCGAAAATTCAAGAATTGTATGCACGAGCTGGTAAATATTACCGATCAAATGTTTCTCGATGGAGAAGCGCTAATTCCTTTGTTAAAGGGCGTCTTTAAGTATGAGATTATCTGGACGGTTCTCGGCGGTCGAAAAATATTAGAAAAAATCCGGAAAATTGATTATAATGTACACTGTGAACGGGTTCGTTTATCGAAATTTGAATTGTTACAATTAGGAATATCATCTTTTTTTTATGGAAGCAGCCAACGAAGGTAACATAGCCCGTAAAAGCAAAAGCAGCTTTTACTATGCCTTTAAGTTATTGCCGAAAGCCAAGCGCGAGGCAATGACGGTGGTCTATGCTTTTTGTAGAAAAACGGATGATATTGTTGATGAAGGAAACGAACCGGCACAGGTAAAAGAACAAAGACTTACCAAGTGGCGCATCGAATTAGAGAAAGCCGCGCAGAACAATTCCGAATACACGTTGTTGAACAAGACACTGCAAATTGCTAAACAATTCAACATTCCTCTTGAGCATTTCTTCGAGTTGATTAAAGGTATGGAAATGGATCTCAAAGAGAACCGTTTTCAGAATTTTGAGGAACTGCGTCTGTATTGCTATCGCGTTGCTTCCACAGTGGGGCTGATGTCCATTGAGATATTTGGCTACAAGCATGAAAGCGCGCGATTGTTCGCCGAGAATCTCGGAATAGCGTTGCAGTTGACCAACATTATTCGCGATGTCAGTACTGATGCGGCGAATGGTAGAATCTATCTGCCGCTTGATGAGATGAAAATGTTTAATTATACCGAAGACGATTTAATGGCACGGCGTTATAACGCCAATTTTATTGATCTTATGGAATATCAGGCGAAGCGTGCTAAATTTTATTTTACCGAAGCCACTAAATACTTGGACCATGATGATAAGGCCTCAATGTACGCGGCGCGGGCCATGCAGCATATTTACTTCCGCATATTGAACAGAATCATTGAAGCTAAATATGATGTATTCAATAAAAAAATAAAACTTTCTACTTTCGAAAAACTCGGTATATCGCTCGGAGTTTGGGCGAAGTATAATCTCGTTTACTAATGAAAAAAGCCATCATTATCGGCGCAGGGCTTTCAGGACTATCTGCCGCCGTACACCTTATTAAAAAAAACATTACTCCAATTCTTATTGAAGCCTCTCCAAAAACCGGAGGACGCGCGTCAGCTCATTTTGATAATGAATTTTCAAGCTCTCTCGATAATGGTCAGCACATACTCATGGGTTGCTACTTCAATACTCTTGATTATATGCGAGCTATAGGCGCAGAGAATAATCTCATATATCAGCGTAATCTGTACGTGGATTTTGTAAATCATGCCGGTAAAGTTTTTGCGCTGGATGCCGATGACTTAATATATCCATTTAATACCTCGATGGCGCTGCTTCAGTATGAGGCTGTTCCTTTCCATAGACGACTGCATTGTGCAGTTTTTTTCATTAAGTGTATTATGCTCTATAAGGGAGTATCACCCAAAAATAAAACGGTCTCTGAATGGCTTGAAGCAAACGGAGAGGGAAGGGAAATCCAAGAAGCTTTGTGGGATTTTCTTTCCATCGGAGCGCTGAACACTTCTCCCGATAAAGCAGATGCGTCGCTGTTCAGGGATATGTTGAGACAGATATTTTTACGGGGGAATGCTGCGCAGACAATCATCCTGCCGCGATATGATCTATCTAAAACGTTTTGTGAGCCCGCGGAAAAATTCATACTGGAAAATGGCGGAGAGATAAAGTATAATGAGAAACTGCTCTCAGTGCAATCCCGCGATGGCGCTGTGACATCTATTACTACAAATAAGCAGACCTATAGTGATTTTTCTTCGGTCATTACCGCATTGCCTCCTCATTCATATTTGCACATAGAGGGGATGCCTCAGGATATTATAACAAGAGCGGAGAAAGTCTCGTATTCCTCTATTCTCACATTTCATATACAACTGAATGACGTTGCTCTCAACAGGCCATTTTATGGATTAATAAATTCACCGGTGCATTGGGTATTTAATCATGGAAGGTATATTACAACAGTCATCAGCAATGCAGATGAATATATGAACAGGTCCGGGGAGGAACTATATGCGATGATAAAGTCTGAGCTGAAAAAATACTTTACTATTCCGCTTGATAAAATTTCCGGCTATAAAATCATTCATGAGAAAAAAGCAACGTTTATTCCGGATGCTGCTCAATTAGCGAACAGGCCTCAGGCAAAAACACAATTGAAAAATCTATTACTTGCCGGTGATTGGGTACAGAACGGACTTCCGGCTACTATTGAAGGCGCAATATTAAACGGAAAGAACGCTGCTAACTTAGTATACGATTTTCGACTTTAATTAAACGGATATGTAATTTATTAGCCCTCATCACCTAACCTCTTCTCCCAAAGGGAGAAGAGGAATATGAACTTTTAAGGCAAGATAAAACTTATTTTCGGCCTCTCTCTCCCTTTGGGAGAGAGATTGAGAGTGAGGGCTTCTAAAAAAAATTGCCAACTATTTTAAGCAAATTTCCTCGTAATAATTAGTTCTTAATGTGCGTCAAGCCAATTATTGCCTGTACCAATTTCTACTTCGACGGGAACATTCAACGGAAATGAATTCTCCATTAATTCTTTGATAACCGGTATCAGTTCATCAACTTCATCTTTGCGCGCATCGAATAAAAGTTCATCATGCACCTGCAGAATCATCTTCGATTGGAATTTTCTTCTTTTCATTTCGTGATGAATATTGATCATCGCGGCTTTGATCATGTCCGCGGCAGTGCCTTGAATCGGCATATTGACTGCAACGCGTTCTTCAAATTGCTGAACCACCCGATTGCTGCTATTGATATTTCTGAGAAAACGTCTGCGCCCCGTCAACGTTTGTGCGTATCCATTCTTCTTGGCTTCCTGCACTGAACTCTCAATAAATGCTTTTACGTTTTTGAACGTGTCAAAATAGGTGTCAATAATCTCTTTTGCTTGCTTCTGCATTATGCCTAATCGCGTTTTCAGGCCGAATGCCCCAATACCATAGAGAATACCAAAATTGACTTCTTTCGCTTTCCGGCGCATATCGGGAGTAACCTCATTGACCGGTACGCGGAATACCAAAGCTGCGGTTCTACGGTGAATATCTTCGCCGTCAATAAATGCCTGCTTTAAGCGTTCATCGCCGCACATGCTCGCCATTATGCGCAGTTCAATCTGGCTGTAATCCGCACTGATAATCACATGATCGCTGTCGGAAGGAACGAATGCGCGGCGTATTTCTTTTCCGAGTTCAGTACGGATAGGAATATTTTGCAGGTTCGGATTGATACTGGAAAGTCGTCCGGTTGATGCAATTGTCTGATTGTATGTAGTATGGACTTTTCCCGTATGCTCACTGATAAGAGCGGGCAAAGCATCAACGTATGTTGATTTTAGTTTTGCTGCCTGTCTGTATAATAAAAGCGCTTCAATAATCTCGTGCTCGCCTCGCAGATTCTCCAGTGATTGTGCATCGGTCGAGTATCCGGTCTTTGTTTTCTTAGACGTACGGAGCTGGAGTTTCTCAAATAAAATTTTCTGCAATTGTTGAGTGGAATTGATATTGAACGTCTCACCTGCCAGAGCATAAATATTCTGTGTTGCTGCGTCAATGGTTACTTGTAGATCTTCGCTCATGGATTTCAAAGCGACAGTATCAAGACGGACTCCTTGTTTTTCCATCTCGTGCAATACTTCTACCAACGGGAACTCAAAATCATAGGCTACCCGGTGCAGGTTTTCTTTTTCGATTTCCTCTTGAAGAATTTTGTATAAACGGTACGTTATATCAGCATCCTCTGCAGAGTAATCGCTTAACGCCTGAACGTCAACGTCAAATATTTTTGCCGCTTGCTTTTTGGGACCGAGCAGGTCGGATAATGGAATCGGGGTATAGCTGAGATATTTTTCCGAAAGATCATCCATGCCGACTTTTTGATCGGGATCAATGAGGAACGCCGCAATCATAGTATCGAATGTGAAATTTTCAACTGTAATACCGAGCGTTTCCAACACAGCTATATCAAACTTACCATTCTGACAAATTTTCTTGATCGCTTTGTTTTCAAAAACCGGCTTGAAAATTTTAACAAAATCATCAACCGGTAATCTGTCCGAAGAGAGTGTGGGTTCAAATATGCCGTCGCCTTTGAAAGGATTGGTCGCAACATAATACGCGGTTTTCTCCTGCATACAGAATGATACGCCGGCAACGTGCAGGTTGAATTGATCCAATCCGTCGGTTTCCGTATCAAATACGAACTCTTCAACCTTTGATAACTCTTCAGCTAACTTCCGGGCATCATCTTTTTTTATGACAAGGTTATAGTGTACATGCTCTTTGTTAAATGTTCTGTCGGCAACTGATGTGTCCGCAACTTCTACCGGAGCAGGGGAATCACTTGTCTGATAAAATTGTGTCAACTTTTGCAATAATGCCTGTTTGAAATCGAGTTCGCTGAACATAGCGCGGACTTTCTCAAAATCCGGTATGTGTATCTTTGTAGCGTTAAGGTCAATTTCAATTGGAGTATTGATTTCAATAGTAACCAAACGTTTCGAAAGGAACGCGTTCTCTCTGTTGGCTTCAAGCTTTGCTTTT
Source organism: Ignavibacteriaceae bacterium (assembly GCA_963667005.1). Lineage (GTDB taxonomy): Bacteria > Bacteroidota > Ignavibacteria > Ignavibacteriales > Ignavibacteriaceae. The sequence continues at coordinate 13,873 of OY762937.1, read as the reverse complement.
ACGCCGGGAGGAGTGATGCTGTCTATGTTGGCATAAATATTTTCAAGTGACTGATACTTTTGAATCAGCGGTACAGCTGTTTTTTCTCCTATGCCTTTTACTCCCGGCACATTATCGGATGCATCACCAACGAGAGCGAGGTAATCAATCATTTGTATCGGTTCAAAACCATAATCTTTCCTTACGCGTTCGATGTCAAACAATGCGATTTCTTCAGTGCTCTTGCCGGGCTTCACGATATTAATTTCGTCTTCCACCAACTGGACATAATCTTTATCCGGAGTAATCATGTAAGCGGTCATTCCGCTTGCGGCGGCGTGCTTTGCCACTGTACCGATGATATCATCAGCCTCGTATCCCGGCAGCGAGTAAACCGGAATATTCAACACTTCGACAAGTTCTTTAATTTTACCTATTTGGGGAACCATATCATCAGGCATTGCCTCTCGGTTTGCTTTATAAGCGGCATATTCAACATGACGGAAGGTTGGTTCCTTTAAATCGAATGCTACAAGTGCGTAATCGGGACGCACATCTTCAAGCACTTTTATCAATTGTGTAAGAAATCCGTAAATGGCTGAAGTCGGGAACCCGTCTTTTGTCCTCAATGGCCGGGAGATAAATGCAAAGTATGCTCTATAAGCAAGTGCCATTGCATCAATGAGTACTATTTTTTCTTTTTTAGCTGTCATATAAAAACCTTTTTCGCAAAAAATAAATCGGCAGTCCTGCCGCAATCAGTAACGTTCCCATCATCGCGTTGGATGTATTCGAAATTAACGTATTCATAAGAAACAGGAAAGAAAAGATAACAAAAATTACCGGAGTAACCGGATAGCCCCACGCTTTATATGGCCGGGGTGTGTTTGGCATTTTATAGCGCAAAATGATAATGCCTAACGCTCCCAGCATATAGAACAACCAGGACGCGAACATCACATAATCGGTTATGGTATCAAATGAACCGGATAGTACTAACACTGCTGACCAGATGCCCTGCGCAACGAGTGATACGTGCGGAGTAGCAAATTTAGGATGTATCTTGCCGAGCGATTTAAAAAACATATTTTCGCGTGCCATGGCGAATTGAACCCTTGCCGTTGCAAGTATGCTGCCATTCAGTGCTCCGAATGATGAAATGATAACGAAGATGGATATAATCGCGGCCCCCGTACTGCCGAATATTTTTTCGGCGGCAGACGCGGCAACTAATCGGCAGTCTTTCATAACTTCAACAGGCAGAACGTACAAATACGCGACATTGATAAGGACGTAAACCCCCATGACGATTAATGTTCCGTACATAAGTGCAAGAGGTACGTTGCGTTGCGGGTTTTTAATTTCACCGGCAACAAATGTTACATTATTCCATCCGTCATACGACCAGAAAGCGCCCGCCAGGGCTAACCCAATCAACGAGAAAAAATTATGTGATACCTGCGGCGGGAGCGAAAAACCATGATAAAAGTTTGCAGTGGAGCCATGACCGAATGCTAACAACAGTAATGATAAAATAATGATAGAGCCGATTTTAATGTATGTGATGATACTTTGTACCAGACCGCCGAAAATAACCCCGACGTAATTGATGCCCGTCAAAAAGAGAATGCCAAAGATAGCAACAAGTTTTACACCAAACTCTGCGAAAGGAAATATATTGCCGACGAGGGGAACGTAAAAATGGAAGTTTGCCATGAAAGCAGGAGCAAGGGGCAGTTTAAAAAAGTAACCTATATACTCGGCAAATATATATGCAATGGCTGCCTGACATCCGGTTTGAATGACGGAGAAAATTGACCAGCCGTACAGATACGCGGTAAAATCACCGTACATCTTTTTGAAATACATGTACTGCCCGCCGGTGGCATCAATCATTCCAGCTGCTTCTGCGTTAACAATCGCGCCAATAAATGTAATGATGCCTGCAACTACCCATACCAACAGCAGAAGTTCGGGAGACATCAATTGTCCCGACATAGAGGCGGGTTTTTTGAAGATACCGGCCCCGATCATTGATCCGGCTACAATCATTGTAGCTGCGGAAAGTCCCAATCCACGGACTAATTCTTTATGGTGTTTCACGCATTATCCAGAAATATTAAATGTGCTTGAATTTGTTTTACCTCCAAAGCAGAAAAAAATATACAAAGAAAAATTGTGTATTGGAAGCGGTATTTAGTCATACTTCCCAACCCACGGGTTAAGTGTGTATTGCACAACTCTTTGCCTTCAGTATTCATGTTCTGAGACAAAACTGAACTCACCCTCGCCACCTAAATTAAAGACAAATTAGCATCTTCGGGCTCTCCCCTCTCTTGGTAAGAGAGGGGACGGGGGTGAGTTCACTTTATAGTGGCACTAAGCGACACACTACCCCGCCGTGTTAATGACGGTGTCCACTTTTGGGTAATATTTATTACCCGTGGTTTTAAACGATAATTAATAGAAAAGTGTCTATTAATTATCATTGTTTTAATAAATTACCATGTTGAATTATTTACGTTTTAATTGAATCGGAGCATGCATGAAAAAACTATCGTTCTTCCTCGCGGTCCTTTTGGTGACCTGCGGTTTTAAATATTCTTTTGCTAAAGGGCAGGATACTATTCTTGTCGGCTTTTGGAATATGGAAAATTTCTACGATACACTCGACGATAAAAAAATAAATGATGAAGAGTTTTTACCTGATTCGAAAAAACACTGGACATCAGAGCGGTTTGAAACAAAATGCCTGAATCATGCAAAAGTCATTCTTGAAATGAATGCTGGAAAAGGTCTCGATGTTATGGGAATGGCAGAGATTGAAAACCGCGGCGTTGTTGAAGCACTCATCAAGAAAATGCCCGATTGTAATTATGGCATCGCGCACATGGACTCTCCGGATGAACGCGGTATTGATTGCGCCCTGATTTACAAAAACGCCAAATTTGATTTGGTTAGCCTTGTTGGTGACACGGTTTTACTTCCGACGAAATATCCGACCCGCCTGATCCTGCATGTCGAACTGAAAGATAAGGACAATGGTGAGGTGCTGCATGTGTTTGTAAATCACTGGCCGTCACGCAGAGGTGGACAGGATGAGTCCACTATTAATCGTATAACAGCAGCTTCAGTATTGCGTAAAGACGTTGATGCATTGCTTGCAAAAGATAAAAATGCGAATATTATCATTATGGGTGACTTTAATGACGAACCCACCAACGTTTCAATTGATTCTGTACTTGCTGCCGGACATTTTACTTCAGCCGCCGCTGATGCAAAAACCACATTACAGAATTTAGCCTGGGAAAGAAAATCCAAAGGCGAAGGAACGTTGAAATACAGAAGCGAATGGGACTTACTTGACCAGATTATTGTTTCCAATCCGCTCGTGGGCAAAAATAAAATAAGCTATCTGAATGGCAGCTTTACCATTTATAAGAAAGATTATATGGTAGAAACTGAAGAAAAATACGCGGGAAGCCCGTTGCCGACATATGGCGGAAATCGATATCTTGGCGGTTACAGCGATCATTTCCCGGTTTTTGCAAAGTTTTTAGTATCCGGTAAATAGTACAATAATTTAGGCATTGTTTGCCCTGAAGCATTTATATGAAAGCGGATAACGGCAGTTTCCGTAATTTGATTGGTATAAAACAATCTTGACCTTAATTAGATACGATTATTGGTAAAATTGCTGAAAAAAGTTAAATTAGGTACTGTGTTTTCTGAAGAATTGAGAACTACATAGAGATTGATTATATAATTAAAATGGAGCGCTTATGGCAAATCCTAATAACATCAAACGAATAGCGATCAACACCGGCGGCGGTGATGCTCCCGGACTTAATGCGGTAATTAAAGCGGCAGTTATCTCTGCCTGTAACTTAGGCTGGGAAGTTATCGGTATTCGCGACGGTTTTAACGGAATATTTTTACCTGAAAATTATCCGAATGATGACGGCTTGATTAAGCTGACACCGGAAAAGGTTGAAAATATTACCGCCTGGGGTGGAACGATTTTGGGTACCACAAACCGTGGAAATCCAATGCGTTATCCTATGAAAGACACCAAAGGCAATATCGTTGAAATCGATCGCACCGATGAAATTGTTGCTGGAATGCGCAGAGAAAAAATTGATGCATTGATTGCAATTGGCGGTGACGGATCACTTTCAATGGCAAGCTATTTTGTAAAAAAAGGTGTTAAGGTGGTTGGCGTACCAAAAACAATTGATAACGATTTAGCCGGAACGGAAATCACATTCGGTTTCAATACAGCTGTTTCGTTTGCTACTGAAGCAATTGACCGTCTGCACTCAACAGCCCGCTCTCACGGCCGTATTATGGCTGTTGAAGTTATGGGCCGTTATGCAGGATGGATTGCTATGGAAGCAGGTATCGCAACATCAGCCGATGTTATTCTGATTCCTGAAATTCCATATGACATTAATATTGTTGCCAAGCGCATCAATGAAAATTATGAAAAGGGCAGAAAGCATGCCATTATCGTAATTGCTGAAGGCGCTAAACCAAAAGACGGTACAACCGCGATTATTGAATCCGAAGCCGGTAAACTGGAACGTCTCGGCGGCGCGGCAGAACGATTCTGTGAAGAGCTCAAAGGAATGGTACAGAGCGAACTCCGTACCCTTATCCTGGGTCACCTGCTCCGCGGCGGAAGCCCGACAGCATACGATCGTCTTCTTTCATTACGGTTCGGTGCTGCTGCAGTCCGCGCTCTTAACGACGGTTTAAGCGGCGTTATGGTTGCTTTGGATGGACCGAATGTAAAATATCTCCCGCTCGATGAAGTGTCAGGTAAAATGAGATACGTTCCCTTGGACGCAGATGTTTTAACAACAGGAAGAAACCTTGGCATTTGCTTCGGCGACTAACACGTTAGCCGGATAGAATTATTGACCCCGCCTTACACGGCGGGGTTTTATATATGTAAGTGTTTTCAAAGTATAATTTCATGAAACCGGGGCAGAATACATTTCCCGGAATCTTACAACACGCGATAGTTTAATTAGTGATTTATGCCGTAGGCATTATATCTTTGTAGAAGGAGCTAATCGGAACATTCTGTTTTCCGTAGGAAATATATCTGCAGAATGTAACCTGCAAATATTGCGTATATATTTCCTACGGAAAATCAACTCTGGTGTGCGCTTTCATTCTACAAACATGTAATGCCTACGGCATAAAATGAAAAAGTATAATGTGCATTTAAAGCGCCGGAAATAAGCGTCAGATACGAAATTAAAATCGTTAAAAATAGATTAATAAAGTAAAAGCAGTATGCATCACAGCAATAAGATTGAAGTAAGAGAATCAGAAATCCACGGCAAAGGAATTTTCGCCAAAGAATTTATTCCGGCCGGAGAGATCATTATGGTTATTGAAGGCGAAGTTATTAATGAAGATGAATGTGTACGCCGCGAAAACGAAGAAGACAACGTTTACATATTCTGGAACGGTGATAATTATATTGATACTGCCAATACTGATGTAATAAAATATATCAATCACGATTGTGATTATAATTGTGAGGTGGATGATCGGGATGACCGCAGCTTACACCTGATCTCTGCCGTTGATATTCAGCCGGGCGATGAATTGACCATTGATTACGGCTATGACGAAATCTACGAATTCTGCCAGTGTAATAGCTGTAAGAGCGATGACTCTGCAGAATAATTAAACTCCGTTCAGAATTGTCCTTAATTCTTTCCTCTTTTCCGAAGAATACTTCGGATCAATATTGATCTCAACTACATTGAACGTTTTTGACTTGAGGCACTTTCGCAATGATGCGCTAAGTGCTTCTTTCGTTTTTACGGCGTAGTAATTTCCCTTAAAACCTTGAACTAACGGCTTAAAATCAATGTTCGGCGAGGTGATAAAAAACTCTTTGAACGCGTCGCCGTATTGAGCAACGGGCAGCATATCGAATATCCTGCCGCCGTTATTATTCATGAGAAGGATAGTCAGGGGAATACGATACTTCTTACCGATCAACAGGGAATTTATATCATAATAGAACGACACATCGCCGGTTACCAGGAATGTATGTTGTTCGTTTTCCAATGCTAACCCGAAAGCAGTTGCGGTGATACCGTCAATGCCGCTTGCCCCGCGATTCTGTTTAACATAAATTTTCTTTTTCGCGGGAGACGCAAAATTATCATAGTCCCGTATCGGCAGGCTGTTACCGAGCATCAGTGTGCTTTCATCGGGCAGGGCGTTAATCACAATGTTGACAAGTTCCGCTTCCTGTATTTTGCCTTTGCGCGATAATATTTTTTTCTTTCTCTTTTCTACTGCTGCATCCGTTTTCTTCATGTATGCAAGAAGATTATTGGATGATGCCTTTTTATTCGCCGGCAGTGCAAGCATATCGAGCAGGAAGGATTTGGATTTTCTGTTAATGATAAGCCGGTTTTTATCGGTCGGATCGAAGCGGTCACCATAGGTGTTGATGACAATTCGAAAGTCCTTTGAAGCCGCTAACAGTTTTTCTATAAGGACTGAAGTCATTGTCCTTCCGAAGATAATGATCACATCCGGCGAATACTCATCCGGAATGTTTTGCACCCGCAAATATGTGTCATAATTAGTAACCACATTTGTGAGCGTTCTTTTTGTGAATCGTATACCGGAAGCTGCATCTCCAAAAATAACCGCATTATACCGGCGGGCTAATTCATTTACTAATGGATAAAAATCATCTTCAAAATCACCCGGACCGACAAGGAATAACGGATTTCTGCTTGATGATAAAGCTTTCTCGATTTTCTTTAATGTAGCTGCGGGTACATGGCCTTCGTTTGTATTATGCTCCGGAATTTGAAGATGTTCTTCGGACAAAGAACTAAAATCATCCAGAGCGATATTATCTGTGGTGGAATGCGGTTCAAACGGTTTTTCGAATGGGAAATTAAAATGCACCGGCCCGCGGTTAGCATACATTGCAGTACCGAGTCCCTGTACTATTTTTTTTCTGTACGACTGAATGGCTTTCTTGTTCAGCTTGGGAAGTCCGAAGTCCGCAAAAAATCTGATGTGGTTTTTATAAATATTCGCCTGTCTGATCGTTTGATTCGCTCCGGTATCTACAAGATATTCCGGGCGGTCTGCAGTGCAGACTATCAATGGTATACGCTGTTGAAATGCTTCAATAATTGCAGGATAGTATTCTGCGACAGCTGTTCCCGAAGTACACATGAGCACAACAGGTTTGTTGATTGCGCGTGCCAAGCCGAGCGCGAAAAATCCGGCGCTTCGTTCATCAATGATTGATATTGCTTTTATATCCTGATTGTCAACTGCTGCCAGTGTAAGAGATGTATTCCGCGATCCGGGCGAGATAATAATATGACGAATATCTGCATCAATCAGACCGTTTATAAAAATATCCGCCCAAAAGTAATTTCTATTTATCTTCATTGTAAAAAAGTTTTATAATTGATTCGGCTTTATACTGCGATTCTTCGTATTCTTTTCCGGCATCACTGTCCTTAACAATGCCACAGCCGGCGTAAACATGCATCTCTCTGTTTTTCAGCAATGCAAGCCGCAGTAAAATGAAAAAATTGCCATTCTGTTTATTGGTCAGCCACCCGGACAGGCCGCAATATAACCCACGGGAATGAGTTTCCAAACTATTAATTAGTGTATGTGCTATTTCTTTAGGTTCTCCACATGTCGCCGGAGTCGGGTACAGGTCGATTATGATACTATCCAAATCGGCATTTTGAATTCCTTCGGCCCGGATTTCTGTCCGCAAGTGCATGATGCGAAGAAGTTTTTTAATCTCGGGAGTTTTATTGAAGGTTACTGTACGGGAATGTTTCCGCAAAGCTGATGCAATAAACTGTACAACACAGTCATGTTCAAAACGTTCTTTTTCGCTATTCATCAGTTCGAGAGCATTTGCCGAATCCTCTATCTCGTTTTTACCGCGTTTTGCACTGCCGGCAATTGCTTCGGAAAAAATAGTATCAGCTTCCAATGAAAACAATTTCTCGGGTGAAGCACCGGCGACAAAACTGTTTCCGCGTCGAAAAGCAAACCGGTACGCGGCTGATTGTTTTTCGAGATTGGCAGCGACGTCAGAGTATAAAGGCGAGCCTTCAAATGTATATTTTATGTGCCGCGAAAGCACGGCTTTTTGTATGGTGCCGTCAAATATTTCGTTTCTTATCTTATTAATTGAGGTGTTCCACTGTTCCTTATCTCTGGGTTCGTCCTGTAAGATCGGAACAAATTTTTGCCCGTTGGGATTTTCATCCGTCACCGCGTATATAGTTTGCAGCAGATCGTAAGAAATCGGCTTGTTGTAACTATTATGTACAATACAACAGCCTGTAGTATCCTGCAGAAAAATGTACTCCGGAATAAAAACCGAATCTTCAAAATCGCTCCACTCGGCAGCATGTGCTTTGTTGAATAATTTTTGCTGAAAAAGGAGAGGGAACTCAACCGTTCCTGATGTGTCAAGTACGGAATAGGACTCAAATAATTTCGATTGTGCAGTATGTAACGATGTGTTAGATAAAGTGTCCCGGTAGATTTCTCCGGCCGTTAAAAAACGGAGCGATGCATCAGGCGATGTGTATTGATAGAATATTTCATTGCTTTGTGCTAAAACAGCCATTTTATTGACAAAGTCAATGGAAGATAGCGGCAAAACCTTGCTTATAAAGGTTGTTCGGCTGGAAATTGACGATGAGTTTTCTAATTCTTCAAATCCGGTCTTTACACTAACATAGTCATCTTGAACCAAGATGGTCACACTCCTCGTATACGAAATATAAAATCAATAACATAGAAATTTAGCCAAAGTCGCGAAGTTAATCAAAAATGATTTTAGATATAAAAAAATACTACATCTGATATACATTTTGCGAATATCTGCAATAGCCCACGGACCTGCCCGACTTCTTCAGTCAGGCGGGTAACCCCCGGTGGAGCTTGCGGAACCGGGGGTTAAGAACTCCCGACAAATTTCGTCCCCGAACGGGAGCGAATGCTTTCAATCAGGGTACTATCCAACACTGAGAAAATCAGCGGCTTATTTTCACAAGAACCGTTTTTTCATCATTTTTGCTTTACTAAACTCAATTAATCATGTATATCATACAACGGTTTTTACGATTACATAAGTTCCCGCTGGAACAAAGAACTGACATCACCATAAACGCGCTGATGCATATATCGGATGGTTCTTTGTTTTTTCTGGCAATGAGCTTCATCGCCATGCAGACTATTATTCCTGTCTTTATTCAGTCCCTCGGCGGGGGAGCGGTAGCAATCGGATTCCTGCCGATCTTGTGGACATTGGGGACAAGCCTGCCGCAGATATTTTCGAAAAACGAAAAGTATATCCCGGTCATTAAGCCGTACGTGATGAAAATAGCGTTCTACCAGCGCTTTGCATACTTCATTACCGGAGTAGTAATTATTCTCGTGTTTCCTCATTTTGCGTCGCACGTCAACCTGATCTTGTTCTTCCTGTTATTATCTCTCTGTGCTTTCATGGGCAGTTTTGCTTCGCCAAACTGGTTTTATCTCATTTCAAAGACAGTACCCGTTATTTTGCGTGGACGCGTAATAGCTGTCCGGCAATTGATAGGTTCGTTTCTTGGGATACCCAGCGGCATTATCATTACCTATGTCCTGGTGACTTTCAGGCAGCCGTATAACTACGGAGTGCTTTTTATTATATTCTTTGCTATTTCAGTCTGGTCGCTGGTATTTCTGAATAAAGTCCGGGAGTTCCCGTCGGAAGAAAAGTCGGCTGGGGTGGATAAGGAAAAGTTTACAATTGGCTATCTGCTCAAATCAAACAAGAATTTCAAAGCATATCTCGCGGGGGATATTGTAATGCAGTCGGTGTTTACCATTGTGCCGTTCTTTTCTGTATATGCCTTGCAGAAGTTTCATCTCCCTGATGCCGCCGCGGGTGGATTTACCATGGTCTATATGGTGGGTATGGTAATCGGCAATATCATTTTCGGTATTCTGCCGGATCATTACGGGCACAAAGTGAACATACTGGCGATGGCGGCAAGTTTAGCGTTTGCTTCAACGTTCGCATTTATCAGTCAGAGTATTTATGCCTTTTACCTCGTGTTTATTTGTAGCGCTTTTGCCAATAGTATACTGGGAATATCAAGGCTGGCTATTATTCTGGAGATGGTGGATGAATCAAAGCGCCGGTTCTACATTGCCGCACTCAGTTCAATAGCCTCGCCATTTGTCCTATCAGGTCTGCTGAATGGATATGTAATCAAGGCCTACGGATACAATACGATGTTTATTGTGTATGCCGTATTGAGCATGGCGGCTTTCATTTGGGTACTGCTCAAAGTAACAGATCCCAGGGCAAAAACCGGTAGTAAGTTATTAAGTTAAAAACAGTTAGGCAAAAAAATGGTTTTTGGGGTAATTGATTACCATGTTCAACTTTCGTAAATTTAGGTGACGAATTAATTAGAATTAGAGAAGAATATGAAACTTACAGACCTTATAACGGAAAAAACGATAATACCGGAATTCAAGAGCAGCAATAAAACCGATATTATTAATGAATTAATAGATCTCTTCAAAGATGATCCGAGAGTGAAGAACTTAGAAAAAGTCCGCGAGACAGTTCTCGAGCGGGAAAAAATTATGTCAACGGGAGTGGGCAAAAACTTTGCAATCCCACACGGAAAAACCGATGCGGTTGACGATGTTGTTTGTGCATTTGGCCGCTCAACACAGCCGATTGAGTATCAGTCACTTGACGACCAGCCGGTACACATTGTATTCCTTATTGTCGGACAAGACAACCAAGTAAGTCTGCACATTAAATTACTGAGCCGCATATCGCGCATGATGACCAATGATGACTTTAGGGCAAAGCTCATCAATGCAAAAACGACACAGGAAATTTTAGCGATATTTAAAAAAGAAGAAGCCGAATACATAGAGTTATAATACGGTCTTGAGTGCTGATACTGTCTGAAAACAGTCTTGTTACGGAAAGAAGTAAATCCATTCATAGTATTATTGTAAAGTAAGCCTGATGCCATTAAAAAAACCGGTTGAACTTCCCAAGGTTCCTAAAACCCGCAAGAAAAACATTGACAAGTTGAAATCTGCGGTACCCGAAAAGAAAAAAGATGCTGTAGAATACACGATAAAGACCTACTTTCAGTATGATAAGGTTCAGAAGAAACAATTCTACGTTATCAGTCTTTACACGGTAAAGGAATTTTCGTATTTGACCTATGAAATTTCCGTTAACGTGAACAAATCAAAAAACAATATTGAAATCAGCCTGCTGGGGCTAAATACAAGACAGACCTGCCTTGTTGAAGCGAAGAATGCTTTCACCGATTTATTTTTCGAAAACCTTTTCGGTAAGCATACAATTTCATTTATCAAGCAGGATGGCAGTATAAACTCATTTCTTGTTGATTACAATATCTTCAAAAAAGAAATCAGCATTTTGCAGGAAACCTCACCGAAGAAAAAAAACAATAGAACATTCTGCACGTTTGAAGTTGATCAATCGTTATTCAGTTTTGGTAAAGGAGAGTAATTCGCGTGTGTCCTGAATTAATGAAAATCGGTCCGCTGACTATATATAGTTACGGGTTAATGCTCGGCATTTCTTTTATCGTTGCCAGTTTTATATTGGCAAAGGAGTATAAGCGCGCCGGGCTTCCGGAATCCGTTGCATCCGAAATCACATTGATGGCTATTCTCTTCGGCGTTGCCGGGAGTAAGTTGTTTCACCTTTTTGAAAACTGGGAAGAATTTCTTCGCAATCCGGTAAACATGATGTTTTCTCCGGGTGGATTGACCTACTACGGTGGATTCATCCTGGTTACAATCGCAATTGTCCTTTATTGCAGAGCAAAAAAAATCCCGTTTCTCCGTCTTGCCGACCTGACGGCACCATCACTAGCAATAGCGTACGGCATTGGTAGAATCGGCTGTCATCTTGCGGGTGACGGCGATTACGGCATTCCGACAAAACTTCCATGGGGCGTTAACTACGAAAACGGTATTGTCAAACCTATGGAAATGTTTCGCGGCAGCATTTTTGAAAAAGATTTCCCCGGTGGATTTGTTCCCAATAACACGCCATTACATCCGACACCGGTTTATGAATTTCTTGGTGCGCTTGTAATATTCGGCATACTCTGGTATTACCGTAAAAAAGCTCTGGATGCCGGACGTTTATTCATGCTGTATCTTATCCTATCAGCAATAGCAAGATTCTCAGTTGAAATTTTGCGGCTTAATCCCGGCTTTGCATTGGGAATGACAGAAGCTCAGTTCATATCTGTAATCTTATTTATCGGCGGACTATTGGGATTCATTTATCTCAAAGGCAAAGGTATTCCACCGATGCCGGAACTCAAACCAAAGGCAGTTAAAAAAGCGAAAGAGCGGAAATAACATGGTCATTACCGGCAGAAAACCTGTACTCGAATCATTACGGAATGACGCTTCCATCAGCAAGATATACATTCAGTTTGGAAACCGCGGCGATGTTATTGAGCAGATCAAACAACTCGCTAAGCAAAATAACATTCCTGTTTCGGAAGTCGCCCCGCAAAAACTTGTTGAGATTGCCGGCAGAGGCGAAACACAGGGAATAGCTGCACTCCGTGAAGAAATAAAATTACTGAATCTTGAACGCGTTGTCGAAAAAGCAAAACAAAGTAAATATCCTTTACTATTATTGCTTGATATGATTCAGGATCCGCACAACCTGGGCGCTATACTTCGAACAGCTGAAGCTTCGGGAGTTGACGGAGTTCTTATTACAAAACACAATTCCGCACCTATCAATCAGACCGTTGTAAAAGCGTCAGCCGGAGCGATTGAGCACCTCAATATCTGCTATATTGACAACCTCGTCAACGTAATTAAGCAGTTAAAGGATTACAATTATTGGGTCGTCGGTACATCGTTAGATGGAGACAGGCCGCATACCTCAGTTGACTTTAAAATGCCGACCGTGCTGGTTATGGGCAATGAAGAAAAAGGCATCAGGCCGCTCACTGCAAAAAATTGCGACTTCCTTGTTAAAATTCCGATGGCAGGAAAAATCAACTCCCTCAACGTCTCCGTCGCAACCGGAGTCATGCTCTTCGAAATACTCAGACAAAAACAATAGCATTTAGTTACTTTGCATCAGACCTAAAATAATAAACCTTACTGTTTTCATTGAGGTCATTCATTTTATTCCCAGCATCTACATGGCTTAAATGGTGATCTTTGGTAAGATGATTATATATATGGCAGTATTCATTGTATATATTTGTAGCAAAAATTCCAGGATCATCTGAACCGAGCACAAGAGTTGGTAAGGCCATCCCTTCTACCATATCCTTAAGTCCAAGCCAGCGCCAGATATGATGCTCTTCATATCCCTGATAAAAACTTATCCGGACATTGCTTGTCGGAAGCACTTCAATAATGATCTCTTTTTTGTGCAAATAATCCAATATTATATTCTGAAGTTTGAGAAGATACGCTGTACTATTGTTGAGTAATCCCAGAGTGCTTACTTTGATTTTCTTATTATATCTTTCCTTATACATATTGGTGTGGTAACGCTTCAATAAGTCAATTGCTTCTGTATCTTTTTGCAAGGCGTGACACAGTTCCCATTCGCGTGTAGACCAACAGCCATAATTTCTGGCTGTTTCTTCAGGGAAGAGTAAATGAAAAGGGCAATGTTTTCGATATTGCCATGCCCGTAAGTAAATATGCGGTGGATAATCTATGCAATAAACTTCCTTGCCTATCGATATAATCTTATCTTGGATGTGGGGAAGCAATGCCCTTAACTCAAGGTCGCTATGTTCGTTAATGAAGTAGT